>CAVSUJ010000002.1:0-2483544 GCA_963731205.1 uncultured Actinomycetota bacterium | reverse complement strand
CTTAGCGACTCCACACTTCGCCGCACCACGCTGACCTGCACAAATAGGCGCTGACCTGCGAGCTTCCCGGACGAAGAACCGTTACGGCTTGTCCCCACGATCCCTGGTTGACTGCGATTGTCCGCCGCTCAGTCCATGCGAAGTCCACACGGCGCACCCGACCGAGGCGCACACTGGAAGCCGGTCCGCAGGGAGAATCCCGCCGAGGCAGGCGGGTATCAATCATCCGTCCACGATCGCGCGCTGTTGCCGAAACTCCTTCCGCGGCAAGGCTTTCGGGCTAAGAGGACTCCCTTGAGCGATCGCTCAACCACACCCTCAACAGACGCCTCGCTCAAGACGCACGACCTCCGTCGAGTCATGGCCCGAGGCCTATCGCGGTGTATACCGTTAGTTGTGGGGTGGGTGAGCCATTGACGAGGGAAATATCTCGGCGTCAAGTACTGCAGGGCACCGGTCTGGTGCTGGCCGGGTTGGTGCCGGCCGCGGTACTGGAAGCCTGCTCCTCGGAAGGCCGTCCTCCTGAAGGCCGTCCGTCGGCAGGTCATTCGTTGGGGAGCCGTCGCGGCGTATTCGATCAGCACCAGACCGAGCTCATAACTGAGGCCACCGCGCGCCTGATTCCCGGCCCCGACGATGACCCGGCCGAGACCGGCCATCCCGGGGCCCGAGAGGCGAACGTCACCCGTTACATCACCACATTGATGGGCGCACTTATCGTGTCTCCGCCGAAGGTTTTTGCGGGAGGCCCGTTCTCCGGCCGGGCCGGCGGCCGGGATGACATGGCCGACTTCCTCGATCTCGACCCGGACCGGTCGGCCACTTGGAGGACTCGGCTGGCCGGCTTGAAGCTGGCGTACGACCAGGGCCTCTCGGCGATGGACCTGGCAGCAGGCGCCCCGGGCTTTCTCGGGTTGGACGCCTCCGGACGTGACCGGGTATTGGCCACCAATGCCAAAGTGCCCGCCCTACCGGACGGCTACACCGGGTTCACCGACTTGCTGTTCGCTCATGCCATCGAGGGGATGTACTCCGCGCCGGAGTATGGAGGCAACGCCGGTCTTGTCGGCTGGCACGACATCGGCTTCTCCGGGGATGTACAGCCCCGCGGCTTCCCTGCAGCGACCGTATCGTCGCCGCTGTCCCGGGAGGCTTTGAATCCGTCCGCCTCGGTGGTCAAGGTGCTCAACCTGGTGTCCGCCGTCTCTCCGGCCCCGGTGCGGGCCCCGTGAAGGCGATAGTCATCGGCAGCGGTCCCGGTGGCGCCGTCGCGGCGATGACCTTGGCCGAGGCCGGCCTCGATGTCGTGGTCCTCGAGAAAGGGCCCAACAGCTATGGGGATTTACGCGCCGAGAACCCGTCAACGTCGTGGTCCAACGACGACCTCAAACGCAGCCGCTTCTACTGCAAGCCCGACCCGCTGACCGAACCTCGCACCTACCGGTGGTCAGCGACGGAAACGAAACCGCGCTTCGTCGGGCTGGTCCAGGCGCTCGCGCAGACGGTCGGCGGCGGCGCGGTCCATTGGGGCGCAGACACGCCACGCTTCTGGAACATCGACTTCTCCAAACTGAGCCTGCTCGGACCCGTCGCCGGAGCAGACGTCAGCGACTGGGCGTTTGACTACGCGGAGATTGCGCCGTTCTACAGCGAGATCGAGGAACTGATCGGCGTCGCCGGCGATGCGAGCGCGCTTCCCGACATCGTGCTCAAGCACGCTCCCCGCACAAGCCCGCTCCCGATGCCTGCGGGGCCGCCTCAGTACGCGTCCCTGCTTGCTGCCCGCGGCTGCAGCCACTTCGGACTCCACCCCTTCCCGGTGCCGATGGCCATCAACAGCGTCGCGTACGCAGGGAGGCCGGCGTGCAACAACTGCGGATTCTGCAACGACTACGGATGCCCGATCAACGCCCGGATAGGGGCGCTCGCTCCGCTCCGGCGCGCCGTTCTAGCCGGGGCTGAAGTTCGCCCCCTCAGCTGCGCCACCGCCATCCGCACCAGCGGAACCAAGGCCACCGCGGTTCAGTGGGAAAGGGCCGGAGCGACCCGCACGGAGTCTGCCGATCTCGTCGTGCTGGCCGGTAACGCGATCGAGTCGTCCCGGCTGGTCCAGCTGTCCGGGCTCCCCGATCCGCACTCGACAGCCGGACGCTGGTTGATGTTCCACTGGTTCTCCGATGGCAGCGGAACCTTCCTCGATCACGTGCCCGGCGCTGAGGTCGGCCGATCGATCACCCACCACTGCGACGACTTCGCCGACCCTGACTATCCGGGAGCCCGCGCCGCAGCGCAGGCCGCCAAGCTGCCCTACGTCCGCGGCGGCGCGATGGAGTTGGGCGGGTCGCAACAAGGAATTGTGATCGACGAAGCCAACACCTACCGCACCATCCTGCAAGTGACCGCACCCGAAAAGCCGTTCGGGGTGGCGTTCAAGGAACTCATGCGGTCGAGCATCCTGCGGAACCGTTTGGTCGGCGTGTCCATGATGGGCGAGGACCTGCCCTACCGCACCAACACCGTGGATCTCGACCCCCACGTCAAGGACTATCGGGGCCAGCCAGTCGCCCGAATCACCTACCAGCCGGGACCTCACGAGATAGCCGCCCAGAATTTCTATCTGCCCCGCATCGCCCAGATCCTCCGCTTGGCCGGTGCTCAAAAGGTTGCAGCCGTCTCCGCTGCATCGTCACCGCAGACCCCCGTCGCCGGTGGTCACGTGCCCACAACCCAGCACGTCATGGGCGGCCTCCGGATGGGCAAGGACGCCACCACGTCGAGTACCGACTCCACCGGGCGTTACCACCAGCTGGACAATCTCTTCGTGGCCGACGGGTCGGTCTTTCCGACCTCCGGCGCGCACAACCCGACACTGACCATCATGGCTACGGCGCTGCGCAACTCCCGACGCTGGATCTGAATGAAGCCATGGTCGCTCCTGCGGTCCGTTCTGGTAGCCATGACAGTTCAGGAGGCAGTGGTGACGGTCGCGGGTAGGCCGCGGACGGTGCGCGTCAGGCGCGCCGGCGGGTATTGCACCGTTGAACGAACCGACGCCTCAACAGGGCATTCCTTCAGCACAGAGGTTGGAACGTTACGACGCATGATCCTGAGCCAAAAGGGAATTCGATAAATTCATGCGGGCGGCCCCGACGTCATCCTGGGCTGGGTGCAGGGCACCTCAGAGAGAGCGACTACCCGACGGTGCACGCTGAACTTCTGTGGCAAGCGAACGTGCGGGCGTCGGCGACAGACTGCCTATTGGAAACGATGGCGACCACGGAGCGTCTGAGCGCAGGGGTCGTCCCTGGACGCTACCGGCGACCCCTCTTGGTTCGACGTCCAGAGCAGATCGTCGACGCGGCGAGTGCGGTTGCGCACGTCCAGGCCGAGCGAGCAACACGATCGGCGCACCGCGATTCCCACGATCCTGCCGACGAGTGGGTCCGTCATCGAACCATGAGATCATCGCCCTCCCTACGAAGGAGGACCGTTCATGCCGCGGGACATCATCAGGACCCCGAACGCGCCGAGCTCGCCGCTGTACAGCCAGGGCGTCAAGGCCGGATCGCAGGTGATCGTCTCGGGGACCACCGGCATCGACCCGAACACCGGCGCCTTGGCCGGAGACTCGATTCAGGATCAGACCCGGCAGGCGCTCGCCAACTGTGAAGCCATCCTGCAGGCCGGCGGCGCGAGCCTGGATGATGTCGTCGAAGTGGGGATCCTGCTCACCAGTCCGAGCGACTTCGCCGGTATGAACGAGGAGTACGCGCGTTGGTTCCCGGCGGATCCACCGACCCGCTACGCGGCCAAGCTCGGTGCCGAGATACCCGGACTGCTCGTCTCCATCCGCATGACGGCGGTTATCGCCTGACGTCGTTGACCGCATCCTCCAAACGTTGTCTTGAACAGAGGGATCTTGGCAGTAGCGCAGCTCGCGGCAGATGCGTGCGTTGTCAGCGGGGCGCTCGGTTGATTCCGCTCTGCCAATGTGGGGCCGCGGACTGCCGAGTCACTGCCGGTGGTCGAGGCCGGCTTTCACTCGCTCGAGAAATACATCAACCGCTGCAGCGTCGGTGTTGATGTGCCAGATGATTTCGAACCGGAGCTTGCGCTGCGCAGCTATTCCGAGCGGCTTGGCGACGAGGCCTGGTGGCACGTGACGGGCCAGAGTGCGCGCGCTGAACAACCATCCGTCGCCGGCGACGATCTGCGCTATGACGGCCGCCATTGTGCTGAGCGGCGCTGCTCGGCGTGGGGCTGGGACGCCGGCTTCGGCCAGGTGTTCGAGAATGAAGCTATAGACATGCGGGCTTTCTGCCTTGTCCGGCAGATGTAGTGGAAGGTCGGCAAGGTCACGGGGATCGATCGTGGCCGAGTCGGCTAGCGGGTGTCGGTCGGAGATGAGGGCGAACGCCTGGGTCTCCTCCCAGAGTGGTCGGCTGCGCATTGCCTTTGGGTCGAGAAGTCGGTCGTCGACGGTCAGGTCGAAGCCAACGTCGATCGTTCGTTGGAGTAGAGCGCGAGGGTGGGCCAGCCAGGGCAGGCTGATGACTTCGGTTGTGATCGGTCGACCTGCCACGGTGAAGTCTCGGCTGGCTTCGGCGATGGCGGCGCTGATCGGGTAGATGTCGACGGCCCCGATCTTGAGGACTCCGCTCGCATTGCGGGCTTCCGCGTGGGCTTGCGTTTCCAGGGTGTTGGCTTGGTCGACTAGGTCGCGGGCGGGTTGAAGCAGACGACAGCCAAGCTCGGTTGGGGTCACGCCTTTGCTGCTGCGGTCGAACAGCGGCGCTCCGATGAGCCGCTCCATGCGGCGCAACGAGCGGCTCAGCGCCGGTTGATCGGTGTGTAGAACCTCGGCGGCCTTCACGAGGCTGCCGCGCTCGGCAACGGCGAGGAAGGCCCGCCACTGGCCGAGTTCAACTGCCATGTCGCGAGAACATAGCCGCTCTGGAACCTTGACAGTTCCGGTGGGTGCCTCTGCTTGCGACGGTAGGTGAGTCCAGATCGGACCACTACCCAGGAGGCTGTCATGAGCTACACATTCCCCGACGACCCGAAGGCGACGTTCGTCGAGCGCACCCCGCAGTTCGAGGGTCTCGGCATTCCGAAAGAGGACATCGCCCACCTCTCCACAGCGATCACCGACATGTGGGCCGATGCTCCCGGTGGCTGGTGCTACGAGTGGAGCCAGATCGCCGACCGCTACGCCAAAGCGGGACAGCCGTGGCTAGCCGCGCTCGCGTATGGAGATGCTCGCTACCCGTGCCTGGCCAACGAGCCGAAGGCCGTCGCCATGCAGCACCAGATCGAGCAGTACACCCTGGCGTCGAAGGACTTCCCGGTCACGTTCGACAGGCGGACGGTGACCAGCCGGATGAACGGCGAGGTAGTCGAGGTCCCGGTTCACATCCTGGCCGAACCCGACGCGACCGACGACACCCCGGTGTTGCTCGTCAGCGGTGGAGTCGACACCTGGAAGATGGACCTGCACTCGATGTGGGTGACCTACATTCTTGGCGCGCATGTCCGCGTCGTCGCCTTCGACCATCCCGGCACCGGCGAGCTGACCCACATCCCGATGACTGTCGACTCGACGCAGATCGTCGACGGCCTCATCGCCTACGCCCGCACCCTGACCACCGGCAAGGTCGGACACCTGGGCGTCAGCTTCGGCGGCTACTTCGCCGCCCACACGGCGCTGACCTCCGCCGCTGACGCGGCGGTCGTCATCGGCGGCCCGGTCACCACCAACGCTTTCGGAGCAGAGCACTTGAAGCAGCTCATGTACGGCATGGCAGGCATCGTCGGAAACGCCTTCGGCTTCACCAGCATCCCGACCGATGAAGAGCTGCTCGCCCGCGCCCAATCGATCGCCATGGACGACCTCGTCGCCAAAGGCACCAACTGCCCAACCCTGGCCATCAACGGCGACAACGACGTGCACGTCCCGCTCGCGGACACCGAAATCTGGCGTGGCCGCCCTAACACCGATGTCGTGCTCATCCCAGGCGGCACGCACTGTGCCATGAACAAGCTCGACCAGCTCATGCCCGTCGTCACGAACTGGCTCACCACCGCACTGCACTGAACCCGACCCGGACCTGCGGCAGGCCACCGCTGTCGTCTTGGCCGACTTCGCGTCCAGCGTCTGATCAACCGACCGCCGACCAGACAGGTAGGAGCAGATCATGATCGAGCCTGAAATCGCCGCCGCCGAAGCGATGGAGGCTTCGGCGCTCGATGACCCGGACTCGGTCGACCTCAATGGTGAGCCGACCCAGTCGCGCCTGGCCCGCGCGCTGGGTCGGCTGCCCTACCTGCTCAGCAGCCGAATCGTCATCCTGTTCGGCATCCTGCTGTTCTTCTACCTGTTCGTCTTCGCGGGTCTAGCCACCCTTTTCGGGCACCCCGGTGCCGTCAGCACCAACACTCAACTGATCTTCGGCAACTACACCAACGTCACCTCATCAGTCGGCGCAGGCATCGCTGCCGGTGCCAGTCTGACGCTGCTCGCTCATCATCGGCGCGGGCACCGCATCAGCCAGGCCGCACTCGATGCCGCCCAGGACGCACGAAACTTCGCCATGGAGACGCACCGATTGCTACATAGCCTGCACCCGCGAGAAGCAGCCCGGCTCGGTCAATCGCCCGGTCGACTCAGCCACGCGACCGAAAACCACACAATCCCCAAGGAAGAACCGTGAACCTCGAAACCGCACTCAACGAGATCGTCGAACCAGCACAAATCGAGCTGCACATCGTCCGCAGGTGTTTGTCCGTGAAGGACTACGCGCGAGTCATATCAGCTGACCGGAGATATCGAATGGTCCGCTGATGCTGCCGTGCCCGTACGCGTTGACGTCCACCGCGCGCAGATGGTCATGTTAATCTGACCAACATGACCATGCACAACGTGGCGGACGCCAAGGCGCACCTGTCGCAACTACTCGATGCGGCGCTGAAGGGAGAGGACGTCATCGTCGCGCGTGCCGGCAAGCCGCTGGTCCGGCTCGTGCCGGTGAACACGCCCGCCGCTCGCGTTCTGGGGTTCCTCGACCTGCCCTCGCCCGATGAGCGCTTCGATCCGCTCGACGAGACCGAACTCGCTGCCTGGTCGTGACGATCCTGCTGCTGGACACCCACGCCTACGTGTGGGCCCTTACTGCCCCTGACCGATTGTCCGGCCGCGCCCGGACCGCGATAGAGGCACCGAGCAATGACCTGCTCGTCTCCGCCGCGACCGCGTGGGAGATGGCGATCAAGCACCGCGCCGGCAAGTGGCCGGAAGCCGAAATCCTGCTGGCCCAGCACGACGACCTCACGAGCAGACTCGGTGCGCAGTCGCTCGACATCTCGGCCACCGACGCGATACGCGCGGGGAACCTCGACTGGGACCATTCCGATCCGTTCGACCGGATGCTTGCCGCCCAGTCACTCCTGCACCAAGCCGCACTGGTGACCCGCGACGCCGCGTTCGGTCATCTGCGCGGACTGACCATCATCTGGTGACGAAGCGATACGGGCCAGAGCAGAGCGCGCCCGCCGCGCGTGGACAACATCCGCTCTTGCCGTGAGGTGTGTGTTCGGAACGACTGACTTTCGGCGTGGTCGCTTCGCCGGAAATGAACTCTTGCACCATTTGCGCTGGAGGAATTCTGGGAAATTCAACCGCGAGCAACCGCGTTCAACACTGGTTAGCTGCGTTGAACGGAGTTGCGTCCGCGACCGTGGTGTCCGAGCCCGCCCGTTGTGAGCGTGGCGTCCTGAGCTGAGACGACCATCGCGTGATCCTTCGAGAGAACCCGCCAAGGAACTCAAGCGAAGGAGCACGACGATGGCCGCAGTACCCAGGATTGACGTGTCCGGCTGGCTTTCCGAGCAGCTGGAGCAGGCGAGCCCGGACCTGCTTCGAGCGATGGTGGCAACGTTCGCGGAGGCGCTGATGGGTGCCGAGGCGGACGCCGTGTGCGGGGCGCCCCGTTCGGGGTCCGCAGCGAGGAGCGGGTCAACACCCGTAACGGCTACCGGGTCCGGGAGTGGGACACCCGGGCCGGCAGCATCGAGCTGGCGATCCCGAAGCTGCGTCAAGGCAGCTACTTTCCCGACTGGCTGCTCGAGCGCCGCGGCGGGCGGAGGCGGCGCTGGTGATCGTCGCAGGTAGCGGAGGCGGAGGGGAATCGAACCCCCCTGACCGAGGTCCTCGGTCACAACGGTTTTGAAGACCGCGCCGCCCACCAGGACGGAGACGCCTCCTCGTACGTCCTCACCCTAACGACACCCCACGAGCCCTCCCGAACCCGCTGTCGATTCCGTCCCGGGCCGTACGTCGGTGAGGCATGGATGCCCTGAGGGCACCGCAACCTACGGAGGCCATCGTGACGAGTCCCATCGTGCATGCCGAGATCCGCGCCGCCGAACCTGAGGTCGGCGTCCAGGACATCGATCATGCCGTCGGGGAGGCAAAACGCCTGGGCGGCAACGTGATTCAGGAGCCGCGGCAGCGTCGTCGGCTTCACTCAGGAGCTGTAGCGGTCAGGCCCGGGTAGCGACCCCGAGGCTGAACGCACCGACCGCCTTGGGGCCCTTCTCGTAGAAGGTGTCGATCTCGGTGATGGTGAAGCCGGCGGCCGTGATCATCTCGACGATCGGCCGGGTCACGTGGCAGCCGCCGAACAGCCTTTTCTGAACCGGCTCGATCCGGCGCTGCCATTTCTGGACAGCGGCGTCCGGGGCGAGCCCGTGCTCGACGAAGTGCAGGCTCGCCCCTGGACGCAGGACGCGATGCACTTCCCGAAGAGCGGCATGCGCGTCAGGAATGGTGCAGAGGGTGAAGGTCGAGAGGGCCGCGTCATGCGTCTCGTCAGCGAAGGGCAGCGACTGCCCGTCGAGACCGGAGCGCTGGACCGGCACCGGCGAGGACGCCACTCGCGCCGCGGCCAGTTTCCAGCCGACGCCCGACGGCTCGACCGCATCGACGCGCTTGGCGGAGGCGGGATAGAACGGCACGTTCAGCCCGGAACCGAAGCCGATCTCCAGCACCTCGCCCTCGAGGCCGGTACAGACCCGCCGGCGGAGCCGATGCAATTCTTTCGTGCCGCAGGCGACATTGATGAAACGCGGGACGAACTGGTCGCCGTAGAAGCCCATGCGGACACTTCTACGCCATCACCGCCGTGGCGCGAAAGCGATCTCAGGCTTGGGCCGCCAAGACCATCGACGCCAGGTGCTCCCGAAGCCAGCTCTCGAACTCCTTCGGCGGCAGGGGGCGCGAGAGGTAGTAGCCCTGCGCACTGCTGCAGCCCAGGTCCGTCAACAGATCCCACACCGCCTGCGTCTCGACGCCCTCGGCGACCACTTCGAGATTCAGGTTGAGCGCGAGTTCCAGGCTCGAGCGGACGATGGCCGCATCGCTCGCGTCGCGGTCCATCTCGGTGATGAATGTGCGGTCGATCTTGATCTCACTGACGGGCAGCTTCTTCAGGTAGGCCATGGACGAGTAGCCGGTGCCGAAGTCGTCGATCGAGAGCCGGATCCCGGTTCGGCGCAAGCGCATGAAGAATGGCCAGCGCCCGATCCGGATCGCTCATCACGGAACTTTCGGTCAGCTCCAATTCCAGCCGGTCGGCCGGCACGCCGGTCTCGTTCAGGATCCTGGCAACCTCTTCCGGGAATCCCTTGTCCAGCAGGCAACGGGCGGAGATGTTGACCGCCACTCGCAGCACCAGCCCGCCGTCGGCCCAGCGGCGGTTCTGCTGGAGCGCCTTGCGCAGGATGCACCATGTCAGGGGCCGGATGATTCCGGTGCGCTCAGCTAGGGGGATGAAATCGTTCGGCGGCAACAGTCCGTGCTCGGGATGCTGCCAGCGCACCAGCGCCTCGACGCCGGTCACCCGCCCTGACGGCAGGCTCGCTTTCGGCTGGTAATACACGACAATCTGGTCGGGGTCATCGACCGCCCGCCGCAGCCCACCGAGCAACGCCAGGCGCTCCGGACTGTGCGAATCGAGACCGGGCGCGTAGCTCACGACACCGAGACTGTCCTTCTTCGCCACGTACATGGCGACGTCGGTGTGCTGCAGCAGCAGGTCGAAATCCTCCCCATGATCAGGGGTCAACGCGACACCCACCGAGCATCCGACGTCCACCGCCGCACCGTCGATCAGGAACGGCTGCTGAAACACCTGAACGAGTTTCTCGGCGACCTCCACCGCGACGACGCCGGACCGTAGGTCGGGTAGCAAGACGACGAACTCATCACCACCGAGCCTGGCCACCGTGTCGGTGTCGCGCAGGTGCTCGCGCAGCCGTGGGCCGACCTGCTTCAGCAGGGTGTCGCCGTAGCGGTGACCGAGGGTGTCGTTGATCTCCTTGAACCGGTCGAGGTCGAGCAGGAGCAGGGCCACATGGTTCCCGTTGCGCCGGCTCGCGGTGATGGCCTGCTCCGCCCTGTCGCGCAGGAGCGCGCGGTTGGGCAGGCCGGTGAGCGCGTCGTGAGTGGCCAGATAGGCGTTGTCGCGCGACTGCCGGGTGAGCGCCCGGGAAGCCCCGGCGACGAGCCGGAACAGGCAGGCCCAGAAGACGAGCAGGCCGGCCGCGAGCACGGCGATCGTGCGGTGAATGTCCTGCGCAGCCTGCTGCTCCGACGGCCTCATCGCGGCGTACGTGCGCACCACGACGAGGACGGAGGACGTCGGGGTCAGCCGGAAGCCGGTCTGCAGTTCGAGCACGTCACCGTTCAAAGCGCGGATCTTGGTCTCGATGGCCGAGACATCATGCGGATGCGCACCCGCGATCACCCGTGTCACCGTCTCGCCGTGCAGCGCCGCGCGGAACCCGACGTCGACCGCGACCTTGGCACCGAAAGGCTCTGCGCCCGACCCGGCGACGACCGTTCCGTCAGGGAGGATCGCCTCCGAGGCGACGGCGGCGCTGGTTTGCCGAAGCACCGCCGAGGCCGAGTTCATGAGCTTCACCTCATGAATCTTTTCTGCCGTCGTCAGGAGCGCAGCTCCGTTGGCAGAGACATCCGTGAAGATCAGGTTGGAGGCGAGCGCCACCGCGCTGGTGGTCGTCTTCTTCAGGTCGCGCACGCTGTGCTGGTTGATGGTGCGATCGATCTGCAGCGAAAGGACCACTCCGAGGCCCACGGACAGGGCGAGACTGACCGCGCCGAAGGACAGGACGAGAGGTATCCGTCGCTGTCCGGCATGGCGACGGACTCGTCGTAGCGGCAGCCTCACTTGTGTCAAATCGGCAGCAGTCGCCCATGTGGGTACCTCAGCCGGGGCGGACCTTCGGCCGAGCTTTCGGGTCTTTCGTTCCTGGCGCACCCGACGATCGGCACTCCCGCTCCTTAATGTGGGCTCGTGCCCCCAGCGTCGGCGCCGGCCCGTGCGTGACGAGCCGAGCGTCCTGCATCTGGATGCCGACGCGTTCTTCGCCGCCGTCGAGCAGCGCCAGCGCCCCTCGCTGCGCGGCCGCCCGGTCATCGTCGGCGGCCTGGGCCCGCGCGGAGTGGTCGCGACCGCGAGCTACGAGGCCCGCCGCTACTCGGTCGGCTCCGCGATGCCGATGGCACGCGCCCGCACGCTGTGTCCGACCGGGGTCTTCCTCACTCCCCGCTTCGATGCCTACAGCGCTCACAGCGCAGTGCTGATGGAGCTGTTACGCGAGGCGAGTCCGCTGGTGCAGCCGATCAGCCTGGACGAGGCGTTCGTCGACCTGGCGGCCGGCGACAACCCCGATCCGCTGGCGACGGCGGACTACATCCGCCGCGAGTTCTGGCGACGCACCGGGCTCGTCGTGTCGATCGGTCTGGGCCGTTCGAAGCTCATCGCCAAGCTCGCCTCGGAAGCGGGCAAGCCGCACGGTTGGACGGTCATCACGGCCGACCAGGAGGACGATTTCCTGCTACCGACTCCGGTCGGCAAGCTGTGGGGGGTCGGGCCGGCCACCGAGACGGTGCTGCACGGCATCGGGGTGCGCACGGTGGCTCAGCTCCGCCAGACACCGCAGGCCGATCTCGTGCGCCTGCTCGGCGTGGCTCACGGCAACGGGCTGCACCGGCTCGCGTTCGGGATCGATGAACGTCCGGTGGAGAACGATCGTGAGACCAAGAGCATCAGCGCCGAGCGCACCTTTGCCTTCGACATCACCGGACGCGAGGCCCACAGCGCCGAACTCGGCGTCGTGTTCGGCCATGCCCGCCGGCGACTGATGCGCCACGGCGGCGGTGCCCGCACGGTGACGGTCAAAGCCCGCTTCAGCGACTTCACGACCGTCACGCGAGCCGTCAGCCTGCGCCAGCCCACGACCGATCCGCGCGCACTGCTGACCGCTGCCGAGCAGGCGCTCCAGGCGGCTGCCCCGACCGGCGAGCCGCTGCGGCTGCTCGGTGTCGGCTTCTCCGCGCTGGTGGACCACGACCAGCTCACCCTTGCCTTCGACGAGCCGCCTGACACCGGCAGCGAAACCGTTGATATCGCTGAGGAATCCGGCGATCCGGCGCTGCCGGTTCCCGTGCGTCCGGACACCGCCTTCGTCGGCCTCGATGTCCTGGTGCCCCGTCTGGGTGCCGGCTGGGTGGTCTCGATTCGCGACGCGCGGCTGACGGTTCGGATCGAGGGACCGCAGACTTCACCCGGCAAGGACCACGAACTCGAATGGGGACGCGACGAGATCCTGCGCCAGGGCGCACCACCGGTGTGTCCGGTACGGAAGGCCGACGAACACACGACGAACTAGCCCTGCTGCTCCTTGAACTTCATCTCCGCTTCAAGCACGTGCGGCAGACCCGCGGTGAGTGCTTTACGCACGTGTTCCTCGACGACCCGGAACGTGGACCAGTACTGCTCGTCATAAGCCTCGACGATCTCGAACGTCCACATGTCGCGCACCACGTCGCGTCCCACCAGCACCTGCTCGACCTGCTCGGCCAGCTCCACCTGACCGGCGTCCCGCAACGCGGCGACAGCGTCCCGCAGCAGCCGGTCCGAATGGCCCGACAGCTGATGGAAGGAATAGAGGTGACCACGCGCCCGCTCGACGGTCTCCAATGCCTCGGAGAGTTTGCCGGCCGCCGAGACCCCCGCGTCGTCAGCGCCCTCGGGACGGGCGTGAACGACGGGGCGCTCCGGACGCTTGGCGGAACCGAGCTGCCCGACCAGACCCGAATTTCCTTCTGTCATAAGGGCTTTACCAGGCGTAGTGCTCGGGGGCGGTGCGGTAGCCGGGAAACATCTCATCCAGCCGCGTGAGCACCTTGTCATCGAGGTCGAGGTCCACGGCGCGGATCGCCGAGTCCAGGTGTTCCGCCAGCCGCGGGCCGACGATCGGCGCCGTCACACCCTTCTGGTGCAGCAGCCAGGCCAGCGCGACATCGCCCGGCTCATGACCGAGCTCGGCCGCGAAGTCCTCGTACTCCTCGATGCGCTCGCGGTGTTCCCGCACGTATTTCGCGGCGCCGCCCTCGAGCCGGCGCTTGCCGTCGCGCTCCTTGCGCAGCACTCCCCCGAGCAGGCCCCCCTGCAGCGGCGACCACGGGATGATGCCGATGCCGTGATGCCGCGCGGCAGGCAGCACCTCGAGTTCGATGTCGCGGCGCACCAGGTTGTAGATGGACTGCTCGCTGACGAGCCCGGTGAAGTGCCGGGCCGCCGCGGCCGCCTGCGCCTCGGCCAGGTGCCAGCCGGCAAAGTTGCTGCTGCCCGCGTAAAGAATCTTTCCCTGCGTGACGGCCACCTCGATCGCCTGCCAGATCTCCTCCCAGGGCGTGCTGCGGTCGACGTGGTGGAACTGGTACAGATCGATGTAGTCGGTCTGCAGCCGCTTGAGGCTCGCGTCGAGGGCACGCCGGATGTTGAGCGCGGAGAGCTTGCCGGAATTGGGCCAGTCGTCCATGTCGCCGTAGAGCTTGGTGGCGATGACGGTGCGCTCACGGCGGCCGCCGCCCTGGGCGAACCAGTTGCCGACGATCGTCTCGGTGGCGCCCTTGCCGGCGCTACGGCCGTAGACGTTGGCGGTGTCGAAGAAATTGATGCCGTGCTCGTGAGCGGAATCCATGATCGAGAACGAATCGGCCTCGTTGGTGAGCGGGCCGAAATTCATGGTGCCGAGGCAGATCCGGCTGACGCGCAGGCCGCTGCGTCCGAGATGGGTGAACTTCATACCTCCACCTTCCTCGGCCGATGGCGGCCGAGTCCAATCGGGTGCCCTCGGGGCGGCAATAATCGGGCGCATGAGATTTCGTGCCGTGCTCGAACTCCACGGAAAGACAGCGACCGGCTTCGAGGTGCCGGCGAGCGTCGTGGACGCGCTCGGCTCCCATCGCCGTCCGGCCGTGATGGTGACCGTTGGCCCGCACACCTGGCGCAGCAGCATCGCGCCGCGCGGCGGGGTCTATCTGCTCGGTGTCAGCGCGCAGAACCGCGAACTCGCGGGCCTGACGGCGGGCGAGGAGGTCGACGTCGACGTCGTCCTCGACACCGCCCCCCGCGAGGTCGAGGTGCCGGCCGATTTCGCGCAGGCGCTGAACGCGATTCCCGGGCTGCGCCAGGCGTTCGACGCGCTGGCGTTCACCCATCGCAAGGAGCACGTGCGGGCGATCGAGGACGCCAAGACGGCCGAGACGCGATCGCGCCGGATCAGCAAGGCCGTCGAGAAGCTCCGCGCCGGATCGAGCTGAACGGAGAGGGCGATGCGCGCCTGGCAGGTCGTCGAGCAGGGCCCGGCAGACGCCGGCCTGTTGCGTTCCGTCGAGATCGAGACTCCTGAGCCGGGGCCGGGCGAGCTGCGGGTGAGTATCGAGGCCTGCGGCGTCTGCCGGACCGATCTGCACATCACCGAAGGCGACCTGCCGCTGCACAAGAAGCCGGTCGTGCCCGGCCATGAGGTGGTCGGCATCGTCGACAAGCTCGGTCCTCGAGGCGCACCGCTTCGCGATCGGCGATCGGGTGGGCATCGCGTGGCTGCGCCACACCTGCGGCACGTGCCGTTTCTGCCTGCGGCAGCAGGAGAATCTGTGCCTGTATCCCGGCTTCACCGGCTGGGACGCCGACGGCGGGTACGCCGAATCCGCGGTGGTCGACGAGGCGTACGCGTACCGCATCCCCGACGCGTTCTCCTCCCAGGAAGCCGCGCCGCTGCTGTGCGCCGGGATCATCGGCTACCGCGCGCTGCGCCGCGCCGAGCTGCCGTCCGGGGGCCGGCTGGGCATCTGGGGCTTCGGCGGATCCGCCCATCTCGCCGCCCAGGTCGCGCTGGCCGAGGGCGCGGAGCTGCACGTGCGCACCCGCGGCGAGGCAGCCCGCCAGCTCGCCCGTGAGTTGGGTGCGGCGAGCGTCGGCGACAGCTTCGACCCGGTCGACGTACCGCTCGATGGCGGCATCATGTTCGCCCCGGCAGGCGAACTCGTCCCGGCGGCCTTGGAGACGCTCGACCGCGGCGCGACCCTCGCGGTGGCCGGCATCTACCTGTCCGACATCCCGCCGCTGAACTACGAGAAGCACCTTTTCCAGGAGCGCTCCCTGCAGAGCGTCACGGCCAACACCCGCGCCGACGGTGAGGCATTCCTGCAGATCGCCGCCCGGATCCCGATCCACGTCACCACGACGCCCTACCCGCGCGAGCAGGCTCCGCAGGCGTTACGCGACCTCGCCGCCGGACGGGTCAACGGCGCCGCCGTACTCCTGCCCTAGCAGGGCGGCCCGGTGCCCTCACCAAGGCGTACGCCGCCCTGGTCGCGGCAAACGGCGGAGCGACGGACGTCGCCTCCTGGACGCTTTCCCCCGCTGCCGCCGCGGCGAAGCAGAGCATGCCGGTGTTCGACGCGATCCAATTCCGAGCGCTCGGCATCGTCGGCCAGCCGGCCATCGACTGGCAGAACCGTCCGACCTTCCAGCAAGTGGTCAGCTTTCCGCGCCATCGTGCGCGTTAGCCCAGACGGGGCAAACAGCCAGCGTTCTGACCCGTTCCGCTTGACAGCGCCTTGCGGGGAGGCCGTAGTGAACCTTGAACCATCCGGACGTGGCCGTTAGCCGTGTGGTGGGTGGCGAAAAAGCATCGCCTGTGGATACTGTGCCCCAGGTCACAATCACACTTGGCTGACAAAAAGCCAGGTGAGACGGGCTCCACAGAAGAGAGTTGAGGTCGCGTTGTCCGCAGGAACCGCAAGCGTCGAGCAGGCCCCGGCTACGGGATTTCGCCGCAGCCTCTGGACCCGCCAGCTGTCGCACTACCCGAACACCGGGCCGCGGACCTTCTACCTCGGGGTCACGGTTCTGGCGACGATCATCCTGTACTACGAGTTCTACCTGCAGGGCGCCGTCGCGACGCAGATCATCCAGCACTACAACATGACCTTCACGTACTTCGTGGTCATCTCGATCGTCGCCAACGGCATCGGAGCGTTCGCCTCGTTGCTGGCGGGATTCGCTGACCGCTGGGGCCGGGCCAACCTCGTCACGTACGGGCTGCTGATCACCGGCGTGCTCTACGCCTTTGCCCTTCCCCACGCACCTTCCAAGGTGTGGTTCATGGTCATCTACTCGTGCGTCGGCTTCGTCGAGGGCATCGTCCTCGTCGCGACGCCCGCCCTGATCCGCGACTTCTCACCGCAGGTCGGACGCGGTTTCGCGATGGGCTTCTGGACGCTCGGCCCGGTGCTGGGCAGCCTCGTCGTCACCGAGGTCTCGAGCCACACGCTGACCAGCCACAAGGACTGGCAGTTCCAGTTCTATCTCTGCGGTGCGGTCGGCCTCGTCGTCTTCCTGATCGCGTTCGTCGGTCTTCGTGAGCTCTCCCCGCGCATCCGCGACCAGCTGATGGTCACCATGCGCGACCGCGTGCTGGTCGAGGCGCGGGCCGCCGGCCTCAAGGTCGAGGACCTCACCAAGGGCCTGTGGCGCCAGATGATCCGCCCGGCCATCTTCGGTCCGGCGTTCGCCATCAGCCTGTTCCTGCTGCTGTACTACATCGCCGCCGGCTTCGCGGTCGTCTACTTCGCGACGGTCTACGGCTACTCCGAGTCCAAGGCCAACGCGCTCGCGAACTGGTACTGGATCACCAACGCCCTCGCTCTCGTCGTCACCGGGCTGTTCTCGGACTACCTGCGGGTACGCAAGCCGTTCATGGTCGTCGGCACGGCGATCAGCCTGGTCGGCATCGCGCTCTTCGCGATCGCCGCCACCAAGCCCGACACCGGCTACTACCACCTCGCGGTGCTCTTCATCGTCATCGCCGCCGGTGGCGGCATGACCTACTGCGCCTGGATGGCCGCGTTCACCGAGACGGTCGAGAAGGTCAATCCGGCCGCCACGGCTACCGGACTCGCCTGCTGGGGCTGGATCATCCGCATCGTCGTCACCGTCGCCCTTCTGGTGTTGACGTTCGTGGTGTCGTCCACCTCGACGCTCGTCGACACCCAGGGTCGCTATCCGACGCAGGTCGCCGTCCTGCAATCGCTCGACGCCAAGACCTCGGCTGCCCTCACGGCGAACCCGAGCAATCCAGCCGCGCTCTCCGTGGCCCTCGGCGAGGTCGCCAAGCAGCAGTCAACGCTTGACCCGGTGAAGAACCCGCCGAGTGATGCGGCAGCTGTGAGTGCTGCGGTGACCAAGTACGCCAAGCCGCTGGCCATCCTGCAATCGCTCGACCCGGCCACCAGCGCGGCGCTCACCAAGAACGCCGCCGACCCGGCCGCCTTGCCGACGGCGCTGCAGGAGGTCGCCAAGCAGCAGGGTGCGTCCGCCGCGACGCAGGCCCAGGTCAAGCAGATCGCCACGGCGCGGATCGATCAGCTCATCACCGCGAGTGCCATCGATTCGAAGACCCTCGCCGCTCTCAGCGCTGGTTCGACTGCACCGGCACTGATCGCGACGGCACAGGGTGAGATCGCCAAGTCACTCAACATCTCCCAGGCTGCGGCCCTCACCAAGCTGCTGGCGCTGGCTTCGCCTGCGGTCAAGTCGGACTTGGCCGTCGTCACCCCGTACGCCAACGCTCTGGTCGGCGCGAAGGCGGCGATTCCTGCCGCCGATCTCGCGCTCGTCCAGAAGTACGGCGCCGTCCTGCAGAACGCACAGAACGGCATCCCGCCGGCCACGCTCGCCAAGCTCCAGAAGGCCGGCAAGGACACTCCGCACCAGTGGCAGCACTGGTGGTGGGTCTGCTTCGTCGCGCAGCTCGTGTTCCTTCCGTTCATCTTCTTGCTGGTCGGGCGCTGGAGCCCGAAGCGGGCACGACGTGATGAGGAAGAGCACGAAGCTCTGGTCGAGCGTGAGCTCGCCGAGCTGCACCAGCACGCGCAGGCCTAGCCAGCCGGCAGCTGTGGCCCCCGCCGGTTTCGGCGGGGGCCACAGTCGTCTTCAATGGACCCCTGGAACCGAGGGGGTCGCATGGCAAGCGCAGATGTTCTGGTCGACGCGTTCGAGCGGGTGCGTCAGGTCGTGCACCAGGCGGTGGACGGGCTGACCGCCGAGCAGCTCACCGTCCGCCTGGACGGTGAGTCCAACAGCATCGGCTGGCTCATCTGGCACCTGACGCGGATCCAGGACGACCACATCGCCGATGCGGCGAACCTCGAGCAGGTCTGGACCGCGAAGGGATGGTACGAGCGCTTCGGGCTGCCCTTCGACGCCGGTGAGACCGGTTACGGCATGGATCACGAGCAGGTCTCCGCCGTCCGCGTGAGCTCGGTCGACCTGCTCACCGGCTACTACGACGAGGTTCATCAGCAGACCCTCGACTATGTACGCCGGCTGCCGGACTCCGAGCTCACGCGCGTCGTCGATGAACGCTTCAACCCGCCGGTGCAGCTCGGAGTGCGGCTCGTGAGCGTCATCTCCGACGACCTGCAACATGCGGGTCAGGCCGCGTTCGTACGCGGGCTGCTGCCCTAGAGCTCCCGGCCGCGGTCAGCCGTGCCGGGACGCGACGCTGATCGCCGTGATCTTCCCGCGGGCGGCAGCGCCATCAGCCGCTGCGCACTTCAGGACGACGTGTCCCGCAGCCGGCAGAGTCAAAAGGTCCTGCAGCGCAAACACTTCCGGGGTCGACCCGACCGTGATCGCATTCAGATCGCCTGAGCTCAAGGTGCAGTCCACCAGCGCCGTTCCCCCACCGTTGTTCGCCGCCTCGACCCGGCCGAAGACGGAGTAGATCCCCGCCGGCAGGTTGAGGGTGACGATCGTGGTATCGACCGAGCCGCTCAGCGTGACGATCGAGTCGTTGCCGGCCTGGTAGGCGTTCGACGCCGGGCCGGCCGGGCCGCGCGGGCCGGTCGCATTCCACGTGACAGCGGTCTCGGTGGCGCTCGTGCAGTGCTGACCCTTGCTGGGGTCGACCACCCGCAGCTGCCCGCTCGACTTGTTCACGCACCCGTGGAACTGGCCGGTGCCGGCGTCGGGAATGGCGGCGTAGGCGATGCCGCCGGCCATGGTCGCCGTCGCGCACAGACCGATCACAGCCCCTATGGCGAGCTGAGATCGACGCGTGATCGGGGATTTGCGGGCTGGGGACATCGGTATCTCCTTGGCGGGCTGTGGCAGTGCCGAGGGCCGGTCTGCCGGTGCCCGAACGTTGACACCCCAAGCCCCCACCAGGGCCGCGCTGTCGGGAGCCCGACGAGGCCATCACATGCCCTGCACATCCCGCGAAGCGGCCGGCTCAGCCGCCCACCTCCACCGGATCAGAGCTGGCTACCACTCCCGCCGGCGCTGACCTCGAACACGGCGCCGGAGATGTGGCGGCCCGCGTCGGACACCAAAAAGGCTGCCACGTCAGCGATTTCCTGCGGGTCGAGCCAGGCGACACGCATCGGGTTCATCGCGGCATATCGATGCTTGACGGTCTCGGGGGTCGGGTCGGCGATGTCCGGTGCGAACAGCCCGTACATCGGCCGGTTGTGGACCATCGGGGTGTCGGTCGTGGTCGGGCACAGGCAATTGACGGTGATGCCGCTCTCGCCGAGTTCGAGGGCGAGCGTCTTCACCAGGCTGATGACACCGGCCTTCATCGCGGCGTAATGCGCGATGTTCGGCGAGCCGCCGCGCCCGGCCATGGAGGAGGTCGCCAGCAGCCGTCCGGACCCTTGCGCGCGCATCGTCGGAAGCGCCGCCCGCAGGGTGCGGAAGACGCCGCCCAGGTTGACCGCCTGCATCTCATCCCACTGCTCGTCGGTGATGTCGTCGAAGCGCGCGAAGCTGCAGATTCCCGCATTCGCGATCGCGACGTCGAGACCGCCGAGCTCGCCCGTCGCGGCCTGCACGCCCCGCTCGATGTCGGCGGTCCGGCGCACGTCGCCGGCCACCGCGATCGCCCGTTGCCCGGTCGCGCGCACGAGCTTGCAGGTCTGCTCGAGGTCCTCTTCCGACGCCGTCTCGTAGGGCAGTGTCGTCAGCCCCTGCGGTGCGTCGAACGCGACGATGTCGTAGCCCAGGCCGGCGAGCGTGACGGCATGCGCGCGACCCTGCCCGCGACCCGCTCCGGTGATGAAGGCGACGCTCATCGGCCCGCTCCGAACCGGGTCGACGCGTCCTCACGCAGCGATCCCTTGGCGAGCTTGCCGCCGCTCGAGCGCGGCAGTTCCTCCATGACCACAAGGCGTTCCGGCAGGTACTCGGACGAGACGCCGCGCGAGCGCAGAAAAGCCACCAGTTCCTCCAATTCGAGCGTCGAGCCAGCGGTGAGTTCGACGTAGACGCAGACCCGTTCCCCGAAGACCGGGTCGGGCGAGGGCACCGCAGCCGCGAGGGCCACGGCCGGATGCGCACCGACCTCATCCTCGACGTACGGGGCGCTCACGTTCTTGCCGCCGCGGATGATGATGTCGGACTTGCGGCCGACGACGGTGAGATACCCCTGCTCGTCCAGCGTCACCTCGTCGGCGTGGATGACGAAGCCGTCAGGGGTGAAAAGTTCAGCGTTTGCCGCAGGATCGTCGAGGTAGCCGAACGAGATCGCCGGACCCCGCGATCCGGGCTGGCCCCGGCCTGAGGCCGTCACGTCGACCCCTTCGTCGTCGTAGAGCCGGAGTTCGGTGCCTGGCTGGACGCGTCCGGCCGTGCGGAGGCGCTTGTCCTCGGGGTCGCGGATCGTCGTAGCCGTGGCGAAGCCGCTCTCGTTGGAGCCGTAGAAGTTCAGCACGGTGGCACCGGTGCGACGCTCGAAATCGCGGGCCCGCTCGTACGGAATCATCTCGCCGCCGGTGAACATGACGCGCAGCGAACTGAGGTCGTAGGAGTCGATGTCGGGCGCGTTGAGCATCAGGATGAACTGGGTGCTGACGGCGCAGAGCACCGTGACTCGTTCACGCTCGATCAGCGCCAGGGCGCGACTTGCGTTGAACCGCTCCATCACCACCGCGGGCGCACCGAGCAGCGTCGGGGTGAAGTGAGACGTCCACTGGCCGAAGCCGAAGGGTGCCGGCACGGCGCCGAGCACCACGTCGTCGGAGCGCAGTCCCCCGACGTCCTCGGCGATCTGATGAAAGTAGTACCAGCGGTTCTGGTGGTGCATCACGCACTTGGGCAGGCCCGTGGTCCCCGACGTCGAATTGACCAGCCAGAGCTCATCGGGGCCGAGCTTGCGATCACGCCAAAGCTCAAGCGGGGCAGGCACAATTGGGGCGCCGTCGACGCTCACGCCGGGATCGGTCAGCTTCTCCGGCATGACGATGTGGTGGCGCAGATCGGACGCTTCGGCGCGCAGGCTCGCGAAGTCGTCGGCGACGACGCGTCCGCGGTGCTCGGCGTGGGTGATCAGCCCGCGCGCACCGGTGCGCGCCAGGAGGTAGCGCACTTCACGCTCGCCGGCCCGGGCGCCGATGCCCACGGCGACCAGTCCCGCCTTCTCCAGCCCCACGAAGGCGATGTGCACCGCCGCGGTGTCGGGCAGTTGTACGGCCACCCGTTCACCGCGCTCGAAGCCTGCTGCCACCAGGACGCCGGCGAGGCGTTCGGAGGCGTCGGCGTAGTCCCGCCAGCTGATCCGGTCGTTCTCGGTGATGAAGGCAGCGTCGTCGGGACGCGCCGCCGCATGACGCGAGATGTCGTCCGCGAGCGTCTCGTCGCGCCACCATCCGCGGGCGCGGTACTCCCGCGCGAGTTCGCTGCGATCAGGCACCTCGCCATGCTTTCACCCCGGCGTGACGCGACGCACGAGGGGCTAGACGCTTGCGGCGAGCTGGGCCTCTTCCGCGGCGGCCGCCTGCTGGGCCCCGACGGTGCGCAGCGGCACCTCGCGCTGCAGGATCGCCAGCACGAACGCGATCACGAGCACTGCCGCTCCCACCAGGAAGGCGATGGTGAGTGACGACGTGAACCCCTCCTTGAACGGATGGGCGAGCGTCGCATCGAAGTGGTTGAGAAACGACGTGTCGTTCAGCGTGCTGTTGCCGCCGCTGCGCAGTTTCGCGATCTGATCAGGGTGGGCCTGCGCGGCCGCGATGAACGCGGGTGACTTCGCTGCCGCCGCGTAGGCCGAGCGGATGTGGTCCTGCACGATCGAATAGACGATCGAGAGGTACACGGCGACGCCGATGGTGCCGCCCATCTGGCGAAAGAAGGTCGCCGACGACGTGGAGACGCCGATGTCGCGCGGGGGCACCGCATTCTGCATGGCGAGCACGACGGTCTGCATGTTCATGCCGATACCGAGCCCGACGACGGCCATCGACAGACCCGCGTAGACCAGCGAGCTGTCGGCCGACAGCCGCCACAGCATGAGCATTCCGGCGACGAGCGCGGCGCTGCCGACGATGGGGAAGATGCGGTAGTGACCGGTGCGTGAGGTGACCTGCCCGCTCGTGATCGAGCCGCTCATCAGCCCGACCATCAAAGGCAGCGTCAGCAGGCCGGCGCGGGTCGGCGAATTGCCCTTGACCAGCTGCAGGTAGAGCGGGAGCAGCGTGAGACCGCCGAACATCCCGATACCGATGATGAGCGACTGCGCGGAGCCGATGGAGAACGCGCGCACCCGGAACAGCCGGGCAGGAAGCAGCGCGGTGTCACCCGCCGCCCGCTCCGTCCGCACGAACAGCACCAGGGCGATCAGGCCGACGGCGAAGCACAGCAGGGACTTGACCGATCCCCAGCCCCAATCGCGGCCCTGCTCGGCCACCAGCAGCAGCGGCACCAGGCAGACCACCAGCAGCAACGACCCGCGGATGTCGAGCGCCTGGCGGTGACTGTGCTCCTGGTCGATCTGCAGCACCCGGTTGATGACGAAGAGCGCGAGGATCCCGATCGGGACGTTCAGCAGGAAGATCCAGCGCCAGCCCGCGATGCCGAGAATGGTGTCCTGCCCGGCGAGCGCGCCTCCGACGACCGGGCCGAGCACGCTCGACGTGCCGAACACGGCGAGGAAGTAGCCCTGGTACTTGGCGCGCTGGCGCGGCGGGATGATGTCACCGGTGATGGCGAGCGCGAGCGTGAAGAGGCCGCCGGCGCCGATGCCCTGAAACGCGCGGAACCCGGCGAGCATGTACATCGAGGTGGCGAAGCTGCAGGCCACCGAGCCGACCACGAAGATGGCAATCGCCCCGAGATAGAACGGCTTTCGGCCGTACATGTCGCTGAGCTTGCCGTAGAGCGGCGTCGCGATGGTCGACGTGATCAGGAAGGCCGTCGTCACCCAGGCCTGGGCGGTGAGGCCGTGCAGGCTCTGGCCGATCTTGTAGATCGAGGTGGAGACGACCGTCTGGTCAAGCGCTGCCAGGAACATCCCCAGGATCAGCCCGGAGAGGATCACCAGGATCTGGCGGTGGGAGTACTCCCCCTCCGCCAGTTCGCCGTCCGGCGCCGGCAACGTAGCCGAGTCGGGCCGCTGCGCAAGTGCGCCGGCCATTCGCATACACCTTCGATCGGTCTCGAGTAAGCCCAGCACGGGCACTTACTTGTACGTACCAACTACTTGTCGACAGTAGCCATTCCCCACCTTCAGCGCACCATCCGGAGGCTCACAGTGAGGTTGCCCACGCCACGGACCGACGCCCGGCTCCGGGCGAGTGGTAAAGGTGGCCCATGCGCGCGGCCTTCCACGAAGAGCAGGGTGACCTCTCCGTTCTGCGCATCGGGGAGCAACCCGAGCCCGAGCTGAAGGCCGACGAGGTGCTGATCAGGGTCCGCGCGACCTCGCTGGACCGGGTCGACCTCTACTTCCGCGAGGGCTCCCACGGGATGTCCATCCACGGGCCGCACATCGGTGGTCGCGACGTCGCCGGGACCATCGCGGCGATCGGGGAGTTGGCTCACCGGCAGGCCCCGTTCTTCATCGGCGCCGAGGTCGTCGGCCTCGCGGTGCAGGCTGCCCATGCCGAACTCGTCGCCGTGCCCGCTGAACTCGTCTTCCCGTTGCCGCCGGGCTGCTCCTTCGAGCAGGCGGCGGCGATCCCGACGGCCGGCCGCACGGCGTACGACGGGCTGATCAACCGCGGACAGCTTCGCGCCGGGGAGAACGTGCTCGTGATCGCCGGGGGCAGCGGCGTCGGGAGCTTCGGCATCCAGATCGCCCGAGCAGCCGGCGCTCTGGTGGTGACGACGGTGGGGAGTGAGTGGAAGGTCGAGCGGGCCCTCGCGCTCGGCGCCACGGGCGTCATCAATCATCACGCCGAGGACGACTTCCGGCGCTTCGGCTCGTTCACCGGAGGCCATCTGATCGACGTGGCGCTCGACCCGGTCGGCGCGGCCACGTTCGCCAAGGCGATGCGGATGCTCGGACGCGACGGCCGCTACGTCACCACGGGCGTCACCGTCGGCCATCGCGCTGACCTTCACCTCGGGCAGGTGTTCGTGCAAGGGCAGACGGTCACCGGAGTGGGCCGCCCGGACAATCTCCGGATCCGCGAGACGATGCAGAAACTGCTGGCGCTCGTTGCGCGCGGCGAGGTGAAGCCGGTCGTGCACGCCGCCATGCCGTTGGAGGAGATCGCCGCGGCACATGAGCTGCTGGCCAACGGCGAGGTGTTCGGCAAGCTCGTGCTGACGCTCTAGCGGGTGGTCTGTAGCCTGCCCCCACCCGTCCGGCAGAGGAGTGGTCATGCACGATCTGGTGATTCGCGGCGGCACGGTGGTGGACGGCACGGGCAGAGCTCCTGAGCGAGCCGATGTCGCGGTCGACGGCGGGCGCATCACCGCGGTCGGTGCGGCGGGCTCGCTCGGTGACGGCGCCGAGGTGATCGAGGCCGAGGGGCGCATCGTCACGCCCGGATTCGTCGACATCCATTGCCATTACGACGGCCAGGCGACATGGGACCCGGTGCTGGAACCCTCGTCGTTGCACGGCATCACCACGGTCATCGTGGGCAATTGCGGCGTGGGGTTCGCTCCCGTGACCGAGGACAAGCGTGGCTGGCTGATCGAGCTCATGGAAGGCGTCGAGGACATCCCGGGCGCGGCCCTCTCCGAAGGGATCTGCTGGGGCTGGGAGACCTTCCCCGAGTACCTCGACGTGCTCGACGGCATCCCGCGGGCCATCGACATCGGCACCCAGGTCCCCCACGGAGCGCTGCGCAGCTACGTGATGGGTGAGCGCGGCGCGACCGAGGAGGCCGCGACCGACGACGAGATCGCCCGCATGGGACGCCTCGTCGCCGAAGCCGTCGAAGCCGGCGCGCTCGGCTTCTCCACCAACCGGCTCGAAGGCCACCGCTCGCGCAGCGGCGTCCCGGTGCCCGGGACGTACGCGCGCGAGGACGAGCTGGCCGGGATCATCGGCGCGATGGGACGACTGGGCGGCGGCACGGTGGAATGGGTGGCGAACGGCGGCGTCGGCGGGTTTCAGGCCGGGCTCGGCGGCCAGTTCGACATGATGCGCCGGATGTGTGAGTCGAGCGATCGGCCGACCATCTTCCAGGTCAACCAGCGCCACGGAAAGCCCGACCGGTGGCGTCATGAGCTCGACCGGGTCGCCGCCATGGTCGACGCCGGACTGCCCGCGATCGGGCAGGTGCACGGGCGCGGCTTCTGCCTGCTGTTCGGGTTCGACACCTCCTTCCACCCGTTCAAGTTCGCGCCGACCTGGGCGCCGCTGGCGGCTCTCCCTATCGACGAGCGGCTCGAACAGCTACGCCGGCCTGGGGTGCGGGCTGCACTCATCGCCGAGATGAACGAGATCGGCGACCCGACGCACGGTTTTCTCGCGTACGACATGGTGTTTTCGATGGGCGATCCGCCGCAGTACGAGCCCGGCGGCGACGAGTCGATGGCCGCCATCGCCGCGTCCGAAGGCCGTGACGTGCTCGAGGTCATCTACGACCACATGCTGGCCAACGACGGCCGCAACCTGCTGAGCCTGCAGATCGTCAACTACGCCGAGCACAACCTCGACGCGATGGCCCAGATGATCGCCGATCCCCACACGGTGGTGGGCGGCTCGGACGGCGGTGCCCACTGCGCCACGGCCTCCGATGCCAGCATGCCGAGCTTCATGCTGACCCATTGGGTACGCGATCGCCCCGCCGGCCGGCTGCCGCTGGAGCTGGTCGTCTCGAAGATGACGAGCGCGACGGCCAATGTGTATGGCCTGGCCGACCGCGGCGTCCTCGCCCCCGGCAAGAAGGCCGACCTGAACGTCATCGACCTCGAACGCCTCCGGCTGCACCTGCCCGAGATGCGCTACGACCTGCCCGCCGGCGGCAAGCGCCTGGTGCAGACCGCCGATGGCTACGACGCGACGGTGGTGTCGGGCGCGGTGATCCGGCGCCACGGGGTCGACACCGGCGCCCGCCCGGGTCACCTGGTCCGCGGCGCGAAGGGATGACCCACACGCTGCACGAGGCCGGGCTCGCCCGCGTCTCTCACATCTCGGTGCAGGTGGCGGATCTCGACGCGACCGAGCGTTGGTGGACCGAGCACTTCGGCTTCCAGCCGATCATCCGGCGCGACCTCGGCGGCCCCGACTTCGAGGCGGTGACGCAGGTGGCGGGTGCCACGAGCCGCATGCTGCGCGGGATGGTCGCGCCGAATGCGGTGCTGCAGTTCTTCGAGCACAGCTGGCGCGATTTCTCGCGCGCCAGGTGCGCTCATCTCGTTCGAGGTGCGTGATGTGGTGACGGCGTATGCGCGGCTCGTCGCCGCCGGCGTGGCCTGCCTGAGCGAGCCGGTCGAGTTCGACAACTCCTGGGCGTTCACGGCGTCGGATCCGAACGGCCTGCCCATCGAGCTGATCCAGTGGAAGCCGGCCGTGGAGCCCTACACCGCCCGCTGAACGCTCACATCCAGGCGGGGCGCGTCCCGATGATGCGGTCCTCGGCGAGCTGAGCGATGGCATCCTCGGAAAGTCCAAGCGCGGCAAGGACTTCTGCGTTGTCCTGGCCCAGCGTCGGGGCGGCGCGGCGGAACAGCGGGCGCGGCATCCCCGAGAAGGTCATCGGCAGACCCAAGTAGTCAATGGGACCGGTGATCGGGTGGTCCATCTTCTGAAACCAGCCGCGGGCGTCGATCTGCGGAATCCAGGAAAGGCGGCGCGCGTCGATCGTCGGCGCGGCTGGAACACCATGCGCTGCAAGGTGTTCCACCGCCTCGAGCATCGGCCGCTCGCGTAGCCAATCGGTGAGCGCCGCATCGATCTCATCATGGGCGCTGTGGCGGCCGGCCGCGGTGGCGAACCTGTCGCCGGCAGCCCAGCCCGGGCGTCCGAGGGCGTCCTGCAGCGCCTGCCAATGGGCATCGCGTTTCGACGGCCAGCACGACGTAGGAATCCTCGTCGCCGCAGGGATAAACGCCCTGGGGAGCCGCCGCGAAGGAGCGGTTTCCGTGACGCTCGAGGAGCACCCCATTGGCGGTCCATTCGATGGTCTGCTCGGCGGCGATGTTCAACGCTGCTTCGGCCAGCGGAACCTCGACGAGCAGACCCTCGCCGGTTTGCCGGCGATGCTCCAGCGCGCAACTCAACGCCACGATGGCATGCAACCCGCCGAGCACGTCGCACACCCCGCGGGGCACGAGCGGCCCGTCGTCGGGGAAACCCGTGAGCCAGGCGAGCCCGGAATTCTGCTCGACGGTCATGGCGAAGCCGCCGCGGTCACGCCAGGGACCGTCGAGCCCGAAGGCCGGCATGCGAACGATGATGACGTCAGGCTGGGCCGCTCGCAGGTCTGCCTCGCTCAGGCCGAAGCCGTCGAGGACGCGCGGGGAGAAGTTGTCGACGACGATGTCGGCGCCCTCGACGAGCCGGCGGGCAAGCGCGGCGCCTTCCGGTCGGCTCAGGTCGAGCGTCACGTCACGCAGGCCGACATTGGCGCCGTGGGTGACCGCCGACCACTCGAACATCAGCGGATCGCCGAGCTTCACGCCGCCGGCGAAACGCATGCCGTCAGGACGCTGGATCGACTCGACCTTGACGACGTCAGCGCCCATGGCGGCCAGATACGACGCCACGAAAGGCCCGGCCCAGAACGCGACGAAGGCGACGACCCGCTTGCCCTCCAGCGGACGCTTCGGGTTCGGCGCGGCCGGCGCTCCGTGCGGCACCACGGCAGGGTCGGCGAACTCGCGGGCCACCTCGACCGCGTGCTCGTCCAGCCGCGGCGCCGGGAGAGGCGTCGGCGAGGCGTGATCCCCCAGCAGGTAGGGCCGTCGCGGCTGCTGGAAACCGCCCGGATGAGGCTGGAAGACGCCGCGATCGACGTACTGCTCCATCTCCAGGACGGTGTGCCCGTTGCCCACCGGCGTGATCGGAATCCGCAGCAGCGACGCCATTTCCACGATCTCGGCGACGGTGCGCTTCGTGGTCCATTCGGCGATCGCGGCGCGGATCTCCGCATGTCGCGGCATGCGCACCGCGGCGTGTGACAGCGTCGGGTCATCGCCCCATTCGGGGTGCTCGATCATCGCGCTGAAGTCGGCCCACTGCTGATGGGTGATCGTGCAGATCCCGACCCAGCCGTCGGCGGCCGGTTCGATCGACGGGATCTCGATCGAACGGCCGTAGAGCCGCTCCTCGAACTGCGCGAAGATCGGCTGATACGGCGTGAAGGACAGGATCATCGTCTCCAGCATCGAGACGTCGACGTGCTGACCGCGCCCACTCTCCTGCGCAGCGAGCACCGCCATCGCCGCGGCTGAAGCGGCGGCCGAACCGGCGACGAACTCCCCCGCGTTGCCCCCGACGCCCACGGGCGCACTGCCGGGAATGCCGCGCGAGGCGAGCGATCCGCACCAGGCCTGCATCGTGAATTCGGTGGCGGCGCGGTTGCTCCACGGGCCACCGCGCCCGAACGCCGAGAGCGAGACGAGTGAGGTCGCCGGATTGCGGACGTGCAGCGCGTCCAGGCCGAGGCCGAGGGCTTCCAGCTCGCCGGGCGCAAACGTTTCCAGCACGAGATCGGCCTTGCCGGCGGCACGCAGCGCGAGGTCATGTCCCTCGGCGGTGCGCAGATCCGCGACGGCACTTCGCTGGCCCGCATGCAGGTACTGGAAGAGCGGCGCGCCGGCGATCGCGTCGACCGGGCTGCCGGAGGCCGAACGGCGGCGCAGCGGGTCGCCGCCGGGCGGTTCGAGCTTGATGACATCGGCGCCCGCGTCGGCGAGCACCTTCGCGCAGTAGCCGCCGGCGATACCGGTCGAGAGATCGACGACGCGCATCTTCAGCGGCTTGATGGCGTCTCGGGAGGCGGAGCGGCTCACGAAGGCACCTTGCCACGCTGCCCCCACACACCCGCGCAGCGGGCAGGTCTACGCTCCGGGGCCATGCCGGTCATCGAGCAGACACGTACCTGGGCCGCCGTCGAGGAGCGCCTCGCGACCGAAACCGACCCCACGCTGAGGCGCAACCTCGAACTCGTGCTCGACCACATGAAGTCCGAGGCCGCCGGCGATCTCGACGGGCTGCTCGTCACGCTCGCCGACGACGCCGAGTACCACGCCTACGGCGCCGGACCGGAGGGCAGCCCAAGGGGTAAGGCCGCGGTCCGCAAGTTCTACGAGGACTTCATCGCCTCCGGCGCGACCCGGCTTCAGCTCGACATCGACCGCCTGGTCGTCGACAAGCACTGCATCCTCACCGAGGGCGTGATGCGCATGGCGTATCCGGGTTCGACGCTGGCGGCCCGCGGCATCGCGGTCGACGACGAGTCCGCGTACTACCTGTACGAGGCGCGGATGGCGACGCTGTGGCCGTTCAACGACGAGGGCCTGATCGTCGGCGAGGACACCTACACCGGCAGCAACGGCTTCGAGGGCATCGCCGGCCGCAAGCTCGCGCCCGAGGACATCGTCTAGCTCAGCGGGCCGGGCTCGTCGGCTAGCTCAGCGGGCCGGCGTGCGCCGCGGGAACGGGATGACCTTGCCCCCGTCGCGGCGCAGGCTCTGGTACTGGCGGTCGGCGAAGCGCCACTTCCCGTCACCCGGGTCGCGGGCGTAGGTGTCGTGGTAGACCCCGTGAATCGTGCTCCAGCCGCCGCTCACAGCGTCTTGCCTCAGCTCCGACATGTACATCCGGCCCGTCGCCGAATTCTCATCCCTCACGTGGACCGTCGCGTTGAGGATCACGAACTGGAAGAACTCGAACCGTTCGATCGAGCCGGCGATGAACGGGCCGATGCCGCCGCGGCCGGGATAGTCGAGCGGCGGGGCCGGGGCCAGGTTCAGCCGAACGTTGGAGTCGGCCGTGAAGAGATCGTCGACCTCATCCCAGGCGCGGCGGCTGACCACGTCGGCGTACTGGTTCTGCAGCCGGGTGATCGCGATGTAGGCGAGGGCGTCGTGGTCCAGACCGTTGTCCATGGCCTCACCCAACCAGACCGGTCCGGGGAACTCGTCATGGTGGTGAGACGCTGCCACCATGTCTGACACGATCGTCCAGGAACTCGAACCCGGCATCCACGCCCTCACGCTGAACCGTCCGCATCGGCGCAACTCGTTGAGCATGCCGCTGCTCACCGAACTGCACGGGGTCATCGACGATCTCGCCGCCGACCCGGCCGCCCGCGTGATCGTGATCCAGGGCGAGGGACCGGCCTGGTGCGCCGGCGCCGACATGAAGGGCTCCGAGGGTGAGGAGGACCTCTCCGCCCATCCGCTCGGACGTCTGATGGCCGCCTCCCGGGGAGCGACCCCGCGGATGTTCATGGCCCAGGAACTGATGGCCGGCCTCTTCGAGAAGATCCATCGGGTACGGCTGCCGATCATCGCCGCCATCAACGGCCCGGCGCACGGGGGAGGCTTTGCGTTCTCCCTCGCCTGCGACATCCGCATCGCGACTCCCGCCGCCACTTTCGGGGCCGTGTTCATCAAGCGCGGCGTCTCCGCCTGCGACATGGGGACGAGCTACCTGCTTCCCCGCTTCGTCGGCGCCTCCCGCTCCGCCGAATTGCTCCTGACCGGCCGCGTCTTCGACGCCGAGGAAGCGCAGCGGCTCGGCCTGGTGCTCGACGTCGTCGAACCCGACCAGCTGCTAGAACGCGCCATGGTGACGGCCCGCCAGATCGCGTCCAACGCACCGCTCGCCGTGTGGATGACGAAGGAGACCATGTGGCAGACGCTTGACGCCCCGAGCTTCCGGCACGCGCTCGATCTGGAGAACCGCACCCAGATCATGTGCACCTCGACCGGCGAGCTGCACGAGGCATTCACCGCCTTCGTGGAGCGACGCGAGCCGTCGTGGCAGCCGCTCTGAAGCCTGTCAGATGACGGCCAGATCCACCCCCACGGACTGCAGCTCGATCAGCGCGTCACGCTCGCCGTCGAACCTGGCGTGAGCCCACTCGCGTACCTGATCCTGATGCGCGAACAGGACGATCTGGCGCTCACCTGATAGGCGATGCAGCAGCTCCAGCATGCGATGCGTGCGCTCGGGATCGGCGTGGACGGTGACATCGTCGAGCAGGAGCGGGCAGCTGTCATGGCCTGCCGTGAGCCGGGCGGCGAGCGCAACCCGCAGCAGCAGGTAGATCTGCTCCGCCGTCCCGTGGCTGAGCAGCTCGGCCCTGCGGAACTCGCGGGTGACCCCGCAGACCTCGACCGCCAGCGTCGCGGGATCCATGCGCACGTCGAGATAGCGCTCCTCCGTCAGCCGCGGCAGCCACGAACGAAGCAAACCGGTGAGCTCCGGAACAACCTCGCGATGCACCCGCTCCTGGGCCCTCCGCAGGAACTCGATCGCGTGACCGAGCGTCTGGTCGAGCTCGCGCACCCGCGCCAGCTCCCGCTCTGCCGCCGCGAGCTCCTCCTCGGCTTCGGACCGGGGCGGTAGCGCTCTCGCCCGCTCCGACCGCACAGCCTCGACCCGGCCCGCGCGAAGCGACGCCTCGTGGTGACCGCGGCGCGCGCTCTCGGCGAAGGCCTGGCGCTCGGAAAGCTCCAGCCGAAGCTCGGCGACTCCGGCCGATTCTCGAGCCGGCGGATGCGCCGGCACCCGGCGAAAGGCGATGGCCGCGCGCCATCCTGAGACGACAGCGCACACGGCACCCGCCACCCCGATGGCGACGGAATCGAGCACCGTCGCCAGCACCAGCAACCCCACCGCGAGCCCGGCAAGCGCCGCGGCGACCCCAAGCCTGGCCGGCGGCACGACGACCGCGGGCTCCTCGCGGGCGTCTCGAAGCTCCGCGGCGCGCAATGCGCCCGCCGCCGCGCGCACCTCTCCTGCGGCGCGCTCGGCAGCCGACTCGGCGACCGCAATGCCGGCCTCGAGCTCCGCCTGCTGCTGCGCAAGATCGGTGAGCTCTGCACGCATCTGTTCGACGTCATCCAGCTGCCGGCGGGCCGACGCGACCCCGTCGAGCGCCCGCCGCAGCGGCCGGACCGACGAGGTGGCGTCACGCCCGACGGCCGCGCGCCGGCACGCCTCGAGCCGCTCGATCGCCGCGGCGGCCGTACCGGAGGTGCCCGCGGTCGAGGCCACCTGCTGCAAGGCATGCTGCAAGCCGTCGGCCGCATCGAGCACGCGCAGGACTTCGGACTGACCGACGCACGCGGTGGCCCGGAATGCCGAGCGCGTGAGCCCCAGCCACGCGGAGGCGTCAGGGCTGCCGTCAACCATGATCTCGCTGCTGACGTCACGAGCCAGCGTGGTGTCGGTGGCGCGGCAATCGACCTTTCCCGAAAGGTCCTGCCGCAGCTCGACGTGCCGGCCGTCATCGAGGCGCAGCCGGCACGAGACGGCCCAGGGCCCACCGTCCCACGGCCGGTGGGCATCGATGAACTGCTGCTCCTCGGCTCCAGGACGGCCGCGGGCCCGCCGGCGGCCGCAGAGTGCGGCGAACGTGGCCGCATGCCAGCTTGATTTCCCCGACTCGTTGCCACCCACGACGACGGTGAATCCCGGGGCGAGCCCGAGCGTCTGACCCGCGAGCGGACCGAAGCCGTGGGCGGTGATCGACTCGATCTGCATCAGCGGGCCACCAGCTCATCGAGGCGGCCATCGAGCGCCCGCAATCCTGCTTCGACCACGCGCTGCTGCTGATCCAGTGGCAATTCGCTGGCCAGCACGTCACGAATGAAATGACCGCGGACGGTCTCCTCAGCCGCGAGCGCGACCAGGTCGTAGCCCGTCGCGAGCTGCAGCGGCCGGACCACGAGCGCATCGAGATGCCGGCCGAGCGTGCTCAGGTCAAGGCCGCCGAGCTCCGTGCCCGGCGCCACCTCGCCGGTGACGGTGACCCGGACGATTCCCGAAAGCGGCGCCAATTCCGCGGCGACCTGCTCGCGTATCTCATCGGCGTGAGAGGCACCCTCGACCCGCACCAGCACGTCATGCCACGGGCTCTCGGCGACCGCATGCACCTCACGCGAGACGCTCCCGTCCTCGGCGATGCTCACCAGCACCGCGCCGCGCTCCCCCTGCTCGCCGAAGGCCAGCGGCTCGGGATTGCCCGGATAGGTGTGCCAGCGGCCGAGCGTTGGACGGTGGAAGTGGCCGACGAGTGCATGCGACAGACCGCACGCCGCCACCTGATCGGCCGTGAACGGGGCATGCGGCACCTTGCCGGACTCCTGCCGCCCGAACCCGCCTCGCTCCGAGCCGTGAAACAGCGCCACCGAGACACCGCCGCGATCCACCCGGAAGCCGTCGAGGAAGCCGTCGGTATTGGCCGGCGCGCAATGCCCGGCGCCCCAGACCGTGAAACCCTCAGCCAGCGCAAACGGCCGCAGCCGATCCTCGCTGAAGACCACCACCTGGCGCGGCCACTCGACCTGGCGGTACAGGCTCGACGGGCCGTACCAATCATGGTTGCCCGGGGCGAGCAACACCGGGCACGGCACCTCAGCGAACACCGTGCGCAAGAACTCACCGGTGTCAGGACCCGTCCGCTCGTGCTCGTAAAGATCGCCGGCGAAGCACAGCGCATCCACCTCGATCTCTGCAGCCAATTCAGCGATGCGGCGCACGGCATTGCGCAGCGCTCGCCGCCGAGCGCGCCCCACGACGGGCCCGGCCCAGACGAACGGCGTATCCAGATGAACGTCAGCAGCAAGCAGCAACTTCACCGCCAGACCGTCGCACCCACCTCCGACAAAATGCGGAAGCGGCTTAGCCTCGACCGATGACAGTGCGCGTCACGGGGTTCGATCATGTGGTGCTGCGAGTCCACGACGTGGAACGATCACTCGCCTTCTACCAGCAGGTTCTCGGGCTCGCGGGAGTCAGGGTCGAGGAGTGGCGCCGCGGCGAGACCTTCTTTCCCTCCGTCCGCGTGAACGACGACGTCATCATCGATCTGCTGGCCGCTCCGGCGGATCACGCGAGCATGGAAGAGACAGCGAACGTCGACCACATTTGCCTGGTCGTCGAGCCGATCGATTGGGACGCGGTCATCGCCGAGGGCACGTTCGAGGTCGTCGACGGGCCCGACACCCGCTACGGCGCCCATGGTGACGGTCAATCGCTCTACGTCCGCGATCCCGACCGCAACGTCGTCGAGCTGCGCTACTACCCGCCGGTTTAGCCTGAGGCATGGCCACCCCGACCGCCGTCCGGCTCACTTCCCTCGCGTCCGGCGGCGGCTGCGCGTGCAAGATCCCGCCCGGTGAGCTCGAGGAGGCGGTTCGGGGCCTGACCGGGCAGACCAGCGAGGGCCTGCTCGTCGGGCTCGACACGGGTGACGACGCAGCGGTCTCGATCGTCGCGCCCGGCCTCGCCGTCGTGGTCACCGCCGATTTCTTCACCCCCGTGGTCGACGATCCCTACGACTGGGGCCGGATCGCCGCCGCCAATGCCCTTTCCGACGTCTATGCGATGGGCGGCAAGCCGGTGCTCGCCGTCAATCTGCTCTCCTGGCCGCGCGAGAAGGTGCCGTTCAGCATCGCCCGTGAGGTGCTACGCGGCGGCCTCGACATCGCCATCGCCGCGGGCTGCATCGTCGGCGGCGGCCACAGCATCGACGATCCCGAGCCCAAGTACGGGATGGCGGTCACCGGCGTCGCCAACCCGGATCGCCTGCTGCGCAACGACGCCGGACGCCCCGGGATGCCGCTCACCCTGACCAAGCCGCTCGGGCTCGGCATCCTGAACAACCGGCACAAGGCGACGGGCGAACGCTTCGAGGAGGCCATCGCCGCGATGACGACGCTCAACGCCGACGCCTCCGTCGCCGCGCTCGAGGCCGGCGCCACGACGGCCACCGACATCACCGGCTTCGGGCTGCTCGGCCACCTGCACAAGCTGGCCCGCGCGAGCGGCTGCGCTGCCGTCATCAATGCCGCGGCCGTGCCCTATCTGGAAGGTGCCCGCACGTTCGCCGCCGAAGGTTCGATCCCCGGCGGCAGCAAGCGCAATCTCGATTGGGTACGACCGCATCTGGTCACCGACGGCATCGACGAGCTCGAGCTGGTCCTGCTCGCCGACGCCCAGACCAGCGGTGGCCTGCTGGTCGGCGCCGAGCTCGCGGGGCATCCGGTCATCGGTGGGCTGGTCGACGGACCCGCCGGCCAGATCACGATTCGCTGATCCAAAAGCCGCGCGCCAGGATCGCTAGGACGGCTGCTCAGGCATTGACCGGCCCGGCGAACCCGCGTGACGCAGAGGTCTGCGCGGTCTGCGACGCAGAATGGAGGCATGGCCGCCACTCATGAGGTCACCAACCAACCGCCGCCGCTGGTCGACTACGACGTCTTCAGCGCCGACCGCACGCTCGGCGAGGCGGTCGAGCGCTACGGCGCCGGCTGGGCCACACCGGAGCTGAAAATGCTGGGCGTCAAAGCCGGCAGCGCCGAGGCGCAGCGCTGGGCCGACGAGGCCAACCGTTATCCGCCGGTCCTGCGCACCCACGACCGCTACGGCCACCGCATCGACGAGGTCGACTACCACCCGAGCTACCACCAGCTGCTGAGAACGGCCATCGAGCACGGCCTGCACGCGGCGCCGTGGGCAGACAACCGACCGGGGGCTCACGTCGTGCGCGCCGCCGGGTTCTACGTCTGGTCGCAGACCGACGCCGGCCACGGCTGCCCGGTCTCGATGACGTATGCCGCCGTTCCTGCCCTCACCGCCCCGGGCGTGGACCCCGAGATCGCCAGTGCGTGGCTGCCGCGCCTCACCAGCCGGACCTACGACAGCGAGCTGCACCCCGGCAAATCCTCAGCAATTGCCGGCATGGCGATGACCGAGAAGCAGGGCGGCTCCGACGTGCGCGCCGGCACCACCCGCGCGACCCCCACTGCAGACCCAGGCGGGTACGTGCTCACCGGCCACAAGTGGTTCTGCTCGGCGCCCATGAGCGATGTTTTCCTGGTGCTGGCGCAAGCCCCCGGCGGCCTGTCCTGCTTCCTCGTGCCGAGGGTGCTCCCCGACGGCACGCGCAATCCCTTTCTGCTGCAGCGATTGAAGGACAAGCTCGGCAACCGCTCCAACGCCTCCAGCGAGGTGGAGTTCGACGGCACGCTCGCATGGCTGGTCGGTCCCGAGGGTCGCGGCGTCGCCACGATCACCCAAATGGTCAACGCCACCAGGCTCGATTGCGTCATCGGCTCGGCGTGCGGGATGCGCCAGGGAGTCGTGCAGGCGATCCATCACGCGAGCCATCGCCGCGCGTTCGGACGCACCCTCGTCGACCAGCCGCTCATGGCCAACGTCCTCGCCGACCTCGCGATCGAATCCCAGGCCGCGACGCTGCTCGCCATGCGGCTGGCCCACGCGGTCGATGAGGGCGAGACGGCGCTGCGGCGCCTCGGCACCGCCGTCGCCAAATACCACGTCTGCAAGACCGCCCCGCGCCACGCCGCCGAGGCCCTCGAATGCCTGGGCGGCGCCGGTTACGTGGAGGAATCAGGGCTGCCGCGCCTCTACCGCGAGGCGCCGCTGAACGGCATCTGGGAAGGCAGCGGCAACGTCAACGCCCTCGACGTCCTCCGTGCCATGTCACGCGAGCCGCAGAGCGTCGAGGCGCTGCGCACCGAGATCAGTCTCGCCGCCGGCGCCGACAACCGGCTCGACGCGGCGATGGCCGACCTCGAGAAATCCCTTGTGGACGTTGACGAAACGGGCGCGCGCCGGCTCGTGGAGCGGATGTGCCAAGTGTTCGCGGCATCGCTGCTGGTACGCCACGCGGCCCCCGCGATCGCCGAGGCCTATTGCGCGACGCGCATCGGCGGCGACTGGGGGCAGGCGTTCGGCACCTTGCCGGCCGGTACCGACACCGAGGCGATCATTGCGCAGGCCGCTCCGCGGCTCTGAGGCGTTCGCGCTGGTTCATTCGCTCGCGCTGCGGGACCACGGTGTATTTCGGATCACGCGCCGAGGCCTGGCCGGCCTCGAACACCGAGAAACGCTCGCAACAGGCTCCCGCCAGCAGGGCCGTTCCGGCCAGCGCACTGCCGACACGCGAGCGCCGGGTGAGCGCGGCCAGGATTCCCCCGCCGACGAGCAGCATCTCCGCCGCCCGCGCGAATTTTCCGGCGCGCCCTTGCGTGAACGTCTCGCCCGCAAGCCCGGCAGCTCGCTCCATCCGAAGGACCGCGCCGAGCTCACCCGCCGTCGACGCGATAGCGAGCCGGCGCGCCGGCCCCGACTCTTCGAGCGGAGCAAAAAGCCCGACGCCCGCGCCACTTGCCAGCGCCCCAGCAGCGAACGCGGCGGTGATCGTCCCGCCCGCTTCCTTCCACGCCGGGGTCGCGGTGTCGGCGATGAGCACGCCCGTGTACGTGGCGAGAGCCGGAGCAAGCCCTGCAGCCACCCAACCCGCCGGGCCGGCGAGCGAGCCGAGTAGCCGCTGCAACCCGCCTGGCAACGGCAGCACCTGGGCGAATTCCCCAGCAGCAGCAAGGCCTGCGGCCGGACCGTAGAGCGAGATGAGCCAGGTGCCCATCGACATCGGCGACGTCGGTTTCGCGACGCGCAGCATCATGTAGAAACGCTCGGGGCGCCCGAGATCGTGGATGAGGCAGTACGCGCTGCCGGTGATGGCGCCGAGCGCCGAGATGCGGGTCAGCCGGCGCAGCGCTGGACGCCCGGTCACCGAAGCGCCGGCGGCAAATGCCGAGGATCCGGCGGCAACTCCGCCGAGGAAGAAGTAGGCCGGGATGTCGGCCTTCCACGGCGACGCCTTGACGATGGGACGCCCGTAATAGGAGGTGAACACGGCCTCCGGGACGACCGCGTTGGGATCTCCCCGCCGGCGTCGGCGTGGCCTTTCCGGTGTGCGGCGCTGCTGCCCCTGCTCGCTCATCGCCGCCTCCCCGCGAACGCCACGACGGCGCTGGCCGCGAACATCAGGGCTGCACCAGCGGTCTGCCGCCACAGCGCCACGACGTCACGCGTCGGCACGACCGGATCAGGTGGCAGACCGTAGACCTCGGGCTCGTCGAGCAGCAGGAAGAACGCCCCCGCTCCGCCGACCCCGTCATCCGGGTCCTCGCCGTACAGCCGCGCACCGCTCTCACCGCGCTCGTGCAGTTCCTCGACCCGCTCCACCGCACGCTCGCGCAACTCTTCGAGCGGCCCGAACTGGATCGACTGCGTCGGGCACGCCTGCGCGCACGCCGGCGTCTGGTCGTGCTGCAGCCGGTCGTAGCACAGCGTGCATTTCCAGGCCCGTCCGTCCTCCTCGCGCCGGTCGATGACCCCGTACGGGCACGCCGGAACGCAATAGCCGCAGCCGTTGCAGATGTCCTCCTGCACGACCACCGTGCCGTACTCGGTCCGAAACAGAGCCCCGGTCGGGCAGACGTCGAGGCAACCCGCGCGCGTGCAGTGCTTGCAGACGTCCGACGACATCAGCCACCGCAGGCCGTCGGCTCCCGCCCCCGGATCGGGCGCCGGCACCGTCTGCTCGATGAACGCCACATGCCGCCAGGTGGACGCGCCGAGGCCGCCGGTGTTGTCGTAGGACGAGCCGAGCATGCTCAGCCCGTCCTCGGGGACGCCGTTCCACTGCTTGCACGCGACCTCGCAGGCCTTGCACCCGATGCACAGGGACGTGTCGGTGAGGAAACCCATGCGCGGCGGGTGATCCAGCCACCCGCTCGCGCCGGCGGGATCCGTCGGTTCGCTCATCGCGTCCCCGTTTCCTTGGTGACGCCGGCCCGGCGCTGATACTCCTCGACGAAGGCGCGTAGCGCCGGCCCGCGCGGACGGCGGCCCGGAATGATGTCCGCCGTCGAGGCCTTCGTCTCCATGATGTGCACGTTCGCGTCCAGCGCCGAATGCAGCAGATCGTTGGCGGAATCGCCTGGTACCAAACCGTTTCCGCCCCAGTGGTACGGCAGCCCGATCTGATGCACGACGCGCCCGTCCACGGTCAGCGGCGCCATCCGGGGCGTGACGAGCACTCGCGCCTCGATGGCGCTGCGGGCCGTCACGAGGGTCGCCCAGCCCGCATGCTCGAGCCCGCGCAATTCGGCCAGCTGCGGGGAGACCTCGACGAACATCTCCGGCATGAGTTCGGACAGGAACGGCAGGCCGCGACTCATGCCTCCGGCCGTGTGGTGCTCGGTGAGCCGGAAGGTCGTCAACACGAACGGGTAGATCTCGCTGCCCGGTTCACTTCCGCTGGGATTGAAGGGGTTTTCGGCTCGGACGTGCAGCTCCCGGGTCGGATTCGACTGCACCCGGTACATCGGATTGTCGATCGGTGATTCCTGCGGCTCGTAGTGCGTCGGCAGGGGTCCGTCGACCAGCCCGCTCGGCGCGTAGAGCCAGCCGCGACCGTCTGCCTGCATGATGAACGGGTCGGTCCCGGAGATGGCGTCCTGCGCCCGCGCGTCCTGGTGCGCCACGTAGTCAGGCCGCTTGGTGGCCTCGAAGTCGGGAACGTCCTCACCGATCCACTTGCCGGCATCCTCATCCCACCACACGTACTTCTTGCGCTCGCTCCACGGCCGCCCTTCCGGGTCGGCGGAGGCCCGGTTGTACAGCAACCGCCGGTTGTTAGGCCAGGCCCACGCCCATTCGGGGGCCACCGCGTTCTGCTCACGGCCGGGCTTGCGACGCGCGGTCTGGTTCACCCCGCCGGTGTACGCGCCGCAGTAGATCCAGCAGCCGCTCGCTGTGGAACCGTCGTCCTTCATCTCGGTGTAGGCCGACAGCGGACGGCGATCGGCGACGGCGTAGCCGCTGATCTCGGCGAGCACCGCCTCAGAACTCGGTTCCTGGATCGCACCCTCGGTCGGGTAGTCCCACGTGAGGTCGAGCAGCGGGCGGTCACGCTCATCGGTGGAGGCGGCCAGCCGCTCGCGCAGCAGCCGTCCGAGGTGATACGCGAAATGCAGATCGCTGCGGCAATCCCCCGGTGGTTCCACGGCTTTCGTGTGCCACTGCAGCAATCGCTGGGTGTTGGTGAAGGCGCCGTCCTTCTCCACGTACGTGGCGGCCGGCATGAAGAACACCTCGGTGCCGATGTCCTGCGTTTTCCATTCGCCTTCGAGGACCTCCGGCCCGTCCTTCCAGAACGACGCCGAATCGATCATCACGTTGTCACGCACCACGAGCCACTCGAGATTCGCGAGACCCTTGCGCTGCATGCGCCCGTTCGCCGTTCCCACGGCGGGGTTCTCACCCCACAGGAAATAGCCGCGCACCTTCCCGTCGATCATGTCCATCACCGACTGGTAATTGCCGTGGTCACCGGTGATCTTGGGGATGTAGTCGAAGCAGAAGTCGTTCTCCGCGGTGGCGGCATCACCCCACCAGGCCTTCAGAAGGCTGACGGTGTACGCGCGCATGTTGCCCCAGAAGCCCGTCGCGGCGGAGTTGTCGGCGACGAACTCGTCCAGGGTCGGATGGGCCGACGCCTCGGGCGAGGGGATGTATCCCGGCAGCGTGTTGAACAGCGTGGAGATGTCGGTCGAACCCTGGATGCTGGCGTGTCCCCGCAGCGCCATGATCCCCCCGCCGGGACGGCCCATGTTTCCCAGCAAAAGCTGAAGAATCGAGGCCGCCCTGATGATCTGCACGCCCTTGGTCTGATGCGTCCAGCCGACCGCATACGCGAATGCGGTGGTGCGCTCGCGGCCGGAGTTGCGGGTGATCTCCTCCGCCACCCGCAGGAACGTCTCCGGCGCAATTCCACAGACCCGCTCGACCATCTCCGGCGTGTAGCGCGCGAAGTGGCGCTTCAACACCTGGAAGACGCACCGCGGGTGCTCCAGGGTCAGATCCCTCTCGATCTCGCCCTCGCCGAGGCTCGCCCCGCCCGAACCATGGGCGTCACCCGCCGAGGTCTCCCGGCCGCGCTTCTCCGCGGAGGAGAACCCGCGATTGCCCGCCGCTGCTGAGGTTTCGACTCCCTCGTACTGCCAGCTGTCCTGGTCGTAATGCCGGCCCTTTGAGTCGTAACCGCTGAAGAGCCCGCCCAGATCGTCGGCGTCCTGGAAGTCCTCGCGCAGGATCGTCGACGCATTGGTGTACGCGACCACGTACTCGCGGAAATCCAGCTCGTTGGTGAGCACGTAGTTGATGAGGCCGCCGAGGAAGGCGATGTCGCTTCCTGAGCGGATCCGCACGTGGACGTCGGCCATCGCGCTGGTACGCGTGAAGCGCGGATCGACGTGAATCACCGTGGCTCCACGGGCTTTTGCTTCCATGACCCACTGGAAACCGACCGGGTGACACTCGGCCATGTTGGAGCCCTCGATGATGATGCAGTCGCTATTGGCGAGGTCCTGCTGGAAGTTGCTGGCACCGCCGCGACCGAACGACGTCCCCAGACCGGGGACGGTGGAGCTGTGTCATATCCGCGCCTGGTTCTCGATCTGCACCGCGCCCATCGCGGTGTACAGCTTGCGCATCAGGTAGTTCTCTTCGTTGTCGAGGGTGGCGCCGCCGAGCGACGCGATTCCCATGCAGCGCCGGGTGCGACGCTCCTGGCCCGGCTCCCCGACGAACTCCTGCCAGCTCTCCGCCCGCGTCGCGAGAACCCGCTCGGTGATCATCTCCATCGCCGTGTCGAGGTCGAGGTCCTCCCATTCGGTCCCGTGCGGGCGCCGGTAGCGCACCTTCGTGATCCGCGAGGGGGTGGTGACCAGCTGCGCGCTGGCGCTGCCCTTGGGGCACAGCCGCCCGCGGCTGATCGGCGAATCCGGATCGCCTTCGATCTGAGTCACCTTGCCGTCGGTCACGTACACCCGTTGGGCGCAGCCGACCGCGCAGTAGGGGCAGATGCTCGGGACGATCCGGTCAGCAGTCGCCGTGCGCGGGGTGAGCCCCGCCGAACGCGGTGATTGCGCCGCCGAACCGCGGCCGAGGAAATCCCCGCCGACCGCCTGGCGCACGAGGGGCCAGCCGAGCAGCGTCTCGCGCGCCCGGGAGGCGGCTGACTTGCCGGCGCCGCTCACGTCCGCCACCCTTCCGAACTTCCCGTCGCTGGCCTTCCCACACTAGGGCAACGGCTACTGCTGGCGCTCCCCCGGCGGCTGGTAGCCCTCCAGCACCGATGCCAGCCGGCTGATGGCCGCTTTCACGTCGTCGGCGCTCCCGCCGGACTTGCCGGCCGCGAGCCCGACGAGGAACGCCGTCAGCGGCGCCGCCGGGCGGGCGACCCCGTGCGCGACGTCGCGGGTGAGGTCGAGCAGGAGGTCGCGTTGCATGGCGTCGCGCTCGACACCGAGCGCGTCACCGGCTTCAGCGAGCCAGGCGTCCAGCGGGTTCATCCAGCAGCTCCTTCGCGGCGGCGAGATCGGCGGGATCGTCGCAGTCGAACCATTCCGGACGCTCGCCGCCCGGCTCCAGCCTGGCAGGCGCCAGCGCTTCCAGCTGATCACGCAGCGAACGACCGTCCTGCTCGCCCGAGAGCGCCGCGCGCAGGAGTTCGGTGGGCCAGCAGCTCAGCAGCCATTGCGGGCGGCCCGCGTCGTCGAGCATGACGGCCCCAGCGGGAAGCGTCGCCGCCAGCAGCCGGGCGACCGTCCCCGTGGTCACGAAAGGCAGGTCACCGGCCAGGACCACCACGACAGGCGAGGAGACCTTCCGCAGCCCCCAGGCCAGCGCCGCCGCCGGACCGCCGCCGGCCGGCTCCTCCCGCGTCCACCGCACGGGAGCTGATGTCGGCCGTTCCACCCCCACCACGACGGTCTCCCGCGCATCCGCGACGGCCAGCAGCGCGCGGTCGAGCAGGCTCACCCCGCCGACCGGCAGGGCCGTCTTGTCGCCGCCGCCCATCCGGCGGCTGCCGCCTCCCGCCAGCACGACGGCGTCGAAAGCGGTCATCCTCCGATGGCGGACATCGGGCGCGGCGGCTGCAGGAAGCTCGGGTCGTTGATGCCGTGACCGGCGCGCTTGCCGCGCATGGCGATGACCCAGCGGGCGGCGATCTCCTCGTCGGTCGCGCCGGAGCGCAGCGGGGTGCGCAGGTCTGATTCGGTACGCGCGAAGAGGCAATCGCGGATCTGGCCGTCGGCGGTGAGGCGTACCCGGTCGCAGTTGGCACAGAACGGCGCGGTGACGCTCGCGATGATTCCCACCCGCTGCGGCCCGCCGTCGACGAAGAACGTCTCCGCCGGTGCGCTGCCGCGGCCCGGCTCCGCATCGAGCGAGTGGCGCCGCAGGATGTCGGCCCGGATCTCTTCGGCCGTCACCATCTTCGAGCGGTCCCAGGCGTGCTGCGGGTCCAGCGGCATCTGCTCGATGAAACGCAGCTCATAGCCCGCATCCAGCGCGAATTCCAGCAGGTCGGCGGCCTCGTCGTCGTTGACTCCGCGCATCAGCACGGCGTTGATCTTGACGGGGGTGAGGCCCGCCGCGGCTGCCGCCTCCAGGCCGCGCAGCACGTCATGCAGGCGGTCGCGGCGCGTGAGCTGCTCGAAGCGGTCACGGCGAAGGGTGTCGAGGCTGACATTGACGCGGTCGAGGCCGGCCGCGGCCAGGGCCGGCGCCAGCCTGCCCAGGCTCAGCCCGTTGGTGGTGAGCGAGATCTCCGGCCGCGGCTCGAGGGCGGCGATCCGCTCGACGAGCCCGGGCAGGCCCGGACGGAGCGTGGGCTCGCCGCCGGTGAGCCGGATCTGATCGATCCCGAGCCGGGTGACGGCAATTGTCACCAACCGCAGGATCTCGTCGTCGGTCAGCAATTCGGGCGCCGCAATCCACGGCAACCCCTCGGCCGGCATGCAGTACGTGCAGCGCAAGTTGCAGCGGTCGGTCAACGAGATGCGCAGATCCGTGGCCACCCGGCCGAAAGTGTCGGCGAGCGCGAGGGAACGCACTCGCTCCAAAGGTCCGGCCGCCATCACTCCACTTTAGGTACCTATGAGCTGCTGCGTCTCCCAGTGCCCCAGCCTGACCCGTTTGCCGGGGAAACCTTGGGCCGGCTCACTGGTACTGCGCGGCCAACCCGAGCACGGTCTTCACGTAGTAATCCGAGTGGTTGTAGGAGTAGATCGCGTCATACAACGTGTCCGGCTGGCCGCCTCCGCTCGCACACAGGTAGCGCGCCGCCGAGTAGACGGCGTCGGCCTGATCGAAGATGTCCGCCTTGCCATCGCCGTCGCCGTCGACCCCGTAGATCGCCCACGTGGAGGGCAGGAACTGCATCGGACCCTCCGCTCCGGCGCTGGACACGGCTTTCACGCGCCCGTGATCGGTCTCCACCTGGCCGATGCCGGCGAGCACGCCCCAGGGCAGGCCGGGGCAGGTCGCCGCAGCGCGCATGTAGAGCGTGCGCAGGTCGATCGGGGAGTCGGCGGTCATGCTCTCCCCGCCGGTCGACGTCGCGACCGGGGTGAACGTCGGACGCAGCAGGTCGACGCCGACTGCCCCGCCGAGCACCCGGGTGAACGCCGCCTTGATCGTCGCCTCATCGGCGCTGGGATCGCTCACCAGGATCACCGGCGTCACCGCCCCGACGGCCTTGTCCAGCGTGGCGCTGACCACGACGTCCACGTCGGGCAGCGAGAACTCGGCAAGCGCCCCGATCCGCATGTCAGGCACTCGCCCCAGCGGTAGCCGCCCGCCGAGCGGCAGCTTGGCCTGCTTGTTCAGCTCATAGGACGCGATCGCCTCACCGCGCGCCGGGACCTGCCACAGCGCGTCGGACGCTGCCGTCGGGCGCGGGGTAAAACCCCGGAACGTGCCCGGATCGACGGCGAGCACGTTGACCCGGCGGCCGGCGAGCGTGGTGGTTCCGCGCAGCGCGGTGGTCAGCCCCTGGATCCCCGGGACGGCGCGTAGCGCGACCACCTGAGCAGCGGTGATGGCCCGAGGCGGCGTGACGATGGCATCCGGCAGATACAACCGTCCGAGCTTGGCAACCGTCGCGACTCGGGCCACCGGAGCCGCTGAAGCACCCGCCACGGGAGCGGCGATCTTGTTGCGGCTCTGACCCTTGCCGTCGGCGAGTCCGCTGCCGGCGAGCGCGCTCGCGGGGTGTGCCTGCGCCGAATGTGAACGCGTGTACGCGACGCTCGCGCCGGTCGCCAGCACCGCCAGCGTCAGGGCAGCGACGATCAGAGGCGCGGCGTGACCGAGCCGGCCACGCCTGCGCCGCCGGCTCTGCGGCCCGGCTGGTTGCCTCATTCGCTGCCCGAGAACTGCCCTCACACCCTCTGTCCTGGCACTACCTACCCCTCGGTAGCCCCCGCTGGAACGTTGATCGCGGTATGAAGACCAGCAACGATGTAGAACGACATTCGTTGCGTCGCCCTCAAGCCGTCACAGGGAAAGGCTCGCCTACATGACTACGCCCAGCGCCAGTCGCGGTTCCTCGATCCAGTTCGGGGTCGACATCGGTGGCACCGGCATCAAAGGCGCGCCTGTGGACCTCGCGACAGGTCAGCTGACAGCCGAGCGGGTCCGGCTCGCGACCCCGCATCCGGCGACACCTGACGCCGTGGGCAAGGTCGTCGGCCAGGTCGTCAGCCACTTCGGCTGGACCGGTGCCGTCGGGGCGACGTTCCCGGCCGCGATCAAGGGCGGCGTGGCGATGACGGCCGCCAACGTCGACAAGGGCTGGATCGGCACCAACATCGAGGACACGCTCGGCGCAGCGACCGGCCTCAACGTCGCCGCGGTCAACGATGCTGACGCGGCCGGAGTCGCGGAGATGGTCTACGGAGCCGGACGCGGCCAGCACGGGGTCGTGATCATGACGACGTTCGGTACCGGCATCGGCACGGCCGTGTTCCTGCACGGCCAGTTGCTCCCCAACACCGAACTCGGCCACATCGAGATCGACGGTAAGGACGCCGAGAAAGGCGCCTCCGAACTCGTCCGCGAGAAGAAGGGCCTGAGCTGGGCGAAGTGGGCCAAGCGGGTCGACCGCTACCTCAAGGAACTGGAAGACCTGTTCTGGCCGGACATCATCATCATCGGCGGCGGGGCGAGCCGGAAGGCCGACAAATTCATCCCGCTGCTGACCGTCCGGACGAAGGTGGTTCCGGCCGCGCTGCAGAACGACGCGGGCATCGTCGGCGCGGCCGTCGTCGCCGGGTCGGTCGACGTCACCCGCAGCGACGTCAGGCACGTGACCAAGGCGCAGCCGGCCAAGCGGACCGCGACCAAGCGCACGACGACGAAACGCACGACCACGAAGCGCGCTCCGGCCAAGCGCACGGCCGCCACACCGACGGCCGCGGCACCGGCCAAAGCTCCGGCCAAGACAGCAGCCAAGCGGGCCGTGGCCAAGCGCACGCCCGTCAAGCGCGCCCCCGCCAAGGCCACTTCTGCTGCTGCCGCTACCAGGGCAGCTTCGAAGGCACCTGCAGCGCCGCGAACGGCCGCCAAGCGCGCCCCCGCCAAGAAGGCGACCGGCTGACACTCCCGGCGACGAATCACCCGCAAGAGGCGGGGGTGTCACGCAGACTCGGACCGGGCTTCATGGCAAGGTTGGGGTCTCACGCAGACCATTCAGGAGGCCACCGTGCGCGAGTTGCGTGCTGTCCGCGTTTCGGATGACGGCAAGGAGATCTTGCTGACCGAAACCCCCGGCACGCAGAGCGCTGTCACGGCGTCTGATCAGGCGTCCGGTCCAGGCTTCCTGCTCCAAGCCGACGACAGATTGCGAGCCATGCTTCGCCCACGCCCGACTGTCACCGAGTCCCGTCCGGAGAGCGCGCTCACGCCTCGCGAGATCCAGGCCCGGCTGCGTGCCGGCGATACCGCGGAGGAGGTGGCCGAGGCGGCCGGCATTCCCGTCGCCCGGGTCGCCCGCTACGAAGCTCCCATCGCTGCCGAGCGCGTCAGGATCGTCGATGAGGTACGCCGGGCCACGGCCCCCGGGCCCCACCGCGTCAGCCCCGGACGCCAGCTCGGCGCCGTCGTGGATGACCGGCTTGCTGACGACGGTCTCGATCCCGTCCTCGCGCAGTGGCTCGCCAAGCGCCGCCCTGACGGCACCTGGCTCGTCACCGTCGATCTCGGTGACCACCACGCCGAGTGGAGCTGGGACGGCACCGCCAAGCGCGTCCGGGCGCATGACAACGGTGCGCAGCGGCTGCTGAGCCCGTCGCGTAGCAGCGCTGAATCGCTGATCGCCGTCGCCCAGGCCACTGGGGTCACCACGGAGTCGGCGGCAGCGCCCGCTCCGGTCGCTCCCCCGCAAGAGCCGCCCGCACCGCTTGCTCCCGCCCGTGCCGTCGGCGAGTCCACCGTGTCCGACACCGCGCCGAGCCGGCAGTCCTCGCCGCGCTCCGGGCTCGTCGTCCTCACCGGCGAAGGCACCGATTCCGCGCCGTCCGCCGCCAGGGCGCAGGCTCCCACCGCACCCACGCTGGACGACATCCCCGGCACGAGTGCTCCCGTTGCCCCGCGGCCGGCGACACCTGACTGGACACCGGGGGGAAATGAGCTTCCCGGTTCAGGCAGCGCCCCGGCACGTCGCGAGACGCTCGAGCCATCGGCATCGGCCGATGACGAGTCCGACGACGCCGATGAGGCCCCCGCGGCTGCAGATCGTCCGGCCCGCCAGCCCGCGAAGTCCTCGCGGCGCCGCAGCGCCGTCCCGGCGTGGGACGACATCGTCTTCGGGGCCCGGCGCTCGTAACAAGCTGGTTGCGATTTCAAAACGTTCGGTGTCTGTGAGCGTTCTCCCGTCCAGGAAAGGCTTGAATGCCGATAGAGCAGGCATAGTGAGGATTGATGCGTGCGAGTAACGGCCCGGAAGGAAAGCGGGCATCCGACTGTTGGAGGTAAGCGTGACAGGCACCGTTCCCGCACCGACTCCAGTTCTTACCGCGACCGACCGTTGTGATCGCTGCGGCGCGCAAGCATATGTTCGTGTTGTGCTCGCCGGCGGCGGAGATCTCATGTTCTGCCGCCATCACGCTCGCGCGCATGGCGACAAGCTCGGAGAGGTCGCCGTGGAAATCCACGACGAGTCCGACCAGCTCGACTTGTCTCCTACCCGCAGCTGATCTACAGCCTTTTCTCACACCCGCCCGCGCCGTTCCCGGCGTCGGCGGGTGTTTGATTTTCCGGCTCCCGACGCGACGCCGCGTCGCTCCCGAATGCTCATGACCAGCACATGGCCCTCGTTTCGGTCACACTGGGGCGTCATGATAAAGCCCATGGTGCGGCGCCACCGCCGGCTGTACACCATGGGAACGCTGCGCCGAACCTTCGCGCGGGCCTGGCGCGACCGGGTGCTCGGGCTGGCCGCCGAGGCCGGCTTCTGGCAGCTGCTCTCGCTCCCGCCGCTGCTGCTCGCGGTGCTTGGAACCGTCGGTTACTTCGCCGGGCTGACCGGCCATTCGGCCGTCAACAGCATCGAACACAGCATTCTCTCGGCCGCCGGACACTTCCTGACCGACTCGACAGTGCAGAAGACGGTCAAGCCCACGATCGACGACATCTTGCGCAAGGGACGTCCCGACGTCATCTCGATCGGTTTCATCACTTCGCTGTGGTCGGGCTCCTCGGCGATGGCCACCTATGTGAACACCATCACGATCGCTTACGGCGAACGCCACGAACGAGGCGCCGTCAAGAGCCGCCTTCTCGCGCTGCGGCTGTACATCCTGCAGGTGATTTCCGCCGTCATCCTGCTGCCGGCGCTGGTGCTCGGCCCCACCGCCATCGACCGATTGCTCGGCAAGCACACCACCCCGTGGGTGCATCACGCGGTGACGCTCGTGTACTGGCCGATCGCCGCCGTGGTCTCGCTGATCATCCTGGCCACGCTCTACCACCTGTCGGTGCCGCACCGGCGACGATGGCGTTCGGCCATTCCGGGTGCCGTTTTCGCGCTGATCATCTGGTATCTGGGCAGCTGGGCGCTGCGTTCCTACATACGTTTCGTCTTCTCACGCACCATTGCTTACGGCGCGCTGGCCGCCCCCGTCGCGGTCCTGCTGTTCCTGTACGTCACCGCGCTGGCCGTGCTGCTCGGCGCCGAACTGAACGCCACCCTCGACCTCTCCCGTGAAGAGATCGACCGCGAGGATGCGGCCCATGCTGCCGTGCTCGCGGCAGCCGCCGGTGCGTCCGCGGCCGCCGGAGCAGTAGGTAACCGCGGCGAGCCGGTCCCTCGTGCCGTGACCGCCGTGCGCTTCGACAAGCCCGCGGCTCAGCCGGGGCAGTTGCCGCCGACCGCAACGGGCTAGTAGACCCAGACGCTGGTACCGATCGGCGCCTGGCCGGCACTCCATATCCAGTCGATCGCGGCGTCGCTGAGCCGCGCGCAGCCATGGCTCGCCGGATAGCCGGGGACGGCGGCAGCGCCATGGATCGCGATGCCGCCGTTGAAGTACTTCGGACGCCAGAGGTCACCGAGCGGTCCGGGATCGTCGGCATCGACCTGGCGGAAGATCGTGAACTGGCCGGACGGGGTCAGCGCCGTATAGGTCTGCCCGCCCTGCTGGTAGGCCTGGCCGCTGCCGGTCGAGGTGTTGAGGATGTCGGCGACCTTGCCGTTGTTGACGATGAGCAGCAGCTGGCGGGTCTTGTCGACCTCGAGGACGTGTCCGGCGGTGCTGCGCGGCTGCACAGCTACGCCGGTTTCGATCGCCTTCATCGTCTGGGGGCCGGCTACGCCGTCGCGCTCCAGCCCCTTCGCCTTCTGGAAGGCGAGTACCGCCTGCTGCGTGGTGTCTCCGTAGGAGCCGTCGGCGCCGCTCAACCAGAACCCGAGCTGGGTCAGGCGCTTCTGCAGCGCCATCACCTGCGGACCCTTGTCGCCGAGCGCCAGGCCGACGTGAGTCGGAGATGGACTCGCCGACGTCGGCGCGGCAGACGGGCTGGTGCTCGATGTGACGGCAGGCGTGACGCTGGATGGCGCGGGCGCGCTCGGCGCTGCCGTGGTCGGACCGGGCGCCGCGACGTCATCGCCGCCGGAACTGCCCGGACCGCACGCCGTGAGGCCAAGACCCAGAGCGACCGCCGCCGCCGTGAGGGAGGCGAGGGAGGTGAGGGAAGCCGGCCTGGTCGACACCGAGCGCGCTCCCTTCGCAGCCGCAGTCCGAGTGCGCCCGAACTACCCATTCGTGACGTAGGCGTACCTATCGGCGCCCCACCGCAAAGCTAATGCGCGAACGGGTGACCGTCAGCTGCCCGGTGAGACAAGCATGGAAAGGCAGGCGTCAGGACGCGAACTCGGCCCGCAGCTTCTCGCCCTGCTCATCGACCGCAGGCGCAGGACTCGGGTGCACGTCGGGGTAGCCGCTGAGCTTCATCGGATTGCCTGGCATCGGCAGGCCACCGACGTCGATGACCAGCTCACGGACGGCGGCCTGCTCGGAGGAGAGCGCTTCGGCGATGCTCGACACCGGGCCGCACGGCACCCCAGCGGTACCCAGGACCTCCAGCCACGATTCGGCCGTGCGCGCCACCAGGGCCGCTTCCAGCTCCTTCTTCAGCGCCTCACGGTGGTCGTGGCGAAGCGCATTCGTGACGAACAGGGGGTTGGTCACCAGATCCGGGCGCTCGAGGGTGTCGGCGAGCGCCGCGAAGAGCCCGTCGTTGGCGGCGCAGATGACCAGCGGGCCGTCGCTGGCGCGGAAGGTGTCGAAAGGTGCGATCGCGTAATGGGCATTGCCGATGCGGGGCGGGGCCTGTCCTGAAGCGAGATACGCCAGAGCCGCGCCTTCGAGCAGCGAGACCGTGGCGTCGTGCATGGCGATGTCGACCCTGCTGCCGCGACCGGATCCGGCAGCGCTGTCACGACCCCGCAACGCTGCGAGGATGGCGCCGAACGCGTACAGACCGGCCGACAGATCGCTGATCGGAAGTCCTGGCTTGGTGGGCTCACCGTCCGGGGCGCCCGTGATCGACATGAGCCCGCTCGTGCCCTGCACCACCGAGTCGTACGCCGGCCGCAGCCGCCACGGGCCGGTCTGCCCGAAACCGGAGATGCTCGCGTAGACCAGCCCGGGGTAACGGGCGGACAGCGTCTCGTAGCCGAGCCCGAGCCGATCCATCACGCCCGGACGGAAGTTCTCCACGAGCACATCGGCCCGGCTCAGCATGCCGTGCAGCAGCGTGAGATCGGCCCCACTGCGAAGGTCCAGAGCGATGGATTCCTTGCCGCGATTCACTCGGGCGAAATACAGCGAGTCACCACCAATGAACGGGCCGTACGTTCGGCTGTCATCCCCGCGAACCGGCCGCTCGACCTTGATCACGCGGGCGCCGAGGTCGGCCATCATCATCGTGGCGAACGGACCAGCCAAAACGCGGCTCAGATCGACCACGAGGATGCCCGCCAACGGACCCGAGCTGCTCATTCGGGTCAACTTACTGTCAACGCTGCGCGCGTCACGCCCGGCGTCAACCTCGCTGCCCCGCGCCAGGGCCTACTCTGCGTAGATGCAACTCGATCCCAAGCGGGCGGCCGCGCGAGGCTCGGATTCCGCCTCCACGCACGCCGGGAACGCGTCATCCGCGGGCGGGCAGACCGCTCCGGCGACCCACGACCTGCCCACCGCAAGCCGGCTCGAGCAGTGGATGGCGACGGGCTGGGCTGCCGCGCCCGCCGGTCTGCCGACCGAGGCCGAGCCCGCGGCCGCGCGCGCGCGCGAGCGCCGCAGCAAGCTCTCCCAGCTCTTCCCGGATGACACGCTCGTCGTCCCCAGCGGGCCCTTGCGGGTCCGCGCCAACGACACGGACTACCCCTTCAGGCCCAACAGCGATTTCGTCTGGCTGACCGGCTGCGCCGAGCCCGATGCGGTGCTGATCGTGCATCCGGGAGGCGAAGGCGTCCTCTTCCTCGCCGACCGGGCGAGCCGCAACACGTCGGCGTTCTACACCGACCGCCGCTACGGCGAGCTGTGGGTCGGGCCCCGCCGCGGTGTGAAGGAGACGGCGGCCTCGCTGGACATCACGTGCCGGCCTCTCGAGGAACTCGGACCGGCCCTTGACCGGCTGGCCCCGGGGACCACCCGGGTGCTGCGCGACGTCGATCGGCGGGTCGACCGCAAGGTGCGCCGCGCCGGCGACGGTGCCCGCGAAAAAGCGCTCGCCGTAGCAAGCAGCGAATTGCGGCTGCTGAAAGACCCGTTCGAGGTCGGCGAGCTCGAACGCGCCATCGCCGCTACCGAGCGCGGCTTCGCCGAATGCATCCGCGAGATGCCGGTCGCCTCGTCCTTGGAGCGCGGCGAGCGCTGGATCGAAGGCACCTTCTGGCGGCGCGCCCGCCTCGAAGGCAACGACGTCGGCTACGGATCCATCGTGGCCGCCGGGCCTCACGCGACCACCTTGCACTGGGTGCGCAACGACGGGCCGGTTCAGCCGGGTGACCTGGCGCTGCTCGACATGGGAGTTGAGGTCGACAGCTTCTACACCGCCGATCTCACCCGCACCCTGCCCATCGACGGCCACTTCCGCGACGTGCAGCGGCGGGTCTACGACGTGGTGCTGGCCGCCCAGCAAGCGGGGATCGACGCGACGAAGCCGGGCGCCGACTTCCTCGATCCGCACCGGGCGGCCATGTCGGTGATCGCCGAGGCGCTGGAGGAGTGGGGCATCCTCGGGGTGCCGGCGGCGGAATCGCTGCAGGAGGACGTGGGCCTGCACCGCCGCTACACCCTGCACAGCACCTCCCACATGCTGGGCCTGGACGTCCACGACTGCGCCCATGCACGTGCGGAGAACTATCAGCGCGGGCCGCTGGCGGAGGGCATGGTGCTCACGGTCGAGCCGGGGCTGTACTTCCAGGCCGATGACGAGACCGTGCCGCCCGAATTCCGTGGGATCGGCGTGCGCATCGAGGACGACGTCCTGGTGACGGCCGGTGGATGCCGGGTGCTCTCGGAGGCGTTGCCCCGCGCGGCCGACGACGTCGAAGAGTGGGTACGCGAGCTGCAAAGCTGACCGCACCCGGAGCCGAAACGCTCTCACGCGGCCGCCTCCTCGTGCGGATCGCGGCGGCGGAATCGGGCCACCGCGCGTAGCCGCTCCTGGGGTCCCTCGCCGCGCTGGCGCGCCCGGCCGAGCCTGACCGCGCAGCGCTGATCGACCCGGATCGGCGGCAACGCGAACGCCAGACCGACCTCGCCGCTCACCGGCACAAGGCGGCCGAAAAGCAGCGTGCCGGGAGGCGTCGACCGCGCCGACGGAAACGCCAGGCAGCGGACCTCTTCTGCAGACCACTGATCACTCAGGAGCACGACGTCGTGCCGGGCCTCCTCTGATCGGAAGATCGACGGCGGGTGCTCCGGCCACTCCATGAGCGGCCCGCACCGGGCTCGCACGGCCGGGCTCAGCGCTTCACTCACGTAGCGCCGAAAGAGGCCGGCGTCGAACAGCCCCGCATCCACCACCACCGGATCGGTCGAGGCCACGACACCCAGCAGGCTCTCGCGCTCAGGACCTAGCACCCCGAGCGTCACCAGCAGCAGCCGGGCGTAGCGCTCCAGCACCTCGCCTGCCGACCGCTCACAGGCCCACCGCACGGCGGGATGTACCAGCCACGTGGCCCGCTGCGGGGCGTCGTCGGGCAGCCTGAGCACCGCCTCGAGCTGATGGCACCAGCGCCGCGCCTCGCCCGACTCGGGCAGCTGGCGCACCAGCCGCAGAGCGCCGCGAAAATCGCCGGCGTCTTCCGCGGCACGCGCGGCGCGGCGCAGGACCTCGGCCTCCTCGGGCGAGGGCAGAGCTCGCCTGGAGAGCCGGATGGGACCGCTCGGATGACTGGGCACGACGGCGAGCCTGCCCCGTCGTGCCATTCCGTGCGGACGCCGTACACGAGACTGTGGACGACCGCACCCGATCCACAGCGGACAAGCCGTTCGAGGCCCGGGAGACGGTTGTCGGAGATGGTGGCCCGGAGCGTGCTGCCCAGCCGGTATTCGCCGGCGGATCAACTTCTGACAGCATGAACACCAAGCGCAAGGGAAGTCAGGAGGGAGCTGGCCGAGATGGTGACACCGACCCCACCAGTGGGCTCGCCGGTGCAGGCACAGCCGATCCTCACGCCGCTCACCGAGGCGGCGATCTTCCTTGTCCTGACCGTCGAGGCCGGTAGCGAGGAGACGGTCCGTGACCTGCTCTCCGATGTGGCCGGCCTGAGCCGCTCGGTCGGCTTCCGGATCCCTGACGGGGAGCTCGCGTGCGTGGCCGGAATCGGCGCCGAGCTCTGGGACCGGATGTTCGGCGCCCCTCGCCCCGCGGCGCTGCACGTGCTGCCGGAGATCGCGGGCAAGCGCCACCGAACCGTGACGACCCCCGGCGACCTGTTCTTCCACCTGCGCGCGCGCCGGATGGACTTGTGCTTCGAGCTGGCGAGCAAATTGACCGGTCGGCTCTCCGGCCACGCCACGGTGGTCGATGAGGTCCACGGCTTCAAGTACTTCGACGAGCGCGACCTGATGGGCTTCGTCGACGGCACGGAGAATCCGACCGGGCCGGCGGCCTCCGCAGCCGTGCTCATCGGCGACGAGGATCCCGACTTCGAGCGCGGCAGCTACGTGATCGTCCAGAAGTACCTGCACGACCTGGATTCCTGGAACGCGCTCTCGGTGGAGGAGCAGGAGCGGGTCATCGGACGCAGCAAGCTCGACGACATCGAGATGGCCGATGACGTCAAGCCGTCGAACTCGCACGTGGCCCTCAACACGATCGTCGGCCCCGATGGCGAGGAACGTCAGATCGTGCGTGACAACATGCCTTTCGGGTCGGTCGGCGCAGCGGAATTCGGTACGTACTTCATCGGCTACGCAGCCCATCCGGACGTCACCGAGCAGATGCTCACCCACATGTTCGTCGGTGACCCGCCTGGCAATTACGACCGCATCCTCGATTTCTCCACGCCCGTCACCGGCACCCTCTTCTTCATCCCGTCAGCGGATTTTCTCGACGATCCGCCGCCGTTCGGTGAAGCAGCGGATCCGCCTTCGGCCGAGGCAGGCCCCGTCGATCAGTCGCTCGGTATCGGAAGCTTGAAGGGAACGTCGGCATGAACAACCTGCATCGCGAACTCGCGCCCATCTCGGACGCCGCCTGGGAGGACATCGAGGCCGAGGCCCGGCGCACGTTCACCCGCCACGTCGCCGCCCGTCGCGTGGTGGATGTCCTCGGGCCCGAGGGCGAAGGGCTTGCGGCTGTCGGCACCGGTCACTTGAAAGAGGTCGAGGCGCCGGCGCAGGGCGTACGTGCCCGCACCCGGATCGCCCAGCCCATCGTGGAATTCCGGGTCCCGTTCGTCATCGACCGGCAGTCCATCGACGAAGTCGAACGTGGCGCCAAAGATGCCGACTGGCAGCCGGTCAAGGACGCCGCCAAACAGATCGCCTTCACCGAGGACCGCGCGATCGCCGGCGGCTTCAGCGCAGCGGGGATCGCAGGGCTGCGGGCCAGCACCTCCAACCCGACGTTTTCGCTCCCGGCCGACCCGCTGGAGTTCCCCACTGTTGTCGCCCAGGCGCTGACCTCGCTTCGCCTGGCCGGCGTCGACGGCCCGTACAGCCTCCTGCTCTCGGCAGAGGCGTACACCGCCGTCGCCGAGACGACCGACCACGGCTACCCGATCCGCGAGCACATCGCTCGCGTGCTGCAGGACGGTGAGATCATCTGGGCCCCGGCGATCGAGGGCGCCTTCCTGCTCTCGACCCGTGGCGGCGATTTCGAGCTGCACCTGGGCCAGGACCTGTCGATCGGATACCTCTCCCACGACGCCGAGCATGTGCAGCTCTACTTCCAGGAATCGCTGACGTTCATCGTGCAGACGGCCGAAGCCGTGGTGGCCATTTCCCCGACGCCCTGACGCAGCGCCCGTCGCGAGCGTCTGACGAGGGGTGCAGCCGCGCGGCCAAGGCGCTGCTGAATGGGCTCGGCCAACCGCTATCCGGCGGCTTCCTTCGCCTTCGCTTTCATGTCCTTCTTGTAGGCCCGCACGCGCCCGAGCGAGGCATCGTCAACGATGTCTGCGACGGACTTGTAGCTCCCCTTGACGCCGAAGTCGCCGGCGGCCTCGCGCCAGCCCTTCGCCTTCACGCCCCGCTGCTTGCCCAGCAATGCCAGGAAGATCTGAGCTTTCTGCTTGCCGAAGCCGGGCAGCGCCGCGAGCCGCTTGAGCACGTCGGGGCCGTCCTTCGCCTTCGCCCACACCGCCGCCGCATCACCGTCGTAATCGTCGGTGACGATGCGGCACAGCGTCTGCACCCGAGCCGCCATGGACTTGGGAAAGCGGTGGATCGCCGGCGGCTTGGCGCAGATGGCCGCGAAGGCCTCGGGCTCGTAGCGGGCGATCTCCGCCGCGTCCAGGGTGCCGCCGAGGCGCTCCTTGAGCACGAGCGGCCCGGAGAATGCCTTCTCCAAGGGAATTTGCTGATCAAGGAGCATTCCGATGAGGAGCGCCAAGGGATCGTCGTCGAGCAAAGCGTCGGCCTCGGGCACCCTGGCCAGGTACATCGCCATGATCCCCAGGCTAGCCGAGCACCACATCGGCCGGCGACGCGCCGCCTGAAACCCGACGCTCACCAGCTGGACTGTGGGATTGTGGCGCGCCGCGCTACGGATGACACCTGGGATCCGTATCCTCGGCGCCGTGACGGAGCGTGGCGCGCGGCTGGACGGAGAGCGGCGGCTCCTTCAGGTCGGCGATGTCCTTCGCGCCATCGAAGATCAGTTCCACACGGCGTTTCCGCGCCGGATCTGGGTCTGCGGAATCCTTCGCGGCCTGCGCGGTGGCATGCCCGACCTCGAGGCACCCGACGGGCGCGGAATCGACGCCTTCGTGCTGGTCGAAGAGGCCGACGAGGGGATGCGTACCCTGCCGTGCGAGCTGCTGCCCGAGGCCAGGCTCGCCATCGACGACACACTGCGCCGGCTGCACGATGTGGCGGTCGACGATCTGCTGGTCGACGGGCATTTCGTGCGCGCCGGCGGCCTGCTGAGCTACGACCCCACGCGGCACTGCGCGATCTTCGAGGTCACCGCGCTGGACCCGCAGCCCACTGCGGCCTGGCTCGCCGAGCGACGCGAGCAGGTCCGCAGCGCCGCGTCCTCCGCCAGGCTGGCGGAGCGCCAGCGTGATCTGCGCGTCCCGACCGCCCCGTCCTCCATCGCGCTGGTGGCCGCGTCCGGCGATCCGGCGCTCGAAGAGTCCCGCCAGCTGCTGCTCGAGTGCGGATTCGAGGTCGAGGTCAAGGTTTACGCCCCCACGATCGCCGGCTCGGCGGCGGGCGATCAGCTGGCCAACGGTCTGCGTGAAGCAGCGCTCGCCGGCCACGATCTGGTGTTGCTGTTGCGCCAGGACGGGCGGCCGCTCAGCCTCGCGCCCTTCGATTCCGAAGCCGTCGTACGCGCCGTCGCCACCTCGACCACCCCGGTGCTCTCCGGCCTGGGCTCACCCGAGGAGCCCGCGGCCGTCGAGGAGGTCTCACACCAGGCCTACTCCACCGCCCACGAGGCCACGGTCTCGGTCATCCGCCGGCTGCAGCGGGCGCGCGATCTCGTCGAGGACACCGTTCTCGACGTCGCCGATGCTGCGGATGAGGCCATCCGGCGCGCCGCCCGGCGGCTCGAGCAGACCCGTCATGGTCTCGCCGAAGACATCCGGCAGGCCACGGTCCGCACGATGGCGGTCCGGGCTCGCAGGGTGCTCCGTATCCGCATCCTGGCCGGCGTGCTGGCGCTGGCGGTCGTCGCCGGCGCGGTGGCCACCCAGGTCTGGCTGATCCTGGCAGCCCTGGTAGTGCCACTCGCCATCGCCCTTGCCGCTCCCCGACTGCGCACCAAGAGGAGGAGGCCGGTGACGGTCACCCAGTTCACTTTCTCCGAGGCCTTGACCCAGCTTTCCGATATCGGACGCCAGCTGCGCGAGGTCGCCGATCCTGACGACGTCCTGGCGCTCGAGACCGAGGCCGAGGCGCTCGCGGAGCACTGCCGGGCCTTGCTCCGCTCACCGCGCAAGCTGCGGGCCACCGCAGCACCCCGTCGTTCGGAGCCGATCTTCCGCCCGGCGGTGACGGCCGACGGGGGCGTCATCACCGGTCCGGCCGGCAATGCCGAGCCCATCGACCTTGCCGGCGAAGTCGGGCAGGACGCTGACGGCGGGACGGAACCGACCCACACCGTGGTTCTCCCGGAAGGTCCGGTGCGCTCGCAGCAGTACTGATCATCGGCGCCGGTGAGCCGCCGGCTGGCAGCATGGCGTTGGTGACCAGTCCGTACCGGAGTGTGCTTCGCACTCCCGGTGCGCTGCGCTTCGCCGTGTCCGGGTTCGTCGGCCGGGTTCCGATGGCGATGATGACGATCGCGATCCTGCTCGTCGTGCGTCACCGCACCGGCTCGTACGGGCTCGCCGGGGCCGCCAGCGCGGCCCACACCCTCACCCAGGCAGCGATGACGCCAGTGGTCGGACGCCTCGTCGACCGCTTCGGACAATCGGTGATCGTCCCGCGCCTGCTGGCGGTTTTTCTCGGCGGCATCGCGGTGCTGACGATCGCGGCAGCCGTGCACGCTCCGGTCGCCGTACTGTTCGCCGGGGCCGTCATCGCCGGTGCCGGCCAGCTGCCCTACCCTTCGCTGGTACGCGCCCGCTGGAGCTACCTGCTGGCCTCCAATACGCAGCTGTCGACGGCCCTGGCGCTGGAAAGTGCTGCAGATGAAGCGATTTTCATCATCGGCCCGGTCGTCGTGACGGCATTGGCGGCGTGGAATCCCTTGGTGGCCCCGGTACTTGCAGGTGGGCTGGCGCTGGCCGGGACGGTCGTCTTCGTCGGCGCCCGCAGCAGCGAACCGCCACCCTTTGCCGCCGAATCCGGCTCCGGCGCCTGGCGCATTCCCGCCATCTGGGTGCTGATCACGAGCAGCGTCCTCATCGGCGTGGTCTTCGGCAACGTCGAGGTGGCCGTGATCGCGTTCACCCAGCGCCATGGAGCGTCCGGGCTGGCGGGCCTGCTGCTCGGGCTCGTGGCGTTCGGGAGCATGGCTGCAGGGCTCTGGTACGGCGCCCGGCAGTGGAGGCTGGACATCGCCGTGCGCTACCGGCTTTCCCTGGCCACGCTTGCGTTGGGAGGCCTGCCGGCGGTCGCGGCGATGACGCTGTGGCAGCTGGCTCCGGCCGCGCTGCTGATCGGGGTCTCGATCGCCCCGACGCTCATCGCGAGCAGCGGGCTGGTGGCCCGGGTCGTTCCGGCCAGCAGCCGTACCGAGGGCTTCACGTGGCAGTCGACCGGCATCAACGTCGGCGTCGCCGCAGGTGCCGCGCTGGGCGGGCTGCTGATCGACGCGTTCTCGGTCCGGGTCGCGTTCGTGGTGGGTCCCGTCGCTGCCGCACTGGGTGCACTCGTCGCCCTCGCCGGCGGCAAGCTGCTGGCGGCGCAACCGCCTGCGCAAGGAACACCGCTGCCGGCCGGTGCGCCGAACTGGGATGCGGGGGTCACGCGGCCCTCATAACCCCGCGTTCTGGGTTTGGCGGAGCGTGCGCCGCCGCAGCGTTCTAGACCGCGCGCTGAACCGGCAGATCCTGCGGCCTCGCCGCGAGCAACTTCGGCGGCGCGAGCCGTGCCGCATAGCGACCGGCGGCCATCTGGTCGACCGCGAGCGGAAGCCCGAAACAGCGCGAAAGTTGCTCTCCCGTAAGGACTTCTTCGATGCGGCCGGCGGCCACGACGGCCCCCGCGCGAAGCAGCAGCACGTGAGTGACCCCCGGCGGAATCTCCTCGACGTGATGACTCACCATGATCAGGACAGGGCCTCCGGGATCGGCCATCACGCGAGTCAGCCGGCGCAGCAAGGCTTCCCGGGCGCCGAGGTCGAGACCGGCGGCAGGCTCGTCGAGCAGTAGGAGCTCGGGATCGGTCATGAGCGCCCGGGCGATCTGCACCCGCTTGCGCTCGCCCTCGGAAAGCGTGCCGTATGCGCGCTCGGCGATGCGGCGGCAGCCCAACTGATCAAGGATGCGCAACGCACGCTCGTCATCCGCCGGGTCGTAGTACTCGCTGCCGCGTCCGATGACGGCGTATCCCGCGGTGACGACGGCGTCGCGTACCAGCTCCCCCGCGGGCATCCGCTCACCGACCGAAGTGCTCGCCAGGCCGATGCGCGGACGCAACTCGTACACGTCGACATCGGACTGCGGACCCAGGAGTTCACCCAGCACCTCGACCGCTCCGGAGGTCGGGCTCAGCGTCGTTGCCGCCACCTGGAGCAGGGTCGTCTTTCCCGCTCCGTTGGAGCCGAGCACCGCCCACGACTCGCCGTCTCGCACCGTCCAATCCACCCCGTCGAGCAGGGTGGCCGTTCCCCGGCGCACGGTCACGTCCCGAAGGACCAGTACCGGTTCCGCCATGCCTGCGACGTTATGCCCGCACTCGTGCGGCGCCGGGGTGCGACTCGCGAGCTAGTCGGACTTGCTCCGGCGACGGATCTTTCGTCCGAGCCAGACCAGCGGGTCGTAGGAGTTGTCGACGACGCGCTCCTTCAACGGGATGATCGCGTTGTCCGTGATTTTGATGTGTTCCGGGCAGACCTCGGTGCAGCACTTGGTGATGTTGCACATCCCCAGGCCGGCCTTTTCACGAAGCAGATCGCGACGGTCGTTGGTGTCGAGCGGGTGCATCTCGAGCTCGGCGTATTTGACGAACATGCGCGGCCCGGCGAACTCCTGCTTGTTCTCGTCGTGGTCGCGGATGACATGGCAGACCGTCTGGCACAGGAAGCACTCGATGCACTTGTGGAACTCCTGCACCCGATCGATGTCGATCTGCTGAACGCGGTGGGTGCCGTCCTTTTCCCGCGGCCGCGGGGCAAATGCCGGCACCCGAGAGGCCATCTCGTAGTTGAACGAGACGTCGGTGACCAGATCGCGGATGACCGGGAAGGTGCGTAGCGGGGTGACGGTGATGGTCTCGGTCGGCTCGAACGTCGACAGCCGCGTCATGCACGCCAGCCGGGGCTTGCCGTTGATCTCCATCGAGCACGAGCCGCACTTGCCGGCCTTGCAGTTCCATCGCACGGCGAGGTCGCCGGACTGGGTCTGCTGGATGCGGTGGATGGCGTCGAGGACGACCTCCCCCTCCTCCACCGGCACGCTGTAGTCGCGCAGATCGCCGCCGCCGGCGTCACCGCGCCAGACGCGCATGGACAGGTCGTAGCCCATCAGGAATCCGCCTTCTTCTCGTCCGTTGCGCCTGCGGGAGCGGGGTCGAACAGCTCTGCCAACTCATCCGGCATCACCGGCAGCGGCTCGGCGAACAGCTGCAGCTCGCCGCCGCGCAGCCGCAGCACGTGGTTCAGCTTCCCGAACACCACGGGATCAGCCGCGGGATAGTCCTCGCGCGTGTGACCGCCGCGGCTCTCGTGGCGGGCCAGCGCCGCCATCGCGATGCATTCCGAGACGCGCAGCATGTTGCGCAGATCGATGGCGAGGTGCCAGCCGGGGTTGAACTGGCGGTGGCCCTCCACGCCGACGACGGCTGCCTCCTCCTTGAGGACGGCCAGCTCCTTCAGCGCCCGCTCCAGCTCGGCCTCGACGCGGATGATGCCGACCAGGTCGTTCATCGTGTTCTGCAACTTGGCGTGAACCGTGTACGGGTTCTGCGCCGGATCGCGCTCGAAGGGAGCGAGCGCGTCGGAGACGACGTCCTTGACCTGCTTGTCATCCACCTGAGGACGCTTGCCGGGCGGGAGCGCCTGCGCGTACTCGGCAGCGGCGCCGCCGGCGCGGCGGCCGAAGACGAGCAGGTCTCCCAGGGAGTTGCCGCCGAGCCGGTTGGAACCGTGCATACCGGCTGCGCATTCGCCGGCCGCGAACAGCCCGGGAATGGTGGCCCCGGCGGTGTCGGCGTCGACCCGGATGCCGCCCATCACGTAGTGACAGGTCGGGCCGATCTCCATCGCCTCTTTGGTGATGTCGACATCGGCCAGTTCCTTGAACTGGTGGTACATCGACGGCAGCCGGCGCTGGATGTATTCAGCCGGGCGGCGCGAGGCGATGTCGAGGAAGACCCCGCCGTGGGGTGATCCCCGGCCGGCCTTGATCTCGGAGTTGATGGCCCGCGCCACCTCGTCACGCGGGAGCAGTTCCGGTGGCCGGCGCGCGGTCTTCTTGTCCTCATACCAGCGGTCGGCCTCTTCGATCGTGTCGGCCGTATCCGCCGCGAACACCTCGGGGATGTAGTCGAACATGAAGCGCTTGCCTTCACTGTTCTTCAGGATCCCGCCGTCGCCGCGCACCCCCTCGGTGACGAGGATGCCCTTGACCGACGGCGGCCAGACCATGCCCGTCGGGTGGAACTGGACGAACTCCATGTCCATCAGGTCGGCGCCGGCCTCGAGGGCCAGCGAGTGGCCGTCGCCGGTGTACTCCCAGGAGTTGGACGTCACCTTGAAGGACTTGCCGATGCCACCGGTCGCGAGCACGACAGCGGGAGCATTGAACTGCACGAAGGTGCCCGACTCGCGCCAGTACGCGTAGGCACCGGCGATGCGGTTGCCCGGCCGGCCGTTCTCGGTGAGCAGGCGCAGCACCGTGCATTCCATGAACACGTCGATACGCGAGGAGACCGCGCGGTTCTGCAGGGTGCGGATCATCTCCAGGCCCGTGCGGTCACCGACGTGAGCGAGCCGCGCGTAGCGGTGACCGCCGAAGTCACGCTGCAGGATGCGCCCGTCGGGGGTGCGGTCGAACGCGGCACCCCAGTCCTCGAGCTCCTCGACGCGATCGGGTGCTTCCTGCGCGTGCAGCTGCGCCATCCGCCAGTTGTTGAGCATCTTCCCGCCGCGCATGGTGTCGCGGAAGTGGACCTTCCAGTTGTCCTCGGGCCACACGTTGCCCATCGCGGCGGCCAGGCCGCCTTCGGCCATGACCGTGTGGGCCTTGCCGAGCAGGCTCTTGCACACGATCGCCGTACGGGCGCCGCTCTCGTGGGCTTCGATGGCGGCACGCAAGCCCGCGCCGCCCGCGCCGATCACGATGACGTCGTAGTCGTGAACTTCAGCAGCCGTCGCATGGATCGGCGCGGTGTGCACGTTCGATGATTCGCTCATCAGGAGATCCAGTGATAGTCGGTGATCGTCCCGTTCGAGACGAGCCAGATGTAGAGGTCGGCGACGCCGATCCAGATCAGGCTCATCCACGCCAGGAGCATGTGCCGGGCGTTGAGCTTGCTCACGAACTTCCAATAGCGGTAACGCATCGGATGCTTGCTGAAGGACTTCAGCTGGCCGCCGATGATGTGACGGCAGGAGTGGCACGAGAGCGTGTAGATCCAGATCAGCGAGACGTTGATGGCGAGCACCGCGGTGCCCACGCCGATGAAGAAGTGACCGTCGATCTCGAACGAGCGGCCGAGGTCGTACGTGAGCAGGATTCCGAAGAGCGCCGCGATGTAGAAGAAGTAGCGGTGGATGTTCTGGATGAGCAGCGGGAAGCGGCTCTCGCCGGTGTACTTCTTGTGGCCGTCGGGCACCGCGCAGGCCGGCGGTGAAAGCCAGAAGGCCCGGTAGTACGCCTTGCGGTAGTAGTAGCAGGTGAAGCGGAAGCCGAGCGGGAAGATCAGGATCAGGAACGCCGGCGAGAAGTGCCACCAGCCGCCGAGGAACTCAGGCGTGTAGTGGTCGACGCACCTGTTGGTCAGACACGGCGAGTAGAACGGCGACAGGTACGAGTAGACGAAGTAGTGGCCGTTACGGAACGCCGCGATCGTGCCGTAGACGATGAACGCCATCAGCCCCAGGAACTGCACCAGCGGGGCGAGCCACCAGCGGTCGGTGCGGTAGGTACGCGCTTTGACCGCGGCCCGGGTCCGGCTGCGCTCTGGCTGCACTGGAGAGCCGGAGACCGGTGTTCGTCCTCGCTCCGGGGTCGTCAGGGCCATGGGTCTCCGTTCCTCGAGCGATCCGCCGCCATGGGAGATCGGGCGGGCGGTCCACAGCAGTCTCTGCCGCCCAACAGTTCATATCGCGTCAGGTGGGCGCGGCGCGTCACCTGGGAAGATCGCCTCGCGGCGCAAACCGGGATTTGTCCTCCCTGTGCAGGTCCATCGAACATTTGCCGGAGTGGCCGGAGAACGAACGTGGTCGGAATCACATCGATGATGGACCACCTGCTACGGCGAATGCGCGCTGCACCCCACGTGCGAGGTTTCCGCGATCGTCCACCGCAATGTCGTCGAGGTCCAGCCAACGGGCCAGCTCGGCGAGTTCGGACGCCAGTTCCGGCGCCACAGCATCGGGATCCGCGCCCGCTTCGGCGAACGCTCCCTTCACGTGAAGGGTCGGGACGCCGCGGCTGCGATCAGCCTTCAGATCGACGCGGGCGACGAGGGTGTCGCCGAGCAGGAACGGCAGGACGTAGTAGCCGTAGACGCGCTTGGCCGCAGGCACGTAGATCTCGATCCGGTAGTCGAAATCGAAGAGCCGCTCGGCGCGGCTGCGCTCCCACACCACCGGATCGAACGGGGTGAGCAACGCGCGGGCGTCGACCCGGCGCGGCACCACCAGACCGGGCCTGACGTACCCCTGCTGCTTCCATCCCTCGACCGAGACCTCACCGAGCTCGCCTGATCCGACGAGTTCGGCGACCACCGGACGCGCGGTCGGCACGGTCATGCGGAAGTAATCCGCCAGATCTCCGAGCGTGGCGACGCCGAGCGCCTCGGCGGCATGGATGATCAGCTGCGCGCGAGCCTCATCCTCCGGCGGCGTCGGCGCCTCGAGGACGGCGGCCGGCAGCACCCGCTCGGGGACGTCGTACAGCCGCTCGAACGACGAGCGCCGCGAGGCGACGTGCAACTGCCCGGTGACGAAAAGCCATTCCAGTGCACGCTTCTCGTCCGACCAGTCCCACATCGCACCGGGAGTTCGCTCTCGAGGAGCGGTCACCTCACTCGCCGACAGCGGGCCCTCTTCGCGGACCCGATCGAGCAACGCGGCGACGAGCTCCGGGCGCTCGCGCGCGATCCGCGACGGGCCACCCCAGATGCCCTCGTGGTTGCGCGCCCGCTCCTTGCGCCAGCGCAGCAGCGGCTCATACTCCACGGGCATGAGCGACGCCTCGTGGGCCCAGGTCTCGAAGAAGTGCCGCTCCCCCCGAGTGGGCCAGGCAAGCGTGTCGAGGGCCTTGCGGTCATATGGTCCGAGCCGGCTGAACAGCGGAAGATAGTGACTGCGGACGAGGGCGCTGACCGAGTCGATCTGCAGTAGATGCAGGCGATCCACGGTCGCTCGCAGATGCCTGGCCGTCGGTAGGGACGGCCGGGCGCGGCCAAACCCTTGAGCGGCGAGCGCGACCCGGCGGGCCTGCCGACGCGACAGCGCACCGGTGGATCGCACAACCCGATGTTGCCGTATGCGCCGCGATGGTGCGCATCGGTGGATCGCGCCGGCGGTCCTGGTACTGGGACCGAAGTCCGATAGCGGCTGCACCGGGTCCGCGACGGTCTGACCGACGGCACGGCAAGCTGGTCCGGGTGAGCGTTCACCCGGACCAGCTGCTGCCGTTCGCTCCCGGGCTCCGGACGCTCTTTCGCGACACCGGCTACACCGTCGACGGGGTGGACGCGGCGCTCGGTCCGCTGGCGACGGCAGCGATGGGCCGGGGCGATCCCGTCCCGGCGCTGGCCGCGGCGGGAGGCGACGGGCCGCTGGACGTCTGCATCCGGCTGTTCCTGCTCGGCCAGGACGAGCCCACGCCGCTCACCGCGTTCCTTCCGCCGGCTGTGCTCGAGGAGTGCGGTGACGGTCTGGTGCGCGCCGCGCTGGACCTGCGCCCGCACGAGGACGATTGGTGGCTCGCGTCGGACATCGCCCGCCGCCACCCGCCGCCCGCCGACCATGTGATCGGCATCGGCGCCGCCTCGACCACGCTGCTCGCCGCGACCCTGCGGCGGGAGGTGGGCTCGGCTCTCGACGTGGGCACCGGCGGCGGGATACAGGCCCTGCATCTGCTGCGCCACTGCCGACGCGTCACCGCGACCGACGCGCTCCCCCGTGCCGTCGAGATGGCCCGGTTGTCCTTCGCGCTGAGCGGCCTGCCGCCGGACGCCGTCGAGCTGCTGTGCGGCGATCTGCTGGCACCGGTGGCCGGACGCCGGTTCGACCTCGTGGTCAGCAATCCGCCTTTCGTGCTCGCCCCTTCCGATGGCGATCCGCTGACTTACCGCGACGCTGCCGGCGCCGACGGCGGCCTGGTCCGGCTCCTGCACGGCGCCGCCGATGCGCTGTCGCCGGGCGGAGTGGCTCAGGTGCTGACGTCGTGGGTGGTCGGTGGCGATGGCGACTGGCAATCGCGACCGGCGGGGATGCTGCCGCCGGGGTGCGACGCGCTCGTCCTGCTCCGCGAGGTGCTCGATCCTGCTGAGCACGTGGCGCTCTGGCGTGATGACGAGGAGCCCGAACCGCAGTCGACCCGGCGTTCGCTGCGCTGGCTCGCGCACATGGGCGTGCTCGGGGCCGACGCGATCGCGTACGGGATGGTGGTGCTGCGGCGCACCGACGCCCAGCCGCGCGTGCGACTGCTCGACCTTCGCGCCGAAGCCTCGATCCCCAGCGGCTTTCGTATCGGCGGCTGGCTCGATCGCGTCGGCGACGGTAGCGACCTGCCGGCTGCACGGCTGATCGGTGAATCCCGGCGCAAGGCTGATCGAGGAGTCCGAGCGCGGCGGCGACGGCTGGGACGTGACGAGCCGCCGCGTCGTCTGCCCCACCGCACTTCCGGAGACGGTCGGCATCGACCCGATCACGTCAGCGCTTGTGGCCGGCTGCGACGGTCAGCTCACGCTGGAGACCATCGCCGAACTGCTCGCCGTCGCGTCCGGCATCGAACCGGCGCAGGTCCATCGCGTCGCCGCCCACCTCGTCGAGACCGGCCACCTCACCATCGCACCTTGATCACTCAGGCGGGTTCGATGCCCCATTCCAGTTCGACGGAGGTGGCGGGGTCGAGGCGGATGAGGCCTTCTCCGGTGGCGAGGGCGTTGGGGGGGCAGGTCATGGGTTCGACGGCGAGTCCGCGGCGGCGGGCACCGGGCGAGAGCGTGTCGCCGGTGAAGACCTGCAGGTAGTCGAAGCCCGGACCGGCCCAAAGGTGGGCATGACCCACGGAGACGCGGGCGATCTCGCCCGCGCCGCGCTGCACGTCGGTGAACGCCTCGTCGAGCACCGCATCACCGATCAGGCGACCGGCGCGATAGTCGACCGCGGTGCCGGCGACCGGCTCACGTCCGACCGGGATCCCGCCCGAGAGCAGCAGCCGCGTCTCGGCCGGGACGGTCAGCTCCAGCGCGTCGACGAATCCGCCCCCTGCCGCGAGATAAGGATGGAAGCCGAGCCCGAAAGGCGCTTGGTGCGGGGAGTCGTTCCGCACGGTGGTGGTGACGGTCAACCCGCCGGAGCTGAGCCGGTAGTCGATCCGGCACTGCAATCGGTAGGGGTAGCCGGGCTGCGGCATCAACGTGTGGGTCGCGGTGGCTGCCGCTTCGCCGGCGCGCTGCACGTCCCACTGCGCCCAGCGCACGAGTCCGTGAATCGCGTTACCGGCTCCGGCTTCAGACAGCGGCAGCTGACGCGTCTCCCCCTCATCTTCCCAGTGGCCACCTTCGAGCCGATTGGGCCACGGGAAGAGCACCTGACCGCGTCCACCGCCGGCGAGCTCGTCCTCGGAGTAGCCGTCCAGAACCGCCCGGCCGTTGGCCTCATAGCTGCGCAGGCCGCCGCCGTTCTCGACGATGACCGCACGCTGCTCGCCGTGACGCATCTCGATCTGCCGGCCGCTCGGAGCCTGGGCAATCATCGGGCCACCTCCTCATAGAGCCCCACCACTTGGCGCGCCGCTGCCGACCAGGAGAAGCGGGCGCGAACCTGCTCCAGCCCGTTCGCCGCGCGCAGCGCCCGTTCGCCGGCCGCCGCGGGACCGGTGGTCGAATCGGCCAGCGCCCGCGCCAGCGAGATCTCGTCGTCCGGCTCGACCAGCCAGCCGTTCGGGGCGCCGGCGACGTCGTTCACGAAGGAGAGCGGGCCGCCCGAGGCGGCGGCGATCACGGGGACCCCGCACGCCATCGCCTCGATGAACACCTGCCCGAAGGCTTCACCGACCGAGGGCGAGACGAAGACGTCGGCGCAGCCGAGCCCGGTCGGCAGTTCCTCGTGCCCGTGCCATCCGGTGAAGAAGACGCCCTCGATGCCCTCGGATCGCACCACGGTCACCGGATGCTCGCCCTCGAACTCACCGGGGAAACCGCCCCAGACGAGCAGCGGTGCCCGCACGCCGTGCTCGCGCCGGGCTCGGCCATATGCCCGCAGCAGCAAGGGCAAACGCTTCTGCTCGGTGAAGCGGCCGACGAAGATGAGCACGGCGACACCCGGTTCGGCGAACGGCGCGAGATCCGCCTCCGAGTAGCGCACCGAACCCGGCTCGCCCGACTCGTCCCAGCCGCGTGGCTCCTCGACCAGCCACGTGCGTAACAACGCCATCCGCTCGTCAAGCGACGGGTGATGCGGGCTGAAGCGCTTTTGATCGACGCCCGGCGCCTCGATGGTGATGTGCTCGGCCGGCACGTCGAAGAGCGCGAGGGTGCGGGTCTTGTCCGTCGGCGAATCCACGATGACGCGTCCCGCCTGCGCCGCCCAGGCTCGCATCCGGTCCGCCCACTGCCGCCCGTACGACCATCGGGCCGCCGCAGCATCGCCCCGCTCGATCGCCTCGATCATGTTCATCTCGGTACCGTGCAGCGACACCACGACCGGCAGTTCGGGGCGCAGCCGATGGACGGCCTCGCTGATCGGGGTCAGGTGATGGAGATGAGCGACGCGAGCTGACGCCAGCCCGCCCGCAAGAAGTCCGCGCGACCAGGCGGCGACCTGACGTTCGAAGTCGGCGTCGTCCACGCCGGCGTACACCCGGTCCGGCGCACCCTCCCGGTCCTCGTACGACGGGTGCAGCGGGATCTCCGCCGCCAAGGGGTCACCCCCCGCGCGCCAGGAATCCATCGCCGCCGTGTAATCGACCGCCGTGACGGGCAGCGGCGCGAAGAATTCCGGCGCGTAGCCGTCGTCGCCCGGGTGCCCCAGCGAGCCCGTCACCAGCGAGAGCGGCCAACCGGCGCGCACGATCTCGGGGGCGAGGTATCTGACCACCTGCGCCGAGCCCCCACGCGGCCAGAACTGCAGGGCCATGACAACGTCGGCGTTCACGCCGCTGATGATCGCAGCAAGCCGGACATCCCACCGCATCCAGAGAGAAGGCTCGCCGTTGCAGATCCCCGACGCGCCCGAAATCAGCTGCCCGTGGTGCGGCGAGTCGATCGCGCTGAGCCGGTTCGCCGCCTCCGACGAGGAGCACGGGGTCGATGTCGCCGTCTGCCCCGGCTGCGGGCGGCGCGTACCCCTTCCGCTGCCGTTGACTCCCTGAACGTTCGGCGACGGCGCCTATCCTGGACGCATGGCAAGGCGGCTTTCCCAGGATGACCTGGCCCTTGTCGTGAAGCGCGCGGCCGAATTGCACCTGGCAGGCGCCGGGCAGCCCGATGCGATGCTCGACGAGGAGGCCGTCTTCGCTGTGCTGCAGGAAGCGGGCGTCTCGAAAGACGCTGCCGGGCAGGCGTTGTCGGAGTGGCGGCGCGGCAGTCTGGAGCACGGGATCACCCTCCCGGCGCCGATGCCGCGCTCGGCGATGGATCCGACGGCGGCGGTCGCGCGCCGGCTTCCGATCGCCTCGGAGCGGGTGGCTGACGTCCTTGATGCCGCGCTCAGCCGTCACCTGTTCATGCGGGGACGCAGAAACGGGCTGGGCGGTGAATGGGTCCCGCGCAGCGGCATGTTCGCCGATCTACGGCGCCGCCTCGACTTCCGCGGCTCGATGATGCTCAAGGACGTGAACCGGATCAGGGTGGAGGTTTCGCCGGTCGGTCTCGATGACAGCAGGGTGACCCTCACCGCCGACATCTCCAGCTACCGCAGCCAGTTGCTGGGCTTCCTGGTCGGCGTGCCCGTCGTCGTGGGTATCGGGCTCGGCATCGGGGGCCTCGCGGAAAGCTCTTTGGAGCTCGGCCTGATCGGCACTCCGCTCGCCGCCCTCACCGCCGGCGGCGGCTATCGAGGTGCCGCCCACCTGCTGGAGCAGCAGCGCGAGCGCACCCGTGAAGCACTCGACATCTTCCTCGACCGGCTGGCGTAGGCGATTAATTCGGTCGCCCGTTGACGTCATGACCTGAGAACCTCACAAGAACCTGCCCATCCCGCGCAATTCAGGCACCTCCCGACGATGGGGTCGGTCCTGGCCAAAGGAGCTCAGGTGAGCAGTTCCACCGCGGTGCTCGTCGACGACGTCTGGAAGACGTTCGGCAAGGCGCCCAAGCACGTCCAGGCGTTACGCGGCATCAGCCTCGAGGTGCCCCGAGGACAGGTACTCGGCCTGCTCGGTCCCAACGGATCCGGCAAGACGACAGCGGTCCGCATCCTGACGACGCTGATTCCCCCCGACAAGGGCCGGGCGGAGATCGAGGGCATCGACGTGGTGCGCTCCCCCGCGGAAGTCCGCAAGGTGATCGGGCTCGCGGGCCAGTTCGCCGCGGTCGACGAGAACCTGACCGGTCGCGAAAACGTCGAGATGGTCGGACGGCTCTACCACCTCGGCACGAAGCAGGCCCGCAAGCGGGCAGGTGAGGTCCTTGATCGGCTGCGCCTTCACGATGCCGCCGACCGGCCGGTGCGTACCTACTCCGGCGGCATGCGGCGCCGGCTCGACCTCGGTGCCAGCCTTGTCGCCCAGCCGAAGGTGCTGCTGCTCGACGAGCCGACCACCGGACTCGACCCGCGCAGCCGCGCCGAGCTGTGGGACTTCATCCGCGATCTGGTCAGCGACGGCGCCTCGGTCCTCCTGACCACCCAGTACCTCGAGGAGGCCGACCAGCTCGCTGACGGCATCGTGGTGCTCGACCACGGCACCGTCATCGCCCGCGGCACGAGCCAGGAGCTCAAGGACTCCATCGGCGGCGATGTGCTTGCCGTCCAGGTGGCGCCCGAGCAGGTCGAGCAGGCTCTTTCGGCGCTGGCCGGTTTCGGTCGCGGCGAGACCCATCACGACGGCGATGCCGGTTCGCTCGCCGTTCCGGCCGGCCAGGAGGGGCCCGAGATGCTCACCGAGCTGGTCCGCCGGCTCGATGCGGCGTCGATCCCGATCGTGGCGCTGGAGCTGCGCCGTCCGAGCCTGGACGACGTCTTCCTCAACCTGACCGGCCGCGCGGCAAGCGAGGACGCCGGCGCTTCCGCCGGGCCAGGAGCTGCCGGCGAGCGTCCGAATGACGAGAGCCCGGCCGACGAGAGCACCATGAAGGAGCCGGTATGAGCAGCATGCCCTGGGTGGTGCAGGACTCGGCAGTCCTCGCCAAGCGCTATCTGCTGCGCTACGTGCGCGTCCCGGCGTTCATCGTCTTCTCCGCGATCCAGCCGGTCATGTTCGTCCTGCTGTTCCGCTACGTCTTCGGCGGCGCCATCAAGGTGCCCAACGGCAGCTACGTCGACTACCTGCTGCCCGGCATCATCGTCCAGACCGCGAGCTTCACCTGCTTCGGCACCGCCATAGGGCTCGCCGATGACCTGAAGAACGGGCTGGTCGAACGGTTCCGTTCGCTGCCGATGAGCCGCTCTGCGGTGCTGCTCGGGCGCCTCGGGGCTGACACGGTGCACAGCGTCTTCAGCGTCCTGTTGATGATCGCAGTCGGCTACGCCGTCGGTTTCCGGATCCACACGAATTTCTTCTGCGCGCTCCTGCTCGTCGCCATCGCGACCGCGTTCGGGGTCGCGATCTGCACGATCGCCGCCTTCATCGGGCTGACGATCCGGGATCCGGAGACGGTGCAGTCGGCCGGCCTTATCTGGCTCTTCCCGCTCACGTTCGCCAGCGCGGCTTTCGTGCCCGTGGCGTCGATGCCGGGGTGGTTGCAGGCCTTCGCGAAGGTCAATCCCGTCACGGTGATCTGCAACGTGTTGCGCGATCTCACGCTGGGCGGCCCGATCACGGTGCATTTCCTGCAGTCCCTGGCCTGGATCGCGGCCATCTCGATCGTCTTCGTGCCGCTGGCCGCGCGTGCCTACAGGCGGGCGGTGTGATCCCCGCCATCCTGCGCCCGGCGCACCCCTGACGAGCTGGGGGAATGCGAGGAAGGGCATGTTTCCCTTCCTAGACGATCTTGAATTAGTTGGGTGCAATGGAGGCATGACCGCAGCTGCACCGGAGAGCCTCGGCCGCGCCGAGCTCTCGGAGGCGGCCGCCACCCAGCTCGAAGAGCGCCACCACGTCCACCGCAAGGTCAGCGGCGGCTGGCTGCGAGCGGCCGTTTTCGGCGCTATGGACGGCCTGGTCACCAATACGAGCCTCATCGCCGGCGTCGGCGGCGGCGGCGCGTCGCACCACTTCCTGGTCATCGGCGGGCTTGCCGGACTCGTCGCCGGCGCCTTCAGCATGGCGGCCGGCGAGTGGACGAGCGTCCATGCCCAGAACGGGATGGTCGCCCGCGAGCTCGACGTCCGAGCGGCGGGAGCTGGTGCGCCGCCCCGATGCGGAGAAGGCCGAGCTGGCCGAGATGCTCGTACGTCACGGCCTGACCCCGGAAACCGCCCGCGCGGCCGCCCACGAGATCGCCGCCGACACCGACCTGGCGCTGCGCTTCCATGCGCGTGAAGAGCTCGGCATCGATCCCGACGAGCTGCCCTCCGCGCGGGTCGCCGCCACGTCGAGTTTCCTGGCGTTCGCCTTCGGCGCGCTCATCCCGCTACTGCCGATCTTGTTCGGTTCCACCGCGCTTTGGCTTGTGCTGACGTGCGCGGGGGTGGCAGCCGTGGTCGGCGGGGCGCTCGTCTCGCAGCTGACCAATGAGCGTCCGGTCCGCGGCGCGCTCACCCAGCTGCTGATGGTGGCGGCGGCCACCGCGGCGACGTACGGGCTCGGTCACCTGATCGGCTCAGCGCTGCATTGACCGCAGGCGCTGCCGTCGATCTGCCACCACCTGGTTACCCTCTGTTGATGTGAAGCCCGAGACCGCCGCCGCGCTGCAGGCGCGGCTCGCCCGCGAGCAGTCCGAGCAGCGGCTGCCATCGGTGGTCGCCGGGCTGATCCGCGGCGGCGAGCTGGTCTGGTCAGGAGGCGCGGGCAGCCTGCCCGCCGATCCGGCATCCGTGCAGTACCGCTGCGGTTCGATCACCAAGACGTTCGTCGCCGTCCAGGTGATGCGCCTGCGTGACGAGGGCCGGCTGGCACTGACCGATCCGATCGAGCGTCATCTGCCGGGCGCCTTCGACGGTGTCACTGTCGACCAACTGCTCTCGCACTCGTCGGGCCTTCGCGCCGAGACCGCCGGGTCGTGGTGGGAGCGCACAGTGGGCGGCGACTTTGCCGATCTCGCCGAATCGTCACTGAACCCGGCCGGCGCGCGCGGGCAGCGATCCGGCCCGGCTCGCCCGGCCCGGCCAGCGCTTCCACTACTCGAACATCGGCTTCGCGATCCTGGGCGAACTCGTCGCTCGGCTGCGGGGAATGCCTTGGGCGCAGGCTCTGCAGGAGGACGTCCTCGGACCGTTGGGACTGACCCGCACCACCCTTCGGCCGCAGCCTCCGCAGCGCCATCGGTTACGCGGTCCACCCCTACGCCGACGTGCTTCTCGCCGAGCCCGAGCACGACGCCGGGGCCATGGCGCCCGCCGGCCAGTTGTGGACGACGGTCACGGATCTGGCGCGATGGACGGCGTTTCTTCGCGACGGCGGTGACACCGCTGACGTTCTCGCCGCGTCCACCCTGGCGGAAATGCGCGAACCCCAGGCGCTCGACAACCGACGGGGTGAACCCTGGACCGGCGCCCACGGACTGGGCCTGCAGGTCTGGAACGCCGATGGGACGCTCAGCTTCGGCCACGGCGGTTCGATGCCGGGATTCCTCGCGATCATGCGGATGGCGCCTGACACCGGAGAAGGCGCCGTCGTCATGGCCAATGCCACGTCGGGCCTGCGGCCAGGCATCTCCGCGGACCTCTCGCGCATTTTCGCCGAGCACGAGCCGCTGCCCGTCCCGGCATGGGCTCCCGCCGCGCCGCCGGAGGACACATTCGCCGCGTTGGGACGCTGGTTCTGGGGAACGTCCGCCTTCACGCTGCGGGCGAGGGGATCCTCCGAACTGTCCCTCGAGCCGGAGCCCGCCGGCGGTCGATCGGCCCGCTTCCGCCGCAATGGCGACGGCAACTGGGTCGGTCAGGACGGGTACTTCCACGGCGAGACGCTGCGTATCCGTTGGGAGCCGGCTCACGCCGGCCGAAGTGCGGGTCCCGTGGCGCTGAACCTCGCATCGTTCGTCTTCACCCGGACGCCCTACGACCCGAGGGCCGACGTTCCGGGAGGCCTCGACCCTCAGGGCTGGCACGTCCCGGACGAGCTCAGCTGACAGCTCAGTTCACGTAGCGGTAGCCGGTCAGCCAGGTCTGCGGGCTCACCCCGAGAGGGGTGCTGACCCGTACCGCATCGAGCCCGGGCCCAGCCGCCGGAGCGCGGAACGTGAGCCGCTTGTGGTCGGGGGTCACCGATGCGGCGACCACACTCTGCGCGCCGACGCTGACGATCGAATTGGCCAGGTTGGTGCCGGTGACGGTGACGGTCTGACCGCCGCGCACGGATCCGGTCGCCGGCGCCACGGCCGTGACCGTCGGACGGCTCGGGCCGGTCGTGGTGGCAAAGCCCGCGGCGGTCTCGGCTTCGTAGCTGTACTTGGCGATGTAGTTCCAGTCGAGGATGCCGTAGCCGGCGTTGCCCCAGTAGGTGCCCCACGAGTTCTCGATCCGCACCCCGCGGCTGTCGTAGCCGACCGCCAGCACCTCGTGCAGGCCGAGGATCGGGCCCAGGCTGCCGGCGGATGAGATGACCCCGGTGCCCTGCGCCATCTCGAAGCGGCCGAACACCCCGATCGTGAGGGCGACCGGGCGTCCGGAGGCGAGAGTCTGCTTGAGCTTGGCGACGGCGGTGGCACCCGGCGAGCCGAAGGTGTTGTAGAGCGTGACCCAGCCGGTGATCTTGTTGGCCGCCGCGGCGGTCCTGTCCGCCGCGCTCGGTCGTTGCGTCCAGTTGTAGGGCGCCCGGGCGGTGCCGCCATGGCCTGCCGCATACTTCGCCGCGGTGTCGATGCCCTGAGTTCGAAGGACTTCCAGCACGCCCATCGGTGAGCTGCCGGTGTCGCCGGGACCGGTCAGCTGGGAGTAGACGTACATCGGCGCGAAGGGCGCGCCGGTGTGCCCTTGGCGATTCGCGAACCACCCGAGCATCCCGTAGCCGATGGCCCAGGCGGAGCACGAGTTGACCGAACCCTGGTCGCCGACCGCCGGGTCGAACCGGGAGAGGTCGACCGACGCGGGAACCGCGGTCGTCGTCGTGGCGACCACCGACAGCGCGCGCGTCCCGAGGGCAGGGGCCGTCGTCGCTCCTGGCGACCGCACCGCCCCCATACCGTGGGCCGGCGGCGAGGCCGCCGCGGCCGGCAAGCCGGCCGCCATTGCGCTTCCCGTGCAGACGGCAGCAATCGCCGCGGCGGTCGCGGTTCGGCGCACGCGTGTGCGGCTCGCTCCCATGCACAACCCCCGGCCCGGCGACAATTCAGGTCTTCTAGGTCATCGGCGGGGTCACCTCTGGACCCGTTCCGCCGAACGGGTAGCAGTTATCGTCGGCCGGGAAGCGCCAATCAGTGAGCACGAAGGGCGGAACGATCCTGGAAGCGGCCCTGGCCACCGTCTTCGGCACGGTCGCCGCGCGGGAAGCGGCCGCACATTGGGGATACGGGCCGGACGCGCACATCGAGCAGCTCTGCGTCTCGGAGAACGCCACCTACCTCGTCCGCGAAGAAGGCGCTGAGCCCGTGGTGCTGCGGCTCAACCGCCCGGGCTATCACGGCTACGACGCGATCGTGAGCGAGCTCGCCTGGACCGCGGCATTGCGGGAAGCCGATGTCCTGCGCACCCCGCGCTGGATTCCGGCGCTGACCGGGGAACCCGTGGCCCGCCTCGGGAGCCGCCCCTTCGGGCCCCCGCGTCACGCCGTCCTGTTCGGTTACGCGCCCGGCAGAGCATCCCTCGGACGATCCCGCTGCGGCCATCGACGTGATGGCCGAGATCGGGGCGATCGCCGCACGACTGCATGCTCACTCGCGTTCGTGGCAGCGGCCGGCGGGCTTCTGCCGCTTCTCGTGGGATCTGGTGGCCGCGCTCGGCGACAGGACCGGACAGCCCGGGCGTTGGGGCGACTGGCGCGTCGGCCTCACCGGCGCCGAGCGGGCTGTCCTGGAACCCGCGGAAACCCAATTACGGCAGGCGCTTTCGCGCTATGGCTACGCACCTTCGCGCTACGGCCTGATCCACGCCGACCTGCGTGCGGCCAACATCCTGAGGGACCCCGCGGGGAGCGAGGAACACGACGGACCGGCTGTGACCGTCATCGATTTCGACGACTGCGGGCAGTCCTGGTTCTTCTACGACCTCGCCGCATCGGTCTCGTTTCTCGAGCATCGCGACGAGCTGGCGGAGCTGATCAGCACGTGGCTCGAGGGCTACCGCCGGGCGGCCACCGTCGACGCTGACGATCTGGCGATCGCGCCGTCTCTGGTGATGCTCAGACGCCTGCAATTGCAGGCCTGGGCGAGCAGCCACGCCGACACCGAGATGGTGCGCTCGCTGGGACCTTCCTTCACCACCGGGACGCTCGAGGTGGCCGATCGTTACCTGAGCGCGCGCCTGCTCGACGGGGTCAGTTGACGCCTGAGCGGTAGGTGCTCCAGGCCAGGCCCGACATCATCCGCTGGCCCAGCGCATTCGGGTGGAAGTAGTCGTACGCGCTCAGCTGGGAGAGCTGGAACGGATAGCGGTAGAGCGCACCGCCGTCCCAGCGGCAACCCTTGAACTGCGCGCAGACCGAGGCGAGCGCGTTGTTGTACTTGGTGATCTGCATGGTCACGAAGTCACGCCGCAGATTGTCAGCGGCGGAGGTCGAGGTCGGATTCATCAACATCGACGGGCAGATCTGGCCGATACGCCAGATCTGTTGCGCCCGCGGACTGTTGTGGGCGACCTGCCACACCCGGTAGATGTCAGGAATCGAGGACATCACGACCCGGGCGCCCGGCCGGCTGCTGAAGAAGTACGCCAGCGCAGAGTCGATCGAGTTGGTGAAGCTCGATACCGGAGTCATTGCACCCACCGTCGCGGTGCACGCGTCGTTGGCGCCGATCAGCACGGTGACGACATCGGCCTTCTGCCAGACGGCGATGCCCATCTGACCGAACAGATCCACCGCCTGCGCACCCACCTCCGCGTCGTTGTACTCGTGGCCCGCGAGGCCACGATTCGTCGGCAGCAGACGCTGATAGAGGCTTTGCGAAACGGGGTCGCTTCCGGTGGAGTAAGAGATCGCCGGGCAGTCGCTGAAAAAGCCGCAGGCGTCGAACCCGCGGGCGATCGAATCGCCCGTCGACGCGATCGAAAGCACCTGGACGGGCGCGCAACTCGTCAGCATCGTGACCGCCCCAAGGACGAGTGCTGCGATCAACGCAACACCGCGTCGCGCGGGTCGAGGCGCGAGCTTGGCGAAACGGCCGGAGGACACCGACTCTCCTTCTTGCATCTGACGGTGATGCAGTTCTCAGGATCCCGCATTCAGGGGCTAATAGCACGCTCCGACGCGAGGTCGCACCCGATCGGGTGAACGCGATTGGCCGCCCTCAAACGGGAAAGGCTTCTAGGTGCGTGGCGATCCACGAACCTAGACGTAGCCACCAAATATGTGCAAATGCGGAGGATTACCGTTCATGCCCTCGATTCCGACACTTACTCTCAACAACGGCCACACGATCCCCCAACTTGGCTTCGGTGTTTTCCAGGTGCCGCCCGACCAGGTCATCGAGCCGGTGGAGACCGCACTGGAGGCGGGCTACCGGCTCATCGACACCGCGGCGGCCTATGGAAACGAGGACGGCGTGGGCAAGGCCCTCGCCAACTCGGGTATCGACCGCGACGAGCTTTTCGTCACCACCAAGCTGTGGAATTCCGATCATGGTTTCGACAACGCTCTGCGTGCGTTCGACAGCAGCCTGAGCAAACTCGGTCTCGATGTGGTCGACCTGTACCTCATCCACTGGCCTACTCCGGGTCGCAGTGACTTCGTCGAGACCTGGAAGGCGTTGGAGAAGATCTACGCCGAGGGTCGCGCCCGGTCGATCGGCGTGTCCAACTTCACCATTCACCACCTCAACCGGCTTCGCTCGGAAGCGACGATCGTGCCTGCTGTGAACCAGATCGAGCTGCACCCGCGTTTCCCGCAGGACGAGTTACGCGCCTATCACCAGGACCATCAGATCGCGACCGAGGCGTGGAGCCCGATCGGCCAGGGACAGGGCCTGCTCGAGGATCCGACCGTGAAGTCCGTGGCTGAAGCGCACGGCAAGTCGCCGGCCCAGGCGGTCCTGCGTTGGCACATCCAGCTCGGCAATGTGGTCATCCCGAAATCCGTGACGCCGCAGCGGATCCGGGAAAACCTCGAGGTGTTCGACTTCGAGCTGGACGACGGTGAGATGGCAATGCTCTCGAGCCTGTCCGGCCATGACCTCGCCGGGCGCATCGGGCCCGACCCGGAGCACTTCAACAACGCCTGAGTTCGGCTCAGGAAGGCCGGCCATGGCAGCCTGAAGCGCATGGCCGGCCCGCTGCTCGAGGAGTTGCCCGGCCTCATGCTGCGCGACGCCCACCGGCTGCGGCGGCGGATCGCCGAGGCGACGGATGAGCGGGCGCTCGCCGCGGTCGCCGATGCGGTGGCTGCCGCGAAAGCCAGGGTGGCGGCGCGTCAAGCGGCCGTCCCGCCCGTCAGCTATCCCCCACAGCTGCCGATCGCGGCGCGAGTCGACGATCTACGCACAGCGATTCGCGACCACCAGGTCGTCGTCGTGGCCGGCGAGACCGGCTCGGGCAAGACCACCCAGCTGCCGAAGATCTGCCTCGAACTGGGCCTGGGTGTGCGTGGTGTCATCGGCCACACCCAGCCGCGGCGGATTGCCGCGCGCACCGTCGCCGACCGGATCGCGCAGGAACTCGGCGGCGAACTCGGTGACGTCGTCGGCTACCAGGTGCGCTTCAACACGACGCTCAGCGACCGGACGCTCATCAAGATCATGACCGACGGCATCCTGCTGACCGAGATCGCCCACGACCGGCTGCTGCGTCGCTACGACACGATCATCATCGACGAGGCGCACGAGCGCAGCCTCAACATCGACCTGCTGCTCGGCTACCTCGCGCAGCTGCTCCCCCGTCGCCCCGACCTCAAGGTGATCATCACCTCGGCGACGATCGACACCGAACGTTTCGCCGCCCACTTCAGTGCTCCCGGCAGGACCGTCCCGATCATCGAGGTCTCCGGCCGCAGCTATCCGGTGGAGCTGCGCTATCGCCCACTCGAGCACGATGACGGGCGCGAACTCGACCAGCCCCAGGCAATCGTCGAGGCGGTACGCGAGCTGTCGGCCGAAGGTCCCGGCGACATCCTCGTGTTCTGCTCCGGGGAGCGCGAAATCCGTGACGCCGCAGACGCTTTGGAGCGCGGCAAGGGTGCGGCGCGGCTGGCCGACGAGGTCATCCCGCTGTACGCCCGGCTTGTCCGTCGCCGAGCAGCACCGGGTTTTCGCGCCGCATCCCGGCCGGCGGGTGGTCCTCGCGACGAACGTCGCCGAGACATCGCTGACCGTGCCAGGCATCCGCTACGTCGTCGACACCGGCAACGCCCGCATCTCGCGCTACAGCTTCCGCACCAAGGTCCAGCGGCTGCCGATCGAACGGGTCTCGCAGGCGTCAGCGATGCAACGGGCCGGACGCTGCGGGCGCCTCGAGGACGGCATCTGCATCCGCCTTTATTCGCAGGAGGATCACGACAGCCGGCCGCCGTTCACCGACCCGGAGATCACGCGCACCAACCTCGCCTCGGTCCTGCTGCAGATGGCGTCGCTCGGCCTCGGCGATCCCGGCGAGGTCGAGGACTTCCCCTTCGTCGATGCGCCCGACCGGCGCGGGATCCGAGACGGCCTGGCGCTGCTCTACGAGCTCGGCGCGCTCACCCGCCCGGCGGGTGGTGGCCATGCGAAGCTCACCGCCATCGGGCGCCAGCTCACCCGGCTGCCGATCGACCCGCGTCTGGGACGCATGGTGCTCGAGGCCGGACGCCTGGGCTGCGTCTCCGAAGTCATCGTCATCGCCGCCGCACTGTCCATCCAGGACCCGCGCGAGCGCCCGGCCGACCGCCAGCAGGCGGCCGACGCGAGCCACGCCCGCTTCGCCGATCCCACGTCGGACTTCCTCGGCATGCTCAACCTCTGGCGCCACCTCACCGAGCAGCAGCGCAGCCGCTCCTCCAGCAGTTTCCGGCGGATGTGCACTGCAGAATTCCTGCATTACCTGCGCATACGCGAGTGGCAGGACCTGGTGAGTCAGCTGCGTAACGCGGCCGAAGGGCTGGACGTGCCCGGGGCGTCGGGGGCCGGGACGTTCGACGGTCCGGCGGCCAATCCGGATGCGGTGCACCAGGCGTTGCTGGCCGGCCTGCTGTCGCATCTCGGGATGCGAGAAGGCGATCGCCGGGAGTATCTCGGCGCGCGCAGCACCAGGTTCGCGATCTTTCCCGGTTCGGCGCTGGTCAAGAAGCCGCCGCGGTGGGCGATGGCCGCCGAGCTCGTCGAGACCTCGCGGCTGTGGGCTCGCGTCGTCGCGCGGATCGAGCCCGAATGGGCGCTGCCGCTCGCCGAGCACCTCATCACGCGCACGTACAGCGAACCGCATTGGGAAAAGCGCCGCGGTCAGGTCATGGCCTACGAGCGCGTCACGCTCTACGGGCTGCCACTCGTGACCGGCCGCAAGGTGGGTTACGGGAAGGTCGACCCGGCGCTGTCGCGCGAGCTGTTCATCCGGCGGGCTCTGGTCGAGGGCGATTGGCGCACGCACCACGCATTTTTCGCAGCGAACCAGCAGCTTCGCGACGAGGTGGCCGAGCTCGAGCACCGGGTGCGCCGGCGCGACCTGCTCGTCGACGACGAGACGCTCTTCGACTTCTACGACCGGCGCATCGGTCCCGAGGTGGTGTCTGGCGCCCACTTCGACAGCTGGTGGAAACGCGAGCGCCGGCGCAATCCTGACCTGCTGACGCTCACCCCCGAGGCGCTGCGCGCGGTCGAGGACGCGGTCGACGAGCAGGCCTATCCCGACGAGGTGGCTCGCGGCTCGGTGCGCTTTCCGGTGAGCTACGCCTTCGAGCCGGGTACCGAGCAGGACGGCGTGACCGTCCACGTGCCGCTGGCGCTGCTGCCCCAGGTCGCAGCAGACTCCGCCGACGAGCTGGGATGGCAGGTGCCGGGGCGGCGCCAGGAACTGGTCGTCGCGCTGCTGCGCTCGCTGCCGAAGGCGCTGCGGCGTCACTTCACCCCGCCGACCACGATCGCCGCCGAGGTGCTGCCCGAGCTCGATCCTGGCGAATCGCTGCTCGACGGACTCGAACGGGTGCTGCGGCGACGGACCGGGATCACCGTCCCGCGGGAGGCGTGGCAGCTCGACAAGCTCCCCCCTGATCTGCGGCCGACGTTCGCCGTGCAGGATGCGGCCGGCGAGGTCGTCGCGACCGGCAAAGACTTGGGTGAATTGCGGACGCGATTGGCCCCCGCCGTTCAAGCGGCAGTGGCGGAGGCCGGCGGTGATGTCGAGCGCACCGGCCTGCGAGCCTGGCCCGGCGGCAGCCTCCCGCACACCATCACGCGCGAGGTGGCGAACGGGGTCATCACCGCCTACCCCGCACTCGTCGATCGCGGGGAGAGCGTCGACGTCCGGATCCTCGCGTCCCCGGGCGAGCAGGAGTCGGCGATGTGGGCAGGAACCCGGCGTCTGCTCATGCTCACCACCGCGTCACCGCTGAAGGCGATCACCGGGCGGCTCGGCACCCGGGCCAAGCTCGTACTCGCCGCTTATCCGTATGCGAAGGTGCCGGAGCTGCTGGCCGATTGCCACGGCGCCGCGATCGATGAACTGATGGCGACCGCCGGCGGTCCAGCGTGGGATGAGCCGGCGTGGGACCGCCTCCAGGCGCACGTACGCAACGGTGTCGCCCAAGCCACGGGAACCATCGTCGGCCAGGTGGAAGAGATCGTCGCGGGCGCGGCCGACGTGCTGGCCGTGCTCAGCCGGCCCGCGCCGGGCGTCGTGGCCGAAGCGCACGCCGACGTCAGGGAACAGCTCGAGGCGCTTGTCGGCGCCGGCTTCATCACCCGCGCAGGCGCGGCCCGGCTCCCCGATCTGCGGCGCTACGTCAGGGCGATGAAGCGCCGGCTCGAGCAGGTCGCCGCCGACCCGGCACGTGACCGCGTCCGGATGCAGGAAGTCCAGCAATTGCAGGCCGCTGCCGGCAAGGCGCCGGCGCGCATCGCCGAGGAGGCACGCTGGCTGATCGAGGAACTGCGGGTGAGCATGTTCGCCCAGTCGCTCGGGACCCGCCAGCCGGTGTCGGTCCAGCGGGTCTGGCGCCTGCTCGACAGCTGAGGGCAGGCGCCCAGAGCTAACAGCTAGGGCCGGCAGTTGGAGCTAGGCGACGGGCGCGAGCTCGGCCTCGGGTGCCGGCTCCTGCAGGCGTTCCGCCGCAGTCTGCGCGGTCGACCTGGCCCAGCGGCCGGTCGTGAACACTCCCAGAGTCAGCACAGCCACAGCGCAGCCGGTGAGGATCCACCAGCCGACGTGGCTCGCCTCGGCGAACCCGTCGCGAAAGCTCCCGACGACCCGCGCCGTCGCCGCGGATCCGATGACGGCGACGCCGAGCGAGGAGCCGATCTGCCGGCTCGTCGACGCGAACGCCGCCGCGACGCCGGCCTGCTCGCGCGGTAGCCCCGAGACGGCCGTGTTGGTGATGGGCGCGTTCACCATCCCGAAGCCGAAACCGAAGATCGCGTACGCGGTGAACAGCCAGGTGAGCGAGGTGTGGGTTTGCAGGCGGGTGAGCATCAGGGTCGCGACGGTCATCGCCGTACCCGCGGCGATCAGCGAGGGCCTCGGCCCGCGACTGCCCACGAGCCGGCCCGAGATCGGCGCGAAGATCAGTGTCATGCCCGCCATCGGGAGCGTGTAGAGCCCGGCGTGAAAGGCCGTCAGGCCGCGAACGTCCTGCAAATAAAGGGTGTTCAGGAACAGGAAGCCGCCGAGCGAGGCGAACGCGAACACCGCGATGGCCGTCGCTCCGCTGAACGGGGCGCTGCGAAAGAGCCGGACCTCGACGAGCGGCTCCACCCGGCGCCGCTCGTACGCGATCAGAGAAATGAGGGCCACCGCGGAAAACGCGAAGATTCCGAGGGTTTTGGCGGAGCGGAAGCCGGCCGACGGTCCTTCGATGATCGCGTACGTGAGGCTGGCGAGCACCGCGATGACCAGCACCTGGCCCACCGGATCGAGGCGGCGCGCATGGGGCGCCCGCGACTCCGGCACGAACCGGGCCGCGAGCACGACTGCGGCCAGCCCGACCGGGATGTTGATCCAGAAGATCGAGCGCCAGCCGACCGACTCGACCAGCCCGCCGCCGATGACCGGGCCGAGCGCGAGACTGATCCCGACCACGCCGCCCCACACGCCGATCGCCCGAGCCCGCTCGCGGGGATCGGTGAACGTGTTGGTGATGATCGACATGGCGACCGGATTGAGCATCGATCCGCCGATGGCCTGCAGCATGCGGAAGGCGACCAGCCAGCCCAGGCTGGGCGCCACACTGCAGAGCGCCGAGGCCAGCGTGAAGAGCAGCAGGCCGGTCTGGAAGACGCGGCGCCGCCCGAGCCGATCGGCCGTTGATCCCGCCAGCATCAGCAGGCTCGCGAGCACCACCGTGTAGGCATCCAGCGTCCATTGCAGGCCCGAGACGGACGCGTGCAGATCGTTCTTGATGGACGGCAGCGCGATGTTCACGATCGTGACGTCCAGGCCCACGATGAACAGGCTCGAACAGCAGATCGCGAGCACGAGCAACCGCCGGCGGGGCGAAAGCTCGGGCACACGGACTCCAAATCCTTGCTGTCTGGCAACCTTTTAGAGACTACAACTTTGTGTCACTGCTCCCGTGTTCCCGGCAGGATGCTGACCGTGACCACGGCCATAGTCATGAGCGACGCGCAGCGGCGGGCCCGGCTGGTCCGGCGCCACCTTCTCGACGCCCCCGAACGCGACCCGCTGGTGATCACGTCAGCTCTGGTGGCGCTGCACTCGACGGACCCCGCATCGGTCCACCTGTCGGCGGCGGCACGCGGCTGCGCCCCCGAAACGGGTGCCCTGGACGCCGCGCTGTACGAGGACCGTTCACTGGTGCGGATGCTCGCGATGCGGCGAACCATGTTCGTCGTCACGACCGACTTCGCGCCAGTGGTCCACGCGGCCGCCACCCGGGCCGTCGCCGTGCGTGAGCGCACCCGGTTGAACGGATTCATCGAGGCCGCCGGGCTGGCCAGGGACGGCGGCAAATACCTGGTACGGCTGGAGAACGCGACCATGGACGCGCTGAGCGAGCGCGGGGAAGCCTATGGCACCGAACTCGGAGACGCCGTCCCCGGGCTGCGCCAGCAGATCGAGATCGCCGGCGGGGTGCAGAGCTTGACGACGCGGGTGCTCTTCATCCTCGCGGCAGAGGGACGGATCGTGCGCGGGCGCCCGAAGGGTTCGTGGATCAGCAGCCAGTACCGCTGGTCGCCGGCCCCGAAACCGCCTGCCACGACAGAGGAATTGCCGACCGCCGAGGCTCAGGCCCAGCTCGTACGCGCGTATCTCGCCGCCTACGGTCCGGCGACGGCCGCGGACATCCAATGGTGGACGGGCTGGACGGCGGGAGTCACCAAGAAGGCGCTCGCGCAGCTCCCGACACTTGTGGTGCAGCTGACCCAAGGGCCCGCGTTCGTGCTGGCCGACGACAATCCGGCTGATGACCCGCCGCTGCCGACACCTCGGGCGAGGCTGCTTCCGGCGTTGGATCCCACGGTGATGGGCTGGACCGGACGTGACTTCTACCTCGACCCGGAGCACCGCGATCACACCCGCGAAGCCGCCCTGTTCGACCGGTCCGGCAACCCGGGCCCGACCGTGTGGTGGGACGGGCGGATCGTGGGCGGCTGGGCGCAGCGCAAGGACGGCGAGGTCGTCTTCCAGGTGCTGAGCGACATCGGCAAGCAAGGGATCGCTGACGTCGAAAGCGAGGCGGCGCGGACGGCCGAGTTCTTCGGCGGTGTCCGCGTCACGCCCCGCTTTCGTACTGCGCTGGAACGCTCGCTGGTGAGCTGAGCGACTAGCCGGCGGCCCGGGTGGGTGCCGGGCGACGGGCGGCCGCACCCTGCGGGCGACCGCTGCTGCCATACGACGGCCGGCGGCTGCGCGAGGAGTACCCCGAACGAGCCGGACGTCCCGAACCTGCCGAGGTCGAGGTGCGCACCGGCGCCGGGGGCGGCGGCGGTACCGGCTCGCCGGAGGTGGCGAGCTCCTGCACGGCCTCATGGCCGGACGCGACCCGATGGCTCACCGGGGTGACCCCGGCCTCGTCGTGCATGCTGGCGAGCAGCCGCACCTGACCGGGCTCCACGAGGGACAGGACCGTGCCACTCGCGCCCGCACGCGCGGTGCGTCCGGAGCGGTGCAGGTAGTCCTTCGAGTCGTTCGGCGGGTCGAAGTGCACCACCAGGTCGACGTCGTCGACGTGGATGCCACGCGCAGCGACGTCGGTGGCGACGAGCACCCGCGGGTGTCCGGCGGCAAAGCCGGCGAGCGCCCGCTGGCGCTGGTTCTGGTTGAGGTTGCCGTGGATGGCGGCTGCCGGCGCACCGGCGCGGGTGAGCTGCAGCGCCAGGCGATCGGCGCCGTGCTTGGTACGCACGAAGAACAGCGTGCGCGCCGGCCGGCCGGCGATCTCCGCCGCAATGGCGACCTTGTCGGCGCCCGGCGTGACGAAGACGCGGTGATCAGCCAGCTCCACCGGAGCGTTGGCCGACGCGACGGCGTGGATACCGGGATCGGTCAGGTAGCGGGTGACGAGCTTGTCGACCCCGCGGTCGAGCGTGGCGGAAAACAGCATCCGCTGGCCGCCCGGGACGGTCTCGTCGAGCAGCTGGGTGACGGCCGGCAGGAAACCGAGGTCAGCCATGTGGTCAGCCTCGTCGAGGACGGTGATGACCACGCGGTCCAGGCGCACGGCACCGCGCTCGAGCAGATCGATCAGCCGGCCGGGAGTGGCGACCACGAGGTCGACCCCGCGGCGCAGCGCATCGATCTGCTTGCCCATGGGAGCACCGCCGTAGACGGTGGTGAGGCGCACGCCGACGGCGTGGCCCAGGGGGGCCAGCACGTCAGCAACCTGGCGCGCCAGCTCGCGGGTGGGCACCAGGACCAAGCCGCGCGGGGACCGCTCGACGCGCTCCCCGACGGTGTCGGCCAGGCGGGCCAGCATCGGCAAGCCGAAGCCGAGCGTCTTGCCGGATCCGGTCTGGGCGCGACCCAGCACGTCACGTCCGGCGAGCGCGTCAGGCAGGGTGCGCGCCTGGATCGCGAAGGGCGCGACCATGCCGCGCCGGTTGAGGGTGGTGACGAGCGCCTCTGGGAGGCCCAGCTGGGCGAAGGTCATGTCAGCAGCGGGAGCCGGTGCCGACACTGCCGCCGTGAGCGCGAGATCGAGCTCGGACGGCTGATTGCGCCGCGGCGCCGGCGCGGACGAGCGGCCCGAGGGCCGGCGACCGGGCGCAGAACGCTTGCGGTTGTTGGAGAAGGACGGGTTGTTGTGGTGGGACACGGCCGCCCGAGGGCGACGAACGTGTTCAGGCAAGGAGAAACTCCATCAGCGGTTGTAGGCCGCGACATGCTTGGAGACGGACGGCAGTGGCTGGCTCGTGGCCAACCAGGATGCGAACTCTCGGAACAAGCGACCTCGCGGGCCACTCGCCCGCGGGAGCGGCGGAAAAAACGTCCCGCCACGTGCAAGGTTATCAGCAGCCGGGGATTGCACCCCCCAATTGCCTGGCGCCACCACCCCAATGCGCCAGAGCACCCGGATTTGGTGGCGCCGAACACACCGAAGACTGGCGCCAGCACCACAACGCGCCAGAGCACCCGGATTTGGTGGCGCCAGGTAATGAGGCGCCGGGCTGCACCAGCCCCGCGTCAGACGCGACGCCGATGACGGACGCCCGAGCGAACCCGGCCGCCCGCCCGGTAGCGTTGCTCCGGATGACATTTCCCTCGCCGGACATCCGGCCGGCCACGCGCCCGCCCGCGCCTTTGCTGCTGGGTGGGCTGATGGTTGCCTGGCTCGGAGCGTGGCTGTCGGGCCGCGCCGCCAGTGACGATCTGCTCGCCGGAGCCCAGCGTGGTGACGCGCCTCATACCGTCCGCGGGTTGCCCGACGAGACGGGTCCGGTCCCGCTGTCGCGCGTGCTGCCTCTGCTGCGGCGCATTGCCCCCGCTGATGTCTCGCTGCGCCTGCCGGTGCCGGGTGATCCCGATGGGATGACGGGGCTGATGCTGGCCCGCGCGCTGCGGGCGGGCGAGGCCGTAGCCGTACAGCCACACGAGCATGACGGCCACGGATGGCTGCTGACTCCCGAGGTCGACGTCCGCGGCAGTTCGCTCGAGCCGCTCGTCACGGTCGAGTGGGAGCTCAGCCCCATCGCGGGACGGCTGAGCGGCAGCCCGGCCAACGCCGACACCCTCCGCGAGGCGGAGCGCGTGCTTTCCGAGAGCGTGACGTCCGCCGCCGAAGTCATCGCCGAGATCGGGCAGGTCGGGCGGCTCAGCCCGGAGATCGTCGCGGCGATCCAGTCGCTGCGCAAGCGAAGCGGGCTCAAATTGCCGCTGCCGCCGGGGTCCCCGGCCGAGGCGATACGCGTGCTCACCACCGCGCAACGGCTGGAAGCCGTCGTCGAGCTTGCCGCCGGTGAGGAGCCGCTCAGCGCCGCTGCGGACGGCCGCCGGATGGAAGCCCTGCGCGAGGTCTCACGCGCGGTGCGCGATGCCTTCCGGCTCGCCTTCGCGGCCTGCGCCGCGGGCGACAGCTGGCACTGAGCCGAGCCGGGTGTCAGCCGGCCAGCCGGGCCGGGAAGCCGCCGGTCGCCACCGGCCCCCAACGCTCGATCGTCATACGTAGCAAGCTCTTTCCCTGCCTGCGCATCGCCTCGCGGTAGTCGTCCCAGTCGGGATGCTCACCCGAAATGCTGCGGAAGTACTCGACGAGACCCTCGAGCGCCTCGGGCATGTCGAGCACCTCCGCCACCCCGTCGAGCTGGATCCACGCCCCGCCGAAATCGTCGGACAGGATGCACGCGGAGACGGTGGGATTGCGGCGCGCGTTGACGGTCTTGGCGCGCTCGGGATAGCGTCGAGATCACCAGCCGCCCCTCGCCATCGACCCCACACGTGACAGGGCTGAGCTGAGGCGAACCGTCGACCCGGGTCGTCAGCAACAAGCAGTGGTGGCGCGGGCGGACGAATTCCAGCATCTCCTCGCGCCCGACCCGGTCGGCGGTGGCGATCTTCGGCATAGCCATGAGTCTGCCCACCTTCCCGTGTTGAATCACGGGCGACAGCGAAGGAGCCGCACATGACCCGCGACATCCGCGTTGCCGTCCTCGGCGGCGGCTCCTGGGGCACCACCGTCGCATCGCTCGCCGCCGCACGCACCGAGACCGTGCTGTGGGCCCGGCGGCAGAGCACCGTCGACGCGATCAACGACCGTCACGAAAACCCTGACTATCTCGAGGGATTGCCGCTGCACCCGCGGCTGACCGCGACCACGTCATTGCAGGACGCGGTCTACGAAGCCGACGTTGTCGTCGTCGGCGTCCCGTCGCAGTCGTTTCGCGCCACGCTCACCGACATCGCCGACTTCCTGCGCCCGTGGATCCCGTTGGTCAGCCTGTCGAAAGGGCTCGAGCGCGGCTCCCGGATGCGAATGACTCAGGTCATCGAAGACGTGCTCCCCGGCCATCCGTGCGGGGTGTTGTCGGGGCCCAACCTGGCCCGTGAAGTGCTACAGGGTTTTGCGGCCGCCGCCGTCATCGCGATGCCTGACCAGCACCTGGCCGAATCGTTGCAGAGGGTCTTCGCAAGCACGGTCTTTCGCGTCTACACCAACAACGACGTGATCGGTTGTGAACTCGGCGGCGCGCTGAAGAACGTGATCGCCATCGCCGCCGGCATGGCCGAGGGCCTCGGCGTCGGCGACAACACCCGTGCGATGGTCATCACGCGCGGCCTGGCCGAGATGACGCGGCTCGGCGTCGCGATGGGCGGCGACCCGCGCACCTTCGCCGGGCTGACGGGCCTGGGCGACCTCATGGCCACCTGCCTGTCGCCGCTCTCGCGTAACCGCCGGGTCGGTGAGGAGATCGCCCGCGGGCGCACCGTCGAGGAGATCACCACCCAGCTGGGCATGGTCGCCGAAGGCACCAAGAGCGCGCAGAGCGTCGTGGAGATCGCCCACGCGCACGGAGTCGAAGTACCGGTCGCCGAGGAGGTGGCGGCCGTCGTACGTGGGGAACGCACCGCGCAGCAGGCGTATCGCGGGCTCGGCAAGGTGCGTCCGACATCCGAGCTGCACGGCGTGGTCTGAAGCCGGCAAGGCACAGGCAGCAAAGGGCCGGTGCGCTTGCACGCACCGGCCCTCGACTTCAGAACGGTCAGACGGCGACCAGCTCCGTAGCGACGTCCACGCTTTCCTGCTCGGGGAGCTGGGCGCCGGGGCGCCGGCCCGGGATCAGCGTCGCGGCGACGGCACCGAGCCCGAGCACGATCGTCCCGACGACAAGCGCGGGACGCAGCCCGTCGACGAACGCGGCCTTGGAGCCAAAGCTGCCGGCGGCGCTGAACACCGATCCGAGCACCGCGACGCCCATGGTGCCGCCGAGCTCACGGAAGGAGTTGTTGGTGCCGCTGGCGACGCCCTGCTCGTTCACCCCGACGCTGCCGAACACGACGGTCGCGACCGGCACGAAGAACAGGCCCATGCCGATGCCGGAGAGCACGAACGCGGGGATCAGCGAGGTGTAGGTCACCGAGGTGCTGGTCAGGATCGCGATCCAGCCCAGGCCGGCGGTCTGCAGCGCCAGCCCGGCGGCGAGCAGCGGCTTGCCACCGATGCGGTCGCTCAGCGGACCGGCGATGGGCGCCACGAGCACGGGCATCGCGGTCCAGGGCAGCGTGCGCAGGCCGGCGGCCAGCGGTGAGTAGCCCATGGCGGTCTGCAGGAACTGCGAGAGCAGGAAGACGCTGCCGAACATCCCGAAGCTCATCAGCAGAGCGGCGATGTTGACGGCGGTGAACGCCCTGCTGCGGAACAGGCGCAGCGGGAGCATCGGAGCGTCGGTCCGGTTCTCGCGGATCAGGAAGGCAACCACAAGGGCGGCTCCGACGGCGAAGGCAGTGACGACCTGGGTGCTGGTCCAGCCGTGACCATTGCCGCGCACGATCCCGAAGACGATCCCGAACAGTCCGCCGCTGATCAGCAGCAGGCCCGGCAGGTCGAGGTGCTTGGTGGGGCCGGCCTGCTCGACGAGCACGCGACGGGCGGCGGGGATGAGCAGCAGCCCGATCGGGACGTTGAGCCAGAAGATGAACTCCCAGCTCGCGCCCTGGGTCACCGCTCCTCCGACCACGGGGCCGAGGGCGACCGCGAGCCCGGAAGCCGCACCCCAGACGCCGAGTGCGGCGCCGCGGCGGTGCGCCGGCACCGACGCCGAGAGAAGGGTGAGTGAGAGCGGCATGACCGCCGCGCCGCCGATGCCCTGCAGCGCCCGGGCGATGATCAGCATCTCGGCGTTGGTCGAGAGTGCGGCGGCAGCGGAAGCCAGCGTGAAGAGGGTGAGGCCGGCGAGGAAGACCCGGCGGCGGCCGAGCCGGTCACCTAGGGCGGCGGCTGGGAGCAGCAACACCGCAAAGGTCAGCGTGTACGCGTTCACCGTCCATTCCAGGCCTTCGAGCCCGGCGTGCAGGTGTTCGCGGATCGAGGGAAGCGCCGTCGTGACGACGAGGTTGTCGAGCGCCACCATGAACGCGGCCACCGAGGTGACGACGATGGTGGCTGCCGCGCTGGCTGGAGCGGCCTTTCAAAGCATCGGTGAGAGCCATCGGACGTTCTCCTGTCCTCTACGTGGCTAGTGAGTCGCCACTAACTTTGGTGGGCAGACGTGTCTACGGGCAAATGATTTTTCGGAGGATTTAGGGCAGTTCGCTCGGAGATGCTCGTCAGGCCGCCGTAGCAGCCCCGAGCAATCGCTCGGCGAGGTCTTCGGGACAGTCGACGCCGAGCCCCATGGCCGCGGCGACGTTCAGCAGCATGCCGATCGCCATGAAGTCGCGGGACTGCTCGGGCGACATGCCCGTGAGCACGATGGCCTCGTCCCAGAGCCGGCCGAAGCCGCGCCGGGTGGCCTCGCGGACGTCTGCGTCATCGCAGGCCGCGGCGTAGGAGTGGAGCTGCAGCTTCAGGAAGGTCTCGTCGCGCAGCAGCTCGACGTAGGCCGCACCCATCTGCTCCTTCGCTTCCATCCCGGTGTAGCCCTCGGCCGCCTCGCGCATGACCTTGCGCACCCGCTCGAAGGTGCGCTCGACCGCGGCGACGAACAGCTCCTTCTTGGTGGGAAAGAGCCGGAAGAGATAGGGCTGGCTGATGCCGGCCCGGCGAGCGATCGCGTCAGTGCTGGTGCCGTCGAGCCCGCCGGAGGCGAACTCGATGAGAGCGGCTTGCAGTACGTCTTCGCGACGCTCTTCGGCGGTGCTCCGGCTTGCCATGCGACCTAAGTTAGTGATGACTCACAACCTTGTCAAGACCCGACCTGTCGCGAGCTTGATCGTGCTGCGCTAGCGTTCTCGCGTGGCCGCCTCACTTGACCCGGATCGTTCCGAATGGGATGTCATCGTCGTCGGCGGTGCTCCCCCCGGTGAAAACGCCGCTCAATACGCCACGCAGGACTCCGGACTCGAGGCCGTCATCGTCGAGGAGGCACTCGTCGGCGGCGAGTGCTCGTTCTGGGCCTGCATGCCCAGCAAGGGCCTGCTACGCCCGATCGAGGTGCTCGAGATCGGCCGCCACCTGCCCGGCGTCAAGCAGGCGTTGCTCGGGCGCGGTCTCGACGTGAATGCCGTGCTCGCCCGCCGCGACGCGATCGTCAACCATCTCGATGACCAGTCGCAGGTCGACTGGTGCGTCAACACCGGGATCGACGTGATCCGCGGCCATGCCAGCCTGGCCGGGGAGAAGACGGTCCTCGTCACCAAGCCCGACGGCAGCACCCGCACCATCACCGCCCGCCACGCGGTCGTCCTCGACACCGGATCGTCCGCCGCGGTTCCCGACATCGATGGCCTGCGGGCAGCCCGGCCATGGATCTCCCGCGACGTCACCAACATCCACACGATTCCGCAGCGCATCGTGATCATCGGTGGCGGCGTGGTGGCGTGCGAGGCGGCGACCTGGCTGAACGGGCTGGGCGTGGAAGAGCTGACGATCGTGCAGGCGACCGACCGGCTGCTCGAGCGCAACGAGCCCTTCGCCGGCGAGCTGGTGGCCGACTACCTGCGCGGCGCCGGGGTGCGCCTGGAACTGAACTCGCGGCTCACCTCCGTCTCGCGGCCCCACGTCAACGACGAGGGTTACGGGGTCCCCCACGGCGGCGAGGTCACGGTGACCCTCGACACCGGCACCGTCATCACCGCTGACGAGATCGTCGTCGCCGTCGGCCGCCGCCCCAACAGTGTCGACATCGGGCTGGCATCGGTCGGTCTCGAAGAAGGTGGCTACGTCGCGGTCGACGACCACATGACCGTGACCGGAGTGTCCGGTGAGTGGTTGTACGCGATCGGCGATGTCACGGGCCGGGCGCTGCTGACTCACATGGGCAAGTACCAGGCCCGGGTAGCCGGAGACGTGATCGCGGCACGCGCCACCGGGGCCGCGCTGGACTCCGGCGTCTACAGCCGCCACGCCGATCTGGCCGACCACGACCGGGTTCCGCAGGTGACCTTCACCAATCCTGAGGTCGGCTCGGTCGGGCTGACCGAACATGCCGCCCGCGAGGCCGACATCGACGTCGAAACGGTCGACTACGACCTCGCCGCCCTGGCAGGCACCTACGTTGCCCGGGAGGACTACGTCGGCCGCGCGAAGCTGGTGATCGACCGCGGCTCGGACACCATCGTCGGAGCGACGTTCGTCGGCTCGGAGATCGCCGACATGGTCCACGCCGCCACCATCGCGATCGTCGGCAAGGTTCCGGTCGCGGCGCTGTGGCACGCGGTGCCGAGCTATCCGACACCGAGCGAGATCTGGCTGCGCCTGCTGGAAACGCTGGGCCGTCAACGCCAGAAGACCTCGCCTGCCCTGACGGTCAAGCGCGGCGCGAAAATCGAGGGGACAGCCGGCACCTGAGTGGGCACCCTGAAGGCGTGGATCAAAATGCCAGCTTCATCACCTTCGCCACCGCCGACCTCGACGCGGCACGCACGTTCTACGTCGACGGGCTGGGCTGGACCCCCACGCTCGACGTGCCGGGCGAGATCATCTTCTTCCAGGTCGGCCACGGGCTGATGCTCGGTCTGTTCGAAGCCGCCCACTTCTCCGCCGACCTCGACGCGCCGCAAACGCCGTCGCTGCCGATCCAGGGCTGCACGCTGTCGCACAACGTCGGCAGCCCCGCCGAGGTCGATGCCGTCATCACGGCCGCACAAAAGGCGGGTGCCGCCGTCGTGAAGGCCCCCCAGTTCGCCTCGTTCGGCGGCTATCACGCGCACTTCCGCGATCCCAACGGCGTCATCTGGGAGGTCGCGCACAACCCCGGATGGCTCGTCGAACATGACGGCCGGGTACGACTCGACGCGCCCGGGTGAACCAGGGCCTTTAGTCCCCCACGTCAGGGGCCATTCGGGTGACCGACGACGTGGTCTTCGCGTCGATGACTCATATGTCATTGATCTGGAGGCCCCGTGAACGTCATGACGTCACCGGGCCGGCGTTGGCGTCGGCCCCGGGTGGCAGTGCTGCTCGTACTGGCACTGCTGGCGCCTCTGGCTGCCCTGGCGGCATTGACGGGGAGCGCGGCGATGAACAGCCGCGCCCAGCAGCGCGTGTCGGCGCGCGTGGAGCAGGACTCCAACGCCCTCGGCGCCCTCATGGCGGCGCGCGCCCTGGTGGTCAACGAGTACGTCCCGTCCTCGGCTCTGGCTTCCGCCGCAGCCTTCAAGATCACTCCCGCGCAGGTGAAGAAGCTGTTTGCGATCGACTACCCGTCGCTGCTGGCGAGGGCCCGGCCGCTGGTCGACCGCGATGCGGCGCTGCGCTCGACTCCCCTGCTCCGGGCAGACCTGGACGCGCTGCACCGGCTGCGACCGTCCATCGGAGCCGGACGCGGTGACTCCGACGTCGTCGTCCAGTTCTTCACGAGATTCACCGCCGACATCGACGACGCCTGGCGCGCCAGATTTCACACGCTGACGCGTGACGTCACCACGCTGTCGGGCAAGACCGGGCTGCTCGCACAGAACGTCGACGCCCTCTCGCGTTCCTTCGCCGTCCTGTCAGCGGCCACTGCTCGGGCGGAGGCCACCTATGCGGCCGTAAGCGGTCCGGGGACCGCCGGCAGCGTCAGGCCGCTGATCGAGGCCAACGGCGAATTCACTGCCGACACCACGGGTTTTCCCTCCGGATTGGGACCACGGGCCGCGCAGGCTTGGCAAGTGTGGCAACGCGACCCCAAGGCAGTGGCGTGGGAGAAGACGATCGCCGAGACCGTCAGCACGGCCCTGGCCGGCAAGCGCTCTGTGCTCGCCTCGAACCCCGTCGTGTACGGGATCGCCTTCACCCGCGAGCCGCAGTGGCTCAATGATCTGACTGCGGTCATCGAAGGTGCCTCGACCGACATGCGCGACGTCGCCCACCACGAGGCGGCGAGCGCTGCGCGCAGCTACCGGGAGGAGGTCGCCGTCTTCGCGCTCAGCGTGCTCATCGCGGCGGGCGCGACCGTCCTGCTGGCCCGCGCAGTAGTGCGACCCCTTCGCCGGCTGGCGACGGCGGCTCGGCGGGTGGCCGAAGGCGACTTCGTGCTGCAGACCGTGAAGGTCAGCGGACCCCGCGAGGTCGCCGACACCATCCTCGCTGTCGATGAGATGACGTCCGTGTTCAGCGCGGTCGAGGCTTTCACCGTCACGCTCGCCGAAAACCCGGATGCCCCCTCCCTCGACGTGCCGCTGCCCGGTCGCACCGGACAGGCGCTGCAAACCACGCTGAACCGGCTGCGGGAATCGGTGCGTCACGCCGAACGCCAACGCGTGATCCTGCACGAGATGGCCACCCACGACTCGCTCACCGGACTGCTCAACCGCCAAGCCGCTCGCTCGGCCCTGTCTCGGGAACTGTCACGGGCACACCGCGAATCGGGCGCCGTGATGATGCTGTACGTCGACCTCGACAACCTCAAGGGCATCAACGACAGCTACGGGCACGGGGTCGGTGACGACGCCATCCGCCTCACCGGTCAGGCGTTGCGTTCGGCCGCCCGCGCGTCCGACATCGTCGCCCGGGTCGGCGGTGACGAGTACCTCGTCGCGGGAACCGCCGGAGAGCACGGCGAGGTGCAGATGCTCGCCGACCGGTTACGCGGCGCCGTCGCCGCGACCCGGCTGACTGCCGGCGATGAAGTGATTGCCCTGCGCTGCAGCATCGGTGTCAGCTGCTCCGAGCCCGCCGACGACGTCGATTCCCTCATCCACAATGCGGATCAGGCGCTCTACGCCGCGAAGGCCCAGGGTCGTGACCGCAGCTCGTGGCACGCGAGTGCCTCCGCCTGAAGAGTCCGCCCGACCCCTGCGCCTGACCCTGCGCCTGCGCTGCCGTGCGCTAAGCCCCGACTCCCGCCCGGATCGTCTGGCGCAGCGAGCCCATGGTGGCCAGGACAGCGCTCGGCTCATACCCGCAGTGCGCCATGCAGTTGTTGCACCGCGGGTCCTTGCCGCGCCCGAAGTTGTCCCAGTCGGTGGTGTCCAGCAGCTCCTGCCAGGTCTTCGCGTAGCCGTCGTCCAGCAGGTAGCACGGCTTCTGCCAGCCGAGCAGCGAGTACGAGGGAATCCCCCATGGCTTGCACTCGAAATCCGCCTTGCCTTCGAGGAAATCGAGGAAGAGCGGTGAGTGGTTCAGCCGCCACTTCTTACGCCGCTTGTCATCGAACGCCTTCTTGAACAGCTCCCGCGTCTGGGTGACGCCGAGGAAGTGATCTTGGTCAGGGGCCTTGGAGTAGGCGTAGCCGGGCGAGATCTGCATGTTGTCGACGCCGAGCTCGTCGTTGAGGTAGTCGAGCACCTCGATGACCGTCTGCGGGGTGTCGGTGTTGAAGAACGTCGTGTTCGTCGCGACCCGGAAGCCGGCAGCCTGCGCCTGCCTGACGGCTGCCACCGCCTCGTCGAAGACACCCTCCTTGCACACCGACTCGTCGTGACGCTCGCGCAGACCGTCGATGTGGATGACCCAGGTGAAATCACGGTGCGGCTTGAAGCGATGCAGATGCTTGGGCAGCAGCACCGCGTTGGTGCACAGCAGCACCATTCGCTTGTCGGCGATGAGCGCCTCGACGAGCTTGTCGATCTGCGGGTGCATGAGCGGCTCGCCGCCGGCGATCGACACCACCGGCGCTCCGCACTCGCGCACTGCCGCGAGCGCCTGCTCGACCGGCATGCGCTGCTTGAGCAGGCTCGCCGGCTGCTGGATCTTCCCGCATCCGGCACACGCCAGGTTGCACGCGAACAGCGGCTCGAGCTCGAGCACCAGCGGGAACTTCTTGGTCCCGCGCAGCTTCTGCTTGAGCAAATACGACCCGATCCGCAGGTTTTGCCGCATCGGCATGGCCACGTCAGGTCACCTCCTTTGGCAGGGCGAATCGGATGTCTTCGGTCACTGTCTTGCGCTCGTGCACTCTGATGGGTCCCAGGCCCGACAGGCAATGGACTAATTCGTCGACCAGGCCTGGCGGCGCCGAGGCACCGGCGGTGAGCCCGATCCGGCGGGCACCGCGCAGGAGATCGAGATCGAGCTCGCTCGCATCGTCGACGAGCAGGGCGGGGGCACCGGCCCGCTCCGCCACCTCGACGAGACGGGCTGAGTTCGAGGAGTTCTGCGAACCGACGACGATGACGAGATCGGCGTCGGCCGCGACCTCGCGCACCGCCTTCTGCCGGTTGGTGGTGGCGTAACAAATGTCATCCGACGGCGGGGCGACCATGGCCGGAAAGCGCTGCTGTAACGCCAGGGCCACCTGCTCGGCCTCGTCGACGGCGAGCGTGGTCTGCACCGCATAGGCGACGAGTGACTCGTCCTCCACGGCGACGCGGCGCGCCTCGTCCAAGCCGTTGATGACGAGGACTCTGTCGGCCGCCTCACCCACGGTGCCGACCACTTCCTCGTGGTCGTTGTGACCGAGCAGGAACACGGTGCGTCCCAGCTCGGCGTGGCGGCGCACCTCCTGGTGCACCTTCGCCACCAGCGGACAGGTCGCATCGATGAAGTTCAGGCCCCGGTTGACCGCCTCGGAGCGCACCTGCGGCGCCACGCCATGGGCGGCGAAGATGACCCGCGAGCCGTCTGGGACCTCGTCCAGCTCCTGGACGAACACCGCGCCGCGCTGCTCGAGATCCTGGACGACATGGGCGTTGTGCACGATCTGGCGCCGGACGTAAATGGGCGCCCCGAAGCGTTCGAGCGCGGCCGCCACCGTGTCGATGGCGCGCTCGACACCGGCGCAGAACGAGCGCGGTGAAGCCAGCAGGATCTCCCGCTCATCAGCCGCGGCGGCCCATTGCTGGAGCAGCGGGGCCAGCCGGCGCAGGGTACGCAACGCGAGGAAGCCGCGCTTGATGACGCCGGGATGCCACAGCGGCGCGGAAGCGGTGTCCGTCACGACCCTCACGGCAGCGAACGGGACTCCGGCGGCAGCGGCCGCGGCGGCGATCGGCGCCGTCTCCATGTCGACGGCGATGGCGCCGGCATCCTCGAGCTGCCGGCGCTGCTGAGGTGTGGTGGTCGGCTTGCTGCCGCCGATGCTGGCGAGCGGGCCGACGTGGACCTCGAAGCCGGCGCGACGCAGCAGCGCGGCGAGCAGCGGCGCCGACGGGCAGGGAAAAGTGTCGCGTTCGCCGAGGATTTCGCTGGCGACCACGACATCGCCGGCGCGTACGTGCGAAGCGATGCCGCCGGCGACCCCGAGCACCGCCACCGGTCCCGCGCCGACGCCCACACGGGCGACAGCGCGCTCGGCCCGCGTCAAGCCCATGCCGGTGCGAACGACAACGGCTCCCGGAAGCCTTCCGCGGACGGCGGCCTGCTCGGCCCGCAAAGGGGTGAAGACCGTGAACCGGTCGGGCGGATCAGCCACGGGATCAACCACCGCCGGCTCCCGCGGCTCGGCAGTAGCGGCCCAGCGCCGACACCGGAAAGACGTGGCGATACAGGTGATAGTTGATGTAGAAGTCACCCGGAAAGCCGGTGCCGGTGAACTGCGGCTCGTCCCACGTCCCCGCTTCGGTCTGATGGGCGACGAGCCAGGCGATCCCGCGATCGATGCTCTCCTGCTCGCCCTCGGCGGCCAGCAGGGCGAGCAGCGCCCACGCCGTCTGTGACGCCGTGGACTCGCCGCGGCCGGCCCAGGCGGGGTCGTCGTAGGAGCGCATGTCCTCGCCCCAACCACCGTCCTCGTTCTGATGTTCCGTCAGCCACCGATTGGCCCGCACGATCGCCGGTGCTGACGCGGCGACGCCCGCAGCGATGAGCGCCGGCACCACCGCTCCCACCCCGTAGACGTAATTGCAGCCCCAGCGTCCGAACCAGGAACCGTCAGGCTCCTGCGCACGCAGCAGCCATTCGACGCCGCGCCGGCAGGCCGGCGAGTCAGCCAGACCCTCGGCGGCCAGTGCTTCGACGACGTGGGCCGTGACGTCAGCCGACGGCGGGTCGATGACGGCGCCGAAGTCGCAGAACGGGAGCTTGTAAGCGAGCTCGCGGGTGTTGTCGGCGTCGAAGGCGCCCCAACCGCCGCCTTTGCACTCCATCCCGACCATCCAGGCGACGCCGCGCTCGATCGAGGCGCTGCCTTCCGGAAGTGCCCGGCGCAGCGCCAGCAGGACCTCGGCGGTGTCATCGGTGTCGGGGTAGCCGTCGTTCTCGAACTCGAACGCCCAGCCGCCCGGAGCCAGCTGCGGACGCCGTACCGCCCAGTCGCCAGCGACGCGGATCTCTTCGGACTCGATCCACCGCGCGGCCCGCGACACCATCGGATCCTTCGGGTCGACGCCGGCGTCGAGCAGCCCGTTGAGCGCGAGCGCCGTGTCCCACACCGGCGACTGGCAGGCCTCGAGCCGGCGGACCGTGCCGGAGGGCGTCTGCTCGCGGATCAGGAAACCCTCGAGACCCTGGATGCCCGCGGCCATGACCGGGGAGTCGAGCGCGTAACCGCTCAGATGCAAGGCCAGGAGCGAGTAGACCCACGGCGGCTGGATGCCACCCCATCCCCCGTCGGCCTCCTGCCGCGCGATGATCCATTCGCAGGCCCGGCGCATCGCCAGCCGCCGCAATCCCGCCACCGGACGCTTCGCGTACCCGTGCAGCACCCGGTCGAGCCGCTGGAAAAAACCGCCCCAGGAGCGGACGGGAAGCAACTTCGGGGCCGGCTCGCCGGTGCGTATCTCATCGATGCCGACCGGCAGCGTCCGCTGCGGCTTCAGGGTGGTGAGGATGGTCAGCGGCACGATCGTCTGGCGCGCCCAGCAGGCCCAGTCGGCCACGTTGAACGGAAACCACCGAGGCAGGAACATCAGCTCCGGCGGCAGGTTGGGCAGCTCGTCCCAGGACCAGAGGCCGAAGAGCGCCAGCCAGATGCGGGTGAAGACACGCGAACTCTCGACCCCGCCCGCCTGCACGATCCAGGCGGCGGCCTTCGCGAGATGCGGCGCCTCGGCCGGGTCGCCCGCGAGCCGCAGGGCGACCCATGCCTCGATGGTGGTGGACAGATCGCCGGGCCCACCGTAGAAGTTGGCCCAGGTGCCGTCCTCACGCTGCTGCGAGCGGATCCAGGCGGCGGCTTCCTCGGTCTCCTGCGCCGTGCGGATACCGAGGAACTCGCGAAGCAGGAGGTCCTCGGCGTCCATGGTCACGTTGGTCTCGAGTTCGCCCTTCCACCATCCGGCTTCGTCCTGCTGCTCGCGCAGGTAACCGACGGCGCGCACGAGCGCGGCCTCCGCACCATTTCCGAAATGGACCTGCAAGTCCGAGGACCCCGCGCGCAACCGATCAGAAGCGATGCTCATGCAGGCCGCTCGAAAGCGTTTCGCGGCAGGCCGGCCAAAGCCCGGGAAAGCCCTTCGGAATCTTCGCGTGACGACGAGACGGGCGAGACCTGCCCCGATCCTTCGCGTAACACCTGCAATCGCACCGAGGCTGGGTTCATCGGCGGCGACCTCCGATTCCTCATCGCTTAGGGATCATTCTGCCCGCTCTGCCGTGTAGTACTGGGAAGCGCCCCGCGGTTGCGGCCGGGAAACGACAGAACGATCAAGGAGGCTCCGTTGCCACCCCCATTCTTGTGCGTTTCCGGCCCAATGCGTCGATCTGCCGCACCTGACGAGCAAGAAGATGCCGAAAACTGAGGTTCCGCAGCCGGACAACGTGAGCGCGGCGGACCGGGAATGGCTCCGGAGCCGCATTGCCGAGCTTGATGCCGCCCGGGCGAAACGGGAGAACTTCCCGGTCGCCAGCCGATTGCTGCGAGCCCAGAAAAGGCGCGACCTGCTCGATGTCTACGTTCTCGCCCGCCTGATCGACGACATCGGCGACGAGGCGCCCGGTGACCGGCTGGCGTTGCTCGACCTGATCGACGACGAGCTGGACCTGGTCGCCTCCGGCCGGCCGGCGCTGGGTCCGGTCGCTGCTCTCGTCCCGGTGGCGCGCGACCGCGGCCTGTCGATGCGTCCTTTCCACGACCTGGTCGCGGCCAACCGGATGGATCAGCAGGTCACGCGTTACGCCGACTTCGCCGCGTTGCGGGGTTACTGCCGCCTGTCCGCCGAGCCCGTCGGGCGGCTTGTGCTGGCGCTCTGGGATCTCGACGACGAGCGACGGGTCGCTCTCTCCGACGACGTGTGCACGGGGCTGCAGATCGCCGAGCACCTGCAGGACGTCGGCGAGGACCTGGCCGCCGGACGGATCTACCTGCCGCAGGACTACCTCGCGCGCCACGGGGTGAGCGCCGAGATGCTGGCGAGCACGTCGGGAGAGCTCTCCGCGGCGGACCGGGCGCATGTCGAATCGCTGCTGGCGGACGTGGCCGAGCGGGCAAGGATCCTGCTCGCGTCAGGCCCGCCGCTCACCCGGCTGATCCCCGGCGTGGCGCGGATCGCGATGGCCGGATTCACCGCGGGCGGGTTGGCGGCGTTGGACGCGGTGCGCGCGGCGGGCGCCGACGCGGTGCACGTGACGCCGGGACCGAAGAAGCGTCGCGTCGTCTGGCACACCCTTCGCACCTTGACGGCGGCGGGAATCCGTGGCTGAAGCAGCAGCTCAATCGGCGGTGGTGGTAGGCGGAGGCCTCGCCGGGCTGGCCGCCGCCCTCGACCTGGCCGAAGCCGGATGGCGGGTCACGCTGCTGGAGGCGCGGCCGAGGCTGGGCGGTGCAACGGCGTCGTTCACCCGCGACGGGGTGACGCTCGATACCGGCCAGCACGTCTTCCTGGGCTGCTGCACCGCCTACCGCGGGTTCCTGCGACGGCTCGGCGTCGAGCACCTGACCGAGCTGCAGCCCCGGCTCGATGTGACCGTGCTGCACGGCAAGGGCTCCGACGTACGCACCGCGCACCTGCGGCGCAGCCGCCTTCCGCTGCCGCCGCCGTTGCATCTGGCCGGAGGGCTGCTGCGCTACGACGCGATGCCGCTCTGGCAGCGGGTGCGCAGCGTGCCGGCGGTGCTGGCGCTGGCGCGGCTCAACCAGCAGGATCTCGCGGTCGACGCTCGTTCGTTCGGGGACTGGCTGGACGCGCATGGCCAGCGGGGACTGAGCCTGCCCGCGCTGTGGGAGCTGCTGACCGTCGCAACCCTGAACGCCTCGCCGCGGGAGGCGAGCCTGGCGCTGGCCGCCAAGGTGGTGCGCACCGGGCTGCTGGAGACAGCCGGCGGCGCCGACATCGGCTACAGCAAGGTGCCGCTCGGCGCACTGCACGGTGACGCCGGCCGCGCCAAGCTCGAGTCGCTCGGCGCTGATGTGCGCACCGGCTGCCGGGTACGGGCGCTGCGATCGTCGCCCGCACCGTCGCGTGGATGGCACGTCGGCACAGATGGTGACGAGTTGGTGGCTGATGCCGTGGTGCTCGCCGTTCCGCATGACGCCGTGGCCGATCTCGCCCCCGCCGGATCCGGCCTGGATCCGGTGGGCCTTCGCGCTCTGGGCAGCAGCCCGATCGTCAATGTGCACGTCTTCTACGACCGGCACGTGATGGACGAACCGTTCGCCGCCGCGCTCGAGTCCCCGGTCCAGTGGATCTTCGACCGCACGGCCGCGGCCGGCGTCTCCGACGGGCAATACCTGGCCATCTCGCTGTCGGCCGCTGCCGATTGGCAGCAGCGCAAAGCCGCCGAGATCGAGGAGATCTTCGTCTCCGAGCTCGCCCGGCTGCTGCCCCGGGCCCGGCCCCATCACGTTCGGCGGGTCCTCGTCACGCGCGAGCCCCATGCCACCTTCGCCCAGCAGCCCGGGCAGCTGGCCCGCCGTCCGCTGAACCCGACCGCGATGCCTGGGCTGGCGGTGGCGGGAGCGTGGACCCGCACCGGCTGGCCGGCGACGATGGAGGGGGCCGTTCGCAGCGGTCAAGCGGCAGCGCGAGCGTTGTTGCCGGTGTGAGGGCCGCGCCGTGACAGAATTGACGGCAGATGTCGCTGGGGGAATGACGGCGCGCGGACGGAGGTCGATGACGGCGAACGTGTCGACGTTGGACGAGGCCTACGCCGAGTGCAAACGCATCACCCACCAGCAAGCTCGTAACTTCTCGTACGGGATCCGGCTGCTGCCCGCACAGAAGCGCTCCTCGCTGTCGGCGGTGTACGCATTCGCCCGCCGGGCCGACGACATCGGCGACGACCCCGACCTTCCGCAGGACGTGAAGGTCGAGCAGCTCGCCGCGCTGCGCGCCCAGCTGGATGATCTCGGCGGCTCCGAGAGCGATCCCGTGCTGGTGGCCCTGGATGACACCCGCCAGCGTTTCCCCCTGCCTCTCGAGGCGCTGCAAGAGCTCATCGACGGCATCGAGATGGACGTCAGGGGGACCACCTACGCCACGTTCGACGACCTGGTTCTCTACTGCCGCCGGGTGGCGGGCACTGTCGGCCGGCTCTGCCTGTCGATCTTCGGCGGCACCACGCATCCCGACGCCCCGCGCCTGGCCGACCAGCTCGGCGTCGCCCTGCAGCAGACGAACATCCTGCGCGACGTCCGCGAAGACCTCGGCAACGGCCGCGTGTACCTCCCGAAGGAAGACCTCGATCGCTTCGGGGTGACGCTGGAGCTCGATGAGCAGGGCGATCTGCGCGGGCCGGCGGGTCCTTTCGCCGACATGATCCGCGCCGACACCGCCCGCGCCGAGCAGTGGTACCGCGAGGGCTTCGCCCTCCTGGATCTACTCGATCGGCGTAGCTTCGCGTGCTGCGCCGCTATGGCGGGTATCTATCACCGGCTCAACGGCGTCATCGCTGCCGATCCGGCGGCTGTGCGAACCCAGCGGGTTTCGCTCTCGGGTGCAGACAAGGCGAAGGTCGCCGTACGAAGCCTGGCGGGAAGGCGGCCATGACGATCTACGCGCCGCAAGCGACCGGCGCCGACGGGCTCCCCAGAGTGCTGGGCGAGCTCCGCGAGCTCACCGAGCCGGCGATCCGCGAGACCGTGTCGCGGCTGCACCTCGGCCTGGAGCGGGTCGAGTCCTATCACCGCGGCTGGACCACGGTCGATGGCCGGCCATCCGGAAGGCCGACGGGCAAGGCGCTGCGCTCGGCCCTGGCAATGCTGTCGGCGCGGGCGGTCGAGGGGCCCGACGACTACGGGATCGCCGCTGCCGTCGCGGTCGAACTCGTCCACGACTTCTCCCTGCTGCACGACGATCTGATGGACGGCGACACCCGCCGCCGGCATCGGCCGACGGCGTGGGTGGCCTACGGGGCTGGAGCCGCCATCATTTCCGGCGACGCGCTGCTCTCACTGGCGATCGGGCGCGTCCTGGATTCCGGGAGCGCCACCACGCTCGAGGGAATTCGCTTCCTCAACCGTTGCGTCAGCGAGCTCATCGAGGGCCAGGCGCTCGACCTGGAGTTCGAGACCCGACGTGACGTCACCCTCGATGACTGCCGCCGCATGGCCGCGGGCAAGACCGCGTCGCTGCTGGAGTGCGCTTCAGCGCTCGGCGCGATCCTGGCCGGCGCTCCCGAAAGTCAGGTCGAGCTGCTTCGCGGTTTCGGCCAAGAGCTCGGGATGGCTTTCCAGCTGGTCGACGACGCGATCGGCATCTGGGGAGATTCCGACGTCACGGGCAAGCCGGTGCTCGGTGACCTGCGTTCGCGCAAGAAGACGCTGCCCATCACCGCCGCGCTCGAATCCGGCGCCGACGGTCTCGATTCGCTGCGCACGCTGATGTTCGGCGAGGGCGGCGAGCCGTCCGAGGACCTCCTCGAAGCGGCGGCCAACGAGCTGAACGAAGCCGGCTTCCACAAGTGGGTGCTCGATGAGGCGCGCAATCACCTGAGTGCCGCCGAGCGTCACGTGGAGGCGCTCAGCGCGCCGCAGCATGTGAAGGCGGACCTGCTCGAGCTCGCCCACTTCGCGACGTTCCGCCAGCTCTGACCCCGCGCGCGCCGGCCCGCTCAGCCGAGCGTGTCGAGCTGCGCTCGCAGTAGGCGCGTGTCGAGGCGTCCGAGTTCGGCGCGTAACGCCGCCGCCTGGCGGGCCAGCTTCTCCCCCTCGGCCCGCTCGCTGACCGTGTCAGACGCGCGCGTCCACGCCGCGTCGGCCTCGACCACCTCGAGCTCGGCGACGAGTTGCTCGCGCTCCGCCGTCAGCTGAGCCACGAGTTCCGCGGGGTCGCTGCGACGCCGCCATCTCATGCCGACCATGGTGCCCGCCGAGTGCCCGAAGACGCCATTTATGGTGAGTACGAATCGGGAGCGGGTCCGGCGGCGGGCAGCAGGGAGGCCGGTATGCGGTCGACGGAGCTGCTCGTCATCGGGGCGGGTCCGTATGGGCTGGCCATCGCCGCGCATGCCCGGCAGTGCGGAATAGACACGGTCACGGTCGGCACCCCGATGGGGTTCTGGCGCGACCACATGCCGGCCGACATGTTCCTTCGTTCGGGTCCCGATTGGCACCTCGACGTGGGAGGCGAACACACCTTCACGAACTTCCTCGCCGAGCGGCAGTTGAGGACCGCCGACGTGGACCCGATCCCGATTTCGGTCTATCTGGAGTACGCGGACTGGTTCACGGCCGAGAAACGGCTACCGGTTGACGATGTCCGGGTCGCTCGCTTGGTGCGTTCGGACGAACGATTTCTGGCTGAATTGAATGACGGCGAGTGCATCCAGTCCGACGCGGTTGTTTCCGCTCCCGGCATCGCCCAGTTCGCTGCCCTCCCGCCGTGGGCGGCCGGGCTGCCGGCGCAACGGCGTGCCCACACCGCCGATCTGGTGTCCTTCGGCCAGCTGCGCGGATCTCGCTGTGTGATCATCGGCGGTCGGCAGAGCGCCTACGAGTGGGCGGCTCTGCTCTGCGACCACGGCGCTGAACGCATCGACGTCGTCCACCGCCACGAGGTCCCCCGGTTCGCAGCGGCGGACTGGAGATTCGTCGATGACCACATCGTCGAGACGCTGAACACGAAGGGCTGGTGGCGATTCCTGCCCGCGGTTCGCCGTGAGTCGATCATGCGCCGGTTCTGGGAGGTCGGCCGCCTGACCCTGGAGCCGTGGATCATCCCCCGGCTCGACGGCCGGGTGCATCAGTGGCCGCGTAACGAGGTGACCCACGTCGTGGACGACGGCCGAACAGCACAGCTGACGCTGTCCACGGGAGAACGTTTGGACGCGGACTTCGTCGTGTTCGCCACGGGCTACCGCGCCGATCTGCAATCCGTGCCCTACCTCAGCCACCTCGTCGGGCGCGACGTGCTCGTAGAGAACGGGTTTCCGAACCTCGACGAGTCCTTCGCGACCACGGCGGCCGGTCTCTATATCGCCGGCTTCCCGTCGACGCAGGACTTCGGCCCCTTCTTCGGCTTCGTGCGCGGCGCCATCCCCACCGCTTCGATGATCGTGGAGGATCTGCTGGCGCGCACGTGACGAGATCGGCCGCCGGCGGCGCCCGCGTCACGAACCGGCGTTGCCCCGGTCTCCTCGCAGAAACCGGGGCAACACCACAGACGGCTCGGAGCCGCTTGGCTCGGGGACGGGCACCTACCGGCTGGATCTCGCGGCGAGCTGAAAAGCCCAGGTGGTGCCATCACTGGTCATCGCCCAGCTCGTGCCGCGAGCCTGGCGACTCGTCACGACGGCGGCGGTCGCGGGCATCTCGATCATGGTCATCAGCTGCACCCGCTCGTGCTGCCGCACTGCTCGCACACGTAGCAGCTGCCGGCCGCTCGCATTGTGATGCCGCAGGTGAAGCAGAGCGGGGCATCGACCGCTGTCTGGATGTCGATCAGACCGCCGGAGGCTCCACTTCCCGCCGGCGCGGTCCGTGGCTCCGGAGCTGCCGCCTCGACGGGCGCCGAAGCCTGCAAACCCTCGACATCCGGGTCGGCTTCGAGCTCACCCGCGCCGTATTTGGCGGCCGTCTGCGCTGATCGCTCCTCGGCAGTGAAGATGCCGAGCTCGGCCCGGCGCTCGTAGGGCAGGTAATCGAGCGCCAAGCGGCGGAACAGGTAGTCCATCACCGACTGGGCGAGCCGGACGTCGGGGTCATCGGTGAGGCCCGCCGGGTCGAAGCGCATGTTGATGAACTTCGAGACGTAGGCGTCCAGCGGGACGCCGTACTGCAAGGCGATCGACACCGCCACCGAGAAAGCGTCCATCACACCGGCCAGGGTGGAGCCCTGCTTCGACATCTTGATGAAGACCTCACCGAGGCCGTTGTCGGGGTAGGAACCCGCCGTGAGGTAGCCCTCGGCGCCGCCGACCGCGAACGAGATGGTCTGCGACGGACGCTTCTTCGGCAGCCGCTTGCGGACGGGACGGCTCTCGACGTGTGCGGTCTCTACCTTGCCGCCACTTGCACCCGCGCGGCTGCCCTTGAGGTCGCTGAGCGGCTGCCCGACCTTGCAATTGTCACGGTAGATCGCCAGCGCCTTGAGCCCGAGCTTCCAGCCCTCGAAGTAGATGTTCTCGACCTCTTCGACGGTGGCGGAGGTCGGCATGTTGACGGTCTTGCTGATGGCGCCCGAGAGGAAGGGCTGCGCCGCAGCCATCATCCGCACGTGGCCCATCGGGCCGATGGAGCGCTCGCCGAGCGCGCAGTCGAACACGTCGTAGTGCTCAGGCCGCAGACCGGGGGCATCGACGATGTGGCCGTGCTCCTTGATGTGCTCGACGATCGCCTCTTTGGTCTCCTCGGCGTAGCCGAGCGAGGTCAGCGCCCGCGGCACCGTGTGGTTGACGATCTGCATGCTGGCGCCGCCGACGAGCTTCTTGACCTTGACCAGTGCCAGGTCAGGCTCGATACCGGTGGTGTCGCAATCCATCATCAAGCCGATCGTGCCGGTGGGCGCCAGCACCGACGCCTGCGCATTGCGCCAGCCGTTGCGCTCGCCCATCCGCAGACCCTGCTGCCACTGCTTGGCAGCCAGCGCGAGCAGACGCGCGTCGTCGGCGCCGATCGGACGGACCGCGTCATTGGCCGCCGCGTGCTTGCGCATCACCCGTGTGTGGGCCGCAGCATTGCGGCTGTAGCCCTCGTACGCACCGACAGCAGCGGCGAGCTCCGCGCTGCGCCGGTAGGCCGTGCCGGTCATCAACGACGTGATGCCGGCGGCGAGCGCCCGCCCACCCTCGGAGTCATAGGCATGACCGGTGGCCATCAGCAGGGCGCCGAGATTCGCGTATCCGATGCCGAGCTGACGGAAGGCCCGGGTGGTGTCGCCGATCGCCTCGGTCGGGAAGTCGGCGAAGCAGATGGAGATGTCCATCGCCGTGATGATCAGCTCGACCGCTCGCACGAAGTGCTCACCGTCGAAGGTGCCGTCGTCGCGCAGGAACTTCATCAGGTTGAGCGAAGCGAGGTTGCAGCTGGAATTGTCCAGGTGGACGTACTCCGAGCACGGGTTGCTCGCTGTGATCCGGCCCGACTCGGGGCAGGTGTGCCAATCGTTGATCGTGTCGTCGTACTGGACGCCCGGATCTGCGCAGGCCCAGGCAGCCTGCCCGATGGCCTTCCACAACTCGCGCGCCTTCACCGTCTCGATGACCGCGCCGTCGAGGCGGGCGCGCAGATGGTGCTCGCCATCGCTCTCGACCGCGCGCATGAACTCGTCGCTCACGCGCACCGAGTTGTTGGCGTTCTGATACTGCACCGACACGATGTCGGCGCCGCCGAGGTCCATGTCGAAGCCGGCGTCACGCAGCGCGCGGATCTTGTCCTCTTCCCGCGCCTTCGTCTCGACGAACTCCATCACATCCGGGTGGTCGACATCCAGCACGACCATCTTCGCCGCACGGCGGGTAGCGCCGCCCGACTTGATGGTGCCTGCTGAGGCATCAGCCCCACGCATGAAACTGACCGGACCCGACGCCGTACCACCGGAGGAGAGCAGCTCCTTCGAGGAACGGATCCGCGACAGGTTGATACCCGAGCCGGAGCCGCCCTTGAAGATCAGTCCCTCTTCGCGGTACCAGTTGAGGATCGATTCCATCTGGTCATCGACCGCGAGGATGAAGCACGCGCTGACCTGCTGCGGCGCATTGGTGCCGACGTTGAACCAGACCGGTGAGTTGAAGCTGAACATCTGGTGCACGAGCAGATAGGTGAGCTCGTGCTCGAAGACCTCGGCGTCCTCGGGAGCGGCGAAGTAGCCGTTGGCCTCGCCGGAGCGCCGGTAGGCCCCGACCACCCGGTTGATCAGCTGACGCAGCGAGCTCTCCCGCTCGGGGGATCCCACCGCGCCGCGGAAATACTTGCTGGTCACGATATTCGCGGCGTTCACGGACCAGAAGTCAGGGAACTCGACGCCGCGCTGCTCGAAATTCACCGTCCCGTCACGCCAATTCGTCATCACGACATCGCGACGCTCCCAGTTCACCTGGTCGAACGGATGCGTGCCCTGAGTCGAAAAGACGCGGTCGATCCGGAGCCCTCGGTGCGGCGATGAGGGCGCCGGGATCGTGTCGGAAACGGTTTCAGTCATGCAGTCCTGCCTTTCGTAAGTAGCAACAACCGGGGACGGCCGGATGTGCCTGGAATTGGCGGAAGTCTCGGGGTTCTGCGACTGCTGGATCAGGTGGCAGCAGACGCGGCGAGGGCGGGCGGCGGAGGGTGCGTGGAGTGCGCGGGATCGGCATCGTTCTGGCTGGGAGCTGAGGGAGCGACAGCCGGCTCCGGCGCGTGATCGCGGCGCAGAGAGGCAATCTCCTGGTCGAAATCTTCAAGCGAATCAAAGGCCCGATAGACCGACGCGAATCGCAAGTAAGCGACCTCGTCCAATTCACGGAGCGGGCCGAGAATGGCACGGCCGACGTCATCGGAACTGACTTCGGCGCGGCCCGCTGCTCGCACGTTTTCTTCCACCCGCTGGGCCAGCAACGCGAGCGCATCCTCATCGACCGGGCGGCCCTGGCACGCCTTGCGTACACCGGCGACGACCTTCTCGCGACCGAACGGCTCGGTGGCCCCGCTGCGCTTGACCACCAAGAGGGTGGCTGCTTCGAGGGTGGTGAAGCGACGACCGCATGCTCCGCATGAGCGACGACGCCGGATCGCTGCGCCTCCATCAGCCTCGCGACTGTCGACGACGCGGCTGTCAGAGGTCTGGCAGAACGGACAGCGCATGAGCCCGGCCCACCTTTCCCCTTCACCAGAGCCGGCAAGCCGCGAGCGCTCTTCAAGGCCCTGACCAGCCGGGCTGTGGACACCCTTGTGGGTAACCGGCCCAAATCTGTGGGCAACCTGTTGAACAACCTGTGGACGACTTACACGGGTGTAACTACCAGATGTTGTGTCCCGGACAGTAGGGCTCCCGTGCAGGGGGAGCAAGTCTGATAGCGGCGTGTCGCACCGGCGAGTCGCGGCTGATTTGCACTCGGTGAACCTCATGGCACGCAAGGTGAAGCGGCTCGGGGGCTGGAACTACGGCAACCGGAGGCGCTGGCCGACGGCGAGGTCTGCGCTGGAGAGGTGATTGATCGACTTCAGCTCGCCGACCACGTCACGCGGATCAGAGCCGGGCATCGCCCGGACGGCGATGGTCCAGAGGGAATCGCCTTGCTGGACAACCACCGAAGACGCGTGGGCGGGGACCGGAGCGCCGCCGGCACTCGCCCGGCCGAGGCCGAACGCGGCATAGACCGCTATCGCCACGAGGACGAGCGCCATCACCCGACCGCGCCGCGTCAGCCGCAACTTCCTCGGTACAGCCCGGGTGCAGAGCACATCAGCCGATGAGCGACCAGCAACCCTCCGACGCGCCCGAGCAGGAGCGGTACCGGGCACCGGCCGCTCGATGCGCCGGGAACGCACTGGCACAGGCGCCGGGGCAACCGGCCGCGGCGCCTCGAAACGGCGGCGCATCGGCGCCGGCTGCACTTCAACCGCGGCGACGCGAACCGCCTTCGGACGCGCGGCGCGCTTCGCCGGCCGCCTGACGCCCACGACGAAACCGGGACCCCAACTGCTAGCTACCGAAGCAGCCATCTCGCACCTCCACCACGTCCTTGGTGCTCGCGTCGGACGCGATCACCGTCGAACCCGTGTTCGACTTTCGTGTTGTAGCGCGACCGTACGACAAAAACGCGACACGGTCGAACGTGTGTTTGAAAGAAGCTCTCGGACCGGCTACGGTCGGACACATCGAACGAGCGGATCGCCCGCTCCGGGGGCAAGCGAGGAGCAGCAGATGGCAAAGCAGGGTGCGAGTGGCAGCGGAGGTCGACCGATTTCCGAGGGCCGCCGCCAGAGCGCCCCGAAGGCGGCCGCCACGACGCGTCGCCGCGGCAATGTCAGGGATTTCCCTGACGGGGCGCCTGACGAGACCGGGCTCACCCCGCGCCAGCGCAAGGTCCTCGAAGTCATTCGTGAGGCAGTTGACCGCCGGGGATATCCGCCCAGCGTCCGCGAGATCGGCGAGTCAGTCGGCCTGACCAGCTCCAGCAGCGTGGCTCATCAGCTGAAAACCCTGGAAACAAAGGGATTTCTGCGACGTGATCCCAACCGGCCGCGAGCCGTGGAGGTGCTGCTGCCGGGCATCGAGACCGAATCCGGCCCGTTGACCTCGCACCCGACCCCGGCCTACGTGCCGGTGGTGGGACGGATCGCCGCCGGCGGCCCGGTGCTCGCTGAGCAGGCGGTCGAGGAGATCTTCCCGCTCCCCCGCGAGCTCGTCGGAGAAGGCACGCTCTTCCTTTTGCGGGTCACCGGGGAGTCCATGATCAATGCGGCGATCTGCGACGGAGACTGGGTCGTGGTGCGTCAGCAACCGGTCGCTGACAATGGCGACATCGTCGCAGCCATGCTCGACAACGAGGCGACGGTGAAGACCTACAAGGCCAAGGACGGGCATGTCTGGCTGATGCCGGCGAATCCGGATTACGAGCCGATCGTCGGCGACGAGGCCGTCGTGCTAGGCCGGGTCGTCGCGGTGTTGCGCAAGATCTGACCCCGGAGGCAGGAGCCTGGCTGACGGCTCGTTGTCAGCCGGTTTGCTGGCGAAAGGCTTCAGCACCGAGGCCAATCCTGCGGGCACTCGCGCTCGCATGAGCGTTCCGTCGGCGGTGTGCTCAGACCACAAGACCTCGCCGATCTCGTGAACCCGGGCGACGAGATCACCACGTGCGTACGGCACCAGTGCTTCGATCTCGACCGGCGGGTGTGGTGCCCGCGCCTCGATCTCCGCGACCAGTTCGCCGAGCCCCGAGCCGGTGCGCGCCGAGACGACGAGAGCGTGGGGCAGCGTGCGGCACAGCCGGCTCAGCGTCACGGGGTCAGCGGCGTCAGCTTTGTTGATCACCAGCAGTTCCGGAAGGGCCGCGGCCCCGATCTCGTCCAGCACCTCGCGCACTGCCGCGATCTGAGATTCGGGATCGGGGTCGGCCCCGTCCACGACGTGGATCAGCAGGTCGGCGCCGGAGACCTCTTCCAGCGTCGAGCGGAAGGCGTCGACAAGTTGATGCGGGAGGTGGCGAACGAATCCGACCGTGTCGGTCAGCGTGATGGTGCGCCCGTCGGGGAGCACTGTGCGCCGCACCGTCGGGTCGAGCGTCGCGAAGAGCGCGTCTTCGACCAGCACGCCGGCGCCGGTGAGCCGATTGAGCAGCGACGACTTGCCGGCATTGGTGTATCCGACGATGGCCACCGACGGCACGGAGGCACGGTGGCGCCCGGCCCTCTTCGTCGAGCGCACCGTCGACATCCCCGCCAGATCACGACGAAGGCGCGACATGCGGGAACGGATCCGCCGGCGGTCGGTCTCGATCTTGGTTTCACCGGGGCCCCGGGTACCGATACCGGCACCCGCCCGGGTCATCGATTCACCCCAACCGCGCAGCCGGGGAAGCAGGTAGGAGAGCTGGGCGAGCTCCACCTGCGCCTTGCCCTCGCGGGAGGTGGCGTGCTGGGCGAAGATGTCGAGGATCAGCGCCGTCCGGTCGATGACCTTGACCTTGACGATCTGCTCGAGCTGGCGCAGCTGGCCAGGAGTCAGCTCGCCATCGCAGACAACCGTGTCAGCCCCCGTCGAGACCACGACATCGCGCAGCTCGCGGGCCTTGCCGGACCCGACATACGTCGCCGCGTCAGGCTTCGTGCGGCGCTGGACCAGGCCTTCGAGCACCTGCGACCCGGCGGTCTCGGCCAGCGAGGCGAGCTCGGCCAGCGAATTTTCGGCGTCGGCCTGGCTGCCGGAATCCCACACCCCGATGAGCACCACACGCTCGAGCCGAAGCTGGCGGTATTCGACCTCGGTGACGTCTTCGAGCTCGGTGGCCAGTCCGGCGACCCGGCGAAGCGCCTGCCGATCCTCGAGGTCGAAGCCTTCACCTTCGGCCTCGAACCAGGGGACGGGGTCGAACTCGGCAACCGGGGCGACATTTTGGGCGCCGGCCATCACCCCGACGCCGTCAACGGGCTCGGTGGACTCGGCGGAGTGGGCGGGATCTCGGACGGGCACATCGGCCCGGGAGGCAGCAGAAGTCATCTCATCAAGTTCAACCCAGGAATGTGGCTGCGTCATCCGGATTTCGCCGCGACATCCAGTCCCTGGACGCGTTCGACCAGCTCGCTGAGCTCAGCGGGCTCGAGGACGGCCAACGCAGGTGCCACCATCCGATTGGTGAGGTCCTCGGCGGCATTGCGGCGGGCGATCAGCTCGTGCGTGACCTCAGGCAGCGGATCGGTCCACCCGACCGATTGCGGCTTGTAGAACTCGGTCGCGCTGGCAGCGGCGGCTTCCACCGGGGTCAATCCGCTGGCCAGCACGGCCAGCCCGTGGAGCCCGCCGCGGTGTTCGCGCAAGACCTGCAGCAGGTGCGAGGTCAACGCGGGCAGATCGGAGGGCCTGGGGGCGGCTCGCCATCCGGCGAACAGCGGCAGGGCGGCGCCGTCAGCCCCATCGGCGACGCGAGCCAGCAGTTGGGTCGTCCGCTCCAACCCCTCCACGGCCGCGAAGCGCTTGCGACCCCACCGCCAGCAGCATTCGGAGAACTCCGCGAGTGCCTCCTCCGGCGTCATGACGGCCTTCCCCGCCGCCCACATCGTCTCCACCAGCGGAGCCGGAAAGAACGTCATCGCGCTGGCCACGACCTCGGGCTGCGCATCACCGAGGGCCCCGCCGCGACCGAGGTAGTAGAAAGCCATGCCTTCGAAGCCCAGTTCACTGCCGTAGGCGTACGTGGATCGGGAGGCCATGAACCAGCCGCCGAGAAATCCGACCGGATTGGCCAGAGCCGTAGCTGCCTCGAGGGGGTTCAGCCCCACCACCGTCCTGCCGCCACGATGTTCGCCGGACCGTGCAAGATCACGCAGGCGCCCTCCCACACGACGCGAAGCCGCCCACCTGGGACGTCGATCAGCACGTCAGCCGACTGTTCACCACGGGCGACGGCATCCGCGACAGCGACCGCGCAGGCCCCGGTACCGCACGAAAGCGTCTCGCCGGAGCCGCGCTCGTGCACTCGCATGACCAGCCCTTCCGGCGTTCGGGCGTAGACCTCGACATTCACCCCGTGCGGGAAACGTCCGGTGTCGAATGCGGGCGGCGACACCATGTCGAGCACCGACGGGTCGGCGACCGGGCAGACCAGGTGCGGGTTGCCCATCGACACCGACATGCCGTCGTAGCTCACGCCGCCGATGGTCGCTGCCGACGGAGCCGGGTCGATCAGCGGCGGACCCATGTCGACGGCGATGTCTGCCCCCTGATCCGCGGCGACCTCGACCCGTCGCACGCCGCCCCGGGTGGCCAGCAGCAGCGCTCCGGGCTGGGCCCATCCGATGGCGACGAGGTAGCGGGCGTAGACCCGGGCGCCGTTGCCGCACATCTCGGCGATGCTGCCGTCGGCATTCACGTAGTCCATGAACCAGGTGCCCGCCTCGCCGGGGACCACCCGCAGGCAGCCGTCCGCGCCGATGCCGAATCGCCGGTCGCAGAGGCGCCGCACCAGGTCAGGGCTCAGCCGAAGGCGATCCTCGCGGTCGGGCAGGAGGACGAAATCGTTGCCGGTGCCCTCGCCCTTGGCGAACGCCAGTCCGGTGCCGGACGTGGACGCCAGGGCCGCAAGCTCCGGCACGGCCTCCACGCTCATGATCTGGGAGGCTACTTCGTCTCGGGCCGGCTCTGCGAGTGCGCGAAACCGGCGGTGCGGGCCAACGCCTCGGGAGACGCCGGGGTCCAGCCGCCGCCGCGCGCGAGCATCGCGCGGGCCCGGCTCGCCTCCTGCGGGCCGCAGAACAGGAATCCGTGCGCCCGATCGCAACCGAGCTCGCAGAGCCGGGCGCCTTCGGTCCAGGACTCCACGCCTTCCGCGACGACGTACAGGTCACGGGCATGGGCCAGGCGCACGACCGACGCCACAATCGAGTCGTCGTCGAGATCGACGCCGAGGCCTCGCACGAAGCGCCGGTCCAGCTTCACCGCGTCGACGGGCATCTCTTCGAAGCGCGCGAGCGAGGAGTACCAGGTTCCGAAGTCGTCCACCGCGAGCGCACACCCGACGGCGCGCAGCTCGATCAGCAGCGACGCGGCAGCCGAGCCCACATCACCCAACGTGGACTCGCTGAACTCCAGGCCCAGCGAACGAGGCGGCAGATTGTGGCGTTCGAAGAGCTCGCGTACCGAATCGACGAAGCCGGCGGCGGCAAGCTGGACGGCCGGAACATTCACCCAGAGCTGGCACAGACCGACGGTGGGATGCGGAGGTAGCAGCTCCCAGCTCGCACGTTCGGCCGCGCACTGTTCGAGCACCCAGGTGGAGAGCGGAAGCAGCAGTCCGGCCTTGTGAGCGACCTCGAGAAAGGCGTTGGGCGGCAGCAACCCGCGGCGTGGATGCGCCCAGCGCATGAGCGCTTCCATGCCGACGACACCGCCGGATGCGAGGTCGATCTCCGGCTGAAAGTGCAGGACGATCTCGCCGCGCTCGTGCGCACCGCGCAGCTCGTCGGCCAGATCCAGGTCCAGCATTGCGCTCATGACTCCGCCTTCAATCCCCCCGAGCCCCGACCGGGCGCACTGAACGCCTCACTGAGATCACCAACTGCTCCGGTTGCGGGCTTCCTTGCGGCTTCTATCGGTGCGAGGTGGCCGCGATGAGTCGTTCGGCGGCAACTACCTGCGACGATTCCTCTGGCTGCAGCCACTGGATACGTGGATCGCGACGAAACCACGATCGCTGGCGGCGAATGAATCGGCATGTGGACCGCACCGTCTCTGCCTGGGCGGACTCTTCAGTAGGCAAGAGCCCGTCGAACCACCCGAGTATCTGAGCGTAACCGAGTGCTCGCGCAGCAGTACGACCTTCCCGCAAACCATTCTCGGCCAGCGCCCTGACCTCCGCGACGAATCCGGCGTCCCACATCCGCTGGGTGCGCTCGGCCACCCTTTCGTCGAGATCGGGGCGGTCGACCCCGATGAACACCACGTCGTAAACCGCCTCCGGCGTGGGGAGCTTCGCCGTGAAGCTGCCGGTCAGCGCCACCACCTCGAGCGCTCTCACCAGCCGCCGGCCGTTGCCGGGCAGGATCGCCGCCGCGGCCTGCGGGTCGGTCGCCGCCAGCCGGGCGTGAAGCACCCCGGGGCCGTGCTCGGCCAGGTCGGCTTCGAGTTCGGCACGCACCGCCGGGTCGGTGCCAGGAAATTCCATCGCGTCGAGCGCGGCCCTGACGTACAGCCCGCTGCCGCCGACCAGCACGGGCGTGCGTCCCGCCGCCAGCAACGCGTCGATCTGCGCACGGGCGAGGCGCTGATAGCTCGCGACGTCAGCCGCATGCCGGGGATGCCAGATGTCCAGCAGATGGTGCGCGACTCCCTGACGCTCGGCCATCGTCAGTTTGGCGGTGCCGATGTCCATCCCCGCGTAGAGCTGCATGGAGTCGGCGTTGACGACCTCTCCCCCGAAGCGTTGGGCCAGCGCCACGGCGAGATCGCTCTTGCCGGCTGCGGTGGGGCCGACGACAGCGATGACCGGCGTCACGACTCAGTCCCGAAGGCCCGGCATCGACCAGGTCGCCACCAGATAGCCGACCCCGTACGGGGCATCGTCGTAACTGACCTCCGCCTGCCAGCGCGTGCCCGAGAGCAGATCAGCTGCGGCTCGCCAGGCCGGGGCGCCTGCGGCGAGCAACTCGTGTCCGAGTCCGAGGTCGAGGCCGGCGAGGAGGCCGGGATCCCCCGCGGCCAAGGCGGCGCTCGCCTGAGCGTCGAAGCCGGCTGCCCGTTCATCGAGCCAGCCGGGCGCCTTCTCCGTTCGTCGCGCGGAGCCGTCGCCCATGACCAGTAACGCGTCTCCGGGGCCGAAGGGGTCGAGCCCGGACGCAAGCGTGCCCTTCTCGTCGCAGGTGATGGCGAGGACGTCGCCCGTCCACGAGGCCTGCTCGAGCAGCCACGCACCGACCGCGAGAGACAGCGGAAGCGGGTCGGATGTGCCGCCCGCGGCGCCCGGCATCCGCACAGTGAGATCCACGCCGTAGCTGGTGAAACTTCCGGCCGCACCAGGGCCGAAGCAGCTGGCGGCAGCGGCCGGGCCGAGGACGACGATGCGCTGAACGGGCCGGCCGGCGAGCCACCTGACGGCCGCGATCGACGGCTCCCGTACGGCCACCTTCTCGCCTGCCCCCACCTCGCTGACCAGGAGCGGAGGCTGCGGGCAGAACGCGACGGCGACGGGCTGGCCGGGGCTCACGCCAGCGCGCTGCTAGCTCGGATGCGGGGCAGTCCCAGACCCACCGTCTCGGCTCCCGGCGCGGTGATCCGCGGGGTCACCGGCTGCCGGCCGGCGGCCCAGGCGTCGCCGGCCGAGGTGCGGCGCACCTGGCCGAGCGGGCCGTCGGCAAGCAGATGATGGGGAGCCCCGCGGGTGATCACCGTGCGGACGAGATCGCCCGGGCGCAACGGCTCGACGGCGTCTGCAGCGTTGAGGTGCACGAGCCGGCCGTCGCGCGCCCGCCCCGACATGCGTCCCGTACCGGCGTCCTTGCGGCCTTCGCCTTCGGCGAGCAGCACCTCGACCTCGCGCCCGACGAGGGAACGGTTGGCCTCCCAGGCGATCTCATCCTGCAATTGCACCAGGCGGCCGTAACGCTCGGCAACGGTCGGCGGATCGATCTGGTCGGGCAAGTCGGCAGCGGGCGTGCCGGGCCGCTTGGAGTACTGGAAGGTGAAGGCGCCGGCGAAGCGGGCCGCCTGCACGACGTCGAGCGTGGCCTGGAAATCCGCTTCGGTCTCGCCGGGGAAGCCGACGATGACGTCGGTGGTGATCGCCGCATCGGGGATCACAGCGCGTACCCGCTCGATGATGCCGAGATAGCGCTCGGCCCGGTAGCTGCGGCGCATCCGGCGCAGCACGTCATCCGATCCCGACTGCAGCGGCATGTGCAGCGAGGGGCAGACATTCGGGGTCTCGGCCATCGCCGCGATGACGTCGTCGGTGAAGTCGCGGGGGTGCGGTGAGGTGAACCGCACGCGTTCGAGCCCGTCGATGCGGCCCATGGATCGCAGCAGGGCGGCAAATGCACCGGGGTCGCCGAAGCTTCGGCCGTAGGAGTTCACGTTTTGCCCGAGCAGCGTGATCTCCAGGACGCCCTGCTCGACCAGCGCCTGCACCTCGGCAAGCACGTCACCGGGCCGACGGTCGCGCTCACCGCCGCGCAGGCTCGGGACGATGCAGAAGGTGCACGTGTTGTCGCAGCCGACGCTGATGCTCACCCAGGCGCTGGCAGCGGAGTCGCGTCGCGCCGGGAGCACGCTCGGGAAGACCTCCAGCGCTTCGTGGATCTCCACCTGAGCTTCGGAGTTGTGCCGTGCGCGCTCGAGAAGCGCGGGCAGGCTCCCCACGTTGTGGGTACCGAAAACGACGTCGATCCAGGGCGCGCGCTTCACCAGCGAACCGCGGTCCTTCTGGGCGAGGCATCCGCCGACGGCGATCTGCATGCCGGGATGCGCGTCCTTGACGGGGCGCAGGTGGCCGAGGTTGCCGTACAGCCGGTTGTCGGCGTTCTCCCGGACCGCGCAGGTGTTGAAGACGATCAGGTCGGGCGGGTCTTCGCCGGCGGCCACATAGCCGGCCTCTTCGAGCAGTCCGCAGATCCGCTCCGAGTCGTGCGCATTCATCTGACACCCGTAGGTGCGGACCTCGTACGTGCGAGGTGTCGGATGGGCGCTCACCAGATCGAGACTACGGCCGGCCGACCAGCGCCAGGGCGGCCATCAGGCGCAGAACTCGTTGCCCTCCGGGTCGCGCATGACCGCCCAGACGACCCCGAGCTCCTCTGCCCGTTCGACGAAGGTCGCGCCGAGCTGCTCCAGACGCGCCACGGCGGCGTCGACCGCGACGCGCTGCTGCTCGACGGGGACGCTCGGTCCACCGCCGCTGTGCAGGTCGATGTGGACCCGGTTCTTGGCGGTCTTGGGCTCGGGTACCCGCTGGAAGAACAGCCGGGGACCGTGGCCGCTCGGTTCCACGAGCGCGGCCGCCGAGTTCCATTCACTCTCGGGCACGCCCTGTGCGGCGAGGAACTCCGGCCAGTCGGCGAATCCGGCCGGTGGGGTCGCCGGCTGGTAGCCGAGCGGCGCCAGTGCCTGACGCCAGAATTCCGAAAGTGCAGCGGGGTCCGCCGCGTCAAAAGCCACTTGGAACACGGTGGTTCCTCTCGCTGGTGGGACGCTGGAAACCTGGCGACAGGCTCAGCGGGCGATTTCGCTCGCTCGGGTTTCCCGTACCACCGTGACGCGGATCTGACCCGGATACGTGAGCTCTTCCTCGATCTGTTTCGCCAGATCGCGTGCCAGGACCTGGGCGCCGATGTCATCGACCGCGTCGGGAATGACCATGACCCGCACCTCCCGGCCGGCTTGCATCGCGAAGACCTTCTCGACGCCGGGCAGACCCGAGGCGAGCGCTTCGATGCGTTCAAGCCGTTTGACGTAGGACTCGAGGCTTTCCCGCCGCGCACCGGGACGGCCGCCGCTGATCTGATCGGCCGCCTGGGTGAGCACGGCGCCGATGGTGCGTGGCTCCACCTCGTTGTGGTGGGCCTCGATGGCGTGCACCACATCCTCGTGCTCGCCATAGCGCCGGGCGATCTCGGCGCCGATCAGCGCGTGGCTGCCCTCGACCTCGTGGGTGAGCGCCTTACCGAGGTCGTGCAGCAGCGTGCCGCGCTTGGCCAGATCGGGCGGCAAGCGAAGCTCGGCGGCCATGATCCCGGCCAGATGCGCCGACTCGATGAGATGGCCGAGGACGTTCTGCCCGTAGCTGGTCCGGTAGCGCAGCCGGCCGAGCAGGGTGATCACCTCGGGATGCATCTCCGCGATCCCGACCTCGACGAGAGCATCCTCACCGGCGCGAACGCACAGCGCCTCGACGGCGACTTTGGCCCGCTCGTACTCCTCCTCGATGCGCTGCGGGTGGATCCGCCCGTCGAGCACCAGTGCCTCGAGCGTCACCCGCCCGACCTCCCGGCGGACCGGGTCGAAGCAGGAGAGCAGGACCGCTTCAGGTGTGTCGTCGATGACGACGTTGACGCCCGTGACGGCTTCGTAGGCGCGGATGTTGCGGCCCTCGCGGCCGATGATCCGGCCCTTCATGTCATCGCTCGGCAAGTGCAACACCGAGACGACCGACTCGGCGGTCTGCTCGCTGGCGACGCGCTGGATGGCGAGGGTGACGATGCGCCGCGCCCGGTCCTCCCCCTCGTTGCGGGCCTTGGCCTCGATGTCCCGCACGATCAGTGCCGCATCACGCTTGGCCTGTGACTCGGCGTCCTTGACCAGCTCAGCCCTCGCTTCCGCCGCCGTCAGCCCGGCGACCTGCTCAAGCACTCGGCGGCGCTCTTCCTCGATGTCAGCCAGCTCCGCCTTGCGACGCGCGATGTCGGCTTCGGTGCGCGCCAGCTCGTGCTCGCGGGCAACCACCTCGTGGGCTTCCTGCTCCAGCCGCTCGGAACGCTCCTCCAGCCGTACCTCGCGGCTGACCAGTTTCTGCTCGCGTTGATCGAGGTCGCTGCGAGAAGCGGCCAGCTCCTGCATCTCAGCCGCTGCCGCTTTCGCCGCGGCCTGGTTCGCCTCGCGTTCGGCGCGGGCCCGAAGCTCGGCTATCTCGACCGCTGCTTCGGCCTTGAGGCTCTCGGCCTCCTCACGGGCCCGGATCCGAGCCCGCTCGGTTTCTGACTGGGTGCGCTCGCGCGCTTCTTCGAGCTCGCGGGTCACCAGCTCGGACGCTTTTCGTCGGGCGTCGGCCATCGCCTGCTCGTGAAGCTGCTGAACCTGCGCCTCGTCCAAGCCGGCCGAAGCTTGCCCACTCGGGGCGTTCGATGCGGGTGCGGCCGACTCGACGCGCCGCTGGACGCGGAAAATCGTCAAGCCCAGCCCGATCAGGGCGACCAAGACCAAAGCGAGGAGTACGGCGACGACCGCGTTCATATGTCCTCCTCTTGTCGCCGCAGGCGGGGGCCGGCAGCGACCAGCGTGAGGAGGATTGCGAGCGCGAGACGCAGACGCCCCTTACGGTCGTCCACTCACGCGTCGAGCGGAGATGACGGCTGCCACCCCGTACCCGCTGGGGCTCCTTTCTTCTCGTACCTGTGGCTGCAGCAACCAACGCTCGTCCGAACTATCTCGCTCCGCAGCGAAGCCGCGGTGGATCCTCCTGCCTGCCGGGAGGCTAGGACTCGCAACCTTGATCGTCAAGGATCAGCTACGGAGAGCCTTCCGCTTCCGTTAGCACGGCTGTAACCAAACTCAGCCGTCGAAGAAGGCCGCTGCGTGCTTCTCATCGTCATCTTCGCCATGACGAGCGTCGTCATCGGCATCACGATCGCCGAGGTACGGCAGCCCGTCCGCTTCGTCGGCGCTCGACAGCTCTGCCAGCACCTGGGCCACCACATCGCTGACGATCGACCCGCTGAATCCGCGGCGCAGGAGCAGGCCCATCAGCCGCCGACGCCGCACCTCGGGAGCGAGCCTCGCGAGGCCTGGAGCACGCCGCGACGCCAGCGCCAGAGCGGTGGCCCGCTCGCCCTCGTCGTCCACCTGCGCAGCGGCAAGGTCGATGATCTCGGGCGCCACCCCGCGGGTACGCAGCTCGGCCTTGAGACTTCGCGTGCCTCTGCGGCGCACGCCCACCCCGGTGCGGACGTATGCCTCCGCATAGGCGGTGTCGTCGATCAGCCCGACCTGGGTGAGCCGATCGAGCACTCCGGCCACCACATCTTCGGGGGCGTCGGCCTGCGCGAGCTTGCGCTCGAGCTCGGCTCGAGTACGCGGCTGTACCGCCAGCAGATTCAGGCACCGCTCGCGGACGGCGGATTCCAGCTCTTGTGGAGACTCTGCGACGAGGGGGCGGGGACGTGACCGGCCGGCCACGTCAGCCCACCCCTACGTTCGCCTCTGGCAGCGACATTCGCGACTGCTCCCGATCAGAAGTCCACCGGGGTCGACGCCACCGGATCGACCAGGTTGATCTCCCCATCGAGAACCGCCCCGATCCCGAGCTTCTCCTTGATCTTCTTCTCGATCTCATTGGCGAGGTCGGGATTGTCGCGCAGGAAGCCGCGTGCATTTTCCTTGCCCTGACCGAGCTGCTCGCCCTCGTACGTGTACCAAGCACCGGCCTTGCGGACGATGCCGTGCTCCACGCCCATGTCGATCAGACCGCCTTCGCGGCTGATGCCCGAGCCGAAGATCATGTCGAACTCGGCCACCCGGAAAGGCGGGCTCACCTTGTTTTTCACGACCTTGACCTTCACCCGGCTGCCGACGGCCTCGGTGCCGTCCTTCAGAGTTTCGATCCGCCGCACATCGAGGCGCACCGACGCGTAGAACTTCAGCGCCTTTCCACCCGTCGTGGTCTCGGGTGAGCCGAACATGACACCGATCTTTTCCCGCAACTGGTTGATGAAGATCGCCGTGGTGCCGGACGTGCTCAGCGCACCGGTGATCTTGCGCAGCGCCTGGCTCATGAGCCGCGCCTGCAAGCCCACATGGCTATCACCCATCTCGCCCTCGATCTCGGCGCGCGGCACCAGGGCAGCCACCGAGTCGATCACGATGATGTCGAGCGCGCCGGAACGGATCAGCATGTCAGCGATCTCCAGCGCCTGCTCCCCCGTATCGGGCTGGGACACGAGCAGCGCATCGGTGTCGACCCCGAGCTTCTTCGCATACTCCGGATCCATCGCGTGCTCGGCATCGATGAAGCCCGCGATGCCGCCGGCAGCCTGCGCGCTGGCCACCGCGTGCAGCGCCAGACTGGTCTTACCGCTGGACTCCGGGCCGTAGATCTCGATGACTCTCCCGCGCGGCAAGCCGCCGATACCGAGAGCGACATCGAGAGCGATCGAGCCGGTCGGGATCACCTGCATCGGCACCTGCACGGTGTCACCCAGGCGCATGATCGAGCCCTTGCCGTAGGACTTCTCTATCTGGGCAAGCGCATTCGCGAGCGCCTTTTCACGGTCGAGGCCTGCCATCGAAAACTCCTCCGGATTGTGCGATCACGGTATGGATACGTCGGAACAAGCGGGACGCTAGGCGACCCCTGCGACAAAACCGTGCGGGCTGCGCGATCTGTGGACAACGCCGATCGAAACCGGTGACGCCGACTTTAGGCGAACAAGCGTTCGAGGTGGGATCGACACGCCGACGTCTTTTTTCGTCGTGCTCGTGCCCCAGGACCCGGAACGCGCGGGCATGTTTCGTCGTGGGCGAAATCAGGCCTCGACGGGCCCTGCGGCCGCCGATCTCACCGCTGCTGCGCGGGAACCTCGAACTCCTCGCACACGGCGCGCCACACGCCCTTGGTGTCGTCGCCGTCGGCCAGGGCCTGCGAGATCGTCCTGCTCCCGAGCCCGGCGATCACATGGTCACGGGCCAGTGACTCGGCGTAGGCCGGACCGAACTGCTCGCCCATCCGGTACCAGAAGTCGGTCAGGCGCATGTTCCACAGGTACAGCGGCCCGCGCTTTTTGTCACCCCCTCGCGGCAGACTCAGGACGTGACTTCCGATGCACTCGAAAAGCTGTCGCCGGCCACCCGGGCGTGGTTCACAGCTGCCTTCTCCGCGCCCACCCCGGCGCAGCAGGGTGCGTGGGCGGCGATCGCCGGCGGTCGTCATGCCCTTGTGGTGGCGCCGACCGGTTCGGGCAAGACGCTCGCCGCCTTCCTGTGGGCATTGGACCGCCTCGCCAGCACCCCGCCCCCGGCCGAAAAGCTCGCCCGCTGCCGGGTGCTCTACGTCAGCCCGCTGAAGGCGCTGGCCGTCGACATCGAACGCAATCTGCGTTCCCCCCTCGCCGGAATCCGCCATGCCGCCACCCGGCTGGGGCTCCCAGAACCGGCTATCCGCGTGGGCGTGCGCTCCGGCGACACCCCCGCCGATGAGCGGCGCCGCCTCGCGACCGCACCCCCCGACATCCTGATCACCACGCCGGAGTCGCTGTTCCTGATACTGACGAGCCAGGCGCGAGAGTCCCTGCGCGGCGTCGAGACCGTGATCGTCGATGAGATCCACGCGGTCGCCGGCACCAAGCGCGGCGCCCATCTGGCCGTCTGCCTCGAGCGGCTCGACGCCCTTCTCGAACGACCCGCACAGCGCATCGGCCTTTCTGCCACGGTCCGTCCAGCGTCGGAGGTGGCCCGCTTCCTCGGCGGCCAGCACCCCGTCGACATCGTCTCCCCCGCCGGCAGCAAGACGGTCGAGCTGCGGGTCGAGGTGACGGTCGAAGACATGGCCGCGATCGGTGAGATCAGCGCTCCCGTTCCAGAGGGGCCCGGAGCTGCTGCAGAAGGGGCTTCCGCCGCTTCGGCCGAGGCACGCACCTCCATCTGGCCGAGCATCGAACGCCGGGTGCTTGAGCTGGTCCGGGGCGCCAAGAGCACCATCGTCTTCGCCAACTCTCGCCGCCTCGCCGAGCGCTTGTGCAGCCGGCTGAACGAGCTGGCCGAGGCCGACGCTCTCGAGCAGACCGCCAAGGCTGGCCTCGACGATGGCGAGGCTCCGTACCCGCCGCTGACGCGATATCCCGCGCAGGTCCCGGGCCAAGCCGGCATCGGCAGCTCCGTGCCCGGCAGCTCCGTCCCTGGCAGCACCTTCACCGAGGTCGCCCGGCCGCACCACGGGAGCATGAGCCGCGAGCAGCGCTCCGAGGTGGAGGAGGCGCTGAAGTCCGGCCGGCTGCCGTGCGTGGTCGCGACGAGCAGCCTCGAGCTGGGCATCGACATGGGCGCGGTCGATCTGGTGGTGCAGGTCGAATCGCCGCCGAGTGTGGCCAGCGGTTTGCAGCGGGTGGGGCGGGCGGGTCACCAGGTGGGCGCCGCGAGCACCGGAGTGGTGCTTCCGAAACACCGCGGCGATCTGCTGCCCTGCGCGGTCGTCGCTGAACGGATGGCGGCGGGAGCCATCGAGTCGCTCACGATCACGCGCAATCCGCTCGATGTGCTCGCCCAGCACGTCGTCGCCATGGTGTCGGTGGAGCCCTGGGACGCGCTGGAGCTGCTCGAGCTGATACGCCGCGCCGCGCCGTATTCAGGCCTGCCGAGCAGTGCCTACGAAGGCGTGCTCGACATGCTTGCCGGCCGGTATCCGTCCGACGCGTTCGCCGAGCTCCGGCCCCGGCTGGTCTGGGATCGGGTGGAGGGCAGCCTCACGGCCCGTCCGGGCGCCCAGCGCCTTGCCGTCACCAGCGGTGGCACGATCCCTGACCGGGGCCTGTTCGGCGTCTACCTGGTCGCCGGCGCCGATGGCGGCGGACCCGGCCGCCGGGTCGGCGAGTTCGACGAGGAAATGGTCTACGAGTCCCGCGTGGGTGACGTGATCCTGCTCGGCTCGTCCTCCTGGCGCATCGAGGACATCGGCGCCGACCGGGTGCTCGTGTCGCCCGCGCCCGGCCAGCCCGGGAAGCTGCCGTTCTGGCACGGCGACGCACCGGGGCGGCCCATTGAACTCGGACGCGCGATGGGCGCCTTCGCCCGCGAACTCTCAGCGCTCGACCCGCCTGATGCCGACGCACGACTGGCCGCCGCGGGGCTCGACGAGTGGGCCCGGGGCAATCTGCTGGCCTATCTCGCCGAGCAGCGCGAGGCGACGGGGGCGTTGCCGGACGACCGCACGATCGTCGTCGAGCGCTTCCGTGACGAGCTCGGCGATTGGCGGCTCGCCGTGCATTCGCCGTTCGGTGCCCAGGTGCACGCGCCCTGGGCGCTGGCGGTCGCGGCACGCGTCCGCGAGACCACCGGGCTGGATGCGCAGGTTCTGCATTCCGACGACGGGCTGATCCTGCGGCTGCCCGACGGTGACGAGCCGCCGTCCGCCGATCTGGTGCTGCTCTCCGCCGATGACGTCGAGCAGATCGTGCAGACCGAGGTGGGCGGTAGCGCGCTGTTCGCCAGCCGATTCCGGGAGTGCGCGGCACGTGCCTTGCTGCTCCCGCGCCGGGATCCGACCCGGCGCACTCCGCTGTGGCAGCAGCGTCAGCGGGCGGCTCAGCTGCTCTCGGTGGCCAGCGTCCATCCCGACTTCCCCATCGTGCTGGAGGCCGTGCGCGAGTGCCTGCAGGACGTTTTCGACGTGCCGGGGCTGGTCTCGCTGATGCGCGACATCGCCGGCCGCGGCGTACGGCTGCTCGAGGTCGAGACGTCAGCGCCGTCACCCTTCGCACGCTCGCTGCTCTTCGGCTACGTGGGCGCGTTCATGTACGAGGGGGACAGCCCGCTCGCCGAGCGCCGGGCGCAGGCGCTGTCGCTCGACAGCCGGCTGCTGGCCGAGTTGCTCGGTTCCGCGGAGCTGCGGGAGCTGCTCGACCCTGACGCGCTCGCCGAGATCGAAGCCGAGCTGCAGCGGCTCGCACCAGGCCGGCAAGCACGCGGCGTGGAAGGGATCGCCGATCTGTTGCGCGTGCTCGGCGACCTCACCGAGACCGAGATCGTGGCCCGACTGACCCCCGTCGAGGGCAGCACGGTAAGTGCACTGCTCACGGAGCTGGAGACCGCCCGCCGTGCCCTGCGCGTGCGGATCGCCGGTGAAGAGCGCTGGGTGGCGGTCGAAGACGCCGGCCGGCTCCGCGACGCCCTCGGCGTGCCGATGCCGGTCGGCGTCCCCGATGTCTTCCTCGAGCCGGTCAACGATCCGTTCGGCGATCTGATCAGCCGTTTCGCCCGCACCCGCGGGCCGTTTGTCGCCGCCGATGCCGCCGCCCGCTATGGGCTCGGCGCATCGCTGGTCACCGCCGCCCTCGACCGGCTGGCCGCCAAGGGTCGCCTGCTGTCCGGCGAGTTCCGGCCGGGTGGTTCCGGCCTCGAGTGGTGCGACGCCGAGGTCCTGCGCATGCTGCGCCGGCGCAGCCTCGCCAAGCTCCGCAAAGAGGTCGAGCCGGTCCCGTTGAGCGCACTTTCCCGCTTCTTGCCCGACTGGCTCGGCACCGGTAAGGCGGCGCGCCGGGGAGTCGATGCCCTCGCCCGCGCGATCGAGCAGCTCGCCGGCGCGGCTATCCCTGCGAGCGCGCTGGAGACGCTGGTGCTGCCGTCGCGGGTGCGTGACTACGTGCCGGCTCAGCTCGACGAGTTGTGCGCGAGCGGCGAGGTGGTGTGGGCGGGCGCCGGCTCGCTTCCCGGCAATGACGGGTGGGTACGGCTGGTGCCCGCGGAAGCCGCGACGCTTCTGCTGCCGCCGCCGCTCGAGACGCTCACCCTCGGCGCTCCGCACGAAGCGATCTTGGCGGCGCTGGACGGCGGGCAGGCCCTCTTCTTCCGTGCGCTCGCCGATGCAGCCTGGGCAGGTTCGGAGTCCGCCGCCGACGACGCCCTCGTGGCTGCGCTGTGGGACCTGGTCTGGGCCGGCTACGTCACCAACGACACGCTTGCCCCGATGCGGGTGGTGCTGGCAGGTAAGGCGGCAAGCGGGCGTAAAGCCGCCGTGCCGGCACCCCGCCGCCGGTCGCGCTACGCCCGTTACGGGAGGCCGGTCCTGCCGACCCGCGCCGGGCCGCCGACGGCCGGCGGGCGCTGGTGGCGCCTGCCTGACCGCGAGCCCGCGGCCACCCGCCGGCTCCACGCCGTCGCCGAAGCGCTGCTCGATCGCCACGGGGTACTGACCCGCGGCGCGGTCGCCGCCGAGCAGATCCCGGGCGGCTTCTCCGCTGTGTATCCGGTGCTGTCGGCATTCGAAGATGCCGGACGATGCCGCCGCGGCTACTTCGTCGAAGGACTGGGGGCGGCGCAATTCGCCGTCCCGGGAGCCGTCGACCGGATGCGCGCCCTCGCCGCGGAAGCGCAGCGCGCCGATCAGGAGCCGGCCTGGAGTTCGCCGGTGCCGCCGAGCTGGGAAGCACGCGACGCGCAGCGGGCCGGGGGCCGGTCGCCCGGGCTGGTCCTCGCTGCGACGGATCCGGCGAATCCGTTCGGGGCGGCCCTGCCGTGGCCTGACCGCGGCGAGGAGGGAGGCCACCGTCCCGGACGCAAGGCCGGGGCGCTGGTGGTGATCGTCGAGGGCGAGCTGGTCATCTACGTCGAGCGCGGCGGCAAATCATTGCTGACGTGGAGTGATGACCCCGATTCGCTGGCGGCAGCCGCCGAAGGGTTGGCGACGGCGACCCGGGCGGGCGCGCTCGGCCGGCTGTCGGTGGAGCGCGCCGACGGAGAGCACGTCTTCGGCGCCGATGCAGTGGCGACGGCGCTGGCCGGGGCGGGCTTCCGCGCCACGCCGAGGGGGCTGCGATTGCGAGGCTGACCCGAGCGGGGGTCCTGCGCTAGCGGCGGCGGCGCGGCACCATGGACCAATGCCTGAGGGCGACACCGTGTGGCTGGCCGGACGGCGCCTGGATCAGGCGCTGGCCGGACGCCGACTGGTGCGCAGCGACTTCCGTGTCCCGCAGCTTGCCACCACCGATCTCAGCGGCCGCACCGTTTTAGGCGTGGCCAGCCGCGGCAAGCATCTGCTCACCCGCATCGAAGGCGGACTGACGCTGCACACCCATTTCAAGATGGAGGGCAGCTGGCAGATCTACCGTCCCGGACAGCGCTGGCGCTCGCCCAGTCACCAGGTGCGCGTCGTGCTGGCCAATCCGGAGGCGGTGTGCGTCGGGGTACGACTCGCTGTCGTCGAACTGCTCCCCTCGGCCAAGGAGGACGAGGCGATCGGACACCTTGGTCCGGATCTGCTGGGTGATGACTGGGGACCCGACGCGGAACTCGAGGCGCTGCAACGACTTTCGCGAGTTCCCGACCATGAGATCGGGTCAGCCCTGCTCGACCAGCGCAACCTGGCCGGGCTCGGCAACATGTGGCGGTGCGAGGTGCTCTTCCTGCGCGGGATCAATCCGTATCGCCGCGTCGCCGAGATCCGCGATCTGCCGCGGCTCATCGAGCTGTCACACCGGCTGCTGCTGGCCAACCGGGCCCGAGCCGGCCAGGCCACCACTGGTGACCTGCACCGCGGAGCCTCCAACTACGTCTACGCGCGCAAAGGCTTGCCCTGCCGGCGCTGCCACACGCCGATCCAGCGCGCACCTCAAGGGGAACCCGGATACGCGCGGGACACCTACTGGTGTCCCCGCTGCCAGCCGGCGTGAGCCGGACGCGCGCGTCGGTCGGTCAAGAACCAGGGGGCGGCGCTTCCTGCCCCTGGGTGGTGGAGACGCCGGGCGCCGCTGCTTGCGCGCCCCCGCCCGCTTCGATCGCACCCTGATCGGACTTCTTCTCCAAGGACGGGGTGCCTCCCGCTGCGGGCGATCCCCCCATGGACGCGCGGATCGCGTCGAGCCGGCTGGAAGCCGCCGAGTCGATGGTGGCCTTGCGCACCTCGAGCATGCGGGCCTCGACTCCGCCGCCGGCGAGCTCGTTCTGCCCCAACGCTGTGGCGTATCGGGCTTCGATCTTCTCGCGCACCTCGGCCAGCGACGGGGTGTCGCCCTGCGGGGCGAGCTCGGACATCGTGGAGAGCGCGCTGTTCATCTGCTCCTGCATCTTCGCGCTCTCGAGCTGGGTCATCAGCTTGGACTTCTCGGCGATCGACTGGCGCAGCCGGAACTCGTTGTCAGCCACCGCCTGCTTGGCCTGATCGACGGCCTGCAACGCCTGGCCGTGCAGCGCCTTGAGGTCTTCCACGGCAGATTCCGCGCTCACCAGCTGACCGGCGAACGTGGTGGCCGCCTGCTCGAACTCGCTGGCCTTGACCAGATCTCCCGACGCGCGCGCCTGATCGGACAGCTGCAGCGACTGGCGGGCCGAGGTGCTGAGCTTGTCGATCTCGCTCATCTGGCGAGCCAGGCGCATCTCGATCTGGTGACGGTTGGCGAGCACCGTGGCGGCCTGCGCGGTCAGCGCCTGATGCTGCTTTTTCGCGTCGTCGATCGCCTGCTCGATCTGGATGGCCGGGTCGGCCTTCTCATCGAACTTCTTGTTCGCGTACGCATTCGAGTAACGGAACAAGCGCCTGAAGATATTCGGCATGGGTTGGATGCTGCCACGTCAGGCTGGAGATTGGCATTCGGCAGTGCCGCCGCAGGACACGAGCCGACCGCTGGAGACGAACTCCGAGAGCGCCTCAGGCAGCGCGGTTGACGACCAGCGAGGGTCGGGTGCCCGGCCCGGGCAGGGTGCCCACCGGAGCTGCCGCCATGGCGTGCATGGCGCCGAGCTCTTCCAGCGCCAGCTCTCCGCTGACCTCACGGAGGACCCGCGAAAGGGGCACATCAAGGGCATCGCAGATCGCTGCCAGCAGCTCGGAGCTGGCTTCCTTCTGCCCGCGCTCGACCTCGGACAGGTATCCGAGGGAAACCCGCGCATCACTGGAAACTTCGCGCAGGGTGCGGTGCTGGGCGAGGCGCTCGCGGCGGAGCGCATCACCAATCAGGCGACGCAGCACGGCCATTGCGCACCTCCCGGGTATTGCCGACAAGTCCGGCCCGGAAATTGGACCGGAGACTTACCGTACAACCACGCCGAGCCCGAGACCCATCCCGCTGACCCGATCACGCCCAGGGCGCAATCCGTTGGGCCGGTTCAGGAAGTCAGGCTCCGCCTCAGGAGGTCAAGCGCCTGGACCACGCTGAGCATGCGCACCAGCGGACGATCGCCGGGCAGCTGCACGTGTCGGGTCTGCACACCCTTGGGTCCCGCGACAGCCATGAACAGCGTGCCGACCGGATGCCCCTCGGACTCGGTCGGGCCGGCGACGCCGGTGGTCGACAGCCCCCACGTGGCCCCGAGACGCTCGCGTACCCCGGCGGCCATCCGCTCCGCCGTCTCCTCCGTCACCGCACCGCGGGCGACGGCGTTGGCGCCGAGCAACTCGTCCTTGAGCTCCGCCTGGTAGGCGACGATCCCGCCGCGGAAGGTCGCGCTGGCGCCGGGGGTCTCTGAGAGCCGGCCGGCGAGCAGCCCGCCGGTCAGCGACTCGGCCACCGCGACCGTCTCACCGCGTTCGAGCAGCAACCGGTGCACGACGCCTTCGAGCGTCTCGTCGTCGATGCCGTACAGCCCCTCTCCGAGGGCGTCGCGCCCGAACCTCTCGATCGGTTCGATCAGCTTTTCCGCCTCGGCACGGTTGGCCGCGCGAGCCGAGATGCGCACCCGGGTCTGGCCACCGGACGCGAGAAAGGCGATGGTCGGGTTGCGGTCCTGGCCCGGCACGGCTTCAGCAGCCAGCCGGTCGACCTCGGGTGCCATCGCTTCCGCGACGGCGGATTCCCACATCCCCGACGTGTGCAACACCCGGTGAACGACGACGGCCGGCTCGCCCTGGCGGCGCAGCAGATCCGGCAGCACCGAGGAGGCGAACATCGCCTGCATCTCGTGCGGCGGCCCCGGCATGGCGTACGCGACCCCACCGAGCAGTTCGAGCTTGATCCCGGGGGCGGTGCCGCGCTCGTTGGGCAGCGGCTCGGCGCCGGCGGGAAGGTTGGCCTGCCGGTAGTTCATGTCGGGCACGGTGCGGCGCAGATCGCGGAAACGCCGGCGCAGCTGGCCTTCCAGGAAGTCGTCGCGGAGCAGATCGACGCCGGCGGCGCGGGCGAGTCCCTCCCGGGTCAGGTCGTCCTGGGTGGGTCCGAGACCGCCGGTGAGCAGCACTGCGTCAGCCCGGGAAAGTGCGGCGCGTAAGGCCTCGGCAATCGTCTCGATGTCATCTCCGACCACACCGCTGTGCGTGACCGTGATGCCGACATCCGCCAGCTGGCGCCCGAGCTGCGCCGCATTGCCGTTGAGGATGTCGCCGTAAAGCAGTTCATCGCCGACCGCGAGAAGTTCAGCGCGCACCGGCGTCCCGTCGCAGCGCGAGGGCGGTGCCGACATAGTCGACGGCCGTCACCAGAGCGACGGCCACGGCAACCCCGAGGATGATCGACGCGAGCACGTGAAGCGCGCCGGAAAGTGGCAGCACGTAGAGCCCGATACCCACGTTCAGGAGCAGGGTCTTGAGCTTGCCTCCGCGGCTGGCCGGGATGACGCCGTGGCGCAGCACCCAGAAGCGCAGCAGGGTCACGCCGATCTCGCGGGCCAGGACGATCGCCGTAATCCACCACGACAGGTCGTGCAGGATCGACAGGCCCACGAGCGCGGTGCCGACGAGCGCCTTGTCGGCGATCGGGTCGGCGAGCTTGCCGAATTCGGTCACCAGCCCGCGGGACCGGGCGATCTGGCCGTCGAGCCGATCGGTGAATGCGGCGGCGGCGAAGGCGCCCCAGGCAGCGATACGCCAGCCGGTCTCGTGACCGGTGCCGGCGAACAGGAACACCGCGAAGAACGGCACCAGCACGATCCGGAAGCCGGTGAGGGCGTTGGCCAGATTCCACACGCCGACGCCGGAGGCGGCATCGCCGGCGGGATCCGGGACGGCCGGAACGGCCTGCAGACGCTGCTGAAGCCGGGCCGCCGCTTCAGCGCCGGCGTGTGCCGCCTGCGTGCCGCGGGTCGTGCCGAGCCGGGGGTTGGGTTCGTCGGGGCGGGGGGTCACCTGGGAATCCACCGTCAGCTCGCCGCTCACCGCTCCGCGCCCTGCGGGACCAGGACGGCAGCAAGTTCGGTCACGAGGTCGACGCCGTTGCTCGCGACGACCTCAGCGCGTACCAGATCGCCGACCCGCGGGACGTGATCGCCCGCCGCCCAGCGCACCTCGCACGAACCGTCGACCTCCGGCGCCTGATGCGCCGCGCGGCCTTCGGCGACCCCGGAGGCCACGTCGACATCTTCGACGAGCACGTCGACGAAACCGCCGATCCGCTCCTCGGCGCGGGCGGCGGTGAGTTGCTCAGCCAGGTCGACCAGCTTGGTCAACCGCCGGTCGATCGTCGCCGCGCCCACCTTGCCCGGCAGGCCGACAGCCTCGGTGCCGTCCTCGTCGCTGTAGCCGAAGACGCCCACCGCGTCGAGACGCGCCGCCTCGAGAAAGTCGGTCAGCTGCCTGACATCGGCGCGGGTCTCGCCGGGGAAGCCGACGATCACGTTGCTCCGGGCGCCCAGCTCAGGCGCGAACCGCCGGCCCTCGGCGAGTAGGTCGAGGAAACGTGGCCCGTCGCCGAAGCGCCGCATCCGCCGCAGCACCTCGCCGCTGGCGTGCTGGAAGGAGAGGTCGAGATAGGGCGCGACGCCCGGGGTGGTGAGGATCGTCTCCAGCAGGCCGGGGCGGACCTCGGCGGGCTGCAGATAGGCGACGCGCACCCGTAGGACTCCCGACACCGACGCGAGCGCGGGTAAGAGCTGCTCGAGGAGGCGGACGTCACCCAGATCTTTGCCGTAAGCGGTGGAATTCTCGCTGACCAGGACCAGCTCGCGTACGCCATCTGCCGCGAGCACCTCGGCCTCGGCCAGGATGTCCTCCGGCGGGCGCGAGACGAACGCGCCGCGAAAGCTCGGGATGGCACAGAACGCGCACCGCCGGTCGCAGCCGGACGCGAGCTTGAGCGACGCGACCGGACCACCCGACAGCCGGCGGCGCAGCGTGCGAGGGCCCGGACCGGCCGGAAGCGGATCGTCACCGAAACCATGCCCGGGGGTCGAGAGGTGCGACGCTCCGCGGTCGGCCGGGGTGATCGGCAGCAGCGTGCGGCGATCGCGCGGAGTGTGGGCCGCGGGGCGCTCACCGGCGACGATCGCTTCCAGGCGCGATGCGATGTCGGGGTAGTCGTCGAATCCGAGCACGGCCGACGCTTCCGGCAGCGCCTCGGCCAGCTCGCGGCCGTAGCGCTCGGCCATGCATCCGACCGCGACGACCGGGCTTCCGCCGGCCGCGTCGGACGCCTCGAGCAGCGCGTCGACCGAATCCTTCTTCGCCGCAGCGATGAATCCGCACGTGTTGACCAGCACCGCGTCAGCGCCGGAGGGATCGTCGACGATCGTCCAGCCGCCGGCGGCCAGCCGTCCCGCGAGTTCCTCGGAGTCGACCTCGTTACGTGCGCAGCCCAGCGTGACGAGGGCGGCACGACGGGGGGGCATCCCCTGAGGGTATGCCGCCGGGTCAGCGGCGCTTGATCAGCTGCCGGGGCACTGCGCCGTTCCGCGCACCAGCGTCAGGGTGACGACCTGACCGGCGGCACCGAGGGCTCCCAGCGGATGACCATTGCACGAGAGCGCCGCTGCACTCGCGTCGCCGATCGTCGCCACCAGCTGGCCGGCCGCATGCAGGTCGAGCGGCTGGTTGGACGGCGCCACGGTGCGCTGGATGAGCTGCACCCCGCGCTCGTCCTTGATGTCGAGCCAGCTCGGCTTGGTCGTGAGCACGATCCGCAGGGTGACGCCCTGAGCCGGGACCGGGAAGACCAGTGAGGGTGTGTGGGGGGTCGCCTTGGGGGTCAGCGCCCTGGCCTTCGCCGGTGACGGCGCCACCGAGCCGGCCGGACTCACCCCATCCTTCTTACCCGGGAGTAGCAGCTGCACGAGCGCGATGACGATCACCACGACCAGCAGGCCGGCCATCACCAGCGGCCAGCGCGGGCCCGTTTTCGCCGGTCCGCTGGAGCGCAGGCTCACCTCGGCGGCATCGGTGTCGGACACCAGCACCGGAGGCGAAGCCGTGCCGTGGCTCGCATCGAAGGCGGCGAGCAGAGGGGTGGCGTCGAGGCCGAGCGCCTGGGCGAGGGTGCGCAGATGCCCGCGGGCGTAGACCACGCCGCCGCTGGGGCGGATGTCGTCGCGCTCGAGCGCGCTGATCACCGACGCGCGGATGTTGGTACGCCGCTGAAGGTCGTCCACCGAGAAGCCGTGGGCATTGCGGGCCCGGGCCAGCTGCGCGCCGACCGGGCCACGCTCCCCCGTCGTCGCGTCTGCACGCTCAGTGACAGACACCGGCCCCACCCACTCCGAACGTCAGGAAATACCGCGGAAAGCGTAAATCGGTCGCGGCGCCGTCACCCGACGCGCCGCGCCGGGGAAATCCGGTCGTCAGCGGACTCACATGCGCCGATCAGCCGCCGCGCAGCGTCACCAGGACGCTCTCGAGCTCCTCGGGCATGATCAACACCTCGCGCGCCTTGGAACCTTCGCTCGGCCCCACGACGCCGCGCGACTCCATGAGGTCCATCAGCCGCCCTGCCTTGGCGAAACCGACCCGAAGCTTGCGCTGCAGCATCGAGGTCGAGCCGAATTGGGTGCTGACGACGAGCTCGACGGCCTGCAGGAGCAGTTGCAGGTCGTCGCCGACGTCCTCGTCCACCTCACGCTTGGACTCCGGCGCCGGCGCGTCCACGTCTTCCCGGTAGACCGGCTGCGCCTGCTCCTTGGAGAATTGGACGATCTTCGCGATCTCGTCTTCGGAGACGAAAGCGCCCTGGACGCGGTTGGGCTTGTTGGCACCCATGGGCAGGAAGAGCGCGTCGCCGAGGCCGACAAGTTTCTCGGCACCCGGCTGGTCGAGGATGACGCGGCTGTCGGCGAGGCTGGCGGTCGCGAACGCCAGCCGGCTCGGCACGTTGGCCTTGATCAGGCCGGTGACGACGTCGACGCTCGGGCGCTGGGTTGCGAGTACGAGGTGGATGCCGGCGGCGCGGGCCAGCTGCGTGATGCGGACGATCGAATCCTCGACGTCACGCGGCGCGACCATCATCAGGTCGGCGAGCTCGTCGACGATCACCAGCAGATAGGGGTAGGGCTTGTAGACCCGCTCGCTGCCCGGCGGTGCGGTGATCTCACCCGACAGCACCTTGCGGTTGAAGTCGTCGATGTGGCGCACGCCGCTGGCCGACAGGTCCTCGTAGCGGTAATCCATCTCGCGCACGACCCACTGCAGGGCCTCGGCGGCCTTTTTCGGGTTCGTGATGATCGGGGTCACCAGATGCGGGATGCCGGCGTAGGCGGTGAGCTCGACGCGCTTGGGGTCGACCAGCACCAGCCGGACCTGCTCGGGCGTGGCACGCAGGAGCACCGAGGTGATCAGCGTGTTGATACACGTCGACTTGCCGGAGCCGGTGGCGCCCGCGACCAGGATGTGCGGCATCTTCTGCAGATTGGCGACGACGAACCGGCCCTCGATGTCCTTGCCGAGCCCGACCAGCAACGGGTGCGGGTCGAGGGTCGCCGCGGCGCTGCGGAGCACGTCCCCGAGGCTGACATTTTCCCGGTCGGTGTTGGGAATCTCGACGCCGACCGCGCTCTTACCGGGGATCACGTCGATGATCCGCACGTCGGGGCTCTTGACCGCGTAGCCGATGTTGCGCAGCAGCGCCTTGATCCGCTCGACCTTGACCGCGGGGCCGAGCTCCACCTCGTAGCGCGTCACGGTCGGACCGCGGGAGAAGCCGGTGACGGCGGCATCGACGTCGAAGCTGCGGAAGACGTCGGTGAGCGCGGCGATCACCGCGTCGTTGGCTTTGGTACGCGCCTTGGCCGGGGAACCGTCGCGCAGCAGCTCGGGAGGTGGGAGCTTGTAATCGCCGGACGCGGGAAGCGGGAGCTGCTCCGCCTTCTTCGGCACGGGCACCGGGTCGCGTGGGCTAGGCAGGCCCGCGGCGGGGACATCGTCGTCGGACGACGCCGCAAACCCGGCCGACTTGTCCTTGGCGACGTCGTACGGCGCATCAGGGGCATCTGCGGAGAAGACGCCCACCCGGCTGCGGGGCGCCGACCGCGTCCGTTTGACCGGGGCCACGTCATCCCGCAGGTCGATCTCGAGGTCCGTGTCCTCCTCGGAGTCCTCGGCGGTGCGGTGCAGCAGGCGGTCACGGAGCATGAGCAGCCGCGAGGGCAGGCTCGCCAGCGGTGTGCGGGTGAGCACGCAGATCCCGAAGATCGCGAGCAGGCCGAGCAACGGCGCGGCGACGTAGGGGGTGAGACCGCTGGCCAGTGGAGACGAGGAGAGGTAGCCGATGTCGCCGCCGGCGTGGCGCATGGCCGCCGCGCCCTTTGTCGAGTCCGGGACGCCATGAGCGATGTGGACGATGCCGAGCACGCCGAACGCGATGCAGAGCCAGCCGACGACGAGCCGCCCACCCGAGCCCGCTTCGGCGGGGTGGCGCACCAGCCGCCAGGCGAGCAGGAGGAGCAGGGGCGGCAGCCACGCTGCTCCCGCCCCCACAGCACTGCGCAGCACATTGGCGACGACGCGACCGGCGGGACCACCCGCCGACCACCAGACGGCCGCTGCCGTCACCACCCCGAGGGCGAGGACGGCCAGGCCGAGCCCGTCGCGGCGGGCTGCGGGTTCGAGTTTCAGCTCACGGGCTCCGCTACCGACGGCGCGTACCGCAGCGCCGAGGCCGCGGGCGATGCCGAGCCAGATGCCGCGGATCAGCCGGTAGACGGCACGCACCAGAACGATGAGGAACGGCTGGCGCTTGGGGGCGCGCCCGCGCCCGCTCTGACCACGCTTCGCCGCCTTGGCAGGCGGACGCCGGCGGGCGGTGGTGGAGCGGGTGCCGGAGCGCGCGGGCGACCGGCCGCCCCTCGTCGAGGTCGGCACGGACAACACGGTGACACGTGCGCGCGTCCGGATCGCCCATTGGACGAGCGAGTCGCTCCGAAATCGGTCGCGTCCGCTTTCAGCCGAAAACGAGTAGCGCCGGGAACGCGACAGAACTCACAGGGAGCTCCCAGGCCTGGGACACATCAGGGCCAACCGCCGCGGGCAGTGTCGAAAGTACGTCCAGAAGTCGCGGGTACGCGCCGATGGGGCTGTCAGGGCAGGGTTCGCAGCCGCCGGCGACGTACCGCCGGACTTCAGGCCGCACGCCCCCCGAAAGATGAAAGGCCGAGGTCTGTGTCGCACCCGCTCGCCCGCCGGACGTGGAATCTCGCGCTCCGCACGAAGACGAGCGTGCTCTCGACGCCGCTGGCCGCCTGCTTCGCCCTGGGCCTGGTGCTCACCGAGATCGTGATGTTGCTGCTACCCAACGGCGCGGAGACGTCCGTGGCGCACGCCGCCAGCACCAACATCACCCACCTGGCGATCGATCCGTTCTTCGTCCTTCCGGCCAGCGCTTTCGTCGATCTCGGCAACACCTGGCTCTGGGTGCCGCTCACGCTGATCCTGCTGGGAGGCCTGGAGCGCAAACTCGGCCCCGGCAGGGCGTTCATGATCGCGTTCGGTGCTCACGTGATCGCCACGGTGATCTCCGAGGGCATGCTGCTGATGCAGATCGCCTGGCACGCGCAGCCGCGTTCTGACGTCAACATCCTCGACGTCGGGCCGAGCTACGTGATTCTCGCCGCGATGGCCGCCTGCCTCGTGCTCGGAAGCTGGAAGCTGCGCATCGCCGCCGTTGTTTCGGGGGCCATCGTCATTCCGGGCCTGCTCGTCGGGATCACCGGCCTGGACATGTCGGCCCTCGGCCACCTGTCGTCACTCGTGCTCGGCACTGCTTTCGGGGTCGCGTTCACCGCGCCGGGCCGCCGCTGGATCGCCGCCCACCGCCGCTCGCTCCCCAAGCCTGCGATGGTCTGGGTGCGCCAGCCCGCCACCAGCTGATCCAGCTGACGCGGCCGGGTGACCGGCCCATCAGTCGGCCGCCCGAGAAAAGGCCCGCGTTGACTCGGCATCACATTGTCTGCGCCGGGTCGGGCTCCGGCTCAGACCTCGACGATCACCGGGACGAGCATCGGACGCCGCCGGTAGGTATCGGCTACCCACTTGCCGACGACCCGGCGCAGCGCGCGCCGCATCGCCGCCGGCTCCGAGACCCCTTCGGCGAGCAGTGCGTCGAGCGCCTGCGCTGCGCGCTCCTTGACCTCGACGAACGCCGCTTCGCCGAGAGCGGTGAAGCCCCGGGCAAAGATCTCCGGACCGCCCACGACCTTGCCGGTGGTGGAGTCGACCACGACGGTGATGGTGATGAAGCCTTCTTCGCCGAGGATGCGACGGTCTTTGAGCTGCTCCTCGGAGACGTCTCCGACATTGCTGCCGTCCACGTAGACGTAGCCGCAATCGACCTTGCCGGCGACCGAGATGCGGCCATCGACCAGATCGACCACCATTCCGTCGTCGACGCACAGCACCCGCTCGGGCGGCACCCCGCTGGCGATGGCCAGCTCGGCGTGGGCGCGCAGGTGGCGCCACTCCCCGTGGATCGGCACCACGTTGCTGGGGCGGGTCATGTTGAGCACGTAGAGCAGCTCGCCGGCTGGAGCATGGCCGCTGACGTGAACCTTGGCGACATCCTTGTGGACCACCCGGGCGCCCCAGCGGGTCAGCCCGTTGATCACCCGGTAGACCGCATTCTCGTTGCCCGGGATGAGGCTCGACGCCAGCACGATGGTGTCGCCCGATTCGATGCGCACCGGATGATCACGATTGGCCATCCTTGACAGCGCCGACAGCGGCTCACCCTGCGAACCGGTAGAGATCATGCAGACGTGCTTGTCCGGCAGCGCGTCGATCTCGCGGGCATCGACGATCAGGCCGGGCGGCACGCGTAACAACCCGAGATCGCGGGCGACCGCCATGTTGCGCACCATCGAGCGGCCGACGAACGCCACCGAACGCTCGTGGGCCTGCGCCGCGTCGAGCACCTGCTGAACGCGATGCACGTGGCTGGAGAAGCAGGCGACGATCACGCGCCGATCCGAGGTACGGAACACGTCATCGAGCACCGGCGCGATCTCGCGCTCGCTCGTGACGAAGCCCGGGACCTCGGCATTGGTGGAGTCGGAAAGCAGCAGATCGACGCCCTCGCGGCCGAGCCGGGCAAAGCCCCCGAGGTCGGTGATGCGCCCGTCGAGCGGCAGCTGGTCCATCTTGAAATCGCCGGTGTGCAGCACGGTGCCCGCCGCCGTGCGGATCGCCACCGCGAGCGCGTCAGGAATCGAATGGTTGACGGCGAAGAACTCGCAGTCGAACGGGCCGAAACTGGCCCGGCCCTCCTCGATGACCTCCAGCATCTCCGGCTTCATGCGGTGCTCGGAGAGCTTGGCGCGCAGCAGCGCCAGGGTGAACCGGCTGCCGACCATGAGCAGATCGGGACGCTCACGCAGCAGGAACGGGATCGCCCCGATGTGGTCTTCGTGGGCATGGGTGAGCACGACGGCCTCGATGTCGCCCAGGCGATCGCGGATCGAGCTGAAGTCGGGAAGGATCAGATCCACACCCGGCTGGTCGGACTCGGGGAACAGCACCCCGCAATCGACGATCAGCAAACGGCCGGCGTGCTCGAAGACGGTCATGTTGCGACCGATCTCGCCCAGCCCGCCGAGGGCGACGATGCGCAGGCCCTCCTCCGCCAGCGGCCCGGGGGCGCTGAGATCCGGATGCGGATGGCTCATGCGGCAAGCTCCAGCCCGGCCGCAGCGCAATCAGTGCGCAGGACCTCGATTTCGGCAGGGGTCGCGTCGACCAGCGGCAGCCGGACCGGCCCGGCGGGAAGGCCGAGCAGCCGGAGAGCCGCCTTGGTCGTGATGACGCCCTGGGTACGGAAAAAGCCGGTGTAGGCCGGCAAGAGCTGCTGGTGCAGCCCGATCGCCCGCGCCATATCGCCGGCGTCGAAAGCTTCGAGCATCTCGTGCAGCTGGGGCGCGAAGGCATGGCCGACGACGCTGACGAACCCGGCCGCCCCCACCGCGAGCAGCGGGAGATTCAGCGCGTCTTCCCCCGAGTAGTAGGCCAGCTCGGTGGCCGCGAGCACGGCGCTGCTGCCGGCCAGATCGCCCTTCGCGTCTTTCACCGCCAGGATCTGCGGATGCTCGGCCAGCCGCAGCAGGGTCTCGGTGGCGATCGGAATCCCGGTGCGCCCGGGAATGTCATAGAGCATCACGGGCAGCTCGGTGGCATCGGCGATGGCGGTGAAGTGCGCCAGCAGACCCGACTGCGGAGGCTTGTTGTAATACGGGCTCACGACCAATGCTCCGGACGCTCCGGCCTTTTCCGCGGCCACCGCCAGCTCGATCGAGTGGGCGGTGTCATTGCTGCCGACGCCCGTGATCACCCGGGCGCGCCCCGCCGTAGCCTCGAGCACGGCGCGCAGCAGCCGGTCCTTCTCGGCATCGCTCGTGGTCGGGGACTCCCCGGTGGTGCCGCTGATCACGAGCCCATCGCAGCCCTGCTCGACCAGATGGGACGCGAGCGCCTGCGCACCGGCTTCATCGAGCGCACCGTCGGCGGTGAACGGGGTCACCATCGCGACGAGCAGGCGACCGAAGGGGCCGGGAGGCAGGATTCCCATACCCCCACGCTAGTGCCGACCACCGACAAAAGCCCGGTAGCGCGTCGCGAGGCCGAAAGAGGGCCCCGCCACACCCGTCCGGGGGTTACGGGTGTGGCGGGTGACAGAGCGATCGGCACGTCGCAGGGTGGGCCTTGAGTCCGCTTCGACAACTGCCCGGAATTTGTGATCAGCGCCCGGTCGCCGTGTAGTACGCGGTCGTCGGGGTGCCTATCCCGGTGACGTCGTCCCAGCCAGCGGTGGTCGCGAGCGAGCTGTCGTCGTCCATGCTGCGCACCGAGTAGAGGAACCCGTCCGACGCGTTGGCCCCGTTGACGAAGTCGGCGCGCACGACCGCCGCGCCGTCATGGGCGCCCGTGACGTCATGGAAGGCTGCCGGCCCCTTTCCGGCCGCCTGCTGGCGGGCGATCGCGTAAAGGCGCGGGTTGGCGAAGCCGAGCCGGGTGTTCTGCGCCTGGCTGGTGAGAGCCTGCACGGCGGCGAAGAGCGGGGTGGACAGACTGGTGCCGCCCGCGCGCGCCTCGTCGTAGAAGACGCCGTGCGGGAACTGCTGGGTGAGGCCGAGCAGGAAGCCGGTATTGGGGTCGGCGTCCATGGAGACGTCGGGAACGCCGCGTCCTGAGGGCGACCCCGCCGGAACCACCCCCAGCTGGTAGGAGGGCTCGGCGAACAGCGCGCTGAAACCGCCCCCGGCGCCGCCGTGGAACTCCGGGTCGACCCAGCTCTTGCCGTTGGGTGCCAGCGACCAGAGCCGGGTGCCCCACCCGGTCTCGAACTTGTACTGGCCCTGCGCCCCGATAGCCAGCGAGGTCCCACCGACGGCCGTCGCGTAGGGGTTGTTGGCGGAAGCGTCGACCTGCTTGAGACCGCTGTTGATCACCTCGTCGCCGTTGTCCCCTGACGCGACGTAGAAGCCGATGCCCTGCAGCGCGGCCTGCTTGAGGATGTAGGTGTCGAACGTCGCCTGCCCGGTGGTCTCGCTGGACTCGATGTCGCCGTAGGACAGCGAGACGATCGATGCCCGGTTGTCGTCGATCACCCCGACTTCGGTCTCGAGCAGGTCGATGCCGTTGCAGCTGGCTCCTGAGGCGTAGATCAGCTTGGCGTCGGGCGCCAGACCGTGGATCGCCTCGACGTCCATCGCCTGCTCGCTGGACCAGCCGGCGGCCCCGCAGGCGTCCTGGTCGTAGTAGGGCTGGTAGGGCCCGAGGGTCGTGAACTGTCCCGCCGCGAAGGGCTTGCCGCCGGTGTCGGTGGCGTAGCGGTTGGCGTCGCTCAGCAGCGTCGGAGCCTGGTAGGCGTCGACGACGGCAACGGTGACGCCCTTGCCCGTGAGCGATGCGGGAACCCCGTACGCGCTGCGCAACTGCTTCGGGGTGTAGCCGCAGACCGCGTAGTACAGCGAACGTCCCTGGAAGATCGGGAGCTTGGTGGAGTAGTCGTTCTCGACGTTGGCGGTGAGCTGCCCGTAGTAGCTCGCGCACGGCTGGGCATTGCGGAAGCCGACCGGATAGTCCGACGGCTTCTGCGAAAGGCTCGCCGTGTACTGGCTCGGCATCAGGTCGACGGCGGCCTTCGGCGAGACCGTCGCGGGCGCCTCGTCGAGCCCCGTCACGCTGAGAACGTCGTCACTCACGTCAGTCGGGACGGTCACGGCCCCGGCCGGCGCCTGATACGTGCCACCCGCCCGGCGATACAGCGAGAGCTTGGTCCCGAACGCCTTCTGCGCACTGCTCACCGAACCCGTGACGTCGAAATACCGTCCGTTTTCCTGCAGCGCGGAAACTTTCAGGCCGGCCTGGCGCAGCCAGGAACTCACCTTTCCGGCGGCGTCGGCAGCGGGACCGAACTGGGCCCGAAATTGCGCCGGGGTGATGAAGTGCTGATAGCTCGGGCTGCCCGGAGTGCTGACGGCAGCGACCGCCTTGTCGAGGGCGGCCGGATTACGCGGGCTGAGGTAGACGCGGGCTTTGACGGACTTGGCCGAAGGAGCCGTTGCGACCTCAGCCGAGGTCACGGCCCAGGTCGGGTGGGTGTCCTGGACGACGACCCGGGGCGACTCCCCCGCCGAGGCCGAGGCGGTCAAAGCGGGTAGAGCGGCGACTGCGAATGCGGCACTTCCGGCACAAAGGACCGAAACCGTTCGGCGACGGGCGTGTCGCATCAAGGCCTCATTTCTCGGAAATTCTCGCTGATCCGACGGGATCAGCGGAATCGGCGGCGGGCTCGCGGCGTCAGCTGCGGGCAGGGGGAAGAGCACGCAAAGCGGCCTCAGAGTAAGAGACATTCGGCTCATAGCTCCGCCTTTGACCCCGGCGCGCCACGGATTCGCCGCCGGCCGCATGCCCGTACGCTGACCAGCGTGCGAGAGGTCAGTCCGCAGGTGTTCTTGATTTCACGTCCGGCCCTGGACTGGGACGGCGTGCGTGCCTACCTTGATGCCGTCGGCGGCACCGCCTGGCTCGACCGGGTACGCGCCGAGGGTGAGGACGGGCGCGCGGAGGGCGAGCGCCTCGTCGAATTCATGGGCCGGCTCTGCTACCGGTCGTGGGACGTCGGGCTCAATCCCAACGTGACGCGGATCCGGGCCGACACCGACGTCTACCTCACGAACATCCTGCGCAGCGGTCACGGTTCGGTGATCGAGCATGCCAACTACTCGTTCGTCTTCCTGAACGTCTCGCGAGTCGCGACCCACGAGCTGGTGCGCCACCGCGCCGGCAGCGCGTTCTCCCAGGAGTCGCTGCGTTTCGTGCGCCTCACCGACCTGCCCTTCGAGCATCCTCAAGAGATCCGTGAGGACCCCGAGCTGCTCGCCGAAGCGCAGGAGCTCCTCGAGCGCATGGAACATTTCCAGGTGATGGCCGCCGACAAGCTCGGCCTCGACGGCGAGGGCGTCCCGTTCCATCGCAAGAAGGAAGTGACGTCCGGCCTGCGTCGCTACGCGCCTGACGGCGTCGCGACGAGCATCGGCTGGACCGTCAACGTGCGCGCGCTGCGCCACGTCATCGCGGCCCGCACCGATCCGGGCGCGGAGAACGAGATCCGGCGCATCTTCGACCAGGTCGCGTCGATCATGGTGCCGGAGCTGCCGGGGCTGCTCGGTGACTTCGTCCGGGCCGACGACGGCACCTGGGCCCCCGAGTTCCCGAAGGTGTGAGCAGCCCGGCTGCCGACGTCAGCGTCAGAGCTGCCCGGCCGGGCGATTCCGCGGCCGTGGCCGAGGCCCAGGTGCACACCTGGCTGACCTGCTACGCGCCGCGCCTTCCCGAGGGGGCGCTGGATGCGTCTGGACGCGACCCTCGTCGAGGCCGGCTGGCGTGCCGCGATCAGCAGCCCTCCCTCGCCCGCGCACCGGCTCCTGGTGGCGCTCAGCGGCGGCAGCATCGTCGGTTACCTCGCGGTCGGGCCGGGCGAGGACCAGGACGCGGGCCCGTCCGGCGGTGAGGTGCTCGCGCTGACCGTGGTGCCTGCCGAGCAGCGGATGGGACACGGCAGCCGGCTACTGGCCGCCGGGATTCAGGCGCTTGTCGACGCCGGTTTCACGATCGCCCGGATCTGGACGTTCGACGGGGACGCCCCGATGCACACGTTGCTGTCGACGGCCGGCTGGGAGCCTGACGGCGCCCGGCGCGAACTGGACATGGGAGAGGCCGTGGGTCAGCAGCGTTGGCACACGCTCTTACCGGAGGCAACTGGATAGCGCTGTTGCCGGAGGCGACTGGATAGCGCTGTTGCCGGAGGCAACTGGATAGCGCTGTTGCCGGAGGCGGACGGGCGTTAGAGTCGCGCCAGCCATTCGGGTGCTGAGCAGGGAGAATTCATGAAAAAGAGCGCTGCGATCAACGTTCTGAATGCGGTCGGAATCGGTTACGGCATTGCCTCGCTGGTCGCCCCCGGCGTCCTGCAGCGGATCTACGGATCGGCGCAGACGACACCCGAGCTGCGTCAGATGACCCGGCTCTGGGGCACCACGTTGCTGAGCCTGGCGACGATCGGCGCGACCGCCGGCAGCGACGAGCACGACCGGATCCTGCTTGCGGTCGGCGCCGGCAATGCGCTCGCCGGCGCGGTCGAACTGGTCTCCGTGGCCACCGACGGGCTGCCGGCCAAGGTCGCGCTGCCGGGAGCCGTGAGCTCGGCCGCCGTCGCCGGAGCCTGCTTCTGGGCGCGCACGCTCAGCTGACGGGCTCGCTACGCGAGAGCGGCGACGATCTCCGCCAGCGGCTTGCGAACGCCGGTGTAGAAGGGGATTTCGAGCTTGGTGTACAGCCGGGCGCGGCTGGTGCGCAGGTGACGGATGCAGTCGACGATGCGGTGCAACTCGTCGGCTTCGAAGGCGAGCAGCCACTCGTAATCGCCGAGCCCGAATGCCGCGACGGTGTTGGCCCGCACGTCCGGAAACTCGCGTCCCATGATCCCGTGCTCGGAGAGCATGCCCTTGCGCTCGTAATCCGGCAGCAGGTACCACTCCAGCGAGCGCACGAAGGGGTAGACGCAGACGTAGCGCCGCGGGTCCTCGCGTCGCACATAGGCGGGGATGTGGTTGCGGTTGAACTCGGCCGGGCGGTGCAGGCCGTAGGAGGACCAGACCGGCTCGAGCTGGCGGCCGAGTGCGGTGGAACGGAAGCGGCTGTAGGTCTCCTGCAGCACGTCAGGATCCGGGCAGGTCCACCAGATCAGCAGATCCGCATCGCCCCGGTAACCGCTGATGTCGTACGTGCCACGCGTGTAGACGTCCTTGGCGAGCGACTGCTCGAGCAGTGCCTCCGCCTCGGCGGTGAGCTCGGTGCGGTCCTGCGGAAGCGGCTTGGGCGCGCGAAAAACCGCATAGCAGCAATAGAGCAGCTCGTCGTTGAGTTCGCGGGCGGACTTCTCGCTCTCGGCCATGCGTCCAGTCTCTCACCGGATGCGTGCGAAGCGCCCGGGCGCCGAAAACTTCGGGAAATGCAGGGTTCGCGGGCCGAAAACGGCGCGTTTCCCTAGGCTTTCGGTAACGCGAGGGTCTCGGCGACGGCCGCCGCCGCAGCGGTACCGGAGCGCAGACACGCCGGGATCCCGACGCCGTCCCAGGCCGCACCAGCAAGCGCCATCGCCGGTGGAAGCGCAGCGCGCACGGCAGCGACCCGCTGCTGGTGGCCAGGGGCGTACTGCGGAAGGCCGCCGCCCCAGCGCACGACGCTGGTCTCCAGTGGGCGCCGGCGCATGCCCGTCGCCTCGCCGAGTTCGGCGCAGAGGACCCCGGCGAGTTCGACATCGGAGCGGGCGAGATCGCCGGCGGCGCCGGCCCGGCCCGCGCTGCAACGCACGATGACGCCGTCGAATCCGCCGGCGATGTGCTTCCACTTCGAGGACAGGAACGTCGACGCCTTGATGAGCCGGCGCTCGCTCACGGGCACCAAAAAGCCGCTGGCTGAAGGGAGTTCGGTGTCATTCGGGAAGACGAAGGTGGCGAGCGCGACGCTTGCATAGGCGAGAGCGGGCACCTGAACGCCGAGCGGCGCGAGCAGCTTTCCCGACGGCGCGTTGGGCACGGCGAGGACGACGGCGTCGTAGCGCTCTCCGTCGACCGACCAGCCGTCACCGTCGCGAACGAGATCGGTGACCGGACTACCCAGGACGATCTCGGCGCCGCTCACCTCCGCGAGCCGCCGCACCAGCTGACCCATCCCGGCCACCGGGGTCGCGAAGACCGGCTGGCCAGTGGGTTTCGGGGCGAGGCGATGGGCGGCTTCGAGCAGCGAGCGCTCACCGAGGGCGGGCACCAATTGCGGTGTCGTCATGCGCAGTGAGAGCTCATCGGCGCGGCCGGCGTACACGCCGCCGAGCAAGGGATCGACGAGGCGATCGACGACCCGGTCACCGAGGCGGGCGCGGACGAACCTGCCCACCGCAGGGTCATCGCCCGCTCGGGTGGCCGGCAGCACGCGGTCCAGCAGCGCACGTGTCGTACCCCGAAAACCCAATACCGGAGCGGCTTTTCGCAGCTCGCCCGGAACGCCGAGCACGGTCCCGGACGGCAGCGGCTGCAGCCTCCCGTGGAGCCACAGGCGCGCCGGGACCGGCTCCGGATGCGTGAGCTCGAGCCCAGCTTCGGCGGCGGCCGCAAGGCCTTCGGGCAGCCGGCACAGGAACGCTTCGGCGCCCTCCTCGACACCGAGCGGGCCCTGCCTCAGCTTCCCGCCGACCTGCGCGGTCGATTCGCGAAGCGTGACGTGAGCCCTGCCCCGCAGCGCGACCGCCGCCGACAGCCCCGCGACCCCGCCGCCGACGATGAGGACCCGGGCGCTCATGCCCGCTCGGGATCCGGGCCCAGCTCGTGGACGAGTTCGGTGACCCGGGTGAGCACATCCGGATCGGTCTCGGGAAGGACACCGTGGCCGAGGTTGAAGATGTGACCCTCGCAGCGCCGTCCCTCCTCGACGATCCGGCGCACCCGCGCCTCGACCACGTGCCAGGGCGCGAAGAGCGTCGTCGGATCGAGGTTGCCCTGCACGGCCTTGCCGGCGCCGATGCGCCGGGCGGCTTCATCGAGCGGGATCCGCCAGTCGACGCCGACGACGTCAGCGCCCGCTTCACCCATGGCTGCCAGCAATTCGCCGGTGCCTACGCCGAAGTGGATACGCGGCACGTCCGGGACGCCGGCGAGCACGTGGGCGCTGTGCGGGAGCACGTACTCGCGATAGTCGGCCTCCGACAGCGCGCCGGCCCAGCTGTCGAAGAGCTGGATGGCGCTGGCGCCGGCGGCGACCTGGACCTGCAGATAGGTGCGAGCGATGTCGGCGAGCCGTGACGCGAGCTCGTGCCAGAGCGCCGGCTCGCCGTACATGAGGGCTTTGGTACGCGCGTAATTGCGGCTGGGGCCGCCCTCGATCAGGTAGCTGGCGAGGGTGAACGGCGCCCCGGCAAAGCCGATGAGCGGGGTCGCGCCCAGCTCCTCGACCAGCCGGCCCACCGACTCGGTCGTGTACGGCACGTCACCCGGTTCGAGCGGACGCAGCGCGGCGACGGCAGCCTGATCGCGTATCGGCTCGGCGATGACCGGACCGGTGCCGGGGACGATGTCGAGATCGACGCCGACGGCGGCCAGCGGGACCACGATGTCGCTGAAGAAGATCGCCGCGTCCACCCCGAACCGGCGCACCGGCTGCAGCGTGATCTCGACCGTTAGATCTGGATCACGGCAGGAGTCCAGCATGGCGACGCCCTCGCGCAGCTTGCGGTACTCGGGCAAGGCGCGGCCGGCCTGGCGCATGAACCACACCGGCGTGGGCCCCGAACGGTCGGGCAGCCGGCGCGCAGCAGCAAGGAACGGCGCGTCTTCCAGCCCGGGGTGCACCCGTCGATCCTTCCATGAGCTGGCCACTTACGGCGTGGCGAGCCCGAGGCAGCAGGCCCTCGGGCCGACACACCTGTTCGAGGTCCCCGGTTCTGTCGGACGCCCGTGCGACCGTTCCTGTTGCGCATCCGCCTGAACACAGCGAGTGCCTCGATCCGCCGAGCAGCGGGAGGGAGAACGCCATGTGGCTCGTCTGTCCCGAGTGTCGCGAGGAGAGCGCGTTCGAGCAGCCTCCCTGCGCCGATGGGCATGGGCTCGACTGCCCTGAGTGGTTCTGCGTGACCTGCGGATCTGCCGTTTTCGTCGGTGCACTCGAGGAGGAGATCTTCCGGATCACGCCCGAGCCGGCGGCTCCCCGCCGCTCCTCGGGTCATCAGTCCACGCACAGCGCCGCCTGATCGCGCCGCCAGCCGCTGAAGCCTCCGATGCCCACCTCGCCCCAGCGTCGCCGCAGCGCCCCTTCCGCACTGTCGTTGGCGGGGGCGGAGGCTCCGCCGCCCGCGGTCCCGGCCTACGGTGAGGCTGTGCGCTCCCCAGAGCCCGATCCGGTTCCACAGGAATTCACCTCGGTCGTCGACGCGCTTCTCGAAGCCGGCCAGGCCAGGTCGGACATCCTGATCCGCGAGGCCGGACGCCCCACCAGGCTCGCCCCGTACGGCATCGCGCTGGCGGCGACCCTCGAGCGCGGTGACGTCGAACTCGCCGCCGGGCGCCTGGTCGTCCTGCACGATCCGGCCGGGCAGCCGGCTTGGAGCGGCACCTTCCGGATCGCCTGCTACGCCCGGGCCGGCCTCGATCCCGAGATGATCACTGATCCGATGCTTCCGGAGGTGACGTGGTCCTGGCTCGAGGAGGCGCTGGCGGAGCGGGAAGCCGGATTCAGCGCGCTCGCCGGCACGGTGACCACCACCGCCTCAGCGCGCTTCGGTCAGCTCCGCGAGGAGGACGACACCTGCGAGGTGGAGCTGCGCTGCTCCTGGTCGCCGGACTGGGCGACGGACGACGCGTCATCGATCGCCTCGCATCTGGAAGCGCTGTGCGACCTCATGACGATGATGGCCGGCGAGCCCCCGGCCAACGGGGTCGTGTCACTGACCAGTCGCGTTCGCTGACAGCGGGTCCGAGGGATCGCGCTGGCTCGGCAGGCCGGCCTGATCGGTCGGCTCCGTCCAGTTGGCGGGTGCGGCCGGTCGCGGTAGCCGCAGCGTGAGCATGGTGCCGGCGCCCGGCGCGCTCATCACGTCGACGGATCCCCCGGCGAGGCGGGCACGTTCGCGCAGCAGGCCGAGCCCGACATGGCGGCCGCCGACCCCGGCCGCTGCCTGATTCGTCATGTCGAATCCGGGGCCGCTGTCGCGCACCACCGCGGTCAGATGGCGGCCGTCGACGGTCAGCGATGCCACGGCCTCGTCGACGTCGGCATGCTTGAGCACGTTGAGCAGGCCCTCCTGAAAGAACCGGTACAGCGTGACGGCGGTCGCGAGCGGCAGCGGGTACTCATGGTCGGGCCATTCGAGCGTGACGCGAAGTCCGTAGCGCATGTCGAAGTCGTCGCGCAGGATGCTGACGGCGGCCGCCAGATCTCCGTCACGAAGCGCGGGCGGCCGGGTGCGGGCCATGGTGGCGCGCAGTGCGTCCTCGGCATCTTCGACGAGCGGCCCGACCTCGGCCCAGAGTTCCTCGTCGCACGGGTCCGACAGGATCCGGCGGGCGGCGCCGAGCGATTGGGCGACGCTGTCGTGCAACTCGGCGGCGAGCTGGCCGCGGGTCCCTTCCTCGGCCGCGACCAGGCCTGACAGCAGCTCGAACATGCCCATTCCCGCGCTGTCGGCGTCCCGGCGATAGCGCTCGGCCACCTCGTCGGCGACCTGGATGCGCTGGCGAAGGGCGCGCAGCGCCTCGTCGAGCCGGTGCAGCTCCCGCAGCCCGCGCAGCGCCCGAGCGGACGGCTGGGGCGCGGAGCCGAGCGGTCCTTCACCACTGGCGACGCCGGCCAGCGCCCGGGTACGCACCCGTTCGAACTGCTGGCCCAGCGCATGCGCGCCGACAGCGGCCAGCGCGAGCGTCGCGGCGAGCACGCCCAACGCCACGTACGTCCCGGCGAGCGTCGCCGCCAGCAGCGTGGCAGCGCCGGAGACGAACACCACGAGGGCTCCCCAGACGGCCAGCGGGAGCTCGGGGCGGTAGGGAACTCTCACAGCAGCCGGCCCGTCGTGGTCCACTCCGGGCGCCCACCGGCGGCATGAGCATCCTCCGCCGCGCCGCCATCCGCGTCGTCAGCTGTGCCTTCAACCGTGGCGGCCGGTTCGCGCGGGTTGCGGGGCGGGGGAATCGCGCCGCCGGGAGCGCTTCCGAGCAGCGCGGCCATCGCGCGTTCCAGCCGGTGCACCTCATCGAGCAGCAGCTTCGACCACTGCGGGTCCGAGGTGGGTTCGGGTGCGGCCAGGATGCGGCGGGCGATCTCGCGGACGACCTCCAGCCGGGGGTCGCCGGCCACCGCCAGCTCTTGCGTCGGGGTCAGCCACGGATACGCCTGCCGTGCCAGGGCGCGGGCGAAAACGGCGTCGGACCGGGTGAACACGGACCCGCCGAGCGGGCGCCGCGCCACGACGACGGCGCGCGTCGCCCCGCCGGTCCCGACCGAGAAGGCACAGGAAGGACGGCCCTCGTCGGCCGCGATCCGTACCGACGAGCGACCCAGCAGCTGGCGTACCCAAGGGGCGTCGAAGGCAGAGGGGTCGACCCGGGCGCGCCCGCTGACCCCGCTCTCGTCGCCGACGTATCGCACGAGTCCTTCAGGACCGGACAGCAGCAGTTCGACGTCGGCGCCCCCCAGGATGCGCGCCGCGACGGTCATCAGGACGGTCACCGACTGCTCGAGGGAACGTCCGGACGCGCGCTGCTGCTCGATGGCAAGAGCGGCGAAGAGCTTGGCCTCTGCACTGCGCCGGGCTTGCAGCTCATAGGTGCTGGCCACCAGCAGTCCGGGTACGGCCAGCCCGAGAACTCCGAACGGCGCGTGCACCAGCAGCCACCCGATGAGCAGGCCGACCGCGCCGTTTCCCCCGGTCGTGTAGAGCTCGGCGGGCAGCCGCGGAAGGAGCAGGGCGAGCAGCGGGCGGCGGGCGGTGAGCGCGACGCCGCCGGCCGACATGGTGTGACGGGTGATGGTGCCGAAGACCACGCCCGCGATGGCCGCCGGGATCGGGCCGACTCCGCCGTAGCGAAGGGCACACGTCACGGTCAGCGCGACGGCGGTCTGCAGCAGAGCCGAGCAGGTCGCGTACTCCATCGAGCGCCAGCGCCGGCCGCCGGTCAGCCGGCTCCCGGCGACGAGCATCCCGGCGCCGAGGGCGGTGGCGATCCACAGTCCGGGACCGGGCCACAGCAGCAGTAGTGCCGCACCGGCCGCGTCGAGGCCACGGACCTGCCACTGCCCGCCGCCGAGGGGAAGGGAGACGTTGAGCAATGACGCGAGCGCGAGGACGGCGGCGATCGCCGGCAGGAGCGCGACCCGGCAGCCGAGGACTCCGCCGTCCGCTGCAGGCAGCCCGAACCGGCCAGGAGCCCAGGTCAGGAGCGCCGAACCGAGGGCAGCCGCGACCGCAAGCAGGCGCAATGCCCGCGGGGTCCGTCGGCGCACCATCTCTCGGCCCCTCCGCCCAGTTCACTGGGTTGGTTGCAGTTCGTTTCGCGGCAGCACGCACATGGGCGTGCCGGCGCCTGTCAATAGCGTCGGCAACCAGGCACCCGCACTTGTGCGTTGGGCCGGTTGGCGCAGTGAAGATCACCCAGACGGCGCAGGTGCTACAGCCCGCCCCACCATCAGCCGAAGCTCAATGTGAAGGTTTCGCCGCCGAACAGCGGTGGCGTTCCCTCGGCCATCAGCACCACTGCTGGCCTGCACTTTGACCGCCTCTGGAGGAACGGTGACAACGCAGACCCCGCGTAGCGTCGATGCTCGGGTCTTGCCGACCCAGCAGGACCGGACCGCCCATCAGAGCGGCGGGTTTCGCGCCATGGTCGTCGATGACCATCCGCTGATGCGCGAATCCATGGTGGCCCGGCTGCGTGCCATGGGCGCCGCCGAGGTCGTCGAGGCAGCTACCGTCGCCGAGGCCCGCGCCCGCGCCCGCAGCGGCCCGATGGACCTCGCCGTGCTCGACCTCGGACTTCCCGACGGCAGTGGCCTCGACCTCGTCGCTCACCTGCGTGAGCGCGGCTGGCCGCGTCTCGTCGTCCTGTCCGCTGCCGACGACCCCTATTCGGTGCGCGCGGCGTTCGTCGCCGGCGCCCACGGCTACCTGCTGAAGAACGCCTCCGCGATGGTCGTCACCGACGGCGTCCGCCGGGTGCTTTCGGGCGGCGTCTACGCCGACCCGTCGGTCGCCCCGCTGCTGGCCACCGGCCTGCGCGGCACCGGCAGCGCCGAAGGTCTCGCCGCCGAGCTCTCGGGCCGCGAGATCGAGGTGCTGCGCCTGGTCGCCGACGGCCAGTCCAACAAGGAGATCGGCGAGCTGCTCGGGCTTTCCGCGCTGACGGTGAAGAGCCACCTGGCGCGGATCGCGCGCAAGCTCGGCACGGGTGACCGCGCCGAGATGGTCGCGCTCGCCATGCGCGCCGGCGTCATCCGCTGACCTTCGCCGGCTTTGCTCAGACCCGCGCCGTGGGGCGATGTGCCCGGCTCGTCCGGGCCCGCGTCGTAGTGTCGGCTTTTGTGACGACGCGACCAACCTTCGCAGGCCATCCTGCTGGCCGAGCCCGCGGACGGCGTTCCCGACGTCGTCGACACCCCGGAGCGGCTCGCTGAAGCGGTCGCTCGGCTGGCCGCCGGCAGCGGTCCGGTCGCCGTCGACGCCGAGCGCGCCTCGGGCTACCGCTACGGCCAGCGCGCCTACCTCGTGCAGCTGCGCCGGGCGGGCAGCGGCACCCTGCTCGTCGACCCGATCCCGCTGGCCGGACCTGGAGCCGATCCAGGACGTGATCGGCGACGCGGAATGGATCCTGCACGCCGCCCACCAGGACCTCCCGTGCCTGGCGGAGGTCGGCCTGCTGCCGTCGCGGGTGTTCGACACCGAGCTGGCCGCGCGGCTGGCCGGCTTCGAGCGGGTCGGGCTCGCGAGCGTCGTCGAGCAGCTGCTCGGCTACACGCTGGAGAAGGGTTACTCGGCCGCCGACTGGTCGACCCGCCCGCTCCCGCAGGACTGGCTGCGCTACGCCGCCCTCGACGTCGAGCTGCTGATCGAGCTGCGCGAGCTGCTCGGCGCCGAGCTGGAACGCCAGGGCAAGCTCGGCTGGGCGGAGCAGGAGTTCGCCGCCGCGGTCAACGCGGTGCCCAAGCCCCCGCCGGCCGATCCGTGGCGCCGCACCAGCGGCATCCATCGGGTGCGCAGCCGCCGCCAGCTCGCGTCGGTACGCGCGCTGTGGTTCGCCCGCGACGCCCGGGCCCGCGCCCGTGACATCGCGCCGGGCCGCGTGCTGCCCGACGCGGCGATCGTCAACGCCGCGCTGGCCGCCCCCAAGACGCGAGGAAGCGCTCGCCGCGCTGCCGGTCTTCTCCGGCCCGCGGATGCGCCGCACGATCCAGCTCTGGTGGGACGCGATCGCCGAGGCCACGCACCTGCCCGACGCCGAGCTGCCCGGGCCGGCCGCGAGCACCGGGCTGCCGCCGGCGGGGCGCTGGGCCGACCGCGATCCCGACGCCGCCGCCCGGCTCGCCGCGACCCGCTACACGCTGCGCGCGATCGCCGCCGAGCACACGCTGCCGGTGGAGAACCTGCTCGAGCCGGCGCTGCAGCGCAAGATGGCCTGGAGCCCGCCCGACCCGATCACGCCGGAGTCCGTCGCCGACGCGCTGGCGGCGGGAGGCGCCCGGCCCTGGCAGATCGAGCTGACCACCGACGCGCTGGTCGCCGCGCTGCTCGATCCCGGACCGCTCGCCGCCGCCGCCCAAGCAGAAGCGGAGGCCGCGCGGCTGGAGGCCGAGGAGGCGCAGCGCGCGATCCTCGCCGCCGACGAGCCGGTCACGCCCGCCGCGTCCGTAGGCACGACGGCAACGAATGATTGGTAGGCGCTACCGAGTCCCCGCCAGACGACCGGTAGCGCCTACCTGCAACTCAGTTATCGGACGATCACGCGGCCTGATCATGAGCCTGAACGGGTGAAACCTTAAAGAACCCTGGCCTGGCGTCAGCCCCGGCGGCGGCGCAGCGCCACGACGACGAGCAGGAGGGCGACGAGGGCGGCGATCGGCGCGAGCCGCTTGGCGACGGGCGCTCCGGCCACATCGAGCAGGTCGATCGCCTCGGCGCTGCGGCGCTCGCGCGGCGGCGCAGGCTGGGCGTGCCGCCGGTCGGGCGCTGCAGCGGGCTTCGGCGCCGCCACCGGCTCCGGCGCGGCGACCGGCTCCGGTGCGGCCGACGGGCTCGGGCTGCGGCGACGGGCTCGGGCGCGGCGACCGGCTCGGGTGCGGCGACCGGCTCGGGCGCGGCGACCGGGGTCGGCGAGCCCGAGGAGATCTCCTCGGCGAGCGCGTCGGCGAACTGCGTGATGACCTTGCCGGCCACCTCGCCGATGACCCCGCGGCCGAACTGCGCCGGCTTGCCGGTGATGGCGAGATCGGTGACGACCTCGACCCGGGTGCCGTCGCCGTCAGGGGTCAGCTTGCAGTTGATCGTGGCGTTGGCGGTACCGCTGCCGCGGGTCTCCCGGCCCTTCGCGTCGATCTTGACGGTGTGGTTGGCGTCGTCACGGTCGACGAACGCCGCCGTTCCTTTGTAGGACACCGCGATCGGCCCGACCTTGACCTTCACGGTGCCTTCGAACGTTGTCGCCGTCGTGACCGGTCAGGGTGGCGCCCGGCATGCACGGGGCGACGCGTTCGACATCGAGCAGGACGGCCCACGCCTCGTCTACCGCGGCGGGGACGGTGAAGGAATTCTCTAGCTGCACTTGTGCTCCCAGCGAGTCAGGTCCTCGGGCAGATCCAGGTCTGTCGGATCGGCCACGTCGTCGCAGGCTACGGGGATCACGCGGGCGGGGTTGCGGCGCAGCCAGTGCCGGGCCCCGGCGTCGCCCGTCACGGCCTCGCTCACCTCCGCCCAGAGCGCGCGGTCGAAGAGCACGGGCGTACGGATCTCGCCCTCGAAGGTGGCCACCGACCGCAAAGCCCGGACGGTGAGCTGCGCGCAGCCGGCGTACCGCCTCGGCGGTGATCCCCGGCTGGTCGACCAGCGCGATCGAGGCCGCCGTCGCCGGTCGCCGCAGCCAGCCCCGCGCGCAGCGACGACGCCATGCCGCTCTCCCAGTCGGGGTTGGTCACGAACGTCGCCGCGCGCGTACCAGCCGCCGGGACGCCGCGCCCGACCACCGCATAGCAGCGGCGCGCATCCCGCGTCGGCAAGCATCTGCAACCCGCGCTCGAGCAGCGTCTGGCCGCCCAGCACGACCTCGGCCTTGGGCTGCCCCATCCGGCTGCCGCCGCCGGCGGCCAGCAGCACCCCGCAGGTGTCGACGAGCCCGTCGGTCATGCGCCGGCGTCGGTGAGCGCGGGCAGCGCCGGTGAGGCCTCCCGATCGACGTCGTTGTGGATCGGGCCGTCGGTGGTCTGCAGCGGCAAGCCGCTGCCGCCCCAGCGCGAACCGATGATCTCGGCGGCGACCGAGACGGCGGTCTCCTCGGGGGTGCGGGCGCCGATGTCGAGCCCGATCGGCGAGTGCAGCTTGGCCAGCTCGGCCTCGGTCATCCCGCGCTCGCGCAGCCGCTCGAGCCGTTCGGCGTGGGTACGCCGGCTGCCCATCGCGCCGACGTAGCCGGCGTCGGTGCGCAGCGCGACCTCCAGCAGCGGCACGTCGAACTTCTGGTCATGCGTGAGGACGCAGATCACCGTGCGGGAGTTGACGGCTCCGGCGGCGACGCTGCGGGCCAGGTAGCGGTGCGGCCACTCGACGACCACCTCGTGGGCGTCGGGGAAGCGGCGTTCGGTGGCGAACAGCGGGCGGGCGTCGCACACCGTCACCCGGTAGCCGAGGAAGACCCCGATCCGGGCGACGGCGGCGGCGAAGTCGATGGCGCCGAAGACCAGCATCCGCGGCGGCGGCGCGTACGACGCGACGAAGACGGTCACGTTGTCCTGGCGACGCTCGCCGCGCGGCCCGTAGTGCCGCTGGCCGGTCTGGCCGGCCGACAGCAGGCCCCGGGCGTCGTCGGTGACCGCGACGTCGAGCCCGCTGGTGCCGAGGCTTCCGGTCGGTCTCGAGGTCGGTGACCCGTAGCCGGGCGCCGACCTCGAGCCGGCGATGGACGCCTCGCCGTGTCGATCGCCAGCACCTGCGCCACGGCAACCGGGCGGGAGGCCTCCACGTCGTCGAGCAGCAGGCCGAAATCGGGGGTGCGCTCCCGGTCGATGCGCTCCACCAGCAGCGTGATCTGGCCGCCGCAGGTGAGGCCGACCGCGAACGCGGTCTCGTCGCTGTAGCCGTACGTCGTCAGCTGCGCGGCCGGGACTCCCGGCACCTGGCCTCCCGATTCGAGGACCTCGGACGCGAGCTCGTAGACCGCGCCTTCGACGCAGCCGCCGGAGACGCTGCCGACGACGACCCCGCCGGGACCGACCGCCATCGCGGCTCCGGGCGCCCGCGGGGCCGAGCGGCTGACTCCGACGACCGTCGCCAGAGCGAAGGGCTCTCCCGCGTCCCACCAGCGACGCAGGTCGGCGGCGATATCACGCATCTTGACCTCCTTCGTCGGGTGAACCAGCGCCGGCTGAGCGGCCGCTACGGCCGCAAGTCCCCTGCGCGAGTATCGGCCCGGTTGACCAGCGACGACGGCAGCCAGACTTCTCGAGAGCTGCGACACTGTGCCCCGCCACGAAATCGTCAACATGCGGAAGCGCCGCAGCCATACCGGCGGCGAGTGGGGCGTAGCCGGGGCGGGCGCGCAGCGGGTTCGCCCACACCACGCGGTGGGCGAGGCGGTGCAGGCGGGCCATCTGCTCGCCGAGCAGTGCCGGGTCCTCGCGTTCCCAGCCGTCGGAGAGCACGACGACGACCGCGCCGCGGGCCAGCCCCGCGCTGCCCCCAGGTGTCCAGGAAGTCGCGCAGCAGCACGCCGAGCCGGGTACCGCCCGACCAGTCCGGCACCGCGGCGAGCACCGCCCGCAGCGCCACGTGCGGGATCGCGGTGGGTCAGCTCCCGCGTGACGCGGGTGAGCCGGGTGCCGAGCGTGAAGACCTCGACCGGCGCACTGCCCCGCCGGGCGGCGTGGGCGAAGCGCAGCAGCGCGTCGGCGTAGGGCGCCATGGAGCCGCTGACGTCGACCAGCAGCACGACGCGGCGCGGGCGCGGGCGCGGCCTGCGGTGCGCCAGCCGCGCCGGTTCGCCGGCCGCAGCGAGCGCGGCATTGACCGTGCGGCGCCGGTCGATCGGGCCCCGCGGCGCGGGTCGGTGACGGCGTGAGATCCGGCGCTCGCCCGGCAGCGCGAACGCGGCGAGCAGCCGGTCGAGCTCGGCCCGGTCCGCGGCGGTCAGCTCGGCAAAGTCCTTGTGGCGCAAGGCTTCTCGCGGCGCTTGCCGAGGCGTAGAGCCGCTCCTGCTCGTCGCCCTCGTCCGCGGCGCAGGGCCCGGGTTCGCCGGCCGGCGAGGTCAGCGCGACGGCGCTCCGGCGCGGGCGCGTCGGGCATCGGCGGCGCAGCGGCGGCGTCCGCGCCGCCGAAGACGGCCTCGAAGGCGGCGTCGTAGCGGGGCAGGTCGTCCGGGTCGGCGCAGAGCGTGAGCCGCCCGGCCCAGTAGACGTCCTCGCGCCGAGAGGCGTCGAGCCAGCCCAGCGCAGCGGTGAACGCGGCGATCCGGCCCGCCGTCGGCACCGATCCCGGCGGCGCGCAGCACCCGTCCGAAACCTGCGATGGCGACGAGGCGGATCGCGCTGGGCTCAGACACCGGCGAGCACGGCCCTCCAGTCCAGTCGCCGCCGCGCGGTCCTGGTCCTCGCGGTACTTCAGCACCGCGCCCAGGGTGATGGCCGCCGACTCCGGATCGAGCTCGCCCGCGCCCGAGCACCAGCAGCGCGTGGGCCCAGTCGAGGCTCTCGGCCACCCCCGGCGCCTTGACCAGACCCGCGTCACGCAGCGCCGCCGCAGCGACCGCGACCTGGCGGGCCAGCCGCTCGGTCACCTCGGGCAGCCGGGCGCGCAGGATCGCGACCTCCCGCTCGACCGAGGGGTGAGCGAGCCAGTGGTAGAAGCAGCGCCGCTTGAGGGCGTCGTGCAGCTCGCGGGTGCGGTTGGAGGTGAGGACGACGACCGGCGGCGCCTCGGCGCGGATGGTGCCGAGCTCGGGGATGCTCACCGAGTACTCCGAGAGCACCTCGAGCAGGAACGCCTCGAACTCGTCGTCGGCGCGGTCGACCTCGTCGATCAGCAGCACGCTCGGGCGTGGTCTCGCAGCGCCTGCAGCAGCGGGCGGGCCAGCAGGAAGCGCCGGGTGTACAGCTCGCCCTCCAGGCGCTCGACGTCGCTCGCCGCGGCCGCGCCGTCGGCCACCTCGGCGGCCCGCAGGTGCAGCAGCTGGCGCGGGAAGTCCCAGTCGTAGAGCGCCTGGCTCGCGTCGATCCCCTCGTAGCACTGCAGCCGGATCAGCGGCGCGCCGAGCAGCTCGGCGAGCGCTGCGGCCAGCGCGGTCTTGCCGGTGCCCGCCTCGCCTTCGAGCAGCAGCGGGCGGCCCATGGCGATGGCCAGGTAGGACGCGGCGGCCAGCCCGTCGTCGGGCAGGTAGCCGAGCGCGCGCAGCCGCTCGCCGAGCTCTGCCGGGCTGGTCGCGCCTTCCGGCAGCAGCGAACGGGTCACGCTCATCAGTTTGCCCGCGCGGACAGTTCGTGACTGACCTCTTGCGTGCCGGCCCCCGAATCATGTGCGACCCTTTGTTCATGACGCCACCGACCCTCGCGCTGACGCTGCCTGCACCGCCGGTCGCTGACCCCACTCTCGACGCCGCCGATCCGACGAACGGTGAGCTGCTGGTCGAGGAGTCCCTCGTCGAAGAGGTGTCCATCGACGGCATGTGCGGCGTCTACTAGATCGCTCGCGCCGCTTCTCCATGGCGTTCGACCCCGAGCTGCGCTGGGAGCTGTCCCCGCGCGTGGCGCTGCGCCCGGAGCCGTTCGGCGCGCTTGCCTACCACTTCGGCAACCGGCGCCTGACGTTCCTGAAGACCCCGCTGCTGGTGACGGTCGTGCGCTCGCTGGCAGATCAGCCCAGCGCAAGGGCTGCCCTGATCGCCGCCGGGGTGCCGGAGCGCGATCAGCCCAATTACGAGCGGGCGCTCGCCTCGCTCGCTGACGCGGAGGTCCTCACGTGCGCCTGACCGAGCAGTTCGAGCGCGGTCTCGACGCCCCGATCTGCCTGACCTGGGAGCTCACCTACGCGTGCAACCTCGCGTGCGTCCACTGCCTGTCCTCGTCCGGGCCGCCGCGATCCGCGCGAGCTGTCGACCGCCGAGTGCAAGTCGGTCATCGACGAGCTGCAGCGGATGCAGGTCTTCTACGTGAACGTCGGCGGCGGCGAGCCCACCGTGCGCCCCGACTTCTGGGAGCTGCTGGACTACGCGATCGCCCGCGACGTCGGCGTGAAGTTCTCCACGAACGGCGTGCGTATCGGCCGGCCGGAGGCGCGCCGGCTCGCGGCGACCGACTACGTCGACGTGCAGGTCAGCCTCGATGGCGCCGACGCCGGGATCAACGATGCGGTGCGCGGTGCCGGGTCCTACGACATGGCCATCCGCGCGCTTGACGCGCTGGCGTCCGAGGGCTTCCAGAACCCGAAGATCAGCGTCGTCGTCACCCGCCACAACGTGAGCCAGCTCGACGAGTTCAAGGCCCTCGCCGCCTCCTACGGCGCGACGCTCCGGCTGACCCGGCTGCGTCCCGTCCGGCCGCGGCGCCGACACCTGGGACGAGCTGCACCCGACCGCCGAGCAGCAGCGCGAGCTGTACCACTGGCTGCTGGCCGCCGGCGAATCGGTGCTGACCGGCGACAGCTTCTTCCACCTCTCGGCGCTCGGGGAGTCGCTGCCCGGGCCTGAACCTGTGCGGCGCCGGGCGCGTGGTCTGCCTGATCGACCCGATCGGCGACGTCTACGCCTGCCCGTTCGTGCTGCACGAGCAGTTCAAGGCCGGCTCGGTGCGCTCCGCCGGCGGTTTCACCGAGGTGTGGCGCGGTTCGGACCTTTTCCGCGAGCTACGCGAGCCGGGCAGCGAAGGCGCCTGCAACTCCTGCGGCTCCTACGACGCCTGCCGCGGTGGCTGCATGGCCGCGAAGTTCTTCACCGGCCTGCCGCTCGACGGGCCTGACCCGGAGTGCGTGCTGGGCCACGGCGAGGCTGCGCTGCTCGCGGTCGCCGCCGGGTCGGCGCCGTCGCCCGGGCCGGGCCACTCGCGTCGCAGCTTGCCGCTTTCCGTCGCCTAGCTCGCCGCCGGCGACGGTCGATCGACCCGATGGCTTGGGGCCTTCGTCACTGGTTGCGCCCTCACGTCTCCCTTGATCCTTAGGGAGGTTTGGCGGGGCGCCCGCCGACGCGGTGAGAGGAACCGGCGATGAGTCCAGCGGTGCCGATCAATGCTGGGGACACCGCGTGGGTGCTGACCGTCGGCGGCGCTCGTGTTCTTCATGATGCCGGGACTGGCCCTGTTCTACGGCGGCCTCGTCGGGGCGAAGAACGTCATTGCCACGATGGTCCAGTCCTTCGTCGCGATCGCGCTCATCAGCGTGCTCTGGATCGCCTTCGGCTATGCCCTGACGTTCGGCACGGACCACGGGACGGTCATCGGCGACCTCTCGCACGCGATGATGCTGGGCGTCGGAGGCACCAGCAACTCCTACGCACCCACCGTCCCCGCGCTGGCCTTCATGGCCTTCCAGATGAAGTTCGCCGTCATCACCCCCGCCCTGATCGCCGGCGCGTTCACCGAACGCATGAGCTTTCGCGGCTACCTGCTCTTCATCGGGCTCTGGTCGACCTTCGTCTACATCCCGTTCGCGCACTGGGTCTGGGGCGGCGGTTTCCTCGGCTCGGGCGGGCTCAAAGCGATCGACTTCGCCGGGGGCTCCGTCGTGCACGAGACCGCCGGATTCGCGGCGCTCGCGACCGTGCTCTACCTCGGCCCGCGGCGCCAGCGGGCCGCCCATCCGCACAACATCCCGCTGGTTCTGCTCGGCGCCGGAATCCTGTGGTTCGGCTGGTTCGGCTTCAACGCGGGAAGCGCGCTGACCGCCGGCCACGTCGCGGCCTCGGCCTTGGTCAACACCCAGGCCGGTGCCTGCGCCGGGCTGCTCGCCTGGATGGCCATCGAGTGGAAGCACCAGGGCAAGCCGTCCGGGGTCGGACTCGCTACCGGCGGCGTCGCGGGCTGGCCGCGATCACGCCCGGCGTCGGGCTACGTACCGACCTGGGCCTCGCTGATCATCGGCGGCGCGGCGGGTCTGCTCTGCTACCTGGCGGTCCAGGCCAAATCCCGCTTCGGGTACGACGATTCCCTCGACGTCGTCGGAGTCCATGGCGTCGCCGGCGTCGTCGGCGTCGTGCTCACCGGCGTCTTTGCCAGCCTCGCGGTCAACGCGGCGGGCGGCGCCGGTGGACTCAATCTGCTGGGCCGGCAGTCGGTGCTCGCCCTGGCCGGGCATGGTGTTTCCGTTCTTCGCCACCCTGGGCGTCCTTTGGGTCACCGACAGGCTCGTCGGCCTGCGCGTGCCGGCCGAGGAGGAGGAGGCCGGCCTCGACGTCGGCGAACACGGCGAGATCGCCTACGGCCTGCTCGCGGAGGCGGAGGTCGCGATCAGGCGTCTCCGGCGCGCTCGTCCCACCCGCCCAGCGCAAGCCCAGCAGGCCGAGGAAGAGTCGACGCCCGCGAGTTCACCGGCTGACCGCGATCGCCACCGCCAAGAGGCTGCCCGACGAGCGCGAATTCGACGCGTCTCACGTGCGACCCGATATGCGCTGGCCAGCGCAGCTACGCGCGCGTCATGGTCTAGTAGAGCGGTGCAGCTTCTCGACCCGGTGACGCTCGGAGGGCGGTCCCTCGCCAACCGGCTCATGTTCGGTCCCCACGAGACCAACCTGGGCCGCGGCCGGGCCATCAGCGAGCGTCACGTCGCGTACTACGCGCGGCGGGCGGCCGGGCGGCTGCGGGCTCATCGTCACCGAGATCGCCAGCGTCCACCCGCTGGACTGGCCGTACGAGCGCGCGCCGCTGGCGACCGAGTGCGGCGCCGGGCTGGGCGGCCATCGTCGAGGCGTGCACGCCCCACGGCACGGCCGTCCTCGCCGGGCTCGGTCACGCCGGGCTGCAGGGCAGCAGCGCCTATTCGCAGCGCGAGCTGTGGGGGCCGTCGCCGGTGCCCGAGGTCGCGGGCCGCGAGGTGCCGAAGGAGATGGAGGACGACGACATCGAGGCCGTCGTCGCCGGTTTCGCGGACGGCCACCCGGATCGCGATGGACGCGGGCTGCGCGGGCGTCGAGATCAACGCCGGCCAGCACAGCCTGATCCGCCAGTTCCTGTCCGGCCTGACCAACCTGCGCGGCGACGAGTACGGCACCGACAAGATCCGCTTCGCCCGCGAGGTGCTGGCCGCCGTCGCGAGCCGAAGCCGGGCGGCGGCATCGTCGGGCTGCGGCTGTCGTGCGACGAGCTCGCCCCCTGGGCCGGGCTCACCCCGGAGTCCGCCACGGCCGTCGCCGCCGAGCTCGCGAAGCGCCGGTCTCGTCGACTACGTCGCCGTCGTGCGCGGACTCGATCTTCTCGGTCGCCGCCACCCGGCCCGACGGCCACACGCCGCCGGCGTTCAACACCGATCTCGCCCGCACCGTGCGGTCCGGGGTCGGCGTCCCGGTCGTGCTGCAGGGCTCGGTCGTCGACCTCGCTGATGCCGAGGCCGCCATCACCTCCGGCGCCGCCGACCTCGTCGAGATGACCCGCGCCCAGCTCGCCGACCCTGACCTCGCCCGCAAAGCCGCGACCGGCGAGAGCCCGCGGCCGTGCATCCTGTGCAACCAGACCTGCATCGTCCGCGATCCCCGCAACATGCTCGTCAGCTGCGTCGTCGAGCCCTCCAGCGGCTACGAGACGAGCGAGCCCGACGCGATCCTGCCCGCCCGGCGCGCGCAGGACGTGCTCGTCGTCGGCGCCGGACCCGCCGGGCTGGAGACCGCCCGCGCCGCTGCCGTCGCCGGCCATCGGGTACGCGTGATCGACCGCGCCCGACGCACGGGCGGCGCCGTGCGTATCGCCGCCGCGGCCGCGGGACGCGAGCGGCTGCAGCGCGATCGTCGACTGGCTCGACGCCGAGTGCCGCCGGCTCGGCGTGAGCATTCGAACTCGGCGTCGAGGCCGACCCGGCCTACCTCGACCAGGCTGAGGCAGCAGGCGAACGGGTCGTGCTCTGCAACGGCGGCCAGGCCGGGCGCTCGCGCGTACACGCTCGAAAGTGAGGCCGTGACTGTGAACCGCCGTCGTCGGCGCCGGACGAGCTGCTCGCGTCACACCTCGAGCAAGCGCTGCCCGACGGTCCGATCCTGGTCTGGGATCCCATCGGCGGTCCCGTCGGCATCAGCGTCGCCGAGACCCTCGTGGCAGCAGGGATCGAGGTCACGCTCGTGACCCCGGACCTGCTGGTCGGCAACGAGCTGGCCCGCTCCGGCGACCTCGCCCCCGCCGGCACCCGCTTGCAGGCGGCGGGCGTCACGCTCATCCGGCGCAGCGTGCTCGTCGGGCGTGCGGCCGGGCGTCGCGGATCTGGTCGACCGTTTCACCGGTGAGGCGCGCGAAGTCAAAGCCTCGCTCGTGGTCGACGCCGGCCACCGGCTCCCTGCCGACGCGCTGTGGCGGGCCCGTCCGCAGCTGACGCGTGCCGGCGATGCCGTCGCCCCCCGCACCATCTACGAGGCGGTGCTCGAAGGCCGGCGCGCGGCGGAGTCCCTGAAGCGAGGCGGTCGGATGAGCGGCAGCCGTTACAAGCACGTCTTCACCCCGCTGCGCCTCGGCCCGGTGACGATCGCCAACCGCATCGTCTTCAGCGCCCACCTGACGAACTACGCCGAGGACGGCCTCCCGACCCGTCAGCACGCGGACTACTACGCGGCGCGGGCGCGCGGCGGCGCCGGGCTGATCATCACCGAAGAGCATTCGACCCACCCGACCGACTGGCCGTACGAGAAGCTGATCCACGGCTTCCACCCGGCGGTCATCCCGGGCTACCGGCGCATCACCGACGCCGTCCACCGCCACAACACGCCGATCTTCGCGCAGATCAACCACAACGGCGGGCAGGCGTCGGGCATGTACACGCGGCTGCCGGTCTGGGCGCCCTCACCCGTCGCCGACCCGCTCTTTCGCGAGGTGCCGAAGGAGGTCGACGAGCGCGAAATCGCTGAAATCATTGCGGGTTACGCCCTCGTCGCCGAGCACTGCCGTGACGGCGGCTTCGACGGGATCGAGCTGCAGTGCTCGCACAGCTCGATCGTGCGCGGCTTCCTGTCCCCCGCGACCAACGTGCGTACCGACCGGTGGGGCGGCTCGCTCGACAACCGCGCGCGGCTGCTGCTGGAACTCGTTGCTGCCGTACGCGAGGCGATCGGCCGCGACATGGCGCTCGGCGTGCGGCTGTGCGGCGACGAGCTGATCGAGGGCGGCACCACCATCGACGAGGCTGTCGAGGTCGCCGAAACTCGTCGAGGCGAGCGGTCACGTCGACTACCTGAACACCTCGATCGGCGTCGCGACGCAGACGCTCTACATGATCGAAGCCTCGCATGGCGGTGCGCCCCGGGTACGCGCTCTTCATCCCCGCCGCGCTGCGCCGCGCGACCCGGCTGCCGGTGGTCGGCGTCGGACGGTTCAAGGACGCGCTGCAGGCCGACCGCGCGATCGCGGCGGGACAGTGCGACATGGTCGGCGTCGTCCGCGGCCAGATCGCCGACCCCGACTTCGCCCGCAAGTCGCGCTCCGGCCACGGCGAGGACGTCCGGCTCTGCCTGTCGTGCAACCAGGAATGCGTCGGGCGCATGGGCCTGAATCGCTGGCTCGGCTGCATCGAGAGCGCCGCGCACCGGACGCGAGTCGGTCGTGGGTGCGCTGCCACTCGCCGCACCGACCCTGCGGCCGCGCACGGTGGTGGTCGTCGGCGCCGGACCGGCCGGCCTGCAGGCAGGTATCGCTGCGGCGCAGCACGGCCATCAGGTCACGGTCTACGAGGCGGCACCCGCCGCCTGGCGGTCAGGTGCGGATCGCGGCCGGCGTCGCGTCGCGCGCCGAGTTCGGCGATCTCGTACGCAATCAGGAGGCCGAGCTCAAGCGGGTCGGCGGCAGTCTCGAATGCGGTGTGACCGTCGACCTCGCGATGGTCCGGCGGCTGCGACCGGACGCGGTCGTGATCGCGACGGGGGCGACGCCCTCGCGCCCGCCCTGGATGCCCGCTGAACCGCCCATCCCGACCTGCGACGTGCGTGATGTGCTGGAGGGCAAGGCCCATCCGACGGGCTCCGTGCTGCTCATCGACGAGCTCGGCTTCCACCAGTCGACGTCGGTGGCGGAGCTGCTGGCCGATCGCGGCTGCGAGCGTCGAGGTACTCACCCCGGGAATGGTCGTCGCCCAGGATCTGGGCATCACGCTCGACCTCGAGGGCTGGAACATCCGCGCCGCCGCCAAGGGGATCACGCAGACACCCGACAGCGTGATCATGGGTTTCGACGACGACGGTGCGCTCTCGGTGCTGCACCACCCGACCGGCACGATGGCGTCGCGTCGCGCCGACTGGATCGTGCTCGCTGTCCCGCCGGCGCCCGTCGACGGGCTCTACCGCGAGCTCAAGGCCGTCTCGCGTGAGCTCGGGATCAAGGTCCACCGGATCGGCGACGCGCTGGCTCCGCGCCGGGCCCATGCGGCCGTCATCGACGGCGAGCGCGTCGGAGCCGCGCTGTGAGCACCCCGACCGGGCCTGGGCCGGGCAGCGCTGTCGCGGTGATTCCGGTCCGCGACGGGGCCTTGCCCCTGGGCGGCGCGGATGTCGCGTGGGAGGTCGGCCCCGGCGGGCTGACCGTGCTGATGGGCACCGGTTGCGCCGACGCGGCCGCCGCACTTCCCGCCGCCCTCACGGTATGGGGCTGGGACGTCGGCCCGTACGCGCCCGGGAGCTGGGCCGAGCAGCTGGCGCCGCTCCTGCGCAGCGCCGGGCAGATCGTGCTGCCGGCATCCCCGGACGGGCGTGATCTGGCACCCCGGCTGGCGGTCACGCTGGACCGGCCACTGGTCGCCGGTGCGCTCGAGGTCCGCGATGGCGTCGCTCTCGTCCCGCGGTGGGAAGGCGCTGCGCTCGCGGAGGTTGCGGTCGACCCGCGCGCCATCCTGACCCGGCTGCCCAACACCGCACAGACCCCTTTGCCGGCCACCCGCGGAGCGACCTACCGCGAGCTCAGCTTCCCGCTCGCGCCGCCGCCCACCACAGCCGACGCCGAACTCGTGGCGCTGATCCCGGCGGATCCGGCGACCGTCGACCTTTCCGAGGCGCGCCGGATCATCGCCGGCGGCGCCGGCCTCGGCGGACCCGAGGCGTTCGAACTGCTCGAGCGCATCGCGAAAGCCCTCTCGGCCTCGCTCGGCGCGACCCGGCTCGCGGCCGACCTCGGCTGGGTGGATCAGGCGCGCTACATCGGCACCACGGGCGTGACGGTCGACCCCGATCTTTACGTCGCCATCGGCATTTCCGGTGCCGTCCAGCACCTGACGGGCCTCGGGGATCCGCGCCATGTCGTGGCCGCGAACCTCGATGCCAGCTGCCCGATGATGAGCCGGGCGGAGCTGGCACTGGTGTGCGACGTCGGCGAACTGCTCGCCGCGCTCGCGGCGCGACTGGAGGTGCACGCCGGTGTCTGAAAGTCCAGCATCCGCAATGGATTTCGACGTCGTCGTCGTCGGCGCGGGTCCTGCCGGATCGGCGGCCGCGCTCACCCTCGCCAGGGCGGGCCGACGGGTCGCGCTCCTGGAACGCGGTCCCTACCCGGGCAGCAAGAACATGTACGGCGGTGTGGTCTACGGCCGGGTGCTCGACGACCTGATCCCGGGCTGGTATGACGAGGCGCCGATGCAGCGCTGGATCACCCGCCGCCAGACGATGATCGTCACCGGCTCGCAGGCCCTTACGGTCGACTACCGCACCACCGCCTGGGGTGAGGCGCCGTACAACGGAGCGACCACCTACCGGGCCGATTTCGACGGCTGGCTCGCCGGAAAGGCCGAAGCCGCGGGCGCGGTCCTGCTCACGAGCACAACCGCGACCGGCCTCCTGCGCGATGAGTCCGGACGCATCAACGGCGTCACGACCGACCGGCCAGGCGGTGATCTGCGCGCCTCGCTCGTCATCGCCTGCGACGGCGTCAACAGCTTCCTCGCGAAGTCCGCCGGGCTGTATCCGAACTTCTCCGCGGAGAACTTCACGCTCGGCGCGAAGGAGGTCCTCGCCATCCCCCGCGAGGAGCTCGAGGCACGCTTCGGAGTGCGCGGCACCGACGGCGTCGACATCGAAATCGTCGGCTGCACAAGGGGAATCCCGGGCGGCGGATTCGTCTACACCAATCTCGACACCGTCTCGGTGGGGGTCGTCGTGAGCGTGAACGCGCTCGCCGCAGCCAAGGTGCGCCCCGAGGAACTGATCGCTGGACTGAAGGCCCATCCCGCGATCGCGCCCCTCGTCGAGGGCGGCGAGCTCAAGGAGTACAGCGCCCACCTGATCCCCGAGGGCGGCTACGACACCATGCCCGAGATCGCCACTGACGGGCTGCTCGTCGCGGGCGACGCGGCGGCGCTGTGCCTGGCGGCGGGCATCTGGCTGGAAGGCGTCAACTTCGCGATCGGTTCGGGAATGGCCGCCGGTGAGGTCGCGCACGACGCTCTCACCGCCGGCGACGTGAGTGCCACGAGACTTAGCGCGTATCGGCGCCAACTCGAATCGAACTTCGTCCTCGCCGACCACAAGAAGCTGCGGCGGGTACCGGAGCTCCTGATGTCGCAGCGGATGCAGCAGCTCTACCCCAAGCTCGCCTGCGACGTCGTCGAGCGGATGTTCACGGTGGACAACCCGGCTCCCAAGCCCGGCGCGGTCCGCGTCGCCCGCGAAAACATCAAACGATCGGGGCTACGCATCCGCGACCTCGCCCATGACGCCTACGTGACGCTACGGAGCTTCGGATGAGCACCACGAACCTGCCGCTGCCGACGTACCTGCCGCCCGATGCGGCGCGTGCGTTCGACGGGCCGTCCTTCGAGGACCGGATGGCGACCATCGACTTCCGCGTCGCACCCACCGCACACATCACGGTCGACACCGACGTGTGCCGCTCGTGCACCACGAAGGCGTGCGTAACTGCTTGTCCTGCAGGCCTTTTCGTCCCGACGAGCGACGGCGGCGTGCTCTTCAACTACGAGCAGTGCTTCGAGTGCGGCACCTGCTACCTGGTCTGCAACGCCGAGGGCGCGCTCACCTGGACCTATCCCGAGGGCGGCGCCGGCGTCGCCTACCGGCGGGCGTGAGCACGTCATGAGCCGATCATGATCGCCGTCCTGCAGAAGCTCGTCGACCTGCGCGTCGAGATCGACCCGCTCACCGGTGAACCCACCTTCGTGACCGGCGGCGCGATCGATCGGGCGTTCGGCGCCTCCCCCGCCGACCTCGCCGCCCTGGAATCCGCGCTGCAACTGGCGGAGCCCGGCGAGGAGATCGCGGTGGTCGCCGCTGCGCCGGCGGAGAGCCGGGCCGGGTGTGACGCCATGCTGCGCGAGGCTCTGGCCGTGGGGGCCACCCGGGCGTTACGCGTCGAGATCGTGCCGGGCGCGGGTTCGGCCCACGTCGCCGCCTCGCTCGCGCCGCTCCTCAACGGTGCGCGTTACGTGCTGTGCGGCGACGCCAGCCTCGACCGGGGCAGCGGCTCGGTGCCCGCGTTCGTCGCCGCGACGCTCGGGTACGCGCAAGCGCTCGGCCTGACCGACATCGCGGCGCAGGGCGCAGGGCTGCTGGTGGAACGCCGCCTCGACGGTGGGCGCCGCGAGCGGCTGCGGGTCCAAGCCCCGGCGGTGCTGTCGGTCCAGGCCGGGCCGAGGCTGCGCCGGGCCTCGCTGGCCGGTGTGCTGGCGGCGAGGGGGGCGTCGATCGAGGTCGTGCACCTGCCGGTCGGCGGCCACGGCGAGATCCACGAGCGGCTGCGCCCCTACCGCGCCCCCGCCGGCGCGCTGGCCGCTCCCACGGCGGCCGATCCACGCGACCGGGTGCTGGCGCTGTCCGGCATGCTCGTGCCGGCCCGGGCCCGCCGCGTCGTCGAGGCCGATGCCGCGACGTGCGCCGATGAGTTGCTCGCCTACCTGTCCGAACACGGCTACCGGTGACGGGCTGGTGACCTTCGGGCCACCGCGACTCGATGACGCGGTGCGCCGGCTGGACGGCGACCGGGTGCTGCTCGGCGGCTCCCCGCGGCGCTTGCTGACGCTCTCGGAGAAGGCCCGCGGCGTCCTCGCCCGCGGCGACTGGGACCTACCCAGTGGCCGGGCGCTGGCGCAGAAGCTGATCGACGCCGGCTTCGCCCATCCGACTCCCGTGGGCGGCCCGACCCCGGCCGACGTGAGCGTCGTCATTCCGGTCCGCGACCGGGAGCCTGCGCTGCGCCGGCTGCTGGCCGGGCTCGATCCGGCGCTCGAGGTCATCGTGGTCGACGACGGCTCGCGCGATCCGCTGCCCGATGCCGCGCTCCGCCATCCCACCGCCCAGGGCCCCGCTGCGGCCCGCAACGCCGGGATCGCCCGAGCGTCGCGGCCGTTCATCGCCGTGCTCGATTCCGACGTGGTGGTCCCGACCGGGTGGCTGAGCGCGTTGCTCCCCCATTTCATCGATCCGAAGCTGGGAGCGGTCGCCCCCCGGATCGTGGCGGCGAGGGGCACCGATACCGAGTCCAACGCGCTCTCCAGGACGCTGGCGCGCTACGACGCGGTCCGTTCTCCGCTCGATCTCGGCGGCCGGCCGGCTCGCGTCGCTCCAGGATCGCGGGTGTCGTACCTGCCGGCCGCGGCCCTCCTGCTGCGCCGCTCGGCGCTGGGCGCACAGCGGCCGTTCTTCGACGAGAGCCTGCGCTACGGCGAGGACGTGGACCTGATCTGGCGGCTCATCGAGGCCGGCTGGACCGTGCGCTACGAGCCGGGGGCCGCCGTCGGGCATGCCCACCGCACGACCCTGCGGGCCGCCGCCGCACAACGCTTCAGCTACGGGTCGTCAGCCGCCCCACTGCAGGCACGCCATCCGGCGAACTTGGCACCGTTCGCGATCAACCGGTGGACACTCGCCGCGTGGTCGCTGCTGGCCACCGGCCACCCCCGGGCAGCGGCCACGTCACTCGTTGTCGCGACCGCCCGGCTGAGGCGCTCCCTTCCGGTGAAGCGCCCGCTCCCGCTGGCGGCCGAGCTCGTCGGAGGCGGCGCCGTGGCGGCGGGCCGGGCAATGGGCGAAGCCCTGTGGCGCCCCTATGCCCCAGTCGCGCTCGGCCTCAGCATCGCGGGAGGGCGGCGCAGCAGGCAGCTCGCGGCGGCGGCGCTCCTGGTCCCCGCGGCGGCCGAGTACCGGCGCCTTCGGCCCGAGCTCGACCCGGTGCGCTGGACGCTGTTGCGCGCGGCCGACGATGTGGCCTACGGCGCCGGCGTGTGGATCGGATGCCTGCGGGAACGCAGCTTCGCGGCGCTGCGTCCCCACATCTCCTGATCAGCGAATCCGTTTGCAAGTCGCCAACTCGTGGCACGCCGAAGATAAGCGCTCGTCTGTTTTCCCACCGGAGGTTGCTGTGCTCGTTCGCCGGATCGCTCGCCCACTGCTTGCGTCGACGTTCATTTCCGGAGGTATCGACGCGCTCCGTCACCCGGAGGCGAAGGCGCCCAAGGCCGAAAAGCTCGACATCCCGAGCAAGCCCGGCATGGACAAGCTGAACATCACCACGACCGAGCAGGCGGTGAAGGTCAATGCCGCCGTGCAGGTCGCGGCGGGGACGCTGCTCTCGCTGAACCGGTTCCCGCGGCTTTCCGCCCTCGCGCTCGCCGGCTCGATCGTGCCCACCACCCTGGCCGGCCACCGCTTCTGGGAGGAGACCGATCCGACCAAACGCGCCGGCAGCCAGATCCACTTCTTCAAGAACGCGAGCATGCTCGGCGGACTGCTCATCGCGAGTGTCGACACCGAGGGCCGGGAATCGCTGCGGCGCAAGACCACCCGCGTCAGCAAGCGCAGCCAGCGCAAGGCCTCGAAGGTCGCCGCCAAAGCCACCGCCAAGGACCACAAGAAAGCCGCCAAGAAGGCCGCGAAGAAGCAGGCAGACCGCCTGCACGACCTGCTGCCGGTCTGACTCTCGTCCGTCTAGCGCTGTGCGACGCCTGCCGCCACACGCAATCCGAGGTAGCGCTGCCTCCCGACCCTTTTTTTGCGGCGACAGACAATTGGTTGTTGCAGCGGTGAGAAGGCACGGCCCTACATCGCATTGCCTGTGCTCACCGAAAAGGGTTCGACCCCGGCGTACAGCGGATTGCGCGTACAGGCAGCTCTGAAAAGAGCTGGTTGCCCGGCTACATCCCCAGCGGGGCAGCCGCCAGGCGCGCCTGCCCTGCCGGCGAACCGGTGATCTTCACCTCGGCGTGGCCGCGCCGCCCGCTGAGGTAGATGAGCAGTTCGCCGGGCTCGCCGGTGAGGTCCACCTGGTTCGGAGCGTCTGCCCGGCCGAGCGAGCGCTCGCCGCCGTCAGGGGTGTGCAGCGTGATCCGGGTGGCCTTCATGCCACGAACCAGGAACGGCGCCATCAGCCGAACGACCCGCCACAAGCCGTCGCGCGTCTCGGGTGGCAGATCTCTGACGTGCCAGCCGGGCTGGGCTCGCCGGACGTCCTCGTGGTGGATGAAGTACTCGTGCAGGTTGCCGCGATCACGCACGCCCGGCAGCCCGACCGGGCTCCATCCCGGCGGCCCGGTGCGGATGCGCTCGACCAGCGCGGCGAAGGGCTGCGCCTCGCGTAACGCCTTCTCGATCTTGGCGGTGTAGCCGTGCAAAGGCCGGATCACCAGACCGGCGAGGGCGTCGGGCCGCGTCTCGCGGACCACCAGGTGGGCCGCCAGGTCACCGGCGTCCCACTCGCTGCAGAGCGTGGGCGCATGCTCGCCGACCTCGGTGAAGAGCTCGCACAACTCCGCTCGCTCGGCGGCGGCGGGGCTGATCTCGGCGTGCTGTCCACTGTGACGTGCCATGCCGACAGTCAACCGGATCGAAGCTTCGACTAGTTCAACCGCGGGCAGACGTGTCCGCTCGCGTCGGCCGGCAAGCCGCAGAGCACGCACGGCGGGCGACCCGCGGCGACGACCTTCTCCGCGCGGGTGACGAACGCGTGCGTCGCCGGAACCGTCAGCGCGACCCGCAGGCGTCCAGCGGTCTCCTCGGTCGCACCGGCCCCACCGGCCTCGACGACCACGTGCTGCCCGTCCCAGGCCACCGAGAGCTCGCTGACCCGGAAATCCTCGGCGAAGGGGGTCTCGAGCGGGGCCGAATCCAGCGGCGCCGGCTCGATGACCATGCCGTTGTTGACGCCCACCTGCTGGAGGAGCACCTGAAGTCCCTCGGCCAGCGCCGCGACCTCGGCTTTCTCCAGCGCGACGGTCACGATCTCGCCGGAGCTGACGACCTGCAGGTAAAAGGTGCGCTCGCCGGGCCGGCCCACGGTGCCGACGACGAAGCGCTCGGGTGTCTCGAAGACGTGTTCGCTAGTCATGTCTTCCTCTCCAACGCCTCACTACTGCGATCAGCTTCCCGATCAGCTTGTCTCACCGGCCGCCGCAGGACGCGCTACTCGCCCCGGGCAACAGCTGACCGGACACACGTCGTGACTCGGCCCGTCCTCACCGAGCGCGGGTCGATCAGCCCTCGGCAGCCCATCTTCTCGCTCCTCGACCAGCTCACGCACCATTGACAGAAACGAACGGCTGGCCGCCACGGTGCCCGCCCGGGCGAAGCGGATTCCCACCCGCTCGGCCGTCGCGGCGGCTTCCGTGTCGAGGTCGTAGCGCACCTCGACATGATCGCTGACGAAGCCGACCGGCACGGCCACGACGTCGCGAATCCCCTCGGCGGCCAGCGACTCCAGCCGGTCGTTGACGTCAGGCTCCAGCCACGGGACGGTCGGCGGCCCGGAACGGCTCTGCCACGCCACCTCGAACCCGCCGCGCCAGCTCGAGCTCTCGCGTACCTGCTCGGAGACGAGGCGGGCAGCCTCGGCCAGCTGCGCCGGATACGCCCCGCCGGCCGGGCCGCTGGTGCGCGCCGACGCGAGTGGGATCGAGTGTGCGGTGAACAGCAGCGTGGCGTCGTCGGCCAGCCGGTCTCCGAGGGAGAGCACCTGCTCGGCCTGCGCAGCGATGAAACGCGGGTGGTTGTAGTAGTGCCTGAGCTTTTCCAGCTGCAGGTGAGCGGGGTGCGCGGCGGCCAGGTCCTCGCGGTACTGGCGGCAGGAGGAGTACGACGCATAAGCCGCGGTGACGAAGACGGCGGCCCGCGAGACCCCGTCGGCCCGCATCTGGGCCAGGGTTTCGGGGAGGTAGGGCGCCCAGTTGCGGTTACCCCAGTAGACCCGGCGGGGTGCGAGCTCGACGGCGAGCTGCGCGACGAGCGCCCGGTTCTGGGCGTTGATCGGGCTCACCCCACCGAACGCCGCATAGTGCTCGGCGACCTCTTCCAGCCGCGCTGCCGGCACGTCACGCCCCGCAGTGACGTTTCGAAGGAAGGGCAGTACGTCGCCGGGCCCTTCCGGACCGCCGAAGGACACCAGCAGCACAGCGTCGTAGCCAGCCACCCTCACGATCATGCCGGATGGGCCCGCCTCCCGCCGATCAGCCGCCGGTCAGGAGCCCTTGCGGCCTTCCTTGTCCTCCTGGTCCCACTTGTCCCACCGCTCGTTGCGCTCGGCGAACTGCTGGCGCCAGTTCTTCGCCGCTTCTTCGGTCTCGTACGGACCGAGGCGGTCAGCGGCGCCGGCGTCGACGTCGGGGTCCTGTTCCGGACGAGAGTGATTCAGACACCACCACCAGCTCACGCGTACCTCCTGGGCGCCGGGCGCGCCCCGATGGGCGCCGACCTGGCGAGTGTGCCCGACCGGGGCGAGATGAGACGGGACGACCGGACCGAGATCAAACGTGCCGGAACTTTTTTTCGGCTACACCCGAAACCTGATGAATACATCCGCGTTAGGCGGGGTAGCAGCCGTCCAGAACTTCCCCAGACGGAAAACGTGACCCAGACGACACACGCGTAACCACCCCTGACCCGGGTGTTTCGCCGGCCGTTCCCCAGCACGCCGGAGGTTTTCGTGAGCTCGACCCGCCAGACCCGGACGCTCTCCCGTCCTGCCAAGCGCGCCACCTGTGTAGCTGCCGGAACCCTGGCTCTCGCCATCGGCGGCATCGCGACGGCCGGCGGCGCCATGGCCCTCGGGCTCCCCACGGTCCCACTCCCGCCCGTGCCGGTGACCTTGCCGAGCGTCCCGGTCAGCGTCCCCAGCGTGCCCGCTCCCACCGCGGTCGTCAGCGCGATCACCACCCCGATCACGAGCACCCTCGGCGGCAGCAGCCCCATCACGGGCGTCTCGCTGCCCCCGCTGCCGACCCCGTCGCTTCCGGTGAGCCTGCCTTCGGTGACGCCTCCGTCCAGCCTGCCGTCGGTCGGCAACGTGGTGACGGGCGTGACCGGCACGGTCGGAAAGACGGTCAGCGGCGTGGGCAGCACGGTCGGGAGCACGGTCACCGGCGTCACCGGAACGATCGGCGGCAAGCTGCCCCCGGCCGTCGGCGGCACCGTCACCGGCGTCGGCAAGACCGTCGGCGGCACGATCACCACCGTCACCGGTAAGGCCGGGAGCACGGTCGGCAGCGTCGGCAACACCGCGGGCGGTGGCGGCGGTGGCGGCGGAGGCCTGCTCGGCGGTGGCGGCGGCCTGCTCGGCGGTGGCAGCGGTAACGGCAGCGGCGGTTCCGGCGGTACGGGTTCGGGCGGCACTGGCGGAGCCACCGGCACCGGCGGCGGCACGACCGGCGGCGGCGGGGCAACGACCGGCGGCGGTACGACCAAGCCCGGCGTCCCGATCGTCCCGACCGTTCCCGGCCTCCCACCGGTGACCAGCGGCGGTAGTGGTAGCGGCACCGGAGTGCTCCCGGGCGGCAGCGGCGGCATCCTGACCGGCTCCGGTGGCAGCAAAGGCACGTCCGGCGCGCTCAGCCCGGCCGCGATCTCCCTGGCCCAGGCGTGGGGTCAGCCCGGCAGCACCGTACTCACCGATGCGGCGCTGATCTCCGACGCTTCACAGACACCCGACCAGCCCGTCCCGGCCCCGATGCTCGCGGCCGCGGCGCGCTCGGCCGGCTCGCAGGGCGACGATCTGCTCGGCTTCGTCTCGCGGCACGCCCTCCCCGGACTGCTCGTGGTCATCGCGACGGCGTTCGTAGGCTTCGTCGCCGCCGGCAACATCAAGGCCCTGGCGCCCAAGTTGGCCGGCCTGCAGGCCCGGTTGCAGCAGTTGGACGCACGCGCGAAGGCCATGCTCGTTTCGGCGTCAAAGCAGATGCCGACGCAGGTCAGGGGCAGCTGACCGGGTGATTTCTGCCCGGTGCGGGTGAACGGGTCCGGTTGGGACCGTTACCGGCAGGGAACAGGCTCGTTGCACTCAGAGACAGTGCATGTAACGCCTGACACGAAGGGCCCGCACCCGCATGTTCCCCAGCAAGCTCGTTCGCCGCGTGGGCATCGTCTCCGGCGTGGCAAGCGGCGCGTTCGCCATCGCCCTGGCGGCTACCCCGGCCTACGCCATCGGCACCCCCACCCTCGGGATCGGCTCCGCCTGCCCCATCCCCTCGCTGTCCTCGCTGATCCCCGCCGGGCTCGAATGCGTGAACGGCGTCCTGGTGACGATCGCCTCGCAGCTCCCCGTCCCCACGTCCGCGCCGACGTCAGCGCCCGCGACGGGCACCTCGCCCAGCCCGAAGCCCAATCCGCTGGGCGGCCTGACCGGCGTCGTCAGTGGCGTCACCGGGACCGTCACCAAGACGGTCACTGGCGTGACGGGCGCGGTCACCGGCACCGTGGGAACGGTCACCGGCGCCGCGGGTGGCGGCGGGACGACCCTGCCAGGCGCGCCCACGACGCCGAGCACCGGTCCCACCAGCGTTCCGACCCAGGGCTCCACCGGCGCGGCCAGCGGCAGCACCAGCACCCAGACCGGCAGCACCGCGACCGGCAGCTCGACCTCCAAGCCGTCCACTCTGTCTGACGGCAGCAGCCTTCTCGGCCCGGCCGCCGCCTTCCTGCCCGGCGCCGGCATTGCCGACTTCACCGACCTCGGGAGCAGCACCCCGCTCGCCGACTCGATCCCCTCTCCGCTCCTGGCCGCCCCCGAGACCAAGCTCGCCGCGGTGCAGGCGCCGTTGATCGCCGCCGGTGACCGGGCGTCGAAGCAGGCGGACTCGCTCTTCTCCCGGTTCGGCAGCAAGGCGTTGCCGGGCATTCTCGTCATCCTCGCGACGGCGCTGGTGGCAGCCGTCGGCGCCGGCAACCTGCGGGCCTGGCAGGCCAAGATGGCGGCCCGCAAGAGCTAGTGGCCCATCCCCATGCCGCCGTCGACCGGGATGACCGCACCGGTCACATAACCGCCATGGGGTGACGCCAGATAAGCGACCGCGGCGGCGACCTCGTCGGCGTGACCCATCCGTCCGAGTGGCACCGCGCCGACCAGCGCGGCCTGCTGCTGCTCCGTGAGCTCGGCCGTCATGTCGGTGTCGATAGGTCCGGGGCTCACGACGTTGGCGGTGATGTTGCGCGAGGACAGCTCGCGGGCCAGCGATCGGGCCAGCCCGACGAGTCCGGCCTTGGAGGCCGCGTAGTTCGCCTGGCCCGGCGATCCGGTCAACCCGGAGACCGAGCCGATGAAGATGAGCCGGCCGCGCCGCAGCCGCAGCATCCCTTTGGCGGCGCGCTTGGCGACCCGGTAGGCACCCGTCAGGTTGGTGTCGAGCACCTGGCTGAACGCGTCCTCCGGCATCGTCAGCAGCAACGTGTCGCGGGTGATCCCGGCATTGGACACGAGAACCTCGACCGGACCGTGATCGGCTTCAACCGACTTGAAGGCGGCCTCCACCGACGCCAGATCAGTGACGTCCATCGCGACGCCCGGAAGATCGTCCAGACCGGCGCCGCCGCGGGAGGCCACGACCACGGTGTCACCTGCCGCCGCGAGCGCTCGCGCGCAGGCGGCCCCGATGCCTCGGTTACCACCGGTCACCAGTGCCACGCGGGTCGTCATGCGTCGAACCTATAGACCGGGCGGCCGTACGTCGGGATCAGACGATCATGAAGCGGAGAGATGGGTCAGCAGCAGCCGGTTCAGGTCGTCGGCGTGGGTCTCCGGAATCCAGTGGCCGGCTCCGGGCAGCGCCACGAACAGGTAGGGCGCCTCGACGTAGCGCTCGGTCCCCTCGGCCGCCTCACGGGCGAACGCCGGGTCACCGTCACCCCAGACGTAGAGCGTCGGTATGCGCACCGCCCCGGTCTTCTCGCTGTCGCGGCGCCGCATCGCGCGATACCAGTTCAGCGCCGAGGTCAGCGTCCGGCGATCGCGCATCCGCTCGACGTAGCGCTCGGCCTCGGGAAGCCCTTCGAGGACCTCGCGCAGCGCCGCCGCGTCGTTTGCCAGCAGGGCCTGCTCACCTGTTCCGGGCTCGCGGAACGTGGCGAAGTACGCGCTCTTCTCGATCTGCTCGCCGCCGCTGTCGATCGCGGCGGTGAACGCTTGTGGGTGTGGGGTCGAGACGGCGGTGAGCGAGCGCACCCGCTCCGGATGGCGCCCGGCGACGTGCCAGGCCACCGAGCCGCCCCAGTCATGGCCGACCACGTCGGCGCGCTCCCAGCCCAGCGCGTCGAGCATCCCGATCGCGTCGGCCACCAGCTCATCCATCGCGTACGCGCTCACCTCAGCGGGCTGGTTGCCCGGCGCGTACCCGCGCTGATCCGGAGCCACCGCCCGAAAGCCCGCCTCGCCGAGCTCCCGGAGCTGCGCCGCCCACTCCAGCGAGAACTCGGGGAACCCGTGCAGCAGCAGCACCCCGCGCCCGTCCGGCGGACCGCTCGCCAGGTAGGGAAACGTCAGACCGCGCACCTCGAGGCTGTTCACACTGAAACGCTAGCCCGGCCGGTCACTTCAGGACGTTGACCGCCCGGGCGATCACCAGCACGACCAGCAGCAACGCCAGCGTGGACTGCAACATCATCATCAGCTTCGCCCAGCGCGATAGCGGCAAGGTGTCGGTCGGGCTGAAGGCCGTCACGTTGGTGAAGCTCACGTAGAGGTAGTCGGTGAACGTCGGCTCCCAGTCGGGATCGACCAGCCCGATCGCCTGCATCTGCGGGAAGAGGAAGTCGGGGTAGGCCCGCTCACCCTGGCCGCGGGCGGCCGGGCCGCCCCTGTCGAGCTCCCAATACCAGAGCGCGAAGACGACGACGTTCGTCGCGTAGATCGCCCCGCCGGTGCCGAGCAGCTGGCCCGGATGGTCGCTCGCCTGCCCGCGGAGCAATTGGACGACGAGCGCCGCCCCGCTTCCCGCATCGGCGGCGAAAAGGAGCCCGGTGAGGGCGAGGGAGAGCCGGCGCAGGAGCGGATCGCGGCGCTCGATGCGCCGGGGGTTGTACGCGATCAGGACCGCGAGCACGGCGAGTTCGATGGCTGGGATCAGGTAGCGGGGATGCAGCGAGAGCTTGCGCGGGAGCACGAGTTGCAGGACGGCGACGGCGACGATCGCGATCGCGGAGGGCAGCCGGTGTTCGCCGCGGGTCGGGCGCTGCCACGCAGGCGGTTGCGCCGCTCGCGGAGCCGAAGCTCCAGAGTCGCCCGGGACACTCACAACCAGCATGTTCGCCCACGCCCAAGGCTCTCGACCGGCAGCCGCGCCGGACTGTCCGCCGCCGATTCGGTGACCGGCGGGCGGCGCGTACTCCATTTGGCGCAAGCAGAAGTGACGCTCACCGGCGCATTCGCGGGCCCCGCCCAACCCCGTTATTTCCCATGAGGGAGCGCGGGGGGAACGCGCCTTCCGGGGAACGGGCTGGTCGTTCGGTTATCGGGGGTATCGAACGACCAGCCTGCCCAGCGCCAAGACCGCTGCGGGAAGATGGGCAGCATGGCGGCTGACCCGGACTGCCCGTTCTGCCGCATCGCGACCGGCGCGGCTGACGCGCACGTCGTGGCATCCGACGAGTACTGCCTCGCCGTCCTCGACGCGAGCCCTGCCGCCCGCGGTCACACCCTCGTCATCCCGCGCGCCCACGTCACCGACCTGTGGAGCGCCGATCCGGAGATCGCCGCCGCCGTGGGACGGACGTGCGCCATCGTTGCTCGCCAGATCCGCGCCCGGCTTCGGCCCGACGGCCTGACGCTGCGCCAGAACACCGGGGAAGCCAGCGGCCAGCGGGTGTTTCACCTGCACGTACACCTGGTGCCCCGCTGGCACGGTGACGGCACGGTCGGCTGGCCGTGGCCGCCGCCGCCCGACGTCGACCCCCACGACGTGTTACGCGAGCTGGCGCCCTGAGCCTGAGCGCGTGCTGAGCAGGCTCAGTCCTCCAGCCGGAAGCCGACCTTCATGCCCACCTGGTAGTGCTCGATGTTGCCGTTCTCGAGATGCCCGCGGATCTCGGTCACCTCGAACCAGTCGAGGTTGCGCAAGGTCTGCGACGCACGGCCGATGCCGTGGCGGATCGCGTCGTCGAGGCTCTCCGTCGAAGTGCCCACGATCTCGGACACCCGGTAAGTGCGGTTCGTCATGGGCCGGGACGCTAGCCCGTCGTGGCCGCGAGCGCATGACCGGCATCCGGAGTGCCGGCGAGCGCTCACATCTTTCGTCCATCATGGAGGCCGTGATCCTGCAATCCAGTGCCCGGATAGCGCGCCGCGTGATCGTGAGCGTGCTCGGTGCCGCGGTACTCGGCCTCGGGATCGTGCTGCTGGCGCTACCCGGTCCCGGGGTGCTGGTGATCGCCCTCGGCTTCCTGATCCTGTCGACCGAGTACGACTGGGCCCGGCGCAGGTTCGAATACGCCCGGAGCAAGGCCGCCGACCTCGCCGATCAGGCGGTGGCAAGGCCGTGGTCGACGGCGCTGAGCATCCTCGCTGCCCTCGGGCTGGTCGGCCTGGGCATCGCGCTCGGGACGGTGCCGGCCCTGCCGTTGTCGAGCTGGTGGACCGGCGGCAGCCTGATCTTCGGCGGTCTCGCGGCGCTCACGACCATCCTGGTGAGCCTGCGCCAGGCCAGGGCTGCCGGCAAGGAGTCAGCCAGGGAGCACGCGCCGAAGGCTTAGCTGTCCTCGTCGTTGGTATCGCTGACGCCGCGTACGACCTTGTACTTCTTCAGGCAGTCGGTGAGAGAGGCCTTGTCGGCGGACGAGGCGCTGGTGACGTCGTAGCGAACCGGGTAGGCGCGATTGGTCGCCAGGTCACCTTTCGCCGGCGGCTCCAGCTTCGCCTTGCCGAACTGCGGGCAGGCGTTGCCTACCGCGCGAGCCGTCGCATCGGCCGTGCCGGGGGCGAAATGCACGACGTACTCGTCGATGCCGTTCTTGATCCCGCAGCCCGCGGTTGCGAAAAGGATCACCCCCATCGCCGCCGCACCAGCTGCCTGCACCACAATCAGCCCGGGCAGGCGCGGAGCGGGAATCGGTGAGCGCACGCCTCCAATCTAGGACGGAGTTATGTATGGCTCTGCGGATCGAGGACTACGCGATCATCGGCGACACCCACACGGCCGCGCTGGTGGGGCTCGACGGATCGATCGACTGGCTCTGCCTGCCGCGTTTCGACTCTGCTGCTGTTTTCGCCGGCCTGCTGGGTGACGACAATCACGGGCACTGGAAGATCGCCCCGCGCGATGTCGCCATCCACTCCTCGACCCGGCGCTATCGCGGTGACACGCTCGTGCTGGAGACCGAATTCGAGACGGCGACCGGAGTCGTGCGGGTCGTCGACGCGATGATGCCGGTGCTCGACGAGCACGTGCTGATGCGGATGGTCGAGGGCATCAGCGGTCACGTCCAGATGACGAGCCATCTGCGGATGCGCTTCGGCTACGGCTCGATCGTGCCGTGGGTGCGCCGGGTGGACAACGAGACGTGTGCCATCGCCGGTCCTGACGCGCTCACCCTGCGTTCGGACGTCAAGCACCGCGGGCGCGACATGGCGACCGTCGGCGACTTCGAGATCCGCAACGGCGAGTCGCTGACTTTCCAGCTCGTCTATCACCGCTCGCATCGCCCACCCTCACCCGCGCTCGACGTACGCGCTCAGATCGACCGGGTCGAGGCGTGGTGGGCCAACTGGATGTCGGGCTTCAACTACGACGGACGCTGGCAGGACGCTGTCCGGCGCAGCGTCATCACGCTGAAGGCGCTGACCTACGCCTCCACCGGCGGCATCGTCGCCGCCGCCACCACCTCGCTGCCCGAGCAGCTCGGCGGGGTCCGCAACTGGGACTACCGCTTCTGCTGGCTGCGCGACGCGACGATCACGCTGATCGCGCTCATCGACGCCGGGTTCGTCACCGAGGCGAAGGCGTGGCGCGAATGGCTGCTGCGCGCCATCGCGGGTGATGCCTCCAAGCTGCAGATCATGTACGGGGTCGCCGGCGAGCGGCGGCTGCCGGAGTGGGAAGTGCCGTGGCTGCCGGGATATCAGGGCGCTGCGCCGGTTCGCATCGGCAACGCCGCCGTGCAGCAGTTCCAGCTCGACGTCTACGGCGAGGTGATGGACGCGCTGCATGTGGCACGCCAGACGCAGATCGACATCGCCGAGCGCGAGGGCCGGGTCCACCGCGATTCCGCCGACGACATCTCATGGTCGCTGCAGCGCCAGCTCATGGATTTCCTCGAGACCGGCTGGGCACAGCCCGACGAGGGCATCTGGGAGGTCCGCGGTCCTCGGCGGCACTTCGTGCATTCGAAGGTGATGGCCTGGGTGGCGGCCGACCGTGCGGTGCGCGGCGTGACCGACCACGGCATGCGTGGCCCGGTCGAGAAGTGGCAGGTGCTGCGCGACCAGATCCGCGACGACATCCTGGCCAATGGCTATGACGCCAAGCGCGAGACGTTCACGCAGTACTACGGCTCGAAGGAGCTCGACGCCGCGCTGCTGAACATCCCGCTGGTGGGATTCCTGCCGGGGTCCGACCCGCGCGTGCAAGGCACCGTCAGGGCGATCGAGAAGGATCTGTTCAGCGACGGCTTCGTGCGCCGCTACACGACCACCGAGAACGTCGACGGCCTGCCGCCGGGCGAGGGCGCCTTCCTGGCCTGCACGTTCTGGCTCGCTGACAACTACGCCGCCGTGGGTCGCCTCGATGAGGCCGTCACGCTCTTCGAGCGGCTGCTGAGCCTGCGCAACGACGTGGGGCTGCTCGCCGAGGAGTGGGACCCGGTCGCCCAGCGGATGACGGGCAACTTCCCGCAGGCGTTCAGTCACGTGCCACTGGTCTACACCGCGCGCAACCTGTCCCACGCGCTCGAAGGACAGTCGCGCAAGGGCCGGTCCGGCATCCGTTACGCGACAGCTGCTCCGGGGGCCGGCGAGGAGCAGGCCCCGGCGCCCGAGCTGGGGACCCCCGAGGTCGTGACCGGGACGCCCGGCCCGGGCTAGCGCTTGGTCAGGTCGACGATCCGGCGCTTGAGCTTCGGGGGGTGGGCACCCGGTGAGCGGAAGGGCACGGGGCGGATGTGGTGGACGTACGCACCAGCCGCAATCAGAAGCGAGGCGATCAGGGTGAACCACACGCCCGGTCCGATCGTGCGGTGAAACGCGCAGCTGACACCTGACGGGCAGGTGAAGTTGTCGGGCCGCAGCGTCTTGGGGATGGTGATCAGGTCATAGACGCGTGAACGCGGCCGACAGCAGGCCCGCGCCGATCAGCACCTGCCATGCCCACGGCTTGGTCGCGGGCAGCAGCATGACGGCAACGACGGCCAGCGCGGCGAGTGAGAGCACGAGGGTCGCGGTGCCGAGTCGGCCGCCGGAGATGCCCATGGAGTCGGTGACGGCACCGGCGAGCTTGTCGCCGACCTGGCTGCGGGCGTCCACGGTCGACCAGGTGAGGAACGCGGAGACGAACACCAGCACGGCGCCGATGACCGAAGCGAGCAGGCCTAACGTCAGCCGGTCCGCCATGGACTGGAACGTGATCGGCTCGGCCGGTATCTCCGTTGCGGTGTCAGGCGCCGCCGGCGGCTCACTCATTCCAGCCCCTCGTCGTGCATCTCGCTCCTTCTCATCAGGGCCAGCAAGCCGCCCGCCAGGATCAGCAGCGCCCCGATCACTGCCAACCAGGTACCCACCCCGTCGGGCAGGCTCACTTTGACGGCGTCGATCTGACGGTAGGACCGGAAGAGCGTCGCCAGTTCGACCGGGTGTCCGATCGCCGCGAACGCCATCACGATCACCCCGAGCCCGCCCGTGACGGCGAGGGCCGGACCGAGCAGGCGCGGCGCCCGGCGGGGCAGGTACGCGGCGCTCAGGCCGATCGCGACCAGGCCCAGGACCAGCATGATCCGGCCTTCGAGCAGCGACAGCCCGTTGTAGCTGATGGCCGACGGGTCGGCGGTGAAGCCCTGCGAGTCGGTGCCGTTGGCGGTCAGCCTCAAGGTGGCCCAGGTGAAGAAGGTGCCGATGCCGGCCAGCAGGCCGCCGGCGGCACCGACCGCCGATCCCAGACGCGAGAGCGCGAGCCCGTCGCTCGGCTCCGCCGGGAAGGCGACGCCGGGGCCGTAGTCGACGACCGGTTCGAGCTGGTATTCGTCGGGCGGGCCGGAGGGCGGCGCATCCGGTGGGACGGTCGAGTAGCTCGCTTCGGTGGACTCCGTCGACCAGGGGGGCGCGTCCGCCGGCCAGGAGGGAGCCGAGTGCGTGCCAGCAGTCGGAGGGCCGGCGAAGCGCGGCTCGTCGGGATCGCGGGGCTCGCCGAAACCACGCTCACGACCGGCCGGGATTCCTGCCTCCCGCTGGGTCGGGTCGGATCCGGCGGTCATGGGGTCCTCTCGCGTGCGGTCACCGGACAGTCTGGTGCGCACTTCCGGCAATGGACGGTGTCTCCAGGAATACGCCTGGTTAAGCGCCCCTGTCGCGGCGGTTTAGTTGATCTGGCGCTCGGCGCCGGCCCAGTACGGCTCCCGGAGTTTGAACTTCTGCACCTTGCCGGTCGCCGTGCGCGGAATGGCGTCACGAATCTCGACCGACGTGGGTGCCTTGTAGCGGGCGAGCCGGTCCTTGCACCAGAGGATGATCTCCTCCTCGGTGACGGTCTCACCCTCAGCCGTCACGATCAGCGCCTTGATCGTCTCGCCCCATCGCTCGTCCGGGACGCCGATCACGGCGACCTCAGCGACGGCGGGGTGGCTGAAGATCGCGTCCTCCACCTCGATCGAGGAGACGTTTTCACCGCCGGTGATGATGACGTCCTTGCGCCGGTCGGAGATCGTCAGGTAGCCGCCCTCGTAGGTGCCGCCGTCGCCGGTGTGGAACCAGCCGTCGCCGAGCGCCTGCTCGGTGGTGTCGGGCTGCTCCCAGTAGCCGTCGAGCACGGTGTTGGAACGCACCAGCACCTCGCCCGATTCAGCGATCTTCACCTCGGTACCGATCGAAGGCACGCCGGCCCGCGAGAGCAGCCGGGCGCGTTCGATGCCGGTCTCGCCGTCCCATTCGGCGCGGGTGCGGTTCGACGTCACCAGCGGCGAGGTCTCGGTGAGGCCGTAGATCTGGGTGAACTCCCAGCCGAGCTCTTCCTCGACCCGGGCGATGACGCGCGTGGGCGGGGGCGCACCGGCGACGACGATGCGCATGGCACCGCTGCCGGGGATCGGGCCGTCCCAGCTCTGGGCGGCTTCGAGCACCGTGCTCCAGACGGCGGGTGCACCGCAGGCGAGGGTGACGCCGTGGTGCTGCACGCGACGCAGGATCTCGGTGCCGTCGACCTTGCGCAGCACGACCTGCGGCACCCCGAGGCCGGCCATCGCGAACGGCATTCCCCAGCCGTTGCAGTGAAACATCGGCAACGTGTGCAGGTAGACGTCGCGATCGGTGACGGCGGTGTGGAGGCCGAAGGTGACCGCGTTGACCCACGTGTTGCGGTGGGTGATCTGCACGCCCTTGGGCCGCGCGGTGGTGCCGGACGTGTAGTTGATCGTCGCGGTGGCGTCCTCGTCGGGGTTTTCCCACGGCACCGGATCGCGTTCGGGACGCAGCAGGCCGTCGTCGTAGTCCTTGCCGAGCAGGAAGCGGTGCTTGACGTTCGGGTTGGCCGCCGAGGTGAGGAGGTCTTCGTGCTCGGGGTCGGCGAGCAGCACCGAAGCCCCGCAATGCTCGACGATGTAAGCGATTTCCGCGGCCTGCAGCCGGAAGTTGATGGGTACGCAGACGCGTCCGTACGCGGTCACGCCGAAGAGCAGATCGAGCAGCCGCGCGGAATTTTCGCTCACGACGGCGATGCGCTCGCCGCGCCCCACACCGAGCTCATCGAGGCCGGCGGCGAGGGCGCGGCAGCGGGCACCGAAGCCGCGGTAGGTGATCTCGCCGAGCGACGCGGCGGGCTGGGTCGGCTCGTCGATGATCCCGACCCGCTTGCCGTAGACCTCTTCGGCCCGGCGCAGGAAATCGATGCTGGTCAGCGGAACCTTCATGCCGGGCAGGCTAGCGCGCCCGCGGGCGGATGGTGGTTGCCATCACATCGATTGGTTTCAGGCCAGGGCCGAACGGCCCCGTACCGCTGGGCCTAGGCCGCTAGCAGGGCCGGTAGCACGTCGGCGATCGGTGCCCGAATCACGGCGTTCGCGTACTCGTCGTACGGGGTCGGCTCGGCGTTGACGATGACCAGCCGGGCGCCGGCGTCGACGGCGATCCCGCACGTGCCGGCAGCCGGCTGGACCGTCAGCGAGCTGCCCACCGCCAGGAAGAGATCGCAATTCGCCGCCGCGTCGAACGCGCGCTGCAGCACCACCGGGTCGAGCGCCTGGCCGAAGCTGATCGTCGCCGACTTGAGGATGCCGCCGCAGCTCACGCAGGGCGGGTCCTTCTCGCCCGCGTCGACCCGTTCCAGCACCTCCGCCATGGGACGACGCTCGTGGCACGACAGGCATTCCGCTTCCCAGAGCGTGCCGTGCAGTTCGAGGATCTTCCCGGGCGCAGAACCCGCCTTCTGGTGCAGGCCGTCGATGTTCTGGGTGAGCAGCGCGGCGAGCTTGCCGGAGCGTTCGAGGTCGACGAGCGCCCGGTGCCCGGCGTTGGGCTCGGCCGTCCAGGCGGAGTGGGCGCGCCGGTTCTGCCAGGAACGCACCCTCAGCTCGGGGTCGTCGACGTACGCCGACAGGGTCGACATCCGTTGCGCCGCCGGGTCTTTCGTCCAGATCCCCTGCGGGCCGCGGAAGTCGGGAATGCCCGAGTCGGTCGAGATGCCGGCGCCCGTGAGGACGGTGACCGACGCCCGCATCGACCAGCCAGCCACGAACGGTGGCGATGTCACTCACGTGGCCATTTTTCCATTCCCGCGCCACCGGCGCTTTTCCGGCGTTCCGCCCCGGCAGCCGCATACATTCAGCGACGTGTCCTCGCTGACCGTGCGCGTCCACGGCCCCGCCGGCGCTCCCGACGTGTGGGAGGCCTATGCCGATCCGCAGCGGTGGCCGGAGTGGGCGCCGCACATCCGCCGGGTCGAGGCGATCGGGCGGCTGCGCCCGGGACTCACCGGCCAGGTGTGGTCGATCGTTCCGGCGCCGATGTCGTTCGAGGTCACGGGAGTGGACGCCAAGCGTCGCCGCTGGTCGTGGAACGCGGTCCTCGGACCGCTGCGCATGAGTTTCGATCACGGCGTCGACGCCCGCGAGTCCGGCTCCGGGACCTGGCTCACCATGCACGGACCCTTGCCGTTGTTGATGATTTACGCGCCGCTCGCCCGTCTGGCGCTGCACCGGCTGGTCCGCATCCCCGAGAGAGCCGCCGCACCGTAGAACCTGGCGCCAGGCTCTCCGGGTGCTCCAGCACCCTGAGCCGGTGGCGCCAGGTAATCGGCGCACGGTGGATACTCGGCGCCGTGTCCACATCTGACGGCCGGCTCGCCGGCAATGCCCACGGCCGGCTTGCCGGCAAGGTAGCGATCATCACCGGTGCCGCGCGGGGTCAGGGGGCCGCGGAGGCCCGGCGGTTCGCGTCCGAAGGGGCACACGTCGTGATCACCGACGTGCTCGACACCGACGCGAAGGCGCTCGCGAATGAGATCGGTGACGCCGGCCGATCCGCGATCGCGCTGGCCCACGACGTCTCCAGCGAAGCCGACTGGGCCACGGTCGTGCGCACCGCGACCGAGACGTTCGGCGGGGTCGACATCCTGGTGAACAACGCGGCCGTCTACTGGACGCGGCCGCTGGTCGACGAGCCGGTCGCCGACTTCGAGCGGCTGCTGCGGGTCAACCTGATCGGCGCCCTGCTCGGCCTACAAGCCGTGGTGCCGGCGATGAAGGCGCGCGGCGGCGGCAGCATCGTCAACATCTCCTCGCGTGCGGGCGCTGCCGGCATGTACGGGCACGGGGCATACGGGATGTCGAAGTGGGGGCTGCGCGGCCTGACGCAGACGGCCGCCATCGAGTTGGGCATCGAGGGCATCCGGGTCAACGCGGTGCTGCCGGGCTCGATCGACACGGCCATGCTGCCGGTGCCCAAGGAGGATTTCGGCACCCGCTTCAGCGACCTGCCGTTGGGACGCGTCGGCACCGCCGAGGAGGTTGCGGAAGCGGTGCTGTTCCTCGCCTCCGACGAATCGTCCTACCTCACGGGTTCCGAGCTCAGGGTCGACGGCGGGCTGGCTGCCGGGCGCCGGCCCGAGGCGTGGCGCGTCGACCATCTGCCGACCTGACGCGCGACCTGCTCACGCCCAGGCGACCTGCACCGGCAGCGAGCGGGGACCCTTCGCCCACACGACCGGCACGTTCTCGTAGGCGAAGCCGGGCTCGATCTGCAGCCCGCTGGCCATGTCCAGCAGCACGTTGACGGCGACCCGTGCCTCCATGCGGGCCAGGTGAGCGCCGGGGCAGACGTGCGGGCCGCCGCCGAAAGCCAGATGGCGTCGCATGTCGGGCCGGTCGAGCCGGAACTGCTCGGGGTCGTCGAACTTCTCCTCGTCGCGGTTCGCCTGCTCGACGCCGAAGATGACCGGCTCGCCGACGTCGATCTGCTCCCCCGCGACGACCGTCCCGGCACTGCAGGTGCGCATCAGCAGGCGCACCGGAGGATCGAGGCGCAGCGATTCCTCGATCGCCGCTTCGATGAGCTTGCGGTCGGCGGCGAGCTCGGCGAAGAGCGCGGGGTCGCCGGCGAGGCGATACAGCAGGTTGCCGAGCAGATGGCGCGTCGTCTCGTTGCCGGAGATGAACAGGAAGACGAGCTGGATGCGCGCCTCGACGTCACCGAGGCGGCGACCGTCGATCTCGCGGGTGATGAGCCGGGTGACGAAGTCCTCGCGCGGATTGGCCCGGCGGTCGGCGATGATCGCGTCGATGTAGGCGGCGAACTCGGGGTGCGCTCCGGCGAATCCGACACCGCGCTCGTTGCGGTAGAGCGACGGGTAGGTGCCCTCGACGACCTCTTCCGACCATGACGCCCACTTCTCGTAGTCGGCCGGTTCAGCACCGAGCAGGTGGGCGATGATGCTGTTGGGCACGGGCATCACGTATTCGGTGACGAGATCGACCGGTCCACTGTCCCCACGCTGCTCACGTAACGCTGTGAGCAGATCGCGGCACAGCGTCTCGCACAGCGGCTCGACGCCCGTCAGCCGGTGGCTCGCGATGGCCGAGTTGATGATCTTGCGAACGTGGCCGTGGCGCGGCTCGGGGATCTCGTTGACGAACTGCTCCTCCGGCGGCACCTCGACGCCCGGGGCGCGGAAGTTGGCCCGGAACGCCTCGACGTCCTGCGTCGCCGCCAGCACCTCCGCGTAGCCGGTGAACACCCAGTTGCCGCTCTCGCCCCGCTGCACCGGGCAGGCTGACGTCATGTGAGCTCCTCACGTATCGAACGCGAGAAAGCTAACACCGGCCCGGACCCCTCGAGCGCTGACGGCCGTCAGCGGCCGCCGGGGGTGCTCCAGCCGCGGGCGGCCCACATCGCGTCCCGCACCGGCTGGCCCTGCGCGTCCGGTGCGTAAGTGCCGAAGGAGTCGAGCAGTCCGTAGGGTCCGCCGTTCGCATGGTCGGCCCAGACGAAGGCCACCCAGCCGAGGTGGTGCGATTCGGCGTAGTCGATGACGTTCGCGTTGTAGGTCGACGTCGTGCAGGGTGAGCCGAACTCGGTGATGACCACGGGATGCGCCGCCGCCGTCGGGCCCCAGTCGACGTCGAGCGTGGGCGGCAGCGCGCTGCACCGGTCGCCGTAGTACACGTGCGGCGCCATGACGATGCCGTAGCCGTCCAGCGGGTCGAGCAGTTCGTCGTCGATGCTGTACGCCCAGTCGGTGCCGCTGACGAAGACCAGGTTCGTGGCGCCGGTCGCGCGTACCGCGTCATACATCTGCTGCATGCCGGCGGCCTGCCAGTCGTCGACCGGCCCGCCGTCACGCCAGACGTTCACCGGGATGTCGTGGGGCTCGTTGTAGAGGTCGAAGGCGACGAGCGGGTTGCTGGCGTAGCGCGCGGCGACCTGGCTCCAGAAGGTGATCGCCCGGGTGTCGGCCATCTTCTGCTGGCTCGGTGTACCGGGGCAGTCGGAGTCGGTCATGCTCGTGTGCAGATCGAGCAGGGCGACCATGCCCTTGCTCGTGATTTCGTTGACGGCGACGTCGACGGCCTGCTGGTAGCTCGCGCTGTACTGGCACGAGGTGGTGAGCCAGAAGTCCTCCGACATCTGCACGCGCACGATGTTCGAGCCCCAGTCCGACATCGCCGAGACGTCGGTCATGCCGCTGTAGTAGCCGTGGTTCATGTAGTCCAGGCCGTTGCGGTTCACCCCGCGCAGCGTCACGGGCGTGCCGCTGGGGTCCAGGATCGTGTTGCCCGCGACGGTGTACTGCGCCGCAGCGGCGGTGAGGGTCACGGTGTCGAGGTAGTTCGCGTTGACGGTGAGCTGCGACGTGGGGCCGCTGATGAAGACCGGCACCGCGATGCTCTGCCAGCTCGCGCCTGGTGCGCCGCTCCACACCTCGCGTCCGTCCACCGAGACGCTGGCGCGGGTCAACCCGTGGATGCGGGCGGTGAGCGTGTAGGTCCCGCGCGCGACACCGGCCGCTCCGCTCTGCGGTCCGGCAGTCAGGATCGCCTGCCCATTGGACGCGGTGGGATCGGCGACGAGCACGCCCGCTCCCGACATCGCGATACCGCTGCGGGTGGTGCCGATCTGCAGGGTGTGCGTGGCCTCGACGTTGCCGACCTTGTCGGTGCTCGCGTACGTGAGGGTGTGCGGACCCGGGGCCAGCACGAAGGGCAAGGTGTAGCGCTGGGTCGCGCCGCCGTCGACCGCGTAGGTGGTGGACGCGACGCCGCTGCGGGCGTCGGCGGCGCTGAGCTTGACGGTGGTGGGCCCGCTCGTCCAGTCACCGGTCACCGTGGATTTCGTGACGGGTGCCACTCCATCGGAGGTGTAAACACGCGTCACTGCAGCAACGGTTTTCGTGCATTTCGCGTCGCTGTAAACCGTGGCTTTGAGTGAGCGAGCACCGTCAGCAGCAGCAGTGAAATTCGCCTGCCAACTCCGCCGGGCGGTGGTGCTGGTGAATTTCGCCGTTTTCGCGGCGACGACGACGAGGCACTGGGTGTTGGCGTTGGTGGTGGCTGAGAGGGCGGCGACATTGCCGGCCTTCACGTAAGCCGCTGTGGTCACCGTCACGGAACCTGCTGCAAATGCTGGGGAATTACCGGTCAAGAGCAGCGCGCCGGCGGCCATTGCCGTCACCGCGCCGATCGCTGACAGGCGCGTGCGTACGCCGGAACTTGCGCTGATGATCTCCACCGCTTCCGTGTGCCGTCGGGTCGACGAACTGCGAGGAGCTCTTGGCGGTGACCGATTCGGCGAGCGATACTTGCGAAGAAATGCCGGTCATCCAACGGCGCCAAGCCTGGGGTGGCTCTGGCCAATTATCGGCACAAATCGGACGCATCGAAAAGCGCCCAGGCGCGAAATAGTCCTATTCGACTAGGCGACTAGTCCTGGAGTGTGAGCGAATTCCGCCAGATCCTGACCCGCTCGGCGGCTGCCGCCTCCGGTGCGTGATGAGCGAGCGCGCTGGCCCGCAGCTGCTTGCCCGCGGCGGCGCGGCTCGCCGGGTCACCGAGCGCTTTCGCCAGCGCCCCGGAAAAGGCCGCCGGTCGCGGCGCGATCGTCACGCCTTCGAGGCACAAGCCTTCGGCTCCGGACTCGGTCGTGACGATCGCCACCCCGGCCATCGCGGCTTCGAGCACCTTCACCTTGGGCCCGCTCGAGGCCGGGCACGGGAAGGCGAGGACGGCGGCCTGCGCCCAGAGTTCGGCAATATCCGGCAGGTGCCCGAGCGCCTCGACTCCGGCGGGTAGGCCGCGGCCCACCGCGTCGGGCAGTCCGGCGCCGGCCAGCAGCAGCCGGGCGCTCGGGACGCGCTCCCGGATTTCGGGCCACTCGCGTAGCAACATCGTGAGCGCCGCCAGGTTGGGCCCCCACGTCCAATCCGCCGGCAACACGGCGACCGGGCGCCTCGACGAATGCCACAGGCGGCACCGGCTCGAGAGCGATCGGGACCGTCCGCGTCCCATGGGCGAAGCGGCGGGCCACCCGCTGCGAGTACGCCGTGGGGATCCGCACCTGCGCCGCGGCACGACGTTCGTGGCGCAGGTCCTGGACGTGGCGCGGCTGCGCCCGTCGCAGCGCCCACTGATCCAGCAGCGTCGAGTAGTGCGCGACGAGCACCGATCGCTCACGCCCGGCGACGGCAGCCACGGAGACCACGTCGTCGGCAACCGCCCAGGCACCCGGGCGCGGCTGCCAGTCCAGCAGGCGAGCGTCCGAGCGCGGGTGGCGTAGCGCCGCACGATGACGCGCGGCGAAGGAGCGCTCTGGGAGCGCCTGGTGCTCACACCACGCGGGCAAGGGTTCGCGCGGTTCGTACGACGACCACGAGCTCACGCGGACGTCGGCCCCGAGGCTGCGCGCTCCACAGACCCAGGCGTGCAGGGCACGTTCGGCGGCGCGGCCGTTCCGCTGCGGGAGATGCACGGTGACGACATCGATCCGCTCGCCGGCCAGAGGGTGCTGCGGGTCGCTCACTCGGCCGGTCCGGTCCAGCGGCGCAGCGGGAGCGCCGCGAAGAACCCCACGAGGGCACCGAGCCGCCACAGGATCGGTTCGCTCCACCGGCCGCCGGGAGCGGGTGCGGACGGTACGGCCGATGCCGGTGCCGCAGCTGTGCTTCGGGAACGGCGCACCAGGGTCGCGAGACCGCCGAGGCGCAGCAGCTCGTTCCACCGTGGCAGCGCCCTTCGCGGCGAGCGACGCGCCATCCCCGCAAACCTTGCGCCCATGCCCTTTCCGTAGCCCCACGCGAGCTTCGCGCGCGCCGAGCCCTCGCGCCACTGCTCGCATTCCACGACCGCGGCCGGCTCATAGCGTCCGGTCAGACCGGCCTCGACGAGCCGATCGAGCAGGTCGAGGTCCTCTCCCGCCGCAAGCCACCGCCCGGGACCCAGACGCTCGTCGAAGCCCCCGACCGCGGCAAGAGCCTGCCGCGAGACGAGCAGGTTCGCGGTCCCCCCGAGGACGCCGCGGCTCAGCGCGTCGAGAGTCCTGGCCTCAGGGTGGTCGATGAGTGCGAAGCCGCCCGGGCCGCAGGCCCCGCCTGGAAGCACCACGCGTCCCGCCACGAATGCCACGTCGGGTCGCGTCACCGCCGCGGCCAGCGCGTCAGCCCAGCCGGGACGCACCAGCAGGTCGTCGTCCAGGAAGACGACGTACTCGGTGGTGACCTCGCGCCAGCCGCGGTTGCGCGCCCGCGACGCCCCGGGCGTGTCTTCGCGAAGGTAGCGGGCCCCGAAATCGGCAGCGACCCGGGCCACGTCGCGGGAGCGTGACGCCGAATCCACCACGATCACCCCGCCCAGTGCGCCGGCCTGCGGGACTGAGCGCGGCCAGCGTCCGCGCGAGCCATTCGGGGCGGTCACGGGTCGGGATCACCACGGTCAGCGCATCGGTGGCGATCACGCCGGAGATTCTGGCAGCCGTTCCCGAGGCCGGAGCGTCACTTCTGGAAACCAAGGTCGTTAGACGGCGCGGTGTCGCTGAACACACAGCCAACTCACCAACCTTCGCCGGACTAGGGGGCACGATGCGCCTTGCGCTCTACCACCCGTGGATCTACCTCTGCGGTGGAGCCGAACGGGTCGTCGCAGAGATCGTGAGTCGCAGCCGCCACGACTGGGTCATCTACACGCATCATTTCGAGCCGGAGTCGACCTTTCCCTGCCTGCGCAGCGAGGTTGTCGAACTCGGGCCGCCGGTATCGGTGAAACGGTCGCTCTCGCCGCTGGTGCGCGCCGCGGCGACCCTCTCGCGTACCCGCCTCCCTGAGGACGGCGCACGCGCGCTGCTCGTCTCCTCCGAGGGGCTCGGCGACCTGCTGCTTGCCCGCACCCGGCTTCCGGCGGTCGCGTATTGCCATACGCCGCTGAAGATCCTGCACGACCCGGAGGTGCGCGCCGAACTCGCCCGCCGCGACCCGACGAAGGCGGCGGCGCTGCGCTTCCTGGGACGCCCGTTCCAATCGGCCGACGCCGCGCTGTGGCGCCGGTATTGCCATGTCCTGGTGAACAGCAACGAGACCCGGCGCCGCGTCCTGAAGGGGCGGCTCGCGCCTGATCCCGCCGTCGAGGTCCTGTACCCCGGCGTGGATCTGCAGCGTTTCGGTGTCGAATTCGCCGAGCTCGAATCGGTGCCTGCGGCCCAGGCGCGCGAGCCACTGTTTCTCGTCGCGGGACGCATGGTCTGGCAGAAGAAGCTCGAACTGGCGATCGACGCCATGCGGATCGCCGTCGCCATGGGCCTTTCGGGCCGGCTCGTCATCGCGGGCGCGGTGGATGAGAAGAGCCGCGAGTACGTGAACGGGCTGCGCGCACGAGCCGAGGGGCTGCCGATCACGTTCGAGGAGGGCCCCTCCGACGAGCGGCTGATCGATCTCTACCAGCAGGCGACCGCCCTGCTTTTCACTGCGCCCAATGAGGATTGGGGCATCGTCCCGCTGGAGGCGATGGCCTCGGGAACCCCCGTCATCGCCGTCGCCAGTGGTGGGCCGTGCGAGAGCGTCGTGCACGGCGAGACCGGCTGGCTGCTGGCCGGACGTCCGAAGGCCTTCGCGGATCAGATGCTGGCGGTGTCGGCCATGCCGGAGGAGATCGGCCGGATGCGCAGCGCCTGCCGCCGGCGGGCAGCGCGCTATGACTGGGATCGCTTCGTCGCCCGGATCGACGACGTCATGGAAGAGGTGGCGACGACGGGAGCGGTCACCGCGCCGATGCACCCCGTCGATGCCGAGCAGCCCCCGCTTGCCGATCTGGTCGCGCTCGACTCGGCGATCGCCGACGTGCTGCGGTAGGAGCCGGCAGTGCGCGTGCTTCTCGTCAACGACCTGTCGACCGGCGATCCCGAGCGCGGGGGCGCCGAGGTCTATGTCGGCCGGCTCGCTGACGCGTTAGGCCGGGCCGGGCACGAGATCGACGTGTTCGCCGGGGAAGTGCGCCATGCGGGTGCGGGACGCGTGCTGGACCTGTGGGATCCCCGGGCCCGCTCCCGGCTGGTGAACCGGGTACATGCCCTGCGGCCCGATGTGGTCCATTTCCACAACGTGGTACGCGAGTTGTCGGTCGCGGCGCTGCTGGTACCGGCGCCCCGGGTGCTGACCGCTCACGACATGCGGCTGGCCGGCACCGTCGATCCGCGAGCGGGGTCGATCCGGGCGGTCGTGGACCGTCAGGTCAAGCGGCGCCTTGACGCGACGGTGGCGAGGCACGCCTTGAACGAGGTGGTGGCGGTCAGCGAACCGGTGGCGGAAAGCCTTCGGGCAGCAGGGTTTTCGCGGGTGACGACTCTCGCGCCTCCGGCGCCGATTCCGGTGTTCGAGCCGCGCTCGCCGGCGGGCTGCACCGACCTCGCGTATGTCGGACGGCTTTCAGCGGACAAGGGACTCTTCGTGCTGCTGCAAGCCTGGCGGCTGATCAGCGAGCGTCATCCGACCAGCAGGTTGCGCGTCGCCGGCGACGGTCCGCTGCAGAGACGTTCTCGGCCAGGCGGGCGATGAATCGGTGCACTTCCTCGGCAGGCTCGACGCCTCCGCGCTCTCGCGGCTGCTGGGCTCGGTGCGGGCGGTGGTGGTGCCGTCGTTGCCGCAACTTCGTCCCGAGGGCACGCCGCTCGCCGTCGTCGACGCGGCCGCGCACGGGCGGCCGGTGATCGCCAGCGACGATCCCGGAATCGCCGCGCTGGCAGGCGTTCTGCCCGGATGCGTGATGACGTCCGCCGGCGATGTACTCGGGCTGGCTGCCGCGCTGGAGCGGATGCTGAACGAGCCCGCCCATGCTGCGCGGCTGGGAGCCGCCAACGCCGAGGCATCCCGTACCGAGCATGCGCCGGAGAACCTCGCCGCCCGCATGGAGCAGGTGTACCTGCGGGCCATCGAGTCCCGCCGCCCACGCGTCAGGACGCGTGAAGTTGCGTACTCAGGCTAGGACGTCCAGGAGCTGTCGGCCCGCGTCAGCCCACCGCCACGCGGGCGGCTCCGGCACGGCGAGCTCGCCGCGCAGCGCGGCGCGCAGCCCATCGGCCCAGGCGCGTACATCGCCGACCGGCAGCAGTTCTCCGAGCCCGGACGTACTTTCGCGCAGCACCGGGATGTCGCTCGCGAGTGCGGGCGTCCCGCAAGCCCAGGCCTCCAGTGGCGGCAGGCCGAATCCCTCGTACAGCGACGGATACAGCAGCGCCGCAGCACCGGTGACGGCGGCGACGAGTTCGGCATCGGACAGATGGCCGGCGCGCACGATCGAGCGGTCGTCCGGTACCGCCACGGGCGCGAAGGTGTCGTGCGATTCCCCCACCAGGACAAGGTGATGAGAGATGTCAGGCCGCACCAGGCGATGGGCCTCGACGGCCGTCGCGAGATCCTTGCGGGGCTGCGCCCAGCCGACCATCAGGACGTAGGGCTCGTCGAGGCCGAGCCGCTCGCGTACGGACTGGACCGCGTCGGCGGGCGCGGGCGCGAAGGCCGGGTCGACGGCCTCGCGGATGAGGTGGATCCGCTTCCCGGCGACGCCCGCCTGCTCGAGTTCGCCGGCGACGGCGTAGCTGAAGGTGAGTACGACCTCGGCGCGCCGGGCAGCGGCGACGACCAGCCGGGCGTAGGCCCGCATCGATCGCGCGTACCACTCCGGATGGCTCACCATCGCGAGGTCGTGGACGGCGACGATCCCGTGCCGGGCATAGACGGGTGCGGTGTTGGTGAGCGAGAGAACGCGGCGCCTGTTGGCGAGGGCGGGCAGGATGACCTGCTCGAAAGTGTGGTCACCGGCGCGTCCCGGAGGCGACCAGACGTGGCGGTCGACCCGCGGGTCGCCGACTCCGCGGGGCGCGATCACCTCGGCGTCGAGCCCGGCGGCACGAGCGGCGTCAAGCAGGGCTCGCCCGACGCGGTGCAGACCGGTGGGCCGGGCGCGAAGGAAGCGCCCGTTGACGATGAGCATCCGGACATTGTTACCGCGCCCAGCACCATCAAGAGGGTCAGCTCGGTCAGCATCGTGATTCCGGTGCGCAACGGCGCCCTGACGCTTCGGGCCTGCCTCGACGCGCTCTCCCGCCAGCAGCCGATCCCGGGCGTCGCGACCGAGGTCATCGTCGTCGACAACGGATCGTCCGACGCGACGGCCGCGATCGCGGCTCGGCATCCGATGGTCAGCCGGGTGATCAGCGAGCGCCGGCCCGGCTCGTACGCGGCCCGCAACGCCGGGCTTGCCGTCGCCGCCGGCGATCTGATCGCCTTCACCGATGCCGACTGCATCCCCGCCGCGGACTGGATCCGCGGCGGCGTGGAGGCGACGATCGAAGGTGGGGCCGAGCTGGTGGCCGGTCACGTCCGGCCGCGGGTCGGGCCGGCGCCGTCAGTCTGGGAGCGCTTCGACGCGGGCCATCACGTGGATCAGCGAAAGTACGTGGAAACATTGGGTTTCGGGGCCACCGCGAACCTCTTCGTGCGGCGCACGGTGTTCGATGCCGTCGGCGGGTTCGACGGGGAAATGGGCTCGGGCGGCGACCGCGAACTGTGCCGGCGCGCGGTGGCGGCGGGCTTTCGGCTTGCGTACGCACCGGGTGCGGAGGTGGCCCACGGCTCGCGTCGTACCGCACGCGAGACGTGGAAGCTGCACCGCCGGCTTGGCGCAGGACTGCACCAGTTGCATCAGCGGGGGCTGCAGCCGCCGTGGTGGCGCGATGACCAGATGCTGCTGCCGCTCGGATGGGCTGCGCAGGTCGCGAGCGACGACACCCGCCGCTACCGGCATCGCGAGCTGCTGCCGCTCGCGATGGTCGTCGTCGCCGCGCGCGCCGTGGGGCGGGTGACCGGCCGATGACCCCCGTCAGCATCCCCGTCAGCATCCCCGTCAGCGTTGTGGTCGCGACGCGCAACAGGCCCCAGCAGCTACGCGCCTGCCTTGCCTCCGTCACCGCCGTGCTGCGTCCGTGCGACGAGCTGATCGTGGTCGATTCCGCCAGCACCACCGCAGAGACGGCGACGGTCGCGGCGGCATCGGCGGCCCGCGTCCTGCGTCTCGATGCTCCCGGCACCTCCCGCGCCCGCAACGCGGGGTGGCGCGCCGCCCGGAATGCCCACATCGCTTTCACCGACGACGACTGCCGTCCTCAGCCTGGCTGGCTCGATGCGCTGTCCAGTCACCCCGAAGCAGGATTCGTCACCGGACGGGTCGAGGCACCCGCACCTGTCGACCGGCCGGTCGCGGTGAAGACCGATATCGAACCCGCCGCGCTCGACGCGACGAGCCAGGAGCCGTTCGGTGCCAGCAACAACCTGCTGGTGACGCGTGACCTGCTCGAGCGCGTCGGCGGGTTCGACGAGCGTCTCGGGCCCGGTACCTGGGCTGAAGCCGCCGAGGATCTGGCACTCTTCGACCGCTTGCTGCACGCCGGGGCCGCCGGCCGGTATCAGCCGAAAGCCCTTGTGCTGCATGAGCAATGGCGCCCCCGCGGCGCGCTGGTGCGCCTGGACTGGGGCTACGGAAAGGGTCAGGGCGCGCGCATCGCCTTGCTGAAGGGACTCGATCGCCAACGCTCCCGGGAACGGCGTCGCCACCTGTTGTGGCACGACGGTGCGGCCAGCGCCGCGCGTGATCTGCGCGCCGGCTACGAGTTCGGCGCGCTCACCACGGCGGTGCGCACCGTAGGGACGGCGGTGGGTTACGGATACGGCAGGCTGGCGCTGAGGTCGGTGTGGATGGGCGAGGAGACGTAGCGTCCGTCGCGCACCGGCATGCGGCGCCCCCGCCACGCGCCGACCATCACACCGGCGGTCCACGATCCGCTGACCAGCACGCCGGTCTGATATCCGGCCCGCAGGTCACGCCAGGCCTGCCCGAGACCCGCTGAGCCGACGCCGCGGCGCAGCAGCTGCTCCCCCGCCGGACGGTCGGCCCGGCGCGCCTTGGCGGCCAGCGCTCCCCAACCCTGCCCATAGCCGTACGCGAGCCGCACGGAGGCCGCACGGCCGCGCCACTGCACGTGGGTGACGCACGCAGCAGGCTCGTAGTACCCGGTGCAGCCGTTCGAGAGCAGCCGCCATACGGCGTCCTTGTCCTCGCCGGCACGCAGCCGGCTGCCGGTCCCCAGCATCTCGTCGAAACCGTTGATGGCTATGAGCTTCTCGCGCCGGAAAGCCATGTTCGCCCCGTGGCCGACGGTCTCCAACGGCACCGCTGCGTCGATCACGCGCGCCTCCGGGACGTCGTGCACGCTCGCGTTGCCACTGGCGTCCGAGCCGGCCGGCGCCTGTCCGGCGCGCACCCGTCCGAGCACGAAAGTCACCTCGGGATCGGCGAAACGCCGCCCGAGCGCGCGGGCCCAATCCAGCGCCGGCCGGCAGTCGTCGTCGGTGAAAGCGACCACCGAACGGGTGGCGGCCCGCAGTCCGGCATTGCGCGCCCGCGACAGCCCCGGGCGCCCGCAGCGCAGCACGCGGTCGGTGTAGCGCTCGGCGATCCGCCAGGTCTCCCCGTCGCGGGAGGCGGAATCGACCACCACCAGTTCGTCGGTCAGGCTCATCGCGTCACGTATCGCGGCAAGGCAATGTTCCAGCATTTCCGGGCGGTTTCGCGAGCAGACCACGATGCTGATGCCGGCATGCGGGGAGCCGGCGGGATCGGCGCCGGGCTCCAGCGCCTCGGGTTCGGCGGCAAAAGTCGCGCTCATTGTCAGACGCCTGCCTTGCTGAGTGGGGACGGGACGGGTGCCGGGTCGTGATGCGTGGATCGCCGCCGGACACCGAATGGGATCGAGAGCGGCAGCATGAGAACGAAGGAGCCGACGCCGATCGGAGCCACGACGGGCGCCGCCTCGAGCAACGCGGGGGCCGTCTCCAGCGGGGTGTCGACCGCGAGGAAGCGGAACTCGGGCAGCCCGTGGCCGCGCACCAGCGGTGTCAGGTTGTAGATGAAATTGGCCGCCCGCTGACGATTCCCGCTCGTCACGGTGAGCAGCGCCACGCCTGCAGCCGGCGTTGGCGTCACGGCAGTCGACGCCGAGCCCGGCATGAGGGAGCGCGTGCACGATGGTGCACGCCGTCGAGATGAGCTGGCGTCCCTCGTCGACGTTGTCGTAGTTGCCGGATTCTTCGGAGGCCGCCAGCGCCTCGAACTGGGCATGGACGACGGTGGTACGCGGCCACACCGCAAGCGCCACGCTCGCGACGGCCGCCGTGGCACCGGCAGCGGCGAAAGCGACCGGCACGCGTAGCCAGCGGGAAGCCACCACCTGTTCGGCCTGGCGGCGCGGCACCGATTCCGCGGCAGCCAATCCGACCGCGGCGAGCAGCCAGATCAGCCTGGCCGTGCTCAGCACCGAGAGCGAGTCGTAGGCGAAGCCGCCGGCGATGGCGACGGCGAGGCAGGCGACCGCGACGGCACACGTGAGCCGGGTGTCCCGGTCGGGCGCGGCAAGGCCCCGCACACAACGTCCGAGCACCGTTCCGAACAACGCGATCAGCGCGCCGAGCCCGAGCACACCGAGTTCGGCGTATTGCAGCAGCCAGGAGGAGTCGGTGGTCGTGACGCCGTAATAATCGAGCCCGCTGTAGCCGAGCCCGGTCACCGGCCGGGTCGACACCGCCTGCCACACCACGGGGAGACGCTGCGCACGCACGTCGATCGACCCCTGGTCAGCACTCGCCGAAAGCATCGTCAGCAGGTGCGGGTCGACCACCACCGCGACGGCACCGAGGGCAAGCGTCCCGACCGCGACGGCGACGAACCGGCGGTCCCGGCTCGCGATGCCGAGCACGACCATGCCCAGTGCAGCGGCCGGCAGGGCGGTGCGGGTGAACGACCAGAAGATGGCCAGCACGACCAGCGCCAATGCAGGCAGCACCAGCCAGGCGCGGCGTCGGCCCCAGCGCAAAAGGCCCGCAAGCAAAGGGGGAATGAGCATCGCGCAGACCCAGCCGTACTCGATCGCGTACTGCGCGGCGCCGCGGATCCGCCGTTCGCCGTCACGCGAGATCAGGTCGCGCGCCGCGTCGACAGACTTCTGCGACTTCTGCGCGCTGAACAGCAGCTGTGACCACGAGCCGCCGGTGATGTGCTCGCCGATCCCGATCAGCACGCTCGCCATGAGCGCGGCGCCGAACGCTCGCATGACGAGGCGGGATTCGCCCGTCCGTCGCAGGTGCCGGAAGACCGCGAGCCCGGCGAGCAGGCACACCATCTGATCGAGGGCGTCGAGCCAGTCGAGCGCGGCGGTGGTGAAGTTCACCGTGCCGGGTGCGAGGGCGACGCCGTCGACGAGAGCGATCGACAGGTAGATACCCGCCAGCAGGTGCACGAGGCCCGGACGCCAGACGTCGGCCGCCAGCTCCCCGCGCCGGGTGCGCCGGATCAGACCGACCACGAATGCCAGCAGCACCAGGCGTGTCACGGTCAGCGCGGGCGTCAGCGGGTTGGGCAGCACCAGGCTCGACGGGACCAGCAGGAAGGCCCCGACGGTGATGATGAACGCGCGGCGCAGCGGCATCCAGACGACGGCCGCCATCGCGGCGAACGTCGCGGCTGCCAGCAGCAGTGCGGGCATCGAGTCGGCTCCCGGGCCTCTTTAACTTTCCGTCGGGTAGCGCCGTCGACGCTGCACATACAGCCCCCCGGCCACCGCCGCAGCCGCGATGACGCCGGCCCCGAACCCGACGAAGATGGGCCGCGATCGCGAGCCGGCGGCCTTGGTCGCCGGATCGGCCGGGGCGATCATCGTCAGGATGAAGCGCTCGTTCGCCGGGATCGCGTCGGTGATCTGCTCGCGCGCTGCGTAGGCCGCGAGCTGCTGTGCCCCGGCCTGCGCAAGCTGCTGCGCCGTCGTGGGATTCGCGCTGATGCCGACGACATTGATGTTCAGGTTCTGGGCCGGTGCGATGGCGTCGAGCAGGCCGCCGAGCTCGGCCGGTGAGCGTTTCAGCGCAGCCGCGACCGGGTTGTCGATGACCGGCGTCCCCACCAGGCCGATGTACTTCAGCCGGAGCCGGCTGAGCTTCAGCACGACCCCGTCGCTGTCGGCCAGCGAGAGCGCCCGCGGCTGGTTGATGAGCAGTTTCGCCGTACTCGAATACGTCGGTGCCCGGCTGGACGTGAGCGATGCCGCCACCACCCCCACGGCGATCCCGACCACGGCCGTCAGCAGCACGGTCACGACGAGAAACGGGTCGCGCCGGCCGTCGCGCAGGAGCTTGGGCAGGCCCGGGCGCGCCGGCTCGGGCGCCTGCGCCGGCTCGCCCGGCCTCACCGGACTTCCTGCAGGAGGCCGCACGTCCATGGTGGTCACGTGGCGGTCAACGACCACGCGCGCGCAAGGTGACGCTAGAGCACCAACCGGCGGGCCCGCAGGCTGCCGTACACCAGCGAAGCCGTCTCGACCAGGTCCTTCGCGGCGACGACGGGGGCGGCTCGCAGGCGCGGTTTGCGCCCGCGGCGGTGCGGCTGCACGAGGCGCCACGCATACGGCAGCGCGAGCACTCCGGGCGCCGGTTTGCGCGTCGCCGCGGCAAGGCCGAGCCCGGCGAGCGCGGCCCAGACGCGCAGCCGCTGCGAGCCGAGGAGGTAGCGATGCCAGAGGAAGACCTCCCGCAGCTCCGGCACGCGCTGGACCACCAGCGGGAACCCGGCCGCCAGGATGCCGCGGCGGATCTGCAGCGCGGGGTCGGGCGGGAAGACGTGGTGCTCGACGACGGCGTGCACGGCGAAACGCGAGTCGGCTCCGGCGCGCTTCACCCGCCAGCCGAGCTCGGTGTCCTCCCCGAACGGGTAGCGCCCGAACCAGCGTCCGAGCAGGCCGCTGATCTGATCGGCGAAGCCGAGGTCGAACGGCCCCTGCGGCGCGGCGGGTCCGCCGGCGTCCAGGGCCTCGCGCCGGTAGGCGATGTTGCAGGTCTCGTACAACCCGAATTCCGCCGGTGTCCATTGGGTACGCGAGAGTGGCCGCAGCTCGAGCGACGGGTCGGCGATGGTGCGTCCCTGCACCAGCCCGACGCTGCCGGCGAATCCGGCGAGCAGGGCTTCCAGCCATTGCGGGCGCGGGCGGCAGTCGTCGTCGGTGAAGGCGATCACATCCCCGGAAGAGGCTGCTACTGCTGCATTTCTGGCCTCGGCGACCGACAGGCCGGCGGGCGCCGCTACCAGCCTCAAACCCGCCGGGTGCTGGGCAGCCGCCCGCTCGGCGAGCAGCTGGCCCGTCCCGTCGCTCGACCCGTTGTCGACGACGAGCACCTCCTCAGCGGGACGGGTCTGGGCGGCCAGCGCGTCGAGAGCGCGGGCGACGAGCTCGCACCGATCGCGCGTCACCATGACCACCGAGACGCGCTCCCCTGCCGCCGCTGGCCCGCGGGGCGGTGCGGCCCGTCCGGTATGCGCGAGTGCGAGCCACTGCTCCTCGAGATCGGCGGTACGGGCGCCGAGTTCGAACCCTCGAGCAACGTGGCGACGTCCGGCGCGGCCCAGCTCGGCCCACGACTCGGGACGTTGGAGCACGCTCAGCAGTCCCGCGGCAAGCGCCTGCGCCGGGCGGTCACCCGTCTCGACGAGCACACCGGCGTGCGGGCTCACCGCCTCCGGCACGCCGCCCGATGCCGCGGCGACGACGGGCACGCCCATCGCCTGCGCTTCGAGGTTGACCAGGCCGAGCGTCTCGGCATCGCCATCAGCGGTGATGCGGCTGGCGGTGAGCAGCACGTCGGTGTCGGCCAATACGGCACGTACGGCACCCGCCGGCCGACCGTCGACGACCTCGGCGCAGAAGCGTCCGTGCGACGCCGCGACGAGCTCGTCCAGCCGGCGCCGGAGCGCGTCTTCCAGGTCCCCGAATCCGACGAAACGGCCCCGGATCGCGCGCCCTGTTGCGTCTCCGGCCGCCGCCATCGCCATGGCTTCCGCCGCGTCGAGCACCCCCTTCTTCGCCACGAAACGCCCGGCGAAGGTGACCCGTATCGGCGTCTCCGGGGCGGGTGCGACGCGTTCGGCGAAGGGCAGCTGCGCCAGGTCAAGCCCGCTCGGGATGACCCGGATGACGTCGTCCGGGACGGCAAGATCGGCGACCGCACCGGCCAGGAACGTGCTCGGCACGACGACCAGCGCGGCCGCCCGGATCGCGTCGAGCATCGCGGGGTCCTGCGCTCCCTCGACCAGCACGTCGTAGCCGTGCAGGGAGACCGCAAAAGGCTTGCCCAGCCGACGCGCGACCCGCTGAGCCATGCTCGCCGGCTGGCCGAAGTGGGCATGGATGACCGCGGCTCGTTGCAGGCCCGCAAACGCCGCCAGCTCCATGCGTCCGGCCCGGCTGTTCCAGGGTGCGCGCAGCTGCCGAAGCGTCGCGATCGCCGCAGCCGAGTCCGCCGCCGGATGCCCCAAACGCTGCTGGTAGGCGATCGCTGCCCGGGTCGCGGTGGTCGACCGGATGGTCTCGGCCACGAAGGTTTCCGACGGGCGCAGCCACTCGCGTACGACATGGAGCACGACCGGCCGGTGCATGCCGGGAAATGTAGCCGCGGATCGGGGTTGCCAATCGCCCGCGACCAAACCGGCGACGCCTCGTTGGAAGGGCGTGTCGGCCAGCGCGGTCCTGGAGCTCTCCGGTGAGAGCACCCCGGTCGGCGAGCTGCTTCGCGGCGTCGCCCGGTCGTGGCGCCTTTTGCCCATGCTCGCCAAGCAGGATTACGTCGCCCGATACCGAAGCGCTGCGCTGGGTTTGCTGTGGAGCGTGTTCCTGCCACTGCTGCAGGGCGCCGTGCTGGCGGTCGTCTTCACCCATGTCGTACGCGTGCACACCGATACGCCCTCCTACGCGGTCTTCGTGCTCGCCGGGATGACAGCCTGGGCCTACCTCTCGACGTCGTGGAGCCTCGGGTCCACCTCGATCGTCGACAGCTCGGCGATCGCGTCCCGCGTCTACTTCCCGCGGCTGCTGCTTCCTGCTGTCGCCCCGACCGCCAACCTCGTCGGCTACGTCATCGGCAGCGCCGTGATCCTCGTGCTGATGGCGGCGACGGGTGTCGCCTTCCGCGCCAGCCTGCTGCTGCTGCCCGTCGCGATGCTGCTCGGCTATCTCCTGGTGACCGTGCTGAACGCGGTCTGCGCGCTGCTGCACGTCTACTTTCGCGACGTCCGGTATCTGGTGAGCGCGCTGCTGCTGGTGCTGTTCTACGCGACGCCCGTCATCTATCCGCTGTCCTTCACCCACGGCGTCCTGCGCGCGCTGGTGCTGGTCAACCCGAGCACGGGCGTCGTGCAGCTGACCCGCTTTGCCGTATACGGAAACGCCGAAGGCATTGGTCGCGCGCTGGTCGCGACGGCATGCTGGATCGCGCTCCTCACGGCGACGGCGCTGCTCGCCTATCGCCGTCACGAGCGCGTCGCGGTGGACCGGTTGTGAACGCGATCTCGCTGCACCAGGTGGGCAAGCGCTACGCCCAGGCGACGCACGGCGGCGGTGACGTCCTCCTCAAACGGCTCGTGCAGCCGTGGCGCTGGATGCCGCGCCGCACCGAGACGTGGGCGCTTCGCGACCTCGACCTGGAAATCAGGCGCGGCGAGACGGTCGGCGTGATCGGCCGCAACGGATCCGGCAAGACCACCTTGCTACGCCTGCTGTCCGGGGTTTCCGCACCGAGCACCGGACAGCTGCGCGTCGCCGGTTCGATCGCGCCGCTCATCGGCGTCGGCGTCGGCTTCCATCCCGAGCTCACCGGCCGGGAGAACGTGTTCGTCAACGGCCGGCTGCTCGGGATGGACGAGCGTCAGCTGCGTGCCCGCTATGACGCCATCGTTGATTTCTCCGAGATCGGCGATGCCATCGACATGCCGGTCAAGTACTACTCCTCCGGGATGTTCCTGCGGCTCGGCTTCTCGGTGGCGATCCACACCGATCCGCAGATCCTGCTCGTCGACGAGATCCTCGCGGTCGGCGACATCGCCTTTCAGCTCAAGTGCATGGAACGCATGCGCGAGGTCCAGTCCCGCGGCACCACCATCGTCGTCGTCACGCACAACCTGCACTCGCTCGACCAGATCGCCCCCCGCACGATCGTGCTCAGCCGGGGCCGCAAGATGTTCGACGGCGCCACCGAAGACGCGCTCGCCACCTTCCACGCGGTGATGCAGGAGGAGTCGCGAGCGACCGTCTCCGGCGACCATCAGCTGCAGGAAGGCCACACGTTCATCGGCGGGGCCGAACTCGATCTGCAGCTGCTAGACGAGACCGGCACCCCGGCGCAGTCGTTCGCCACCGGCGAGCAACTCACGCTGCACCTGAACGCCGAATTCGCCGACCCTGTCGACGATCCGCTCGTCGGCGTCCTCGTCACACCCGTCGGCGGGATGGCGCCCGCGTACTGGACCCACACCTTCCCGGGGGGCCGCCCCGGCACCCTTCGCCGATACGGGCCGGGGCGGGCCCTGGAGGTCGACATCGACCTGCAGATGCGGCTGCTCGCCGGCGGTTACACGGTGACGGTCGGCCTGCGCAATGCGGGCGGGGATCTCGTGCTCGGTGAGACGCCGCCGCAGACCTTCTACGTCACCTCTCCCGGCACCCGCGCCGGCGGCCTGGTCGACCTCGAGGCCCGGGTACGCATCGATGGCCGCGACGTCGCCGCGCCGCGCCTCGAGCGCCTCGGGGCGGGCTGAACGATGCGGATCATGCTGACGGCGACCTACGGCTGGCCCGAGGTCTACCGCGGCGGCGAGCGTTACCTTCACGAGCTCGCCGACTTCCTGCTCCGGGCCGGCCATGACGTGCGCATCGTCGTCAGCGGTCCCGGTCCGGCGCGTGCGGTGGTGCGTGGCGTGCCGGTGTATCGCCTGCGGCCACGGGAGTTTCGCCGTTTCGGTGAGCTCGGACGCGAGGTCGCCTTCGGAGCCGCGGCGCTGGCCGCCATCGGCTGGCGGCAGTTCGACGTGTGGCACGCGACCTCCACGGCCGACGCCGCCGCGGCCGCGCAGCTCGGCCGGATCCGTGAGGTGCGCACCGTCTTCACCGACCACGGCTTCCCGCTCGCGGGGTCGCGCGAACGGCGTCCGGACTACCGGCTCTACCGGATGATCCTGCGCCACATCGACAGCTACGTCTGCGTCTCCCGCGCCGCCGCCGAGTGCCTGACCCACACCTTCCATCGCACCGCCGCCGTCGTGCATCCGGGCGTCGATACGGGTCTTTTCCAGCCGACCCGCCGGTCCGAGGTCCCGACGATCGTCTACGCCGGGAGCCTCACCGAGCCGCGAAAAGGCCTGCCGCTATTGGCTTCTGCGGTGCAGCGGTTACGCGAGTCGATCCCGGCGCTGCGCCTCGAGGTGTACGGCCAGGGCGAGCCACCCACCGGGGTCGCGGCGGTGGCCGATGTCTGCGAGGCCGTCGAACCGGCCCACCTCGCCGAGCGCTACGCCGGCGCCTGGGCCACCGTGCTGCCGAGCGTGGCCGAGCCCTTCGGGATGGTGCTGACCGAGTCGCTGGCCGCGGGCACGCCGGTCGTCGCGCTACGCGACGGGAGCGGGCCGAGCGACATCATCCGGCCGGGCGTGGGGCTGCTCGCGGCCAACTCGGTCGACGCTCTTGCCGTCGCCTGCCGCGAAGCCCTGGACCTCGCTCGCAACCCGGCCACCGCCGCCGCCTGCCGCGAGCGGGCGATGGCCTTCGACTGGCGTACCGCGATCGTTCCCCAGCTCGAGGAGGTGTACGCCGGTGGACAGCGCCCTGCGTGAAGTCCTGTCCGACGATCCCGTCGTGCCCGCCCTGGCGCCGCCAAGGGTCACCGCGTGCGTCGTCGTCAAGGACCGGCTCGAGATGATGCGCGACTGCCTCGACGCGCTCGCCGTCCAAGAGGGGGTCGACCACGACCTCGTCGTCATCGACAACGGTTCCACCGATGGCACGTACGAGATGCTGACCGGACGCACTGCCACCTTCCCGGTGCCCCTGAAGGTCGCACGCGTGCCCGGCCCTGTCGGAGCCGCCCGCCAAGCCGCGGTCGATCACGCCGCTGCGCCCATCGTGGCGTTCACCGACTCCGACTGCATCCCGGCCCCCGACTGGCTGAGCCGGCTCGCCGCACCGTTCGGCGACGAGGCACTGGATGTCGTGCAGGGCCGCACCGATCCGGTCGTCGAGCCCACCGGTCGCTGGCCCAAGACGATCCGGATCGACGGCTGGACCGATCGCTACGAGACCTGCAACATCGCCTACCGGACGAGCGCGCTCCGGGCCGCCGGCGGCTTCGACCGCGCCGCCGAGTTCGGAGGCGAGGACACCACCGCGGGGTGGCGGGTCCGCCGGCTGGGGCGCCGTCACGCGTACGCGAGTGGGGCGCTGGTTCATCACGCGGTCACCTATCCGGGCCTGCGCTGGCATCACCGCTTCGCGCGCGACCTGGCGATGTGGCCGGCGCTCGTCCGCGACTTTCCGGAGCTGCGAGAAGCCCTGCTGCACAAGCGCTTGTTCCTGCGCGAGCGTTCGGCGGCGTTCGATCTCGCCGTCCTCGGAGTGGCGCTGATCGGCGGGCGCAAACCGCTCGGCGCCCTGCTCCTGCTCCCCTACGCTCGCACGTTGCGTCCGGCCTGGAGAGCGGACGGGCCGCGCGGAGCCGCCGAGGTGCTGAGCTACGACGCCAACACCGCGATCGGCCTCGTCGTTGGAAGCTGGCGCGCGCGGACGGTAGTCCTGTGAACGCCAGAGGTCTGGCCGGCAAGGTGTTCTGGGCCGCCAAGGAGCGCGAGCCGCACGCGCGCCGGGCGGTATGCGCAGCGCGTCGGTCGGCGCTGATCGCCCGCCTGCAGGCTGACGCCGCCTGGAAGCGCTCGAGCATCGACATCGACATCGCCCCTGACGCCTACCTCGGGCCAGGCATCCGTGTGCTGCTCGATCCGGGCACGCACTCGCGCCTGCACATCGGATCCGGTGCCATCGTCGACGGCCGGTGCCGGATCAATCTTCGCGGCGGCAGCGTTTCACTCGGGGAGTGCGGGGTGCTGCGCGAAGGGGTCGTGCTGAACGTCAGCGGCACCCTCGAGATCGGCGACCAGTCCTTGCTGTCCTACGGCACTGTCGTCCATTGCGCTGACCAGGTGCGCATCGGACCGCTCGTCGGCATCGCCGAGTATGTGACGATCGTCGACTCCACGCACTTCCTCACCGAGCCCGAAATCCGCCATTTCGACAACGTGCGCACCAAGCCGGTCTCGATCGGCCGCAACACCTGGCTGTGCCCGAAAGCGACTGTGGCATCTGGTGTTTCGGTCGGGGACTTCTGCGTCATCGGCTCCGGCGTCACCGTCACCCGCGACGTGCCGGACGGCCACTCCGTGGGACAGGGACAGGTGGTGCAGCGTCGCCGTTCGCTGCCCTGGGAAAGCCTTCAGGTGTCGGCATGATCCCGGCGACACCCGAGATCTCGGTCGTCGTCCCGACCGTGGATCGGGTCGCGCTGCTGGAGCGCTGCCTTCGCGGCCTCGCCGCCCAGGTGGGTGTGGCGTTCGAGGTCATCGTGGTGGGCGGCGACGACGCGGCAACCGCCGCGCTCGTCGACAGCTGGAAGGGTCGGCTCTCGCTGCGATTCCTGCGGAGCCTCGAGCCCGGCGCGAGCGTGAAGCGCAACATCGGCTGGAGCGTCGCGCGGGCGCCCCTTGTCGCGTTCACCGACGACGACTGCGAGCCCGCGCCGGGGTGGCTCAAGTCGATCGTCGGCGCCTTCACCGACCCGGCGATCGACCTGGTGCAGGGTTGCGTCTCCGCGCATCCTGACGACGGCGCGGTGGGCGGGATCTTCGCGCGCACCATCGAGGTGGGCGCCGCGACGCCCACCTACCCCAACGCGAACCTGGCCTACCGCCGCAGTGTGCTGGAGCGGGTTGACGGCTACGACCGCCTGCTACGCGCGGGTGAGGACACCGACCTCGCCTGGCGCGTGCTGGAGTCAGGCAGCCGGGCACAGTTCGTGCCGGAAGCCCTCGTCTGGCATGCGGTTCGGCCGGTCACCTTCCGGTCGCACTTACGCTCGCTGCCGCGCTGGGCGAGCCTGCCTGCTGTCGTCCGGCGCCACCCCCAGCTGCGTTCGGTCACCCACCGCCGCTGGTTCTGGAAGGACACTCACCCGGTCGCCTGGCTCGCCCTGCTGGCAATCGCGACCGGGATGCGTTACCCCATGGCATTCGTGCTCGTTCTGCCCCACGTAGTGCGCCGCCGCCATCCCGGCCTGATCCTCTCCGACTGGGCCGAGTGCCTGGTGATGGCGGCGGGATCCCTGCGTCACCGGAGCGTCCTGCTGTGAGAGCCGTTCACCTCGCCGGCACCCCAGAAAACCCTGGCGCGCCTGGAACTCTCGGCACCCCGCAGCGCCCGCTGTCGGTCGTGGTGCTCGGCAATTCGATGACCTTCACCCAGCTGCCCCATCGCGATCCGAGTACGGGCACCTACGGCGAGGTGTTACGCGATCGGCTGGCCGAGGGCGGCATCACCACGAACCTGCATCTCGAGGGGCGCTGGTTCGAATTCGTCCAGGCCGGGCTGCGCCGCTACGAAGCGTCGGTACGCGCCCACGTCCCCGACGTCCTGATCATCCAGTACGGCCTCAACGAGTCGCAGCCCTACCTGGTGCCGATCTGGCTGCTGCGGCACTTCATCACCGACCACAAGACGGCTTCGAAGTCGGCGCTCTGGTATCGCCGCCACGTGTCGAGGCGCGTGTGGAAGCAGATTCGCAGCGCGCGGCGCGCCGCCTCCCCGGTCGTCGGCACCCACACCTGGCAGGTGCATCCGGACCGTTTCACCCGAAAGCTGGTCAGCATCATCAAGCAGGCCCGCAAGGAGTTTCTCCCGCTGGTGCTCGTGATGGACATCGCCCCGCCCGGCCCGCTGCTGACGCACTACCTGCCCGGGCAGGAGCAGCGCCACCGGATCTACCAGGACGTCATCGACCGTGCCGTCGCGGGGTTCGACGACCCCGAGATCCGGATGGTGCGCACCGAGCCGATCGTGCAACGGCTCGGTTTCCCGGCCGCCCTCCCCGACGGGATGCATTTCTCTCCCCGCGGCCACGAGGAGATCGGGGAGGCGCTGGCGGCTGAGGTCTTCCGCTGGCTGGACGCCCGGCAGGCGCCGCTGCAGGAGACGCTGCAGGAGGTCGCGCAGGAGAGCCGGCATGTCGGCTGACCGCCGCAATCTGCCTTCCCTGACGGCATTTCGGGCTGTCGCCGCGGTCGCCGTGTTCGGCTTTCACGCCGTGGGCCTGCTCGCCATGTTCGGCCGCGGACATCTTGGCCGCGCCGCCGGCAAGTTCTTCGCCGCCGGCCCGACGGGGGTCTCGTTCTTCTTCCTGCTCAGCGGATTCGTGCTCATGTGGTCGCACCGCGGCGACGCTGGTCGTCGCCGCAGACCGTTGTCCGGGGCGCCGCAGACCTTCTGGCGGCAGCGGGCCGCGCGCATCCTGCCGGCGTACGTCGCCGCCTGGGTGCTCGGCTTCGCCGTGCTGACCGGCCTGCATCACCGGCCGCCGGTCGGCGGTTCGGTCGCCTCCCTCTTTCTCGTGCAGTCCTGGACCAGCGATTCCAACGTGGTGTTCGCCGTGAACATCGTCGCCTGGTCTCTCGCTGTCGAGGCCTTCTTCTACCTGCTCTTTCCGTACCTGCTGCCGAGCCTCCTGCGGCTCGAGGCACGGCTGCGGCCCATGCTCATGGTGAGCCTGGCGCTGATCCCGCTCGGCCTCGCGGTGGTGCAGCAGCTCGGTCACGGCAGCTCCGGCTACCTGTGGCTGGTCGCCTATTTCCCGCTCGCCCGGCTGCCCGAATTCCTGATCGGAGCCTTGCTGGCACTCGAGATCCGGGAAGGACGCTGGCGCCGGATTCCCCTTGCCCCTGCAGTGGTTTTCGCGTTCGCCGGCTTTCTGCTGGCCGGCCGGGTGCCGGCCGCCTTCATGTGGGTCGTCGTGACTCTCCTGCCGTACACGCTCCTGATCGCCGCCGCGGCGCAGGCCGATCTGGCCGGCCAGAAGAGTGTGCTGCACCGCGGGTTCGCTGTGCGGCTCGGCGCGTGGTCGTACTCGTTCTATCTGCTGCAGGTGCCGATCGGGCTGCTGTTCGCGCACTACTGGCATCCGGCCGATCGATCGACGGCGCTGCAAGCAGCAGGATTCATCGGCTATCTGGCGCTGGTCTGGGTCGCCGCCGCCTTGCTCTACCGAGTGGTGGAGCGTCCGCTGCAGGCCCGTTTCGCCGCCCCGCGCACGATCGCGCTGCCTGACGACGAGGCCGCGGCTGCTCCCGTCCCGAGTCCTTCCTTCGAGCAGGCGGTCGTCATGAGTCTCGGCCGCTACCTCACAGGGTTCGTCATCCTTCTCGTCGTACTCGGCGCCGCCGCGCTGATCGGCTACGCGACCCGTCGCCGCTACCTGCCCGAGTGGCGCGCCGCTCAGGCTCGCCTCGCGGAAGCCGTGGTGGGCATCGCGACGATCGTGATCGAGAGCCTCACGCTGGGCCTGATCCACGAGTTCAACCGCGCCGGAGTCCTGATCGCGAGCGGCCTCCTGCTCGGCGCCGGCTTCAGCTGGCTTCGCCGCATCCCGGCCTGCGACAGTGACCCCCGATCGGCTCCCGCCAGGCTCGGACCGTGGGGCGCTCTCATCGCCGGCGGCAGCGCCATCCTGGTGCTCTGGCAGTGGGCGGTCCAGACGATTCCCGCGGTGCAGCAAGGCTTTTTCGAGTTCGACACGCTGGACTACCACCTGCCGATGGCGTTGCACTGGGTCCAGTCCGGGGTCATCGGCCCGGTGCACCAAACCGTTCCCGGCTTGCCCGTCGGTTACTACCCGGCGAACGCTGAGATCTTCCACGCCATCGGCATGCTCGCCTGGCAGAGCGACGTCCTCAGCCTCGTCCTGAATCTGTTCTGGCTGCTGCTGGCGCTGCTCGCAGCCTGGGTGATCGGCCAGCGTTTCCAGGCGATTCCGATCGCGATGGCCGGTACCGCGCTCGTGATGGCCGTTCCGCTCATGGCCCGCAACCAGCCAGGCAGCGCCATGACCGACACCCCGTCGATCGCGCTCCTGCTCGCCGCCGTGGCGCTGCTCGACCGAAGCGGCGCACCTCGCCGGGCGCCCTTCGCCTTCGCCGGTCTGGCCGCGGGCCTGGCGATCGGGACGAAGCTCACCGTGCTTCCGATGTTGGTGCTCTTCACCCTCGGCATCCCGCTGCTCGACCGTCGTGACCGCTGGCGTCCCTTCGCTGCCTGGACGATCGCCATGGCCGCCGGCGGCGGCTTCTGGTACGTCCGCAACCTCGTCGTCATCGGCAACCCGATGCCCGCGAGCAAGTTCCCGTTCGGCTACCTCGGCTTGCCGACGCCTCACTTCAGCCAGTTCGACCAGGCGCCGCAATCGGTCCTGCATTACGCGACGGACGGCGCGGTGCTGCGCCAGTTCGCCCACGATCTCGGCCACGGACTCGGCCGCTTCTGGCTGCCGCTCATCGTCTTCGCCGTCGCGGGGCTCGTCGTATCGATGCTGCCCGGCCGCGACCGCCTGCAGCGGCTCTGGGGCGCGACCAGCCTCCTCGGGCTGCTGATCTACGCGGCCACTCCCACGACGGCAGGTGGTCCCGAGGGCAAGCCGCTGCTGTTCGAGGTCGACGTGCGTTATGCGCTGCCGATGCTGGCGATCGGCTTCGTACTGCTCGGCAGCTACCTCGCCGAGCACCGTCGCCTCAGCGTCGCCGCGGAGGCTCTCGTCGCCCTGATGCTGGCCGCCACCGTCGCCCTCCGCTGGCACATTCCGGGTGCCGAGACGCAGCGCCGTACGGTCACCGTCGCCGGCGCCGTCCTCCTGGTGGCAGTGGCCGCACTCGTCTGGTCAGCGCGCCGCGGACGCTTCCGCGCCTTCCATGCACGCCGCGTCGGGACAGTCGGGACAGTCGGGACAGTCGGGATAGTCGGCACCGTCGCAGGCGCTCTCTTGCTGGGCACGGCCGGCGGCGCATTCGCCAGCTACAGCGAGGACCATCGCTACGCCGCGGCGGGCACGACCTCCGCGCAGAGCGTCTACGCCTGGTTTCAGCACCTACCGGGCGATCAGCGGATCGCCACGACCGGGCTGGCACTCGCGTATCCCCTGAGCGGGCCTCGTCTCAGCAGCCGGATCACCTACCTCGGCCCCGACGTCAAGGGCGCCCTCGACGATTACGCCAGCTGCCAGGCCTGGACCGCGGCCGTCGCGAAAAGTCACGTGAACTACCTCGTCACCGCCCCCCTGCTCGCCGGCAGCGCGCAGGAGCCGGCAGCGAGTAGCTGGGCGCAGCACGACCCCGCGTTCGTGGAGGTCTTCCGGCGGGACGCGATCAGGGTGTTCGAGGTGGTCGGCACCGCCTCACCCAACTCCGGCTGCACCAGGTGACCTGCGCTGCGATTCGTCGAACCCTTCAGGCGGCCCGGCTGTATCGCCGCTGACCGGGTGGCGGTATCGGGGCGAGGGGATCGGGCGGTTCGAACCGGAAGTCTCCGTCGCCGCTTGCCCTGATCGTCCAGCCGCCTTCATGAACCTTGTGATGATGGAAACGACACAGCATCACCAGATTCCATAGCGCCGTCGGACCCCCGTCGCGCCAGTGGATGACGTGATGCGCATCTGTCCAGGAGACGGGCCGACCGCAACCCGGGAAACGGCAACCTTTGTCGCGCAGTACCAGGGCTTTGTGGATCGCCGGCGAGACGACCCGGCTGCTGCGCCCGATGTCGAGCGGGCAACCCTTGGTGCCGTACAGCGCCGGGATGATCCGGGCATCGCAGGCCAGCCGCCGCACCGCCGCCGACGGGATCGGTGTGCCATCAGCAAGCGTGCCGTAGCCGATGCCGTCGCGGAGCACCTCGTCATCCACCGTGACGGTCAAGGCGGGCTTCTCGCCGCCCGCGCCGCGGCCCTGACCGTGCGCCAGCGCCTGGCGGCAGATCTCGGTCAACGCCTCGGACCGCCGGAAGGCCACCGGCTCGGGAAACTCCCCATCAACGACCGGCCGCGGCAGCGGAGTGAACCCGTCGATCGCCGCCTTCACGATCGCCCCCGACTCGGAATCGAACGTCGCCGAGAGCACGTAATTGCCCTCAAAAGTCTGCGAACAATGAAGTTTCTGCTCGCGACGAGCCCGCCGCGCCCGCTCCTGCGCGTCCTGCGGATCGACCTCGTGCTTGAACCTTGCGGCCAGCCGGGACAGCTCCAACGGCGAAACCGTCGCCGCCGCAATCGCCAATTCGCGATCCAGCACCGCCGCCTTGACGTCATCGAGCCCACGGACAACGCGAGCGATCACATCAGCATGCTCGGCCGTGCATTGCCCCGCCGCCCAGGCCCGAGCCGTACACGACAACCGATCCGCCAAAGCTCGCCCGATGCGCACCCGGCGAGCGGCCAGACCGTCGGAGCAGTTCGCCTGCCCCCGGAGCCAGGACGTAGCCGACGGGGACCCATCGCCGGCGAACTCGCCGCTGCGATCCACCCGCTCGACGCGCCGCACCAACGCCATCTCGGCCTGCTCGATCACCTCGAGCAACGCCGATACGTCAGCGGCCGCATCCCCGATCGCCTCTGCCGAAGCGGCCTCGCTGAGCGCCATCAGAGTGGCGGCGGCAGCGCGCAACCGCGCCGCCTCGTCACCACCGATCGATTCGCTCATGTGTTCGATCGTAGCAGGCATCAGCGCAGGTAAGGAGGCCTGTGGGTAACTTTCCTGAAAGAACGCGCACTCCCCGGGAGGCACTTTCCGCGAGACGCACTCAGCGCTCTCAGCGCGCCGGCAGCGCCGATCTCCCGTAGTCGTCCTCGTAGCGGACGATGTCGTCCTCGTCGAAGGAAACCCCGTGCTGCACCTCGACGAAGCGAAGCGCAGTGCCGCCCGTGCATTCGACGCGGTGACGGGTGCCGGCGGGGATGTCGACGGCCGTCCCGGGGCCGACCGGGACCAGGTCGTCGTCCAGCGTCACGACACCTTCGCCGCTGACGACGAACCAGTGCTCCGAGCGCAAGGCGTGTGACTGCAGCGAGAGCCGTTGCCCCGGTGACACCTCGATGAACTTGACCTTGTGGCTGCCTTCACCTTCGTGCAATACGGCGTAGGTCCCCCACGGCCTCAGCGATATCTCCTGCATGCCTGGAATTCTTCACTCCATCCGCCGCAGCGCGAAAGACTTGTCTCGCAAAATTCACGCCCTGAATCGGCGCCACGAACTACCGACTGTCGGGCGACGCCAGCTGGCTGTCGACACTGGTATCGGCCGCCTTGACGCCGATCATCTCGGCGAAAGTCGCGCAGGTTTCGCAGAGGGTCGGCCCGGCGGCCGCGACCTGCTCTCCGTGCTCGCTGCAGAACAGCATGTGGCGGATGCCTTCTTTGCACTGGTAGCTCACCCAGCTGGCGCCGACCTCGGAGCACACGAGACAGAACCTGCCGCCGGCAGCCACGTCGCTGTCGTGCATGAACAGGTATTCCTCATGCAATAGCTCGCGCGTCATTTTCCCCCGTTCCCTGCAGCCAAGTTACGACAGCAATACCCGGCCGCCGCCGTGTTGTACGCCGATCGACGCCACCGGACGAACAACTTCCCACCACCGGCAATTTGGGTCGCTCAATGTGATGGCTTCGTCACGCCTCGGGGCGAGCAATACGCCCGAAACATGCACGAACGTTCTACAGTCGCGTTTGCCCGAGGCCGATCCCTAGAGACATGTCCGCCAGACTTGCCCTCGCGAATTTGCTGCGCGTGATCGTCATCGCGGCACTCGCGATCGCAGCGGTGTCGACCGCTTGGCCGAGCCGCACCGCGATCGCTTCCACGACCAACCTCTACGTGAGCCCCCAGGGCAGCGACCACAACAGCGGAGCCACCTCCACCTCCCCACTCGCCACCATCCAGGCCGCGCTCAACGTCGCGAAACCCGGAACGACCATCCACCTCGAGCCCGGCACCTATCATCAGGAGCCGACGACGAAGGTCAATGGAACCGCGTCAGCACCGATCTCGATCGTGGGCACCGAAACCGGCTTCGCCTCGAGCGGGCGCAACAAGACCGTGGTCACCGGCGGCGGCCGCATCCTCAACATCAACAACAGCTACTACAACATCTCCGGCTTCACCATCGACGGTCAGGCCGCGCTGCACGGCATCACCTGGCCCACCTCGCTCAGCGCCGTCCGGGCGTTCAAGGACAGCATCCAGTCGCTCGCGGCAGACAGCCGGCTCATCTACATCGGCTCCGCGGACAACGCCGTCGGCGTCAGCAATGTCCACATCGACAACATGTTTTTGCGGGGTGCGGGCGGCGAGTGCGTCCGCATGCGCAATGACGCGAACCACAACGAGATCAGCAATTCCACCATCGAATACTGCGGAATGCTCGGCAAGGGCGATGACGTCTCGTCGTACAAGTACCACAACGGTGAGGGCGTCTATCTCGGTACGAGCCCGGCTGACCCGAGCGAGCCGACCGCCGGTCCCGACTCGACCTCCTACAACGTCATCACCAACAATCACATCGAGACGTTCGGCTCCGAATGCGTCGACATCAAAGAGAACTCCCACAACAACACGGTCAGCTCCAACCTCTGCGAGTTCAACGACGAGCCCACCTCGTTCGACGGCAGCAATCTGGAGATCCGCGGCTACAACAACACCATCAGCAACAACGTGCTGAGCGGCAGCCGCGGCTACGGCCTCAAGCTCGGCACCGACACCCCGGCCTACGACGGGCGCGGCAATGTCATCACCGCCAACAGCTTCGGCAGTGACGCCGCCGCGTCAATCCTCAACAAGGTCAGTGGTTCTCAGGGTCAGGCGTGTGCCAACGGGTTCGACAAAACGCCGTATCTACAGGGCTACGCGATCGCCACGATCAAGTCGCCCTGCGCACCCGTGACGGTGACGCCCACCGGGCCGCCGCCCGCGCAGACCCTCAGCCCGACCACGGTTGCCTTCGAGGCCGAGTCCGGTGCCCGCACCGGCTCCATGGCCAGGGTCGCCCGCGCCGACGCGCAAGCCGGCTGGTACCTCACGCAGGCCAGCAAGGGCGCGGCCACCGCGACCTACACGTTCACCATCACCTCGGCCGGCCGCTACACCTTCGCCGCCCGCGTGATCGCCCCCAATCTCAGCTCCGACTCGATCTACTACAGCTTCGACGGCGGCGCGCAGACCGAGTGGGGCTTCAGCCAGCACCTCACGAGCTGGACGTGGTTCACGGCGCCCGCCACCGCGGCCGGCATCCCGCTGTCGGCCGGAAAGCACACGCTGGTGGTCACCGGACGCGAGCCGGGCACCATGCTCGACGCTTTCCGGGTCGTGCCCGTCCCGTAAACAGTCTCTACTTCTGGTGCGACACGGTGAGCTCGGCGATGTCGACGGACGCGAACGCGCTCGGCTTGTCGCCGGTAGCGGTGCTCGACTGCACGTAGCAGCCGGCCTTGAAGTAGCAGCCGGTGGCGCGCAACGCATGGCGCACCTTGTGAATCCCGTTGTAATACACGTCGACCCGCCCGTCGGTGGCGACGAGCCGCATCGAGAAGTACGTGCCCAGCCGGTAGTCGTCATCGAGTACGCCGATGACGTCGTCCTTGTAGCGCACGTAGAGCTTGCTGGCCTCCAGCTCGATGAGGATCAGGTAGTCGGTGGTGTTGTGGATCTGCCCGCACACCACTTGGGGTTTGACCACCGGCAGATGCGTGACGCGTTGGGTCAGCTCCATGACGTGCGTGCCCGAGGTGCTCGACCAGGCCGCGTTGGAGCCATCGGGATTCATCTCGCGTAGCTCCGAACGCGCGTACTTCGAGCCCGCTTGAGCCTTGTCGCCGCAGTGCGCCGTGAACGTCACGGCTGAGACCACGTCGAACGCCGAGTCGGAAAACCCTGACAGGTGAGGCTGTTTCACCTCCTCGGTGGTCGGTAGGCCGATCTTCCAGGTGCTCAGATCGAGTACCTCTGCCGGTCGCAGCTTCGTCGGTCTGAACAGCTTGTGCCCCTTCCCGCCCTCCGCCAGGTTGATCGCCTCGGCGCCCGCCCCAGCACCCACTACCACCACGGCCGCTGCCAGGAGAAAGCGGCGCCGCGTCCAGAAGGAGTGCTGGGGCGGATCGGTCACCCGGTGAGCTTCTTCAGGGCCGCGTCGAATACCGGCGACAGCCAGTTGGTGTAGGTCGCGGTCGTGTGCGAGTTGTCGGCGTAGACGACGATCCCGTCGATCACGGGAGGGCACGTCGTTGCCGTGCAGTACCAGTCGGTCGGGTCGATGAGCTTGGCGCCGGCCTTGCTGGCCGCCGCCACCTGCACCTTGCGCTGGATCATCCCCTGCAGCCGGGTGGTGGGCACCTTGGGGTCAAGCGCGCACGCCTGGATGTCCTTGGTGTGCAGCGCCAGGCAGTCCGGCACCGAACCCACCTTCTCCGGGTTGGGGGTGTCCTCCTGGTAGATCACCCGCGATCCCGCCGCCTGCAGCGTCTGAATCGTCTCGACCATGCCGGAGGTGTCGATGTCGAGGGTCCGCAACTCCGATGCGATCAGGACGTACGCCGGCTTCAATTGCTTGATCCTGTTGAAGACCAGGGTGCGCCAGGTGTTGCACTGGGTGTAGAGCCGGTTGGTGATCGGATCCACGTCGTTGGGGTAGATGCCCGGCGGGCAGGCAGCCTTGGCCTCTTCGATGACCTTCCAGTGGTTGGTCTTACCGAATTGGTCGTAGGCCGGTATCCAGCTGTTCGCGTGACTGTCGCCCATGACGACCAGCGTGCGGACGGCATTCAGATCACCGAACGTGCACTTGCTCTCCGGCGCCAGGTTCGGGTCCGAATCCACTACCAGGCATGGGTTGCTGGACTTGGGCTGATCGGTCTTCGCCTGGGCGAGCCCGGGTGTCACCGGCGGCAGGTTCTTCAGCAGCGCCGCGGCAGTCACCGCCTGCTCGACCTGCGTTGTCGACGCGTCCTTGCTCAGGGCCTGGACGCTGCCGCCGCTCGAGAACGACGTGCCCTGGTTCGCCACCAGCAAGGCCACCACCACCGCACACGTCACCAGCGCGCCGCCCATCGACAGGCTGAGCCCGCGGTGGACGCCGAAGACCTTGGCGCTGCGGATCGGATGCTCGATCAGGTAGAACATCACGATCGCGATGAGCAGCGAGCCGCCGAGCACGAGCCAGCGATCGGCCAGCGTCAGCGCGTGATCGAGGGCCAGCGGCAGGATGATGAAGAACGGCCAGTGCGTGAGATACCACGAGTAGCTGACCCGTCCGATGAACTGGAAAGGCCTGCGTTTCAGGACCATTTCGCCGCTGCGTGCCCATCCGGGACACCCACCCGCGATCACGAAGCCCGAGCCGATGACGGGCAGGATGACGGCCGCGCCTGGGTAGACGGTGCCCGCGTCGAACGTGAGCGCCGAGATCGCAATCATGATCAGGCCGGCCCACGACATCTGACACGCGAGCGCCGGTGGCATCCGCGTCCACATCGTCACGGTCACGCCGATGAAGGCGCCGAGAGCGAGCTCCCACGCCCGGGTCTGGGTGCCGAAGTACGCCCAGGACGGCGAGCTGACCGAGGTCGCCGCCGACAGGAAGAGCGACACGACCATGATGGCGACCAGCGCCCAGATCAGCGAGACCTGACGTCCCCAGCGGCGTCCGGCGAAGACGCCGACGAGCAGCAGCAGTGCCGGCCAGATGAGGTAGAACTGCTCCTCCACGGCGAGCGACCAGTAGTGCTGGAAGGCACTCTGCTGCGAGCCCACGTCGAAGTAGTTCGTCCCCTGCGCGGCCAGCCGCCAGTTGATGCCGGAGAAGGAGGAGAAGACGCCGTCGATGACGTCTCGACGCAGCCGCAGCGGCGAGTCCCACTTCCACAGCGCCAGGACGGTTCCGACGATGACGACGGTGGCGGCCGGCAGGATCCGCTTGGCGCGGCGGGCGTAGAAACCCAGGAACGACAGCCGATTCTCGCGGTTGAACTCGTTCATCAGCTGGCGCGTGATGAGGAAGCCGGAGATGACGAAGAAGACGTCGACCCCGACGAAGCCGCCGGAGAATCCGAGGCTCAGGTGGCTGAGCACCACGAGGGTCACGGCGATGGCCCGCAGGCCTTCGATGTCAGGACGGAATTTGCGGACGGTACGGGGAACGTCGCGCCGGGCGGGCGTCGGCGCGACGGTCCCCGAGATCAGATCGATGGTCGTGGTCATGATGTCGCCATCTCCAGCTTCGGTGCGGGCCCGGTGTTGGCCGGTGGTCGGCCCGGCAGCCGGTGGCTGAACCACGTCGCCCACAGCAGCACCACGAGCAAGATGGCGGTCACCAGCCAGATCACCGCGATCCGCGACGGTGACCATTCCCCGCCGTTGTTGGCGACGTGGTTGCCGGCGGAGCTGCCGCCCTGGACGGCCAGCTTGTTGTCGGTGATGACGTTCTGGGTCAGCACCGTTCCCTTGGTGGTGCCGCGCAGGGTCACGCCGATCCGGTTACCGGAGACGGTGTTGTTCACGACCCGGTTGTTGCTGGAGTTGGCCATGACGAGGCCGTCGGACTTGTTGTCCTTGACCGTGTTGTGCGTGATGACGTTTCCGGTCGAGGCCTCGTCCATCATGATGCCGTTCAGGCCGTTGCCGATGGTCGTGTTGTCACGCACGACACCGCCGGTCACGTGGTCGGAGAAGATGATCCCGTGCCGTCCGTTGTCGTTGGACGTGTTGCCGATGATCATCATGTTCTTCGAGCCCGAATGCGGATCGATCCCGTAGAGCGAGTTGTAGAGCAGCGTGTTGTGCTGCACCAGCAGGCTCGGTGAGGCGTTGGTGTAGACGCCGATGAAGTCGTGCTCGAAGCGGGAGTTGGTCACCGTGCCGGTCGAGCCCTTGGACCACGAGACGCCGTAGGAGGAATTCCAGTCGCGGCCGAGGTAGCGGAAGGTCGAGTGGTCGATGTTCAGCTTCGAGTCGACCGCCAGCACGAAGGGCCGGGCCGCGGTCTGCTCGGGGGTGGAAAAGGTCGTCGGCACCTTGGAGTCGCTGGCGTGCACGTTCAATCCTGACAGCTGCAGCGACGCTGCTGTAGCTGCCAGGAAGACGCCCGGCCGCGCGTTGAGGATCAGCTCCGTCGTCGTCGGTGCGGCCACCCGCATCGCGCTGCCGTTCTCCAGGATCACCGCGGCGTTGAGGGTGATGGTGTGGCCTGCCGACGACAGCCAGGTCGGGTCGTTGATCTTGGCGACGAGCGCCGCGAGAGTGGCCGGCGCGCTGGTGTCGATCGACTTGATCGCCTTGCCGCCCTCGACCTCGATCAGCTGCGTCGGGAAGATCCGGATGGCCCGGATCGCCTTGTTCGGCAGGGTCGCGACGGCATTGGTGGAGTTCGGCGAGAGCCCGAGCGTCGCGTCTTCGATCGGGTCGAAGGACGGGACGTAGGAGAGCCGGTCGAACGGTTCCTTCTGCAGCGCGAGCTCGCTGTAGGAGCGGCCGAGCACGAACGTCCCGATCACCCCGATGCCCAGCGCGAGGGCGACGGCGATGATGTAGCCGCCGAGCTTTCGGCGTGGCTTGGTATTCATACGAGAGCCACCTCCTCGCCCTCGGCGGTGTAGACCTCGAGGTCTGACGTCTTGGCGGTTTTGCCGATGACCTCGAAGGATTTCGGGTTGCCCATGTAGAGCGTGGTGATCAGAGCGATGACGGTGAAGCTCGCCGAGAACGGGCAGAGCACGACCGCCGCGATCGTCTGGATGACGCGGTTCGACCAGTAGTCGAAGGAGCTCTGCTCCGGCTCACGGCGAGCCGCATTGACCCAGCCGCTCATCGCGAAGTTCAGCAGCCAGATCGCCAGCGAGCACCAGAAGAGCGAGAACCACACCTGCGGGATGTGGATGTGTCCGGTGAGGGTGAGGATGAACGCGACGCCGGAGCCGACGAAGGTGAAGAAGCTCAGCCCGTAACGGATGGCGATGCGGATGGCCGGACGCAACGGGAGCACGTCACGGTTGACGACCGCGTGGATGTTGCCCCACATCCAGCGCCGGCGCTGCTTGAAGTACGCGCCCCAGGTCCACGGCGAGGTCAGCTCGATGTACTCGTGGAACCAGCCCCACTTGAAGCCCTGGTAGGCGGCGTTGCAGCCGAAGGTCAGGTCTTCGGAGGCGAAGATGCGGAAGTTCCAGCCGATGGCCTGCTCGGTGCGTCCGGTGATGGTCATGCCCTCGCCGTGGCAGAAGAGCGGTGCCCCGAAAATGCCCTGAAACGTTGAGCAATACGTCATGCAGTTGTGGAAGCGGAGGTCATCGATGTGGCTGAGCAGGAAGTGGGTGAAGGGACCCGAGCCGTACGCCACCCGCGGCGCCGTGAGGCCCTGGCAGATGTCGTAGTCGCCGGCGTAGGCCGTCTCGAGGAACTCCCACGTCGGTGAGGTGTCGTCGTCGAGGAAGGTGATTTTCGTGTCGTAGCCGGTCCAGCCGAGTTCGGCGCGCACCGTGCGGGTGTATTCCAGCGCCCGGCACTTGTACTGCGACACCGCGACGAATTCGCGCGGCACGACGATGACCCGGTCGGCCTGCGGGTAGTCGATGCTGAAGCCGGGCTCGATGACCACCCAGATCTCGTAATTCATCGACATCGGGTACGAGCGGATCTCAGCGACGATCTCGTTGACGCGCTCGACCTCCTTGCCGACCGAGGTGATCTGGATGACGTAGCGGCTGAACTTGCTCCGGTCCTCGCGGAAGCGGGTGTGAAACCACCACTCACCCAGCAGCAGCAGGGCCATTTCGAAGAGTGGTCGGAAGTACGCCAGGAGCAGCAGCCAAAGGAACGGGTTCATTCGACGCTGTCCGGCAGCTCGATACGGTTGTCCAGCAGCAGGTCGAGCTCCTGCCGGTTGATCGATTCGAGCCGCTCGTTGACGGCGACAACCCCTTCCAGCACAGGCATTCTCACGCCGAGCTGAGCCGCGAAGCCGAGGAAGCCGTTGGTGTCCTTGGGCAGGCAGACACCGCCGTAAGGGGCGCCGCCGCGGATGCCGTAGAACTGGTTGGTCGAGCCCTCCGCCGATTTGGCGACGGTGCTGGAGACGGCGTCGTGGTCGATGCCGAGCTTCTCGGTGACCATCCAGATCTCGTTCCAGAAGGAGATCTTCGCGGCGTTGTAGAGGTTGTGGGCGCACTTGATGGCTTCGGCGACCGCCGGATCGTCGAACATCTTCAGCTCGCCGCCGAAGGGCACCAGCAGGTCGCGCAGCCGCAGGCACGTGGGCTCATCGCGGGAAGCGATCACCGTCATCCAGGGATGGCGGAAGTCGTCCTCAGCCGTCGCCGCCCGCAGGAATTCCGGATTGGACGCGAGTGCGAAGCCCTCGCCGGCCTTCTTGCCGGACCCGCGCTCGAGTTCGGTCTTGACCAAACCTTCAGTCGTTCCAGGGGGAACGGTCGAGCGCACCACCACCGTGTGGACGGTCGTGGAGCGTCGCACGGCATCCGCGATGGACCGCGTGCCTGACGTGAACGCGCTGAGATCGAACGAGCGTCCGACGTTCGGGGTCGGAAGCGTCATGAAGACGAACGACGGCTCGTCAGGCAGATCGAGTTGGATACGGGCGTCCAGGCCTTCGGCCCGGAGCAGTTCAAGGCGCGCCAGCGAGACGTCGATGAACGTGACGGCGTGACCCGCTTCGATGAAGCCCTTGCCGGTCGCGGTGCCGACAACACCGCTGCCAACAATGAAGATTCTGGCCAAAGCATGCTCCTCGTGTTCGGGGGGCGGCTGGGGTCGCCGCAGTGACACAGGGGTGGTTGCCGAACCCGTTTGCGGGCGCACGAAGCCCAGTCAGGGTCCGGTGAAGGACGTACGGGGTGCCGGCCTCAGCGGCGGCGCGTCAGGGCAGCCGACAGCGACGGTGCGTGCGGCCTGACGTGATGAAAGGGGGGTTGGCGGACGGGGGACTTAGAGGCTGATGACCTCTGGTGCTGCGGTTCTTCCGTAATCGTCCTCGTACCGGACAATGTCATCCTCATCGAAGGATGTGCCGTGCTGGACCTCGATGAAGAGCAGCGCCCCCGCGCCGGTCGATTCGATTCGATGACGCATTCCGGTACCGATGTCGATACTCGACCCGGGACCGACCACGATGCGTTCATCATCTCGTGAGACGACGCCTTCGCCGCTCACGACAAACCAGTGTTCCGCCCGCAAACGGTGAGACTGCAACGACAACCGTTGCCCGGCGGACACTTCGATCACCTTGACCTTGTGACTGGCTTCCTGCTCATGCAGAACCAGGTAACTGCCCCAAGGCCGGAAGGACGGTTCCTGCATGAGTTAGATACTTACAGTAGTCACGCGGACACATGCAAGCGTGTCAGGTGAAGTTCACGTAACCGTTCCAAACACCGGCGCCACAGGCGACGCGAAGGTCGCCACGTTACGATCGAACTCGTGCGCAGCAGCGGATATCGAGAGTCGGCGGATTGAGCATGCCGCTTCCCCGATGCACGCGCCCTCCACGTCTCGGGGCCCTTGCATGGAGCCGCTGAGTTCCGCGGACGCCGAGCGCATTCTCGCGGCAGCACTCGCCCAGCCCGCCGGCACCGAGCTGGTCTTCGGAGCGCTGGGCAAGGTGCCAGGTGTCGAATACGAGCCGGGGCGGGAGGGCAAGCGCTTTCGCGCAGCCACGCGACCGGCGCTTCGCGTCGGAGACTGGACCTTCTCCCCGGCGGACCGAGGCACGGCGCTCGAGGCGGGGCATACCGTGCGCGGTGTGGTCATTTCCCGGTCGACGGTTGCTGCTCCTGACGCCGCCGCCAAGCTGGCCCCGGCCGTGCTGGAAGCGGCGCGCCAGCAAGGGGATGAAGCGCAGGAGTACGCGCAATCCGTCCTCGGCGCGCTCGGCGAACTGCTCGGATTGTGACGACCGGAGAACGTTCCCCGTGGGACGGCCGCGGCCTTCCCGCTTCCGCGATGGATCGCATCGAGCGCAGCCGCAGCAGCCACCTGAGCACCTCGCTGCTGTCGGTCGGTGGTGACACCGCACTCGAGTCGGTGGGGTTCGTGCCCGTCGGCGAGGTGATGGGCAGCTGCGTCATGCACCTGGGTTTCGCCGGCATGGGCGGCTGCGGCTTGGGCTATGGCGCGGTTGGCCTGGGCTCCTACGGTGTCGGCCGAGCGCAGACGGTGACGAGCCGGCATTCCTCTGCCTACGGCGGCTACGGCCCGTACGTGCACGCCCTCGACCAGGGTTACACGGCGGCGGTGTCGCGGATGGCGACCGAGGCCCAGGAGATGGGCGCCCATGGAGTCATCGACGTCCGGCTGACCGCCCACCGGCGAGACACGGGCGAGCGCGAGTTCGTGGCGCTGGGTACGGCGGTTCGGGGATTGGTCAGCCCCGGCGTGCCGCGTCCGGCCCGGACCTTCACCACCCAGCTCTCCGGCGCAGACGTGACGAGTGCGCTGCGCGGCGGGTGGGTGCCGGTGTCGATCGTCGTCGCGATCTGCGTCGGCGTGCGTCACGACGATGCCCGGACTCGCAGCCAGGTCATGAGCTGGAGCAACACCGAGGTCGAGGGCTACACCGAGCTGGTCGGGACCGTGCGTGCCGACGCTCGTGACATCTTCGCCGAACGCGTCCGTGCCAGCGGGGCAGACCGTGCCTACCTGACCGACATGAAGGTCAACGTCTGGGGAATCGAGCCGGGGCCCGGCCACCGTGACCACGTCGCCGAATCCGTCGTGATCGGCGGCGGGCTCGTGTCGTTCACGTCCGGACCCGCCCGCACCTCGACGCTGACCATGCTCCCGCTGCGTCCCATACGGAGGCCGAAATGAGCGACACCGACCAGACTGCGGATCCACATGCTCTCGGGATCCCGGACGATGCGCTGCGCCGGCTCGCCGAAATGCGGCCCGGCTCCCAGACCTCCCTCTTCACCTCCGACCTGTCGGTCAACGAGTTTCTCCTGGTCCGGGAGGCCGGCTTCCGCCCGCTCGGACTGGTCCTCGGCAGCTCGATCTACCACATCGGCTTCCAGGCGCGCCGCTGGGGAAAAAGCCAGGAATTGGAGGTCCTTTCGCAGGCGATGTACCACGCCCGCGAGCTCGCGATGACCCGTATGGAAGCAGAGGCCGATGTGCTCGGCGCCGACGGCATCGTCGGCGTCCGGCTCGCGATCGAATTCAAGGAATTCGGTGCCGACCTCGCCGAATTCATCGCGATCGGCACCGCAGTGAAGGCCGACGACACCACTCACCAGTGGCGCAACAACACCGGCAAGCCCTTCACGTCCGACCTGTCGGGCCAGGACTTCTGGACGCTCATTCAAGCCGGATACGCGCCGCTCGGCATGGTGATGGGCACCTGCGTCTACCACATAGCGCACCGCTCGATCGGCCAGACGCTCGGCAACGCCGGCCAGAACGTCGAGCTCCCCCAGTTCACCGAGGCGCTGTATGACGCCCGTGAACTTGCGATGAGCCGGATGCAGGCGGAGGCGGAGCAGCTACAGGCCGAGGGAGTCGTCGGCGTCCAGCTGCTGAACCTGCCTCACCGCTGGGGCGGCCACACCACCGAGTTCTTCACCATCGGTACCGCCGTCCACCCGCTGCGTGCCGACCACATCATCGCCAAGCCGACCATGGTGCTTCCGCTCACGGATTGATCAAGCGTCGACGAGCAGCGTCCGGTCGACGCTCAGATCTGACACCGAGCCCTTCACGTTGACCGTGCCACGAGCCGCAGCAAGCGGCGCTAGCTCACGTACAGAGTGAGCTGCTGCGTCACCACCGCGGTCGTGTTCGTGGCCGTCAGCGTGATCGTGTAGCTGCCTGTGGCCTTGGCCGTCGGCGTGCCGCTGAAGCTGTCGGTGGCCGCGCTGAACGTGATGCCCTTGGGAAGGGTTCCGGATTTCGTGACCTTGGGGGCGGGGAAGCCAGTGGTGTCGACATGGAAGTTGAAGCTGGATCCGACCGTCGCACTAGCCACCTGCGAGCTCGTGATGACCGGGCCTTCATTGACCTTCAGCGTGAAGGTCTGGCTCGATGTCCCCGTCGGGTTGGTGGCGTTGATGGTGATGGCGTAGCTGCCGCCGCTGCCCGCGCCGGGGGTGCCGGAGATGGCCGCCGTACCGTCGCCGTTGTCGTGGAAACTGACGCCGGCGGGCAGTGTCCCGCTCTCGCTGATGGCGGCCGTCGTGTACGCCTTCGTGGTGATGCCGATGCTCAACGGCGTGCCCTCGGCGTCAGTCGTGTTCGGTATTTTCGTGATCTTCGGCGCCTTGGTGATCGCGAGACTGAACGGCTGGGTGCCGGTCCCGGCACTGCTCTTGGCGGTGAGCGTTATCGGGTACACGCCGATGGCACCGTTGGTGGGCGTTCCGGAGATCGTGGCGGTGCCGTTGCCGTTATCGGCGAAGGTGACACCGGCCGGCAGGGCGCCGCTCTTGGTCAGCTTCGGCGCCGGGTAACCGGTGGTGTTCACGGTAAAGCTGAAGGGAACGCCGAAGGTCTCCGTGTCGCTGCCGGCGCTCGTGATGGCTGGTGCTGATGGCGCACTGGTGACGGTGAGCATGAACGACTGGCTGGCGGTGTCGGCGCTGTTCGTTGCCGTGAAAGTGATCGGATAGTTCCCGGCCGTTCCCTGCCGCAGCAGCACCGGACAGGTCTCCTGTGCCGTCACCGTTGTCCTTGAAGGTGACGCCGGCGGGAAGCGTCCCGCTTTCGGTCAGGGCGGGAGCCGGAGCTCCGGTCGTCGTCACCGTGAAGTCAAAAGAAGCCCGCATCCCGGTCGAGGTCGACGCCGCGCTGGTGATCGTCGGCGGCTCGGGGACGACGGTCCACAGCGTCGCGAATGTCGGGTAGTACCCGCTGTTCGGGTCCTGGTCAGCCGACTGTGCGTAGCCCACGACCTGCCCGCTGCTGTTGATCCCGCGAGCGCCGCTCGAGTACTGCCCGGCCGAGGGGTTGAGATCGATCAGATCGCCGCCTGCCGTCCAAGAAATGGCGTGCGCGGCATTGTCGGGCGTCATCGCATAACCGATGACCTGGCCGCTGTCATTGACGGCTGAGGCGGACGCAAAATATCCCCCGAGGTCAGGGAGTTCGCTGAGGCCGCCAGTCACCGTCGCGGTGAAGGCGTGAAATGTGCCGTCGGCCGTACGGGAGTAGCCGACGATGAGGCCGTTGTTGTTGACCGCCTGCGCCACGCACGACGACCCGCCGAGGGTGCCCAGATCGACCAGGTGTCCGATGCTCTCGCTCCAGGCGAAACAATCGGTGTTGCCGGTTGAGGTCGTGCTGTCACCAACGACGAGCCCTTGGTCGTTGATGTCCAGGGCGATGCTTGAATTTCCGCCGAGGGTTCCAAGGTCTTGCGTGCCACCGGCGGCTGTCCAGATGAACGCCTGTGAGGTTATGCCGTAGGGCGGCTGGTTGTCAGGCCCGACGACCTGTCCCGATGCGTTCTGGGCATAGGGAATCGCGCCGCCGCCTTGAAGGGACGCAATGGGAACCATCCCGCCGCCTGGTTCCTTGACGAAGCCGTGGATGTAGTTGTCGTCGCTCGAGTAGTTGGTGCCGATGATCTGGCCGGCGTCATTGATGCCGTTGGCCGAGCTTGACGTCCCCAGCGATCCGAGGTCGGTCATTCCTGCGGCCTTGGTCCAGACGAACGCGTGGCGGACCGAATCGCCCGCCAGGTCAGCGACGCCAACCACCTGGCCGGCATTGTTGGCGCCGCCCGCCGAGCTGGTCGTACCGCCCAGAGTCCCGAGATCCGTCAAATGGTGGCCCGCGCCCCAGACGACGGCGTGGCCGTCTCCGTTGTCGTCGATGGTGGCACCTCCGACGATCAGGCCGTTGTCGGTGATCATGTTCGCCTGCGACGTGCCGCCGCCCAGCGTTCCCAGATTCGTCGCGGCGGGGCCAGTATCGGCGCTTGCAGGCGTCGCTCCGATGAGGCCCGTCAGCCCAAAAGAAAGCAGCACCGCCGAGAGCGACACCGGGGCAAATACCCCTCGCCGCGTTGACCTTTCAGGCGTCGACGAAGCGCCGACGAGGCCCTTCGAACCGTGCCGGAACCAGCCAGCGTCGCGCATTTATTTATCCCCCGACCGGTCGAGCCGTGTACGTGACCGTTGTCCCTGCGAACTCAGACTCACATGAACCTAGCGTGTGGGGCCCTAACTACGAGGGACTTTCCGAAAGTCGAAAATGCGAGCCACAACCTCTCGACAAAGCGGGCCAATAGTCGTTATTTGCGCGGCCGGGTCGTCATGGTTGGGCTTGGCTTTACGAGGTGTGATCATGAAACCCATCGGCTGGTGCTCAATGTTTCGAAAGCAGAAGGACTATTCCTGTATGGCACGAGTGTCTGAGTGTCCTGTCGCTTCAAGTTACCGAGAGAATTTAGCTGATTGCTAAGCGTGAGAATTCTTTGCGAGGTGAAGAGGTCCGCGCCGCACGCGGTGGGCGCGCGCCCTTGCGAGGGTCTTTAGTTGGCGGCCGACCTCCGGTTGACACAAACCTAGAGTGATGTGATCTGGCTCGAACGAAATGTGGGCGTCCCCGGTGCATCTCCCTAGCCGCGAGGTGTGGCCAGCTCAGCGAATCCGACGAAGTAGGAGGCCGGGCCACGCGCGAAGATGGCTGTCTACGGGTGTGCCTCGATGCGGATGGTCGCCGTGTCGGTAGTGCCCAAACGGCTCGGCGAGGTGGCGAGTCAAACGCCCAAGGTAGCGACCTCACCGTAGACGTGCTGCCGGAACTAATTGTCCAAAATCGGGCGCAAAGCGGTGCAGCGAGCTATACGGTTGGCGACGCCACGAACAGAGGCTGGATAAGAACTCGGGGGCTTGAATGCGTAAAACTGTCATGGCTACACTTGGGACTGCGGGCTTGCTGCTGATTCCGTTAGGGGGATTAGCGTCGCCTGCTTTTGCTTCCGGTAGCACATTGGTCGTGGGTCTGCCGGATCCGTCCGCGGCCTCCCCGGCGTGTGTCGCCCCCGCCTATCTGACTATTTCGTCGGCCGTCCTGGCTGCATCCAGCGGTGACACTATTCAGGTTTGCCCCGGGACCTACAACGAGAACGTCAGTGACGGCGGCAAGTCTTTGACCTTCCAGGGTGCTCAGGCTGGTGTCGACGCGCGGACGCGGAGTGCGGCAGCGGAGTCGACAGTGAACGGTGGTGGCGGAACCGCCTTCACCCTGGCCAACGGGTCCACACTTGATGGCTTCACCCTTACCGGTGCGACAAATGCGGTTGACACCCCCGGGGTAACGCTGAGCGCGCCGAACGAGGCCGTATCTAACACGATCTTCACCGGAGACAACGCAGCGTCGATCATCACCACCAACGACGCGACGTTCTCCCAGAACAGCGTTGTCGCCCCAGCCAACTCCGGCAACACTGGATACGGGTTCTTTTTCAATAGCGGCGGCGGAAGCGGGTCCTCGGTCACGAACAACGCTTTCAGCGGCGACCTTAGCGGCGGCGCCATCAACGTTGCCGATCCCGGCGCCGCAACGACCGGCGCGGGCGGCGAGGCCGATGGCCTGACCATCGCCAACAACACTGCAGACACAAGCGCCGGCGGAAACTTTGCGGTACTCGGCGGAACGACCAACATCTCCATCACCGACAACACCGTGACCGGAAGCACAAGCTCGGGCACCGGGATCCTGCTTCTCGGCGACGACTCCGCTTTCACCATTGAACGCAACAACATCCATAACATCGACGCCAGCGCTGTGAGCTTGACCGGCGGCTACCAGGGGTACCCGGACAACGGCGATGGCACCATCAGCCAGAACTCATTCAAAAACGACCGGCGCGGGATCAACGTCACGTCCGACACTGGCACCATCACCGCAGAGTTCAACATCCTGGTCGGCAACACCGCCAACGGAACGACAACTAGCCCGAACGCGGCGATCCGGAACACCACCACCACCTCCACGGTCAACGCCAGCCCGAACTTCTACGGATGCAACACCGGCCCCAACACCGCCGGATGCGACGCGGTTCTCGGCACCGTCAATGACTCGGCATGGCTCGTTCTCACGTCGTCCATCGCTCAGCACACGCTCGCCGTCGGGGCCAGCACGACCTTCACGGCCAACCTCAACCACGACAACAACGGCTTCGGCTACCAGTGCATGGCCCCTATCCCGTGCACGGTGCTCAACGGCGAACCGATCAGCTTCACCTTCGACAAGGGCACCGTTAACCCGTCCACGAGCAGCCTGGTGAACGGCCAGGCCAGTACCACCGTGCACAAGACCTCGAGCGGCACCGGGACCGTCACGGCCACAGTTGACAATGCCACTTCCTCACAGACGGTGACCGACCCTCCGCCGCCGGCTTACCCGAAGATCACCGTCCACGACGCGAGCACCACTGCCGGGAAAAGTGGCAGTCACCCGCTCTACTTCTCGGTCACGCTCAACCGCAAGACAACCGTTCGCGTCACGGTCAAATACACGACTGGGAATGGCACGGCGAAGGCTCCCTCGGATTATAAGGCCGCTTCGGGAGTCGTGACCTTCCCCGCCGGGGCAACCAAGGAACGAATTGCTGTGACGATCGTCGGGGGCAAATCAAAAACCACCAATAAAACGTTTGCGGTCAACATCTATGGCGCAACAAACGCCGGCATCGCTGACTCCGTAGCCGAAGGATTCATTCGCGGCAACAGCTAGTCCGTCCGACCGACCGCAGCCCCGCCCGATCGACACTCGTCGGGCGGGGCTGCCGTCTGCGCCGAGGCCCGCGTTGTAGGGCCCGCTATCGGGTCAGGCGGGAGCTCTGGGGCGTAGTGGCGGTGGTCAGCGTCAGGAGACGGTCGGACACCGTAGTCCAAACGGCCTACAGGCTCGCTGGACGAGTGAGACGATCTTGAGGTGCGCATACTGCGGGGGTGTGGCGTGCCGCCCAGCGTTTCGGTCGCTGGGGTTTAACACCACAACCGGCCAGGCTTCGGGCGCTTCAAGTTTTGTCGCGCTCACGCTGTTCTGGGTTGTTGCCGCTCTGGTTCGGCCGCTGCCGCATGACAGGTGGGGTCTGGCGTTAGCCTTCCTGGCTTGCTCGATTCTCATTGCGCTGGGGGGTCGCTGCTTTTGGGCTCCGCAAGCGGCCATAGCGTCACCTTGGAAAAGTGTTTTGCATACTTCCGTCCATTACTTCCCTCGGGACGACTAGGAAAGGCGAACGGTGCACCTTTCATGTCTCTTATCAACCGACGCCGAACGAGCGGTGATGGTTTTGTTGCTGAGACCTGACTGGGAGAAGAGCATGCGGTGACGATTCGGCTACTCTCTGACATACCGTGGCGATCGTCACTTGCCATCCGTGACCGAATCTCGTGGGACGGCCGTTCTTTTCGACAAAACCTTGAACAAAATCGCAAGTATCGGTAACAGTGGGTGCAAGGCGAGAGGTAGATTCGTCACCAATGCTCACCGGGGGGTGACTCATTGTGACTGCGATGCCGACGGGCGAATCAACGGAGACTCGCCCGGGGCTTGGCACGGTAGGCGTTCCACGAGGTCGGCGCGGCTTCGGGTCGCACGCGCCGGCGCCGGGACCGCTCGCCACGGCCGCCCGCTGGGAGCGCCGCTACGTATTGTGCCTTTTGTTGATGGACATTGTCATTGTAAGCATTGCCGTCGGTGGCGGACTGTTCCTGCGTTTTGGTGAACCGGGCAATGTCACCTTCGTCAATGAGACCGCCGCATATCTGCTGGCGCCCACCTGGGTCGCGCTGCTGGCCATCAGCCGTGCCTACGACCGCGAGCGCGTTCGCACCGGAACCGAACAGGTCAAGGCGCTGTTCGAGGGCACCGTCCGGATGACTGCGCTCGTGGCGTTCCTGGCCTACCTCACCAAGTCCGACGTCTCCCGCGGCTTCTTCCTGATCGCACTGCCCGGCGGATTCATCGCGCTGACACTCGGCCGGCTCGTCGCCATCACCCTCCTACGGCGCTCCCGTCGCCGCGGCCGATGTCTTCACCGCGTGCTCGCGGTCGGCAACGTGGGCGACATCCACCACCTCCTGCAGGAGCTCGCTCGTCGCGACCACCATGGCCTTCAGGTCGTCGGCGCGTGCACGTTCAGCGGTGAGGCGGAACTGGCCGAAGGTGTCCCCGTGCTCGGCACCCCCACCGACGCGCGCCGGGCCGCCGCTGACATCAAGGCCGACACCGTCGCCGTCACCAGCTCCGGCGTGCTCGGACGCGAGGGGCTGCGCCAGCTCGCCTGGCAGCTCGAGGGCAGCGAGATCGGCCTGCTGCTGACGCCGGAGCTCACCGACGTCGCCGGTCCGCGCATCAACGTGCGCCCCCTCGGCGCCCTCTCCCTGCTCCAGGTCACCGAGCCGAAGTTCAGCGGTGCCACGCGCATCCTGAAAGGCGCGACCGACCGCATCATCGCCGCGCTCGCGCTTTTCGTGCTCTCCCCCGTGCTGCTGCTGGTCGCCGCCCTGATCAAGCTCGATAGCCGCGGCCCGGTGTTCTTCCGCCAGACCCGCAGCGGCGTCGGCGGCGCACCCGTTCTCGCTGGTGAAGTTCCGCAGCATGGTTCCCACCGCCGAAGAGCTGCTCATCGACCTCACCGACCAGAACGAAAGCGGCGGGGTCCTGTTCAAGATCCGCCGCGACCCCCGCGTCACCCGGGTCGGCCGCGTGCTTCGCCGCCTCTCGATCGACGAGCTCCCACAGCTCTGGAACGTGCTCACCGGCGAGATGTCACTCGTCGGACCCCGCCCGCCGCTGCCCAGCGAGGTCGAGCTCTACGCCGAAGACGCCCGCCGCCGGCTCCTCGTCAAGCCCGGCCTCACCGGCCTCTGGCAGGTCAGCGGCCGCTCCGACCTGTCCTGGGAAGAAAGCGTCCGGCTCGACCTCTACTACGTCGAGAACTGGTCCATCGTCATGGACCTCATGATCATCGTGCGCACCGTCGGCGCCGTCGTCGCCGGCCGCGGGGCGTACTAGCCGACACGCTCAGCCGAGCTTCACGCCCACCGCCGCAAGCAGCGCCGACGCGATCGCCCGGTGACCGTCGTCGTTCGGGGAGAGCCCGTCGGAGATGCCGTAGTAGCCGGTCACTCCGGCCGGACCGTGGTAGGCCGGGGTGTCGTACAACGCCTGCAGCGAGACGTACCGGCCTTTCGCCATCGTGCAATCACGCTGGATGACCTCGTCGTACAGGCCGCCGGTCGCGCTCCACGTCCCGGCGCACACCAGCGCCGCCTGCGGGGAACTCGCCAGCACCGACGAGACGAGCGCCCCGTAGGCGGTCGCGAAGTCGGTGACGCTCGCGGCCCGCATGTCATCGGTGCCGAGCTCGAGGACGACGAGATCCATGTTCGGCGGGACCGAGACGGCGGTCGACAGCGACGACGTTCCGGTACGGCTCGCCTCATCCGCGGAGACCGGCCCCCGAGCGGTGAGAGCGGCCAGCACCAGTGAGCGGAAACGCTTGTCGGGAGAGCTCGCGTAACGACCCGTCGCGATCGTGTCGCCGACGATCGAGACCTGCAACGTGCGTCCGGACGGCAGGGTCAGCGGGTGAGCCGTGACGTGAATCGGTGGCGCCGTGGCGGACGGCAGCGGAGACACCGTCGCCTGCTGCGAGAACGACGACTTCGACGACTTGCCGTCGGAGCCTCTCGTCCAGAAGATGACGTTCACCGCTGCCAGCGCCACGATCGCGACGACTGCCGCGAGCCTGCCCAAGCCCCTCAACACGCCGTGACTCTGACACGTACCGCCAATGCAGGCCGGTAGCCACGCGCAGGAAGTTGCGGTGAAGGAGTGCGCCGCAATCCAATGGGGTACGAGCCGTTCATGACTGACTCGGGGGCAGATGCGGCGAGCAATCCGGCGATCCGGCCCCAGCCGAACGGTGACGTCGACATCACGCTGCCCGACGAGCAGGCCGACGCCCTCACCCGGGGCGAGGAGAAGGCGGAGCCCGAGCCGTCGGTCGACCCGGCCAACATCGACCATCCCGAAGAGGCGATGGGCGAGTAACCGAACTGGCTACGAGCCGGCCGGCTCCAGCTCGACGTGCTCGTCGCCGACGGCCTGGGCCGCGAACTGCGTCTGGTAGAGCTCGGCATACAGCCCGCCGGCGGCAAGCAGCTCATCGTGGCGTCCCGACTCGCGGACCCGCCCGTCGTCGATCACCAGGATCTTGTCGGCGTCCCGCACGGTCGACAGCCGGTGGGCGATGACCAGCGAGGTCCGTCCGGTCAGCGCCCGCGCGAGCGCCTTCTGCACGGCGACCTCCGACTCCGAGTCCAGGTGGGCCGTCGCCTCGTCGAGGACGACCACCTTCGGCGCCTTGAGCAGCAGCCGCGCGATCGCGAGACGCTGCTTCTCCCCACCTGAGAGGCGATAGCCGCGGTCGCCGACGACCGTCTCGAGCCCATCCGGCAGCGAGCGGACGAGGGCTCCGATGTGGGCCGCCTCGACAGCTGCCCAGAGGTCGTCGTCCGTCGCGCCCGGCATCGCGTACGCAAGATTGGCCCGGATCGTGTCGTGGAACATGTGGGCGTCCTGCGTGACGACGCCGACCGTCTCGCGCAGCGACGCGAGCGTGACGTCGCGGACGTCATGGCCGCCGATGTACACCCCGCCCGCCTGCACGTCATACATCCGCGTGACGAGCTGCGTGATGGTCGTCTTGCCGGCGCCGGACGGGCCGACGAGGGCGACGAGCTCCCCCGGCTTCGCGGTGAACGAGACGTCGAAGAGCACCTGCTGCGGCACGGTCGTATCCAGTACCGCGACTGATTCCAGCGAGGCCAGCGAGACCTCTTCGGCCGACGGGTAGCGGAAGTCGACGCCCTTGAACTCGATCGACGGTTCCATGTCGGGATCGAGCGTCACGGCGTCAGGCTTGTCGACGATCGCCGGCGGCAGGTCGAGCACCTCGAAGACGCGCTCGAACGACACCAGCGCGGTCATGATGTCGACCCGCACGTTCGACAGCGCGGTCAGCGGCCCGTACAGCCGGCCGAGGTAGGCGGTCAGCGCGACGAGCGTGCCGACCTGCAGCGAGCGCTCGGCGGCGAGCCGCCCGCCGATGCCGTACGTGATCGCCGTGGCGAGCGCGGCCACCAGGCTGAGCGCGACGAAGAAGATCCCCGAATACATCGCCGACTGGACGCCGATGTCGCGCACCCGCCCGGCCCGGCGCCCGAACTGGTCGGTCTCCTCGTTGGGGCGTCCGAACAGCTTGACCAGCAGCGCGCCGGAGACGTTGAACCGCTCGGTCATCGTGGTGTTCATCTGCGCGTTGAGGCCGTAGCCCTCGCGCGTGATGGCCTGCAGCTTCTTGCCCATCAGGCGGGCCGGGATCACGAAGACCGGAAGCATGAAAAGGGAGATGACGGTGATCTGCCAGGAGAGCGTGAGCATCGCCGTGATCACCAGGACCACGCTCACGAAGTTGCTGACGACCGACGACATCGTCCCGGTGAACGCCTGCTGCGCCCCGAGCACGTCGTTGTTGAGCCGGCTGATGAGCGCACCGGTCTGGGTACGCGTGAAGAACGCGATCGGCATCCGCTGGACGTGGTCGAAGACCTTCACCCGCATGTCGTAGATCAGGCCCTCGCCGATGCGCGCGGAATACCAGCGCTGCCAGAGGGTGAGTCCGGCATCAGCAAGGGCGAGCAGCGCGACGACGATCGCGAGGTCGAGCACCAGCCCGGGATCGCCGTGGGCCTTCCCCGGCGCGACCCCCTGGTCGATGATCTTTTTCAGGATCAGCGGATTGACGACGCCGACGACCGCGTCGACCAGGATGATCACCAGGAAGACCGTCAGCCACCTCTTGTACGGCGCGGCGAACCGGGCGATGCGCCGGACCGTCCCCTTGGCCAGCTTCTTGTTGGTGACGTCGGGATCCCGCCGGAAGCTGCGCATCACCTGAATCGGTGGATGATTACTCACGCCCTACCTCCTGCAACGATGTAATCAATCCCTCGGCCTGCCCATTCCCCGCTAGAACGCGGAGAGCTTGGTCAGCGCCCGGCCGATGATGAGCTTCTGGATCTGGCTGGTTCCCTCGTAGAGCGTGGTGACCCGGGCGTCGCGCAGGAGCTTCCCGGCCAGGTACTCGTCGATGTAGCCATACCCACCATGCGCCTGCAGGCAGTTGTTGGCCGCGCGCACGCTGGCCTCGGAGGCGTAGAGCTTCGCCTTGCTGGCGGCCAGGCTGTACGGCTCGCCGCGCTGCTTGAGGTCGGCGACCGCCCAGGTCAGCAGGCGCGAGCAGTCGGTCTCGACGGCAGTGTCGACGATCAGCTCCTGCACCAGCTGATGACCGGCGACGGGCTTGCCGAACTGCACCCGCTGCGTGGTGTACGCGATCATGGTCTCGAGCGCCGCCTGGCACAGCCCGGTGCACGACGCGCCCATCGACATCCGGCCGTCGTCCAGCGCGGAGAGCGCGACCTTGATCCCGATGCCCTCGGTCTCGCCCAGCAGCGCGTCAGCCGGCACGTGAACGTCCGAAAGGACCAGCTCCGCGGTGTCGCACGAGCGCAGCCCGAGCTTGCCCTTCACCTTCGACGCGCTGAAGCCGGGCGTATCGGTCGGCACCAGGAACGCGCTCACGCCCTTGGCGCCCGGCCCTCCCGTACGCGCCATGACCAGCGCGACGCCGGCGATCGTCCCGTTGGTGATGAAGATCTTGCTGCCGTTCAGGACGTACCCGTCAGCCGTGCGCTCGGCGGTGCTGCGCAGGCTGGCCGGATCGGATCCGGCGTCGGGCTCGGTCAGGCCGAAGCAGCCGAGCGTCTCGCCCGACGCCATCGCCGGCAGCCAGCGCTCCTTCTGCGCATCGGTGCCCCACCGGATGATCGGCCCCGCGACCAGCCCGAGGTGCACCGAGAGGATCGACCGGACGTTGGCGTCGCCGCGTGCGACCTCTTCGATCGTCAGCACGTAGTCGAACGGATCGGCCCCGCCGCCCCCGTACTCCTGCGGGATCGTCAGCCCGATCAGCCCGAGGTCGCGCAGGCCCTCCAGAGCTTCGGCGGGAAAGCGCTCCTGCCGGTCGTTCTCGATGGCGGGCGGGACGACGACGTCGTCCACCCAGCGGCGCACGGTGTTGCGGAGTTCCTGCTGCTCGGCGGTGAGGGCGAGGTCCATGCCCCCATCCTCCCTGAGGGGCTGCCTAGTCGCCCGCTCCCAGCAACCCCAACATCACCCGGCGCTGCGCCTCCCGCTCAGCGCGATGCTGGCCGGCGGGGTCGATGGCCTGCTGACGCGCGCGCAGCAGCAGCGCCTTCGTCTCGACGCTGGCCTGGCGTGACGCAGCGAGCAGCGCGGCCACCAGATCGGCCGTCGCGGTCTCGAGCTGATCACGCGGGACGACGAGATTGGCGAGCCCGAGCTCCTTGGCCTCGGCCGCGCCCACCCGGCGGCACGTGAGGCAGAGCTCGAGCGCCCGCGCGTAGCCGATGTGGTGCACCAGCGCCTCGGTGCCGGTGAGGTCGGGCACCAGCCCGCGGCTCACCTCCGCCATCGTGAACTGGGCATCCTCCGACAGCACCCGCAGGTCACAGGCAAGGGCGAGCTGGAAACCGGCGCCCACCGCGTGGCCCGCGACGGCCGCGATCGACACGATGTCTGGACGCGAGAGCCAGGTGAAACCGGCCTGGTAGGTGCCGATCGTGTCTTCCGACGGCACTCCTGACGGTCCGGCACCGGCCATCTCACCGAGCACCGCCAGATCGATCCCGGCACTGAATGACGGCCCCTCACCCGTGACGACGACGACGCGGACGTCGCCGGGAAGCGCCCGGCCGATCGCATCGAGGGTCAGCCAGGTGGCGGGACGCTGCGCATTACGCCGCTCCGGACGGGCGAGCGTGATGGTGACGACCTCGCCTGCGGGGCCGCCCCGTTCGACCCGCAGTCCTGCTTCCGAAAGATCAATCCCCGGCAACGCCAGTGGCTCGTCAGCCCGAACCGGCCCGCCGGCCTCCACCGTCGTCAAGCTTTCTTCTTGCCCCGGGTAGCGCCGCCGCGGCCACGAAGCGTCGTGCCCGACTCCGACAGGATGCGGTGCACGAACCCGTAGGACCGCCCTGAAGACTCCGCGAGCAGCCGGATGCTCTGTCCCGATTCGTACTTCTTGCGCAGGTCGCCGGAGAGCTTGTCCCGCTCAGCCCCGGTGATGCGGCTTCCCTTCTTGAGCTCTGCCACTGTTCCTCCGCTCTGGTGCTTGATCGGTCGTGTACTGATCATCACCTACCCCGATGGCATCGTGCCACCCGGGTCGTCGGCCTATCTTTGTGATCAGCATCGCCTGAGAGCGACCCCGAGCGGGCCTGCCAGCAGGACAATTGCCTGGTCAGGGGCCAGCTGCGTCAGTGCGCGTGGGTGATGACGCCCCGGATGTTGCGGCCCTCCAGCAAGTCGGAGACGGCGTCGTTGATCTCGCTCGAGGCCGTAGCGACGGGTGACGAGTTCGTCGAGTTTCAGCCGTCCCGCGCGGTAGAGGTCGAGCTGGCGCAGGATGTCGACGGCCGGGCTGCACATGCCGAAAAGGCAGCCCTGGATGCGCTTCTCCATGCCGGCGAGCATCAGCAGGCTGATCGGGATCCCGGGCGGGCTGTGATGGCTCGCCATGCCCGTCACGACGACCGTGCCGCCCTTGGAAACGGCGTCGAAGGCGACCGCCACGTCGTCCCCGGTCGGACCCGCCATGGTCAGGATCGCGGAGTCGGCGCCCTGCCCGTTGGTGATCGAGCGGACGAAGTCGGTGGCCTCGGCGATGTCGGCGTAGGTGTGCGTCGCGCCGAGACGCTCGGCCATCTCCCGCTTGAAGGGCACCGGGTCGACCGCGACCACAGTGGCGGCCCCGGCCATCGCGGCGCCCTGCACCGCGTTGATGCCGACGCCGCCCACCCCCATGACGATCACGTTGTGCCCGGCCCTCACCCCGGCAGCGTTCAACGCCGACCCCAGGCCGGTGCCCACACCGCATCCGAGCAGGCACACCGTCTCCAGCGGTACGTCCTTGGGCACCTTCACCAGCGACTGCTCGGGAACCACGCTCCACGGGGAGAACGTGGAGATCAGCAGGAACTGGCTGATCGGCTCCCCGTCGTCGTGCATCCGGTAGGTGCCGTCGAGCTGGGGTCCGAGCTGCAGCTTGGCCCCCAGATCACAGAGATTCGCCCGGCCGGCGGCGCAATAGCGGCAGCGTCCGCAGCTCGGGATGAATGACGCGACGACGTGATCGCCGACCTTCAGGCCGGCCACACCCGGCCCGACCTCCTCGACCACGCCCGCGCCCTCGTGACCGCCGCACATCGGGACGACTCCCGCATGCTCGCCGGTGAGGTAGTGCACGTCGCTGTGGCAGATCCCGCTCGCGACGTACCGGACCAGGACCTCGTGCTCCTTGGGAGCGTCGAGTTCGACGTCGCGGATCTCGTAGCGACCCGGGATCGTTTTCAGCAGCGCCGCACGTGCTCGCATGGACTCTCCCTGGCTCTGGACGAAACTGGTCACCGGCCAATGGCCTGGTCCGGCCCGGCGTTGAGTCTGCGGCCCGTCGTGCTTCAGTTGCTAGTTTTTGCAGCCGGCGTGTGGTTGGCTGCCAGCAATTACGGAGTGGTCGTCAGGTTTTTTCGGCATTTGTCACGCGGTGTTACCGATAGGCCGGGGATGATCTTCGTGCCGAGGACATGCCGTCCAACTGCTACAAATTGGACACTGGTAATTACGCCGTCCGGCATAATCCGCCGACGTATTACACCGGCCTGACCAATTGTGCCCAGTTCGACGTCCCGATGGGCAGCGTCACGACCAAGACCGGCGCCTTCTACGGCGATCTCGCGGGCGGCACTTTGCCTAGCTTCACCTTCATCACACCCAACCTCATCGACGACGCCCACAGCAGCAGCACCACGACCGGCGATACCTGGCTCAGCAAGATCATCCCGTTGATCACCGCCGGCGCGAACTACCAGAACGGCGACACCACGATCTTCATCACCAACGACGAGGGTGGCTCCGGAACGTCCGACCACGCCATCGGGGAGGACTGCGCGAACCAGACACTTGCCCCGAGCCAGCCCTCGTGTCACATCCCGACGATTGTCGTCTCGCCATACACCCAGGCCGGCACCAGGGATGCCACCTTCTACACGCACTATTCACTGCTGCGCACCACCGAGGAATTGCTGGGATTGCCGCTTCTGGGCCTGGCGTCGAGCGCGAACTCCATGGCGTCCGGTTTCAATCTGGGCGGCGCCGGCACGAGTCCGCCGCCCGGGCTGCAGCCGGTCACCGGACTCACTGCAACGGCCGCCAGCAGCACACAGATCAATGTCAATTGGCAGGCGAGCCCGCTCGCCACCGGTTACAGCGTGCTCCGAAATGGCGTCTCGGTGGGCATGACGACCGGGAGCACCTTCAGTGACGTCAACTTGAAGCCCGCAACCACCTACAGCTACGCGGTCGTAGCGGCCGACGACAGCGGAGATACGGCGCAGTCGAGCATGGTCTCCGCGACGACACCCGGCCTGGTGCGGCAATGGATCACGAATCAAAGCGTCGAAACCGATCCCACCGGCTGGACAGGCGTCTACAACACCGCGTCGTCCAACAGTCGCACGAGCCCGGGTTACGACGGCAGCTACAGCATGCGTTCGGTGAACAGTGCGTCGACGGTCGGTACGAACGGAATCAACGACAAGCCGCACTGGATCCCCGGGACCGGCGCCGCCGGCACGGTCGCCGGCACGGTCTACACCGGAAGTGTCTGGGTGAAGGCCGACACGGTCGGCCAGAAGCTCACCCTTTTCCTGCGCGAACTCAACGCGAGCGGTGCGGGGGTCAACAAGGCGCCGTACAACGTGGGCGTCACCATGACCGCCACCGGCGTCGGCTGGTTCAACATCACCGAGAGCTATCCGGCGGTGGCGACGGGCGACGCCCTCGCCTGGTCCATCTATGGGTCCAACGTGCCGGCAGGCAAAGGATTCGACGCGGATCTGATGAGCCTGACCAGCCCCACTGGGGGCGCCACCGATACCACCCCGCCCTCGGCGCCTGGGGCCCTCACCGCGACCCCGGTCAGCCAGACGCAGATCGACCTCACCTGGACCGCGGCCACCGACAATGTCGGCGTCGGCGGCTACAACGTGCTGCGCAATGGGGTAAAGATCGGACAAACCCCGGCTACCACCTACACCGATGCGAACCTGAGCCCTGCGACGGCATACGACTACTCCATCATCGCCTTGGACGCGGCGAACAATGTCGGCCCGGCAGCCAATGCCAGCGCGACGACGCCGCCCGTTCTTGGAACGCCTACGAACCTCGCTGCCCAGCTGCCCAGCCCCACTGAGGTCGACCTCAGCTGGTCGGCTGCGACGGGCGCGACCAGCTACACCGTCGAGCGCGACGGCACCATCCTCGGCGTGACGACGGACGTCCGGTATGCCGACACCTCTGTCGCTGCGAACACAACCCACAGCTACACCGTCATCGCCGGCGACGATTATGGAGACCTCAACCAGAGCACGCCGCTACAGGTCACCACGTCGGACTCGACCTCACCGCCGCCCCCACCGCCACCGCCACCGCCACCGCCGCCGCCACCGCCGTTGACGCTGTGCGGCAACCCTGCGCCAACCTCCCCGATCGCCATCTCCCACGTCATCGTCGTCATGCTCGAGAACCACAGCTATCAGCAGGTCGTCGGATCCTCGTCGGCACCCTACGAAACCGGCCTGACTAGCCGGCTGCGGGAGTGCCACTGCAATGTTCGGTGCCACCCACACCTCCGCCGCCAATTACCTCGCCGCGTCTGCAGGTGAATTCCCGGCCGCCAGCGCGGCCGGCTGCGGCAGCGTTAAAGGTTGCGGCGACCCCTCCGACAACCTTTACCACCAACTCGACACGGCCGGCCTGACCTGGCGCAGCTACCAGGAGTCGATGCCGGCGCCGTGCTCACCGACGACTAAAGGCGCGTACAAGATCGGCCACAACCCGGCGATCTTCTACAGCGACCTGCCGCTCGCCGAATGCCAGGCCGACGACGTCCCCGTCACCAGTCTGACCGCCCAGTCCGGGGTGCTCTGGGACGACCTTCAGAACCAGACCCTCCCGAGCCTGAGCTGGGTGACGCCAACACCGCCAACGACGGGTACGCGCGGCTTCGCCCCGCCTGCTCGCCGTAGCCGCCGCTGGCTCGCCGCGTTCCTCGCAGTCGTCCAGCAGTCCGCGAGCTACCAGGCGGGGAACACGCTGGTGCTCGTCACCTACGACGAGGGCTCGGGTTCGGATTCCAAGACCGGCGAGGACTGCACCAACCAGGCGTTGAACCTGCCGATCACCAACGGGGTGAGCGCCCACCAGGACTCGTGCCATGTCCCGCTCTTCGTCGTCTACCCGTACACCCCCGCGGGGACGTCCGACGGCACGTTCTTCGACCACTACTCGCTTACCAGGACCGTCGAGGACCTTTTCGGGCTGCCGTACCTGGCTCACGCGGCCGACACCCAGACCAGCAGTCTGATCGGGCATTTCGGAATCGGCTGAGACAGGCCAGCCGCTACGGTGACGCACGTGCGGGAAGCGTTGGAGCCTGGCGCCCCGATCGCGTTGCCGACCTCTCGACGCCCCGCGCCGCGGCGCCTTTTTCCACTGCTGCAGCGACCCGGCGAGGGCGCCCGGCAGGCCCGCGAGCTGCTGATCTGGGCCGGACTGGTCGCTGCGGGACTGGGGCTGACGGCGCTGGCCGTTGCAGTGTCCGCCCGGGTCGGTTCGGCGGGAGCGCCGTTCACCGGACGGTTCCGGCTGAAGGTCACGGCCGGTTCGCTGCTGGCACCCGCGACGGCGGTCACCGTGCTGGCCGCGGTGCGCCTCGGGCTGGTGGACCGGATGCGCTGGGGCGTCCTGGTGGGCGCGTCGTATCTGGGCGCGCTGTGGTGGGCGATGTCGTTGGCCCTGGTCGACGGCAAGAGCGGCTTCTCGGTACCGATCGCGTCGTCGAGCGAATACCTGCGCGACGTGGGGGCCGTCGGCTCGCATCCCGGTCACTTCCTGCGCACGTTCGTCGAGCAGGCGCCGCACTACAGCATCGCGACCCGCACCCATCCGCCCGGACCCGTGCTGCTGCTGTGGGCGCTCGGCAAGCTCGGGGTCCACGGACCGGAGACCATCGGCATCCTGCTCACGGTGCTGGCCTGCGCGTACGTGCCGCTGCTCGCCGTGGCTGTCCGTTCGCTGTGTCACGAGAGCGCCGCCCGTCATCTGATGCCGATCCTGGTGCTGGCGCCTTACGCGGTCTGGATCGCGGTCTCGATGGACGCGATCGTGCTGCTGCTGGCGGCCGGCTTCGTGACGCTCGGGGTGATCGGCAGCGAGCCCGGCCGCAGCCCGCTCTGGGCACTCGCGTCAGGACTGCTGCTGGGGTGCGACGCGATGCTGAACTACGCCGTCGCCTGGCTCGGAGTCTCCATCGTGGCCGTCTTTTTCGTACGCCGGCGACCGCTGCTGAACTTCTTCGCCGGCGTCGGGGCGCTCGTACCGCTCATGGTCTTCTGGATCGCCGGTTTCGCGTGGACGAACGGGCTCTCGGCGGCGCAGGCCGACTTCTCGGTACGCGTCGGGCCGCACCGTTCGTGGGTGCTGTGGGCGTTCCTCGATCTGCTGCTGCTGCTGATCGCCTGCGGGCCGGCCATCATCCGGGCGCTGCGCCGGATTCACCTGACGCCGGGATGGCCCTTCGTCGTCGGGGCCGGCCTTGCGGTCGTCTTCGCCATCCTGAGCGGCCTTTCCCGCGGCGAGGTCGAACGCTCCTGGCTCGCCTTCTACCCGTTCCTGCTGATCCCCGCCGTCGCCCCGGCCGAGCGCCCTCCCGCCGGCGGCGGCATCGACGCCGGCCCGGTGCCCTTCTGGCCCATCGCCGTCGGCGCCGCCGGGGCCATCGTCATCGAGGCCGTCCTGCGCACCACCTGGTGACCCCGCCGCACCTTCCCGAAAATTCGAGGAAACCTACGCTTCGAGCCCGAAAACCGTAGGTTTCCTCGAACTTCTGGTCAGGCAACCCCCGCGAGCACCGCACGCACCCTGGCGACGACGTATCCGGGCCGGTGCGTGACGTCGAACCAGGTGAACCTGAGCAGCGTCCAGCCGGCGGGCGACAGATCGTTCTGCCTCTCGCGGTCACGGTAGAGGGCCTCCGGCTTGTCGTGCGGATCGCGACCGTCAGCTTCGACGACGAGGCGCCGGCTCGGCCAGGCCATGTCGACGCGCGCAATCCACTTGCCGGTGCGGTCGAGCACGTTGAGTTGAAGCACCTCCGGCGCTAGCCCGGCGCGCACCAGGACCAGCCGCAACCTCGTCTCCAGCGCAGACTCTGAGCGGGCATCGGCCAGCGTCAAGGCCGCGCTCACCTTGGCTGCTCGACTACGGCTCAGCGGGTAATCGTCCGGGCTCCAGCCCAGACGAAGGGCGCTGTCGAGCAGGCACACCAGCTCGTCGAGGCCGAGCGCACGGCTCAGGTCACGCACCGTGCGAGCCAGGTGGGTGACCCGCATGCCCCGCTTGACGTCGACGATCTGGGCTTCGAGTCCATAGTGCAGGCGCATCCCGGGACGCTGCGAGCGTCGGGATTCGCGCGGCACCAACAGTCGTGGAACCTCCGACGGCTCCCACACCGGGAGTCCCCACAGATCGTGAAAGCGCGCGCCGGTCCTCTCGCAGGCCGCCGCATCAGGACAGGTGAGGAGTGCGGCGCGAACGCTTGCGCGGAATGCATCTGCCGGATGAGGGCTCACGTACACGCCACGCGCCGGCTGCGTCCACCCGCCGCGGAGCAAGCACCGGAGCTGGCGCTCGGTGACACCAACAGCGAGCGCCTGAGCCGTCGTCACGACGCCGTCCTGCTGCTGCAGAACCGGCCCCAGAAGCGTCTCGGCCCGATCCATCACCCGATCTTCGTCGCCGAGAAGGGCCCTCAGAGGTTGTCCACAGGACCATCCAAAAGTTCGAGGAAACCTACTGATTCGGGGCTGAAAAGGTAGGTTTCCTCGAATTTTCGGCGAACGGCTGCTAGGCGAGCGCGATGAGGTCGGCGAGGTCGTCGGACCAGTTGTCCTCGACGCCGTCGGGGAGCAGCAGGACCTTCTCGGGTTGGAGTGCCTCGACGGCTCCCTCGTCGTGCGTGACGAGCACGACGGCGCCTTGATAGGTCTGCAACGCGCGCAGCACCTCGGCGCGGGAGGCGGGATCGAGGTTGTTGGTGGGCTCGTCGAGCAGCAGGACGTTGGCGCTGCTCGAGACCAGAATCGCCAACGCCAGCCGGGTCTTTTCGCCACCCGAGAGGGTCCCGGCAGGTTGGTCGGCGGTGTCGCCGGAGAACAGGAACGCTCCGAGGACGCGGCGCAGTTCAGGATCCGGGGTGCCCGGCGACGCGGCGCGCACGTTGTCCATGACCGAGCGGTCGGGATCGAGTGTCTCGTGCTCCTGCGCGTAGTAGCCGATGCGCAGCCCGAAGCCCGGCTCGACCTCGCCCGTGTCAGGGATCTCCGCGCCGGCGAGCACCCGCAACAAAGTCGTCTTGCCGGCCCCGTTGAGCCCGAGGACGACGACCCTGCTGCCGCGGTCGATCGCGAGGTCGACATCGGTGAAAACCTCGAGCGAGCCGTAGGATTTCGATAGCGCGGATGCGCGCAAAGGCGTCTTCCCGCAGGGCGCCGGCTCAGGGAAGCGCAGCTTCGCGACCTTGTCGGCCATGCGCACGTCTTCCAGCCCCGAGAGCATCTTCTCGGCGCGCTTCAGCATGCTCTGCGCAGCCTTGGCCTTCGTCGCCTTGGCTCGCATCCGGTCCGCCTGCGCCGACAGCACGGCCGCCTGCTTCTCGGTGTTCGCACGCTCGCGACGGCGCCGTCGCTCGTCGGTCTCGCGCTGAGCCAGGTAGCGCTTCCACCCGATGTTGTAGACGTCGATCACGGCCCGCGTCGCATCGAGATGGAAGACGCGATTGACGGTGGCATCGAGCAGTTCGACGTCGTGGGAGATCACCACCAGGCCGCCCGAGTGCGTACGCAAGAAGTCGCGCAGCCAGACGATCGAATCGGCATCGAGATGGTTCGTCGGCTCATCGAGCAGCAACGTGCCGCCCTCGCCCGCCTCGCTGAAAAGGATCCGGGAGAGCTCGACGCGCCGGCGCTGACCACCCGACAGCGTCCCGAGCGGCTGCAGCAACGCTCGCTCCGGAAGGCCCAGATTCGCTGCAATACGAGCAGCATCCGCCTCGGCGGCATACCCACCCAGCGCCGTGAAGCGGTCTTCCAGCTTTCCGTAACGCGCCAGAGCAGCTTCGTCGTCGGGGTCTTCGCTGAGCCGGATCGTCAGCTTGGCGATCTCGCCGGCGACGGTGTCGAGGCCGCGGGCCGAGAGGATGCGATCGCGTCCGAGCACATCGAGGTCACCCGTACGCGGATCCTGCGGCAGATAGCCGATCGGACCGGAGCGCGTCACATTGCCCGACGCGGGCTGGGACTCCCCCGCCAGCACCCGGGTCAGAGTCGTCTTCCCGGCACCATTGCGGCCGACGAGCCCGATGCGATCGCCGGGCCCGACGCGGAAAGTGCAATCGGAAAGCAATAAGCGCGCACCCGCGCGCAGCTCAACATCTGTAGCGGTGATCATTGAGGAACTCTCGAAACGGAGGGTCAGGACAGCGACAAGAGGCCGCGCGTCACTCCCTCAAGATCACGCTCCCATGATACGTGGAACGGCCGCCACCGACGTTTCCAATGAACGCCGGTGGCGGCCGCGTGTGGTTCCCCCGATGAATCAGCCCCTCATCTGGGCCAGCTGGTTGTGTCCGGCCTGCGTGTAGCCGGTGAGTTCGGTGTTGTTCATCGCGAACTCGGCCTGGTTCCAGTACTCGACCGCTCGCAGCTTCGGTAGCGCCGAGAGGGCGGAGGGCACCTGGTCCAGCCAGTCGACGGCCCGGGACGAGTCGTTGGGATCGTTGACCGTGCCGTATTCACCGAGCATCCGCGGCTTGGATTCGGCACCGGAGCCGAGCCCACCGTTGTCGATCCAGTCGTAGAAGGCGCTGAACACCTTCTCGGGGCTCGACCAGCCCTTGACGCTGCCGTTGTACGGGTCCCACCCGATCCAGTCGACGACGTCGTTGCCCGGGTAGTACGAGGCCACCTTGTCCCAGTTACCGGAGTAGCCGGTCGGTACCCAGGCCCAGACGGCCTTGTCGACGCCGTACTGCGCGAAGACCGCGTGGATGTGGCGGTAGGCGGCGACGTAATCGGCTGCCGAACCCCAGCTGCTTCGCGTCTTGCCGTCCATCTCGTGATCCCAGTCGATGAAGAACGGGGTGTTCACGGCGGCCAGCCGCTTGGCCTCGGGGATGACGACGCTGGAGTCGTACTTGCCGGCGGCGATGTCCTTCCAGCTCGGCGTCGCCTTCGTGTTGCTCCAGAGCTTGGCCGTCCACGCGAAGTGCAGGATGTGGCCGCTGTTCATCAGCTGCTGCTCGGCTGGGGTGGGGAACTGGCCCGCGGTGCCCTGGCCGGAGAAGTCGTGGTACTCCTTGACGACCGTCAGCGGGCGGCCGATCTTCTGCTCGACGCTGCTGATGTTGTCGGTGGAGTCAGCCATGCCCCACAGGGCTCCCGAACATGTCGGGACGAGCTTGGCCGTGAGCCCGCACGAGCCGGATCCCGTCGTCGTTCCGCCGCCGCTTCCGCTGCTCGGGCTCGGCGACGGCTGCGGCGCGGGAGCCGGCGCGTTACTCGGAGAAGGCGCGGGAGCCGGCGCACTCGAGGGGGCCGGCGCCGGGCTGTCGCTGGGCTGCCCGAGCAGGCCGGATATCGACCCGGCGGCTGACTTCAGCACACTTGCCACCGGCGGTAAGGGATCCGTGGCCGACGTCTGAGACGCCGGCGCCGCTCCGGTGTGATTGTTCACCAGGTAGACGCCGCTGGCGGCAATCACCGCGGCAGCCATGAGCACGCTGAGGGCGGGGGTGCGTGACTGGCGCGAGCGATTGCTGGACTGCGGCGCTTGCTGGGTCTTGCGGGGCTGAGACGTGCTGCGGGGCTGAGAGGTGCTGCGGGGCTGAGAGGTGCTGCGGGGTCGAGCGGTCGTGCTGGGCTGAGGGGTCTTGCGCTCAGGGGGACGAACCGGGGCTGGGGATGCCACCATCTGGGGACTCCTGTGTAGTTGCTTGCCGATGTGCGGTGTTGGCCCCCCAGCGACTGACTTAACGACGCTCCCCACGGGGGGATGCGGCCTGCGTCACCAAAAATTTTCCGGAACTTTGCAGGTGCGCGAATACGCGCCGCGAAGCGACCGCTGGCCTGCGGGTATCACGGGCCGTGACGGCGGCCACCATTCCCGTGCCAGGACTTGCTAGAGCCAGCCGCTCTTGCGGAAGAAGCGGTAGAGCCCGGTACAGACGAGCAGCATCACGCCGACCACCAGCGGGTAGCCATACCTCCAGTGCAGCTCGGGCATGTGGTCGAAGTTCATGCCGTAGATGCCGGCGACCAACGTGGGGACGGCCACGATGGCCACCCAGGCGCTGATCTTGCGCATGTCGTCGTTCTGCTGCACCGACACCCGGGCAAGCTGTGAATCGAGCAGCGCGTTCAACAGCTCGTCGAATCCGGCGACCTGTTCGGAGACTCGCTGGAGATGATCGTCGACATCGCGTAGCTCGGCGGCGAAGCCCGTCATCTCCGGGGCCGCGCGCAACTCGCCCAACGGGCCGGTGAGGGGGACGACACTGCGGCGAAACTCGAGCACCTCGCGCTTGAACTGATAGAGCCGCTCGACATTGCGGGAGGGACGCGGAGCGAAGACCTCCGCTTCGATGTCGTCGACGTCGACCTCCAGCGCGTCGGCGACGGACAGGTGACCGTCGACGATCGCGTCAGCGACGGCATAGACAACTGCTGCCGAGCCGCGGCCGAGCAGCTCCGGCGACGTCTCCAGCCGCTGGCGAATGCGCTGCAGCGACGCCAGCGGTCCGTGCCGCACGCTGATGACGAAATTCTTGCCGACGAAGAGCATCACCTCGCCGGTCTTCACGACCTCGCTGCTGACGGTCAGCTCGCGATGCTCGACGTACTGGGTCGTCTTGAAGACGACGAAGAGCAGGTCGCCGTAGCGGTCCAGCTTCGGCCGCTGATGCGCGGCGACGGCGTCCTCGACGGCAAGGGGCGGGAGGTTGAACTCGAGGGCGAGCCCGGAAAGCTCCTCCTCCGTCGGCTCGTACAGCCCGATCCAGACGAAGCCGCCGGTCTCCTCGGCCGCCGCAAGTGCGCCGCCCATCGGGAGCCGGCCCTCGCGTCGCACCCCGTTGACGTAGAGCGCGCAATCGACGATGTGGTCGGTTTTGCGCTCAGGTTTCGCTGCGGATTTGCGGGGTCGCTTGCGAAGGTCGACGGCGCCCAGCGCAGCCCAGGTCAGCGACTTCCGGAGCCGCGCCTCGCGCGAGTCCTGATCGCTGGCCACACGCGCAGGCTAGAACAGGAAGGTGATCAAAGGTTGAACCCGAGCGCGCGAAGCTGCTCGCGTCCGTCATCGGTGATCTTGTCGGGGCCCCACGGCGGCATCCAGACCCAGTTGATACGCACGTCGTCCACCAGCGGCTCGGGGCCACCGGTGAGCACCGACATGGTCTGGTCCTCGATGACATCGGTCAGCGGGCAGGCAGCAGACGTGAGGGTCATGTCGAGGATCGCGGCCCGACCGGCTTCCGTCGCCTCGAGTTCGATCCCGTAGACGAGGCCGAGATCGACCACGTTGATGCCGAGCTCGGGATCGACGACATCGCGCATCGCCTCTTCCACGTCGTCCTTGGTGGCCACGAGCTCAACCATGACTGTCCTTCCCTTGCAGATCACGCGCGCCCGCCTGAACGAGCGCGTCCTTCCAGGCCATCCACGACAGCAAGGCGCACTTCACCCGCGCCGGGTACTTTGCCACCCCGGCGAACGCGATCGCATCGTCGAGCACTTCCTCGTCGGGCTCCACCATGCCGCGCGAGGTCAGCAGCTCGTTGAACGCGCGCTCGGTCGCGAGCGCCTCACCCACCGGCTTGCCGATGACGAGATCCGCCAGCACCGACGTGCTCGCCTGCGAGATCGAACAGCCCTCGCACTCATACGAGACGTCCTCCACCACCTGGCCGTCAGCCGCGTCGGCGAGCTTCACCCGAAGGGTCACCTCGTCACCGCAGGTCGGGTTGACGTGGTGGACCTCGGAGTCGAACTCCTCGCGCAGGCCCTTGTGATGGGGATGGCGGTAGTGATCCAGGATGATTTCCTGGTACATCGATTCCAGCTGCGGACTGCTCACTTGGAGAAGAACCTCAAAACGGTCTGCAGACCTTCCACGAGCGCGTCGATTTCTTCGGTCGTTGTGTAGACGTGGGCCGACATCCGGGTCGTAGCAGGCACGTCGTAGCGCAAGCAGACCGGACGCGCACAATGCTGGCCGACCCGAACGGCGATCCCGCGCTCGTCGAGCAGCTGCCCGGTGTCGTGCGGGTGGATGCCCGGAAGCGCAAAGGAGATCGCGGCGCCGCGGCCGTCGGCGGTCGGCGGGCCGATGACCCGCAGCCCCTCGACCTCGGCGAGGCGGCCCAGCGCGTACTCGGTGATGAGGTGCTCGTGGCGCGCGACCCGGCCGATGCCGAGGGAAGAGAGGTAGTCGACGGCAGCGCCGAGCCCGACGGCCTGCGCGATCGGCGGGGTGCCGGCCTCGAAGCGGTGCGGCGGGGCGGCGTAAGTGGTCTTCGCCATGGTGACGACGTCGACCATCTCGCCGCCGCCGAGGAACGGGGGCAGCTCGGCCAGTAGCTCGTAACGTCCCCAGAGGCCGCCGATCCCGGTGGGGCCGAGCATCTTGTGGCTCGTCCAGCCGAGGAAATCGACCCCGAGCTCGGTGACGGTCCGGGCCGGCCCCGCGATGTCGCCCTCCTGCGAGCTCACCCCTACCAGCCCATGAGGCACCGACTGGGCGCCGTCAAGAATGGTGATCGCCCCGACGGCCTTGGCTCGCGCGACGATCTCCTCGACCGGATTGACGGTGCCGAGGATGTTGCTCTGGTGCACGAACGCGACGACCTTGGTGTGCTCGTTGATCAGGCCCTCGGCGTCGGCGGCTGCCAGATCGAGCCGGCCGTCTTCGGTCAGGCTGAACCAGCGCAGCGTCGCCCCCGAGCGCTCGCAGGCCAGCTGCCACGGCACGAGGTTGGAGTGGTGTTCCATCTCGGTGACGACGACCTCGTCACCCGGGCGCAGGCTCTCGCTGATGGAGCGGGCGAGCAGGTTCAGTCCCTCGGTGACGTTCTTGGCGAAGATGATCTCGCGCGGATCGCTCGCACCGAGGAAGCTCGCCAGCTTCTCGCGGGCGCCCTCGTAGAGCGCGGTCGCCTCCTCGGCGAGAGTGTGGATCCCCCGATGAACATTGGCATTGTGCCGCTCGTTGTACTCACGCTCGGCGTCCAGCACCGCCAGCGGCTTCTGGCTCGTCGCGGCGCTGTCGAGGTAGACCAGCGGGACGTCGTCGTGGATGCGCCGGCTGAGGATCGGGAAGTCGGCCCTGATCTTCTCGACGTCGTACGGCCAGTCGGTGCTCATGCGGCCGCTCATGCTGCTTCGGTCGCGCCGTACCGGGCGTAGCCCTCATCCTCGAGCTTCTTGGCGAGCTCGGCGCCGCCGGAGTCGACGATGCGCCCGGCCGACATCACGTGGACGAAGTCGGGCGTGATGTAGCGCAGGATGCGGGTGTAGTGGGTGATCAGCAGGGTGCCGACCTCGCCTGAGGCCCGCACCCGGTTGACACCCTCACTCACGACGCGAAGCGCGTCGACGTCGAGGCCGGAGTCGGTCTCGTCGAGGATGGCGAAGCGCGGCTTGAGGAGCTCGAGCTGAAGCACCTCGTGACGCTTCTTCTCACCACCGGAAAAGCCTTCATTCACCGCACGTTCGGCGAAGGCCGGGTCCATCTCGAGCGCGGCCATGGCCTCGCGGACCTCCTTGACCCAGAGCCGGAGCTTGGGAGCCTCGCCGCGGGTGGCCGTGGCCGCCGTGCGCAGGAAGTTGCTGACCGTCACGCCGGGGATCTCGGTCGGGTACTGCATCGCGAGGAAGAGCCCGGCGCGGGCGCGCTCGTCGACGGCCATCTTCAGGACGTCTTCGCCGTCGAGGGTGATGCTGCCGTCGGTCACGGTGTACTTCGGGTGGCCCGCGATGGAGTACGCCAGCGTCGACTTCCCGGAACCGTTGGGACCCATGATCGCGTGGGTCTCACCCGAGGACACCGAGAGGTCGACCCCCTGCAGGATCTCCTTGTCCTCGACCGAGACCTTCAGGCCGCGGATCTCAAGGGTGCTCATGCGTATCGCTCCAACCCATCAAATGTGTAGATGATTAGCTCAAGCCGACTTCAGGTCGACGAGCACGGTCTCGCCGTCGACCTTCACCGGATAGGTGGGCACCGGCCGGTTGGCCGGCAGTCCCGTGGGGACGCCCGTGGCGAGATCGAAGCGCGAGCCGTGAAGCCAGCATTCGACCGTCCCGCCCTCGACTTCCCCATCGCTCAAAGCGATTTCGGCGTGCGAGCACACATCGCGCAGGGCGTAGACCTTGCCCTCCGAACGCGCCACGCAGACCGGCTCCTCACCGATGTTGACCGAGACGGCCGTGTCCTCGGCGAGGTCGGCAAGCGTGCACACGGCGGTCCAGCTCATGACGCCACCGAGGGGGTTACCGTCTGGTGATACCGCGCAAGCTCCTCGTCGACGGCCGCGGCGACACGATCGCGTACCTCTTCGACCGGGATCGCGTCGAGCACCTCGGCGAAGAAGCTACGGACCACGATGCGGCGGGCCGTATCCGCGTCGATGCCGCGCGACATCAGGTAGAAGAGCGCGTCGTCATCGAAGCGTCCGGTCGCGCTGGCATGGCCGGCTTCGGCCACCTCGCCGGTCTCGATCTCCAGATTGGGCACCGAATCGGCGCGGGCACCGTCCGACAGCACGAGGTTGCGGTTGATCTCGTACGTGTCGGTGCCGACCGCCTTCGGGCCGATGAACACGTCACCGATCCAGACAGCATGGGCCTTCTCGCCCTGCAGCGCCGACTTGTACGTCACCCGGCTGCGGCAATGCGGCAGCTCGTGGTCGACGAACAGGCGGTGCTCGTGGTGCTGGCCGGCATCGGTGAAGCTGAGGCCGAAAAGTTCAGCATTTCCACCGGGTCCGGCGAACCTGACGGTCGGGCTGAGGCGGACCAGATCACCGCCGAGGGTCGCGACGACATGACGGAAGCGCGCGTCACGACCGACCAGACCGGCGTGGGCACCGACGTGCACCGCGTCATCCGCCCAGTCCTGCAACGAGACGACCGTGACGTCAGCACCGTCACCCGCGACGACCTCCACGCTGGCCCCGAAGGTCCCGGAGCCGACATGGTCGAGCACGACGGTGGCGCGGGCGAAGCGTCCGACGTCGATCACCAGGTGTCCGTAGGCGATCCCGCCGCCGCCCTTGACCTCGATGGTGACGAGCGCGTCGGGCTGCTCGGGCGCGACGCTCACCAGCAGTGCGTCGGTAGCGGCGGCCATCGACTGCGCATTCACGCGATCCGACGGCGTCAGCGCACGGCCGACCCGCGCGTCATCCATCGGGATGCGCTCGGTAGTGGCGCCGCTGGCTGACACGGTGATCGCGAGCTCAGCCGTCGCCGGCTCACCGGTGAGGAGGCCACGCAACCGCCGGTAGGGCGTGAAGCGCCACTCCTCGACGCGGTGGCTCGGCTCCGAAAAAGCGTCCGGATCCCGGGAGAACGTCCGTGGCTGCGAGCCGGAACGGGCTGCCTTGACGTCAGCCAACGCTGCCCTCCATCTGAAGCTCGATGAGCCGGTTCAACTCCAGCGCGTACTCCATGGGCAGCTCGCGCGCGATGGGCTCGATGAACCCGCGCACGATCATCGCCATGGCCTCGTCCTCGGCCATGCCGCGGCTCATCAGGTAGAAGAGCTGGTCGTCACCGATCTTGCTGACGGTGGCCTCGTGGCCGATCGACGCGTCGTCCTCGCGGACGTCGACGTAGGGGTAGGTGTCGCTACGGCTGATCGTGTCGACCAGCAGCGCGTCGCACTTCACCGTGGCCTTCGAGCCGGTGGCACCTTCCTGGATCTGCACCAGGCCGCGATACGACGTGCGTCCGCCGCCGCGGGCCACCGACTTGGAGACGATGTTGCTGGAGGTGTTGGGCGCCGCGTGGACCATCTTGGCTCCGGCGTCCTGGTGCTGGTTGGTGCCGGCAAAGGCCACGGAGAGCGTCTCGCCCTTGGCGTGCTCGCCGAGCAGCCAGACCGCCGGGTACTTCATGGTGACCTTCGAGCCGAGATTGCCGTCGACCCACTCCATCGTGCCGCCGGCCTGCACCGCGGCGCGCTTGGTGACCAGGTTGTAGACGTTGGTCGACCAGTTCTGGATGGTCGTGTAACGCACCCGGGCGTCCTTCTTCACGACGATCTCGACCACGGCCGAGTGCAGCGAATCGGACGAGTACATCGGAGCCGTGCAGCCCTCGACGTAGTGCACGAAAGAGCCCTCGTCGGCGATGATCAGCGTCCGCTCGAACTGGCCCATGTTTTCGGTGTTGATCCGGAAGTACGCCTGCAGCGGGATGTCGACGTGGACACCCTTGGGCACGTAGATGAACGAGCCACCGGACCACACGGCCGTGTTCAGCGCGGAGAACTTGTTGTCACCGGTCGGGATGACGGTGGTGAAGTACTCGCGGAAGATCTCCTCGTGCTCGCGGAGCGCCGTGTCGGTGTCGACGAAGATGACGCCCTGCTCCTCGAGGTCCTCGCGGATCTTGTGGTAGACGACCTCGGACTCGTACTGCGCCGCGACACCGGAAACCAGCCGCTGCTTCTCGGCTTCCGGGATGCCGAGCTTGTCGTACGTGGCGCGGATGTCTTCGGGCAGGTCGTCCCACGTGGCAGCCATCTTCTCGGTGGAGCGCACGAAGTACTTGATGTTGTCGAAGTCGATGCCCGACAGGTCAGAACCCCAGGTGGGCATGGGCTTCTTGGTGAAGAGCTTCAGGCCCTTGAGCCGCAGATCGAGCATCCATTGCGGCTCGCTCTTGAGCGCGCTGATGTTGCGGACGACCTGCTCCGACAGCCCGCGCTCGACATGCGTCGCGTAGTCGTCGTTGTCGGACCAGCCGAACTTGTAATTCTCGATGCCTTCGAGGCTGTCGATCTCCGGCTTGAGGGCCGTCATGGAGACACCTTTCGGTGGGTTTCATTCGATGAATTCGCGGGCGGGGCACAGACGTGTGCTGGGACGTGAGTGGTGCAGACGCCATCGCCGTGAGCGATGGTGGCGAGGCGCTGGACGTGGGTGTCGAGCAGCTTGGACAGTGCCGCCGTCTCCGCGTCGCACAGCTGCGGGAACTGCTCAGCGGCGGCCTGGACGGGGCAGTGGTGCTGGCAGAGCTGCGTGCCGGTGGCGACCGGGTGGACCGTCGCCGCGTAACCCTCGGCCGTGAGCGCTGCCGCGAGCTCACCGGCATCGGTGCTTCCCGACGTCTCGAGCCGCGCGCTGACCCGATCGGCCAGCTCCTGCGCGCGCCGGCGGGCGAACTCACCGATCGCATCCTCACCGCCGTGTTCCGCGAGGAAGCCGAGCGCGCTCGTCGCCAATTCGTCGTACGCGGACGGCCCGGCGGCGTGGCCGGCATCGGTCAGCGCGTAGTGCTTGGCCGGACGGCCGCGACCGCGCTGCGCCTTCGCCGGGACCCGCGCGGTGCGCGCGCTGATCGCTCCAGTGGCGCACATGGCATCGAGGTGGCGCCGGATCGCTGCAGGTGACAGGCCCAGAGCGCTGGCTCAGATCCGCCGCCGTACTCGGGCCGAGCTCGATCAGCAGCTGCGTGACGCGATCGCGGGTGCGAGCATCGATGGCGTCAGCGGAGCGCGGGAGAACCATCCCCGGCTTTACCCCAGACGCGGGCGACGCTGTTTTCACAACACCAGTGTGCCTTAAATCGGCGACCCCGCCAAACCCACACCCCGACGCGAGGAAGTGGTTGATCAAATGGCCGTTTGCCAACCATTTCCTCGACTGTCTGGTGTTCGCAGCGCCAGTGCATCCGCTACCTGCTGGATGACCCATTCGGGACGGCGAAAGACGTCGTCCCAGGTGAATCGCAATACCGTCCAGCGGGCGAGCTCCAATGCGTTCTGCCGCTGACGGTCCCGGTAGAGCGCTTCCGGTCGGTCGTGGTATTCACGCCCGTCGGCCTCGACGGCAAGCATGCGACTCGGCCAGGCAAGATCCAAACGGGCGTAGCACCGACCATCTCGGTCGAAGAGTCGCAGCTGCAGTACCTCGGGCGCGAGCCCAGCACGCACGAGCAGAAGTCGAATGACCGTCTCGAGAGCCGATTCCGCGCGACCGTCAGCCAGCACGAGCGCTGACGAGAGCCGCGTCTTCGCTCGGCCGCGGATCCCCTCCAGATCAATCACGCCGCCGCTGTTCAGCACGCCGTCGACCAAGCAGACAAGGTCATCCAGGGGCAACGTGAGACTCATATCGGCCACGGTCTTCTGCAGGCTGGTGACCCGCCAGCCATGCCACATCGAACGATCGGCATCCCGCAAGCCGCTGTACGTAAGGGCACCGCGCCGTTGGCGGCGGCGCGTGCCTGACGGCAGGAGTAGCTGAGGAAGCTCCGTCGGCGTCCACAGCGGCAATCCGGTAAGGCCACGTATCCGCGCTGCGGTGAGGCGACAGGAGACCGCATCCGGACATGCCAGTTGTGCAGCCCTCACGCCGGCTTTGAACGGATCAGGAGGTTCCGGTTCGACAAGGACTCCACGCGCCGGGCTTGTCCAGCCACGGGTGAGCAGGGTCCGCACCTGCTGACGCGAGAGTCCGGCTGCGTAAGCCTGAGCGATGGTGACGGCACCGTTCTGCTTGGCCAGCAGCGGCCTCAGCAGGGGAAGAGCCACCCTGTGAGGGTGAACGCCGACACGGCCACCAAAGAGTTGTCCACAGGACGGAGTTGAACGAGCGAGGGAACCACGCTCTCCGACACGAGGAAAAGGTTGATCAAATCCCGGTTTGCCAACCACTTCCTCGAGTGGAGCGCCGCAATTGGCTGTCAGGTCGGCGTCAACTTCGCCCGAATCCTGAGGCCCCGGTCATACGCTCACCCCACGCCGACGCGACCGGGGGGCTTTCTTGATGGCCGGCACGATGACTTGTCTGACGTGTGGGCAGGTGAACGCCGACGGCACGGAGTACTGCGTGCGGTGTGGGACGCAGCTGCCGGACCCGTCGAGCACGCAGCTGGTCAGCCAGCCGCCGCACGGACAAGGGACCGCGGAGTACCCGTGGGAGCCGCCGGCGGAGTGGGACCCGGGAGAGTTGCCTGCCGGCGCGCCGACGCCGCCTCCGCCGACCTGGGTCGCGAACCGGCCCGACCAGGTCGGCTGGAACACCGGAAACGACACCGGCGCCGGCCATCCGACCCAGCCCCCTCCGCCGCAGTGGGGTGCGCCGGGCTATCCCGCGACACCACCGCCGACGCAGCCCCCGCCGGGCCAGCCGCCGGGCCAGCCGCCGGTTAAGCCGAAGGGCTCACGCAAACCGTTGATCCTGGGTGCCACCGCGGTCGTGGTGATCGCCGCGATCGTGGCCGTCGTCCTCGTCGTGACCGGCGGCAAGAAAAACGGCACCGCACTCAACGGCGTACAGAACCAGAACGCCACCGACGCCCTCGCCACCTCCCGCGAAGCCCTACGCGCCGCCTCCAGCGTCCAGATCACCGGCACCGTCTTCGACAACGGCAGCGCCATCCGCCTCGACCTGACCCTCGCCTCCGGCGACAACACCCAAGGCACCCTCACCATCAACAACGCCGACGTCCAACTCATCAAAGTCGGCTCCAACGTCTTCATCAAAGGCGACGAAGACTTCTTGAAAAAGTACGCCGGCAACGACACCGCCGTCCTGAACCAGCTCAACGGCAAATGGCTGAAAACCGCCACCACCACCGACTTCGACCTGTTCACCCTCGACGGCTTCGCCGGCCTCCTCAAAGGCGGCACCGGCACCAACGCCGTCAACCCCACCGTCACCCAATCCACCCTCAACGGCCAAAAAATCGCCGTCGTCACCCAAAAAGACGGCTCCACCCTCGACATCGCCAACACCGGCCCCGCCCTACCCCTGAAACTCGACTCCAAAGGCAGCGACGGCGGCACCGTCACCTTCACCAACTACAACAAAGCCACCCCCATCACCGCCCCACCCGCCAACCAGGTCTTCGACGTCAGCAAGGCGACCGGCAACACGCTCACCGGTGCGTACACGTGCAAGGGCAGCAACGACACGAGCAGCGGCACGCTGACCCTCATCGCTGACAACAGCTACACCGTCAGCGGCGGCGCGACGGGCGGATCGTGGGGGTCCAGCGGCGACCAGGTGGCGTTCGACGGCGGCGCGCTCGACAAGTACACGGCGGTCTGGAACGGCAGCGACACCCTGGACCTCAACGGCGCCGGCGCCAATGCGACCGTCAGCTTCTCCTGCGTCAAGCAGTGAAGCCCGTCGTCGCCATCGACCAGGGCACCACTGGAACGACCGTCCTGATCCTGGACGAGCAGGCGCAGGTGCGGGGCCGCGGCTACCGCGAATTCACCCAGTACTTCCCGCGTCCGGGCTGGGTGGAGCACGACCCGCAGGAGATCTGGTCGGTCACCGCAGGCGTGGTCGAGCAGGCGCTGGCCGATGCGAAGGTGCGGGCGAAGGACGTCGCCGCGATCGGGATCACCAATCAACGCGAGACCACGGTCCTGTGGGACCGGGCGACGGGCGAGCCGGTGCACCGCGCGATCGTCTGGCAGGACCGTCGCACCAAGCCGCTGTGCGACCGGCTCACCGCTGATGGCTACGCCGATGTCGTACGCGAGAAGACCGGCCTGGTGCTCGACCCGTACTTCGCCGGCACGAAAGTGGCGTGGCTACTGGAAAATGTCGACGGCCTGCGGTCGCGTGCGGAGCGGGGCGAGCTCGCCTTCGGGACGATCGATTCGTGGCTGCTGTACAAGCTGACGGGTGGCCGGTTGCACGCCACCGACGTCACGAATGCGTCGCGGACCCTGCTGCTCGACATCGGAAAAGTCGCGTGGGACGAGCAACTTCTGGCCGCCATGGACATTCCGGCGCAGGTGCTACCCGAGGTGCGGCCGAGCTCGCAGGTCTACGCCGAGACCGAGCCGAGCGCCTTCTTCGGGGCTGCCGTTCCGGTGGCAGGCGCGATCGGTGACCAGCAGGCGGCCTTGTTCGCGCAAGGCTGCTTCGAGCAGGGAACCGCGAAAAACACTTACGGCACAGGCTCTTTCGTGCTGATGAACACCGGCCGCGATCAGATCACCGACCAGCGGGTGCTGCTGCGCACGATCGCGTACGGGCTCGAAGGGCGCCCCGTCGAGTACGCGCTGGAAGGTTCGATCCTGGTGACCGGCAGTGCGGTGCAGTGGTTACGCGACGAGCTCAAAATCATCGACAACGCAGCGGAAACCGAGGCGCTGGCGGCGAGCCTGGAGTCGAACGACGACGTCTGGTTCGTGCCGGCGCTCGCGGGGTTGGGGGCGCCGCACTGGGATCCCGCGGCCCGCGGGGTGCTCATCGGGCTCACCCGCGGCACCACCCGGGCTCACGTCGCGCGGGCCGTGCTGGAATCCATTGCCTGGTCGACGAAAGATGTCATCGATGCGATGCAACGCGAGTCGGGCGTGCACCTCCAGGAGCTGCGGGTCGACGGCGGTGCGACGGCCAACCGCTGGTTGATGCAGTTCCAGTCCGACGTGTTGAACCTGCCGCTCGATGTGCCGGAGAACACCGAGACCACCGCGCTGGGCTCGGGCTATCTGGCCGGCCTGGCCACCGGCGTCTATGCCGATCGGGGCGAACTGGCCCAGCTCAGGCGTACCAAGGTGCGCTACGAACCCCGCATGGATCGAATGAATGTGGTGACGCGACACCGGCTGCACGAGCGGTGGTCGGAGGCCGTGAGTCACGCACGTCACTGGGCGCGTGAGGGCGAATGAACGCAGGCAGGGGTAGTTAGACCACCATGGAGCCGGTGCACCTCAGTCCTGAAGCGCGGATGGCTGCCCTGCAGCGCCTCGAAAGCCAGACATTCGACGTCGTTGTCGTCGGCGGCGGCGTGGTCGGCACCGGCTGTGCGCTCGACGCCGCGACCCGCGGCCTGTCGACCGCGCTGCTCGAAGCCCGCGACTGGGCTGCCGGCACGAGCAGCCGTTCCAGCAAGCTGATCCACGGCGGCCTGCGTTACCTGGAGCAGCTGGAATTCGGGCTCGTACGCGAGGCCCTCCGAGAACGCCACCTGCTGCTGACCCGGCTGTGTCCGCATCTCGTGCAGCCGGTCTCGTTCCTCTATCCCTTACGCCATCGCGTCTGGGAGCGCGCCTACGCCGGCTCCGGGGTGCTGCTCTATGACACCCTGCTGCCGCTCGGGACCCGAAGCACCATGCGCGAGCGCCGGCTTCCCCACCACCGCCACCTCTCGCGTCGAAAAGCCTTGGCGCTCGCCCCGGCATTGCGCAGGGACAGCCTCGTCGGGGCGCTGCAGTACTACGACGCGCAGGTCGACGACGCCCGCCACACCATGACGATCGCGCGCACCGCGGCCGCTTACGGGGCGACGGCGGCCACCGGAGTCCAGGTCACCGGGTTCCTGCGCGAGGGCGAGCGGGTCTCGGGAGTGCACGTCGTCGACCGTGAGAGCGGGCGCGAATTCGACGTCCGGGCGCGCGTCGTGGTCAACGCGACCGGCGTCTGGACCGACGCGACGCAGGAGCTCGCCGGCGGACGCGGCCGGTTCCAGGTGCGCGCGTCCAAGGGCATTCACCTCGTCGTCCCGCGCGATCGGCTGCAACTCGACACCGGCCTGATCATCCGCACCGAGCACAGCGTGCTGTTCGTCATCCCCTGGGGGCGGCACTGGATCATCGGCACCACCGACACCGACTGGAAGCTCTCCAAGGCCCACCCGGCGGCGAGCAGCAGCGACATCGACTACGTGCTCGACCATCTCAATGCGGTGCTCGTGACCCCGCTGTCACGCGAAGATGTCGAGGGCGTCTACGCCGGCCTTCGCCCTTTGCTTGCAGGCGAATCCGAGCTCACCTCCAAGCTCTCGCGCGAGCATCTGGTAGCCATGCCGGTGCCCGGGCTCGTCGTCGTCGCCGGGGGCAAGTACACGACCTACCGGGTGATGGCGCGGGACGCGATCGACCGCGCGGCAGGTGCGTTGGAGCAGAGCGTCGCTGAGTGCGTGACGGACGAGATCCCGCTCATCGGCGCCGAGGGATATCCGGCGCTGTGGAACCGGCGGCGGGCGATCGCCGAGAGCTCCGGGCTGCACCCGGCGCGGATCGAGCACCTGCTGCACCGCTACGGCTCGATGATCGACGAGCTGCTGGAGCTCATCAAGAACCGTCCGGAACTGGCGACCCCGCTTCCCAACGCCGACGACTACCTGCAGGTCGAGGTCGTCTACTCCGCCATGGCGGAGGGCGCGCTGCATCTGGACGACATCCTCACCCGGCGCACCCGCATCTCCATCGAAGCGTGGGATCGTGGCCTGGCCGCGGCAATCCCGGCGGCCGCTCTGATCGGCGAGGTGCTCGGCTGGGACGACGAGCGTCGCGAGCGGGAGATCGAGTACTACCGGCGCCGGGTGGCCGCCGAACGGGACTCACAGACCAAGCCGGACGACACGACCGCGGATGCAGCGCGGATGGCCGGTGGTCAGGCGCTGGGCCTCGGGGCGGCGGAAGCCCTTGTGAATACGTGAGATCGATAGGTGACGGTTGCCGGCAGGAGTCCGCCGCAACGTCGCGAATTCTTGTAGTACCGGACGCCCGGGCCTTGGTTCTGACCGCGGAGGGGACGGCCAGAGCCGGGACGGGTGGCCGGGTAGCGCGACATGATCGTGCTCACTCCCGGTCGTTCTTGCGGCTGCCCTTCCTAGACTCGGCCCCGTGATGGCACCGGCGGTCGAGGTCAGAGGGCTCGTGAAGTCCTATGGCGCGCTGCACGCGGTGGACGGGCTGTCCTTCTCCGTATCCGCTGGCGAGGTGACGGCGCTGCTCGGCCCGAACGGTGCCGGCAAGACCACGACCGTCGAGATCTGCGAAGGATTTCGCCGCCCTGACGCAGGGCAGGTTCGGGTGCTCGGCCTCGATCCGATACGCGACGGGCGGGCGCTGCGGCCACGGGTCGGTGTGATGCTGCAAGCCGGCGGCTGCTATCCCGGCGCCCGCACGTACGAGATGCTCGACCTGCTGGCCGCCCACGCCGCGCATCCACTCGACCCGGGCGAGCTGCTCGAGCGCCTCGGCCTGACCCACGTCGCCAAGACGACCTACCGGCGCCTTTCGGGCGGGGAGAAGCAGCGGCTCTCACTCGGGATGGCCGTCATCGGGCGTCCTGACCTGGTCTTCCTCGATGAGCCGACAGCTGGTCTCGACGTGCAGGGGCGCCGCGACACCTGGCAGCTCATCCGCGATCTGCGCAGCTCAGGGGTGACGGTCGTGCTGACCACCCACGCGATGGATGAGGCGGAGCGGCTCGCCGATGCGGTCGTCATCGTCAACCACGGCCGGCTCGTCGCCGCCGGCACGCCTGCGGAACTCACGGCGTCGGGGGCCGAAGGTCGGCTCAGCTTCCGGGCGCGCGAGGGGCTCCCGCTTGCCGCGCTGGTGGCGTCGCTGGCTCCAGGGGTGACCGCGCGCGAGGAGCCGGCCGGCACGTACGTCCTGCACGGCAATGTCGACCCGCAGCTGCTGGCGTCGGTGACCGCCTGGTGCGCCGCTCACGGGGTGATGGCCGAGGACCTGCGAGTTCAGCAGCGCTCGCTCGAGGACGTGTTCGTCGAACTCACCGATCCGCTGGACGGGGTGGCGCCGTGAGCGTCTACACGCCGGCGCCCGGTGCCGCTCCCTGGACCCGGATGCTCAGCGCCCAGACGCTCATGGAGTTGCGCCTGACGCTGCGCCGCGGCGAGTCGGTCCTGCTGACGCTGATCATCCCGGTGGGCCTGCTGCTGTTCTTCACGAAGGTCAACCTGCTACCCGATGAGAAGGTGCTCGGCGGGCGCCCGGTCGACTTCGTCACTCCCGGAGTGCTGGCCCTCGCCGTGCTCTCGACCGCCTTCACCGGGCAGGCGATCGCGACCGGCTTCGAGCGTTCGTACGGGGTCTTGAAACGCCTCGGCGCCTCGGCGCTCCCACGCTGGGTCCTGCTGCTCGGCAAGACGCTGGGCGTGCTCGGCGTCGAAATCCTGCAGATCCTGGTGCTCGTCGCGGTGGGTTACGCGCTCGGCTGGCACCCCCATGGCAACCCGCTGGCCGTGCTCCTGCTCCTGATCGTCGGGACCGCCGCGTTCTCCGCCCTCGGGCTGCTGATGGCCGGCACGCTGCGCGCCGAGGCCACCCTCGCCGCGGCCAACGGCGTCTACCTGATCTTCCTGCTGCTCGGCGGCATCGTCTTCCCGCTCTCCCGGCTGCCCGGCGCCCTGCAGGGCTTCGCCAAAGTGCTGCCCGGCGCCGCCCTCGCCACCGGCTTGCGCCGCGTCCTGGAAGCCGGCGCCTCCCTGCCCTGGGGCGACCTGGGCCTGCTCGCCCTCTGGGCCGCCGTCGCCGGCATCCTCGCCGCCCGCACCTTCCGCTGGGAGTAACGGGGCCCCTAGCCGAACGTGTGGGCGGGGTGCGAAAGTAAGGCATGCCGCGTATTGCTGTGCCCGAGGGCAAAGACCCGATGATGTACCTGTGGTCAGAGCGGGCACCCGCGCTCGCGCATCCCGCTGGAGCGTTCTCCGGCGCGGTCTACGCCAAGAGCACGCTGCCCATTCGCGAGTTCGAGGCGGCACGAGTACGTACCGCGCAGATCAACAACTGCCAGGTCTGCCTGAACTTCCGCAGCGCCACTGACGTCGTCGATCGCGCGCCCGAGGCCGACGACATCGACGAGGACTTCTACGCCCACATCGGCGAGTACGACTGGCCCGGCTTCACCGAGCGCGAGCGCCTGTGCGCCGAGTTCGCCGAGAAGTTCGCCCTCGACCACCGAAACATCGACGACGACTTCTGGAAGCGCCTGCACGCCGGCTTCACCGACGACGAGCTCGTCGAACTCGCGCTGTGCATCAGCTCGTGGGTCGCGTTCGGACGCATCAACGTGATCTTCGACGTCGACGGCGCCTGCCGGGTTCCCACCTACGCCTGAGCGACGCCCAGCGCCCGCACGATCCCGTCGGCGAGCCGTTCCGCCGAGCCTGCAGCGGTGTACAGGAAGAGCGACGGCTCGGTGAGTTCGAGCTCCAGCAGGACGGGCGATCCGTCCGGCCCGGGGAGCAGATCCACCCGCGCATAAAGCAGCGAATCAGCGCCACCCGGAACAGCCGCCAGCACCCGGGCGGCGACGGCGATTTCCTCGTCACTGGCTAGCCGCGAAGAGATCTGCTCGCGTTCCTCGTAGTCGCCGCCGATCTCCAGCGGGATCGGACCGGCGCCGGCGGACAGCAGCGGCCCCTTCCGCACGCTGTGGCTGAAGGCGCCATCGAGATAGAGCAGCGCGCTCTCGCCGCTGGTGTCGACCGAGGTGAGATAGGGCTGGAGCATCGCGGTGCGCCCGGCCGCCTGCAGCTCGCGAAGATGGCGCAAAGCGGCCGCGTCGTCGGTCCCGCGACGCCACCGAGCCGTATCAGCCGACCCCACCGAGATCGTCGGCTTGATCACGAACTCCGGCCAGTCCGGAAGTGCAGCAGCCTCCCCGGGTCCGGCGAAGACCGTCGGCACAGTCGGGACGCCGGCGTCCGCCAGTTCCTGGAGGTAGCGCTTGTCGGTGTTCCACCGCAGCACCGCGGCGCCATTCAACACCCGCGGCAGCCGCTCGGCCCAGGCCACGAAAGCATCCCGGCGCCGGGGGTAGTCCCATGTGCTGCGCACCACCACCAGTTCGTACGCGAGCCAGTCGACCGCCGGATCGTCCCAGACGGCCGCCTCGGCCTCGATCCCCCGCGCCAGCAGCGCATCGGCCAGGATCGGCGCGTCCCGATCGAGGTCGTGCACCTCCGTGCAGGTGGCGATCGCGACCTTCCGGAGAATCATCCCGGCAGCTTACGAAGGTCCCAACGCTGACCCCACCTCTCGCCCGTACGCTGGTCGCAAATGTCGACCACTGGGACTTTGGGACAACGAATCGCGGCACTGCGCCGCCCGCTGCCCGCCCCGCTCTACGCCCGGCTCACGCGCGTCGCCATGGTGCTGCTCGGGCTGATCGTCGTGACGGGCGCGGCGGTGCGGCTGACCAAGAGCGGCCTCGGCTGCCCGACCTGGCCCGAGTGCGGTGACGGATCCTTCGTCGCCCGTTCGCAGTTCGCGCTGCACGGCGTCGTCGAGTTCGGCAACCGGCTGGTCAGCCTCGGAGTCGGCCTCGTCATCGCGGCGGTTGTGATCGGCTCGTTGCGTCTGCGCGAGCGGCGCCGCGAGCTCACGGTCCTGTCGGGCGGGCTGGTCCTCGGGTTCGTGGCCCAGGCCGTCCTCGGCGGTCTCACGGTGATCTTCCACCTGAACCCGGCTCTCGTCGCCGGCCACTTCCTGGTCTCGATGCTGCTGCTGTGGAACGCGGCCGTCCTCGACGTCCGGGCGCGTCAGGCCCCCGGTACGACGGTGCGGCTCGCCCGCCGCGAGCTCGTCCTGCTCGCTGATCTGCTGGCCGTCGCGGCCGGCGCGGTCCTGATCCTGGGCACGGTCGTCACCGGCGCCGGCCCGCACAGCGGCGACACCGGCGACGTCCAGCGCTTCGCCATCAACATCCGCAGCGCGGCTCAGCTGCACGCCGATTCGGCCATGCTGCTCACCGGTCTCGTCCTGGCGATGCTCTTCGCCGCCCGGATCGCGCCGGGCCCGCGGGTCACCCGCGCGCTGTCGACGGCGCTGGCCATCACGGTCGTCGGGCAGGTTGCCATCGGCTTCACGCAGTACTTCCTGGGCGTGCCGACCGGGCTTGTCGCGATCCACGTCGCGGGAGCAACCCTGCTCTGGATCCTCGCGCTGTACTTGCGCCTCTCCCTGACCGGGCGAGTGCCCGCCAGGTCAGCCGGATCAGACCAGCTGGTCGATGGCGATGGCCAGGAAGAGCAGCGTCAGATAGGTGATCGAGAGGTGGAAGAGCCGCATCGGGCGCGGGTCGCGGCCGGCGGCGGCGCGAGCTAGCAGCGCGTGGGACTCGACGATGAACCACCCGCCGGTGACGGCGGCTGACACCAGGTAGATCAGCCCGAGCCGGCCGACCGGCACCAGCGCGAGCGACGCCAGCACCATCAGCCACGAGTAGGCGACGATCCGCCGGGCGACCGCCACCGGCGTGGCCACCACCGGAAGCATCGGCACTCCGGCGGCCGCGTAATCATCGCGGAAGCGCATCGCGAGCGCCCAGAAGTGCGGAGGGGTCCACAGGAAAACGATCACGAAGAGCAGGACAGCCGACCAGCCCACCGAGTCTGTTACGGCCGACCAGCCGATCAGGACCGGGAAGCAGCCGGCTGCGCCGCCGATCACGATGTTGGACGGGGTCCGGCGCTTGAGGCCGATCGTGTAGACGAAGACGTAGAACGCGATGGCGCCATCGGCGAGCACCGCCGACAGCCAGTTGGTGGTGAAGCCCAGCTCGACGGTCGCGAGGACGGCCAGCACGAGCCCGAAGATCAGCGCTGAACGCGGGGCCACCTCATGGCGCACCAGCGGACGCGAGCGCGTGCGGTGCATGACCTGATCGATGTCGCGATCGACGTAGCAGTTGATCGTATTGGCACTGCCCGCGGCGAGGCTGCCGCCGACGAGGGTGGCAACCACCAGCCAGCCGCCGGGAAACCCGCGGGCGGCCAGCACCATGGCCGGCACCGTGGTGACGAGCAGCAGCTCGATGATCCGCGGCTTGGTGAGCGCGATGTAGGCCTGGATGCGATGGGCGAGCCTGACGCGGCCGGTGACTTCGAGGTCGGGGACGGCTGTGACCTGCTCGCTCTCCCGCTCAGCTGACTCGGTGCCGGCTTCGGCGGGGACTACGCGGCGCGCCGGAGTCCGGCGCGAACCGGGCGGAGCCAGGAGGGACAAACAGACCTCATCCGTAGGCGGGCGCGGCGACAAACCGAGCTCGGGCGGCGCTCTGCCGCAGGGCGATCCAACGCGGTACCTACTCTAACCGTCCTTGATGTCAGCAAGCCGACGCATCGGCCGGATCCGGACCTCCCACGTGCTCGAGTGGGTTACCAAGTGGTGAACCCCAGCCCCAGGGGTAGGCCAATCACGACGAACACGGAATGATCCAGTTGACCGGGCGTTGTCGATCTCATCGACGAGACCATTGTCGATCTCATCGACGAGACGATTGCCGATCTCCGGTCACAGCGTTGCCCGCACGGCTGCGCACCGCCGCGAGTAGCGTTTTACCTGCATAGCAGACATGCTCGGAAGGAGTTGGCCGCGTGACGACCACCAAAGAACGGTCTGCAGGCAAGTCCGCCGAAAGCGGTTGGTCCTCAGACCTCGACCGGCAAGCCGTCGATCACATCCGGGCGCTCGCCATGGACGCGGTACAGGCGGCCGGCGATGGCCATCCCGGCACCGCGATGAGCCTGGCGCCCGCGGCTTACCTGCTGTTCCAGGAATTCCTGCGGCACGACCCGACCGATCCCGACTGGGTCGGACGCGATCGCTTCGTTCTCTCGTGCGGGCATTCCAGCCTCACGCTCTACATCCAGCTCTACCTGTCGGGCTACGGCCTCACGCTCGAGGACCTCAAGCTCTACCGGCAGTGGGGCAGCCTCACTCCCGGTCACCCGGAGCACGGCCACACCATCGGCGTCGAAGTCACGACCGGCCCGCTGGGTTCGGGCGTCGCCGCCTCTGTCGGCATGGCGATGGCGGCGCGGCGCGAGCGCGGGCTGTACGACCCCGACGCGAAGGTCGGCGAGAGCGTCTTCGATCACACCATCTGGGTGTTCGTCTCGGACGGCGACATGGAGGAGGGCGTCTCCGCGGAGGCCAGCAGCCTCGCGGGCCATCAGCGCCTGGGCAACCTCGTCGTCATCTATGACGACAACCACATCTCCATCGAGGGCAACACGGATGTGGCTTTCAGCGAGGACGTCGCTGCGCGCTATGCGGCGTACGGCTGGCACGTGCAGGACGTCGCCGACTCCGAAGACGTGAACGCGCTCCGCAAGGCGCTCAAGGCCGCGCAGGCCGAGACCGGCCGCCCCAGCTTCATCCGGATGCGCAGCATCATCGGCTTCCCGGCGCCGCACCTGCAGAACACCGGCAAGGCCCACGGCAGCGCCCTCGGCGTCGATGAGGTTGCGGCGACCAAAGAGGTGATGGGCCTCGACCCCCACGCCAGCTTCTCGATCCCGGACGAGGTGGTGGCACACGCCCGCGAGGTGGTCGATCGTGGACGCGAGGCGCACGCGGCGTGGGAAACCCGTTACCAGGCATGGCGAAAGGGCAACCCGAAGGGCGCCGAGCTGCTCGACCGGCTGCGCGCACGGCGGCTGCCGGACGGCTGGGAGAAGGCGCTGCCGTCCTACAAGGCAGATGCCAAGGGCATGGCCACTCGCGCGGCCTCGGGCGAGGTCCTGAGCGCTCTGGCCGATGTGCTTCCCGAGCTGTGGGGTGGGTCGGCCGACCTCGCGGGCAGCAACAACACGAGCATGAAGGGCGCACTGTCCTTCGAGGCCGATACCGCTGACGATCGTGGCCCGTACGGGCGCACGCTGCACTTCGGGATCCGCGAGCATGCCATGGGGATGGCGATGAACGGCATCGCGCTCCACGGCGGCACCCGCCCTTACGGCGGCACGTTCCTGGTCTTCAGCGACTACATGCGCGGCTCGGTTCGGCTCGCCGCGCTGATGAAGCTGCCGGTGATCTACGTCTGGACCCACGATTCGATCGGTCTCGGTGGCGACGGGCCCACCCACCAGCCGGTCGAGCATCTCGCCGCCCTGCGGGCGATCCCGGGCCTCGACGTCGTGCGGCCGGCCGATGCCAACGAGACGGTCGATCGCCTGGCGGACCACGCTCGAGCAGCACGATCGGCCCGTCGCCCTGGCGCTCTCCCGCCAGGCCGTGCCGACCATCGACCGCGACGAGTTCGAAAGTGCCGAGGGAACGGCGAAGGGGGCGTACGTGCTCGCCGAAGCGAGTGTCGGTACGCCGAAGGTGATCCTGATCGCCACGGGATCCGAGGTCAGCCTCGCGCTCAAGGCCCGCGAGTCCCTCGAGGCCGAAGGGACCCCCACCCGCGTCGTCTCGATGCCGTGTCGCGAGTGGTTCCTCGACCAGGACCTGAGCTACCAGCAGACCGTCCTGCCGCCGAGCGTCAAGGCCCGCGTATCGGTGGAAGCGGCCGTGTCGCTGGGCTGGCGCGACTTCACCGGCGACTCCGGCGAGAGCATCTCCCTGGAGCACTTCGGTGCCAGCGCGCCGTACAACATCATCTACGAGCAGTTCGGCATCACTCCGGAGCGCATCGTTGCCGCGGCGCACTCCAGCCTGTCCAAGGTCGGGGCCACCCACGGCTCCACCACCGGTAACTAGCCGGCCACCGAGCACAGAAGGGCTCCCCATGAGCGATCCACTACGCCAGCTTTCCGAGGCCGGTGTCGCCGTCTGGCTCGATGACCTCAGCCGCGACCGGCTGCAGACGGGCAACCTGTCCGACCTCATCCGCGACCGCAGCCTCGTCGGCGTCACCACCAACCCGACGATCTTCCAGAAGGCCATCTCCGGCAGCGATCTGTACAACCCGCAGCTGGCCGACCTCGCCACACGCGGTGTCGATGTCGGGGAGGCGCTGCGCTCGATCACGACCAAGGACGTGCGCGACGCCTGCGACGTCCTGCGCCCGGCCTACGACGCGAGCGACGGCGTCGACGGTCGCGTGTCGATCGAGGTCGACCCGCGGATCTCCGGCTCCTACGACAAGACGATCGCCGAGGCCCGGGCGCTCTGGTGGCTCGTCGACCGGCCCAACCTCTTCATCAAGATCCCGGCGACGCTGGCGAGCCTGCCGGCCATCAGCCAGGCCATCTCGGAAGGCATCAGCGTCAACGTCACGCTGATCTTCAGCCTGGCCCGCTACGACCTCGTGATGGACGCCTTCCTCGAGGGCATGGAGCGCGCCCAGAAGTCCGGCATCGACCTGTCACGCATCGGTTCGGTGGCGTCCTTCTTCGTCAGCCGGGTCGACACCGAGGTCGACAAGCGGCTCGGGAAGATCGGGACGAAGGAAGCCAAGGAGCTGCTCGGCAAGGCGGCTGTCGCCAACGCACGGCTCGCCTATCAGCACTACGAGAACATGATCGCCGGAGACCGCTGGAAGGCGCTGGCCGCTGCCGGCGCGAAGACCCAGCGTCCGCTCTGGGCCTCGACCGGCGTCAAGGACCCGAATTACTCCGACACCATGTACGTGGTCGACCTGGTCGCCCCCGACACCGTCAACACCATGCCGGAAGCCACCATGGACGCGGTGTTCGACCACGGCGTCATCGAGGGCGACACCGTCCGCGGTCATTACGTCGACGCGCAGCGCGTCCTGGACGAGCTCAAGGCGGTCGGCGTGGATTACGACGACGTCGTCGACACTCTGGAGCGCGAGGGCGTCGACAAGTTCGAGGATTCCTGGAATCAGCTCATCGAGGCCGTCACCGAACAGCTGGGGGCGCAGAAGTGACGGAAGCTCTTGCTCAGCGGTCCAATCCGCTGCGCGATCCACGTGACCGCCGGCTGCCGCGGGTCCCTGATCCGTGCGCGCTCGTCGTCTTCGGCGTCACGGGCGACCTGGCCACCAAGAAGCTCATCCCGGCGATCTACGACCTCGCCAATCGAGGTCTGCTCCCGCCGGGCTTCGTGCTGCTGGGCTTTGCGCGACGCGATTGGGGCCACGGCGATTTCGCTGAGCTCGCGCGGACGTCGGCGGAAAGCCATGCCCGCACGGAGTTTCGGGAGGAGGTCTGGAAGCGGCTCGCCGACAGCATCCGCTTCGTCCCGGGATCCTTCGACGACGACGACGCTTTCGACCGTTTGCACCAGCAGCTGATCGACCTCGAGCACAGCCACGGCATCAGCGGCAATGCGGCCTTCTACCTCTCCATCCCGCCGCCGGCTTTCCCCGCCGTCCTGAAGCAGATGGAACGCACCGGCATGGCCTCCAACGAGCAGTCCGGCGGCTGGCGCCGGGTGGTCGTGGAGAAGCCCTTCGGTCATGACCTGAAATCCGCGCGCGAGCTGAACGCCTTGGTGGACAACGTCTTCACGGCCAACGACGTGTTCCGCATCGACCACTACCTCGGTAAGGAAACCGTCCAGAACCTGCTCGCGCTGCGCTTCGCCAACACGCTCTTCGAGCCGATCTGGAACAGCAACTTCGTCGACTCGGTGCAATTCACGATGGCCGAAGACGTCGGGATCGGGGGCCGGGCCGGGTTCTACGACTCCGCCGGCGCGGCCCGCGACGTGCTGCAGAACCACCTGATGCAGCTGCTTGCGCTGACCGCCATGGAAGAGCCCGTCTCCTTCGAGGCGGATGCGCTCAGGGCCGAAAAGGTCAAGGTTCTCGGGGCTGTTTCCATCCCTGACGACCTCGAACACGATGCGATCCGCGGCCAGTACGAGCAGGGCTGGCTGGCCGGTCAGCGCGTCCCCGGCTACCTCGAGGAGCACGGCGTTCCCGAAGGTTCGACGACCGAGACCTACGCCGCGGTGCGGCTCGGCGTCGAGACCCGGCGCTGGGCCGGGGTGCCGTTCTATCTGCGCACCGGCAAACGTCTGCCGCGACGCGTCACCGAGATCGCGGTGTCGTTCAAGCGCGCGCCGCACCTGCCGTTCGAGGCGACCGACACGACCGAGCTCGGCCAGAACCAGCTCGTGGTGCGCGTGCAGCCGGACGAGGGCGTCACGCTGCGCTTCGGCTCCAAGGTGCCCGGCACGCTGATGGAGGTCCGCGACGTCTCCATGGACTTTCTCTACGGCGAAGCCTTCACCGAGGGCTCGCCCGAGGCGTACGAACGGCTCATTCTCGACGTCCTCATCGGCGATCAGAGCCTGTTCCCCCGTAACGCGGAGGTCGAACACTCCTGGCGGGTCATCGATCCGCTGGAAGAGTTCTGGGCCGGCAAGAAACCGCACCTGTACCGGGCGGGCGAATGGGGACCGCGCGCGGCGGACGAGATGCTGGCCCGCGAGGGACGGTCGTGGCGGCGTCCATGAACCTGTTCATGCAACCCGCGAGCGTCCTGCAGCCAGTCCCCGAAAACACTGATCCTGCTGGGAGAATCGCGTGACCACGCTGTGGGACACCACCGGCTCCGACGTCGTCCGAGCGCTGGAAGCCGAACGCCGCTCCGCCGGCGCGCTGGCCTTCGGGCTCGCGCTCACGCTCGTCGTCGTCACCGACCAGGAGAGCGTCGCCCAGGCCGAAGCCGCCGCCAAGGCTGCCGCGTCGGCTCACCCGTGCCGCATCCTGCTGGTGGTGCGGCGCCACCTCGAAGCACCCGAGCCGCGCCTTGACGCCGAGGTGCTGATCGGCGGGCGACTCGGTCCCGGTGAGGCCGTCGTCATGCGCATGTTCGGCCGGCTCGCTCTGCACGCGGAGTCGGTCGTGCTGCCGCTGCTCGCGCCTGACGCCCCCGTCGTCACGTGGTGGCACGGGGCCATGCCCGACAAGATCGCGTACGACCCGCTGGGCGTCTTCGCCGACCGTCGCGTCACCGAGAGCATGTACAGCAACGATCCGATGGCGGCGCTGCATCAGCGGGCAGTTGATTACGCGCCCGGCGACACCGACCTCTCGTGGGCGCGGACGACGAGCTGGCGCGCCCTCGTGGCAGCCGCGTTCGACTCACTTTCGGGAACCCCGAAGTCGGCGACGGTGGTGGGCGCCCAGACCCCGCCCACCGCGCTTCTCGTCGGCTGGCTGCGCAGCAAGCTCGGGGTCGACGTTCACCACACCGTGTCGAGCTCCGGGGCAGGCCGCGAGATCCAGGAAGTGTCGTTCGAGCTGTCGGAGAACGGCGCCCCAGCGCAGCTGTCGATCAAGCGGATCGACGAGCGCAGCGCGGTCATCACCCGCAGCGATCAGGCCGATCGGGTCATGCCGCTCGCCCCTCGCGATCTCGGCGATCTGCTCGCCGAGGACGTGCGCAGGCTCGATGCCGACGAGGTCTTCGCCGAGGCGCTCTCGTCGTGGACCGGCGTGAAGAACCTGAACCGTCGCTCCCCCAAGCGCGAGCACATCTGGCACGACCCGATGAACGGCACGTCGCCGGCCGACGGGGCCGAGCTCACCCAAGCGGATGAAAAGACGCGCCGGGCGCCGGCCAAGAAGGCTGCGGCGAAGTCCACCAAGGTGAGCGCGGCCGCCAAACCCGCCAAGGCAACAAAAGCCACCAAGGCCACCAAGGCCACCAAGGCCACCAAGGCGTCACCTGCCAAGGCCTCAGCAACAAAGGCCTCAGCAAAAGGCTCGGCGTCCAAGGCCTCGGCGACCAAGCGCAGCGGCTCGGGGTCGGCCAAGAAGTGAGCGCCGACGCCGAGGTCATCGTCCACCGTGACGCGGGGCTGCTGGCCAAGGCCGTCGCGGCGCGCATCATCACCCGCCTCGTCGATGCTCAGGCGTCCAAGGGCAGCGCCAGCCTGGTGCTGACGGGCGGCGGCATCGGCGGCGCCGCCCTGCGTGCCGTGCGTGAGAGCCCGGCGGTCGAGGCGGTGGACTGGCACCGCCTCGATGTCTGGTGGGGCGACGAGCGGTTCGTCTCCCGGGACAGCGACGAGCGCAACGAGAAGGGCGCCCGCGAGGCGCTGCTCGACCATGTCGACGTCGACCCGGCGCGGGTCTTCCCGATGGGCTGGGCCGGCGGCGAGGACGGCGACGATCCCGACGCTGCGGCCGCGCGCTACGCGCAGGCGCTGGCCTCGCGAGCCCGGCCGGAAGACCACGGGCCGGTGCCGCGCTTCGACATCCTGCTGCTCGGCCTCGGCCCCGAAGGCCATGTCGCGTCGATCTTCCCGGAGTCACCGGCCGCCCACGAGGAACGCACCGTCGCGGCGGTGCGCAACTGTCCCAAGCCGCCGCCCACCCGCGTCACGATGACCCAGCTCGCCATCCAGTCAGCCAACGAGGTGTGGGTCGTCGCCGCCGGGGGCGAGAAGGCCGACGCCGCGCGGCTGGCGCTGTCGGGCGCCGGCCCGCTTCAGGTGCCGGCAGCCGGTGCGAAGGGACGCGCCCGCACCCTCTGGCTGCTCGACCGCGCGGCCGCGTCAGCCCTGCCGCCGGGACTGAATCGGATCTCCAGCCCCTGACGGCGAGCGCGCGGTGCTAGCGGCCGCGCAGCTTGGCGAGGGCCTCCTGCAGGATGGCCTCGCCGTCCTCGTCGTTACGACGCTCGCGGACGTAGGCCAGGTGCGTCTTGTACGGCTCGTTGCGCGGCGGCGGCGGGGTGTTGTGCTGATCGGTGCCGGCCGGGTAGCCGCAGCGCGGGCAATCCCACGTCTCCGGGATCGGGGCGTCTTCGGCGAACGACGGCCGGGTCTCGTGGCCGTTGGCGCAATAGAAAGCGATGCGGATGCGCGGCGCACGCTCGCCCCGCTCGGACTCCCCCATCGGGCCCGCTCCTACGCGGCTCCCCCGAATTGCATTGCCTCCCGCGCCACCAGCCACTGGCACTCCTTCACTCCGGCGACATTCGCCCGCGGCCTGGTGGCTGCGAGCGGGTCGGCGCTACGTCAGTCGACTTTCGAGCTTTTTTCCGGTGCTTTGCCGCTGGCTCGTCGCCCCCCGGGATGACGCGCCTAGGCGATGCTACGGCGTGGCTGTGGGGCTCTGTGCGGGATCCCCCGGACGAGTCGAACCGAGGGCCACATTCGCCGGGTCCGCATTGCTGAACACTGGCGAGACGGGGGCCTGTTCGACGTTCGTCCCGCGGGCGTAGACCGTGCTCAACTGCGCCAGCGGAATCACGACCGCGGCGGCGGTCAAGGTCGTGTCGAACGTCTCCCACGTGGTGGTCGAGGCGTCCTTCTCGCGCTCGGCATTCGCCGCGAGCAGCAGCGTCAGCAGTGTCGGGGGCCGGCGCAGGGAGACCGCGTCCAGCCCCGGCCAGGCGCCGTCCAGCAGCGGAGCGAGCAGCCCGCGGGGAGCGGGGTAGCGCAGCGGGCGAACCGCAAGCAGCAGGTCCCAGCCGCCGAGGCGGGCGAGTGAGGCATAGCGCGTCGCACTCGGGGCGACGAGCCGCAGCCGCACCCCCGCGATCGCCAGCCGCGCCGCGATGATCGACGCGACCGCCCGCGACTGCGGGGTGTTCGGGATGAGCATCGTCAGCGTCGCGCCGGTGAGGCCGGCGGTCTTCACGCACTGGGCCGGCGGGACCGCAGCGGGGCTCGGCGATCCGGACGGCACCGCGCCGGAGGGCGTAGCGGAGGGGCTCGTCGAAGCACCGGTCGTAGGCGCGGGTGACGCACTCGGGCTGACACTGGGCGATGGCGATGGGGTGCGCTCACCTCCGGGTGTCAGTGACAGGTCGGAGAACAGATCGCTCGACGGTGTCGCCACGCCGGAGCCGAGCGCGGCGGCGATGCGGGTACGCGACGCGGGGTCGATGCATGCGGCGAGGACGCGGCGCACCGTGGTCACCGCGAGCCGGAGCGACGCCGGCCCCCGTGATCCCACGGCCAGCACCACCGTTGACTGAGCCGGTGCGGTGATCACCGCATCCGTCGCCGCCGACGCCGCGTATGCCGACGTGGCGGGCACGTCGAGCGACAGGTCGGCGCCGCCGGTGCGTACCAGATCGGTGACCTTGGCGGCGGTCATGCCACCGCGGACCGAGATGTGATCCACATACGCGTGGCGCAGCGGATCGCCGCCCTGGCTCCACGACGGATTGCGCGAGAGCGCGTAGGTCTCTCCGGCCTGCGGGCTGACGAACCGGTACGGGCCGTCACCCACGAAGTTCAGCGGATCGTTCGTCACGCGCAGCCCGACGAAGGACTCGACCGGCAGCGGCGCGGTCTCCGGCAGAGCGAGGATCGCCGTCAGGTCGTTCGTCGGGCGCAGCAATCGGATCTGCAGCGTCGTGTCGCCCTGGGTGGTCATGCCGGAGATGGCGACCGCGTCGAGGGCGCTGAGCGTCGTGGGAGGAGCGGCGGCCAGTTCGCGGCAGGCCGCCGCGTATCCAACCACCGACTCCTCCAGGTAGCCGCGCACGGGTGAGCTGATCTGGGGCAGGCACAGCCGCTTCAGAGCCCGCAGCTCGTCAGTCGCCGTCACCCGCCGTCCGCTGGGAACGTCCCATCGCACCGTCCGCAGCGTGATGGTGGCTTTCAGGCCGCCGTCACTCAGCTTCGGGGCGCCCCCGGCGAGATCGGGCACCGGACCGGACTGGGTCGGCCCGACGGTCGCGTTGGAGCTGTCGGAGGTACCCGGCGCCGGGCTTGCCGACGCGGTCACCGCCGTCGGATCAGTGCTCGGGTAGCCGTAGAGCTGACGCAGCACGAGACGCCCGATGAGCTGATTGCCCTGGGCCGCCGAGACCAGCGACTGCCCCGGCACGAGCGTCTGCTCGTTCTCGGGTGCAGCCGGATCGAGATCGAGGACGCGGGTGACCCCGGCGATCCGCAGCGTGCCACCGGGCCTGGGACCCGCGGTCGGCGAAGGGCTCGGACTGCTCGGCGAGGGGGTGGGCTTGGCGCCGCCACTGCTGCACGCGGCCACCAACATCGTGACGGCAAGAGCCGCGCAGCCGACCCGGGCACGGGTACGGCCCAGTGCTGGACCCCGGATCAGCCGGCGCCGCGGGCTCCGGCCATGCACCGGCTCAGCTCTTGTCCAGCAAACCGAGGCTGACGATCGACGCGAACCAGACCAGACCCACGGCGATCGTGAAGCGGTCGAGGTTCTTCTCGACGACGGACGAGCCGCCGAGAGAGGACGAGACACCGCCACCGAACAGGTTCGACAGCCCGCCGCCCTTGCCGCGATGCAAAAGGATCAACGCGATAAGGAACAGGCTGGTCACGATCAGGATCACCGACAGGACAACCTTCACTTCACACCACCACCCGCGCGCTAGCGTAATGGCAAGCCACGGGATGACCCTGACCGCGGTCGATCAATTGCGGCTGCTCGTTGATACAGAGCTGACGCTCGTCGTCGTTCAGGTCACCGGCGAACACCTGGCACCGGGTGCGGAAACGGCACCCGCTCGGCGGATTCGCGGGGCTCGGCACGTCGCCGGAGATGATGATTCGCTGCCGCTGCCGTTCCTTCACCGGGTCCGGGATCGGCACCGCGCTGATCAACGCTTGCGTATAGGGATGGGAAGGCTGCTCGAAGAGGGTGTCGCGGTCGGCCATCTCGACGATGGTGCCCAGATACATCACCGCGACGTTGGTCGCGATGTGACGCACCACCGACAGGTCGTGGGCGATGAACAGGTACGTCAGGCCCAGCTCGTGCTGAAGATCCTCGAGCAGGTTGATGACCTGCGCCTGGATGGACACGTCGAGCGCCGACACCGGTTCGTCGCAGATCACCAGCTTCGGGTTGAGGCTGATCGCGCGGGCGATTCCGACGCGCTGACGCTGGCCGCCGGAGAACTCGTGCGGATACCGCGACGCGTGCTCCGGCGCGAGGCCGACCCGCTCCAGGAGTTGATTGACCTTGTCCTCCTCGGGGAGGCCGTGGATCTGGAACGGCTCACGCAACGTGGCCCGCACCGTCTGGCGGGGGTTCAGGCTGGCGTACGGGTCCTGGAAGACGATCTGCATCTCCCGGCGCAGCCGGCGCAGCTGACGCGGCCCGACGCTGGTGATGTCCTCGCCCTCGAAGGTGATCTTCCCCGAAGTCGGCTCCAGCAGGCGCAAGATCGTGCGCGCGGTGGTGCTCTTTCCGCAGCCCGACTCCCCGACGAGCGCCAGCGTCTCACCGCGTCGCACGTCGAAGGAGACGCCGTCGACCGCCCGCACAGCGCCGATCTGGCGCTGGAAGACGATGCCGCTGCGGATCGGAAAGTGCTTCTTCAGGTCATCGACCTGAAGAAGCGGGCCTTCGCCGGCGCGCTCCGCCGAGGTCTTCTCCAAGCTGGGGGCGCTCACGAGCTCCCCTCCTGATCGGGGTTCGCAGCAACGGGAGCCTCACCGGCGGGATCGACCACGCCGGGCGCGGCGACACCTTCGGCCTTCGCCGCGACCTCGTCACTGTGATGGCAGGCCGCGAGATGGCCGGCGATGTCCTGCTCGGTCAGGGCAGGGACGACCGTGCGGCAGACCTTGGTCGCGAAGGAGCAACGGGGGTGGAAGGGGCAGCCGGCCGGGACGCGGATGAGGCTGGGCGGCGAGCCTGGGATCGGTTCGAGCCGGTCCGCGCGCCGCTGGTCGAGGCGGGCGAGACTGGACAGCAGGCCGAGTGAGTAGGCGTGGCGCGGGTGGTAGTAGATGCCATTGGTGTCGGCGTACTCGGCCACCCGGCCCGCGTACATCACCATGACGCGGTCGGCGTGGCTCGCCACCAGCCCCAGGTCGTGGGTGATCAGCACGATGGCGGTGCCGCGTTGCTCCTGAAGGGTTTCCAGGAGCTCCATGATCTGGGCCTGGACCGTGACGTCGAGGGCCGTGGTCGGCTCGTCTGCGAGCAGCAGCGCCGGGTTCAGGGCGAGCGCCATCGCGATCATCGCGCGCTGCCGCATGCCCCCGGAGAACTGGTGCGGATACTCCTTGGCGCGGCCGCGCGGGTTGGGGATCCCCACCTCGCCGAGCAGATCGACCGCCCGCGCCTTCGCCGCCGAGCGCGACATCGACTCGTGGACCCGGATCACCTCGGCGATCTGGCTGCCGACCTTGAAGACCGGGTTCAGCGCGGTCAACGGGTCCTGGAAGATCATCGAGACTTCTTTGCCGCGCAAGGCACGCAGCCGGTGGTCACTGGCCGTCAGCAGATCCTCGCCGCGGAACATGATTCTTCCGGACGGGAAGCGCGCCGGCGGGGACGGCACCAGACCCATGATGGTCATGGCCGAGACCGACTTGCCGGAGCCGGATTCGCCCACGATGCCGAGCGTTTCTCCGGGGCGGACCTCCCAGCTCACCCCGTCGACCGCGCGCACCACCCCGTTGTCGGTGTGGAAGTGCACCCGCAGATCCTCGACGGTGAGGAGCGGCTCGACGTCGGAACCCGGAGCCACGTGATGGCTGGAACCGGTCGTATCAGGGGGCCGGTGGGCCGTCGGCTCGCCGGAGCCTTCCCATGCGGGTTGCGCGCTCATCGCCGCCTACTTGAGCTTCGGGTCGAGTGCGTCACGGAGGCCGTCACCCACGAAGACGAATGCCAGCACGGTGAAGACGACCGCGAGGCTCGGCAGGATCGTCAGCCACCATTCGGTGGACGAGCTGGCTCTGGCCGGCGGCGATCATGTTGCCCCACTCAGGGACGTCTGGCTTGACGCCGACCCCGAGGTAGGAGAGTGCCGCTTCGGAGATGACCGCGATACCGACCTGGAACGTCGCGAAGATGAGCACCGGCGCGAAGCTGTTGGGCAGGATGTGGCGCGTCACGATGCGCCATCGGCTCGCCCCGAGAGAGCGGGCGGCTTCCACGTACTCCGCCTCGCGTACGGAGAGGATCGAACCGCGGAGCAGCCGGGCGATGGTGGCCCAGCCGAAGATCGCCAGAGCGATGATCACCGGCAGCACGCCCTGGCCGACGACCGTGATGATGACGATCGCGCCGACCAGCAGTGGGAAAGCGAAGAAGATGTCGCAGATCCGCATGATCAGCGAGTCCCAGAAGCGCCCGAAGTAGCCGGCGACGGCGCCGAGGAACACCCCCAGGAGGGTCGCGAGGAAGATCGAGGAGAGGCCGACGATCAGGGCGATCCGCGCCCCGTAGAGCACCCGGCTGAACTGGTCGCGTCCGACGATGTCGGTGCCGAACCAGTGGTGCCAGCTCGGCCCGGTCTCGACGTTGAACAGGTCCTGCGCCTTCGGGTCGTACGGGGCGATCAGGGGCGCGAAGATGGCCACCAGCACCACGATGATGATCATGATGAGGCCGATGACGGCAAGCTTGTTGCGGATGAACCGGCGCCGGATGTCCTTCCACTGGCCGGTCGCGGCCACCAACCCGTAGGCGGCGGCGGCGGCCGTGGCGCCGCTGGTCTCGACGTCGGCGGAATCGGCCCCGGTCAGGCTCTGATTAGCTTGGTCGGGCCCGAAGTCGTCGGTGATGACGTCGGAATCTTGGTAGTCGTCGGGCTCGGGAGTCAGGACCGTGGGTTCGCTCATGTGCTCTCCACCTTCCGCTCCAGGCCCCCGGGTCGCCTCACAGGCGACGCCACGCGCATCATGGGCGCTGCACAGCCCGGGGCGCTCATTCGAGCCTCACCCTCGGATCCAGCACCGCGTACAGCAGGTCGACGATCAGGTTGACGATGACGAAGACGAGCACGCCATAGGTGACGACCCCCATGATGATCGGGTTGTCGTTGGCTTTGATCGCCGTCACGAGCGCATTGCCGATTCCGTCGAGGGAAAAGACGTTCTCGGTGATGAGAGCTCCACCGAGCAGCGTGCCGAACGAAATACCGAGGTAGGTGACGACCGGGATGATGGAATTGCGTAAAACATGCTTGAAGATGACGACGCGCTTGCTCAAACCTTTTGCCGTGGCGGTGCGGACGTAGTCAGCGCGCATCACCTCGAGCATGGAACCGCGCGTGAGCCGCGCGACCAGGGCAGCATCGATCGAGGCCAGGGCGATTGCGGGCAGGATGTAGCTCTTGAAGCCGTCATTGAGCCCGAATAGTGGCAGCCAATGCAGCTGGAGGGCAAAGACCTCCTGCAGCAGGATTCCGATGACGAAAACGGGCACACCTATGGTGACGGTCGTCAAAATCGTCACTATGACGTCAATGAATGAATACCGGAAAACGGCAGAGACAATGCCGGCAGCAATACCGACGATGATTTCGATGATGATGGCGAAAAGGGCCAGCTTCGCGGTATTGGCGAGCTTGGGCGGCAAGATCTTGGCGACCTCACGATTTTGCTGGCGATAACTCGTGCCGAGGTCGAAGTGCACCACCAGGCCCTCGACGTACTTGTAGTACTGGACATAGAAGGGCTTGTTGAGGCTGTATTTCGCCTCGAGCGTCTGGATCACTGCGGGAGTGCGGGCGTGACCGCTGCCGGTGAGGTTGTTGAGCGGGTTACCGAACAGAAATAGGGCGCTGAACAGGATTATCGTCGCGCCGAAGAAGACCAGGATCATCTGGAGCAGCCGCCGCACGATGAACTTCAGCACTTGGCTGCCAACCTCCTCATGCGGCCCCGAGCCCGGAAATCACGTCGAGCGTGCCCGGTGGGAGCGTCATTCAAGCTACGCCGGGGTGCGCTCCTCCAACAGCATCGGCCGGGCCAGCCTTTTCAGGAGGACCCGGCCGATGCGCTGGGACTACGCCAAGCCGATGGTGCGAAGCGTCGGGTTCTCGAAGAAGTCGACGTTCACTCCGACGAACTTGTTGCTGAAGGCGCGGTACTGCGTGCGGTACCAGAGCGGGATGAGCGCCAGGTCCTGGCCGATGGCGATCTTCTCGGCCTGCTTGTAGTCGTCAGCCCGCTTGGTCGGGTCCGTCTCGGCCTGACCGGCCGCCAGCAGCTGGTCGACCTTGGGGTTGCTGTAGAAGCCGCGGTTGTCACCCGGGTCGCCGGCCGGCTGGGTGCCGAGCAGCGGCTCGAGGAAGTCCCACGAGGTCGGGTAGTCGGCACTCCAGGCCGCCCGGTAGAGGCCGCCGGCCTTGGGGTCGGACTCCTTCTGCAGCAGCTCCTTGAACGGGCCGGGCTCGATGTTCACCTTCCAGCCCAGCACCGTGCTGAGCTCTCCGGCGACCGCCTGGATCCAGCCCTCGTGGCCGGCACCGGTGTTGAAGGCCAGGTTGACCTTGGTGCCCGGGCCGACGCCCGCAGCCTTGGCGAGCGCCTTGGCCTTGGTCGGGTCCTGCTTCACGCAGGAGGCGCAGATGCCAGGCTGGTAGGTGCCCTGGGCGGCAAACGGCGGCGACACCAGCGAGGTGGCCGGGGTGACCGAGTTCTTCAGAACACCCTCGACGATCGCCTTCCGGTCGATGGCGTAGGAGACCGCCTCGCGGGCCCGCACGTCGGTGAGCGGCGCGTCCTTGACCTTGACCAGCAGGTAGTTGATACCGAACGTGTTCACCTTGATGAACCCGTTCTTCGCCTGGTCGGTCGAGTAGTACTTGTCCGCGAACGTCTTCAGGTCATCCGGGGAGACGCGGGCGTAGTCGAAGTCGCCGTTTTCCAGGCCCTTGTCCTCGAAGGAGGAGTCACTGCCGTCATTGATGGTCAGCTCGACCTTGTCCAGCAGGGCGGGCGTGCCATCGGTGTAATTGGGGTTGCGCACCAGCGTGATGCTCTTGTCGTGCTGCCACGGCTGGGACATCATGAACGGCCCGTTGCCGATGGGCTCGTCGTTGTACTTGGTGTTGTTCGCGGCGCCGGCCTCGACGGGCACCGGGCTGAACGCCGGCTGCGCGGTCTTCAGGTCGAATTCGCAGTCCGGCTTGGAGAGTGCCACCTTGAGGGTGTCGCCGGTCGCCGTCAGACCGCTGAAGTCGACCTTCGTGGGGTCGTTCTCCTTGCTGGCCTGCAACGTGTCGAAGCCCTTGATGCCGGCCATGTGGTAGGCCTCGTCGGAGGCCGCGGTCCCGATCACGGTCCGCGTCCAGCCGCGCTTCAGTGACTCGGCGTCGACGGTCTCGTTGTTGGAGAACTTCTGGCCCGACTTGACGGTGAAGGTCCAGTTGCTGCAGGTGGCGTCGTGGCTGATGTTGGAAGCCAGCTGGTTGACCAGCTTGCCGTCCGGCTCCACGGTCGTCAGGGTGTCGAAGATGTTCTTGGTGACCAGCTGACCCTCGGACTCCTGGGAGTTGTAGGGGTCGATCGCTGTCGGCTCGACGATGGAGAGCCGGAAAGTGCCGCCGCTCTTGCCGACACGCGTGTCGACAGGCGTGTTCGGGAGCGTGGCGAGGTTGACGCCGCCCTTGCTGCCACCGCCTCCGGAGCCGGAGCCGCCGGAGCCGCTACTGCTGCTGCCGCAGGCCGCGACGGCGAGAGTGCTCGCCACAGCCACGGCGATTGCCGGCTTCTTCCCTCGAAGCATCCTCATCCTTCCGTTTGCCCGCGGTGGGCGACAACGCCTGGACCGGCAGCCGAGAACCCCTGAGCGATTCACAATTGCTGCACAGCTTTGCGGGAAATTGAACACGGCTGGTGCCTCTCTGGCACGAGGCGCGCCCGAGATGTTGTGAAGTCGTGACCGTGGTGGAACGCTGCCGCAACCGCCATTCGACGGAAACTTTCCCGTCTTGAGCGTCCAAACGGGTGATTCTTGCGGAGCCCTCGCGAGCTATCTCACTGGCAGCCCAACGCCAGCTCAAACAGCACCGCTCGCTCATCCCGCCCATAACAGGTGAAACCGACCCGCGTCAGCACCCGCTGACTTGGCTCGTTCGCGGCCTCGGTCTCGGCGAAAAGAGTGACTGCTCCGAGTACTCGCGCATGTTCGATGAGTAGCCGAAGTGCCTGCGTGGCGTAGCCTTTTCGGCGCTCGGAGGCCACGATGCCGTAGCCGATTTCGACCCGCCCCCGGTCGTCCACGCCGCCGTGGAAACCGATGCCGCCGATGATCGTTCCCGACGGTGGCAGATCTGTTGTGACACAAGCACCCGCTGTGACTTCGGCTACCCGGCCGACTTCTGTGCCTGCAACTCCCCCTGGATGCTCCTCCCGACACACCAGGAAGGCGCCGAACGGGCGCGGATCCACGCCCGCCGCGCAACGTTCCAGGAACATTCCGGCTGCCACCAGGTCACCCTCAGCCGGATAGTCGGGAGCGCAACGCCACCCGTCCGGACAGCGTCCGGCCACGATCGCTTCCGCCACCGGCTCGTCGACGAGCCGAAGCAGCAGGGTCACGAGCCGCCCGAACTCCCGCCTCCGGCCTTCACCGGGACGGCGCCGCGCACGATGCCGCAGAAGTCCTCGGCGATCAGGCTCGCCCCGCCGACGAGCGCGCCGTCGACGTCGGGCTCTGACAGCAGCTCGGCAGCGTTGGCGGCCTTGACCGAGCCGCCGTAAAGGATCCGGGTGCGCTCGGCGGCCGCGGGACTCACCAGCTCACCGAGCCGCACCCGCAGCGCCGCGCACATCTCCTGCGCATCGGCCGCCGTCGCGGTCTTTCCGGTGCCGATCGCCCACACCGGCTCGTACGCGATCACGAGATGGCCGTCGGGCTCTTCGATGTGCTCGGCCAGAACGCCCGCGAGACATCCGGTGAGCGACTCGAGCACGTGCTCGACGTGGCGCTGCTCTTCCCGTACGGCCTCGGGCTCACCGACGCAGATGATCGGGACCAGACCGTTGGCGTAAGCAGCTCGCGCCTTGGCGGCGACCGTCGCGTCGTCCTCGCCGTGGTACTGGCGACGCTCGCTGTGGCCGACAGTCACATAGCTGCAGCCGAGCTTGGCGAGCATGGCGCCGGCGATCTCACCGGTGTAGGCACCGCTGCTGTGCGTCGAGAGGTCCTGGGCGCCGAAGACCAGCGGCAGCTTGTCGCCCTCGATCAGGGTCTGGACACTGCGAATCGCGGTGAACGGCGGCAGCACCGCGACCTCGACCTCTTCGGCCTCCCGCTCGCGCAGGCCGAAAGCAATCTTCTGCACGAGTCCGATCGCCTCGAGGTGGGTGAGGTTCATCTTCCAGTTGCCGGCGATCATGGGCTTGCGCCCGCTCGCACGCGCCATCAGTTCACTCCACCTGTCACGGGGTCAATTGCCGCCGCGGTCGTCGTCGAGTGCCGCCAGGCCTGGCAGCACCTTTCCTTCCAAGTACTCGAGGCTCGCGCCGCCGCCGGTCGAGATGTGGCCGAAGCGCGCCTCGTCGAATCCGAGCGCCCGCACTGCAGCGGCACTGTCGCCGCCGCCCACCACCGTCAGCGCGTCGGGCAGGCCGGCCACCGCCTCGGCGACTGCCCGGGTGCCCCCGGCGAACGGCTCCAACTCGAAGACACCCATCGGACCGTTCCAGAAGACCGTTGCCGCTCCTTGCAGGGCAGCGGCGAATTGCGCGCCGCTCGCCGGCCCGATGTCGAGGCCCTTCATCCCGGCGGGGATCGCGTCGGCGGCGACGACCTGAACGTGCGCCTGTGCCGAGACTTCGGCGGCGACGACCACATCGCTCGGCAGCAGGATCCGGCCGGCAGCCGCCTCGAGGAGCCGGGCGCACGTCTCGATCATCGGCTCCTCGAGCAGGGAACCGCCCACGTCATGACCCTGCGCGGCGAGGAACGTGAAACACATGCCGCCGCCGATGAGGAGCCGGTCGACCTTGGGCAGCAGCGCGTCGATGACGGCGAGCTTGTCGCTGACCTTGCTGCCGCCGAGGATGACGACGTACGGCCGGGCGACAGCGTCGGTCAGGCGCTTGAGGACCTCGACCTCGCGCAGCACCAGGCCGCCCGCGTAATGCGGCAGCCGGGCCGGAAGTTCGACGACCGACGCGTGGGCGCGGTGCACTGCCCCGAACGCATCGTCGACGTAGGCACCCGGCGACGTGCCGAGCGAGGCGAGCGACGCGAGCCGGTCGCCGAAGGCGCCCCGCAACCCGGCGTCCTTGCTGGTCTCCCCAGCGTCGAAGCGCAGATTCTCCAGCAGCGCCACATCGCTGTCGCCGAGTCCCGCGACCAGCGTGGTGGCGGGCGGCCCGACCACTCCCGCGTCAGGGTCGAAATCGGCCAGCGGGACGGGCCACCCGAGCAGCGAACTCATCCGCTCGGCGACGGGAGCCAGCGAGTACTTCGCCTCGAAGGCACCCTTGGGACGTCCGAGGTGGCTGCACACCACCACCCGCGCACCGGCGTCTGCGAGCGACTTGATGGTGGGCAGGCTGGCGCGGATCCGGCCTTCGTCAGCGACCCTCGATCCGTCGAGCGGGACGTTCAGATCGGAGCGGACGATCACCACCTTGCCGCGCACGCCCGCGGCAAGCAGATCAGCCAGTGATTGCACCGCTGCTACAGCCGGGAGCCGACGAGGCCGACCAGGTCGACCAGGCGGCTCGAGTAGCCCCATTCGTTGTCATACCAGCCGATGATCTTCACGACCGGACCGCTGGTCATGGTCAGGCTCGAGTCGAAGGTGCACGAGGCCGGCGAGCCCACGATGTCGCTGGAGACGATCGGGTCTTCGGTGTAGACGAGAACGTCCTTGAGCGGGCCGTCGGCCGCCGCCTTGAACGCCGCGTTGACCTCGGCAGCCGACGGCTCCGCATCGAGGGTCGCGACGAGGTCGGTGACCGAACCGTCGGGGACCGGCACGCGCATCGCGATGCCGTCGAGCTTTCCCTTCAACTGCGGCAGGACGAGCGCGGTGGCCTTCGCGGCACCCGTGGTGGTCGGGATGATGTTCTGCGCGGCCGCCCGCGCCCGGCGCAGGTCGGAGTGCGGGAAGTCCAGGATCACCTGGTCGTTGGTGTACGCGTGAGTCGTGGTCATCAGGCCGCGGACGATGCCGAACGTCTCGTCGAGCACCTTCGCCATCGGCGCCACACAGTTGGTCGTGCACGAGGCATTCGAGATGACGTGGTGCGCAGCGGGGTCGTAGGCGCCGTCGTTGACGCCCATCACGATGGTGATGTCCTCGCCCTTCGCGGGCGCCGAGATGATCACCTTCTTGGCGCCGGCCGACAGGTGCTGGCTCGCGGAATCGCGGCTGGTGAACCGGCCGGTCGATTCCAGGACGATGTCGCATCCGAGGTCGCCCCATGGCAACGCTGACGGATCGCGCTCGGAGAGCACCTTCATCTCCGCGCCGTCGACGGTGATCGAACCGTCCGCCGACGTGACCGTCTTGCCCAAACGGCCGAGCACCGTGTCGTACTTCAAGAGATGGGCCAGCGTGGCTGTATCGGTGAGGTCGTTGACAGCGACGATCTCGATATCGGAACCGGCCGATCCGGATACGGCGCGAAAGAAATTGCGCCCGATTCGACCGAACCCGTTGACCCCTACTCGAATGCTCACCGCTGCCTCCGGACGCGAATGCTGGTTACGCGGGGAGCCTACCGATTCACCGTGAGCTGATCAGGCTCCTTCGAGCAGCTCGGGGCTGACAGCCGCTTCTGTCGTAGGCAAACCGAGCGCAATCGCCCGCTTGTCGGCGAGTGCCAGCAGCCGGCGGATACGGCCGGCGACCGCGTCCTTGGTCATCGGCGGATCGGCAAGGGCGCCCAATTCCTCCAGCGACGCCTGCGGATGCTTGAGCCGGAGCTCCCCCGCAGCCAGCAGATGCTCGGGCGCCGCTTCCAGCCCCGATCCATCGACGCCGTTGGCGCCCGGCTCGAGCGAGCCGTTGCTGCTTCCGTTTCCGCTGAGGATGTCCATGGCAGCGGAGACCCGCGCCCCCGCCGCCACCGCCGCGCGAGCCGAGCGGCGAAGGTTGGCGTCGTCGAAATTGGCGAGCCGGTTGGCCGTGGCGCGGACCTCGCGCCGCATCCGGCGCTCCTCCCACGCGAGCACGCTGTCCTGCGCGCCCATGTGGATGAGCATCGCGCCGATCGCTTCCGCGTCTCGTATGACGACCCGATCGACCCCGCGCACCTGCTTGCTCTTGGCCTGGATCCCGAGCCGGCGAGCGGCACCCACGAGAGCCAGGGCTGCCTCGGGGCCGGGCGAGGTGATCTCGAGCGAGGAGGACCTGCCGGGTTCGGTGAGCGACCCGTGGGCCAGGAACGCGCCGCGCCAAGCGGCAGCAGCGTCACACAGGCCGCCGGTGACGATCATGGGCGGCAAGCCGCGCACCGGCCGGCCTCGCTGATCGATCAGTCCCGTCGCGCGGGCAAGTGCCTCGCCGCCGCGGTCGACGCGAATCAGCCAGCGGGCGCTGCGGCGAAGTCCGCCGGCGGCGAGCATCGCAATCTCCGAAGGATGGCCGAAGACTTCGGCGATCTCCTGGCGCAGCCGGCGAGCAACGGAAGCCGTGTCGAGTTCGGCTTCCACGACGACGCGGCCGTTAGCCAGATGCAATCCCCCGGCGAACCGCAGGATGACCGCCATCTCGGCGCGACGACAGCAGGCTTTTCCCGTCGGGAGTCGACTCAACTCGTCTTTCACCGTCGGTGTCATCGCAGCCACGCACAGTCTCCTTCTTCGCCTGCTGGGGAACCCTAATTGGTTTCAGCTCGACGTGTCTCTAGCCTTCGGCAGGTACTTCGTTCATGACCCGGCGGAACGCCGCTGCCAGCGTCACCGGATCGTGGTGGGGCTTGTCCGAGATCGCCACCGGCGCCAGGATCAGCACCGCTCCGAGAGCGTCGGACGCGAGCCGCAGGCTCTCCAGATCGGGAACGACCCGGGGGTCGGCGATGACCGCGTCCAGTCGCAAGGCCGGAACGAGCCGAGCGATCTCCTCAAGATGAGTATGGGGGGCAAAGCCCGTGGTTTCACCTGGCTGGGCAGCAATATTCAGAACGAGAATGCGCTTTCCCGCAGCGGTGAAGATCGCTTCCGCCATGACGGGCGAGAGCAGGTGCGGCATGACGCTGGTGAACAGCGACCCGGGACCGAGGACGAGAGCATCGGCGGCGGCGACGGCAGCCAGGGCTTCGGGGCAGGCCGGAGGTGCACTCGGCACCAGCTCGACCGTCTCGACCCGGCCGGTCGTCGTGGCGACGGCCACCTGACCTCGCACCGAGGTGGTGCGGCCGGACTGCTCCTTCACCCCGGCGATGATGTCGACCGGCTTCGGCGACAGCGGGAGCACACGTCCCCGGCAGCCGAGCAATTCGGCCGCCGCATCGAGAGCCCGGACCGGGTCGCCGGTCTCCGTCGCGAGCGCGGTCAGGATGAGGTTGCCCATGGCGTGGCCGGCGAGTTCGCCATCGCCGCCGAAGCGGTGCTGGAAAGCATCGGCCCAGAGCGCGGCCTTTCCTTCGCGCTCGGCGAGAGCGACCAGAGCCATGCGCAGATCGCCCGGCGGCAACGCGCCGAGCTCCTGGCGCAGCCGTCCGGAAGAGCCCCCGTCATCGGCCACCGTCACGATCGCCGTCAGCCGCGCGGTCACCCGGCGCAGCGCGGCCAGGCTCGCGGCGAGTCCGTGACCGCCGCCGAACGCGACGACAGCAGGTTCGCTCATTCGCGCCCCAGATCACGATGGACCACGCGGACTTCGACGCCCGACTCCACCAGCTGATCGGCGAGCGCCGTGGCGATGGCGACGCTTCGATGGCGTCCGCCGGTGCAGCCGACGGCCAGCGTCAGGAAGCGCTTGCCCTCCTGCTCGTATCCCGCCCGGATGATCGCCAGCAGCTCGTCACTGCGCGCCAGGAAGTCCGCCGCACCCGGCCGGCTGTAGACGTACTCGCGCACCTCGGGATCGAGGCCGGTCTGCCCGCGCAAGCCCTCCACCCAGTGCGGGTTGGGCAGGAAGCGGCAGTCGAGCACGACGTCGGCGTCGAGCGGCAGGCCGTACTTGAAGCCGAACGACATGACCGTCGCGTGCAACACCGGCCGCCCTGGCGTACCGAAGGCGGCGTCTATCTTTTCCCGTAATTGATGGACATTCAGGTCGGTGGTGTCGAGGACGAGATCGGCTTCGCCGCGCAATTCCGTGAGCAGCGCCCGCTCCGCCGTGATCCCTTCGACGAGCGGGTCACGCTGGCGCAGCGGATGCGGGCGGCGCACGCTCTCGAACCGGCTCACCAGCGCCCGGTCCGACGCCTCGAGGAAGAGGATGCGAGGCCGCGTCCCCCGCTCGTCGAGGGTGCGAAGAGCTTCGCGGAGGTCGGCGAAGAACGCCCGGCCACGGACGTCGACGACTGCAGCGATGCGGTCGACCGTGCCCTGCGAGCGGATGCCGAGCTCGGCCAGCGTCGGCAGCAGCGCGGGCGGCAGGTTGTCGACGACGAACCAGCCGAGATCCTCCAGACATTTCGCGGCCGTGCTCCGGCCGGCGCCGGACAGGCCGGTGATGATCGCCAGCTGCACCGGGGTCGGCGCCGAGGCCTGCGTGGTAGGAGTCCCGGTCACGCGGGCAGCACCTCTCCGGTCGTCGGATCCACGGCGGGTTCGGCAGGTTTGCCGGCCAGCGCGGCCACGATCGCTTCCGCCGTACGCGGACCGATCCCGGACACCTCGGTGATCTCCTCGACCGTCGCCGCGCGCAGCCGTTTGAGCGATCCGAAGCGCGCCAGCAACGCCTTCCGCCGGGTCTCGCCCAGGCCCGGGACCCCGTCCAGCACGCTTTCCACCATCGACTTGGAACGCTTCTGCCGGTGATAAGTGATGGCGAACCGATGCGCCTCGTCGCGTACGCGCTGCAGCAGATACAGACCTTCGCTCGTACGCGGAAGGATGATCGGGTCGGGATCGCCCGGCACCCAGACCTCCTCGAGCCGCTTCGCCAGCCCGCAGATCGCCACATCGGCGATCCCGAGATCCTCGAGCGCGGCAGCTCCCGCGTTCACCTGAGGGAAGCCGCCGTCGACCACGACAAGGTTCGGCGGATACGCGAACTTTCTCGGTCCGGTGTCGACGGCCTCGACTTTTTCAGGGTCGATTTCTGCTGCCGCCGGGTCAGCGCCGGCCGAGGTCTCGTCGAGGTAGCGGGCGAAGCGACGGCGGACTGCTTCGTAGAGCCAGTCGACATCGCCGCCCTCGACGGTGACCCGCGCCCCGCCGTGGTTTTCGGCCTGTTCGGGATTGCCGGCGCCGCGAATGGCGAAGCGGCGGTATTCGGACTTGCGCGGGATCCCGTCCTCGAAGACCACCATCGACGCGACGACGCTGGTGCCCTGCAGGCTCGAGACGTCGAAGCATTCGATCCGTAGCGGCGCCTCGGCGAGGCCGAGCGCCTCCTGCAATTCCGAGAGGGCCCGGGAGCGGGCCGAAAGGTCGCTGGCCCGTCGCAGCTTGTGTTGCGTGAAGGCCTGTTGCGCGTTGCGCCCGACGGTTTCCAGCAGCGAACGCTTGTCGCCGCGCTGGGGCACCCGGATCTCCACCCGGCTGCCCCGCTGCAAGCTCAACAGCTCGGCGACCACATCAGCATCCGCCGGAGCGGCGGGCACGAGCACCTCGCGCGGCACGTCGTATCCGTCGACCAGGTAGGCCTGCGAGACGAACCGCTCGACGAGCTCCGGCAGGTCCTCCCCGTCGACCTTGTCGACGACGTAGCCGCGCTGCCCGCGTACCCGGCCGCCACGTACGTGGAAGACGAAGACTGCTGCCTCGAGCTCGTCCTGGGCGAAGGCGACAGCATCGGCGTCGGTGTCGTCGGAGAGCACGACTGCCTGCTTCTCGATCGCCCGGCGCAGCGCACCGATGTCGTCACGAAGCCGGGCGGCCCGCTCGTACTCCTGCTCGTCGGCGGCCTCGCGCATCTGCACCTCGAGCCGGCGCAGGAAACGGTTGGTCTGGCCGGCGAGAAAATCGCAGAAATCGTTGACGATCTCGCGGTGTTCCTCGGTGCTCACCCGCCCGACGCACGGCGCCGAACATTTGTCGATGTAGCCGAACAGGCAAGGCCGGCCGACCTGCTCGGCCCGCTTGAAGACGCCCTTGCTGCACGTGCGGGCCGGAAACACCCGCAGCAGCAGATCCAACGTCTCGCGGATCGCCCAGGCGTGCGAGTAGGGGCCGAAGTAGCGGACGCCCTTGCGCTTGGGCCCGCGCATCACCTGCAACCGCGGGACATCCTCATCGAGCGTGACTGCGAGCCAGGGATAGCTCTTGTCATCGCGGTAGCGAACGTTGAAGCGCGGGTCGTACTGCTTGATCCAGGTGTATTCGAGCTGCAACGCCTCGACTTCGGTGGAGACGACGGTCCAGTCGACGCTTCGCGCGGTGCGGACCATCTGCTCGGTACGCGGATGAAGGTCACCCGTGAAGTACGAGTTCAGCCGGCTGCGCAGACTCTTGGCCTTGCCGACGTAGATGACCCGGCCGCTCGCATCACGGAATCGGTAGACGCCGGGCTGCTCGGGGATCGAGCCGACGGCCGGCCGCCAGGGGGCTCGCGAGCCGCCCACGGCGGGTGTGCGGCGCGGGGTCAGCTCTTCGCGGATCGGACGCGAGGGGGACGAGGGGGACGCTGGGGGGGAAACTTCGGTCTCACCGACCCCCCGATTCACCACCCTTTCGAGGGTAGTCGCGTCGGGCGCGCCGTGCCTCGCCCCAGCGTCGCGGATCGACCTGCGCCCTAGGTCACCGCCCCCCGCGCGAACCCCTCCACGCGTCATGCCAGACTCGTCGCGTTCGCCTGCCAGGGAGGCGGTTGCTCGGTGCAGCAGGGCGATGTGGTGGTCGACGTGGTGGTGAGCCGCGCCGTGCCTCCGGCTGCTGCGGCGGGGTCGAACCGGGTGGCACCGGTGACCCAGCGCCGCCCCGGAGAGCGCATCACCGTCCTGACGCTCAGCTGGACCCTGGACGATCCGCTCGCGGTCAACCTGATCCTCAACAGCACTCCCGATCATCCGGCGCTGCCGCGCGGAAGCTGGATCGTGCTACGCGACTTCCTGCGCTACGGGCTCGACGAAGCCACCGGCGACGGCGCGGTGCACATCCAGCCCGAGCCCGGACGACAGCGGGTGCTGCTGCGCCTGGCCAGGCCGGGACGCCCGGCGTGGGTGAGCGCGCCGTGCTCGGTGCTGCGCAGCTTCCTCGATCAGACCGATGCGCTGGACCCGACCGGTGAAGAACGCTCGGCCGAGGCCCTCGACCTGGTGATCGACCGGCTGCTCCAACGCTGAACCGCCCTAGTTCGCGGCCGCTGCCCGACGCCGGCGCGCGGGAGCCTTCGCCGGCGCTGCTGATTTGGCAGTGACGAGCTTGCCGGTCTTCGCCGCCGGCGCGACGGCCTTGACCGGCTTGACGGCCTTCACCGGCTTGGCCGCCGACTTCGCCCCCACCTTGGCCGCCGGCTGCGCGCCGGCCGTCTTCTGGGTCTTGGCCCGCGCCGCCCCGCCCTTGGCGGCTCCCGACTTCTTGGCCTTTGCCGTCACGCGATCACCGAGGACGTGTTGGAGGAAGTGCCCCGTGTGAGATTCCGGAACGTTGGCAATCTCCTCCGGCGTCCCTTCGGCGACCACGCGACCACCGCCGGTGCCGCCTTCGGGGCCGAGGTCGACCACCCAGTCGGCGGTCTTGATCACGTCGAGATTGTGCTCGATCACGATGACCGAATTCCCTTGATCCACAAGCCTTCCGAGCACGCCGAGCAGCTTGCGGACATCTTCGAAATGCAGGCCCGTGGTCGGCTCGTCCAAGACATAGATCGTCCGGCCGGTCGAGCGCTTCTGCAGCTCCGACGCGAGCTTGACGCGCTGCGCCTCGCCGCCGGAGAGGGTCGGCGCCGGCTGGCCGAGGCGCACGTAGCCGAGGCCCACGTCGACCAATGTCTTCAGATGCCGGGCGATCGAGGGGAGCCCGGCGAAGAACTCGGCGCCCTCCTCGATCGACATGTCGAGCACCTCGGCGATCGACTTGCCCTTGAAGTGCACCTCCAGCGTCTCCCGGTTGTACCGGGCGCCATGACACACCTCGCAGGGCACGTAGACGTCAGGCAGGAAGTTCATCTCGATCTTGATCGTGCCGTCTCCGGCGCACGCCTCGCAGCGGCCGCCTTTGACGTTGAAGGAGAACCGGCCCGGCAGATAGCCGCGCACCTTCGCCTCGGTCGTTTCCGCGAAAAGCTTGCGGACGTTGTCGAAAACGCCGGTGTACGTCGCCGGGTTGGACCGCGGGGTACGCCCGATCGGCGACTGGTCGACACGCACGACCTTGTCGAGATGTTCGAGCCCGCTGACCGTCCGGTGCCGACCCGGAACCTCGCGCGCCCCATTGAGCTTGTTGGCGAGCACGCTGGCCAGAATGTCGTTGACCAGGCTGGACTTTCCCGAGCCGGACACCCCCGTCACCGCGACGAAACACCCCAGCGGGAAGCCGACGGTCACGTCGCGAAGGTTGTGCTCGCGGGCGTCGTGCACGGTCAGCTGTCGATTCGGATCAGGTGCCCGCCGGATGTCAGGGATGGGGATCGAACGGCGGCCCGACAGATACGCGCCGGTGAGCGACTCCTCACTGTCGAGCAACTCCTGAACCGGACCGCTGACGACGACGTGGCCGCCGTGCTCCCCCGCCCCTGGACCGATGTCGACCGCCCAGTCAGCGGCCCGAATCGTGTCCTCGTCGTGCTCGACGACGATCAGCGTGTTACCGAGGTCGCGCAGGCGAATGAGAGTGTCGATGAGCCGGCGATTGTCGCGCTGGTGCAAGCCGATCGACGGCTCATCCAGCACGTACAGCACCCCCACCAGACCGGAGCCGATCTGCGTCGCCAGCCGGATGCGCTGCGCCTCACCTCCGGCGAGCGTGCCGGCGGCGCGGTCCAGGGAGAGGTAGTCCAGCCCGACGTCGAGCAGGAACGCGAGCCGCGCGTCGACCTCCTTGAGCACCCGCCCGGCGATCTGTGTCTCACGGTCGGTCAGCTCCAACGACCCCAGGAAGGCGGCCGAGTCAGCGATCGACATCTCGGCGACCTCGGCGATGGACCGCCCGCCCATGGTGACGGCCAGCGACTCCGGCTTCAGCCGGGAGCCGCGGCACGTGGGGCACGGGATGTCACGCAGATAGCCCTCCCAGCGCTCACGCGCCGAATCGGACTCCGCCTCACGGTGACGGCGATCGAGGTAGGCGATGACCCCTTCGAAATTCGTGTAGTACGAGCGCTCCCGGTTGAACCGGTTGCGATACCGCACGTGGATCTGCTCGTCGCCGAGGCCTTCGAGCAGCGCGCTCTGCACGGCCGCGGGGAGCCGCTGCCACGGCGTATCGACATCGAAGCCCAGATGATCGGCGACCGCCGACAGCAGGCGCCCGAAATACTCCGCGTTGTGTCCGGTGGACCAGGGCTGGATGGCTCCGCGCGACAGCGGCAGCGACGGGTCGGGAATCACCAGCTCGGGGTCGACCCGCTTCTTCGTGCCGAGGCCGGTGCAGGCCGGGCAGGCGCCGTACGGCGAGTTGAACGAGAACGACCGCGGCTCCAGCTCGTCGAAGGAGAGATCGTCATAGAGGCAGGCGAGATGCTCGGAGAACATCCGCTCACGGCCGCCATCGCCTTCGGGCAGGTCGACGAAATCGATGAGGACGAGACCGTCAGCAAGCCGAAGCGCCGTCTCCACCGAATCGGTGAGCCGCTGCTTGGCGCTGGCCCGAGCCGTCAACCGGTCGACGACCACCTCGATGGTGTGCTTCTTCTGCTTGTCGATCTTGATCTGCTCATCGGCCAGCCGGTAGATGCGGCCGTCGACCCGCACCCGGGCAAAACCCTTGGTCTGCAGATCGAGGAACAGCTCGGCGTATTCACCCTTGCGCCCGCGCACCACGGGCGCCAGCACCTGGAAACGCGTGCCCTCGCTGAGCTCGAGCAACCGGTCGACGATCTGCTGCGGGGTCTGGCGGGCGATCGGGCGGCCGCACTTGGGGCAGTGCGGACGGCCGGCCCGCGCGTACAGCAGCCGCAAATAGTCGTAGACCTCGGTGATCGTGCCGACCGTCGACCTGGGGTTGCGTGAGGTCGATTTCTGATCGATGGACACGGCCGGCGAGAGGCCCTCGATGAAATCGACATCCGGCTTGTCCATCTGGCCGAGGAACTGGCGCGCATAGGCCGAGAGGCTTTCCACGTAGCGCCGCTGACCCTCGGCGAAAATCGTGTCGAAGGCGAGGCTGGACTTGCCCGATCCGGACAGCCCGGTGAAGACGATCAGCGCATCACGGGGAAGATCCAGATGAACATCGCGCAGGTTGTGCTCACGCGCACCCCGCACGATCAGACGCTCAGCCATGCTCCTCCGCCCGGGCGTGACGACGCCCCTCACCACACAGATTTGGCCCCCGCTTTGGGGTAATCGCGATGCTAGTGACCCCCTACGACAAAACGCGCGTCGAGCCGTGAGTAGTCCCGTCGATCAGGGCGCGAAACCCCGGGGTCATGGCTGCCCTGCCGAGGCCATGTGAGGCAGGATGACCAGATGGCCAGTGCGTCTCCCGGCACCGATTCCCCCTCCGGCTCCTACACCGGCACCGTGACCCGCGGCGGCCCCGCCGACACCCGTGAGGTGGCAGGGCTTCAGCTGTCGAAGATGACGGTGGGCGACTTCGACAACAACGTCTACCTGCTGCGCTGCCTGACGACCGGCGATCAGCTGCTCATCGACGCGGCCAACGAGCCCGACCGGCTGCTGGAGCTGATCGGCCCGGAGGGCCTGACGACCATCGTGACCACCCACCGGCACTTCGACCACGTCCAGGCGCTGGAGGCCGTCACGCAGGCGACCGGCGCCGAGGGGATCGCCCACCCCGACGACGCTCCGGAGCTTCCGGTGGCGCCGCGCCGGCTGGTGCGCGACGGCGACGAGATCAGTGTCGGGCAGCAGCGCCTGCGGGTGATCCATCTGGTCGGTCACACCCCTGGCTCCATCGCCCTGCTCTACGAGCCCCCGATCGATGGGGTCGGGCCGCATCTGTTCACCGGCGACTGCCTCTTCCCGGGCGGGCCAGGCAACACCGAGAAGGATCCGGAGCGCTTCAGCTCGCTGATGGACGATCTCGAGCGCAAGGTCTTCGGACCGCTGCCGGACGACACCTGGATCTACCCGGGCCACGGCAAAGACACCACGCTCGGCGCCGAGCGCCCGCATCTCGTGGAGTGGCGCCAGCGCGGCTGGTAAGCCGCTCAGCCCACCCCGGCCGCTGACATCCCGCGCAGCTCCTTGCGAAGCTCGCCGATCTCGTCGCGGAGGCGCGCCGCCAGCTCGAAGTGCAGCTCCTTCGCCGCCTCGTGCATCTCATCCGACAGTTGCTGGATGAGCTGCGCCAGCTCGGCTTTGGGCATCCCCGCGAGCGCTGCCGCGTGTCTGCCGACCGTCTCCGACTTCGACGACATCCCCGGGACAGGCGCCTTTCCGCGCGACTGGCTACGCCCGGAGCCGCCGATCATCTCGCCGCCGGCTCCCTCTCGCACCAGGTCATCGAGGATGTCGACGATCCGCTTGCGCAGCGGCTGCGGATCGAGCCCGCGCTCGGTGTTGTAGGCAACCTGCTTGGCCCGCCGCCGGTTGGTCTCGTCGATCGCCTGGCGCATCGACGGGGTGATGTTGTCGGCGTACATGTGCACCTGGCCCGACACGTTTCGGGCTGCCCGCCCGATGGTCTGGATCAATGAGGTGCCGGAGCGCAGGAAGCCCTCTTTGTCGGCGTCGAGAATGCTGACCAGCGAGACCTCCGGCAGGTCGAGACCCTCGCGCAGCAGGTTGATGCCCACCAGCACGTCGTACTCACCCATCCGCAATTCCTTGAGGAGCTCGATGCGCCGGATGGTGTCGACCTCGCTGTGCAGATAGCGCACCCGAAGCCCGAGGTCGAGCAGGTAGTCGGTGAGGTCCTCCGACATCTTCTTGGTCAGCGTGGTGACCAGCACCCGCTCGTCACGCTCGGCACGCAACCGGATCTCGTGGACCAGATCATCGATCTGGCCCTTGGTCGCCTTGATCACGATCTCCGGGTCGATCAGCCCGGTGGGCCGGATGATCTGCTCGACGACCGTGTCGGCCTTGGCCAGCTCATAGCGACCCGGGGTGGCTGACATGTAGACGGTCTGGCCGATGCGCTCGAGGAACTCGTCGAACTTCAGCGGCCGGTTGTCCATCGCGCTCGGGAGCCGAAACCCGTGGTCGACCAGGGTGCGCTTGCGGCTCATGTCGCCCTCGTACATGGCGCCGACCTGCGGCACGGTGGTGTGCGACTCGTCGATGACGAGCAGGAAATCTTCGGGGAAGTAATCCAGCAGCGTGTGCGGCGCGGTGCCGGCGGCGCGGCCGTCGATGTGACGCGAGTAGTTCTCGATGCCCGAGCAGAAGCCGACCTGACGCATCATCTCGATGTCGTACGTGGTGCGCATCCGCAGCCGCTGCGCCTCGAGCATCTTGCCCTGCTGCTCGAGCTCGGCGAGCCGCTCCTGCTGCTCGGCCTCTATGCCGCGGATGGCACGCTCCATCCGCTCCGGGCCGGCGACATAGTGCGTGGCCGGAAACACCAGGAGCTGCTCGGACTCGGAGACGACCTCACCCGTCAGCGGGTGCAGATAAGTGAGCTTCTCGATCTCATCGCCGAACAGCTCGACCCGGACGGCGAGCTCCTCGTAGACGGGAAAGATCTCCACCACATCGCCGCGGACCCGGAAGGTCCCCCGGGTGAAAGCCAGATCGTTGCGCGAATACTGGATGTCGACCAGGCGACGCAGCAACGTGTCACGGTCGTACTGCTCGCCCACCGACAGCCGCACGCACCGATCGATGTACTCCTGCGGGGTACCCAGGCCGTAGATGCACGAGACCGACGCCACCACTACGACATCGCGACGGGTGAGCAGGCTCATCGTCGCCGAATGGCGCAACCGCTCCACCTCGTCGTTGACCGACGAATCCTTCTCGATGTAGGTATCGGTCTGCGGGACGTAGGCCTCGGGCTGGTAGTAGTCGTAGTACGAGACGAAGTACTCCACTGCATTGTCAGGAAGCAGCTCTCGGAACTCATTGGCCAGCTGCGCGGCGAGCGTTTTGTTGGGCGCGAGCACCAGGGTGGGCCGCTGCAGCGCCTCGATCAGCCACGCCGCCGTAGCGCTCTTACCTGTACCGGTGGCCCCCAGCAGCACCAGATCCTGCTCGCCGGCCTCGATGCGCTTGGACAGCTCAGCGATGGCGGCGGGCTGATCACCACTTGCTTCGAAATCGCTGACGACCTTGAACGGACGCTCGCTACGGGCGATGTCACTCTTGGGGCGCGTAATCGTGGGGCTCACACGTAAGAGAACACCACAGACCTCCGACAGAATCCGCCCCCGGAAATCGGCAGCAGAAATCGCTCAGGGGACGAGGGCTTCCCAGACCTCGTCGACGCGTGCGCGAAGATCATCGGTCGATCCGGCATTGACGATCAGGTATGTCGCCGCTTCACGCCGCTGCTCGTTCGTGGCCTGGGCCTTCATCCGTTCCAGCGCCTGCTCCCGCGGCAATCCGCGACCCTCCAGCCGCTCCAGCCGCAGGTCGTCGGGAGCCTCGACCACGATCACCGCGTCGAACGTCCCGGCCACCCCGCTTTCGACCAGCAACGGAATGTCATGGATGAGTACCGGCGCCCCCGCAGCCTCGGCGTCGGCGATCAGCCGAGCCGACTCCGCCTGGATCAAAGGATGGGTGATCTGCTCGAGCCGGCGCAGGGCGTCCACATCGTTGAACACGATCCGGCCGAGGCCCGGACGGTCGAGAGTGCCGTCTGCCTGCAGCACGCCCGGCCCGAAGGCGCCGACGATCTCGGCGAGGCCCTTTGTTCCCGGCTCGACGACTTCTCGGGCGATCGCATCGGAGTCGACGATCACGGCGCCGTGTGCGGCCAGCATCCTCGCCGCGGTGCTCTTGCCGGCGCCGATACCTCCGGTGAGCCCGACGCGCTTCACTCAGCGCGCCGCCGCAGGAAGGCTGCCCGCGGGAACGGGCAGCGCATCGATGCGCGACGCGACCTCGAGAGCGGTGCGCGGCCGGTGCGAGAGGTCGGAATCGACGCAGGACTTGATCAGCGCCGCTTCTTCGGGACCCAGCGACGGGTCGACCCTGGGCGTGCCGGCGAGCACGGCGCGCATGGCCATCATCGGCTGGCTCGAAGCGATGTCGCCGAACATCCCGGTGCCCGCGAGCGCCCGGTGCAGCGTCATGCCCAGGCTGTAGACATCGGTCATCCGCGAGGGCTGGCCGCCGGCGAGCATCGCCGGATCGACGTACTCGACCGCTCCGATGCTCCTGCTGCCCAGGCTCGTGACGGTCACGCCGGGCTGTAGCACCTTGGCGAGCCCAAGATCGGCGAGGCGGCCGCCGTCGTCGGTGAGCAGCACGTTTTCCGGGGCGATGTCCTGATGCACGATGCCGGCCTCGTGCAGCGCGTGAGCGGCGCGGGCGACGTCGGCAACGGCCTTACGAGCAGCGTCCTTGCTGAGCTCCTGTGCAGGAGCGGCGAGTGAGCCGCGCTCCAGCCATTCCATCGCGTAGAAGAACGTGCCGGCCTGCTGGCCCGCGTCATACAGCCGGACGAGGTACGGAGATCGCACGGCGGCGAAGGCCTTCAGCTCGCGGGTGGCCTTGCTGTAGGTCTCGGTCGTGGTCCGCCCGGCCACCACTTTCACCACGACGGAACTGCTGCCCAAGCCGAGCCTCGGCGGAGGAGTGGCGAGGTAATAGCGGCCGTGGTTGCCCTCCGTGAGGGGACGCAGGAAGACATAGTCTGCGATGCCGTCCACAGCCCTCCCCACGGCGCGAATCGCCTCGAATCAGCGACAGAATCTGCGGTCTTTCGACTTCGACCACGCTAACAGCGGCGCTCGTGCTACCCCTGGCCGCGGTGGGATTCGAACCTGAGAGTGCGGTTGCCCAGCTTGATCGTCGTTCCCGGGGTCAGCACGATCCGGCCGTTCGGCGGGACGGGCTGCCAGTCGCTGCTGCCCGGCATGGTGATGTACGTGCCGTTCGCCGATCCGTGGTCGGAGAGCCGGACCGTCCAGTCCTCTAGCGCGATGAGGGCATGAGAGCGCGAGACGGTGCCTCCGGTGTCGGCCAGCCGCAGCGGCCGGGCGGCGCCCGAGACCACCTCGGGCGAGCCTTCAGGCTGCCGCCCGAGCACGTAGTCCTGATCAACCTGGAAAACCGATCCATCGTCGAAGACGAGGACGCCGAGCGGCGGGCGCGGGCCGTCGACCAGCGCCGGAGTCTGCTGCACCAGGTTCAGGCCACAGGCGACGCAGAACTGTGACATCGGGTCGTTGAAATGGCCGCTCTTGCAGTAGACGCCCTTCACCATGACCGGCGCCGGGCCGGCGGCGACCGGCGCCGGTTCGTCGGCGACGGGGAGCGGCGCCCGCTGCGGGGGGCCCGGCTCGTTCAGCGACTCGACCTGGAAGTCGGGCGCGGGCTCGACCGGAGTCGGGGGCAGCGGGGGCGGCGCATCGGGGAACGGAGCCGGGATCGGGGGTGCGATCACCTCCGGCTCGGGCGCGGCCTTGGAGTAGTCGACTTTCGGCGCCTCCGACACGGGCGCGCTCTCGGGGAGGGCCGCGGGCTCTACTACGGGCTCCACCACGGGGGCGGGGGCGAGGATGGACGGCGCATCACCACGTACCGACAGGCTCAGCCCGCTACCCGGCACGATCCCCGCCACCAGGTCGGACGCGGCCAGCGAGCCGCTGACGGCACCTCCTGATGCGCCGGTGACCTGCACATGGGTCGGCCCGCGAAGCACGCGGTCGACCCAGGTGATCGAATCGCGTCCGGAGATGCGAACCGGTCCTTCGGTGCCGTCGGCAGTGACCTCGACGTCGCCCACGACCAGCAAGGCCACGTCGCCACCGCTCAGCGGAGCGAGCAACGCCAGGTCGATACCGTCGTCATCCTCCGCAGATGCGAGGATCGCGGCCAACCTGCGAGCCAGCCCACGCGCCCCGTCGGGTTGCGCGTCGCGTACGAGGGCCAGCAGCCGGTCAACGGTCTCCTGGTTGCCTTGCGCCGGGTGTGGCAGCACGAGCGCGGCCCCCGCGTTGCGTGCCACGAGCCCGTCGCCAGGATGCACTCTGGCCTGGAATCCGTCCCAGTCGGTCACTGTGATCCTCTCGCCCCTATCCGCAGCACGCGCTCGGCCAGCCAATTGTGTCCCACCAGTTCGGGTGGCGTGGCCATTGGGCCCAGGACGCGTGAGAGCCCCGCCCGGCGAACCGGACGGGGCTCTCACAAAATCGCTTTACCGGGATGCTCTCCTGGAACTAGTCCTCGTTGCCGAACTGCTCGCGCAGCTTGCGCAACGACTCCTCATCCAGCGCCGACGCTCCCGCCTCGGACTCCGAGGAGTACGTGGACGGCCCGGTGGCCTCAGCCTCGGCGACCTGGGCGGCACGGAGCTGGCTCATGTGCTGCTCGTAGCGCTGGCGAGCCGCCTCGTACTGGGCCTCCCACGCCTGCTGCTGGGTCTCGTAACCCGGCAGCCACTCGCCGGTGTCCTGGTCGAAGCCCTCGGGATAGATGTAATTGCCCGCCTCGTCGTAGTGGGCTTCCATCCCGTACTGCGTGGGGTCGAACTCGCTGGCCTCGACATCGTGCGCCGACTCGTTGGCCTGCTTGAGCGAGAGGCTGATGCGACGGCGCTCGAGGTCGATGTCGATGACCTTGACCATGATCTCATCGCCGACCTGCACGACCTGCTCGGGCAGCTCGACGTGACGCTCGGCGAGCTCGGAGATGTGGACCAGGCCCTCGATCCCCTCGTCGACCCGCACGAAGGCACCGAACGGCACGAGCTTGGTGGCGCGGCCCGGGACGACCTGGCCGATCGCGTGGGTACGCGCGAACTGGCGCCACGGGTCTTCCTGAGTGGCCTTGAGGGAGAGGGAGACGCGCTCGCGATCCATGTCGACGTCGAGCACCTCGACGGTGACCTCCTGGCCGACCTCGACCACCTCAGACGGGTGGTCGATGTGCTTCCAGGACAGCTCGCTGACGTGAACCAGACCGTCGACCCCACCGAGGTCTACGAAGGCCCCGAAGTTGACGATCGAGCTGACCACACCGGAGCGGACCTGGCCCTTGGCCAGCTTGCCGAGGAACTCGCTGCGCACCTCGCTCTGCGTCTGCTCGAGCCAGGCGCGGCGGGAGAGCACGACGTTGTTGCGGTTCTTGTCGAGCTCGATGATCTTGGCCTCGAGCTCGCGCCCGACGTAGGGCTGCAGATCGCGCACGCGGCGCATCTCGACCAGCGACGCGGGCAGGAAGCCGCGCAGCCCGATGTCGAGGATGAGGCCGCCCTTGACGACCTCGATGACGGTGCCCGTGACGACGCCGTCCTCTTCCTTGAGCTGCTCGATGGTGCCCCAGGCGCGCTCGTACTGAGCCCGCTTCTTGGACAGGATCAGGCGGCCTTCCTTGTCCTCCTTCTGCAGGACAAGTGCCTCGACCTGGTCACCCAGGGAGACGACCTCGTTGGGGTTGACGTCGTGCTTGATCGACAGCTCGCGCGAGGGGATGACGCCCTCGGTCTTGTAGCCGATGTCTAGCAGGACTTCGTCACGGTCGACCTTGACGATGATGCCGTCGACGATGTCGCCATCGTTGAAGTACTTGATCGTCGAGTCGATTGCGGCGAGGAACTCTTCCTCTGAGCCGAAATCGTTCACTGCCACGTGCTCCAGGCCCTCTGGGCTCTCGGAAGCGGGTGTGGCGGGGGCGTCGGCGGCGCTGATCGTCAAGGGGTTGGTCTCCGGACAGGGATCGAAACGGGGTCACAAGGGCCGGGTCGAACCGCCGGGCCGGAACTGCTGTGAGACCGTGAGACGAATCGAGCGGATCCGCTACGTCTGAGACCGCGCAGACCCCTGTGTCCAGCTAGTGTATGCCACCGGCTGGCCCGGTCAATGTGTGAGAGCTGTCCACTGGCTCAACGCACCCAATCCGGCAGGATAACCCTGTGGATACCGGCGGCGACGCAGAACCGGCAGATGAGCACGAGTCCGCCGCTGAATCCACCGCTGAATCCACCGACGAGCTGATCGTCGGGTACGCCGACGTCGCTGCACCGGCCGCCGTCTCTGCCAACCGCAACTGGTGGGACGGCGAGGCCGACGCCTACCAGGCTGAGCACGGGGCGTTCCTGGCCGGACCGTCCGGCGATCCGGCGGCGGCGGACTTCATCTGGTGTCCCGAGGGCCTTCGCGAGGCGACCGCGCAGCTGCTCGGACCTGCAGATTCGCTACGCGGCCGGCGGATTCTCGAGGTCGGGTGCGGAGCTGCGCAGTGTGGCCGCTGGCTGGTCGCGCAGGGGGCTGACGTGATCGCGGTCGACGTCTCCGGTGGGCAGCTTCGGCATGCGGCGCAAGCGGTGAGGAACGACATCTCTGCCCCCCTCCTGATTCAGGCCGACGCGTCTGCACTCCCACTGCCGCAGGCGAGCGTCGACCTCGCGTGCTCGGCCTTCGGCGCCATCCCGTTCGTGACCGACAGCGCCGCCGTGATGGCCGAGGTCGCGCGAGTGCTGCGTCCGGGCGGCCGCTGGGTTTTCAGCACGAACCACCCGATGCGCTGGTGCATGCCCGACGATCCGGGACCGGCCGGACTCGTCGTCGACCGCTCCTATTTCGACCGCCGGCCCTACGTCGAGCTCACGCCCGAAGGCAGGCCCGTCTACGTCGAGGCCCACCGCACGATGGGCGATCGCGTACGCGAGCTGGTCGCTGCGGGCTTCCGCGTGCTCGACATCGTCGAACCTGAATGGCCCGAGGACCACACCCGGCCATGGGGCCAGTGGAGTCCGCTACGAGGCCGGCTCTTCCCGGGCACCGTCATCTTCGTGGCCGAGCTCGCGTAGCCCCGGGTCAGCCTGTCCGGTCGCCCGGACGATCGGACGTGCTTGCGCCATTGGTGCGCTGCAGGGCGATCGCCTTGCGCATGGTGCGCCGGCCGCGGGAGGTGTCGCGGGCGTCGCCATAGGCGACGGCGAGGCGGTACCAGGCTCGCCAGTCGTTCGGGGCGGCTTCCACCTCGGCCTTGCGCAGCTCGAAAGCCGCGTCAGGATCCTGCGGAACGCTGTCGTCGAGATCGCCGAGCAGCCGGGCCAGCCGCTCGGTCTCGCGACCGAAGCGCAACTCGTTGACGACGATCACCGCGCCGACCAGCGGCAGCAGAAGGACGCCGAGACCCAGCCCCTTGACCGCCCAGCGATGGTCGCCGAGCAGGCCGATCCCTCCGGCGCCGATCAGAACGAAGTAGAACGCCAGCACCACGACCAGCGCGACCACGAGATTTCGCGAGCGCCGCGCTCTCATATCCCGAGCAGGTCCTCGATGCCGACGGTCAGGCCCGGCCGCTGCCGTACGGCGCGCACCGCCATCAGGACGCCCGGCATGAACGAGCGGCGATCCAGCGAATCGTGGCGGATCGTCAACGTCTCGCCGTCGGTCCCGAAGAGCACTTCCTGATGCGCGACGAGCCCGGCGAGCCGGATCGCGTGGACCGGCACACCCGCATGGTGGGCGCCGCGGGCCCCCTCCAGCGAGGTCGTGGTGGCGTCGGGTCCGGAGGCGTCGAGGCCCGCATCGCGGCGGGCGCCGGCGATGAGCTCGGCCGTGCGCCGTGCGGTGCCGCTCGGAGCGTCGACCTTGTGGGGATGGTGCAGCTCGATGATCTCGACCGATTCGAACCAACGGGCGGCGAGCTCGGCGAAACGCATCATCAGCACGGCGCCGATGCCGAAATTCGGGGCGATCAGCACGCTGGACGACGGGGCCTGGCTGAGCCAATCGCGTACCTCATCGAGGCGCTTCTCGTCGAAGCCTGTGGTGCCGACGACGACCGACAACCCCGCCTGAAGGCACCACCGAAGGTTGTCCATGACGACGGCGGGAGCCGTGAAATCGACCACGACCTCGGCGGCGCGCAAAGACTCGCGGTCATCGCCCTCGTCGACGCTCGCGACGAGTTCGAGATCATCTGCACCTTGGACGGCCGCGCAGACCTCGGCGCCCATCCTCCCGCGCGCTCCCAGCACTCCGACCCGCAGCGTCACGCGCTCCCCCTCTACCGGGCTCAAGCCACCACTAGGCAACAGCGTCGGCGAGCTCGCCGACGTCGAACGGGCCCACCGCACCCAGCGAGAGCGGCTGCCCCAACACCTCGGCGGCGACCCGGCCGACATCGGCCAGACTCACCGCATCAATGCGCTCGAGCGTCTCATCGACCGAGAGCACCTCGCCCTGGGCCAGCTCGCTCTTGCCGAGGCGGCTCATCCGGGCACCGGTGTCCTCGAGACCGAGGGCGAGCGACCCGCGCGCCTGACCTTTCGCACGTTCGAGTTCGTCGGCCGTGATGCCGGCCGTAGCGACGATCTCCAGCTGTTCGCGGCAGAGCGTGAGCACCTGCGCGGCGCGCTTGGGTGCGACCCCGGCATACACCCCGAACAGGCCCGTGTCGGCGTAGTGGGAGGCGAAGGAGTAGACGGAGTAGGCGAGCCCGCGCTTCTCGCGAATCTCCTGGAAGAGCCGGCTGCTCATGCCTTCACCGAGGCTGCTCGACAGCAGCCCGAGCGCGTAGCGGCGCTCGTCATGACGCGAGACCCCGGCGGTGCCGAGGATGAGATGGGCCTGCTCGCTGGCGCGGCGCGAGACGCGCACGCCGCGGCCGGGATAGGGACGCCGAGCACCCCTGCGGGTGGGCAGCGGCTCACCGCGAAGATCAGCAACCTTGTCCCAGGCCTTCACGACGGCAGCGAGTGCGTCGTCGTGGTCGAGGGCGCCGCTGACCGCAACGACCGTCGCCGAGGGGACGTAGCGGACGCGGTAATACTCCGCGATCTCCGACTGCTTGAGGGTCGCGATGCTCGCGGTGGTACCCAGCACCGGGCGACCGAGTGGCCCGTCGCCGAGCGCCGCACTGGAGAAGACATCGTGGACCAGGTCAGCCGGGTCGTCCTCGTGCATGGCGATCTCCTCGAGGATCACCCCGCGCTCGGCTTCGACGTCGTCCTCACGCAGCAGAGACGCCGTCACCATGTCGGAGACGACGTCGACCGCGAGCGGCAGATCGCGGTCGAGCACCCGGGCGTAGTAGCACGTGTGCTCGCGCGAGGTGAACGCGTTGAGCTCGCCCCCCACAGCTTCCAGCGCCGCGGAGATGTCGAGCGCGCTGCGCGCCGGGGTGCCCTTGAAGAGCAGGTGTTCCAAGTAGTGCGAGGCGCCGGCTTCGCCGGGCGCCTCATCGCGCGAACCGACCCCCACCCAGATGCCGATGGCGACGGAGCGCACCCCGGGAACCTGCTCGGTGAGCACTCGCAGGCCGCTCGGCAGCACGGTGCGTTGCACCGTGCCGCCGAGCAGCGACTGCGAGGTTGTTGCCGTGGTCACAGGGTCATTCGGCGGCGGCACCTGCAGAGGCGGGCTCGGGAGCGGCCGCCCCGTCGCCGTTCTCGCCGCCCTCACCCTCAGCGACGACCGGGGTCAGGCTGATCTTGCCGCGCTGGTCGATCTCGGCGATCTCGACCTGGACCTTCTGGCCGACGCTCACGACGTCTTCGGGGTTGGCGACCCGCTTGCCACCGGCCAGCGCCTTCATCTTGCTGACGTGCAGCAAGCCGTCGCGGCCGGGGGTGAGTGAGATGAACGCCCCGAAGTTGGTCGTCTTCACGACCGTGCCCAGGTAGCGGGCACCGAGCTCGGGCAGCTCCGGGTTGGCGATCGCATTGATCGCCGCGCGGGCGGCCTCGGCGGTCGGACCGTCGGTGGCACCGATGTAGATGGTGCCGTCGTCCTCGATCGTGATGTCGGCGCCGGTGTCGTCCTGGATCGCGTTGATGATCTTCCCCTTGGGGCCGATCACCTCACCGATCTTGTCGACCGGAATCTTGATGGCGATGACCCGAGGTGCCGTGGGCGCCATCTCATCCGGTGCGTCGATCGCCGAGTTCATGACATCGAGGATCGTCAGCCGGGCTCCGCGCGCCTGCTGGAGCGCAGCACCGAGCACGGACGCCGGGATGCCGTCGAGCTTGGTGTCGAGCTGCAGCGCGGTGATGAAGTCCTTGGTGCCGGCGACCTTGAAGTCCATGTCGCCGTACGCGTCTTCGGCGCCGAGGATGTCGGTCAGGGTGACGAACTCGCCGCCCTCGGAGATCAGGCCCATCGCGATACCCGCAACCGGCGCCCGAAGCGGCACACCAGCGTTGAGCAGGCTCATGGTGCTCGCGCACACCGAGCCCATGCTGGTCGAGCCGTTGGACGACAGCGCCTCACTGACCTGGCGGATGGCGTAGGGGAACTCCTCGCGGCTCGGGAGCACCGGCAGCAGGGCCCGCTCGGCAAGCGCACCGTGGCCGATCTCGCGACGCTTCGGGGAGCCGACGCGGCCGGTCTCACCGGTCGAGTACGGCGGGAAGTTGTAGTTGTGCATGTAGCGCTTGCGGTTGTCGGGGTTCAACGTGTCGATGATCTGCTCCATGCGCAGCATCGCCAGCGTGGTGACGCCCAGGATCTGGGTCTCGCCGCGCTCGAAGAGCGCTGAACCGTGGACCCGCGGGAGCACGTCGACCTCGGCCGAAAGGGCCCGGATATCGGTGAGCCCGCGGCCGTCGATACGCACCTTGTCGCGGATGACGCGCTCGCGCACCAGGGTTTTGGTCAGCGACCGGTAGGCAGCGCCGATCTCCTTCTCGCGGCCCTCGAACTGGCCCGCAATGCGCTCCTCTGCGAGACCGCGCACCCGGTCGAGCTCTTCCTCGCGCTCCTGCTTGCCGGCGATCTGCAACGCGGCGGCAAGCTCGGTGCGGACCGCTGCGGTGAGGGCGTCGAGCAGGTCCTGGCCGTAGTCCAGGAAGAGCGGGAACTCGCCGGTCTGCTTGGCAGCCTTGGCAGCGAGCTCACGCTGGGCGGCGCAGAGCACCGCGATCGGTGCCTTGGCGGCCTCGAGGCCGGCGGCGACCACGTCTTCGGTGGGGGCCGTGGCTCCTCCGGCGACCAGCTCGATGGTCTCGGGGGTGGCTTCGGCCTCGACCATCATGATCGCGACGTCACCACCGTCGAGCTCGCGGCCGGCGACGACCATGTCGAAGGTCGCCTGCTTGAGCTCCTCGTGCGTCGGGAACGCGACCCAGGCGCCCTCGACCAGGGCGACGCGGGTGGCGCCGATCGGGCCGGAGAACGGCAGGCCCGCGAGCATGGTGCTCATGCTGGCGGCGTTGATCGCGACCACGTCGTAAAGGTCACGGGGGTTGAGCGACAGGATCGTGCAGACGACCTGGATCTCGTTGCGCAGGCCCTTGACGAACGAGGGGCGCAGCGGCCGGTCGATGAGCCGGCAGGTCAGGATGGCGTCTTCACTCGGACGGCCTTCGCGCCGGAAGAACGAGCCGGGGATCTTGCCGATGGAGTACATGCGCTCTTCGACGTCCACCGTCAGGGGAAAGAAGTCGAGCTGGTCCTTCGGCCGCTTGCTCGCCGAGGTCGCCGACAAGATCATGGTCTCGTCGTCGAGGTAGGCCACGGCAGCGCCGGCAGCCTGGCGGGCGAGTCGCCCGGTCTCGAAGCGGATCGTGCGGGTTCCGCCGGGGTTGGTGATGGTCGCCACGGATTCGTGGGTGGTGCTGTTCTCTTCGTTGGACCCGTCCACGGGTCTCCCTCCTCGTTGGCCAGGCCAGCGGGGAGGTGGTCGGTGCTCAGTCGAAGTCTCCGGGGATCGCCGGCTAGCGGCGGGCCCGGAGGCCACCACCGAGGACCGACGCCAATGCGCGGCCCGGCGGGTTTGCCTCAGGCAGCGGGGCTGACGGCCGGAATCGGCCGCCCATCACCCCGCGGGGTGACTAGCGACGCAGGCCGAGACGCTCGATCAGCGAGCGATAGCGGGCGATGTCGGTCTTGCGCAGGTAGTCGAGCAGCCGACGACGCCGGCCGACGAGCAGCAGGAGCCCTCGCCGGCTGTGGTGGTCGTGCTTGTGCAGCTTCAGGTGCTCAGTGAGATCCTTGATCCGCTGCGACAGCATGGCCACCTGGACCTCGGGTGAGCCAGTGTCGCGCTCGACCGTCGCATAGTCGGTCATGATCCGCTGCTTGACGTCGGTGGCGAGCGGCACGCCGTGATCTCCTCAAAGCTGGTATGTCTGGGTCGCGCTTTCGTGTACTCGAGTGAGCTCGATGCACTACGAACGCAAGCGACGGGACCGAACGGACGTCCGGCAGCAACGAGGCTACCACCAGCGCACCAAGTGCCACGGTCGGCGCAGGTGGGGACTTAGTCGGCGCCGAGGTAGGCGAGGAAGTTCAGCAGCTCGTCCGGGTTGAACGGCTTCGCCAGGAAGTAGTCGACGCCCTCGGTCCACGCCTTCCAGGCCTGAGCGTCGTCGGCGGCCGCCGTCAGCATGACGACGGGCAGGTCGGCGCCGCCCTCGCTCTCGCGAATCCGGTTGAGCACGGCGTGCCCGTCGAGCCCCGGCATCATCACGTCGAGGATCACGCAGTCGGGGTGTTCGGTCTGCATCATGCGAAGAGCAGAGAAGCCGTCGTTCGCTGCCACCGTCGAATAGCCGTACGCCTGAAGCACGTCGCAGACCAGGCGCCGCACTGCGGTGTCATCGTCTACGACGAGAACCTTGCTGATCGCCACCGGTTTGCCTCTCCGCTTTCAAACGTCGGAGTACCCGACAGGTGACAGATCGACCAAATGGGGCCCGGGGCTGGCCACCCGGACGGGTGATCGACGTTGCGGCAGCCGGCCTAATCGCCCTTTGGTCCGTCCGGACCCGAGCCGGGGGCCGGCGGGTCACCGAGCAGCTCCCGGGTGCGGTCCACATCGCGCTGGATCTGCTCCACCAGTGCCTCCGGCGTGGTGTATCGCTCGGTCGCCCGCAGCCGTTCGACGAAGTCCAGCGAAACGTGCTCCCCGTAGAGATCGCCGTCGAAATCGAGGACGAACGCTTCGACCCGGCGCTCGCGCCCGGAAAACGTCGGGTTGGTACCGATAGAGATCGCGGCGGCCATCGGCGCCCCGCCCGGCTCCTCGCGGAAGTGACCGGCGTAGATCCCATCTGCGGGCACGGCCGCGTAGGGGGTCGTCGCCAGGTTGGCGGTGGGGAAGCCCAGCTCACGGCCCCGGCGATCGCCGCGCACCACGATCCCTTCCACCCGGTGGGGACGCCCGAGCGCGCGGGCGGCGGCGACAACGTCACCGCCGGCGACGCAGGACCGGATGTACGTCGAGCTGATCGCGGTCTCGGCGCCGTCGTGATCCTCCAGCAGCGGCACCCCCTCCACCGAGAACCCGAACGTGCGACCGCTGCGGGTCAGGCTCTCGACGTTGCCGGCGGCCTTGCGGCCGTAGGTGAAGTTCTCGCCGACGACGACGGCACTGGCGTGCAACGCGTCGACCAGCACCTCGTGGACGAACTCTTCCGGGCCGAGCCGGCTGAAGTCCAGCGTGAAGGGCAGCACGCAGAGCACGTCGACCCCGAGACCCTCGAGCAGATCGGCCTTGAAGCCCGGCGGCGAGAGCACCGCCGGATGCGATCCCGGACGCAGTACCTCGCTCGGATGGGGATCGAATGTCACGACCACCGACGGCTGCCCGGCCTCGCGGGCACGCTCGACCGCCCTGCCGATGATCTTGCGATGGCCGAGGTGCACGCCGTCGTAGACCCCGATGGTCACGACGCAGCGGCCCCACCCGGTCGGAGTGGCAGACAGTCCGCGCCAGCGCTGCACGCGGTTCAGCCTGCCAGAAGGCCGAGCTGACCGGGCAGACCGGCTGGCCGAGTAACCGGCTGACCGGCTGACCACCCGGCCGCGGCGTCAGGAGGCCGGGTGCAGGACGACGAGCGGCCGCGCCAGCTCGCCGGAGTCCTGTACGAGAGCCAGCACCTGGCCCGTGGCGTCGAAGACACCGACGGGCTCAGGGACTCCGGTGGCTGGCAGCGGACGTCCATGGCGGATGTCGCTCGCCGCGGCCGCATCGACCTCGCGCCGGACGAACATGGCCGCCACCGCGTCGCCGAGGGCGAGCAACGTCAGCTCCTGACCGAGCTCCTCCAGCGTGTGGGCCTCGGCCAGGGTGAAGCTGCCGACCCGGGTACGACGAAGAGCGGTCAGGTGACCCCCGCAATCGAGCAGCTCACCCAGATCGCGGGCGAGCGCACGGATGTAGGTGCCCGACGAGCAGGAGACGACCACGTCCAGCTCGTCGCCCCGGCGCTCGAGCACGTCGAACCGTTCCACCGTGACCCGGCGAGAGGCGAGCTGCACGTCCTCACCGGCCCGGACGCGCGCGTAGGCGCGCACCCCACCGACCTTGATCGCACTGACGGCGCTCGGGACCTGGTCGATCTCCCCCGTGAGGCGTGCGATCGCAGCGGCGATCAGCTCGTCGGAGATCCCGTCCGTCGAACGGATCGAAAGCTCCTCACCCTCGGCGTCGTCGGTGCTGGTGCGGACCCCGAGCCGGACGGTGGCCTCGTACTCCTTGCCGGCCAGCAGGAGATGGCCGAGCAGGCGGGTGGCGCGACCGATCCCGCACACCAACACCCCCGTGGCAGCCGGGTCCAGCGTTCCGGCATGTCCGACGCGCCGGGTGCCCGCGATCCGGCGCAGCCGGGCGACCACGTCGTGAGAGGTGAGACCGGCCGGCTTGTCGACGATGACGAGCCCCCCGACGAGCGGCTCGGCGGGCGCTTTCACGCCGGGGTCACGCTCTCGTCACTGGGTGGCGGAAAGTGCAGACCGCAGCCGGGCGATGATCTCCTCCGGGGTGCCTTCGGCGCTGAAGCCGGCCGCGAGCCGATGGCCGCCGCCGCCGAGCGCGCTGCACGCCGCCCCGACGTCGAGTCGGCCCCGGGAGCGTACCGACGCCTTCCAGCCGTCGGGTCCCGCGCCGGGATCCTGCTTCAGGACGACGGCGACCTCGTGTTCGCGCGACCCGCGGATGACGTCGACGATCCCTTCGGTCTCCTCGGGAGAGGCGCCCACGGAGAGCAGATCCGCACAGGTGACGAACGTCCAGATCACGTCGCCCGCCTGCTGCATGCGGGCCAGCGCCCCGGAGAGAACCTGCAGGTAGCTGGCAGGGCGGGTGTCCCAGAGCAGCATGCTGATCGTGTCGTGACGGGCGCCCGCTTCGAGCAGACGGGCCGCGAGCCGGTGTGAGCCCGGGCTCGTCGCGGCGTAGCGGAACGAGCCGGTATCGCTGGCCAGACCGGCGTACAGGCAGGTGGCCACAGCCGCGTCGAGGCTCACGCCGAGCTCGTCGATCAGCTCGGAGATGAGCTCGGCCGTAGCGGCCGCGTCGGCGTCGACCAGGCACATCGAGCCGTAGGCGGTACCGCGGGCGTGATGGTCGATGACGATCACCGGCGGGCCGTCCTCATGCGCGGCGGCGTAGGGCGCGAGCACGCCGAGACGCTCAGCCGTACCGGTGTCGAAGGTGATCACCGCAGCCGGAGCGGGCTCTTCGGCCAGGTGACGCGGATCGAGCAGCAGGTGCTCGCCGGGCAGGAAACCAAGGCTCGGCGGCATCCCGAACGCGAGCGGCCCGGGATCAAAGCTCACGTACGCGTCGCCGCCGGCGCTGCGAATGGCGAATGCCAGGGCGAGCGCCGACCCGAGCGCATCGGCGTCAGGCTGCACGTGGCCGACGCACAGTACCCATCCTTCGCTGGCGATGACCCCCTTGATGACATCGAGCACGTCGCCGCGATCAACCGGTTGCGGGCTCACCGTCGCGCGCCCCGACGGTGACGGACCGGTCGTCCCGTGGAGATTCGCCGTGTTGAAGCGGCTCACTCATCCTCCGGGTGGCGGTAGGGATCCTCGTCACCCGCTGGCGTTGCTGTCGCGCGGGCTGCGCGGATCCGGTCGTCATCGGCTCGAGCAGCCGCTAGCAGGTCCTCGAGATGTCGGGCGGAGTCGGGGAGCTCATCATGCACGAACTCCAGGGTGGGAGTGTTCTTGACCCCGGTCATCCGGCCCACCCGGGTGCGCAGCACGCCCTTCGCCGACTCCAATGCGGCGGCACTTTCGGCACGTTCGAGGTCGTCGCCGTAGACGGTGTAGAAGATCGTCGCGTCGTTCAGATCCGCCCCGACGCGCACGTCGGTGATGGTCACCATCCCCAGTCGCGGGTCCTTCACCTCGGTGCCGAGCGCCGAAGCCACGATCTCGCGGATACGCACACCCAGCCGGCGCGCGCGTGCAGGATCAGCCACGGTCCCCTCCTTCTCCAGTCACCCGTTCACTCCCCGCCGTCAGCCCTCGTCCTCGCTGCTGAGCAGCCGCTGCCGGGCAGACAGCAATTCGATCTCCGGCCGCCCCGCCACGAGGCGCTCGCAACCCGCCAGCACCTCGAGGCAGTGCGCCCGATCGGCGGCCACCACCGCGACCCCGATGAGCGCCCGCCGATGCAGATCGAGATGACCTGCCTCGGCGGCGGCCACCGCGAACCGGCGCTGCAACTCGGCCACGATGGGCCGGACCACCGAGCGCTTCTCCTTGAGCGAGCGCACCGGCAGGTCCGGCCCTCCGAGCAACAGGTCCAGCTCGAGAGTCCCGACCCACATGGCTGTCAAACCCACCTAGCCGTTGAGGCCCGATCAGCTATCAGACCCGCGGTACCTCGCGCTGCTCGTAGGTTTCGATGACGTCATCGATGTGGATGTCGCTGTACCCGAGGCCGATACCGCACTCGTAGCCCTCGGACACCTCGCGAGCGTCTTCCTTGAAGCGGCGCAGCGACTCGACCGTGAGGTTGTCGGAGATCACGATGCCGTCGCGGACCAGGCGAGCCTTGCTGTTGCGGACGATGACGCCCGAGCGCACCAGCGAACCCGCCACGTTGCCGATCCGCGGCACCTTGAAGACCTCGCGCACCTCGGCGGTACCGAGCTGCACCTCCTCGTAGATCGGCTTGAGCATGCCGCGAAGAGCCTGCTCCACGTCGTCGATCGCCTGGTAGATGACCGAGTAGTAACGCACGTCGACGCCTTCGCGATCGGCGAGCTCCCGGGTCTTGCCCTGCGGCCTGACGTTGAAGCCGATGATGATCGCGTCGGATGCAGCAGCCAGCATGACGTTGGTTTCGGTGATGGCACCGACCCCGCGGTCGATCACCCGCAGGCTGACCTCATCGCCCACATCGATCTTGACGAGGGCGTCTTCGAGAGCCTCGACCGAACCCGAACCGTCACCCTTGAGGATCAGGTTGAGCTGGTTGACCTCACCCTCCTTGATCCGGGCGAGCACGTCCTCGAGGGTCATGCGGCCACGGCTGGTGGCGAGCTCGGCAGCCCGCTCGCGAGCAGCGCGCCGCTCGGCGATCTGACGCGAGATGCGGTCATCGGGCACCACGATGAAGCTGTCACCGGCACCGGGTACCGCCGTGAGACCGAGTACCTGCACCGGACGCGACGGACCCGCCGCCTCCAGCTGGTCGCCGTTCTCGTCGAGCAGCGCCCGCACGCGTCCGTACGCGTCACCGGCGACGACCGACTGGCCGACGCGCAGCGTTCCGCGCTGGACGAGCACCGTGGCCACCGGGCCACGGCCGCGGTCGAGGTGGGCCTCGATCGCCACGCCCTGGGCGTCGATGTCCTCCGGCGCCCGCAGATCGAGGGCGGCGTCAGCGGTGAGCAGCACCGCCTCGAGCAGCTGATCGATGCCGGCCCGGGTGATGGCGGAGACGTCGACGAACATGGTGTCGCCTCCGTACTCCTCGGCGACGAGGCCGTACTCGGTGAGCTGGCCGCGCACCTTGGCCGGATCGGCGCCCTCCTTGTCGACCTTGTTCACCGCCACGACGATCGGGACGTCAGCCGCCTGGGCGTGGTTCAGCGCCTCGATGGTCTGCGGCTTCACGCCGTCGTCGGCCGCCACCACGAGCACCGCGATGTCGGTCACCTGCGCGCCACGGGCACGCATGGCGGTGAACGCCTCGTGACCCGGGGTGTCGATGAAGGTGATCGCCCGGTCCTGGCCCTCGTGCTCCACGTGGACCTGATAGGCGCCGATGTGCTGGGTGATGCCGCCCGCCTCGCCGGCGACCACATTGGCCCGCCGGATCGCGTCGAGCAGCTTGGTCTTTCCGTGGTCGACGTGACCCATGACCGTGACGACCGGAGGCCGGGCGACCAGATTGGCGTCCTCCTCGTAATCGCCGCCGAATTCCAGGTCGAAGGACTCCAGGAGCTCGCGGTCCTCGTCCTCCGGGCTGACGATCGAGACCCGGTAGCCCAGGGTCTCGCCGAGCAATTCCAGCGTCGCGTCGGTGCAGGACTGGGTGGCCGTGACCATCTCTCCGAGCTGGGTCAGCACCACCTGGACCATCGAGCCGGGGTTGGCATCGATCTTGTCGGCGAAGTCGGCCAGGCTCGCGCCGCGGGGCAGCCGGATGGTCTCCCCGTTGCCGCGCGGGACGTAGGCGCCGAGGGTCGGCGCCTGCATGTTGTCGAATTCCTGGCGCTTGGCGCGCTTGGACTTGCGCTGCCGGCCTGGACGTCCGCGACCACCCGGGCCGAAGGCGCCCTGTGTCGTGCCGCCGCGGCCACGACCGCCTGATTGCGGCGCGCCGGGACGGCCGCCACCGGGACCGCCGCCACCGGGGGGACCACCGGGGCGGTAATTGCCGCCGCCGGCTCCTGCGCCTGCGCCTGGCCCACCCGGGCCGCGGCTCGGCGCGCCCTGGCGGAAACCGCCGCCGCCGGGACCACCCGGACCACCGGGGCCACGACTGGGGCCACCGGGGCCACGACTGGGACCCGGGCCCGCCGGACGCGGACCACCGACGCGCCCCGGCATGCTGCCGGGTGTCGGACCGCGGCCCGGGCCCATGCCCGGACGCGGTGCGGGACGAGGGGGCATGTTCTGCGGGGTGGGACCGCCCGGACGCGAGTCGGGCACCGCCGTAGGAGCGCCCGCGATCGGGGGCTCGCCCGGCGCACCGGGGACTCCGGGACGGGGCGCCGGCGGGGCCGGACGGCTGGTGAACGGATTGTTACCCGGGCCGCGCGGAACATTGCGCGGAGCGGCCGGACCGCCCGGGCGACCGGGCACGCCGGGGCGCGGACCCGCAGGCCGGGCAGCCGGGGCCTGAGCCGGAGGCGCCGCCTGGGCGGCGGGTGCGATCGGCGCCGCCGGAGGCTGGGCCACGGGCGGGGCCGGAGGGGCCACCACCGGCGCAGGCGCCGGAGCCACCGGGCTGGCCGGGACCTCGAGCTTGGGTGCTGGAGCTGCCTTCGCAGCCTTCGCCGGCGCCTTCTTGGGCGGCGCGGCGGCGGCAGGGGCAGCAGCCGGAGCTGCATCCCCCAGCGCTTCCTTGAGTTTGCGGACGACCGGCGGTTCGACGGTCGACGATGCGGATTTCACGAACTCGCCAAGATCCTTGAGCTTCGCGAGGACAGTCTTGCTGTCGACGCCAAGCTCCTTGGCCAGCTCGTGGACGCGGGCCTTTCCTGCCACGGTGCTCCTTTTTCTAGGCCCGCGGCTGCCCGCGCGACCTCCAACTACGGCATGGGAGTACTCATCGCTGAGTGCTCATCGAGCGTCCATCAGACAAACCCACTTCCGAACGGCGGCTAAAGCTCACTGCAATTCCCGCTGCGCATCACTTGAGGAGACTTTCGACGTGGGCTCGTACTTGATCCACTTCGGGACTGCCCGGGATTCGCAGCGCCCGGCGAAACGCCTGACGGCGGATCGCCGACTCCAGACACTGCGGATCGGGGTGTAAATGCGCACCCCTACCCGGCAGCCGCCGGCGAGGATCGGGAACGAGAACGCCCTCGACAACCACGACGCGCAGCAAGTCGGTCAGCACCGCTCGGCTCCGACACCCGACACACGTGCGGATCGGCGCCGAACGACGCGCCGTGTCAACTGTAGCGCGCTCAGCCGGTCTCGCCTTCGGCACTACGCGGCGTCAACCATTCGCGGTCGCCGACGGATCGACCCCGGCGGGCCCGGAGACCCCAGCCGCACCTGGCACTTCGGTGTCACTGTGGATGTCGATCCGCCAGCCGGTGAGGCGGGCGGCGAGGCGGGCGTTCTGCCCCTCCTTGCCGATCGCCAGCGAAAGCTGGTAGTCGGGCACGACGACGCGAGCGGCGCGCTGGGCGGCATCCACCACCTGGACAGAGCTGACCTTGGCCGGTGAGAGCGCCGACGCGACGAACCGCGCCGGATCGTCCGACCAGTCGACGATGTCGATCTTCTCGCCGTTGAGCTCGGCCATGACCGCTCGCACCCGGGCACCGAGCGGTCCGATGCATGCGCCCTTGGCATTCAGCCCCTGCACGCGGGTGCGGACGGCGATCTTGGAACGGTGACCGGCCTCACGGGCGATCGCGGCGATCTCCACGGTGTGGTCAGCGACTTCCGGCACTTCCAGAGCGAAAAGTCCGCGCACCAGCTCTGGATGGGTACGCGAGACCGTGACCGAGACCCCCCGCGGCGAACGCGTGACGGACGCGACGCACACCCGGATCCGGTCACCGTGCTCGTACCGCTCCCCCGGCACCTGCTCGGCCGGTGGGAGGATCGCCTCGAAACCCTTTCCGAGATCCACCATGACGATCTTGTTGCCCGCCCGCTGCTCGTGATGCTGCACCAGGCCGAGCACCACCTCGCGCTCGTGACCGGCGAACTCGCCGTAGGTGACGTCGGACGAGGCATCGCGCAGCCGCTGGATGATCACCTGCCGGGCAGTGGTGGCGGCGACCCGGCCGAAGTCCTCGGGAGTGTCGTCCCACTCGCGTACCAGCTGGCCATCGGCGTCGAATTCGCGGGCGTACACCACCACGTCGCCGGTGGAGCGGTCGATCTGCACCCGGGCATCGGGTGCCGCCGAGTCGTTGTGCCGGTAGGCCGTCGCCAGTGCGGTCTCGATCGCGTCGACGAGCGCGTCGAAGGAGATGTCCTTCTCCCGCTCGACGCTGCGTAGCGCAGCAAGGTCCAGTTTCATGACGTGCCGCCGGGATCGGGGCCGTTGAACTCGACCTGGACGACCGCCCGGCTCACGTCGCTGTAGGCGACGGCGACCTGCCCGCCCGGCAGGTCGGCGCCCACGAGCACGGCACTCTCGTCATCCGCGGTGCTCACCCGCCCGGTGAGCGGGCCTGCGCCGCGACGGGTGACCGCGACCAAGCGCCCCTGCGCGCGGCGCCAGTGGCGGGGCTGGGTGAGAGGCCGGTCGACTCCGGGAGTCGTCACCTCGAGCACGAATGAGCCAGGCATGGCATCAGGGTCGTCGTCGAGCGCAGTGCTGACCGCCTTGCTGACATCAGCCACGCCGTCGAGGTCGATGCCACCGTCACGATCGATGACGACCCGCACCACGCTTCGACTTCCGGCCCGGCTGACGGATACGTCCTCGAGTTCGGCGCCGGCTTCGGCAACCACGGGTGCCAGCAATCCGATCAAAGTCTCTTTCGGAGCCGCTTTGGCCTGCGTCACGTCGGCTCCTTCCCACAATTTTCTTGCACTGCGCGCCGGATCACCAGCGGCCCACACCGGCGTCACGTCTCCTGGGCAGCCTACGACCGGGTTGTGCCAGGCTGAGGATCGTGGCCGAGCAGATACGCGTCAGCCGCCGGTTCGTCGCTGTCCGGTGCCGGTGCCGGTGGGCTGCTGGGTCTGGTCGGCCTCACGTCGGCCGGGTGCGACGCGTCCCACTCCCCTCAAGGAGAGCACGCCGCCGGCTCTTCCCGGCCGCCCGCGACCCCGACCACCGACCCTGCCTCGGCTGCCGATGCGGCGCTGCGCCAGCTGGCCGTCGCCGACGAGCGCCGACTGCTCAGCGCCGCTGCGGCGCCGGCCGCGGCGGAACCGTTCGCCACCATTCGGGGATTGCACCGGGCACACCTGCAGACGCTGACCGGCCAGTTGCCTGCCGAGCCCGCCACCCGTCCCGCGCCGACGGTCGCCGCCCTGGCGGCCGCCGAACACGCGGCGGCCGTCTCCCGGCGCGCCGATTGCACTCGTGCTTCTGCGAGGCTCGCACCATTGCTCGCCAGTCTCGCCGCCAGCGGGCAGGTCGCCGTCAGCCTGCTCGCGCCGCAGCCCCTGTGACGCCGTGAGCGGACCTGCCACCGGTCTGGAGTCGCTCCTGGCCGGCGAACACGCGGCCATCTACGGCTACGGGATGGCGGGAGCTGTCCTGGTCGGGTTCTCGCCGTCGCCGGCCCTCATCGGCGCCGTCCGCACCAGCTACGACGCCCTGCGAGTCAGCCGCGATCAGTTGACCGCAGCGATCACCGCTGCCGGCTCCACCCCGCCTCCGCCGCTGCCGGCATACGCCCTGCCCTTCCCGCTCAGCAACGCCCCGGCCGTCATCCGTTTCCTGGCCGGCCTGGAAGACCGGTTGTGCGTCGCGGCCGCGAATGCGGTGGGCCAGGCGGCTGTCGCCGCGCATCGGCTGCTGGCGGCTGACGTCCTGGCTGCGGCGGCGGTGAGGGCCGCGCGACTGCGGACGCTGCTGGGAGTGGCACCTGCCAAAGCCGTCACCGCGCTGCCGGGCCTGCCCGGCAGCTGAACCGAGCGGGCGGGTCAGCCGCTGCTCGGGTCCTCGGGAAGGTCGATGAGGTGCTCGAGAAGCGAGACGGCGCCCGCGACCTCGGCACGGGCCTGCGGTTCGAGGCGGGCGATACGTTGCGCGATGAAGGCGGTGCGCTCGCGGCGGATCTCCTCCAGCAGCGTGCGTCCAGCGGCCGCCACCTCGATCAGTGCCGCCCTCCCGTCCTCGGGGTCAGTGACCCGTTTGACCAGCGCCCGCTCGTGCAGGCTCGCCACCAGCCGGGTCACGGTGGGCGGGGTGATGACCTCGCGGTTGGCGAGCTCGCCGAGGCGCAAGGGGCCGTGCTGCTCCACCGTGACGAGCACGGAGAGCTGAGACGGCGTGAGTCCGCCCACGGCACGGCGTGAGAGTCGCCGATGCAGCCGGCCGATGGCCAGCCGCATCCGCGTCGCGAGTTCGATCTCCGCCGCGTCAGCGTCGTCGAGGGTCTCGGAGACGGTCATGTCGGCCAATGCTGCCCGCTCAGCGCCGAGACGGCGAGTGGCGCGCCGGAGCAGGCTCCTCGCGCCAAGCGTCGACCAGGGGTAATACCTGCGATAGGCGGTTGATTCGGGCATCCGGAACGACCGGGTGACCGGGAACATCGGAGTTGTCCACGAGCACCGCCCGCATCCCGATGCCCTTCGCACCGCTGATGTCGTCGATCGGCCGGTCACCGACGAAGACGGCGTCGGCAGGCGCTCACTCCGAGCTCTCCCAGCACCGCACCGAACGCCTCGGGATGCGGCTTGGTGTGCGCCAGATCTGAGGTGTAGACGCGCGCGTCGATCAGATCGATCACCCCGTCGCGCTCCAGCCAGTGCTCGTGCCAGCGGCGCGGCCAGTGGGTGTTCGACAGCAGCCCGGTGCGGATCCCCCGCTCGCGCAAGGCGTGCAGCAGCGGCCCGGCCTCCGGATCGGTGATGGTGTGCGGGGTCCACGCGTCCAGATGCGCGTCCAACGCCGCGTCGTGCAGCGCCGCATCCACGTCGAGGCCGGTCTCGGCCGAGGCCGACGCGAGGACGTCAGCGGTCGTCCCGCTGCGCCCGCTCGCACCCACGTCCTCCCACCATCGCAACTCGGCGGCAGCGAGGGCCTTCGCCACCTCTTCGACGCGATCCGGTGCCAGCACTCGGGCCGCCACCCGCCAGAGGTCGAGCAGGTCGATCGTGTGGTGGGGGGTGAGCGTGCCTCCCCAGTCGAAAACGACGGCCTCGACAGTCATCGGGCGCGCACGTCAGGCGGCGGGGACGGCGACCGCGAGCAGCTCGGCGACCGCACCGTCGAGAGCGAGGTTGCGACGCTCGCCGCTACGGCGGTCCTTCACCTCGATCTCACCGGAGGCCAGGCCCTTGCCGACCACGACGATGGTCGGCACCCCGAGCAGATCGGCATCGGCGAAAGCCACCCCGGCGCTCGTCCCGCGATCGTCGAGCAGCACTCGCAGCCCCGCGCGCTCGAGCGACTCCCCGAGCTGCTCGGCAGCTTCCTGCTGACCCGCCTTGCCGATCGCCACCAGGTGGATGTCGGCGGGAGCGACCGCGGCCGGCCAGATCAGGCCGCGATCGTCGTGATTCTGCTCGATGATCGACGCGACGGCCCGGCTGACCCCGATGCCGTACGAACCCATGGTGACGCGCACGGGGGTGCCTTCGGGGCCCAGCACGTCGAGCTCGAAGGTGTCGGCGTACTTGCGACCGAGCTGGAAGATGTGGCCGATCTCGATCGCCCGGCCGATGACCAGCGGCTCGCCGCAGCGGGGGCACGGATCGCCCTCGGCGATCGTCGCGACGTCGAGGTAGCGCTCGACCGTGAAGTCGCGACCCGCCGTCACGTTGAGGACGTGGTGGTCGGCCTTGTTGGCTCCCGTCACCCAGCTCGTACCGCCCGAGATGCGGGTGTCGGCGTAGTAGGTCACGAGGCCGTGCTGCGGGCCGACGTAACCCCGCACCAGCTCCGGATGCGCCTCGAAATCTGCAGCCTCGAAGGGTTCCACCACGCTCGGGGCAAGAGCCGCCTCGAGCTTGTCGAGGTCGAGGTCGCGGTCACCGGGCACGCCGACAGCCACAGGCTCGCCGTCGATCTTCACCAGGACGTTCTTCAGCGTCTGTCCCGGGTCGATGCCCAGGTGCGCCGCCAGCGCCTCGATCGTCGGGGTGTCGGGGGTGTGCACCTCCTGCATCTCGGGAGAACCGGTGGCCGGCTCTGCCGGCGGCGTGAAGGTCACCGCCTCGACGTTGGCCGCATAGCCACAAGCGGCACAGGAGACGAACGTGTCTTCGCCCACCGGGGTCGGCGCGAGGAACTCCTCGGATGCCGATCCGCCCATGGCGCCGGAGACGGCGGAGACGATGCGGTAGTCCAGCCCCAGCCGGTCGAAGATGCGGACATAGGCCTCGCGGTGCAGCTCGTAGGACTTGGCGAGGCCGGCGTCATCGATGTCGAACGAGTAGGCATCTTTCATGACGAACTCGCGCCCGCGCAGGATCCCGGAGCGCGGCCGGGCCTCGTCGCGGTACTTGTTGGCGACCTGATACAGGATCACCGGCAAGTCCTTGTAGGAGCTGTACTCGCCCTTCACCAGCAGGGTGAAGAGCTCCTCGTGGGTGGGGCCGAGCAGGTAGTCACCGCCCCTGCGGTCCTTGAGGCGGAAGAGCAGATCGCCGTACTCGTCCCAGCGACCCGTCGCGAGGTAGGGCTCCTTGGGCAGCAGCGAAGGCAGCAGCACCTCCTGGCCGCCGATGCGCTCCATCTCCTCGCGGACCACACCTGCCACGCGGTCGAGCACGATCTTGCCGAGCGGCAGCCAGCTCCAGAGACCCGACGCGACGCGGCGCACGTAGCCACCCCGCACCAGCAATTGGTGGCTCGCGACCTCTGCGTCAGCAGGTGCGTCACGCAGGGTTCGCAGAAAGAGCCGGGACATCCGTAGCACGAGGCCACGGTACCGGCGGGCCAGGAGAGTGCTAGCCGATTACTGCGGCGGCCGGAGCCATCGTGGCGGAGACCCGCTCGGTGTCGGCCTTGCGGACGAAGACGTCGTCACCGGCCTGGATGCCGAGACGGGCGGCGCGCTCCCGGGTGATCTGCACCCACGAGGACGTCTTGCCGTCGTCGCCGTCGATCTCCACCTCGACCTGGACCTCGAAGCCGAGGCGGGCGATGCGGGTGATCCGGGCGTGGACCGCGCCCGGCTCCTCGGTGGTGATGAGGTCCAGATCGTGCGGGCGCACGAGGTCGCCGTGCAGCTTGGTCACCGGGCCGAGGAAGCCCATGACGAAGTCGTTGGCCGGACGCTCGTACAGCTCGTCGGGGGTGCCTTCCTGCTCGACCTTGCCGGCGGCCATCACGAAGATGCGGTCGGCGACGTCCATCGCCTCTTCCTGGTCGTGGGTGACGAAGACGGTGGTCACATGGACCTCGTCGTGCAGGCGACGCAGCCAGGTCCGCAATTCCTTGCGCACCTGGGCGTCCAGCGCGCCGAAGGGCTCGTCGAGCAGAAGCACCTCGGGCTGGACCGCGAGCGCGCGGGCGAGGGCCATGCGCTGGCGCTGGCCACCGGACAGCTGCGAGGGGTAGCGGTCGCCGAACTGGTCGAGGTGCACGAGCTCGAGCAGCTCTTTCACCCGCGCCTTGATCTCCGCCTTCGGCCTCTTGCGGATCTCGAGCCCGAAAGCGACGTTGCGCGCGACGGTGAGGTGCTTGAACGCCGCGTAGTGCTGGAAGACGAACCCGATGTTGCGCCGCTGCGGCGGGAAGAGCGTGAGGTCGACGCCGTTGATCTCGATCGTGCCGCTGTCGGGCAGCTCGAGTCCGGCGATGATGCGCAGCAGAGTCGACTTGCCGCCACCGCTCGGGCCGAGCAGGGCGGTGAGGTCACCGTCCTCGATGTCGACCGAGACGTTGTCGAGCGCGACGAAATCGCCGAAACGCTTGGTGACGTTACGCACGCGAATAGCCATCAGCTGTTCTCCTTGGGACGAAGTAACCCGATGACGACCAGCGCCACGATCGCGACCAATGCCAGCAGGAATGCGGCCGAGTAGGCGCCGACCGCATCGAAGTTCTCGAAGTGCTCTTGCACGAACAGCGTGAGGGTCTGGGTCTGGCCTTCGATGTTGCCCGAGACGACGGCCACGGCCCCGAATTCACCAAGCGCGCGGGCCAGTGACAACACCACGCCGTAGGCCAGCGCCCAGCGGATCGCGGGAAGCGTGATCCGCCAGAAGCCCTGCCAGCGCGAGGCTCCCAGGGTGTATGCGGCCTGCTCCTGGTCGGTGCCGATCTCCTCCAGCACCGGCGACACGGCCCGCACGACCAGGGGGAGCGAGACGAAGATAGTCGCGATCACCATGCCGGGCAGCGCGAAGATGAGCTGGATGCCGTGGTTGTCGAGCCAGCGCCCGATCGGCTCGAAGCGGCCGTAGATGAGAATCAGCGCGAGTCCGACTACGACGGGCGAGACCGCGATCGACAGGTCGATCAGCGAGTTCAGGATCCGTCGGCCCCAGAAGCGATGGCGCACCAGCAGCAAGGCGGTTCCCACGCCGAAGATGGTGTTGCACACCGTGGCGATGCCCGCCACCTCTGCGGTCACCTGGATCGCGTGGACGGCAGAGGCGCTGCTGAGGGTGTCCCAGACCACGCCCGCGCCGTGCTCGAAGGTGCGCCAGAAGACCAGGCCCACCGGCACGAGGAGCAGGAAGAACAGGTAGGCGATGGCGATCAGCCGCAGCGTCCACCGCGCGGGACGCGATGACGCCGAATTCTGGCTCTTGTAGCCACGCGGCGCCTTGGTGGCATTGGAACGACCACGACGCCGGCTGAGGGCGCCGGTGGAAGCAACAGTTTCACTGACCACGGCGCGACGCCCAATACTGGATGAGGTTCAGCAGCAGCAGCATGACGAGCGCCACGACGAGCAGCACGGTCGAGACGGCCGCTGCGCCGGCTTGGTTGTCGTTCTCGATCTGGCCGTAGATCTGCACGGCGGCGACCTGCGTCTTGCCGATGATGTTTCCGGAGATCAGCACGGTCGAGCCGAACTCGGACAGCGCGCGGGTGAAGGCGAGCGCGGTGCCGGCCAGCATCGCCGGCAGCAGGTTCGGCAGGATGATCCGGCGGAAGATGGTGAGCCGTGAGGCGCCGAGTGACGCTGCGCCTTCTTCCATCTCCTGGTCGAGCTCGATCAGGACCGGCTGTACGGTGCGCACCACGAACGGGAGCGTCACGAACAGCAGGGCGACCACGACACCGGTCTGCTTGTAGGCGATGTCGACGCCGAGTGGGCTGTTCGGGCCGTAGAGCGAGAGCAGGACCAGGCCCGCGACGATCGTCGGCAACGCGAAGGGCAGGTCGATCAGGACGTCGAGGATCTTCTTGCCGGGGAACGAGTCACGTACCAGGACCCAGGCGATGAGGGTGCCGAAGACCAGGTTGAGCAGGCCCACCAGCAGGCTGGCGATGATGGTCAGCTTCAGCGCCGACCACGCGTCAGGAGTGGTGACCGCGTGCCAGAACTCGTGCCATCCCCCCTTGGTGCCGGTGTAGACCACCGCAGCCAGCGGGATCAGCACCACAAGGCTGAGGTAGAGGGTGGTGACTCCCCCGCCGAGAAACAGCCCGTACGGGATCCGACGCGGGTGACGGGTCGCCGCGCTGTGCCGTGGCCCGTGAGGTGCTGAGGCGGAGGATGTCGTGCCGTCGGCGGCGGCGTCCTTCGTCAGGCGCGGCACTACCGTCGCCACGGCACCCGGCGAGTCCAAGGACTCGCCGGGGCCGAACGACGGTAGTGGCTGCGCTGGCGTGGACGCCATCAGCCAACCTCACTTGCCGGTCGAGACACCGTTGCTTTTCTCGATTCCCGTGACGATGCCCTTGTCGGCGTCGAAGAACGTGTTCGTCACATCGGTCCATCCACCCAGATCCTTAATGGTGAACAGACCCGGAGGCGTGGTGAACGAGACCTTGCTGCTGGTCACCCCGGAAACCACCGGGCGGTAGCCGTTGTCAGCGAAGATCTCCTGGCCCTGCTTGCTGTACAGGAAGTCGAGGAAGGCCTGCGCTTGCTTGGGGTGCTTGCTCTCGGTGGTGACGGCGATCGGGTTCTCGATCAGGATCGTGCCGGACGGCTTGACGATGTCGAGGGACTGCCCGTGCTGCTGGGCGAAGATCGCGTCGTTCTCGTAGGAGATGAGGACGTCGCCCTTGCCGTTGGTGAAGGTCTGCAGCGCCTTGCGGGCACTGGTGTCCTGCACCGCGACGTTCTTGAACAGCTTCTGCAGGTAGGTCACGCCGGCCGTCTTGTCGGCGCCCTTGTTCGAGACGGTGCCGTAGGCGGCCATGATGTCCCAGCGGGCACCACCGGAGCTGATCGGGTTGGGCACGATGACCGAGACGCCCGGCTTGGTCAGGTCGCTCCAGTCCTTGATGCCCTTCGGGTTGCCCTTGCGGGTCACCAGCACGACGTTGGAGTCGGTGATGTTGCCCTGGTACTGGTTGGAGTCCCAGGTGGGTGCCACCAGTGAGGCCTTGACCAGCCGCGTCATGTCGGGCGCCAGCGAGAATTCGACGATGTCGGCCTTCAGGCCGCTGACGACCGCGCGGCTCTGGTCACCGGAGGCGCCGTAGGACTGCGAGAACGTGATGTTCTTGCCGGCCGCGGTCTTCTGGAACGCGGCGATCTCCTGCACGTAGGCGGCCTGCGGGGTGGAGTACGCGACGAGCGAGAGCTTCACCGCGGGGTTGGTCGAGGTGCTGGCGCCCTTGGAGCTGGAACCACAGGCAGAGAGGGCCAGTGCCGCCGAGAGCACCACACCGACACCCGTGAAGCCGAGCCGGCGGCGAGACGAGACTAGAACTGACTTGGACACTGAACCCCCTGAGAGGACACGGGAAACCACCCGCGTCGGATGAACTTGATGAACTCAGTAAACACCAGTGCCACGGTCGACTTTAGTGATTCGAACGGTTTCACTCGGACGGGTGTCAGCCATTCGGCCTAGAACAAAACGCTGGCGAAGGTCTCCTGGCGGACGAAGCCGACCCGGTCGTAAGCCCGACGCGCACCGACGTTGAAGGCGTTCACGTAGAGGCTGACGACGGGCGCGATGTCACGTTGCGCGGCGACGGAGACGGCGGCCGTTCCGGCGGCGCCGAGGCCCTGTCCCCGCAGGGCCGGCGCCACCCAGACGCCCTGGATCTGGCAGGCGGCGCTGGTCGCAGCCCCTACCTCGGCCTTGAAGAGCACGCGGCCGTTGTCGATGCGGGCAAAGCAACGACGAGCGCTGATGAGCTCGGCTACCCGGGCGCGATACAGATCGACGCTCTCGGGCGGAACGCCGATCTCCTCCGTGAACATGGCCACGGCGGCGGGCAGCAGGACGTCCAGCTCTGCCGGGAGTACGAGCCGCACCTGCGGATCGGGCTCGACCAGCGGCGGGCGGTCGAGCACCATCAGCGGCTGGTCGTCGCGCAACTCCCGCGGCGGACCCCAGGCCCTGCGCAGCAGCTCCCAGAGCGGCAGCACCTCCGCGGCCAGCCCCACGATCGAGGCGCACCGGCGGTGGCGCCGGCGGGCGTAGGCGGCGAAGGCCTCGATCGACTCCGGGCCGGCGCACACCGGCCAGATGTTTGCCCCGGCGTAGCACATCGCCAGCAGCTCGCCCGCGTGCTCGTGTCCCCAGACCTGGGCGCCGAGGCGCCACTCGGACAGCCCGGCGGACGCCACCCGGCTGGCGACGAAGACGTCGACCACGGGACGGCGGGCCAGCATCTCCCGCGCGGCCGGCAGATCGGTATCGGTCAGCACCCTCACCCGGGCCTCGCCGGCAGCCGACCCGCGTGTCACGATCGGACACTAACCGGGAGGCCAGAGCCCTCGCGCGCAGGCGGCTACGAAACGCTGACGGTGGGGCTGCCGGACTCGATCCCGCCGGCGTCCATGCCCTCCGCGAGGATCAGCGCCTCGGCGATGAGGGTCTCGACGATCTGGGCTTCCGGCACGGTGCGCACGACCTCACCGCGCACGAAGATCTGACCCTTGCCATTGCCCGACGCGACGCCGAGGTCAGCCTCGCGCGCCTCACCCGGACCGTTCACCACGCAACCCATGACGGCGACCCGCAGCGGCACCTCGAGACCGTCGAGTCCGGCGGCCACCTCGTCGGCCAGCTTGTAGACATCGACCTGCGCCCGGCCACAGGACGGGCACGAGACGATCTCGAGCTTGCGCGGACGCATTCCCAGCGATTCCAGGATGGCTGCGCCGACCTTGACCTCCTCGACCGGAGGCGCCGAGAGCGAGACACGGATGGTGTCGCCGATTCCCTCGGCCAGCAGCGCTCCGAACGCGACCGCCGACTTCACGGTGCCCTGGAAGGTCGGGCCCGCCTCGGTGACGCCGAGGTGCAGCGGGTAGTCGCAGGCCAGGGCGAGCTGGCGGTACGCCTCGATCATGATCACCGGATCGTGATGCTTGACCGAGATCTTGATGTCGCGGAACCCGTGCTCCTCGAACAGCGAGCACTCCCACAGCGCCGACTCGACGAGCGCCTCCGGGGTGGCCTTGCCGTGCTTGGCGAGCAGCCTCTTGTCCAGCGAACCGGCATTGACCCCGATGCGGATCGGCGTGCCCGCCGCCATTGCGGCCTTGGCGATCTCGGCGATCTTGTCGTCGAAGGCCTTGATGTTGCCGGGGTTCACCCGCACCGCGGCGCAGCCCGCATCGATCGCGGCGAAGACGTACTTGGGCTGGAAGTGGATGTCAGCAATGACAGGGATCTGCGACTTACGCGCGATCGTGGGCAGCGCGTCAGCATCGTCCTGGCTGGGAACGGCGACCCGGACGATCTCGCAACCGGCCGCCGTCAGCTCGGCGATCTGCTGGAGGGTCGCGTTCACGTCGGACGTGAGCGTGGTGGTCATCGACTGCACGGAAACCGGGGCGTCACCGCCCACCAGCACCCCGCCGACGTTCAGCTGCCGGCTCACCCGGCGCGTAGCCAGTGGCCTGGGAGGCGCGGACGGGATCCCGAGACCGACGGACACGGCTACCCCAGACGGATTGGATTGACGATGTCAGCAGCTGCGAGCACTAGCGTCAGTGTCGCGAATATCGCTACTACAGCGTACGTCGCGGGCAGCAGCTTGGTCAGATCCACACGCTTGAGCGGACCGCGATAGCCACGTAGGCGCCGGATGCGATCGCGTACCTGCTCGAAGCCGAGAACGGCGAGGTGACCACCGTCGAGCGGCATCAGCGGCAACAGGTTGAAGAACCCGACGAACAGGTTGACCCCGGCCACCAGGAGCAGGAAATCGCCGATGCGGGTGTCCCAGCCGATACCGACGCCGGCGCCGCTGCCGCTGAGCAGATCGCCGCTGACCCGGCTGATCCCGATGACGCCGACGGCGCCGTTGGGGTCGCGGTGATTGCTGAAGACGGTCGAGATGCGCTGCGGGAAGTGCGCCAGCGAGCTGACGGTGCCGGTGATGAAGGTGCCGAGCGTCGTGATGGTCTTGCGGGCCGCGGTCACCGGGCCGACGTGCGTCTGCTGCGCGGTGATCCCGAGGACGGGGACCTTCTGCGTCGCGCCGCTGTCGGTCGTCTGGGTCTGCAGCACCGGGGTGATGGTCGTGCTCTGGACGGCGCCGTTGCGCTCGTACTTCACGGCGAGCGGAGCCGCGTTCTTGTCGTCCCGGATGGCCGACCGGAGCTGGGCGAACGTCGTCGTGCTCTTGCCGCCGACGCTGATCAGTCGGTCACCGGATTTGAGCCCGGCGGCCTCGGCAGGGCTGGCTCCGTCAGCAGTGGTGCAGGTCTTGGACGCGTCAGCGGCCAGGCAGCTCGCCGGAGTGCTGATGACCGGCGCGGAGGTGGCGATCGGTGAGATCAGCAGCGCGAGGAACACCAGCACGATCGCCAGCAGGAAGTGCATCGTCGAGCCGGCGACGAGCACGATCGCGCGGCGGCCTGCGGGGAAGCGGTAGAAGGCCCGCTTGTCGTCGTCGGGGTCATCCAACTCCTCGAGCGGAGTCATACCGACGATCTTGACGAAACCGCCGGCGGGGATCGCCTTGACGCCGTACTCCGTCTCGCCCTTGCGACGCGACCAGATCGTCGGGCCGAAGCCGACGAAGAACTGCGTCGCCTTCATCCCGAAGAGCTTGGCCGTCGCGAAGTGGCCACCCTCGTGGAGGACGACCGAGACGAGCAGCGCCAGCACGAAGGCCAGCGCACCGATCAACGCCACTGTCAGGTCTCCCGGGTCGACATCTCAGAAATCAGCGCGCGCGCCAGCCGGCGGGCCTCGTCCTCACTGTCCAACACATCGGCAGGTACGGACAGTTCCCGAAGAGCCACTCGGCTGAGAGTCTGCTGAACGACTTCGACGATCGCCAGGAACGGCAGCCGGCCCTCGAGGAATGCCGCGACGGCCTCCTCGTTGGCGGCGTTGAACACCGCCGGGCCGCTGCCACCCGCTCGGCCTGCAGCTTTCGCGAGTTCGACGGCGGGGAAGGCCTCGGTGTCGAGCGGCTCGAACGTGAGCGAGTGGGCCGTGGTCCAGTCCATGCCCGGCGCGGCTCCGGGAACCCGGTCGGGCCAGCCGAGCGCGAGCGCGATCGGCAGCCGCATGTCGGGCGGGCTGAGCTGCGCGAGTGTCGAGCCGTCGGCGAACTCGACCATGCTGTGCACCAGCGACTGCGGATGGACGACGACATCGATGCGCTCGTAGGGAATTTCGAAGAGCAAGTGGGCCTCGATGATCTCCAGGCCCTTGTTGACGAGCGTCGCGCTGTTGACCGTGATGACGGGGCCCATGTCCCAGGTCGGATGGGCCAGCGCCTGGCTGGGGGTGACGTCAGCGAGGTCGGCTCGCGTACGGCCGCGGAAGGGGCCACCGCTGGCGGTCAGGACGAGCCGGCGCACCTCGTCCTTCGCTCCCCCGCGAAGGCATTGGGCCAGGGCGCTGTGCTCGGAGTCGACCGGGATGATCTGGTCGAGGTAGGGCACCACGAGAGGACCGCCGGCGATCAGCGACTCCTTGTTGGCGAGCGCGAGGGTGCGTCCTGCCTCGAGGGCCGCCAGCGTGGCATGCAGTCCGACCGACCCGGTGATCCCGTTCAGCACGATGTCGCAGGGCCATGCCGCCACCTCGGTGACGGCATCAGGGCCGGCGAGCACCTTGGGCATCACGAAGTCGCCGCGGTCGTGGCCGCTGCGCTTGGCTTCGGCATAGAGGGCGAGTTGGACATCTTGAGCGGCTGTCGCGCGCGAGACGGCGACGGCCTCGACCCCGAGGGCGATGGCCTGCGCGGCGAGCTCGTCGGGACGCCCTCCGCCTCCGGCGATGGCGACGACCCGGAAGCGCTCGGGCTCGCGGCTGATGACGTCGATGGCCTGGGTGCCGATGGAGCCCGTCGAGCCGAGCAGCACCACCTCGCGCACGGTCACGGGACCAGTGTGGCAGGCGTCGCCGGGCTATTCACTGAGAAAAAACTCCAAGGCAGCTGTGTCCGCGCTCCAAGAAGCTCTCGCTCCGAGACCGGCGGCCGGCTCCGGGCCGACCGCGCCCGGCCAGGTGTGACCACCGCCGACCACCGTGTCGAGCTGAACGGTCCGCCCGGCGGTGCAGCCCCAGCGCTGCACCTGCGTGCCGGCGCCGGGTGAGGCTCCCGCGGCCGGCCCGCTGCACCCGGCGGTCCAGAACGGCAGCCGAGATGCCACGGGTTCGGACGGGACGTCGCCGAAGCTGCCCTGAGCGCTGCCGCTGTACGGGACGATCGGGTCGGCGGTCCCGTGCACCTCGAGATAGGGCTTGCGGGTGCAAGCCCCCCGCGGCGTGATGCTCGGGGCGACCGCAAAGACGGCGCGCACCGAGGCGACCCGGCAGGCGGCGGCGACGGCCATGTCGGCGCCGTCGCTGATGCCGGCGGTGTAGACCCGTCCGTTGGAGCAGCCCGAGAACGCGAGCAGGGTCGCGATGTCCTGGGTGAAGGCCGCGTCGTCGGGCAGTGGCTCGGTGCCCGAGAAGTTCCAGAGGCCGTTGGTCCCGTTGGGCGTGGCGACGATGAAACCGCGGGCCGCGCCAAGCGGGCCCAGGCCGGTGTAGCCGTGCTCCTGCGTCGCACTTTGGTTGCCGCCGTGGTAGTCGATGACGACCGGCGCTGGAAAGCGAGCGGGCAGGTCGAGGATGACGAGCCGCCCGTCGATCGTCTGCGGACCGGCGGGCAGATGGCAGACGCGGACGGCGGAGGCGACCGCGGTGGGAGGGGCCGTCGGCACGCTGTGCAGCGTCGGCCGGGTCGGTCCTGGCGTCCTGGTCGGTGGGGCGAGATGGGTGACGTGCGCGCTCGGCGTGGGTGCGGCACTCGAACCGGCCGGGGCGGGTGAGCTCGTGGCCGGGGGCGTGGCGACGACCTTCTTGGCGGTGCTCGAGCAGCCGGCCAGCGCGAGGCTCGCCGTCGCGGCAACCGCCAGCAGCGCGCGGGCCCGCATCAGCGTCACGCAGTGGCGGCGAGCTGACCGCAAGCGGCGGCGACCTCGCGGCCGCGGGTGTCGCGGACGGTCGTCGCCACCCCGGCCGCGCGCAGCCGGCGCACGAACTCCCGCTCGCGCGCCGGGGTGCTCGCCGTCCAGATGCTGCCCGGCGTCGGGTTCAGCGGGATCAGGTTGACGTGGGCGAGAGAGCCGCGCAGCAGGTCGCCCAGCGCGTCTGCCCGCTCGGCGTCGTCGTTGATGTCGTTGATCAACGCGTACTCCACCGTCATCCGGCGCCCGGTGCGCTTGGCGTAGCGCAGCGCAGCAGCGACGGCTTCGGCGACCGGCCAGCGCTGGTTGACCGGCACCAGGGTGTCGCGCAGCTCGTCGTCCGGGGCGTGGAGGCTGAGGGCGAGAGTCACGGCCAGGCCCTCCCCCGCCAGCGCGTCGATACGCGGCACGAGGCCGACCGTGCTCACGGTGATCGAGCGCTGCGACAGCCCGAAGCCGTGCGGATGGGGATCGGTCAGCCGGCGCAGCGCGGCGACCACGGCGTTGTAGTTCGCCAGCGGCTCACCCATGCCCATGAAGACCACGTTGCTGAGCCGTCCACCCGGTTCGCCCTCCGGCACGTCCCGGGAGAGCCGGCGCTGCGCTGCCACGACCTGTTCGACGATCTCGCCGGTCGACAGGTTGCGCGTCAGCCCGCCCTGGCCCGTGGCGCAGAAAGGGCAGCCCATGCCACAACCGGCCTGGCTGGATACGCAGACCGTAACGCGATCGGGGTAGCGCATCAGCACCGACTCGATGAGCACCCCGTCGTGTCCGCGCCAGACCGTCTTGACGGTGTCGCCACCGTCGCAAATTTCCTCGCGGACCGGACTGAGCAGCGCCGGAAGCAGGCTCTCGACCAGGCGGGAGCGGCTGGCAGCGGGAAGGTCGGTCATCGCCGCCGGATCGGTGGTGCGCCGGACGAAATAGTGCTGTGAGAGCTGCTGCGCCCGGTAGGCGGGCTCGCCCAGCTCGACGACGGCTTGGCGACGCTCGTCGGGTGCCAGATCGGCCAGATGGCGCGGGGTCGGCCGGCGCCGCGAGGGCGCGCCGGCGTCGACTATCGGAAGGCTCATCTCGCTTCCATGGTTTCACAGACCAAGATCTTTTTGGCTAGTGCGCCCAGGCGGTCAGCAGGAGGTACGCGACGGGCGCGGTGGCGAGCAGGGAATCCAGCCGGTCCATGACCCCGCCGTGGCCGGGCAGCAGGTGGCCCATGTCTTTGATGCCGATGTCGCGCTTGAGCATGGATTCGCTGAGGTCACCGAGGGTCGACGCGGCCACGGCGGCGAGCCCGAAGACGATGCCGAGCAGCGCCGAGCGGTGGACCAGGAACGGAAACATGATCCCGGCGCACAGGCAGCTGGCGGCGATGGAACCGCCGAGGCCTTCCCACGACTTTCCGGGCGAGATCCGCGGCGCCAGCTTGTGGCGGCCGCCGGACAGCACCCCCGCCGCGTAACCACCGACGTCGTTCAGAGCCGCCGTCGCAATAAAAATGATCACGAGACGAGGGCCGTTGGAAGGCCGCGAGAGCAGGCCGGCGAACCCGGCGAGAAACCCCGTATAGCCCAGGCAGAAGAGGGTGGCGGCGAGATCGCGGCGCACGTCGGCTCTGGGTTCGAACTCTCGCGGGTCGTAAGCACGCCAGCCGACCGAGACGATCACCGCGATGAAGAGCCCGATCACCAGACCGTCGGTGCCCTGCGCGTAGGCAGCTGCGGGCACCGCGGCTCCGGCGATCGTGACCGGGATGCGCGGGATGTGCAAATCGGCCACCTTCAGGGCGGTGACCAGCTCGTACGCGCCCATCCCGACCGCGAGACAGATGACCCCGACCCAGAGGACGCGGACGGTGAAGAGGGTCGCGAAGATCAATGCCGCGAGGCTGACGCCGACGATGATCGCGGCGCGCAGGTCGCGTCCGGCGCGCCCGCCTTTGGGAGGTGCCGGCTCGCTCATCTGCGGCTCCCCGCCGGATGCGAAGGCTGCTGAGTCACCCGGGGTCGCGGCCACCTCAGACTTCAAGCAGCTCGGATTCCTTGTGCTTGAGCAGCTCGTCGACCTGCGCGACGAAACGATGCGTCAGCGCCTCGAGCTCCTTCTCCCCGCGCTTGACGTCGTCCTCACCCGCGTCGCCGTTCTTCTTCATCTTCTCCAGCGACTCCATGCTGTGGCGCCGGACGCTGCGGATGCTGACCCGCGAGTCCTCCGCCTTACCCCGCACGACCTTGACGAGCTCGCGACGCCGCTGCTCGGACAGCTCCGGGAAGACGCAACGGATGATGTTGCCGTCGTTGGCCGGGTTGACGCCGAGGTCGCTGTCGCGGATGGCCCGCTCGATCGCGCCGATGGACCCCTTGTCGTAGGGGCTGACGATGACCATGCGGGCTTCAGGGACGCTGAACGACGCGAGCTGCTGCACCGGGGTCGGGGTGTCGTAGTAGTCGACGACGATGCGCGAGAACATCGCCGGAGTGGGACGGCCGGTGCGGACGGCGGCGAAATCGTCGCGCGCTACCCGGACCGCCTTTTCCATCTTCTCCTCGGCCTCGAGCAGCTCGAAGTCGATGTCGGTGTCGTCATCGCTGCTCATGCCTTCACGCAGTCCTCTCGGGGGCGGCCGTCACCACGGTGCCGATCTTTTCACCTCGGACCGCTCGCAGGATGTTGCCCTCGGTCAGCAGATCGAACACGACGATCGGCAACGCATTGTCCATGCAGAGGCTGATGGCCGTCGCGTCCATCACCTTCAGGCCGCGCATCAGCACCTCGGTGTAGGTGAGGGCGTCGAACTTCACCGCGTCAGGGTTGCGCTTGGGGTCGCTGTCGTACACCCCGTCGACCTTGGTGGCCTTCAGCACGGCCTCCGCCTTGATCTCCAGAGCGCGCTGCGCCGCGGTCGTGTCGGTGGAGAAGAACGGGGCGCCGAGGCCCGCACCGAAGATGACGACGCGGCCCTTCTCGAGGTGGCGGATCGCCCGCAGGGGCAGATACGGCTCCGCGACCTGTCCCATCGCGATCGCCGACTGGACCCGGGTGGTGATGCCTTCGCGTTCCAAGAAGTCCTGCAACGCCAGGCAATTGATGACCGTGGCGAGCATGCCCATGTAGTCGGCGCGAGCGCGGTCCATGCCCCGATCAGCGAGCGCTTGCCCGCGGAACATGTTGCCTCCGCCGACCACCACGGCCACCTGGACGCCGGTGGCGACGACCTCGCCGATCTGGCGCGCAATGGCCGCGACCGTCGTCGGATCGATGCCTAACGGCTCCCCGCCTGCAAATGCCTCGCCGGACAGTTTCAGCAGCACCCTCGCCCAGCGGGGCTCATCGGGAACGACATCAGCTTGCTCACCAGCGGGGTGGGTCACGGGGCGACTCCCTTGGGGGCGGACGGCCTTCTGGGCGCTCGGGCAGCAATCCCTCGCCAGTCTGCCCGAGGACGCGAATCGGCGGGGCGGCGAATCATGATCGACTCGCCGCCCCGCCGTCGTTTTGACCTACACGCTCCGGATGGTGCGGCTCAGGCGCCGACCTCGAAGCGGGCAAAGCCGGTGACCGTCGCCCCGGCCTCGTCGAGCAGTGCCTTGACCGTGCGCTTGGGCTCCCGCACCGAGGCCTGCTCGAGGAGGACGACCTCCTTGAAGAAGCCGTTCACCCGACCGTCGACGATCTTGGGCAGCGCCTGCTCGGGCTTGCCCTCCTTCTTCGCGAGGGTCTCGGCGATCGACCGCTCGTTCTCGACGATCTCCGCCGGGACCGCGTCACGCGACACGTACTGCGCGCGCAGCGCGCTGACCTGCATGGCAGCGCCGCGAGCAGCCTCGGCCGCCGCGTCGCCGTCGCCCTCGAACGCCACCAGAACGCCGATCTGCGGGGGCAGGTCGCTGGCCCGGCGGTGCAGATAGGCCGCCACCTTGCCGTCGAAGACGACCAGGTGGCGCAGCTCGATCTTCTCGCCGATGACGGCGTTCAGCGCGTCGATGCTGGCCTGCACGGTGCGCCCGTCGGACAGCGTCTCCGCGAGCAGCGCCTCGACGCTGGCCGGCCGGACCTTCGCCGCATGGGCGACGATCTCCCCGGCAAGCTCCTGGAACTGCTCGTTCTTGGCGACGAAATCGGTCTCGCAGGCGAGCTCGATCATGGCGCCTTCGGCAGCGGCGACCAGCCCGTTCTTGGCATCGCGGCTTTGCCGCTGCCCCGCCTTGGACAGGCCCTTCTCGCGAAGCGCCTTGATTGCCTTCTCCTTGTCGCCCTCGGCCTCGACGAGCGCCTTCTTGACGTCGGTCATGCCGGCGCCGGTGAGCTCGCGGACCTCTCGGATGAGGGCCACGGTGACCTCAGCCACTGTTTCTTCCTTCGTCTCGTTGATGATCAGTAACGCACTCGGGCGATTACTGAGCGGGGGTTGCCTCTGCCGGCTGTTCAGCGGCGGCCGGGGCTTCGGATGCTCCCGCACCCTCTACCGCGCCTGCCGCGGGATCGACCGCCGCCGGGACACCCGGGGTGCCCTCGCCGTCGCCGCCCAGCAGGCTCTGCTCCCAATCGGCAAGCGGCTCTCCCGCTCCGACCCCGGCATCAGCCTTGTCACCCGACGCGCCCGCACGGGCCTGCAGCCCCTCAGCCACCGCGTCAGCAATGACCTTGGTGAGCAGGTTGACGCTGCGGATGGCGTCGTCGTTGCCCGGAATCGGGTAGTCGACCTCGTCCGGGTCGCAGTTGGTGTCGAGGATCGCGACGATCGGGATCTTCAGCTTGCGCGCCTCGCCGACCGCGATGTTCTCGAGCTTGGTGTCGATGATCCACACCGCGCTCGGGATCTTCTGCATGTCGCGGATACCGCCGAGGGTGCGCTCCAGCTTCGCCTTCTCACGCGAGAGCACGAGCGATTCCTTCTTGGTACGGATCGCGTCGCCGCCGCCGGTGGCCTCGAGCTCTTCGAGCTCCTTCAGGCGCTGAAGCCTCTTGTGCACGGTCTGGAAGTTGGTGAGCATCCCGCCGAGCCAGCGCTCTTTCACGTAAGGCATGCCGACGCGAACGGCCTGCTCCTCGATCGCCTGCTGCGCCTGCTTCTTGGTGCCGACGAACATGATCGTGCCGCCGTGGGCCACGGTCTGCTTGACGAAGTCGTACGCCTGGTCGATGTAATCGACGCTCTGGCGCAGGTCGATGATGTAGTTGCCGTTGCGCTCGGTGAAGATGTACCGGCGCATCTTGGGGTTCCAGCGCTTGGTCTGGTGTCCGAAGTGGACCCCAGCCTCCAGCAGCTGGCGCATGGTGACGACCACGTGTGGCGCGCCCTTTCGCTGTCTCGGTTACTACCCCTGCGCCGGGCGGCGAGGGGCTCCTGACGCCCTGACGGGATCCGCACCCCGGATTCCCAGGGACCGCTGCGGCCCGACCCGGCCGGCGGCCGGAGAAGGACGTGCGTAGTCAGACCGGCTCGGAGCCGGACTGCTTATTTGCGCTGATCTGCGCGTTGCCTTGCCTCTTACACAAGACAAAGTGCAGGTAGCGCATTCCAAGTGTACGCGGGCAGCTCGCTGGCCAGCACGTCGTTGAGCCGAGTCCTCCCCGTGGATCGCGGCGCTCCGTCCACAGTCTCGCGGAGACCACGCCGCGGAGGCCCGGCGCCGGGTGTGCTGGACCGGTGCGCATCTCCCCCGGCCTGGTCCTGCGAGCGCTGCTGCTCGGCCTCCTGACGCTCTTCACGGGTGCCACCTCCGCCGTCGCAGCGAGCGTCTGGCAGGCACCGCTGGCGCCGATGACGGTGACGCGCCCTTTCGAGCAGCCCCCGACCCCCTACGCAGCCGGGCATCGCGGCGTCGATCTCCGGGGCTTGGCCGGCGAGGCGGTGTTCGCTGCCGGGGCGGGTCAGGTGAGCTACGCGGGACCGCTGGCCGGGAGGGGCGTCGTCGTCGTCGTGCACGGCGCGCTACGCACGACCTACGAGCCGGTCCAGGCCACCGTCACGCGCGGCACCCGGGTGGCCGAGGGACAGGAGATCGCCACGTTGCAGCCCGGTCATGCCGGTTGCCCGGTCGCCGCCTGCCTGCACTGGGGTCTGCTGCGCGGTGACACCTACCTTGACCCGCTGAGCCTGCTCGCCGACCAGCGGATTCGGCTGCTGCCCCCTGGCCGACACGCGCAGCTGACGCCGATCGCCTCGATCACCCGCCGAGCGTCGGTGGCAGGACCGGTCAGTGTGCCGTCGCCGGCGTTGAACCCGGGCGTCGCCTGGTCAGTCGCTGCGCTCACCGGCGCCGGTGTGGTCATGGTCAGGCGTCGCCGCTGATTCAGCGGCGGTCGGCTCGCCGTCGGAGCCTGCGGAGCGCCGGGCAGCTTCGCCCTCGGCCCAGGCGTCAGCCACGTCAGCGACGTATTCGGCGGAGGTCGCGATACCCCGGAGCAGGTCTTCCTGGCGACGTGCCGCGGCACGCTGCTCGGCCTGCGATGCGCGCAATGCAGCACGAACGGCCAGGTAGACGACCGCGTAGAGCACGACGGCCGTGGCGATCGCGCCGGCCCCGTACAGCAGTACTCGGGCCCACGTCGGCAAGTCACTCACCCGCGGAAGGTAGCCAGCGAAAGGCGCTGGTAAACCGGGTCAGCCCCGCTGGTCAGCGAGCTTGGCCCGCAGCTGGAGGACGGCCTTGGTGTGCATCTGGCAGATCCGGCTCTCGGTGACACCCAGAACCTGGCCGATTTCGGCGAGCGTGAGGCCCTCGTAGTAGTAGAGGGTCACGACGATCTTCTCGCGCTCCGGGAGCAGGTTGATCGCCCGGGCCAGCAGGTGCTTGGTCTCCTGGCTCTCGAAGGCGCGCACCGGGTCTTCGACACGGGTGTCTTCGAGGGTGTCGACCAGGCTGACCTTGTCGCCCTTCTCGCCGTTGACGTTGAGCAGCTCGTCGAGTGCCAGCACGTTGACGAAAGAGACCTGCCCGAAGATGGAGTGCAGATCATCGAGGCCGATGCCGAGCTCGGCCGCGACCTCAGGCTCGGTCGGCGTGCGGTGCAGGCGGGCCTCGAGAGCGGCGTAGGCCCGCTCGACCTCGCGGGCCTTGCTGCGGATGGAGCGCGGGATCCAGTCGATCGAGCGCAGCTCATCGATGATGGCGCCCTTGATCCGGCTGATCGCGTACGTCTCGAACTTGATCGCGCGGCTCAGGTCGAACTTCTCGATGGCGTCGATCAGCCCGAAGATGCCGTAGGAGACCAGGTCAGCCTGCTCGATGTTGGGCGGCAGGCCGACACCGACGCGACCGGCGACGTACTTCACGAGCGGGGCGTAATGCAGGATCAGGCGCTCACGGACAGCAGAGTCACCTTCGGCCTTGAACTCTTTCCAGAGCTCTTCGAGCTGCCGGTCGACGGGCTTGGGCTCGGTACGGGTGCGCCCGCGCATCATGCGGTTGTTGCCGCCAACAGGCGAGGCCGCTGCGACTTCAGACATTCGTCGCCCCGGCTTCATGCCCTGGGGTGTGCCCGTTCATAGGAAACTCGCAGTCGCTCGGCTGACACGTGCGTATAGAGCTGCGTGGTCGCAAGTCTAGCGTGACCAAGCATCTCCTGGATGCTTCTCAAGTCGGCACCTCGCTCCAACATGTGAGTCGCCGCGCTGTGCCTTAGGCCATGTGGCGCCAGATCGGGGCTGCCGGCCGCCCGCCGGGTCCACTCGTGGACCACGGTGCGCGCGGTACGCGGATCGAGTCGCCGGCCGCGGACTCCGAGGACCAGCGCAGCTCCGCTGGCCGATCCGGCGAGCACGGGACGGCCGTCGCGAAGCCACCGCTCCAATGCCTGTTCCGCGGGACCGCCGTAGGGGACGCGGCGCTCCCGGTCGCCCTTGCCGATGACGCGCAAGAGCCTGCGGCCTGGGTCGATGTCGCCGAGGTCGAGGCCACAGAGCTCCGAGACGCGCATCGCGGTGGCGTAGAGGAGCTCGACGATGAGCCGATCGCGCAGCGCTGCCGCCACGTCGACCGGATCCAGAAGATCGAGCGGATCGGCCCCGGAATCGACCTCGTGGGCGGGTCGATCGAGGTCTGCGAAAGCCTGCTCGGCGACCGCGGCCGACATGATGTGCGGCAGCGTGCGCCCGCGCCGGGCGACCTCGATCCGCGCAGCGACGTCAGAGCCCAGCCGGCCCCGGGCGTACGCGTAACTGCTGAACGTCCGCACCGACGACGCCCGCCGCGACAGCGTCGCCGGGGCGCAGCCCTGGGTGCGTAACCGCGCGAGCCAGCTACGAATGATCGCCACGTCGAGCCTGCCAAGCTCCGGGCGCCCCAGCCGGCGGGCATGCTCGCGCAGGCTGACCAGATCGCCCAGGTAGGCCCGCACGGTCGCCGGGGAGCGTCCCCGCTCGACGCGCAGGTGGGTCTCGAACGACGCGAGCGCGTCTTCCCAGGCCGGATCCACCTCGGCCGGCGCGGCTTCGGATCGCTCCGCCGCACCGCTCCCCAAGGCCATTCGGTCACGGTTCGCCACGCCGGCGACCGGCGTCAAGGCGGCGCGCCGCCGGCAGGTTGGCGTCCGAGATCGGTCAGCCTGTATCCGTCGGGGCTCGACTCGATCAGCCCGTTGGCCAGCAGCGGCTGCAGCATGCGCTCGACCACGAATTCACTCTGACCGCTGCGGCTGGCGATCCATTCGATGTCGCGGGCCCGCCGCGAGGGCACCGCCTCCAAGACCTGGCTCATCAGCTCGTCAAGGCCGTCGCGCGGGCCCGGACGTCCGAACGGCAGCGGAGCCAGCAAACCCATCGGACCCACCGCTTCGATCACCTCATCCACGTTGCCGACCAGCACCGACTCAGGCCATTGGCGCAGGACGAGGTGGCAGCCGGCCGACAAGCCGCTGGTCACCGGTCCTGGCACGGCAAGCACCGGCCGGCCGATCCGCCGCGCGTGGCGAGCAGTGCTCAACGCGCCGCTGCGCACCCCCGCTTCGACGACCACCGAGCCGCTGGACAGGGCGGCGATCAGCCGGTTTCGCACCAGGAACCGGCGGCGCAGCGGCAAGCCTCCCGGCGGCGCCTCGCTGACCACCAGCCCCTCGGCGGCGATCCGTGAGAGCAAGGCCTCGTTGCTGCGCGGGTAGGGCACATCAGCCCCACTGGCCAGCACCGCGATGGTCGGCCCCGGCGCGGCGAGGGCACCGCGATGGGCCGCCGCGTCGATCCCGTACGCGGCGCCCGAGACGACGGTCCACTGCTGCTCGGCGAGGGCGAAACCGAGCTCCCCGGCCACATGCAGCCCGTAGCTCGTCGCGGCCCGGGAGCCAACGATGCCGACTGACGTGCGCACGGCTGCGGCCAGGTTCAGCGGCCCGCGTACCCACAGCGCGAGGGGCGCCGCAAGCTCGCTGTCAGAGCCGGGACGGTCAAGATCCGCCAGTCCCGCCGGCCACTCGTCGTCATCGGGCCGCAGCAGCCGCATCCCAGCCTTCGCGGCCACGACCAGCTCGCGCTCGGGGTCGAGGTCGGGATGCGCGTCTGCGCGACGTCTCCAGGCCTCCACGGCCCCGTGGGCGGCGACCTCGCGGGCCAGCGGTGCGTCTCCCGGTTCGCTGATCCGGACCAGAGCCGCGCGGGCGAGCCGGTCTGCAACGGCTGGGTCGTAGGACGCGAGGTCGGCCCGGCTCACCAGCCACCTCCGGTGAGCCGCAAAGCCAGCGCCTGCTCGACGTGGCAGCGAAGTGGTGAGGGTGCCCCGGCCAGATCAGCGAGCGTCCAGGCGGTTCGCAGGACCCGATCCAGCCCTCGTGCCGTCAGGTGTCCCCGCTCGAACTGCTTGTCGGCCCCCGCCGTCAGCTTGGACGGCAATCCCCACCGCGCCCGCAGCTGCGGACCCGGGACGTCGGCAATCGCTCGCCAGGGGGTGCCCACCAATCGCTCTGCCGCCGCCGCCCGAGCAGCTGTCACGCGCGCAGCCACCACTTGCGTCGGTTCCGACTCCGACACCGACGCCCGCAGATGCAGACGCGACGGCGGCTCCAACCGGATCCGCACATCCACCCGGTCAAGCAGCGGACCCGACAAGCGGTTGCGGTATGACAGGCGCATCCGCGGCGGACAGGTACAGGCCGCATCGCCGCGGGGCGTGCCCGACTTGCCGCAAGGGCACGGATTTGCCGCCAGAACCAGCGTGAAACGCGCCGGAAAGCGCGCCACGCCAACGGCCCGGGCGACCTCCACCACCCCGCTCTCCAGCGGCTGCCGTAAGGCATCGAGGACCCGCGGTGCAAATTCCGGCGCTTCGTCCAGGAAGAGCACGCCTCGGTGGGCAAGGCTGGCGGCACCGGGTCGGATGAACCGGCTCCCACCTCCGATCACCGCCGCGAGACTGGCGGAGTGGTGGGGGTTGCGAAACGGTGGCCGCCGGATCAACGGCGCATCGGCAGGCAGGGCGCCCGCGACCGAGTGAACGGCCGTCACCTCCAGTGCCTGCTCCGGCGTCAACGGGGGGAGCAGCCCCGGCAAGCGCTCCGCGAGCATGGTCTTGCCGGCGCCAGGAGGTCCGAGCATCAAGACGTGGTGGCCCCCGGCGGCCGCCAGCTCCATCGCCAGCCGGCCCGTGGGCTGACCGGACACCTCCGACAGGTCTGGCACCGGGGCGGCGTCCAACGGCGGCAGGGCGCGCGGCAGGAACTCCTCGGCCGGCTCTCCGCGAAGCAGCCCGACGAGGTCGCGCAGATGTGCGATCGGCTCCACCTGCATTCCAGGGACGAGTGCCGCCTCCTCGGCGTTGGCCGTCGGAACGACGACCCGGTGACGCCCGGCTTCTGCGAGCGCGAGCACGGCCGCCAGCACACCCGGCACAGGCCGCAACCGGCCGTCGAGGGCGAGCTCTCCGATGAGAACGCGGCCCGCGAGAGAATCGGGCGGCACGCTGCCATTCGCCGCGAGCACCGCTGCTGCGACGGCGACGTCGAACGCGCTCCCCGATTTGGGCAACGCAGCGGGAAAGAGCCCGACGGTGATCCGCTTGTCGGGCCAGGGCTGGTCGCTGTTGACGACCGCCGATTTCACTCGATCGCGCGCCTCGTACAGCGAGGTGTCGGGAAGGCCGATGAGCGTGACGCCGGGAAGGCCCTGCGACAGGTGCACCTCGACCTCGACCAGATGCCCCTCGATGCCCACCAGGGCGACGCACGACGCCCGCGCCAGCGACATCAGAACGCTCCGCGGCGATGCTCGACAGTGACTGCACCGGCCGCCCGCACGACGCTGACGACGTCGAAGCGGACGGACGCATGGCCCTCACCCGGATGAGCGGCGAGCCAGGCCACAGCCAGCCGCCGGACGCGCCGGGCCTTGTCGGCCGTCACCGCCTCGGCCGGGGTGCCGAAGCCCGTCCCCGAGCGGGTCTTCACCTCGACAACGACGAGCGCGTCACCCTCGCGTGCCACGAGATCGATCTCGCCCCGCACATCGCTGCCCGCCACTCGCGGAGCCCGCCAGTTGCGTTCGACGATCCTCAGGCCGGCGGCCTCGAGATGCCGGGCGGCCGTCTCCTCACCGAAGCGCCCCACCGCGTCCTTGACCCGCATGTACGACGCCACCCCACCACTCGTGATCGCCGGCGTTGTTACCGGCTCCACGACGATGCCGAAGCGGTCAGCGGGAAAGTCAGCTCACGGTGAACTCGTACACGCGATCACGCCATCCACAGAACGACAGAACGCCTTGACCCAGGCATTTGCCCCCTTGGACGCAGGCCACAGCGCTCAGGTCTCGGCTTCGCCCGAGGGTTTCGCGGCGGGCTGACCGGGCGCACCGCCGTCCCCCGTCACAGCCGGCTCATCGCCCGCCGCGTCGGGCTCCGGGCTGCCGGGACGTCCCGGAACCGCTCCGCGCCGCTCGGTCGCTGCTCGCGGCACACCGCCGTCGACGGCCGACTGCGCGATCGGGGTCGGGGCCTGCGGATCGGCGCTGCCGAGGTTGCCGCTCGGCGGAGCGGACTGGCGCTCATCGGCCGGCATCGACTCGGTCTGCGTTTGGTTGGCGGCCGGGGTGGACCCACCGCCTGAGGCGTTCACCGATTCGCTCATGGCGCTAGGAGTACCCGAAGCGCCAGGTCTTAGAGCTCAGCCTTGGTGATCTCTTCGACGTTGACGTCCTTGAATGTGACGACCCGGACGTTCTTCACGAACCGCGCCGGCCGGTACATGTCCCACACCCACGCGTCGTGCAGCGAAAGCTCGAAGAAGACCTCGCCATCGGCGCTGCCGCGGACATCGAGCCGGTAGTCATTGGCCAGGTAGAAGCGCCGCTCGGTCTCGATGACGTACGTGAACAGTCCCACCACGTCGCGGTACTCGCGGTAGAGCTGCAGCTCCATTTCCGTCTCGTACTTCTCGAGGTCCTCAGCGCTCACGCCACTCCCTCCAGATCCTGTGGAAGATCTGCGCTCGCGAACTCGGGCATGTCGACATCCTGCCCGACAAGCGCCGCCCCATTGCGTACGCGAGTCGGCAGACCCCGCATCGCCGCGGCATTGCGCACGTTGACGAACGAGTAGCGGTGCTCCTCACAAGGCCCGTGGGCCTGCAGCGCCGCGTCGTGCTCCGGGGTGCAGTAGCCCTTGTGCGAAGCGAAGGCGTACTGCGGGAACCGGGTGTCGAGCTCACGCAGCATGCGATCGCGCGTGACCTTCGCGACGACGGACGCTGCGGCGACGCAGCCGATGACCTGATCCCCCTTCCACACCGCACAAGCCGGCGAGGGCATCCCCGGGATCGGGAACCCGTCGGTGAGCGTGTAGCTGGGCAGTACCGACAAGCCGGCGACAGCCCGCCGCATGCCGGCGACGTTCGCCTGATGCACCCCACGCTGATCGACTTCCTCGGTCGAAATCACGCAGACCGACCAGGCTCTGGCTCGGGCGATGACCTGCGCGTAGGCCGCCTCCCGCTGCTCGGCCGTCAGCAGCTTGCTGTCGGCCAGGCCAGGAACTTCGCCGCGGCGTCCCTCCGGAAGCACGACCGCAGCCACGACCAGCGGTCCGGCGCACGCTCCGCGGCCGGCCTCGTCGACACCTGCGACGTGGGTGAACCCGACCCGGCGCAGCGCCCGCTCGTAGCACCACAAGCCGCCGTCACTGCGCACGATCGCCGGCGGCGGCGGCAGCGGAAGGGGCACCGGCGCAGGCGGGCGCCGCTTGCGGGGCAGCGGCCGCGACTGTGCTCGAGGGCCAGGTGTACGCGGACGGGGTCGAGAGGCCATGACGGCCCGACTTTATTCCGCCTCGCGCCCGGACGGATCAGGAAGCACGGGGAGTCTCCACGCCCGGTTGCGCCGTCTCCACCACAGCGGCAGCAACAGGCCCACCGTGACTGCGCCGGTGCCCTTCAGCTGGCCGAAAGTCTTGGGCACCCCGAAGCCGCGCCACTGCGTGATCGGCCACACCCGGACGAACGCCTGGCCGATCACCTTGCTCTGCGGAACCTGCCCGCCGACGCGGGAATCCTCCGAATCGTTGCGGTGGTCGCCCATCACCCAGAGCTTTCCCTTGGCGATCTTCACCGGACCGAAGCTCTTGTTCTGCTCGTCCGGTCCGTCGCGGTAGACGTATGGCTCGTCCAGCGACTTGCCGTTGACCGTCACCCGGCCCTGCGCGTCGCAGCAGGCCACGGTGTCGCCGCCAATGGCGATCACGCGCTTGATGAAGTCCTTGTTGTTCGGGCCGAGCCCGAAGAGGTTCTCGAGATTGCGGAACGCGCGGCTGACGATATTGGTCGGCGGTGCCAGCGGGGTCGCGTACTGCGCGAATCCGGTGCCCTCGATGTTGAAGACGACGATCTCGCCGCGTTTCACGTCGCGGAAGTGATAGATCATCTTGTTCACGAGCACCCGGTCGTTGATCTTGAGCGTCTGCTCCATCGACCCCGACGGGATGTAGAACGGCTGCACGACAAAGCTCTTGATCAGCAGCGCGAGCACGAGCGCGATGATGACGAGGACGGGGATCTCACGCGCCAGCGACTTCTTCTTCGGCGGCTCGTCATCGGTGTGCGGCTCGCGGCGCCAGAACTGCCACCAGGGCCGGGGAGCGTCGACGCCGTCAGCCCGCGACGAGGGGGCCTGTGCGACGGCGGTGTCGGACGGCGGCGGCGAAGCCTGGCTCTTGCTCAGCTCGACCGCAGGCGCATCCGGCTCGCCATCCACTGGCCCATCATGGCCCTGCGATCCGGAAACGTCCGGATCGTGGTCGTCGCCGGGGAGGGTCATGGCTCGGCGTGAGGGGTTTCCGTGCCTGCCCGTACGCGACGGGCAAGGATCACCGGCCCACCGGCTGGCGCTTCTCCTTGATCTTCGCGGCCTTGCCACGCAGGCTGCGCAGGTAGTACAGCTTCGCCCGCCGGACGTCACCGCGGGTCACGATCTCGATCTTGCTGATGATCGGGGTGTGGACCGGGAACGTGCGCTCCACGCCGACGCCGAAGCTCACCTTGCGGACGGTGAAGGTCTCGCGGACACCACCACCCTGGCGGCGGATGACGATGCCCTGGAAGATCTGCACCCGCTCGCGATTACCCTCCACGACCCGCACGTGGACCTTGAGCGTGTCACCGGGCCGGAAGTCCGGCACATCGTCGCGCAGCGACGCGGCGTCGAGGTCGTCAAGGGTGTGCATGGTGAATTCCTCTGATCGGGGCTTGGGCGGTGCAGCGGCGGTGCAGCGCGGTCTGGGTTCGATCTCTGCTCCGGAACAACCGATCCAGAAAGGACGCGCGACCGGCGACTCTCTACTGTGCCACAGCCGCCGCCATTACGTCTGAGAGTACGGCTGCCCGCAGGGTGAGATCAGCCGGGACCGTTTCGATCAGGCAGCAGATCCGGGCGCCGCTCACGAGTGCGCCGCAACGATTGCTCATCCCGCCATGAAGCGATCGCGCCATGGTCCCCCGAGCGCAGCACGTCGGGCACCGTCCGCCCCTCCCATTGGGGAGGTCGGGTATAGGAGGGCGCCTCCAGCAAGCCGTCGGAGAACGAGTCGTCACCGGCTGAGTCGGCATTGCCCAGCACGCCCGGCAGCAGGCGGGCGACGGCCTCGACGATGACGAGCGCGGCGACCTCGCCGCCGGCCAGCACGTAGTCACCGATGCTGATCTCGTCGTCCACCCAGGCGTCGGCCACCCTCGCGTCGATGCCCTCGTACCGGCCGCAGCAGAAGATCAGCCACGGACTGCCGGCCAGGTCGTGTGCGTAGGCCTGGTCGAACGGCTTACCTGCGGGCGTCGGCATCACGATGCGGGCCGGCGAACGCACCGCGCGATGCGCGACGGCCGTTTCGCCGGTGATGTCGTGCAGCGCCCGCCCCCAAGGCTCCGGCTTCATGATCATGCCCGGGCCGCCGCCGTACGGGCTGTCGTCGACGGTGCGGTGCACGTCGTCGGTCCAGGCGCGAAGGTCGTGCACACCTACCTGCAAGTCACCCCGCTCGCGGGCCTTGCCCAGCAAGGAGAGGTCGAGCGGCGCGAAGTAGTCCGGAAAGATCGTGACGAAGTCCAGCCGCACCGGTCTCAGAGCTCCAGCAGACCCGGTGGAGGGTTGACGAGCAGGGTGCCGGCAGCCGGATCCACTGTCGGGACGATGTCATGAACGAACGGGACGAGCAGTTCGCGTCCGTCCTCACGGGCGATGGAAAGCAGATCACCGCCGGGGCCGTGGACGACATCGGTGACCGGACCCAGGCGTACGCCGTCCACGGTGCTTGCCACGAGCCCCACGAGATCGCTGTCCCACCACGCGTCAGGCTCGTCGGGATCGCTCGATGGGCCCGCCTGATCGACGTCGATGAGCAGCAGGGTGCCCTGCAACGCCTCGGCGACGTCGCGCAGGTGCACCTCGTCGAATGTCACGAGCAACCGTCCCGAGTGAGGACGTGACGCGGCCACCGTCAGGGTCGGGACCTCGGGATGGTCGGTGAAGAGCACGTTGCCGACGGCGAAGCGGCGCTCGGGCACGTCGGTGCGTACCTGCACGGACACCTCACCGCGAACACCGTGAGCCCGGGCGACGTGGCCCACCACGACGCGTTCTGGAGCGTCGGGCGGACTCAGCGGCGGAAGCCGATCAGCGCCGGTCGGTGTCGACGACGTCGACGCGGACGCCGCGCCCGCCGACACCGGCCACGATCGTGCGCAGCGCATTGGCGGTGCGCCCGCCGCGACCGATCACCTTGCCGAGATCGTCCGGGTGAACCCGCACCTCGAGCGTGCGACCGCGACGGCCGTTGCGCTCGGCGACGGAGACGTCGTCAGGATGCTCGACGATGCCTTTGACGAGGTGCTCGACCGCAGCCTCCAGCACGCCTACTCCGCCGGAGTGCTGTCGGTCGCCGGCGCCGCTGACTCGGCCTCAGCTGCGGGGGCCGCTGCGGTCTCGGCCTCGGCAGCGGGTGTCGCGGGCGATTGCGCCTCTGCGCTCGGCGCCGGTGCCTCGGGAGCCCGCGGTCTCCTCGGCCGGGGCAGCCTTGGGGGCCGCCTTCTTGGCCTGCTTCGGCGTGAGCGGGGCCGTGACGTCGGTGATGCCGGCGGAGGCACGGGCAGCAGCAGCGAAGGTCTCGGCCTTGTCGACCTTGGGAGCCTTCACCAGCATGGGCGGCGGCGCAGGCTCGCCCTTGAACTTCTGCCAGTCACCGGTGACGCGGAAGATCGCCGCGACCGGATCGGTCGGCTGCGCGCCGACACCGAGCCAGTACTGCGCACGGTCGGAATTGACCTCGATGAAGCTCGGGTCTTCCTTCGGGTGGTACTTGCCGATGGTCTCGATGACCCGGCCGTCGCGCTTGGTACGGGCGTCGGCGACGACGATCCGGTAGTACGGCGCGCGCATCTTGCCCAGGCGCATCAGTTTGATCTTGGTGGCCACGTGTTTCGCTTGCTCCAGTCTCAGGATGGCTGACCGGCGCGGCCGAGTGGGGACACATCAGCACGCGATCAGCCTGACGATGCTTCCACCGGCAGCGGAAGAGGGCCGCACACCGATAGAGCACCCGTAAGGCACTCGACGGTCCAGTGTGCCAGACGGGTGGTCGTTACGTCGGGCCGGTCAGCCGCGGGGGGGTCTACGCGGCTGCGGCCCTTGCGGGGGCTTGGGAAGATTCAGCCCGCCGCCGGGGAGCTGGAGCTTGGACAGGTCGGGCATCTGGCCACCGGCGGGCAGGCCGAAGGGATTGGAGCCGGCCGGCTTTTCCGCCGCAGCCGCCGGCGGCACGGCGCGCGCAGCGGCAGCGCGGGCCGCCGGGTTGCCCTTGCGAGATGCGCCTTTGGCTTTCTTGACCTGCTTGCGAGCCTTGCGCACGCCGCCGAGGCCGGCCATGCCCGCCATCTGCTTCATCATCTTGCGAGCTTCTTCGAAACGGTCGAGCAGCTTGTTGACCTCGGAGACGGTGACCCCGGAGCCGCGGGCGATACGCGCCTTGCGAGAGGCGTTGAGGATCTTGGGCTGCTGACGCTCCACCGGCGTCATCGACCGGATGATGCCCATGACGCGGTCGACGTCACGGTCGTCGACCTGGGCCAGCTGCTCCTTCATCTGCCCCATGCCGGGGAGCATGCCCAGCAGGTTGGCGATCGGGCCCATCTTGCGCATCTGCAGCATCTGGTCGAGGAAGTCCTCGAGGGTGAAATCGTCGCCGGCGATCTTGGCGGCCATCTCCTCGGCCTGCGAGGTGTCGAACGCCTGCTCGGCCTGCTCGATCAGGGTGAGCACATCGCCCATGCCGAGGATGCGCGACGCCATCCGCTCGGGGTGGAAGACGTCGAAGTCGGCGAGCTTCTCACCCGTGGACGCGAACATGATCGGCCGCTGGCAGATCTGGGCGACCGAGAGCGCCGCACCACCGCGGGCGTCGCCGTCGAGCTTGGTGAGCACGACACCGGTGAAGTCGACGCCCTCGAGGAACGCCTGCGCCGTGGTGACGGCGTCCTGGCCGATCATCGCGTCGACGACGAAGAGCACCTCGTCGGGATGGACGGCATCGCGGATGTCAGCCGCCTGCTGCATCAGCACCTCGTCGATACCGAGGCGACCGGCCGTGTCGACGACCACGACGTCGTGCAGCTTCTGACGCGCCTGGGCGATCGCGTCGCGCGCCACGTTCACCGGATTGCCGACGCCATTGCCCGGCTCCGGCGCGAAGACCTCCACCCCGGCCTGCTGCCCGACCACCTGCAACTGCTGAACCGCGTTGGGGCGCTGCAGGTCGGCCGCCACCAGGAGGGGCGCGTGGCCCTGCGACTTCAGCCACAGCCCGAGCTTGCCGGCCAGCGTCGTCTTTCCGGAGCCCTGCAGACCCGCGAGCATGATCACGGTCGGTGGGGTCTTGGCGTAGCGGATGTTGCGGGTCTCGCCGCCGAGGATGGCGATGAGCTCCTCGTGGACGATCTTGATGACCTGCTGCGCCGGGTTCAGCGCCTGGCTGACATTGGCTTCGGCCGCGCGCTCCTTGACGGCCGCGATGAACGTGCGCACCACTGGCAGCGCGACGTCGGCCTCGAGCAGGGCGATGCGGATCTCGCGGGCGGTGGCGTCGATGTCCTTTTCGGACAGCCGGCCCTTGCCACGCAGCGACGAGAAGACCTTGTCGAGCCGGTTGGAGAGGGTGTCGAACACGCAAATGGCCCTTCGGAGCGGGGCTGGAGTACCGGGAAAACACCAGTCGGGCTGCATCCAGCCTACGGCCGGGTCATACGCTCACCTAGGACCTGACTTCGTGTCAGGCTGTGACGTGATGTCAGCTGTGACTGATCGAATAGCGCGCCGAGTGGAGATGATGAACGTGACGACGACGATCGAGCCGGGGACAGCCAGTTCCGTCACCCCGCAGCATGGTCTGGACTTTGCCGCGTTCGACGGCGACAACCATTACTACGAGGCCATCGACGCCTTCACGCGCCACCTCGATCCGCGGTGGGGCGAGCGCGTCATCCAGTGGTGTGAGATCAACGGTCGCAAGTACCACGTGATCGGTGGCAAGGTCAGCCACGCGGTGGTGAACCCGACCTTCGACCCGGTCTCCCCGGCAGGCGCGCTGTCGGCGTACTTCCGCGGCAACGCCGACGGCCGCACCCCGATCGAGATGCTCCGCGAGCGTGAGCCGATCCGCCCCGAGTACCGCGACCGCGACGCCCGCCTCATGGCCATGGACAAGCAGGGCCTGTCGAAGATCTGGATGTTCCCGACGCTCGGGATGATCTACGAGGAGCTGCTCAAGCACGACCCGGGAGCGGTCGCGCTGCTGTTCCAGTCCTTCAACCGGTGGATCGAGGAGGACTGGGGGTACGCCTACCAGGGCCGCCTTTTCGCCTCCCCGTACATCTCGCTGGCCGACCTCGACGCCGGCATCGCCGAGTTCGAGCGTGCGGTCAGCCTGGGGGCGCGCCACGTCGTGATGCGCCCCGCGGCCGTCTTCACCGAGCACGGCGCGTACGGCATCGCCGACCCGGTGTTCGACCGGTTCTGGGCCCGCGTCAACGAGGCCGGCATTCCCGTCGTCATCCACGCGGGTGACAGCGGCTACAGCTCGAACGGCTATGGCCGGGAAGGGTTTTCCGCCAAGTTCTCCGGCGGCATGCGCCCCTCGGTCACGGCGTTCAACATGGAACGCGCGATCATGGACGTGCTCGCGTCACTCATCTTCGAGAAGCTCTTCGACCGCTTCCCCAACGTGCGGATCGTCTCGGTGGAGAACGGCTCGACCTTCCTGCCCGACCTGTTCAAGAAGCTGCGTTCGACCGCGCGAAAGACCCCGAGCTACTTCAGCGAGGACCCGGTCGAGACGTTCCGGCGCAACATCTGGATCAACCCGTTCTGGGAGGACGACGTCAACGAGACGGCCGAGTACATGGGCGCCGACCGTGTCGTCTTCGGCTCCGACTGGCCGCACATCGAAGGCATGCCGCAGCCGCTGGACTACGTCGAGGAGCTGCAGAAGTTCACCGACGCCGACCGTCGCAAGATCCTGCTGACCAACGCCGAGGAGCTCACCACTCCGCGTCCCGCGTAGCCAAATCAGCCGAGCAGGGCGTCGACGAAAGCCTCGGGCTCGAAGGGGGCCAGGTCGTCCGGGCCCTCGCCGAGCCCGATCAGCTTGACCGGCACCCCGAGCTCGCGCTGGACGGAGACGACGATCCCGCCCTTGGCGGTGCCGTCGAGCTTGGTGAGGACGACACCGGTCACGTTGACGACCTCGGCGAAAACCTTCGCCTGCACCAGCGCGTTCTGACCAGTGGTCGCGTCGAGCACCAGCAGCACCTCGTCCACGGGCGACTGCTTCTCCACGACGCGCTTGACCTTGCCGAGCTCGTCCATGAGCCCGGACTTGGTGTGCAGCCTTCCGGCGGTATCGATGAGCACGGTGTCGACACCGTCGGCGATGCCTTCCTTGACGGCCTCGAAGGCGACGCTCGCCGGGTCGGAACCCTCCGGCCCGCGCACGGTCTCGGCGCCCACCCGCGCACCCCACGTCTCGAGCTGATCGGCGGCCGCGGCGCGGAAGGTGTCAGCGGCGCCGAGCAGGACGGTGCGGCCGTCGGCGATGAGCACCCGGGCGAGCTTTCCGCACGTCGTGGTCTTGCCGGTGCCGTTCACGCCGACGACGAGCACCACCGCCGGACGACCGTCGTGGCTGGTCGCGACGCTTCGATCAGTCGTCGTTCCGACCTGGGCCAGCAGCTCGTCCCGCAGCAGGGAGCGGGCCTGCTCGGGAGTACGCGCTCCCAGCACCCGGACGCGGGTCTTCAGCGCCTCCACGAGTTCGGTGGTCGGAGCGACCCCCATGTCGGCGGTGAGCAGGGTGTCCTCGATCTCCTCCCAGTCCTCGTCGCCGATCGTGTCGCGTGAGAGGACGCTCAGCAGGCCGCGGCCGAGGGTGGACTGGGATCGGGCCAGCCGGGAGCGGAGCCGGACGAGCCGGCCGGCGGTCGGTTCGGGCACGTCGAGGTCGGGGATGGCGGGGAGGTCGGTGAGCTCGGTGAGTTCGGTGTCCTCGGCGTCTTTGGGCAGGTCGACCGTCGCCACGCCACGCACGTGTCCGTCGGCCGGAGCCCGGGCTGATTCGTCGCCGGTAGCGGCACCTGCTGCGGGCGGAGCTGCCTCTTGCCGGCGCAGGCGACGCTCGCGGCGGCGGCTCGGGGTGGTGTAGACGAAACCAGCCGTCGCGACGATCGCGAACACGACGATCGACAGGATGGTGATGAGCAGGGTGATGGCGAGCTCCTCGGGCAGACGGCGCCGTTCAGCAGTACGTCAGACTGAGGCTAGCCGAGCGACTCGGCCCGAAACCGTCAGGCTGACAGGCGCTCGCGCAGGCGCTGGCTGACGACGGTGGTGACGCCGTCACGGCGCATCGTCACGCCGTACAGGGCGTCGGCGATCTCCATCGTGCGCTTCTGGTGCGTCACGATCAGCAGCTGCGAGCTGGAGCGCAGCTGCTCGAGGGCTTCGAGGAGGCGGCCGAGGTTGCGGTCGTCGAGCGCGGCCTCGACCTCGTCCAGCACGTAGAACGGCGAGGGCCGCGCCCGGAAGACCGCCAGCAGGAACGCGAGCGCCGCCAGCGAACGCTCGCCACCGGAAAGCAGGGAGAGCCGGGAGACGCGCTTGCCGGCCGGACGCACCTCGACCTCGATGCCGGTCAGCAGCAGGTCGTCGGGATCGGTGAGGACGAGCCGGCCCTCGCCGCCGGGGAAGAGGGTCGGGAAGACCAGCGCGAACTCGCGTGCCGTATCGGCGAATGCCGACTCCATGACCTCGATGACCCTGGCGTCGACGTCGCGAATGATGCCGAGCAGCTCGCGACGCGTCTTCTGCAGGTCTTCGACCTGCTGGGCGAGGAACGTCGCGCGCTCCTGAAGGGCGGCGTACTCCTCCAGCGCGAGCGGGTTGACGGTGCCGAGCCGGGCCAGCACGCGCTCAGCCTCGGCCGCACGCTTCTCCTGGGCGCCGCGGTTGTAGACGGCGAGCTGGCCTTCCTCGGTGTCGGGCGGCACCGGCAGATGGGGGCCGTATTCGGCGACGAGGATGTCGGGCTCCATGCCCCATTCCTCGCGGCAGCGCTCCTGCAGACCTTCGCTGAGCAGCCGCTGCTCGGTGCGGGCGACCTCGTCGCGATGACGGGCGTCACGCAGTGAGTCGACTTCGGCGGTCAGGGTGCGGGCCAGCTCGCGCACCTCCGTGAGCCTGCGGTCGGCCTCGCCGCGCTGGGCGTCGGCGGCCGCGCGGACCGCTCCAGCCGCTTCCAGCGATTGGGCCAGCCGGGCAGCACCGGCGCCCGCGAGCTCTGCCACCGCAGCCGCGCGCTCGGCAGAGGCCCGGCGTTCCAGCCGGCGCCGCTGCGCCGCAGTCCGCGCTGCCCGCTCGTTCTCCGCTGCCCTCATGAGCGCCGCCGCACGTCCGGCGATGGCCCTGACTTTCTCGCGGGCGACGCCGGCAGCCAGGCGCAGCTCCACCTCGTGCGACCGGGCCTCCTCCAGGGCCGCGGCGAGTGCGTCGCGCTCGGCCGGATCGGGCTCCTGAGGGGCCTGCGCTCCGTTCATCGACGCCAGCTGCGCAGCCAGCGCGTCAGCATCGGACTGATGGCGGGTGCGCGAGGCGTGCAGCTCCTCACGGGCGCGCTCGACCCGCTCGGCCTCGGCCGTCGCCCCGCGGGCCGCCGAGGTCGCGCGGGCCACCTCCTCCTGGAAGGCGGCGATCGCGGCGTCGGAATCGTGCAGCTGGGTCAGCGCGTCATTGACCACGGCCTCGTGCTCGGCGACCACGGCCTCGAGCTGCGCCGCCGCCGCTCCTTCCGCTTCCAGGCTCGCTTCCACGGCGCGGACCCGCTCTTGGGCGGCGTCGACAGCGGCGCGCACGGCCAGGGACGAGGCCGGAGCCGTAGCGCCGCCGCTCGCACTCGCCGCGCTCAGGAGATCGCCGGCCCGCGTGACCGCCGTCAGCTCGGGGTGACTGGTGACCAGCCGGACCGCCGACGCGAGGTCATCGACCACAACCACGCCCGCCAGCAGACGCTGCAAGCTGCGCCGCAGGCCAGGAGCCGCGGACGGGGCGGCGGCCGGGGAAACGTCGACGAGGTCGGCGGCCCAGGCGCCCGCAGGGGCCGAGCCTGACGCGGCGGGCTCGGCGGCGGCACCGACCAGAACGGCGACGCGGGCCGACGCGCCAGCAGCCGCCTCGAGAGCCGCGATGGCCGAATGCGGAGCTTCGGCGACCAGGCCGTCGACCAGGTTTCCGAGGGCTGCAGCGATCGCGGCCTCGGCTCCCGGTGTGACCTTGATCAGGTCTGCCGTGGCACCCAGGACTCCAGCAGGGGGATCGGCCAGGATCGCCGCGGTGCCGTCATCGCGTTCGAGGGACAGTACCCAGGTGTCGCGTGCGGCGAGCGCGCTCACCCGCTCCTGCTCGGCGGTCCGGCGCCGCTCCGCGCATCCGGCAAGGGCGGTACGCGCAGCCTCCAGAGCGGCTTCGGCGGCGGCGTGAACGGTGTCGAGCTCGACCTCGGCGGCGTCGAGCCGCTCCAGCTCCGCCGACGCCACTCTCGCCTGCTCCTCGCACTCGGCGGCGCGGCGGCGGGCCGCGGTCGCGGTCTCCTCGAGCCGGCTGTCCTCCGCCGTCGCCGCTGCGAGACGCCCGCGGGCGGTCTCGAGCGAGCCGGTGAGGCGGGCGAGCCCTTCACGCCGATCCGCGGCGGCGCGGGCAGCCGCCCGGGCTCGCTCGTCGCAGGCATTGAGCTCCCGCTCGGCGACGACGCGGATCGCCTGCGCCGATTCCAGCTGCTCGCCGGCTTCAGCGGCGCGGACCGAGAGGGACTGCTCCTCCTGCGCGGCGGCGGCTGATTCCGCCTCCAATTGCTCAGGATCGCGCCCCGCCGGGATCGGTTCGTCGGCGCCGAGGTAGGTCGCTCGCTGCTGGGCCAGAGCGCCGACGGAAGCGAGCCGCTCGGACAGGCGACCGAGGGCGTGCCAGGTCTGCGCTGCGGCTTCGGCGCGGGCGGTGCTCTCCTGCACGGAAGCGGTCAGCGTCTCGTCGGCCGCGATCGCCTCGCGCAGCCGCTCCTCACCCTCGGCCAGCCGACGGGTGAGCGCCCCATCGGCCTCACCGCGAGCTTCCAGGGCCTTCCCGGCGTTGACGAGGTCGTCGGCGAGCAGCCGCAGCCGGGCGTCGCGCAGCGAGGCCTGGACGACTCCTGCCCGGCGCGCGGCCTCGGCCTGACGTCCCAGCGGGCCGAGCTGGCGGCGCAGCTCAGCAGCAAGGTCGGTGAGCCGCTCGATGCTGGTACCGGTCGCGTCGAGCTTGCGCAGCGCACGCTCCTTGCGCTTGCGGTGCTTGAGGACGCCGGCGGCCTCCTCGATGAAGCCGCGCCGGTCCTCCGGGCGGGCGCCGAGCACGGCGTCGAGCGAGCCCTGGCCGACGATCACGTGCATCTCGCGGCCGATGCCCGAGTCCGACAGCAGCTCTTGGACGTCGAGCAGCCGGCACGAGCTGCCGTTGATCGTGTACTCCGACTCCCCCGAGCGATACATGAGCCGGCCGATGGTGACTTCGGCGTACTCGATCGGCAGGGCACCGTCAGAGTTGTCGATCGTCAGCTGAACCTCGGCGCGACCGAGGGGCGGGCGGCCGGGCGAGCCGGCGAAGATGACGTCTTCCATCTTGCCGCCGCGCAGCGCTTTGGCCCCCTGCTCGCCGAGGACCCAGGCAATGGCGTCGACGACGTTGCTCTTGCCCGAGCCGTTAGGGCCGACCACGCAGGTCAGACCGGGCTCGAGGGCGAGGGTCGTGGACCCCGCAAAGGACTTGAAACCGCGCAGGGTCAGGCTCTTGAGATACATCGAGTCGGACGCTAGCGGTGCGGGACCACAAAACAGAGGAGGACGCCCCGAGGGCGTCCTCCATAGAAAAACCGGTCCTGCTGGACCGGCGATGGATCAGGTGAGCGCGGGCTCCTGGTAGAGAGTGCGAAGCTCGTCACTCACATCTACACGGGATGCCAGGAGCTCGTTCACAGCAAGGGCGCGATCGAGCTCGGATTCAAGATCGCGTACTCGGGTACGGAGGCGGTGAACCTCGGCAGCGAGGCGTACATCGTTGGCAGCGCCGACGTGTCCGAACAGGGCTTTCGCCATAGAGGGTCCTCCACGATGAGTGACCGAACAAGCGGCGCAGACAGACGGGCGCCGGTTCAATTCCGTTGTCAACAATCCCATGCCATGCCCTAAAGGTCAACCCCCGGTCAAGCCCACGAGGCGCAGATCACTGCACGTCACAGGTGGTTTCCAGCGTGCTTCCGCTGCCGATAGGCCATTCGGCCGCTAACGCTCGACGAAGCCGCTGATTCCCTCTCGCGGATCCGACCAGCGTTCGGTGACTCCGGCGACGCGTCCCGGCGCCCGACCGCTGCGAAGCGCGCTCAAAAGCGCCTCGCCGGCCGCCCGCGAACCCTGCGCGACGACCTCGACGCGACCGTCCTCGAGATTGCGGGCCCAACCCGAGAGGCCGAGCTCGAGCGCTCGCGCTCGGGTCCACCACCTGAACCCCACGCCCTGCACCCGTCCGCGCACCCACGCGGTGACGCGCACGGTCTCATCTCCGGCCTCCCCACCCTCCGAATCACGCGACGGCGTGCCATGCTGAACGGGTGCGGCAGCGTCAAGCGGTTCAGTCGGATGGTGAGGGAGTTCGGTCATTGCTCAGCGACGATAAGCCGCGAGTGTCCGTCGTGGGACGGCGCAAGATCGCCGTGAGTCTGGCCGGCCTGGCTGCAGTACCGGCCCTCCTGCTGGCGGCCTGCGGAAATGCGGACCACAAGGTGTCGCAGGACAACCGGCCCGATCCGCGGGCGAGCACCGAGGGCGTGCAGTCGGAGCTGCCGAGCCCGATCCCCGACGACTCCAACCTCGACACCCCATATGACGGGACCCCTCCCGAGAACCTGGTGAGCCAGCAAGGCGTCGGCAAGCGCAAGTAGCCCTGCCCGCTGAACCGGCCCGACCCGTCTGGCGCCTGAGCGATGCCTGAGCTTCCGGAAGTCGAAACCGTCCGGCGCGGCCTGGCGCGCTGGGTCGTCGGACGCACCATCACCTCCGTCGAGGTGTTGCACCCGCGGGCGGTCCGCCGTCACATCGCCGGGGCAGACGACTTCGCGGCCCTGCTCGCCGGCCGAACCCTCGACGCGGCCCTGCGACGCGGCAAGTACCTGTGGCTGCCGCTGGACTCCGGCGACGCTCTCGTCGCCCATCTCGGCATGAGCGGTCAGCTGCTGGTGGAGAACGCCGACGCTCCCGACGAACTCCACCTGCGGGTGCGGCTGAGGTTTGCCGACGGCGACCCGCAATTGCGCTTCGTGGACCAGCGCACTTTCGGAGGCCTGTCCGTCGCTGCCGGCGGCGCCGCGCTGCCAGGCTCGCTGGCTCATATCGGACGCGATCCGCTCGATCCCGAGTTCGACCCCGAACTGTTCGTCCGCAACCTGCGACGCAAGCGCACCGGGGTGAAGCGCGCGCTGCTCGACCAGTCCCTCGCCAGCGGCATCGGAAACATCTACGCCGACGAGGCCCTGTGGATCGCGAAGGTGCACTGGGCGCGTCCGACCGAGAACATGCCCCGCCCGCTCGTACGCACCTTGCTGGAAGCGGTGCAGCAGGTGCTGCGGGCCGCCGTCGATGCCGGCGGCACGTCGTTCGACGCGTTGTACGTCAATGTCAACGGGCAGTCCGGCTACTTCGACCGCTCACTGCACGTGTACGGCCGTGAAGGTGAGCCGTGCGACCGGTGCGGCACACCGATCCGGCGGTCCAAATTCATGGGTCGCTCGTCGTACTGGTGCCCGAAAGACCAACGCCAGCCGCGTTTTCCGCACTACTGAGTTTGCGACTACCGAGCGCGACTACCGAGCGCGACTACTGCGCTTGCGCGGCGAGCGCCGCGAGGGCTTTGGCTGCGGCCTGCTGCTCGGCCTCCTTCTTGCTGCTGCCGACCCCTTCTCCGAGCCGCTGCCCGCCGACCCAGGCGGCTGCGACGAAGTGCTTGGCGTGATCGGGGCCGGATTCCTCGACGGTGTATTCGGGCGGCCCGAAGCCGCGCGAGGCCGAGCTCTCCTGGAGTGAGGTCTTCCAATCCAAGCCGTTGTGCGGCTCGCCCGCGCCGGCGAGCAACGGTTCGAAAAGCTGGTGGATCAGCTGCGACGCCGGCTCGAGACCACCGTGCTCGTACGTCGCGCCGATGACCGCCTCGAGCGTGTCGGCCAGGATGCTGGGCTTGTCGCTTCCACCGGTGGACTGCTCGCCGCGGCCGAGAAACACGTAGGCCCCGAGGCCGCCGCTGGCTTCCGCACCCACCAGGCGGGCGACGCCGGCGAGCGCCCGCATGTTGACGATCGACGCGCGCAGCTTCGCGAGCTGTCCCTCGGCGAGATCGGGATGCATGCGATACAGCGCATCAGTGACGATGAGTCCGAGCACCGCGTCGCCGAGGAATTCCAGCCGCTCGTTGGTCGGCAAACCGCCGTGTTCATAGGCGTACGAGCGGTGCGTCAGCGCGCGGATCATGAGCTCGGGAGGGCAGTCGATTCCCAACGCCGAGATCAATTCGGCCGCCGGAAGCGGCTCGGGCAACGGGCGGTCTCGGCATCAGATCGTCGCGTCTCTGCGACCAGCCGCGACCACAGCAGCAGCCGCGGCCACGATGTCGGCGATGGTCTGGATCCGGGCGAGCGACTGGTCGTCGATCCAGACGTCAGTGCCGTTGGCCCGAAGCTCTTCCTCGACGATCTCCACGATCTCGATCATCGCGAGCGAGTCGGCCCCGACGTCGTCGACGAGCCGGGTGGCGGCCGTCAACGTCGGGACGGGCAGCTCTAGCACCGTCGAGACTGCAGAGCGCACGAGATCGAGCAGCGTGGACTCGTTGATATCGGTCAGGAGGGTCACGCCGGCATCAGCCGGCTCTGCGGCGGCTCTCCACGACGATGGGCGATCAGCGCGGCCAGCGCGTCTGTCAACCGCGGCACGAGACCTTCGCGGGCGGCGCTCGCGGCAGCACCGATGCAGGCCGCGACGGCCGAAGGCGAGGACGAGCCGTGACCCACGACGACGACCCCCTTCACCCCGAGCAGGACCGCGCCTCCCTGCCCTTCCGGTCCGAGCCGGCGCACCACCCCGGCGAGAGCTTCTGACCCAGCAGGATCGAGATCCTCGACCGCTGCGGCGAGGACGGCCCCGATCGCCCCTTCCATGCCCTTGAGCAGGACGTTGCCGGTGAAGCCATCGGTCACGACGACGTCGACCACGCCGCCGATGGCGACGGCCTGGCTCTCGACGTTGCCGACGAAGCGGACCCCGAGCCCGGGTAAAAGCTCGGTGAGACGCTGCTCCGCCTCCCGGCGTACCGGATCGCCCTTACCCGATTCGGAGCCGATCGACAGCAGCCCGACAGTGGGTTCGGCGACGCCGAGCCGGATCTGTGCATAGGCGACGCCGGCCAGCGCGAACTGCACCAGGAGATCGACGCCGGCCGTGATGGTCGCCCCAGCATCGAGCAGCACGACCGGCCCGCGCGGGGCGGGTACGGTCACGGCGAGCGCAGGACGGGTCACGCCCGGCAGCCGGCCGATGGTGAACAGTGCCGCCGCCACAGCCGCGCCGGTCGACCCGACGGAGACACTGGCATCGGCCTCGCCGTCGCGGACCAGGCGTGAGGCCACCCGCACCGTCGCGTCGCGGCGCGACCGAACGGCACGGACCGGGTCCTCGTCCATCGCGATGCACTGCGACGCCGGGATGAGGCGGATCCGATCGTCGCGGTCCAACCCGCGGGATGCAAGAGCTGCGCCGGTCTCGGTGGGCGGCCCGACGAGCAGCAGCCCGAGGTCGGGCCAGCGCGCTGCCGCCAGCGCGGCGCCGTCGATCACGACGTCAGGACCGGCGTCTCCCCCGAGCAGGTCGACGGCGATGCGAGGCGCGCTCAGCGGAACCCTCAGACGTCGATCGCCTGCCGGCCGGCGTAGCGGCCACAGGTCGGGCACGCGGTGTGCGCGAGGATCACGTGTCCACGGTCGCACTTGGCGAGCTGCGGAGCACTCGTCTTCCACTGGCTCCGGCGAGAGTGGGTGTTGGACCGCGAGGTGCGGCGTTTCGGGACGGCCACGTCAGGACTCCTGTTCTGGACTGGACGAGGCGGGCTGCGCTTGGTCGCGCAAACCAGCCAGGGCCGCCCACCGTGGGTCGACCGCATCGTGGGAATGATCTTCGGGAAGCTCAGCAAGGTGTTCGCCGCACTCCGGGCACAGGCCCGGGCAATCCTCGCGGCACAGCGGGCTCATCGGCAGCTCGAGCACGAGGGCGTCGCGCAGCACGGGCTCGAGATCGATCAGGTCGTCGACGAGGGACGGCAGCTCATCGTCATCATCGGACCGGGGGCCCGAGACGCGCGAGTTTCCGTAGGGACCGGAATCGGGATAGCTGTAGAGCTCCTGGATCTCGACCTGCAACGGGGCGCTGACCGGATCGAGGCAGCGACCGCACTCCCCACTCATCACGGCATCGACGGTGCCGGTGACCAGCACGCCTTCCATGACCGATTCCAGCCGCAGGTCGAGCACGAGCTCGCTGCCGACAGGAATGCTGGCCAGCGGAATGCCGAGCTCTTGCGGTGCCTTGACCGTCTGCCGGACGCGCCGCATCGAACCGGGACGACGGCCGAGCTCCCTCGTGTCGAGCACGAGGGGCTGGCGCGGGTCGAGCCGCGGCTTGGCGTGGTGGGTCTTCGACATGGTTTGGGGCACGGACTCGTCTCGAGCGGAAGGATTGGCCGGCTGGCCGCGCGCAGGTGTGATCGCCCTGGCACGACCGACCCAGTCTACAAGCAGGTAGAACGGGCAGCTCGTTACCGCAGAACGATGGTCAGGACGCGCTCGCTGCCGCCGAGGACCCCTGTACGGGAGGGTCTTCGCTCTCCCAGCTCATGTCCTCTGCGGAGGCGTAGCCATTGCCCTCGACCCCCGCCGCGTGAGGCCTCGCGCGGCTCGGCTCGGCGTCGTCGTCGCTCTGGTCATCCGCGGTCTCGTACCGGGCCGCGGCGGATTCGTGCCGGCGCGCTGCCGAGACCCGGGCGCGACCACGCGTCACCGTTTCCAGCGAAGCGTTCAGGAGCTGCTCGAAACGGGCGAGCGAAGCGTCGATGTACTCGTCGGTCTGCTCACGCATCCGGGCAGCCTCGGCTTCGGCATCGCCGGTGATCTCCGCGGCGACGCGCTCGGCCTCCTCGACCACCTCACTCTCCGAGACCAGCCGGTCGCGCTCGTCACGGGCCGCGTCGATCGTGCGGTCGGCTTCTGCCCGCGCGGCGGCGAGCAGCTCGTCGGCCTGCTCACGGGCCGCGCCCTGAACAGCGTTGCGCTCGCGGAGCAGGGAGCGGGCCTCGGACATTTCGGCGGGCAGGAGCTGGCGCATCTCTTCAAGTGCGGCCAGCAGCACCGGCCGGTCGATGACGGCCGCGGATCCGGAGAGCGCCTTGCCCTTGGCGGTCTCCACCATCGTGATGATCTCGTCGAGCTTGCCCTGCACGTCCGGCATGCGCGTCAGCCTATGGCAGGGCCGCAGGCGTGTATGCCCCTTCGCCTACGCCGGGAGTTCAGCGGCCGGAAAGCTTCTCGCTCATCCGTTTCAGCACGAAAGCCGGAACCAGGTGGCTGACATCGCCGCCCCACGTCGCGACCTCCTTGACCAGGCTCGACGACAGGAAGGAAGACGCCGGGTTGGTGCTCATGAAGACCGTCTCGACGCCCGCCAGCGAGTGGTTCATCTGCGCCATTTGCAGCTCGTAGTCGAAGTCGCTGACCGCCCGCAGACCCTTGACGATCACGGGGATGTCGCGGTCGCGGCAGAAGTCGACGAGCAGGCCGTGGAAGGACTCCACCATCACGTTGCCGTAGCTGCTGGTGGCCTCGCGCAACATGTCCATGCGCTCTTCGATCGTGAACATGCCGGCCTTGCTCTTGTTGATCAGCACGGCGACGACAACCTCGTCATAGAGCTTCGCGGCACGCCCGATGATGTCGAGGTGGCCATTGGTCACCGGATCGAACGACCCGGGGCACACCGCGCTCCGAACCCGCGTTTGTGCGCCTGGCTCGGGACTTTCCGACGTCACCGGCGGGCACCGCTCATGATCGAAAACCGTACCAGAGGGTGCTGTCACCGTAGCGACGGTGGTGCAGATCCTCGAACCCCTCGGGCCATGAGGGGGCGGGGCTTCGCGTCGCCCGTTCGATGACCAGCAGCTGCCTCGTGTGGGCGGCGGCCGCGTCCAGGATGGGCTGGACATCGAGCGCGTAGGGCGGGTCCAGGAACGCGACGTCCCAGCCGTCCTGCGTTCCCTGTAGCACCGTCTCCGCCCGCTTGCCGACGACCGTCGCGCCGGGCAGCCCGAGCGCGGCAACGTTCGCCTCCAGCACTTTTCGAACGGCCGGCGAGGACTCCACCAATGTGACCGCCGCGGCCCCGCGGGACAGCAGCTCCAGGCCCACCGCGCCGGTGCCGGCGAACAGGTCCAGGACCGTCCGGCCGCCCAACCCGCCCAGGCGCGACACCAGCGCGGAGGCCAGCGCCTCACGGACGCGTTCGGAGGTCGGGCGCACCTCGCGACCTGCCGGAACGGCGATCCGGCGGCCTCCGGCAACCCCGCCGACGATGCGGGTCACCCCTTCTCCAGGTACGCGGCCTGCTCCTCGTCGAGGCGCCGGGCCAGCACCCGGGCCAGCTCGACGTGCTGCTCCAGGTCGGGATCCTCGGCGACGATCTTGGCCGCCTCGGTTCGCGCGGAAAGCAGGAGCTGCTCGTCGCGCAGCAGGTCGAGCAGCTTCAGTGAACGCCGGCGGCCGGACTGGGCGGTGCCCAGCACGTCACCCTCGCGCCGTTCCCGCAGGTCCAACTTGGCGAGCTCGGCGCCGTCGAGCGTGTCGGCGACGGCCTCGACCCGCAGCCGCGAAGGGCTCCCCTCGGGGGCGTCCGTGTGGAGCAGGCACCAGCCCGCCGCGCTCCCCCGCCCCACCCGGCCGCGTAGCTGGTGCAGCTGCGAGACGCCGAAACGGTCGGCGTCGAGGATCACCATCACGGTCGCGTTCGGGACGTCGACGCCGACCTCGACCATCGTCGTGGCGACGAGCACATCGATCTGACCGGCCGTGAAGCGCGCCATGACACGCTCCTTGTCCTCGGACGTCAGGCGTCCGTGCAGCGCCTCGATCCGCAGGCCCGCGAGCTCGCCGCCGGCCAGCAGCGGCAGGACATCGAGGACGGCGAGCGGTGGGCGGCGCTCGCCGGTGTCGCCGTCCGCGCCCTCGTCCGGATCGTCCGCCGGCTCGTCGTCGGCGTCGCGATCGATCTCGGGGCCGTCACCGATCCGCGGGCACACGACGAAGGCCTGATGGCCGGCCGCCACCTCCTCGCGGACCTTGGCCCAGATGCGGCCGTGCCACTTGGGCTCAGCAACGTGGCTCCGGATGGGAGTGCGTCCCGCGGGCAGCTCGGTCAGCTCGCTGGTGTCCAGATCGCCGAAGACCGTCATGGCCACGGTCCGCGGGATCGGCGTCGCGGTCATGACGAGCAGGTGCGGCGGCGTCCCCCCGCCGGCTTCGGCCCGGGCGCGTAAGGCGTCCCGCTGCTCGACGCCGAAGCGGTGCTGCTCGTCGACCACGACAAGGCCGAGCTCGGCGAAGCTCGTCCCCTCCGAGAGCAGCGCATGGGTGCCGACGACGATGCCTGTCTCGCGTTCGGCGATGGCCGCCAAGGCTGCCCGGCGCACCGGCGCCGACTGCGAACCGGTGAGCAGGACGACCCGTGTCGCCTCGTCGGCGCTGCCGAGCTCCCCCGCGATGCCGAGCGGACCGAGCAGGGCGCGCAGGCTCCGCTCGTGCTGGACCGCCAGCACCTCCGTCGGAGCCAGCAGGGCGGCCTGGCCTCCGGCGTCGATCACCGTGAGCATCGCCCGCAGCGCGACGACGGTCTTGCCGGAACCCACCTCGCCCTGGAGCAACCGGTGCATGGGAAAGGTGCGGGCGAGGTCACCCGCCACTTCCTCACCGACCACGCGCTGGCCTTCGGTGAGGTCGAACGGGAGCGCCCGGTCGAACGCCTCGAGCAGGCCCCCCGAGCGCTCCTTACGCGGGACGGCGGTCTGACGTTCGACCGCGGCTCGCCGCTGCGCGAGCGCGACCTGCAGGACGAGCGCCTCGTCCCAGCGCAGCCGCTTGCGGGCGGCCTCGACGTCGGCGTATCCGCTGGGACGGTGGATCTTCTGATACGCCTCGCGCAGGCCCGGCAGGTGATGGCGGGCCCGCAGCTCCGGCGGGAGCGGATCGGGCAGCTCCGGCAGCGTGCTCAGGATGATCTTGACGCTCTTGACGATGTCCCAGCTGCGCACCTTCGCGGCCGCCGGATAGATCGGGAGCATGCCGCCGGCGAAGTCGTCGTCGTCGTCCGGGCTGATCTCCGGGTTGGTCAGCGAACGGATCTGCTTGTGTCCGAACGACTTGATCTCGCCCGCCAGGAGCACGCGCTTGCCGGGCGTGAACTGCTTTTCGCGCCAGCGCTGGTTGAAGAAAGTGACCGTGAGCTGGCCCCGTCCGTCACTGACGATCACGTCCAGCTTGTGCAGCTTGTGGCGGATCTGGCGGCCGCTGGCCTTGACCACCTCGGCCTGGATCGTGACGCTCTCGCCGACCACGAGCTCGTCCAGGTTGGTGAGCTCGCCGCGTTCCACGTAGCGCCGCGGGATGTGGTCCAGCAGATCGCCGACGGTGTGTAGATCCAGGGCGTCGGCGAAGGCGTCAGCGGTCTTGCCACCCAGCTCCCCGCTGAGCGGGTCGCTGAGCCTGTCGGACACGCGCGTCGCCTCTCCTGCGGGTCGTGAAGGGGGTCTCGTGCTCGAGCCGAGCGTACGGTGGCCGGCGTCCGGTAACCTGGACCGTCGGGTTACCCGCCACCGGGTCCCGCCCGCCTCGAGACGTGCTGATCACCTGGGAGTTGCTGTGTCCTCCGTTTGCGACATCTGTCACAAGGGTCCGGGCTTCGGCATGGCCGTCTCACACTCCCACCGCCGCACCCCGCGCCGCTGGAACCCCAACATCCAGACCGTGCACGCGCTGGTCGGCAAGACCCCCAAGCGCCTCAACGTCTGCACCTCGTGCCTGAAGGCCGGCAAGGTCGTCCGCGCTTAAGGCGTGTCCGCTCAGGCGCCTGCTTCGCGTAGCCGCCACCCGTGATCCACCGGGCCGATCCCAGCCCCGAGCGCGAACCCCGCTTCGAGTGCTCCGGTCACGTACTCCTTGGCGGCCCAGGTCGCCTGGGTCAGATCCATCCCCTTGGCGAGGCCGGCGCAGATCGCTGACGCGAGCGTGCAGCCGGTGCCGTGGGTGTGCCGGTTGTCCCCGCGCGGCGCGCGCAGCTCCACGAGGCAGTCGCCGTCGGTGAGCAGGTCGACGGCGTCGCCGTCGAGGTGGCCGCCCTTCACCAGCACCCACTGCGAGCCGAAGGCCAGCATCGCCTCTGCCGCCCTGGGCAGATCGGCCACATCGTCCACGCGCACGCCGGTCAACAGCTGGACCTCGTCGAGGTTGGGCGTCACGACGGTGGCAAGCGGAAAGAGCGTGTGGCGCAGGACATCCAGGGCATCCGGCGCGAGGAGCGCGTCACCGTGCTTGCTGACGGCCACCGGGTCCACCACGAGCGGGGCGTCGTAGTTGCCCACCGCTTCGGCGACCGTCGTGACCAACTCGGGCGAGCTGAGCATCCCGGTCTTGATCGCGTCGGCCCCGATGTCGTCCAGGACGGCCCGCAGCTGCGCGCGCACCGCCTCCACCGGAAGGTCCCAGATCCCCGAGACGCCAAGAGAATTCTGCGCGGTCACCGCCGTCACGACGGACATTCCATGGACGCCGAGCGCCAGCATCGTCTTCAGGTCGGCCTGGATGCCGGCGCCTCCGCCGGAGTCGGATCCGGCGATGGTCAGCGCGCGGTGTACGGCAGGCACCTTCCGAACGTAGCCGTCACGAACGGCCGAAGTGCTCGTAGCCGCGTTGGCGCGCGGGATGCCCGTCGACGCGCACCTCTGCGGGCCCTTCGACCACGCGTCCGATGAGGGCTGCGGCCGTGGGCAGCGGGGTCCCGGCGGGGAGGGTGAAGGCGAGCGCGTGGTCCTCGCCCCCGGTGAGCAGTTCCTCGTCCGTGACACCGGACGCTCCGAGAAGGCGCAGGCTCGCCGCCTCGATCTCGAACGTCACCCCGGATGCTTCCGCCAGGTGGCCGAGATCACTGACGAGCCCATCGCTGACGTCGCACATCGACGTCGCGCCGACGGCGGCGAGCACGGACCCTGACGCGTACGGCGGCTGGGGGCGGCGATGAGCGTCGATCAGCGGGCCGCTGCGCTCTCCGGCGCGCAGCAGGCGCAGGCCTGCGGCCGCCCAGCCGAGGCGCCCGATGACGCCCACCTGATCCCCGTCCCGCGCCCCCGATCGCAGCACCGGCGGCCGGCCCTCGAGCACGCCCAGTGCTGTTCCGGAGACGACGAGCTGCGGAGCCGCCACGAGATCGCCGCCGATCAGTAGCGCGCCCGCAGCCGCGCATTCGTCGCGGATCCCGCGGGCGAGCTCGTCGAACTCGGCCGTCGGGAACCCGGCCGGCGCCCCGAGACCGATCAGCAGAGACGTCGGCCGCGCACCCATCGCGGCCACATCAGCCAGATTCTGTGCCGCCGATTTCCGTCCGATGTCATACGCGTCAGACCAGTCACGCCGAAAATGCGTGCCCTCGATGAGCAGGTCGGTGGTGACCACAACACGGCCATCGGTGGTGCTGACCAGCGCCGCATCGTCGCCCGGCCCGTACGGTGACGCCGGGTACTCCGGCCGCCGCCGAAAGCCGGGCGATCAGCCCGAATTCTCCGACGCTTTCGATTTCGGTCATACTGCGCTCTGGCGTTCGTCGCCCTGCCCCGGCGGGAAGCACCAGCGCGCCATCCAATTCAGCAGGGAGTGCCCGTGGTCCACGCCTACATCCTGATCCAGACCGAGGTCGGCAAGGCAGCGGCTGTCGCATCGGCCATCGCGGCACTCGAAGGCGTCACGTCCGCCGAGGGCGTCACCGGTCCATATGACGTCATCGTGCGTGCTGAAGCTACGAACGTCGATGAGCTGGGCAAGCTGGTCGTCGCCAAGGTGCAGGCGGTCGACGGCATCACCCGCACCGTCAGCTGCACGGTGGTTCACCTCTGAGCGGTCCACCGAACCGTCGCAAACGCTGGCTGCTGGTCCTGGCCGCCGCCCTGGTGGTCGCCCTGGGTTCCGGGCTGATCGTCGGGCAGCTGCAGCGGGCCAAGCCGGTACGCGTCACGAACGTCCCGACCCCATCGGCCGCCGATGCCGCCGCCTGCACCAAGCTCTCCGCGCTGCTGCCGGCCACGATCGGCGACGGATTGAAGACGCGCACCGTGCATCCGTCCAGCCCGCTCCTGCACGCCTGGGGCACCCCCGCGGCGGTGCTGCGCTGCGGCGTGGGCTACCCGCCGAACTTCCCGTCAGCAGGCGACGCCGCCCAGATCGACGGGGTCTTCTGGGTGACGACCTCAGCGCCTGATGCGGTGATCTACACGGCCGTGGATCGGCTGCCGCGCGTCTCGCTGGCCATCCCGACGCACTACCAGGTGGCCGGCGACCTGCTCGTCTCGCTCGCGCCGGCGCTGAAGCAGGCGACCACGGGCAACTAGCGGGACGCGCAGGCGACGCAGGTGCGGGCGTCAGGGCGGGCCTCGAGCCGGCCGGCGACGATGGGTTGTCCGCAGCGCTCGCAGATTCCGTACGCGTCACGCTGGAGCTCACCGAGGGCTCGTTCGAGGTCACCGAGCCGGGCCCGGGCCTGCTCGACGAGTGCGGCGACCTGGGCGCGTTCGAACGCGATCGTCGCGCCCTCCGGATCGTGCTCGTCATCGATGTTGGTGCCGGTGCCCGCGTCGACGAGCGTGCGGAACTCCGCCTCGAGCGCGCTCAGGCGTTCCTCGGTGTGGGTGCGTTCGGCCGTCAGGCGGCCGCGCACGGCTCCGGTGTCCATCCCGCGGCGTTCAACGCGCGGCAGGGTCGCCGAGTTCCAGGGCCTACGGGTCAGTCGCCGGTGTGACGGTGCAGCGCGTCCTGGACGAGCCGGTCCACCAAGCCGGGGAGGGAGAGGCCACTCGCCGCCCACATCCGCGGATACATCGACACCGCCGTGAATCCGGGCATGGTGTTCAGCTCGTTGAGCACCACCCGGCCGTCGGGACACACGAAGACGTCCACCCGGGCCAGCCCGGCGCAATCGAGCGCCTCGTACGCGGCGACCGCCAGAGCTTGGATCTGAGCCGTCACGTCTTCCGACAGCTGCGCGGGGACAGTGAACATCGTCGCGTCAGAAAGGTATTTGGCGTCGAAGTCGTAGAACTCGACGCCCTCGGCGACGGTCACCTCCGCGGGCAGCGACGCCTCCGGCGGCCCTGCGTGCGCTCCGGCGAGCACCGCACACTCGATCTCCCGGCCGCTCACGCCCGCCTCGATGAGAACCTTCGGATCACTCTGCGCCGCAAGGGAAATGGCTTCGGGCAGCGCGTCGGCGCAGCGGACCTTGCTGATACCGATGCTCGAGCCGCCGCGCGCAGGTTTGACGAACACGGGGGTGCCCAGCATCTCGAGCAGGCCCTCGGGGAGCGGGCGGCCGGCGTGCACCACGGCGTAGTCGGCGATCGGCAGTCCCGCCCCGCGCAGCGCCGTCTTCATGTGTGCCTTGTCCATCGCGGCGGCCGACGCGTAGACGCCGGAGCCGACGTAGGGCATCCCGGCCATCTCGAACAAGCCCTGCACCGTGCCGTCCTCGCCGAATCTGCCGTGCAACACGGGGAAAACGACGTCCACGGCGAGGGGCCGACCGTCGGCTCCGACGAGGCCCGGCGCGGCCGGATCGCAGGAGAACATGAGTGGCTCGCCGCCGACCACGGACGGCAGCTCTTCCCCGCGCAACGTGTAGCGCTGATCCGGCGGCGGGAGAACCCAACCGCCCTCAGCCGTGACGCCGACCGGCAGGACGTCGTAACCCGCCTCCCCGAGTGCCGCTTGCACCGTGCCGGCCGAGAGGCAGGAGATGGAGTGCTCGGTGCTGCGGCCGCCGAAGACGACGGCGACGCGGGTGCGCTTTCCCTCGCGTGCACGGTCGTCGGCGGGCATCCGCTGACGGTACCGGCAGGAGCCTGCTGCGCCGGCGATCAGCCGAGCGAGTCGAGCGCCTGCATGAGATCCGCGAGAAGCTCTGCGGAATCCTCGAGGCCGACGCTGAGGCGTACCAGTGAGGGCAGCAGCCCGGCGGCAGCCAGCGCGGCGTCATCGAACTGGCGATGCGACGAGCTCGCGGCATGAGAGGCGGTCGTGTGCGTGCCGCCGAGTGACGTCGCCTGGGGGATGGTCCGCAGCCGGTCACAGAAGGCCATTCCGGCCGCGCGGTCGCCATGCGGCGAAAGTGCCAGAACGGCGCCGTAGCGGTCCTTGTCGCACAGCCGCAACGCGACCTCGTGAGAGGGATGCCCGGGCAGGCTCGGATGGTCGACGCGAGCAAGCGCCGGATGGTCGACGAGCGCGGCGGCAAGTGTGGCGGCGGTGGCGCACTGGCGCCCCACCCGCACGTCGAGCGTGGCGAGCCCGCGGTGCAGCAGGTACGCCTCGTCGGGGGCGAGCACCGGGCCGAGTTCGACGCGGGACGCGCGGATTCGGGCGAGCAACTCCGGAGGTCCCGCGACGACCCCACCCGTCGCGTCGGAGTGCCCGCCGAGATACTTCGTCGCGCTGTGCACCACGAGGTCGGCGCCCCACTCGAGGGGGCGCATCATGGCCGGCGAGGCAAACGTCGAATCGACCGCCAGCAGCGCGCCGCGATCAGCGGCGACCGCCGCCAGCGCGGGGATGTCGCCCATGAGCATCGTCGGGTTGGCGAACGATTCCGCCCAGACGATGCGGGTCTGGTCGGTCATGGCCGCTGCGACAGCAGCGGGATCGGTCTGGTCGGCGAAGGTCGCCGCGACGCCGAAACGGGCGAGTGTGCCGCGAAGGAGCTGGTACGTCCCGCCGTAGCAGCTGGCTGCAGCGACGACATGATCGCCCGGACTCAACAGCGCCAGGAGCGTGGTGGAGATCGCCGCCATTCCACTGGCGAACGCCTGGCCCCGAACCTCAGCTCCAGCAGGCGTTTCCGCCTCCGCTACGGCCCCGGCGAAGGCATCCGCGGTCGGGCTGTCGATGCGCGCATACGAGTAGCCCTCGCGGGTGCCGTCGAGCAGATCTGCCAGCTCCTGCGCGGAGTCGACGACATAGGTGCTGCCGTGCAGCACCGGCGGAACGAGAGCATCCTGCTCCGGTCCGCGGCCGTAGCGACCGCCGTTGCCACGCATGCTCACGACCAGACCGTCCGCTCGGACTTGCGATCACGCGCCATCAGGCTGCGCAACACCTCGCTCGGCGAGAGCTCGCCGGACACCGCGCGTACGACATGCTCGGCGATCGGTGTGTCCACCCCGGTTCGACGGGCCAGCTCGAGCACCGCCCGGCTCGTCGCGACGCCTTCGACGACCTGATGTCCCGGCTCGGCAAGCACGTCCTCGAGTTTGCGGCCCTGCCCGAGATGCTCACCGAACGTGCGGTTACGCGAGAGCGGCGAGGCGCATGTCGCGACCAGATCGCCGAGGCCGGCCAGTCCCGCAAACGTCAGCAGATCGGCGCCGAGAGCGACGCCGAGCCGGCCCGTCTCGGCCAGACCGCGCGTGATGATGCTGGCACGGGTGTTGTCCCCGAACCCCATCCCCTCGGCCATGCCGACGAGGATCGCGATGATGTTTTTCATGGCGCCGCCGAGCTCGCAGCCGACGACGTCGTCGTTGGTGTAGGGCCGGAAGTACGAATTCGCTGACGCGGCCTGCAGCCTCACCGCGGCGCTCTCGTCCTCGCAGCCGATCACGGTCGCTGCGGGCTGCTCGTCGGCGATCTCGTGCGCGAGGTTGGGGCCGGTGACGACCGCGATGCGTTCGGGCCCCGCGCCCGTCAGCTCCGCAATGATCTCGCTCATGCGCTTGGCTGAACCGGCCTCGATGCCTTTGATCAGACTGACGATCAGGGCATCGGGCGGCAGCAGCGCAACCCAACCGGTGAGGTTCTCGCGCAGCTTCTGTGACGGCACGGCAAGCAACACGAATTGCGTGTCCTGCAATGCTTCCCGGGGGTCGGCCGTGGCCCGGAGCTCGCCAGGCAGCTTGACCTCGGGAAGGTAGGAGGCGTTGCGCCCGGTGCGATTGATCTCGCTCGCCAACTCGGCCCGCCGCGACCACAGCACGGTCGGCGTACCGGCGTCGACGAGAACCTTCGCGAACGCGGTGCCCCACGCGCCCGCGCCCATGACGGCCGCCGTACCGACGCTGTCACGACGCTGTCACCGATGCTGTTGGCGGGGCGCTGCATACCCGTCATGCTGCTCCCTCATCGGGAGCCGGTGGGGCGGGCGCGACGATCCGTTCCTCGCGGCGCGGATCCCAGACGCCTTCGGGAGCGGGCTCGCCGCGGATGACGGCCAGTTCGCTGCGGATCAGGCTCATGACGTCAGCCGTCAGCTCGCGCAGGGCTTCACGAGTCGGTTGCTGACCGGTCTCGGAGGCCGCGGGAAACACCGGCTCGAGGGCGTGCACCACGACGGTGCGCCGCGGGAACAGGTGCAGCCGGCGCGTGCGTCCGAGGATTTCCTGCGGCCCCCACTGCGCGACGGGGACGATCGGCGCCCCGGACATCAGTGCCAGCCGGGCCACCCCCGTCTTGGCCTGCATCGGCCACCAGTCGGGATCTCGGGTGATCGTTCCTTCGGGGTAGATCAGCACCGCCTCACCGTCGCGTAAGGCCTCGACTGCATCGCTCAGTGCGGCGGCGCCGTCACGCTCACCTCGGTGCACCGGTATCTGATCGGCCCCGCGCACGATCCAGCCGACGACAGGAAGCCGGAAGATGCTCTCCTTCGCCATGAACCGCGGGATACGGCCGGCCTTGTAGACGAAATGGCCGAGGGTGAACGGATCGACCCACGACAGGTGGTTGGCCGCGATGATGACCCCGCCGGCGGGCGGCAGATGCTGCTGACCGTGCCACCGCCTCTTGGTGAACAGCCGCGAGAGCGGGCGCACGACGCCGACCGCGAAACCCATCCATGGGCCGAGGCGAGGTTCATCGCGGCGGGACCGGCGAGCAACGCCGGCGCCGGCCATGCCACCACTCCTTCGCCTCACGGGAGCCCAGTTTCCCGCACGTACCCTCGAATGATGATCCGCCGGCCCGCGCGGCGCGCCTTCGACCGGGCACCTCACGCATGAGTGGCCCGTCGAGTAGTTGCCCATGAGGTCACCCGGCGACTCACGACGCTGGGTGGTGCTGCTCGCCGTCAAACGCCTGGAGTTGGCGAAGAGCCGGCTGGATCGTCCTGACCGGTCAATGCTGACGCTTGCGATGGCTGCCGACACGGCATCGGCGGCAGCCAGCGTCGAGACGGTCGAAGCAGTGCTGGTCGTCAGTGATGACGAGCAGGCGCGGGAGTTGCTCGCGCCGCTGGCCGTGGTCGTTCCTGACAGTCCGGCCGCCGGGCTCAACCCGGCTCTCGTCCACGGCGCCGCCGAAGCAGCCGCCCGTTGGCCACAGAGCAATCTCGCGGTCCTGGCCGCTGATCTGCCTGCCCTGCAGCCGCCTGCTCTCGCCGAGGCACTCTCACTCGCGAGCCTGGAGCGGCGCGCGATCGTTGCCGATGCCGGCGATACGGGCACCGTGCTGCTGACGGCGACCCATTCCGTCCGGCTGGAACCGGCCTTCGGACCGGCCAGCAGAAACCGTCATCTGAGCAGTGGCGCGGTCGATCTCACCCACGCGCTCGCCTCAGCGGAAGTGAGCGCAGGCTTACGCCGCGACGTCGACACGTCCCATGACCTCGAGATCGCCGTCGCCCTCGGAGTCGGGCCTCATACCGCGCGGGTGCTGGCGGATACTGATTCGTTTACCTGGGGATGGCAGACTTCGCGCCGAGGGTGACCGACATGGCAGGGGTCATGGGGGTCATCGGAAGCGGAGGAGCGCGAATGAGCAGTCTCGCGGAGCAGCCCGTACACCGTAAGCCTCCCTCCGGCCTGCTCGAACCGCTGGAGTCCCCCAAGCCGGCGGTCCTCGATCCCGACCTCCCGCCCGAGCGCTTCCTGAACCGGGAGCTGTCCTGGCTCGACTTCAACGCCCGGGTGCTCGAGCTCGCCGAGGACGACGTGACGATGCCCTTGGAGCGCGCCAAGTTCCTGGCCATCTTCGCCACGAATCTCGACGAGTTCTTCATGGTCCGCGTCGCCGGCCTCAAGCGCCGCGCCGCTGCCCGGCTTCAGTACAAGAGCCCCGACGGGCTCTCGACGAATGAGCAACTGGAGCAGATCAGCGCGTTGACGGCCGAGCTCGTCGAGCGCCACGCCACGTGCTGGCGCGACGCGGTGGGTCCGCAGCTGTCCAAGGCCGGCATCCGCGTCCTGCATTGGAGCGACCTCGGCCACCGCCAGCGCGAGCTCCTGGCCACCTACTTCCGGGAGCAGATTTTTCCCGTCCTGACCCCGCTCGCCGTCGACCCCGCCCATCCGTTCCCGTACATCAGCGGCCTGTCGCTGAACCTCGGCGTGATGGTGCGCACGGGAGACGCGGGCTCGCATCTCTCCGACGGCGCCGCGCCGGTGGAGCGTTTCGCCCGGGTCAAGGTGCCGCCCAACGTCCCTCGTTTGGTTCGTGTCGATGACAACCCGGGCCCCGATGAGAACGGCCAGAAAGAAGATGCCGTCAGCTACGTTCCGCTCGAGGAGCTGATGGCCGCTCATCTGCCCCAGCTCTTTCCCGGCATGGACGTCGTCGACTCCTGCGCCTTCCGCGTCACGCGCAACCAGGATCTGGAGGTCGAGGAGGACGAGGCCGAGGATCTGCTGCAGGCATTGGAGCGCGAGCTGGCGCGACGACGTTTCGGCCGGGCGGTGCGGCTCGAGATCCAGGACAGCGTCTCGGAGGAGATGCTCGAACTGCTGGTGCGTGAGCTCGAGGTCGACCGTCGTGACGTCTATCAGGTGCCCGGCGGCCTGCTCGACCTGTCGACGCTCTGGGCACTGCAGGATCTCGACCGTCCTGACCTGAAGGACCCGCCGCGGGTCCCGGTGACTCACCGGCGACTGGCGAGCGGCGACGGTGAGCCTGCCCCGGACTTCTTCTCGGTCCTGCGCGAGGGCGATGTGCTCGTGCACCACCCGTATGACTCGTTCACCACGAGCGTGCAGCGATTCATCGAGCAGGCGGCCGCCGATCCCAACGTGCTGGCCATCAAACAGACGCTGTACCGCACGTCCGGTGACTCACCGATCGTCGAGGCACTGATCGACGCTGCCGAGGCGGGCAAGCAGGTGGTCGTCCTCGTGGAGATCAAGGCACGGTTCGACGAGAGCGCGAACATCAAGTGGGCCCGCGCTCTGGAGCGGGCAGGATGCCATGTCGTCTACGGGCTGATCGGTTTGAAGACGCACTGCAAGGCAGCCCTCGTGGTGCGTCAGGAACGCGGCCGGATGCGTCGCTACTGCCATCTCGGCACCGGCAACTACAACCCGAAAACGGCTCGCCTGTATGAGGACCTGGGCCTGCTGACCGCCGACCCCGATGTCGGTGCCGACCTCACCGACCTGTTCAACGTGCTCACCGGCTACAGCCGGCAGACCGAGTACCGCACGCTGCTGGTCGCACCGCAGCGGATGCGCGAGAGCATCGTCGAACGCATCGACGCCGAAGGCGAAGCCGCCCGGGCGGGGCAGCCGTGCGGGATCCGGCTGAAGGCCAATGCGCTGGTCGACGAAGAGGTCATCGATGCGCTCTATCGCGCATCGCGGGCCGGTGTGCCGATCGAGTGCCTGATCCGCGGTATCTGCGCGCTTCGGCCGGGTGTTCCGGGTTTGTCGGAGACGGTCACGGTGCGCTCGATCCTGGGCCGCTATCTCGAACACAGCCGGATCCTGCATTTCGAGAGCGCGGGCGAATGGTGGATCGGGAGCGCCGACATGATGCACCGCAACCTCGACCGTCGCATCGAATCGCTCGTGCGGGTACGCGATCAGGCCATGCACGACCAGCTCGCATCGATGCTCGATCTCGCCTTCAGTCCCGACGTGATCGCCTGGGAGCTGGCGGCTGACGGCCGCTGGACACGCAAGGCCTATCAGGGCAAGGAGCGGCTGCTCGACTACCAGGCCGAACTCGCCCGCGAGGCGATCGCTGCCGGCGCCACGTAAGCGGGATAAATTCCTTCGACCCGACCATCAGACTTCGTGCGGCCGCCAGGTCCGCGGCCCCCAGATTCAGCGACGAAACGACGACAGGACAGCACACCCGTATGGCCCCCGGTCAGGATTCACCCGACGCTCCCGCCTCGGCGCGGGAGCAGGAGCAGAAGTACTCCGTCCACGGACTGTTCGCACTCCCCGAGCTCACCGAGCCATCCGTGGGCCTGGCGAGCGCGCACGCCATGCCCGCACAGACGCTGCGGGCGGTCTACTACGACGCCGCGGATCTGCGGCTTGCCCGCGATGGGATCACCCTTCGCCACCGCACCGGTGAGGGCGCGGCACGCTGGACGCTGAAGCTGCCCGCGGGGCAGAAGGATGACCCCGAAAGCGTCCTGGTACGCGAGGAAATCGAAATCTTCGGCGCCGGCCGTGAGGTGCCCTCCGAGCTCACCGGCCTGCTCACCGGATGGCTGCGCGGGGCCGAGCTGGGACCTGTGGCGACGCTGCGCACCGCGCGCTCCATCCTGATGCTGCGCGGAGAGGAGGGCGAGGATCTCCTCGAGGTCGTCGACGACACCGTCTCGGTGCAAGAAGGGCGCCGGGTCGTCTCCCGGTTCCGCGAGATCGAGGTGGAGGTCAAGGGCGAGCTGCCGCCGCTCGCGCTGACGACCGTGACGAGCCTGCTGGCCGCCGCTGGAGCAGTGCCGGGCGAACAGCTTCCCAAGGTGGTGCGGGCCCTCGGCCCACGGGCTGTCGCGCCGCCTGAGCTGCCGCGAGCGGGCAAGGTGCTCGCGTCCGACCCGGCGAGTGAGCTCGTCGCGGCGTCGCTGCGCACGGGCACCCGCCGCCTGCTGCTCGCCGACATCGGCGTCCGGCGCCGCGAAGAGGATGCAGTGCATCAGATGCGCGTCGCCTGCCGGCGGATGCGCGGTGATCTGAAGACTTTCCGCCCGCTCATCGAGCCGTTGTGGGGCGAGTCGTTACGCGCCGAACTCAGCTGGCTCGCCGGCTGCCTCGGCGATGCGCGCGACCTCGAAGTGCTCCGCGAACGCCTGCACGGCATGGTGACTGACGCCACGCCGCCCTACGACCTGGAGGCGTTCGGCCGCATCGATGCGGTTCTCGCCGCGCGCGAGGAGGTGGCGCTCGGGGTGGGGGCCGATGCCCTTGCCAGCGACCGCTACCTGCGTCTGCTGGACATCCTGGTCGACGCCTCCCGCGCGCCGGTCGTCTCGCCGGCCGCCTCGGCGTCGTGCGCAAAGGCGCTGCCGCCGCTGGTACGCGGCACCTGGGACAAGCTGGCGAAGCGCGCCCGCAAGCTCGCCCACGACGACCACGACGACCTCTGGCACGAAGCGCGCATCAAAGCCAAACAGGCGCGTTACGCGGCCGAAGCGGTGACCGACGTCCTGGGCAAAGGCGCCGCCCGAATGGCCGCGGCTGCCAAGTCGGCGCAGGAAGTGCTCGGCGAGCACCAGGATGCGGCTATCGCTGCCGACACCCTCAATGCCCTTGCCCACCAGCACTTCGACGACGGTGCACTGTGCCTGGTCGCCGGCCGCCTCGTGCAAGCGAATCGCTGCGCGGTGACCGACAGCCGGCGAGAGTTCGGGCCCGCCTGGAAGGCAGCCCGGAAGGCGGTGGGCTAGCCGGTGGCACGCAGCGTCCTCGCGCCGCGCAGGAGCCGCATCGGCCTGCATGGTGATGCAAAAGTGCTCGCCGCCGGCGGGGTTCTGTGGCGAGGTGATGCCCAGACGCCCGGAGGCGATCGCGAAATCGCGGTGGTTCATAGGCCCAAGTACGACGACTGGTCGCTACCCAAGGGCAAGGTCGATGACGGCGAGCAGCTCGTGGTCACGGCCCGCCGCGAGGTGTGCGAAGAGACCGGTGCCGTGGCGGTCTGCGGTCAGGTCGTCGGCGAGCAACGCTATCGAGTCGCCGCCGGCCAGAAATACGTTCGCTACTGGGCCATGGCCAATCGCGACGGTGACTTCGAGCCGAGCGAAGAAGTCGATGAGCTGCAGTGGCTTTCCGCTCGCCGAGCGGTTCGCAAGCTCTCCTACCCGCATGACCGGCAGCTGGTGCAGCGCTTCACCGACATCCCGATCGCGACGGCCACGCTGCTGATCGTGCGCCACGCCAAGGCGGGCAAGAAGCGCCGCTGGAAGGGCGAGGACTCCCTGCGGCCGCTGGACAAAGACGGCGTGACGCAGGCGGCTCGGCTGGCGGCCGTGGCGCCGTGTTACGGACCCACCCGGATCGCGAGCGCCGACCTCGTGCGCTGCGCTGACACGGTTCGCGCCGTCAGCCACGACCTCGGCGTGCCCTTGGACATCGAGCCGATGCTCGGCCGGGACGCCTACGCCGCCGATCCCCGCGCCACGTTGAACTGGATACGCGAGCAGGTGCTGCAAGGCGGCACGACCCTCTTGTGCAGTCAGGGCGAGGTCATCCCTGACCTCATGACCCGCCTGTCAGCCGGCTCGCCCGTGAAGATGCGACGCCCGGCAGCACGCAAGGGAAGCGTATGGGCGCTTTCCTTCGCGGGCGGCAAGCTGGTCGGCGCCGATTACGACGCCGACCTGCTCCCCGCTGCCGTCAACTAGCGACCGCGCTTGGCCGGGGCCTTCTTGGCCGCAGCCTTCTTGGCGGGTGCCGCCTTCTTCGCCGCTACTGCCTTCTTCGCGGGTGCTGCCTTCTTGGCCGGCGCTGCCTTCTTCGCGGCAACTGCCTTCTTGGCGGGAGCGACCTTCTTCGCCGCAACTGCCTTCTTGGCCGGCGCTGCCTTCTTCGCGGCAACTGCCTTCTTGGCGGGAGCGACCTTCTTCGCCGCAACTGCCTTCTTCGCCGGCGCTGCCTTCTTCGCGGCAACTGCCTTCTTGGCGGGAGCGACCTTCTTCGCCGCAACTGCCTTCTTCGCGGGTGCCGCCTTCTTGGCGGGCGCTGCCTTCTTGGCAGCCCTTGCGGGTGTGACGGCAGCGGCTGCCGCCTTCACCGTCTTGCGCGCACTTGTGCGAGCGGATCCGGCGGCCACAACAGCTCCCTTCACAGCTCCGGACGCCCGCGAACGGGCTCCGGAGACGATGCCCTTGAATTCGGCGCCGGGACGGAACTTCGGTACCGCGGAAGCCTTCACCTGAACGGGCTCACCCGTAGCAGGATTGCGGCCGATTCGGGCGGCTCGCTCCACGCGTTCGAAGACGCCGAAGCCTGAGATCGCCACCTTTTCCCCGCGGCTCACGGCTTCTTGGATCGTCTCGATGACGGCTTCGACGGCATGGTTCGCAGCCGTTCTTCCACCATCAATCGATTCGGATACCCGGCCGACTAGCTCGGACTTGTTCACAGCACCTCCACGTCAGTGATCAACGCAACGGTAGGGCCGAAGTCCTTTATTCGCAACAGTAACCGCACTTTTGGCGTGTCTTGAGTCGCCGGCAGGGCCTGAAATCGGGCTCTTCGACGGCCTGAAAACCCCGTCTCCGGCACGCTTTTCGGCTGCCGATCCGGCCCCGATGCCGGCTTGTCAGCCGACTGGTGACGGCTGCTTCGACGGCGTTACCCCACACCCTTCACAGGGGATCGGCCGCGCTCGAGTAATTGCCAAATCCTCAATGATTTCAGGCACTTTTGTGAATTGCCGAACTGGCAGATCCGCGGCTCTGAACTGTCCGTGGAAGACAGCGGAGGCCGCTTCCGGTGGCGCTCATAGGGTCGCCGGCAGCCAGGTCGGCCGGCGCGCCTCGAAGCTCGAGATGTCAGTCTCTGACTGCAATGTCAACGCGATGTCGTCCAAACCGTTCAGAAGACGGTGCCGGACGCCGCTGTCGACGTGAAAAGACTCGGTGATGCCGGCTCCACGAACCTCGCAGCGCTCCAGATCCACCGTGATTTCGGTCGTCGGATCGGCCTCCACGGCGTCCATCAGCCGCCCGATGACTGCTTCGGGCAACTGCACGGGAAGGAAGCCGTTCTTGTAAGAGTTGCCGCGGAAGATGTCCGCGAAGCGTGCCGAGAGCACCGCGGCGAAGCCGTAATCGGTCAGCGCCCACACGGCGTGCTCACGAGAGGAGCCGGTGCCGAAGTTCTCGCCCGCAAGGAGCACGGTCGCCCCGGCGTAGCGGGCGTCGTTGAGGACGAACTCCGGGTCCTTGCGCCAGGCACTGAAAAGCCCGGCGCCAAAGCCCGTTCGCTCGACCCGCTTCAGCCAGACCGCCGGAATGATCTGGTCGGTGTCGACGTCGCTGCGCCGAAGCGGCAGTGCGGTGCCGGTGTGAATGGTGAACGGGTTCATCTCAGAGCTCCTCAGGGGTCGCGAAGTGGCCGGCGACGGCCGTGGCCGCAGCAACCGCAGGAGAAACGAGGTGGGTGCGCCCACCCGCGCCCTGACGGCCTTCGAAATTTCGGTTCGATGTACTGGCGCAACGCTCTTGCGGAGCAAGAGTGTCGGGATTCATCCCGAGACACATGGAACATCCGGCACTGCGCCAGTCGGCCCCTGCTGCGCGGAAGACCTCATCGAGGCCTTCGGATTCGGCTTGCGCCTTCACGAGCATCGAGCCGGGGACGATGAGGACCCGCACGCCGTCCTTGACCTGACGACCCCGCAAAACCTCTGCGGCGGCACGCAAATCCTCGATCCTGCCGTTGGTGCACGAGCCCACGAAGACCGTATCGACGGCGATGTCGCGGATCGGCGTACCAGCAGTGAGGCCCATGTACGTCAGTGCCCGCTCGGCGGCGCCGCGCTGTCCGGGATCGGTGTAACCGGCCGGATCGGGGACATTCGAGTCGATCGTCACGCCCTGGGCCGGGTTGGTGCCCCAGGTGACAAAGGGACGCAGCTTGGTGGCATCCAGCGTGACCTCACGGTCGAAGACGGCGTCGGCGTCGCTGTTCAGCTCACCCCAGGCGAGCAACGCCTCGTCCCAGAGCTCACCCTTCGGAGCGTGCGGACGGCCCTTCAGGTAGGCAAACGTCGTCTCATCGGGAGCGATGAGCCCGGCCCGGGCACCGGCCTCGATGCTCATGTTGCAGACCGTCATCCGGCCTTCCATCGACAGCGCGCGGATAGCGCTTCCGCGGTATTCGATGATGTGTCCCTGCCCGCCGCCCGTGCCGATTTCGGCGATGACGGCGAGGACGATGTCCTTGGCGGTGACGCCCGCGGGCAGCTCGCCTTCGACGTTGACCGCCATCATCTTCGGGCGTCCGTTCGGCAAGGTCTGCGTGGCGAGCACGTGCTCGACCTCGCTGGTGCCGATCCCGAAGGCGATCGCCCCGAAGGCCCCGTGCGTGGAGGTGTGCGAATCCCCGCACACCACCGTCATCCCCGGCTGGGTGAGCCCGAGCTGAGGACCCACGACGTGGACGATGCCCTGGCCGGGATCGTTCATCGGGTGCAGCCGGACACCGAATTCGGCACAGTTCTTGCGAAGCGTCTCGACCTGCGTGCGGCTCACCGGGTCGGCGATCGGAAGGAGGGTGTCGCTCGTCGGGACGTTGTGGTCCTCGGTGGCGATCGTCAGATCAGGGCGCCGTACGGGCCGGCCGGAAAGCCGCAGCCCGTCGAAGGCCTGTGGTGAGGTGACCTCGTGCACAAGGTGGAGATCGATGTAGAGCAGATCGGATTCCCCTGCCCCGTCACCTTTCTTGACCACATGCAAATCCCAGACCTTGTCCGCGAGTGTTCTGCCCACTTCTCACTCCCTGAGACGGTAGTTTCACGACGTGGAACACGATAGCGGAGTTGGCGTACTCGACAAAGCGATTCGAGTGCTTGATGCACTCGAAGATGGCCCGGCGGCGCTCGCCGAACTGACCCGGCGCACCGGGCTGCCGCGCGCGACGGCCCATCGCCTTGCCGTGGCACTGGAAGTGCACCGGTTCGTTGCCCGCGACGCCGACGGACGATTCCTGCTGGGGCCACGGGTGGCGGTGAGCAACCCGCTGGCGTCCGCTGCAGGCCCGATCCTGGAGTCGCTGCGTGACGAGACCGGCGAGAGCGCGGCGCTCTACGTGCGTACCGGTCCCCTTGCCCGGCGCTGCATCGCGGCGGCCGACCGTGCGAGCGGGCTGCGCGACACGGTGCCGGTGGGCGCGGTACTTCCGATGACGGCCGGGTCGGCCGCCCACGTCTTCGTGGCCGAGAGCGGCGAGCACCTACCGGCAGATGCGGCTTTCGGCGCCCGCGAATTGGCCGCCGTGGCACGGCACGGCTATGCCGCCAGCGTCGCCGAGCGCGAACCCGGTCTGGCATCCGTCAGCGCCCCGGTACGCGATCGCCAAGGGGTCGTCGTCGCTGCCATATCGCTCTCGGGACCGGTCGAACGCCTGACACGCACCCCGGGCCGCCAGTTCGGCGCCGCCGTGGTGGCTGCGGCTCACCGGCTGGAAGCGGCGCTGCACCCCTGACCGGCCTGGCCGACGCGGCCCCGAATTCGCGAAAGACGAAGATCACCCGCGATACGTTGAGGCCGCTCCGCCGCCCATGCCCCAGCAGCCGAGCATTTCTTTCCGGTGCCCCAGAACGGAGCGGCCATGCACGGCTATCCCCTGCTCGATGCTTTCCTGACGATCTTCTGGCTCTTCATCTGGATCATGTGGATCTTCCTGTTGATCCGGGTCATCAGCGACGTCTTCCGAAGCCACGATCTGAGCGGCGGCGGCAAGGCCGGATGGACCCTCGTCCTGATCGTCTTCCCGTTGATCGGCGTGCTGGCGTACCTCCTGATACGCGGCAACGGCCTGCACGAGCGCGAGAACCGGCAGGCGCTGGCGAGCGAAGAAGCGATGCGTCAGTACCTGAACCGGATCGCCGGCTCGGGCGCCAGTACGACCGACGAGCTCACCCGGCTCGCTGAGCTCCGCGATCGCGGGGTCCTCACCGAGGACGAGTTCCAGCGCCAGAAGACCAAGCTGCTCGCCTGACCTGCCGGCATCGGCCCGGTTAGGCCGAAAGAGGGACACCCGCTGCGAACGCGTCCCGCGGCAACGCCGGGACGCGTACAACAAACGCGCGGGGACAGCGCGCCACGGCCTGGTGACGCGCCTCCCCGTCCACAAGCCCCCTGCTCGTCGCATCGCTCGAAGATTTCTCGAAGTCGCCGCTCAAGGTTTCCCGCGAATCTGCCGAGCAGGCTCGTCATGGAGCGACTGGCGGTGGGCAGCACAGAAGCGCGCTGCGACCCGGGCGGCATCATTTCGACCGGTGAGGTTCATGCCGTCAAGGCCGACTACACGACGCTCTGCGGAGCTTCGGCCGTCTTCGTCTTCGTGGAGCGCGAATTCCACGTGAGCCTGATTGACGCCGCGTGCCCGAGTTGCGCGCAGCTGGCGGCGAAGGAGCCGGCGGCTGCTTAGCCGATCGCACCACAATCCGGACAACTAGCCCATTGGGCCGAATCACCAATGTTTCGCCCGTGCCGATTCAGTAGTTGTGCATGCATTGATCGTCGGGAGCGCCGAGGCCTATGCCGGGCCGGGAGGCATCGCGCTCTCCGCCGGGCTGCACGCCGTGCGCACCACGGACTACAAATCGATCTGCGGCGCCCCGGTGGTCTTCATGTTTCTCGATTCGCCGTTCGCGAGCATCGAGCAGGCGACGGTCTGCCCCTCGTGTCGCGCGCTGGTACCGGTTCCCGGGGCGGCCTGAGCGGGCGGCTCAGTCCCCCGTGACGCCGTCGAGGCTTTCACGAAGGAGATCGGCGTGGCCGTTGTGCCGCGCGTACTCCTCGATCATGTGCACGTAGACCCACCGCACGCTCAGGTCGACCTGGCGATGTGCATGGAAGAACGTCTCGTCCAACGCGTGGCCCTCGGCCGCCGCGCGGGCAGCCTCGACCTCCCGCTGGAAGGCGCCGAGATCAGCCGGCGCATCGGCCGTTTCCACGTCATCAAGATCGCCGTCCGGGTTCGTGTCGACATCGCAGTAGAGGAATTCGACATCGAGGCCTGCCACGCGGCGCTGAAACCACGACCGCTCCACCTCGGCCATGTGCCGGACGAGTCCGAGCAACGAGAGGGTGGACGGAGGGTTCGCCCGGCGGCGCAGCTGCGCGGCGGTCAGTCCCATGCATTTCGTGAGCAGGGTCGCCCGATGAAAATCGAGCCAGCCCTCGAGCATCTGGCGCTCTCCGGCGACATTCGGCGGGTCGACGCGAACGACCTCAGGGGCGGTCCAATCCATCGGCGCAGCATGCTTTCCGCCGCCGCCTTTTGTCACGCGACCATGCGCCGCCGTGAGTCCCGCTGAGTCCCGCTGGGCGGCGCTCACGGAGCTGGACCGATCGCCATGCCCGGCTGGGCGTGGGGTGCGGAAGTGGTAGCCCCGACCGGATTCGAACCGGCGCTACCGCCTTGAGAGGGCGGCGTCCTAGGCCACTAGACGACGGGGCCGAACTGAGCGGCCCAGGAGTGGCCCTGGGTGCCCATTTACTGCTGATGGTCAGCTGGTGGTCAGCTGATGGTCGTGGTGCTGGGTGTGACCGCTGGGGTACCAGGACTCGAACCTAGACTAGCGGAATCAGAATCCGCCGGGCTGCCAATTACCCCATACCCCACAGGCCCGCGGGGGGCTCGCGGGACACAGAATACCGCAGCCGAGCGCCTCAGCTCCCGAGCCCGGCAGCCCGGTCGATCCGGCGCAGTGTGCGCTCGCGGCCGAGCAGCACCATCGACTCGAAAAGCGGCGGGGAGATCATCCGGCCGGTGATCGCCACCCGCAGCGGAGTAGCGGTCCGCTTCTTGTTCAGCCCGAGCAGCTCCCCGACCCCCCACACCGCAGGCTCGATCAGTTCGAGGGTCCAGTCCGAAAGGGCGTGCAAACGCTCGGAAACGGCGCGCAGGACGGCCTCCGACCCCTCGCCGAGGCCTTTTGCGGCAGCCGTCTCCTCGATGGCGAATGCGTCCTCGTCGACGAAGATGAAGTGCAGCAGCTCGGGTGCTTCGGTGAGCCGGTTCATCCGGATCTGAATCAACGGGACGGCGGCCAGCAGAATCGCGAGATCCACATCTGTGAATCCCGCGTCATTCAGCACCGGCACGATGCGGGCGGCCAGGTCGTCGACCGTCAGTGAGCGGATCCAGTCGCCGTTCAGCGCCTCGAGCTTCTTGATGTCGAACCGGGCCGGGTTACTGCTGACGCGTCGCACGTCGAATTCCGCCAGCAACACGTCCTCACCGAAGAACTCCCGGTCACCGCCGGGCGACCAGCCCAGCAGTGCCAGATAATTGGCGAGCGCCTCGGGCAGGAAGCCCTGGCTGCGATACCAGGCCAAAGAGACCTCGCCGTGGCGCTTGGACAGCGGGGCCTTGTCGGCGCCGATGATCAGCGGCAGGTGGGCAAATGCCGGCCAGTGCTCCTGCGGATAGCCGAGCGCGGCGTAGAGCGCGAGCTGCCGCGGGGTCGCCGTGACGAGGTCCTCTCCGCGGACGATGTGGGTGAGGCCCATCGCGATGTCGTCCACTGCGGCGGCGAGCAGATAGAGCGGATGACCGTCGGAGCGTGTGATGGCGAAGTCGGGCACGTTGGCGTGATCGATCGTGATCTCGCCGCGTACCAGGTCGTTCCAGGTGGTGGTGCCGTCCGGCATCCAGAACCGCAGCACGCTCGTACGGCCCTCGGCCTCGAACCCTGCCCGCTGCTCCGCGGTCAGGCTGCGGCAGCGGCCGTCGTAACCGGGCGGACGGTTGGCCGCGCGCGCCTGCTCGCGGCGCTCGGCCAGTTCGGCGGGCGTGCAATAGCAGGGGTACGCGGCCCCCGCGGCGCGCAGCCGCTCCGCAGCCTCCGCGTAGATCGCAAGCCGCTCGCTCTGCCGGTAAGGCGCGTGTGGCCCACCAACCCCCGGCCCCTCGTCCCAGTCGATGCCGATCCAGTGCAGGATCTCGAGCGCCGCTTCGTAGGCCTCGTCCGTGACGCGAGAGCGGTCGGTGTCCTCGACCCGGAGCAGGAACGTGCCGCCGTGACGGCGGGCGAGCGCCCACGAGAAGAGGGCCGTACGCACATTGCCCACGTGGAGTTCGCCTGAGGGCGCTGGGGCGAAGCGGGTGCGCATGGTGGCGTCCATCGGCGGGATGGCGAGATGGCGCACCGCCACGCGGGCCGGGCCGGGAGTGCTCATTTGGGTTCCGCCACGTTGGTCAGCATGCCGATGCCTTCGATCTCGACCGTGACCGACTGCCCGGCCTGAAGCGGGCCGATCCCGGCGGGAGTGCCGGTGAGGATGACATCGCCGGGCAGCAGGGTCATCGCTGTGCTCACGTACTCGATCAACTCGGGGATCGCATGGATCAACTGCGACGTGCGGCCGTCCTGGCGCACCTCCCCGTCGACGAGGGTGCGGATGGAGAGGTCGGCCGGGTCGAGCTCGGTCTCGATCCAGGGGCCGAGCGGGCAGAAGGTGTCACCACCTTTTGCACGGGTCCATTGCCCGTCGCCGCGCTGCCAGTCGCGAGCGGTCACGTCGTTGCCGCACGTGTAGCCGAGGATCACCTCGAACGCCCGAGAGGCCGGCACCTGGCTGCAGAGCCGACCTATGACAATGGCCAGCTCGCCCTCGAAATCGACCCGCGTCGGCGGCATCGAGATCGCCTTGCCGGGGCCGATGACCGACGTGGACGGCTTCAGGAACAGCAGCGGCTCCTCGGTCGTCTCACCGCCCATCTCACGGGCGTGCTCGGCGTAGTTACGACCGATCCCGATGACCTTGCTGGGCAGGATCGGAGCGAGCAGCGTGTCCTCGTCGAGCTCCACCCGCTCGCCCGTCGGCACCAGCTCGCCGAACGGATGAGCCGACAGGAGCAGCACTTCGCCGTCCCCCGGCCCCCCGTTCACGACACCGAAGCGAGGACTACCGCCGACACTGACCCGAGCGATGCGCACGACCAGCGACGCTACAGACTCTCGGGCGACGGTGAAGACGGTTGAACTCGCCTCCGCGTCGGCATAATTCGCACATGAGCGAAGCGACCTACGACGTCGGTGCCCCTGAGCCGCAGGCAATAGACGAAGAACTGAGCATGAAGCTGGGCCACCTCGCTGAGGACGCCATCCTGCGGGCCAAGCCGAACGGTGACGAGCGCTGCAGCAATTGCCTGTACTACCTCGACACCGACAAGGACATCACTTACTGCTGGCACCCGAAGCTGCGGGTGCTGGTCGGCGGCGAATGGTGGTGTCAGTGGTGGGAAGAGATCCCGGAGGACTGATCCCTCTGGCGCCTCATCACAGCCTGGCGAACATGCTCGCGACGCTCGCGTCACCCGTCGCATAGACCTGCGACGCCCGGTTTGTCATCTCGGCGATCCCCTCCAGCGCCTGCTGGAGCCGCGCCGCGCTCGACTGCCACTCACTGAACAGCGCCTCGTAGCGGGCGTGCGACATACCCGTCCACACGCCCGAGAGCGCCTGCACCTGGGTCCCGCACGTGGCCAACTCACCGGCGATGCTTCCGGCTGCCGCCCTTAACCGCCCGCTCGTCGCGGTCAGCTCGGCGGGACTGACGGCGTAGGCGTCACTTGCCATGATTTGCCTCCGATACACGCCACTGACGCTCAGTGGCCTGATGGAAGCCTAGGTGCGCGTGCAGGAAGGCGCCTGAGTTATCCACAGCCCGGCCGCCACGCGGCGCGCCACGCCGGGGGACATGCCGGACGAAACTGCGAACGACACCGCTGTAAGTTAGTCAACCGTGGCCGATGAGGGGAGCGTGACCCTCACGACCGATCTCGCCGGCCGCGGCGTCGTCCTGTCCCGCGCGCCCCTCGACGTCATCCCGGCGCAGACGGCGCCGCACCTCACCGTCAGCTTGACGGAGGGTCCCGAGGCTCCGCTCGAGGCGCTACGGGCCAGCTCACCCGACCGCACGATCCGCTGCCATCCGTGCGACGAGGCCGTCGTGCGCCTGATGATGGACCGGGTCCGCCGCGCCGAATCCGCGCTGCTGGTCACCAACTCGATCGCCGCGGGAACGCTCAGCTTCGGCTGAACAAGGCGTCAGCTCTCCGGCTGCTCGCCCTGGCGGTAGAGGCCGAACGTGACGGCGTCCTCGAGGGCCTGCCAGGACGCGGCGATGATGTTCTCGTCGACGCCGATGGTGTCCCAGGTCGAGGTGCCGTCGGAGGTCTCCACGAGCACCCGGGTGACGGCTCCCGTACCGTGCGCCCCCTCGACGATCCTCACCTTGTAGTCGACGAGCTCCATGTCGGCAAGGCCCGGGTAGGTCTTCTCCAGCGCCGTGCGCAGCGCCCGGTCGAGCGCGTTGACCGGACCGTTTCCTTCGCCCGTCGCGACGATGCGCTCCCCACGCGACCAGAGCTTGACCGTCGCCTCGCTGACCACCTCGCCCCGCCGCTGCTCGACGATGACCCGCCAGGATTCCAGGGAGAAGTAGCGCGACTCCCCCGAGACCTCGGCCCGCAACATCAGCTCGAACGACGCCTCGGCCGCCTCGAAGACGAATCCGCGCGATTCCAGATCCTTCACACGCTCGACCACCCGGCCGAGAGCCTCGCGTTCGTTGGACAGATCCAGGCCGAGCTCGCGGCCCTTCAACTCCACTGTCGCGCGACCGGCGAGCTCGGACACCAGCATCCTCATGTCGTTGCCGACCGCCGCCGGGTCCATGTGCTGGTAGAGGTCGGGATCGACCTTGATGGCTGACGCGTGCAGCCCGGCCTTGTGGGCGAATGCCGACATCCCGACGTAGGCACGCTTGGGATCGGGCGTCGTGTTGGCCACCTCGTTGATCGCATGGGCGACGCGCACGACCTCGCGCAGCCGGCCCGCGGGCAGCACCTGGCGGCTCATCTTGGTCTCGAGGCCGGCCACGACACTGAACAGGTCGGCGTTGCCGCAACGCTCGCCGTAGCCGTTGGCCGTGCCCTGCACGTGCGTCACCCCTGCCTCGACCGCCGCCAGCGTGTTGGCGACCGCGCAGGCGGTGTCGTTGTGGCAGTGGATGCCGAGCCGGGCGCCACTGGCCGCGAAAACCTGACCCACGGCGTCGACCAGCGGGGTCGGCAGCATGCCGCCATTGGTGTCGCACAGGACGACCACCTCAGCACCCGCTTCCGCCGCCGTCCGCACCACTTCGAGGGCATACGCGGATTCGGCGCGGTAGCCGTCGAAGAAGTGCTCGGCGTCAAGGAACACCCGCCGGCCTTCGCTGACCAGATAGGAGACGGTGTCGCGGATCATCGCCAGGTTCTCCGCGCCGGTGGTGCGCAAAGCCCTTTCGACGTGGCGCAGATCGCTCTTCGCGACCAGACAGACGACCGGAGTCTCCGCGTCCCGCAGCGCCGCTACCTGGGGATCGTCAGCCGCGATCGCGCCGGCCTTGCGGGTGGCGCCGAACGCCGCCAACGTGGCGGTACGCAGCGAAAGCTCGCTCTTGGCGCGCGCGAAGAACTCGGCGTCCTTGGGGTTCGAGCCTGGCCAGCCGCCCTCGATGAAGCCCACACCGAGGTCATCGAGGTGACGGGCCACCGTCAGCTTGTCGGCGACGGAAAGCGACAACCCCTCCTGCTGCGTGCCATCGCGCAGGGTGGTGTCGTAGACGTGGAAGGCCTCAGGGTCATACGGCAGGCGCAGGGAATCGGCTAGGGAGTCGGTGACGGACACCCCACCATGGTTTCACGACCGCCCGGGTCGCCTACTCGCCCGCGAACCGCCGCAGCCGGTCGACGTCCTGAATGGTGATCGTGGTGCCCTCACCGAGAATCCATCCGCGCTTCTCGAAATCGCGTAACGCCTGGTTCACCGACTGCCGCGAGCCGCCCAGCATCGCCGCGATCTCGGTCTGGTTGAGCCCCAGCTCGATGACCTGGTGGCTGGTCTGGCGCATCCGGTAGAGCAGCAGTTTGGCGACCCGGCGCGGCAGGTCCAGGAAGACGAGATCGGCATTTTGTCCGGTCAGGCGCCGGACATGAGCGCCCAGGGCACGCAGCAGCTTGCGGGCGACCTCGGGCCGCTCGCGGATCATCTCCTCGACCACGGCGCGGTCAACGACCATGACGACCGTCTCGTCGAGCGCCTCGACGGTCGCCGACCGCGGGCCGGCATCGGCCAGCGCCAGCTCGCCGATGGTGTCTCCGGCCTCGGCGATGTTCACGACGTGCTCGCGTCCGTCGTCGGCGATCACCAGCACCTTCAGCCGGCCCTCGGCGACGATCACGACCGCGTCAGCCGGATCGCCCTCGGTGAACAGGACCTGCCCGCGGCGGTAGCGACGCAGCCGGGAACGCCGGGCGAGGCGGACCAGATCTTCCTCGTCGAGGGTGCCGAGCAGCGACGATCGGCGCAGCAGCGCGATCGGATCGGCCCGGGAACCCTCAGCAGGCCCCCCAGCAGCAGCCGGCGCCGCCGAGCTCACGCGCCGGTGTGAGCAGGCTGTTGCGCCCAGATACGCACGACATCGCGCATCGACAGGACTCCCACCACGGCACCATCCTGGCACACGACCAGATGCCGGAATCCGCCGCGCAGCATCGCCGTCGCCGCGGCGTCGAGCGACCAGTCGGGATCAGCCACCACGGCGTTTTGCGTGAGGTGATCCCCGGCGAGTTCGGCATCGAGATCGAGCCCGGCCGCGACGCTGTCGAGGATGTCACGCTCGGTCAGGATCGACGGCCCTTGCCCGTCGTCGTCGTGCACGACCGCGGCTCCGACGCGCTGCGCCGACATCCGCTTGGCGGCGTGGCGCAGCGTATGACTCGGGCCAATGGTCAGAACGACCGATGACATCGCATCTGACACGTGCATGCAGGACCTCCGCAGTCGGTGGCCGATCTCAGGCTCCGCACGGTAGTTCCGAGCTTGTGCATTTGTGAAGAGCCTGGCTGCAAAGGTTCCCACTATTCGGGAGGCTTACTCCCGCACGTACTCATTCCACGTCTTGTAGCGGTCGAGCTCGCCGCGAACGGCGCCGCGGAACAGCTCCAGCAGCTGACGAGTGATCGGACCCGGGCTGCCGGTGCCGATCTTGCGGTCGTCCACCTCGACCAGCGGCACCATCTCCGCGGCCGTGCCGGTGAAGAAGGCCTCGTCGGCCAGGTAGAGGTTCGAGCGCACCAACGGCTGCTCAACGACCTCGTAGCCCTCGTCGCGGGCGATGGTGATGACGGCATCGCGGGTGAGGCCGGCGAGCACGCCGTCGACGATCGGCGGGGTGATCAGCCGTTTGCCGTAGACGACGAAGATGTTCTCGCCGGTCCCTTCGGCGATCTTGCCGTCGGGGGTGAGGAGGATGGCCTCGTCGTAGCCCGCCTTGAGCGCGGCGACCTTGGCGAGCGAGGAGTTGATGTACTGCCCGGTGCCCTTGCCCTCCGGCGGGATGACGTTGGGGCCGATGCGCTGCCACGAGGAGACGGCCGCCCGCACGCCCTTGTTGGCGGCCTCGTCCCCGAGGTAGGCGCCCCACGGCCAGACGGCGATGCTCGCTTTGGTCGGGCTCGGCAGCGGGTTGAGCCCCATCTCGCCGTACCCGAGGTAGAAGAGCGGGCGGATGTAGCACGACTCGATCTCGTTGATCCGGACGGTTTCCTTGGTGGCGGCGACGATCTGGGCCACCGTCCACTCCGGCTCCATGAAGTAGATCTTCGCGCTGCGGAAGAGCCGCTCGATGTGCTCGGTGAGGCGGAAGACGGCCGGCCCGCGGTCGGTCGCGTAGGCCCGGATTCCTTCGAAGACGCCCCAGCCGTAATGCAGGGTCGGGTTGAGGATGTGGATGGTCGCGTCGTCCCAGTCGACGAACTCGCCGTCCATCCAGATCTTTTTCGTCGGGGTGATAGGCACGACGGCTCCTAGCGCGCGACCGGCGGCAGCGGTCTGTGGAAGTCAGGTGGTGACTAGCCACGGTACCGCCCGGTAATCAGCCGGCAGCCGCCGCGGCGAGCTTCTCCCCGATCTCGCGGGTGCTGCGCGGGGCAGTTCCGCGGGCGGCGACGTCGGCGGCCACCGCAGCCTCGACGCGCTGGGCCTGCTCGGTGAAGCCCAGGTGGTCGAGCAGCATGCCCACGGACAGCACCGTCGCCGTCGGGTCGGCGATGCCCTGCCCGGCAATGTCGGGCGCCGATCCGTGTACCGGCTCGAACATGCTGGGGTGGGCGCGCGAGACGTCGAGATTGCCGCTGGCCGCCAGCCCGATGCCGCCGGCGATCGCCGCGCCGAGGTCGGTGAGGATGTCACCGAAGAGGTTGTCGGTGACGATGACGTCGTAGCGCTCCGGCGAGCTGACGAAGTAGATCGTGGCAGCGTCGACGTGGTTGTAATCGACTGCCACATCGGGGAATTCGGGGGCGACCTCGTTCACCGTCCGCTGCCACAGGCTGCCGGAATTCACCAGGACGTTGTTCTTGTGGACGAGCGTCAGCTTCTTGCGACGGCGCTGGGCGCGGCCGAACGCGTCGCGCACGACCCGCTCGACGCCGAAGCGGGTGTTGACGCTCTCCTCGGTCGCGATCTCGTGCGGGGTGTTCACGCGAAGAGCCCCGCCGGCACCCGCGTACGGACCCTCGGTGCCCTCGCGTACCACCACGAAGTCGATCGAGGGATCACCCGCGAGCGGGGTGGATGCCCCCGGAAAGAGCCGTACCGGCCGCAGGTTCACGTGATGGTCGAGCGCGAAGCGCAGCCGGAGCAGCAGGCCTCGCTCGAGCACTCCGCTCGGCACGCTCGGATCGCCGACGGCGCCGAGCAGGATCGCGTCGGCCTCGCCCAGCTCGGCCAGCACGGTGTCGGGCAGCGTCTCGCCGGTGCGGTGCCAGCGCGCAGCGCCGAGGTCGTACTCGACCGCGTCGACCTTCTCGCCCGTGCTGGAGAGCACGGAGTCGAGCACCCGCAGCCCTTCCGCCACGACCTCCGGGCCGATGCCGTCGCCTGCGATGACCGCGAGTTTCATGCCCGCGACGTTACCGAAACGTAGTGAAGGTCAGGCGCGGTTGACGGCGCTCACGACGGCGTAGAGGGACGACGTGAGGATGTTGGAGTCGACGCCGACGCCCCACAGGACGCGTCCGTCACGAGCCGCTTCCACATAGGCGGCGGCGCGAGCGTCGGAGCCCGCACCGATCGCGTGCTCGCTGTAGTCGAGCACCCGCACGTCGATGTCGACGGTCGAGAGCGCGTTGACGAACGTCGCGATGGGACCGTTGCCGGTGCCGACGATGGTCTGCTCCACGCCGTCGAGTTCCACGGTGAACGAGCCGGACGCGAGGTCGTAGGAACGCAGCCGCAGCCGCGCGTTTCCGCCGCCGAGGTACTCGTTGTTGAAGATGTTCCAGATCTCGTCCGAGCTGACCTCGCCGCCCTCGGCGTCGGTGTGGCGCTGCACGACGCCGCTGAACTCGATCTGCAGCCGGCGCGGCATGTCGAGCCCGTGGTCAGCCTTCAGCAGATACGCGACGCCACCCTTGCCGGACTGGCTGTTGACGCGGATGACCGCCTCGTAGGTACGGCCGACGTCGAACGGGTCGATCGGCAGATACGGAACCTGCCAGAGCTCGGAGCCCGGAACGCCGGCCGCCTGGTCACGCTCGAGCGCCTCGAGGCCCTTCTTGATGGCGTCCTGGTGGGAGCCGGAGAACGCGGTGTAGACCAGCTCGCCGCCGTACGGGTGACGCGGGTGGACCGGCAGCTGGTTGCAGTGCTCGACCTCGCGGCGGATCTCGTCGATGTCGGAGAAGTCGATCATCGGGTCGATGCCCTGGCTGAACAGGTTCAGCCCGAGCGTCACGAGGCAGACGTTGCCGGTGCGCTCGCCGTTGCCGAACAGGCAGCCCTCGACGCGATCGGCACCGGCCTGGACCCCGAGTTCCGCTGCCGCTACAGCGGTTCCGCGGTCGTTGTGAGGATGCAGCGAGAGCACGACCGCATCGCGCCGGGTGAGTGCGCGGTGCATCCATTCGATCTGGTCGGCGTAGACATTCGGGGTCGCCATCTCCACGGTCGCCGGAAGATTCAGCACCACGGGGCGTTGCGCGTCGGGCTGCCAGACGTCCATCACCGCTTCGCACACCTCGACCGCATAGTCGAGTTCGGTGCCGGTGAACGACTCCGGGCTGTACTGCCAGCGCACGTCGGTCGCGCCCATGTACTGCTCGGCATACTTCGCACACCACTCGGCCCCGCGCACGGCGATGTCTTTGACGCCATCGCGATCGAGGCCGAAGACGACCCGGCGCTGCAGGGTGGAAGTCGAGTTGTAGAGGTGGACGAGCGCCGTGCCGCCGAAGCCGGCCAGCGACTCGCAGGTGCGCTCGATGAGTTCCTCTCGAGCCTGGGTCAGCACCTGCACCGTGACGTCATCGGGGACGAGATCTTCCTCGACGAGCGAGCGGATGAAGTCGAAATCGGTCTGGCTCGCGGCCGGGAAGCCGATCTCGATCTCCTTGTAGCCGAGGCGTACCAGGAGATCGAACATGCGCCGCTTGCGTGCCGGGCTCATCGGATCGATCAGGGCCTGGTTGCCATCGCGGAGGTCGACGCTGCACCACTGCGGCGCGGCGGTGATGGTGCGATCGGGCCAGGTGCGGTCGGCCAGATCGATCGGCGCAAACGCGACGTACTTGTCGATCGGCATGCCGGACGGCTTCTGCCGACCGACGCGAATGTCATACGAAGGTGCACGGTTCTCGTGCATGTGGGGCTCCTCTTGGTCGCCATGGAGGCGGCCGGCGCGCGCAGATAGCCGCGGCGAGGGAGCCGGCCTCTTCGTTAGAGGGCCCCGCCGCGGCGACTAAGCAGAAGGTGCGCCATCGGGAAGCAGGCTACCAGCACTGCCTTCCCCCTGGCGACCCGCTTTCAGTTCGGACGCGGCCATGGTCCCCGCAAGACCGGACAAATGAGCCAGCCGCATCAGCTCGCTCGGACGAAACGACGGGCCGCCGGCGCGAGCCAGCAGGATCGCTTGGTACGGGCCGCCGATCGGCGCGCAGGCCAGCTCGATCGCGCGCTCGGTCCACACCTCGGGGATCCACTCCTCGCCCCAGGCGAAGCGCCGCGCCGTGGCCAATGGCATCCACGGCGTCGCGAATTCCCTTTCCCGGGGGGCATTTTCGCTCGCCGCGACGATGCGCGGCAGCGCGAAGGGGGTCGCCTCGAGCACCATGGCCCACTGCGCCCGGAACGCCTCCGGGACGAGCATCGCCAGCTGGCGCAGCGCCTGATCCGGCTGGCTCGCAAGTGCGTCGACGATGTCGAGATCCCGCACCGTCTCGGCGGCTCGCGGGTGTGGCCGCAACGACTCGACATGAACGCCGGGTACCGATTGCGCCGCCGATATCAAGGCATCCGCGAGCCCGCTCTCCGGAAGGCCCACCACCAGATCGTCGACCGCGCCGTCAGGCCCGTGCTCGATCACGTCCAGGGACTCGATGTCGACGCCCGCGGCCCCCAGCGCGGTCGCGACGGCACCCAGCGATCCCGGCCGGTCGGGGAGGACCAGGCGCAAGAGGTAAGTCATGCCGCGCATGACCATCACCATGCTTGTGCGTTATTGCGCGAACGTTGCGAACGTGGGTCCACCAGATTCCAGCGTTAACGCAGGCGCTGAGCACCATCCGCCGGGTCGACGCGAAACACTCGAGGCTCGGCCCAACCGCGACGCCCGTAGGCCCTTTCGAGCGCGGCGCGCATCGCGGGCACGTCCTGCTCGAGGGACATCGCGAGCGCGCAGCCGCCGAAACCACCGCCGGTCATGCGAGCACCCACGGCACCGGCCTCCATGACAGCATCGACAGCGACGTCGAGCTCGGGCGCCGAGACCTCGAAGTCGTCGCGCAGCGAGGCGTGCGAGGCGGTCAGCAAGGGGCCGACTTCGGCAGCCCGGCCGGCACGTAGCAGGGCGACGGTTCGCGTCACCCGTGCGTTCTCGGTGAAGACGTGACGGGCCCGACGACCGAGCAGCCCCTCGTGGCCGCCGGAGGCGGCGAGTACGGCGACGCGCCCCACGTCCGCGTCGCGCAGGGTGGCGACTCCGAGAGCCTCGGCTGCCTCGGCGCATTCGCGACGCCGGTCGCCATACCCGCCATCGGCGTTGCTGTGCCGGACACCGGTGTCGATGACGGTCAGCACGAGATCGCCGAAATTGGCGGCAATTACGGCAACTTTGCGGTCGCGGGTATCGAGCTGGACCAGTCTCCCGGCTTCGCCGAACAGGGAGGCGACCTGGTCCATGATTCCGGTCTGGGCGCCGACTTCGGTGTTCTCGGCGGACTGGCATGCCGCCGCGAGGTCCATGCGCGAGAGGCTTCCGCCGGCCACGTCATTGAGCGCGAGCGCGATGGAGCATTCAAGCGCTGCGCTGGAGGACAGGCCGCCGCCGGTAGGGACGTCCGAGTCGACGATGATGTCAGCCCCCGGCAGCGCCAGCCCCGCGTCACGCAGCGCCCGCATCACCCCGCGCGGATACGCCAGCCAGCTTTCCGGTTCCCCCTGACAGGACCAGGCGAGCAACCGGTCGTCATTGCGCAGCGCCACCGCTGCCAGCGCCTGCCGGTCGATCGCGAACGGCAGCACGAGACCGTCGTTGTAGTCCGTGTGCTCGCCGATCAGGTTCACCCGCCCCGGCGCGCTCCACACACCGTCCGGCTCTCGGCGGACGCGTTCGCGAAAGGTCTGAGCGATCCGCTCCGCGCGTTCAGCCGATTGCACGGCGCAGGCTTTCCGCGGCTACTTCGGGAGCGACATCGGTCATGTAGGCGCCGCCCATCATCTCCGAGCCCGCCACGTATTTGATCTTGTCGGCGCTGCGGTGCACGGGCGCAAACTCCCAATGCACATGGCTCAGTGGGGCCCAGCTCGACAGCACCTCCAGCCCGCCCGTGAGGTGCAGGCGCCCGGCGAGTTCGCCCGGCTCGCAGGTGGGCGCCTGATGGATGCCCATGACGTACGGGAGCGAGAAGTCGAAGAGGGCGTCGTAGCCCTGCAGGATCACCTCGAGCAGTTCCGCGACGTCGTCGCGTTCGGCGTCGGACAGATCCAGCAGGCTCGGCCGATGACCGAGCGGCACGACGTGCAGCTCGTAGGGAAAGCGGGCCCATGGCGGGACGAACGCCACCACCGCTCCGCGCCGAGCGACGATGCGCCGTCCGTCAGCGACCTCGCCCGCGACGACATCGCACTCGACGCAGCGCCCGGTGCGGCGCCGGTGGTCGTCGGCGGCACGCAACTCGCGCAAGGGCCTCGGTGGAACGTCGCTGTAGCCGTAGATCTGACCGTGCGGGTGCGCGAGGGTGACGCCGATGACCTCGCCCTTGTTCTCGAAGGGCAGGACGTAGCGCACCTGCTCCTCGGCGCCGAGCACCGCGTAACGATCGGCCCACACGTCGACGAGCAGGCGCAGCCGGTCGACGCCGGCCTCCGCCAGCGTGGTGTCGTGACGGTCGCTGTAGACGACGACCTCGCAGCGCCCAGCGGCCGGTTCGACCGCGATCAGCTCGGTGGCGACGCCGTCCGGGAGCGGAGGGTAGGGCGACAGGCTCGGGAAGCGGTTGTCGAAGACAGCGATGTCGAACGAGTCCCGCGGGATCTCGGTGGGATGCGCCGGATCGCGGGTGGGGCACAGCGGGCAATGCTCGGCAGGCGGCTGGTAGGTGCGGTCCTGACGGTGGGTGGCGAAGGTGACCCACTCGTCGGTCGTGGGGTCGTAGCGACGCTCGCTCACCCGCTGTCGCGCCCGCTCGGCGTCTGAGGTGGCCGCGCATACAGCGTCAGCCGGCGGCCGTCAGGCAAGCGCATGACGTAGCGCTCGAACCGGGGCGGGGCCTCCGCCTCGACGGATGGGCGACCATCACGGGATACGGCAGGAGACGGATCGGCGGCCACCGGGAAACCATACGGACCAGAGGCGAAAGTCCTGCCCGCCAGGTCTGGTGTCGGGACGGGTGATGAGGGCACCATGAAGCGGTGAGCGTTGTCACATGCCGATGGTGCGGGCAGATGTTCGCCGCCGCGCATGACCTGCGCTGGCACCTGCGCCACGATCACCAGATCGACGTCTCCGCTACCCGCCCCGAGACGGGACCGGAGCGCACCGTCGTGACCCTGCCCTCCGACGCGAGATCGAGCCGAGATTCAGCTGGAGACGATGTCCACCCAGCGGGTCGCACGCGCGCCGATCGTGTCACCGATGTGACGGGCGACCTCGGGGGATACGGGCGAATCGAGCGAAAGCGACATGAGCGCCTCACTCCCCGCCGCCTCGCCTCGGCTGACTTGCGCGCTCGCGATGTTGACCCCAGCCTCGCCGAGTAGCGCACCCACATTGCCGACCACGCCCGGACGATCGTCGTAGCGCAAGAACAGCAGGTGGGCCGAGGGGCGTAGATCGACCTCGTAGCCGTCGATCTCGGTGATCCGCTCGACCTGCCGGGTGCCCATCAGCGTGCCGCTGACCGAGAGGGGGGTGCCGTCGGGCAGCACTCCGCGAACCGTCACGAGATTGCGGTAGTCGGGCGACTGCGGGTCGCGCTCGAGCGCCACGGTGATGCCGCGCTCGGACGCCAGCAGCGGGGCGTTGACGTACGTGACCTGCTCTTCGACGACGGCGCGGAAAACGCCCTTGAGCGCCGCCAGCTGCAGCACGCCGACGTCCTCGTTCGCGATCTCGCCGCGGACCTCGATCGTCAGGCTCGTGGCGACGCCGGCGGCCAGGCCCGTGAAGAGCTGGCCGAACGTCTCCGCGAGCGGCAGCCCCGGCCGGACGTCCTCGCTGACCGCACCGCCGGCCTGGACGTTGACGGCGTCGGGAACGAATTCGCCGGACAGCGCGAGCCGCACCGAACGCGCGACGGCGAGGCCCGCCTTCTCCTGGGCCTCCTCGGTGCTCGCCCCGAGGTGCGGGGTGACGACGGCGTTGGGAGCGTCGAACAGCGGCGAGGAGGTGGTCGGCTCCTTCGCGTAGACGTCGATGCCGGCGCCGCCGAGGTGGCCCGAATGCAAGGCGTCGGCGAGCGCGGCCTCGTCGACCAGACCCCCGCGCGCCGCGTTGATCAGAATGGCGCCCGGCTTGCAGGTGGCGAGCTCGTCCTTGCCGATCATCCCCAATGTTTCCGGGGTTTTCGGCAGGTGGACCGACAGCACGTCGCACTCCGCGAGCAGCTCCGGCAGCGTGACGAGCGAGACGCCCATCTGCGCGGCCCGGGCCGTCGAGACATACGGGTCGTACGCGAGGATGCGCATCCCGAAGGCCGACAAGCGCTGCGCGACGAGCGCGCCGATGCGGCCGAGGCCGAGCAGGCCGGCGGTCTTGCCGGTGAGCTCGACGCCGGTGAACTTCGAGCGCTTCCACTCCCCCGCAGTGAGCGAGGCGTGGGCAGTCGGGATCCGGCGGGCGACGGCCAGCAGGAGACCGACCGCGTGCTCCGCGGCACTGACGATGTTGGACTGGGGAGCGTTGACGACCATGACCCCGCGGGCAGTGGCGGCAGGGACATCGACGTTGTCCAGGCCCACCCCCGCGCGCGCGACGACCTTCAGCCGGGGAGCGGCCGCGAGCGCTTCCGCGTCGACCGTCGTCGCGCTGCGCACGATGATCGCGTCAGCCTCGGCCAGCGCCGGAAGCAGCGCCGACCGGTCGGCACCGTCGACGTGCCGGACCTCGAAATCCTGATCCAGCAAGGCGATTCCGGCCGGCGAGAGCTCCTCGGCGATGAGTACTACGGGTTTTGACGGAGTGCTCATACTCGCGTCATTCGGGACGGATCCAGGACATCATCGGGCGCAGCTGAGCACCGACCTGCTCGATCGGGTGGTGCTTGCCCTCCTCGACCAGCTTGTCGAAAGTTGCCCGGCCGGCCTCGTCCTCGGCCACCCACTCCTTGGCGAAGGAGCCGTCGGTGATCTCACCGAGGATCTTCTGCATCTCCGCCTTGACGGCGTCGGTGATGATGCGCGGGCCGCGGGTGACATCGCCGTACTCGGCGGTGTCGGAGATCGAGTAGCGCATGTTGGTGATGCCGCCCTCGTACATGAGGTCGACGATCAGCTTGAGCTCGTGCAGGCACTCGAAGTAGGCGACCTCGGGCTGGTATCCGGCCTCGACGAGGGTCTCGAACCCGGCCTGCACCAGAGCGGTGGTGCCGCCGCAGAGCACGGCCTGCTCGCCGAAGAGGTCGGTCTCGGTCTCCTCGGTGAAGGTGGTGCGCAGCGCCCCGGCGCGGGTGCCGCCGATGCCCTTGGCCCACGACAGCGCGAGCTGCAGCGCCTGGCCGGTCGCGTCCTGCTCGACGGCGACGAGACACGGAACGCCCTGCCCCTCGGCGAACGTGCGGCGCACGAGGTGACCCGGACCCTTCGGGGCGACCATGCAGACATCGACGCCGGCCGGTGGCTTCACCAGGTCGTAGCGGATGTTGAAGCCGTGGCCGAAGAAGAGCGCCTGGCCGTCCTCGAGGTGGGGGGCGATCGACTCGTTGTAGATACGGCGGTGGGCCGTGTCGGGAGCCAGGATCATGATCACGTCAGCCTCGGCGGCGGCCTCGGCCGGGGTGACGACGCGCAGCCCCTCGGCCTCCGCCTTCGCCCGGCTCTTGGAGGTCTCGGGCAGCCCGACGCGGACGTCGACCCCGCTGTCGCGCAGGTTCAGCGAGTGGGCATGGCCCTGGCTGCCGTAGCCGATGACGGCCACCTTGCGCTGCTGGATCACCGAGAGGTCGGCGTCCTCGTCGTAGTAGATCTCCGGCACTGGAGCGGTCCTTCCGTGGTGAGGCGAGCTGTCTTTCGAGAATTCAGGGTGAGGAACGTGGTGACGAAAAGCGGTTGGATCAGGCCGAACGGTCGACCGCGCGCAGGTTGCGGTCGGTCATGGAGCGCGAGCCGCGGGCGACCGCGACCATGCCGGACTGGACGAGCTCACGGATGCCGTACGGCTCGAGCACCCGCACCAGCGCGTCCAGCTTGTCACGCGTGCCGGTCGCCTCGATGGTGACCGCGTCGATAGCGACGTCCACCACGTTTGCCCGGAAGAGCCCGGCCGTCTCCAGGACCGCCGATCGGGAGCCCGCTTCGGCGTGGACCTTCACGAGCATCAGCTCGCGCAGCACGCTCGCGCCGTCGTCCAGCTCCACGATCTTCAGCACGTTGATCAGCTTGTTGAGCTGCTTGGTGACCTGCTCGAGCACGGCGTCAGGAGCATCGACGACGATCGTCATCCGGCTGACGTCGGCATGCTCGGTCGGGCCGACCGCGAGCGACTCGATGTTGAAGCCGCGGCGGCTGAACAGGCCCGAGATACGCGCCAGGACGCCCGGCTTGTTCTCGACCAGAACCGAGAGGGTGTGACGGCTCATAGCGTGGACCCGCTTTCGAGTTTCTCGATGGTCTCGTCGACTTCGCCGATTTCGTAGTCGAAGTCCGGCGCGGTGTCGCGGGCGACCTTGATGTCGTCGTTACTGGTGCCGGCAGCGACCATCGGCCACACCATCGCGTCCTGGTGCACGACGAAGTCGATGACCACGGGCCGGTCGGTGACGCCCATCGCCTTCTCGATCGTCGCGTCGACGTCAGCAGCGGAATCGCAGCGCAGCCCCACACCGCCGAGTGCTTCCGCGAGCTTCACGAAGTCGGGCACATACGTGGGCTGACCCTTGCGCAGGTCGGTGTTGGAGTAGCGCTCCTGATAGAAGAGCGTCTGCCACTGGCGCACCATGCCGAGCGCGCCGTTGTTGATGACCGCCACCTTGATCGGGATGCCTTCGATGGCACAGGTGGCGAGCTCCTGATTGGTCATCTGGAAGCAGCCGTCGCCATCGATCGCCCAGACGAGGGTGTCGGGCTTGCCGACCTTCGCACCCATGGCCGCCGGGACCGCGTAACCCATCGTTCCGGCACCACCGGAATTGAGCCAGGTGTAAGGCTTTTCGTACTTCACGAACTGGGCCGCCCACATCTGGTGCTGGCCGACGCCCGCCACGTAGATCGCCTCGGGGCCGGCGATCTGGCCGAGCCGTTCGATGACGTACTGCGGCGAGAGCGTGCCGTCAGCCGGGAGGTCGTAGCCGACGGGATAGGTGTCGCGCCAGCCGTCGACCTTGGCCCACCACGCCGACAGGTCGCGCTTGGGCTCGTTGCGCAGCACGTTCGTCAGCTCGCGGATCACGGCCTTGGCGTCGCCCACGATCGGCACGTCGGCGATCCGGTTCTTGCCGATCTCGGCCGGGTCGACGTCGGCGTGGATCACCTTGGCGTCAGGCGCGAACGTCGGCAGGTGGCCGGTCACCCGGTCATCGAAGCGGGCGCCGAGCGTGATCAGCAGATCGGACTTCTGCAGCGCCGTGACGGCCGCGACCGAGCCGTGCATCCCGGGCATCCCGAGGTGCTGCGGATGGCTGTCGGGAAACGCTCCGCGCGCCATGAGCGTCGTGACGACCGGGATACCGGTGAGCTCGGCGAGCGCGAGCAGTTCCTCGGCCGCGTGGGCCTTCAGCACGCCGCCGCCGACGTAGAGCACCGGACGGTCGGACGCGCTGATCAGCTTGGCGGCCTCGCGCACCTGCTTGGCATGGGGCCGAAGGTTGGGCCGGTAGCCCGGGAGGTCGAGCTGCTTGGGCCAGGTGAACGTGGTCTGCGCCTGCAGGATGTCCTTGGGCAGATCGACGAGCACCGGCCCGGGGCGTCCCGTGCTGGCGATGTGGAACGCGGCCGCGATCGTCTTCGGGATGTCCAGCGGATCCGTCACGAGGAAGTTGTGCTTCGTGATCGGCAGCGTGATGCCGCAGATGTCGGCTTCCTGGAACGCATCGGAACCGATGGCGGGGCTCGGCACCTGACCGGTGATGGCGACCATCGGCACGCTGTCCATGTACGCGTCAGCGATCGGGGTGACGAGGTTGGTGGCGCCCGGCCCGGAGGTCGCCATGCACACCCCGACCCGGCCCGTGGCCTGTGCGTATCCGGTGGCAGCGTGGCCTGCGCCCTGCTCGTGGCGGACCAGCACATGGCGGATCGTGCTGTCGAAGAGCGGGTCGTACGCGGGAAGGATCGCGCCGCCGGGGATGCCGAAGATGACCTCTACGCCTGCAGCCTCCAGCGAGCGGACGAGCGACTGCGCGCCGGTGATGGTCGCCGGTTTCGCCGGTGAGTTCGGGGCTGTCATGGCTGCTCCCTCTGCAGGGGTGGTGCGGGTTTCGGATTTTCGGGGCTCTGGACGAACTGTGAACAAACAAAAGCCCCCCGTGCCGAAGGCACTGGAGGGCGGCGCACGCAGCGGATGGCTACGGGCGCAAGCAGGCTACAAGTCGCAGGTTCTGCACGTCTTCACTGTGGCTGACGATCCGCACTTCGTCAAATGGGCCCTGAGAATGCAAGGGGGTTGAGTCCGATCAGCCCAACCTCGCGGTTTCGGTGTTCCTCGCTGGCGTGTCACCTCGGATATCGCGAGTTGCGCGGGCTCACGCCGATCAGGGGAGCCCCAGAGCCTGCTTCGCCTGTCCGACGATGTAGCCAGGTCTTCTGCGGGAGTCCCACGCCGTCACCTGGCGCACATCCCATCCGACGCTGCGAAGAGCGTTCAGTCTGTCCCGATCGCGGTAGAGCGCCCGCGGTCGGTCATGTTCAGCGCTGTCCACCTCCATTCCCACCATGCGCCGACCCCGGGTCCATCCCATGTCAAGCCGCGCGACATGGAACCCACCCTCGGTCCAGACATCGACCTGAAGTTCGTCCGGAAGGAGTCCGGCGTCGCCCAGGACGAGCCGGACCCGCGTTTCAGAGGGCGATTCCGAGCGTGCGTCTGCCAGCCGCACCCAGGTGCCTGCCACGCGACGCCGACTTTGAAGCTCATCAGCAAGACTTGACGCAGCCTCCGGAGAGATCAACCGCCGATTCATCGCATTGTCCAGCAAGCAGACGAATGGAATCCGCGGCAGCTGCTCGCCGCAGTCGCGCAGGGTGCGACGAACGGAGGTCACGTGCAGACCGTCCAGGTCGACGACATCACCGGCGTCCAGCGACTGGAAATGCAGGCGCACCGACTGCCGTTGCCAACGCGTCGCGCTCGGAGCAAGTGTTGCCTCGACGCGCTCCGTCGGCGTCCAGTAATCGAGCCCAGCGAGTCCGTGAAGGCGGGCGGCGGTGACGTGACTGAGGACGGCCCCCGGGAGGAGCAACTGCGTCGCGCGCGCCCTCGTTCGTAACGGGTCACGCACCGGCGGCAGTGCGAGAGCGCCACGCGGCATGACCAAGCCGCTGATCCGCCGAAGAACGCGCTGATCCCATTCCGTCAAGCCGAGCATCGACGCCTCGCTGCACAGCAACACGTCGTCCCGTCGCGCTGCCAACGCATAAGCCGATCGCTCCGGGTCCTGAGGCACGTAGAGAACGTTGCTGACGCGGACGACGCGAGCCACCCCTTCGCGGTGGCTGTGGATGCAACCAGAGTGTCCCCAGGCGTTGCCCGAACGCGACTCGCGAGTTCGGTGGTCAGCGCCGGCGTGTCACCGCCCAAACCGCGAGGTACGCAAAACCCCGCGTGAAGAAGGGCGAGTCAGGCGGGGCCGAGGGCGGTGAGGAAGTTGGCGGCGATGGGGGCGGCTACCGAGGCCCCGAAACCACCCCCTTCGACGATGATCGCGAACGCCACGGTGCCGCGCCAGCCGATGAACCAGGCGTGGGTCGGCGGGTTGGGGCCACTGCCGTACTCGGCGGTGCCGGTCTTGCCGTAGACCAGGCCGGGGAATTGCAGGACGTCAGCAGTACCGGAGGTGACGACCGCCCGCATCATGGCCTGCAGCTGGGTGTCGACGGTGGCCGGGATCGGGTGGACGACGGTCGCGTGGCCCGCCACGAAAGGCCGGCGCCACGCCCCACCCGCCACCGCGGCGGCGACACTCGCCATCTGCAACGGGCTCGTCTGCACCTGGCCCTGGCCGAAGGCGGCCGCGGCCGCGACGACGTCGTTCAACGGCACCGGGTAGGAGCCGCCGTAGCTCTGGATCGGCAGCGGCTGCGTGTCGTCGAAACCGTAGAGCAGCGCGGCGCGTTTCATGTCGGCCTCGGTCATCGACTCGCGCAGGTTGACGAACGCCGTATTGCAACTGACGGCAAACGCCCTGATCAGGTTGATCTCGCCGAAGGATTCGTTGCTCGCGTTCTTGAAGACGTTGCCGTCGACGGAGACCGTGGGCGGGCAGTCGAGCATCGTGTTCTCGTTGCGTCCGGCGAGCAATGCCGCCGTTGTCGTCACGACCTTGAAGGTCGAACCGGGCGGGTACTGGCCGCGGATCGCTCGGGCAAATCCCCCGAGCGGATTGTCGACGGTCGCGAGCACCCCTCCGGTACGCGTGTCGATGGCGACGAGCGCGGCCGGCAAGCCGATCGGCGCGAGCGCGGTCTCACCTGCGCGCTGCACCCGCAGGTCGATCGTCGTGGTCACGTTGTGGCCGGGTATCGCAGGGTAGGTCTTCAACGTTTGCAGCCGAATCGCGCCCTGCATGAGCACGATCGAGCCACCGGGATCACCGGCGAGCGCCGCGTTGTAGACGCGTTCGATCCCCGTCTGTCCGGCGATGTCACCGGCGCTGAATCCCGGCCCGGACGCCTTCGCCTGCGCCGCGGTGAGCGGGCCGACCGTGCCGAGCAGGTTGGAATCCAGGTCGCCGTCAGCGCCGCGTAACGGCAAGCCCTCGACGTCCAGCAGCTGGCCGCGCGCCGCCGTCACATGGGTGCGCTCGAGGACGCGTCCGGCCGCCAGCTGCGGCATGATCGCGGCCGGCGTGAACTGGACGCGCCAGACATCGTGCTTGGCACTGTCTTTCGTCTTGACCAGCGTGAGCAAGCCCGAGTAACTCCACGCGCCGAGGCCGCGGAGAGTGAGTCGTGCCGTGTAGGGAGCGGTGCCGCGATCACCGGTCTTGTCGCGAGTCAGGAGTCCGGGCGTGTAACTCGCAGCGGTGATGACCAGATTGCGCCGCATCGGGGTGTTGACGGCGGAGATGGCCGCCGCCGGTACGTCCGCGTGGGCCGCCATCCCGGCGTAGTCGGCTCTCGACCATGAGGCGAGATAGGCCGACAGCGCGGCTTGCGCCTCCTGCTGGCGATGGTCGGCCTTCTTGTGGCGGGTGAGCACGAATACACCGGCGCCCGCGACGATCAGGATCGGGATCAGCGCCAGAATGGTGACGCGTACCCAGTGACTCTTCTCCCGCTCGGCGACTTCGGTGTCGCTCACCGGGAGGCCTCAGCCGGGCTGCAGGGGCTGGACCAACTCATCAGTCGCAGACCGCGCCCTCGGCCGCGGAGCCGACGAGCTTGGCGTATTTGGCAAGGACTCCTGTGGTGTAGCGCGGTTGCAGGGGTTTCCAGGCAGCCCGGCGACGCTCCAGTTCCGCCGACTCCACGTGCAGATCGAGCTTGCGGTTGGGGACGTCCAGGGTGATGCGATCGCCGTCGGCGACGAGCGCGATCGGGCCGCAGTCGGCCGACTCGGGCGCCACATGCCCGACGCAGAGTCCGAAGGTCGCGCCGGAGAACCGCCCGTCGGTCAGCAGCGCGACGTCGTGGCCGAGGCCGGCGCCCTTGATCGCGGCAGTGACGGCGAGCATCTCCCGCATTCCGGGGCCGCCCTTGGGGCCTTCCCAGCGGATGACGACGATGTCGCCGGCGGAAATGCGACCAGCGGTCACGGCTTCCATCGCCAGCGCCTCGCCGTCGAAGACCCGGGCCGTGCCCTCGAAGACCAGCTGATCCATCCCTGCGCTCTTCACCACCGCGCCGTCGGGCGCGAGCGAGCCGCGCAGGATCGCGATGCCTCCCGTCGCATGCAGCGGGCGCTCCAGCGGCGAGAGGACGGTGCCGTCGAGACCCGGCGGCGCCAGGTCGGACAGCTCCTCGCCGAGGGTGCGACCGGTGACGGTGAGCGCATCGCCGTGCAGCAGGCCCGCCTCGAGCAATGCCCGCATCACCACGGGCACTCCGCCGATGCGGTCGAGGTCGGTCATCACGTAGGTGCCGAACGGGCGGACGTCGGCGATGTGGGGCACGCGCCGCCCGATGCGGTCGAAGTCATCGAGGGAAAGCGGGACGCGAGCCTCGTGGGCGATCGCGAGCAAGTGCAGTACCGCGTTGGTCGAGCCACCCAGCGCCATGACGACGGCGATCGCATTTTCGAAAGCGTCGAACGTGAGGATCTGGCGGGCCGTGATGCCCTTCTCCAGCAGGCGGACGACGGCCTCGCCGCTCGCCCGGGCGTAGGCGTCACGGCGGCTGTCGACGGCCGGCGCAGAAGCCGATCCGATGAGCGACATGCCCAGCGCCTCGGCAGCAGACGCCATCGTGTTGGCCGTGTACATACCGCCGCACGAGCCCTGGCTCGGACACGCCGACTTCTCGACGGCCTTCAGTTGAGCATCGTCGATCTTGCCGCTGGAGCGGGCGCCGACAGCCTCGAAAACGTCCTGGATGGTGGACAAACGGCCATCGGGCAGGCGGCCGGGAAGGATCGAGCCGCCGTACAGGAACACCGAGGCGAGGTCGAGCCGGGCTGCTGCCATGAGCATGCCGGGCAGGCTCTTGTCGCAGCCGGCCAGCAGCACGCTTCCGTCGAGCCGCTCGGCGTGCATCATCAGCTCGACCGAATCGGCGATCACCTCACGGGAGACGAGCGAGGCACGCATCCCCTCGTGTCCCATGGAAATGCCGTCGGACACGGCGATCGTGCCGAATTCCAGCGGGTAGCCGCCGGCGGCGAAGACCCCCTCCTTTGCCGCGCCGGCGAGGCGCTGCAGCGGCATGTTGCACGGGGTGACCTCGTTCCACGAGGACGCGACGCCGATCTGGAACTTGTCCCAGTCGTCATCGGTGAGGCCGACGGCGCGCAGCATCGCGCGGGCGGGGGCGCGCTCGAAGCCCTCGGTGACCTCGAAGGACCGGGGCTTGCGGTGAGAAGGCTGGTCTGGCGGCACGGTCGCACGATACGTGCGCCGCCCCGGCGCGCCGGGGATGCCTCCACCGCGCTCCCGGGGTTCTCCAGGCGGCGCTCAGCTCGGCTCCGAGCCGCTCCAGGAGCGCCGCCCGCACCTTGGCCGCGTCGGCCGAACCCTTCATCGCCTTCATGACGGCGCCCACCAGCGGACCGACCGCAGCAGCCTTGCCGTCACGCACCTTCTGCGCGATCTCGGGGGCATCAGCGATTGCCGCGTCGCAGGCTGCGGCCAGCGCGTCAGCATCCTCGACGACCGCCAGACCGCGCGCTTCCATCACCTGGTCCGGGCCACCTTCGCCGTCCAGCACGCCCGCGAGCACCTGGCGCGCCAGCGAATTCGTCAGCGTGCCGGCCGCGACGAGCTCGATGACGCGCGCCACGTCACCGCCGGTCAGGGGCAACTGGGACGGCTCCACCCCGCGCTCCGATGCACTACGCGCAAGCTCGTTGAGCCACCAGGCCCGAGCCGAATCAGGCTCGGCACCCGCCGCGATCGTGTCCTCCACCAGGTCGAGCACCCCGGCGCCGATCATCTGGTCGAGCTCGAGCGGGCTGAAGCCGAACTTCTCCTGAAGCCGTGCACGGCGTGCCGCCGGCAGCTCCGGCAGCGCGTCGCGAATCGCATCGATGAAGGCGACGTCGAGCGCGACCGGCAGCAGGTCGGGCTCGGGGAAGTAGCGGTAGTCGGTCGCCTCTTCCTTCGTGCGTCCGGCCTGGGTGACGCCGTGCGCCTCGTCGAAGTGGCGGGTCTCCTGCACGATCCGCTCGCCCGCGTCGAGGCGTGCGGCCTGCCTCCCGATCTCGTGGGTGATCGCGCGTTCGACGGAACGGATCGAGTTCAGGTTCTTGGTTTCGGTACGCGTGCCGAACTGCTCCGTGCCGCGCACCCGCAGCGAGACGTTGGCGTCGCAACGCAGCTGGCCCTGCTCCATGCGGACCTCCGAAACCCCCAGTGCCCGCAGCAATTCCCGGAGTTCGGTGACGTACGCGGCGGCCACCTCGGCCGAGCGGATGTCGGGCTCGGTGACGATCTCGACCAGCGGCACGCCGGCGCGGTTGTAGTCCAGCAGCGAGTGCGTGGCGCCGTGAATACGGCCGTCGCCGCCGCCGACGTGCAGCGACTTGCCGGTGTCCTCTTCCATGTGGACTCGGGTGATCCCGACCCGGTGCTTCTCGCCGTTCACCTCGACATCGAGGTAGCCGCCGACGCATAGCGGCTCGTCGTACTGGCTGATCTGGAAGTCCTTGGGCATGTCCGGATAGAAGTAGTTCTTGCGGGCGAAACGGCACCAGGGCGCGATCTCACAGTTCAGCGCGAGCCCGATGCGCACCGTCAGCGCGATAGCCGCCTCGTTGACCACCGGCAGCGCGCCCGGCAGCCCGAGGCACACCGGGCAGACCTGGGTGTTGGGTTCGGCGCCGAACGCCGTGGGGCAGCCGCAGAACATCTTGGAGACGGTGCCGAGTTCGACGTGGGTCTCCAGCCCGACGACGGCCTCGTAGTCGGTACCGATCGCGGTGATCGTCATCGCGCGGCCGCCATTCCACCGTTCAGATAGGGACTCAGCAAGGGTCCTCCCCGGCGGGTGTCGAGCTCTGCCTCAAGTGCGCCGGCGACCCGGTACATCCGCTCATCGGCAAGGGCCGGAGCCATGATCTGCAGCCCGACCGGCAAGCCGTCGGCGAGCCCGCACGGCAGCGAGAGCGCAGGGACTCCGGCCAGGTTGGCCGGAACGGTCGCGAGATCGGTGGCGTACATGGCGGTCGGATCGTCGACGCGCTCACCGAGCGGAAAGGCGACGGTCGGCGTCGTCGGCGAGACCAGCACATCGACCTGCTCGAAGGCGGCCTCGAAATCGCGGCTGATGAGGGTGCGGACCTTCTGCGCCTGCGCGTAATACGCGTCGTAATAGCCGCTGGAGAGCGCGTACGTGCCGATCATGATCCGGCGCTTCACCTCGGCGCCGAAGCCCGCGTCACGAGTGGTGCTCATGACCTGCTCGACGCCGTCGTCGTCCTTGCCGATACGCAGGCCGTACCGCATCCCGTCGAAGCGCGCCAGGTTGGACGAGCACTCGCTGGGGGCGATCAGGTAGTACGCGGCCAGGCCGAACTCGAAGGCCTTGCAGGAGACCTCGCTGACGACCGCACCGAGCTCTTCGAGCACCGCGACCGCCTCACGGAAACGCGCCTCGACCTCAGGCTCGTACCCGGCGCCGCCGAGTTCGCGGACCACGCCGACGCGTACCCCGCTGATGTCACGACGGGCCGCTGCCTCCACGACCGGCGCGCTGAAGCCCGCGATGCTCGTGGAGTCCATCGGATCGTGGCCGGCGATCGCCTCGTGCAGCAGCGCCGCGTCGAGCACGGTGCGGGCGAACGGGCCGCCCTGATCGAGGCTCGAGGAGAACGCGACCAGCCCGTAGCGACTGACCCCGCCGTACGTGGGTTTCACGCCGACGATCCCGCAGACCGCGGCGGGCTGGCGGATCGAACCGCCCGTATCCGTGCCGACGGCGAGCGGAGCCTGTCCTGACGCGACGGCCGCGGCGCTTCCGCCCGACGAGCCCCCCGGGATCCGTCCGGTGTCCCACGGGTTGCGCGTGGGGCCGTACGCAGAGTTCTCGGTCGAGCTGCCCATGGCGAACTCGTCCATGTTGGTCTTGCCGAGGACCACGACGCCGGCGGCTCGCAGGCGGTCGACCACGGTCGCGTTGTACGGCGGCCGCCACCCTTCGAGGATCTTCGAGCCGCAGGTGGTCGGCACCCCACGGGTGGCGAAAACATCCTTCAACGCAAGGGGAACTCCGGCCAGCGGGCCGAGCGCCTCACCGCGGCCACGGGCGGCATCGATCTCGGCGGCTGCCGCCAGCGCGGGCTCCGCCGAGACATGCAGGAAGGCGTGCAACTCCCCGTCGGTCGCCGCGACCTGGTCGAGATGCGCCTGGGTGACCTCCACCGCACTGACCTCGCCCGAGGCGATGGAGGACGCGAGTTCGGCAGCCGTGCGGCCGATCAAACCCCCGGCGGCGGACGCGCTCATCCCTCCTCCTCGAGGATGCGAGGCACCCGGAAGCGACCGTCTTCGGCCGCCGGCGCGGCAGCGAGAACCTCATCGCGCGGCAGGCAGGGGCGGACCTCGTCAGGACGGAAGCCGTTGGTCATCGGGACGGCGTGGCTCGTCGGCGGCACCTGCGCCATCTGCTCGGGCGTGCCCGCCTCCGCCACTCGTGCGACGCTCGTCAAGATCACGTCGAGCTGAGGCGCCAGGTGGTCGAGCTCCTCGTCCGACAGGGCGAGCCGGGACAGTCGCGCCAGGTGGGCGACCTCCTGGCGGGTGAGGCTCATGACCTGATCGTACTGAGAGCTAACCCGACCCCATCGGTTCACCGGATCCGCCGACGCCGGCCGTCGACATGGAGCCGGCCATCGAGCCCGACAGGGAGCCGGGCAGCGCCTCCTCGCTCTCGCGTCCGTGGTGGAGGTGGATCATCGGCGAGGAGACGTCAACGGTAGCGACGGGGCTGCGGCGGTCGGCTTTGACCCGGTACATCGCGACGTCGGCGGCGTGCAGCAGCGCGTCGACGTCGCCCCCTTCCGGCGGCGCGACCGCCGTGCCGACGCTGGCTCCCACCGTCACGGTGAGGTCGGCGAGCTGATACGGCTCGCGCAGCGCCAGCCTGATACGCGCGGCCACCTGATCGGCCACCGCCTCGGGTGACACCGCCTCCGGTGCACCCTCGCCGGTGAGCGACGGCGCGGCTGCCTCGTCGGACGCCTCTGCCGACAGGTCACACAGCAGCACCGCGAACTCGTCGCCACCGAACCTGGCGACCACGTCTCCCGGGCGGACGGCCCCGGCCAGCCGCGCGCCGACGAGGCGCAGCAGCTCGTCGCCGGCGAGATGGCCGTGTGTGTCGTTGACCGCCTTGAAGTCGTCGAGGTCGACCATCAACAGCGCCACCGGCGGGAACTCGCCACCGACAGCCGCCAGCGCGGGACGCGCCCGCTCCAGCAGCTGGGTGCGGTTGGCCAATCCCGTCAGCGGATCGTGCAGCGCCTGCCGCTCGCGCTCCTGAGCCAACGCCGCCGCCTGACCGACCGCGTACAGCGGCACCAGCAGCAGCGGCAGGAAGCCGCTGCTGCGTTCAGCAACCACCACGAGCAACGGCGACAGGCAAAGCAGCGCCGCCGTGCTGACGATCCGGTAGCCGGGCGCGTCGAGCAGCACGCTCTTCCAGGTGATCCGCTGGTGGCGAGACACAGCCCCGGCTACGAGCAGGTCGTTGACCAGGAAGAAGGCCACCGCCGCTGCCGCAATGGCCGGCAGGTCGTGTGCGCCGATGCTCTGGGACTGATGATCGCTGAGGTCGACCGAGCTCGCGATGAGCACCAGCGAGGCAGCCGCGTAGGCGAGCGCGTACTGGGCGATGTTGAACGCCGTTCGCCATGGTTTTCGGCCGCGGACGGCATCGGCGATGACGATGGCGACCACCATCGCCAGCAGGGCGAGGCTCAAGCCCCAATGCAGGAGCAGGGCGAAGACGAAGGCCTCCGACGTGGTGAGCCCGGCCGGATCCCGCTTGTCGGACTTCACCAGCGGCCGGAGTTCGGCGACCAGCAGGAGGGTCACCACCGCGAGATAGGGGCCGTCCCAGCGCTGGTGATGGCGGATCGCGCTGAAGAACTCGGCGACGAGCACCATCGCCCCGGCGCCGCAGACCAGCGCGAGATAGCGCCAGAACGACGCGGAATCGCTGACCGGAGCCAATTCGCGCGGGTCTGCCGCGCGGCGGCGACGCCCGCGATGAATGCCTGGAACCCGCCAGCCGCGACCTCCGGGCGGGCGGGAACGATGGCGTCCCGAGGTCGCTTCCAGGAGCTCTGACCCAGCGGCGGCGTCATTCACCGGCTCAGGGGCGACACCTGCCCGCCTCATCGTTTCGACCGCCTTGCCGTCGTCACTGCCGTCGCGCTTGCCGTCGTCCTTGCGTCGTCGCTCACCAGGTGTCAGCCGGCTCCGCCGATGATGTCACGCTTCGGTCTCGCCGGACGCCGAATCCCCCGTCGCGGGAGGACGGTCTCGGCAGCGGTCTCGGCGAGGCGGGCACGCGCCGCCTCCGCCCCTTCATCGAGCAGCGCCCGGAAGCCGGCCTCGTCGAGCAGCGCGACGCCGAGCGCGAGCGCCTTGTCGTACTTACTGCGACCGGGATCATCCCCCGCGATCACGAAGTCGGTCTTCTTGCTGACCGAACCGGTGACCTTGCCACCGCGCTCCTGCACGGCCTCGGTCGCGCTGTCGCGGCTGAAGGAGGTGAGCGTGCCGGTGATGACGACGCTGACCCCTTCGAGCGGACGGTCACCGGACTCCTCCGCGCCGACGTCGGTGGTGTTGACGCCACCCTCGCGCAGCTTGCGGACGATCTCCTGGTGACCCGGGTCAGCGAACCAACCGGCGATCACGGCGGCCGTTTTCGGGCCGATGCCCTCGACCTCCTGGATGCGCTCGGCGTCCGCCGCCTCCAGGGCGTCGAGCGTGCGGAAGTCGCGGGCGAGGGTCTGCGCGGTGGGTGCCCCCACGTCACGGATCGACAGCGCGACCAGCAATCGCCACAACGGCTGGGTCTTCGCATGATCGAGGCCGCGCATGATCTGCTCGATCTTCTTGGCCCCGAAGCCGGGCAGGCCCTCGAACGACTCCGGGGTCAATCCCATGATGTCGCCGACATCCTTCACGATGTCGTTCGACGAGAGCAGCCGCGCCGTCTCGAAGCCGAGACCATCGATGTCGAGCGCGCTGCGGCCGGCGAAGTGGAAGATCGACCAGACCCGCTGGGCCGGGCAGCCCACATGATTCGGGCAGCGCAGATCGACCTGATCGCCCTCGCGGACCAACTCGGTATGGCAGGCCGGGCAGTGCGTCGGCATGACGAACGCGCGCTCGCTGCCATCGCGTAAGGCCGCTACCGGGCCGACCACCTCGGGGATCACATCGCCCGCGCGGCGCACGACCACCGTGTCGCCGATCATGACGCCCCGGCGCGCCACCTCGTACTCGTTGTGCAGGGTGGCCTGCCCGACCGTCACGCCGCCGACGCGCACCGGCTCCAGCACGGCGAACGGGGTGGCCCGGCCGGTGCGCCCGATGCTCACGATGATGTCGTTGAGTTTGGTGTTGACCTCTTCCGGGGGGTACTTGTAGGCGATTGCCCACCGCGGCGACTTCGAGGTCGCCCCCAGGCGGCGCTGCAGCGCGAAGTCATCGACCTTGACGACGACGCCGTCGATCTCGTGAGGCGCGTCATGCCGGTGCTCGCCCCATCGCTCGACGAACGCCTGCACCTCCTCAAGCGAGGAGACGACCGCGGTGTAGACGCTGACCGGCAGGCCGAGCAAGCCCAGCTGCTCGTACGCCTGCGACTGGGTGGCCGGCTCGAAGCCGCGGGAGGCGCCGACGCCGTGCAGGGTGAGCGCGAGCGGACGCGAGGCCGTGACCCGCGGATCCTTCTGCCGCAGCGAGCCGGCAGCGGCGTTACGCGGATTGGCGAAGGGCGCCTTGCCGGCTTCGACCAGGCCCGCGTTCAACTGCTCGAACGCGGCGACCGGCAGGAAGACCTCGCCGCGCACCTCGAGCAACTCCGGAACCGGCACGCCGGCATCCGCCGCCAGCTGGGTGGGCACGGTCTTCAGCGTGCGCAGATTGTTGGTGATGTCTTCGCCGGTGCGCCCATCGCCGCGGGTGGCCGCTCGCACGAGCCGGCCGTTCTCGTAGACCAGATCCACCGCCAGGCCGTCGATCTTCAACTCGCAGAGCCAGGCCGACACCGGCGCCTCACGCTGCGCCCGCGCCGCCCACTCGCTGAGCTCCTCGGCGGAGAACACATTGTCCAGGCTCAGCAACCGCTCGATGTGCGCCACCGGCTCGAACAGCGTGCTGAAACCGCCGGCGACCTTCTGCGTGGGCGAGTCGGGGGTGACCAGCTCGGGAAAGCGCTCCTCGAGCCCTTGCAGCTCGCGCATGAGCGTGTCGTACTCGGCGTCGCTCGCCGTCGGCTGGTCAAGAACGTAATAGCGGTAGGAGAAATCATCGAGCTGCGTGGACAGCTCAGCGTGACGCGCCCGCTCCGTGCTGGACGGCTCGGGCTTCGCCGCGGCCGCCTTCTTCGCCGGGCTCACAGATCCCCCTCGGCGAGACGGCTCCCTGCTTCCCGGCACAGCCGCATGGCCGCGATCGCCGCTTGCGGACTCGCGCCGGCCAGGCCGCACGTCGGACTCACCGCCACCTCCCGAAGCTGCTCCGCTGCCAGGCCGAGACGGCGCCACAGCGAAAGGATCGGCTCGACCGTACGACCGACGTCCGACAAAACCGTGCCTCTTCCGGCCGTTCCCACCAGCCCTGCGATGACACCGACGCCGGCCTCGACCGCCTCGCCGAGTTCGTCCATCGTGGCGACGCTCAGCGCGAGCGTGAAGTCGAGGCTGACGAAGGCAGCACCTGCCTTGCGCACGAGACCGATCGGCGGATCTTCGGCGCAGCAGTGCACGCCCGCAGGTGCCGTCACGCCGGTGAGGACGGTCGACAGGCGCTGCTCGGCGAACCATCCCTCGGGGCGCGGGAGCGTGCTGAACCCGCTCGCCGTCGGAATGTGGCCGGCGATGACTGCTGGGAGGGACGGCTCGTCGAAGGCCACGATGACGCGGGCCTGAGGCAGCCGTTTGCGCAGGTCGGCGACGTGGGCGGCCACCCCGTCAGCGAGTGATTCGGCGATGTCACGAACGGCGCCCTCGTCGGCGAGGGCCTTGTCGCCGCGGGTCAGCTCGAGCGACGCCGCCAGCGTCCACGGTCCGGCCACCTGGACCTTCAGGGGCCCGGCGTAGTCCTGCGCGGCCTCCTCGAACGCGTCGAGGTCGCGCTCGAGCAGATCACGCCCGCGACGCTCGTCGGCCCCGGGACGGCTCACCAGGCGCCAGCCCGCAGGCTGCAGATCGACGTGAAGGTCGGTCAGGAACAGGGCGCCGCGCCCGATGAGATCTGCCCCGGGACCGCGGTGCGGGAGCTCGGGCAGGTAGGGCAGGTCGGGCAGTTCTTCGAGCACCAGGTGGCAGGCGTAGGCGGTCTCCTGCGAGCTCCCCGTGAGGGCCGAGTTGAGGCCGCCGGGAAGCGAGCCGACCCCCGTCGCGGCACCGGGCGACCAGAGCGGGGCCTCGTCCTGGGCTGCGTCGTGAGCGCTCAGCCGAGATGTCCCTGCTTGGCGTCGAGCTCGCGGGCGGCCTCGGGTGTGGGTGCACTGCCACCGAGACGCACCGGTAGCCACCAGGTGTCGTCGGCGCCGGACGGCTGGTCGACGTAGCTCTCCTGCGCCTTGTGCAGGAGCGTCTCGAGTGCGTCGCCGATCCGGCGGGTCACCACGACGGGCTTGTCGTCGGGCGCCAGATCGATCGCGGGGCCCACCGAGACGGTGATCGGCGTGTGTCGGCGGGTCAGGTTCTTCGGATGCCCCTTGGTCCACAGCCGCTGGGTGCCCCACACGGACACCGGCACGATGGGCACTCCGGCGGCGAGAGCCATCCGGGCCGCACCCGTCTTCAGCTGCTTGACCTCGAACGACTGGCTGATCGTCGCTTCGGGGAAGACGCCGATCACCTCGCCCGCCCGCAGCGCGGCAAGGGCCTCGTCGTAAGCACCGGCGCCGGCCTTGCGGTCGACCGGGATGTGGTGCATCCCGCGCATCAGCGGGCCGCTGATCTTGTGATCGAAGACGCTCTTCTTCGCCATGAAGCGCACGAGCCGCTTGGAGGGCTGGGCACCGAGGCCCACGAAGATGAAATCCAGATAGCTGACGTGGGTGCTGACCAGCACACATCCGCCCGTACGCGGGATGTTCTCGCCGCCCTCGACCGTCAGCTTCAGATCCAGCGCGCGAAACCAGGTCTTGGCGAACCCGATGACGGGTGGATACACGCGGTCGGCCACGGGACGACGGTACGGGAGCGCAGCCTCCCGGGGGTCAGCCGGTGCCCGTCTCGCGGATCCAACCGCCGCCGAGCACGCGATCCCCGTCAGCATCTTCCTGGTAGAGCACGACCGCCTGACCGCGCGCCACCGCTCGCAGTGGCTCATCGAACTCCACGCGCAACACGTCCTGCCCGCATCGTGGCGGCCGGTGGACGCGAGCCGCTACCGGGGTGCCGTGTGCGCGCACCTGGGCCCAACAGCGCAGCGGCGGACCGTCATACGTGCTCGACGTCGCCTCGAGCCAGCTGACGCCGAGGCTGGCGGCGGGCCCGACGCTGACGGTGGACGTGACAGGGTCGATTCCGAGGACATAGCGCGGCCGCCCGTCGCTCGCCGGAACGCTGAGCGCGAGACCGCGCCGCTGGCCGACCGTGAAGGCGTAGGCGCCGTCATGGCTGCCGATGACCGCGCCGCTCTCGGCGTCGATGACCGAACCCGGCTGCGCGCCCAGCCGCTCTCGCAGCCACCCCGCGGTGTCGCCGGACGGCACGAAGCAGATGTCGGTGCTGTCGGGCTTGTCGGCGAGCGCCAGGCCTCGCTCGGCCGCCTCCGCGCGCACCTGCGCCTTCGTGGAATCACCCAGCGGGAAGATCGCGTACGCCAGTTGCTCGGGCCGCAATGTCCCGAGGACGTAGGACTGGTCCTTCGCGAGGTCGACGCTGCGGCGCAGCACGGGGCCGGCCGGCGTCTGCGTCAGGCGGGCGTGATGGCCGGTGACCACGGCGTCGAAATCGAGGGCCAGCGCCCGCTCCAGCACCGCCGAGAACTTGATGCGTTCGTTGCAGCGCAGGCAGGGGTTAGGAGTCTCGCCGCGAGCGTAGGACTCGGCGAAGTCAGCAATGACGTCCTCGGCGAACCGGTCGGCCAGATCCCATACGTAGAAAGGGATTTCGAGCACATCGGCAGCGCGGCGGGCATCACGCGCGTCATCCAGCGTGCAGCAGCCGCGGGCTCCTTCGCGGGCCGTCGCGGGCTGGCGCGCGAGCGCCAGGTGCACCCCGACGACCTCGTGACCGGCGTCGCGGGCGCGCGCGGCGGCCACGGCCGAATCGACCCCGCCGCTCATGGCGGCCAGTACGCGCATGAGCTACGGCCGGCGGTTGAGCGCGCCGGTGAGCGCCCCGGACAGGGCACCGGCGCGACGCGAACGCTCGGCGCACGGGCCGATCACGTCCAGCAGCGCGGTGACGTCAGATCGGGTGGAGGTGTGGCCCAGCGAGAAACGCAGGGAGCTGCGAGCGTGATCGGCGTCGGCGTGCATCGCCAGCAACACGTGGGACGGCCGCGCGATACCGGCCGAGCACGCCGAGCCGGTAGAACACTCCACGCCCCGCGCGTCCAGCAGCATCAGCAGCGAATCGCCCTCGCAGCCGGGGAAGGAAAGGTGGGCGTTGCCGGGGAGGCGGCTCTCGGGCGCCTCCAACGAGACGCCGTTCAGCACCACGTCAGGCACCCGGGCCCGCACGCCCTCCACCAGTTCGTCGCGCAGCGCCGCGACGCGCGCAGCGCGCTCCGGCTGCTCGTCGACGGCCACCCGGCACGCCGCCGCGAATCCGGCGACTCCCGGGACGTCGAGGGTTCCGGAACGCACCTCGCGCTCCTGCCCGCCGCCGTGCGTCAGCGGCGTGAGATCGATACCGCGCTTGAGCAGGAGCGCGCCCGTTCCGTAAGGGCCGCCGAACTTGTGGCCGGTGACGGTCATCGCGTCGAGGCCGCTGGAGGCGAACGACACCGGCAGCGCGCCGACAGCCTGGACCGCGTCGCTGTGCATCACCGCGCCGAACTCGTGGGCCACCTCGGTGAGCTCCGCGATCGGCTGCACGGTGCCGACCTCGTTGTTGGCCCACATCACGCTGACGACGGCAGCTGCGTCAGGGTCGGCGCTGAGCGCCTCGTACAGCCCGGCGGGCTCGACGCGTCCGGTCCGGTCGACCGGAAGCCAGACGATCTCGGCGCCCTGCTCGGCGGCCAGCCACTCCGCCGAGTCGAGGACTGCGTGGTGCTCGATCCCGCTGATCAGTAGCCGGCGACGGCGCGGATCGGCCGCGCGCTGGGCCCAGAACAGACCCTTGACGGCCATGTTGTCGCTCTCGGTACCACCGCTGGTGAAGATCACCTCGGACGGCCGGGCGTCAAGCGCAGCCGCCACGCTCTCGCGCGATTCCTCGACGGTGCGCCGGGCGTGACGGCCGCTCGCGTGCAGCGAGGAGGCATTGCCGACGGCGCTGAGCGTGTCCACCACCGCCGCGATTGCGGCCGGATGCACCGGCGTCGTCGCCGCGTGATCGAGGTACGCCATACCCCCAAGACTAAGTCCTGACCGATCGAGCCTGCCGTGAACGGACGTCCGGCACGAACTGGACCGCCCACGGTGATTGGATCGTCACGTGCCTTTCACCGCTTGTTGGGATGCGTCCTGCCGTCTGGAGGCCCCGTGCCCGTTGCGGTGATCACCGGCGCCGCCCGGGGCATCGGCGCGGCGGTCGCCGACCGGCTGGCCGAGCTCGGCTGGCAGCTCACGCTCGTCGACAGCTGCCGCGACGACCCCGCGCTCGGATACGCCCTGGCCGGGCCTGAGCAGCTTCAGGAGGTCGCCCGGCGTACTGGCGGGACGCCTGTCGTCGCTGACGTCCGTGACACCGCGGCGCTGGAAGTGGCCTGCGCCGAGACGGCCTCGCGATGGGGAGGGATCGACGCCGCTGTCGCGGTGGCCGGGACGATCGCCGGCGGTCCGCCCGTCTGGGAGATGCGCGACGCCCAATGGGAAGCGATGCTCGATGTCAATCTCACCGGCGTCTTCCACCTGGCCCGCGCCGCCGTGCCGCATCTGCTGCGGAGCCGGGCAGGCCGGTTCGTGGCCGTCTCCTCGGCGGCCGGCACCGAGCCGCTGCGCCAGCTCGCCGGCTACGTCGCGGCCAAGCACGGTGTGGTCGGCCTGGTCCGCACGCTGGCCGCCGACCTCGCCGGCACCACGGTCACGGCCAACGTCGTGGCACCCGGCTCCACCGACACCGCCATCCTCGAGGCGACGGCCAAGATCTACGGTTTGGCCGACGCGAAGGAGTTCTCCCAGCACTCCCATCTCGGACGCCTGCTGGGCGCCCCGGAGGTCGCCGCGGTCGTCGCCTTCCTTTGCTCGGAGGCCTCGTCGGCCATGACCGGTGCCGTGGTTCCGGTGGACGGCGGCTTCACCGGCTGATCGGGCATACCGTCGCTGCATGAAGAATTCGGCGGCAGTGCTATGGGGTGTGGGCGAGGACTGGTCGGTCGAGGAGGTCGAGCTCGACGGCCCGCGCGAGGGTGAGGTCCTGCTGCGGCTTGCCGCCAGCGGGCTGTGCCATTCCGACGAGCACCTGCTCACCGGAGACCTTCCGGTCCCCGGATTTCCGTACATCGGCGGCCACGAAGGTGCCGGTGAGGTGGTCGAGGTGGGCCCCGGCGTCACCGGACTCGCACCGGGCGATCACGTCGTGCTCGGCTTCATACCGTCGTGCGGGCAGTGCCCGTCGTGCTCCACCGGCCACCAGAATCTCTGCGATTCCGGCGACAAGATTCTCGAGGGTCTGCAGCTCAGCGACGGCACCGCGCGTCACCACGTTCGCGGTCAGGACGCCCGGCTGATGTGCGTTCTGGGCACGTTCGAGCCCTACACCGTCGTGCACCAGTTCAGCTGCATCAAGATCGACGGCGACATCCCGCTGGACAAGGCGGCGCTCGTGGGCTGCGGGGTGACGACCGGGCTCGGCTCGGCCATCCACGCCGCCGAGGTGAAGCCAGGTGACACGGCGGTCGTGGTCGGGATCGGTGGAATCGGGATCAACGCGGTGCAAGGCGCCCGCCTCGCTGGTGCCGAGCAGATCCTCGCCATCGATCCGGTGGAGTGGAAGCGCAGCCAGGCGGAGAAGTTCGGGGCGACACACACCGCAGCATCGATGGAAGAAGCGGTGCCGCTGCTGGCGGAGATCACCCGCGGCAGGATGGCCCACTCGGTGATCCTGACGATCGGCGTGGTGAAGGGCGAGCACATCGCACCGGCGATGGCGCTCACCGCCAAACTGGGTACCTGCGTGGTCACCGGTTTGGCCAGTGCCACCGATTTCTCGGCGGCGATCTCGCTGCTCGACCTCACACTGTGGGAGAAGCGCTTGAAGGGCAGCCTGTTCGGCTCGTCCAACCCGCGCTTCGAGATCCCGCGAGTGCTCTCGCAATACATGAAGGGCCGGATCGATCTCGACAGTCTGATCACCCACGAGTACAAGCTCGAGGAGATCAACCAGGGTTACGCCGACATGCGTGACGGCAAGAACCTGCGCGGCCTCGTCCGCTACTGAGCCGCCGCCGCGAACGCCGAAATGGCTGCCACCCGGATTGGATGGCAGCCATTTCTGCGTGTCAGGCGCGAATTCGGGCGCTCTAACCCTTGCGCTTGGCGACCTCTTCGGTCAGCTGCGGAGCGACGGCGAACAGATCGCCGACCACACCGAAATCGACCAGCTCGAAGATCGGAGCCTCGGGGTCCTTGTTGACCGCGACGATCGTCTTCGACGTCTGCATGCCGGCCCGGTGCTGGATGGCGCCGGAGATGCCCAGCGCGATGTACAGCTGCGGCGACACCGTCTTGCCGGTCTGACCCACCTGGTTCTGGTGGGGGTACCAGCCGGCATCCGTGGCCGCCCGCGAGGCACCGACTGCTGCGCCCAGCGCGTCAGCCAGCTTCTCGACGACCTCGAAACCCTCGGCAGCACCGAGCCCGCGGCCACCGGAGACGACGACGGCCGCCTCGGTGAGCTCCGGACGACCGCTCTTGGCCTCGACCACACGGTCGAGCACCTTCGCCGTCTTGGCCCCGTCGCTGGTCGCGAGGTCGATCTTCTCCTCGGCCGCCGCACCGGTGCTGGCCTCGGGGCTGGTGGAGTTGGGCCGTACTGCAATGAACGGGATGCCGCTTTTCACGTGGCTGGTGACGATCGTTCCACCGCCGAAGACGACCTGCGTCGCCTTGAGATCGGGGGTGACGTCAACGGCGTCCCACAGCAGGCCGCCGCCGGCCTTGAGCGCCGCCCGCGCCGCGACCTCGCGCGACTCGGGAGCCGACGCGATCAGCACGGCCGCCGGTGACTTCTCGCTCGCCAGCGCGGCGAGCGCCTCCGCCTTCGGGGCCACCACGAAATCCGCCAGATCGGCGGACTCGCCTACGTAGACCTTCTCGGCGCCGTACTCCGCCAGAAAGCTCTTCGCCTTCTCATATGTGCCTTCGCCGCCGAGAAAGACCGCACTCGGCTCCCCCAGCGTGCGGGCGAGGGTCAGCAGCTCGGCCGTGACCTTCTTGGGAGTGCCGTTGTCGTGCTCGACAAGAACCAGAATTTCTGCCATTACCGAAAGCTCCTCAGATCAGCTTCTGCGAGGCAAGGAAGTCGGCCACCTTCGCGCCGCCATCGCCCTCGTCCTTGACGATCTGGCCCGCCGACTTCGGAGGCCGCGGCTCCGCACCGTCGACGGCGGTGGTCGCCGACTCCAGACCGGCGCTCGTCACACCCGCATCGGCTGCCGAGAGGGTGGTCAGCGGCTTCTTCTTGGCCGCCATGATCCCCTTGAACGACGGGTAGCGGGGCTCGTTGATCTTCTCGACGACGCCCACGACCGCCGGCATCGGGGCCTCGACGGTGACGTAGCCGTCATCGGTCTGGCGCTCGATGGTGATGGTCTTGGCACCCGGATCGACCGTGACCTTGCGGGCCAGCGTGAGCTGGGGAAGGCCGAGCTGCTCGGACAGCAGGGCGCCCATGACACCGCCACGCGCGTCGGACGCCTCGGTCGACACCATGACGATGTCGGCCTCCAGCGTCTTGATCGCTGCGGCAAGGGCCGCGGAGGTCTGGATCGCGTCGGACCCGTGGAACGAATCGTCAGAGAGGTGGACGGCCTTGTCGGCGCCCATCGAGAGCGCCTTGCGAATGGCTTCGACGGCCTTCTCGGGACCCATGGTCAGGATGGTGACTTCACCGCCGTGCGCTTCCTTGATACGCAGCGCTTCCTCGACGCCGTACTCGTCCATCTCGTTCATGACGTTGTCACCGCTCTTGCGGTCGGTGGTCATGTCTGAGGGATCGAGCTTCTTTTCCGCATAGGTGTCAGGCACCTGCTTCACGGTGACAACGATGTTCACCAACCGGACCTCCGTTAAAGACACAGCCAGAAGCTGCGTGGTCGATGGGGATCGACACTTCTTAGTTCTTGCCGAAGTTACCGGCCAGCAATCACGCGTGCCGATTCTGATCGCGTGAGCAGCCTCTCATGTACGCGACGACCTGCGCTAGCGAGTCCGGCGAGCGTGCAGCAGCAGCATGCCGTACCCGGCGACGCTCGCACAATCGCGGATCCGCCCGTCTCCCATCATCGCTTCCAACTCGCGCTCCGGAACACGGACCAAAGTCATCCCCTGCTCCTCCGTCTCACGCGCTGTGGGCCCGGGTGTGAGCTCGGTGGCGAGCACCACCGACATGCCCTGATCGCTGTAGCCGTACGCGTGATGGAGCTGGCCGAGCAAGGTCACCGAGCCCGCGCGAAGCCCCGTCTCCTCCGCGAGCTCTTGACGCGCGAGGTCGAGAGGGTCGATGTCGGGCCGCTTCTCATCAGCACCCTGCGGGAACTCCAGGCAACGCTCACCGACGGGATACCGAAATTGCTCGACCAGCGTGAAGCTGCCGTCGTCGTGGCGCGGGATGATCAACGCAAAGTCAGGCTTGGACAGCACCCCGTAGTGGCCGGGCGTGCCGTCGGCGCGCACGATGTCGTCTTCGCGCAGTGTCATCCAGCGGCTGCGGTAGATCTCGCGCGAGCCGGTCGTGCGGTACTCGGGGACTGCGGACGCCATGGGCTGGTTATCCCGACTCGGTACCGGGTCAGTTGCCGGTGAAGGTGGCGTGGCCGGGCCCGTTCTCCAGGAAGCTGCGCATCCCAGCGGTGCGGTCGTCGGTGCCGAACAGCCCGGCAAAGAGTGCCGTTTCGAGGCGGAGTCCCTCCGCAAGCCCCATGGCCAGGCCGTCGTCCACGGCCGTCTTGGCAGCAGCGAGCGCCACCGCGGGACCCGCGGCGTACTCCCGCGCCCAGGTCATGGCAGCTTCGTAGACGTCATCGCTGGGCACCACGCGGTCGGCGATCCCGAGCGCCAGTGCCTCGTCAGCCCTCACGTGACGTCCCGAGAAGATCAACTCCTTGGCCTTCGCCGGCCCGATCAGCCGGGCGAGGCGCTGGGTCCCTCCGGCCCCCGGGATGACGCCGAGCAGGATCTCGGGCTGGCCGACCCGCGCGGTGTCACCCAAGATTCGGAAGTCCGCGGTGAGGGCGAGTTCGAGGCCGCCGCCGAGCGCGTAACCGGTGACAGCAGCAATCGTCGGCTTGGGGATGCGGGCCAGGGCGCTGAACGCGTCCTGCAGCCGCACGGCCTGGGCGGCCATCTGACCGGCGCTCATGTCGGCCATTTCCTTGATGTCGGCGCCCGCCGCGAAGATCTTCGGGCCGCCGTAGATCACCACCGCCCGGATGTCGGGCCGGCTCGACACCGCCGCCGCTGCTGCACCGAGCTCGGCCTGCAGCTGAACGCTGAGCGCGTTCATCTTCGGGCGGTCGAGGCGGATCGTCGCGACCGCCCCGTCCAGCTCGATCCGGACGAACTCCGCCTGCAGCTCCACGCTCTCATCGACCACGTCGCGAGCCTAGCCAGAGCGACGGGTGGGCATGATCCCCGCTATGGCCAGGCAGCGACGGTGGGCGCAACCGCCCGAGCGCGACGAATCCGGACGGCTCGCGCCCGAGGTGCTCGCGGCTGCCCGGCGAAAGGTGCTCCGCGCCTTGCTGGCCGTGATCGTCGTCGCGATCGCGGCCGGCCTGCTGGCCTACGGGTGCAGCCGGTCGACGCCCCGCCCCGCCAAGAACGCCGTTACCCTGCAGGTCGTGCCGCCGACGCCGATGGTGGAAGGGTGAACCCGACCGTTTCCGATGCAGCGTGGCCAGGTCGCGCTGCCCCGCTGGGAGCCAGCTGGGACGGCGCTGGGATCAATGTCGCCGTCCACAGCGAGAGCGCCGAAGCGATCGAGCTCTGCCTGTTCGACGTGACGTCGGAGGGCAAATACGACCCGTCGACGGAACGCCGGGTCGAGCTCGTGGAACGCAGCGGATCCATCTGGCACGGCTACGTCCCGGGCGCCGGGCCGGGTCAGCGCTACGGAATGCGGGCGCACGGCCCGTACGACCCCGCCACGGGTCAGCGGCACAACCCCCACAAGCTCCTGCTCGACCCCTACGCCCGCCACATCGAGGGCGAGCTCACGCTGCATCCGTCGATCTTCGGCTACTCCGGCGATCCGCTCGGCAGCCGGATGGATCAGCGCGACTCGGCGCCGTTCGTCCCGCACAGCGTGGTGACCGCCGGCGGCTTCCCCTGGGACAACGACCAGCGGCCACGGATCCCGGGCTCGGAGACCGCGATCTACGAGCTGCACGTCAAGGGGTTCACCAAGCTGCATCCGGCCGTGCCGCCGGCACTGCGCGGGACCTACGCCGGGCTCGCCTATCCCGCCGTGGTCGAGCACCTGGTAGCCCTTGGCGTGACTGCCGTCGAGCTGCTGCCGATCCAGGCCCACGTCAGCGAGCCCGACGTGCTCGCCCGCGGCAAGACCAACTACTGGGGCTACAACACCGCGGGTTTCTTCGCCCCGCATCCGGGCTACGCGGCCGGCGACGATCCGGTGAGCGAGTTCCGGGCGATGGTGCGCACGCTGCATCAGGCCGGGCTCGAGGTCATCCTCGACGTCGTCTACAACCACACCGCGGAGGGCAGCGAGCGCGGCCCGACGCTGTCTTTCCGGGGCCTGGACAACACGTCCTACTACCGGCTCGATCCTCATGACCGCAGGCGTTATGCCGATCCGAGCGGCTGCGGCAACACGCTGCAGCTGTCGGCCGCGCCGGTGCTGGCGCTGGTACTGGATTCGCTGCGCTACTGGGTGCAGGAGATGCACGTCGACGGTTTCCGCTTCGATCTCGCCAGCTCGCTCATGCGCGACAGCGCCTTCGTCGAAGCCGTCGGCCAGGACCCGCTACTTCGCGACGTGAAGCTGATCGCCGAACCGTGGGACATGCGGGGCTACGACCTCGGCCGCTTCCCGTCTCCCTGGGCGGAGTGGAACGACCGCTATCGCGATTGCCTGCGCGGGACGTGGCATCGGCTGACCCCGTCCCTTGCCGAGCTCGCCACCCGGCTCTCGGGCTCGGCCGACATCTTCCCGCGCCGCTCGCCGACCGCATCGGTCAATTTCGTCACCGCCCACGACGGTTTCACGCTGGCCGATCTGGTGAGCTACGAGCGCAAGCACAACCTCGACAACGGCGAGCACAACCGCGACGGCACCGACAGCAACGCCTCTCACAACGGGGGTGTCGAGGGGCCGACGAACGACCGGCGCATCCAGGCGGCCCGTCACAAGCTGCGCCGGGCCCAGCTGGCGACCCTGCTCCTGTCGGCCGGCGTCCCGATGCTCGTGGCCGGCGACGAGATCGGCCGCACCCAGCTCGGCAACAACAACGCCTACTGCCAGGACAACGAGATCTCCTGGCTGGCCTGGCCCTACGACCGGCGCGATCCGGCCGGCCCCGATCCTTTGCTGATTCCCCTGGTCTCGGGGCTGCTTCGGCTGCGCCGGCGCTCCCCCGTGCTGCGCCGCACGACGTTCTTTCTCGGCGGCCGGCTCTCCCCCGGAGACACCGTCAGCCCGGTGCCGGACATCAGCTGGTTCCGGCCGGACGGCGAGTCGATGGAGGACGGCGACTGGCACGGCGACACCGTGACCCTGCACCTGTCGGGGCAGGCGTTGCGCGCGCGCCGGACCCAGGGACAGCGCATCGTCGACGACAGCTACGTCATCGTGCTGCACACCGGAGCCGACGACACCAACGTCACGCTTCCCGGGCCGCCGTGGGGGCGGCTGTACGCGCCGCTGCTCGACACCGCCGCCGAAGACCTCGGCGGCTTCCCCCACCTGACCGAGGCGCTGCCGCCTCCGATGGTGCGCGGCGGCGATCGGCTCATCGTGGCGGGTCAATCCCTGCGGCTGCTGCGCGTCATCGGCTGAAACCCCAGCAGCTGCAGGGGTTTTCGGGTGTCACCAGCTCGGCGGGGCCCCACCTTCGGGACGGCTGCCGGGCACGGCCATCAATCCCAGCTCGACCGGTGATGCCAGCAGCGGGTGATACGGAAGCACGCGTACCGCGTAGCCGAAGGCACCGGTCTTGGCGAGCGGAACATCGCCCTCGAAAGCGATCGCGCCGCCGTCCAGCTCGGACTCCTCGCCCGACGCGGGCTGCAGCAGGATGCTGGCGCCACCGGTGATCTCGTCGGAGTCGTCGACCCGGCCGTACAGCGCTTGCACCTCGACATCCGACGGGGTGAGCGCGCCGAGCGCAACGACCGCCCGCACGTGCATCGTGCCGCCGAGGGAAGGCGTATCACCGACCCCGGACGCCTCGACATGGGTCACCTCGACGCTCGGCCACGCCGCCGACACCCGCTGCCGCCAGACGGCGAGCTCCTTGGCCCCCGCGTCGTCGTCGGCGGATACCGCCAGGGCGGAACGTCCTGCAGGTGCGTAGAGCTCGTTGACGTAGTCACGCAGCATCCGGCTCGCGAGCACCTTGGGCCCGAGGGTCGCGAGGGTGTGGCGGACCATCGAGACCCAGCGGCTGGGCGAGGGGCGCTCGTAGAACTTGGGCGCGACGTTGTGCTCGATGAGGTCGTAAAGGGCTGCGGCTTCGAGATTGTCGCGGCGAATCGGATCGGCGACGCCATCGGCCGTGGGGATCGCCCAGCCGTTCTGCCCGTCGAACATCTCATCCCACCAGCCGTCGCGGATGGAGAGGTTCAGCCCGCCGTTCAACGCCGACTTCATGCCACTCGTGCCGCAGGCTTCCAGCGGACGCAGCGGGTTGTTCAGCCAGACATCGCAGCCTCCGTAGAGGAATCGCGCCATGCCGATGTCGTAGTCGGGCAGGAAGACCATTCGGTGGCGAATGCCCTCGCTGTCGGCGAACCGCACGATCTGCTGCACGAGCTCCTTGCCACCGTCGTCAGCAGGATGGGCCTTGCCGGCGATGACGAGCTGGATCGGACGCTCGGGGTGCAGCAGCAGCCGGGTGAGGCGCTCCGGGTCCGACAGCATCAGGGTGAGCCGCTTGTAGGACGGCACGCGGCGGGCGAAACCGATCGTCAGCACGTCAGGGTCGAAGACGTCCTCGACCCAGCCGAGCTCTGCCGGCGATGCCCCGCGCTGCTCCCACGAGACCCGCAGCCGGCGGCGTACCTCATCGACCAGTTCGGCGCGCAGCTGGCGGCGCAGGCCGAGCAGTTGCTCGTCGGTCAGCTCGCGCTCGGGCGCATCAGGACGGGGGCTCGCCCGCCGCTCGGCCAGACCGCGCATCGGCCGCGCGACCCAGGTGGGCGCGTGGACGCCATTGGTGATGGAGCCGATCGGTACTTCGGCGGCGTCGAAGCCGGGCCAGAGCTCCTTGAACATCTCGCGGGAGACCTTGCCGTGCAGCAGGCTCACGCCGTTGGCCCGCTGCGCCAGCCGCAGACCCATGTGGGCCATGTTGAAGATGGCCGGATCGTCCTCCGCGCCGAACGCCAGGATGCGGGCGAGCGGCAGATTGGTCAGCGGCGCGTAGTCGGGATTCGCCGGGCCGAAGTGGCGCTCGACGAGCTCGCGGGGGAAGCGGTCGATCCCCGCGGGAACGGGTGTGTGGGTGGTGAAGACGGTCCCCGCCCGGCACAGCGCGAGCGCCTCGTCGAAGCCGTGGCCCGCCGCGACGCACTCGCGTATGCGCTCGACACCCTGGAAGCCGGCGTGGCCCTCGTTGGTGTGAAACACCTCTGGCTGCGGGGAATTCGTCGTCTCACACCAGGCGCGCACCGCACGCACACCGCCGATGCCGAGCAGCATCTCCTGCAGCAGGCGGTGGTCGCTGCCGCCGCCGTAGAGCCGATCGGTCACGCCGCGGTCGCGCGGCTCGTTCTCCTCGAGGTCGGTGTCGAGCAGCAGCAGGGGAACCCGGCCGACCTGTGCCTTCCAGACGTGAGCCCACATCGTGCGGCCGGGCACACCGATTCCGACCGTGACGACCTCACCGGACGCGTCGCGCAGCTGGGTGAGCGGAAGCCCGTGCGGATCGAGCCCCGGGTAGTGCTCCTGCTGCCAGCCGTCGGCCGAGAGCGACTGCACGAAGTAGCCGGCGCGGTAGAGCAGGCCGACGCCGATGATCGGCACCCCGAGATCGCTGGCCGCTTTGAGATGATCGCCGGCGAGGATGCCGAGACCGCCGCTGTATTGCGGCAACGTTTCGGTGATGCCGAACTCGGGCGAGAAATACGCGATCGCGTTGGGAGCATCGTCCAGGCTCTGATACCAGCCCGGGGTGTTCAGGTAGGCCTCGAGCTCGGCTGAGGCCTCCCCCAGGCGGCGCAGGAAATCCTCGTCGGCGGCCAGCATTTCCAGCCGCTCGCGGGGCACCTCGCCGAGCAGCCGGACCGGATCGTGGCGGCATTCGCGCCACACATCGGGCTCGACGGACTCGAACAGATCGAGCGTCTCGGGATGCCAGGACCAGCGAAGGTTCAGCACCAACTCGGACAGAGGCGCGAGCGGCTCGGGAAGGCGCGCGCGGACGGTGAAGCGGCGGAGGGCTCTCACGTTCCCGAGCCTATGGGCAAAGTGCCCAGGGTTGGATCACGCCCCCGCCGCTTGCGCCGTCAGCGCCGACCCGTTCAGTCCTCGTTCGCCTGGTGTGCGGCCACCTTTTCCGACAGCGCCGACATCACGTCAGGGTCGCGAAGGGTGGTGACGTCACCCAGCTCGCGTCCCTCCGCGATATCGCGCAGTAACCGGCGCATGATCTTGCCGGAACGTGTCTTCGGAAGGTCGTCCGCCCAGATCACCCGTGCCGGCCGGGAGAATTTGCCGATCTTCACGGCGACGTGGTCGCGCAGCGCATCTATGGTCTGGTCGTCACCTTCACGGTCGCCGCCAAGGGTCACGAACGCCACGATCGACTGGCCGGTGTCCTCATCGCTCTGGCCCACCACCGCTGCTTCCGCCACCGCCTCATGCGAGACGAGAGCTGACTCGACCTCGGCCGTCGACAGCCGGTGACCGGAGACGTTGATCACGTCATCGATGCGCCCGATCACCCAGTAGTAGCCGTCGTCGTCCAGCCGGGCGGCATCCCCGACGACGTACGTCTCACGATCGAAGCGGGAGAAGTACGTCTCGACGAAACGGTCGTCGTCGCGATAGAGCGTGCGCAGCATCGACGGCCACGGCTGGTCGAGCACCAGCAGACCGGTACCCGACTCCATCGGATCGCCGTCCTCGGAGACGAGCTTGGCCGAGTAGCCGGGAAGCGGCTGGGTTGCTGATCCGGGCTTCGTCGACGTGACCCCCGGGATCGGGGAGATGACGATGCTTCCCGTCTCGGTCTGCCACCAGGTGTCGACGATCGGGCAGTGCTCCCCGCCGATCACCTTGTGGTACCAGAGCCAGGCCTTGGGATTGATCGGCTCACCGACAGAGCCGAGGAGGCGAAGCGAGGACAGGTCGTGGGAGGCCGGATAGTTGGCGCCCCACTTCATGCACGCGCGAATCGCCGTCGGCGCGGTGTAAAGAATCGTGACCTTGTACCGCTCGATGAGCGACCACCAGATGTCCTTGTCCGGGTAGTCCGGTGCCCCCTCCCACATCACGGAGGTGGCCCCGTTGGCGAGCGGGCCGTAGACGATGTAGCTGTGTCCGGTGACCCAGCCGACGTCGGCCGCGCACCAGTAGATGTCGCTCTCCGGGTCGATGTCGAACACCAGCCGATGGCTGTAGACGACACCCGTCAGATAGCCACCTGTGGTGTGCAAGATGCCTTTCGGCTTTGCGGTGGAGCCTGACGAATAGAGGATGAAGAGCGGGTGCTCGGCCGACAGCGCGACAGGTGGGCACTCCGGATCGACGCCGGCGCAGAGTTCGTCGAGCCAGACGTCGCGGCCGTCCTGCATCTCGCATTCGGTGCCGGTACTGCGCACCACGACGATGTTCTGCAGCGTCTTGACGGTGCCGATCTCCGCATCGACGGCCGACTTGATCGGCGCGGTCTTGCCCTTGCGGCGAGCGCCGTCGACGGTGATGAGAACCTTGGCTTCGCTGACCTCCATGCGCTCGGTGACGGCTCCCACCGAAAAGCCGCCGAAGACGACGTTGTGCACCGCCCCGATGCGCGCACACGCCAGCATCGAGACGACGACCTCGGGGATCATCGGCAGGTAGATGCCGACGACGTCCCCGGCCTCCACGCCGAGCGATTTCAGGCCGTTGGCGAGCTTCTGCACGTCGCGCAGCAGATCTGCGTACGTGACCGCGCGCTGCTCACCCTCCTCGCCGTGCCAGTGATACGCGACGCGATCACCGCGTCCGGCCTCCACGTGCCGGTCGAGGCAGTTGTAGGAGACGTTGAGCTCGCCGTCGGCAAACCACTTGTAGAAGGGCGGGTTGGAGTCGTCCAGCACTTGGGTGAAGGGCTTGGACCAGTCCAGCAGTTCGCGCGCCTGGCCCGCCCAGAACTCGGCGATGGCGGCGCGGTCGCCGGCCGGACGCTCGGGGGCCTGGCGGTGGGGTGTGAAACCGGGCGGTGGGTCGAAGAGCTCGATCTCCAGGAGCTTTTCCAGCTCGTGTTCCAAAGCTGCGGAATCAGTCATTTTCCGGCTCCTTCCGATCGTTCAGTCGCGTCCCGCCGCCTGGTCCGCCGAGGCTGTGTTGGCGAGCGTGAACCACACTCGCTTGCCGGGCGAGCAGGGATCGACGCCCCACCGGAACGCTAGCCGCGCGACGATAGCAAGTCCGCGCCCGCCCTCCGCGCCGTCGGCCGGCGGGTGTGGGGTGCGATCGACCTCATCGGGAGAGCGGTCATAGACGTCGATGCGCAGAACGCTCGAATCGTCGTACGCCGCTTCCAGTTCGACGGTCGACCTGGCGTGGATCACGGCATTGGTCACCAGCTCGCTCGACAGCAGCTCGGCCACGTCGCAGACCGCGTCGGCCCCCCACTCCTGGCAGAGGTTGCGGACGAACAGGCGCGCCACACTCGGCGCAACGGGAGTGCCCGGTAGCTCCAGCCTGGCGGTCTCCACGATGTCCTTATTGCCCGTTCTTTACCGGGCTCACCCTGCGTGGAGCGGAAAACTCCGTCCGCCTGCAGCCGAATCCTGCGGATTCCGTACCTGCCCGACGATCTCGGCGAGGGCGTCGACCACTTCAGCGCCACCCAGCAGGCCCGCGCTCGCGGTGACCCGCATCCCCGGGAGTGAAAATCCCTGGTCGTGCAGCTCTCCATGGGCCGGACGGACGGCAACGTCGGCTCGCGCCAGCATGCCTCGGTCCAGCAGCGAGTCCCCGGCGGCGGCCAGCTGGAAACCACCCGTACGGGCGATCACCTCTTCCAGCGCCGCTTCCTTGGTCAGCCCCGCCGGGACGAGATAGACCTTGCGACCCTGGATCGAGAGCGTCCAGCCGTCGACCTCCAGCGTCGCCGCCAGCTCGGACAGATCGGGGATCGCCTCCCGGCTGGTCGCGACGAGATAGACGAAGAAGCCGTCGGCGTCGCGGATCGTGCGCACCCACGACCCCGCTGCGGCGAGCTCTTCGGCCAGCGCACGGATGTCGGCGAGAGGACGTCCCCACGCCGCCAGCCGGGTCCTGACGTGCTCGGCCCAGACCGGATCCGGCGCACCGTCGACGAGCAGGTGGCCGCCGTTGGCCGCGATGGCGTACGAGGCCGGAATCCCGAGCTGCACTCGCCGGAATTGCTCGTAGGTGCGGGTCGTCACCGGTACCAGGGTCGCCACCCGCGCCAGTTCGCGTAAGCCCTCGGCGGCGCGCCGGGTGAGGTAGCTCAGCGGCTCCCCGTCCAGGTACTCGGCGATGACCAACTCGGGCGCAGGAGTCCCGACCGCCAACCGGAAGGCGCTCCGCGAGTAGATGAGGGTCTGGTCGAGGTCGCAGGCGAGCAGCCAGCGCAGTCCCGGCAGCTCGCTCAACGCTCGCCTCGCGGCTGGATGATCCCGATGCAGGAGAAGGTCAAACCCTCTCGTCGCTGGACATCCACCCCGCGCTCGCGCGCCAGCACGAGCACATGCTCCAGATCGGACTCGCGCCCAGGCGCGATCAGGATCCTTTCCGGAACGCGGCGCAGCAGTACGCGCGTCGTCTCACCGACGCCCGGCTTCACCAGGTTCAGGTCGCGGATGCCGAACTCTGCAGCGATCGTCTCGACTTCACGCCAGCCCTCCCAGGTCGGCGTCCGGTCACCGGCCGCGACCTGCCGCCAGGTGTCGGCGACTTCGGCGGCCGCCGACGGGAAAGCCGCCTGGACCGTCTCGATGTAGCGCCGCGAGACATCGGCGCCTGCCAGCTCGCGGTACATCTTGGCACCGTGGAAGTCACCGGGCCCGATCAGATGGTCGTTCAAGACGGTGCGGCTCACCAGACCGCTGACAGTCGAATTCAGGCAGGCGCTCGGGATCAGGAAGTCCTCGCGGGTACCGAAGACCGGCGCGCAGCGCCCCGGGTCGGCAAGCACCGCCAGCGTGTCGTCGAGTCCGAGCGGCCGCACCGCTTCGGTGAGCTCACGCGCGATCGCACCCTTGCCGGTCCAGCCGTCGACGAATTGCAGCGCCGCCGGGTCGTGGCGGCGCATGAGCCAGCTCATCGCGACCTGATCGATGCCGCGGCCGCGCACTATCGAGACCGAATAGTGCGCCGCGTCCATCCCGTGCTGCCACAGCAGCCAACGTCGCAGCAGCACACCCACCGGGGTCCCAGCACGGGCCAGGGACACCAGCACCGGCTCAGGTTTCGCGTCTCGAATGATCTCGGCGACGATGCCGATCGCGACGGCGAGCCGGCGGGCGGAACGTTCCAGGGCCGCCTCGAAGAGCGCCACGTACTCGGGCGGCGGCTGGTACTCCACCGGGAGCATCTCCGCGTAATGGGTGCCCGACTGGATGAGCTCCTCGCGCTCCTCGGTACCCCGCTCGATCGCGACCTCGCCCAGATCCTTGAGCAGGAACGTCACGTCGTCAGCGGCATACGAACCGAGCGGAGTGAGCACCGGATCAGCGTGCAACGGCATGATCATGTTGCGGCTTCCCTCGCCACATCTCTCGCCAGATCGTCACGGAGCACGACCTCCGTGACGGGAGCACAGCCGCGCAGCGCATCGACGAGCGGCGTCGTGTCACCGCCGTCGGTGACGACGACGATGTGGTCGGCGCAGCCGGGGCGCACGTTGTAGACGAAGCTCTGCCGCTGCGGCTCATCCGGGGTTGGATCGCTGGCGCGAAAACTCAATGCACAGCGCACCGCGTAGCCCTCGCGATCCAGCGGTGCCACCGGCGAACGGGTGGTCGACTGGTAGCGGATCGAGGTTCCCTCGTGGGCGAGTGCTTCGGCCAGCACGGCCGCCAACCGCAGCGGCGCGTACATCAGCTCTTCGGTCCCGAGCACCAGCACGCGCCGCACCCCCGCGAGCCCGCCGCGCAGCTGGTCTGCCAGCGAGAGAAGCTGCGTCGTGAGCGCCTCCTCATCGGCCGGGCGCCATCCGTACCGGGCCGAAAGTGCAACGCCCGTGGGCCATTTCGCCTCGACGCGCCGGGCGGGCCAGGACGGTGTCAGGTGCAGCGGCGCATCGGCGGCGGCGACCAGATGCGCGACGCGTTCGGGGGCATCCGCCGGGACCCGCACGGAACCCGACAGCAGCGATACGGCATGCACCGGTACGCCGAGTTCAGCCGACAGTTCGGCAAACGCGGCCCGCTGCTCGGGCGGACGCACGTCGAGCAACGACGCGACCACGTACGCCGGATGGGGTGCCTGCGCATGCAGCGCCCGGATGGTGTTGAGGGCCGTCCGGCCGCTGGACAGTTCGTCGTCCACGAGCACGATCGGCCGGTGCTGCGTGAGCATGGCTGCCGGGGCGAGCACCCGATGACCGACTGCGTGCGAATGCTCTTCAGCGAAGACGATCGTCTCCGTACCGGGCCGCCGGGTCGACAGCGCGCACTCGGCGCCCGGCAGCGCTGCCGCGACCGCCTGACCGAGCGCGGTGGCCGTCTCCGCGAAACCGAGCACCAGCACCGGCGCAGCCACCACCTCGCGTACCCGCGCGGCAAGATCGGCCGCTGCGGCCAACGCCACCGACGGATCGACGGGCAGGTGCTTTCCGAGTAGCCGGCTCACCAGCAGGTGGGCTCGGCGCGGATTGCGACGCAAGGCCAGCCCGGCAAGCACGTCGAGTGACGCGAGGGGGGCGGGGCGCTCGGGAACGCCTGTCTCCCACGTCAGACCCAGCGCGTCAGCAACCCACTCGGACCCGACGCCGGCTCCGGGCTCCGCCGCAGCGCTCGCCATCAGCGACGTATCGGTCATCCGAGGCGGCTGGCCATCCGCCGGACCGGACGCGGCACAGCGAGCTCACCGCGGCCCGATTCGCCAACGGGCGGCTCGGACTCGGCCTGGGCGGCAAGCACGTCCACAAAGGTATGACCGGCGCGCAACACCCCGAAGGCATGCGCCCGGCGCAGCACGACCTGCGCCCAGGCCCGGTGCGGGCGCAGCTCGTTCATCTTGTTGCCGTAGTCGCTGCGCCGCACGCCGCCGGTGTCGCCATCCATCACGATGCACGCGTCGGTGTACTCCTCGTGCGTCACGACCATGAGCGCATGGACCGCCGGCACATGGCTGGGGTGGATGACCGTCTTGCCCAGCAGCCCATTCGCCTTGTCCAGCACCACTTCACGGATCAACCGGTCATGGTCACGCGAGAGCAGCGACTGGCGCAGCTCGGACTCGTGTGCCTGTTCGAACGGGGTGACGCGCAGCGGTGAGACGAACAGCCGCTCGGCGTTGGCGAAGTACTCCCAGACCGGACCTGTCACGACATGGGCCGCATCTCGGGCGCACACATTGACGATGTCGGCCAGGCAGTCGCGTACCACCGCGATGTCGTAGATCGTGAGGTCGCGGTCGCGGCGAAGCCCGTAGAGCCCGCACAGATCGGTCGCGCCCACGCGGAGCGCCAGCACGATGTGCTGGTAGGTGTCGACTAATTCGCGGATCGCCGTGAGGGCCTCGAGGCGACGCTCGTTGTAGATGATTTCCGGACTTTCCAGCACCGGCATCGCCCAGAGCTGACGACCCAGCCGCCGCCCCGCCGACTCGACCTCGGCGAGCAGGGAACCCCCGCCAAGGGCGGCGCTGAACTTCGGCAGCACGACACCTGCCAGCGCGGTCGAACTGCCCGCCGGTCCGGAAAGGAGCCGACGCAGCTGCGCGAGGTCGCGGATGCGCACGAAGATCCAGGGCAGCGACGGCTGACCGTCCATCTCGATCAGGGCCGCGACCACGTTCGACTCGGCGGCGGCGAGTTCGTCGTCGGCTACGGCGTCTTCGAGGCAGAAGACCATGCTGGTGACCCCGCGCGCCGCCTGGTTACGCGCGTCATCAGCGAGCCGCTGACGGGTCCCGGGGGCATAGAGCGTCGCTCCGAGTGCGGTCGCGAGCGTCAGCCGATCGGCCGACGGCGCGACCTCCTGTGGCTGGCAATGGAAGAGCGCGACCTCGCGGGCTGGGGACAGGTGGGCGAAGTGTCGCAAGTGGACCTCCCGGAAGCAGGATTCCCGCGACGTCGCGAGGGGGGAAGAGGGAACGTCTGCCACACACACCCGTACGTCATCGGCGGGCTTGCTCTCAGCGCCGGAAACGCCGCCGGCATCTGGAAGCTAACTGATACATCGGGCGTGGAACAGCGTTTTGAATGTCGGAAAGATGACGGGAAACCGTCGGGTGGGTGTCGAGTCGGCGTCGGGGTCGGGGGTAGAAGCAACGCTCGTCGTCCTATCGGCCGCAACAGGGCCGGTGCTGAATGATCTATCCGTACCGGCCCGATCGTTCACCCGCCGGCCGGTTGCTCCTCGCGACTTCGTCTGGCCACGAGGCTGCTGGCGTAGGCAGCGGCGATGAACGCGACGCCGATCAATCCGGTCACGACCTCGGGCACGTTCGTCTTGATGCTTATCGCCAGCAGGACGGCAAGCGCACCGATCGCCCAGTGCGCTCCGTGCTCGAGGTAGATGTACTCCTGCAGGGTGCCCTTGCGCACCAGGAAGACGGTCAGCGACCGGATGTACGTCGCACCGATGCCGAGCCCGGCGGCAATCACGAAGATCTGCTGGCTGATGGCGAACGCGCCGACAACCCCGTCGAAGGAGAACGACGCGTCGATGAGCTCCAGGTAGAGGAACAGGAAGAAGGCGGCCCGTCCGACCGCCAGGCGCTTGCCGCTGGAGTCGTGGGTCTCCTCGGAGATCTCCTCGTCGGGATCCTCCTCGCCGACCCCGCGCTCCTCGAAGAAGTCGCCGAGCCCGCGGACCGCAAGGTAGGTCGCCAAACCCGCGACGCCGGCGGTGAGCACCTGCTGCGTCTTGTCAGCCGGGGTGGCCGCCTCGGCCACGACCAGCAGCAGCACCAGGGCGATGACCGTGGAAAGTACGTCGAGGCCGCCGAGCTTGCTGAGGAACTTCTCCACCGGGGTCAGCCAGTGAACCTCTTTCTCGGTGTCGAGCATGTAGTCCAGGAAGATCATCAGCAGGAAGATCCCGCCGAACGCGGCGATGGCCGGGTGGGCGGCGGTCAGCTTGTCGGCATACGCCGTCGGGTGATCCAGCGCGAGCCGGAAGACCTCGACCGGGCCGAGGTGTGCGGTGAGCGAGACCACGACCACCGGGAAGATGAGCCGCATACCGAAGACCGCGATGATGATGCCCAGCGTCAGGAACAGGCCCTGCCACCAGCGATTCATCCGGCGCAGAATGGTGGCGTTGACGACCGCGTTGTCGAAGGACAGCGAGATCTCCAGGACCGCGAGGATCGCCACGATGAGCGCGATCTTCGGGCCGCCGATGATGCCCGCCAGCACGAGGCCGACCACGGTGGCCCCGAGAGGAAATCCGAACGTTCGCAGCAGCAACGCGTTCTCCTAGAAAGATGTCTTGCGTCAAAGCACTATCGGGTCGGGACCACGGTGAGGTCCCGACCCGATAGCAGTGCCAGATGCCTCGGCGGCGGCAGGAATGTGCGCCGCCGAACCTGAGGTGAAACGATCAGACGCTGACGCCGAAGTCCTGAGCGATGCCGCGCAGGCCGCTCGCGTAGCCCTGGCCGACCGCGCGGAACTTCCACTCCGCGCCGGAGCGGTAGAGCTCGCCGAAGACCATGGCGGTCTCGGTGGAGGCGTCTTCGGTGAGGTCGTAGCGGGCGATCTCGGCCTCGCCGGCCTGGTTCACGATGCGGATGAAAGCGTTGCGCACCTGGCCGAAGTTCTGCTGGCGGTTGTCCGCGTCGTAGATCGAGACCGGGAAGACGATCTTGTCGATGTCGGCGGGCACCGTGGCGAGGTTGACCTTGATCTGCTCGTCGTCGCCCTCGCCGGCCCCGGTGAGGTTGTCACCCTGGTGTTCGACGGAGCCGTCGGTGCTCTTGAGGTTGTTGAAGAAGACGAACTGGCCGTCGGAAGCGACCTTGCCGGCTGCCGTGCACATGATCGCGCTGGCGTCGAGGTCGAAGTCGGCGCCCGTGGTGCTACGGACGTCCCAACCGAGGCCGACGGTGACAGCCGTCAGACCCGGGGCTTCCTTGCTGAGCGAGACGTTGCCACCCTTGCTGAGGCTGACTCCCACTGATTCCTCCTGTAGACGCGGGGCCCTCGTCGCGGGCGCCGGACATTTGCTGATGACTGCCGAATGCGATTCCGGACCTGCGTAGCTCGTCCGGCCCGCCTTGCTCGGGCGAAGCGTAGTGATGAACGGCGAGGAAGGGAACCGTCCGCGCCTGTCTGTTGCCAGACACTGCAACATGTCGGCAACACGCCGCCCAACTGTTTTCAGTTGGTCTCCCATTGACCGCTAGGGCAGGTCGCAAGCTGGGTAGGGTCCCGGAAGTGATCGGGCGCATCGTCATCTCCGACGTCTCACCCGTCGTGTCCGCCGGGCAGTGGCCCGCCAAGGCCGTGGTCGACGAGCTGATTCCGGTGTCAGCCACGGTGTTTCGCGAGGGCCACGACCTGGTGGGCGCCAATGTGGTGGTCGTCGACCCCGCCGGCCGCAAAGGCGAGTTCCGGCCCATGCATTTCGTCGGCCAGGGCACCGACCGCTACGAGGCGACGATCTCCTGCGCGGCGCAGGGGGTTTGGTCCTTCTACATCGAGGCCTGGGCCGATCCGGTGGCGACTTGGCGCCACGCCATGCAGGTGAAGGTCGACGCCGGTCAGGACGTCGACGAGCTCGCGGTCGACCTCGAGGACGGGGCCCGCTTGCTGGAGCGGGCGCTGCCGGGCATCGACCCCGTTCACCAGCCGGCGCTCACCCACGCCATCCAGACCCTGCGCAACTCGTCCCTGACCGACGCCACCGACCGGCTGGCCCCGATCATGGCCACCAGCCTGGTCGCCGCGCTCGAGGAGAGCCCGCTTCGCGAACTGCTCACCGCCAGCCCCCGCTTCCAGCTCACGGTCGACCGCACGCGTGCCCTCTACTCGTCCTGGTATGAGTTCTTCCCCCGCTCGGAGGGCGCGAGCCTGGATCCGCCGCGATCCGGAACGTTCAAGCAGGCGGCCAAGCGGCTGCCGGCGATCGCCGACCTCGGGTTCGACGTGGTCTACCTGCCGCCGATCTCGCCCGTCGGCGAGGTCAACCGCAAGGGCCCCAACAACACGCTCGACCCCGGGCCGAGCGACCCGGGCAGCCCGTGGGCGATCGGCTCGCGCTTCGGCGGCCACGACGCGATACATCCGGATCTCGGCACGCTGGACGATTTCGACGCGTTCGTCGCCGAAGCCGGCCGGCTCGGCATGGAGGTCGCCCTCGACTTCGCCCTGCAGTGCGCGCCCGATCACCCCTGGGCAAAAGCGCATCCGGAGTGGTTCACCGTCAAGAGCGACGGTTCCATCGCCTACGCGGAGAACCCGCCGAAGAAGTACCAGGACATCTACCCGATCAACTTCGACCGCGATTACGAGGGGCTCTACGCGGAGGTCCTGCGGGTCATTCGGCACTGGATGGCCCACGGCGTCCGCATTTTCCGGGTGGACAACCCGCACACCAAGCCGGTGCCGTTCTGGGAAGAGCTCATCGCCGACGTCAAGGGCACCGATCCCGACGTGCTCTTCCTGGCCGAGGCCTTCACGCGGCCACCGATGATGCACACGCTCGGGCGCATCGGCTTCACGCAGTCCTACACGTATTTCACCTGGCGCACCGAGAAGGCCGAGCTCGAGGAGTACGGCGCCGAGCTCGTCGAGTCGGCCTGGCACATGCGTCCGAACTTCTTCGTGAACACGCCCGACATCCTCCACGCCTACCTGCAGTACGGCGGCCCGGCCGCGTTCAAGATCCGGGCCGTGCTGGCATCGATGATGAGCCCGAGCTGGGGTATGTACTCCGGCTACGAACTCTTCGAGCACGTGGCCGTGCGGCCGGGCAGCGAGGAGTATCTGGACTCGGAGAAGTACCAGTACCGCCCGCGTGATTACGCACATGCCCCGCTGAACCCGTACCTGAAGATGCTGAACCGGGTTCGCTCGGAACATCCGGCGCTCCACCAGCTACGCAACCTGCGCTTTCACTTCGTCGACCAGCCGCAGGTGCTGGCCTTCTCCAAGCGCGACCCGCAGACCGATGACTGCGTGCTGGTCGTGGTGAACCTGGATCCGCACGCGACCCGCGAGGCGACCGTCTATCTGGAGATGCCCGCGCTCGGGCTGGACTGGGGTGAGACATTCGACGCGTGTGACGAAGTCACGGATACCTCCTACAACTGGGGGCAGGCCAATTACGTGCGACTCGACCCCTTCCATGAGCCTGCCCATGTCTTCAGCGTGAAGTACCGCCGATGACCACGACGAACAACCGGCTGTTCGGTGAGCCGAGTGGCCCGGATCCCGGCGACGTCACACCGATCCCCGACTTGCCGCCGCTGCCGCAGACCGGGAGCGCGGGCGAGGAGAGCCGCGATCCGCTCTGGTATCAGCGTGCGGTGTTCTACGAGGTCCTCATCCGCGGCTTCGCCGATTCCAACGGTGACGGCACCGGCGATCTGCGGGGGCTCACGTCGAAGCTGGATTACCTGCAGTGGCTCGGCATCGACTGCCTCTGGCTGCTGCCGATCTACGAGTCGCCGCTTCGCGACGGCGGCTACGACATCAGCGATTACCTGAAGGTGCTGCCGGAATTCGGCGACCTCGGCGATTTCGTCGAACTGGTCGACGGCGCTCATCGCCGCGGGATGCGGATCATCGCCGACCTCGTCATGAACCACACCTCGGATCAGCATCCGTGGTTTCTGGCGTCGCGCTCCGATCCTGATGGCCCTTTCGGCGATTTCTACGTCTGGTCCGACACCGACGACCGCTACCCCGATGCGCGGATCATCTTCGTCGACACCGAAAAGTCCAACTGGACGTGGGATTCCGTCCGTGGCCAGTACTACTGGCACCGCTTCTTCTCCCATCAGCCCGACCTGAACTTCGACAGCCCGGCCGTGCAGGATGCGATGCTCGAGGTGCTGCGCTTCTGGCTCGACATCGGCCTCGACGGCTTCCGGCTGGACGCGGTGCCGTACCTGTTCGTACGCGACGGCACCAACGGCGAGAACCTGCCGCAGACCCACGAATATCTCAAGCGGGTGCGCAAAGAGGTCGACAGCCGCTACGCCGACAAGGTGCTGCTCGCCGAGGCCAACCAGTGGCCGAGCGACGTCGTCGAGTACTTCGGCGATTTCGAGAGCGGCGGCGACGAATGCCACATGGCATTCCACTTCCCGCTCATGCCGCGCATCTTCATGGCGGTACGCCGCGAATCGCGTTACCCCATCTCGGAAATCATGGCGCAGACGCCGAAGATTCCCTCCAACTGCCAGTGGGGAATCTTCCTTCGCAACCACGACGAGCTGACCCTCGAGATGGTGACCGACGAAGAGCGCGACTACATGTACTCGGAGTACGCAAAAGACCCGCGGATGAAGGCGAACATCGGCATTCGCCGCCGACTCGCCCCGCTCCTGGACAACAGCCGCGACCAGATGGAGCTCTTCACCTCGCTGCTGATGTCGCTGCCCGGCTCACCCGTGCTCTATTACGGCGACGAGATCGGGATGGGCGACAACATCTATCTCGGTGACCGCGACGGCGTCCGGACTCCGATGCAATGGTCGCCCGACCGCAATGCCGGCTTCTCGGCGGCCGACCCGGCCCGCCTCTACCTGCCGGTGCTCATGGACGCCGTCTACGGCTACCAGGCCTTGAACGTCGAGGCCGAGATGCGGCAGAACGATTCGCTGCTGTGGTGGACGAAACGCATGATCGAGATCCGCAAGCGGCACCCCGTCTTCGGGCTCGGCACCTACGAGGAGCTCAGCGCGTCCAACCCGAGCGTGCTGGCGTACGTACGCGAGTTCGGCGACGACCGCGTGCTGTGCGTCGCCAACCTTTCTCGCTTCCCCCAGCCGGTCGAGCTGGACCTGCGCCGCTATGCGGGTCATCGCCCGGTCGAAATGACCGGTGAGGTCTCCTTCCCCAACATCGGTGACCTGCCGTATCTGCTGACACTGCCGGGCCACGGGCATTTCTGGTTCGCCCTGACCGCCGGCGATGAGGGTGGTTATGCGCGATGACCGCACACACGGATGAACACGGCGAGCTGCTGCCCGGCCTCGACGGGCTGCTGCTGGAGTGGTTGCCGCGCCAGCGCTGGTTCGCCGGTAAGGGGCGCCCGCTGTCGCACGTGCGGGTGATTTCCGTCGAGTACCTGTCGGACCGGGTTCGTCACGCCGTCGTCGAGGTCGGCTACCGCGGCGCCGACCCCGAGCGCTACCAGGTGCCGGTGACCCAGCTTCCGGAGCTCGACCCCGATCGCAATTACGCGCGGATCGCACCGCCGCACGCCGATGACGACATGGGCGGCCCGCCGTTCTACTACGACGCCCTCCACGAGCCCGAGGGCACGGCTGCCATCTTCCGGCTGCTACGCGAATCGGCCCGGGTGGGCACGCTGACCGGCACCGCCGCGACCGAGCTCGAGATGCAGACCGGGCTGCCGGTCGGTGCCGAGCAGTCCAACACCAGCGTGGTCTTCGGGGATGCCTACATCCTCAAGGCTTTTCGCCGCATCTCCCCTGGCGTGAACCCTGATCTGGAGATCACGCGCGTGCTGGCCGAGGCCGACAGTCCTCACGTCGCGGCACCCGTCGGCTGGCTCGAGGGCGAGCTCGACGGTCAGCTCACGACATTGGCCGTCTGCTCACGATTCCTCAAGAGCGGCACCGAGGGCTGGAAGCTGGCGCTGACGAGCGTGCGTGACCTTTTCGCCGAGGGCGATCTGCACGCCGACGAGGTGGGCGGGGATTTCGCCGGGGAGTCCGAGCGCCTCGGCACGGCGACGGCAGAGGTGCACGAGACCCTCGCCGAGCGACTGCCCTCACGCCAGGCGACCGCCGCGGAGCTGGCCGAAACCTCGTCCCGCATGCTCGCGCAGCTGGCCTCGGCCGCCGCTGAGGTGCCGGAGCTCGCTGCCTTCTCCTCCTCACTGGCGGCCACCTTCAGCGCGCTGCCCGGCGAGGTCGGGCCGGGGGTGCCGGTGCAGCGCATTCATGGCGATTACCACCTCGGTCAGGTCATGCGTATCGACTCCGGGTGGGTGCTGCTCGACTTCGAGGGCGAGCCGGCCAGGCCGCTCGCCGAGCGCGTCCGGCTCGCGTCTCCGCTGCGCGATGTTGCCGGCATGTTGCGCAGCTTCGACTACGCGTCACGATTTCTGCTCCAGGACCGGGTCGAACCCGGCCACCTCGCGTACCGCGCCGAGGAGTGGGCACAGCGAAACAGGGCGGCCTTTTGCGACGGCTACGCAGCCGGCGCTGGAGTCGACCCCCGCGAGGCCAAGCAATTGCTGCGCACCTTCGAGCTGGATAAGGCGGTGTATGAGGTGTTGTACGAGGCACGCCACCGTCCGTCGTGGGTGAACATCCCATTGGCGGCGATCGAGCGACTGGTCGGCGAGGCAGGCTGATGGCGGCCCGACACCGCCGTGACGCGCCCCCGGCCGGCCCCAAGGCGGGCCCTGGTGCCGGCGCGTCGAACGGCGCGACGAAACCTGCTGCTACGGCGAAGCCCGCCGCAGCCGACGCTGGCATTGCTGCAGCTGACTCCGACGTGGCTGCCGCGCCCGTCGTCACTGCGCCGGCGACGATTTCCTTCACCCCGTCCGCCGAGGAGCTCGAGCGCATCCTCGGCGGCGCCCACCACGATCCACACAGCGTCCTCGGCGCCCACCCGATCGGTGGCCAGCTGGTCATCCGCACCCTGCGGCCCCACGCCCGCAGCGTGACGGTGCTCGTCGGCGACGAGCGCACGAGCGCGCAGATGGTTCACCCGGGCATCTTCCAGGCGGTGCTCGAGGGCGAGCAGGCGCGTGACTACCGGCTCGAGGTCGCCTACGGCGATGCGACGTTCATCGTCGATGACCCTTATCGCTTCCTGCCGACGCTCGGCGAGGTCGATCTGCACCTGATCGGCGAGGGCAGGCACGAGAAGTTGTGGACCGTGCTCGGCTCTCACGTGCGCCGCTTCGACGGCGGGGTGACGGGCGTGAGCTTCGCCGTCTGGGCGCCCAACGCGCGCGGCGTGCGGGTGAGCGGCGACTGGAACTACTGGGACGGCGCGGCCCACCCGATGCGTTCACTCGGGTCGTCGGGTGTGTGGGAGCTCTTCGTCCCCGAGGTGGGCGACGGCACCCGTTACAAGTTCCAGGTCCTCGGCGCCGATTCGGTATGGCGCGAGAAGGCCGACCCGATGGCCCGGCGCACCGAGATCCCGCCGGCGACGGCGAGCATCGTCACCGAGTCCTCCTACGAATGGGACGACTCCGCCTGGATCACCAAGCGGAGCGAGACCGCGTGGCACGAGGCCCCGGTGTCGGTCTACGAGGTGCACCTCGGTTCCTGGCGCGTCGGGCTCAGCTACCGGGAGCTCGCGTCCGAACTGGTGGATTACGTCTCGGGTCACGGCTTCACCCATGTCGAACTGTTGCCCGTCGCCGAGCATCCGTTCGGCGGCTCCTGGGGATATCAGGTCACCTCGTATTACGCGCCGACCTCGCGTTTCGGCACCCCCGACGAGTTCCGTCACCTGGTCGATGCGCTTCACCAGGCAGGCATCGGGGTGCTGCTGGACTGGGTGCCCGCGCACTTCCCGAAGGACGAGTGGGCGCTCGGCCGCTTCGACGGCACTCCGCTCTACGAGCATCCCGATCCGCGCCGCGGCGAGCAGCTCGACTGGGGCACCTTCGTCTTCGATTTCGGACGCAGCGAGGTGCGCAACTTCCTCGTCGCCAACGCGCTCTACTGGTGCGGCGAATTCCACATCGACGGGCTGCGGGTCGACGCGGTGGCGTCGATGCTCTATTTGGATTACTCGCGTCCCGAAGGTGGCTGGGCGCCGAACGAATTCGGCGGCCGGGAGAATCTTCAGGCCGTCGCCTTCCTGCAGGAGGCAAATGCGACCGTGTACCGGGAATTCCCGGGCGCGATGATGATCGCCGAGGAGTCGACCGCGTGGCCGGGTGTCACCCGGCCCACCCATCTCGGCGGCCTCGGATTCGGCTTCAAATGGAACATGGGCTGGATGCACGACACCTTGGAGTACATGTCCAAGGAGCCGATCTATCGCCGGTTCCACCACCACCAGATGACCTTTTCGATGGTGTACGCGTACTCGGAGAATTACGTGCTGCCGATCTCGCACGACGAGGTCGTGCACGGCAAGGGCTCGCTGCTGAGCAAGATGCCCGGCGACCGCTGGCAGCAATTGGCAAACCTGCGCGCCCTGCTCGCGTACATGTGGGCGCATCCGGGCAAGCAATTGCTCTTCATGGGCAGCGAGTTCGGCCAGGAATCGGAATGGTCGGAGGCCCGGTCGCTGGATTGGTGGCTGCTCGACAACCCCGACCACGCCGGAGTGTCCCGCCTCGTACGCGACCTGAATCTGGTTTATCGCGATACGCCGGCGCTTTTCACCCGCGACAACGACCCGACGGGCTTTGCGTGGATCGACGCGAACGATTCGGGAGGCAACGTCTTCTCCTTCGTCCGCAGCGGCGGTCCCGACGGTAATTCGCTGGTTGCCTGCATCGCGAATTTCTCCGGCGGCCCCCACGAGGGCTACCGGATCGGGCTCCCCCGCCCCGGACGCTGGTCGGAGGTCGTCAACACCGACGCCGACAGCTACGCCGGGTCGGGCGTCGGCAACCTCGGCGCCGTCCATACCGAGCAGGTCGTGCACCACGGCCTGCCCCAGTCGGCGGTGCTGCGCGTCCCGCCGCTCGGCACGCTCTGGCTGCGCTGGGACGGCTGAGCTCGCGCCCCCGGGCGGCACCGGTGCCAGTGAATGCGCGTCAGATCTGACGCCCGAACGGTGTCACTGCGACGCCTGTGGACAACGAAACGCGTGTCGGTGGTTGAACCGGCACGATCCGCCGAGTGGACAGGAAACTCGCCGCGCTCGCTGCGCGGCAGGACGGGGTCGTCGACCGGCGGCAGCTGGCCTCGGCCGGTCTTGATCGCGTGGCCGTCCGAACGCAGATCCGGGCCGGACGGTGGACGTCGCTGGGCGCGAAGGTCGTGGTCTTACACAACGGGCCGCTCACCCGCCAGCAGCGCGAATGGGCTGCTGTCCTGGCGGCGGGGAAAGGCGCGGCGCTCGGCGGACGCACGGCGCTTGCCCTGGCCGGGCTTCGCGGCTGGGAGGACGAAGCGGTGCACGTTGTCGCGCCGCGCGGCTATACGGCACCGAAGGCCTCGGGCCTCGCGATCATCACGCACGAGACGCGGCTCCCGGCGGAGCGGCCGCTGAAGAGCGTCGGATCGCCGCCTCGCACCCGGGTGGAACGCTCCGCTGTAGATGCAGCGGTGTGGTCCGCGAACATCCGCACCGCTTGCGGGGTTGTGGCGGCCGTCGTCCAGCAGCGGCTGACGACGGGCCCTCGTCTGCTGACAGCGCTCGATGAGGCGGGGGCGGTCCGCCATCGCCGGACGTTGCGGCTCGTGCTGCAGGACATCTCCGGAGGCGCGCAGGCACTGTCGGAGATCGACTTCAGCCAGCTCTGCCGCCGCCATCGCCTCGGCATCGTCCTGCGGCAGGTGGTGCGAGTCGATGGCGCCGGCCGCCGGCGGTACCTCGATGTGGTCATCGAGTCCCCGACCGGTGCCCGTCTCGCCTGCGAAGTCGACGGCGCCCTGCATCTGCGGGCGCTGACCTACTGGGAGGACATGTCGCGCAGCAACGAGTTGGTGATCGCGGGGCAATCAGTGCTGCGCTTCCCCACGCTGGCCCTGAGAATCGACGAAGCCCTCGTGGTCGATCAGATCCGGCGTGGGCTTGCTGCGCTCGAGGCGGCGGCATGACCCTCGGATACGGCGAGTGCCAGTGGATCGGCGTCAGATTTGACGCCCAAACGGTGTCACTGACCGGCGCGAAGACCCAGAGCTCGCGCGCGTAACTACTTGGCGTCAGTGTCGTTAAAGGGGTCGTGCGCCCCAGACATGCATTCGTAGCCCTGCTCGCGACGAGCATCGTGGCCGTCGCGATCCCTGCCGCGGCCGGATCGTCGGACACCGCCGCGACGCCGCCCGACGTCGGGACGATCACGAGCCAGCTCACTCCGAACGCCGACACGACCTCAAGCCCGGCACCCGACGCCTCTACCAGCACGTCTGCGTCGCCCAGCCCGTCGGCCTCGGCTTCGGCCTCCACCGATCCCGCGAGCTGCATCTCGAGCGCCGGGACCAACCCGCTGGCGATCCTCACGTGCGTCACGCCGGCGGGCGGCACCAACCCGCTGACGGGGCTGATCACTCAGCTGCAGGGCCTGGCCTCGAGTGGCGGCGCTGGCGGGTTGCCGGTCGCGCCCTTCCAGACGCTCGCGAGCTGTGTGCAGACCAACCTCACTGCGGTCCCGCCGGACGGCACCAAGCTCGAGGCGTGCTTCAGCGCGTTCGCCCAGTCGGTCAGCGGCGCCCCGCAGTCCACCTGCCTCGACCCGCTGCTGCAAGGCGCGATCGGCGCAGTTCAAGACCTCGTCGAGAAGCAGGACCCGGCACCGCTCCAGGCAGTCCTGACCGGCCTGCCGGCCACCCTGACCACGCTCGCCAGCTGCCTGATGCCGGCCTCGAGCACCAGCCCGACTCCGTCGCCGACCGTGTCGACCGGCACCACCACCCAGTCCGGCGGCGCGACGACACCGACCGATCCGACCGAGGCCGTCCCGGTCGCGGCCAACCCCACCTTCACAGGCTGATCACGACTCGTCTCACGCCCACCATCACGGGAAATCCAGCACACCCCCAGCACCGCCGGACCCGGGAGAAGTACCTCGATGGCCATCCAGAATCCGCCGCGCCCCACGGCCCACAAATCGTCCCGAAGATGCCTGAGCCGCAGCCGAAGCAGCGCCGCCCGCTGGTCCCGGGCTGGCTGTGGACCGTCATCGCGCTGCTCGCCGTCGGTGTCGGCATCGCAGGTGTGACGGGCGGCAAGTCGCCCTCGAAGCCGGTGTTCACCCCCGCCACGGTTGCGGTGGCGCACTACTCGACGCTGCCGGTGTACGCGAGCCCGGGTGGCGCGCTCACCCGCCAGCTCCCCAATCCTGACCCGACGAACTACAACCAGCCGCAGGTCCTACTGGTGCTCCACAACTCGGGAGACTGGCTGCAGGTCTCGCTGCCCATCTCGCCCAACGGCCAGACCGGTTGGGTTCGCACCAGCCAGGTGACGCTGCACGACAACGACTACCGGATCGACGTGCTCCGCTCGGCCCACCAGCTACGCGTGTACCGCGAGAACGTCCTGCAGAAGACCTACCCCATCGCCGTCGGGACGGCTGACACACCGACGCCCGGCGGAACGTACTTCCTCAAAGTCCTGCTGCAGCCGCCGAACCCCAACGGGGCCTACGGTCCGTACGCCTACGGCTTGTCCGGCTACTCGTCGGTGTTGACCAGCTTCGACGGCGGCAATGGTGTCATCGGCATCCACGGCACCGATCAGCCGCAGGTCATCGGCCACGACGCGAGCCACGGGTGCATCCGGCTCAGCGATGCCGACATCACCGACCTTCACAACCGGTTCGACCTCAAGCTCGGGACGCCGGTGCGGATCCTCGCCTGAAGCGGCCGCAGCTCAGAACAGGCAGCTCAGACGGGCGGCTCAGAACAGGGCGTTGGCCAGCGCACGGCGGGCGGGGGCGACCGACGGGTGCTCGCCCAGCACCTCGAACAGCTCGAGCAGGCGCTGGCGAACCTCTTCACGCTCGTCGCCGCTGCTGGTCCTGACGAGGTCGATGAGGCCGGCGAGCCCGTTGTCGACATCGCCACTGGCAACGAGCAGGTCGGCCACCTCGAGGCGGGTCTCCCGGCCGGTGTCGCCCTCTTGCACGCGCCGCTGCAGATCCGCCTGGTCGACGGACGTGAGCCGGCGGGCCAGGTTCACCTGCGCCAGGCCGCTCTTGGCCTCATGGTCATCCGGTGCCTCGTTCAGCCGCGCCTGGAACTGACGCCCGGCACCCTCCAGGTCACCGGTCTCGAGGGCCTGGTAAGCCGCTTCGATCGCGGGATCGAGCGGAGGGCCAACCGGCGCACCCGGAGCTCCGTCAGGGCCCGGCTCGCCCCCAGCGCCGTCGTCCGGTACGCCATTCTTGGCCAGCGTGACGATCTGATTGATCCAACCGCGCACCTGCCCCTCGGGCAGCGCGCCGGTGAACTCGGCGACGAGCTGACCGTCGACCACGGCCTTGACCGCCGGAATGCCCTGAACGGCGGCCGCTTGGGCGAGCCGCGGGTTGGCATCGACATCGATCTTGGCGAGCACCCAGCTCCCATCGCCCTCACCGGCGAGCTTCTCCAGGATCGGCGAGAGCTGCTTGCACGGCCCACACCAGGAGGCCCAGAAATCCAGCACGACAGGGACGCTGCGGCTACGGTCGACGACCTCGGTCTGGAAGGTCGCTTCGGTGACGTCGATGACGTTCACCCCGCCACTGCCGGAGCGTGCTGCGGCCGGTGCCGTGCGGGCCGAGAGGTCGACGGCCCCGGGCAGGTTGATGCTGGTCGGATCGAATTGGCGCACGTCTGTATCCAACCGCACAGCAGGGGAAGTGTGTTCCCGGCGCTGGTCAGAGCGAGGTAGGACGGGGAGAGGAACGCGACAGGCGCCGTCTCAGAAGGTCGGCGGCTCGACGTAGCTGCCCCAGATGTCGCGCAGGACGCCGCAGATCTCGCCGAGCGTGGCTTCGGCGCGGGCGGCCTCGAGCATCGGAGGCACCAGGTTGGTGCTGGCGAGAGCCGCCTCCCGGAGGGCAGCCAGCGAGCTCTGGACCGCTGAGTCGTCACGCGCCTGCCGGCGAGCGGAGAGCTCGGACCGCTGGTCGCGTTCGATGTCACTGGACACGCGCAGGATCTCCAACGGGTGATCGTCCGCGCTGGGGAAGCTGTTGACGCCGACGATCTTCTTCTCGCCCTTCTCGACGGCCGTCTGGTACTGGAAGGCCGCTTCGGCGATCTCGGACGTGAACCACCCGGTCTCGATCCCCCGCAGGATGCCGGTCGTCATGCCGTGCTCGACGGTCCCGTCACCGAAGCCGCGGATCTGCTCGAAGATCGCCTCCGCCTGCCGCTCGAGCTCATCCGTGAGGGCCTCGACATACCAGGAACCCCCGAGCGGGTCGGCCACGTTGCCGACACCCGACTCCTGTGCGATCACCAACTGCGTGCGCAGCGCGATCTGCGCGGCCCGCTCGCTCGGCAGAGCGAGCACCTCGTCGAGCGCGTTGGTGTGCAACGAGTTGGTCCCGCCGAGCACCGCCGCGAGAGCTTCGATCGACGTGCGCACGATGTTGTTGTCGGGCTGCTGCGCGGTGAGCGAGACGCCGGCCGTCTGGGTGTGGAAACGCATCCACTGCGCCTTCTCGGTACGCGCGCCGTAGACGTCGCGCAGCCAGCGCGCCCAGATCCGGCGAGCGGCGCGAAACTTCGCGATCTCCTCGAAGAAGTCGATGTGGGCGTCGAAGAAGAAGGACAGCCCCGGAGCGAAGACGTCGATGTCGAGGCCGCGCGAGAGGCCCAGTTCGACGTAGCCGAAGCCGTCGGCGAGGGTGAACGCGAGCTCCTGCGCCGCGGTCGAGCCGGCCTCGCGGATGTGGTAGCCGGACACCGAAAGTGGCTTGTATGCAGGCACTTTTTCGGCGCAGTACTCCATGAGGTCGCCGATCAGACGCAGGTGCGGCTCGGGCGGGAAGAGCCATTCCTTCTGCGCGATGTACTCCTTGAAGATGTCGGTCTGCAGGGTGCCGTTCAGCGAGCCGGGATCGACGCCCTGGCGCTCGGCGGCGACGAGGTACATGCAGAAGATGGGGACGGCAGGACCGCTGATCGTCATCGACGTGGTGACGTCGCCGAGAGGGATCGAGTCGAAGAGCACGTCCATGTCGGCGGCACTGTCGATGGCGACGCCGCAGTGCCCGACCTCGCCGAGCGCCCGGGCGTCGTCGGAGTCGCGGCCCATCAGCGTGGGCATGTCGAACGCGACCGACAGCCCGCCGCCGCCCTCGCGCAGGATCATGCGGTAGCGCTCGTTGGTCTGGCGCGCGTTGCCGTAACCGGCGAACTGCCGGATGGTCCACGAGCGTCCGCGGTAGCCGCTCGCGTACAGCCCGCGGGTGAAGGGGAATTCGCCGGGCCAGCCGATCCGCTCGAAGCCCGGCGGGAGCGGGGCATCAGCCGGCGGTCCGTAGACGGGCTCGACCTCCTCGCCGGAAAGGGTCGTGAAGTCGGCCTCGCGCAGCCGCGACGCGTCGTATCTGCGTTGCCAGCGCGCCCGGCCGTCCGCCGCGGTATCCCCTGTCGCCATGCCCATAGTTTGGCCCATAGTTCGGCCCATAGTTCGGCCCATCGTTGGCTCCGGACGGCCCCCGCTCGCGTTGGGACTCACCCGCAGGTTCACACTCACCGCCAAGAGTCCGCCAAGTATCAGCGTCAGGAAGGGACCCGGGCGTGAGCCAGAGCAGTGAGAAGAAAGAACGAATCCTTTACGCCACCGCGGTGTTCGACCAGGACGAGATCGACTCGGTGATGAGCGTGCTGGCGGCCGGACCCAACGGCATCCGCATCGGCCCTCATGTGGCAGCAGCCGAAAAGGCGGTCGCCGAGCTGACCGGAAAGCGCCACGGGGTGATGGTCGATTCCGGCTCCGCGGCCCTGTTCCTCGCCGTGGAACTGCTCGACCTGCCGCGGGGCAGCGAGGTCATCACGTCACCACTGACGTTCTCCACCGACATCTCGGCGCTGGTGCGCGCCGGGCTGGTGCCGGTCTTCGTCGATGTCGAGCCTGACACGTTCAACATCGATGCGAAGGCGATCGAGGCGGAGGTCGGGCCGCAGACCCGGGCCATCCTGATCCCCAACCTGGCCGGTAATGCGCCCGACTGGGACGTCATCCGCGGCGTCGCCGACCGCCATGGCCTCACCGTCATCGAGGATTCCTGTGACGCCCTCGGTGCGACCCTGCGCGGCACGCCGACCGCAGCTCGCGCGGAGATCAGCGTCACCAGCTTCTCGCCCTCGCACATCGTCACCGGTGCGGGCTCGGGCGGCATGGTCTGTCTCGACGACGACGCGCTCTGGGACCGTTGCGTCACACTCCGCGGGTGGGGCCGGCGCTCCGAGGTCCAGCTTTATGGGAGCAAGGGCGATGACCACAATTTCTGGACCGACGTCGATGGCATGCATTACGACAACATGTTCATTTTCGACGAGCTGGGCTGGAATTTCCTGCCGTCGGAGATCTCGGCCGCCTTTTTGGGTGCCCAGCTGCGAAAGCTGCCCATCAATCACGCCCGTCGCCAGCGCAACTTCAGCCTCTATTCGACGTTCCTGGCCTCGCGTGACCGCTACTTCGTCCCGCCGCGGCAGACCGACGAGCTCGAGACCGCCTGGCTGAGCTACTGCTTCCAGGTGCGTCCCGACGCCGGCTTCTCCCGCGCGGATCTGCAAGCCGGGCTGTCGGAACGGGGCATCGACACCCGGACCGTCTGGACCGGCAACGCCGCGCGCCAGCCCATGATGAAGGGGGTCGCCTTCCGCCAGCCCGAGGGAGGTCTCCCTCACGCCGATGCGGTCATGCAATATGGCGTTCTGCTTTCGTGCAGTCACTCTCTGAGTGACGACGATGTCGCATTTGTCTGTTCTCAGATCGACGATTTCCTTGAAACGTTCCCCCGCTAATATTCGAGCCGTGTCGGGGGACCTGTTCGATTTACTCGGAGACATCGCGCTGCGCTTCGACGCAACGGGCCATTTGACGTACGCCAATCTGATGGCGACGGAGCTCCTCGGCGACCGGCTGACGATCGGCGCGCCGTGGCGCGAGTTCATGTCGCAGGTCGCGCCCCGGCTAGCCGAAGGCCTCCCCGGGGCGGTGCCGAGCGCGATCACCAAACAGGGGCACTGGCGGGGCCGGGTGAAGCTCATCGATTCCGCCGGCCATGGCGAGGTCTTCACCGGGACGATCGCCGTCGACAACCGGATGAGCGACCCCCCGAGTGCCACGCCCAGCGGCTATTTCGCCATCTTTCGTACCCTCGGCGAGGCTCGGCGACGCGAGCAGGCGGAACGAGAACTGGCCTACCGGGACGAGTTCGTGGCTCGCCTCGGCCATGAGCTGCGCACCCCGCTGAATGCCGTCCTGGGTTTCGCGCAGCTGCTCGAACTCGAGGAGCTCGACCGTGATCAGCGCGACGGGATCGAACGCATCCTCACCGCCGGCCGCCACATGCAGGCGCTGCTGGATGACGTCCTCGACCTCGCCCGCGTCCGCACCGGAGGCGTCGACCTCGATGTCGGGCCGGTCCGCGTGCTCGAGGTCGTGCGCGGCGTCGTCGACCTCATCCAGCCGCTCGCCGACAAGCGCGGCATCCGGCGCTACGTGCAGCCTGCCGACGACGTGGTGGCGCTGCTCGACCGGCGCCGGCTGTGGCAGGTGCTGCTCAACCTGATCGGTAATGCGGTGAAGTACGGCCGCGAGGGCGGGACCCTCCGCGTCGGCGTCATCGCGAAGGAGAACGACCGGCTGCTCATCGAGGTCGCCGACGATGGGCCCGGCATCGAGGACGAGCAGCTGGAGCGCCTCTTCCGCCCCTTCGAGCGGCTCGGTGCCGAGCGCACCGGCGTCGAGGGCACCGGACTCGGTCTTGCCCTCTCCCTCGCGCTCACGACCGCCATGGGCGGCACGCTGTCGGCCTCCAGCCGGCTCGGGGCGGGCTCGACCTTCACCCTCGAACTCGAGGCGGTCGGTTCGGGTGGTCTCGCCGAGCTTTCCGCCGAGGGATCAGACGGCTCCCAGGCGGCAGCCGTGGTGCTGCACATCGGGGCCGACCCGGCAGCACAAGCGCTCGTCGCCCAGGCGTTGCGCAGCCGGTTGTCGGCCGAGGTGGTCTCCGTCTCGCGGGCCGCGCATGCGCTCGACGCCGTGCACCGCAAGCAGCCGGCGGTTATCGTGCTGGACGCCGATCTGCCTGACGCGGTCGGCACCGAGCTGCTGCACCGCCTCGGCAGCGATCCGCTCTCGGCGCTGCTGCCCAAGATCGTGCTCTCCGAGGACTCCGACCCGCGGGTGCACTTGCGCTTGCGGGCGGCGGGCGCCCATCAGGTGGCGCAGCTGCCGCTGGACGTTCGCGCCTTCGTCGACGCCGTCGGCGAGCTACTGCGGCGCAACACCCTCTGACGTGAGGGCTCAGGCCTGGTCGGCCTGGTCTCGCGCGCGCTGAGGGTTGCTGCTGCGGTCCTGGGTGGCGGCCAATCACCGGTAGCGATTTCCTGATGGACGGCGGCGTCACCGCTTCCTACTTCTACGGGGAACTCGCTCCCCGTAGAACCGCACTCAACCCAAGGACGCGCAATGGACATCTCCCGCGAAGCAGCCACGGTCAAAGGACCGGCCGAGACCTTCACCGGCGAGGTCTGGGTCGACCCGATCACCCGAGGCCTGCCGCCGTCAGCGCTGAACGTGGCGGCAGTGCATTTCACCCCGGGCGCGCGCAGTGCCTGGCACTCTCACGAAGGCGGCCAAACCCTTTACGTCACCGAAGGACGCGGGCGCGTCCAGGCCCGCGGTGAGGACATCGTCGAGCTGAGCGCAGGCGACGTGGTCTTTGCGCCCGACGGTGAAGAGCACTGGCACGGCGCCGCACCCGATCACCTGATGACCCACCTGTCCATCACCGAGGGCGCTCCGCATTGGGGGCCCCACGTCACCGACGAGGAGTACAACGGCCGTTCCCGGTAACGCGCTTTTCGGTGGATCTAGTGGCAGCGGTGCGGGTCGCTTGCAGTTCCCGTGGTGCCGGCGATACCGAGATCGTCGGAGTGTCCCGCGGCGAGCCGAGGCCACTGCGCCGTCGGACGTCCGCCCGGCCATTCCGGCAGCGGCTCCCACTCGGGCGCGCCGCCCTGTGTCCGCATGGCGAGCGCGCGCCGTGGCCAACCGGCAGGTGAGTCCTCCCATGGCTCCTGCCGCCCGTACGCGGTGAGGTCCAGAAGGGCGTAATTGTTGTCCATTGCCTCGACGCCTCGTCTTTTCAGCCAGTACGTCTCGAAGACGCGGTCGCCGTCGCGCAGGTAGCAGATGAGGTGGAACAGGCCGATCTGGCGGCCGACGAGGAGGGAGTCGAGGGACGGCTGGGCTGAGTACCACGGCATCGTCCACCCCATGAAATCGCGGTAGCGGATGCTCTCGTCGTACGGGCCCTGACACAGCACCGCGAAGCTGACGTCGCGCGAATGAATCGGGGCGAGTTGTGCGATCTGGCTGGTGAAGAACGTGCAACCCTCGCACTGCTGCTCGGCGGGAGCTCCTGGGTACCACATGAAGTAGTAGGCGATGAGCTGCGTTCGCCCCTCGAACGCGTCCAGCAAAGTGACAGGCCCGGCGGGGCCGATGATGGGCACGGTCGCATCGATCTCCACCATGGGCAGGCGCCGACGCGCGGCCGCGATCGCGTCGCCCTCGCGGGTGTGAGCCTTCTCCCGGGCGCGAAGCCGGCCGAGCTCGGCTTCGAACGAAGCACGGTCGACGATCGGCGGCGCGGCCGTCGCGTCGACCACGCTGGGGGTCGGGATGTCAGAGTCGCTCATGTCCGCTCCTTGCTGTCATTGCTGGTCTTTTCCGCCCGTTCGGCGGCCTCCGCCACGCGTTTGATCCGGGCCAGCCGCCGATCCCAATCGGCGGCGAGCGAGGCCATCCAGCGGGCGGTCCTGTCGAGCGCCTCTGGCCGCACCGCGTAGCGAACCTCGCGACCGACCTTCGTGCTCTCCACCAGACCGGCGGCGTCGAGCACCGCAAGATGCTTCACCACCGCCTGCCGCGAGATCGGCAGTCCACCCGCCAGTCTCGACGCGGTCGCCTGACCGGATTCCGACATCGCGTCCAGCAGCCGGCGGCGGGTCGGATCGGCCAAGGCGCCGAGCACGCTGTCGACAACCTCAGCCAAGCTCGAGGATTGCACCATCGCCGTCCGTCAGGCCGCGCGTTCGGTGAGGGCAGTGAGGCAGGATTCCCAGCCGCCGGTGTGGTCCTTGATGATGTTCTGACGGTTGTCCTCGGGCGTGGCCAGCTCGGCGAAACCGCTCTCCACGACAGTGAGCCGGGTACCGCCCGCTTCGGGAGTGAGGGTGAATTCCACCAGGGTGGAATTCTCCTCGCGGAGCTCCTCACCGGGAAACGCGCTCGTCCAGCGATAGGCGACGAAGTGCGGCGGATCGACCTTCTCGACCCGCATGGGGAATTCGCCGTGTTGAGAGTGCCGGGCGACAAACGCATCGCCTTCTCGGGCCAGGGTGGCGCGGCAGGAATCGTCGTCGGTGACCCAGAATCCCGGCTCGGCGACCAGCGGCCACACCCGCTCCGGCGCTGCGGCAATGAAGATCTCACGCTCGATCTGGACCTCACTCATGGTTTCTCCTTCGTCGTCGCTCCCGAATTTTGCGCAACTCCAAGGTTGCACATTAGAACGCTCCTGCGCAACCCCCAGGTTGCACGTTTCTGAGGACCGGCGATGAGTTTTCCCGGCGGCCGGCGTCGTATGACATGAAGCGAAACGGGAGGAGCGTCATGAGCGGGTTGTCGCAAGCAGGTCTGCAACGCCTGTCCGAGGTGGCCGCGTCGCACGCCCGGCCGGACGAGGTGCCGGGACTGGTGGCGCTCGTGGCGTCGGGTGATGACGTGCAGGTCGAGGCGCATGGCGCGCTGTCGATCGGCGGGCCGGCGGTCAAGCGCGACTCGCTCTTTCGGATCGCGTCCACCACGAAACCGATCACCGGCGCCGTGACGATGGCGCTCGTGGACGAGGGACTGCTGGCCCTCGACGAGCCGGTGGCTCGGCTGCTGCCCGAGCTTGCAGCGCCCCGAGTGCTGCGGCAGATGAACGGCCCGCTCGACGACACGGTGCCCGCTGAGCGCGAGATCACCGTGCGCGACGTGCTCACGTTCACCTTCGGATTCGGCATGGATTTCGGGATGTTCACCGCCGAGTCGCCGTGGCCCGTCGTGACCGCCGCAACGGATGCGCAGCTCTCCACGCTCGGGCCGCCCGATCCGGATGCGGCTCCGAGCGCCGAGGAGTGGATCACCCGCTTCGGCGCGCTGCCGCTGGTCGCCCAGCCGGGCGAGCGCTGGCTCTACAACACCGGCGCTCAGCTGGCGGCGGTGCTGTGTCAGCGCGCAGCCGGAGCGTCGAGGTTCGATGAGGTGCTGCGCTCGCGGCTGCTGGAACCGCTCGGCATGTCGCAGACCGCGTTTTCGACCCCTGACGTGGATCGACTGGCGACGGCCTATGCCGGCACACCCGACGGGTTGACGGTCTGGGATCCGCCCGAGGGCAAGTGGTCTCGGGTGCCGGCGTTCGACGACGGTGCCGCGGGGCTCCTCTCGACCGTGGATGACCTGCTGGCATTCGCTCAGATGTTCCTGCGCGGCGGATCGCCGGTGCTGTCGGGCAACTCGGTGCAGGAGATGACGCGCGACCAGCTCACTCCCGCTCAGCGCGCCGGCCAGGAGGCATTCCTGGAGGACCGCTCGTGGGGGCTGTGCCAGTCGGTGATCATCTCCGGTGAACGCGCCGGCGCGTTCGGATGGGACGGCGGCCTCGGATCGTCGTTCCTGGTCGACCCTTCCCGCGACCTGGTCGTCATCGTGCTCACGCAACGGCTGTTCGACTCACCGACTCCCCCAGCGGTGCACTCCGAAGTGCAGGACGCTGCCTACGCGGCGCTTCGCTGACTCACATCGAGGATGACGACATGAACCTTTCCCCGTTCCTGCTGTTCGAGGGCAATTGCGCTGAAGCCATGGGCTTTTACCAGTCCTGTCTCGGCGGTGAATTGCAGATCACCCTGCTACGGGACACGCCCATGGGAGCTCAAGCGCCGGCGGATCTGCTGGAGAAGGTCGCGTACTCACGCCTCGTGAGCGGGCTGGTCGACATCTCCGCCACGGACTGGCAACACCAGACTCGCCACCCGCGCCGGGGCAACACGATCGGGATGTACCTCACCAGCGACGTTTTCGAAGAACTCAAGGAAGCATTCGACAAGCTCGCTGCCGGATCCGATCCCGACCTGCTCGACGAGCTCCGCGACATGCCTTTCGGCGCCTACGGACACCTGTGCGACCGCTTCGGCGTGAACTGGTTCTTCCGCGGCGAACCGGCGGCCAAGCCGTGATCTCCAGGGCATTTCCGGTCACCTACTCCAGCGACGTCGAGCGAGCCGCCGCATTCTGGGAGCTCCTCGGCTTCGAGCGCTTCTACGAGCTTCCCGGTCCCGACGGCGGTCTGGGATACGTAGGGCTGCGCAGCGGCGCGTCGGAGTTGGCCGTCACCCACAACAGCTGGGCGCGCGAGCGATACGGCCTCGAGCCCGGCGAAGGTCCGCGCTTCGAGATGTACGTGTACGTCGACGACCTCGATGCGATGGTCGAGCGGCTCCGAGGCCAGGGCGTGCAAGTGTTGCGCGAATCCGAAGACATGCCATGGGGCGAGAGAATCGCGAGCGTCCTTGACCGCGACGGCAATCCGGTCGCGCTCTGCGCTGGCGCTGCGGTTTCCTGATGATGCGCACTAAAGTTGATCACACGGTGCTGAGACCGTCTTCCTGTAGACGGAACGAGTTGATCCACAGGTCATAGAAAGGCTTCTCCAGCAGGGCATTCGGCACGTAGACTCGCACACATGTTCGATACAGATCTGTGGGGCGAGGTGGCGCGGCTGCACGCGTCCGCAGCCCGGATCGCCGCCGCCATCGACACCGAGACGTCGGGTCCGGTAGCCGATGAGCTGCTCTCGGAACTGCTCGCGGTCGCCCGGCAGCTGGACCTGGGAACGTGCCGGGCCGTGGAGCGGGTCGATCGCACCGGCCAATCGTCGGTGGACGGCCTGTCGTCCACTGCGGCGTTCGTGCGGCGACGGATCAACGAACGCGGTGAATGGGCCTCCAAACGGGTCGCGGTCGGCCGGGCGTTGGCCGACCGGCTGCCGTTCGCCGCCAAAGGCTGGGAAGCCGGCCATCTCGGCCTGGAACACGCCTCGGTCATCGATCACGCGACGCGTCAGCTCGAAGACCTCGACCTGGTCGCAGAAGTCGACCGGATCCTGTCCGAGGCTGCCGCCAACGGGCTGGACCCCACCGACCTGTCCCGCCTCGCCGAACAGATCCGGGCACAGAGCGTCCCCGAGCAGGCCGCCGAGAAAGCCCGCCGCCAGCACCGCGATCAGAGTCTGCACGCCTCCACCACGATGGACGGCATGGTCCACATCTGCGGCGTTCTCGACCCCGAAGCCGGAGCAGCGTTCCAACACGCCCTCGGGTTCTTCACCCCGCCGCCCTCGCCGCCGCAGGTCGCACTGGCCGACCCGGCACTGTTCGAACCCGTCGCGCTGCGCCGGGCGTTAGGCCTGTCCCAGCTGGTCCGCCACGCCATGACCCACGCCGAAGGATGCAACGGTGAAGGCGGCAACCGCGACACGATGATCATCGGCGCTGACCTCGACATGCTCAAAACCGGTGTCGGGGTAGGCGCCGTGGCCGGAGGACCGACACTCAACGCCGGGACGCTGCGCCGAATGGCATGCGATGGCGACATCATCCCCGCCGTGCTGGGATCCCACTCCGAAATCCTTGACCTCGGCCGCCGGCAACGGATCGCCAACGCCGCCCTCCGCGCCGCCGTCATCACCCGCGACGGCGGCTGCATCTTCCCCGGCTGCCGGCGCCCACCCTCCTGGTGTGAATGCCACCACCGACAACACTGGCTCAACGGCGGACCGACCTCACTGGAAAATCTTGACCTGCTCTGCCTTCACCACCATCACCTGCTCCACGAAGGCGGCTGGCGCCTCACCATCGACCACGACACCCACCGCACCCCCTGGTTCCACCCGCCCTACGGCACCCCACTCAAAGGCGAACGCCGACCACTCATCCCGAGGCAGTACCGCACATGAGCCGACAGCCGATGAGTTGTCGGTCAGGCGCTCCGATGCTGCTCGACGGTCGCCAGCCAGCGGTCGATCTGCTCGAAGTGCGCGGGCTGGAGTCCGCTCGCGTGCGGGACACGGAGCAGGAGGCTGTGCGCCGCTTCGAGCCGGCGCAGTTCGGGGCCCGAGGTCGGAATCGCCTCATCGTCCGCCCAGACCAGCGGACGGCCCTCGACCTCGACAACCGCCATCGCCGCAAGGAGTTTCGCTCCGACCACGCTGTCGTGATCCGTCACGTCGACCCCGCTGCCCGCGAGCGCGTCGGCAAACGCCGGCAATTTGAGTGTTCGCTCGAGGATGTCCACGTCACCCGACCAGGACGTGCACCAGCGGACTTGCACGTCGAGGCGCCGGAGGGCTACCAGTCTTTCGGGGACGTATCTGAGCTCGTGAGGAACCCCGCGCAACCGAACTCTCGCCACATGCGGAGGACCGTCCCAGCCGAGGTCACTCAGCAGGCAGCCGTCGACATCCAACAGCAACACCGCCCGGCCCACGCATCGATCCTCTCAGCCACCGGCCTCGGGTCAGGTCGTGACTCCGGCGATGAGACGGTCGGCGGCGGAGTAGGGATCCAGCCGTCCGGCGGCGACGTCAGCTGCAAGCTCGGGGAGGGCCGCTTGGCCGCGCAGCTCATCCATGCGCGAGCGCAACTCGGTCAGCGCGATGGCCTCGATCTCGCCGCGGGCGCGGGCCGTGCGCCGCCGCTCCCCTTCGCCGCTGGAATCGAGCCATTCCCGGTGCCGTGTCAGGGAATCGACCACCTCATCGATTCCTTCGGAGCGGCTCGCGACCGTTCGACACACCGGGGGCCTCCAGCCGCCGGACGTCACGTCGCTGAAGCCCAGCGAGAGCATGCCCTTCAACTCGCGGATCGTCTGGTCGACGCCGTCACGGTCGGCCTTGTTGACCACGAAGACGTCGGCCACTTCGAGGATTCCAGCTTTCGCCGCCTGAATCGCGTCGCCCATTCCGGGGGCCAGAAGCACGACCGTCGAGTCGGCCAGCGAGGCGATCTCGACCTCCGCCTGCCCGACGCCGACGGTCTCGATCAGCACCACATCGCACCCTGCGGCATCGAGCACGCGCAGCGCCTGCGGAGTGGCCCACGACAGACCGCCGAGCTGCCCGCGTGATGCCATAGAACGGATGAAAACCCCAGCATCTGTCGCGTGATCCTGCATGCGGACGCGATCACCGAGCAGCGCTCCGCCACTGAACGGCGACGACGGGTCGACCGCGAGGACCCCGACCCGCTGGCCGCGAGCGCGGTAGGCAGCGACGAGCGCCGATGTCGTGGTCGACTTGCCCACGCCAGGAGAACCGGTGAGCCCGACGACCTGAGCGTTGCCGCACAGCGGCGCGAGCAGCGCCATCACCTCGCGCAGCCGCGGCGACGCATCCTCGACGAGCGAGATCAGCCGCGCCACGGCTCGCGGGCTGCCCTCGCGGGCGGCCGCGACGAGATCGGGCAGCGGCTCGTCCCGCCGGTTCACTGCTTGGACCCGAATCTCTTTCTTTCAGGCAATCTTCGTTCAGGCAGAGACGCGCAGCACCAGAGCGTCACCCTGGCCACCGCCGCCGCAAAGCCCCGCGGCTCCGACCCCGCCGCCCTGGCGCGCCAGCGCGTGGGCGAGGTGCAGCACGATCCGGGCACCCGACATGCCGACCGGGTGACCGAGGCTGATCGCCCCTCCGTCGACGTTGACCTTGTCGGGATCGAGACCGAGATCACGCATGGACTGGATGCCGACGGAGGCAAAAGCCTCATTGATTTCAACGAGATCGAGGTCTGCGGCGCTCAGCCCTTCCTTGGCGAGTGCCTGCGCGATCGCGTTGGCGGGCTGCGACTGCAGCGACGCGTCGGGGCCGGCGACGAACCCGGCGGCACCGATCTCAGCGAGGATCGGCGCGCCCAATTCCTCGGCCTTGCGACGCGACATGATGACCAGCGCGCAGCCACCGTCGGAGATCTGCGACGCCGAACCGGCGGTGATGGTGCCGTCGGCGGCGAAAGCCGGGCGCAGCTTGGCGAGGCTCTCGGTGGTGGTGCCAGGACGCACACCCTCGTCCTCGCTGACGACCAGCGGGTCGCCCTTGCGCTGCGGGATCTGCACCGACACCAGTTCGGCGTCGAAGCGTCCCTCCTTCATGGCAGCTGCGGCGCGGTCATGGGAGCGGGCGCTGAACTCGTCCTGCTCCTCACGGCTGATACCCAATCGGGCGTTGTACTTCTCGGTCGATTCACCCATCGCCACCTGGTCGAACGCGCAGAACAGCGCGTCGTGAGCGGTCGCGTCGAGGAGCTTGGCATCGCCATAGCGGAAGCCGGCCCGGGCGCCGGGCAGCAGGTGCGGGGTGTTGGTCATCGACTCCATGCCACCGGCGACGATGACGTCGTACTGGCCGCTGGAGATGTAGAGATCCGCAAGCGCGATGGCGTTGAGCCCGGAGAGGCACACCTTGTTGACGGTGAGTGCCGGGGTGGACATCGGGATGCCGCCCTTGATGGCCGCCTGCCGCGCGGTGATCTGACCGGCGCCGGCCTGGATCACATGGCCCATGATCACGTATTCGACGGCGTCACCGGTGATCCCGGCGCGCTCGAGCGCGGCCTTGATGGCAAAGCCGCCGAGGTCCATGGCGGTGAAGCTCTTGAGGGAGCCGGAGAGCTTGCCGATCGGGGTGCGGGCGCCTGCGACGATCACGGATCCGGGCATTTTGCGGTATCTCCTCGGACGATCCTGTGGGAAAGATGCCAGGATACGGGCCTGTGACGTATCCGCTACCGCTGTTCACCCGTATCGACCACGTCGGGGTCGCCGTCCGCAACCTCGAAGAGGCCATCGGCTGGTATGAGACCACCTACGGCCTGACCGTTACTTCCCGCGAGACAAATGAGTCCCAGGGCGTTCACGAGGCGATGCTCGTCGTCGCAGCGCCCGAGGGTGACGATCCCGGGGGTTCGTACGTGCAGCTTCTCGAGCCGCTGAGCGACGACTCGCCGGTCGGAAAGTTCCTGGCCCGCAACGGCCCCGGCGTGCACCACATCGGCTACGGCGTCGTCGATGTCAGCGCCGCGCTGGCCCGCATCGCCGAGACCGGCGTGCGCCTCGTCGACGAGCGCCCGCGCCACGGCTCGATGGGCGCGAGCATCGCGTTCCTGCACCCGAAGGACACCGGCGGGGTGCTGACCGAGCTGGTGCAGGCCGTTCCGCTCGGATGACGGCAGTCGTGACGGGCCAGTGGTGAGCGGCCGGTGAGCCCCGGTGAGGTCGAGGACGCCGTCCTGGACTGGCTCGAATCACTGCGGTCCCGCTCGACCACTCCCGGCTCGTCGGTGGTCTACGGAGATGACCTTGCCCTGGCAACGCTCGCAGGCGCGCTCGTCGATCAGGACCGGGAACGTGAGGGCGCGCTGCTGCAGCCCGGGGAGCTCACGGTCGAGCGGCTCGACGCGTCCGGCTTCGCGGACGGTGGGATGGTCGAGCTGGACGCTGAGATCGTCTTTCCCGCGGACGAGGCCGAGCTGCCCGAGACGATGCTCCCTGGGCGTCTGCTAGGAGAGCATCGCGTCGGGCTCGGACCGGCCTATTTCGCTGTCGTTGCAGGCGTTTTGGAGCTTGTCGACTACACGCGCGACGGGCTGCGGATGTCGGCGACGTGGTGCACCCATCCCCAGGGTGAGGACGCGCGCGGCGGCCTCGCTGTGGTCCCACAGGCCGTCACGAGCGAGGCCCATCGCGGTGGGCGCGTCTTCCTGGAGGTCAGCAATGCGCTGGAACGCGATGTGCTGCTGCGCATCGGCCGCCCCGACCGGCCGCGTGGGATCTTCGCCCGCCAACCCCCCGTCGAGGCACCGGAGGTCGGCATCCCGGTCCCTGCGGGCAAGAGCACTCACCTGGCCGGCCTCACCCGCCGCGCCCGGCTCACCGAGATCGAGATCTTCGCCTTCGACGCGATCGACCGCACGCCGGTCGCCCCGCTGCTCGTCTCGGTCGAGCTGCCCCGCGGGCATCCGGGCGAGCACGGGCAGTGGTGCGCCTGACGTGGTCAGCAGCCGCTGGTCTTCGCAGGGGCCGCCACTACGCCCGAGAGTTCCCTCGAGGCGACGAGCTGTGATCCGTCGACGACGAACGGCGTCGCATCCCCGACGAGTGCCAAAGTCCTTTGACTGCAGACGTATCCGTGGGTCCGATCAATGGTGAGCAGTGCCGGCCCGGAGCCTTCCTGGAGCACGGTGAGCCGGCCGTCCACCAATGCCACGACAGTGTCGGTCGCCGACTGGCTCGCGACCCGCAGTCGCACGAACAACACCGCCACGGCCTGACCGTTCGGGTCGTCCAGCGTCGATACGAAGAGCACGAAGGCATGAGGCCCCACCGGCGGCAGGGTGACCATCTGGCGCCCGTCGCGTGACAGGTTCGCCGTGAGAACCCGGCCGCTGAGCGTGAACGTGTCGGCACGCCCGTCGCCGTCGAGGTCCGAAGGACGCGACGGACCAGCCATGGACGCATCCGGGTTCAAGCCCGAAGTGGAATCGGAGCGTGATCCCGCGGTGGACCCGCCGCGCGACAAGTCTTTCGGCGGCGCCTTCGGAAACGCAGCAGGCGATGACACCGGGCCCTGCGCCTGCGTGGCGGGGGACGACGCCTGGGCGCCCCGCGAGGGTGCGCTGGCCGCCGAGGCAGCTCCCGCCGCTGTCGAAGTCGCAGACGATCCGTTCGACCGGTCCCCCGCGCGGCTCACCAGCACCACCACAAGCGCTACGACGGCCAGCAGCGACACGGCCGCCGCCGGCAGCCGCAGGCGCTCCATCAGGGGGCGCTGGCGGCGGCGTTGCTGGGCGCGCGCCCGGGCGAGCAGTCGCGTCTGGGAACCCGGGGACGGCTCGATCGGCTCCACCGCGTCGGCAAGCAGCCGGCGCAGTTCCTGCTCGCGGTCGGAGTCAGAGCTCATCGCAGCTCCTCCAACGCCTCGGCGAGCGCCGCCAGTCCCCGCGACGTGTACGCCTTGACGGATCCGACGCTCACGCCCATGACGCCCGCCGCGTCAGCCTCACTCAGGTCGCCGTAATAGCGCAGCACGACGGCCTCCCGCTGGCGACGCGGCAGGTCGCGTAACGCCTTCACCACGGCAGCCCGCTCGACCTGCGCGTACGCACCCTCCTCTGCGCTCGGCGCATCAGGCATCGGACGCGGGGCGTGCTTGCGGGCCACCAGGCGGCGCCGCAGCGACGAGCGGGCCAGGTTCACCACGGTTTGGCGCAGGTACGCGAGAGCCCGGTCCTCGTCGCGCAGCCGCGGCGTCGGACCCAGCAGCGCCGCGTGCACCTTCAGGTACGCGTCCTGCACGATCTCCTCGCAACTGCCGAGATCGTCGACCAGCAATGCCGCGAGCCGCAGGAGCCGGCCGTACTCAGCGACATACAGCGCCGTCAAAGTCTCTTCGGTGGTCGCCGTCGTCTCCTCCGACAGGTCCTGCTGACCAACGAACCGCCGGATGGCCACGGGCAGCACCGTAGGCGCAAACGCCGGCAGGCGTGCGGCAGTCGCGTCCATCACGTTCTGTCAGACGCCCGCGTCCCTCGATCGGTTGCGCGCGTTGGGCCTGCTGCGAGGGCCGGGACCTTCGGCTGCCCGCGCTAAGTTCACTCGCCGGTAACATCTGCGGCGATCAATCGGCCGACCGGGAGGCGCCTTGTCCATCAAAGAGATCACCGCAGCGATCGTCGCCGGTGACACCCCGGCCGCGGAATTCGGCGCCATGGAGGTGCCGGCCAGCTACCGCGGGGTCGTGGTGCGCAAGGACGAGACGGCCATGTTCGACGGCCTCGAGAGCCGCGACAAGGACCCCCGCAAGTCGCTGCACGTCGATGAGGTGCCCACCCCCGAGCTGGGCCCGGGCGAGGCGATCGTCGCCGTGATGGCCAGCTCGATCAACTACAACACCGTCTGGACCTCGATCTTCGAGCCGGTGTCGACCTTCGGCTTCCTCGCGCGCTACGGGCGCTCGTCACCGCTCGGCAAGCGTCACGATCTGGCCTACCAGGTCATCGGATCCGACCTCGCCGGCGTCGTGCTGCGCACCGGTCCCGGAGTCAACGCCTGGAAGCCGGGCGATGAGGTGGTCGCGCATTGCCTGTCGGTCGAGCTCGAGCGTCCCGACGGGCACAACGACACGATGATGGATCCCGAGCAGCGGATCTGGGGCTTCGAGACCAATTTCGGCGGCCTGGCTGAGCTCGCGCTCGTGAAGTCCAATCAGCTGATGCCCAAGCCCGCCCATCTGAGCTGGGAAGAGGCCGCAAGTCCCGGGCTGGTCAACTCGACCGCGTACCGCCAGCTGGTCAGCAAGAACGGCGCTGCGATGAAGCAGGGCGACGTCGTGCTGATCTGGGGCGCGAGCGGCGGGCTCGGCTCCTACGCCACGCAAATGGCGATCAACGGCGGCGCGATCCCGGTGTGCGTGGTCTCCTCGCCTCAGAAGGCTGATCTGTGCCGGCGCATGGGCGCCGAGCTCGTCATCGACCGCAACGCCGAGGGCTTCAAGTTCTGGAAGGACGAGCAGACCCAGGACCCCAAGGAGTGGCAGCGCCTCGGTAAGCAGATCCGCTCGCTCACCGGCGGCGATGACGCCGACATCGTCTTCGAGCATCCCGGACGCGAGACGTTCGGCGCATCGGTCTACGTCGCCCGGCGCGGCGGCACCATCGTCACCTGCGCCTCCACGAGCGGCTTCCTGCACGAGTACGACAACCGCTACCTCTGGATGAACCTCAAGCGGATCGTCGGCTCACACTTCGCGAACTATCGCGAGGCCTCGGAGGCCAACCGGCTCATCGACCGCGGCCTGATCCACCCGACGCTGTCGCGCGTCTACCCGATGGAGCAGACCGGGCAGGCCGCCTACGACGTGCACCGCAACCTGCACCAGGGCAAGGTCGGCGTGTTGTGCCTGGCGCCCGAGGAGGGGCTCGGCGTCCGCAATCAGGAGAAGCGAGAGCGGCATCTGGTCGAGATCAACCGGTTCCGGGGGGTTTGACCCGCCGGTTGCGCTGCAGCTCAGCCCGCGTGTTACGGCGTGAATAAACCCAGGATTAGCTGCCCGCGACGCGCGCGCCGAACTCGGCCCACGGCCCGAAGCGTGGCACAGTACCCGGTATGAGCGAGCACACCGACCTGCTGCCTCTTCGCTCTCCTGAGGAAGGTGGCCCAGCCTTCGAGCTGGTGCGCCGTGGTTACGACCGTGATCAGGTCGAAAACCACCTCGGCTGGCTGGAGGACCAGCTACGCAACGCCGAAATCGCCCGCGACGCCGCCGAGCAGGCCGCCGCCAGCGCCGCCGCCGAGGCGGAGGCTGCGCGCGAGGAGCTGCAGAGCGGCCGTCCGCAATGGCACGAGCTGGGCGAGCGCATCACCCAGATCCTCACTCTCGCCGAAGAGCAGGGTGCCCAGATCCGCGCCCAGCGCTCCCAGGAAGCTGACGAGCTGCTCGCGGAGGCCCGCCAGATCTCGGCTGACGCTGACCGGATCCACGGCTCGCGCATCCGCGAGGGGGAGACCCAGGCCCAGGAGATCATCGCTAACGCCCAGGCCGAGGCCGACCGCATGCTGATGCGTGCGCAGCAGGAGACCGCCGAAGAAGAGCGGGCTGCGTCGCGCCGGCTGGCCGAGCTCGAGCGCCAGCGCGATGCCGTCAACGCGCAGCTTTCCCGGCTGCACGAGGCGCTCGAAGCGGCTCTCGCGCCGTCGATCTCCATCCAGGAGGCCCAGCCGGCGGCGCCGACCCGGCCAGAGGTGTCGCTTCCCGATGACGGCGAGTACGACACCACGGATTACGCCGACTCCGACTACGAGGACGACGAGTACGTAGCCAGCGCCCCGGCTGCGCCCGCTTCGGCAGACGTTCGCCGCCGTCCCTGACGAACAAGCTGTCTGACCCGGTCTGATCGTCCCCGATCAGTCAGCCGTCTGGCCTCCGTCGACCACCAACGCCTGACCCGTCAGATACGAGGCGGCGTCCGACGCCAGAAACACCGCTGGGCCGACCATCTCTTCGGCGTCTGCCCAGCGGCCGAGCGGAACGCGCTCCATCATCGCGGTGCTGATCTGCTCATCGCCCCACAGGTCGGCGTTCAGTGCCGTGCGTGTCCATCCCGGGCAGAGCGCGTTGACCCGGATCCCGGAGCCGCCCCATTCGATGGCGAGCGTGCGGGTGAGTGAGAGCACGGCCGCCTTACTGGCGCCGTAAGGCAGCCAGCTCCGGGGTGCCGACGAGCGACGCGACCGAGGCCACGTTGATGATGCTGCCGCTGCCGCGTTCGAGCATGTGGGGTCCGATCGCCTGGCACGCATGGACGATCGAATCCACGTTCAGCCGCATGGTCTTCTCCCATCCCGAGAAGCGCAGCGTGGTGAACGGCCCCATGTAGGAGCTGCCGCCGGCATTGTTGACGAGGATGTCGACGCTGCCGAGCTGAGCGATGGCTCCTTGCACCATGGAGCGGATCGACTCCGGGTCCATCACATCGGTGGCGATCACGTACGCCTTCTGGCCGGTGGCCTCGATCTCGCTCTGCAGTGCCTCGAGTGAACCGGTGTCGCGCGAGGCCAGCACGACATTCGCGCCCTCCTGCGCGAACCCGAGGGCGATCGCCCGACCGATCCCGCGGCTGGCGCCGGTGACCAGAGCGTTCTTGCCGGACAGGTCGAAGCGCGCGCTCATCGGATCTCCTGGTACTCGCGGGGTAAGGGGCTGGCGTCAGGGTGGGTCTCGCCGAGGACGGTAGCGACGACGGCGTCGAGCGCCTCCTCGGCGCGGCCGACGAACAGATGGTGGGCGCCCTCGATGGAGACCACGCGCGCCTGGGGCACGCGAGCGAATCGTGCCCGGGCCTCGGCGGGCTGCAGATAGTCGTCGAACTCGGGGACAACGGCCGTCAGCGGGCGTCCGAAGCGGGCCCAGGCATCGAGGTCGGCCTCGGTGGAGAAGCGCAGCGGCGGGCTCAGCAGCACCGCGCCGCACACGGCTGGGTCGGCGCCGTGGCGAAGGATGAGGTCGGTGCCGAACGACCAGCCCACCAGCCACGGCGAGGGCAGCTCGTGGAACTCGGCGTATTCGACGGCCGCGGCGAGGTCGAGGCGCTCGCTCTCGCCGCCGTCGAACGTTCCCTCCGAGCGCCCCTCCTCGCTGGCCGTCCCGCGAGTGTTGAACCGCAGGACCGCCAATCCGGCGAGCGCCGGAAGCCGCCACGCCATCTTGCGCAGCAGGTGGCTGTCCATCGAGCCGCCGTGGGTGGGGAGCGGGTGCAGGCAGATCACCGTCGCGAGTGGCGGCGTGTCCACCGGCAGCGCCAGTTCCGCGACCAGCCTGAGACCATCGGCCGTCGTCAGCGTCAGGGGACGCCGATCGGCCGGCAGGACCGTATTGGCGCGGATGGGCGGCACATGCTGACCTTATTGGTCCTATTGGTGTCGGCGGCGCGCTCGGACGGGACGCGGAGCCCGATGCCGGGCGCGCCAGCACGCCGTGTGCCAATGCCGGTGGTCGCCCTCCAGGCCCGCGCCGGCCGCCGGCCACGCGACGACGTGAGGCTGCCCGATCCGGATCTCGTGATCGCAGCCCGGGCATCGGTAGACCTTGCGGGCATCCTGGCCGCGCACGGCGCGCACCTCCCACTCGTCATCCGACGCGAGCGGAGCCGGAAGGTTCATCGCGGGTGCTCGCGCCGGGCGACTACCTCACCCTCGACGACGCGCCCGGCGCCCGGTCGGCGCAGCCGGCTGCCGGGAGCCGAGACCTGATCACGCACCGCGGAAGCCGCCGCACCAGCGATCGCCAGCGCCCGCAGCCGTCCACCGGGAGTCGCCAGCGCGGCCGACAGCGCCAGCAGGTTCGCCAGGGCCCGCGAGCTTCCCTTCCAATGCGAGCGCAGCACCGGCTCGCCCGCTGCACCGAGGAGGCGCCGCAGCGCAAAAGCCGCTACTGCCAGATCATCGACGCGCCCGAGGACCGGGATGAAGCGTGGAATCCGCGCCTTGCCCGAAGCGAGGTAGGCGAGTGCCGCGGCGGCTTCGACCTTCGCCGCTTGGGATACCCGCGGGTCGGTGGAGATTCCCCGCAGCATCGCCATCACATCGGCGGCACCCGCCGCCAAGCCCCGGGCGGCATCTGTGGCCGCTGTGACCGTCGCCGAGAACACGGCCGCGCGGGCGGCTGCGGGAGTGGCGGAAGCAGGCACCGGGCAATTGTCGCACCGCAGGACGCTGGCAGGTCGGGCCACATCGCTTTGAGTCGTGATTTCCGAAACCAGGAACGGACTCGAGCAACGTCCAAGAATGCGTGCTATGTGGTGCTGGCAATCCATTTGCCTGACCCGGCAGCCAGCCGCGAGTAGCCCGACGCAATCTTTATACAAATCGCCGCAAGGCGGATTGGATCACCGCCGGAGGCTCGCCGATTGCGGAGGGCTAATGAACGCGCGCGCGGCGCGCCACCCGCTCAGCCCATAGCGGCTTTGAAGGCCTCCTGCACCGCGCGGCTGATGCGGCCACGAGGGCTTACCTCATGGCCATTGGAGGCCGCCCAGGCGCGAACCGCTGCCGGATCGACCTCGGTAGCAACGTGACGCAAGGGGGCGCCCCGACGGGCCGCCGGCACGCTCAAGCGACCGGCGCGACGGGCCGAACCCACATAAGGAGCAAGGGCCTCACGCAATGCAGTGGCATTAGCTTCGGTGAGGTCGATCTCGTATGCCTTGCCGTCGAGCGCAAAGCTGACGGTTTCGTCTGCTTCCTCGCCCGTGAGGTCGTCCTCGAGAGTTACCACCGTGCGCTGGGTCATAGCATCAAGAATGCATGACTTAACGCGGCAATGCAACCAGCTTTTGACACATTCTTATTGCTTTCCCGGCGCCCCGCACACGCGGTTCAGTTGATTTTCAAAGACAGCGCCCAGCCTGGACTCAGCGTCGCGAGTAGTCCCTGAAGCCGCGCTTTGTCTTGCGCCCCAGATAGCCCGCCTTCACGAGGTGCTCGAGCAGCGGGGCGGGCGCGTCTCCGGGTTCGCGGAACTCGAGGTAAAGCGTCTGCTGAATGGCGAGCGTGACATCCAACCCGACGACATCCATGAGTTCGAATGGGCCCATTGGGTGCCCGCAACCCACCTTCATCGCCGCGTCGATGTCGTCCGCCGTGGCGTAGTGCTGTTCCAGCATCCGGGCCGCGCCATTCAGATACGGAAAAAGCAGCGCGTTCACGATAAAACCGGCGCGGTCACCGCAGCTGACCGGAGCCTTTCGCGCCTTCAGCGCCACCTCACGCACGGTGGCGACGGCATCGGGAGCCGACACCACCGTCGGCACCACCTCGACGAGCTTCATGGCCGGAGCCGGGTTGAACCAGTGCATGCCCACGACATCGGCAGGACGCGAGGTGGCCGTGGCGCACTCGATCACCGGCAGGCTCGACGTCGTCGTCGCCAGCACCGCTCCGGGCTTCATCACGTCATCCAGCGCGCCGAAAAGCGCCCGCTTGACGCCGAGCTCCTCGACGACAGCTTCGATGACGAGGTCGCACTGCGACAAGTCGTCGAGCTCGGTCGTGGTGACCAGCCGGCCGAGCGCGGCGTCACGGTCGTCCTCGGAAAGCTTCCCGCGCGCCACAGCCTTGTCCATCGAGGCGGTCACCTTGGAAAGGGTCGACGCGGCCTTGTCGGCGCTGCGCGCCCGGAGCACGACATCGAAGCCCGACTTCGTCAGCACCTCGGCGATGCCGGTGGCCATCGTGCCGGTGCCGATGACACCGACCTTGCTGACCGGACGCGCTGGCGCGACCGGCCCTGAATCCGGCACCACGTCGGGGACGATCTGCGAGGAATCCGGGGAGGCGTAGGTGTAGAAGCCGCGGCCGGTCTTGCGCCCGTGCATGCCCGCCGCGACGAGCTGCTTGAGCAACGGGGCCGGCGCATGCAGGTGGTCACGCGACTGGTGGTAGATGGTGTCGAGGATTTCGTAGGCGCTGTCCAGACCGATGAGGTCGAGAACGGCCAGCGGACCCATCGGGTGACCGCAGCCGAAACGCATCGCGGCGTCGATGTCCTCGCGGGTCGCGTAGCGCCCTTCGAGCATGCGAACCGCGTTGTTCAGATACGGGAAAAGTAGCGCGTTTGCAATGAATCCGGCCCGATCGCCGACGGTCACAGCCGCCTTGCCGACCGTCCCGATGAGCGCCTCCACGTCAGCCGTCACCTGCGCGTCGGTCATGACCGTGCTGACGACCTCGACCAATCCCATGACGGGTGCCGGGTTGAACCAGTGCAGCCCGATGACTGCAGAGGGACGCCGGGTGGCGGCGGCGAGCTCGGTCACCGAGAGCGCGGAGGTGTTGGTGGCGAGCACCGTCGCGGGGTCACAGAGGTCGTCGAGGCGGCGGAAGAGCTCCTGTTTCGCCTCCAATTGCTCAGGAATCGCCTCGATGACGATGTCGGCATCGGCCAGTGCGGAAAGGTCGGTGCCGAGCTGGATGCGCGCCAGCAAAGCGTCGCGCTCGGCCTCGGACAGCTTGCCGCCGCGCACCGCTCGCTCCGTCGAGTGCTCGATGTGCTCGCGACCACGCTTGACGCCGACGTCATCGATTTCGACGGCGACCACATCAACGCCCGCCTTGGCGAGAACCTCAGCGATTCCAGCGCCCATCGTGCCGACGCCGACGATTCCGGCCTTTTGAAAAGCTCGCGTCATCGCGTTTCCCGTCCCTCCGCATGGCGTGCCGGCGTCAATGACGGCACGGCACAAGTCTTTCAGACAACGGGATTCCGAGCGGTCGGTAACGGGTCGGGGTAGCCCGTACGGATCAGAACAAAGTAGGAATCGTAGGGGCGAAACCGCGCAGCGCGTCGTAATCGACGGTGACGCAACCGATTCCGCGGTCCGCTGCAAGCAGCCGCGCCTGCGGGGTGATGGCTTGCGCGACGAAGAGTCCCCGCACCGGCTGATTCAGCTGAGGGTCGGCCGACATACGCGCCAGGTATCGAGTGAGCTGCTCAACGCCGTCGATCTCGCCCCGGCGCTTGATCTCGACGGCCACGCTGAGCCCGCTCGCGTCTCGGCAGAGCAGATCGACCGGGCCGATACCGGTGTCGTGCTCGCGGCGCACCAGCCGCAGCCCGTCCTCGATCGAGTCGCAATGCTCGGCCAGCAGGACCTGCAAGTGAGCTTCGACACCATCCTTCACCAGCCCCGGATCGATGCCCAGGTGGTGGCTGGAGTCGTGCATGACCTCTTCGATGGTGATGACGAGCTGCTCGCCGGCCTTGTTCTCCACGCGCCAGAGCGCGTCCTCCTCCGTGAGGGTGCACGGCGGGCTCATCCAGTTCAGCGGCTTGTACGCGCGGTCGTCGGCGTGGATGCTCACCGAACCGTCGGCCTTCACCATCAGCAGGCGCACCGCGCTCGGCAGGTGTGCGGTCAGCCTTCCCGCGTAATCAACGGTGCACCGGGCAATGACGAGCCGCACGATCGCAGCCTAGCTTTCCCGGCCGCTCAGCCCTTCGCGAGACCGGCTCCGGCACGGATGATTTCGACGATCTCCCGCATGATCTCGGTGATTCCGTAGTCCTTGGGCGTGAAGACGGCCGCGACCCCCAGCTCCTTGAGCCGGCGCGCATCGGCGTCAGGCACGATGCCGCCGACCACGACCGGGACGTCGTCGAGCCCGGCGTCGCGGAGCCCTTGCAGGATGTCGGGCACGAGCTCGAGATGCGAACCCGACAGGATCGACAGGCCGACGACGTGAACGTCTTCCTGGGCCGCGGCGCTGACGATCTGCGCCGGGGTCAGCCGGATTCCCTGATAGATCACCTCGAAGCCGACGTCGCGGGCGCGTACGGCGATCTGCTCGGCGCCGTTGCTGTGACCGTCCAGCCCGGGCTTGCCGACCAGGATCTTCAAGCGGCGGCCGAGTTCCTCGCTGGTACGCGCGACGAGCTGGCGCACCTGCGCGATCTGCTCCCCCGCTGCACCATCGGCGCCCCCGCCTACCGCGCCGACCGCCGAAACCCCCGTGGGTGCCCGGTACTCGCCGAACACCTCCCGCAGCGCGCCTGCCCACTCCCCGGTGGTCACGCCCGCGCGGGCGCAGGCGAGGGTCGCGATCATCAAGTTCTCGTCGGTCTTGGCGGCGTCACGCAGCGCCTGCAGGGCCGTGTCAGCACGCTCCGGATCGCGGTTCGCCTTCCACTCGCGTACGGCCTCGATCTGGGCTGCCTCGGTGGCCGGATCGACCGTCTGGATGCTCGTCTCGAGGTTCTCGGTCAGCGGGCTCGGCTCGGTGGTCGTGTACTTGTTGACGCCGACGACGACGTCGTCCCCGGCCTCGATGCGGCGCCTTCGCTGCGAATGCGCGTCGACGAGCTGGGCCTTCATGTAGCCCGATTCGACGGCTGCAACGGCACCGCCCATGGCTTGCACGCGGTCGATCTCCGCCTGCGCGGCACTCACCAGCTCCCCCACCCGTCGCTCGACGACGACAGAACCCTCGAAAAGGTCGTCGTACTCGAGCAGATCGGTCTCGAACGCCAGGATCTGCTGGATCCGCAGCGACCACTGCTGATCCCACGGGCGCGGCAGGCCGAGCGCCTCGTTCCACGCCGGCAGCTGCAGAGCGCGCGCACGCGCATCCTTCGACAGCGTCACCCCGAGCGCCTCGAGCACGATGCGGATGACGTTGTTCTCCGGCTGCGCCTCCGTCAGCCCGAGGGAATTGACCTGCACGCCGTAGCGGAAGCGACGGTGCTTGGGGTCCTGCACCCCGTAGCGCGTCTGCAGGAGCTCGTCCCACAGCCGTCCGAACGCCCGCATCTTGCACATCTCCTCGACGAACCGCACGCCGGCGTTGACGAAGAAGGAGATCCGGGCGCACACCTCACCGAAGCGCTCGGCCGGCACCTGACCGGAATCGCGCACGCTGTCCAGGACCGCGATGGCCGTGCACAGCGCGTAGGCGAGCTCCTGCTCGGGGGTCGCGCCCGCTTCCTGCAGGTGGTAGGAGCAGATGTTGATCGGATTCCACTTGGGGATCTCGGTCACCGAATACGCGATCATGTCGCTGATCAGCCGCATCGACGGCGCCGGCGGGAACACGTACGTCCCGCGGGAGAGGTACTCCTTGATGATGTCGTTCTGGGTCGTGCCCGTGAGCTTGTGGACCACCTCGCGCGGGTCTTCCCCGGCGGCCTCGGCCTGCTCCTCAGCGACGACCTGGTAAAGCGCGAGCAGCCACATCGCGGTCGCGTTGATCGTCATCGAGGTGTTCATCGCGCCGAGCGGGATCGCGTCGAAGAGCTGGCGCATGTCGGCCAGCGACGCTACTGGGACCCCGACCTTGCCGACCTCACCGCGGGAGAACTCGCTGTCGGGGTCGTAGCCCGTCTGGGTGGGAAGGTCGAACGCCACCGACAGGCCGGTCTGGCCCTTCGCGAGGTTGCGCCGATACAGCTCGTTCGATGCCTTGGCGGATGAATGCCCGGCGTACGTGCGCATCACCCAGGGCTTGTCACGCTGCCCGCTCATGCCCGAACTTTACCGGCCAGTAACGAACGGTGGCTCCCTGAAGAGGTGGCCGCCGATTGCCGCCGGCTTCTGCAGCTACGCGAGGATCGCGGACGCGCCGTCGATCCCGGAATTGCGGGGACGCGGCGTGAGCTCCCGCTTGCCTTCCCGCGGTGCGAAAGTTTCGCTTTCTTCCACGGAAAGAACCCGGTAGAGCCGGCTGATGAACAGCAGGCGAGAAAGCCGATCCGGGACGTTGACCAGCGAAAATCCGAGGCCTGCGCGGCCAGCGCGACGGTGTGCCGCGACTAGCGCGCCCAACCCGGCAGCGTCGACGAGTTCCAGCTCGGAGACCTCGAAGCGGATGGCCGCGCCGGGGACGTCAGCCAGCGGGCTGGCAGAATCGACGGCCTTCTGCAGCTCGGTGCGCAGGTCGGCGACGGTCGTCACGTCGACGCGCCCACCCAGCTTGAATTCTCCTGGCGCCATCTCGATGCAGCGGATCATCGGGGCCTCTCAAGTCCTTACGCATATCCGCTCTCACGGTTATGCCCTTTGGAGCTGGTGTGATATTACGCCCGGTCACCGGCCCTTTGTGGTAATCGCACTGTCATGTCGGCGACAACTCTGAAGACCTGAACATCATCTCCACAGCTATTTGCCGAGAACCGGCAGCTCGTCTTGCTCAGCTGTCCGGATCATCCGGCGCCGGGGCGCGGTCGATCGTCGCCCCCAGCCGGCGCAATTGCTCGTCGAATCGCACGTAGCCGCGATCAATGTGGCGGATGTCCTGAACCTCGGTCGCACCCTCCGCGACCAGCCCAGCAAGCACGAGAGCGGCCCCTGCGCGGATGTCCGGGGCCCGCACCGGCGCGCCGGACAGCCGGGTGCGACCGCGGATGACGGCGTGGTGGCCGTCGGTACGAACGTCGGCGCCGAGCCGGGTGAGCTCGTCGCAGAAAACAAATCGGGCCTCGAAGACGTTTTCGGTGACCATCGCGACGCCTTCACTCACCGAAGCGAGGGCGATCATGGCCGGCTGCAGGTCGGTCGGGAAGCCGGGATACGGCAGAGTCACCACGTCGGCGGCCTTCGGGCGGCGGTCACAGATAACCCGGAACTCCTCGTGACCCACCTCGACCGAAGCGCCGGCGCTCACCAGCTTGTCCAGCAGGATCTCCAGATGCTCGACCCGCCCGCCGCGGACGGTCACGTCGCCGCGCGTCATGACGGCGCCGACCGCAAAGGTGCCCGCGACGATGCGGTCGGGCACCGTTTCATGCACCTCAGGGCACGGATGGAGGCCGTCGACGCCCTCGATCTCCAGCGTGGACGAGCCCACCCCGTGCAACTGCGCCCCCATGGAGCTCAGGAGCGTGCACAGGTCGACGATCTCCGGCTCACGCGCCGCGTTGTCGATCACGGTGGTGCCCTTGGCGAGCACCGCAGCCATCAGCAGGTTCTCCGTCGCTCCCACGCTCGGAAAGTCCAGCCAGATCGTGGCCCCGCGCAGCCGTTCGGCCCGCGCAATCAGGAATCCGTGCTCGGACTCGACGGTCGCGCCGAGCTTCTGCAGCCCGCTCACGTGCATGTCGAGGCCACGGCTGCCAATCGCATCGCCGCCGGGCAGCGCGACCTTGGCCTCACCCCGGCGCGCGACCAGCGGCCCGAGGACGGCGATGCTCGCCCGCATCCGGCGCACCAGGTCGTAGTCGGCTTCGGTGCCGACCTGTGACGGCACATCGACCGTCACCGTGCCGGCGGATTCGTGGGAGCCGCCTTCACCCCGGCTGCTGACGTGCTGGACGCTGCAGCCGAGCCGGCGCAGGACCTGGCCCATGATGTCGACGTCGAGGATGTCGGGGACCGAAGAAAGCGTGGTGCGACCCTCGGCGAGCAACGCAGCCGCCATGAGCTTGAGCGCAGAGTTCTTCGCGCCGTGGACGGTGACCTCGCCCTCGAGGCGCACGCCTCCTCTCACCAGGAACTGCTCCACGCCGTCACTTTAGGGGCACGGCGGTCTCGTCGCGGCGACGCTTACCGGTGGACCGTAGGGTCGGGTGGTGAGCGTGCATCTGACCCGGATCTACACGAAGACGGGCGACGACGGCACGACGGCGCTCGGCGACATGAGCCGCGTCGCGAAGACCGACCCGCGCCTCGGGGCCTACGCCGACGTGGACGAGGCGAACAGCGCGATCGGCGTCGCGATCGCCCTCGGCGCGCTCCCTGCCGACATCGCCACCCTGCTCACGCGTATCCAGAATGATCTGTTCGACGTCGGCGCCGATCTGTGCACCCCGGTCGTCCCCGAGCCCAAGTACCCACCGCTACGCATCACTGACGCCGATGTCGAGCGGCTGGAGGCGGCGTGCGACGAGTACAACGCGCGGCTGGAGAAGCTCTCGTCGTTCATCCTGCCCGGCGGGACGCCAGGGGCCGCGCTCCTGCACCAGGTGCGCACAATCGTCCGCCGCGCGGAGCGCTCCACGTGGGTGCTGCTGGAATCTGATCCCGGGCACACCAGCAAGACGCCCGCGCTCTATCTCAACCGGCTCAGCGACCTGATGTTCATCCTTGCTCGCGTCGCGAATCCGGGCGGCGACGTGCTCTGGCGACCGGGCGGCGAACGCTAGCGCTCGCGCGCAGTTCTAAGCGAGCTCGGCGCGCTCGGCAAGCACGCTGACGCCGTCATCGGTGACCGACAGAAACCCGCCGCTGACCTTGGCCGTGACATCGTTGCCGGTACCGGTGCGGATGATCACTTCGCCTTCGTCGGCGAGCACACCGAGAAGCGGGATGTGGCCCGGCATCACGCCGATGTCACCGTCGAGGGTGCGTGCGAGGACAAGCTCCGCCTCACCCGACCAGATCTCCTTCTCAGGAGAGACGACCGCAACCCGCATTGGCATGCCTTCAGAGTACCGACCGGGGCGACGCACCCAGCCAGCCGGTGGCGCCACCACATCCGGGGGTCAGGGCACCCGGAAATGGTGGCGCCAGGCAACTACGGGCGCGGGGCGCGGGGAAGCGGTTCGCTGAGGTCAGCGCGGGGTGACGGTCATGGTGACCGGCGGCGGAACGTGCAGCTGCGAAACAAGACCAGCGGACGGTGGGTCGACGGTGCCGGCGGTCGTCACAGCGAGCAGCACCAGCGCAGGCAGGGCAGGCGCCAGCACCGTCGCGACGCGCCGCGGCCGGCGCGCCCAACGCTCGCGCAACCCCCGTGGGGGCAGCAAGCAAACGGACGGCGCCATGTACTGGGCATCGGCAGGCGCCAGCCGCGATAGGACCCCTAAAAGGGTGAAACGCGCTGGTCAGTCGTCCTCTGAGCGCAGGCCCTTGGCCTTCTCCACGGCATCTTCGATACCACCGCACATGAAGAAGGCCTGCTCCGGCAGATCGTCGTAGTCACCGTTGCAGAGCTTGTCGAAGGAGTCGATCGTCTCATCCAGCGGCGTGAACTTGCCCGGGATGCCGGTGAACTGCTCGGCGACGAAGAACGGCTGCGACAGGAACCGCTGGATACGGCGGGCCCGGTTGACGGCGACCTTGTCCTCTTCGGAAAGCTCGTCGATACCGAGAATGGCGATGATGTCCTGCAGGTCGTTGTAGCGCTGCAGGATTTCCTTCACCCGCTGGGCGACGTTGTAGTGCTTCTCCCCGACGTAGCGGGCGTCAAGAATCCGCGAGGTCGAGTCGAGCGGGTCGACGGCCGGGTAGATCCCCAGCTCGGAGATCGCGCGCGACAGGTTCGTCGTGGCGTCGAGATGGGTGAAGGTGGTGGCGGGCGCCGGGTCGGTCAGGTCGTCAGCAGGCACGTAGATGGCCTGGATCGAGGTGATCGAGTGACCACGGGTGGAGGTGATGCGCTCCTGGAGCACGCCCATCTCATCGGCCAGGGTGGGCTGGTAACCGACGGCGCTCGGCATCCGGCCGAGCAGGGTGGAGACCTCAGAACCTGCCTGCGTGAAGCGGAAGATGTTGTCGATGAACAGCAGCACGTCCTGCTTCTGGACGTCGCGGAAGTACTCCGCCATGGTCAGCGCGGAAAGCGCGACGCGCAGCCGGGTGCCCGGGGGCTCGTCCATCTGACCGAACACGAGAGCGGTGTCCTTGAGGACGTCGGCCTCCTCCATTTCCAGGAAGAGGTCGTTGCCCTCGCGGGTGCGCTCGCCGACTCCGGCGAACACCGAGACTCCACCGAACTCCTTGGCGACCCGGCGGATCATCTCCTGGATGATGACGGTCTTGCCGACACCGGCACCACCGAACAGGCCGATCTTCCCGCCCAGCACGTAGGGCGCGAGCAGGTCGATCACCTTGATGCCGGTGACGAGCATCTCGGTCTTGGACTCGAGCTCGTCGAACGGCGGCGACTGGCGGTGGATCGGCCAGCGCTCCTTGATGTCCAGTGTCGAGACGTCGACGTCCATCGGCACGCCGAGGGCGTTGAACACGTGGCCCTTCGTCACGTCACCAACGGGCACGGAGATCGGGGCGCCGGTGTCCTGCACGGGGGCGCCGCGCACCAGACCGTCGGTCGGGTTCAGCGAAATGGCCCGCACCGTGTTGTCGCCGATGTGGTTGGCGACCTCCAGCGTGAGGGTCGCCGTGTCATCGCCGATCGTGCGGTCGACGTGAAGCGCGTTGAACAGCTCCGGCATCTCGTCGGGGGCGAACTCGACGTCGACGACCGGTCCGATGACCCGGGCAACGCGTCCGATCCCGCCCTCGGTCGGCTGCGTGTAGTGGTCCTGCTCGGTGACGGTCATGGTCAGCCTCCTGAATCCGCCAGCGCGTTAGCGCCGCCGACAATTTCACTGATCTCTTGGGTGATTTCGGCCTGGCGAGCCGAGTTGGCGGCTCGCGTGAGCGACTTGATGAGGTCTTCCGCGTTATCGGTTGCCGACTTCATGGCCCGCCGACGCGCGGCCGACTCCGATGCTGCCGACTCGAGCAACGCGGCGAAGACCCGGCTCTCGACATAACGCGGCAGCAGGGCATCGAGCACGTCTTCGGCGGACGGCTCGAACTCATAAAGCGGGAGCGGGCCGTCTGCCGGCTCTTCGGTGGTCTCTTCGATGACCATCGGCAGGATCCGCCGCGCGACTGCACGCTGCGAGAGCATGCTGCGAAACTCGGTGAAGACGAGGTGGATCTCATCCACCCCGCCCTCCTGGGTGGGCTTCACGAACTGCTCGATCACGGCGTCGGCTACGGCCTTGGCAGAGTCGTAGTCGGGCTGCTCGGAGAAGCCGGTGAAGTCCTGCTCGATCTGGCGGCCGCGGAACCGGTAGTAGCTGGCGGCCTTGCGCCCGATCGCGTAGATCGACGATTCCTTACCCTCGTCGCGCAGGGTTTGGAAGAGCGCCTCGGCGGTGCGGAGCGAGTTCGAGCTGTAGGCGCCGGCCAGGCCCCGGTCGCTGGTGACGACCACGACCGCCGCGCGGGTGGGATTCTTGTGCTCGGTGGTCAGCGGATGGTCGACGTTGGTCTGGCTGGCCACGGCCGTGATCACGCGGGTGATCTCGTCGGCGTAAGGCTTGGACGCGTTGACCCGCTGCTGAGCGCGCGAGATCCGCGACGCGGCAATGAGCTCCATCGCGCGGGTGATCTTCTTGGTCGACTGAACCGAACGGATTCGGCGGCGGTAGACCCGAAGGGTGGCTGGCATCTCGGCGGAGGCGCCTTACGCCTCTGACGAGCCGCTGGACGCGCTCGCCTCGGGCTCGGGTGGGGTGTGGCGCTTGATCGATTCCTGGCTGCGCTGATCGGCCTCGAGCTCGTCGATGTCACCCGCGTCGTCAGCCGGCGCTTCGATCCCGCCGCCGCCCTTGGTCTCGAACTCCTTCTCGAACTGCTTGATCGCGTCCTTGAGGGAATCGACGGTGCTGTCCTCCAGCTTGCCGCTGGACAGGATGGCGCTGTAGATGCCCTCGTGGCTGCGGCCGACGTAGTCCAGGAAGTCACGCTCGAAGCGGCGCACGTCTTCGACTGGGACGACGTCGAGCTCACCGGTGGTGCCGAGCCAGATCGAGACCACCTGGCGCTCGACCGGGAACGGCGTGTACTGCGGCTGCTTGAGCAGCTCGACCAGCCGCTGACCCCGCTCGAGCTGCGCCTTCGACGCCTTGTCCAGGTCGGATCCGAAGGCGGCGAACGACTCCAGGTCGCGGTACTGGGCCAGGTCGAGCCGGAGCCGGCCGGCGACCTGCTTCATGGCACGGATCTGCGCGTTACCGCCGACCCGGGAGACCGAGATGCCGACGTTGATGGCCGGCCGGACGCCCTGGTTGAACAGGTCGGTCTCGAGGAAGATCTGGCCGTCGGTGATCGAGATGACGTTGGTGGGGATGTACGCCGAGACGTCATTGCCCTTGGTCTCGATGATCGGAAGACCGGTCATCGAGCCGCCGCCGAGCTCGTCGCTCAGCTTCGCGCAGCGCTCGAGCAGCCGCGAGTGCAAGTAGAAGACGTCGCCCGGGTAGGCCTCGCGTCCCGGCGGGCGGCGCAGCAGGAGCGAGATCGAGCGGTACGCCTCAGCCTGCTTGGACAGGTCATCGAAGACGATCAGCACGTGCTGGCCCTGATACATCCAGTGCTGGCCGATCGCCGAGCCGGTGTAGGGCGCCAGGTACTTGAAGCCCGCGGGCTGGCTGGCGGGGGCAGCGACGATGGTCGTGTATTCGAGCGCGCCGGCGTCTTCGAGGGCGCCGCGGACGGCGGCGATGGTCGAGCCCTTCTGACCGATCGCCACATAGATGCACTTGACCTGCTGCTGGGGATCGCCGGTGGCCCAGTTCTCGCGCTGGTTGATGATGGCGTCGACGGCGACGGCGCTTTTACCCGTCTGGCGGTCACCGATGATCAGCTGGCGCTGGCCGCGGCCGATGGCGGTCATGGCGTCGATGGCCTTGATGCCGGTCTGCAGCGGCTCCTTCACCGGCTGGCGCTGCACGACCGTGGGGGCCTGCAGCTCCAGAGCGCGGCGCGCCTCGGTCTCGATCTCGCCCTTGCCGTCCAGCGGGCGGCCCAGGGCGTCGACGACGCGGCCGAGGTAACCGTCGCCGACCGCCACCGAAAGGATGTCGCCGGTGCGGCGGACCTCGGTGCCTTCCTCGATGTGCTGGGCCTCACCGAGGATGACGACGCCGATCTCACCGACGTCGAGGTTCTGCGCGAGACCGAGCGTGCCGTCGGAGAACTCCAGCAGCTCGTTGGTCATCGTGCGGGCGAGGCCTTCGACGGTCGCGATACCGTCACCGGTCTCGATGACGCGGCCCACCTCCTCGCGCTCACCGGCGCTCGGATCGTAGGACTCGACGTATTCGCGGAGAGCGTCGCGGATCTCATCGGGGCGAATGGACAGCTCGGTCATGACGGGCCTCAGATCTGTTCGAGGATTGGCCGTTGATTAAGGAGAAATCGGATGGGACCGGGGTGGCCGATCGCCACGCATGCAGAGGCAGCGAGGGCCGGTGGATCTGCGCGAGAGATCGCGCACCACGATTCGTCGGCTTAACGCCGGAGCTGGCGCCTTGCTTCAGCGAGCCTGCGGAGCACGGTGCCATCGACGAGCTCGCCGCCGACGCGCACGGAGACACCGCCGAGCACCGACGGGTCGATCACCAGCTGGAGGACGACCTCCGTGCCGAACGCCCGGGCGATCGCGGCGCGCAGGCGATCGGCCTGCTGCTCGTCGATGGGGTGGGCCACCGTGACCACGGCGATGGACCGCTGACGGCGGCGGGAGGCCAGCTCGGCCAGCGCCTCGATCTCACGGCCGACGCCCCGGCCGCGGGGATTGTTGACGACCCGGCCGATGAGGCGCCGGGTGGCGGGACGCACCCGGTCATCGAGCAGGCGGTCGAGCAACGCGTTCTTGCGCTCGGCCGGCAACCCGCGATCCGACAGCGCCAGGGAGAGACGTGGCGTGCGGTCGACGATGCGCGAGAAACGGAAGAGCTCGTCCTCCACCTCATCCAATGCGCCGGCTGCCTGCTCGCTGGCGAGCAGCGCCTCCGACCCGAGCTCCTCGACGGCCGTGAGCAGATCGGACGGACGCGACCAGCGCGCTCCAGCCGCAGCGCGGAGCACCTCGAGCGCGATCTCCCCGACCTGGTTGGCCAGAAGCCGGTCGAGCAACGCGCGACGGGCCTCGGAAGGAAGCCCGGGATCAGCGAGCGCCCTGCGCAGGCCGACCTCACGCGTCAGCAGGTCGGCCGTCGCATACAAATCATCAGAGGCAGAGCTCAGGGCAGAAGGCTCGCCGCGCAGCCGGGAGACGGTACGGCTGATGACGCCGGGATCGTCATCCCCGGCGGCACCCGCACCGGCCAGCTCGTCGAGGCGCGCGCGTACGAGCGCCAGACTGGCCCGGCTATTGCCCTCCAACGTCAGCTCCCTGCCACAGGCGCAGTGGGCGTGCTTTCACGGGTGTCACCGGCGGGGGCTGCGTCGAGGTCGTTGATGAAGTCATCGATCAGCTGACGCTGGCGGGCATCGCTCGACAGCTCGTGACCGACGATCCGGCTGGCGAGCTCGACGGCCATCTCGCCGACCTCGGATCGCAACTGCACGACCAAAAGCTGACGCTCGGTCTCGAGCCTGGACCGATTCGCCTCCGTGATGCGAGCGGCCTGCTCCTGAGCTTCGGCGCGCATCTCTTCGATGATTTGCTGACCCTGGACCCGCGCCTCCTCACGAATGCGCGCGGCATCCGTGCGGGTGTCGGCCAACGCCTGCTTGTACTCGGCCTCAGCAGCTTCGAGCCGCTCCTTCGCCGCCTTGCTGTCATCGATCTGCGACCGGATGAGCTCCTGCCGCTTGGTCATCGACGACGAGATCACCGGCACGATCTTGGTGTAGAGGAACCACAAGATCAGGAAGAACGCGATCAGCTCAACGATGAACGTCCCGTTGGGGATGATCGGGTTGTGCGTCTTTTGCGCTGCGGCGACCACACCGGCGGCTGAGACAAGCGGCTGCACGGCTGGCTACTTACCCAGCACGAAGACGAACAGAATCATGAAGACCAGGTTGATGAAGTACGCCGCCTCCACCAGACCGACCGTCAGGAAGAACAGTGTCTGCAGGCGCCCCTGTGCCTCTGGCTGGCGGGCCACGCCCGAGATGAAGGCGTTACCGGCGACACCGTCACCGATGGCGGCGCCGATGGCACCGCCCCCGAGGGCAAGTCCACCTGCGATGAGCCCACCCGCGGTTTTAATCGCGGTGACGAGCTCCGGATCTGCGGCCATCATCTCCCCTTGCTGTGCGTTGTTAGAGCAAAATCTGTGTGGCGGGTTTCTGTCATTCGTATCCGACGGCGGATACGACGTCCATGACCCCTGACGTCAGTGCGCTTCTTCCGGACCGATGGCCTGGCTGAAGTAAAGGATGGTGAGCAGCGCGAAAATGAAGGCCTGAATCGCGCCGATGAACATATCGAAGAGTTTCCAGATGAAGTCCGGCGCCCAGATGATCCAGATGGGCAGCTTGGAGATCAGCAGGACGAGCACCGTACCGGCGAAGATGTTGCCGAAGAGTCGAAGCGCCAGCGTGATCGGTTTGATGAGCTCTTCGAGGATGTTGATCGGCAGCAGCGCAAGATAGGGCTCTTTGAGGTGCTTGAGGTAATTGCGCAGCCCGCGCCGCTTGATGCCGGCGCCGATCGCCCAGATCACCACGACGAGGCCCATCGCCAGCGGAAGGTCGATGTCAGACGTCGGTGGCGGCAGAAACTCCGGCTTGTGGCCGCTGGGAATCACGGAGATCCAGTTGGCCGTCAAGATGAAGATGAAGATCGTGACCGCTAGCGGCACCACGTTAGGAGCGCGGCGCCTCAGGTCGCCGCCCACCTGCTCCTCGACCTGCTCGACCACGGTCTCGAAGAACAGCTGCAGCTTCCCGGGCACTTCGCTGCTCGCGCTGCGCCGCACCAACAAGCCCAGGATCACGATCACCAGCAGCGCGAATGCCGTACTGGTGATGGTGTCGATGTTGAACTTGATGCCGAGAAACTTGCGCGTGATGTGGTCGCCGACCTCAATGGAGACGGCCATCGGGTGCAAGGCTGTCACGCACGCACCTGCCGGTACATCACCACTGCTGATGCGCCAAGAAGCAGGACCTGATACACCGCGAGCCCGACGACGACGCCGATACCCAGCGGACGCTCGATGAGCGCGAGAACGATGGCGACACACGTGATCGCGCCGAGCCGCACGAGCCCGCTCGCCAGGAACGCGCCGCCCTTGACGGCCTGCCCGCTGGCGGACTGGAAGCGGCGGAGCACGGAGAGCTGCAGGAGCCGCGCATTCACCATGCCGAGGCCGAGCCCGATGCATACGCCGAGCCCGGCGAAGGGCTGCTTCAACAGCGCCAGACCGACGAGAACGATGCCGCCGAGGACGCAGCACGGCCACACGATGCGCTTGGACTGAGCCGCGATTTCGGCATAGCCGAACGCCGCAGCCTGAGCCACCCCCTCGGGGTTGGGCTCCGGGTCCGGGGACGCGGGCGCGCCGGACAGAACCGGTGCCTGCGGCGGATCTTCGACGTTCACGAGCTCAGATACCTTCGCACTTCCTTGTACGTGGATAACGCCCCCGTAACACTACCAATGACCAGACCCACGAGGATGAAGACAGGCAGCGTCCCGAAGTGGCGATCACACAGCCAGCCAACGAAAATACCGGCTAGCCAACACGTTGCGTTCACAGTACCGATGGTCACCAGACCGAGCGCACCGTGTCCGCCTTGCGAACCTGCCGAAGTCACCTTAGACGTATGAGGTTCGGCCGGCGGTTGGGCCGTCTCGAGGTGCTCGCCGCCGCCGGGTTCGGGATCGGCGTGAGGGTGTGGGTCGGGCCCGTTCACCGGCCCGCTCTTCCGGGCATGCGCACCAGGACCAAGGAGAGTCCGGCGAGCCCGGCCACGATCAGGACGATGGTGAGCGGCGCGCTCGAGAACTGGGCGAGGACCCCGCCGAAGCCGAGCAGCGCCGCCCAGAACCACAGCAACAGGACGGCGCGCACGTGGGAGTGGCCGATCTCCAGCAGTCGGTGATGCAGGTGCATCTTGTCGGGGCTGAACGGCGATCGACGGGCCCGCGTTCGACGCACGACCGCGAGGAGCAGATCGACGAAAGGCACCGCCAGTACGAGCAGCGGGACGAAGAGCGGGATCAGCGACGGCAGCCGAGCGGCGCCGGCGATGCCTCCGTAGGAGACCTCCCCCGTGACCGAGGTGACCGTGGCGGCGAGGAGCAGTCCGATCAGCATCGAGCCGGAGTCGCCCATGAACTGGCGGGCCGGACTGAAGTTGTGCGGCAGGAACCCCACGCAGACCCCGGCCGTGGCCACGGCGAGCAACGTCGCCGGGGTCGCCCGGTACAGGCCGTTGGTGACGGAAATGTGGTAGCTGTAAACGAATTCGGCCAGTGCCGCGATGGCCGCCACCCCGGCGGCCAGCCCGTCGAGCCCGTCGACGAAGTTCATCGCATTCACCAGCACGACCGTCAGCAGCACGGTCAGCGGTACGGCCGTCTCCGAGCCGAGGCTGGCGGTGTTGCCGTTGGGCAGGATCGCGAACGAGAGCTGGATGCCGAGCAGCACCATGACGCTGGCCGCCGCAACCTGGCCGGCCAGCTTGGTGACGGCGTCGATCGGCCACTTGTCGTCGATCGCGCCGAGCAGGCAGATGATCGCCCCGGCGATCAGGACCGCCCGCGGCTCCCCGTAGGCGCGGGACACGGACGACAGGAAGGGAAGCTGCCCCGCGACGAGCAGCCCCGCGGCCAGGCCCGCGTACATCGCGAGACCGCCGAGACGCGGGGTCGGGATGACGTGGACGTCGCGATCGCGCGGAGCGGCCATCGCACCGGTGCGCACGGCCAGGCGTCGCGTGAGTGGGGTGACCAGAAACGTGACCGTTGCCGAGACCAGGAAGACCAGGATGTACTCGCGCACCCTGCCTCGTCTCCCGCAGCCACTTGCTGGCCGCGTAACCCTGGACGGCGGCCGGTTCGGCGCCGGTCTCGCGCTCGCCGTTACGGTGCCGTACGAATGTGTCTAGCTCAAGGCAACGCGCAGCAGGCTCAGCTCGGGTAGATCGGGAAGCGCGCCACGAGATTGCTCACCGCCGCGGCGACCTCCTTGGCGGCGTCCGGCTCGCGGACGGCCCGGCCGATGAGGCTCGCGACCTCCTTCATCTCACCCTCGCCCATGCCCTGCGTGGTGACCGAAGGCGTCCCCACGCGGATGCCGGACGCGATGGCCGGCGGCTGCGGGTCGTACGGGATCGCGTTCTTGTTCAGGGTGATGCGGGCCGCATCCGCGCGGGTCTCGGCTTCGGTACCGGTGACGCCGAGCTCGCGCAGGTCGAGCAGCGCGAGATGGGTGTCGGTACCGCCGGCGACCGGCCGCAATCCCTCGGCCGCGAGCCCATCGGCGAGCGCCTGCGCGTTGACGATCACCCGGCGCGCGTATTCCTGGTAGGCGGGAGTCGACGCCTCCGCGAGCGCGACCGCCTTCGCCGCGACCGCGTGCATCAGCGGTCCGCCCTGACTGAACGGGAAGACGGCCTTGTCGATCTTCTTGGCCAGCTCCTCGGTGGAAAGGATCATTCCGCCGCGGGGACCCCGAAGGACCTTGTGCGTGGTGAAGGTGACGACGTCGGCGTAGGGCACCGGGCTGGGGATCGCCTTACCGGCGACGAGGCCGATGAAGTGGGCCGCGTCGACCATCAGCCAGGCGCCGACCTCGTCGGCGATCGAGCGGAATGCGGCGAAATCGATCAGTCGCGGGTACGCCGTAGCGCCGCAAATGATCATCTTGGGACGGTGCTCAACGGCCAGCGCCCGCACCTGGTCGTAGTCGATGACCTCGGTGTCCTCGCGGACGCCGTACGCGACGATGTTGAACCAGGCGCCGCTGAAATTGACCTTGCTGCCGTGGGTGAGGTGGCCACCGTGCGGCAGCGACATCGCCAGGACGGTGTCGCCGGGCGTGAGCAGCGCAGCGTAGGCGGCGAGGTTGGCGCTGGCGCCGCTGTGCGGCTGCAGGTTGGCGTGCTGGGCGCCGAAGAGCTCCTTGGCGCGGGCAATGCCCAGCTCCTCCGCCCGGTCGACCACGGCGCAGCCGCCGTAGTAGCGCCGGCCGGGGTAGCCCTCGGCGTACTTGTTCGACAGGGTCGAACCGAGCGCCGCCAGCACCGACGGCGACGTGAAGTTCTCACTGGCGATCAGCTGCAGACCCCCGCGGGCCCGATCGACCTCGTCGAGCAGGATCTGCGCGATCTGCGGGTCGGAGGCCGACAGCGCCGAGAAATCAGGACCCCAGAAGGGAGCCGCTCCGCGGGCGGCTATCGCTGCCTTGGCGGCCTCGACAGATTCGGCTGCGCTTACCGAATCGGGCATGGGCGGACCTCCTCGGCGAGGGGATGACCGGCTCATCGTACGGGCGCCAACGGCTAGGACTGCAGATCGGCGACCTCGGCCCGCAAGTCGGTCAGCGACACGGCACCTGCCCGCAGCAGGCGCGGTGGCTCGACGGTGCAGTCGACGATCGTGGACGGCAGCGGGTCGGGTGACAGGCCCCCGTCGAGATAGACCGAGACGTCGTCGCCGAGCTGGGCCAGGGCCTCGTGCGCGTCCGCGGCGGGCGCCCGACCGGACACGTTGGCGCTGGAGACGGCGAGCGGCCCGGTGCGCTGGAGCAGTTCGACGGCGACGGGATGCAGCGGCATCCGGACGGCGACGGTGCCGTCAGCGTCGCCGAGATCCCAGGCAAGTGCCAGCGCGTGACGGACCACGAGCGTGAGGCCACCGGGCCAGAACGCCTTGCGCAGCGCATCCGCGGCGGGCGAGACATGATCGACGAGCCCGTCGAGCGTGGACCAGGAACCGATCAGCACCGGTACCGGCATGTCGCGACCGCGCCGCTTGGCCGCGAGCAGCCGGGCGACGGCATTCGGGGAGAACGCATCGGCACCGATGCCGTAGACGGTGTCGGTCGGCAGCACGATGAGCTCGCCCGCGGCGATGGCCCGCTCGGCAGCCGTCAGTCCTGCCGCGCGGCGCTGCGGATCGGCGCAGTCGTAGATCAGCTCGTGGACGGGATCGCTCACGCCCATAGGCTCTGAAAGGCTCACGGATGTACCGCCGTCAGGTATCGGGGCCGTCGGGCCAGGTCGAAATGGTCGGACACGTCGTTCCAGCCGGCGAAGCAGGCCGGGGCACTCTCGCCTTGATCGTCGCCGTGCTCGACGACGACGAGACCTCCCGACCGCAGCAGCCGGCGCGCGGACGACTCCACCGTACGGATTGCGGCAAGAGCGTCATCACCGGCGAAGAGCGCAGCGGCGGGATCGTGGTCGCGTACCTCGGGCTCGAGGGCCGGAAGCAGATCCGGCGAGAGGTAGGGCGGGTTGGAGACGACGACGTCGACCGTGCCGTCGAGCTCGGGCAAAGCGTCAGCCATGTCACCAGCGACCAGCTCGACGGCCAGCCCGGTCGTCTCGACGTTTCGGGCGGCCCAGGCGAGCGCCGCCGGCTCGCGTTCGACAGCCCAGACCGTCGCCCGGGTCTCGTCAGCGATCGAAAGGGCCAGTGCGCCGGTGCCGGTGCCGAGGTCGACGACGCGCGGCGTGCTCAGGGCTGCGCTGCGCAACCAGTCCAGGATCGCGTCGACGAGCAGCTCGGTTTCCGGACGCGGGATGAGCACGCCGGGGCCGACGGCAAGTTCGAGCCGGCGAAAGGGGGCGGAGCCGACCACGTGTTGGAGCGGCTCGCGCGCGACCCGGCGGGCGACCGCAGCCGCGTAAGCGGGTCGAGCCGACTCGAAGGCCGCCGGCTCGACGAGTGCCAGGCGACCACGAGCGACGCCGAGAACGTGAGCCGCCAGCGCCTCGGCATCATGACGAGGGCTGGCCACGCCGGCCGCCGCCAATTGCTCGGCGGCCTCGGTGATCGGCGTCCGGCTCACCGCGCCGCCGGCTCCCCCACCTCGGCGAGCAAGCGCTCCATGTCAGCGCGATGCAGGATGTCGAGCACCGGCTCGAGCTCACCATCGAGTACGCGGTCGAGGTTGTACGCGGTGTACCCGACCCGATGGTCGGAGATCCGGTTTTCCTTGTAGTTGTAGGTACGGACGCGCTCGCTGCGGTCGACGGTGCGCACCTGCGCCGCGCGGCTCGCCCCCGCTGCCGCTGCCGCTGCCTCACGGGCTGCCGCGAGGAGCCGGGCCCGCAGGATGCGCAGCGCCGATTCCTTGTTCTGCAGCTGGCTTTTCTCGTTCTGGCACGACACGACCGTGCCGGTCGGGAGGTGGGTGATCCGCACCGCGGAGTCGGTCGTGTTGACACTCTGGCCACCCGGGCCGGACGAGCGGAACACGTCGATCCGCAGATCATTCGGATCGACGTCGACGTCGACGTCCTCGGCTTCCGGAAGTACGTGGACGCCGACCGCGCTGGTGTGCAACCGGCCCTGCGACTCGGTGACAGGAACGCGCTGGACGCGGTGGACCCCGGCCTCGTACTTCAGCCGGCCGTAGACACCGGTGGGACTCGATGCCTTTGCCCGCAGCGCCAAACTGACGTCCTTGTAACCGCCGAGATCGCTTTCGGTCGCGTCGAGAATCTCCGCGGTCCACCCGGATCGCTCGGCGAAACGCAGGTACATGCGCAGCAGATCGCCGGCGAAGAGCGCCGATTCTTCGCCGCCCTCACCGGCTTTGATCTCGAGGATGGCGTCCTTCGACTCATCCGGGTCGCGCGGAAGCAGGAGCTCCTGAAGCCGCTCGGCCAGCTCGCGCTCGCGGATGCCGAGCGCCTCGGCCTCGGCCGCAAAACCGGCGTCGTCAGCAGCCAGCTCCTGCGCGGCACCCCAATCGTCGCGCGTGGTCGCAAGATCATGGGCGACCTCGGCGATCTGGTTCAGCTCGGAGTATCTCCGGCCGAGCACGCGGGCCCGGGCCTGGTCGGCGTGCACAGCCGGATCGGCCAGCTCGCGTTCGATCTCGGCGTGCTCGGCGAGCATCGCAGCCAGGGCAGGCGAGCCGGAGCTTTGGTCAGCGAGCTGAGCCATGTGCTCCTCCTCACAACTCTTTAGACGAAGCGGGCGAGAGGACAGCGAAACGGCGCCCTCCCCGGCATGGGGAAGGCGCCGTCCGTTGAACTACTTGCCGCCGGCGCTCTGCCCGGCTACACGCTTGCCGAAGCGGCGCTCGAACTTCTCGACCCGGCCGCCGACATCGAGGATCTTCTGCTTGCCGGTGTAGAAGGGGTGGCACTGCGAGCACACGTCAGCGTGGATATTTCCATTGGCTGCGGTGCTACGCGTGGTGAACGTGCTCCCGCACGAGCAGACCACTGTGGTCTCCACGTAAGCAGGGTGGATATCGGGCTTCATGGGTTCCTCTCTTGTCGGCCGCCGGGTCCCCGCTCGTGCGAGGTGAACCGGAACCGTCCAGCCAGCCTAACGTTTTCCGGCGCCGGACTATGCCGCACGCCTTGACCCGCTTGGGCCGGGATATCCGCGGGTCATTCTCCGGGGGTGGTCTTGGCGATCTGCATCAGGAATTCGTAATTCGTCCGCGTCTGCTTGAGGCGGTCGATCAAGAGCTCGATGCCCTGCTGCGAATCGAGCGCGTGCAGCACGCGGCGCAGCTTGTAGGTGATGGCGAGCTCCTCCGGGCTGAGCAGCAGCTCCTCCTTGCGGGTGCCGGACGCGTCGACATCGACCGCTGGGAAGATGCGCTTGTCAGCGATCCGCCGGTCGAGCTTCAGCTCGGCGTTGCCGGTGCCCTTGAACTCCTCGAAGATCACCGTGTCCATCGTGCTGCCGGTCTCGACCAGCGCGGTGGCGAGGATGGTCAGCGAGCCGCCGTGCTCGATGTTGCGAGCGGCACCGAGGAAACGCTTCGGCGGGTAGAGCGCCGTGGAGTCGACGCCACCGGACAGGATGCGTCCCGATGTGGGCGCGGCCAGGTTGTAGGCGCGGCCCAGGCGGGTGATCGAGTCGAGCAGGACGACGACATCGTGGCCCATCTCGACCAGGCGCTTCGCCCGCTCGATGGAGAGCTCCGCGACGCTGGTGTGGTCTGTCGGCGGCCGGTCGAAGGTGCTGGCGATGACCTCGCCCTTCACCGACCGCTGCATGTCGGTGACCTCTTCGGGCCGTTCGTCGACGAGGACGACCATGAGGTGACACTCGGGATTGTTGGTGGTGATCGCATTGGCGATCGCCTGCAGCACCATCGTCTTACCGGCCTTCGGCGGGCTGACGATCAGCGCCCGCTGACCCTTGCCGAGCGGCATGACCAGATCGATGACGCGCGTGGTCAGGACGTTGGGCTCGGTCTCCAGGCGCAGCCGCTCATTCGGGTAGAGCGGGGTGAGCTTGGTGAACTCGGGACGCTTGCGCGCCTCTTCGGGGTCGAGCCCGTTGATGGTGTCGAGCCGCACCATCGCGTTGTACTTGTCCTTCTTCTCGCCCTCCTGCGGCTGGCGGACGGCGCCGGTGATGGCGTCGCCGCGGCGCAGGCCGTAGCGGCGGACCTGAGCGAGGCTCACGTACACGTCATTGGGGCCGGTCAGGTAGCCCGAGGTACGCACGAACGCGTAGCTGTCGAGGATGTCGAGGATGCCCGCGATCGGGACGAGGATGTCGTCCTCGCGAATGATGGGCTCGGCCTCGTTGTAGCCGCCGCCCTGCCCGGCGGGACGGCCGTTACGCGGGCGCCGCTCCCTGAAGCGACCACGCCGCCGGCTGCCGCCGAACTCGTCGTAGTCGTTGTTCTGGCCGCCCTGGTTTTGGTTCTGCTGGTTGCGGTCGCCCTGCTGGTTACGGTCGCCCTGCTGATTGCGATCGCCTTGCTGGTTGCGGTCGCCCTGCTGATTGCGATCGCTCTGCTGGTTACGGTCGCGCTGGCCCTGCTGGTTACGGTCACGCTGGCCCTGCTGGCCGCGATCACCCTGCTGGCGGTCCTGACGGTCTTGGCCACCCTGGCGGTCCTGCCGCTCCTGGCGATCCGGACGGGTATCGGTGCGGGTGTCGGCTGCGGCGGCAATGGCACCCTCGACGCGACCGGCACCATTCTCGCCGGCGGTGTCGCCGGCCGACGGATCATTGGCTGACCGCTCATCGGTGGCCGACTCGGCGCCCGAATCCTGCGGACTGCCGGTCGGGCGGCTACTTCCGCGGCGACGGCGACGCGTGCCATCAGCTGCCGACGGGGAGCTGGATTCGGCGCTGGATTCGCCGGTCTCGGACGCATCGGCAGCGGGCACAGCGGCGTGGCCATTGCTCTCGATGGACGATTCGCGGCTGCTCTGCTGGCGGGCGCGGCTGGGGCGACCCTCGCCGGCCGAGCGGCCATTGGACTGTGACTGGGTCGACGGCGAGTCGGACTTGGGCAGGGACTCGAGAGTCGGCTGGGCTGGGGCCTCGGAGGACGCGGCAGACTTCGGAGCGCTGGCTCCGCCGGCCCCCTGGGCCAGCTGGATGGCGGCGATCAGCTCGCCCTTGCGCATGCGGGCGGTGCCGGGGATGTGCAGCGAGGCGGCCAGCGACTGCAACTCGGGCAACAGCATCCCGGCAAGACCAGTGGCGCGGCGACGGCCTCGTACAGGAGAGGCGCCAGCAGCAGCTTCCGGCTCGGGAGCGGGCCCGGCGAGCAGTTCGGTGGGTTCGCTCAAGGTGACTACCTTTCAGACCGGCGATCGCCGGTCACTGTGACGGAGCGGTACAGCTGTGAAGAAAGAGTTCGCGTGCAACCGAAGAGGGACCGCGCACCTGGCGGCGGCCAGTGGTCTCAGAGCCGCGCCGAACGACGAGCGAAACCTGGGGGGTGCTCCCTGGCGTAGATCGGAAGAATCCCGCTCCGGATGAATCAGATGGGAGAAGCAAACTAGGCCGGGGCCGGTTGCTGATGGCCAGCATACCGCCTACCACGACACTTGCATCAACATTGTGGAAGAGCGTCGATATTCCTGCCTAACCCCGTATGCGTATGAGTGCGGCTAGCCTTGCGCTGCAGCGCAAGTGGTTCCTTCCAGGTCAATGCTCAGCTCGCACGGTTCGAATCCTCCTGTGCTCAGACCGTGAGCAACAGCGGACTCTGCGCTATCGCGACAGAGCGCAAGAACAGTCGGACCGGAGCCCGAGAGCACCGCCGGTACGCCGGCAGCGCGCAGGCGGGCGATCAGAGCCGCCCCCTCGGGCAGCGCCGGTAGCCGGTAGGGCTGGTGAAGCCGATCCTCGGTGGCCGCCATCAGCTCGCGCGGAGCGGTGGTGAGCGCGGCCACCAGCAGGGCGGCCCGGCCGGCGTTGCGCGCCGCGTCGGCATGCGATACCGAGGCGGGCAGCGTCCCTCGTGATTGGGAGGTCGACGTGCGTCGCTCCGGAATGAAGGCCACCGGCGTGAGGCCCGGCGCCGGCGTGAGGCGGACGGCAGCGGCCTGGCCGTCGCCGTCGATCCAGGCGATGGTCAGGCCGCCGTACAGCGCGGCAGCGACATTGTCGGGGTGCCCTTCGATCCCGTTGGCAATCCGCAAGGCCAGCGACCTGTCACGCACACCGGCGAGCGCGAGCGCACCGGTCACGCCTGAGCAGATGGCGGCTGCAGAGGAGCCCAGCCCCCGCGAGTGCGGGATCCGTCCGACGTAGGCGAGCTCCAGTCCCAGCGGCTGCCCGCCGACCGCCTCGAAAGCCGCCCGTGCACCCTGGACGACGAGGTTGGTCTCGTCGGTCGGGGCATCACCGTAGGCCTCGATCCGCAGCCCGGGTTCGCTGCTGATGCGCAGCACGAGCTCGTCGTACATACCGAGAGCGAGGCCGAGCGCGTCGAATCCGGGTCCGAGGTTTGCACTCGTCGCCGGAACCTGCACCCTGACCTGCGCGGGCGCCAGAAAAGCTGGCGCCACGAGCTAGGCCAGACCCAGCTTGGCAGCCGCGACCTGGGCGTCCGGCGGGACCTTCGTGGGCTTGGCCGCCCCGCTGATGGCCCAGTCGGGGTCCTTCAATCCGTGACCGGTCACCGTGCAGACGACGCGCTCGCCACTCGCGATCAGCCCGTCGCGGTGGGCATTGAGGAAGCCGGCGACGCTCGCGGCGCTCGACGGTTCGACGAAGACCCCCTCACGGGTCGCGAGCAGCCGGTACGCCGCCAGGATCTCGCGATCGCTGACCGCGGCGATGGTGCCGCCGGATTCATCCCGCGCGGCGATCGCCTGCTGCCAGGACGCCGGATTGCCGATGCGGATGGCCGTCGCGATCGTCGACGGCGCAACCACCGGCGCCCCATTCACGATCGGCGCTGCGCCGGCCGCCTGGAAGCCGAGCATTCGCGGACGCGGACCCATCGGGGTCTGCTCGGCGGCGAGCTCGCAATAGCCGCGCCAGTAGGCCGTGATGTTGCCGGCGTTTCCGACCGGCAGGCAGTGCACGTCAGGCGCCCCGCCGAGGGCGTCACAGACCTCGAACGCCGCGGTCTTCTGTCCCTCGATGCGGTCCGGGTTGACGCTGTTGACGAGCGTCACCGGGTAGTGCTCGGACAGGTCACGGGCGAGCGTCAGGCAGTCGTCGAAGTTGCCCTCGACCTCCAGCAGCTTCGCACCGTGGACCAGAGCTTGCGCCAGCTTGCCGAGCGCGATCTTGCCGGTGGGCACCAGCACGGCGCAGGTGAGACCGGCACGAGCGGCGTAGGCCGCGGCGGACGCGGACGTGTTGCCCGTGCTCGCGCAGATGACGGCCTGGCTCCCGGCCTCGACCGCCTTGCTGATCGCCATCGTCATGCCGCGGTCCTTGAAGGAACCCGTGGGGTTGGCACCCTCGACCTTCAGGTGCACCTCGCAGCCGGTGCGCTCGGACAGGTGTCCGGCATGAACCAGCGGGGTGCCGCCCTCGCGCAGCGTGATCACGGGGGTGGAGGCGCTGACGGGGAGGCGATCGCGGTACTCCTCGATCACGCCTCGCCACGCTCGTGACCCCGTCAGCGGGCCGGCGGTGGGTCCGCTCGGGGCAGCAGGCCCTGCGGGCGCGGTGGGATTCGCGGTGGTGTGTGCGGCGGTGACGGTCATGTCTCGCCCTCCACTCTCATGACGCTGGCGACGGCGCGTACGACGTCAAGATCGCGCAACTGGTCGACGGTGGCCGCGAGCGCGGCATCGGTGGCCGTGTGGGTGACGAGCACCAACGAGGCGTCGTCTCCCCGGCCCTCCTGCCGGACGCTGGAGATGCTCACGTCCTGGGACGCGAAGGCATTGGCGACGACAGCAAGCACACCTGCTTTGTCGGCCACGTCGAGCGAGACGTGATACCGGGTGACCGTTCGTCCCATGGGCAGGGTGGCCAGATTCGCGTAGGCGGACTCGCGTGGACCCCGCCTGCCGCCGAGGCGGTTCCGCGCGACCGTGACCAGATCGCCCAGCACGGCCGACGCGGTAGGGGTGCCGCCGGCGCCGCGCCCGTAGAACATCATCGAGCCCGCCGCCTCGGCCTCGACGAACACCGCGTTGTAGGCCTCGCGCACGCTGGCGAGCGGGTGGGTGAGCGGGATCATCGCCGGGTGCACCCGCACGCTGATGCCGCTCTCGGTGGGTGCCCGTTCGGCGATGGCGAGCAGCTTGACCGTCGCGCCCATCGCTTTCGCGCTCGCCATGTCTGACGTGGTGACCGCGCCGATCCCCTCGCGGTAGACGTCAGCCGAACGCACCCGGGTGTGGAACGCGAGCGAGGCGATGATCGCGGCCTTGCTGGCGGCGTCGAAGCCGTCGATGTCAGCGGTCGGGTCGGCCTCTGCGTAGCCGAGCGCGGTCGCTTCCTCGAGCGCCTCGGAGAAGCTCGCGCCGGTCTCGTCCATGCGGGTGAGGATGTAGTTCGTCGTCCCGTTCACGATGCCGAGCACGCGCACGATGCTGTCGCCGACGAGGCTCTCCCGCAGCGGGCGCAGCAGGGGAATGGCACCGGCGACGCTCGCCTCGTAGTAGAGGTCGACGCCGGCGTCTCCAGCGGCTTCATACAGCGTGGTGCCATCAGCGGCCAGCAGCGCCTTGTTGGCGGTGACCACGCTCTTGCCGCCTGCCATCGCCGAGAGCATCCAGCTGCGCGCGGGCTCGATGCCGCCGACGACCTCGATGACGATGTCGACGTCGTCGCGGGTGACGAGACCGGCAGCGTCAGCGGTGAAAAGCCCTGCGTCCACAGGGAGATTGCGCGCTCGCTGCGGGCGGCGCACCGCGATGCCGGCGATCTCGAGGGGGGCGCCAACGCGGGCGGCCAGCTCGACCTTGCGCTGCTCGAGCTGACGCACGACCTCGCTACCGACGACGCCGCAGCCGAGCAGCGCGACCCGCAGCGGTCGGCCGGCGGGGGCGGTCATCCGAGGTCCAACGCGAGCAGGTCCGCTTCGCTCTCACGGCGGATCAGCACCCGGGACTGTCCTTCGAGTACCGCCACCACGGGTGGGCGCGGGACGTGGTTGTAGTTGCTGGCCATCGATCGGTGGTACGCGCCGCTGGAGGCGACCGCGAGTAAATCACCGGGACGGACGTCGGCAGGCATCGAGACGTTAGGGGCCACGAGATCGCCGCTCTCGCAGTGCTTTCCGACCACCGTGACCACGTGCGAAGGTGCCTCGCTGCGCCGCGAAACCAGCGCCACGGTGTAGTGCGCGCCGTAAAGGGCGGGACGGATGTTGTCGCTCATTCCGCCATCGACGCTGACGTACGTGCGAAGGCCCGGCAAGTCCTTGACGGTGCCCACCTCATAGATCGTGACGGTGCCCGGGCCCGCGATCGCCCGGCCGGGCTCGACGGCCAGATGCGGCACCCGAAGCCCCGCATCGGCACACGCCTTTTCCACCAGCGCCGTCATCCGCTCGGCCATCTCGGCGATGTCGAGGGGCGCGTCTTCGCTGGTGTACGCGATCCCGAAGCCCCCGCCGAGATCGAGCTCGGGCAGCTCGATCCCGTGGGTGTCGCGGACGTCACCCAACAGTCCGACCAACCGCTGCGCCGCGAGCCGGAAGCCGGCCGTATCAAAGATCTGCGAACCGATGTGGGCGTGCAGGCCGACCAGTTCGAGCTCGGGATGGGTGAGCACCTGCGCGACGGCCGCCTCCGCGGCGCCGGACGACAGCGAAAAGCCGAACTTCTGGTCTTCCTGGCCGGTGGCGACGTACTCGTGCGTGTGGGCCTCGACGCCCGGGGTCACCCGGATGTAGACGCGCTGGCGCATGCCGGCTTGCGACGCGACCGCCGCCAGCCGTTCGATCTCCTCGCTCGAGTCGACCGCGACCCGGCCCACCCCGTAAGCGACGGCGCGGCGCAGCTCGCCGACCGACTTGTTGTTGCCGTGGAACGTGATCCGCCCGGCGGGGAATTCGACCGCTTCGGCGACCGCGAGCTCACCACCCGTGCAGACGTCGAGCGAGAGCCCTTCTTCCGCCACCCACCCGGCAATTGCCTTGCTGAGAAAGGCTTTTCCGGCGTAGCAGACCGTCGCTCCCGCGCCGAAAGCCGTACGGAAATCGCGGCACCGAGAGCGGAAATCGGCCTCGTCGAGTACGAGCAGCGGGGTGCCGTACTCGGCGGCGAGCTCGTCGACGCGCAGCCCCCCGAGCCGAAGCACTCCATCCGGGTCGAGCGCCGCCGAACGCGGCCAGACGGCCGGTTCGAGCGGCGACGCGGCCACACCTTTGCTCACGGCTACATCCGCTCTGGTGCGCTGACGCCGAGCAGGCCGAGCCCGTTGGCGATGACGATTCGGGTGGCCTCGACGAGCACCAGCCGGGCGGCGTTCAGCGGACCGGGCTCCTCGTCACCTTGCGGCAGGACCCGGCAGGCGTCGTAGAACCGGTGATAGGTGCCGGCCAGCTCCTCCAGGTAACGGGCGACGCGATGCGGAGCCCGGGCCCCGGCCGCTGCCGCGACGATCCGGGGGAACTCCCCCAGCGCGCGCAGCAATTCGCCCTCCCGCTCGTGGGTCAGCAACGTGACGTCGGCATCCGGATCGAGTGACAGCCCGAGGTCGGCCGCCCCCCGCAGCAGGCTGGCCTGCCGGGCATGGGCGTACTGGACGTAGTACACGGGATTGGCATTGGTGCGGCTGGCCAGCAGATCGATGTCGATGTCGAGCGCCGAGTCAACGGAGGAGCGGGCCAGCGAGTAGCGCGCTGCGTCCACACCCACCAGCTCGACGAGATCATCGAGGGTGATGAAGGTTCCGGCGCGCTTGCTCATCCGGACCGGCTCACCGCCGCGCAGCACATTCACCAGCTGCCCGATCATGATCTCGAGCGTCTGGCCCGGATCGTCGCCGAAGCAGCCGACCATCGCCCGGAGCCGGCCGATGTAGCCGTGGTGGTCGGCGCCGAGGATGTAGATGCACCGCTCGTAGCCGCGCTCGCGCTTGTCGAGGTAGTACGCGGCGTCGGAGGTGAAGTAGGACGTGTCGCCGTCGGACTTGACCAGCACCCGGTCCTTGTCGTCGCCGAAGTCGGTGGTGCGCAGCCAGAGCGCGCCGTCGGCCTCGTAGGTGTGACCTTCGGCCTTGAGCCGGTCCAGCGCATGCTCGACCGCCCCGGAAGTGGCCAGCGAACGCTCGGAGAACCAGACGTCGAAGTGCACCCCGAAGCTGTCGAGTGACGCGCCGATGTCGGCGAGCATGAACCCGACGCCCGCGCTCGCGAAGGTCTCCAGCGCCGTCTCGACGGGTTCGGTCGGCAGGCCGGGATTCGCCCAGAGCACGCGTGCCGCGACCTCGGCGATGTACGCGCCTGCGTAACCGCCCTCCGGGGTCGGCTCGCCGCGCGCAGCCGCCAGCTGTGACGCGGCGAAGCGGCTGATCTGTGCGCCGGCGTCGTTCACGTAGTACTCGCGGGTGACTTCGGCCCCGCTCGCGATGAGCAGCCGGGCGATCGCGTCACCCACCGCTGCCCAGCGGGTACCGCCGACGTGGATCGGGCCGGTCGGGTTGGCGCTGACGAATTCGAGGTTGATCCGCTGCTTGGCGGCCTCGTCATTGTTTCCGTAGGTGGCGCCGGCCGCCAGGATGGTGGTGACCACGCCCCCGAGGCTGTCGAGGGTGATGTTCAGGAAGCCCGGCCCCGCGACCTCGACCGACGCGATCCCGGCGACGCTTCCCAGCCGGGCAGCGATGATCTCGGCGATCTGGCGTGGGGGCCGGCCGGCCTGCTTGGCGAGGACAAGCGCGACATTGCTCGCGTAATCCCCGTGGGCCTTGCTGCGCGGGCGCTCGACGTGCACCGACTCCGGGATCGGCGCCGCGAACTCGCCGGCGGCCACGGCTTCGGCCACCACCGTACGGATGGCGACGGAGAGTTCGGCCGGAGTCATGCTTCGAGGGTATCGACGCGCGCCCGCAGGTTGATCTAATTACCGCCGGGCTTGTCGGCAGGCACTGGCGGGGTCGGCTGCCCCGGGGGTGGTCCCTGGGCGAAGAGCTGCTGCGCCTGCGCGAGATTGACGCCCTGGCAGGCGGCGCCCTTCTCACCGCCCTGACCGCCGGCGTGGTAGGCCTCGACGAACGCTTTCAACCTCGGGTCGGTCGCGGAATCGACCTTGAGCTGCAGGCCCCAGGCGGTGGCGATGACCTTCGACGGCTGCCCCGGGTAGGGCGAGATGAGCACGTAATTCGGGTCGATCGCGTCGAGCTTCACCAGTGGCGAGGGATCGACGCCCGGCTGGTAGGTCAACCAGACGCCGCCGTGCTCGAGCGAGTGGACGGCGTTCTCGTTCGGCACCGGTGTCGTGTAGACCGCGCAGTTCATCGGGTACGGGCTGTGGTCACCGCCCAGCGGTGGCGTGTGGCTGTAGACCAGGTGCACGCCCTGGTAATGGGTGTGCGGCAGGTCGTTGACGACCGTCACGCCGGCGATCAACGGAGCCGCTGCGGAAGACCCGGACGAAGCGGACGTGGTGGGCGTGGCCGGTGTGTGGGACGCGTCTCCCGTGCTCGAGGAGCTGCTGCATGCCCCGAGCAGTGCTGCTGCGACGACGACTGCCGCCCCCTGGATCGCCCGCCTCACGCCGGAATGCCGGCGAGCCGGCGCACGACTTCGACGAGATCGTCAGGATCGAACGGCTTGGTCAGGTACGCGTCGACCCCGAGCCGGGTGCCGCGACGGACGTCAGCTTCCTGCGCCCGGGCTGACAGCAGCACCACCTTGACATGGGCAGTTGCGGGATCACTGCGCAGGCGGGCGGCCGCGTCCCAGCCGTCCATGTTGGGCATCATGATGTCGAGCGTGATCACACTCGGATGCACTTCCGCGGCCTTGCGCAGCGCGTCGGCGCCGTCGACCGCCTCGTGCACCTCGAAGCCCTCCAGTTCGAGGTTCAGCGTGATCAGCTGCCGGATGACCTCGTCGTCGTCGACCACGAGCACGCGCACGGGCGCGACGTCGGCGATGTCGTCACCCTCGCGAAGGCGCTCTCCGGGTTGACCTGTCATGGCCCCGTCACCCTATTGGAGTAGCTGTGCCGCCCGCGAGGCTTGTCGGCTGCTTTACCCGTGGCAGCTGGCCGCTGATACGGTGACTTCGCAGTTCAGGCCCCCGTAGCTCAGGGGATAGAGCACCGCCCTCCGGAGGCGGTGGCGCAGGTTCGAATCCTGCCGGGGGCACCTGGTCGCGTACACCGAACGGCACCCGCGAAGCGGCGGCCAAAACCCGTTCTCCCCGTTTGTTCGGCGCGAGGAGCCCTGGCTACTCGAGGGGGCGGCGGCCCAGACTCTTCGGGGTTCGGCCCAGCAGCCAAGCCCCGGCGACGGCGGCCGCCGGCAGCCCGAGGATCAGGATCGCCAGGTCCCCGTACGGCGGCTGGTTGAGATAGCTGATGTCGTGCCAGTGCCAGGCGATCTCTGCCAGATAGGCCGCGGCGGTCCCGAGGATCCCGCCCAGCAGCGCCAAGGCGCCGGCCGAGGTCGCGTTGAGCGTCCGCCGGGTCGCGCTGCTGGCGCCCGTTGCCGCGAGCGTGCGGAGATCTCCCGCCGTCTCACCGCGGATCAGCCCGACCGTCATCGCGAGCACGCCCAACGCCACGAGCGCTCCCGCCAGCGTCGCGTAGTCCCGCAGGCGCTGCAGCGACTGATCCGGCGCGGTCCGGCTCTCGATGGTGATCCCGGCGGCTGCTGCCCGGTGACGCGCGTCAGTGAGTTGTGCCGATGTGAGGGATTGCCTGGCCGACACGAGCCAGCCGACCGGCTCGGCCGTGTAGCCGTTGGCCGTCATGGCCTGCTGCGTGAGCAACGTGTTGGGCGCGGAGGTGTAGTTCGGCAGGCGTCCCAAGACCTGTACGGACGTCGCGGTGAAATTCCCCTTGAAACCGTTGCCGAGCTCGATACCAGCGAGGTCGCGGCGCGAGGACAGGACGGACCTGTTCGCAGCAATGTCAGCCGCCGGGATCCCGTAGAGCTTCAGCACCGCGGGGGTCGCCACGTAGGGGATCGCCACCTGGTTCCAACCCTGTCCGCGGCCGGGGACGGAGATCGGGTGGACCAGGCTCACCTGTCCCGCATCAGGTGGGGCGCCGGCGGGCACGGCCGAGCTGAGGTCGACGGCGATGTCCAGTTCGACGGCCGACTCGGCGCCGAGCGACTGCGCGATCTGGTCGGCTGTCGATCGCGCGCTCGCCACGACCGACGCGTTCGGCACGGACGGAGTGGTCGTCGCTCCTCCCACCGGAGCCACCGAAAGTCCGGACCCACTGGGATTGTTCGGGTTGTCGAGCCAGACGATGAGCTGGTTCGCCGGCAGGTTCCCGCCGGTGAGGCTCTGGTCGTTCGCCTGCTGGGCAGCGGCGGTCACGGCGATGGTCGCGGCGATCCCGACAGCGAGACTGGCCGCCGCCAGTGCCGCCCCGGAGCGCGCCTGGTAGCGGGCCAGGTCGCGGAGCGCCAGGCGGACCGCGACGGGAGCGCGCCCCGCGACCAGCGCCACGAGCCTGATGCCCAGGGGAGCGAGCAACAGCATTCCCGCCGTGATGGCCAGGATGCCGCCGATGATCAGGCCGGTGTGCACCGCATGGGCGAGGACCAGTGCCACAAATCCGGCGGCAGCAAGGACCGTGCCGAGCAGAGCGAAACGGTGAGCCGGCTGAGGCGGCGCCGGCCGCCCCGACAGCGCCTCGACGATCGGCAACCGGGCGACGGCACGGGCCGGCCACCAGGAAGCGGCGAGCGACGTCAGCAGCGCCAGGACCACGCTGGCAATCACTGCCCACCACGGAAGGGCGAAGGGGTCGTAGCGGTGGCCCACGACCTTCTCGAACGCGGGCGTCAGCGCGAACCACACAGCGAGCCCGAGCGCTGCACCCGAGACCGCGCCCACGATGCCGACTGCTGCGCCGTTGGCCAGCATCACGCGTCGCACCTGCCGGTCCGTCGCCCCGATCGCACCGATCATCCCGAGCGCCCGCAACCGCCGATGTGCCATGACGGTGAACCCCGCTACGGAGAGCAGTCCGACGAACGTCAGCCCGATCGTGGCCAGCAGCAGGACCGCTAGCGCCTGGTTGGCGTGTTCCCTGGCGGAGGTGCCGCCGGAGGACATGATCGACTGGATCGTCCCGCCACCGGCGGGCAACTGCAGATGCAGCGACTGGTCGCCACCGTTGCTGTGGAAGAGCAGCGACAGGCTCGAAGGGGTGCGAATTTGACCCGGCGCCACCAGCCCGAAGCCGTCGGTCAGATCTTTGGGGTTCTCGACGATCCCGACCACCCGCAGCGAACGGCCGTTGACCGGCCAGGTCGATCCGACCTTCAGGTCGAACGTGGTCGCGACAGCGCGCGTCACCGCGGCTTCGCCGGCGCCGTTGGGATACCGCCCCGAGACCAGCCGGAGCATGGGCTTGCTGAAGACGCCGTGCGGGTCCTGCGCGCGCAGATCCACAGGCGTGATCGAGCCCGGAACCGGGACGCTCTCGTGGGTGATCGCCTCGACGGTGCCGAACCGCGCCCGTGCTGCGGTCAGATCAGCGGCAACACCCGGCGAGCTGGGGGCGCCGATCTCGATCCGGGAGTTCGCTGAGCCGAAAACGCTCGCATCGGTGTGCTGCACGTTGACGACAAGTCCGAGGCCGACCGTGGTGGCCATGACCGCCACGATCAGCAGGGAGAGCACGAGCACCTGCTGGCGCCACTCCCGGCGCAGCAGGCGCCAGGCCCAGCGGCGGATCGCCCTCCGCGCCGGGGCCCCGCCACGCGTCGGTGGCGGCGCAGCTACCGGGGGCGGCGCGAGCGTCGTGCTCATCGCGCCGAATCCGCGTCCAGCAGCGATTCCGGCCCGGGAGCCTGGGCGGTCTGATCCACGATGCGCCCGTCGCGCAGGAAGATCACCCGGTCCGCCCAGGACGCGAGTTGCGCGTCATGAGTGACGACGACGCCGGCTACTCCTGCCTGGCAGGTCTCACGGACGAGGCGCATCACGGCCTCGCCGTTGACCGAGTCCAGCGCTCCGGACGGTTCATCCGCGAGCAGCAGATGCCGCTCGCCGACGACCGCCCGCGCAATGGCGACCCGCTGGCGCTCGCCACCGGACAGGTCGTCCGGGAAGCGGTCCGCCCGGTCGGCCAAGCCGAGCCGTTCCAGCGCTGCCAGTGCCGCCACCCGCGCCGTGCGCACCGACTGACCATCGAGCTCCAGCGGCAGCGACACGTTTTCAGCCGCGGTCAGCCCGGCGAGCAGGTTGAAGTCCTGGAAGACGTAGCCGATGGCGCGCCGGCGCATTGCCGCCCGCTCGCCGCGCGACAGCTTCGCGAGCGGCACGTCGCCCACCGTCACCTCGCCGCCGGAGGGCTCCTCGAGGCTCCCGGCGATCGTCAGCAAGGTGCTCTTGCCGGAGCCGCTCGGCCCCATGACGGCAACCAGCTCTCCGGGCTCGACGGTGAGATCGACTCCGCGCAGGGCGTGCACCTGCGCCGCGCCGTCGCCATAGACCTTGCTGACCTGCATCAGTTGCAGAGCGCTCATCGGGGCACCTGGGCCTCTCGGGTGGGGGTCGGAGCCGGATCAGGTCGGGAGGACGGGGCCGCTGCTGCTGCGGGGGCGGCGCGACGGAGCCGGGCGTCGGCGGCATCCAGCCAGCGGGTCACCGAGTCGAGGCGGAACAGTTCGGCATCCACCACCAGCGCCACGCTCAACTCCTCGGCGCCGGCATCACGCTTCACTCGGGTCCATTGCTGCATCAGTTCGACGACGTGGCGCCGGTGGTTCTGAATCACGTCGTGCACGTCGACACCAGGGACCTGGCTCGCCACCAGCACCTTGATCACGAGCTCGTCGCGGGGCGGCGAGCTGAGATCGGGCGGGGTCCGCAGCCAGGCGTCCAGCTCCGCGCCCCCGTCAGTGGTGAGCCGGAAGGACTTCTGCGGTCCCGCCTCCTCGTCGCCATCCGATTCGATGAGGCCGTCGCGTTCGAGGCGCTGCAGCGTCGTGTAGACCTGCCCGACGTTCAGCGGCCACACCTCACCGGTGCGCTGCTCGAACTCGTGCCGCAGTTGCAGCCCGTATTTCGGTCCCTCGCTCAACAACGCCAAAAGCGCGTGCCGGACGCTCATCGGCCTCAGTCCCCTGACTCAGCTCGCTGGTATACCCGGTATATATACCAGGTATATCTAGGCGCCCACAAGGGCTCCTGAGCAGCCGACCTACTTTTCGGAGGGCGCCAGGCGTCAGGCGCGGCGCGTGAGACCCACGGGCTCGATCCAGGCGCCGCAGGCGTGCCTGGTGAGGCCGTAGGTCAGCAGCAGGCGCTGCTGGAACGAGCTGAGTTCGGCAAGGAAGAGCCGGCCGCCGGCGCGCTCGAGACGGCGTGAGGTCTCGGCGAACAGATTCAGCGCAGTGACGTCGAAGAAGTCGACCTCGCGAAGATCGACGACCACATCGCCGGACGGAGCGGTGAGGGCTCCGGTCAGTGCGGAGCGCAGCCGGGGAACGGTGTCGAGATCCAGGTCGCCGCGGACGATGAAGGTCCATCCGGCGCTGTCACGCGTCCCGTGTACGGCGAAGTTCAGCTCGGCGGCTGGGGGGCCCGCGAATTCGTCCACGGCCCTCCAACGCTGGCGACGCCCGCGGGTTACGGGCCGGTCGCCTACCCGCCTGCGTGCGTTTCCATCCACGCGTTCAGCGGGCCCATCGCCTTCCACTTCGAGACGACTTCGGACTTGGCCTTCGGCGTGCTGAGCCATGGCTCCGGCGCGCAATGGAAGTGAGCGGTGAGTGCCTTGTATCGCAGCAGATCCGACCGCGGGTGGGTGTCGTCCCACGGCTTCGGTACTCGTTTGAGCTGCTCGCCGGCGAGCTCGAATCCCTTACGCAGCAGGACATCCAGGATCTTGCGGAGCTCGCCGCCGGGAACGTCCTCAGCGATCGCAGTGCGCATGCGGCGCGCCTGCTCGGTGGAGGCCTGGTAGAGCCCGCCGCCGAGGTGCAGGCCGTCGGCGTCGATGCCGAGATACAGCCCCACGATCCCCACCGAGCCCGCGTGGGCGACCGCGTACTGGCGAGTCTTGTAGGGCGACTTGTCCTTGCTGAAACGCACGTCGCGATAGGGGCGGAACATCTTGGCGACGCCGAAAGTCGGTTCGAGCTCGTCGAGCAGCTCCTGCATCGGGCCGGCAACGCACGCGTCGAACACGGGCTTGTGGGCGGTCCAGTACGCCTTGCTGTTGTCGGCCTCCAACCCTTCGTAGAAGGCGAACGCCTCCTTCGGGAAGCCGCTGAAGCTCATGGTGGCGACGCTAGAGCCCGGCGGCAGCTTGCGCCAGGCCGAGCGTCACCTCGTTTCGTATCGCCGTTACGATTGCGTGGCAGCTCGTCGCCGAAAGGGAGCGATCACCGTGACATCGCTGGTCAAGTACCTGTGCGAGAACTCCATCGCGACGCTCATGATGGATGACGGCAAGGTCAACGTGCTCTCTCCGCAGATGCTCAGCGATCTCGGCGCTGCGCTGGACCGGGCCGAAGCGGACGCCGGGGCGGTCATCCTCACCGGACGCGAGGGCCGCTTCTCGGGCGGTTTCGACCTTGCCATCCTGCAGGGCGGCGGGCGCGGGGCGATCGACATGCTCGACGCCGGATTCGGGCTGGCAGAGCGCCTGCTGCGCTACCCGAAGCCGGTGGTGGCCGCCTGCAACGGACATGCGATCGCGATGGCCGCGTTCCTGCTCAATGCGGTGGACTACCGCATCGGCGCGCAGGGGGCGTACCGGATCACGGCGAACGAGGTCGCGCTCGGGCTGACCATGCCCTACGCGGCGCTCGAGATCTGCCGCCATCGGCTCACCCCGGCGCACTTCCATCGCGCCGTCAGCCTGGCCGAGGTGTACGCGCCGGACGCCGCAGTCGAGGCAGGATTCCTCGACGAGGTGGTCGAGCCGGGTGAGCTCGGGTCCACGGCGCATGCCCGTGCGAGCCAATTGCTCACCCTCGACCCCGCCGCCCATGCCGAGACCAAATTGCGTACCCGCGAGCAAGCCCTCCTGGCACTCACCGCCGCCCGTGCTGCCGACAATGCGGAACTCGAGCAGCGGTTCGCCGCCGGCGGCTGACACCCGATGCCCAGGGCGAAACAGCACACGCCGGAGCTTCGCGATCGGGTGCTGGCGGCGGCGCTGGCGTTGCTGGCGAACGACGGTGTCGGCGCGCTGACGACGCGGGCCGTGGCCCAGGCGGCCGGCACCTCGGTGCCGGCGGTCTACGAGTTCTTCGGCGACAAGGCCGGCCTGGTGCGCGAGCTGTTCTTCAGCGGCTTCCGGCGACTGCACCAGCGGCTGATCGAGGGCGCCGCCACGGGCGATCCGCGGGCGGATCTGGTGCAGATGGCGACGACGTTTCGGGCCTTCGCGCAGGACGAGCCGGTGCTGGCACAGTTGATGTTCTCGCGTCCGTTCGCCGCATTCGACCCCGGTCCGGCCGACACCCGTGCGGGAGCCGCCGTGCGCAGCCACGTGGTCGACCGGGTCACCGCGGCGGTGCAGGCCGGCGTGCTGGCGGGCGACCCCGTCGACCCCGTCGACATCGCGCATGTCCTGCTGGCGACCGTTCAGGGGCTGGCGGTCCAGGAGTCGGGCGGCTGGCTCGGCTCGACGCCGCCGTCGCGCGAGCGGCGGTGGGAGCTCGCGGTGGGCGCCGTCCTCTCGGGGCTGGCCCCGCGAGAAGCACCCGTCAGCTGAGCCAGGCGTGGACCCGCACGGTCGTTCCCTCGGGCGAACGCCGGATCTGCACCAGGTCGGCCATCTGCTGGGCCAGCCACAACCCGCGGCCGCCCTCGTCGGTGTCGGCGGTGCGCCAGCGGCCCGCCAGTGCATCTTCGAGCTGTCCGGTGTCGGAGATCTCCACGACGAGATCGCCCGGCTCGCGCCAGATCCTCAGCGTGCCGGCGCCGCCGCCGTGACGGACGCTGTTGGTCGCGATCTCGTGCATCACGAGTGTGAGGTCGTCACATCGATCGGGTTCCAGGCCTGCCGCCACGGCCCAGCGCCCGACCGTTTCACGCAGGCCGCGCAGGTTCTTGCGGCTGAAGCTGCACGTCTCCCCGGTCCCATCCGGCGCCGGCAGCGCGCGAGCCATCAGGTCGTCGACATGGGCCCGGCCGCCGTAGAGGGTGCTCCCCCGGTACCGCTCGCCCTCGACCATCATCGGGTGGCTGTGCTGGGCCTCCTCGACGACGCCGGCGGGCAGCGCCGACGCGTCGTACGGGCAGCGCAGCCAGAGCGGGGTCTCGGGGCTGATCGCTACGTTGAGAAGCGCCTCGTGCAGCTGGCATTCGACGAGCTCGGCATCCCGGCGCCCGCTCCAGATCGGCTCGCCGACCCCGCGCACCGGGGTCCCTTCCGGGTAGTCATCGATGAACGCGCGCCAGGCCGGAATGATCCGGCCCGGATTGCTGCCCAGCTGATGCATGTCGAGCAGGCAGACCCGGTCGGCGTCAGGGCCCAGGGCCCGGCGCAGGCCCGCGAGATGTTTCGGGGTGATCGCGACCATGACCGGCTGGCCGGCCCCGACGCCGTCGAGCACGAACGGGACCGTCTCGGCCAGGAATTCCTCGAGGTCGTGGAAGAGATATGCCTCGTGACGAAAGCCGTCATGGGCGGGCACGTGGTGCCCGGCAACAGAGGAGTCAGCACCGTCCGCAACAAGCCGGGGGAGCCCACGCACGGCCCTACAGTCGCACGACAGTTGTAGATATTCCAGAGTGATTTCCGGCAGCCGTAGCGGGCGGGGGTGGCCGCAACGGCTGCCGAGTCCTGACCACCCGAGCCGAGCGAGTGATCGTTTTCGGCTGCGAAAGCCACGGCTCAGGCGTATGAAAAGGCGACACAATAGCGCGGCTTCTCGGACACATTCACGGCCTCCGCGCTGCTCACCGAATCGGCGAGGTTGCGCGCGATCGATCTCTACCGAAGTCCCCTCAAATGGGACGATCAAAAATAGATTGTCATTCCGACGATGCCGCCGCGCGGAGCATTTCGCTGACGCATTCAGGCTGCGATCATGCAACGTGTGGCTTCAAGAGGCCCGGAAGCGTAGCGTCGAGCCTTGCTGCTGGGACGACTGTGGTTCCGAAGGCGCGGGGCGCTCGCGTAATATTTGCTTCGTCGTCAGAAAACAATTGAAGCTGCGCTCCGATGCATTTCGGCGCCCAGATGGGCGTCGTGCCGGAAGTCCTCTTCGCTCGCCGCATACGCCCCTTGTGGAGTGTCTGGCGGCATTTATTCACCAATATTTGTGACAGAAAGAACATCGAAAAACACGCTCTTTTCACAAAGGAGGGCGGCACCATCGAAACATGGCAGAGAGGCGCATCGTCGAGCTGGTGGATGATCTTGACGGCGGCCCAGCCGAAGAGACGTTGCGGTTCGCGATCGATGGCCTCGACTACGAAATTGATCTCTCCGGCAAAAACGCGAAAAAGCTTCGCGCGGCCTTGTACCCCTACGTTGCGGCCGGGCGCCGGACCGGTACCCGCCGCCTGGCAGCGAGTCACGCGAGCCCGGTCGGCGCGACGAGAGCCGACGACTCGCAAGCGATCCGCTCATGGGCGCGGGCCCGCGGGCTCGAGGTCAGCGCCCGCGGACGTATCCCGGCGTACCTACGGCAGGCGTACGAGCGTCGCTGAACCCGCGAATTCGGCGGGCGCCCCTTGACCCCGGGCGGCGAACTGGGACACGTTCGTCATCGCGCTGGGAGCGTCGATGAACTGGGAGAACGAGCGAGGCAGCGGGAGCATGAGTGCACCAGCAGCGAGCCCCATAGAGATCACGCCGAGCAGGACTGCTGAGGTCGGCGGCGTCCAGGTACGCCGAGCATTGCCGCGGCGCACCCGTCGCACCGTCGGGGCGTGGTGCTTCGCCGACCACATGGGACCACTCAGCACGAAGAGCGCCGCCCTCGAAGCCGGCGCCGACGATCCCGACACGAGCGTCGGCGTTGCCGTCGGTCCCCATCCGCATGTCGGGCTGCAGACCGTCACCTGGCTTCTGGCCGGGGAGTTGTTGCACCGCGACAGCCTCGGCTCGGAGCAGGAGATCCGGGCCGGCCAGCTCAACCTGATGACCGCGGGACACGGGGTGAGCCACGCCGAGGAGTCCACGGGACGGCGGCAGCAGGAGATGCACGGCATCCAGCTGTGGGTCGCGCAGCCCGAAGCGACCCGCCACGGTGCTCCGGGGTTCGAGCACCATGCGCAGTTGCCGCAGGTCGAGCTCGGCGCGGCGGACGCCACCGTTCTCGTCGGGGATTTCGCGGGGGTCAGCTCGCCGGCCCGGCGCGACACGAACCACGTGGGCGTCGAGTTGGACCTGCGGCGCGGACGGGCCGTGGTGCCGCTCGTCGCCGGCTACGAATACGCGATCGTCGTGCTGTCAGGTGCTGTCGTACTCGGTGCCGGGCAACGGGTGGTACCGGGCGAACTGGGCTACCTCGGGACGGGACGAGACGAGCTCCCGGTCTCAGCGCCGGAAGGCGCCCGGCTGCTCCTGCTCGGCGGAGAGCCGTTCGAGTCGCCGATCCTGATGTGGTGGAACTTCGTGGGCCGCTCCCGCGAGGAGATGGACTCCGCGAGGGCCGACTGGGAAAGCGGTGCTGACGGCACCGGGCGCTTCGGTGACACCGGCTCCCCGCTCGACCGGATCCCGGCGCCGCCGACCCCGTGGTCGAGCAGGGCCGGCAATCCCTAAAGTGCCGACGCTGCAGCGTTTTCCAGGGGTGAGATGAGGACGGGGAGCGGGGCACCGGCCGGTTGGGGACGGGCGAAGAAGTAGCCCTGCACCAGCAGCTGCGCCGCTTCCGGGAGGGCCGCGAGCTGCTCTGCCGTTTCCACACCCTCGACGACGCAGGTGAGTCGAAGCTCGCTCGCGAGTCCGATGGTGGCGCGCACGATCGTGGCGGAAACCGCATCGCCGGGCAGGCCCGCGGTGAAGGAGCGGTCAACCTTGATGGCCGTCACCGGCAGCGTCGCCAAGTAGCGCAGCCCGGCATATCCGGTGCCGAAGTCGTCGATCGCGATCCCGATACCGTCGTCGTGCAGGCGACGCAGATCCTGGACGGTCGTCGGTCCAGCATCCAGCAGCACCGACTCGGTGATCTCCAGCGTCAACGCGTGGGGATCGAGGCGCGTGCTGCCGACGATCTCGGTCACCCGGTCATAGAGCCCGGGACGGGCGATCTCCGACGCACTCAAGTTGACCGCGACCGAGAGGTCGGCGTGCTCCGGTGTCTGCCGCCAGCGTGCTGCCTGCTCGCAGGAACGGCGCAGCACCCGCTCGCCGACGGCGCCGATGAGTCCGGTCTGCTCCGCGGCGGCGATGGCGGCGGCGGTGTCGAGCAGCCGCCCGTCCGGGCCGGGAATGCGTACCAGCGCCTCGACCCCGGTCACCCGACTCGTGCGGGGATCGACGATCGGCTGGTAGTGGACCTCGAGCGTGTTGTCGGCGAGGGACTGCCGGACGCCGCGCACCAACTCATCACGAGCGCGGGCGTCCTCGCGCAGGGTCGGCACGAAGAGCGCATGGCCGGCCTTGCCGTTGAGCTTGGCCTGATACATCGCGGTGTCGGCATCGCGCAGCAGATCGTGCGGTGTCGTGCCCGGCTGGGCGACGCAGATGCCGACGCTCGCGGTGATCGCGTGTTCCACGGCGCCGAGCACCAGGGGCTCACCGACCGCACGGATGATGCGGTCGGCGACCTCGCGCGCGACCGCCGCGGGGTCCTCGTCGGCCACCGTCAGGATGACGACGAACTCGTCGCCGCCCATCCGGCCGACCGTGTCGCCCTCGCGGGTCGCGCTGACCAGGCGGCTGGCGCTGACCCGCAGGAGCGAATCACCGATCTGGTGGCCGTGAGCATCGTTGACGCGCTTGAAACCGTCCAGATCGCAGAACAGGACGGCGATCTCGCGCTGCTGCGCCGTCCCCTCCTCCTTGCGGATCTGCTCGAGCGCCTCACCAAGCCGGCGGTTGATGAGCCGCCGGTTCGGCAGTCCCGTCAGGTCATCGTGCAGGGCGGCGTGCTCGAGCCGCTCCTCGAACGCGACCGCGTCGGTCACGTCCCGGGTGACTCCCAGCAGGTGGGTGACGACGCCGTCGACGCCGCGCTGGAAGGGCGTCAGCCGGTTGGACACCCATTGCAGCCGGCCGTCGCGATTGCGTACCTGATGGCGGACCTCGGTCACCTCACCGTCGCCGGAGGCGCAGGACGCGGCGATCGCCGCGTTGAAGCGCACGAAGTCCGGCTCGGGGATGATGTGTTGCGACGCGCTCCGCTCGAAGGCGTCGATCTCCTCAGGGGTGTAGCCGAGCAGTTCGTGCATGGAACGGCTGGTCCACAGCATTCGACTGGTGTGCACGTCGAACACATGGATCGTGTCGGGCGACACGGCGAAGACCGCCTGCTGGAAGTGGTGCGCGTCGAGCAGCTCGACCTGATGACGCTTGCGCTCGGTGGTGTCCTGAACCTGGGAGATGAAATAGAGCGGATCGCCGGCGGCCGACCGCACGACCCCCACCGACAGCAGGGTCCAGACGTACTCGCCGGAGGGCTTGCGGTAGCGCTTCTCGATCTCGTAGTTCTGCCGCACCCCGCGCACGACCTCATCGAGCAGCTCGAGGTCGGCGGCCAGATCGTCGGGGTGCGTGATCTCCTGAAACGTCAGCGTCAGCAGGGTTTCCCGGTCATAGCCGGTGAGCCGGCACAGCGCCGGATTCACCTGGCGGAAGGTGCCGTCGAGCTCGACGACGGCCTTGCCGATGGGTGCGTTGTCGAACGCCAGCCGGAAGCGCTCCGCCGACTCCAGCAGATCCTGCTGGTACGCCCGCGACTCGGTGACGTCCTGGACGAAGCTCATGCCGCCGAGCAGGAGTCCTTCGTTGTCGCGGACACCGGTGAGCCGCTGCAGCAGCGTGCGACCCAGCAACGACATCTCCACCGAGACGTCCTTGCCCTGCAACGCCTGCCGGTAGGGACCCTCTAGCGCAGCGGCAACTTCCGGCCCGAAGGCCTCCTCGAGCGTCTTGCCCTCGACCATCGGCCGCGAGAGCCCGACGTCGGCAAGGCCGCCGCCTCCCGCAGCAAGGAATCGGAGTTGCTCGTCGAAGACGAGGAGCGCGCCACCGGGAAAGTTGCGGCCCAGCGGACTCAGGCCGGTGCGCTTGAGGTCCTCGGCCCAGAGCCGCCGGCTGCTGACACTCGCTCCGGTGCTCGCCTGCCGCGCCCGGACGATCGGCGGCGCACCTACGGGTTGTGCCACGAACCCCCCTTGGCGGATATGGAGCGGCGAAGCCCGACAAATCGGTACTTCACTAAGATCGTCGGGACGTTCGGCGGCTAGCTGAACTGCTGACTTTCTTGCGGTCGAGCCGGCGCCTAGAGTCCGCCCGTGACCCAGCCCGCGTGGACTCCCGAGAGGGAGATCACCCTCGCTGAGGCCGAACGGCTGGTCGGCGGCGTCTTTCCCGATCTGAGCGGCAGCGAGGCGGAGCTGTTCGCCCAGGGATGGGACAACACGGCGGTCCGCTTCCGAACTACCCGATGGGGTGAACTGATCTTCAGGTTTCCCCGGCGAGCGATCGCGCTGCCCGGGATCCGGCGCGAGCTTGCCTGGCTGCCAGAACTGGCGCCGTTGCTGCCGCTGCCCATCCCGGTTCCGGCGTACGCCACCGAGAGCGATCAGGGCGTCGATGGATGGCCGTTCTGGGGTGCAAGGATGCTGCCAGGCGCTGAGCTCGCCGAAGCGGCGCCTCGAGAGCGGGTCGCGATCGCCGGTCAGCTCGGCACGTTCCTGCGCGTGCTGCACGGCCTGCCGCCGGGCGAGTTCGCGGTCGCCGGCGACGCGGCCCTCCCGTCCGACCCGCTCGGACGCGGATATCCGGCGCAGCGCGCGGCCAGAACCGCGGAGTGCCTGGCCCGGCTGCGCGAGCGCGGCGACGGTGGGATCAATGCCCCCTTCGATGCCCTTGCTGACCTGCTCAGCCAGGCGTCCCGGCTGCCGGTGCCTGCGCCCGGAGTCATCTGCCACGGCGACCTTCACGTCCGCCACGTCCTCATCGCCGGCGCCGCCATCACGGGCGTGATCGATTGGGGAGACCTGTGCCTGGCCGATCCTGCGGTCGATCTGTCGATCGCGTTCGCGGCGTTCAGCGGCCCATCGCGTCAGACATTTTTCGCCGCATACGGCCCGATCGACGCCGACCGTGAACTACGGGCCCGCGCTCTCGCCGTCTCCTTGAGTGGCCTGCTCACCGAGTACGCGCTGGCGCAGGTCAGCGCGGACGGCGCCGGATCGCCGCTGCTGCCCGAGGTGTGCGACGGCCTGACGCGAGCGCTCGAGAACTAGAATCGAAAGAAGGCCGGTGGCGCAGAACACAGGGCGCAACCGACGACCGATCGGCCTCCGCCTCGTTGGTCCATGCGGCGGGGCGGTGCTCTCTGCTGGGGGATGCAGCGCCGCCTCGTCCACAGCCTTGCTGATCAGCCCGCACATCCGATGAGTTCAGCGACTCCGGACGTTTCTCAGATGAAAGCGGCGTCGGATCGGGCTTCGTCGAGCGCCAGGTTGGAGCAGTCGGAGCAGATCGGCGCTTCGAGATCGGGACCGGGAAACTCGGTCTCCAGGAAGACGAACACCACCGGCGCGCCGCACAAGGTCGTGCAGTCCACCGCGCGCACCGCATGAAGCACGTCCGACGCCGCGATACCGCGCGGACGGCAGGAGGCGCCGGTGCTTCCGAGAATCAACGCTGCCACGGTCGGGCTATCGGCACGGCCGTAGGCGCCATTACCGGGCGGCCAGAAGTCCACCCGTTCGGGGAAGAGTGGCCGGTTGAGCTGCGGATCGTCAGGTCTGCAGCGGCAGAAGTTCAGTGATGAAACCGGACAAGAAGTCCTCCGGCGTCTCAGTGCCACCCGGGCCGGAAGCCCTGACGACGAACTTGCTCAGCCCGGCCTCGATGTAGCGGGCGATCAGAGCGCGTGCCTCATCCCATCCCTGCGGGATCAGCGACGCGAGGTCGACGTCCGCCCGGCGCATCCGGATGAATGAGATGAGCTGCGGAGGAAGCTCCCCGAACGCGACCGGGAGGCTGATCCCGTAGTGATCCGGGTCGATCTCGCGGCCGGCCTCGGCCGCCGCCGCCTTGATCGTCTCGACGCCCGCAGCCGCCTCTTCCGGCGTGATGAAGCTTCCCAGCCAGCCATCGGCGTAGCGGCCGATCCGGCGCAGGCCCGCCGGTGCGCTGCCCCCGAGCCAGATGTCCAGTGGCGGCTGTGGTGGCTCCCCGATCGAGGCATCGTCGATGTCGAAGAATTCGCCGTGAAAGCTCACCGATGGCTCGCGTAGCAGCCGGCGCACCACTTCCAGCGACTCGTCGAACACCGCGCCGCGCTGCCCCTTCGGCACCGGAAAGGCGACGCGTTCGTCGGGACGGGCAGGCGACAGCCCGAAGACCGGAAGGACGCGCTTGGGGGCGAGCCGGGCCAGCGACGCAAGCTGCTTGGCGACCAGGATCGGCGAGCGGCCAGGAAGCACCGCGACGCCCGTGCCAACCTTCAGCGACGTCGTCCGGGACAGCGCGTATGCCATCCCGATGAAAGGATCGACGAGCGGCGAGTACACCAGCTCCGAGAGCCACAGCGAATCGATGCCGCGCTCTTCCAGCTCATCGACGCGTTCGGCGAACGAGGCACCATCAGCCTTGTCGTCACCCGAAAGGGAGACGCCGATGCGGACCTTCAGGTTCTGTGCCACCCCGACAACGCTAAGGCATGGCCGGAGTCATCCGGTCTGATGCGGCGGCTCGGTGCCGATGATGCCCGTCGCCGTCAGCCGCTCGAGATCAGCTGCCGTCAGTCCCAGGATGCCGCTCAGCACCTCTTCGTTGTGCTCCCCGACGAGGAACGCTCCCTCCCGGATCCAACGGTTCACCCCGGACATCCGCAGCGGCAGGCCAGGGACCGGATGGGTGCCGACGACCTCGTTCGGCACGTCCTCGAGGTAGCCGCGGGCCACCAGATGCGGGTTGGTCAGCAGCGCGCGGGGGGAGGTGAGGCGGGCTGCCGGAACACCGGCGGAGATCAGCAGATCGACGCTCTCGGCGAGGTCGCGTCCGCGAGCCCAGGCACCGAGGCGCGCGTCGAGTTCGTCGCCGGCGGCCCGGCGCCCGGCGTGCGTGGCGAGCTCGGGATCCAGCGCCCACTCCGGCGATCCGAGCACCTTCACCAGGGCCTGCCATTGCTCATCGTTCGCGACCGAAATCGCCAGCCACTGCTCATCTGCGGTGCCCATGGCTTCGGGCTGGTGGCACGCGTACAACCCCTGCGGCGCCGCCGAGGGCGAGCGATTTCCTTCCCGCCCCAGCACCTGGCCGGTGGCCGTGTACTCGATCACCTGCTCGGCGGTCATGTTCAGCGCGCTGTCCAGCAGCGGCGCCTCGACGAGCTGGCCTTCACCGGACGCATCGCGCGCCGCCAGCGCGACAAGCACGGCGAAGGTGGCGTGCATGCCGCCGATCGGATCGCACGGACCGCGGGGCACGAGCGGCTCACCGTCGGCGAAACCCGTCACCCAGGCCATGCCCGACATCTGCTCGACGGTCTGGGCGAAGCCGAGCCGGCCGCGCCACGGGCCGTCGAGCCCGAACGCCGGCATCCGCATCATCACGGCCTTCGGGTTGAGGGCGTGAACCGTCTCCCAGCCCATCCCCCACCGCTCGAGCACTCGCGGCGTGTAGTTCTCGACCACGATGTCAGCCCACTCGACGAGCTTGCGCAGCAGCGCGCGTCCTTCATCGGCGTCGCCGGCGTCACCCGAGCCGCCGGCCAGGTCGATCGTGACGCCCTTCTTGTTCGAGTTGATCGCCAGGTGGAACCCGCTGAACTCCCACCAGCGATCGCGGCCCATGAACATCACGGCACTCGCCAGCCGCATCGGGTCGAGGTGGGCGAGCGACTCGACGTGTACGGCCTCGGCGCCCATCGCCGCGAGCACCTGCGCGACGGCGGGACCGGCCCACCAGGCCGTCAGATCAAGGACTTTCACGCCGGCGAGTGGCAATTCGCCCTTCGCCGGCAGGCTTGGCGCCGGACGCTCGCGCGCCAGCTCCGCGGGATCATCGGCGCCGAGTTCGGGAGCCGGGCCGCCCGTCGCCGGACGCTCCCCGTTGCGCAGATAGTGCGGGCGGGGGCTACGCACCCCCGTCGCCGGATCGGTGGCGTAGAACTCGCGGGCGATGACCTGCTCCTCGGTCAGCACGCTGCGGCCGTCGTTGACCCGCGCCGCCGGCACCCGTAGCTCTTCGGCGCGGGCGAGCACCTCCGAGGTCGGGCGGACAGCGGTATAGGCACGGACGATCGCGTCCCATTCGGCGCGCTGGGCGATGCGACCGGCGATGTTGCCGAATTGCGGATGTCCGACGAGATCGGGACGCTCGACGAGCTCGGCAAAAGCCCGCCAATGCTGGGCTCCGTTGGTGTTGAAGCCGACCCAGCCGTCGGAGGTCGGGTCGATGGAAGGCAGCTCGACGCTGCGCGGTGGGCCAGGAACCTGGGGGCGACCCATCAGGCTGAACATCAGGTCGCTGAAGAGATTGGTGGCGAGGATCATGACCTCGAACCACGAGACGTCGAGGAGCGCGCCTTCGCCGGTCAGGGTCGAACGCTTCAGCACGGCCATCGCCGCCGCGGCCGCCGTCGCGCCCGCCGACCATTCCGCGATGCGCCCGCCCGCCTGCACCGGCGGACGATCAAGGGTGCCGCGCCCGGCGATCGAGCCGCACTCGGCCTGCACGGTGAACTCCGTCGCCGGACGTCCTGCGTACGGACCGGTGAGCCCGTAGGGCGTGATCGAGCACACCACGAGCTGAGGGTCCGACGCGAAGAGTGCTCGGGGGTCGATGCCCGCAACACCGGAATCGACGAGCAGATCGGCAGTGGCGATCAGCCTTTGGATATCGGAATTTTCGGGTGTGCCGACCACTGAACGCTTGCCCGCCGCCAGGAAACGAAACAGTGCCCCTGCCTGATCTCCGGTCGCGCCCGACGCCGACCACTGACGCAGCGGATCGCCGCCCGGCGGCTCGACCTTGACGACGTCGGCGCCGCCGTCGATGAAGAGCTTCGTCATGTAGGCGCCGCTGATACCGGTCGATGTGTCGACGACCCGCAGGCCGCCCAGCGGCGCGGGGCTCATGCCAGGACCCCGGCGGCACGCAGCGCACCTATCTCGGCCTGATCGAGCCCGAACTCGCCGAGCACGACATCGGTGTCGGCACCGACGTAGGCGTAGGACGGATTCACTGCCTCACCGTTGTCGGCCATGCCCGACAGCCGGGGTGAAGGGCGCAGCTGACGACCACCGTCGGGGGTCGTGACGAAGCTGCCGCGGGCGACGTTGTGGGGATGCTCGTGGGCCTCGGCGAGGCGCATCACCGGAGCGAAACAGACGTCCGTTCCCTCCAGCAGCGCCTGCCATTCGTCACGAGTCCTGGTCTTGAAAACCGCGGCGATACGGTCGCGTACCTCCGGCCACCGGCTGCGGTCGTACTGCTCGGGAAGCTCGTCGGCCGGGATCTGCAACGCATCGAGCAGCTGTCGGTAGAAGTGCGGCTCGATGGGAGCGGCCGTCACGAACTTGGCGTCGGACGTCTCGTAGACGTTGTAGAAGGGCGCCCCGCCGTCGAAGAGGTTCGAACCGATCTCCTCGGTGTGCATGCCCGACGCGGACATCCCGTAGAAGACGCTGTAGAGCGACATCACCCCGTCGAGCATCGCGGCGTCGACCACCTGACCCTTGCCGGTGCGTGACGCCTCGAGCAGCGCGCACACCACCCCGTACGCGAGATGCAGCCCGCCGCCGGCGAAATCGCCGAGCACCTGAAGCAGCGGAACCGGCGGACCTCCCACCGGGCCGATCGAACCGATGGCTCCCGACAGCGACTCGTAGTTCAGCGAATGGCCGGCCACGTGGGCGAGCGGGCCGTCCTGCCCCCAGCCGGTGAGCCGGCCGTAGACCAGCTTGGGATTGCGGGCCATGACGTCCTGCGGCCCGAGCCCGAGGCGCTCCGCGACGCCCGGGCGGAAGGCTTCCAGGAGCACGTCCGACGATTCCGCGAGCCGCAGCACCAGGGAGACACCCTCGGGGGTTTTGAGGTCGACGGCGATCGAGCGACGACCGCGGTCGAACTCTCGCCAGAACTGGCGGGAATCGGGTTCGAGCCCGCTGGGAGTTTCGGCCGGCGCCTCGCTGACCCGGTTGATCCGGATCACGTCGGCGCCCATGTCGGCGAGCTTCATCGTCCCGAACGGCAGCGCGCCGAGGCCGGCGAGCTCCAGGATGCGGTAGCCGGAAAGGGGTCCGTGCGGGCGGGCAACAGGAGGAGTCACCCGAGCATCAGACCAGACCTCGGATGAATCGCTCAGCGGTGGTTGGCGTTCGGATCCTCGCCGGGTATCGGATCGAGCGGGACCAGGCTCGTCCCGTTCCATTGGAAGCGCACCGATTGGGTGCCCCCGGTGGGGCAGCAGTTCGCATCCGTCGGGCCGTACAGCGTGTAGTTCAGGGTGATGACGTTGCTGCTGCGATCGCCGACTTCGAGCGCCAGGCTCGGGTCGGACGTGTCGTGCCCGATGTAGCGGTTGCCGGCGAAGAAGAACGCCCAGTTGTTGAAGCCGTCAGCGGAGTTCGTCAGCGTGCCCAGGACGACGTTGATCGGCGCGGTCGGATCCCACGTGGCGGCGGTGTTGTCGTAGGGCGTGTAACCGTCGGCCACCACGGTCGCCTCGGCGCTCGTCAGAGACGCGAGAGGCGGCGTTGTCGGCGGTGGCGTCGTCGGCGGGGTGGTGGGCGGCGGTGTCGTCGGCGGGCTCGAACTCGTCGTCGACGGGGTCGGGGTGAGGGTCGGGGTCACCGAGACGCTCGGCGATGGCGGCGGGTTGGCGTGATTGTTGCCGCCGCTCGAGGAGACGAGGATGGCGATCGCCACCCCCGCCGCGATGAGCACCACCGCCAGGATGGCGACCGGCAGGACCCAGGCGCGACGATTGCCCTCCTGAGGCGGCTCCGTGGGCGGCGGGTTCCATTGCGGCGGCGGTGAGGAGGGCGGGGGCGGCAGCACGGCAGTCGGGTTGGGCCCGGTCCAGCCGCCCTCAGGACGAGGCATTGCCACGGCGGTGGTCAGCGGAGCGCCTCGCCCGCGCAACGCGATCGACAGGTCCTGGGCTGAAGGACGCGCGCGGGGGTCCTTCGACAGCGCCGCGGCGACCAGCTCCAGCAATCCGTTCGGAAGCCCGCGCAGATCAGGTTGTTCGGAAGAGATGCGATACGCGACGGCGTTGGAGTTGCCGGCGCCGAACGGCGCCCTTCCCGTCCCGGCGTAAGCGACGCAGAGCCCCCACGCGAAGACGTCGCTCGCCCGGCCTGCGGAGTGCCCGGCGAGCACCTCAGGACTCATCCACAGCAGCGATCCCACCGTGACGCCCGTCTGCGTCAGGTCGGAGGACCCCTCGTGCTTGGCGATCCCGAAGTCGATCAGCTTCGGCCCGCTCCACGCGAGGACGACGTTGGCCGGCTTCAGGTCGCGGTGGACCACGCCCGCGCCGTGCAGGGCGGCGAGCGCTGCCGCCAGGTCGGACGCGAGCCCGCGGAGGCGATCCGGCGGCACCGGGCCGTTGTTCTCCACGGCGTGAGCCAGCGTGGCGCCTTCGACGTACTCCGTCGCCATCCAGAGCGGCGCCGCGTCGGTCTCGGCCGCCACGACCTTTGCCACGTACGGGCTGTCGACCATGCGCGCGGCGCTGACCTCGCGCACGAAGCGCATCCGGTACTCGGCGTCCTCCGCGAGCACGGGCTGGAGCACCTTCAACGCGACCGGCTGATTGTCGGCGCCGAAAGCCAGGTAGACGACGCCCATACCGCCCGCGCCCAGCCGCCCCTGCAGCCGGTAGGGGCCGTAAGCAGGCGGATCCGTCGGCCGTAGCGGTGCCAGCGCCAACGAAACCCCTCCCCTGGGCGAGCACGCCGGCGACGCGGCCGGCAGCTGTCAGGTTCCGAGTATCACCGCTCAGGCCGTGTAGACCACCGCGATGGCGCCGGTTTTGAGGTTGCGAGTGATGTAACCGTGCTGGAAGTTGCTTCGCCGGCCGCCCGGAATGCTGAACTCGTCGGAGCGCGGGTAGCCCAATTTGCTGCGCTCCCAGCCGAGGGAGGCCCACTTCGCCTGGATGGCGCCGAGGACGTAGTGGGCACCGAGAGTCGGCGTCCAGTAGATCGACCCGTAGCTGAAGTGGTTGTAGCGGCCGACCTTGTCGGGGGTGATCGTCTCGTCAGTCGTCGGGTAGCCGAGCCCGCTGCGCTCCCAGCCGACCGCCGACCACTTGGCCTCGATCGCGCCGAGGACGACGTGAGCACCCGACTTCGGGCTCCAGTAGATGGCGCCCTTCGCGAAGTGGCTGTAACGGCCGACCCCATCGGGCGAACCCGCGTCGTCGGTCGTGGGGTAGCCGACGATGCTCGTGGTGGCCCCGATCGCCTTGTATTTGATCAAGATGTTGCCGCGGACGACGCGCGCGCCGGTGGCCGCCGACCAGTAGATGGTGCCGCCGGCGTAGGCCAGCGAACGACCGCCGGGCAGGAACACCTCGGCACCGATCGGCGCGCCGAGGACCGCCTGGCCTCCCAGCGCCGCGTACTTGTTCGTCAACGCGTCGAACGGCGACACGGGAGCCGACGCGGTGCCCGCGTCGCCGGTGCCCACGCCGTTGACGGCGGCGACGGTGAACGTGTACGAGGTGCCGTTGGCCAGACCGGTGATCAGCTGGGACGTCGCCGTCGTCGTGAAGGTGTGCGGGCTCTGCGCGACGCCGCCGATGCTGGGGGTGACGACGTACCCGGTGATCGGGCTGCCGCCGTCGATCACAGGCGCCTGCCAGCTCACCGTCGCGCGGCCGTCACCGGCGACGGCGGAGGTGGCGGTCGGAGCATCCGGGGCCACCGGGGCCACCTGAATCACCGGCGGCGCGGGGTCGAATCCGCTGACGCCGTCGGGGGTTCCGAGTCCGGTCGGACCGTCGTATCCGACCGCTCCCGTGCAGAGATAGGTGACCGCGCACGTGCCGTTGGACCCGCTCGTGACGTCGAAGAAGGACGACGGGTTCGCGTAGAGCGTCTGGGCCGGGACGTCGGCGGGTGAGGTCACTCCGGCGAGCTCGTACGCACCTGCGACGAGCGGGGCCGCGGCGCTCGTACCGCCGAAAACCATCCATCCGCTCTGGCTGCCGTTGGCAGTGCTGTCGTAGACCGCCACTCCGGTGGCCGGATCGGCATCGGCGGACACGTCCACAACAGAGCGGTTGGCGCATCCGGAATCGGTCTGCCAGGCCGGCTTGGCCTCGTAGACCGAGCATCCGCTGCCGGTACCGGACCAGACCGACTCCGAGTAGCCCCGCGCACCCGCGGTCGCCGACAGGCTCGTGCCGCCGACGGCGATGACGTTCGGCGAGGCGGCCGGATACTCGATTCCGTAGCCCGCGTCGCCGGCGCTGGCGGTGATGGCGACGCCGGGGTGGTTGAAGAAGACCGAGTCAGCTGCACTTTCGCTGGACCACTCGCCGCCGCCCCAGCTGTTGGAGACGGCTGTCGCGCCCAACGCCACGGCGGTGTTCTCGGCGGTCCCGAGGTTGTACATGCCGGCGTCGTTGGCCTCCACGAGCAGGATCGAGCATTTCGGGCAGGCGGCGCTCACCATGTCGAGGTCGAGCGCGATCTCCTGGCCCCAGCTGGCGTCGGCCGCGGGAGGCGTGGTGCCGCCGTCCTGGTTGACCTTGCGGAAGCAGCCGCCGGCGCTGGTGCAGGCGGGAAGCCCGTACTGGGCCCGGTACGTCGCGAGGTCGGCCTCGGCGGTCGGCAGGTCGTAGGCGTCGACGATCGCGATGGTCTGCCCGCTGCCGCCGGTGGATGACGGCAGCTGGTAGGCCGCTTGCAGGTCAGCCGGCCCGTAACCCCAGGGGACGCCGTTGGGCTGGGCGTTCGCGCTGATGTCGCCGGCGACGTTGAGGTCGACGACCGCGTTGCACGACGCGTAAAGCGGGCGGGGCCGGGAGCACACGCTGGCGTGCCGATGGCGGCCGAGGGTGAGCTTCATCGACGCTGCTGTGGCAACGCGTAGGGCACTGGGACGCGGCACGCCCGAGGCTGCGACTGGCCCGGGATCGGCGACCGTCAGGCCAGCGATTCCCACGACCAACGCAAGCAGGAACGCAGTCCTGGCACGCACAAGCGACTCCCCGATGCAGGCTGAGGCAAGTCATCGGTTCTGCGATCACGGGACTTGAAGCCCGTGCCGCCGCGGCAATCGAGCTACGCGGGGATCTGCACCCCGTGACGACCGCGCTCCCGCACCGGGACAGCGGCCCCGAGCGCCTGAACGAGCCGCGCGCGGGTGATCTCCATCTGCTCCGCCGCGGCGACGCGCATCTCCACCGCAGGCGGGTTGGCAAGGCGCCGGCGGAGCAGGAGCAAGAGCTCGGCGGCACTCCGGCCGTGGCCGCGCACGACGTAGGCCATGGCGAAGCGCTCTTCGTACGCGTGGAGGCATTCGGCGATCTCGCGGAACAACGCGGATGCGCAGCCCGCTGCTGTCGGCGGCGCCGGGCGAGGGTTGGCGTCGAAAGCTTCCTGCCAGTCTCCCGGCGAGAGCAGCCACCACACGTCGTCGATCAGGTCATAGAACTGCGCGTCGCTCTCGCATTCTTCGAGACGCTCGGCGACGAGCGCTGCCCATCGCGTCGACGCACAGCACTCGAAGAGCAACGCTGCGCGACTTCGCAGACTCAATGCACGCAATTGGCGCAGGCCGAACAGACCCTCTGGAACCGCACCCACCAACACGAACCCCCGTGGCCCCGAAACGCCCGGAATCGCTGCTGTCCGGACGCCAAACAAGTCTCGGGAAGTTCTACCGCACCGTGGAGTCGGAGGCGAGCCCGCCCTGGCGATCAGCCGGGACCGGCGGCCTCGGTCAGCCGGCGTACCGCCTCGCGCAGTGCCTCCGGCGGAGAGGTCGCGAAACACATTCGCGCACCTCGCGCGCTCTCACCGCTGCTGCCATCGGCCCCGGCCACCGCGAACGCGTCTCCGGGGATGAAGGCGACTCCGCGCTCGAGTGCCGCCGTCAGCAATTCGGCCGGCGATGTGCCATCGACGAATCTTGTCCAGCAGAACATCCCGCCCTGCGGATCAGCGAGCTCGATGCGTTCGCCGAAGCCGGCACGCAGGCCCCCGACGAGAGCGTTCGCCCGCTCGGCGTAAGTCGCCCGGGTGGCCGCGAGATGCTCGCCCAGCAGCTGCTCATCGCATGCGGCGGAGTGCAGCAGCCGCTGCGTGAACGTCGACGTGTGCAGATCGGTCGCCTGCTTTGCGCGCACGAGAGCGTTGCGTAGCGCCGGCGGCGAGACGATCCATCCCACTCGTAGCCCGGGGCCCAGCACCTTCGAGAACGAGCCGAGCCGTACGACCCGATCGCTCGATGCCGCGATCGGCGGCGGGGGCGGGGCGCCGAAGTAGAGCTGGCGGTAGGCATCGTCCTCGGCGACGAGGAACCCGTAGCGATCCGCCAATGCCGCCAGAGCCCGGCGCCGGTCGGCCGGCATCGTCGTGCCACTCGGGTTGGCGAAGGTCGGCGTGAGGTAGACGAGCTTGGGTTCGAGGCCGGCTGCCAGCGCGTCGGCCAGTAGATCGACCCGCATCCCCTCGGCGTCCTCGGCGATACCGACCAGGCGCGGCTGGAAGAGTTGCATCGCTTGCAGCGCGCCGAGGTAGGCCGGGTCGGTCGTGACGACCACGTCGCGTGGCTCGACGAGCACCTTGGCGAGCAGGTCGAGCGCCTGCTGGGAGCCCGACGTCACGAGCACGTCGTCGGCCGAGACGGGGCGCCCGCACCAGCCGCTCTCCCACCCGGCGATCAGCTCGCGAAGCTCCGGGTCGCCTTCCGTGGTCGAGTACTGCAGCAGCCCGGGGCCCTCAGCCTCGAGCAGCGCGTCGGCACACGAACGGAGCCATTGCGCCGGCAACGCCCCCATATCGGGCAACCCCCCGGCCAAGCTGATGATCTCGGGCCGAGACGTGAGCGCCAGCAGGTCACGGATGACCGACGAGGTCATCCCCCGCGCCCGCCCTGCCAGCAGAGCCTCCTGCCAGCCCGCAGAGGCGCCGTCCGACTCGTACATGTTCACATCCTGGGATTACGGGTCCACATCATGGGCCGCTTATTCTCGCACGGACCCTCCGCGGCCCGCCCACCATTAACTGCCGCCGGAGGCGACAGGCAATCCGGTGTCCCTGGGGGCACCGACCCTTTATTTGCGAGAACACGCAATGCGTTGTGGCTCAGCCGTCCCCACAACGCATTGTCTGTACCCGCGAAAAACGTGCTGGCCTGGTACGGACATCGGATCGTCTGTCAGGCGTGGTGCTGGCCGAGTCGAACCGCCCGCTGCAGCGCCAGATGGTCGAGGTCACGGCCATGCCACCACAGGACACAGTCGTCCGGTGCGGCGATGGTGATCCCGGCCGCGACAGCCGTCGAGTCCCGCACCAGGCGATCGAAATGCTCGACGGATCGCACGAAGATGTCAGCGTCTCGGGCCGCCAGCGGCCACCCTTCCGCTAAGAGCTCGCGATCGGCGATCGCCGACGAGGAAGCCCCGAACGGCGACACGTAGACGATGTCGGCGCGAGCGAGGAATGCGGTCAGCTCGTCCAGATCAACCTGCGGATCCACCCAGAGGTCGATCTCGTAGATACGCACGTCGGCACCGTGCATCCGGGCAGCAACCTTGCCGCCGAAGAGCAGGCTCAGCCCGCGGCTGGCCTCGGCCATACGGATCACAGCTGAGCGAAGAGCGGGATCGAGGCGGTCGAGTGGTGCGCGGGCCAGCAACAGTCGTGTCGGATCGTCCTCGAGTCCCGGTGCAGGCGTGAGGCGCCACGAAAGGCGCAGGCCGCAACCAGCGATGAGCCGGCTCAGGGTCGGAAGGCTGGGCTGGCGGGAACCGCGCTCGTACAACGCCACCGTCTGTTGCGCGACACCCGAACGTTGCGCGACCTCGGCCTGGGTCAGGCCGGCCATCGATCGCGCGTCGTGCAACAACTTGCCTGCGGCGACCTCGTCCATGGTCGGAGTCTGCCGGTCGACGACGCCGAAATCGGCCTGTCCACAGGTCGAATCCTGCGGCTACGTGTCAGTCGAGCTTGTTGCCCAGGATCGAGACGAACGAGACCATCTCGCCGGGGTAGCCGCCGAGGTTGTGCGTGAGCGCCAAGCCGCGGTCGGCGGTGGAGATGGTGCGCTCCGGCGGGGCCTCGCCGCGCAGCTGCAGCCAGGCCTCGAACATCATCCGCAGGCCGGACGCGCCCACCGGATGGCCGAAGCTCTTCAGGCCGCCGTCGGGGTTGATCGGGAGATCGCCCGTGAGGTCGTAGGTGCCGGCGAGGACCTCCTTGTAGGCGGTGCCGCGCTCAGCGAAGCCGAGATCCTCCATGAGCACCATCTCGGTCGGCGTGAAGCAGTCGTGCACCTCGGCCATCGCGATCTGGTCGCGCGGGGAGGTGATGCCGGCCTGGGCGTAAGCATCCTTCGCCGACTGGGCGACCTCAGGGAAGGTGGTGTAGTCATACGTCGGGTCAGCCAGGCCGTTGCCGTTGCCGGCGACGAAGGACAGCGCCTTGATGTAGAGCGGCTTGTCGGTGTAGCGGTGCGCATCCTCGGCGCGGACGACGATCGCCGCCGCCGAGCCGTCGGCCACGCCCGCGCAGTCGTAGATGCCGAGCATTCCCGCCACCGGCGTGGCGGCGCAGACGGCGGCCTCGCTGACCTCGCGGCGGAACTGGGCGCGCGAATTGCGGGCGCCGTTGTAGTGGTTCTTGGAGGCGATGTGGGCGAGCGCCTCGCGCATCTCGGCCTCGGTGACGCCGTAGCGCTTGGCGTAGGCCGGCACCACCATGCTGAACATCGCGGCAGCGGTGAGGGTTCGCGCGGTGCCGTCGTTGGGGATCGGAGCGGCCGACATGCCCTGGTAGCCGGAGTCCTTGATCTTCTCGACGCCGACGGCCATCGCGATGTCGTACGCACCGCTCGCGACCGCGTACGACGCGTTACGCAGGGCCTCGGAACCGGTCGCGCAGTAGTTCTCCACGCGGGTCACCGGCTTGCCGGTCAGCTGGAGCGGGCGCGCGAGGGTGATGCCGCTCATGCCGCTGCCGGCGGTGCCGAGCCAGTACGCGTCGACGTCCTCCTTGGCGACCCCGGCGCTGGCATAAGCCTCGTCGGACGCCTGGACCATCAGGTCGTCGGCGCTCTTGTCGAAGTGCTCGCGAAACGGCGTACACGCCATTCCGACAATGGCCACCCGGTCACGAATCCCGTGCGATCCCATACGACCTCGTCTCCTCGACCGTGCCTAGGCAGGCTGCGCTGTAGATGCATCAGACGCAACACCGCGCAGCGGCCGCGCCTTCCAGAAGTAATTGTGAATGCCGTCGGCGCTGGAGAGCCGGCGAAACGTCATCTCGACCCGGGTGCCGACCTTCACGTCAGCGGCCAGGTCCTTCTCCGGCACATCAGTGATTTCGACCGGATAGCGGCCGCCGCCGTCGAAGTCGACGATCGCGAAGACGATCGGAGGGCTCGGTGAGTACGCGAGCCGGTCGACGGTGAAGGTCGCGATGGTGCCCGCGACGTCGCTCATCGGCACCGACTCGCCGCCGGAGGGCAGCGGCGGCAGCTGCGGATCGCCCGAGACCGGGTCGCGCCGGCCGGCGAAGGCGTACTTCCAGTCCTCGTTGCGAAGCGCGGCGCTGGCCGACATGCGCGACGGCTCGGGGCGCCGCGGCGGCTCGACAGTCAGGCCGCCGCGCCAGGACAGGAACTTTCCGTAGGGCACGGTGGTCCCGCCGGCGAGCTGGTCGGCAACCGAACGCACCGGTGCCTGCGACGCGGCCTCGCCCGCCCGGAAAAGCAGCACGTCGGCGCCGTCGGCGAGCACGACGAGGGCGATGACCTCACCCGGCGTGGCCGCCTCGAGAGCCGCGGCAAGCAGCAAACCGGGCTGCGCGGAGGCGGCGTTACCGAGCCGGGCGCTGAGGTCGTCGGCGAGCTTGTCCTTCACACCGAGCTTGGTGCCCAGCACGCGGATGGCGCGCGAGTGCAGGCCAGTGATGATCACCCGGTCGACCGCGTCGGCCTCGATCTCCGCCTTCTTCAGGGCATCGCGCCAGGCGCGCTCTCCGAGCGGCACGTACGCCGTCTCACCGAAGCGCTCCTCCCACAGCTTGGAGCGGGTATCGCCCGCGCCCCGCCAGCGGTCGGTGAACTCCTCGCTGATGGACGCCGAGCCGAGGAACTCGGCGAGCAGCGGGCCCGTCGCGTCGTCGCCGACGAGCAGCGCCGAACCCGCATCGCCGCCCGCTGCCTCATCGCCGCTCCCGGCCAGGCCACCGCGCGCGTCGGCGGCAACGGTCAGGACGGTGGACGAGCTCGACAGCGCCGCGAGGAGGGCACCGACGGCGGAACGCTGCGCGCCGCCGAAGTCGGCGGCGAGCAGGTCGCTGTCGAGCCGCAGCGCCGCCGCCACCCCGGTGGCGTTCGTCTTGTCGACGTAGGCCGGGCTGACGGTCGAGAAGTACAGCGCGGAGGGCGCTGCATCGGGACGGGCCCGGCGCACCAGTCGCGCCGCCTCGACCCCGAGCGTCGTGGTGTCTTCGTCGTACCAGGCGACAGAGCGGGTGCCCTTGCCTCCGCCGGTGAAGACGAATGCGGCGATTTCCGCCCTGTCCAATCGGCCGTGCGGCACGTAGCCGGCAGCCGCGAGAATGCCGCGAGTCACGTCTGGCAGCCTAACCTGCGCGATAACACGTTCCAGCCGGACGGTGTCCACCGTCACGTATCAAGTATCCGTTCGCGTACCACGCATCAAGGAGGCACCATGACCGCCGGGCTCTCGCCGGACCTCGAGTCGACCGACGAGATCACGTTCGAGCTGGAGGACGGGATCTTGCGGGCCACGATGACCCGCCCGGAGGCAGGCAACTCGATGACGCACGACCAGCGCTACCGCCTGATGGCGTGGCTGGATCGGGCGAACGAGGACCCGGGCGTGCGCTGCGTGGTGATCGGCGCGACCGGGCGGTTCTTCTCCACGGGTGCGGATCTGCGCAAGGGCACCCCGATGCCCGTGCGCGACGAGAAGTTTCCGGAGAAGCTGCTCGGCGACTCACGCCGGATGATGATGCGCGGTGCGATCAGGCTGATCTCTTCGATCATGGACTGCGAAAAGCCCGTCATTGCTGCGGTTCAGGGCACGGCCGCCGGCATCGGCGCCCACGTCGCCTTCGCGTGCGACCTCGTCGTCGCGGCCGAGGAAGCCAAGTTCATCGAGATCTTCGCTCGCCGGGGACTGGTCGCCGATGGGCTCGGGACGTACCTGCTTCCGCGCCTCATCGGCTTGCAGCGCGCCAAGGAGCTGATCTTCTTCGCCGACGATCTTCCGGCGCAGCGGGCGTACGAGATCGGGCTCGTCTCGCGCGTCGTTCCGGGTGATCAGCTGCAAGCAGCAGTCACCGAGTGGGCGACGCGGCTGGCGACGGGGCCGACGGCCGCCCATCGCGTCAACAAGTGGTTGCTGAACCGATCGCTCGACGTCGACCGCGCAACGCTTGCCGCCGAAGAAGCGTGGCTCGTCGACGTCATGACCAACACCGAGGACAGCCAGGAGGGCGTCGCCAGCTTCCTCGAGCGCCGGCCGCCGGTTTGGCGCGGCTACTAAATGCCCGTTCCTTCTGAAGAACCGACATTCGCCGATCTGCTCGAGCTCGAGGAGATCGATCGCGACATCTTCCGGGGGTCGACCCACGCGGGGGCCCCGATGCGCAGCTTCGGTGGCCAGGTGGCGGCGCAGGCACTGGTCGCCGCGGGACGCACGGCCGGTGATCGAAGCGTGCACTCGCTGCACAGCTACTTCCTCCGGCCGGGCAATCCGACCGCCCCGATCGTCTACCTCGTCGACCGGCTGCGCGACGGCGGAAGCTTCACCACCCGCCGGGTCGCCGCCGTGCAAAAGGGCGAGACCATCTTCAGCCTGTCGGCGTCGTTCAAGGACGAGGAGGAGGGCGGCGGCCACCAGCGGCCGATGCCGATCGTGCGCCCGCCCGAGGAGTCGCTCGACCTCTACAAGGCGGCCGACGAGGCCGGCATGACATCCGACCGAGCCCAGTCCGTCGCGCGGCTGGTGCTCGAACTACGCGGCCCGGACCCGACATCCCGCTTCGCCGGATCCCAAGCACCCCGAAGTCCCGAGGACGGGTTCGGGGTGCTGGACGACGACATCCCGCGCCGCCGGTTCTGGATGCGGGCCGCCGATCGGCTGCCCGACGATCCACTCCTGCACGTGTGTGCTCTCGCGTACATGTCGGACCTCATGCTCGCCGGCACCGCCACTCTCAGCCACGACATCCCGCCCGGGGAGCTGCTGCTCGCGTCGCTCGACCACGCGATGTGGTTTCACCGGCCCTTTCGCTCCGACGAGTGGCTCCTGTTCAGCGTCGAGAGCCCGTCGTCGTCGGACGGTCGCGGGCTCGCCGTCGGCGAGTACTACACAGAGGACGGCCGCCTCGTCGCGTCGGTGATGCAGGAAGCGCTGGTACGCCGCCGCTCGCGATGACCTTCTCGTCCTAGAGCTGACCCAGATAGAAATGCGTGCCCTGGTCGTCGGTGCACTCCGACTCCAGCCCGTACGGCCGTTGCGCGACGTCGGTCGCGGTGCCGCCCGCAGCCCGCACGCGTGCCACCGCCGCCTCGATGTCGTTCACGAGCCACATCGGCGCTGTGACCTGCTCGCTGCGGCCGCCGCCCAGGCCGCCCATGGGCGCGACGCCCTCGATCTGCCAGCCGTCGTTGGAATGACCGTCGGCGAAGGTCCACCCGAGCACGGCGCTGTAGAACTCGCGAGCTGCCGCGGAGTCGACCACGCCGTACGTGAGGTAGCACAGGTCGCCGGGAATCGCGCCGTTCACCGGCGGACGCTCCCCCGGGTTGTCGACGCGGGGGGTGAACATCGAGAAGGCCGTGCCCTGGTTGTCGATGCAGTCGGCGGAGCGACCCCAGGGCTTTTCGGTCGGCGCCTCGGCGGAGCCGCCGGCCGCCCGCACCCGCTGGATCGCCGCGTCGACATCGCCCACCGCGTAGGAGCAGTAGAGGTTGGGCGCCTGCTGCACGCCGAAGATGCCGATATGGATCGACTGCCCGCGCACGTGGCGCGTCTCGTCGCCGCGTGACTCGTACTCCCAGCCGAGGACGGTCGAATAGAACGTCGCGGCGCGGGCCGGGTCCGGCACCTGGATCGAGACGTAACCGACGTCGCCCTGATGCCACGGCGCGGCCGGCGCCTCGGTCGCCGGCACGGTCGTCAGCGGCTGCTGCAACATCCAGCGGTGACCGAACGGATCGACGATCGTCGCGTTACGCGAGCCGTAGGCCTCGCTGACCTCCTTGGCCAGCCGCCCTCCGTGGTCGACAGCCGCGGCCGCTCGCGCATCGACGTCCGCGACGTCGAGGACGAGGCTGACCGACGCGCCGTTGGACGCGGGAGCGACCACACCGATCTCGGGGTGCTCGTCGGCGAGGTACATCTTGCCGCCGGCGAGCGCGAGTTCGGCATGACCGATCCGGCCGTCCGGCATGACGATCGGATCACCCTGGACGACGGCGCCGAAAACCTCGACGTACCAGTCGATCGCGCGCCGGGCGTCGCTCACGGCGAGATACGGGATCGCCGCACCCGTGGGCGCCTGCCCGCCAGGGGCGGCGCCCAGCCGGTCGGTGGTTGCGGTTGTCGCGGGGTCGGTCAGTCCAACAGACACGCTTACTCCTCGGGGTAGCTCGAGTGCGCGCTCCATGCGGGCGCGCAACCTGGCGGCGAAGGCGGGATCGGGAGCCACTGGGCCGTCGGGCTCGCGCAGCACGTTCAGCGGATCAGTCACGGCCGGCCTCCTCTCCATCGACTCGCCCATCGGTTCGGTCGGTATAGGTCGTTCGGAATGCGGTACGGGCGCGAACGAGCAATGCCTCGGTGGCGTGGACGGTGCGGTCCAGCGCCTGGGCGACCTCGGCCACCGGGAGATCGTCCAGATAGCGCAGCGTCAGCGCCGCCCGGTGCTGCGGGGCGAGCGCCTGCAACGTCTCCTGAGCCTCGAGCGCGTCCAGCGTCGCGTCCCACGGGTCGTTCGCCGGATCCCGGGTGGGATCACCGGCGACGGCGCTCAGCGTCCGCTCCTCGCGGGCCAAGCGGCGCCAGTGGTCGACCAGTTTGTGCCGGGCGATGCCGATGAGCCACCCGGTCGAGAGCGGCGGCGGCTTGTCGTGGCGGACCGCATCCACGGCGGCCAGGAACGTCTCCGCCGTCAGATCCTCGGCAAGTGCGGTACGCCCGCAACGGCGCAGCAGGTAGCCGTACACCTGCGGAAGCGCGACGTCGTACAGCGCGAGCAGCCCGCTGCGCGGATCACCCGTCTGCATCTGTTCGACGCTCACACCATCTCCGTCGTTCGGCACGCGGAAACTCCGACGCCTGTTCGCCGAGTTTCTTCCTCAGCCGCCGCGCGCCGTCATTCGGGCTGTGCAAGCATCCCGCCCATGGAGATCAACAAGGGTCGCTGGACTGTGCAGATCGACGGCGACTTCGTCGTCTTCCTGATCGGGGCCGATCTTCGCGACCCGGAGAACGCGGGCCAGGCCGGCGAGCTGCTCATGGCGATGATCGACATGCTGGGCGAGCTCGAGCAGGACCCCTCCAAGGGGCTGCTCGGCTATCAGGTCTTCGGCGCCGTCGGCGGCGTCATCGTGCAGTACTGGCGCTCTTTCGAGGCGCTCGAGTCGTACGCCAAGAACCCTGACGCCAAGCACGCGCCGGTCTGGCGCGCCTGGAACCGGCTGGCGAAGGAGCAGATCGCGTCAGCAGGCATCTGGCACGAGACCTTCGAGGTCAAGGCCGGCAGCTATGAGGCCATTTACGAGAACATGCCGCTCACCGGGCTGCAGAAAGCCGGCACCCCGGTCACCGTGGACGAGGCCCGGGCCTCCGCGCGGCAAAGGATGGGCGCGCCCGTTTGAATCGGCCCGGGTCGAAGCGGGTCAACGGGCGCATGGCAGGCTTCCCGCAGGCTGGCTGCGAGGAGGCAGGCAATGTTTGATCTCACCGGTCATCGCGCGCTCGTGACGGGCGCCGGCGACGGGCAGGGCGTGGGGATCGCGCATGCCCTTGCGCGCCAGGGGGCCGGGGTGGCCGTCAACGACATCGTCGCGTCCAAGGCGGATGCCACTCGTGACGCGATCCTCGCCGCGGGCGGCACGGCGGTGAGTGCACCGTTCGACATCACCGACGAAGCAGCCGTCAACGCCGGCATTGCGGCAGCCGGCGAAGCGCTCGGCGGCCACATCGACATCCTGGTGAACAACGCGGGCATCCCCGCCGACATGGCGCCCGTCCGCTTCCGCGACCTGCCGCCGGCCCGCTGGCGTTCCTACATCGACATCAACCTGTACGGCTCGTTGCACTGCATCGCCGCCGTGATCGAGCCGATGGTCGACGCGCATTGGGGACGCATCATCCAGATCTCCTCCGGCGCCGGGCGTACCGGGCTGAAGATCGGCGTCTCGCTCTACGGCGCGTCCAAGAGCGGGATCGAGGGCTTCATCCGCCACCTCTCGACCGAGGTCGCGTCGACGGGCGTCACCGCCAACGCGCTGGCGCTCGGATTGATGACCGCGCCCAACAAGACACAGGACGCCACCGTGACCGCGGGGATCGCGCGCACCATCCCGGTCGGCCGGCTGGGAACTCCCGACGATGTGGGCGCGGCGGTCGTGTTCCTGGCGTCGGAAGAGATGGAATGGATGACCGGGCAGACGGTCAATCTCAACGGCGGCTCGACCTTCAGCTGACGCAGCACACCGACTGATCACACAGAGGCAGGGAGACGACAGGTGGATCTCGCAGGAACCGGGCTCTGGAGCGGCGAGCTGCGCTATGGCGATCCAGCGGCAGCGGCCGAATCCGCTGCCGAGGTGGAGGAACTGGGCTACACCGCGGTCTGGATTCCCGACGTGACGGGTGACGTCTTCACTCCCATCAACAACCTGCTAAGCGGGACCAAGAGCCTCACCGTCGCCACCGGAATCCTCAACCTCTGGATGACGTCGGCGGCTGACACCGCGCAGGGATACGCCGAGACCGTGGCCGCCCATGGCCGGCGGCTCATGCTCGGCCTCGGGGTCAGCCATCAGTTGCTCATCGACGGCGCGAAGGCACCTGGCACGTACCAGAAACCCTTGCAGGTCATGACGAATTACCTCGACGAGCTCGACGAGCTCCCGCAGCAAGGCGTGCCGCCGGAAGACCGGATGCTGGCCGCACTCGGGCCGAAGATGCTCGCGCTCGCCGCCTCGCGCACCCGCGGCACGCATACGTATCTGGTGACCCCGGAACACACCGCGAAGGTGCGCGCCGAACTCGGCACCGGTCCGCTGATAGCCGCAGAGCAGGGCGCCGTGCTCGAGACGGACCCGTCCAAGGCCCGCGACATCGCCCGCCAGAATCTCGCCGGCTACCTGATGCTGGAGAACTACACCAACAACTTCCTGCGGCTCGGCTTCACCGCGGACGATCTCAAAGACGGCGGCTCCGATCGGCTGATCGACGCGCTCATCGTCTGGGGCGATGAGGAGACCATCGCAACCCGCGTGAAAGCGCATCACGATGCCGGTGCCGAGCACGTCTGCGTGCAGATGCTCAACCCCACTGGCGACGGTGGCGGGTGGGGCGGCAGTTCTCTCGAACAGTGGCGGCGCCTGGCACCGGCGCTGCTCTCGGGCGCCGCTTGATGGCGGGCGGTCTCGACCCGCGAACTCCGGTACTCGTCGGCTCGGCGGCGATCACTCAGCGCGAGAAGGACCCGATCCGGGCGCGTGACGCGATCGGGTTGATGGCCGACACGCTGCGCGCCGCCGCCGACAACGCCGGTGGCCCCGATCCGCACAGGCTCCTGCGCAGCGCCGAAGTCATGTACGCGACCCAGGGCTCCTGGAAGTGTCAGGACCCGGCCCGCCTGGTGTCCGAAGAACTGGGCATCGCGCCGCACACGGTCTACGCCGAACTCGGCGTGCTGCAGCAGACGTTGTTCACCAAAGCCTGTACGTCCATCGCCGCCGGGGACGCGTCCGTCGTGCTCATCACCGGTGGCGAGGCCCGCGCGCGGATGGCGTCGGCAAAGCGCGAAGGCGCCACGGTCGCGCCCGAGCGAGAGGCCGAAAAGCCCGCGGACACTGTGCTTTCGCCGGCCCAGCAGGTCATCAGCAAGCTGGAGATCGATCGCCAGCTCTACGTCGCGGCGCGCCAATACGGGATGATCGAGACGGCGTTGCGCGCGGCTGCGGGCCAGTCGATCGACGAGCACGCCCGCGAGGTAGCGGCGCTGTGGGACGGGTTCGCCGCGATCGCCGCCACCCGTCCCGAAGCGTGGAAGCGCGAGGTCACACCGCTCGGCGACGGCATGGCGACCCCGAAAAACCCCTGGTACTCCTGGCCTTACACCAAGCAGCACGTGTCGTACTGGACCGTGGATCAGGCCGCAGGCTTCATCCTGTGCTCGGTGGAAACGGCCGAGGCCGCCGGAATCCCCCGCGATCATTGGGTTTTCCCGAATGCTGCCGTCGAGTCCAACGCGATGATCATGCTGAGCGAGCGCGCCGAACCGAACCGGTCGCCGGCGATCACGGCCAACCGCCGAGCGCTCACCGAGCTGACCGGGATTTCCCCGGCGGACGCCGATTTCGTCGATCTCTACAGCTGCTTCCCTTCGGCGGTGCGGGTCCAGGCCGCCGAACTCCAGCTCGCACCCGACCGGCCGCTGACCGTGACCGGTGGCATGTCGTTCGGCGGCGGGCCGCTGAACAATTACGTGTTGCAGTCCACCGCCCGGATGATGGACGTGCTCCGCGACAACCCGGGGACGTCCGGGCTCATCACGTCGATCAGCGGGATGATCACCAAGCATGGCATGGGACTGTGGTCGACAACGCCTGCAAACAAAGGGTTCCAGGCGACGGACGTCGGCGATCTGCCTCTGGTGACGACCCCGACCGCCGTGGCCGATCCGGGCTTCGAGGGACGCGCGAAGGTCGTCGCCTACACCGTCACCTATGACGGCGACGCGCCGCAGACGGGCATCGCCCTCGCGCGCGCAACGAGATCCGGACCTCCCACCCAGACCCTTGCCGTGACGACCGACCCCGGCCTGCTTGCGGACTTGGTCAGCAGCGAATGGGTCGGCCGGCGCATTCACATCAGCGGCGACCGTTTCACCGCCTAGGAGGCACTCGATGACCGCACTGACGAGCAGTCCCCGCTGGGCACCGCATGTCGAGGGTGCCCGGCTGACGAATGATGCGCTTCGCCAGATGGGCGACCTCATTCCGATCTTCGAGACGCCTGAGCAGGTCGCCGCGATGAGGGCCATTCCCGAAGCGTTCTCGAGCGCCGACACCGTGCTGCCTCTGCACGACCGTGCGATCCCTGGGCCGGCCGGTGACATGCGGCTGCGGGTCGCGGCGGCGCAGCACCGGCCCACCGCCGTCTACCTCGACATCCACGGCGGCGGCTTCTGCATGGGATGGCCGGAGATGCACGATCCGGCAAACGCCCGGCTGGCCCAGGCGACCGGGATGACCGTCGTCAGCCTCGACTACCGGCTCGCGCCGGAGCATCCGTTCCCGGCGGGTCCGGACGACTGCCGCGCCGCCGCAGACTGGCTGATCGCCAACGCCGAGGCCGAGTTCGGCTCCGGCCGGCTCATCATCGGCGGCGACTCGGCGGGCGGCAACCTGGCCATGCACGTCGCCCTGCACCTGCGTGACCGCGGAGTGATCGATCGCGTCGCCGGATTGAACCTGACCTACGGGATCTATGATCTTTCTGGCACTCCGAGCGCTCGCAACCTCGGCGCCGAGCCGCTCGTGCTCACCGCGCGTGCCATGGCGAAATTCCACGATTCGTATGCGCCGGGGCGCGACCCGGAAGGGCTGCGCGACCCGGCGATTTCACCCTTGTATGCCGACGTCTCGGGCCTGCCGCCGGCGCTGCTCACCGTCGGCACCCTCGACCCGCTGCTCGACGACTCGCTGTTCATGGCCGCGCGCCTGCACGCCGCCGGGAATGCTGCGGAGCTTCACGTCGTCCCCGAATCACCCCATGGATTCGGGTCTTTTCCCGGCCCGATGGCCGCTGAGCTCGAGCTGCTGACCCAGGAGTGGGTAGGCGCGCGGCTCAGCGGCTGAGCGTCATGTTCAGGTGCTGGGAGACGTTGCCGACGTGCTCGACGATCATCACGCGGTGCTTGTAGCGCCAGACCCCGTCGACCCGCTCGAACGTGTCGCGATAGCGGCCGTTGACGATCGGCTGCAGCGGCAGCGTTTCCGTCTGCATGAAGACCGTGTAGTAGGCCCGGCACGTTCCCGTGTCGCCGTCGACCTCGACGATCGGGTTGGTGATGACGTGCTTGGTGCGCGGCGTGCCGTCCTCGTGCTTGCGGGTGAAGTCGTAGTACATCGCGGTGATGGCTGCCGCGCCGGTCCACTCCCCGCCCTGATCCGAGGTGACGGTGCAGTGAGCGAGCAGCTCGCCGATGCCCTCGTAATCTCCCGCGTCGATCAGCTCCGCGTAGCGAAAAAGCAGGTTGGTGATGGCGGTGGGGGCGGGCAGCTCCTGCGACATGGTGGTCACCGTAGCCGCCCGCCGATACCGGCCGGCTGGAAGGGTTACTTGCGGGCAGCCATCAGTGCCGCTCGACCGTGAACGGGTTACTGGTCGGGTGGGCCCGCTGGGCGCCGAGGAAGACGTGCGTCGGCGGCAGTTCGTGGCCGTTCGCCGCCGTGCTGAAGGTGACGGTCTTCGCGCAGTCGGCGCGGAAGACCACGCCGTCGAGGGCGCCGTAGTTCACGAACAGGAATGTCAGGGTCTTGTGGTCGGGCGAGAGCCGGATGATGTCGTGCCGCTCGTCGCGCACCTTGACCGCGGTGATGGGGGCGCTGGCGGTGACCTTCCCGGTGAAGACCACCGGCGCGTGACCGACGTGGGTGACGGCCAGCCCGTAGCCGACCTTCTCGGACGTGGCTCCGGTGCCATGGCCGATGTAGACCCCGCCGGTCTGGCCGGGCTTGACGTTCGGGTTGCCGAGGATCGACGCGGGCAGCTGCCCGGTGGGGCAGCCGGCTTGAGTCGGCGCCGGAGTTGCTGCGCCGGCGGGCGATGCGGCGACGAAGCCGGTGGCGAGCAGGCCGGCGGCGGATGCCCCTGCGGCGGTGAGAGTGAGCAGTGAGCGACGAACGGCCATGACGGCCTCCTTGCGGTGAGGGACAGTGACACCGCTGTTGTCGCCGCCGCATGTACGGCCGTTGGGCGCTGACATGTTCGGAAAACGTAAGGCGAACTCTCAGGGGGGTCGCAGCCTGCAGGGATTACTGCAAATGGGCTAGATTTCCCGTCCCGTGTCCCAGCCGGTTCACAGCTTGCACTCAGCCTGTGCGTCGACCATGAATCTTGACGACTGTCACAAGGGAGCGCGCACCGTGAACGATCGTGAAGCACGGCCCGGGCAGAACGGCCGGCCGGTCGAGGCGAAACTGCTGGTGGTGGACGACGAGCCCAACATCGTCGAGCTGCTGTCCGCCAGCCTGCGCTACGCCGGATTCGCAGTGGCTACGGCGACCTCTGGGGTCGATGCGGTCAACTCCGCCCGCCGCGACCGCCCTGACCTGGTGCTCCTGGACGTGATGCTGCCTGACATGGACGGCTTCGACGTCCTTCGCAAGTTGCGCTCGGGCGCCGATCGCGTGCCGGTCGTCTTCCTCACCGCCCGCGATGCCACCGAAGACAAGATCGCCGGGCTCACGCTTGGCGGCGACGACTACGTGGTCAAGCCGTTCAGCCTGGAAGAGGTGCTGGCCCGGGTACGCGCTGTGCTGCGGCGCACCAGCGGCGGCGTCGAGAACGACCGCGCCAGCCTCCTCACCTTCGCCGACATCGAGCTCGACGAGGACTCCCACGAGGTGCGCAAGGACGGCCAGGAAGTCTCCCTTTCGCCTACGGAATTCAAACTGCTGCGCTACTTCATGCTGAATCCTGGACGCGTGCTGTCCAAAGCACAGATCCTTGACCACGTGTGGCAGTACGACTTCGGAGGCGAGGCGGGCATCGTCGAGTCCTACGTCTCCTACCTGCGCAAGAAGGTCGACGCCGGCGAGCCCCGGCTGCTGCACACGCTTCGGGGAGTGGGGTACGTCCTTCGCCTGCCCCGAGGATGAAACGCATCCTGGCGCGCTGGCGGCACCGAAAGCGCTTGCCGCTCCGGGTCACGCTCGTGGCGGCGATGCTCGGACTCGTCACGTTGGCGTTAGTGGTCATTGGTGTCGCCGGGTCGACCCTGCTGCAGCGTTACCTGCTCGACCGCGTCGACTCCCAGCTGCGTACGACGGCTACCCAGGTCTTTCGGTCCAACGGCCAGGTCAATCCCGATGCGGGTGGCCGATACGGCGTGTACCCGGGAGGCGGGCTGTATGTCGCGGCCACCGATAGCCAGGGAAGCAACCAAGGCCAAGTCATCTTCCCGAGCAGCGCCACTCCGATTCCCAAGCTTCCATTGGTGACGTCACCGACAGTACGTCGCACACAACGGCCACTCCTTTACGGTCAGCTCGGTTTCGGGCTCGCGTCAGTGGCGGGTTCTGGAGCTGCAAACGGCCGACGGCTCGACGAACGTCATCGTTGCTTTGGGCCTTGACGACGTGAACAACACGGTCAACCGGCTGATCTACATCGACGCCATCGTGAGCGCCATCGTGCTGATCCTGCTGGCCGGGGTCGGCTACTTCATGATCCGACGGAGCCTGCGCCAGCTGGTGGCGGTCGAGCGCACGGCCGAGGCCATCGCGGCCGGTGACCTCGCCCGCCGGGTCACCGTCGCCGACGATCACACAGAAGTCGGTCGCCTCGGCGCTTCGTTGAACACGATGCTGGGGCAGATCGAAGACGCGTTCCACGCCCGTGAACGCTCGGAGATGAACGCCCGCGCCTCCGAGGAGCGCATGCGCCGCTTCGTGGCTGACGCGGGCCACGAGCTGCGCACACCACTGACGTCGGTGCGCGGCTTCGCCGAGCTCTACCGGATGGGTGCGGTGGCCGACGAGGCCGAGCTGGCTCGGGTCATGAAGCGGATCGAGGACGAGGCGTCCCGGATGGGACTGCTGGTCGAGGATCTGCTGCTGCTGGCCCGCCTCGATCAGCAGCGCCCGCTCGAGCATCAGCCGGTCGACCTGCTGGCCATCGCCACCGATGCGGTCACCGATCTGCGCGCCCTGCACCCCGAGCGCGACCTTCGGCTCATCACCAGTCCGGACGGGGATCCGCCGGTGGTCATGGGCGATGAGGGCCGCCTTCGCCAGGTGCTGGGCAACCTGCTCGCCAACGCCTACACGCACACCCCAGAAGGCACCCACGTCAGGCTCTCGGTCGCCGCGGAGGGTCCGTTCGCGGTCCTGGCGGTCGGCGACAACGGGCCGGGGATGCGACCGGAGGACGCGGCCCGCGTGTTCGAGCGGTTCTTTCGCGCCGACCCCTCGCGGGTCCGCAGCTCCGGCGGCTCGGGGCTCGGCCTGTCGATCGTGGCCGCCCTGGTCGCCGCGCACGGAGGCAGCGTCGAGGTCGACAGCAAGGAGGGGGTCGGCACCACGTTCACCGTGCGGCTGCCGCTCGCCAATGCCGTCCGGCCGCAGGAACCGCCACCGCCGCCGCCCGTGGGGGTCGCCTCACATCCGCAACCCTCTCCCGCGATCACCCGATAGCCTTCCGGGTGGCCAAAGTCGGCCATCCAAAAGGTGGAAGGAAGCGCATGAGCGGGTTGTGTGACGGTCGGGTAGTGGTGGTTACGGGTGCCGGTGGCGGCATCGGCCGATCGCATGCGCTCCTGTTCGCCAAGGAAGGCGCCAAGCTCGTCGTCAACGACATCGGCGGTTCGCGCGACGGTAGCGGCTCCGGGGATGCCGGTCCGGCGCAGCAGGTCGTCGACGAGATCAAGGCGCTCGGCGGCGAGGCCGTGGCCCACACCGAGGACATCTCCACCTGGGACGGCGCGCAGAGCCTGATCCAGCTGGCCATCGACACGTTCGGCACGGTCGACGTCGTCGTCAACAACGCGGGCATCCTGCGCGACCGGATGATGGTCAACATGACCGAGGCCGAGTGGGACGCGGTCATCAAGGTCCACCTGAAGGGCACCTTCGGCCCAGCCCACTTCGCCGCCGAATACTGGCGTGACAAGTCCAAGGCCGGCGAGCAGGTCGACGCCCGCATCATCAACACCACGTCGCCGTCGGGCATCTTCGGCAACATCGGGCAGTCGAACTACGGCGCCGCGAAGGCCGGCATCGCCGCGTTCACCGTCATCACGTCGCAGGAGCTCGGCCGCTACGGCGTCACCGTCAACGCGATCGCCCCGACCGCACTGACCCGCATGACCGAGGACCTCGGGATGATGAGCGGCCTCACCGACGAGCAGCGCGAGGCACTCGGCCCCGATTCGATCAGCCCGATCGTCGTGTGGCTCGGCAGCAAGGAGTCCGCGGGCGTCACCGGCCGCGTGTTCGGCATCTTCGGGCCGAAGATCTCCGTCGCCGAGGGCTGGGCCTACGGCCCGTCACACGACAGCGGTCAGATCCTGTCGGCCGGCGAGCTCGGCGAGGTCATTCCCGGGCTGGTCGAGCAGGCTGCCAACAACGCGTCGATGCTGGGAACCCGCGACTAGGGCGACCCGGTCAGCCGGCGAGCTTGGCGCCCGGTACGCCGACCCACACCTGGTCGGGGTACCAGACGTTCTCGTAACGCACGACCGCGCCGCTGTGCGGGGCGTCCCACATCATCCCGTTACCCGCGTACATGCCCACGTGGTAGACGTAGCCGGTGGTGTCGTAGAAGAAGATCAGGTCGCCCGGCTGAGCCTGCGAGTACGGCACGTGCAGGGTCGTGAGGTACTGGTCGTTCGCCGAGCGCATCAGCGAGACACCCAGCTGGTTGTAGACGTACATCGTGAGGCCGGAGCAGTCGAACGCGTTGGGTCCGGCGGCGCCCCACAGGTACGGCTTGCCGGCATAGGTCGCGACGAGGGCCAGCGCCCTGGCGCCGAGCCCGGCCTGGCGCACGATCGCCGGATACGCGGGAGGCTTCGGCCCTGACGGGGTCGGCGTGGTGGTCGGGGCGGGCGTCGCGGCACCGAAGATGGCGGCCCAGGTCTGCGGCCCGACCTGACCGTCGACCGTCAGGTGGTGCGCGGTCTGGAAAGCCTGGACGGCGGCGAGCGTCAGCGTGCCGAAATAGCCGGTCGCGGGGCTGACGGCGAGCTTCTGCTGCAGCTGCAGGACCGCGTTGCTCGTCATGCCGTACTGCAGGACGGTGCCGGGGAACGCCGGGATGGAGGCCGTCGGCGTGGGGGTCGGGGTCGGAGTCGGAGTCGGCTTGGGGGCCGTGGTCGACGACGTGCCACCGCCGACCGGTACGCCGGTGCCCGGAGTGCCCGTCCCCGGAAGCGGGGTACACGCGGCCGCTCCTATCGCGCACAGAACCGCCAAAGCGGCCACTCGCCCCCGAAACGTCATGCATGTGGTTTCGGCCCGGGACATCGGCATCTTGACAAAGGAGTAGTGAAAACTGGTCTGGATGGCCGGATACTCCGCTGCGCCGCTCGCGCAAAAGCTCGGGATCAAGCCGCATTCCCGGCTGCTGCTCGCGCATGCCCCGGCTGGCTTTTCTGTCCCTGACCTGCCCGAAGGCGTCGTCTCGCAGCGCAGGGCGACGCAGGATCCCTACGACACGATCCTGCTCTTCGCCGTCACCCAGGCGGAGCTGCTGCGCTCATTCTCTTCACACGCGCAGCGGCTGACGGTCGCCGGCGGCCTGTGGGTCTGCTGGCCGAAGAAGGCGTCCGGGCTGCAGCGCGACCTGACCGAAACTCAGGTGCGGGCCATCGGGCTCGACGCAGGGCTCGTCGACGTCAAGGTGTGCGCCGTCGACGAGACCTGGTCAGGGCTGCGCTTCGTACGGCGGCTGGCCGACCGCTGAAGCGCGTTGTCCTGCCGTTTACGGGCTGAACCACCCCTGGAAGTCGATGTAGTACGTCGCGGTGCCGCCTGACAGATGCAGCGTGATGCGCCCAAGGGCGTCGGTCATGACGATCGTGGTACCCGATGTCGGCTGCTGAGCTTTGAACTCCTGCGCCGCTAGGGTCACCGTGCTGCCGCCCGGTCCCGCGCCGAACCAACCGGCGACGGTCGGGTGCGAGAGGTGCACGTCGATCATGATCGGAGTGCTGTCCGGGAAGCCGCCGATGGTGGCGTTCTGCCCGGCCGGAGCCAGCGGCACATGCATCGGGCCGGCGGAGTGGAACGCCTGGCCACCAACGGTCGACGGCCCGTACCAGCCGACCACGTTGAGCCCGACGATCGCCGCCCCGGCGGTCGTGCGCACCCGGATCTTGCCGGCGCCGGCGCCCGTCCCGAGCGGGATGATGGCGGTGTTCGAGGTCAGCTCACCCGAGTCGTAGGAGAGCGTCGGCACGATCGACGTCACCCCACCCGGACCGACGACCAGGACCCCGTGGCCTCCGCCGGACATGACGCTCGCCGACATGACCACGGCCGAAACCCCGCTCGTCGGGATGCCGGCGACACCGAGCATCTTGACGTCGACCGGGGCGGTCGTCGCGGTACCCGAATACGCCCGCTGCACGCTCGCGAGCTGGTGATAGCTGACGCCGTTCGGGGCGTACCAGCCGACCAGGTCGACGCTGACGATCCCCGACATGGCCGCCGCCGGCACAGCAGCCAGCGAGATCTGGATGTTTCCGTTGTCGTCGACTGGCAGCACGCTCAACGACGTCCTGGTCTGGTTGGCAAGGAAGTTCTGGCTGTCGGGCAGCCCGGCGCCGGAGCAGCCGGGAAGCGCCGCCCAGTAGCCGGCTTTGGTCGGTGACTGCACCGCCACGTTCACGACGACCGAGGTGACACCGGAGGTCGGCACCCCGTCGACCCCGGTCACCTTGACGTTCAGCGGCGCCGCGTTCGTCACCGTGCGAGAGCTGGCCAGACGCATCGGCGCGGCGACGTGGTAGTCACCGACGGCGGTGGACGGCGCCCCAGTCGTCGGCCAGCCCATGTCCTGGAACATGCCGCTCACGATCGGGCCGACCTGGTGGGTGACCTCACCGAAGTGCAGGCCGGGCGTCATCAGCGCGTTGGCGTTTCCAGCCGGGTAGCTCGACTCATCGAGGTGCGAGTAACTGCTGCCCTCCTGGAACGGGTTGGGTGCGTAGAGCAGCGGGTGCCCGCCGGCGGCAGTGTCACCGGCGGTGCCAATCCACTCGAGGCCGCCGTCCTGACCCCGGAGCGCGTTGCCCAGGGCTGTCGACCCGCTCGCATAAGTCGTGTCCAGCGGTTGGCCGGAGCCGTCTGCCACGAACGTGTCGAAGACGGTCGGGGTCTGGCCGTCGAGTGAGAGGTCACCGACGCCGGTCCCGTTGACGTCCGGGACGTCGTAGCTGCCGATGAAACCCAGCCCGTGGCCCAGCTCATGCAGGACGACGCTCTCCAGGTCGACCTGTCCGCCACCCGGATGGCCGTCGGTGCCGAAGTACCAGGCGCTTTGCTGGCTGTTGAACGACGCGGTGATCTCGGCGCCGCTCCCGTTGGGGTAGCTCGGGTCGGAGTCACAGATGTTCGCGGGCAGCTGGTCGGAACCGGCGATCGCATTGGCCAGCGCGATGGGATAGGCGACATTTTGCTGCGGGGCGTGGGGGAAGTTCACCACGTAGTCCGTGGGACTGGCGGCGCCGAGGATGCTGTCGTCGCCGTAGAGGGCAGTCAGGTTCGACCAGTCAGCACTGACGTCGATCGGCACCGTGCTGTGGATCTGCGTCTGCCAGATGTTGACCGCGGCCTGGAAGGCGGTCCGTGCCGCTGCGGGAAAGCCGATGTACGTGACGTTGATCTTCGCGGTCGGCGTGGTGAGCAGCGGCTGCGCGATCTTCGGCTGCGCCAGGGACTTGGCCTGCGGTACCGCTCCAGGGTCGAGCCGCAGGATCTGCTTCTTTCCGGGGATGATCGACTCGTGGCCGGCCACGACCCGCACGGAGGTCTTCGCCTCCATCGTCTTGGCCATCACCGGTGCGGCTGGAGAAGCCGGCGACACTGCTGCCCAGGCGTTCCCACCTGCCCCGACTGTCGCGATGAGCAGGGTGGTCGCGAACAGCAGCGTTCGACGCACAGGTCCTCCAGACGCGTCCCCCTGGGGGCGCGGTAGATCGTCTCAATCGGGGGTCAAGATCCGATTCGCACACTTATCGGCATTTTGGAGGCCGGTTTGAAGTCTTCCGCCCAGAGCCGATTACCAGCATCGAGGCCGGTAATGAACTCGGCGGTAACCTGGAAAAGCACGTCCGCGAACAAGCAGGGAAGAGGCGAAATCGCCCGTGTCAAGCCCGGCGAGTGATGCCACGAGTAGCTCAGTAGCCACCGACTTCGGGCCGAACGAGTGGCTGGTACACGAGATCTGGCAGCAGTACCAGACCGATCCGGCGAGCGTCTCGCCCGAGTGGCGCGAGTTCCTCTCCGACTATCAGCCCGATCCCATCGCCCCGGCGCCGCCGAGCAACGGCCGGCCGGCGAGCGATTCCGGGTCCGCCAATGGGTCCGGCGGCAATGGCGTCGTCGTGCAGGCTGCGCCCAGTCCCCCGGCGGCCGCACCCGCGCCAGCGCCGGCACCCGCTCCAGCGCCCACACCCGCCAAGCCCGCGCTGGCTCCGGCGGCCGGTGCTCCGAGCACGGCTGATGAACACAGCACGCGTGCTGAAGGGTGCTGCAGCCCGCGTCGTCGCCAACATGGAAGCCTCGCTCGAGGTGCCGACAGCGACATCGGTGCGCGCGGTCCCGGCGAAGCTGCTGGAGGACAACCGGGTCGTCATCAACCGCCACCTCGCCCGCAGCCGCGGCGGCAAGGTCAGCTTCACCCATCTCATCGGTTACGCGCTGGTCCGCGCACTGCTCGACCACCCCGAGATGAACGCGTCCTTCGCCGAGGTCAACGGCAAGCCGGCGATCGTCCACCCCGAATCGATCGGGCTCGGGCTGGCCATCGACCTGGTGAAGGGTGAGCAGCGCCAGCTCGTCGTCGCCAGCATCAAGAATGCCGAACGCCTTGATTTCAGTGGGTTCTGGGTCGCGTACGAGGACATCGTGCGGCGGGCCCGCGCCGGCAAGCTCACCCTGGACGACTTCGCCGGCACCACCATCAGCCTGACGAATCCCGGCGGCATCGGCACGGTGCACTCGGTGCCGCGGCTCATGTCGGGCCAGGGCACCATCATCGGCGTCGGCGCGATGGAGTACCCCGCGACCTTCCAGGGCGCGTCGTCGGAGACTCTCGCGCAGCTCGCGGTGAGCAAGACCATCACGCTCACCTCGACCTACGACCACCGGATCATCCAGGGCGCCCAGTCCGGCGAATTCCTGCGCCGCATGCACCAGCTGCTGCTCGGCGAAGACCACTTCTACGACGACATCTTTGCCTCGCTGCGCATCCCGTACGAGCCGGTGCGCTGGTCGCCTGACATCCCGGACAGCCGCGAGGGCGACCTCGACAAGGGCGCCTTGGTGATGGAGGTGATCCACGCCTACCGGGTGCGCGGTCACCTGATGGCCGACACCGACCCGCTGGAATTCAAGATCCGCCGCCACCCCGACCTCGACATCACCGAGCACCGGCTGACGTTGTGGGACCTCGACCGGGAGTTCGCGGTCGGGGGCTTTGCGGGTCAGCGAACGATGAAGCTGCGCGACGTCCTCGGCGTGCTGCGCGACTCCTACTGCCGCCGCGTCGGCATCGAGTACATGCACATCCAGGACCCCGAGCAGCGGCGCTGGATCCAGCGCCGCGTCGAGCGTCCGGCCGAGCGGCCCGATCCCGCCGAGCAGCTCCACGTCCTGGAGCGGCTCAATGCGGCCGAGGCGTTCGAGAACTTCCTGCAGACCAAATACGTCGGGCAGAAGCGCTTCTCGCTCGAGGGCGGTGAATCGGCGATCCCGATCCTCGACGAGATCCTGCAGGGCGCCGCTGAAGACGGGCTCGACGAGGTCGTCATCGGCATGCCCCACCGCGGCCGGCTCAATGTGCTCGCCAACATCGTCGGCAAGTCCTACGGGCAGATCTTCCGCGAGTTCGAAGGCAATGTGGATCCGTCCACGGCGCACGGCTCCGGAGACGTGAAGTACCACCTCGGGGCTGACGGCGTCTTCCGTGGCCGCGACGACGTGACCGTCCCGGTTCACCTCACGTCGAACCCGTCTCACCTCGAAGCCGTGGACCCCGTCGTCGAAGGCATCGTGCGGGCCAAGCAGGACGTGCTCGACAAGGGCGAGGCCGGCTTCACCGTGCTTCCCGTGCTGATGCACGGAGACGCCGCGTTCGCGGGCCAGGGCGTGGTCGCCGAGACGCTGAATCTCTCGCAGCTGCGGGGATATCGCACCGGCGGAACGGTCCACGTCGTCGTCAACAACCAGGTCGGTTTCACCACGTCACCGCTCGCCGGGCGCTCTTCCGTCTACGCCACCGACGTCGCCCGCATGGTGCAAGCGCCGATCTTCCACGTGAACGGCGATGACCCCGAGGCGTGCGTGCGCGTCGCGCGGCTCGCGTACGACTTCCGGCAGGCGTTCCACAAGGACGTCGTCATCGACATGGTCTGCTACCGCCGCCGCGGCCACAGCGAGGTCGACGAGCCGTCGTTCACCCAGCCGCTGATGTATGACCTGATCGACCGCAAGCGCTCGGTCCGCAAGATCTACACCGAGGCGCTCATCGGACGCGGCGACATCACCATCGCCGAGGCGGAAGAGGCGCTGCGCAGCTACCAGTCGCATCTGGAGAACGCGTTCGCCGAGACCCATGACGCGTCCAGTCAGCCGGTGCGAAGCCCCGCTATGTCGACGGCAGCCGAGCAAAGCCCTGTGAGCACGGCGATTTCGCTGGAGACGGTCAAGACGATTGTCGACACCCAGCTGAGCCTGCCGGAAGGCTTCACGGTGCATCCCCGCCTGCTGCCGCAGCTGCAGCGGCGGGCCAAGATGATCGACGACGGCACCATCGACTGGGCGCTCGGCGAGCTGCTCGCCTTCGGCTCGGCGTTGATCGACGGCCATCCGGTCCGCCTCGCCGGGCAGGACAGCCGGCGCGGCACGTTCGGCCAGCGCCACTCCGTCCTCGTCGACCGCACCAACGGCGCCGAGCACACGCCGCTGAAGACACTTCCCGGAGCCGCGACGTTCTACGTCTACGACTCGCTTCTGTCGGAGTTCGCCGCGATGGGCTTCGAGTACGGCTACTCCGTCGCCCGCCCTGAGGCGCTGACGCTCTGGGAGGCGCAGTTCGGCGACTTCGCCGACGGTGCGCAGTCGATCCTGGACGAGTTCATCTCCTCGGGCGAGGCGAAGTGGGGCCAGCACTCGGGCCTCACCCTGCTGCTCCCCCACGGCTACGAAGGCCAGGGACCCGATCACTCTTCCGCACGCATCGAGCGCTACCTGCTGCTGTGCGCCGAGGACAACATGACCGTCGCCGTGCCCTCGACGCCGGCGCAGTACTTCCACCTGCTCCGCCGCCAGACGCTGACCGAGCCCGCCCGGCCGCTGATCGTCTTCACCCCGAAGTCGATGCTGCGCCTGCGCGCCGCCGCCTCGGTCGTGGAGAGCTTCACCAGCGGCACCTGGAAGCCGGTGATCCGCGACGAGACGGTGGAGCGTCCCAGCCGCGTGGTGCTCTGCAGCGGCAAGGTCTATTACGACCTGCTCGCCGCCCGCGGCAAGCGCTCAGGAAGTGCCGACAACGCCGACGACGTCGCGCTGGTACGGGTGGAGCAGCTCTACCCGACCCCGGTCGACGAGGTGTCGGAGGTGCTGGCGTCCTACGGCGTGGGTACGGGTGATCCGGCCGGCACCGCGGACATCGTCTGGGTGCAGGAGGAGCCGGCCAATCAGGGCGCGTGGCCGCATGTCGCCATGCATCTTGCCGAGGGACTGCCCGAGGGTGTGCGCCTGCGCCGGGTGTCGCGTTCGGCGTCGGCCTCTCCGGCGGCCGGCGTCGCAACGGTGCACGAGGCGGAGCAGGCGGCGCTCATCGAGGCCGCGCTCGGTCGCTGACGTCACCTCGTGTACTTCACCGACCGCGGGATCGAGGAACTCGCGCAGCGGCGCGGCGGCGAGACCGTCTCGCTCGAATGGCTCGCTGAGCAGTTGCGCATCTTCGTCGACGAGAACCCTCAGTTCGAGACGGCCGTGGACCGGTTGGCCACCTGGCTCGCGCGGGACGACGAGCTCGACGAGTAGCCGTCGAGGCAGCGAAAGCCCAATGAATACGGGCGTTTTTGCGGCGCCGCAACGGCCGCTACACCCAGTCGCGAAGGATCTCCACGAGTTCTCGCGGACGGTCGCTCTGCACTGAATGCCCCGCGCCCTCGACCACGTGTACCGCCACGTCGGGCTTGCGCCGGAGCATCTCGGCGACGTCGTCGTCCGCGACGAAGCCCGACAGTCCCCCGCGTACGAGGGTGACGGGCACATCGCTGGAGGACAGCTCGGCCCAGCCGACAGACGTGTCAGCAGCCTTTGGATCGGCTTTGCGCTCCCGGTCGTATCGCCAGGTCCAACGCCCGTCGGGGAGAGCCGTCGCGTTGTGCAGCACTCCCCGGCGAAGCGATGCCCTGCTTCGCGTTGGGGAGGCGGCGACCGTGGCATCGACCATCGCGTCGAAGCTCTCATACGCCTGCGGCCCGGCGACGAGCGCGACCGATCCGCGCTGCGCCGGCGTCAGATCGGCGTAGCGGAGGGCGGACTCGGGCGTCACGTCTATGAGCAGCAGCTTGCTCACCAGCTCCGGGAAACGGGCGGCGATGCTGATCGCCGTGAGCCCACCCAGCGACATCCCGACGAGCCTGATCGGCGTCGCCGCCTCGCGTTTGATGACGGCGGCGACGGCTTCGGCGTTGGCCTGCCCCGAGTAGTCGTGGTCGTCCCGCCAGTCGGAATGCCCGTGACCCGGCAGGTCGATCGCGAGAGCCGGGCGCCCGAGAGCGAGCAGCACCGAATCGAAGGTGTGGGCGTTCTGCCCGCCGCCGTGCAAGAACACCAACGGCGCCGGGCCCTCTCCCCACTGGATGGCGCTGACCTGCCGGCCGCCGGACACGTCGGTCGTCAGCCTGCGGCGCGGCGGCAGCGGCCCGGTGAACCCGAGCTCCTCCGCGTTTTCCGACAGCAGCTCGAACTCGTCGATGGCAAGGACCCCCTCAGGAACCGAAGGTTGCGCTGGCAGGACGGCCTCAGCGTAGTTCTCGTCAAAGGCGCGGCTAACGCACATTTGCGGGCGAGGCTGGTTCACTTGCTGCACACCACCGAGGAGGAACCGTGAGCCAGCAGCCCTACCAACCCGGTCAACCAGGTCAGCCCGGGCAGCCGGGCGGCTACCCACAGGGCGGCTACCAGCAGCCGGGACCTCCGCCGGGACAGCCCGGTTACGGCGGCTATCCGGGCCAGGGCTCTCCCTACGGGGCCGGTGCTCCCAGCCCGAGCAGTGGTGGTAATCCGCTTTCCACGCCCGCCGGGCTCGCGCCGATCCTGCAGATCCTCGCGTATGTCGTCGCGGCGATCGGCGTCATCGGCGGTTTCTTTGCGTTCGGGATCGACGGCTATCCCGGGTCGCTGAAATTCGTGACGTTCGCGGCGGCTGCCGTGGCCGGGCTCGGCTTCGGTGGTGTGCTGCTTGCCCTCTCGGCGCTGCTGAAGAAGGCCTAGCTTCGGCTCAGGTCGTCAGCACCAGCTTGCCGAACACGTCGCCGCCGGAAAGGGCGGCGAACGAGTCACGCGCATCGGCAAGCGGCCGCACGTCATGGATCAGCGGGCGAACGCCGGTGTCTGCCAGCAGCTTCAGCAGCCCGGCCAGTTCGTCGCGCGTCCCCATGGTCGAGCCGACGACCGACAGCTGAAGGAAGAACACCCGGTTCAGATCTGCCGGCGGGTTGGGCCCGCTGGTGGCGCCGCAGACGACGAGGGTGCCGCCCGGGCGTAGCGACTTCAGCGAATGCGCCCAGGTGGCCTCTCCGACGGTCTCCATGACGGCATCCACCCGGACGGGGAGCCGCGCGCCGGGCTCGAAAACCCCATCAGCGCCAAGGCTTTCGGCCTTCGCGCGCTTGCCCTCATCGCGGCTCGTCGCAAACACCGTGTGGCCGAGGGCCTTGCCCAGCAAAATCAGTGCCGTCGCGACCCCGCCGCCGGCACCCTGCACGAGCACGGTGCCCGGACCCTGCAGACCGGAGCGCGTCACGAGCATGCGGTACGCGGTGAGGTAGGCGGTCGGAAGGCAGGCAGCTTCCTCGAAGGAGAGATCGGCCGGCTTGGGGACGAGATTGCGTCGCGGCACAGCCACCTGCTCCGCGAGCGCACCCGGGTGCTTCTCCGAAAGCAACGAGCGTTTCGGGTCGAGCGTCTCATCGCCGCCGCCCGCTGCGGGGTCGCCGATGACGGCGTGGACGACCACCTCGGTGCCGTCACTGCTGACTCCGGCCGCATCGCAGCCGAGCACCATGGGCAGCAGGTCCGCCGAAAGCCCCACACCCTTCAGCGACCACAGGTCGTGATGGTTCAGGGCGGCGGCGCGCACAGTGACGAGCTCCCACCCGTCGGGTACGTCGGGGTCGGCGATCTGCTCGACCTTCAGCCCCGCGAGCGGGTCGTCGGGGTTGATGGCCGAGGCGTAGGCAGCAAGCACGCTATGACCCTACGAGACGGCTGGAACGACCCGCGCGGCGTGTCGCCACGACCCGAGCGCCGCATCGTGTTCCGATGCACGACGTGGTGTTGCTGGATTCTGTCCGTCGGGTCGCCGGGCGTCGCCTGGTGCGCTTGAGCCTGCCCGCGCCGGTCGCGCGGGTGGTCAACCGTCCGGCGCCGTCGCGCCCGTCCCGGGTGCCGCGCCCGCCGTCGCTTCAGCCGGGCCAGCTGCGTCGCACCCGGCCCGATCTGCCGCTCATCGACGCGGTCGACGGTCTCAGCGATTTCATCCAGTGCCCGCATCCGGGCTGCTGCGCGCTGCGTCCCATCGAGGGCGGCGCCGCCTGCCCCGCCTGCCACAAGCTCTAGTAGGCAGCGCCCTTCCGCTCATCCGCGGCATCGATCCGCCCATTTGGTGGAAGCATGCCCGTTATCGCCGGGACACCTGCCGGGTGCCTGGACGGTTGGAAAGGGTGCACCATGAGCGAAGCTGCTAGCCAACGCACGGATCCGCCGCAGGCCCCGGAGCCCGCCGCATCGGGAGCCGCTGCCACATCCGAGCCCACCCTCTACGGAGGGGTGCGATCCCGGCGGGTGACGGTGCGCGACCTGCAGGCAGCCAAGGAGCGCGGCGAGCGCTGGGGGATGCTGACCTCCTACGACATGCTCAGCGCCCAGATCTTCGACGAGGCCGGCATTCCGGTGCTGCTGGTCGGCGACTCCGCCGGCAACAACGTCCTCGGCTACGAGACGACCGTGCCGGTCCAGCTCGATGAGTTGCTGCCGCTCACGCGCGCCGTCGTCGGTGCGTCGAAGCGGGCAATGGTCGTCGGGGATCTCCCGTTCGGCTCCTACCAGGCGTCACCGGAGCAGGCGTTCACCTCCGCGTTGCGGTTGATCAAGGAGGGCGGCGCCCACGCGGTCAAGCTCGAGGGTGGGCGCCGCGTCGTCCCGCAGGTGGAGCTGCTGGTGAGCTCCGGCATGGCCGTGATGGGCCACATCGGGCTGACCCCGCAGAGCGTGCACGGCATCGGCGGATTTCGGGTGCAGGGACGCGGCGAAGACGCCGGCGAGCAAGTGCTTGCCGACGCCCTCGCACTGCAGCGGGCGGGAGCGTTCGCCGTCGTGCTCGAACTCGTACCGGCCACGTTGGCGCAACGGGTGTCACGCGAGCTGACCATCCCCACGATCGGGATCGGGGCCGGCGCCGGGTGCGACGCGCAGGTCCTGGTGTGGACCGACATGGCCGGCTTCAACGCCGGCCCCGGACCCCGCTTCGTGAAGCGCTACGCGGACCTACGCGGCACGCTGTCCGCTGCGGCAGCCGCCTACGCCGAAGACGTGCGCACTGGCCGCTATCCCGGGCCCGAGCACTCGTACACGTAGCGCGCTTTCAGTCCGCAGGTCAGACATCGGTGATCCGGATCCCGGCGTGCGCCTTGTAGCGCCGGTTGACGGAGATCAGGTTGGCCGTGAACGCCTCGATCTGGCCCGCGTTGCGCAGCCGGCCGGCGTACACCCCACGCATACCCGGGACGAGATCGGCGAGGCGGCCGATGAGGTCGGTCGCCTCCCGATCCTCCCCCAGCACCAGGACGTCGGTCTCGACCCGCTCGACCGACTCGTCTTCCAGCAGCACGGCGCTGACGTGGTGAAATGCGGCCACAACCGTGCTCTCCGGCAGGACAGCGGCCGCCTGCTGCGCAGCGCTGCCCTCCGGGACCTCGAGCTGGTACGCGCCCTGCTTGTCGAAACCCAGCGGGTTGACGCAGTCGACGACGACCTTGCCCGCGAGCTCGGCGGCCAGTGACTTCAGCAAGTCTTCGTGCCCTTCGTAAGGGACGGCGACGATGACGATGTTGCCCGCCGACGCCGCCCCGGCGTTGTCGGCGCCCGTCACGGGAAGTCCGCTGGCGGCCATGGGCTCCGCCGCCTGACCTGCGCGACCTGCGTCGCGCGAGCCGATCACCACCGGAACGCCGGCCGCGGCAAAGCGGCGGGCGAGCCCACGCCCTTGCGGTCCGGTGCCGCCAAGGACGGCGACGGTGCCGAACTCTGCGAGATCGGCAGGTGGATTGGCGCCTGCGGAAGCTGGGAAAGGCGGCGATGACGTGTCGTGAGTCGAAGGCATCCTTGCATCGTTGCAGGAAGCCGGGCCTTGGTAGCGAATGCCATAGACGACGACTGATGGATGCTTGTTCAGGAGACGGTGTGCGGTGGTCCAAAGGCGGGTCACGCGCGGCTACCGGTAATGGTGACGCGGCTGCGGCGGCGAACCAGCCGGAGCGCGGCGCCGCCGCCGGCGACCCCTCGATCAACGGGTTGAGTGCAAACGAAGCGGCCCAGATCCAGGCCCTCCTGCACAGCCTCTCGCAGGTGCGCCTCGCCGTCTCCGCCGATTTGAGTGCTGCCGCCGGCGCGCTGGAGGACGGCCGGGCTGACATCGCCGCCGACGTCATCGCCGGAGCGCGCGGCGAGCTCGCCGAGCTGCGGGCAGGCGTGCGCCGGCGCGAGTCGGTCCCGTCTCCTTTCCCGCGGAAGGTGCCCGTCACCGTCGCCGGCGCCGGCGCCGGCGCAGAGCAGCCTGTCGACGCGGATACGCGAGTGTCCGAGCAGGCCTACCGGCGCCCGCGCCACCGGCTGGCCAGCGCCCTTGCCGGCGCCGCGGCACTCGCGGTGGCCATCGCCGTCATCCCGCAGGTCACCCGGGGCAGCAGCCACCCGTCGACCGCCGCGGGAGCCCAGGCCGTGCAGCAGAGCCCTGACATCCGCCTCGCCAGCAGCGAATTCACCGTGCTCAGCCACCGGCTGCTGGCCGCCGATGCCGCTCCCGCCACCATCCTGGCCGCCGAGCGCAGCTGGCAGGGCGCCGTCTCCAGCAGCCTGCCGACCGCCTCCAGAAACGCCGCCACGGCCTCGTCGGTCGTGACCATGCTGCGCCAAGAGCGCACGCTGCTGTTCGCCTCACCGGCGTTGCGCCTACCGGCCAACCAGGCCCTCGCCACCACGCTCGTCAACAGTTCGCAGAACCTGCTCACGCAGCTGCGCCGGCTCGCCGACGAGCCGGTGCTCGCCATCCTTCCGACGGTGCTGAACGCGCTGCCACTGCCGCCCGGAAGCATCCCAACGGTGACGAAGGTCGGCGCCGGACCCACCCCCGCGCCGAGCACCGGACCGGCGTCTGGCAGCGGCACCGGAGTCGGATCCGGCACTGGCACTGGCACTGGCATCCCCACGCAGCCGGCTCCGAGCCCCGGTGCGCCGGATCCGACGGCCCTACCCTCGGCGCCCGCGTCGAACTCCCCACTCCAACTGCCTGTCCCGACCGCGGTGCCGACCCCCGTGCAGTCGACGCTCAGCCAGCTCACCGGCGGCGCCGGAGCCGGGGACCTCGGCCAGACGGTCGGAAACCTGCTGAACGGCCTGGGCCTCGGCGGGTAGCCCCGGCTCATGCGACGGGCCGCCCGCTGACGATGCGGCCGAGGCTCGCCAGCGACTGCGTCCCGGCGTCGAAGTAGCCGCTGTGGCCGAAGGCACCTCCGGTCGGGAAGTGCCGGGCGCCGAAGGCCGCAGCGGCCGGATCGGGACCGAAGACGGGCGGCAGCTGCACGCCGGTCAGCCAGCCGAGCTCCCGGGGCAGGAAGACCAGCTGGATCGGATCGGTCGACACCTTCGCTGCCCAGACGTGACCGGCCGGAAGATGCAGGTCAGACGCGTGAGCCGCCTCCACCCCCGGGCTTGCCAGCAGCACGAGGTCATCGACATCGAACCCGCGCTTGGCGGCGATACCGGCGACCAGTGACCCGTAGCTGTGGCCGACGACCGTGACGTGCTGGCGCAGCGCAGCAGTCGAGCGCAAGCCGGTCACGAAACGCTGGAGCGCTGCCGCACCCGACTTGGCGGACGCGTCGCTCGCCGCCTGATGCACGCCCGGGGCGTCGTAGCCGAGCCACATGACGGCTGCCGTGTCCGATCCCGCCGCCGCAGCCAGCCTGCGGGTCTCCTTGATCAGCAGGGGCGCGTCAGCGAGGTCGCTCGTCATCCCCGGCACGAGCACCGCCACCGATCGGCTGGTTTCGACATCTCCCGTCGACACCACCGCCTCGCCGTCACCGTGGGGGTCGAACAGCAGGAGCTGGCTGCCGGGCGGTGCTACAGCGGCAACGAGCGCCTTCAGCCGGATCAGCCGGGTCCGCGCGCTCTCGTGGGCGTACGTCTCATACAGCGGAGCGCGCGCATACGCCTGCTCCGCGCCCCGCACCGCCTCCGCGAGTCGAGCCCGGTTCACCGCATCGCGCACCGCGGCCGGAACGCCGTCGACGCTCCCTGCCCAACCGCGGGCGAGGGACGCTCTCGCCGGGTCGGTGAGACCGGCCCACCAGACCGTCACCGCCGCCGCGCTTTCCGGAGGCGAACGCACCGCAGACACCTCACGTGCGAGCGACTGGGCACCAGCCGCGGGCGCCGCTCCGACGGCCGGCATCGGCGTGTGGGTGAGATCGAGCAGCAGCGCTTCTGCGAGCAGAAATGCTGCCCGGGCATCGGCATCCGCGAGAGCCGCTAGCACCCTCGCCAGCTCCGACGCCACCGCCACAGTCGGATCAGTCGGATCAGCGGGATCAGTGGGATCAGCGAGATCAGCCGGATCGGCAATCGCCAGCACCCGGTTCGCCGCCCTCGCCTCGCGTTGCGCCGCCTCCAGCACCGAACCCAAGGACGCCAGCGCCGAGGCGGCAACCTCGAGCGCGCCGCCCAGCCGAATGAGCCGAGCCCGAGCCGCCGTCGCGGCATCGACGAAGGCCTCGTAGCCGGCACCGGACCAACCCAGCAGGCTCCCCGCCGTCAGCAGGGCGGCCAGACCCTCCGCCGCGTCGCCCAGGTGCTGGCGCATCACGCGCAGCCGGGCGACGAGCGTCGTCAGCGTGCCGGCGTCAACCTGCACCAGCCGGGCGCCGGCGGCTAAGGCATCCACACCTGCGCCCGATCACCCACCGCCGTCTCGGCGTCCGCGTAACTGACCGCGCTCCAGCGAAGGCCCGAGGTGAGGGCCTCCACCGAATCGGCGCAGGCGTCGAGCGCCGCCGCGGCACTGGGCCGGCACGCTTGCAGAACCGCACCCGTGCGCTGCTCCACCAGCGCGGCGGCCGCCTGATCCCAGGCCGCGAACAGTGCTGGTGCCCCCGACCGCAGCAGCTGCGCGTGCTGAAGCAGGCTCTGCGGCAAGGAGGCCAGCGCGGTGGGATTCACCGCAAGAGCGGGCTGCAACCGGACGCCCGGCGGCTTGCCGGTGGAAGGTGTGGGGGGAGAGTGGAACATGGCGATTCCTCGAGGGGGTTCGAAGCGGGTGGGGTGGTCCGAGCTTGGCGTCGAAAAGTGGCCGGGTCCGGCTGTCCACAGGAGTCGCAGTCCGCGCGCTTTCATCCACAGGCTCGGCTGCACCGGCGCCCCCACGCGGCGGGTCCTTCGTGACTGTGCGGCACCTGTGACAGAACATGCGGAGGTGGCCACGCGAGAGCAGGCTCCATGAGATCGCTGCGACCGAGCGATCCCTGGTCGATCGCTGCGATCCTCTGCCTGTTCGGCGGCGCCGTGCTGCTCGTCGTCGCCTGGTACGACATCTCCGGCACCGCCGACCTCTACAAGCAGATGCCCTACCTGGTCAGCGCGGGCTTCAGCGGCCTGGCGCTGATCATCGTCGGTAGCGCCCTGGTGATCGCCGGACGCAACGACCGGGTGGAGCGGCGCCTCGCCCAGCTGATCGACGCGATCACGGAAGCCGCCGGGACCGACGGAACGGGGCCGGCAGTAGACCCCGGACCGACCGAGCAGTCACCACCGGGTGATCCGCTGCTCAGCGCGTCCGAGACCTACCTGACCGTTCCGCAGGGCACGACCTATCACCGCCCCGGCTGCCTCCTCACGCGGGAGAAGGACGCCGAGCCCGCCGACCCCGAGGCGATCTCCAGCGGCGACCTGACCCCGTGTCCCGTCTGCTCGCCGGAGCGGCCGAGCGACAGCCCATGATCGCGATCGACCTGGCGCTGGCCGGGGTCGCGGTAGGCGCGGTCGCGGCGCTTGCCGGGCTCGGCGTGCTGGTCACCTACCGCACCACGGGCGTCTTCAACATCGCTTCCGGCGGGATGGCGATGTTGGTCGCTTACGTGCTCTGGGAGGCCGTGACGGTCTGGCACTGGCCGATCGGGGTCGCCGCCCCGCTGGTGCTGATCGTCATCGGCCCGGCGCTGGGCCTCGCGGCCGAGTGGGCGGTCTTCCGCCCGCTGCGCCGGCGAGCCGCCTCAACTGCGGAGACGCTCGTGGCGAGCACCGGACTGCTGGTGCTGCTGCTCGGTCTGGCCTCGCAGATCTGGGGTTTGCAGACCCGGCAGAACGCACCTTCGCTGGTGCCTTCGGGAGCTATCGACCTTCCCGGCGGCGCGACCATCGACCGGAGCAGCCTCGCCCAGCTGCTCATAGCAATCGTCGTCTGTCTGGTGCTGACGGTCGTGGCCCGGCGCACCCGGGCCGGGCTGCTCGCGCGGGCCGTCGTCGATCAGCGTTCGCTGGCACTCCTCGCCGGGGTGAACGCCGACCGGGTGGCCGCCATCGGGTGGGCACTCGGCGGCGGCCTGGCGGGACTCGCGGGCGTGCTGCTGGCCCCATCAACCCAACTCAGCCCGTACGGGCTCACGCTCGTCGTGCTGGAAACCCTTGCTGTCGTGGTGATCGCGAAGCTGCAGTCGGCGATCGCTGTCGTGGTGTCGGCGCTCGCGATCGGCATCGGACAGGCCGAGCTCCAGCGGGTGCAGCTGAACGGGCTGGCGCAAACCATCTTCGGCAGCGTCCAGTCCAACCTCTTCGTGCTCGCGTTGCTCATCGGACTCCTGCTGATCCCTCAGCTCGCCGAGACGGGTGCAGGCGCCGTCGCATCAGTGGCCCGCCGGCCCAGGCGATGGCCGCGCTGGACGGTGCCGGTCGGGGCGGCATTCCTGGCCTCGCCGGTGCTCTTCCCACTGGTCGACGTGAACACCGCCCAGCAGGTGCCGGCCCTTGGATTGATCTTCCTTTCCTTGATGCTGCTCTCGGGGGTGGCCGGACAGATCTCGCTCGGGGCCGCCGGTTACGCGGGTGTCGGTGCGCTGCTGGCCGCCGGACTCACCGCCGGCGCCGGAGGCCTGCCGAAGCTGCCGGGAATCATCGCGCTCGCGTTCGGGGCCATCGGTGCCGGCGTTCTGGGGCTCATCACCGGGTACCCGGCCTTACGCCGAAGCGGTCTCGCGCTCGCCCTCACGACGCTCGCGGTCGGCACGGTCGCCAGCCGGTTCGTCTTCGAGCAGCCGCGCTTCACCTCCGGGCTGACAATCCGGCTGGCGGTGGGCGGCGACAGGGCCTTCTACGCACTCGAACTGGTCTGCCTGATGCTCGGGCTCGGGCTGGTCGAGGTGCTGACGCACGGGCGGGTCGGACGCGCTTTGCGGGCGGCCCGGGACAGCCCCGACGGTGCGCGTGCGGCGGGAGTGGACGTGCGGACGATGACGCTCGCCGCTTTTGCTGCCAGCGCGACTCTCGCCGGACTCGGCGGCGGCCTGATGGTGGAGGCGGCCGGCGCGTTCGACTCCAGCGCCGTCGATCCGCTTCAGGGCCTGCTGTGGTTCACCACCGTCATCGTCGCCGGAGCGGACAGCGCGGTGGCGGCAGTGCTGGCGGCAGCGCTGTTCGTCATCATCAATTCGGTCGCGGTACCTGGCACGTCACTGTTCGTCGTCGGCTTGCTCGCCGCGCTGCTCGGTCGGCTGCCGCGCGGGATCGCCGGCGTCATCGACCTCATCACCTCGCTGCTCGGCAGGCACCGCCTGGACAGCCCTGACGAACGCCGCCGGCTCACCCCCGCCGGACAGCGGGTACTCGGTCTGCTGGGACTCACCCGATGAGCGTCCTCGTCGCCGATGCGCTGAAGAAGAGCTACGGCGGCCTGCAGGTGCTCGACGGCATCAGCCTCTCCGTCGACGCCGGCTGCGTCACCGCTCTCGTGGGATCCAACGGTGCCGGCAAGACCACGCTTTTCCGTTGCCTGGCAGGCACTTTGCGCCCCGACTCAGGACGCGTGCTGCTCGCCGGACGGGACGTCACCCGGCTGCCGGCCGACGCGCGCAGCCGCCGCGGACTGGTGCCGACGTATCAGGTGGGGAGCGTGTTCCAGACCCTGACAGTCCGGGAGAACCTGCTCGTCGCCGCGGAGAACCGGCACCGATTCGGGCTCCTGCAGGCCTTCAGTGCCCGTCAGACGCGGCAGGCCGACGAGCGCGTCGACCACGTCTGCGACGAGCTCGGGCTGGCCGGCGTCGCCGAGATCGCCGCCGGCGAACTGCCCACCGGAACGCTCCGGCTCGTCGAGCTCGCCCGGGCGCTCGTCGCCGATCCGCTGGTGCTGCTGCTGGATGAACCGGTCAGCGGGCTCGATCGCCGGCAAGCCGCCGCCGTGGCGACCCTGCTGCGCGGCCTCGCCGGCGCGGGCAAGGCGGTGCTGCTGATCGAGCACGACCCGGCGTTCGTGCAAGCCGTCGCTGACGAGGTCCACGAGCTCGCCGGCGGCGCACTGCATCGAGTCAGCGCGGCGGCCGAGAAATGACGGTCGCCCTCTCTGCTCGCGGGCTGCGTGCCGGCTACGGACCCGTCGAGGTGTTGCACGGGATCGACCTCGACATCGCTGCGGGCGTCGTCACCGGAATCGTCGGCCCCAACGGCGCCGGCAAGACGACGCTGCTGTCGGTACTCGCCGGGACACTCCCGATGCGCAGCGGGAGATTGCTCTGGAACGGCACGCCTTTCGGCCGGCTACGGCCCGAGCAACGGGCGCGGAAAGGTCTGGTGGCGGTGCCCGAATCGCAGGGCGTCTTCAGCCACCTGTCGGTACGCGAGAACCTCGAAGTGTTCGCCGGCAGCCGGTCGCTCGATCCGGCGTACGACACCTTCCCGATCCTGCGCGAGCGCGGTGGGCAAGCCGCCGGGACGCTGTCGGGGGGCGAGCAGCGCATGCTCGCGCTCAGCCGCGCTCTCGTCACCGATCCCCGCTGCGTGATCGTGGACGAGCCCTCGCTCGGGCTGGCTCCGGCGCTGACCGACGAGCTGTATGAGGTGGTCGGGCGGATCGCTGCGACGGGCGTGACGGTCGTGCTCGCCGACCAGTACGAGGACCGGGTGCTGGCGCTCGCGGCGGTGGTCTACCGGCTCGAGCGGGGGGAGGTCAGCTTCGCCGGAGAGCCGGCGGAACTGCGCGAAAGTGCTGTGGACTAAGGAGAATAGGGTAGTTCGAAGGCGTTGAAGCAGTTCTTGTTCATGTCGGCGACCTGCGAGACCCAGCCGCCCTTTCCGGAGTTCGCCGAGTCCTGCCAACGGGCGACGTTGATGCAGTTCCTCTGCAACCCGGTCGGTTGCTTGACCACGAAGTTGCGCGCGGTCAGCAGCCCGTGGCCGGTGTACGCCTTCTGCTCGCGCAGGTAGTTCTCGACGCACTTACGGGTCAGCTGCGCCCCGCACGAGCGCATCGCGTCGGTCAGCCATTGCGCCGAAGCCCAGCCCTCGAGCTCCCACTCCGACGTCTTGCCCTCGTGGCTCGGGTAGATCTTGTTGACCGCATCCTGGAATGCGGCGACGCCGGGCTTGCTGCGGTCGTCGTAGTTCTGCGTGTTTCCGGTGGCGTAGATGCTGTTGCGGCACGTGGGGCTCGACTTGTAGTTGGTGGCGACCGTCGAGCTCCAGCCCTGCGTGGTCGTCACCTTCGCCTTGAGCTTCACGTGATGGGCATCGAGCGCCTGGCAGAGCCGCTCGTTGCCGGTGTCGTCGAGGGCGTCGTAGACGGTGTCGACTTTGGCGCCGCCGATGTCCACCGCGATGCTGTCGAAATTGGCAAGGCCGAGGTCGGCCTGCTCCTCGCGGACGGTGTAGCCCACTTTGCGTAACCCGGCTTCGATGCTGAGGGCGAACCGCTGCGAGGGGGCGACGTTGTAGAAGACGACCGCCGCGCTCTTCGCGCCGAGCTTGTCCTTGAAGTATTGGTAGACCTCGGTGCCGGCATAGAGCTTGCCGTTCCAGCCGACCGTTCCGGTGCGGGGCTCGTCACTTCCGTACAGGTTCCACAGATGGGCGTAGGTGTCGTAGCCGTTGCCGATCGGCTGACCACCGACGTCGGGCACGCCCTTCTGGTTGACGTAGGTGTCGCCGTCGTAGCTGAAAGCCGTGGTGCCGGCGAGGGCGAAGATGGAGTCCTTGTCGATCAGCGTGTGGACGCATTGGACGTTGCCGCTGCCGCTGCCGGTGTCATCGCAGGGGACGACCTTGATCTTGCGCCCGTCGATGCCACCCTGCTGGTTGAGGGTGTCGAAATACGCGGTGGCGCCGTAATACGAACCGCTGAACACGTCAGGACCGAGCGGGCTCGTACGGCTCACCAGAACACCGACCGTGATGGTGGTTGGCGTGACGCCGATGTCCGAGGCGGGGTTGCTGACGGCCGCGGTCGGGGTCGTACCGGACGGGCCGGCGGTGACCACGGGCTGGGTCGGCGGCGGTGCGGAGACACGGGTGCCGCAGGCGACGGCGAGCAGCGCCAGAAGTGACGCCGCCGCGACTGCCCCTCTCGGGCCCCCGCTTCGCAGCACACGTCATCCTCTCAAACCGCACGACAGACGCCCAAATGTCGGGTACTCGACAGGGCGTCCGGTGGATTTCCGACCGCTCGATGCGGGAGTACCTGCGACGCTGCGTGCCATGAAGAACTTCGGGGGAAGGCTGCCCGTGCGGGTCGGCGGATTGATCGCCGCCGCGATGTTTGCCGCGAGCGCCTGCGGCAGTTCGGCCGTCGGCTCGGTCTCGGGATCGTTGAGCAGTTCGACCCCGTCCTCCTCCGGCGCTGCGTCAGCGGTACCAGCGGGGTGTCATACGGGAGTCGCTCACGACCTCGACAGCACGCTCGCGATCCTCACCGATCCAGCGGACTGCCCCGGTTCGGTCAACGCCTTCTGGACCGGGCAGATGGGTGCGAAGTGGACGGCCCCGACGTTCGTCGCCTACGACGACGGTCAGGTGCCGCAGGACGCCTGCGGCACCGCCGACGGCAGCGCGAGCGACTTCTCCGACAACGCGTTCTTCTGCCCGACGGACGACACCGTCGCCTACAGCCGCGAACTGCTTTCCGGGCTTTACCAGAAGGGCGGCCCGTTCCTTCCGGTGGTCGTCCTGATGCACGAGCTCGGCCACCGCGCCGATCACATCCTCGGCGTGACCGGTCCGATCTCGCGGTCGGAGGAGAACCAGGCAGACTGCTCGGCCGGCGTGGAGACGGCCTTCGCCCGTACCGCCCACCGGCTGCCCTTCACCGATGTGCTCGGCGCCGCCAAGCTCCTCTTCCAGTTGGGCGACACGCGTCATTTCGGCTCGGAGCTCGCGTCCTCACCTGACGCGCATGGCACCCCGGCCCAGCGGCTGATCGCGTACAGCCGCGGCTACCTGCAGGACAAGATCAGCGTTTGCCGCACGATCGGGCAATCGGCTACCGGCAGTGTCGTCTAGCCAGAGCGCGTCTGAGATATTGGGATCGTGTTACGCGTCGCAGTCATCGGAAGTGGTCCGTCGGGCATCTACGCAGCGCAGTCGCTGCTGAAGTTCGCTCCGGAGGTGGACGGCGTCGCTGTCGACGTCATCGACCGTCTGCCGTGCCCGTACGGGCTCGTGCGCTACGGGGTCGCGCCCGACCACGAGAAGATCAAGTCGATCACTCTCGCGTTGCGCAAGGTGCTCGAGACCGATGGCATCCGCTTCCTCGGCAATGTCGAGGTCGGCAAGGACGTCTCGATGGACGAGCTGCACGAGCACTACGACGCGATCGTCGTGGCCTACGGCGCGGCCATCGACCGGCGCCTCGACATCGAAGGTGAGGAACTGCCGGGAAGCTTCTCCGCCACCGACTTCGTCGCCTGGTACAGCGGCCATCCCGATACCCAGATCGACCGGTTCACGCTCGACGCGACAGACGTGGTGGTCGTCGGCGTCGGCAATGTGGCGGTCGACGTCGCCCGGATCCTGGCCAAGACCGCCGACGATCTGCGCCCGACCGACCTTCCCGATCACGTGCTCGACGTGCTGCACGCGAGCCATGTCACCGACATCCACGTGCTCGGGCGGCGCGGCCCGGCGCAGGCGAAGTTCACCACCAAGGAGCTGCGCGAGCTCGGCGAGCTGGCCAATGCCGACATCGTCGTCGATCCCGATGAGCTGGTGCTCGATGCGGCGAGCGAGGAGACCATCGCTACCGACGCCAATCAGCGCCGCAACCTGGAGATCCTGCGCCGGTGGGCGGAAGAGCGGCCGAGTGGCAAGCCGCGGCGGATCCACCTGCGCTTCCTGCTGCGACCCACGGCGGTGCTGGGCGCCGACAAGGTCGACGGGGTCGAGGTGGAGCGCACCGTGCTCGACGGCACCGGCAACGTGCGCGGCACCGGCGTCCTGGAGACCATCCCCGCGCAGATGGTGCTGCGCAGCGTCGGCTACCGCGGGCAGGGCCTGGCCGGGCTGCCCTTCAACGAGCGCAACGGCACCATCCCGCACGAGGCCGGCCGCGTCATGCACGAGGGCAAGCCGGTGCCGGGCGAGTACGTCGCCGGTTGGATCAAGCGCGGACCCACCGGGGTCATCGGCACCAACAAGTCCGACGCGTCCGAGACCATCAGCTCGCTGATCGCCGACGCGTCCACCCTCACGCCGGCGCAGACACGCGATCCCGAGGCGCTCCTGAAGCTCCTTGCCGAACGAGGGGTCGACGTCGTCGACTGGGAAGGCTGGGTCGGCATCGACGAAGCGGAGATCGCGCTCGGCAAGTCCCAGGGCCGCGATCGCATCAAGATTGCCGACCGCGAACTCCTGCTCGGCCACGCCACCCGTAGTTAGCAGCGCCTCGCCCAGAGCGGGCCGCCGGCTCAGCTGACGTCGAACACGGTCTTGATGCACTCGCCGCTGCGGGCGGCGACGGCCTGGTAAGCATCGGCAGCCTTCTCCAGCGGGAACCGGTGGGTGAAGATGCCGTCGGTCTTCATCCGGCCGGATGCCACGAGCGGGAGCAGCTCGCGCCAGGTCTGCTGGATCGGGGCGGTCGTGGTGTGGATGCTGATGCTGCGAAAGAGCGTCATCAGCACGGGCAGCTGGTACGGGTTCATGTTGTGCACCCCGACGATGGAGACGGTGCCGCCGGCGCGAACTGACCCGATCGCCGCATCCATGGTCACGTCAGCGCCGACGGCTTCGATGACCGACTCGGCGCCCAGTCCTCCGGTGGCGGCAAGGATCGCGGCTGCCGTCCCGCCTTCGGCGGCGGGGTCGACCGGCTCCGCGCCGAAGCTTTCCGCGAGAGCTCGCCGCCCGGGCGCCAGGTCGGCGGCGAGCACCCGTCCCGCCCCGAGCAGCAGCGCCGAGCGGACCGCGCACAACCCGACGGAACCCAGACCGATGACGGCCACCGTCGCGCCGGGCTGGAAGCCGGCCTTGCGCGCGGCGATCCAGCCGGTGGGCAGGTTGTCGGTCAGCAGCAGCGCCGCCTCGTCCGAGACCTCGGACAGGTCGCCGGCGAGCTTGCGGAGCTGGAAATCCGCACCGGGCACCGCAAGCGCCTCCGCCTGCGCCCCGCCGAGCTCGCCGGATCCGAAGACCTTGGGCCCGGGACGCTGACAGGTGACCGGGTCGCCCGTCGCACATCCCGGGCAGGCCCCGCAGCCGGAGATCGACGACACCAGCACCCGGTCACCGACCTTGACGGACCGCACGTCAGGACCGACCTCGGCGACGGTGCCGATCGCCTCGTGGCCGATGCGTAATCCCTGGGGACCGACGCCCATGTCGCCGTCGTAGAAATGCAAGTCACTGCCGCAGATAGCGGCCTTGCCGACGGTGATGATCGCGCCGCCCGCACCGGGAAGTACGGGATCAGGTACGTCGTCCACCTGCACGCTGTGGGCTCCGGTGATCACTGCCGCGCGCATACACGTCTCCTGTCGAGGTCGAGCTGCTGCGGAAACCCTTTCATGGGACCCGCCTGGACACGTCCGGCGGGGCGGGTTCACGCTGAAGGCGTGGATGTCGCAGAAGTAGGCCGGGCGCTCTCGACGCTTCCTGCCGATGACGACCATCCGTATCGCACCGGGGCGTGGCGTCCGCAAAGCACCGAGTGGCGCGCCGACGACCTCGACGTGATCGGCGAGCTGCCCGAAGACCTGTCCGGGGTCTACCTGCGAAACACCGAGAACCCGGTACATCCGGCCCTCGAGCGCTACCACCCCTTCGACGGTGACGGAATGGTCCACGCGGTCAGGTTTGCTCGCGGACGCGCTTACTACCGCAACCGCTTCGTGCGCACCGACGGTTTTCTTGCCGAACAGGCCGCAGGCGGGCCGCTGTGGGCAGGCATCGCGGAGAAGCCGGAGTGGTCGCCCCGCGAGGACGGGTGGGGCGCGCGTGGCCGCATGAAGGATGCCTCCAGCACCGACGTCGTGGTGCACAACGGGGTCGCCCTCACCAGTTTCTACCAGTGCGGCGATCTCTACCGGCTCGACCCGATGACCCTGGAAACACTGGGAAAAGCCGGCTGGCACGGCGCTTTTCCGGCAGGACACGGGGTCTCGGCGCATACCAAGGTCGATCCGCGAACCGGCGAATTGCTGTTCTTCAACTACGGCACCGAGGCGCCCTACCTGCGCTACGGGGTGGTCGACTCCGGCGACAATCTCGTGCACTACACCGATGTACCGCTGCCGGGGCCGCGACTGCCGCACGACATGGCCTTCACCGCCAACTACGCCATCCTCAACGACTGCCCGCTCTTCTGGCTGCCGGAGGCATTGGCGCTCGGCAAGTACGTCTCACGCTTCCACCCCGACCTGCCGACCCGGCTCGGGGTCATCCCGCGCCGCGGCACGGCGGCTGATGTCCGATGGTTCGAGGCGATGCCCACGTACGTGCTGCACTGGGTCAACGCCTACGAGGACGGCGAGGAGATCGTGCTCGACGGCTTCTTCCAGGACGATCCGGTGCCCGCCGACGACGGCGCCGGATCCCTTTATCAGCGGCTGTTTCGCTCCCTCGCCGCCGACCGGCTCCAGACGCATCTGCACCGCTGGCGGCTCAACCTGCGCACCGGTCTGGCCAAGGAGGAGCGGCTCACCGACACGGTCAGTGAGTTCGGGATGATCAATTCCGGGGTCACGGGGCTCCCCTATCGGTACACGTACGCGGCGAGCGCGGTGCCCGGCTGGTTCCTGTTCAGCGGGATCGTCAAGCATGACGTCATCACCGGCGCCGAAGAGCGCTACGACCTGCCGCCAGGGGTGTACGCGAGTGAGACGGCCGTCGCGCCGCGGCCGGGCGCTACCGCCGAGGACGACGCATACCTCATCACGATCACCTCGGACGTGAAACGCGACCTTTCCGAGTGCCTGGTCTTCGACGCGGCGCGCCTCGCTGACGGGCCGATCGCGCGGGTGCGACTGCCCGAGCGCGTCAGCAGCGGCACCCACGCGACCTGGAGCGGATGAGCATGCCGAGCACGGATCCCGCCGCCCGGCGCGAAGCCAACAAGGCGGTCGTGCGCCGGATCTACGAGGAAGGCTACGACGGCGGGGATCCCACGGTGTTCCAGACGCTGTACGCGCCGGACTTCACCCACCACAGCAAGGTGACGACGGAGAGCCACGCGGGCGGCCGCGGCGAGGCGGAGTCGATGGCGAGGTTTCGCGCGGCGATTCCCGACGTGCGATTTCGGGTCCTCTCCCAAATCGCGGAGGACGACTGGGTCGCGACCCGGCTTCGCATCAGTGGCCACCCGATCAGCGCCTACGGTCCGGTGGCGGGCACCGAAGACGTCTTCGATGTCCATTCCCTGGTGCTGTTTCGCCTCGAGGGTGGCCTCGTGGCGGAGGAATGGTTGTTCGTCGACGGAGGCTCCACGCCCGATCCGGAGCCCGGGGCGCCCGTCCAGACGCACTAGTCGGTCGGGCTCACGCGCTGCAGCGGCACGGCGACCCCGGCGTCGCCGTCACACGTCAACGCGAAGCGGCCGTGTGGGAGGGCGCCGAGGAGGATGGCCAGCTCGGGTACCGGCAGCGCCGGACTCCACAAGAATCCCTGCCCCGCATGACATCCGAGGTCCTGCAGCAGCCGGAGATCGGCATACGTCTCGATCCCTTCCGCCGTGCTGGTGACGTCGAGGGCGCGTCCCAGATCGATGACAGCGGTCACGATCGCGCGGTGGTCGGAGCGCTTGGTGATCTGATGGACGAAGCCGCGGTCGATCTTCAACGTGGCGACGGGAAATTGCGAGAGCCGGCCGAGCGAGGAATATCCGGTGCCGAAGTCGTCGATGGCGACCCGGACCCCGAGCCGCGCCAGTGCTTCCAGTGCGGCAAGGGCCTCGTCGGGATCGCGCATGACCGCACTCTCGGTCACTTCCAGGACCAGTGCGTGGGCCGGCAGTCCCGACCCGGCCAGCGCGATGCACAGATCGCTTTCGAAGCCGGGCTTCCCGAGGTGGCCCGCAAAGACGTTGACGGCGACGTAAGCCCCGGGTCGGAGCACGCCCTCGGCTCTCATGGAGGCGGCGTCGCGGCAAGCACGGTGCAGGACCCAGCGGTCGAGCGCCTCGATGAGCCCGCTCTCCTCGGCCGCCACGATGAACTCGCCGGGAGAAACCACGCCCCGGTCGGGATGCGTCCACCGGCAGAGGGCCTCCACGCCGAGCAGCCGTCCGGTGCCGAGGTCGACCACCGGCTGGTAGTGCAGCGCCAGCTGATCGGTCTCCAACGCAGACCGGAGGTCGTTGATGAGCCGGAGTCGGCGGCGGGAGCGGCTGATGAGACTGGCGCTGAAAACCTTCGCATGGCCCGGCCCGTCGGCCTTCGCCGCATACATCGCGGCATCGGCGTAACCGAGCAGGGTCCCGGCGTCGGGAGGCGGTTCGGCGGGCTGGCTGCCGGGCAACACGCCGGCAGCGGCGACCGCGATCCCGATGCTCGCATTGACCGCGACCGTGCGACCCGCCAGAGCGAACGGACGCTCGAGGGCACGCTGGAGGCGAGCGGCGATCCGGCTCGCCTGATCCTCCTTGGTGTCGATGCACAGGACGACGAACTCATCGCCGCCGAGCCGGCCCAGAACGTCACTCGGGCGCAGCACCGCTTCCCACCGGCGGGACACCTCGACGAGCAACTCGTCGCCGGCCGCATGTCCGAGAGTGTCGTTGACGAGCTTGAACTGATCGATGTCAGCGATAAGCACCGCGAGCGGGCGACCGCGCGCCTGCCTGGCGCGGTCGAGCGCCAGCTGCAATTTCTCCAGCAGGGCAGGCCGATTTGCCAGGCCCGTCAGCGAGTCATGCGTGGCGCGCAAGCGAAGCTCCCGCTCCGCGTCACGGGCGGAGGTGACATCGGCAACCATCGCCAGCGATCCGAGGTAGCGACCGTCTTCGTACAACGGGCTGGCGGAGATCCTCAACACGACCCCTGATCCGTCGGGCCGGGCATGCTGCATCTCATAGCACTCGGCTCCGCGCGCCTGCCGCCAGCGGGTACGGCTGACGAACTCCGTCCGCGTTTCGCCGTTGACGACGTCGAACTCCTGCATTGTGTAGATGTCCTCGAGCGAATATCCGAGTATTTCTGCCAATTTCTGATTGGCGTATATCGTGCGGCCAGCCGTATCGACCGCCCAGATTCCCTCTTGCGCTGTTTCTGCGATCAATCGATAACGTGCTTCGGACGCACGCAAGGCGTCCTGCGCGAGATGCCGGTCGTGAATATCGCGAATGTTGGCCACGAGGCCGTTGACGGCCGGCTCGTCGATCAGGTTGCTGAGTGTCTCCTCGACCCAGCGGTAGGAGCCGTCCGCGCACAGCAATCGGAATTCGATCGTCGGGTGCCGGCTGGGGTCGGCTTTGACGAGTGTCAACGCCTCCGCGACGCGATCGGCGTCCTCGGGGTGGACGAAGGAGCGGCCGAGCCTCTCGACGATCTCTTCGGGTTGCCATCCGAAGAGCCGGATGGCCGCGGGGCTGATGTAGGTGACCCGGTGCTCGATCGGTTCAGCGATGGTGGCCACGTCGGCCGACCGCGACACGAGCGCTCGCCAGCGGGCTTCCCGCAGGTCCGCTTCGCGTTTCGCCTCCACGGTCTCGGTGAGGTCGGTGACCACCCGGAAAGCGCCTGCAAACTCTCCGGATCCGGCCAGCAGAGGATGATCGGCCATCAGCGCGGGAAAGGTCGATCCTGACGCGCGAACCCCATGGCACTCGCGGCGGACGGGGTTGCCTGAAGTGAGCTCGGCCTGGACCTGCCGCCAATCGTCAGCGTCCGGTGAGCGCAACCCCAGCGCGGCCAAGGGCAGGCCGATGACATCGGCGCGGGGGCGTTCGAACATGGTCTCGGCGACGGCGTTCCAGGAGACGACCCTGCCATCGGCGCCGACTTCCACGACCGCCTGATCCAGCGCGTCCAACAGCGACGAGGGCAGGCCGAAGCAGGCTCGCGTCACATCGCCTCTGTCCAATACCTCGACTCCCAGTCTTCTCGCAGAGGTGCTATCGGGAAGAGCGGACCCCAAAAATAGGCCGCGGAGCTCATGACTTTCGGGACCTTTGGCCTTTCGTGAATCGGGCTTGAGTCACGCGCCCGAAAGAAAGGACCGAGAATCGACCCTTCGGCCGCAAACTAATTCTGAAGGTTCGCCCATTCGGGCTCACGACGCCCTGAAGTCTCCACCGATGACTTCTCTGAAGCGCCTTGGACTGCCACCCGAGGACCCCCGCTCGAGGCGAAAGTAGGCCGCAGATGACAGCGCGTTCGCCGCTGGCCTCGATCGAGCGCCACTGGTCGGTGTCGCCCGTGCGCGTGCTCTGGCCGCTGATGTGGCTCACGATGCTGGTTTTCGTCGTCGGTCTGAGCATGCACGGAGGGGGCGGCTTCAACCGCTCCATCGACGGGATCCTCGGCCTCGCGACCGACGCGCTGCCACCGGCGTTGTGCTGGGCAATCGCCGCTCGCGCCGGGGCCCGGCGCATGGAGACAGCCTTCCTGGCCGGTGGCATCTCGGCGTTCGGGCTGGGTGACGCGATCTCTCGCATCGGCGAGATGCGCTACGCGACGCTGCCTTTCCCTTCCATCGCCGATGTTTTCTACCTCATCTTCTATCCCTTGATCCTGGCCGCTCTGACCCTCGCTGTCCGCCGCAAACTGCGCGGCCTGCGCGCCTCGATCTGGCTCGACAGCGTCCTCGCAGCCGTCGCGGCAGCGTGTGCCATCGCCGTCCCGCTCGAACCCGTCCTCGCGCAGACCGAGGGGAGCTGGCTCGCGAAGACGATTTCCACCGCCTACCCCATCTTCGACATGCTGCTGGTCGCGGCAGCGGTCGGGGTATTGGCGCTCCACGGCTGGCGCCTGCGCTCGGAGTGGCTGTGGCCCATTGCCGGGCTGGGCATGTTCGCCTTCGGCGACATCGTGTACGCGCTCCGGGTGGCCCACAACGCGTACCACTTGGGAACGGTTCTGGACGCATCCTGGGCGATCGGACTCGCCTGCCTGGCATCCTGGGCGCGATCTTCCGCGGCCACCACTGAGACGCCCAAGTCCGACACCGTGCTCGCGATCCCCGTCCTCGCGACCATGGTGGCGCTGCTCGTACTCTGCCTCAGCAGCCGGATTCACGTCCCGGTGATCTCAGTGGTCCTGGCGACGATCACCGTGCTACTGGCCGCCGTCCGGACCCAATACGCGTTCAGGCAGCTGCGCCGCCTCGCCGATCTGCGACGGCAGGCCACCACGGACGATCTGACAGGCCTGCCCAACCGCCGTGCGCTCTATCAGGATGTGGGCGCCATGCTCGCGCAATCAGCGCAGCCGCGGGCGTTGCTGCTGCTGGATCTCGACCGCTTCAAAGAGGTGAACGACAGCCTCGGCCACCACGTCGGCGACCTCCTGCTCCGGCAAGTGGCCGAACGGCTGTCGGGACAGCTCCGGGAGGGTGACCTGCTCGCCCGCCTCGGCGGCGACGAATTCGCGATCCTGCTCGAAAGAGCCGACGAGACGCGCGCACTTGCGGCGTCGCAGCGGCTGCACGACGTGCTCTGCGCAGCGTTCGCCCTCGAAGACATCAGCTTGCACACGTCGGTGAGCATCGGGATCGCCCTGTTCCCCGATCACGGCAGCGATGTCAGCACACTGCTGCGGCGGGCGGACGTCGCGATGTACAAGGCGAAGAGCGCTCGCGACGGGCATTGCGTCTACCACACCAGCGATGACAACCGCGGCCACGAGCGGCTGCGCACGCTGCAGGAGTTGCGCACGGCGCTGGCGGAAGACCAGCTGGTCCTGCATTTTCAGCCGAAGATCGACCTTCGAAGCGGTGACGTCCACAGCGTGGAAGCACTGGTGCGCTGGGAGCATCCGACCCGCGGTCTGCTCTATCCCGCAAGCTTCCTGGAGATGGTCGAGGACAGCGGCTTGATGCATGCGCTCACGCGCCGGGTGCTCGTGCAGGCGCTCGACCAGGCGTGTTCGTGGCAGGAGCAGGGAACGCCGATGGGAGTCGCCGTCAACGTTCCTGCGGCGTCGCTGCTCGATGAGGAATTCCCCGGCTTCGTGGCGGGACAGCTCGCCCTTCGCCGGCTTCCGCCGCAGACGCTGCAGGTCGAGATCACCGAGGAAACGCTCATGGGCGATCGCGGACGAGCTCGCGAGGTCTTGACCACGCTGCGGGGACTGGGCGTGCAGATCGCCGTCGACGATTTCGGTACCGGCTACAGCTCGCTGGCGTATCTGCGCGAGCTACCGATCGACGAGCTCAAACTCGACCGATCGTTCGTCTTTCCGATGGCCGGCGACGCGCGCGCAGCGGCGCTGGTCGAATCGACCATCAACCTGGCGCACAGCCTGGGTTTGCGCATGGTCGCCGAGGGCGTCGAGGACCGGCCCACCTACAGCGAGCTTTCCCGATACGGCTGCGATCAGATCCAGGGCTTCTACATCTCGCGCCCGGTGCCCGCAGCAGAGTTCGACCATTGGATGAGCCGGCGCTCGGCGCGAGTTTCAGGACTTGCGCATGGAACCGGTGCTGAGGAAACGCTCGTGCCATGACAGCGCCTCGCCGAGACAATGCGGCGTGTGCTTGCCGCCACCGCCCGCTTGGGCACGGTCGAAATAGTCCTGCAGCATCGGGCGGTATTCGGGATGCGCGCAGTGGTCGATGATGCGCTGAGCCCGTCGACGCGGCGCCAGGCCGCGTAGATCCGCCAGACCCTGCTCGGTCACGAGCACTTGCACATCGTGCTCGGTGTGGTCGACGTGGCTGACCATCGGCACGAAGCAGGAGATGTTGCCGCCCTTGGCCGTCGAAGGGCTGAGGAAGAAGGAGATGAAGGCGTTGCGGGCGAAGTCGCCGGAGCCGCCGATCCCGTTCTGGATGCTCGATCCCATGACATGGGTGGAGTTCACGTTGCCGTAGATGTCGGCCTCGATCATCCCGTTCATGGCCAGGATCCCCAGCCGCCGCACCACCTCCGGGTGATTGCTGATCTCCTGCGAGCGCAGCACGATCCGGTTGCGGTACTCCTTGATGTTGGCCCGGAAGTCGGCCTCGCCCTCCTCGCTGAAGGAGAAGGCGGTGGCCGACACGAAGGACACGGTGCCCGAGCGCAGCAGCGCGAGCATCCCGTCCTGGATGACCTCCGTATAAGAGGTGAGTCCCTGGTAGGGCGCCTTGTCCAGACCGTCCAGCACAGCATTCGCAATGTTGCCGACGCCCGACTGGATCGGCAGCAAACCCGGGGGAAGACGCCCCTGCTTCACCTCGTGCCTCAAGAAATCCACGACGTGTTCGGCGATGAGCTCCGACGCCGCATCGATCGGCTTGAACGGGGTGGCGCGATCCGGGAGATTCGTCGGGATGACGGCCACGAGCTTCTCGGGCGGGCAGATCAGGTGTGGAACGCCGATGCGGTCTGAGGGGTGCAGGATCTGAAGCGGCCGCCGGTTGGGTGGCAGGGCGGTCCCGTAGTAGATGTCGTGCATGCCCTCGAACTCTTCGGGCTGCCAGGCATTCACCTCGACGATGACGCGGTCGGCCAGGTCGATCCAGGTCTTGTTGTTGCCGACCGAGGACGACGGGATGAGCTCCCCGTTCTCGGTGATGCCCGACGCTTCGATGAGCGCGACGTCGAGCTTGCCGAAGAAGCCCTCCCACACCATCTGCGCGACGTGCGAGAGGTGGATGTCGAGGTAGTCCATCAGGCCCGCGTTGATCTTGCCGCGGGTGGTCGGGTCGGACTGATACGGCATGCGCAGATCGATGCCGTCGACACCGGCCAGCGCGCCGTCGAGCTCGGGCGCGGTGGAGGCACCCGTCCACACGCCGACCGTGAAATGGTCGCCATGAGCCGTCGCGTCGGACATCCGACCGACCAGCGCACCCGGCACGGCCTTGGGATGGCCGGCGCCGGTGAAGCCGCTCATGCCGACCCGGTCGCCGGGAGCGATGAGCATTGCCGCCTCTTCGGCGGTCATGATTTTGGATGCCGCGCCCCGATGACGGATGCGCGATACGTCGGTCATCCCCGGACTCCACCTCCACAGCGCCGACGGCTACTTCGAGCCTAGGGGCGCCGTCCGGGTCATGCTCCGCTTCCTAGGTCCGCTGAGAAGTGACCTTTGACCATGGGCAGCGCAAGGTCGAGATGATCCGCGCAGGTCAGCGACCGTGCAGCCAGCGCTCCATCACGGTCGACTGGCGCTTGATGACGCTGGCCACCAGATCCTTGACCAGCGCGGCGGCCGGCTCGCCGAGCAGCGGAACGTTGACGCTGACCTCGCCGTCGATCCCGAAGCGGCTCGCCTCCGCGCCGCCACGGGCCGGTTCGAGAAGGAGGGTTGCACGCACTTTGGCATCACGATTCCGGGCCGACGCGTCGACGGTGAGCGCGCCGCGCATCAGGCCATCCACCGATTCCGTCGACCAGGTCCGGACCTCGACCAGATCGATGGTCGGGGTGACGAGTCGCTTGAAGACCGCGGGGACGCCGGTCGTCGGCACCGTCATCGCGACGCGGGTTCGCACCTGCCCGTCCGCGCGTTCGACGCCGACGTGATGGGCGACGGCGCCGACCTCTTTCGCGTACGCGTCGAGGAACGCCTCATCGGTCAGCACGTCGAAGACGCGCTGGGGCGAGGCCGGATACGTCGCCTCGAGGTGGATGGCGGCCATACGAGCAGCCTGCCGGGTACCGTCACGACGCCGCCCACCGGGTGCTCACTTCGCGCGCCGCTGCAAGTCGCGCTGCCAGCGCCGCGCCCAGGCGTCCAGCGGATCCAAGGCACCGGCGAGGCTCGCTCCGGTCGAGGTGAGCTCGTAGCCGCCTTCGGTCTGGTGCACGAGGTGCGCGTCGGAAAGGTCTGCCAGCCGCTGGTAAAGCACGCTGGAGGACATCGCGTCACACCGGGCCTGCAGCTCGCGGGCAGGCACCGGGCCGTTGCGCAACTCCCAGAGGATGCGTAGCGCCCAGCGGCGGCCGAGCAGATCCAGCGCCGCCATGACCGGACGGCCGGTGGTCGATCCGCGGACGGGGCGGCCGGGCCGGGGTGCCTGTGCCATGGGTCGTCCTCTCCGGTTGCCGTTTCGTTTTTCGAAATGCTAGCCTCTCCGCCAAGTGTTTCGTTTTCCGAAACGGAGGTGGTGGACATGCCACGAATCCAACCGCTCGATCCGCCCTACGAGTCCGAGGTGGCAGACTTCCTGACCGCCATGATGCCGCCGGGCCAGCCGCCGCTGCGGCTGTTTCGCACGTTCGCCCGCAACGCGACGATGATGGCGGCGATGCGGGAATGGGGTGCGTACGAGCTCGGACGCACACTCTCCCTCTCCCGCCGCGAGCGCGAGATCGTCATCGACCGCACATGTGCCCTGTGCGGCTGCGAGTACGAGTGGGGCGTGCACACGGCGTTCTTCGGCGAGCGGGTGAAACTCTCGCAGCCGCAGGTGTTTTCGCTCGTCCACGGTTCGGCGGCAGACGCGTGCTGGAGTGAGGAGCGCGAGCGGCTGCTCATCCTGGCCGCTGACGCGCTGCACGAGCGGGCGACCATCGACGACGCGCTCTGGGGCCGGCTCGCGGCAGCCTTCAACGAACCAGAACTCCTCGACCTGCTACTCCTGTGCGGCTGGTATCACGCGATCTCCTACGCCGCGAACGCTGCCGGCATCGCGCTCGAGGAGTGGGCGCCGCGATTCGTCGATGCGTGATCGTCGTATCGGCGTGATCACAGCGTGCTACGAACTCGTCCTGGGCCGCGCCCCAGCTGGTGCTGTCAGACATCGGACGCTGACGTTCGCGTCGAATGACTTAACGCCGGCGCCCGGCGGTGTCAGGATGTCGCCATGGCCGAACCCCTTGGCGCCAGGTTCGCTCACGCCGTCGCGAGCAAAGATCCGTCGCGGGTCCGTGAGCTGCTGCACCCGGAGATCGACTTTCGCGCGATGACACCCAATCGCTTTTGGGAGCCGCCGACTCCCGACGACGTGCTGGAGATGCTGGGCTACTGGTTCGAGCCCGGCGACGTGATCGAGGCCGTCGAGAAGGTCGAGACCGACCACTTCGCCGATTGCGAACGGGTCGGCTACCGCTTCCGGGTCTCCGACGGCGATGGCTCGTTTCTGGTGGAACAGCAGGCCTACCTCAAGGAGCGCGAGGGCCAGATCGGCTGGCTTCGCGTGATGTGTTCGGGTTGGCTGCCTGCGCCGCTTTGAGCTGTGGGAGCGACCGCGCAACCTCGCGGGGCCATTGCCCCCGCCCTCGAGGGTCGTTCCCTCGCCGAAACATCCGGCGAGCCCGGCGAGCATGCCCGCCACAGCTACCTCTCGCGTCACTCGCGTCACTCGCCTGACCTGCATGAGAACAAAATGCGGCCGGCGCATCGGACACGCAGTGATTGCGTGAATGTTTCGCGTGACGGCGGCTCGCGCAGGAGCGCACCCCCGGCTCTTGACCGGCCGAGGCATAGTGCAAAGGTGAGGTGAAACTGAGGGAAATCCCCGGCAAAGGACACCCGCCATGACCAGCCAGCTCGACGCCTGGGCGAACCCCTGGGTCACCGGCATGCCCGATGAATTGGCGGCCGTCGTCATCCGCTACGACAAGGCGACCCGGCGCACGATCATCGAGAACTGGCGCGGCATCGGGTCGCGCAGCCAGCAGCGATACCACCGCTACATCAAGCGGGCGCACCTGTCGTGGCTCCGGCACCGGCGAAGTCGCCGGCTCGTGGTGCGGCTGATCACCGGCACCGCCTAGCTTTTACTTACTCGACCGGTCGGTCAGGACTCGGTCTCGATCTGCTGGGCGAGGTAGTCGGTCGCGCCCAAGGTCCGGATCAGGTGCAGCTGGGTCTCGAGAAAGTCCACGTGGTCCTCTTCGGCCTTGAGGATGTCCTCGAGCAGCAGCCGGGTGACCGAATCGCCGCCGTCGAGGGTGAGCCGGATCGCACCGCGCAGCCGGGGCAGGGCCTCGATCTCGACCGCGAGATCGGACGCCAGCTGCTCCTCGACGCTCTCGCCGATCCGGAGCGCCCCGAGCCGCTGCAGATTCGGGTGGCCTTCGAGGAAGAGGATCCGCTCGATGAGCCGATCGGCATGCTTCATCTCATCGATCGACTCGTCATAGGTGTGCTCTGCGAGCTTCACGAAGCCCCAATTGCGCTGCATCCGAGCGTGCAGAAAGTATTGATTCACGGCGGTGAGCTCGCCGGTGAGGATCTCGTTGAGCGCCGTCAGGACGGCTGCGTCACCCTGCATGAGCGACAGTCTGCGCTAGCGACTCCTGCCGGGGGACGCTGGCCGAACGCGTGTCCTCGACAGTTGTGCGCAGCAATCGCACGCATCCACCGCACTCGGTGGCAGCTTTCGTCGCCCTGACCGCGGCGCGCCAATCGGCATCCGGCTCGCTGCACGCTGCTCGCGCCTGACGGTCGGTCACGCGGTGACAGTGGCAGATGATCAAGTCGACCTCCGGGGCGAGCGGGCTAAGGGCAACCTAACTGAAGTTTTGCCCGCGCGCCAGGCCTTGCGCCGAGTATCACGTCACGAGACGACCACCCGAGAAACCGGGGCTAGGGCTGTAACTGCTGATCCAGCCATCCGAACGAGCGCGCGTGATACAGCGCTCGGGCCGCCTGCTCGCAGTGGTCCCCGGCGCCGTCGGCGGTGCGAAATTGCACGAACTCGTGGGGACACGTCAGCGCGGCGACGAGTTCGGGCGCACTCGATCCGATGTCGTCGTCCTCGGCGTTGCAGACCCAGGTCGGGCAGCTGATCTTGGCGGCGTGATCGGCCAGCGAGTAGGGGGCGAGAATGTCCAGGTAGGCGAGCGGGCTGGGCGCGCCGTGGACGAGTTGGCCGCGGCGTAAAGCCCAACCAGCAGTGGGTTTCCTGGCCAATGTCTTCAGGACACCCGCGAGGGCAAGGCGCACGGCCCGCCGGTTCGCCAGGTAGCCCACGGCGAGCCGAGGTGGCAGCCGGGTGAGGAAACCGGCCCGCAGATCGAACGCACCGCAATCGGCGACGAGCGCGGCGATCCGCGGCTCGTACGCCGCCGCTCGCGGTGACAGGTGCGCCCCGAGGCTCAAGCCGATGAGAGCGATCCGCTTGCTGTCCACGTCGGAACGAGCCGCCACGAAATCGATCACCGGCGTGACGACGGCCTCCCAGTCAGCCCGCATCACCAGGCCCTGCTGCAGTAACGCAGCGCCCTGCCCGGGGCCGTCGAACGCCAGCACGTTGTATCCCCGGGCGAGCGCCGCGGCCGCGTTGAAGAAGTACAACTCCTCGCACGTGCCGTCATAGCCACCGGTCAGCACCACGGTCGGGCGCGGGACGCCGGAGTCGTCGACGGCGAAGAAGTAGCCCGGGAGCGTCGTACCCGCATAGGGGATCGAGACGACTTCCGCGGGCGGCTCCATGAGTGCCGCAGCAGACCGAAAAGCCTGCGTTTGTTCAGCATTGCTCGCGACGAGGCGGCGGTCAGCCGGAACGCCGACCAGCATCACGCCCGCAGTGCGGTGGTAGGTGCAGGCCCGTAGATATGCGGCGCGCGCACTGACCCTGCGGCCGGCCCGCTCCTCGCTTCGGGCGAGCTCGTGCACTCGCGTAGCCAAGCGATGCCAGGCGTTGTACCAGGACTCGAGGTCTGACTCCTTGACCTCTCGCGCCGCCGCCAGGCACTCGCCGAGATCCGCTCCGCCATACAGCGCGGTGCCGACAGCGCGAACCAGCTGCGCGTCCAGCAGGTCGTCCTTGAAGGCAAGCACTCTCGGCCTCCCGCTCGTCATGACGAGCTGACGCTAGCGCCCTTACCGCTCGGACTTCTCCTCGGCCTCGACCGCAGGCTCGTCCCGCATCGGCGCGACGTCATCAGCCGGGGCAGCGACATGCCCGGCCGGCGCGGCCACTCGGGCGAGGGTGGCGTGGGTGGTGGCGTCGGAAGCGTCCTGGTCGTCGCGGCCCGGACGGTCGAGCATCTTGGCTGCCGCGATGAAGACGGCCAGCAGGACGACGCCGAGCACCAAGCCGCCGACGATGTCGCTGATCCAGTGCTTGCCGAGGTACAGCCGGGAGTACGCCTCGGTGTAGGTCGCAGCGGCGAGCAGGGTCCAGGCGAGGACGGCAATCTTGCTACGGGTCTTACCGAAGCGGCGCAGCACGAGATAGATGATCAGTCCGTAGACGCAGATGAGTCGGGCGCAGCCGCCGGAGGGGAAAGCTCCCAGCCCCGCCGGCACCGGGCCGGTGCGAGCGGCCAGGAGCTTGAGGGTGTGCTGCATCTGGTGCTCGATTTCGTACGCGGCCAGGATCAGTACGGCCGGTGCGAGCACGACCAGCCCGCGGCGGTGAAAGAACCAGACGACCGTGAGCACCAGCATCGCGATGGCGGCGACCACCTGGGTCTGGCGGTTGTTGCTCATCTCGGTGAGGTGGCGCATCGCCGAGACCAACCAGCCCGTGGTGGCGCGCGCATAGACCCAGTTGTAGACCGAGTGGTCATGGGCGTTGAAGTTGCGAGCTCCGTAGCCGACCGGCCAGACAATGGCGATAGTGGCGCCGACGCCCGCCGCCAGCACCAGGATGCTGCCGGAGATGCGGCCGAAGACCTGCTGCAGGCGAGGGGTCAATGCCCAGCCCCGGTCAGCGAAACGGTGAGTCGGCGCCGGCCTGAAGCGCACGGCCCACAGCGCCCCACCAACGAGGATGACGGCCAATGGCGCGACCCACAGCCATGCCAGCAAGTTCATCGTTCAAGCCCTCCGGGAATGCAAAATCGACGCTCCTCAGATAACGGGACCGCCCGGAAGGATGTGACGAAATGGCTTGGGGGGCGCACGAACTCAGGCAAAACGGCGGAGCACGCGCTCGCCCAATACAGGAGTGATGACCCACAGCACCCAGCCCCAAGGGGTCAGGAACAGCACCGGTATCGACAGCGCAAAACCGACCAGCATTGCGATGGTCTGGCGGTCCACGCGCCGGCGCAGATCCGGAGGCGCATCCGTCGCGAGCAGTCCGGTGCGATCCACGTGATGCACCATCACCAGGAAAAGGACGCTGGAGACGAGTTGGAGGACCGCGTAGACGCTGAAGAGGATCGCGTGGGCTGACCGGGTCGTGCCGCCCGACGCCGCCAGGAGCCTGGCAGCAAACGGGATCAGCACGATGACGAGGAGCCAGCCGAAGGTCAGCCGGCGAAGGCGCCCGTCGGCCCGGTCGACGTACCTGAAGATGCTGTGATGTGCGCTCCACAGCGCGGCGATCACAGCGAAGCTGATGAAGAACGCCAGGAAGAACCGCGCATCATGGCGCGCGCTCGTCCACAGTTCGCCGACTGTGTGGCCATGCGGGACCGGCAGATCCAAGGCGAGCAGTGTGATCGCAATCGCGATGACCGCATCGCAGAACACGATCAGGCGATTCGCGTCCGCGGCGTCCTCAGGCGGCGACGCCGATTCGTCTTCCACCCTGCTGTTCTAACAGCAACGCCTCGCTGGTCCGGCTGAATTGCCGGCCCGGGCGTGGGATCTAGCGGTCCACTTGCAGCCGAGGGCTCATGGCCGCTACGTGCATCATCACTTCGGTATGTCGGTAGCGGGCCTGACCCCCAGGTGTACGCACGACCGTGAGCTTGCCGCGGTCGGCCCAATCCCGGATGGTCTCGGCATTCACGCCGAGCAGCCCAGCGACCTCGTCCGGGGTGAGCAGATACTCACCCTCCGGCAAAGAGCGCTTCGACCTGCGTCCTGTCTCCCCCGTCATGGCCGAAGCAAATCAGATACTTGCCCTTCATAAAAGATCTGGAGTTCATGCATGGTCGTAGCGGAGATTCACGAGTGCCGCTTCCCTGCTTCCGAGTCTGGCTACGAATCGCTCTGCGGCAGGCGCCGGGGCGGGGTGAGCGCGAGCTGACGGGATCGAACTGGACGGCGGCAGCATGAGGAATCGCGGCAGGCTCGTGGCTGCCGGCGAAGCTGGCGTGCGAGGACACATCCGCCGCGTGCAGATCTCGGTCTGGCCGGTCGAGCATCTGGGCCGCCGCGATGAACACGAAAAGCAGAATGATGCCGAGTGCGATTCCGCCGACGATGTCGCTGATCCAGTGCTTGCCGAGGTAGAGCCGTGAATAAGCCTCGGTGTAGGCGGCAGCGGCAAGCAACGTCCACGCCAGGATGGCGATCTTGCCGCGGGTCTTACCGAAGCGGCGCAGCAGCAGGTAGATGATCAGTCCGTAGACGGAAATGATTCGGGCGCAGCCGCCGGAGGGGAAAGCTCCGAGCCCGGCCGGCACCGGACCGGTGCGGTGCGCCAGCAGCTTGAGGGTGTGCTGAAGCTGGTGCTCGATCTCGTACGCGGCCAGGATCAGCACGGCCGGCGCGAGGACGACGAGTCCGCGGCGGTGAAAGAACCAGACGATCGTCAGCACGACCATGAAGAAGGCGGCGACGACCTGGGTCTGGCGGTTGTTGCTCATCTCGGTCAGCACCCGCATCGCCGAGTGCAGCCAATGCATCTCGGCGCGCGGAAATACCCAGTTGTAGACCTTGTGGTCCTGGGCGTTGAAGTTGCGCGCCCAATAGCCCAGGGGCCAGACGAGCGCGATGCTCAATCCGGTACCCGCCGCCAGCACCAGGATCGTGCCGGAGATGCGGCCGAAGCCGGGCTCGAGACGGGCCGCCAGGCCGAGCGGCCGGCGCCGAGGCCGCGCGTCAGCGACGGCCGGGGTGCGTCCCACAGCTAGCAGCCCACCGAAGACCACGATGGCCAGCAACGGGATGAAGTAGATCAGAGCGAGAAAATGCAACGTGGACTCCGAAAGGAAAGAAGTAGTCAGAATAATGAACCAGCTTTGTGTGGCTTTTGTGACGCAAGCCGAGAACTGACACGGATGGCGTGATCTCAGTCTCAAGAGTTGCTGCGCGCTTGGGGCGATCCGATCTGGGCAGCGTCTCTCCTCGTGAGCGACGTCATGGACCCAGGTCCGCAGGAGTCCGATCCCGACATATCCGATCCCGAGCTGGAAGACGCCTTCGACCGTCTGGTGAGCGAGGGCCGCACCCGGCTCGGACGTTCGTGGGCGCCTCTGATCACCACCGGGCTCGTCGGCGGCATCGACGTCGGTACGGGGGTCTTCGCCTACCTGGTGGTGCTGCAGCAAACGGGTTCAAAGCTGCTGGCGGGGTTGGCCTTTTCGGTCGGGTTCGTGGCCCTGCTGCTGGCTAGTGGCGAGCTGTTCACCGAGAACTTCCTGGTGCCGGTGACCGCCGTCGTCGCCGGACGGTCATCGCCGCTGATGCTTGCGAGGCTCTGGCTGACCACCCTGGCGATGAACCTCATCGGATGCTGGGCGATGGCCTGGCTGATCGTGACTGCTCGTCCGGACCTGAAGGACGTGGTCAGGGAAACAGGCAGTCACTACGCCCATCTCGGAGTCAATCTGCACTCTCTCGCGCTGGCGGTCATAGCCGGCCTGGTGATCACCTTGATGACCCGCATGCAACATGCGACCGAGAGCCTGGGCGTTCAGCTGGTGCCCGCGATCCTCTTCGGAAGCCTGCTGGCCGGCGGTCAGCTCTTTCACTCGATCCTGGACTCTCAGTTCATGTTCGCCGCGCTGCATGCAGGCGCCGGCTTCGGCTACTGGGACTGGTTTCGAGCCCTCTGCTGGTCGGTGCTCGGCAACGTGATCGGCGGGGTCGGGCTGGTGACCTTTCTTCGCCTGGCACGGGTCCCCGGCAAGATCAAGCAGGAGCGCGCGCAAAGCTGACGGCGTTTCACGGACCTGACGTTTGGTGACGGACGAGTCGGCCTGTACGCCGGGTTCTGTGCCCGCACCACCGAGGTGGCACGGCGACGGTCATCTATCTACGGCTGCCGTTGCCGACAGCCTCTAGCGGTCTACCCGCAGACTCGGACGGGCCGTCCTCGAGCGCCTGCGCAGGCACCGGGCAAGCCCGGGACCCTCTTGACCTAGCTCCTGGTGGGGTTTACCTAGCCGTCCGGGTCACCCCGGACGCTGGTGCGCTCTTACCGCACCCTTTCACCCTTACCGGCATTGCCGGGCAAGCCCGGCTGCGCCGGCGGTCTCCTCTCTGTGGCACTGTCCCGCGGGTCACCCCGGGTGGGCGTTACCCACCACCTCGCCCTGTGGAGCCCGGACGTTCCTCGGCACGCCCCCGCTGCCCGCCGAAACGGGACAGCGAAGGCGCAACGCGACCGTCCGGCCGGCTCGTCCGCCGACGATCACCGTACGACGGGTCGTACGCTGCCGCCATGACGTCGCCCGACCAACCGCCTTTCGACCCGAATGCGACGAGTCAGATTCCACTGCCGCCGCCGACCCGGGCGACCGGCGCCGTACCCGTTCAGACGGTCAAACGCGGGCCTGGTTGGGGCACCTACCTCATCACGATCCTGGCGCTGCTCCTCGCGGCAGCGGTCATCGTCTTCATCTTCCAGAACAACCAGGGGATCACGGTCAAGTTCCTGACCTACAAGCACCACTACAACCGGAGTTCGTTCGCGCTCGGTGCCTCTGCCCTCGGGGGATTTCTCGCCGGCCTCTTCCTCGGTCTCCTCCCCTGGCTCTCGACCCGCCGCAAGCTGCGCGCTCTGCGCCGCGCGGGCCAGTAGCAACGCCCCGTGTGGGCGGCCGCCGGGGTCGCCGGGCTGCTGACGCTCGTCACTGGCCTGCTGCCGCTGCACCAGGCAGGCGACGTGACGGCGCGGGTGGGTCCGGTGCTCGGATTCCTCGTAGCCGTCACGGTTTTGGCCGAGCTGGCCGAGCGCGCGCAGGTCTTCGAGCAGGCGGCTGACGCGGTCGCTCGTGCCGCCCGCGGAAGCGTGCCCCGACTGTTCCTCCTGGTGTGTGGGGTGGGAGCGATCACCACGATCCTGCTCAGTCTCGACACGACGGCGGTGCTGCTGACCCCGGTCGTCCTCGCCCTGGCGGCGCGCCTCGGACTGCCCCCGCTGCCGTTCGCGATGACCGCCGTCTGGCTGGCCAATACGGCAAGCCTGCTGCTGCCCGTCAGCAACCTGACCAACCTGCTTGCGGCCGACAAGCTCGGCATGTCCGCATCGACCTACGTCGGCAAGATGCTGCTTCCCGCAGTGGTCGCGATTGCCGTCACGGTGCTGGTTCTCGGCGCCCGCTATCGACGCGAGCTCTCCGGCGAATTCATGCCCCAGCCGCGGCGCCGGCCGGCCGACCGCGTGCTCTTCGGCGTCAGCGCGGTGTGCTGCGTCGGCTTCGGGCCGGCCGTGATCGCGGGGGCGCCGGCCTGGGCTGCTGCCACCCCGGCCGCCGCGTTGACCGTCGGCGCCTTCCTGTGGCGACGGCGGTCCGAGCTGCGGTTCGGTCTCGTGCCATGGCGGCTGGTCATTCTCGTCGAGGGGCTGTTCCTGGTCGTCTCCGCGGCGGGCCGGCACGGGCTCGACCGGCTGCTGCACGACGTGCTCGGAGGCGGCGGCACCTGGCGCGTCGGCGGCATCGCGGCCGCCGCGGCGAACGCGTTCAACAACCTCCCCGCCTACCTTGCTCTGGAACGCCAGACGTCGCAGCACGACCTGCTGGCGCTGCTGTGCGGGGTCAACATCGGGCCGCTGATATTGCTCTGGGGGTCGCTGGCGACCCTGCTCTGGCGCGAGCGCTGCAAGGCCCGCGGGCTCGATGTGAGTGCCCGCGAGTTCGCGACGCTCGGACTGATCGGGGTGCCGCTCGTCCTCGCGGCAACGCTCGGCGCGCTCAGCCTGACGTGAGCGGCTCGCGTCCGACGCCCTTGAAGAACGTGTAACAGAAGACGCCATCCGGCGCGGCAGTGCGATACAGATCCCGCACGCCCTCATCAAAGCGCTCCGGCGAAAGGAGACCGGCGGCAATCGCGGGCTCGCGGATCCCTTCGATCATCGCGGTGAACGTGCGCCGGGTGAAACCGTCGATCAGGTCAGGCCGGCTGCCGTCGACGTACACCATCCGCGGCGAGACCTCGACCGCCTCCAAGCCGGCGGCGACCAGGAGCGGGTAGACCTCACGGCCGATCAAGGCGTTTCCGCCGGCCGCGCGCTGAAGCTCGACCTGGCACGCGATCGCCGCCTCCGCGGCGTCGCTCCCCGGGTGGAAGTACGCCGACCCGTGGTCTCCCTCGATGAGGGTCAACGTGCCACCGGGCTTGAGAACGTTGCGCAGCGCCGCCAGCGCGGCGATCGGCTCGGGCAGGTGCTCCAGCACGAAGCAGACGAAGACGTGATCGAACGAAGCACGCTGGAAAGGGAGATCGAAGATGTCGCCCTTCCGCAATTCCACGTTCGTCAGGCCCGCGGCCTCAACGCGATCGGCGGCGAACGCTACGGATTCGGCCGACACGTCCACCGACACGAACCTGGCGTGCGGGCTGCGGCTCGCCAGGGTGACGGTCTGCGCACCGACCCCGCAGCCTGCCTCCAGCACGAGGCTTCCCGGCGGATACGCCGTGTCCCGGTGAAGCAGTTCGACGAGGGTGTCGGCCTGGTCCTGCAGTCGATCGGTCTCGCGGACCTCATAGCCGTGGACGTACGCCTGACTCACTCGCCGTGCCCTTCGGATGCGGCAGCCAGCTGCTCGATCATGCTGACGACCTCACCGATGACGATCACGGCCGGGGCGGCGAGGGCAAATTCCGCGGCCTGCTTGGCGATGGCTTCGAGCGAGCCGACGAGTACGCGCTGGGCCGCCGTTCCGCCCTGCTGCACGCAGGCGACCGGGGTCGCCGGGTCGCGGCCGGCGAGCAGGAGCGCATCGGCGATGGCCGGCAACGTGGGCACCGCCATCAGCAGCACCACCGTGGCGCTGCTCGTCCCGAGGCGGGTCCAGTCGACGGTCGATCCCGGATGCCCCGGCGGCAAATGCCCTGAGGCGACAACGAATTCCTGCGCCAGGCCGCGGTGCGTCACCGGGATTCCGGCCAGGCCCGGCACCGCGATGGCCGAGCTGATCCCCGGCACGACCGAGCATTCGACGCCGGCCTGCGCGCAGCCGAGCAGCTCCTCGCCGCCGCGCCCGAAGATGAAGGGATCACCGCCCTTGAGCCGCACGACGTACTGGCCGGCCCGGGCGCGTTCGACCAGGAGCGCGATGATGTCTTCCTGCTTCGCGGCCGGGCCGCGGGGTGTCTTGCCGACGTCGATGATCTCGACCGCCGACGGCAGATCCTCGAGCAGCGAGCGCGGACCCAGTCGGTCCGCGAGGACGACGTCGGCTTCCCGCAGCGCCTGCAGCCCGCGCACGGTGATGAGATCGGGATCCCCCGGGCCTCCCCCGACAAGGACCACCCGGCCACCCCGGCGCCGGTCGCGGCTCGGCGGCGCGGAAAGCGAGCCGTCATTGAGGTGATCGAGCACCGCATCGCGGACGCCCGCCGAACGTCGCGGATCGCCTGAGGTCACGGCGACGGTGACCCCAGCAGCGGTGCCGCTCGCCGGGGTGACCGCCGGGGTGTGCTCGCCGGCATCGGCGCGAACGCACCAGATTCCGGCGGCCTCGGCGTCGTCCGCGATACGCGCTTGGGTGAGCGGATCCGACGTGCAGGCGTGCACCAGCCAGGCGCCGTCGAGGTCACCACTCGCGTACTCACGCACCAGGAGATCGAGCTGATCGGCCAGCTCGCGGATAGCCGGAGAGGGGGCTGGATCAAGCACGACCACGCGCGCGCCGGCGGCCAGCAATCGGGGCACCCGGCGGGCTGCCACCGCTCCGCCGCCCACGACCACGACCCGCCGGCCGGTCAGGCGCAGCGAGAGCGGATAGAGGTCGGCCACCCCTCTATCCTGCCGACAAATGCGGGCGGGCGTGATGGCGCCGGTCAGGACCGGCTAGCGCAGCGTCGCGCCGGTGACCGCCCGGCCGATGACGAGCCGCTGGATCTCGCTCGTCCCTTCGAAAATCGTGTAGATCTTCGCGTCGCGTGCCATCCGCTCGACGGGATACTCGCGGGTGTAGCCGTTACCGCCGAGGATCTGCATCGCGCGTTCGGTGACCCAGACCGCCGCCTCACCGGCGTACAGCTTGGACATCGACCCTTCGGCGGCCGTGAACTGGTGTCCCTGGCGAGCCATCCAGGCGGCTCGCCAGGTCAGCAGGCGAGCGGCGTCGACCCGGGTCGCCATGTCAGCCAGTTGGAAGGCGATGGCCTGATTCTCCGCGATGGGACGCCCGAACTGGACGCGCTGACCCGCGTAGTCGCGGGCGTATTCGTAGGCGGCGCGGGCGATACCCACGGCCTGGGCGGCGACCGAGGGCCGCGAGGCTTCGAAAGTCGCCATCGACGCGTTGCCCTTCGACCGCGCACCTTCGCGGGCCCGCGCGAGCCGCTCGTCGAGCTTGTCCTTGCCGCCGAGAACGCAGCCGGCCGGAATCCGGCAGTCGTCGAGCACGACCTCTGCCGTGTGTGAGGCCCGGATGCCGTGCTTGGCGAATTTCTGGCCTTGGGAAAGTCCTTTGGTAGCAGGGGGAATCACGAAGCTGGCCTGCCCTCGGGTGCCGAGCGAGGGGTCGATGCTCGCGACCACCACGTGGACGTTGGCGATGCCGCCATTCGTGGCCCAGGTCTTGGTGCCGTTCAGCACCCACTCGTCGGCCGACTCATCGAAGACGGCCCGGGTCTTGATGTTGCCGACATCAGAGCCGGCCTCAGGCTCGGAGGAGCAGAACGCGGCCACCTTCACGTCGTTCTCGTCACCGAACATCTGCGGAACCCACTCCGCCGTCTGCTCCGGGGTGCCGTTCGCGACCATGGAGACCGCAGCAAGGGTGGTGCCGACGATCGCGAGCCCGATTCCTGCGTCGCCCCAGAAGATCTCCTCCATGGCGACGGGAATTCCGAGCCCGCTCGGCTCGAACCATTGCGTCGAGAAGAAATCCAGCGAGTACAGCCCGACCTTCGCTGCTTCCTGGATGACCGGCCACGGGGTCTGCTCGCGCTCATCCCATTCCGCTGCGGCAGGACGGATCACGGTCTCCGCGAACTCATGCACCCACTTGCGCATGTCCACCAGGTCATCGGACAGCGCCAGCGAGAAATCCGTCATGTCACAAACGTACCCGGTACTCCGAGTTACATAAACTCTCCAACGCCCATTCAGGCGTGCGCGACCGACCGACGGCGACGCGCTCCAGGGGTAAATCGGACAAACAACGCATGGGTTCAGTCGCGCCACTGGCGATCGCTAGCCTGCGCCCATGGCTGCTGGCAATCCGGGGCACGACCGGGAGAGTGCGGGAGCTGGGGACACCGCCGGAACAGAGCGTCCATCGGCCCTGCCTCGCCGGCGGGCCGTGCGCCGCGAGGAGCTGCTCGACGCTGCTGACACGGTGATCCGGCGAGTGGGAGCGAAGGCGTCAGCGACCCTCATCGCCGCGGAGGCGGGGGTCACGAAGCCGATCATCTACCGCCACTTCAGCGACCTGCAGGATCTCTACCGGGCGCTGGCCCTGCGCCATCAGGGTCGGTTGGCGTACTACCTGCAGGCCGCCCGCGAAAGCGTCGGCGACGCCGACCACCGCACGATGACGCATGCGGTGATGAGTGCGTTCTTCCAGGGCGTCGAACGCGAACCGAATCTCTTCCGGTTCCTGGTGCAGGCCCCAGGCGATCCCGAAGATCAGGCCGGCGGCCAGTCGTGGTTCGTGCGGCGCTTTGCCGAGCAGATGGCGGTCTATCTGGCGGCTGAGGCCAACGAACCGCTCTCGGCCAGGTTCCGGGCGATGGGCTACGCGGCAGCGGGCGCCATGATCGCGACCGGAACCTGGTGGATCGAAGAAGGCACGGTGCCGCGCGCCGACGTGGTCAATGCGCTCACCGACGTCCTTGCCGCCGGTATCCCACCGGCGGCGGAGGGCGCACCGATGTGGGCGCCTGAACGATCGGCCTGACGATCCGCCCGCTCAGTGCTTGCGGCGCTTCACCAGGAGCGCGGCCGCGGCGAGAACGCCACCGACGATCGCCACGCGGTCCCAGCGCACGGAACGGCCGCGGGTCTCCTTGGCCTCGCGCAGTTGGGCCGCCACGCGGGCCGGCAGCGGCTGCTGGCCGGCGGCGGTGGTCAGGGCGGGAACTCGACCATTGGCACCGTTGGGCGAGGTTCCGCGCGAGCGCAGATCGTCGACCTTGCCCTTCACGGTCTCGACGCCCCGGGCGGCGACCCGCTTCGGATTCACCCGCTCGCTGATGGCATCGATGGTCGACGCGAGCTCGGCCCGGGTCACCTCGATCTGCTGCTGGATCTCTGCTGGGTCGGGCACTTCAGCAATCCCCTCGTAGTCCGGGCGCGTCAGGCAGGTCCCCTGGAGCCATGAGCCCAGCAGCCTGATCTTTGTTGCCCCTCATCAAAGCGGATCACGCGGCCGTGTGGGGCCCGCCTCGGCATCGGATTTACTGCCGACGGCGCGCGAACGCGCCGGCCGGACTCCCGCCAGCGCCAGTAGCTCGGTTCGCACCTGGGCCGGGAGTGGCTTGACCGCCTCCCGCAACGTCAGCCGGCTGATCCTGGCGGCCCGCGGCCGTAGCCACTCCTCGACCAGCTCAGGGCGCCGCTTACCGGTCTCGCGCAGCACCCAACCGAGCGCCTTGCGGATGAAGAATTCACGCTCGTCCAGCATCGGCTCGGCAAGGCGGACGAAGTGCTCCCAGTCGCCCCCGCCCCGGCGCAGCGGCAGCAGCAGGGAGAGCAGCGCTGCCCGGCGAACCCAGAAGTCCTCGTCCACCGCCCAGCGGTCGAGCGTCGCTGCGAGCCCGGGGAAGCGCTCCACGAGGTCGCCGGAGACGTCACAGGAGAGCGAATCGACCAGGGCCCACGTGCCGGCCTCGCGCAACAGTCGCTCGACGAGCTCGATGTCTTGCGGGCGGCTGCGAGCGGCGTCAGCGATGAGCAGCATGACGGCGGCCGACCGGCATTCATGAATCGGGGCGTCCCAGAGCGCCGAGGCCACCTCGCGTATCTCGTCGGCGGTGAGCTCGGGATGCTGCTGGTGGAAGCCGCGGATCACGCTGCGGGTGTCCGGCACCGACGCCCCGACGAAGGTGAGCGAGCTCTTCAGATACGCCTTCTCCTGGACGGCGCGCTCGGGCGTTCCCCGCTCGCGAAGGGCGTGCTCGATCGTCGCCGCGTGCTCACCCGCCGTCATTTTCCGGCTGACGTCGTCCGGCGGATCACGTAGGGAGTCAGGTGGGCGTAGCCCCGCACCCGGAAGGTCCGCAGCCGGCTCACCGAGATCGCCGGCGGCGTCGCCGATGACGTGTCCGTCAGCCGATCCTCCAGGCAGCTCGCCAATTCCCGGTCGCAGACGACCGTGCCGGGGCGGGCGATTCCGGTGCAGCGGCTGGCCAGATTGACGACCGGGCCGAAGATGTCGCCGCCATGCGCGACCGTCGGTCCGTAGGCGAGCCCAACGCGTACCGCCGGCACGTTGGTGCTGTTGTGCCCGAACGCTTCGGCGAGCTCGAGCCCGGTCTCGGCCATCACCAGCGGATCGGTGATCATGAACATGACCTCGTCGCCGAGCGTCTTGACCACCCGCCCGTCATGGCTGACCACGATGTCGGACGCGACCTCCTCGAACGTCGACAGCAGTTCGGAGAGGTCGTCCGTGGTCATGTCCCGCACGGCGCTGGTGTAGCCGACGATGTCGCAGAATCCGATAGCGCAGGTGTGGTTGGTCAGGTCGCGGGCCGCTCCGGCGACGGCGCGCTGCACCGCTGCGAGCATGTGGCGGCGCCAGGCGTATGCGATCAACCACTCGAGCTCGGGCAGCAAGTGCGCGAAACGCTCGCTGACCAGCCGCACGAGGTCGTCGGGATGCGTCTCGGCGAGCTTGGCGAGCTCGGGGTCGGTCGCGAGCTGCTCGCTGACGATCTGGGTCTGCGCCTCGGCCAGCCGGCTCATGGCCTGGCCCACCGTGCGGGCGACGGATTCGGTGACTCCGGCGCCGATCAGCTCGTCGGACGCCAGACGCTGGGAGAGCACGAGCGCCTCGACGTCGGATCGGGTGAAGCGAACCTCGTCCGGCTCGGGATCGACGAACCCCAGAGCGCGCCAGAGCCGGCGGATCCGCTCAGGTGGGAAATCGCTGGCGGTCTCCTCGACCTCAGTGCGGGTGAGATGGGCTGATTCGCCGAGGAACGCCTTCTCGAGCAGTTCGGAGCCGATACGCCTGCCGTCGTCGCGACCCTGCTGGTCCGGCTCGTCCACGACGGGATCGTCCCACCCTGGACGCCGCAGGAAACCCCCGGCTCAGGGACCGGGGAGAGGACCAGCACCGGGGCCGGGGCCGGGAGCCTGACCAGTCGCCGGGCCGGGGCCGAGACCGGTGCCGCGCCGGCGCTGATCGTCCTCTTCGGTGAGCCGGTAGATGGTGCGCTGGACCTCTTCCACCTTCGGCACGTCGGTGAAGCGCAGCTGCCCCTGCTCTCCGGCGCTTTCCAGGATCAGATCGCCGCTGCCGGTCAGCCGGTCGCTGATGGTGTTCTCGAAATGCACGTCGTTGAGGCGGTAGAGCGGGACGTCGCGGCCGATCTGAGTGACGATTCCGGTCCGGTAGAGCACCCGGCGGTTGGTGACGACGTAGCGCGTCGCGTGCCAGCGCAGGTAGGGCAGCAGGCTGAGCCAGATCAGCAGGACGACGGCCACGCCGATGATCACCCAGTCGTAGATCGGTCCGCCGGGCCCGATCCCGATCGCGAACGCGGCGAGCCCGACGATGACCGGGACTGCGGCCATCGGAAGTACCAGCCTTCGCCAGTGCGGACGCAGGTTGAGCACGATGTGCTCGTCGGCACCGAGTTGACGCTCGAGTTTTCCCACGGCCGCACTATCTCAGGTCAATCACATCTTCTGAAGCCAAAGCGCGTCGCGGCGGGACGCGTCTTCAAGAGCTCACGGGGTGGGCGTGGGGGTGGCGATTCCCGAGGGGTTGCCTGCGCCGGTGGCCGCGAACGACCGCAGCTCGGAAGCCAGCGCGCTCGGGATGCCGGAGGGAAAGTTCGTCGGGAATGCGCTGGCAAATTCTGACGGAAAGTCCGTCGGGAAGTCGGTGGGAAATCCGGACGGGTATCCCGAGGGGAACGCGCTCGGCAGCAGCGAGGCCAATGCACTTGGGTCCAACGAGGGATCAGGTAAGGGAACGGCTCCGGCTGGAGCGTGCAATTGCACGACGGTGCCGTCGTACCCGAAGGTGGCCCCGGCCAGACCGCCGAACCCGACGCTTGCCCGGCCGGAGCCGACGGTCTTGAGCGGCAGCGGCGCCCCGATGGCGGACACGTCCATCTGAGAGCCGTCCGACTCGTGAACGATCACGACCGGTGTCCCGTCGAGGGTGCCCTTGGAGACCGCGGGCTCGACCGTGACGCCATTGTCCAATTCGCCCAGATCCTTGGCGATGCTCTTGACCCCAGTCGCCTCACCGGAATCATCGTCGCTGTAGAACCAGCCTCCCGGGCTCTTCGCGCTCGTGCCGACCAGGGAGGCGAACAAGGGCCCGAACAGGCCGGCCACATCGCCCTTGAAATAGGTCCGCCGGCCGATCGAGATCATTTGGACGGAGCCTTTGTCCGTCCGTAACGTCGCGGTCCCGCCATCCGCCTGGGCGTGCATGTCGATCGTGACGGTCAGCTTGGAGAGCGGGTTGAGCTGGCTGCCGACGACGTGCAGAACGGGCACGGTAGCAAGCGCATTCGTGGCGTCGGCAAGCACCTGCGGGCCGGTCTTCCCGGCCTCGGAGTTGGGCGACGGCGCGACGCGCACGGTCGACTTGCCGGCTCCGGAGCTGCAGGCCACCGTCACGGTCACAGCGGCCACCGCCAGCGTGGCCAGCGAACGTCGGGCAGCCCGGCGCGTCACGATCACCGATCGAGTATCGGCGCAATCCGGGCGAGCACGACTGCTGAATGGCCGAATCAGCGCAGATGAACGACGTCTCCGGCGGCGAACGACCGGTCTCCCACGATGAGCCGGCCGTCAGCATCGACGTCCGTCGCTTCACCTTCGAAGCTCTCGCCCCCGGGAAGCTCGACGCGCACGCGCCGGCCCAGGGTGACGCAAGCCGCCCGGTAGGCCGGGACGAGTGCGGCCGGGTCAGCCAGCCAGCTCGCGTACGCCCTGGCGAGAACTCGGAGCATGGCCTTCAACAAGATCTCTCGATCTGTGGCGGCGGCGCCGGCGAGTGCCAGGCTGGTGGCGCGCTCGTCGGGCAGTTCGGCGAGCCGGGTCGTGACGTTCAAGCCGATCCCGATGATCACAGCGCCGCCGCCGCCGGCGGGCACCTCGGCCAGCAGCCCGGCCACCTTTCCGCGCCGGGCCGAGCCGAGCACGTTTTCGATCAGCACGTCGTTCGGCCACTTCACGCCTGCCGTCACGCCGGCCTGCTCGGTCAATGCCACCGCGACGGCGAGCCCTGCCGAGCAGCGGAAGCCAGCCCGAGACCTGCGGCGGGCGCAGCAGCACGCTGAAGGTGAGACCGGCTCGCGGCGGCGAGACCCAACTCCGGCCCTGCCTGCCGCGACCGGACGTCTGGGTTTCTGCGACGACGACCGTGCCTTCGGCAGCGCCCTCGCGAGCCCGGCCGGCGAGCACCGCGTTCGTGCTCTCGGCCTCCTCCAGGACGGTGACCTCGTAGCCGTCAGGGCTCAGGGCGGCGCGAAGCGCGTCGGCCCGTAACGGCGGACGATCAAGGTCGGAGTAGCGGTCCACAGCATCAGGCTGCCACCACGCTGACACCACCCCGACACCGCGCGGCTCGCGCCCCGATAACGTGCAGTTCATGAGTGCTGCACAGCCGCTAGAGCCGGCCACCGAAGCCGAAGGCCCGGACATCCACACGACCGCCGGCAAGCTCGCCCTGCTGCACGGTCACATCGAAGAAGCCGTCCACGCCGGATCGCAGAAGGCCATCGACCTTCAGCACTCCAAGGGCAAGATGACCGCTCGCGAGCGGATCGCCGCGCTGCTGGACCCGGGCTCGTTCGTCGAGACCGACGCCTTCGCTCGCCACCGCGCGGTCGACTTCGGCCTCGACCGCAACCGGCCTGCGGGCGACGGTTGCGTCACCGGCTACGGCACTGTCGACGGCCGACCGGTCTGCGTCTTCAGCCATGACGTCACCGTCTTCGGCGGATCGCTCGGTGAGGTCTACGGGCAGAAGATCGTGAAGGTCATGGACCTGGCGCTGAAGACCGGCTGCCCGGTCGTCGGGCTCAACGAGGGCAGCGGCGCGCGTATCCAGGAAGGCATCATGGGCCTGGCCGGATACGGCGAGATCTTCTACCGCAATGTGATGTCATCCGGAGTCATCCCGCAGATCAGCCTGATCCTCGGCCCGTGCGCCGGTGGCCACGTCTACTCCCCCGCGCTGACCGACTTCACGTTCATGGTCGACCAGACCTCGCAGATGTTCATCACCGGCCCCGACGTCATCAAGACGGTCACCGGCGAAGAGGTGACGATGGAGGACCTCGGCGGCGCGCGCACCCACAACACCAAGAGCGGCGTCGCGCAGTTCATGGCGACCGACGAGGACGACTGCTTCGAGCTGACGAAGGCGCTGCTGTCCTATCTCCCGAGCAACAACATGGATGACGCTCCGGCCTACGACGAGATCGACCTCGAGGCCCTGGAGCCCGACGTCGAACTCGACACCTTCATCCCCGACTCCTCCAACCAGCCCTACGACATGCACACGGTCCTCGGCCACGTCCTCGACGACGGCGAATTCCTTGAAGTACATGCACTTTTCGCGACGAACATCATCTGCGGGTTCGGACGCGTCGACGGCCGCTCGGTCGGTGTCGTGGCAAACCAACCGATGTCCTTCGCCGGCACGCTCGACATCGACGCGTCGGAGAAGGCCGCTCGTTTCGTGCGCACCTGCGACGCGTTCAACATCCCGGTGCTGACCTTCGTCGATGTCCCGGGCTTCCTTCCCGGCACCGATCAGGAGTGGCAGGGCATCATCCGGCGCGGCGCGAAGCTCATCTACGCCTACGCCGAGGCGACGGTCCCGAAGGTCACGATCATCACCCGCAAGGCGTACGGCGGCGCGTACGACGTCATGGGCTCCAAGCACCTGCGCGCTGACATCAACCTCGCATGGCCGTCGGCCGAGATCGCGGTGATGGGTGCGCAGGGCGCGGTCAACATCGTGCAGCGGCGCGCTCTCGCGGCGGCCGACAAGGAAGGCCGTGACGTCGAGGCCCTGCGGCAGGAATTCATCACCGAATACGCCGACCGCTTCGCCAACCCCTACATCGCCGCCGAGCGCGGTTTCGTCGACGCGGTCATCTCGCCCAGCGAGACCCGCAAAGAGGTCGTGCGGGCGCTGCGCCTGTTGCGTACCAAGCGCGAGTCGCTGCCGCCGAAGAAGCACGGGAACATCCCGCTGTGAGCGACACCGTCGACGCTCCTGAGCCGGCGCGTCCGCTGCTGCGCATCGTCCGCGGCGAGCCGACCCCCGAGGAACTCGCCGCCCTGATCGCGGTGCTGAGTGTCCGCGGCGGCGGCGCTGCGCCTGCCCCCGAGCCGGTGCGTTCAGCCTGGGGCCGCCACGGTTCAGGTTTACGGGGCGAGCTGGCGAGCTACCCGGGCGCCTGGCGCGCGTCGGGTTTCACCCAGGGCGTCCGCACGCGCGCTGACTGGTAGCTGCCACACTGCCCGTCATGGCGAACGAGAGCACGCAGCAACGCTTCACCGACAGGGCCGCCGTCATCACCGGCGCCGCCTCCGGAATCGGGCGGGCGGTCGCGCTGCGGCTGGCGTCCGAGGGGGCGCGCGTCCTCGCCGTCGACATCCACGCCGAACGCCTGGCCGAGACCGCCTCGCAGGCCAAGGAACTGACCGGCCAGATCGTCCCGAGGGTCGCCGACCTTCGCGTGCACGACGAGTGTTTCGCGGTCGTCGAGGAGGCGGTCGCCGAGTTCGGCCAGCTGAACGTGCTCGGCAATGTCGCGGGCGTACTGCGCGTGGGCCACGTGACGGAGCAGCCCGAAGAGACCTACCGCCACCTGTTCGCGGTGAACACCGATGCCTATTTCTTCCTTTCCCAGGCCGCCATCCCCCACCTGCTGGAAACCCGCGGCAACATCGTCAACATCGCCTCGAATTCGGGCCTGATGGGCGGCGCGTACACCGTCGCCTACTGCATGACCAAGGGTGCCGTCGTGCAGCTGACGAAGGCGCTCGCGATGGAGTTCATGAAGCGCAAGATCCGGATCAACGCCATCGCGCCGGGCTCGACGGAGACCAACATCATGGAGGGCGTCGAGTTCCCCGACGACGCCGAATGGGACCTGATCATGCGTTACAGCACGCCTCACCGCCGTCCCGCGACCCCCGCCCAGATCGCCGGACTCTTCGCCTGGGTAGCGAGCGACGAAGGCCTGAACGTGCATGGCGCGATCCTGTCCAGCGACGCCGGGATGACCGCCGGCTGAGCCTTGGGTGAGCCGAGCCTTGAGTGAGCCAAGCCTCAGGTGAGCCGAGCCTCAGGCGAGCAGTGCGGCCATGCGCTCGCGAAGCGCGGTGGCCGCCGAATACGGCCGCACCATCACGGTGAATTCGACGATCTGCCCGCCTGAGCTCCCAGCGCTCCCGGTGTCGAAACGCAGGATGTCGACGCCTTCGATCTCGCGGTCGCCGACGCGTGCAGCGAAGGCGAACACTGCCCCGTCCTCCGAGGTGTACTCCGCCGTGTACCGGAAGTCCTCGAAAACCTGAGCAACCGCAGCCAGAATCGGGGCCACCTCGCCGCGCCCGGAATAGGTGCGATGCACGATCGGGCTGTGGAACGTGACCTCCGGGGCGAGCAGCTGGGAGGCCGTCTCGTGGTCGCCGTGCTCGAGTGCGGCACGGAAGGCCTGACCCGTCGGATGCATCACGGGTGCACGATACGGCTGCATGCCCGGGGGCTGCAGCGCCAGGCGTTGCAGATCGGCGAGCGGACCTGCGGACGGACGCAGATGGCGCAGCTTCTCCGGGTTGATGACGGATCGCACGCCGCACACCTGCCCGTCAGCGATGTCCACCGACAGCACGGAGATGAGCGCCCCGCCGGGGTGACGCATCAGCGCCCCCGGCTGACCGTTGACCATCACCTGCTCGAGGTGCAACCCGTCGAGGCGCTTGGCGAATCCGGAGAGCAGCTTGGCGACCCGCTCGCGGCCGAAGACGGGACGAGAGATGGCGAGACCGGGCGGGAGCTTGCCGCCCCCATCTCCGGTGAACAGGACATCGGCCGCCAACATGTCAATGAATGCAGGGAGATCACCCTCATCGCAGGCGGCGAAGAAGCGCGCCGCAAGTTCGTCACGGCGCCGGCGTGAGGCTTCGAATCGCGGCTTGCGCTCGTTGACCCGGGCTCGGGCCCGGCTGACCAGTTGCCGGCAGGCCACCTCCGATTTCTCCACAACCGGTGCGATTTCGCTGTACTCGTAACCGAAGACCTCGCGCAGCAGGAAGGCGGCGCGCTCCACCGGCGAGAGCGTTTCCAGCAGGACAAGAAATGCCATCGACAGCGAATCCGCCGTCTCCGCATGCTCGGCGGCATCGGGCAGCCGGGCGCGGTGTGACAGGTGCCGCCGGAGCCGGCGCAACCTTGCCCGCACCCGCCGCGTCTCACTCCCGACGCGAGGAGTGGACATGCAGAAACGGATGACGGCAACGGGCGCGGTGGCGGCGGGCGTTGCCCTGCTGGCCCTCGGGATTGCAGGCGGTTGGTCGATCGGCGCAGCCGGTGGCAGCAGCTCGGCCCGACCCTCGGTGCATCTGCAGCCCGATACGATGGGCAACACGAGCAGCGCCGGGTTCCACGGCCAACTCGTCGCGTTCAACAGCTGCACCGGATTGCTCGACGCGCTGCATGCGCGGGCTCGGGCCGCCGTCGGTCCGTACGGCTTCTCCTCGGAAACGATGGCGAACGGCCGGGTCGCCTACTCCGGCCTCGCGGAGAAGTCGCTGGACAGCCTGGCGCCGATACCGCAGGCGGCCGCCTCTCCAGCCTCGGGATCGTCCTCGGCCTCCTCGACCCTGACCCATTCGACCACCAACACCCAGGTGACCGGCGTCGACGAACCCGACATGGCGAAGACCGACGGTCGCTACCTCGTCAGCCTCGACGGCCAGCTGCTGCGCATCGTCGACGTCCGTACGGCCAGACTCCGCGCCACCCTTCCGCTGCCCCAGCCGGGCAGCGAACTCCTCCTCTCCGGTGATCACATCGTGGTGCTGTCGGGCCAGTCCGGCGGCGACAACTACGCGGTGGCCAGCGGCGCCCCCGAGCCCGCCTACCGGGGTCCGGCGCTCGTCTACCCGGGATACGCGAGCTCCGGCACGACGGCGGCGACGGTCATCGACATCACCAACCCTGACGCGCCGACCGTCACCCAACGCTGGACGTTCAACGCCGGCGAGGTCGCGGCACGCATGGTGAACGGCACCATCCGGCTGGTGCTCGCCAGCTCGCCGCCGCAGGAGACGTGGGCCCAGCCCCGCGACAGCAGCTCGGCCGAGATCGCCAGGGCCACGAAGGTCAACCAGCAGATCGTCGATGCCACGCCGCTGGACTCGTGGGTTCCGACGTGGACCGGCGAGGACGGCCAGTCGCATCCGATCAGCGCCTGCGACGCGGTCGCGACCCCCGCCAAACCCAGCAGCCTCAGCATGGTGACCGTCGTCTCGCTCGACCCGGCGGCGAGCCGCCCCGGCGCAGGAACGTCAGTGCTCGGTGCCGGCAGCGTCGCCTACGCCGAAGGCCAGCACCTCTACGTCAGCGACACCGGGACGTACCCGAACCAGTTCACGAGCGGCGCGATGAGCCCACTGCTCCAGCAGCCGCAGGAACCCGAGAACGCGACCATCCACCTCCTCGAGTTCGACCTGTCGAACCCGGCACAAGCCCGCTACCTCGCGTCAGGAACCTTGCTCGGCCAGCTGCACGACTCGTACGCGCTCTCGGAGTACGCAGGCAACCTCCGGGTGACGACCACGACCAACACCAGCAGCACGTCGAGCACGGCCATCTCGGTGCTCGCCCGCCAAGGCGATCGGCTGGTGCAGATCGGAACGGTGGGCGGCCTCGGCACCGGAGAGCAGGTCTACGCGGTGCGCTACATCGGTGACCGTGGCTACGTCGTCACCTTCCAGCAGGTCGATCCGCTGCATGTGGTCGACCTGTCCGATCCCCGCAAGCCGGTCCTGCGCGGGACCCTGACCATGCCGGGCTACTCGAGCCTGCTCCTGCCGCTCGCGGATCACCGTCTGCTCGGCATCGGGCGCGCGGTACCGGCGTCGGGTGGCATCGTCGAACCCGGCGGCTTGCAGCTTTCGCTGTTCGACGTGAGCGACGCGGCGCACCCGCGCCTGCTCGACCGGCATGTGTTGTCCGACACGTATGCCAACGCCGTCAACGATCCGCATGCCGTCACGATCAGTCCCGACGGCAAGCTCGTCGTCCTCCCGTCGACGAGCGGGCCGCTCGCGATCACCATCTCCGCGACCCGGCTGAGCACCACAACCGGCGCGTTCACCACGCCCTACAGCGTCCAGGACGAGCGCACCGTCATCGCCGGCGAGCGGCTCTTCGAAGTCGCTGACCGGGGCGTCGCCGTCCGCTCGCTGCCGAGACTGCACCAGACGGGCTGGATCGCCTTCTGAGGGCATACGAGATGTCCTGATCCGCCGGCAAAGCAAAAAGCCTGTTCCGGCCCGGCCTTCCTCGGCGCATGTGAGGATTCACCCGGATGAATTAATGGTTTCCGTGGGGGAGATACTCATTGTTCAGGGTCGATGCACCCTATTTTGGCTTTCCGAGATCGGTCCAGGTGGGGCGTCGCCGCAATGTACGGCGCCGGCTCGCAAGGGGATCGACGGCTGCCGCCGTCCTGTCATTGATGGCCGCGACCCTGGCCGTTCCTGCCTCCGCCGGCGCCTCCACGCCGTCAATGGTCAGCATTCCTCAGGGCAACGCCGCGGTCTCGGTGAAAAACGGTTTGCCGCTGGGAGCAACGCCAGGGACGACGCCTGTCGACGTGTCGTTCATCCTGCGGGCGACCCATCTTCAGCAGTTGCAGTCACGGGCGCAGGCCGGCTGGACCGGGCCATATCTGAGCACTCGGCAATTCGCCGCTGAGTACGGCCAGTCCCCACGAGTGATCGCGGGCATCGTGGGCTACCTGCACAGCTTCGGCATCACGACCAACGTATATCCGGACGGCCTCGACATTTCGGCGAAAGGAACGGCCGCCCAGTTCAATCGGGCGTTGAACGTTTCACTGACCAATTACCGGGTGCTGAGTACTCCGATCAACAAGAAAGATCACCCGCAACCGACCGTCGCCTACGGCAGCAGCCGGAACCCTCAGCTGCCGTCCCGGTTCGCCGACCCCATCTTGGCGATCTTGGGCCTGACCAACTACTCGGCGGCACAGTCGCAGGCGGTGTCGCCTGCGGCACGCCGGTCCTTGGCCGGCGCGGGCTCGGTCGCTGGCTTCCCTGCCGGTAGCGGTCGGGCGCCGGCTGACTTCGTCAAGGACTACAACCTTGCTCCGCTGGAAAAGCGACAGGCGCTGGGGCAAGGCAGAACCGTCGGGATCGTCACCCTGGTCGGACTGGATCCAAACGTCCCGTTCACGTTCTGGAACCACTACCTGAAGCTGAATGAGCCGCGGAACCGGCTGACGTTGGTTGCGGTCGATGGCGGATCTCCAGCCCCGAGCTTGCTTGCGGATGGCCCTGAAACCGACCTCGATGTCGAACAGGCAGGCGCTGTCGCACCGGCGGCGAAGGTCCGCGTCTACGACGCTCCACGCACGGATGCCGGCTTTGCAGATGCGATCTTCACTGCGGCCTCCGAGAACGTCGCCGACTCGCTGTCCATCAGCTTCGGGGAGTCCGAGACGTCGCTGCTCGACGGCATTGCCGGCGGAACGGAACCGTCGGCGTTCGAGTCCGTCTTCGACGAGGGCTTTTTGGAGTTGGCGGCGCAGGGCCAGTCAAGCTTCACGATCTCGGGAGACCAGGGCCCCTACGAAGCTGACTTCTCGGCCGACCTCGGGACGACCAACCTGACGCCACAGGTGCCGGGATCGAGTCCCTACACCACGCTGACAGGAGGTACGACTCTCGCCGGAGCACAGACCTTCCCCGTTCTTGATGCCAACGGCAATCCGACCGGCAGTACCGAAACCGCCGACATCCCCGCTGAGCGCGCATGGAGCAACGACTACAACTGGGCGCTGTACAAGACATACGGGCTGGCCACTGAAGCCGAGGCCGCGACGGATCCCTCGCTGTTGGTGGGGTCCGGTGGCGGCTACAGCTCTGTGGAACCGCGGCCGGCCTACCAGCGCGGTGTCTCCACTTTCAACGACGTGCCGTTTCTGAAACCCATCGGCTCGACGACGACACCGGGAGGTCTCATCCTTCCGACAGGATTTTCCTTCACCCCGATGCCGAGCGTGCACGCCGGCCGTGCGAACAGTGGTCGAGCCATTCCGGACCTTGCCACCGATGCCGATCCGCAGACCGGATACGCGGTCTATGACCCCGGCTTCGACGGTGGCTTCGCTGAATTCGGGGGGACCAGCATCGTCGCGCCACAGCTGGGCGCCTCCGCAGTGGTGATCGACAGCTACCTCGGACACCGCACCGGCTTTTGGAACCCGAGGCTGTACTCGCTGGCCAACTCGAACAATTCACCGCTGCACGCGCTCGATGACACCAAGCTCTACTCCGGCGTGCGCTACCTGAGCGAGACCAACGCCAAAGGCCGGACCACCGCCATCCCCGGCGAATTCAGCAACAACGACACCTACTACACCGGAAAGCCGGGAGCCCGCTGGAACCCGGCCACCGGTCTGGGCATCCCCGACCTCTCTGCACTCGCCGCTGACTTCAAGCGATGATCGCGGGCCGGCGCAGAGCAGGGCCGGAGCCGGCATCTGGAGCGGTGGCTGCGGCTGCCGCCGTGCCCGCAGCGCTTGGCCTGCAGGCGTCCCCTAGGATCGGGAGTCGTGCGCAAAGTCCTCATCGCTAACCGTGGAGAGATTGCGGTCCGGGTCGCCCGGGCCTGCCGGGACCACGGCCTTGCCTCCGTTGCCGTCTACGCCGATCCCGACCGGGACGCCCTTCATGTGAGGGAGGCGGATGAGGCGTACGCGCTCGAAGGCAACACCGCGCCGGAGACGTACCTACGCATCGACAAGCTGATCGAGATCGCCAAGCAGTCGGGTGCCGACGGCGTCCACCCCGGCTACGGCTTCCTCGCCGAGAACGCCGACTTCGCCGAAGCCGTGATCGCGGCCGGCATCACGTGGATCGGCCCGCCGCCCGACGCGATCCGCAAGCTCGGCGACAAGACCGAAGCGCGCCACATCGCGCTGGCCGTCGGTGCACCGATGGCGCCCGGTACGCCCAACCCGGTGGCCGGCCCGGAGGAGGTGCTCGCCTTCGCTGACGAGTACGGCCTGCCGATCGCCATCAAGGCGGCGTTCGGCGGCGGCGGACGCGGGCTGAAGGTGGCCCGCGAGCGCGGTGAGATCGCCGAGCTGTTCGACTCCGCCGTCCGTGAAGCCGTCGCGGCGTTCGGGCGCGGCGAGTGCTTCGTCGAGCGCTACCTGGACAAGCCGCGCCACGTCGAGACACAGGTGCTCGCTGACAACGCGGGCAACGTCGTCGTCGTCAGCACCCGCGACTGCTCGCTGCAGCGCCGCTACCAGAAGCTCGTCGAGGAGGCGCCGGCGCCCTTCCTCACCGAGGAGCAGACCAAGAGCCTGTACGACGCCAGCAAGGCGATCTGCAAGGAAGCCGGCTACGTCGGCGCCGGCACGTGTGAGTTCCTGGTCGGCCAGGACGGGCTGGTGTCCTTTCTCGAGGTCAACACCCGCTTGCAGGTCGAGCACCCGGTCACCGAAGAGGTCACCGGGATCGACCTGGTGCGCTGGCAGTTCCGCATCGCTGACGGCGAGGAGCTGAACTTCGAGGACCCGGCGCCGCGCGGCCACGCCATCGAGTTCCGCATCAACGGCGAGGACCCGGGCCGCGGCTTCCTGCCCGCGCCCGGCACCGTCACCCGCTTCACGCCGCCGCTCGGCCCGGGCGTGCGCACCGACACCGGCATCGAGACCGGCTCGGTCATCGGCGGCCAGTTCGACTCGCTTCTCGCGAAGATCATCGTCGTGGGCGCGACCCGCACCGAGGCCATCGAGCGTTCGCGCCGCGCATTGGACGAGCTGATCGTCGAGGGCATGCCGACGGCGTTGCCGTTCCACCAGGCGGTCGTCCGCGACCCGGCCTTCGCCCCCGAAGACCCGCAGGCCGCGTTCACCGTGCACAACCGGTGGATCGAGACGGAGTTCGACAACCAGATCCCGCCCTTCACCGGCGGCGCCGATGCCGAAGAGGACGCCGGCGAGCGCGAGCGGGTCGTCGTCGAGGTCGGTGGCAAGCGGCTGGAGGTCGTGCTCCCCGCAGGTCTCGGTGCCGGTGTCGCCGCTCCTGCCGGTAAGGCGAAGAAGCCGTCCCACAAGCGCGCCGGCCACGGCCCAGCCACAGCCTCCGGCGACACGCTGACCAGCCCGATGCAGGGCACCATCGTGAAGGTGGCCGTCGCCGACGGCGACACCGTCGCGGAGGGAGACCTCATCGTGGTGCTCGAGGCGATGAAGATGGAGCAGCCGCTCACCGCCCACAAGAGCGGCACCGTCAGCGGGTTGGCGGCCACCGTCGGCGCCACCGTCACCAGCGGAGCTGTGATCTGTGAGATCGCCGAGTGAGCCGGTCGAACCGGCTGAACTGACCGCGCCGGAGCGCCCACCCCTGACCGGCCGCGTGCACTACCTCATGGGCGGCCAGCTCGCTCCGGTGCACCGCGACTGGGTGGTCGCCGATCTCACCGGCCCGGGCTGGCGTCACCGGCAAGCTCGCCGGCCGCTGCTGCTGATGCTCCCCTTCGCGCTCGCCTTCGCGATCTGGCCGGCACCCAGCTCGGTGCGCGTCTCGATCCCGCTCGCGCTGCTGGTGTGCGCCATCGTGATGGGTTACGCGACCAGCGACACCTTCCGCAACCGTCGCCTCGACCAATACGGCATCCCGCGGCCCAAGCCCGTCGAGGAAGACGAGGACGAGGAGTTCGCACCGGCCCCGCCCGCCGCGCGCGCCCCCGCCGCCCTCCCCCCGGACGAGGACGAGGACGAGTGATCAGTCGGCGGTGTAGTCCTCGTGCGGCATCAGCTGGCGAGCGGCTTCGGTGAGCGAGCCCGACAGCGACGGGTAGATGGCGAACGTGTGGGCCAGCTGGTCGACGGTCAGCGAATGCTGCACGGCCATCGACACCGGGAGAATGAGCTCGCTGGCCCGTGGGGCGACGACGACCCCGCCCAGCACCGTGCCGACCCCGCGCCGGGCGAAGAACTTCACGAACCCGTCGCGCAGCCCGCTCATCTTGGCCCGGGCGTTGGTGGCCAGCGGCAGCGTGACCACGTCGGCGGCGACCCGTCCGAGCTCGACCTGCTGCTGGGTGACGCCGACGGTCGCGATCTCGGGATCGGTGAAGACGTTCGCGGCCACGGTCATGAGCCGAAGCGGTGCGACGGCCTCGCCGAGCGCGTGCCACATGGCGATACGCCCCTGCATCGCGGCGACCGACGCCAGCGGCAGCACGCCCGTGCAGTCACCGGCCGCGTAGACCCCCGGCAATGACGTGCGCGAGACCTTGTCCACCTCGATGTGGCCCGACAGCCGCAACCGGACGCCGGCCTCGTGCAAACCGAGACTCTCGGTATCGGGAACGGAACCGACGGCGATCAGGGCATGGCTGCCCGCGATCATCCGCCCGTCGGTGAGCTCGACCCCCACCCCGTTACCGATGCGTCTCACCGAGGCCGCCCGGGAACGCTCGAGCAGGTTGATGCCGCGGCGATGAAAGACCTCCTCGAGCACCTCCGCCGCATCGGCGTCCTCGCCGGGAAGCACCCGGTCACGCGAGGAGATGAGGCTGACTTCTGAACCGAGGGCGCGGTAGGCCGAGGCGAACTCCGCGCCGGTGACCCCCGAGCCGATGACGATCAGGTGCTCGGGCAGCTCCGTGAGGTCATAGAGCTGGCGCCAGTCGAGGATGCGCTCGCCGTCGGGCTCGCTGCCCGGGATGACCCGCGGCGTGGCGCCGGTCGCCAGCAGGATCGCATCGGCCTCCAGCACCTCCTCGGAGGACTCGTCCTGACGCTGGACGCTGACGACCCCGTGGCGGTGGAGGCGCCCCCGCCCGGCGATCACGTCGACGCCCTCACGGATGAGGCGGGCCCGGATGTCCTCGGACTGGGCGTGGGCGAGATCGAGAATCCGCCGGTTGAGCCGCTTCGCGTCGACAGGAGCCTGCGAGCAGCTCAGCCCGAGAACGTCGGCTCCGTCGACCGTGGTGCGCACCTCCGCCGTCGAGACGAGCGTCTTCGAGGGCACGCAATCGGTGAGGACGCAGGCCCCGCCGATGCCGTCACGCTCGACGAGGGTGACCTCGGCTCCCAGTTCGACAGCGACGAGCGCCGCCTCGTAGCCGGCCGGTCCCCCGCCAAGAATCGCGATGCGCACCTTCACAGTGTCTCAGCCGGCGGCGCAGCGCGGGGAGTCGCGCGTGACACAGACGATCTGTCACCGCAGCGACATCGCGGCTGGTTATGGTGCCCTCGTGGCCCTCTACGCGGCGTACGGGAGCAATCTCGACCCCGACCAGATGCGGGAGCGCTGTCCGCACTCGCCGGTCGAGAGCGTCGGCTGGCTGAAGGGCTGGCGGCTGACGTTCGGCGGTGAGGATGTCGGGTGGGACGGCGCCCTCGCCACCGTCGTGCAGGACCCTGATGGTGAGACGTACGTGATGCTTTATGACGTTTCGCCGCTCGATGAGAAGGTCCTCGACGAGTGGGAAGGTGCCGGCTCCAGCCGCGGCGGGATCTACGACAAGCTGCGGGTGCGGGTCTCGACGCTGGACGGCGACATGCTCGCCTGGACCTACGTGCTCGTCGCGTACGAGGGTGGCTTGCCCTCCTGCCACTACCTCGGCCTGATCGCCGAAGCAGCAGAAAAAGCTGGGGCGCCGGCCGACTACGTGGCCGAGATCCGCGGCCGGGAGTGCAGCGGCGCGCCGCCGACCGACTGACTCACCGGCTTGCCCGGGTCAGGCTCAGGCCCGCAGGCCCAGCAATGCGGCCGACGTGAGCAGCCGGACGCCGATCCCGATACACCGCTCGTCGACGTCGAATCCGGGCTGATGCAGGTCGTAGGGAGCCGTGCCGGGCGCTCGCACTCCGAGCCGGGCCATCGCGCCGGGCACCTTCTCCAGGTACCAGCCGAAGTCCTCGCCGCCGAGCGACTGCGACGTGCCGACGCCCGCTTCCCGCCCGAGGGCGCCGTCCACCGCTGCGGTCAGCACGGCAATGGCGTGAGCGTCGTTCACCACCGGCGGGACCCCGCGCTTGTGGTCGATGTCCAGGGCTGCGCCGTACGGGGCGACGATCTGCTCGGCGATGCGGGCGAGCACGTCCGGCACGGTGGCCCAGGTGTCACGGTCGAGCACGCGGACGGTGCCGCGGGCGATCGCCGACTGCGGGATGGCGTTGGCGACCGATCCGGCCTGGACCATCCCCCACACCAGGGTCACGGCGGCACGCGGATCGATCCGCCGGGTGAGCGCCGCCGGCAGGCCGGTCAGCAACTGTCCCAGGGCGTAGATCAGATCGACGGTGTTGTGCGGACGCGAGGTGTGACCACCCGGCCCGGAGAGCCGCACCGTCACCATGTCGGACGCGGCGGTGATGGGCCCGCTGCGCAGCCCGACGCGTCCGACCTCGAGCGACGGGTCGCAGTGCAGCGCGAGGGCGACATCCGCCGCATCGACCAGGCCGGCTTCGATGACGTCGAGCGCCCCGCCCGGCATCACTTCCTCCGCGGGCTGGAAGACCAGCCGCACGCGGCCGGGCAGGCCGTCGCGGCGGGCGATCTCGGCCAGCGCGAGACCGGCGCCGAGGACGATCGCGGTGTGCACGTCGTGGCCGCAGGCGTGGCACACGCCCGGATTGATTGAGCGGTAGGAGACGTCCTTGGGATCCTCGAGCGGCAGCGCATCGAGGTCGGCCCGCAGCAGGACGGTGGGCCCTGCGTTCTCGTCCCCGACGTCGCACCAGAGCCCGCTGACCGGCAGCATCTGCGGCGCGAGGCCGGCGGCTTGCAGAGCGGCGGCGACGGTGGTCGTGGTGCGGTGCTCGCCGCGTCCGAGCTCGGGGTGACGGTGCAGATCGCGGCGCAGGGCGATCAGCTCTCCCTCGTGCGCAGTCAGGAAGCTTGCGGCCGGATCGTCGCTCATCGCGAGGCTCCCGGGCGGCCGGCCTGCATCTCGGCCAGCAGGCTGTCGACGACCGCGCGCACGTCGCCCCCGTTGTCGGCGGCCACCTTGCGCTGACGCTCGTAGCTGGCACCCGACTCCAGGATGCCCAGCACGTCATCGAGCTCGGCGGCGCAGCCGAGGCGCTCGGCCAGCGGGCCGAGGTCGTGCACGAGTTCGGCGATCGCCTCCCGCAGCGGACGTGTCGCACCATGCTCGTCGACGATCAGCTCGGCTGACAGCCCGTGGCGCGCCGCCCGCCATTTGTTCTCGCGCTGGATCCAGGTGTGTGGCCGGGGCAGCTGGTAGCCGCGGTCGAGCTGGGTGTTCAGCTGGTCGACGAGGCATTGCGCTAGCGCCGCCACGGCACCGACCTCCTGCAGGGTCGGCATCCCGTCACAAATGCGCAGCTCGACGGTGCCGAAGCCGGGGTGGGGACGGATGTCCCACCAGACCTCGCGGATCGTCTCGATCGTGCCCGAGGCGACGAGCGTGCCCATCAGCTGCTCGAACTCGTCCCAATCGGACAGCTGCACCGGCAGCCCGGCCGTCGGCAGTCCTTCGAAGATCTTCGAGCGTGCTGACGCGAGGCCGGTGTCGGCGCCCCGCCAGAACGGCGAGGACGCCGAGAGCGCCAGGAAATGCGGAACGTAGGAGGTGAGCGCGTTGACGATCGGGATGGCCTTCTCGGGACTGCGGATCCCGACGTGGACGTGGACCCCGAAGATCTGCAACCGCCGTGCCAGCCACTGCATCTGCTCGATCAACTTGTCGTAGCGCTCGCTCGGACTGACGCGCTGACCCGACCACTCGGTCATGGGATGGGTGCCACTGCACATCACCCCGAGGCCGCGCTGCGCGGCTGCCGCCTCGACTTCGGCGAGCGTGGCCCCGAGGTCGTTCTTCGCCTCGGCGACCGTCATGCAGACGCCGGTGATGATCTCGACGGTCGACTCGAAGAGCTCGTGCTTGGCCTTCGGATGCTCGGGTTGCGAACCGCGCAGCTCGGCCAGCAGATCGCTGGCGGCGGGGGCCAGCTGGCGCGTGACCGGATCGACGAGCTGCAGCTCCCATTCCACGCCCAGGCTGGTACGGGGCGAGGAGTTGAACGGAATCCGCACCGTGACAACAGTAGCCGCCGACCTGCGATCTACCGTCCGTCCGCGCCCAGCGCCCGCGCCATCCGCTGCGCCTCCTTGAACGCTGCGGAGGGCAGCAGCAGCGCGGCTGGTCCTTTGCCGCTGACCATCGCCATCACCACGAGACTGCCTTCCATGAACGGCATCGAGGCCTTGATACGCCTGCGGTCCAGTGAGACGTCGAACCACCGCCCCGACCCGTACGCCTTCGGAGCGCGCCGGCGCAGGACAAGCAGGCGGCGGTTGGTCAGCACGACCCAGCGTCGTCCACCGAGCCGCAGCCCGAGGAACCTCTCCAAGAAAGCGACCAGCCGGCCGGTCCCCGCCGGATCCCGGAGCGCTCCCCGCAGCACCACCTCGGCGAACTCACCCGTATCGAGTGGGAGGGTCGGGGGTGTGGCCGGCACCCCCTGAGCCTGCCTCATGCACCGGTGTCAGTGCTGCGGCGGTTGTGGCGGCCGACACCCCAAGTCGACACGCACACCGATTTTAGTTATCCTCAAGCAAGTAACTTCGTTCCACGCGACTTTCAGGCTGTGCCCCCCGGAGGTGTCATGCGCAGGCGCGCGCGCCCCGATAGCGACTCGCAGGTCGTGTCGACTCCAGAAGAATCCGAGAGTGAGCGAGGCGCCGCGTACAAGTGGATCGCCTTGTCCAACACGACGCTCGGCGTCCTCATGGTCACCATCAACGCCTCGATCCTGCTGATCGCCCTGCCCGACATCTTCAAGGGCATCAAGCTCGACCCGCTCAAGCCGCAGAACACCAGCTACCTGCTCTGGCTGATCATGGGGTTCCTCGTGGTCACCGCGGTATTGGTGGTGAGCTTCGGGCGCATCGGTGACATGTACGGCCGGGTCAGGATGTACAACCTCGGCTTCCTGATCTTCACCGTCTTTTCGATCCTGCTGTCCGTCACATGGATGACCGGACCCGCCGGCGCCTGGTGGCTGATCATCATGCGGGTGCTGCAGGGCATCGGCGGCGCGTTCCTGTTCGCCAACTCCAGCGCCATCCTCACCGACGCCTTCCCGTCGCATCAGCGCGGTCTAGCGCTCGGGATCAACAACGTCGCCGGCATCGCGGGCTCGTTCATCGGCCTGGTGATCGGCGGCCTGCTGGCCCCCGTCAACTGGCACCTGATCTTCCTGGTCTCCGTGCCGTTCGGGGTGTTCGGGACCGTCTGGGCCTACCTGAAACTGAAGGACAACGGGGTCCGCCAGGAGGCGACGATCGACTGGTGGGGCAACGTCACCTTCGCGGTCGGCCTGATCGCGGTGCTGGTCGGCATCACGTACGGCATCCAGCCCTACGGCGGCCACACGATGGGGTGGACCAACCCCTACGTGCTCGCCGCGATCATCGGCGGCATCGTTGTGCTCGGCGTCTTCGTCGCCATCGAGCGCCGGGTCAAGGACCCGATGTTTCACCTGGAACTGTTCAAGATCCGGGCCTTCACCGCCGGCAACATCGCCAGCCTGCTGGCGGCGCTCGGCCGCGGCGGCTTGCAGTTCATCCTGATCATCTGGCTGCAGGGCATCTGGCTGCCGCTGCACGGCTACAGCTTCGAACGGACCCCGCTGTGGGCCGGGATCTACCTGCTGCCATTGACGATCGGCTTCCTGCTGGCGGCACCGATCTCGGGCTTCCTGTCCGACCGGTTCGGCGCGCGACCATTCGCCACCGGGGGCATGGCCGTCGCCGCCGTCTCGTTCCTGCTGCTGCTCATCCTTCCGGTGAACTTCAGCTACTGGGCCTTCGCGTGCATCCTCGTGCTCGACGGCATCGGCATGGGCATGTTCTCCTCGCCCAACCGCGCCGGCATCATGAATTCGATCCCGCCCCGCCAGCGCGGCGCCGGATCCGGCATGGCGACCACGTTCCAGAACTCCGCGACCGTGCTGTCGATCGGGATCTTCTTCTCGCTGATGATCCTCGGGCTCGCCTCCACGTTGAGCGGCGCGCTGAGCCATGGCCTTACAGCGCAAGGGGTTTCGGCCGCTGACGCCGCCCGCATCTCCCACCTGCCACCGGTCGCGACGCTCTTCGCCTCACTCCTGGGCTTCAACCCGATTCAGCAATTGCTCGGCCCGTCGGTGCATCAGCTGAGCGCGGCACACCAGCAGTTCCTGACCGGACGCTCGTTCTTCCCCAACCTGATCTCGGGACCGTTCCACCACGGACTGCAGGTGGCGTTCATCTTCTCGGTGATCGCCTGCCTCATCGCGGGTTGGGCCTCATGGCTACGCGGCGGGAAGTACCACTACGAGGACGGTGACGAGAGCGCCGAGATGCTCACCGGCGTCGGCTCGATGGATTCTCCCGAGCCGTTGGCTGAACCGGGGACGGAACCGCTGAACTCTCCGTCGGGCGCCGGCCGCGCGGCCGCCGCGAGCACTTGACCCTTCCGCAGTCGTAGGCAGACGAGCGCCGCAGCGAGGTTGGCCGCACCGGCAAAGATCCAGCCGTGCTGGAAGACAGCGCGGGCGGCGGCGGGCGATGCCGGCGTGCCGAGGAGCGTCACCAGGATCGCGACCCCGAGCGCTGACGCGACCTGCCGGCTGGTGTTGACGATGGCGGAGCCGGTGCCGAAGCGATCTCCCGGAAGCGCCGTCGCCGACGTGCTGATGAGTGTCGGCAGCGCCAGACCCACCCCGATACCGGTCAGCAACATGCTCGGGAGCAGATCACTCACGTAGTGCGGCGTGGTGCCCGCTGCGAGGACACGCCAGAGCAGCCCGGCCGCAAACGTCACGTTGCCGGCTGCCGCCACGATTCCTGGACCGAAGCGACGTACGAGCGGACCGGCGCCGATGGCCAGCGCCGGCACCATGGCCGGCCCGGGGGCGATGGAAAGCCCGGTGCGCAGCGCCGAATAGTGCCAAACATCCTGGCACCAAAGAACATTGGACAGCAGCATCGCGGCGAAGCCGAGGCTGAACAGGAACACGGCCGCCGTCGCGGTGCCGTAGCTCGGGATGCGGAAGAGGGTCAGCTCGATCAGCGGGCGCTCATGAGAGAAGCAGCGCGCGAAGAACCAGCCGAGCGCGATCAGCGCCGCAGCAAACATGGCGACGGTGCGCACCGATCCCCAGCCCCAGCTGGGTGCCTCGACGAGCGCTCCGGTCAGCGCGCCGATGCCGGCGGTCAGCAGGGCGGCTCCGAGCAGGTCGGGCAGCGGCTCGTCCGGACGCCCGGCCGGGTGTGGGAGCACGATCCGTCCAGCGATGATGGCCGCGATGCCGACCGGCAGGTTGACCAGGAAGACCCAGCGCCAGTTGGCCTGCACGAGCAGCCCCCCGAACACCGGGCCCAGCGCCGCCGAGACTCCGCCGATCGCGGCCCAGCCGCGCACGGCCCCCGACCGCTTCTCCATCGGAGTTGCGGCGAGCAGCAGCGCCAGCGACGTCGGGATGAGAGCGGCGCCGCCGGCGGCCTGCAGCACCCGCGCGGCGACGAGAACGCCGAGGTTCGGAGCGGCAGCACACAGCGCGCTGGCAAAGGTGAAGAGCGCGACGCCGGCCAGGAAGACGCGGCGCTGCCCGATCCTGTCACCGAGCCGCCCAGCCGCGATGAGCAGTGCGGCGAAGGCGATCGCGTAACCGTTGAGGATCCACGACAGCCGGGCGAGCGATCCGCCGAAATCGGCGCCGATGCTCGGCAGCGCCACATTGACGATGAACAGGTCCAGGTTGGACATGAAGATGGCCGCGGCCACGACCGCGAAGACGACCTTGCTGCGCGCGCCTGAGTTTGATTCCCCAACTGACATGTCGGCGAGGCTAGCGCAAGTCGGTTTGAGATGGCAACCTAGTGGCATGGCACACGCAGTCGCGAAGTTGGAGAACGGCGGCGCACCCTTGCCGTACGAGGTGTTGGCCGACCACGATCTGCCCGGACGCCCGTGCCCGGTAGCCGCGACCATGGCGCTGATCGGCGAGAAGTGGTCGATGCTGGCGCTCCGCGAGGTCTTCCTGGGCAACCACCGGTTCAACGACATCGCCCGCAACACGGGGGCCCCGCGCGACCGCCTGGCCGCGCGCCTGCGGGCCCTCGAGGCCGCCGGCGTCCTCGAGCGTCGCGAATATTCGAGCGCACCTGCCCGCTACAGCTACCACCTGACGCCTGCCGGCAAGGCGCTCGGTCCGGTGTTGAGGGCGCTTGTCGCCTGGGGCAACGTCTGGGCCCTGGAGACCCCACGCACGGCGTACGTGCACCATGAGGACCACGACCTCGATCTGGTCGAGGTCTGCCGCACCTGCGGCGAGCAGGTGCACTCGCGGGACACCAAGGTGCGGGTGCTGGTCCCCGGCTGGGACCGGACGGGCCCGATCGAAGCCGGGGCGACTGGATAGCCTTCGCGGAGTGGCGCAGGCAGACGAGCACGAGGCAGTACTGGTAGCCGATGCGGTCGATTTCGTACGCGCCCATCGCTTCCTGCTCCACGACGTCTCGCTGACGGTGCGGCCGGGCGAGCACTGGGTCCTGATCGGCCCTAACGGCGCCGGTAAAACGACGCTGCTACGCCTGCTGGGCGCGCTAGAACATCCGACGGCCGGCGAGGTCCGGGTCCTCGGCGGGCTCCTCGGCAAGGTCGACATGCGCCAGCTCCGGACGGCGATCGGTCACGTCGACCCGCGCCATCCGCTGCAGTGGCCGCTGTCGGTGCGCGAGGTGGTGCTCTCCGGTGCCACCAACACCGTCGGGCTGCAGCAGCGGTGGCGGCCGACTCCGGAGCAGTTGCAGCAGGCGGACGAGCTCATCGAGACGCTCGGCATGTCGCCGCTCCGCGAGGCGCGCTGGACGACGCTCTCCTCCGGCGAGAGGGGCCGGGCGCTGATCGCCCGGGCGCTCATGCCCGACCCCGCGCTGCTGCTGCTCGACGAGCCGGCGACCGGGCTGGATCTCGCCGCCCGTGAGCAACTGCTGACCGGCCTGGACACGCTGCGGGCCAACCATCCCTTGCTCGCGAGCGTGCTCGTCACCCATCACCTCGAGGAGATCCCGGCGAGCACGACCCACGCCGTACTCCTGCGCGAGGGCAAGGTCTTCGCCCGCGGCCCGGTCGGCGACGTCGTCACCAGCGAGCTCATCAGCGGCTGCTTCGACCACGCCGTTCAGATCAGCCACGACGGCGGACGGTGGGCGGCGCGCGCCGTGCCAGGATCGACGTATGAGCAGCGCCTTCGCGATTGACCCGCCGAACGCCGAGGCTTCTGCCGCGCGGCTCGCGGAATTGACCGGCGTCGACCGGCACGACATCGCGATCGTGCTGGGCTCCGGCTGGCTTCCCGCCGCGGATCTGCTCGGTGCGCCGGCCGCCGAGTTCGACCTCAGCGACCTGGGTGGCTTCCCCTCCATCGGCGTCTTCGGGCACAGCAGCGCAGTGCGCTCGATCGACGTCGGCGGACGCCGCGTGCTGGCGTTCCTCGGCCGGGTGCACGCCTACGAGGGCCACGACATGTCGGTGGTCGTGCACGCGGTGCGCACCGCTTGCGCAGCGGGAGTGAAGGTCGTCGCGCTCACCAACGCGGCCGGGGGACTGCGCGAGGGCCTCGACCTGGGCCAGCCGGTGCTGATCAACGACCACCTCAACCTTTCGGGGCGCACCCCGCTCGTCGGGCCACAGTTCATCGACCTCACCGAGTGCTACAGCCGCCGGTTGCGCGACCTCGCCCGCAGCGTCGACCCCGCGCTCGAGGAGGGCGTGTACGCGTACATGCCGGGACCGCAGTTCGAGACGCCCGCGGAGATCCGAGCCCTGCAGACGCTCGGGGCCGACCTGGTCGGCATGTCGACCGTCTACGAGGCGATCGCCGCCCGCGCCGCCGGTGTCGAGGTGCTCGCCCTGTCGCTGGTCACCAATCTGGCCGCCGGCCTCTCGGGAGATGCGCTCGAGCATGAGGACGTGCTCGCCGTCGGCCGCGCCTCCGCCCCGCGCATGGGTGCCCTGCTCGCCGAAGTCGTCCGCCGCCTATGACCAAGGCTCGAGCGTGAACGGGCCGCTTCCCGATCGGGTACGCGAGTGGATCGCGGGTGACCCGGACCCGTCCGATCGTGCGGAACTGCAAGCGTTGTTGGACGCCGGTGACGAGGCGGCGCTCGCCGAGCGCTTCGCGCGGCCGCTGACGTTCGGCACCGCCGGGCTGCGCGGGCCGATGCGGGCCGGACCCAACGGGATGAATGTCGCCGTGGTGCGCCGGGCCGCCGCGGGATTGGCCGCATTCCTCGGCCCCGATGCCCACGTCGTCATCGGTTACGACGCTCGCCATCACAGCAAGGTTTTCGCGACCGACAGCGCCCGCGTGATGGCCGCCGCGGGGCTACGCGTCGAGCTGCTCGCAGAGGCACTGCCGACCCCGGTGCTCGCCTACGCCGTGCTCGCCCGCGGCGCCGACGCAGGCGTCATGGTGACGGCAAGCCACAACCCCGCGGCAGACAACGGCTACAAGGTCTACCTCGGCGGCGCGCAGCTCATCCCCCCGCAGGACGCGCTCATCGAAACCGCTATCGCTGACGCGCCACCCGCGTCGCAGCTGCCGCTTTCCGATGGGTTCACCACCCTGGGCGCAGCGATCCGGCGCGACTATCTGGACGCCGTCACCAGCCTGTCCCTCGTCGATGATCGCGACCTGCGTATCGCGTACACGCCATTGCACGGAGTCGGCGGCGCCGTCATGCGAGACGCGTTTGCGCAAGCGGGGTTTTCGCCCCCGGAGGTCGTCGAGGCCCAGGCCGACCCCGACCCCGATTTCCCGACCGTCGCCTTCCCGAACCCTGAGGAACCCGGCGCCACCGACCTGCTGCTCGAACTCGCCGCCCGTACGGGCGCCGACATCGCGATCGCCAACGACCCCGACGCCGACCGCTGCGCCGTCGCCGCCGATGGCCGGTTGCTGACCGGCGACGAGCTCGGCCTGCTCCTCGCCGACCACATCCTCACCCGCCGCCCGCGTCAGGGCCGGCCGCTCGTCGCGACGACCATCGTTTCCTCGTCGGCACTCGGGGCGCTCGCGGCCGCCCGCGACGCTGATGCGGCGACGACGCTGACCGGCTTCAAGTGGCTGGCTCGCGCCGGCGGCCCGGAGCTGGTCTTCGCCTACGAAGAGGCGCTCGGCTACGCGGTGGGTCTGGATTTCGTACGCGACAAGGACGGCATCAGCGCCGCCCTGGCCGCCGCCGAACTCGCCGCTACACTCAAGCGCTCCGGACGCAGCCTGCGCGACCGACTCGATGAGATCGCCTGCGAAATAGGGCTTTTTGCGACCTCCCAACTCTCCGTGCGACATATCGATCCCCGTGCGGGCGCCCGCGCGATCGAGGGGCTGCTCGCCTCCACGCCAGCGGAACTCGGCGGCCGGCGCGTCCTGCGCGCGCATGACCTCGGCCATCCACGCGACGGGCTGCCGCCGACCGAAGGGGTGCGGCTGCAGCTGGCGGGCGGCCGGGTCGTCGTGCGGCCCAGTGGCACCGAGCCGAAGCTCAAGGCCTACCTCGAAGTCGTGACGCCGGCCGAGATCGTGGCCCGCGACGTCGCGGGCGCCCGCCGCGACGCCGCCGCCGAGCTCGCCCGCCTCACCGAGGACCTGCTGCCTCTGCTGGGCTGAAGCTCTCAGCGGTCGGGTCAACACCAAACTCGAGGAAGTGGCTGATCGCATCGACTTTGGCACCCACTTCCGCACGTGAGCGGGCGCCCAGGAATGCATCGCTCAATGTGGCGTTCAGACCGCGCCGAACTGGCGGTCCCCCGCATCCCCCAGACCCGGAACGATGTACGCGTTGTCATCCAGCCGCTCGTCCACCGCAGCTGTCACCACGCGCACGTTGAGCCCGCTGTCGGCCAGCCGCTTCAGGCCTTCGGGTGCCGCGAGCACGCACACGACGATGACCTCCTGCGCGCCGCGTTCGGAGAGCAACCGTACGCAATGCATCAGCGAACCGCCGGTCGCGATCATGGGGTCCAGGACGATCGCCGTACGGCCCGACAGGTCGCCCGGGAGCGACTCCAGATAGGCGCGCGACTGGTGGGTGTGCTCGTCGCGGGCGAGTCCGACGAAGCCCATCTGCGCCTCCGGCAGCAGCGCCGCCGCGGCCGTGGCCATGCCGAGACCGGCGCGCAGCACCGGCACCAGCAGCGGCGGATCAGAGATGACGGCACCCTCGGTGACCGTGAGCGGCGTGCGGACCTCGATGCACACACGGTGCAGATCGCGGGTCGCCTCGTAGACCAGCATCGTCGCCAGATCACTGAGCGCGGCGCGGAAAACGGCCCGGTCGTGCCTCTCGTCGCGCAGCAGCGTCAGGCGCACGGCAGCAAGCGGGTGGTCCACCACGAGAACGTCCACGCTGCGAAGCCTGCCAGCCCTAGCCGCGTGAAGTGACCCGTGCCGCCAACACCTGACGCCGCTGCTGCTCGACCTCGCCGCGGAACGGGCAGTCGGTGAGGTGATCGTTGACGATTCCGCAGGCCTGCATGGACGCGTAGGCGGTGGTGGGCCCGACGAACGCGAAGCCGAGCTTGCGCAGCCGCTTCGAGAGCTCAGCCGCCTCAGGTGTGGTCGCGGGCAGCTCACTGAGCACCGCAGGCTTGCGGGCTTTTGCCGGTGTGGGCGCGTAGCCCCAGAAAAGCTCGCGAAGCTGGGCGCCCGACTCGTGAAGGGCGAGCAACGCCCGCGCGTTGGTGACGGTCGCCTCGATCTTGCGACGGTGGCGGATGATCCGGGCGTCGAGCAACAGCCGGTCCACATCATCGGGCGTGAAAGCGGCGACACGTTCGGGCTCGAACCCGGCGAACACCTCGCGGAACGCCGGCCGCTTGGCCAGCACCGTCCGCCACGACAGCCCCGACTGGAAACCCTCCAGGCACAGCCGCTCGTAGAGCTCACGCTCGCCGGTGACCGGGCGTCCCCATTCCTGATCGTGGTAGGCCGTCATCACCGGGTCGTCCCCGGTGAGCCAGCACGGGCCGCTCATCGCCCGCTCATGCGTCGCGCGCCATCAGCTCGGCAAAGCCTGGCTTGATGACGTCGTTGATGAGCACCAAGCGCTCGTCGAACGGCAGGAAAGCCGACTTCATCGCGTTGACGGTGAACCAGCGCAGATCTTCCCAGCCGTAGTCGAACGCCTCGGCGACCTTGTGCAGCTCCTCGGACAGGATGACGTTGCTCATCAGCCGGTTGTCGGTGTTGACCGTGACGCGAAAGCCCAGCCCGGCCAGCAGCCCGATCGGATGCTCCGCGATCGACCCGCAGATGCCGGTGTTCACGTTCGACGTCGGGCACATCTCCAGCGGAACGCGGGTGTCGCGCACGTAGCCGGCCAGCTTGCCGAGGGTGACCTCACCGTCGACCGAGACCTTGATGTCATCGACGATGCGCACCCCGTGGCCGAGCCGATCGGCGTTGCACCACTGGATCGCTTCCCAGATGGACGGCAGCCCGAAGCCCTCACCCGCATGGATGGTGAAATGGCCGTTCTCGCGGGCCATCAGCTGAAACGCATCGAGGTGGCGGGTCGGCGGGTGGCCGGCTTCCCGCCCGGCGATGTCGAAGCCCGCCACCCCCTCGTCGCGATAGCGCACCGCCAGCTCGGCGATCTCCCGGGACCGCGCCGCCGAACGCATCGCCGTCAGCAACACCCTGGCGGTCAGAGCGGTGCCGCGGGTCCCCTGCCGAAACCCTTCCAGCACGGCCTCGACGACCTGCGGCAGCTCGAGGGTGTCGACGTGCAGCTCGGGAGCGAAGCGCACCTCTGCGTAGACGATGCCGTCGGAGGCGAGATCCTCGGCGCATTCACGGGCGACACGCACCAGCGCCTCTTCGGTCTGCATGACCGCGACCGTGTGGGTGAATGCCTCGAGGTAGCGATCGAGCGAGCCCGACGCCGCCGCCGCGCCGTGAAACCACTCCGTCAACTGGGTGACATCCGTAGCCGGCAACCCTGAGTAACCGGTAAATTGCGCCAATTCGGCAATTGTCCCCGGCCGCAACCCCCCGTCGAGATGATCGTGCAGGAGGACCTTCGGAGCCTCGCGGATCAGCTGTGCGCTCGGTACCGCCACGTGGTGAACGCTATCCGTCGAGGGTCATCGTGTGGGGTCCGGATTCCACCGGATCGTTTGCCCGGCTGCCGAACGTTTTGCCAGCAAGCATCCTTCAGCCGACAGTTGTCAAATCAGCCCCGACGGGAACAGGAACGAGCAGGAGAGAGGTGACCGTGGACGAGTTACGCGCTTCCCAGGAGCGCTACCGCGCGCTGGTCGAACTCTCCCCTGATGCGATCGCCGTCATCCAGGACGGACATTTCGTCTTCGCCAACCAGCAGGCACTGAACCTCGTCGGGGCCCGCGATCTCGACGAGCTGAAGAGCAAGCCGGCGATCGAGGTCGTCCCGGCGCCGATACGCACGCCGATGGTCAAGCGCTACGGGGGCTTGGCCGTCGACCAGCGACTGCCCTACGTGGAGGGCCGGCTGATCCGGCTCAACGACCAGCACTCGGTCCCGATCGAGACGGCCGCCGCAGGCATCGAGTACGAGGGCCGGCCCGCGGTCATGGTCGTCGTCCGCGACGTCAGCGCGCGGCACGAGAGCGAGCAGGCGATGTGGGCCGCCGAGCAGCGGTTCTCGGCGGCCTTCCACGAGGCCCCGATCGCCATGCTGCTGATCGACCCGATCGGGGTTGTGCTCGACGCCAATCCGGCCCTCGGCGAGTTGGTCGCGGACGATCCGCGCGCTCTCGTCGGACGCCAGAGCCTGCGCCTGGTCCACCGCGACGACCGTGACGCGGTACGCGCCTTGCTGCGCATGGTCGCGGAGAAGGATCAGGCGGTCGAACCCAAGGAATGGCGGCTCGAGCGCCGCACCGGCGAGCTGGTGTGGGTGCAGGGTTCGGTCGCTCCGCTGCCCGGCGAGCCGAAGATGCTCGTCCTTCATCTGATGAACATCACCGAGCGCCGGGAGAACGAGGCGCGGCTCGCCTACCGGGCGCTGCACGACCCGCTGACCGGGCTGCCCAACCGCATGCTGCTCACCGATCGGCTCGAGCAGGCCGTGCGCGCCGTGGTGCGGGAGAAAGGCGGGGTCGCCGTGCTCTACCTGGACCTCGACGACTTCAAGGAGATCAACGACACCTACGGCCATGGTGAGGGCGACCGCGTGCTCGTCGAGGTCGCCCGCCGGCTGCGCAGTGCCGTGCGTCCCGCTGACACGGTGGCCCGCCTCGGCGGTGACGAATTCGCCGTGGTGGCCGAGGGCCTGCCTGCCCCTGACGCGCTTTCTCTCGCCGAGCGGGTACGCGAGGCGCTGCTCCCGCCGATCGGCCAGCTGACGGTCGTCGCGTCCGTCGGCACGGCCCACAGCACCTCGGTGGGTCTTGATGCGTCGGCGCTACTGCACGAGGCCGACGCCGACATGTACCGCGCCAAACGCCATCGTCACCACTGACCGACGGCCGCGCAGCGGCTGACCCGGCGATTACCGAGCCCCGATCGTTACGATCCGGCTATGTCAGCCCGCCCCTCCCGCCCGCGCGGCTCGCTCTACCGCGGCGGGCCGGGGATGTGGTCGTGGGTGGCTCATCGCATCACCGGCGTGCTGGTCTTCTTCTTCCTGTTCTTTCACATCCTGGAGACGGCGCTGCTGCGGGTCTCGCCGAACTCGTATGACCGGGTCGTCGACATCTACAAGAACCCGTTCGTCAATCTGCTCGAGCTCGGGCTCGTCGGCGCCGTGCTCTACCACGCCCTCAACGGGCTGCGGATCATGCTGATCGACTTCTGGTCGGCCGGGGCGAAGTACCAGAAGCAGATGCTCGCCGTCATCGTCACGATCTGGGTCGCCGTCATGATTCCCGGCGCGTACTTCATCCTTGAACACGCGGCCAAGCAGCTGTTCGGAAGCGCCTGATGACCGACCTGCAGATCGAGGCGCCGCGCTCGCCCCGCGCCCGGCGCGCCGGACATACCGCAAACCGCAGCAACTTCGAGCTGCACGCCTGGGTTTTCATGCGGATCAGCGGAGTTGTGCTGATCGTGCTGGTGCTCGGCCACCTGCTGATCGTCGACATCCTCGACGGCGGGGTGCAGCGCATCAATTTCGGCTTCGTCGCCGGACGCTACGCATCGCCGTTCTGGCGGATCTGGGACCTGCTGATGCTCTGGCTCGCCGAGCTGCACGGCACCAACGGGCTGCGCACGATCATCAACGACTACGCCGAGCGCCCGCAGACCCGCTTCTGGTTGAAGATGCTGCTCTACGCCTCCGCGGTGCTCGTCGTCGCACTGGGCACGCTCGTGATCTTCACGTTCGACCCGACGCTGAACAGTTAAACGCGACCGAGAGGCGTCCCCACTTATGCAGCTGCACCGCAACGAGCATCGCTATGAGGTGGTGGTCGTCGGCGCAGGAGCAGCCGGCCTTCGTGCCGCGCTCGAAGCGAGCGGTAGCGCCCGGACGGCCGTGGTCAGCAAGCTGCACCCGACCCGCTCGGCCACAAGTGCGGCGCAGGCCGGTGTGAACGCGGCGTTGGGCAATGCAGGTGAGGACAGCTGGGAGCAGCACGCCTTCGACACGGTCGCGGCCGGCGAGTTCCTGGCGGATCAGGCGGCCGCTGAGCTGATGTGCCGCGAGGCGCCTGAGGCCGTACGCGAGCTGGAAAAGCTGGGAGTGCCCTTCAGCCGCACCACCGAAGGGCTCATCAACCAGCGCGCCTTCGGAGCCACCCGGCGCGCGGCCGTCGCCGGCGAACTGACCGGCCACCACGTGCTCCAGACGCTGTACGCGCAATGCCTGCGCCGCGGGATCGATTTCTTCGACGAGTGCTACGTACTGGACCTGCTCTTCGCGGGCGACAGCGCAGACGCGCCGGCTGCCGGGGTGGTCGGCTACGACCTCGCGTCGGGTGAGCTGCACACGTTTCGCGCACCGTCCGTCATCCTCGCGACGGGCGGCAGCGGGCGCATGTTCCGGACCACCTCAAACGGTCACGCTGCCACCGGCGACGCTCTCGCCCTCGCGCTCCGCCGCGGATTTCCCTTGCAGGACATGGAGTTTTTCCAATTCCACCCGACGGGTCTGCACCCGCTGGGCATCCTGCTGCCGGAGGCGGCGCGGGCCGAGGGCGCGCTCCTGCGCAGCGGCAACGGCGAGGCCTTCATGGGGCGTTACGCGCCCGACGCGAAGGAGCTGGCACCGACCGACGTCGTCGCCCGGGCCATCGTCAGCGAGATCCGCGAGGGGCGCGGCTGTATCCCCGGCGCCCCGAGCGATCACGTCGTCCTCGACCTCACGCACTTACCCCAGGAGCAATGGGGAAGCGCCACCGCGACGGCAGCCGACTTGACCCTGACCCAGCTCGGCCTCGACGCGACCGAGACGGCCATCCCCGTGCGTCCGACCGCCCACTACGCGATGGGCGGCGTGCCGACCACGGCCGACGGGCAGGTGCTCGGCCGCGGCGGTCTGCCGGTGCCTGGCCTCTACGCGGCAGGTGAGGCGGCATGCGTCTCGGTGCACGGCGCCAACCGGCTGACAGCCAACGCCTTGCTGGAGGCCGTCGTCTTCGGCCGACGAGCCGGCGCGCGGGCGGCCGAGCATGCCCGCGCGAGCGCGCGTCCAGAGCTCCCCGTGCAGCCCGAGGCTTGCGCCGTTGCAGTCCTGGAGCGGCTGCGCAATCCCGCCGGGACCGAGCGCGCGGCGCCGATCAGGGCGGCGCTGCAGCGGACGATGGACGAGCACGCGTCGGTCATCCGCACCGAGGAATCCCTCTCGCAGGCGGCCGGCGACATCCGCCGCCTCAGGGAGCGCTACGCGCTGGTCGCCGTCACCGACCCGGGGCGGCGCTACAACACCGACCTCACCGAAGCTCTCGAACTCGGCTTCCTGCTCGACGTCGCGGAGGTGGTCGTGGCGGCGGCGGCCGCTCGTCGCGAATCACGTGGCGCGCACTTCCGGGCCGACTACCCGGCCCGCGACGATGTCGGCTTCCTGCGTCACTCGCTCGTCATCCGGGCGAGCTCAGGTGAGCTGGTCATCGAGACCAAGCCGGTCGACGTGAGCCGCTTCCAGCCGACGGAACGGAAGTACTGATCGTGACTGCAGCGCAAGCACCCACCCAGCAGGAACCGGTGATCCTGAAGATCCGCCGGTTCGATCCGGACCTCGACAGCGAACCGCATTGGGAGCGCTACGAGGTCCCGGTGCAACCCTCAGATCGCCTGCTCGACGCGCTGCACTGGGTGAAGTGGAACCTCGATGCCTCACTCGCCTTCCGGCGCTCCTGCGATCAGGGTTCGTGCGGGTCGGACGTCATGCGTATCAACGGCGAGAACCGGCTGGCGTGCACGGCGCTGGTGCGCGATCTGGTCGACGAGCGTGGTCAGGAGATCACCATCGAGCCGATCAAGGGCCTCACCGCCGAGAAAGACCTGATCGTCGACATGGAGCCGTTCTTCGCTGCCTTCCGCGACGTCGAGCCGTGGCTCGTCCCGGCCGGACGCGAGACCGCGGGCGAGCGTCTCCAATCCGCTGAACAGGCGCGGCGCTTCTCCGACACCGCCAAGTGCAACCTGTGCGCCGCCTGCACCTCGTCGTGTCCGGTGTATTGGAACGACAGCCAATACGTCGGCCCGGCCACGATCGTCGCCGCCCACCGCTTCATCTTCGACAGCCGCGACACGATCGGACGCGAACGCCTCGAGATCCTCAACGACCGCGAGGGGGTCTGGCGATGCCGCACGACCTTCAACTGCACCGAAGCCTGCCCCCGCGGCATCGCGGTCACCAAGGCCATCCAAGAGGTGAAGCGGGCGCTTCTGGCACGGCGGATATGACGCGGGTTTTACGCTAGGGCACGAGCGGCCGGCTTCCAGAACCGTCGGCCGGATGTGGGCTGACAGCGCGAGGGCGGTGACGATGCACCAATCCGGTGAGGTCGTCGCGGGATTTCGCATCGATCGGCTGATCGGCAGCGGTGGAATGGGCGAGGTCTACCTGGTCCACCATCCGCGGCTACCGCGCTTCGACGCGCTGAAGCTGCTTCCCATGGCCGCGTCGTCGGATCACAGCTACCGGGAGCGCTTCCAGCGCGAGGCCGACCTCGCGGCCAGCCTCGATCACGACAACGTGGTGCCCGTCTACGACCGCGGTGAGGCCGACGGTCAGCTCTGGATCCACATGAAGTACGTGGCCGGCCAGGATGCCGCCGCCGCGCTGCACACGAGCGGCCCCTTCTCGACGGCGCGGGCGCTGCACGTCGTCACCCGGGTCGGGTCAGCACTCGACGACGCGCATCGCCACGGGCTGCTGCATCGCGACGTCAAGCCCGCCAACATCCTGCTCGGCACGCCCGCCGACCCGGGCGGGCCCGACCGCGTCTACCTCACCGACTTCGGGATCGCGAAAGGCGCGGGAGACGCTGCCGGGCTCACTCCGAGCGGCCACTTCGCCGCGAGCCTGGACTACGCCGCTCCTGAGCAGATCCAGATGCAGCCACTCGACGGTCGGGTGGACCAGTACGCGCTGGGCTGCGTGCTCTTCCAGCTGCTGACGGGATCGGTGCCCTTCCCCGGCGACGGTGCGTGGGCGCGGATGAACGCGCATCTGTCAGCCCCGGTGCCGCGCGTCGGCCAGCTGCGACCCGGCCTGCCGCCCGGCGTTCAGCAGGTGCTCGACCGCGCCATGGCGAAGGCGCCCCAGGCCCGCTTCCCGACCTGCTCCGCCATGGCCGCCGCCCTCGCGGAGGCGCTGCGGGGGGTGGGCACAGCAGACCCCGAGCCGCCGACCCGGCCGGCGCCCCTCTCACCGGCGCCCGTTTCGCCGGCGCCCCGCGAAGCCGGACTCCCGGCCCCGCGGCCGCCGGATCTGACCGAGACCCCGCCGCCCGGCTTCGCCGCCCCCTTGGCTCCCCCGCCACCGGCGCCGGCGCGGCCGCCCACGGCGCCCTTCCCCGACGCCCCCACCGCCGCTGAGCCGGCCGAGCCTGCGCCGCCCGCCCCGCTGAACCCTCCCGACCAGTGGTGGCGTCACGTCGATCGGGCGGCTGCCGCCAGCGCGGCCGGCGCGCTCGTGCTGGGTCTGCTCTCGCTCTTCCCGCCGACGAGCGCGCAATCCGGTTCGAGCTTCTCGGGCGAGATCGCCACCGGGCGGTTCGCTGCGGGCCAGTTGCCCACGCTGCTCCTGCTGCTGGCCGCCGTCGGGCTGCACCTCACCCGCGACGGGCACCGCTACCGCCCGCTGCTCTACGCCGTCGTCGCCGGCGTCGGCTTCTACGCCCTTGCCGACAGCCTGCGCGTCTACGCGTTCACCCAGGCCAACCCTGGCGGCGCGTACGACACGGCACTTGCGCGTACGAACGGATCGCTGCCTCGCGCCGCCGTGGCGCTGGTGGTCGTGGTATCGGCGATGGCCGGCGTGCTCAAGACCGCGCCGAGGCCGAAGCCCCGGCCAGGCCCTCATCTACTCGCGGCGACCCTGCTCACGGTGGTCGCCGTCATCCTGACCGCAGTGGCAGTCGTCGTGGGCCCGGCGATCCAGGTCTCCCGCCTGCACCAGATGATCTACGGGGTGCCGCTCGCCCCATCGCTGGTCGCCGCCGTGCTGCTGGCGATCGGCGGGGTCAGCCGGCGATTGCCGATCGTCGTCACGAGCGTCACCGTGAGCGCGTGCGCGTTCATCGCCGGCGCTGCGGCGCCTGATCCGCTGCACTACCCGCTGGCCATGGTGGCCGACTGCTGCCTGATCGCCGCAGCCGTCGTCCTGCTGATGGCAAGCCGCCGACCGGCGCCGCCGCCGCCACCGCCCCCGTCGCAGCTCTGGCCGCCGTTCGGCTGGCCCCCTCATGCCGCACCGAACTCCCCGCTGCGCCGCGTGGTGACGTCATTGCGGGGCGCCGAGCGGCGGGCGAGAACTACGGCCGGCGGCCGCTGAACGCGATCAGCTGAGTCTGCGGATCAGCGTCAGCCGCTACCTCGACCCGCGGGCCGAACTCACCGCCGGAGCGCAGCGCCTCGTCGCTCATCTCCAGCATCCCCGACATCTGCTGAACCTCGTCGGGGTCGAGAGTCTCGTCCAGGCCGGCGGCGCGGGAGATGTCCCAGGTGTGGATCAGCACATCACCCAGCACGATCATGCCGACGATGTCGGCCAGGCTGCGGCGCCCCATCGGGCTCTCGGCCTCTCGGGCGGCGACCTGCGGATCATCCAGTGCGGCCTGGACCGCATCGCTGAGCACGATCCAGGCGCCGGCCGGATCGGACTCGACGGGAGGCCCCGGCGGTACCTCGAGACCCCACCGCGAGAGGAAGTCGGGCATCCACCCCACCAGATGTCCCACCACATCGCGAGTCACCCAGCCCTCGCACGGACACGGGTTGTCCCAGGCGCCAACCGGCACCGCACGCACGCGGTCGGTGAACTGCCCTGCCACTCTGCGATACCGCTCTGCGGTCTCCGGCCCTGCGGACCCGGCCACAGTCATCACCCTTTCCGACGGACGCTTGCCGGAGAACTTAGCGCCTGCCCGAAAAGTGCTTGGCGAACAAGGAGATTCGGCGTTTTCTTTGAGTGAGGCCAACAGCGCGCCTCCAGCCGGAAATCCCTCGCACCCAGACCGGGTTGTCGCCATCAGGGACGCAAGAATCCAGTGAAGGGAGCTCCGCGGTGATCGGCGCGCTCAAGGGAACCAACCTTGCCGTGGCCTTCCTGCTCGAGATCGTGGCTCTCGTGGCCTTCGCGTTCTGGGGCTGGACGATGGGGAGCAACGACGTGACGCGCCTGCTGCTGGCGATCGCGCTGCCGGTGGTCGCCGCGCTGCTGTGGGGTGCGTTCCTGTCGCCCAAGCCCGAATTCCAGCTGCCATTCGCGATTGTGATGTTCGCCCAGTTCGCGTTCTTCGTGCTGGCGGTCTTCGCCCTCTGGGGCAGCGGCCATCCACTCGCTGCAGTGGTGACGGCCGCGGTGCTGCTGATCAATCGGGGGTTGCTGACCGCGTGGCGACAGTGATCTCGCCGCTGAGCATGATGCCCACATGCGGGTGATCGGCATGCTCGGCGGGATGAGCTGGGAAAGCAGCGCCGAGTACTACCGCCTGGCCAACGAGTTGGTACGCGAGCGGCTCGGCGGCACCCACTCGGCGCGCTGCCTGCTCGCGTCCGTGGACTTCGCCGACATCGAGGCGCTGCAAGAACGGGGTGACTGGGGCGAGGCGGGGCGCCGGCTGGCGGCTCTCGCACAGGGGCTAGAGGCGGGCGGCGCCGAACTGCTCGTGCTGTGCACCAACACGATGCACAAGGTCGCCGACGACGTGCAGGCTGCTGTGACGATCCCGCTGCTGCACCTGGGTGACGTCACCGCGCAAGCCGTCGTACGAGCTGGTCGGTCGACCGTCGGGCTGCTGGGAACCGCGTACACGATGGAGCAGCCTTTCTACCGCGAGCGGCTCGCGCGTCATGGCCTCACCGTGCTGGTCCCGGAGGCTGACGACCGCGCCGAGGTCCACCGGATCATCTACAGCGAGCTGTGTCTCGGTGTGATCCGTGAGCAGTCGCGGCAGATCTACCGCGAGGTCATCGGTCGGCTCGTCGGGGCCGGCGCGCAGGGAATCGTGCTCGGTTGTACAGAGATCGAGCTGCTGATCGCCGCCGACGACAGCCCGGTTCCGCTCTTCCCGACCACCGCGTTGCATGTGCGGGCAGCGGTCGACGCCGCGCTGGCTGAAGAGCCGACCGCCTAATCCGATCCCGCGGGGTGCCCGAAGCGGAATTCGCGGCCCGGATGCCAATAGCCGTCGCGATCGCGTTCGAAGAGCGCGAAGCCCTGCGCCACGAACTCCGCCTCGTACTCCGCCAAGGCCGTCAGCGCGAAGTCCAACTGCGGCTCGGGCAGGTCGTGGGCGACGGTGACGTGCGGGTGGTAAGGGAAGTGCAGCTCGCGAGCGATAGGTCCGGAGCGGACATCGGCCTGCACCTCGGCGCAGCCCTCACCACCCTCGACGACAGCCACGAAGACCACCGGCGAGACGGGACGGAACGTGCCGGTCCCCCGCAGCCGCACCCGGAAAGGCTGGTGCGCAGCGGCGACGGCATTGAGGTGGTCGATGAACTTGGTGAGCACGTCGCCGGCGGCGGCGGTGGGCGGCAGCAAGGTGATGTGGGGCGGGATCTTCTCGGCGGACGGATCGCCGAGTCGGGCGCGCCACGCGGCGAGCTCGCTGCCGTAGGGCTCGGGCAGTTCGATGGTGACGCCGACCGAGCGACCGGAGCTGGAGCCGGACGCGGGGGCGCTCACGCCGAGGGCCCGGGCACCGCAAACCCCACCCGCTCGTAGACCTCGGCCAGCAGCGGCCCCGCGATCGACCGAGCTCGTTTGCCACCTTGCGCCAGCACGTCACCGAGGTCGCTACCGGCCAACCACTTGTCGGTGCGCTCGCGCACCCCGCCGGCGAAATCCACCACGAGCTCGGCGACGTCCTTCTTCAGATCCCCGTAACCCCGGCCCGCGTAAGCCACGGCGAACTCCTCTCCACTGACTCCCGTCAAAGCCCCCCCGATCGTGAGCAGGTTGGTGACTCCAGGCTTCTGCGCCGGGTCGTACGCCACCTCCCGCCCGCTGTCGGTCACGGCACTACGGACCTTCTTGCGCAGGCTCGCGGGTTCCTCGAGCAGGTTCAGCAGGCCGGCAGGTGAGGCAGCCGACTTGCTCATCTGCTTCTCGGGGTTGGCGAGGTCGAGGACCTTCGCCGTCGCCTTCGGGATGTAGGGCTCGGGGACGGTGAAGAGGGTGCCGAAGCGGGTGTTGAAACGCTCGGCGAGGTTGCGCGTGAGCTCCAGATGCTGACGCTGATCTTCACCTACCGGCACGTATTTCGGCTGATACAGCAGGATGTCGGCGGCCTGCAGGATCGGATACGTGAACAACCCCACCGTGGAGCCGCCCAGCTCGCCGCGGGCGCTCTTGTCCTTGAACTGGGTCATGCGGCTGGCCTCGCCATAGCCGGTCAGGCAGCTGAGCAGCCAGGTGAGCTGGGAATGCTCCGGGATCGAGCTCTGCACGAAAACGGTCGAACGCTCCGGGTCAACCCCGAGCGCCAGCAGCTGCGCCGCGGCGACCCGCACCCGGCGCCGTAGCAGCTCCGGGTCGTACGCGACGGTCGTCGCGTGCTGGTCGGCGATGAAGTAGAACGTCTCGAACTCGTCCTGCATGGCGACCCACTGGCGCAGCGCACCGAGGTAGTTCCCGAAGTGAAAAGAGTCCGCCGTCGGCTGGATGCCCGAGAGCACCCGCTGCTGCGCGCCGGACGTGGCCGCACTCATCACGCTTCACACCCTCTCAGATTCATCGATCCACATCAGCCCGGGCCGCCTCCGGACGGATCGCCCGATGGCAGGCCTTGACAGGCGGCCGCAGCCCGGTCTTGGCAGACTGACAGGAGTGCCCCGCTCCGAACCGCGCCCGGGTGAGGGTACGCAGGCCGGCTCTCCTGCCGGCCGCCCCCGCTACGACCTCATCATCGTCGGCGCCGGCCCGGCCGGCAGCGCAGCCGCGCTAGCTGCTCTGCAAGCCAACCCGCAGGCGCGAGTGGCGCTCGTCGATGCCGCGAGTTTCCCACGGGACAAGGCCTGTGGCGACGGAATTGCCCCGCAGGCGTTGCACGTGCTCGAAGCACTCGGGGTCCCCGATGCGGCGCGCGACTTCGAACCCGTCGGGCGGCTCCGGCTGCGCAGCCCGCTGGGACGCGAGGTGCTGGCCGAGCCGCGGGAGCCGGCGTACTGCATTCCGCGGAAGGTGTTCGACGCCCGGCTCGTCGAGGCAGCGACCGCGCGCGGCGCCGAGCTGATCCAGCGCCGGATCCGCACAATGACCGTCAGCGCCGAGGGCGTGCAGCTCGCACCGGACCTCATCGCGAGGGTCGTGATCGCCGCCGACGGGGCCAACTCCACACTCCGGCGCCTGTTGCACTTGCCGCCCAATCCGCCGGACACGATCGCGCTCGCGATGCGCGGTTACGCGTCAGGGGTCGCCGGACCCGACGGCGTACCGGAGCAACTCATCGAAATGGTCGCGGCAGGTTGGCCCGCCTACGCCTGGTCGTTCCCGATCAGTGGCCCGGGGCATTCCGGCCGGGCCAACGTCGGCTTCGGACTGCTGCGCTCGAGCCTGGCGGAGCGGACGGATTCGGGGTCGGGCCGCAATGCACTCGAAGGTCCACTCGCCACTCTCCTGCCCGAACAGCCCGCCGATCCGCCGAGCCTTCGGGCCCACCCGCTGCCGCTGTCGACGTTTCGCCCCCGCCAACCCGACGGCCGGGTGTTGCTCGTCGGCGATGCTGCTTCGCTCATCAATCCCCTTACAGGAGAGGGGATTTACTACGCGGTGCTGTCCGGAAAGCTGGCGGGTGAGGCGGCGGTGAGCCCCGGCGGAGCAGCCGCCGGCGGCGCGTATCGCCGCGCGCTCCGGCGCGAGCTCGGGATGCATCTCGCCACGACGTCAGTGCTCTCACGACTCTCGCGTTCCCCCGAAATCTTCGACGCCGGCCTCGCTCTCGCCAGCCGCGACAAAGCCGCGATGGATGCTCTCGTCGAGGTCGGGCTCGGTCGCGGAACGCTACCGCCGCGGCTGATGTGGCGGCTCTTGCGGAGGGCGATATCACTCGGTGTAGCAGGTGGAGTACGCCGTTTACTGCGAACGGCCGTATCGCAAGTTCATCCAACCGGGGGACGATTGCGGGACGGGAAAAAGCAACGATCGTTCTATGTCCGCCACCGCATCGATCGACAGCTCCGACGCCGCGCCCGTTAGTGCCTCGGCAACACTCCGCGAGGTCTTTAACGCCGCGCAGAACGCCGAGCCCGGAGCCTTCAACGAGATCTACCACCGCTGCGAACCCCGGGTGCGCCGCCAGCTCACCGGCCGGGTTCCGAGCAGCCAGATCGACGATCTCGTCAACGAGACATTCCTGCGGGCATGGCGCTCCCTCCAGCAGTTCCGCTGGCAGGGCACCGACCCGGTCGCGTGGATCCTCGTCATCGCCCGCAACCTCGCAGCCGACTACTGGTCGCTTGCCCGCAACCGCCGCGAGCTCGCCGCCGAGGACCCGGCGATCTTCGCCCAGGTGGCCCCGCACCAGCGCGGCGCCGACGACATCGTCATCGACCTCGTCGAAGCCGAGCGCCTGCGCGACGCTCTGCAGACGCTCCCGCCGGCCCAGCGTCAATGCCTCGAACTGCGTTTCCTCGGCGAGCGATCGGTCCGCGAGACCGCCGTCGCCATGGGCCGTCAGGACGCCGCAGTGCGCTCGCTGCAGCTGCGGGCGCTCAAGTCGCTGGCCGGTGCCGCCGGCCGGAGCTGACGCTCTAGCCCTTGCCGACCGACGCTTCGCTCTCGGCTTCCGCCGGCTCGTCCTCTTCCGCCTGCGGATGGGGGACGAGCGAGACCCGGAGGCGTTCGATACGCCGGCCGTCCAGCGCTCGAACGGTCAGCCGTACTCCATCGAGTTCGACCGCCTCGCCGACCGTCGGGAGGTGTCCCAGCGACTTCAGCACGTAGCCCGCAGCGGTTTCGTAGGGGCCGTCGGGCAGCCGGATGCCGGTGGCCTCGTGGAACTCGTCGAGGTTCAGCAGCGCGTCGACCTCGAGGTCACCGCCGACCACGAGGCGGGTGGCAGCGACAGCCGGGTCGTACTCGTCGCGAATCTCCCCGAGCAGTTCCTCGATCAGATCCTCGAGCGTGATGATGCCGGCGATGCCGCCGTACTCGTCCGCCACCATCGCCAGGTGGTGACCCTCACGGCGCAGCTGTGACAGCGCCGTCAGCACGCTCAGGCTCGACGGGATGAAGGTGACCGGCCGGGCGAGCTGGCCGACGGTGAGCCGGGACCGTCCGGCGAGCGCGAGATCGCGGATGTGCACGAAACCGACCACGTCGTCCACCGAGCCGCGCACCACGGGATAGCGCGAGTGCGGCAGCTCGCTGGTCTCCTCGAACGCCCGCCCGACCTGCTGGCCGGCGTCGAGGAACGTCACTTCCGTACGGGGAACCAGCACCTCGCGTACGAGCCGGGTACTCGCCTCGAAGACCTCGTCGAGGATCTGGCGCTCCTCCACCCCGAGCGTCTCGTGGGCGGCGACCAGGCCTCGCAGCTCCTCTTCGGAGATGGATTCCTTGCCGGCCGACGGGTCGCCGCCGAGCAGCTTGACGAGTCCGTTGGTGCAGGCGGAAAGCAGCCAGATCACCGGCCGCGAAGCGCGCGCGATGAGGTCCAGCGCCGGCGCGAAGGCAAGGCTGATGCGCTCGGTTCGCTGCAATGCCAGGCGTTTCGGGGCCAGCTCGCCGACCACCAGCGTCACGAACGTGATGACGATGGTGACCCCGAGGAAGCCGAGCACGTTGGCCAGGCCCTTGCTGAGGCCGGCGTCTCGCAGCCCGGTCGCCGCGTGCTTGGACAGCGTCACGGCGCCGAAAGCGCTCGAAAGCAAAGCCGTCAGCGTGACGCCGAGCTGCACCGCGGCGAGAAAACGATTCGGGTTGGTGACGAGCTTGACGACCTTCTGCCCGCGCCGGCTACGCTCAGCCAGCGCCCGAGCTTGCCCCTCGCGCAGCGACACCAATGCGAGCTCGGCCGCCACGAACAGGCCCTCTACGAGCACCAGCGCGATGACGACAGCGACGTCGAGCCAGACGCTCATGGGCGCGCTCGGTTCGGCCGGAGCCGGCAGGCGTCCACCCGATCAGGGTAGGCGCATGATCGGTTCAGATGAGACCGAGCTCGCGGACGGCCGTCCGTTCCTCGTCGAGCTCCTTGACCGACGCGTCGATGCGCGAGCGGGAGAAGTCATTGATGTCGACGCCCTGGATGATCTCCCACGCGCCGCCCGAAGCCCGGCAGGGGAAGGAGGAGATGAGCCCTTCGGGGATGCCGTAGGAGCCGTCGGACACCACCGAGGACGAGGTCCACTCGGTGCCGTTCACCCAGTCGAAGACGTGGTCGAGGGCCGCGTTGGCCGCCGATGCTGCCGAGGAGGAGCCCCGCGCCTCGATGATCGCGGCGCCGCGCTTGGCGACGGTGGGGATGAACGTGTCACGCAGCCAGGCCTCGTCGACCTGCTCGGCGGCGGACTTGCCGCCGACCTCGGCGGTGTAGAGGTCGGGGTACTGGGTGGCGGAGTGATTGCCCCAGATGGTCATCTTCTTGATCTCGGTGACCGGGACCGAGAGCTTTGCGGCGAGCTGGCTCAGCGCCCGGTTGTGGTCGAGCCGGGTCATCGCCGTGAAGCGGTCGGCCGGGACGTCGGGGGCGTTCTGCTGCGCGATGAGCGCGTTGGTGTTGGCCGGGTTACCGACGACGAGCACCTTGATGTCGGACGCGGCGCCCGCGTTGATGGCCTTGCCCTGCGGGCCGAAGATGCCGCCGTTGGCCGAGAGCAGATCGCCGCGCTCCATACCGGCCGTACGCGGGCGGGCGCCGACGAGCAGCGCGACATTGGCGCCGTCGAACGCGGTCTTCGCGTCATCGGTGATGTCGATGCCGGAGATGAGCGGGAAGGCGCAATCGTCGAGCTCCATCGCGGTGCCCTCGGCGGCCTTCAGGGCGGGGGCGATCTCCAGCAGCGACAGGCGCACCGGCACATCGGGGCCGAGCAGGTGGCCCGCAGCGATGCGGAAGAGCAATGCGTAGCCGATCTGGCCGGCAGCGCCGGTGACCGTGACCTTTACCGGAGATTTCGCCATGCCCTGAGGCTACCGAAACGGCGAAAGCGGAGGTCAGTCGACCTGGACGCGAGGGGCGCGCGGGGACGGCAGCTCGATGGCGCCGTCATCGAGCGCGACCTCCGGCGGTGGCCCGGCTGCTTCGACGGCTTCGAGGGGTCCCAGATGGCCGGCCCAGATGTGGGCGACCATGCCGAGGCTGGGCGGCGGCTCCCGGTGCGGATTGACCGGATCCGACGTTTGGTGGGCTTCGTCGACCATTGGTGCCCCCAACAGCTCGCCACTTCTTGACTTGCGTCAAGGTAACCCCGAATTGCCGCACTGATATCGATGAGCCGGATTTGATACGGAAACAATGGGCGAGGGGTCCGATTTGCCATGATTTACCCGGGCGCCGCGAATTCTTCGGCTTGCAAGGTTGTTTATCTTTTCCGCTGTTCGTGATGGCATCGCTCGTGATGGTGATCAGCTGCGACCATCGTCAGTGATGCGGGAGCGGCACTTGAAACGTCACCCCGAGAATGGCGCCGCCGACCAGAACGAGCGCCGCGACGTCGAAAGGCCGGCTGCGCACCACCAGCAGCCCGAGCCGGCTGGCCGGAAGCAGCAGTCGCAGGACCGCCGCCCCGAGCAGGGTCACGCCCATCAGGCTGAGCCCTTGCTTCCAGTGATCCTGGGCGACGAGCGCGAGCCCGACCAACACCCCCAGCAGCACCAGGCCGAACGCGAACTCTCCCGATCCCCTGCGGCCCGCCACCCTAGTTCTGCGCCTTGCCGCACGGCAACGACGTCGCGGTTCCGCAGGTCTTCGGATGCGGGCTGTAGTCCTTGTCGAGCAGGGGAAGCAGCCACACCCGGGCGAGGCCCTCGGCATATCCCGGGGTCATGTGGATGCCGTCGGGACGAATCACGGTGTTGACGAGGTCGTTCGGCTTGTTCAGGTGCGAGGCGTAGTCGAGCAGCTTGACGTTCGGATGGCGCGCCGCCACCTCGCGGAACATGGAATTCAGGACGTCGGTGCGCTGGATGCTGTCGCTGATCCACGGCAGGTCGAGCTGGAATTTGAAGTAAGGCGCGTCGGCCCACGCGACCGGCGCCCCGGTGGCCGTCAGATCGGCGATCAGGGCGTCGTACTCGCTTTCCTGGTGCGCCCGGTAGGTGGGATCGAGGAGGTTGTCCCAGTTACCCGTTCGGGTGCGTTGATCGGTCTGCTCCATGACGGAAAGGAAGACCAATGAAACATCGGGCTTGAATTTGGCGATCTGCGGCGGGAAGGTCTTGGTCCAGCCGCCGCAGAGAGTGACGTTCTGTCCACTCTCGCCGGAGTAATTGCGAATCAGGTCGGTGGGGGTGATCGGGCATCCGGGCAGGCTCAGATTCAGCACTTGCAGCGCCTGCGGATGCGCGTTCTGGTAGGACACCAGCGCATTCGCCATGACCTCGGCAGTGGAATCGCCCGTCACCAGGACCCGCAACGGCCGGTCGGCCGCGTTGGTACGCGGCACGACGGTACCCGGCTTGGCCTTCACCTCGGCGGGGATCTGCAGGCCGGTGCTCGCACCGGCGAAGCGCGAGGGGCCCTGGGCCGGATGCAGCACACCCAGCGCGATGGTCACGCAAGCGGCGCCGGCGAGCGCCGTCGTCCAACCGCGCAACATCGCCTTCCGGGTCGGCGCAAAACGCCGCCGCTGGATAGGCGCTTCGAGGAACCGGAAGGAGATCGCGGCCAGGAGCAGGCTGCTCGCCAGTTGCGCGAGCCCCAGCGAGGTGCCGTGCAGCGGACCCCAGTGTTTGCCCGACAGGGCGAAGATCGGCCAGTGGTAGAGGTAGGCGCCGTAAGAAATCTTGCCGACGTAGACCAGCGGGCGGATCGAGCAGAGCCGGGCGATCCCGTTGGATCCCTCGAGTCCCCCGATGATCAGAGCTGCCGTCGCGAGCGCGATGAGGAACGCGCCGCCGTGCTGGTAGCTGGCGCCGCCGTTGCGATAGGTCATCGCGCCGACGACGATCGTAGCGAGCCCCGCAGCGGCGACCAGCATGACGCCGAAGCGCTGCAGGCCGGCCGGACGCGGCACCGAGATGCGCCAGTAGTACAGCGCCAGCGCCGCGATGACGCCGACGAGCAGCTCCGACATGCGGGCGTCGGTGCCGTAGTAGAAGCGGTTGAAGCTGCTGGCGACCGACGCCTCGTGGGCCGACCATTCCAGCGCGGCCGAGACGATGAGGGCGATGGCCGCGACGCGAATCCGCTTCGGCAGCCGCAGAGCCAGGAACACCACGACCGGAAAGACCAGGTAGAACTGCTCTTCGATGGCCAGCGACCAGAAATGGTTCAGCGGCGACGGCGCCGCGAAAAGGTCGGCATAGCTGGTGCCGTGCACCAGGAAGCGCCAGTTGGCCACATTGGCGAGCGCGCCGATCGCGTCACCCGAGATCGAAGCGTGCTGCTCATGGGTGCCGAACAGGCTGGTGCAGATCACGACGCCGAGGACGCACACGATCGCCGCCGGCGCCAGGCGGCGCACCCGGCGTTCGAAGAAGTCGGCGACGGCGAACCGGCCGCTGCGCCCGACCTCGGAAAGGGTGCGCGAGCAGATCAGGAAGCCCGAGAGCGTGAAGAACACGGTGACGCCGACGAAGCCCCCACGGAACGGGCCTAGCTTGAAATGAAAGAACATCACCAGCAGGACAGCGATACCGCGCATGCCGTCGAGAGCCGTGATGTGGCGGCGCACCGCTTCGGGATGCCCGCCCGACGGCCGTTCGGTGTCGTTGGCGGCCGGGCGCAGCGCGGGCGGCTTTTGCTGCTCAGTCCGCGGCACATCCCGAGCGGTGATCGTCACGAGCGAAATCCAGACCTGGTCGGCAAAAACTCACAGGCGGCAGGGCAGGCGGGGGCGCCGGCTGGCCTGAATTTATCCGCTCTCTGTGAAAGCCCCAGGCTGATCGGGCGCGTGTTCGCTCCGGGACCGGCTCCGTCCGGTGCCGGATCCGAGGTCGCTCAGTGCGCGAAGTGGCGCGTGCCGCTGAAGTAGAGGGTGACTCCCGCTTCCTTGGCCGCGGCGATGACCTCCTCGTCGCGCACCGAACCACCGGGCTCGACGACGGCCTTGACGCCGGCCTGGGCCAGCACCTCGAAACCGTCCGGGAAAGGGAAAAAAGCGTCGCTCGCCGCCGAACTCCCGGCGGCCCGGTCGCCCGCCCGCGAGACGGCGAGGCGGGCCGCATCGACCCGGTTGACCTGGCCCATCCCGACGCCGACGGTGGCGCCGCCGGTCGCCAGCAGGATCGCATTGGACTTCGCCGCCCGGATCGCGCGCCAGGCGAAGGCGAGGTCACGCATGGTGTCCGCGTCGGCCGGATCACCCGCCTGCAGGGTCCAGGTGGCGGGGTCGTCGCCGGGAGCGTCGATGTGGTCGGCCTCCTGCATGAGCAGGCCGCCGGAGATCGGGCGCAGTTCGATGCTCGCTCCGCCGGCCGGCGGCGGGCATTCCAGCAGCCGGATGGAGGGCTTACGCGAGAGCACCTCGAGCGCGCCGTCCTCGTATCCCGGTGCGCAGACCACCTCGGTGAAGATCTCGGAGATCTGCTCGGCGGTCTTCAAAGTCACCGGGCGATTGGTCGCGATCACCCCGCCGAAGGCACTTACGGGGTCGCAGGCGTGCGCCTTGCGGTGGGCGTCAGCCAGCGGGTCGTCGGGATCGGCGCCGATCGCGATGCCGCAGGGGTTCGCGTGCTTGATGATGGCGACGCACGGCTCGGCGTGGTCGTAGGCAGCCCGGCGGGCGGCATCGGTGTCGACGTAGTTGTTGTAGGACATCTCCTTGCCGTGGTGCTGCACGGCTTTGGCAATCCCCTCGGCGCCCGGGCGAGCGTAGAGCGCCGCCCGCTGGTGCGGGTTCTCGCCGTAGCGGAGCACGCCTGAACGGGTCCAGGCGCCGCCGATCCACAGCGGGAACCCTTCGTCCTCCGGGACCACGTCGTTGGCGAGCCAGGAAGCGACGGCCACGTCGTAGCTCGCGGTGTGGGCGAACGCCTCGGCAGCCAGGCGCAGCCGCGACGGCAGGTCGAAGCCGCCGCTCTCCAGCGCAGCGATCACGTCGGGGTAGCGGTCGGGCGAGGTAACGACGGCGACGCTCTCGGCGTTCTTGGCGGCGGCGCGGATCATCGCCGGCCCGCCGATGTCGATCTGCTCGACGACCTCCGCCTGCCCCGCGCCCGACGCGACGGTCTCGACGAAGGGATACAGGTTGACGATCACCAGCTGGAACGGCGCGTAGCCCAGCTTCTCGAGCTGCTCGACGTGCGAGGGCTTGGAAAGGTCGGCCAGCAATCCGGCGTGCACCGCGGGATGCAACGTCTTCACCCGGCCGTCGAAGGCCTCGGGAAAGCCGGTCACCTCGCTCACCGGCGTGACTGCGACGCCGGCATCGGCCAGCACCTTCGCCGTCGAGCCGGTGCTCACGACCTCGACCCCGGCCTTGATCAGCGCCGGCGCGAGAACGTCGAGCCCACGCTTGTCGTAGACGCTCACCAGGGCGCGCTTGACGGGGTGGAGCTGCTCACTCATGACAGAACCTCGTTCAGTTTGCTGGTGATTTCGCTGCACAGGTCGCGGATGGTCTGCAGATAAAGGACGCGCTCGGTCGCCTGGATACGCGCCCGGAGACTGTCCTCGTCGTCACCGGCCACCACGGGAACCGCGGCCTGAGCGAGGATCGGGCCGGTGTCGACGCCCTCGTCCACCTCATGGACGGTGCAGCCGGTCACCCTGACGCCGTACGCGAGTGCGTCGCGGATGGCATGAGCGCCGGGAAAGGCCGGCAGCAGCGAGGGATGGGTGTTGACGATGCGGAAGCGGCCGACGACCGTCGGGCCGAGCACCTTCATGTACCCCGCGAGTACCACGAGATCGGGCTCCGCGGCGGCGATCTGCTCCGCCACGGCGGCATCGAACGCGAGCCGGTCGGGCTGCTCGGAGAGCTGCACCATCCACGTCGGGACGCCCGCACGCTCGGCCCGGCTCTGAGCGAGGGTCCCGGGCCGATCCGTACCCACGGCGACGACCGCGCCCGGGAAGTCGGGAGCGTGGCTCGCGTCGAGAATGGCCTGCAGGGTGCTGCCGGCTCCCGACGCCAGCACAACCAGGCGGGCGGGCACGGCGCCAGCCTAGCGGTCCGGCCGAAGGTCAGTCGGGGAGCTTGATGACCTTGGACTTGCGACGCAGCCGCTTCGGGAGGCGCGGGCGCCGCAGGAAGCGGGGCGGGCGTGGCAGGTGTGGCCGCCCGGGCACGCGGAGCGTGCGGCGGCTACGCGCAGGTTCGGACGCCTCGGGCTCCGCGAGCTCCTCGGGCTTGACGAGGCTGACGGCCGGCTTCCGCGCCTTGACGAGATCCACCAGCGGCGGCGCCTCGTCCAGCGGGAGTTCCTCGACGTCCTCGTGGCGCCCGCGGAGCCGGTCGATGCCCAGCCCGGTGCCAAGACCTCGCCCTGCGGACAGGACGAGCCGGCCGACGCGGCGCAATGGTCCGAAGCCTGGAACCCGTGGGCGCGGGATGGAGGGGCGTCGCAGCCGGCGCCGATCCGGGGCTTCGGACTCCTCGTCCTCGGCTCCGGGAAGCTCGGCGGCCCGCAGGCGCGCCTGACGCTGGCGGTACCAGGTGAGCGAGAGCGTCCCCAGCACCGCCGGGACACCGACCTCGAGAGCCGCGAAAGCGGCGGTGTGCCAGGGAGAAGGGCCGACCGTCGCAAGCCGGCCGCGAGTGACCGGGCCGCCGGACAACGCCGCTGCCACCAGGGTGATCACTGCCATCGCCGCAGCAATGCCGGCGCCGAGCAGCAAGGCGACCGGCAGCCGCGGCGTGCGTGGCATGCGACGTATCGCGACCACCCCAGCGAGGACCCCGGCCGTCGGTGGCACCAGGAAGAGGAGGTAGAACGGCCAGGGCGCGGCCCCCGCCGGCAGCCCGGCGAGCATCGGCAGCGCCGGGACGTCGCCGAGATGGACCCCCGACGGGCTCACCGTGGTCCCGGCGCCGACCGCAAAACCGGGGCCCAACAGGTACGCCGCGGTCCACACCACCGCGTTCGGTGCCAGCGCCGCCTGCAGCGTCAGCAAGCCGAAGCCGCCCACCGCTCCGGCCCGTACCGGGCGGGCGAGCGCGTCGACGTCGGAGATGTGCAGCAGCACCATGCCGGCCGCGAGCAGAGCGCAGACGGCGACCACCACGCCGGCCGCCACGCCCACCCCGGACGCGATGGCCCGCGGAGCGCTGCGCCGCGGCACCGCCATCGGCAATTCCCGGGCAGCCCCGACCGCAGCCGCCGCGAAGGAGAGCACGAACGCCCCGACGACCGAAAACACCACGGACGTCCGCAGGCCCCCACCGCTGGAGGCGGCCGCGACGATGGCGGCGACCAGGGCGTAAGGAATCGCGACCGCCGCGGCACATGCGAGGAGCGTCCGGTGACGCGGTCCGGCCGGGCGGACGCGCGCGACGGAGGCTCCCGAGCGGGCCGCGAACGCGAAGAAGAGGATCGACAGGCCGAGCGGGATGAGCGCGGCGGTGCCGGCCGGCATGTGCAGCCGCCCGCCATTGCCGAGCAGCCAGAAAGCGGCGCCGGTACGCAGCACCACCGTCAGCGGAGCCGACGCCCGGGTCTCGGCGATCCAGGACATCATCGCGATGGCTTCGACGACGAGCAGACCTGCGGCGGCGGCGGCGAGCGCGCCCCAGACGCCGACCAGCACCCGCGAGCGCCGGCGGGCCTGAGGGCGCGGCGGCGGAGCAGGCGGTCCGGGGCGGCGCTTCGGCGCTGTAGGCGCTGAGGACGCCGGGCGCGGAGCACCTCTGGAGCCAGAGGTCAGCAGAGACATTGCCGGTCAGGCTTGCACGCCGCCGTGATCAGGCCGTGCTGAAACGCCGCGCTCCCGGCACGGTGCTGAAACGCCGCGCCTCTGGACAAACAGCGGCGGCCCGGGAGGAGAACTTCCCGGGCCGCCGGCTGAGGACCTTTCAGGCGGTGCGCTTCTGCCAGGGAAGCTTCTCGCCGGCCCGCACGATGCTCAGGTAGCCGTACACCGTCTGCACGATGGCCACGATCAACCCGATGTAGATGCCGAACTTTCCGCCCGCGCTGACTCCGTGGGAGCCACTGGGGAAGGTGACCCAGCGCAGCAGGATGATGATCACGGCCAGGGCGCTCACCGCGGCGGTGATGAACGCCCAACTCACCGCCCCGCCACCGACGGGAGGCATGGCGCGGCCGCCGAAGACCCTCGCCGCGGTCACACCGGCGACGGCGATCACCAGGATGATCGAGAACCACGCGCCGAAGCCTGAGCTCCAGCCGCTGGCCGTACTGCTGAATCCCCCGAAGCTCGCTCCGAACCAGGGCAGGAAGCTGTCGATGAACATGACGACTCCTGCGCCCATCACGACAAGATCGTTTGTGCCGACATTGCGGCCGCCGATGACAGCCATAACCTTGTTTACCTCCACCTATGGAGTCGCCGGCAGGCTGCCGTCGATCAAAGTGGAGTGTGAGGGTGGCATGAGACGCTTGCAAGGAACGCACAGGCGATTCATGTGTCGGATCGCAGACACGACTCCCGGAATCGACCTCCCGAAGGCCCACAAAGAGGGGCGAAACGGTCAGCCGGTTTGGGTACGTTGCAGGCGCCAGGCGCGAATTTCACCTTTTTGGACCAGCGGTCCAGCCAGCGCCCAGAAGGCTCCAGCAGCCTGAACCGCGATGACGATCAGCGCGACGAACGTACCGATCTTCACGCCGGTCGAGACCCCGATCAAGGACGGCAACGTCGCCCAGAAGAGCACCACCAGCACGAACGCCAGCGCATCGGCCAGCAGAAAGGCGGCGTCCCAGCTGACTGCGGTGGCACCGATCGTCCCCAAGTCGGTTCCGGACCATGCCCGCGTCGCCGACGTGCCGGCAACGAGCACGACGATCAGCAGCGGGAAGAAGGCCAGGAAACCGGACTGGAAGCCGTCGTACGTCGGATGCCAGCCGCTCGCGTCGTAGCCGTACCAGGGCAGCAGGCTGTCCACCAGCATGGCGATACCCGATCCCGACATGATGGCGTCGGGAAGGGCGAACCGGCGTCCTCTGATCGCGAGACTGCGCACGTCCTGCCTAACGCGCAGAGGTGATCAGCGGTTACGCATGATCTCCTTCATCAGCTGGGCGGTCTCGCTGGGCGTCTTGCCCACCCTGACGCCCGCCTTCTCCAGCGCTTCCTTCTTGGCCTGCGCGGTGCCCGACGAGCCGGAGATGATGGCGCCCGCGTGGCCCATGGTCTTGCCCTCGGGAGCGGTGAACCCGGCGACGTAACCGACGACCGGCTTGGTGATGTGCTTCTCGACGTGAGCCGCCGCGCGCTCTTCCGCGTCGCCGCCGATCTCACCGATCATCACGATCGCGTCGGTCTCCGGGTCGGCCTCGAACGCGTCCAGCGCGTCGATGTGCGTCGTCCCGATGACCGGGTCGCCGCCGATGCCGACACAGGTGGAGAAGCCGAAGTCACGCAGCTCGTACATCATCTGATAGGTCAGCGTTCCGGACTTGCTGACCAGGCCGATGCGCCCGCCGGGGGTGATGTCGGCCGGGATGATGCCGGCGTTGCTCTTGCCGGGCGAGGCGATGCCGGGGCAGTTGGGGCCGATGATGCGGCTCTTCCCGACCTTCAGCGAGTGGGCGTAGAACTCGGTCGAGTCATGGACCGGGATGCCCTCGGTGATGACGACGATCAGCGGCATCGCGGCATCGATCGCCTCGATGACGGCGTCCTTGACGAATGCCGGCGGCACGAAGACGACCGACACGTCAGCCCCGGTCGTCTCCATGGCTTCCTTGACGGAGCCGAGCACGGGAATGCCGTCGAGGTCGGTGCCGGCCTTGCGGGCGTTGACACCGGAGACGACGTTGGTGCCGGCCTTCACCATGCGGCGGGCGTGCTTGCTGCCCTCACCGCCGGTGATGCCCTGAACGGTGATCTTGGAATTTTCGGTGAGCCAGATAGCCATTTCGTCCGCCTTCAGGCCGCGATCGACGCGAGTTCGGCAGCCTTGCGGGCCGCGCCGTCCATGGTCTCTTCCAGGTGCACCACCGGCAGCCCCGCTTCCTGCAGGATCCGGCGACCCTCGACGACGTTGTTGCCGTCGAGCCGGACGACCAGTGGCTTCGTGGCGCTCCCGCCGAGCAGGGCCAGGGCCTGCACGATGCCGTTGGCGACCGCGTCGCACGAGGTGATGCCACCGAAGATGTTGACGAACACCGACTTCACGTCGGGGTCGCCGAGGATGATCCCGAGCCCGTCGGCCATCACCTGGGCGCTGGCGCCGCCGCCGATGTCGAGGAAGTTGGCCGGCTTCTGGCCACCGAACTCCTCGCCCGCATAGGTGACGACGTCCAGCGTCGACATGACCAGACCCGCGCCGTTGCCGATGATCCCGACGCTGCCTTCGAGCTTGACGTAGTTGAGGTTCTTCTCCTTCGCCAGCTGCTCGAGCGGATCGACGGCGCTCTTGTCCTCCAGCGCCGCGTGCGACTCGTGGCGGAAGGACGCGTTCTCGTCCAGGCTGACCTTGCCGTCGAGAGCGACGACCTTGCCGTCGGCGGTGAGGATCAGCGGGTTCACCTCGACGAGGGTCGCGTCTTCTCCGACGAAGACCTTCCAGAGCTTCTCGAGCAATTCGGCCGCACCATCGAGCGCTGCGGCCGGAAGGTGTCCCTGCTCGGCGATGCTGCGCGCCAGCGCCAGGTCGACGCCGGCCAGCGGGTCGATCGGCACCCGGGCAAGCATCTCCGGCTTGGTCGCGGCGACCTCTTCGATCTCCATGCCGCCCTCGGAGGAGCACATGGCGAGGAAGGTGCGGTTCGCGCGGTCGAGCAGGAACGAGGCGTAGTACTCCTCGGCGATCGCGCTCGCGTTTTCCACGAGGACCTTGTGGACCGTGTGGCCCTTGATGTCCATGCCGAGAATCGCGGTGGCCTTGGCCTCGGCGTCAGCCGGGTCATCGGCCACCTTGACGCCACCGGCTTTGCCGCGGCCACCTGCCTTGACCTGCGCTTTCACCACCACGCGGCCACCGAGCTCCTGGGCGATCGCCCGGGCTTCGTCAGGGGTGGTGGCGACCTTGCCGGTCGGCACCGGAACGCCGTATTGGGCGAAGATTTCCTTCGCTTGATGTTCGAAGAGGTCCACGAGGAGAAAACGTTATCTGCTCACCCTGAGTGATGTCCCGCCGGGCCGTCCTAGCCAGGAAATCGGGTGCGTACCCAGGAGACGATCTCGGTGGTCGTCGCCCCGGGCGTGAAGATCGCGGCGACCCCCATCGCCTCGAGTTCGGCGATGTCCGCATCGGGGATGATGCCGCCGCCGAACACCAGGATGTCCTCACCGCCGCGTTCTGCCAGCAGCCTCATGACCTCCTTGAAGAGCGTCATGTGGGCGCCCGACAGCACCGAGAGCCCCACGGCATCCGCGTCCTCCTGCAGGGCGGTTTGGACGATCTGCTCGGGGGTCTGGTGCAGTCCGGTGTAGATCACTTCCATGCCCGCGTCACGCAGAGCCCGGGCGACGATCTTGACTCCGCGGTCGTGGCCGTCCAGGCCCGGCTTGGCGACCACGACACGGATCCGCCGGGCGGTCTCGCTCGAGGCGGTCACGGTTTCTCCTCAGGCAGCCGTTACTCGTACGGTTTGTCGGGAAGCCTAGGTCTGACCAGAGCTGGCATGCAGTAGCGGCGGCCGGAGAGGTGCAGCAATGGCCCCGACGGGCGCTGATTGGCGGGACGCGCTGCTGTCGACCGTGGACTGGGCGCCGGAGTCCACCGAGCCGCCCGTCAACCGGGTCAACTGGCCCGGCTACGTCCCTCGCCGCGCGGTGCGCTGGGGTCGGGCGTCCGTAGGCCCGAGCGCGGTGATCATCGTCTGCTGGGACTTCGACGTGCTCGGCGGCAGCTTCGGAGAACTTGACGCCGGCGCGTTCCTGTCTGCGGTCGATGCGTCGATACGTGCCCGCCGGCCGCTGATCTCCTTGCTGCGCAGCGGCGGTACCCGGCTACAGGAAGGGGTAGCCGGCCTCGTCGGCATGGCGCGGGCGACGATCGGGGTACACCGGCTGGCAGAAGCCGGGATCCCGCACATTGCGGTCGCCGATCAGCCCACGACCGGCGGCGTCTGGGTGACGTTGGGTAGCAGGGCTGATCTGCGCTGCGCGGTGGAAGGGGCGATCGTCGGGTTCGCCGGACCGCGGGTCGTGGAGGCGGTGACCGGGCAGCTGCCGGGTCCGGGCAGTCACACGGCAGCGTCAGCGTTTCAGGCAGGGCTGGTGGACGCGCTGGTCAGTCCCGCCGAGGTGACCCACTGGCTGGACCGCGCCCTGGCGGCGTTCGAATCACCTCACGTACGCACCGTGACCGCACCCACGGTCCCGCCGTTGCCCGACCGCGACGGCTGGGAGCAGGTGCAGGCGGCCCGCGAACGCCCTCGCAAGGACGCCGCCGACCTGCTCGGTGTGCTCCTCGACGACGCCGTCGCCATGCGCGGCGCCGACGACACCGTCTCGGTGGCTATCGGAAGGCTCGCCGCGAGCGATCAGCCCGTGATCGCAGCCGCGCTGGGTTCGCGACGGGGTGGGCGACCGACTCCTGCCGGCTACCGGCTGCTCAAACGCGCCGCTCAGCTGTCCAGCCGGCTCGAGCTGCCGCTGCTGACGCTGATCGACACGCCCGGGGCCGAGCCGGGCCCGGATGCCGAGCGCGACGGCCTGGCCGCCGCGATCGGCGAGGCGATGGACGCCGTCCTGACGTGCCGCGCGGCGACCGTCGGGGTGCTCATCGGCGAGGGCGGCTCCGGAGGCGCCCTCGCGGCTGCATGTTGCGACACCCTGCTCGTGGGGCCGGACTCCTACCTCGCCGCGCTCGCCCCCGAGGGAGCCGCCCGCGCCTTGCACCGACCGGCGCAGGAGGTGGCACGGCTCTACGGGTTGCGCCCGGTCGACCTGATCGCGCTCGGGCTCGCCGACGCCGCGGTGCCGGGTCCGGAATCGAAGGCGTTCGGCCGGGCAATCGCCTCAGCCATCGCCAAGCAGAGCTGGCTGGAACCAGCGCGTCGGCAGTCGGCTCGGGAGCGGCGCTGGTCGGCCCCGCTGCCCGGCCTGATCACTGAGGCTTAGTCACTCTGCGTGCTCAATGCGTTCAGCTCTGTTGATACGCGAGCGTGCGCTAGCAACCACATCTTGGGAAAGTGACAAGTGCCACACGCGCCCGGCAACCCCCCTTCGTTACCTGCAGTAACTGCCAGCTGCGGAGAGTCGGAATGGCGCGACCGCGCTAGCTGACGTTTCAACCACCTGGGATAGGTGGGTACGTTTCGGGCGCTTCGCCGGGTCGAACGTCCGGCCGCTCCCCACTGGGGGCTGTCCACGCGTGCTTCCGCCATTCGCCGGCTGCCTTGTTCACCCCGCCCATCGACCGCGGGCCGACTCTCCACGGATCCGAAGGACAGACCCTCACGTGGCTTCCCCCCACTCGTTCCTGCGCAAGTTGCGCATCGTCGCCCTCGTGCTGGCCGTGCTCGTGCCTGCGCTCGCCGTCGGTGCCGTCGACGCCACCGCGGGCTCGCGTAGCCACCACACCGCGGGCAGCGTTGCCGCTGCCGACGACATGAACCTCATCCGGCTCGCGCTGAACGCAGCGCGCACGCAGAGCCTTTTGCGCGTGGCTGACCGCGACGCGCTGATCGCCAGCACCCCGCCGACCCCGGCCCAGATCGCTCGCGCGTCACGCAGCCTGGAGCGCAAGGCCTTGGCCAGCAAGACCTACGTGCGCCCGGTACCGGGGCCCGTAACGCAGTGGTACGGCTCGCATCCCGGCATCGACATCGCACCGCCCTACGGCACTCCGATCGGCGCGGCCCACAGCGGCGTTGTCACGTTTGTCGGCTGGGACGACGGCTACGGCATGCACGTCGAGGTCGCCCAGCTCGACGGCTACGTGACGACCTACTCGCACATGTCGGCGTTCGCGGTGAAGGTCGGCCAGCTGGTGGTCGCCGGCCAGCCGCTCGGCAACGTCGGCAGCACCGGCGACTCGACGGGCCCGCATCTGCACTTCGAGGTTCACCTGCCGAACGGTCAGCGCACCGACCCGGCGATCTGGCTCTTCCAGCACGGCGTCATCCCGTAACGCGCCGACCCGAGCGTCAGAGCTTTTCGACCGGCGCGTAGCGCAGCAAGAGCTCCTTCACCCCGACGTCGCCGCCGAAATCGATACGGGCGCGCGCCTTGTCGGCCACCCCGCTCGTCCCGACCACGGTTCCGAGCCCCCAGGCCGAATGCGTGACCCGATCGCCCACGTCGAGAGCCACGATCGGGCGCAGCCCCGGCCCGGCCTGGCGACGGCCGGCCGCACTGCCCATCGGCGCGATCCGCTGCGCCGCGGCTGCCATCGCGGGCTCGGGGAGGCGTCGCCAATCGATGAGTGAATCCGGCACGTCGTCCAGGAAACGGGATGCCGGGTAGTAGCGGGGCTCACCCCATCCGCGGCGGGTCACCGACCGCGAGATGTACAGCCGCTCGCGAGCCCGGGTGAGGCCGACGTAGGCGAGACGCCGCTCCTCGGCCAGCTCGGTCGTATCGGCGAGCGTGCGCTCGTGCGGGAAGACGCCGTCCTCCATGCCGGTGAGGAAAACCACCGGGAATTCAAGGCCTTTTGCCGCATGCAGGGTCATCAGCGTGACGACGCCACCCGCCTCGTCGGGGATCTCATCCGTGTCGGCGACGAGCGACACCTGCTCGAGGAAGTCGGCCAGCGCTGTACCGCCGCCGTCGACGGCATTGTCCTCGAACTCGCGTGCCACCGAGACGAGCTCCTCGAGGTTCTCGGCCCGGCCCTGCTCCTGCAGATCGGGACTTTCCTGCAGCTCTTTGAGGTAGCCGGTGCGGTCGTAGATGAGCTCGAGCAGCTCGCTCGGCGGGACGCCGGCCTCGGCGGCCGAGCGGGCTTCGGCCATGAGGGCCGTGAAACCTTCGATGGCATTCAGCGAGCGCGTCGCGATTGCCGGCGCTTCGCGCGCCCGCTCGAGCGCCTCGGCGAACGGCACCCGCTCGCGGTCGGCGAAGGCGGCGATCATCGCCTCGGCGCGGTCGCCGATGCCACGCTTGGGGACGTTGAGGATGCGGCGCAGGCTGACGGTGTCGACGGGGTTGGCGAGCACCCGCAGGTAGGCCAGCGCGTCACGCACCTCGCGTCGCTCGTAGAAGCGCACGCCCCCGACGACCTTGTAGGGCAGGCCCACCCGGATGAAGACGTCTTCAAAGCTGCGGCTCTGCGCGTTGGTGCGGTAGAAGACCGCCACATCCGCCGGACGCACGCCTTCCTTGTCCGAGAGCCGGTCGACCTCCTCGGCCACGAAGGCGGCCTCGTCGTGTTCGTTGTCACCGACGTAGCCGACGATCTTCTCGCCATCACCGGCGTCGCTCCAGAGCCGCTTGGGGATGCGGTCAGGATTCTTGGCGATGACGGCATTGGCCGCCGACAGGATGGTCTGGGTGCTGCGGTAGTTCTGCTCGAGGAGCACGACCGTCGCGTCGGGATAGTCGCTCTCGAACTCCACGATGTTGCGGATGCTCGCGCCGCGGAAGGCGTAGATCGACTGGTCGGCATCGCCCACGACGCAGAGCTCGGCACGCGGGATCTCGCTGTTGGTCTGATCGGTTCCGACGAGCTCTCGCACGAGCACGTATTGCGCATGGTTGGTGTCCTGGTACTCATCGACCAGCACATGACGGAAACGCCGCCGGTAATGCTCGGCGACATCAGGAAACGCCTGCAGCAGCGCGACGGTCGTGGCGATCAGATCGTCGAAGTCCAATGCGTTGGCCTGCATCAGGCGGCGCTGGTAGGAGGCGTAGACGTCAGCCAGCAGGATGTCCTCGGCCGACTCGGCACGTGAGCGGGCGCTCTCCCAGTCGATCAGCTCGTTCTTCAGGTTGCTGATCTTCGCGGCGAGCGCCCGGGCGGGGTTGCGCTTCGGGTCCAGATCCAGCTCGCGGATCACCTGCGTCATCAGGCGCTGGGAGTCGGCCGCGTCGTAGATCGTGAAATTCGAGGTGAAGCCGAGCGTCTTGGCCTCGCGGCGCAGGATGCGCACGCAGGCGCTGTGGAAGGTGCTGACCCACATGCTGCGCGCCCGGCCACCGACGAGATCGGTGACCCGCTCACGCATCTCGCCGGCGGCCTTGTTGGTGAAGGTGATCGCGAGGATCTCACCCGGCGCCACGCCACGGGCGGCCAGCAGATAGGCGATGCGCCTGGTGAGCACCCGGGTCTTGCCCGACCCGGCGCCGGCGACGACCAGCAGCGGACCGCCCTCGTGGGTGACGGCCGCCCGCTGCTGCGGGTTCAGGTCTTCGACCAGCGCCTCGATGCGCGCTGCGCGGCGGGCAGCGGCATCAGCCGCCGCGTCTGTGGGCGGGGCGGCGGGGGCGCCTTCGAGATCTGCGGGCAGTGCGGTCATCGGAGCCGATCGTATGTTCGAACCTTGATCAACATCGGTCGGCAGGCCGACAATCGACAGCGTCGACGCCGCCAGCGCCGGCACGGGCGGGGCGCGCGGCGGATCGAGGCCACAGGCCATGATGCGAGATGTGCCCATGGACGATTCAGAGATCGAACGAGCCCTCGTCATCGCCGCTCATCCCGATGACGCGGATTTCGGGTCGGCGGGAACCGTAGCCACCTGGACCGCCCGGGGCATCGAGGTGGCGTACTGCATCATCACCAACGGCGACGCCGGCGGCTTCGACCCGACCGTGCCGCGCGGCGACATCCCGGGCATCCGCCAGGCGGAGCAGCGCGCTGCTGCAGCCGAGGCCGGGGTCAAGGACGTGCGCTTCCTGGGCTATCCCGATGGGGCACTCGAGGTCTCCCATGCCCTGCGCCGCGACCTCTCGCGGGTCATCCGCCAGGTGCGCCCGCAGCGTGTGATCTGCCAGTCGCCCGAGCGCAACTGGGCGCGCATCTTCGCCTCACACCCCGACCACCTGCGCGCCGGCGAGGCCGCCATGTGCGCGATCTACCCCGACTCGCGTAACCCCTTCGCCCATCCCGAGCTGCTCCAAGAGGGCTGGCAGGAGTGGACGGTCAGCGAGATCTGGATCACGGCCGCTCCGAGCCACCTGCTCAACCATTACGTCGACGTGACCGACGTCTTCGACCGCAAGGTCGCCGCGCTGCGAGCGCATGTCAGCCAGACCGAACACGTCGATCTGGACACGTTGTTACGCGGCTGGCTCGGTGCGCAGGCCGCCGCGGCCGGCTGGGGTCCCGGCCGGCTCGCCGAAGCGTTTCAGGTGGTAGGCGCCGTCTAAGCACGAGGGCCGGTAATTCTCATGCGCCTTTCAGGTGCGCTGCGTAACGTTCGTAGCAATGACTGTGACCGCAACGCGGCCCAGCGCGCCGCCCCCGCCGATGCAGGGGCCCGGTCGGCGAGTCCTCCCCCCGCCCTCCGGGAAGCGCCCGCGCAAGCTGCTCTCCATCGTCGCGCTGGCCGTAGCTGCCGGCCTGCTGGCGGCTGGTGTCGTCACCCCCATCGTGCTCGGTGCGGGGCTGGTCGCGAAGTCGGCCAGCAACCACTTCGAGAGCCTTCCCACCGCCCTTCCGGAGCCGACGCTCGGGCGGGACAGCGTCATCCTGGACGCCGCCGGTAACAAGATCGCCACCCTGCACGGCACCGAGAACCGGGTGCCCGTGAAGATCGCCCAGGTCCCGGCCATCATGCAGACGGCAATCGTGGACATCGAGGACAGCCGCTTCTATTCCCACGACGGCATCGACTACAAGGGCCTGCTGCGGGCAGCGCTCACCGACACCAATGGCTCCTACTCCCAGGGGGGCTCGACGATCACCCAGCAGTACGTGAAGAACGTGCTGCTCTACAGCGCCGACTCCGCCGAGCAGGCGGCCGCCGCCACCGACAAGTCGATCGCCCGCAAGATCCGTGAGGCGCGCCTCGCCTTGGCGCTCGAGGAGCGCTGGTCCAAGAGCCAGATCCTCGAGGGTTATCTGAACATCGTCTATTTCGGTCAGAGCGCGTACGGGATCGGTGCCGCTGCCGAGCGCTACTTCGGGGAGACCGTCAATCAACTGACCCTGCCGCAGTCGGCCCTGTTGGCGGGCCTGGTCCAGAGCCCGACCGCGTATGACCCGATCAACCACCCGCAGGCGGCGCTGAAGCGGCGCACCGAGGTGCTCAAGCGGATGCAGCAGCTTGGCCACCTCACGGCTGCGCAGGAGAGGGCCGCGCAAGCGGCGCCGCTCGCGCTGCACCCGGTCGCCCCACCGGCCACCGCCGACCCGTGCCTGACCTCGACCGCGCCGTTCTACTGCGACTGGGTACGCACCCAGCTGCGCAGCGATCCGGCGCTCGGCTCGACCCAGGCGATCCGTGACCAGCGCTTGCTCGAGGGTGGACTGACCATCCGCACGACCCTGGATCCGGCGGTGCAGGCCGCGGCGCAGAACGCGCTCAACGAGACCGTCGAACCGTCCAACAGCGTGACAGTCGCTGAGGCGATCGTGCAGCCGGGCACCGGAAACGTGCTGGCCATGGCGGTGAACAAGCCCTACGGCACGGGCCCCGGGGAGACGACCATCCCGGTGCTGACCACCGCCGCGCTGCAGCCCGGCTCGACCTTCAAGGTCTTCACGCTGACGGCCGCGCTCTCGCAGGGCCTGCCCTTGTCCACCTCGTTCTATGCCCCCGCCTGCTACGTCTCGCCGATCTACCACATCGGTAGCGGCAGCGGCCGCACGCCGGAGATCGGCTGCAGCAACGGCTTCTCCAACGCCGACCCGGCCGAGGCCGCCAATTACGACATGACCCAGGCGACCTGGAACTCGGTGAACACGTACTACATCCAGCTCGAGGAGAAGGTCGGGGTCCAGAACGTCGCCGACATGGCGGTCCGCCTCGGTATCCCGGCCAAGCGGCTGTCCACCGTGGGAGCCAACAGCGGCTCGCTGACGATCGGCGCTTACGTGGTGAGCCCGCTCGACATGGCGACCGCATATGCCACCCTCGCCGCTCACGGGTTGCGCTGCGATCCGCGCGGCGCGGTCTCGGCGACCACGCCCGACGGGAAGGCCGTCACGCTCACCAAGCCGCCGGCCTGCCAGCAGGTCATCCCCGCATCGGTGGCGGATGAGGTGACGAGCGTGCTGGAGGGCGTCATCACCAACGGCACCGGCTACCCCAATGCCTCCCTGTACGGACGGCCGGCGGCCGGCAAGACGGGCACCACCGACGGCTACAACAGCGCGTGGTTCGTCGGCTACACGCCTCAGCTCGCGGCCGCCGTCGAAGCCGGAAACATCCAGGCGCCGGTAGCCAACCCGCTGGTCAACATCTATGCGGGCGGTCGCTACTACGCCGAGGTCTTCGGCGGCGACATCCCGGCGCTGGCCTGGGGCCGCACACTGAACGCGGCGCTCGCAAATCAGCCGTACGCGACGCTTCCACCGCCGGCATCGGGGTAGTCCAGCGTTAGCAAGAAAGCGGATCGCTAACGACTTGCGCTAGCGCCATCCGTGTCACAAGGTGGACATGAGGACGGCACCCACTGCACCCCTTTCAGGCAGGGGGTCGCCGGCCCCGCACCGACCCGCGGCCCCCGAAGTGGGGGCCGGTCCGGACCTGGAGGGGCCTGCGATGGGCGTCCAAGCACTAGCCGATTTGGAAATCCCGTGCGACGCCGAGCGCGCGAGGAGCCATCTCGTCGCGCAGGCGCTCACCGCGCGCCCGATCGGCACGGTGGGGCTCGAGCTCGAGCGGCATGTCGTCGACCGGTCACAGCCGGCCTCGGTGGTCTCCTGGCGCCGCCTGCACGCCGCGTTGGACGGCCTCGCCCTTCCCAACGGCAGCAAGATCACAATGGAGCCCGGCGGGCAGGTGGAACTCTCGACACCTCCGGCCGATGGCGTGGTCTCCGCCATTGCGGCCCTCGCCGAGGATGACGCGGCGCTTCAGCCCGCGCTCACAGCCGCCGGACTGGGACTGGTCTCCACCGGCGTCGATCCGGTACGCGGGCCGATCCGCATCCACCCCGGCGATCGCTACGCCGCGATGGCCGCGTACTTCGCGTCAGCCGGCTACTCCGCCGATGCCGCAACGATGATGTGCTCGAGCGCGTCGCTGCAGATCAATGTCGAGGCCGGTCCCGAGCACGGCTGGGCGGAGCGCGTCGCCCAGATCCACCGGCTCTCCCCGGCGCTGATCGCGCTGTCGGCCAGCAGCCCGCTGGTGCGCGGCAGGTCCCGGGGTGTTCGCTCCGAGCGCGCGGCGATGTGGCAGCGGCTCGACCCCAGCCGATGTTCGCCTTTCGTCGGGCGCGGCGATCCGGCCGGTGCCTGGGCTTCGTTCGCCCTCGCTGCGCCGGTGATGCTGCTGCGTGACCCGGCGACGGGGCGGCGCAGCCCCGTACGCGAGCGCATCCCGCTGGTGAGCTGGCTGACGGGTGAGCGGCCGTTGGGCAATCGCCGTCCTACGCTGGCCGATCTCGATCTGCATGCCACGACGCTCTTCCCGCCCTTGCGGCTGCGCGGCTTCCTCGAGCTGCGCCTGCTCGACGCGGTCCCGGCGCGCTACTGGCCGGGGCTCGCCGCGCTGACGGTTGCCGTCCTCGACGATCCCGGTGCCGCTGACCGCGCCGCCGAGGCAGTGGAGCCGACCCTGCGCCGCACCGCAGACGCCGCGCGGCTCGGTATCGCCGATCCGCAGCTCGCCGAAGCGGCCCGCGGGGTCGTGCAGGCGGCCCTGCCGGCGGTGCCCGAGCCGTTGCGGCCGGCGGTCGAGGAGTGGGCCGCGCTGCTCGATTCCGGACGCACCCCGGCCGACCTCGTCCTCGAGCGTGCCCGCCGCGACGGGCCGCTCGCGTGCCTGACCGCGGCGGAGCTGAGTTGAACACGCCGGCGATCACGACAGCTGTGACAGAAGCGGCTGACACCACCAACGACACCGTGCGGGCGCTCCGTGAGCTGGAATCCGCCCGCGAGCGGACGCTCGCCCTCACCGCGTTCGATGAGGCCGAGCTGACCCGCCAGCATTCGCCGCTGATGAGCCCGCTCGTCTGGGATCTCGCGCACATCGGCCAGCAGGAGGAGCATTTCCTGCTCCAGGAGATGGCCTGGACCCGACGGCTCGAAGGCCCGGTCTTCCGTCCCGAAATCGCTGCGCTGTATGACGCTTTCCGCCATCCGCGGGCGAGCCGGATCCAGCTTCCGCTGCTCGATGCCCCCACCGCGCGCGAGCATCTACGCCGGGTCCGCGGGCAGATCACCGACCTGCTGACGAGCGACGATCCGCTGGCCGCCGATTGGGGCCCGCGGGGCGCAGGGTTCGCCGCCGCTCTGGTGATCCAGCACGAGCTGCAACACGTCGAAACCATGCTCGCCACCCATCAGCTGCGTGCGGGCGCCGCGCTGCTCGCCGGGTCCGCGCTCCCGTCCGGACGCGATGTGCGCGGCGGGCGCGACGACGCCGTGCTGATCCCCGGGGGCCCCGCGCTCATCGGGACGGACGCCGATCACGAGCCCGGCTCGCTGGACAACGAGCGTCCGCGCCACGTGGTCGGTCTCGACGCTTTCCTGATCGGACGCGTCCCGGTCACGAACGCCGAATGGCTGGAGTTCATTGCTGACGGCGGCTACGACGACGAGCGGTGGTGGGACGCCGACGGGTGGGCCCATCGCCAGGAAAGCCGGTTGCAGGCGCCGCTTTTCTGGTCTCCGGACGGTGCCGGCGGGTGGACGCGCCGGCGCTTCGGCGTCGTCGAGGCGGTGCCGCCGGGCGAACCCGTGCAGCACGTCGATTTCCATGAGGCGCAGGCGTTTTCGCGCTGGGCCGGGGCCCGGCTACCGACGGAGCAGGAGTGGGAGAAGGCCGCCGCCGGCGTACCGCAGCAGCTGGTGCACCGCCGGTGGCCATGGGGGCAGCAATTGCCCGATACCCGGCTGGCCAACCTCGACGGCGCAGCCCTGCGGCCGGCCCCCGTCGGCGCCTACCCGGCCGGGGCTTCGGCGCATGGCGTGGAGCAGCTGATCGGTGACGTCTGGGAATGGACGTCGTCGCCGCTCACCGCGTGGCCAGGATTCCAGCCGATGATCTACGACAACTACTCGGCGCCGTTCTTCGGCCCCGGCTACCGGGTGCTGCGCGGCGGCTCGTGGGCCACCGGCGCGGCGGCGGTGCGCAACTCCTTCCGCAACTGGGATCTCCCTATCCGCCGCCAGATCTTCACCGGCGTGCGCCTCGCCTGGGACGCCTGATGTGCCGCCATGTCGCATGGCTCGGCGCGCCCCGCACGTTGAGCTCGCTGCTCCTGGAGCCCGAGCACGGGCTGCTGCGCCAGTCCTACGCGCCGCGGCGGCAGTCGCACGGCTTGATGAACGCCGACGGCTGGGGCGCCGGCTGGTGGAGCCCGCAGATCGTGGCACCGGCACGCTGGCGGTCCGCCCGTCCGCTCTGGGGCGACGCCTCTTTCGCCTCCGTGGCACCGCACGTCAGCTCGAGCGCCATCGTCGCCGCGGTGCGCAGCGCGACCGTCGGCATGCCGCCGGACGAGACGGCCGCCGCGCCGTTCGCGTCAGGACGCTGGCTGCTGTCCCACAACGGCCGGCTCGATCGCCGCGTGCTGCCCGATGCGGCCTGGCGGGCGGCGGAGTCGGTCTGCGACAGCGCGGTGCTCGCGGCATGGCTGCTGGAGGCGCCCGAGGAGTTGGGCACCCGCGTGGCGGAGGTCGGTGGGCGCGACCCGGCGGCTCGGCTCAACGTTCTTGCCGGCGACGGCGATCGCCTCCTGGCGACCACCTGGGGCGACACCCTTTCCGTGCTCGTGACCCGCGACGGGGTCGTGATCGCCAGCGAACCGTACGACGACGACCCCGGCTGGCGGGACATCCCCGACCACAGCCTGCTCACCGCGACCCCGGACGGGGTGGCGGTCACCGACTTGGGAGAAGCGTGACCCCGACCGAACCGATCATCCATCGCCACCTCGAGTCCGACGCCCTCGAACGCGCCTTGCGCACCGATGTACGAGCCGGACTGACCGCGAGCCCGAAAACCCTGCCGCCCAAGTGGTTTTACGACGAACGCGGCAGCAAACTCTTCGACGAGATCACCCGGCTCACCGAGTACTACCCCACCCGCACCGAGCGCTCGATCCTCGCCGCGCATGCCGCCGAGATCGCCGCGTTCAGCCGCGCCGAGACGCTCGTGGAGCTCGGATCCGGGACGTCGGAGAAGACCCGGCTGCTGCTCGACGCGCTTCGCTCTGCCGGAACGCTGAAGGGCTACGTCGGCTTCGACGTCGACGAGACGACGCTCACCCAGGCGGGTACTTTGCTGGCCGCCGAGTATCCGGGCCTGAGAGTTGAAGGACTGGTCGGCGACTTCGAGCATCACGTGCCGCTGCTTCGCGACACCGGCTCCGGACGTCGCATGATCGCCTTCCTCGGCTCGACGATCGGCAACCTCGAGCCCGCGCCGCGGGCGGCGTTCCTTCGTGACGTCAGGGCCGCGTTGCGTACCGGCGATTGCTTCCTGCTCGGCGTCGATCTGGTGAAGGACACCGGCCGGCTGATCGCGGCCTACGACGATGCCGCCGGCGTCACGGCCGAGTTCAACCGCAACGTGCTGCGCGTCATCGATGCCAATCTCGGTGCGGATTTCGACCCCGACGCGTTCGAGCACGTTGCCCGGTGGGACGCCGGTCATGAGCGGATCGAAATGAGGCTACGCGCCAGCCGGGCGATGGACGTGTCGATTCCCGCGCTGGATCTCACGGTCCACTTCGACGCCGGTGAAGAGGTCCGGACCGAGGTCTCGACCAAGTTCAGGAGGGAGCCGCTCGGGGCCGAGCTCACCGCGGCCGGCCTTGTGCAGCAACGGTTTTTCACCGACGAAGCCGGTGATTTCGGGCTCTCGCTTTCGGTGCCGGCTCCAGATCAGGACTAAGGTCCGGCTCCGGGCACAGCGTGGCATGAGGTTGTCGAGCTAGCGTGGACGGCATGTCCGAGCAGACGCTCACGCGGCCGCCGTCCCAGTTCCTCGAGGTCGACGGCCGGCCGGTGCATTGGGTGGATTTCGGCGGTCCTGCCGGCAAGCCTGATGCGCCGATGGCGGTGTGCGTCCACGGCCTCGGCGGGTCGTGGGTGAACTGGATGGCCCTGGCGCCGAGGCTGACCGAGAGCTACCACGTCGTGGCCTTCGATCTGGCCGGTTTCGGCCTCACCCGGACAGAGGGGCGTCGCTCCGACATCCGCAGTAATCGGCGACTGCTCGATGCGTTCCTGCGCACCATCACCGACAAGCCGGTGACGCTCATCGGCAATTCGATGGGCGGTCTGCTCAGTATCCTGCAGGCGGCGCGCCACCCGGAAACCGTCGAGCGGCTCGTGCTGCTGGACGCCGCAGTTCCCTTGCCCCGCAGCCGTTTTCCGCGCGACCCGCGTTTCGTCGCCACCTTCCTGACCATGGCCACCCCGATTGCCGGCGAGCAGATCCTGAAGCGTCGCAATCGACGGACCCCGCCCGCCGACCTCATCGGTGAGACGCTCAGCCTGGTCTGCCACGACCCGAGCCGGGTCAATCCCGCGCTGATCCGCGAGAGCGAAGCGCTCGCCGCTGCACGGGCCGGTGAGCGCGGCAACGAGAAGGCGTTTCTGGCGGCAGCCCGTTCGATCGCCGGGGTGCTCGCGCGTCCCGGCCGCTACATCGACGCGATCATGGACGTCACGCAGCCGACCCTGCTCATCTTCGGTGAGCGCGATCGACTGGTGCCCGTCGCGGCCGGCCGGGCCATCGCCGCCCGCCGTCCCGACTGGACATTCGTCGTGCATCCCGACCTCGGCCACGTGCCGCAGATCGAAGACCCGGCCTGGACGGCGGAACAGATCCTGGGCTGGGCGCCGACGCCCTGATCGGCGTGCGAGGCTGGTCCCATGCGTGCGACGCTCTACGAATTCGCCGGCGGCGCCCCGGCCATGCTCGCCCTCGCGACCGCCCACCATGCCCGCTGCCTGGCCGATCCGGAGCTGAACCACCCGTTCTCCCACCCCGGTCAGAATCCGGAGCACATCCAGCGGCTGGCCGCTTACTGGGGCGAGGTGCTCGGCGGTCCGCCGGTGTATTCACAGGACCTCAGCGACCAGACCAGGCTGCTGGAGATGCACGCCGGCAACGGGCCCATGGACGATCTCGGACGCCGGTTCGTCGTCTGTTTCATGCAGGCCGCCGATGACGCACGGCTGCCGGATGATCCGGAGTTCCGCGCGGCGCTTCGTGCCTACATGGAGTGGGCGGTCCAGGACGTGCTCGTCTTCTCCCCCGTCGGCAGCATCGTGCCGCCGGGCGCCCACGTGCCCCGGTGGTCGTGGGACGGGTTGCAGGACAGCGGCTCGTCGAGCTAGAGCTCGCCGTTCGCCATCAGTTCGACGGGATCCTGCAGTTCGACTGCACCGAGATATCCCCCGGCCAGGTTGATGGCGTCATGGGCGGCGTAGCCCAGCAGCTGCTGTGACTGCGTGGGCAGCGTGCGGGCCACGTCGGGCCAGGTCGTCAGGTAGTGGTTCTCTTCGGTGCGCAGCCAGCCGACGACGTAGCTGACGTGCATCCCGCGTCGCCACTGATCGGGCGTCGCGTTCGCGCCGGCGCCGTGCAGGGTCGAGCCGAGATAGATGACAGCGGAGCCGGCAGGCATTTCCGCGGCGACGGCCTCGCCGTCGTGACGTTCGTGCCCATGGCCCCGGTGGCTGCCCGGTACGACGAGGGTGGCGCCGTTCTGGGCGGTGAAATCGACCAGAGCGATCATGCTGGCCAGCTGGACTGTCGGATGCGGGCTCGGGAGGTGGATCCAGACGAGCTCGTCGCGGTGCAGGAACTGGGCGGTGCTCCCGGGCCCGCGATCAAGGACGTGACCGAGGTTGAGCTGGTAGCTCGAGCAGGCCGGCAGCAGCACCTCATCGCACACCGACAGCAGCGTCGGGTTGACCATCACCTCAGTGGCGAACACCCGCGACTTTCCCGCGACGCCCGTGATGTGGCGGGTGTGCTCCCCGAAGAAATCCTGCAGCGCCGGATTCAGGAAAGGCCTTTTCGTGGCGGGCTCCGCGAGCAACGGATCGAGCTCGGCGTTGAGCCGGGCCACGGTGTCGGCGTCGAGCAGGTCATCGACGATGACGGCGCCGTCGGCCTCCAGCGCCTTGACGACGAGCTCGAGCGGATCGCTCGCGTGCACATGCGTGATCGATGCACTCATCGTGCCCACCTCCGAACAACGGGGAGGGGAGGCTATCGCAGGCAGCGACTTGCCAATAGTTTGATGCGTATGCGCACCGCCTTTGTTCACGCCCACGTGCTCGACGCCGTGCACGGGCCACGTCCGGCGAGCACGGTCATCGTCGACGGCTCCCGAATCGCTTCGGTCGAGCCCGATGGCGGCCTCGACCCCGCGTCCGTCGACGAGGTGGTGGACCTCACCGGCCGCACCCTCATGCCCGGCATGGTGACCAGCCACTTCCACTCGACGTACAACGAGCTCGGCTCGACCCCCGACCCGCTCGGTCTCGATGCGCCGCCGGTCTATCTCGGATTGATCGGCGCCCGCAACCTGCGTACGGCGTTGCGCTGCGGCTTCACCGGTGCGGTCTCCGCAGGCGCGGCCTGCGACGTGGATGCGTCGCTCGTGAAGGGCATCGCCGACGGTGTGATCGAGGGACCGCGGTTCATCCCGGGCGGACGCGAGTTCAGTACAACCGGTCACTCGAACGACAGCGCCCCCTGGTACTGGCAGCTCGGCGCGTCGGGCGGCATCAAGATCTGCGACGGAGCCGAGGCTTTCCGCGTCGGGGTGCGCGAGGAGATCAAGCGCGGCGCCCGCGTCATCAAGGTTTTTCTGACCGGCGGTCATGGCACCACCGCACCGCGCGGGCGCACCGAGCTCACCCGTGACGAGCTTGCCGCGGTCATCGAGACCGCCCACTCCCGCGGCGCGATGGTGCGTGCCCACATCGTCAACCGCTTCGCCCTCGGCATGGCGCTGGACCTCGGCATCGACATCGTCGACCACGGAGACGAACTCGACGACGAGTGCATCGCGCAGATGGTCGAGCAGGGGACTTTCTACGTCCCGAGCATCTACTTCCCGAAGCACTTCGCCGCCACGATCGGCGCCGGTCTGGGCTTCACCGAGGGCATCGCCGAAGACCTCCGCTATGCCGCCGACATCCTCCCGCGCGCCAACGCGGCCGGCGTCAAACTGGTGCTGGGCGACGACTACGGTGCGGTCGGCTTCCCCCACGGCATGTACGGCAAGGAGCTCGCCATCTACGTGGAGGACATGGGCATCGCGCCGCTCGACGTGATCCGCTGGGCGACCGTGCACGGCGCCGATCTGCTCGGCAAGGCCGATGAACTCGGCGTCATCGAACCGGGTCGTCTCGCCGACGTCATCGTGGTCGACGGCGATCCCCTCGCTGACATCACCGTGCTCGGCGAACCGGCCAACATCAAGGCGGTCTACAAAGGCGGCCAGCGCGTCAAGGCCGCGTGACCAGTCCGCAGCCCAAGCCGTGCTTACATTGCGCGCATGCCTGAAGAATGCGGCTGCCTGGCTGACGCAGGCGACAGTCAGTTCTCGCGTACCTGTGACTACTGCGGTACCCCGTCGATCAGTGCCACGTGCGTGCACGAACGGCAGCAGCCGTGTCCGGAGTGCGACGTGACGCCGGTGATCCAGCCCCGTGAGCCGGGCGCGCGGCGTCTGGAGCCGAGCTCAGGCTAGGTGGCTCACTCCCACTCGATGGTCCCCGGCGGCTTCGAGGTGATGTCGTACGCGACGCGGTTGATCCCAGGCACCTCATTGACGATCCGGTTGCTGATGCGTTCGAGCACCGGGTAGGGCAGCCGCGCCCAGTCGGCCGTCATCGCGTCTTCGCTGGTGACTGCCCGCAGGATCACCGGATGGCCATAGGTGCGCTCGTCGCCCATCACACCGACCGAGCGGACGTCAGCCAGCAGCACCGCGAAGACCTGCCAGATCTCCCGGTCGAGGCCGGCCCGCGAGATCTCCTCGCGCACCACCGCATCCGCTTCGCGCAGGAGCGCCAGCCGGTCGGGAGTGATCTCGCCGATGATGCGCACCGCCAGTCCGGGGCCGGGGAAGGGCTGGCGCCAGACGATCTCGCTCGGCAGGCCGAGTTCCTCGCCCACCCGGCGGACCTCGTCCTTGAAGAGCATCCGCAGCGGCTCGATGAGCGCGAACTGGAGGTCATCGGGCAACCCGCCGACATTGTGATGCGACTTGATCTTCGCCGCGGTCGGTGAGCCGGACTCGATGACGTCGGGGTAGAGCGTCCCCTGCACCAGGTAGTCGGACTCGACGCCGTGCGGACTGCTCGCCGTGATGTCGCGGGCGGCTTCTTCGAAGACCCGGATGAACTCCCGTCCGATGATCTTTCGCTTCTGCTCGGGATCGGTGACGCCTGCCAGCGCCGCGGCGAACCGGTCGGCGCACTTGACGTGCACCAGCTCGACCCCGGTGGAGGCCACGAAGTCGTTCTCGACCTGCTCGGCCTCACCCTTGCGCAGCAACCCATGGTCGACGAAGACGCAGGTGAGCCGATCGCCGATGGAGCGCTGCACCAGCGCCGCCGCCACCGCGGAGTCGACGCCGCCGGACAGCCCGCAGATGGCCCGCCCTTCGGAGCCGAGCTGCTCGCGGATGTTGGCGACGGCCTCCTCCACGATGTTGACCATGGTCCAGGTGGGCCGGCAGCCCGCTGCGCGCAGAAAGTGCGACAGGACGGCCATGCCCTCTTCGGTGTGGACGACCTCGGGGTGGAACTGGACCCCGTAGAGGCCGCGACCGGGCTCCTCGAACGCCGCGACCGGGGTCGACGTCGTGGATGCCGTAACGGCGAAACCGTCGGGCGCCTGCACGACCGTGTCGCCGTGCGACATCCACACCTGCTGATCGGTCGGCAGCTCGGCGAAGAGCACCCCGCTGCGAGCGACAGCGAGCCGGGTGGCGCCGTACTCGGCAATGCCGGTCGGCTCGACCCGGCCGCCGAGCGCCTGGGCCATGACCTGGTGGCCATAACAGATGCCGAGCACCGGAACGCCCGCGCTGAACAGCGCCGGGTCAACGGCCGGGGCTCCCGGGGAGTAGACCGATTTGGGCCCGCCGGACAGGATGATCGCCTTGGGCTTGCGGGCCATCAGCTGCTCGATCGTGTCGGTGAACGGCACGATCTCGGAGTAGACGTGACACTCGCGGACCCGGCGGGCGATCAGCTGGGCGTACTGCGCACCGAAGTCGATGACGAGCACCGGATCGGTGTGCACGGCGTCGGGATGTGCGGCTGTGTCGTGTTGGGCGTCAGGCGCCATGCCAAGACCCTACGCACCGCAGCACGGCCCGTCCGGTACGAACCGCGGGAGGTTCGACGAGCGTGACTCAGTCGGCGTCCGGTGCCTGCTCGCCGCTCTCCACCGACAACCCCGGGAGCGGGCGTCGGGGCAGCTTGCGACGCTCCGGCTCGCCGCGCTCGACCCTGATCAGGTCGATCGTGCGGCGCCGGTCGGGCTGATGGGACGCGCCCGTTTCGCTACGAGCGTCATCCGCAGAGCTGTCCGCCATGTCGGGCATATCGGCGGAACTACGCCGATCCTTGAGGCTTCTGGGTCGCCTTCACCGCACCCATGATGTCGCCGCGCACGGCTTTGGCCGCCTCGCTGTAGCCGGCGAGGGCCTGCAGCTCGGTGGCGGCCCGCATCGCTGCCCGGCCGCCCATGACGTCGAACGAGCGGTGCACCGAGCGTTTGTTGATCTGTGTGAGGTCCTTCGGGATGTCGGCGATCCGCCCCGCGATGGCCAGCACCCGCTCTTCGAGCTCTTGCGCCGGATAGGCCCGATTGGCGAAACCGATCAGCGCGGCTTCCTCGCCGGTGACGGGATCACCGGTCAGCATGAGCTCCATCGCGCGGCGCAGCCCCAGCAAAGGGGTGTGGTACTGCCAATCGGGAGTGCTCGCCACCCGCACCACCGGATAGCTGATGGCGGCGTCTGAAGCCACGTAGACGAGGTCGCACGCCGACGCCAGCTCGGTACCTCCGGCGATGGCGTAACCGTGGACCTGGGCGATGACCGGATGCGCCAGATCCCAGAAAGCGAACCAGGTGTCGGTCGCCTGTCGCGCCCATTGCCCGTCACCCGCCGCCGAGTAGATGGGGGTGCCTTCCATCAGGCCGCCGCCGCGCAGGTCGTAGCCGGCCGAGAAGCACGGCCCGGAACCGCGGATGATGCTCACCCGCACCTCAGGATCGTCGTCGGCGCGGCGCAGTTCGGTCAGCAGCTCCACGCGCATGAGTGCGGAGATCGCGTTGCGCTTGGCCGCCCGGTCGAGGGTGATGCGGTGGATGAAAGGCGCCGGGGTGTCCACGGCGATCGTCTCGTAGCCGCTCATGCCTGCGCTCCCTGAGTACGCGGTTCGAGCCCGGCGAGCTCCGCCATCAGCGCCAGCCCCTCGGGCTGATCGGCGCCGACGATCACGCCGGTGACTCCCGGGCCCACCACGCCGGCCTCCCATCGCGAGCGGATCCGCTGCGGCGAGCCGACCAGCGTCGTCTGCTCGAGATATTCATCGGGTACGGCTGCCACGGCCTCTTCCTTGCGTCCAGCTCGCCAGAGCTCGCCGATGCGCACCGCCTCCTCGGGAAACCCGCGCCTGGCCATGGCCTCGCGGTGGTAGTGGTGCGTCTCGCTGCCCATGCCTCCGACGTACATCGCCGTCAGCGGCTTGGCCGCGTCGAGTGCTCCGCGGACGTCATCGGTGATGTTCACAGTGACCCCGTTGAAGACATCGAAGACGTCGTCGGCCGGCGGTTCCTTGCGCAGCGCGTTGCCTTTCTCGAGTGCCGCGGCGTACTCGGGGGTGCCTCCCGGGCCGAGACCCATCGGCAGCCATCCGTCGGCAAGCTCCGCCGCGAGTTCGACGTTGCGCTGACCACCGGCCGCGATCCAGATCGGGATACGCGAGGGTGGATGCAGGATCGAGCGCAGCGCCTTGCCCTGCCCGAGCGCGCCCGGGCCGCGATACGGCAGCGAGATCTCCTGCCCCTCGTAGGCCACCGGACCCTTGCGGTCGAGCGTCTGGCGCAGGATGTTCACGTAGTCGCGCAGCCGCACGTTGGGCTTGCCCCACGGCTGGCCGTACCACCCCTCCACGATCTGCGGCCCCGACAGGCCGAGCCCGAGGATGACGCGCCCGCCGCCGGCCATCGCGTCGATGCTCATCGCCGCCATCGCGAGAGTCGTCGGTGGGCGGGCAGCCACCTGCGCGATCGCCGTGCCCAGCTTGATGTGGCTCGTCAGCGCGGCGATGTAGGCGAGCGGGGTGAGCGCGTCGGTGCCGTACGCCTCGGCTGACCACACCGAGTGGTAGCCGAGCGCCTCGGCCTTCAGGATCGTTTCCACGGGCAGCTTGAGCTCGGCCGCTCGGTAGACCTCGAGCCGCAGGCCGAGCTTCAACGCAGATGTCGGGGCAGAAGCCATGGTGCGATCGTGCCGGGTGGCGCGCACGCCCCCGACGGCGGGTGGATGCTCAGCCCGGCGCGGCGATCAGCTCGGGCTGGGCGCCAGGTGCCTCACCGGTCGTCGGGATCCCGGCGAGCTGCCCGGACGCGTCGACGTATCCGCCTGCGGACAGCGCCCTCGGCGTCTCCCCCGGCACGTTCAGCACGCGGTAGAGCTGCATCCGGGCGCGGCGCCGGCCCACGGCGTTCTCCTCGAATACGACCCGGTAGTCGGCGGCCCGGCCGTCGTCGAGATGGTGCGCCAGCAGATAGCCGCCGATCACGCCGTCGACCAGGCCGATCGCATCGGGTGCCGTCGCGCGCCGACCCGCGGCGAGGCCCGACTCCGGCGCCGCCCAGTAGGAGTTGAGCTCCTTGCCGTGCAGCGGCTCGGCAGAGGCCTCCTTGACCGAGTCGATCGGGGCGGTTGGCACCGAGGAGAGATAGGCGCCGCCGCCCCCCATGACGTGGATCTGGTCGAGCAATTCCGGCGCAAACGTGCTGCCCTCCGGGTAGGCCGCACCCGCAGCCCCGCCGAGCGCGACGGCGATCTTCTCCCACCTCGCTGCCTTGCCTCCGTATGCCGTGGCGCCCACCCGCACAGCGAGCTGCGTCCAGCCCTCGGCGTCGGACGGCTGCTCCTGGGTGGTCACGAGCAGCTTGCCGCCGGGGCCCAGCGCGCTCTGCACGACCAGCGGGTACGCCCGCCCGTCGGGCCCGGTCAGAATCCCGTTGACGGGGAGGCCCAGCGCTTCCATCGGACCGCAGCTGATTCGTCCGGTCGCCCCGGCCGCCAGGCTGACCTCCTTCGCCGGATCCCAGTACTGGCCGGCCATGCGCTCACGCATGGCCGGCGTGGCGTAACCGATGAGATCGAATTCGGCTCCCGCCGCCTGCCAGGCACGGCGCGCCCTGGCTTCGGCATCAGCAAGCCCGCCCGCGGCGGCAGCTAGCCGGCCCGAAAGCTCATCAGCCTCCGGCCCGGCGATGAGCAGGGAATCGGGATCCTGCGGCAGCAACGCGTGCTGAGCGCGCATCCGGCTGTTGAACGCAGATACGTCGGAGTCAACGCGCACGCCCTCAGCGACCGCGGCGACCGCCTGCTCACGTGCCTGCCCGAGCTCAGCCGCGAGACGCGAAGCGGCGGAGCACAGCCGCGTGCAGAGCGCGGCCACCACGCCCAGCCGGCGAGCCTGCTCATGCCCGGCGCCATCGAACACCGTCGCCGCCGGACTCAACCAGAGCCCGCCCGGCAGGGCCGCGCACAGTCCGGCGAGCCGCCCGGCACCCGCCTGCAAGGCATGTGCCGCAGCCCCGGCCGAGGCAGCCCATCCCGCGACCGCCGCCGGATCCGCTGCCAGCAATGCCGGGCTGAGCGTGAGGCCGCCCGGTGCCAGCTGTCTCATCAGCGCTCCGGCCGAAATGCCACGAGATCCGCGAGGCCGTAGGCACCTGACGCGGCATGCAGGGCGCGAGCGATCTCCGTGAGGGACTGCACCGCTGCCTGCATCGCCTGCTCGACCAAGCCGCTCGCCCCGCAGAGGGCTGCCGAGCAGGAATCGCTACCCATTGCCTCGGCGCTCAACGAACGCAGGGCGTGCCCGCGCACCTCGGCGGCGATGGCGACGACCGCATCACCCGTCGCCCCCAGTGACGCGGGAACGACCGCGATGGCATCAGCTTGTGTCGCCGGGCGGGCAGTCATAGCCCGGTTGTACCTGCGCCAACCGCCCCTGCAGAGTTATCCACAGGGGCCGGCGGGATCAGACGGGAACCGACACCCCGACACCACCGCGGGTCTCGGAGCCGAAACGCTCGAGCTCACGGGGCAGATCGAGGGGATGGATGCTGCTGCGGCCCGCCAGGTCGGACTTCTCGATCAGCGCCGCCGGGATCAACCAGACGACCTCGAACTCGAGCCCGTCAGGGTCCTTGGCGTAAAGGCTTTTCGTGGTTCCGTGGTCGGAGGCGCCGACGAGCGCGCCGGCCGTGGCCAGCTGCTCGGCGAACCGGGAGAGCTCGGCGAGCGTGTTGACCTCCCACGCGAGGTGATAGAGCCCGACCTGGCCCATCCCGGCCCGCGACGGCGCGGCGGACGCTCCGACCTCGAACAGGCCGAGGTCATGATCGTTGGTTGACCCGGCGGCACGCAGGAAGGCAGCCCCGTGAAAGCCCTCGGGAAGCATGCCGACAGGCTCGAAACCCATGACGTTGCAGTAGAAATCGACGCTTCGCCGGACGTCGCTGACGTAGAGGACAGCGTGGTTCAGACGGGTGACGGGCATGGCTGCCTCCATCGACAAGAAACGCTCACGCGCACTCGATTGTGCGCACGCCTACATCAATGGTTGAGCGTTCAATTGAATTCCCGCCGACCGCGAGGGGTCAGCGACCCATTCCGACCGCCTGCGCACGCTGCAGCGACTTGCCCTCGGTCTGCAGCGACGGAGCGACCATCATCTCGGCCTTCTGGAACTCCTTGAGCGTGGCGTAGCCGGTGGTGGCCATCGACGTGCGCAGCGCACCGAAGAGATTCATGGTGCCGTCGTTGATCTCGGCGGGGCCCACAAGGATCTCCTTGAGGGTGCCGGCGGTCGTGGTCTTCACCCGGGTGCCGCGTGGCAGGTCGGGGTGGAAGGTAGCCATGCCCCAGTGATAGCCGCGGCCCGGCGCCTCGATCGCCCGCGAGAGCGGCGACCCGATCATGACCGCGTCAGCACCGCAGACGATCGCCTTCGCGATGTCGCCGCCGGTACGCATCCCGCCGTCGGCGATGATGTGGACGTAGCGGCCACCCGACTCGTCGAGGTATCGCATCCGCGCACCGGCAGCGTCAGCAATCGCCGTAGCCATGGGGACGCCCACCCCGAGTACCCCGCGGGTGGTGCACGCGTGGCCGGGGCCGACGCCGACGAGAAGACCGGCGGCACCGGTGCGCATGAGGTGCAGGGCCGTGGAGAACGAGGCGCAGCCGCCGACGATGACCGGCACATCGAGGTCGCCGATGAACTTCTTGAGGTTCAGCGGCTCGGCGCGGCTGGAGACGTGTTCGGCGCTGACGACCGTGCCCTGGATGACGAACAGGTCGACGCCCGCCTCGAGCACCGCCGGGGAGAACTGCTTGACCCGCTGCGGGGTGAGGCTGGCGGCCGTGGTGACACCCGCGTCTTTGATCTGCTGGATCCGCTCACCGATGAGCTCGGGCTTGATCGGCTCGGCGTAGAGCTCCTGCATCCGCTTCGTGGCCGTGGAGTCATCCAGCGTCGAGATCTCTTCCAGGATCGGGTCGGGATCGGCGTAACGGGTCCACAGACCTTCGAGATTCAGCACGCCGACGCCGCCGAGCTTGCCGATCTCGATGGCGGTGCGCGGCGAGACGACGCCGTCCATGGCCGAAGCCAGCAGCGGGAGCTCGAAGCGGAACGCATCGATGTCCCAATTGATCGCGACATCCTCGGGGTCGCGGGTACGCCGCGACGGGACGATCGCGACGTCATCGAACCCGTATGCGCGTCGGCCGCTCTTGCCGATCCCGATCTCGACCTCTGCCATAACTTCGACCCTTCGCCGGTGAAATGCCGCAGTGCAGGAACCCCGCAAAAGCAGGAAAGGCCGCCGCCCTCGGGCGACGGCCTGCTGGTGTCCACACTACCGCCGCAGCGCCTTCCCGGAAGGCATGGCACGCGTAGCCTGGGTCACGTGCCGCACGAGCCTCTCGACCCTTTCGCAGGCGATCCCGAGGACCCGGCTGCCCATTTGCCGCTGCCGCTCGAAGACGACGAAGACGAGCAGCCCCTGAGCGCCCAGGAGCGCGAGGAACTGATCACGGATCTGGCCGATCTCGAGGGCTTCAGAGCCTTGCTCGAGCCGCGTGACGTGCTCGGCATCGTCATCGAATGCGAAGACTGCGGCGAGCGGCACTACATGGACTGGGATCTCGTCGTCGGCAATCTGCGCAGCCTGCTCACGGTCGGCCGCACCCGGGTGCACGAGCCCGCGTTCTCACCCGATCCGACGCGCTACGTCAGCTGGGAGTACGCGCGGGGATATTCCGACGCGGTGCTCGAAGCGGCAGATGATGCGGCCGAGTCCGACGAAGACGCCGGCCGGGATTCGTTCTAGCTGTTTGCCGGCGGGCTCAGGTGACGAAGCCGCGGCGGAAGCCGAAGGCGACGGCCTGCGCGCGGTCGCTGACGCCGAGCTTGCGGAACAGCCGGCGGGCATGGGTCTTGACCGTGTCCTCGGACAGGAAGAGCGACTTGCCGATCTCGGCGTTGGACTTGCCCTGCGACATGCCCCGCAGCACCTGGAGTTCGCGCTCGGTGAGGCCACCCATCGGGTCGGCCACCCGGCCTCCGATGACGCGCTCCGACATGGCCCGGCGTAGCGACGGCTCGAGCAGGTCGTGGCCCTCGAGGGCGTTGGCGACGGCGGCGCACAGCTCCTCGCGGCTGACGTCCTTGTGCAGATAGCCGGTGGCACCATTGGCGACGGCTGTGGCGACGTTTTCGCGGTCATCCGCGGCAGTCAGCATGATCACGCGGGCGGTGGGGTGGTCGCGCACCAGCCGGCGGGTGGTCTCCAGGCCGCCCAGGCCCGGCATCTGGACGTCCATCAGAACGAGATCCGGACGCTCGAGCTCGTAGCGGGCGAGCACTTCCTCGCCACTGGCCGCAGTCTCCACCCGGACGACTCCGGGCACCGACTGCACGAACTGCTTGAGTCCCTCACGAACGATGCGGTGATCGTCGCAGATGAAGACCGTGGTCACTTCGCCCTCCCAGCGTGCACGTCGCCTGGCAGCGACGCATTTTCCCCATCGGCGGCTCCGAACCGGAGGTGAGCCGACGCGGATTGCAGCAGTACGGTTCCGCCCATCAGTTCCACTCGCGTCACCCAGCGGCGGATGCCCTCACCAGGCTCATCAGGCCATGCCGGGCGGTCGCCTACGGCCGAGACGTCGATCGAAAGTCCACTGGCGCCCGAGGAGAGCCGGACCTCCATAGCCTCGGCGCCGCGGGCGATCAGGTCACAGAACGCGGCTTGTACGAAGCGGTAGCCGGCGGCCGCTGCCACCGGGGCAGGCTCGCCCGCTGCCGCGGCCGGGTCCAAGGGGGCTACGCCATGCAGTTCGACGGGGATCGCGGCACCGGCGCAGAGGTCTTCGAGTGCCACCCGCAGCCCGCGTCCGGCCCGGACCCGTGGCTGGACGGAGTTGAGCAAGCCGCGTCCGTCGACCAGGGCCGCCTGGATGCTTTCGCGTACGGCCTCCAGCCACGGCAGGGGACCATCCGGCCAGGTGGAAGCGGCGAGATCGAGCAGGTAGCGGGCAGCCACGAGAGACTGCACCAGCCCGTCATGGAGCTCGCCGGCGAGCTGCTTGCGGTCCTGCTCGTCCAGCTCGAACCACGAGCGGGCGGCGGATCGGACGTCGTTGACGGCGTCCGGCTCCGAGCCGGACGAGAGGGTCAGGGCGATCAGGTCGGCGATGGTGCCGAGCGGGCCGGGCGACTGCGTCCACGGTGCCGGGAGGCCGGCCGTCGTCGGCTCGATGGAAAGCACCGCCAGCACGGTTCCGCGAGCGCGGATCGGCAGGTCGATGGGTGCGGCAGCCGAGAGATCGACCGAGTCAGGGGCGGCGCCGCGCAGCCGCGGGCGCGGGATGGCCGCCCGGGTCGTCCCCGCTTCGAGCAGGTCGACATTGGCGCTCAGTGCCTGTCCCAGCAGGGCCAGCACCGGAGCCAGGGCGTCACGTCCACCTTCGGCCAGCATCCGTGCTGCGACCCCGCAGAATGCGGCGGGGTCAACGTAGATGTCGGTCCCGTCGAAGCCGCTCGAATCCACATCACTCCATCGGCGCAACATTCACCCGGGTGAATGATCAGCGTCACCCAATTTGGTGAACGCCCACACGCAAACGGCTGGCCCCGGACCCCCGTTCGGGGATCCGGGGCCAGCCGCCCAGAAGTGCTGCTATCTCTTTGGTCGGGTCAGAAGCCCGGGCCGTGCGAGTGGCTGTGGCCGTGACCACCGTGGCTGTGGCTGTCGCCCTCTTCCTCGGCGGGCCGGTCGGCCACCAGGGTCTCGGTCGTCAGCAGCAGCGACGCGATCGACGCCGCGTTGGCGACGGCCGAACGGGTCACCTTGACGGGGTCGACGATCCCGAGCGCCAGCAGATCGCCGTACAGGCCGGTCGACGCGTCGAGGCCGGAACCCACAGGCATCTCAGCGACCTTGGCAGCGGCCACCGAACCCTCGAGGCCGGCGTTGATCGCGATCCGGCGCAGCGGCTCGGTGAGCGCCTTGCGGACGAGACGCACTCCGGAGAGCTCGTCACCGGTGAAGCCGAGGCCGTCATCGAGCGACGCGGCAGCGTGGATGAGGGCGGAGCCGCCGCCGGCCACGATGCCTTCCTCGATCGCCGCGCGAGTGGCCGAGATGGCGTCTTCGACGCGGTGCTTGCGCTCCTTGAGCTCGACCTCGGTGTGGGCACCGACGCGGATGACGCCGACACCCCCGGCCAGCTTGGCGAGGCGCTCCTGGAGCTTCTCGCGATCCCAGTCGGAGTCGGTGTCGTCGATCTCGCGGCGAATCTGGCGGACGCGGTCGTTGACCTCATCCGAGGAGCCGCCACCGTCGACAACCGTCGTGGACTCCTTGTCGACGACGACGCGACGCGCGGAGCCGAGCACCTCGAGACCGACCGAGTCGAGCTTGAGGCCGACATCCGCCGACACGACCTGCGCACCGGTGAGGATGGCGAGGTCCTGCAGCATCGCCTTGCGACGGTCGCCGAAGCCGGGAGCCTTGACCGCAGCTACCCGCAGCGTCTTGCGGATGGTGTTGACGACCAGGGTCGACAGCGCCTCCCCATCGACGTCTTCGGCCACGATCAGCAGCGGCTTGTTCTCCTGGACCAGCTTCTCCAGCAGCGGAAGCAGCTCAGAGATGGCGCTGATCTTGCCGCTGGTGATGAGGACGCGGGCGTCCTCGAAGGCCGCCTCCATCCGCTCCGGGTCGGTGACGAAGTACGGGGAGATGTAGCCCTTGTCGAACTGCATCCCCTCGGTGAGCTCCAGCTCGACCCCGGTGGTCTGCGACTCCTCGACGGTGATGACACCGTCCTTGCCGACCTTGTCGAACGCGTCAGCGATCAGGCCGCCGAGGACCGGGTCCTGGGCACTGATCGAGGCGACGTGGGCGATGTCCTTGCGCTCGGACACCTCGGTGGCCCGACCGCGAAGTACCTCGGAGACCTTCTCCACAGCCGCGTCGATCCCGCGCTTGAGCGCGAGCGGGCTGGCGCCACTGGCCACGTTGCGCAGGCCCTCGTGGACCATGGCCTGGGCGAGCACGGTGGCGGTGGTGGTGCCGTCGCCGGCTACGTCATTGGTCTTGGTGGCGACCTCTTTGGCGAGCTGCGCACCCATGTTCTCGTAGGGGTCGTCGAGCTCGACCTCACGGGCGATGGTGACACCGTCGTTGGTGATGGTCGGGGCGCCGAACTTCTTGTCGAGGACGACGTTGCGGCCCTTGGGGCCGAGCGTCACCTTGACGGCATCAGCGAGCGCGTTGACCCCGCGCTCGAGGGCTTGGCGGGCATCTCCGCCGAACGCCAACATTTTGGCCATGAATCTCTTTGCCTCTCACGTAATCCGCCCCGGGGGCGTGAGGCTCCCGGGGCGGATCAGCAGTTTGATGTACGAACGCTGAAATCAGCGAAAGCCGTGCGGTCGTGCTGTGCTTGTCGAACTACTTCTCGAGCACCGCGAGCACGTCGCGGCCGGAGAGGATGAGGTACTCCTCGCCGTTGTACTTGACCTCGGTGCCGCCGTACTTGCTGTACAGAACGGTGTCACCGACCTTGACGTCGAGGGGGATGCGCTTCTTGCCCTCATCGTCCCAACGGCCTTCGCCGACAGCGAGGACGGTGCCCTCCTGCGGCTTCTCCTTCGCCGTGTCGGGGATAACGATTCCCGACGCGGTGACCTGCTCGCCCTCGCCGGGCTGGACAACAATTCGGTCCTCAAGCGGACGAATGTTGACCTTGGTGGCGGTCGCCATGCTGCCTCCCAAAATCTTTCTTGAATGACGAGAGAGCGACCGTAGGTCTGCCGTCGCGGGTGAGCAGCGACGGTCGCTAGCACTCTCTGGTGCTGAGTGCCAACTTACGCATTCGTAACGCACGCCGTCAACTCATCGCCCGATCAGCGGAGGCGGTCGAACTCCCAGCTGTGGGGCGAACGGTCGACGAGGTCGGGGGGAGGCTCGTCGAGAGCGGCCGGAGCTTCGGCGATCAGCACGACGCGATCGCTGCTTCGGTAGACCTGCGCTCCGACGGGAGCCTGGTCCAGCAGCCACTGCAGAAGCGCGTCGGTCCGGCCGGCAGCCGCCTTCGCCTCCCACATCACCCAGCTCACGGCAGTCGTACCGCATCGACCGCGAGGCTCGAGGAGGCGCCCAGATCGAGCGCGCTCGCCAGCACCCCGGCTTCGACCTGCAGCCACCCGAGGGCCGCGACCATCGCGCCGTTGTCGGTGCACAGCGCGCGGCGCGGGATGCGCAGCCGCAAACCGGCGCGCTCGGCGCGCTCGGTAGCGAGCGCCCGCAACCGGGAATTGGCTGCCACCCCGCCGCCGATGACCAGGGTGTCCAGCCCGCGGTCGCGGCAAGCCTTGATGGCCTTTGCGGTGAGGACGTCGGCGACGGCCTCCTGGAAGCTCGCCGCCACGTCAGCGACGGGAACCGGCTCTCCACTGCGCTGACGGCTCTCGATCCAGCGCGCCACCGCCGTCTTCAGTCCGCTGAAGGAGAAGTCGAGCGTGCCGTCGGACGCCTTGCCCCGCGGGAAGTCGATGCTGACGACTCCCTCGGCAGCCGCCCGGTCGATCTCCGGCCCGCCGGGAAAGCCCATGCCCAGCAGGCGGGCGACCTTGTCATACGCCTCGCCTGCGGCGTCGTCGACGGTCGCGCCGAGGATCTCGATCTCCTGGTGCGCGAGGTCGCCCACCGCGAGCAGCGACGAGTGGCCGCCGGAGACCAGCAACGCGATGCATTCCTGCGGCAGCGGCCCGGATTCGAGCGTGTCGACGGCCACGTGGGCAGCCAGGTGATGAACGCCGTAGAGGGGCACCCCGAGGCCGAGCGCGTATGCCTTGGCCGCGGCCACCCCGACCATCAGCGGGCCGGCGAGTCCGGGGCCTTCGGTGACGGCGATCGCGTCGATCTCGCTTGGCTTCACTCCTGCGGTCTCGAGTGCCCGGTGCACGGTCGGCACCATCGCCTCGACGTGCGCGCGGGCCGCGACCTCCGGCACCACCCCGCCGAAGCGTGCGTGTTCCTCGATGGACGTGGCGAGCGCGTCGGCCAGCAGGGTGCCGTCACGGACGATGCCGACGCCCGTCTCGTCACAGGAGGTCTCGAAACCCAGGACGGTCGTCATCGCGCGTCCCCTGAACGAAGCGGCCCAGCCGGAACGGGTCCCGACATCACGATCGCGTCCATCCCCGACGGCTGGTAATACCCCCGCCGCACGCCGCGATTGACGAACCCGAGCGACTCGTACAACCGTTGCGCGGGTTCGTTGTCCGCGCGCACCTCGAGCCAGCACGTCGTTGCCCCGCGGATGGCGGCCTCAGCGAGAAACGCCTGCATCAATCGGCGACCGATCCCGTGGCGCTGGGCCGACCTGTGGACGCCGATGGTCTGGATGTAGCCGTCGGCGCCGGTCACCGCGAGCCCGCCGTATCCCAATGGTTCCCGGCTCTCCGGGCGGCACGCCAGCAGGTAGTACGCGTGAGGGTTGGCGAGCTCGGACCAGAAGAGCTCGGTGCTCCAGGCCTCGTCCCCGAAGAGCTCCTCCTCCATCTCGAGCACCGCCGGAATGTGCCACCAGCGCAAGGGAATCAGCGCCGCCGCGGTCCGGGTCGACTGTGTCGAAGATGTCGAAGATGTCGAAGATGTCGAAGATGTCGAAGTCGGCGGAGTCATGCCACGGTCCTCGGGGTGGCGTCGGGCCGGCGCTGGTAGAGCGGCACCAGCGGTTCGGCGGGGGTTCCCAGCAGCGGGAGGGCTTCGCGGATCAGCCGCACGGGGTCGGGATAGCGGCGACCGGCGGGGTCGTAGGCAGCGCCGAACACGCTCGCGTAGAGGTGGCCTCCCGCACCGATGACGGTCTCGCCGGGAGTCAGGGCGTCAGCGACGAGCTGGGGTGCGCTCACATCCGGACCGGTGACACGGACCCCGTTCTCGAAGCGCGCCCAGTAGACCTCTCGCCGCCGCGCGTCGGTCACGGCGGTGACGCGTCCGTGAGCATCGGCGAATCCGTCCAGAGAGCAGATGCCGTAGACCGGAATCGCCAGCGCGTCGCCGAGTGCCGCGGCCGTGACGATGCCGACCCGAAGGCTCGTATACGGGCCGGGGCCGACTCCGGTGACGATCGCGCCGAGATCGCGCCGGGAACGACCGCACTGTTCGAGTGCCCGCACGATCAGCGGTGCCAGCACCTCGGCACTGTGCCGCGGGTCGATCACCTCGAGTGTCGCCAGCTGCTTCGGCTCGGGGCCCGGAGATGTCTCGCAGACCGCCACGGACGTCGCCGGGGTCGAGGTGTCGATCCCCAGCACCAGCACCCTTCGAGCCTACGAGGCGAGCGCCAAGCCGGCGTCCGCGAGCCGCTGCTCCCAGTCGCCGCCGACCGGGTGCAGCACCGCCACCCGCGCGCCTTCGTCGTCCACCCCGCCTTCGCCCCGCAGCAGCTGCACCCGAAGATGCGCATCGGTCAGCCCCTCGACCAGTCCCGCCCCCCACTCGACGGCGACCACGGCTCGAGTCAGGTCGGTGTCGAGGTCGAGGTCGTCCACCTCGAGCCGGCCGGTGAGCCGGTAGGCGTCCACGTGCACCAGCGCCAGCCGCCCGCCCTCATGGACGCGCGCGATGACGAACGTCGGAGACGTGACGCGTCCGGACGCGCCGAGCCCCGCCGCAAGGCCCTGGACGAACACCGTCTTGCCGGCACCTAGCGGGCCGTCCAGCACGATCAGGTCACCCGCCCTGAGCACATCGGCGAGCCGCGCTCCGAGCGCACGGGTGTCGTCAGCGGTCGGCAAAGTGATCATGCGAGTCCCGCAGCGATGGCGCGGGCCCGCGCCAAGTCGTCCCGGAGCGCTTGCATAGGCGCCCCGTTCGGTCCGTAGCGCAAGGCGCCTGACGGGTGGTAGGTCGCCAGGAATCGGTATCCGTTGGCCGTCAGCGACCGCTCGCGCAGCGACCGCAGGACGAACTCCGATTTCTTGGCCTCGGCCGCACCGTCCCACAAGCCGGCGATGGCCGTCAGTCCGAGCCCGACGATGACGGCGGGATCGATCAGCGCGATCTGCCGGTCCAGCCAGCCGCGGCAGTTGGCCATCTCGAAAGCGAGCGGCCGACGGTTGCCAGGAGGACGGCACTTCAGGATGTTGAGCACGGCGGCTGTCCCGCGCGGCATGCCCACCGCCTCCATCGCCGCGTCGAGCGCCTGGCCCGCCCGCCCGACGAACGGCCGTCCACTGGCGTCCTCCTGCGCGCCCGGCGCCTCTCCCACCAGCAGCACCCGCGCCTGCGGGGGAAAGTCACCGACGACGACGTGCGTTCGAGCCGCCGCCAGTTCCGTGCAGGCGGTGCAGGCCGCCACCTTTGCGGCGAGCGATGCCCAGTCGCTCACGGCACCCGAGCGATCAGACTGCGCAGTTCCTCGGTCACCACGTCGGGGGCCTCCATCATCGCCATGTGACCGGCTCCCGGCACCTCGACGAACCGTGCATCAGGAAGCGCGTCGGCCATGAGCCGGCTGTGGACCGGAGGCGTCAGCACGTCCTCGGAGCCCACCAGGATGAGCGTGGGGACGTCCTTCAGCGACCCGAGTGCGCCGGTGCGGTCGTGGGTCGCGAAGGTCGGCAGGAAGGTGGCCATCGTCTCCAAGTGCGTCGGCGCCTGCATCTTGGACATCGCCGAGAGGGCGGCTCCGGAAGCCTCCTTGCCGAAGGCCACCCGCGCGTTGACCCAGCGAGCCAGATCGGAATCGACAGGGCGAAAGCGCTCGGCCCGCCGCTGAATCGGTGCCGTGCGATCGGCGTACGGGAGCAACCGGGCGGGCACGACGGCGAGGGCCGCAGGCAACCCGAGCGTCACCTCAGCCATACCTCCACTGCTCGTGTCGACAAGGGCGACCGCGCGCACCTTGCCGCCGAACAGATCGGGCTGCTGCTCAGCCAACGCCATGATCGTCATGCCGCCCATGCTGTGTCCCGCAAGCACCACGGGACCGTCCGGGACCCGCTGGCGCAGCACCTCCGCGAGGTCATGTCCGAGCTGCTCGATGGTGTTGTTGGCGGGCTCACCGGAGCCCGAAGCGCCGTGGCCGCGCTGGTCGTACAACACCATCCGGAGTCCGCCCGGCCGCGGCGGCCTGCTGAGGTCACGAACCTGTGCCGCCCAACATTCGGACGTGACGGTGTAGCCGTGGACGAAGACGAGCGTCAGCGCGGCATCTGGGGCCCCGCTCTCGCGGACGGCGAGCGTCACGCCGTCGTCGGTGGTGACGCTCTCCTCACGGGTTCCGGAGAGCGTCGGAAGAGCCACCCCGGGCTGCGCCGGCCGCACCTCCCGCCGCACCAGCCGGCGTTCGGCGAGCGCCCCTGCCGCTGCCCCCGCGGCGAGCGCGCCCACCGCCGCCACGCTCGCCGCCTTCACGCTCCACCTCCGCCGCCCGCGCCGACGTACCGGCGCGGCACCCGGGGCCCTACCCGGGTGACTATCTCGTAATTGATGGTGCCGATCGCTTCTGCCCAATCCTGCGCCGTCGGCTCGCCGCGGTCGGCGCGTCCGAAGAGCACCACCCGGTCCCCCGGCGCCACCGGATCGTCCTCGACGTCGACCACGAACTGATCCATGCAGACGGTGCCGGCAATCTGGCGCCGCCGGCCGCCGACGAGCACGTCGGCGACGTTGGTGGCGTGACGCGGGACGCCGTCGGCATAGCCCAGCGGCACCAGCGCGAGCGTGGACTCGGCCGCCGTGTGGTAGCGGTGGCCGTAGGAGACCCCGCTTCCTGCCGGGACGCGTTTCGTCAACGCGACTTCTGCGGTGAGCGTCATTGCGGGGACGAGGCCGAGCTCTTCCGAGCGACCGACCAGGGGTCCGGGCGAGAGGCCGTAGACCGCGACGCCCGGGCGCACCAGATCGAAATGGGCGGCAGGGTTCGCGAGGGTCGCGGCCGAGTTCGCCAGGTGGCGCAATTGCGGCTTCACCCCGGCGCGCTCGGCCATCTCGAGGGCATCGCAAAAGTGCGTGAACTGTGCACGCACCGTCGGGTGGGCCGGATCGTCGGCCAAGGCGAAATGACTCCAGATACCAACGATTTCCAGCGTTCCCTCGGCCTGCGCCCGCTGCGCTGACGCGAGCAACTCCGGCCAGTCGGCAGCGGTCGAACCCTCGCGATGCAGACCGGTGTCGACGTTCAGGTGCACCCGGGCGGGACGCCCCGCCGCGGCGGCCGCAGCCTCCAACTGCGTGACCATCCAGGGGGCACCGGCCGACAGGTCGATGCCCGCAGCCACCGCCGGCGCCAGATCGTCGTGCGGTCCCGCGAGCCACGCCAGGATCGGCACGTCGATGCCGGCGGCCCGCAATTGCAGCGCCTCAGCGGGTTTCGCGGCTCCCAGCCATTGCGCGCCGGCCTCCAGCGCCGCCTTGGCGCAGGGCAGCATGCCGTGCCCGTAGCCATCGGCTTTCACAACCGCCATCACCGCGGCGGAGCCGGCGCGGCGCACCAGCTCGGCGGTGGACGTGCGCACCGCATCCAGATCGATGACCGCCTCGACACTCGCCACTACGCCTCCCCCCTTTCCGCTGCCGCGCGGGCCAGCTGCCACGCCTTGGGAAGCGCGTCGAGCAGGTCGAACGCCACCAGGGGCGGCCCGTTCGTCTCCACCGCCAGCTGCGCGGCGATGCCGTGCAGCCAGGCGCCCACGCTTCCGGCGTCGTGGGGCGAGAGTCCTGACGCGAGCAGCGCGCCCGCGACGCCGGAGAGCACATCACCGCTGCCGGCCGCCGCGAGCCAACCCGTGCCGCTTCCGTTGACGCGAGCGGCGCCGCCAGGGTCGACGACGAGCGTGGTCGATCCCTTCAACAGCACCGTCGACGCGAGCTCTGCCGCCGCCGTGCGGACCGTCCCGAGCCGGTCGGCCGCCAACGCTGCCCTGACGTCTTCGGGAGCGCCGCCGACCAGGCGCGCGAATTCCCCCTCGTGTGGGGTGAGCAGCGTCAGCTGCCCCCGGCCGAAGCGGGCGTGCAGCCAGTCCCGGTGGCGCGCGGCGATCGTCAGCCCGTCGGCATCGACAAGCACGGGAACGTCGGTCCCGAGGACCGCCTCGACCACCGCCTCGGCGGCGTCATCGGTCCCGAGGCCCGGCCCGACCACCCAAGCCTGGACCCGGCCGGCGGCGAGCACGGCTTTGGCGTCACCCGGTGCGACCTGCGTCGCGACGACGTCCGGAAAGTGCTGGCGTATCAGTTCCACCGGATGCGCCACCCCCGCAAACCGCAGGTAGCCCGCCCCGCCGCGGCGAGCACCACCCGTGCAGAGCACGGCGGCACCCGGATACGCGTCGCTTCCGGCCGTGATGCCGAGGACGCCGCGGGTGTACTTGGAGGATTCCGAACCCGGGTCGGGAAGCAGCGCGCCGACGTCAGCGGCAGTGAGCTGTTGCAGATCGGCCCGCGGCAGCGTGAGCCCGATGGGCACCAGCTCGACGGCTCCCGCGTAGTCGGCTCCGGGCAGCACGAGGAGCCCGGGCTTGACGGTGCCGAACGTGATGGTGGCCGCAGCCCTGATCGCCGGCCCGGGCACGGCGCCCGTGTCGGCATCGACCCCGCTCGGCACGTCGACGGCAAGCGTGCGCGACGCCGGCGCCCACTGCGCCAAACGCGCTGCTGCCGGACGCAGTCCCCCGCTCCCGCCGATCCCGACCATCCCGTCGAGCACGAGATCGCAGGCGGCCAGCAGCCCCTCGTCACCCGGATCGCCCGCCTCGCGGATCACCACGCCGCTGCGCCGGGCCGCCGCTGCTCCCGCCTCGTGCAACCGCGACGACACCGTGAGCGCCGTGACCGCGGCGCCGCGATCAGCCAGCCGGGCCGCGGCGAAGAGCGCGTCGCCGCCGTTGTCTCCGCCTCCGACGAGCACCGCCACCCGGGAGCCGTAGACCTTCCCGAGCCTGCGCATCGCCGCCGCCGCCAATCCCGCCGCGGCACGCTGCATCAGCGCGCCCTCCGGCAGGACGCTCATGAGTTGCTGCTCGGCGGCCCGGACCGTCGCCACCTGGTGGGCGTTACGCATACCGAAAACCCTGCCCGATCCTGGCTTTTTCAGCTCTCGAGGACGACGACAGCGATCGCCATCCCGCCATCGTGGCTGAGCGACACGTGCCACGACGCCGCCCCCCTGCGGATGGCCGCCTCGGCCACCGTCCCTCGCAGATCGAGGTGCGGCGCGCCGTCCTCGGCCGTCTGCACCTCGGCGTCCTGCCAGCTGAGGCCCGCCGGGGCACCGAGCGCCTTGGCGAGGGCCTCCTTGGCGGCGAACCGGGCCGCCAGCCGCTCCGAACGTCCCGCTGCCCGCTCCGCCGGGGTGAAGAGCCGCTCACCGAGCCCGGGCGTACGCAATAGAGAACCGGAGAAACGGTCCACATCGACGATGTCGACCCCGAGGCCCACGATCATGCTCGGTGCACGCTAGTTCACTCGACGGTGACGGACTTGGCCAGGTTGCGTGGCTGGTCGACGTCGTTGCCACGGGCCAGGGCGAGCTCGCAGGCGAAGACCTGCAGGGGCAGGGTGGTCACCAGCGGGGCGAGCAGGGTCGGCGTGTGCGGTACCCGGATCAGCTCGGCCGCATACGGGATCACCGCGTCGTCGCCCTCTTCGGCGATGACGATCGTGCGCGCCCCCCGTGCGCGGATCTCCTGGATGTTGCTCAGCACCTTGTCGTGCAGCAGCGAACGGCCGCGCGGAGACGGCACGATCACCACGACCGGGGTGCCCTCTTCGATCAGCGCGATCGGCCCGTGTTTGAGCTCACCGGCGGCGAAGCCCTCGGCGTGCATGTACGCCAGCTCCTTGAGCTTCAGCGCGCCCTCCAGCGCCACCGGGTAGCCGACGTGACGGCCGAGGAAGAGCACCACCTTCGCCGGGGCGAGCTCCCGGGCGAGCGCCTTCACCGGCTCGATGTTCTTCAGCGTCCGCGCCACCAGGTCAGGCATGCGCTCCAGCTCCTCGACGAAGCTGATGACCTCGTCGTCCCACGCCATCCCGCGTACCTGGGCCAGGAACAGCCCGACCAGCAGGCACGCTGCGACCTGGCCGAGGAAGGTCTTGGTCGCGGCGACCCCGACCTCCGGTCCGCAGTGGGTGTAGAGCACCGCGTCGGACTCGCGGGGGATCGTCGACCCCACCGAATTGCAGACCGCGAGCACCCGCGCGTTCTGTTCGCGCGCGTGCTTGACCGCCATCAGCGTGTCCAGCGTCTCCCCGCTCTGGCTGATCGCGATCACCAGCGTGTTGCGGTCGAGGACCGGGTCCCGGTAACGGAACTCGCTGGCCAGATCGACCTCGCACGGCAGCCGGGTCCAGTGCTCGATCGCGTACTTGGCGATGAGTCCGGCGTGGTAGGCAGTGCCGCAGGCGACGATGAACACCTTGTCGACCTCGCGCAGCTCCTGCGGATCCAGCCGCAGCTCATCGAGCTGGATCTGTCCTGCGGGCGACATCCGTCCGCGCAAGGTGTCGGCGAGGGCCTGCGGCTGCTCGTTGATCTCCTTGAGCATGAAGTACGGGTAGCCGCTCTTCTCCGCCGCGCTCGTGTCCCAGTTGACGTGGAACGGGCGACCGTCGACCGGCCGGCCCTGGAAGTCGGTGACCGTCACACCATCCGCGCGAAGCTCGACGACCTGGTCCTGGCCGATCTCGAGCGCGTCTCGGGTGTGGGCGATGAATGCGACGACGTCACTGGCAAGGAACGATTCACCGTCGCCGAGACCGACGACCAGGGGCGAATTGCGCCGCGCCGCGACGACCGTGCCGGGCTCGCTCGCGGCCGTCACGACGAGCGTGAACGCGCCGGTCAGATCGCGACACACGGCGCGCAGCGCGTCGGCGATGCTGACGGCGCCCGCCGCGCGCTGCTCCTCGATCAGGTGGGCGACGACCTCGGTGTCGGTCTCGCTGTACAGCGTGTGGCCTCGGCGTTCGAGATCGAGGCGCAGCTGGGCGAAGTTCTCGATGATCCCGTTGTGGACGACGGCGAGGTCGCCGGTGCAATCGACGTGGGGATGGGCATTGGCATCGGTGGGGCCGCCATGCGTCGCCCAGCGGGTGTGACCCATACCGGTGGTGCCGCTCCAGGCCCGGTCGTCCTCGGCCAGCGCCTTGTCCAGCTCCCGCAGCTTGCCGGCCTTCCGGGCCACCCGCAGCACTCCGTCATCGATGACGGCAACCCCTGCAGAGTCGTAGCCGCGATACTCCAGCCGGCGCAGGCCATCCATGGTGACCTCGAGCGCGTTCTGGTGGCCGACGTAGCCCACGATGCCGCACACGACCTCCAGCCTAAGCGGAGCAGCGCTACTGGGCGGCTACGACATCCGCGATGCGCTGGGCGCACAAACGGGCCTGCTCGGACGTGGCGGCCTCGACCATGACCCTCACCAGCGGCTCGGTCCCTGATGCGCGCAGCAGAACGCGGCCGGAATCACCGAGCTCAGCGGTGACCCGCTCGGCCTCGGCGAGCACCGGCTCGGAAGTGGCCAGGGTGCGGTCTGCACGCACGTTGATCAGCACCTGTGGCAGCCGAACCATGACACCCGCCAGCTCGGCGAGCGGGGTGCCGGTGGCAGCCAGCCGCTCGAGCAGCACCAGGGCCGTGAGCAGTCCGTCCCCGGTGGTTGCGTGTTCGGCGAAGACAAGGTGGCCGCTCTGCTCTCCGCCCAGCGAGTAACCGCCACTACGCATGGCCTCGAGCACGTAGCGATCGCCTACCGCCGTCTCCACGACGTTGATCCCGCAATCGCGCATGGCGTGACGGAAGCCGAGATTGCTCATCACCGTGGAGACGACCGTGTCCTCGGCCAGGGCACCCCGCTCTCGCAGCGAGAGCGCGGCGATGGCCAGGATCTGGTCACCGTCGACCAGGTCACCCCTGGCGTCGACGGCCAGGCACCGGTCGGCGTCACCGTCGTGAGCGATGCCGACGTCGGCGCCGGTGGATACGACGGCTTGCTGGAGGGCCTGGGTGGCGGTGGCGCCGCAGCCGTCGTTGATACGCACACCGTCGCCGTCGGCCCCGATGGCGATGACCTCGGCTCCGGCCTCGCGTAACACCCTTGGCGCGAGCGCAGACGCCGCACCTTCGGCACAGTCGACGACGACCTTCAGCGGCCCGAGCGGGGTCTTCAGCACGCTCAGCAGATGGCGGACGTAACCCTCGACCAGGCCGGCCGGGCCGGGGACGTCGGTGCGCAGCCGCCCGACATCAGCGCCGGTCGGACGACCGGTGGGAGGCGACGTGACGAAGGCCTCGATGCGGTCCTCGATCTCGTCGGCCAGCTTGAAGCCGCCGCTGCCGAAGATCTTGATCCCGTTGTCGGGCATCGCGTTATGGCTTGCCGAGAGCACGATCCCGAGGTGAGCCCCACTGGCCGCGACCGCATGTGCCACCGCGGGGGTGGGCACCACGCCGAGCCGGACGACATCGGCGCCTGCGCTCGCGAGCCCCGCCGACACGGCGGCCTCCAGCAACTCACCGGAGGGCCGGGTGTCGCGGCCGACGACGACGGTGGGGCGCGTCGCGCCGAGCACGGTGACGGCCCCCAAGCCAACAGCGAGCGCCAGCTCAGGGGTCAGCTCGACATTCGCGAGCCCGCGAACGCCGTCCGTGCCGAAAAGGCGGCCCATCTACGGTCGGCCAGCGACCGCACCGGCCATTGCGGCCAGCTCAGCGGTCACCGCTTGCTGTACTGCGGTGCCTTGCGGGCCTTCTTCAGGCCGTACTTCTTGCGCTCCTTGACCCGAGCGTCACGGGTGAGGAAGCCGGCCTTCTTCAGGCTCGGCCGGTGATCTTCCTCGATGGCGATGAGGGCCCGGGCGATGCCGAGACGCAGCGCGCCGGCCTGCCCGGAGGTGCCGCCGCCGCGCAGAGTGGCGAGCACGTCGTAATTCTCAGCGAGCTCCAGCGTCTTCAGCGGCTCCGCAACGATCTGCTGGTGAACCTTGTTGGGGAAGTACTCGGCCAGGGTGCGGCCATTGAGCTTCCACTGCCCGGTGCCGGGCAGGAGTCGAACGCGGACGACCGCTTCCTTGCGGCGACCGGTTGCCCGGGTTGCGCCCGAGGCGTCGGTGACGACAGCCACTGATGTGTCTCCTTCTTGCGCCTACTGGGCGACCTGGGTGATCTCGAACGGCACCGGCTGCTGAGCCTGGTGGGGGTGGTTGGGGCCGGCGTAGACCTTGAGCTTGCTGGCCTGCTGGCGACCGAGCCGGGTGTGGGGAAGCATCCCCTTCACGGCCTTCTCGACGATCTGCTGCGGCCGGGTGGCCAGCATGTCGGCGAAGGTCCGGGTCTTGAGCCCTCCGGGGAAGCCGGAGTGGTGGTGATACACCGTCTTCTCCGACTTCGTGCCGGTGAGCACGACCTTCTCGGCGTTGATGACGACGACGAAGTCTCCGGTGTCGATGTGCGGCGCGAAGTACGCCTTGTGCTTACCTCGCAGGAGCACAGCGACCTGCGTGGCGAGACGCCCGAGCACCACGTCCGTGGCGTCGATGACGTGCCAGGTGCGCTGGACATCGGCGGACTTGGGCTGGTACGTGCGCACGTCAAGGCCTTCTTCGGGACGGGGAAACTTCATTCGGATTCACGTGCTGCTGAGCAGACACGGCAACGACCGGCCACTTTACCTGATGGACCCGCGCGGATCCTCCCCGCGATCGACCTCGAGCACTCGAACGTGTCGGGTGGTACTCGCCCGGGAGGCAAGTTCCGCGTCCGGCGGGTAACGCACCTCTTCCAGGCAGAGGCCGTGAGCGGGGACGACAGGCACGGCGGAGTCCCGTACCGCGGTGGCCAGCACCTCGCCCGGCCACTGCACCGGACGCCGTCCTTCACCGACCGTCAGGAGTGCTCCGACGAGCGCCCGGACCATGGAGTGGCAGAACGCGTCGGCCTCGACGCGGGCCTCCAGCACCCCGTCGGACGCGCGGCTCCAGGACAGGGCGAGCAGCCGGCGAATGGTGGTCGCACCTTCGCGACGCTTGCAGTACGCGGCGAAATCATGCTCGCCGGTGAGGAGCTGGGCGGCCGCGTTCATGGCGTCGACGTCGAGGCGGTGGCCCCAGGCGAGCGTGTCGCGGCGGCGGAGCGGGTCGGCCGGTTCGTCGGTCACCCGGTAGCTGTAACGCCGTGAGAGGGCCGAGAAGCGGGCGTCGAAGCCGGGCGCCGCTTCGCGCACGCCACGCACGCGTACGTCATCGGGAAGCACCGCGTTGAGCCAGCGGATCGGCGGCGGCGACTCCAGATCGCCGTGGGCGACCTGCCCGCGCGCATGAACGCCGGCATCGGTACGGCCCGCCACGGTGAGGCTCGGGGCCCCGGGCAGGCGCAGAACTTCGCGCAAGGCGTCCTCGAGCACGCCTTGAACGGTGCGCTGATCGGGCTGACGGGCCCAGCCGGCAAAGCCGGTGCCTTCGTACGCGAGGTCGAAGCGCACCCGCATGAGCGTGAGTTTTGCCGGTTACGCCTTGTCGGCGTCCTCGTCGGCGTCACCCTCGGCCTGCGACTCCTCGCTGGCGGCCTCCGCCTGCTGCTCGGGAGCCTCGTCGGAGTGCTCGGGAGCCTCCGGCAGATCGGTGTCACCCTCGGTGGGCACGTCGACCTGATCGGTCTCGGTCACTGCGTCAGGGCTCTCGATCTCGCCGCCCTCGCCAGGCATACCGGCCGTGACCGCCTCATCGGCCTCCAGCGCGGCAGCCGCCGTCGGCGACTCGCCGGCCAGGTCTTCAGCGGTCTCACGGGTACGGCCGGTCAGCGGGCGACGCCCGGCGAACCGGGATCCGCGGGCGCTCTCGGCCTCGCTCACGACACTCTGGGCGGGGGTGACACCCTCCACCAGCTCGATGCGCGCCATAGGCGCGTTGTCGCCCTGTCGCGGGCCGATCTTGATGATGCGGGTGTAGCCGCCTTGACGGCCGTCGTAGCGCGGGCCGATCTCGGTGAACAGGTGGTGCACGACCGACTTGTCGCGCACCACCTGCAACACCCGGCGCCGAGCTGCCAGATCGCCCTTCTTGGCGGAGGTGACCAGCTTCTCGGCGAGCGGACGAAGCCGCTTGGCCTTGGCGACCGTCGTGGTGATGCCGCCGTGCTCGAACAGCGCCGTGGCGAGATTGGCCAGGATCAGCCGCTCGTGGGCGGGGCCGCCCCCCAGACGGGGGCCCTTGGTGGGCGTGGGCACGGGATCTCCTCGGTGACGGGCGTCAGGCGGTTAGCGGTGGATGGGAACGGGAGGACTAGTACTGCTCGGTCTCGGTGTACGCAGCACCGTCGTCAGCAGCCGCCGGGTCGTCCAGGCCGGTCGAGAAACCGGGCCCGTAGCCCTCGGTGCCATAGGTGTCGACGGCGATACGCGGATCGAATCCGGGAGGGCTGTCCTTCAGGGCCAGGCCCATGCCGGAGAGCTTGCCCTTGACCTCATCGATCGACTTCTGACCGAAGTTGCGGATGTCGAGCAGGTCGGCCTCGCTACGACCGACGAGCTCGCCGATCGTGTGGATGCCTTCCCGCTTGAGGCAGTTGTAGGAGCGGACGGTGAGGTCCATCTCCTCGATCGGCAGTGCGAGATCCGCTGCCAGCGCGGCGTCCGCCGGGGACGGGCCGATGTCGACACCCTCAGCTTCGACGTTGAGCTCCTGCGCCAGCCCGAAGAGCCCGACCAGGGTGTGGCCGGCACTCGCCATGGCGTCGCGCGGGGTCATCGAGCGCTTGGTCTCGACGTCGACGACGAGCCGGTCGAAGTCGGTGCGCTGCTCGACACGGGTGGCCTCGACCTTGTAGGTCACCTTGAGCACCGGCGAGTAGATCGAGTCGACCGGGATGCGTCCGATCTCCTGACCGACCTGCTTGTTCTGGACGGCGGAGACGTATCCGCGACCGCGCTCGACGGTGAGCTCGATCTCGAGCTTGCCCTTGTCGTTCAGGGTGGCGAGGTGCAGATCGGGGTTGTGGACCTCGACGCCGGCGGGCGGCGCGATGTCAGCAGCGGTGACGACGCCCGGGCCCTGCTTGCGCAGGTACATGACCGTGGGCTCGTCGTTGTCGGAGCTGACGACCAGCTCCTTCAGGTTGAGGATGACCTCGGTGACGTCTTCCTTCACCCCGGGAACGGTGGAGAACTCGTGGAGCACGCCGTCGATGCGGATACTCGTCACGGCGGCGCCCGGGATGGACGACATCAGTGTGCGGCGAAGGGAATTGCCGAGGGTGTAGCCGAATCCGGGCTCGAGCGGCTCGATCACGAACCGTGAGCGGAACTCGTCAACGGCCTCTTCGGCGAGGGTGGGACGCTGTGCAATGAGCACGGTGGAGCCTCCTGTTTCTTCAGGCGACCGCTATATGACGCCTGACGTGCCCGGGCCGGCTCTGTCTCCGGCCCGGGATGGTGCTACTTCGAGTAGAGCTCGACGATCAGCTGCTCTTGGACCGGGGTGTCGATGGCGCCCCGCTCCGGGAGGGAGTGCACGAGAGCCCGCATCGAGGGCGAGATGACCTCGAGCCAGGCGGGGGTGGTACGGCTTCCGGCCAGCTCCCGCGAGATGACGAACGGGGTCAGCTCGTGGCTCTTGGGCCGGATCTCGACGATGTCGTTGGCCGAGACGCGGTAGCTCGGGATGTCGACCTTCTTGCCGTTCACCAGGACGTGGCCGTGGCGCACGATCTGGCGGGCGGCGTCACGGGACGGACGCGAACTGGGCGCGGTAGACCACGTTGTCCAGGCGCGACTCGAGGATGCGCAGCAGCTCGTCACCGGTCTTGCCGGAACGGCGGTTGGCTTCGTCGTAGTAGCCGCGGAACTGCTTCTCGAGGATTCCGTAGATGCGCGCGCACTTCTGCTTCTCACGCTTCTGAAGCAGGTACTCGCTGTCCTTGGTGCGGCCGCGGCCGTGCTCGCCCGGCGGGTAGGGCCGGATCTCGATCGGGCACTTAGGGGTCTCGCACTTGCTGCCCTTGAGGAACAGCTTCATCTTCTCGCGACGGCAACGCTTGCAGTCGGGTCCGGTGTAACGGGCCATTAGTTGGTCTCCTGTCCCTTTCTCGTCGCCATCAGACCCGGCGCCGCTTGGGCGGGCGGCAGCCGTTGTGAGGGACAGGGGTGACGTCCTGGATGGCGCCGACCTCGAGGCCGGTCGCCTGCAGGCTCCGGATGGCGGTCTCGCGGCCGGAGCCCGGACCCTTCACGAAGACGTCGACCTTGCGCATGCCGTGTTCCATGGCCTTGCGCGCGGCATTCTCCGCGGCCATCTGAGCCGCGAACGGGGTCGACTTGCGGGAGCCCTTGAAGCCGACGTGGCCGGCGGACGCCCAGGAGATCACCGCGCCGTTGGGGTCGGTGATCGAGACGATCGTGTTGTTGAAGGTGCTCTTGATGTGGGCGTGGCCGTGAGCGACGTTCTTGCGCTCCTTGCGTCGGACCTTCTTGACGCCGGCGCCTGCTCGCTTCTGCGGGGGCATCCGTTACTTCTTTCCTGGCTTCTTCTTGCCGGCGATGGCGCGGCGCGGGCCCTTACGGGTGCGGGCATTGGTGTGGGTGCGCTGGGCGTGCACCGGGAGGCCGCGGCGGTGACGGATGCCCTGGTAGCAGCCGATCTCGACCTTCAGACGGATGTCCTGGGCGACCTCACGTCGGAGGTCACCCTCGACCTTGTAGGTGGAATCGATCCAGCCGCGGAGGCGAAGAAGTTCCTCGTCGCTCAGGTCGCGGACGCGGGTGTCGGGGCTGATCCCGGTCTGCGCCAAGGTCTCCTTGGCCCGGGTACGGCCGATGCCGTAGATGTAGGTGAGGGCAATCTCGAGCCGCTTCTCACGCGGTAGATCGACCCCTGCAAGACGGGCCATGTGTGGGCAGGTCTCCTTCTGGTGGTTACGGAGGTCTTCACGCGATCCGTCCCCACCTGCCCGGTGGGGCCCCGGCCTCCGACCGGGGGTGTCCAGCTGCTCATGGAACTGGTGGAGCAGTGCAGCTGGTGGAGCGCGTTCGAGGTGATCGCGTCAGAGCTGGCGAACTAGCCCTGACGCTGCTTGTGACGCAGGTTTTCGCAAATGACCATGACTCGCCCGTGACGGCGGATCACCTTGCACTTGTCGCAGATCTTCTTGACGCTGGGCTGAACCTTCACGGCTGCGTTACTCCCTTGCGTGCGCAGCCGGCAGAGTGTGCCGCCCGTACGCTCGATGGCTTCTTACTTGTAGCGGTAGACGATGCGCCCGCGGGACAGGTCATAGGGCGAGAGCTCCACGACGACCCGATCCTCGGGAAGGATTCGGATGTAGTGCTGTCGCATCTTGCCGCTGATGTGAGCGAGCACCTTGTGCCCGTTCTGCAGCTCCACGCGAAACATCGCGTTCGGCAACGGCTCGACGACCTTGCCCTCGATCTCGATAGCCCCGTCTTTTTTCGGCATGTCCTCCGCGATCCTGGTAATGCTGCTGGTAACTGCTGAAACGTCTCACTACAACAACGATCGTGCTGTCTGGCCCATTCCGGGCGCGCCCTCGCGTAATCACGCGAGCAGCCCGGCCCAACGGCCGACACGCCATGCTACGCCATCTGTCCGTAACACCCAAAGGGCTGGGACGCGCCCGCGCGAGAGCGGGTCAGTGTGCGGCGGCCTGCGGGACGGGTTGACCGGCCTTGACGCCGAGCTCGGCGAGCTTTGCGACCCCACCATCGAATGCCGTGAGCACCCACGGGCCCTCTTCGGTGATGGCGACGGTGTGCTCCCAGTGCGCAGCCCAGCGCCGGTCAGAGGTGACGACCGTCCACTCGTCGTCGAGCACCCGGGTGTCCGGTGCGCCGAGGGTGACCATCGGCTCGACGGCCAGGGCGAGGCCCTTGACCAGCCGCTGGCCGCGTCCGGGCCGGCCGTAGTTCAGCAGGTGGGGCGCCTGGTGCATGGCGGTACCGATGCCATGGCCGCCGTAGTTGTCGACGATTCCGTAGGGGCCGTGGGGGCCGGTGTGGCGGCGGACCTCCCGCTCGACCTCGTGGCTGATGTCGGTGAGCCGCCCGCCGAGCTGGGCAGCCGCGAGCCCGGCCCACAGCGAAGCCTCGCAGACCCTGGACAGCTCGAGCGCCTCGGGAGCGACCTCGCCCACCGGCACCGTGATCGCCGAATCGCCGTGCCACCCGTCGAGGATGGCTCCGCAGTCGATCGACAGCAGATCGCCGTCGCGGAGCACCCGCGAGCCCGGGATTCCGTGGACCACCTCGTCGTTGACCGAGGCGCAGATGCTGCCCTGGAACCCGGGCTGGCCCATGTGACCGCCGTAGTCCAGGAAGGAGGGGACGGCGCCTTCGCCGCGGATCGAACTCTCGGCGATCTCGTCGAGGTCCTTGGTCGTCATGCCAGGGGTGACCGCCTGGCGCAGCTTTTCCAGCGTGCGGGCCACGACCAGCCCGGCTTCGCGCATCAGCAGAATCTCTGAGCGCGATTTGATCTCGACTTCGTCGCGCCGGGTCATGCGCTTCGCCTCACATCTCCAGAATCGTCGTACCGTCGCGTCCGCGCCGGTAGCGAGTCAGTCCTCGTAGCGGCGTAGCGCCTCGAGCGCCCGGTCGGTGATGTCATCCACCGGCCCGGTTGCGTCGATACCTACCAGGATGCCTCTTGCAGCATAAAAAGAGATGAGCGGTGCGGTCTGTTCCGCGTAGACCTCTAGCCGATGTCGCACGGTCTTGGGCATGTCGTCATCGCGTTGGAAGAGATCTCCTCCGCACCGATCGCAAATGCCCTCGCGGGTCGGCGGGTCGAAATCGACGTGCCAGATCGTGCCGCAGCGATGACAGGTGCGGCGCCCGGAGAGCCGGCGCACGACCTCGTCGTCGTCAACCACGAGCTCCAGCACGATGTCGAGCTTGTGGCCGAGGTCGGCAAGCAGCTGCTCGAGGGTCTCGGCCTGCGGAACGGTGCGAGGGAAGCCGTCGAGCAGGAAGCCGCGCACCGCGTCCTCTTCAGCGAGCCGGTTACGCACCATCTCGACGGTGACCGAATCAGGAACCAGATCTCCGGCGTCCATGTATTGCTTGGCCAGCTTGCCGAGATCGGTGCCCTCGCTGACATTCGCCCGGAAAATATCCCCCGTCGATATTTTCGGGATGGACTCAGCCGACGCTATGAAAGCCGCCTGCGTGCCCTTGCCCGCCCCGGGCGGGCCTACGAGAACGAGGCGCACTAGCGGAGGAAGCCCTCGTAGTTACGCTGCTGAAGCTGGCTTTCAATCTGCTTCACCGTCTCGAGGCCAACCCCGACCATGATCAGGACGCTGGTGCCGGCAAACGGGAACTGCTGATTTTTCGTCAGGTTGAGCAGCGCCAATGGCAGAACGCAGATGATGCCGAGAAACAGCGAGCCCGGAAGCGTGATCCGCGAAAGCACCCGCTCCAGGTACTCCGACGTAGGCCGGCCAGGACGAATACCGGGGATGAACCCGCCGTATTTCTTCATGTTGTCGGCGACTTCAACCGGGTTGAAGGTGATCGCGACGTAGAAATACGTGAAGAAGATGATCAGCGCGGCATACGTGACCAGGTACAGCGGATTGTCACCGCGTACCAGGTAGCGCTGTTCGAAGTCCTGGAAGGTCTTGTTGGTCCAGACCTGCCCGAGCAGCTGCGGAAGCTGAAGCAGGGACGACGCGAAGATCACCGGCACCACGCCGGCCTGGTTGACCTTCATCGGGATGTACGTCGAACTGCCGCCATACATGCGGCGGCCGATCATCCGTTTCGCGTACTGCACCGGAATGCGCCGCTGCGCCTGCTCCACGAAGACGACGAACACCACGATCGCGAGACCGAGCAGCAGCACCAGGGTGAAGACCACGCCGCCGGCGGCCTGCTGGATACCCGAGCCCTGCGAAGGAAGGCGAGCAGCGATCGAAGTGAACATCAGCAACGACATTCCGTTGCCGACGCCCTTGCCGGTGATGAGCTCGCCGAACCACATGATCACAGCGGTGCCGGCCACCATCGTCACAACGATGATCGCGGTGTTGAACACCGATGGATCTCGGATGATCGCTCCGGTACAGCCGGGGATCAGCCGGTTGGAGCGCGCGAGCGCCACGATGCCGGTCGACTGCAGAACGGCGAGGGCCAGCGTCAGATAGCGGGTGTACTGCGTGATCTTGGTTTCGCCGGCTGCACCTTCTTTGCGCAGGCGTTCCAAACGCGGAATGACGACGCTCAGCAGCTGCATGATGATGCTGCTGGTGATGTAGGGCAGGATCCCGAGCGCGAACACCGAAAGCTGCAGCAAGGCCCCGCCGCTGAACAGGTTCACCAGCGAAAGCAGATTCTTGTTGGAACTGCTCTGGTTGCCCGTCAGGCAGTCGTGGATCGCGCGCGTCGATACGCCCGGCGCAGGGATCGTGCTGCCAATTCGGAACAGCACAATGATGCCGAGCGTGAACAGCAGCTTTTTGCGCAGGTCAGGCGTGCGGAACGCCCGTCCGAAAGCGGAGAGCACGGCTCCTCCCTGCAGGAGTCTTAGTTAGGCGGCTACGGGGGCAGCCGCTCAGCTGGAGCGCCAGGGGTGCCTCAGGCGACTGTAACAGTCGGATTGCGACGGGTCCCGTGCGCGAACGCCTCTCAACCGGCCGGACAATGATGCCGCCCCCTCGGCCCTAGCCGATGGGGGCGGCGACACTGAACAGCGCAAACGCTCAGACCTCTATCGCCGCGCCTCCGGCTGCCGAGAGCTTTTCCTTGGCCGAACTGGAGAAGGCGTTGACGCTGACCTGCATGGCCACCGAGACTCCGCCGTCGCCGAGCACCTTCACGGGGTGTCCGCGGCGCACGGCTCCCTTGTCCACCAGGTCGTCGACGCCGATCGCGCCGCCGTCAGGGAACAGCTCGCCGAGCCGGGTCAGATTGACGACCTGGTACTCGACGCGCGCCGGGTTGCGGAAGCCCTTCAGCTTCGGGACCCGCATGTGCAGCGGCATCTGACCGCCCTCGAAGCGGGCCGGGACATTCTTGCGAGCGCCGGTGCCCTTGGTGCCCCGACCTGCGGTCTTGCCCTTGGAGCCCTCACCGCGCCCGACGCGGGTCTTGGCCTTCTTCGCTCCGGGGGCGGGACGCAGGTGGTGCACCTTGAGGCCGCGCCCTGCGAGGGTGCCCTCATCCGTCTCTTGCTCGCTCATGGCGAAACCTCCTCGACCTGCACGAGATGAGCCACCGCGCGAACCATGCCCCGAACCTCGGGGCGGTCCTCGCGGGTCACCGTCGCGCCGATCCGACGCAACCCCAGCGTTTTCAGGGTTTCGCGCTGGCGGGCGGTGCCGCCGATCCCTGACTTGCGCTGAGTGATTTTGATGTCTGCCATCGCCGTCACGCCCCTGGCGTCAGCACGGGCGCCGCAGCTGCCATACCGGCAGCCCGGGCGCGCAGCAGCGCGGCCGGAGCGACGTCCTCGAGCGGCAGCCCGCGGCGCGCAGCGATCTCCTCGGGACGGGTGAGTCCCTGGAGTGCCGCGACCGTGGCCCGGACGATGTTGATCGGGTTCGACGAGCCCAGCGACTTCGAGAGCACGTCGTGGATTCCGGCGCACTCGAGGACGGCGCGGACCGGACCACCGGCGATGACGCCCGTACCGGGAGAAGCAGGCTTCAGGAGAACGACGCCTGCCGCGTCCTCACCCTGAACCGGGTGGGGAATCGTGGCGAGGATCCGCGGAACCTTGAAGAAGTGCTTCTTGGCCTCCTCGACGCCCTTCGCGATGGCGGCGGGCACCTCCTTGGCCTTCCCGTAGCCGACGCCGACGGTGCCATCGCCGTCGCCGACGATCACGAGGGCGGTGAAGGAGAACCGGCGGCCACCCTTGACGACCTTGGCAACCCGGTTGATGGCGACGACGCGCTCGATGTAAGCGGACTTCTCCGCTGCGGCCCCACCTTGGCGGTCGCGTCGGTCACGGCGTTCGCCGGTGCCGCCTGCGCGGCGTTGACCTGGCATGAGATGTCCTTCCTAGAACCGGAGCCCGGCTTCGCGGGCCCCATCTGCGAGGGCGGCAATGCGCCCGTGATACTTGCGGCCGCCGCGGTCGAAGACCACGGCGTCGATGCCGGCCGCCTTGGCGCGCTCGGCGATCAGAGTGCCGACCGCCGTGGCGGCCTTGCTCTTGTCACCTTCAGCAGCGCGCAGCGTCACGTCGAGGGTCGAGGCCGACGCCAGCGTGTGACCGCGGGTGTCGTCCACGACCTGCGCGTAGATGTGACGAGCAGAGCGGGTGACGACGAGGCGCGGCCGGACGGTGGTACCGGTGACCCTCTTGCGGACCCGGAAGTGCCGGCGGGTGACGCCGGCCCGCCGTGTGGCGGAGATGGTGGATGGCATTACTTGCCCGCCTTCCCGACCTTGCGGCGGATGACCTCGCCTTGGTAACGCACGCCCTTGCCCTTGTAAGGGTCGGGCTTGCGCAGCTTGCGGATGGTGGCAGCGACCTCGCCGACCTGCTGCTTGTCGATGCCGCTCACGACGAACCGGGTAGGTGCCTGGACCTCGAAGGTGATGCCTTCGGGGGCCTTGACCGGCACCGGGTGGCTGAAGCCGAGCGCGAACTCCAGGTCGCGGCCACGGGCCTGGACCCGGTAGCCGACGCCGACGATCTCGAGCGTCTTCGCGAACCCGGTGGTGACACCGGTGACCATGTTGGCCAGCAGCGAGCGGGTGAGGCCGTGTCGAGCCCGGCTGTCGCGCTCGTCGTCCGGACGCTGCACGAGCAGCTGACCGTCCTCCTGCACAACTGTGATGGGCTCGATGACGGTGTGGGAAAGGGTGCCCTTGGGGCCCTTGACCGTGACCTGCTGGCCGTTGAGGGTGACCTCGACGCCAGACGGAACGGGGACCGGAAGCCGGCCGATGCGTGACATGGCCGCTACCAGACGAAGGCGAGGACTTCCCCACCCACGCCCCGCTTGGCGGCCTGCTTGTCAGTCAGCAGGCCGGTCGATGTGCTGATGATGGCCACGCCAAGTCCGCCGAGCACCTTCGGCAGGTTGGTCGCCTTCGCGTAGACGCGCAGGCCTGGCTTGGAGATGCGGCGGATGCCCGCGATCGTGCGCTCACGGTTCTGGCCGTACTTGAGGTCGACGATGAGCACGCGCTCGACGCCTTCGCCCTCGCTCGACCAGCCCTTGATGTACCCCTCCTGCTGGAGGATCTCCGCGATGTGGGTCTTGATCTTGCTGTAGGGCATGCGCACGGTGTCGTGGTAGGCCTTGTTGCCATTGCGGACGCGCGTGAGCATGTCAGCAATCGGGTCGGTCATCGTCATGGACGATTCACCGCCGTCGGGTCAGTCTTCATAGCTGTGCCTTGCCTTCCCGCGGTGGTTCCCCGGTCGGGGCCTTCCGCGTAGAGGGGTGAGAAAAATTGGGCCACGAAACGCTGCCGGCTACCAAGAGCTCTTGGTGATGCCTGGCAGCTCGCCGCGGTGAGCCATCTGCCGCATGCAGATGCGGCACAGACCGAAAGCCCGGAAAACGGCGCGCGGACGCCCGCACCGCTGGCAACGGGTATAGCCGCGAACCTTGAACTTCGGCTTGCGGTTGGCCTTTTCGACGAGCGCTTTCTTTGCCATTCCTCAGCTCTCCCGGAACGGGAATCCGAGCGCGCGAAGCAGCGCCCGTCCCGCGTCATCTGTTTCGGCGCTGGTGACGATCGTGATGTCCATACCTCGGACGCGATCGACGCGGTCGGGGTCGATCTCGTGGAAGATCGACTGCTCGTTGACGCCGAACGTGTAGTTGCCGCGGCCGTCGAACTGTCGCGGCGAGAGCCCCCGGAAGTCACGGATGCGGGGAAGCGCGATCGACACGAGACGGTCGATGAACTCCCACATCCGATCGCCGCGAAGGGTGACCTTGGCGCCGATGGGCTGGCCCTCGCGCAGCTTGAACTGCGCGATGGACTTGGTCGCCCGCCGGACGGTCGGCTTCTGACCGGTGATCAGCGAGAGATCGCGTACGGCTCCGTCGATGAGCTTGGAGTCGCGGGCGGCGTCGCCGACACCCATGTTGACGACAACCTTGACCACGCCGGGAACCTGCATGACGTTGGCGATGCCGAGCGAGGACTTGAGCTCAGGGAGCACCTCGTCGCGGTAGCGCTGCTTGAGGCGCGCCGGCGGACGGGTGGGTGCTTCGGCGGTCATCAGACGTCCACCTCGTTACCGGCGCTACGGACGACGCGAACCTTCTTGCCCTCGTCGTCGATCCGATAGCCGAGACGCCCGGGCTTGCCCGTCTTCGGGTGGATGAACGCCACGTTGCTCACGTGGATGGAGGCTTCGGTCTCGATGATGCCGCCGGTCTGGCTACCACGCGCGCTCTGCGCCTGCTTGGTGTGCTTCTTGATCCGGTTGGCGCCCTCGACGAGCACCCGGTCGTCCTTGGGATACGCGACGATGACCTTGCCGCGAAGCCCTCGGTCCTTGCCGGTGAGCACCTGTACGGTGTCGCCCTTTTTGATCTTCATGTCCTCAGATCACTTCCGGTGCCAGCGAGATGATCCGCATGAACCGGCGGTCGCGCAGCTCGCGGCCCACCGGGCCGAAGATGCGGGTGCCGCGCGGGTCACCGGTGTCACGGATCAGTACCGCGGCGTTTTCGTCGAATCGGATGTACGAACCGTCAGGCCGGCGGCGCTCCTTGACGGTGCGCACGACGACCGCCTTGACGACGTCGCCCTTCTTGACGCCGGCGCCGGGGAGCGCGTCCTTGACGGTGCCGACGATGATGTCGCCGATCCCCGCGTAACGACGGCCGGAGCCGCCGAGTACGCGAATGCAGAGCAGCTCCTTGGCGCCGGTGTTGTCGGCGACGCGAAGCCGCGACTCCTGCTGGATCATCGGGCACGCTCCAGGATCTCCACCACGCGCCAGCGCTTCGTGGCCGACAGCGGACGGGTCTCCATCAGCAGCACGCGGTCGCCGACGGCGGCGTCGCCCTCGTCATGCGCCTTGTAGCGGGTGGTGCGCCGGATGGTCTTGCCGTAGAGAGGGTGCTGAACCCGGTCCTCGACCTCGACCACGACCGTCTTGGTCATCTTGTCGCTGACCACGAGGCCCTCGCGGACCTTGCGGTTACCGCGGACCTCCGTGGCCGAGCCACTCGCTTCGGGGGTACTCATGCTGATGCCTTCTCGGTCTTCGACGTTGATCCAGCGGACTCGGCGTCCGCTGATTCCTCAGCGATGACCTGATAGGTGATGCCGAGCTCGCGCTCGCGCATCACGGTGTAGATACGGGCAATGTCGCGGCGAACGGTCTGCAGCCGCCGGTTGTTGTCCAGCTGCCCGGTGGCTACCTGGAAACGCAGGTTGAACAGCTCCTGCTTGGCGTCCTTGAGCCGCGTGACGAGTTCCTCGTCGCCTTCGCTGCGCAGTTCGATCGCGGTGGCGTTGGCCATCAGACGCTCGCCCCCTCTCGCGTGATGAAACGGCACTTCATCGGCAGCTTGTGCATCGCGCGTCGCATCGCCTCGCGGGCGAGCGGCTCGGCAACACCGGAAAGCTCGAACATCACGCGACCCGGCTTGACGTTGGCGACCCACCACTCCGGCGAGCCCTTACCGGAACCCATACGGGTCTCGGCGGGCTTCTTGGTGAGCGGACGGTCTGGGTAGATGTTGATCCAGACCTTTCCGCCACGCTTGATGTGGCGGGTCATCGCGATACGGGCCGACTCGATCTGGCGGTTGGTGACGTAGGCCGGCTCGAGAGCCTGGATCCCGAAGTCACCGAACGCGATCGACGTGCCGCCCTTCGCGGCTCCGGAACGGCTCGGGTGGTGCTGCTTGCGGTGCTTGACCCTGCGCGGGATGAGCATGCGTCAGCCCTCCTGATCCGTTGCCGGTGCTGCCTCGGCGGTGGGTGCTTCGACCGGCTCCGCAGCCTCGGGAGCCGCCTCGGCGGTCGCCTCGGGAGCCGCCTCAGCGGCGATCTCGGCGGCAACCTCGGGGGTGACCGGGGTCTCGACCAGGGTCGGGATCTCCTCGGCCGGTGCCGGAGCTTCGTCGGCTACCGGCGCGGTGCTCTGACGCGATTGCGCCTGAGCTGCGGCGCGCCCGGCATCCGTACCCGCTGCGGTGGTACCGGTCGAACCGCTGCGCGGCCGGCGAACCGGACGCTCACGGCGCTGCTGGCGAAGAACCGCCTCCTGAGCCTCGCGCTCGGCGCGGCTCGCGATCACGTCACCCTTGTAGATCCAGACCTTCACACCGATGCGACCGAACGTGGTGCGAGCCTCGTAGAAGCCGTAGTCGATGTCGGCGCGCAGCGTGTGCAGCGGCACCCGGCCCTCGCGGTAGAACTCCGACCGGCTCATCTCCGCGCCGCCGAGGCGTCCGGAGCACTGCACCCGGATCCCCTTGGCGCCGCCCTTGAGCGCGCTCTGCATCGACTTGCGCATCGCGCGGCGGAAACTGACGCGGCTGGACAGCTGCTCAGCGACTCCCTGGGCGACGAGCTGGGCGTCGATCTCGGGGTTCTTGACCTCGAGGATGTTCAGCTGCACCTGCTTGCCGGTGAGCTTCTCGAGATCGCCGCGAATACGGTCGGCCTCGGCGCCGCGGCGGCCGATGACGATGCCCGGACGGGCGGTGTGGATGTCGACCCGCAGCCGGCCCTGGGTGCGCTCGATGTCGACCCGGCTGATGCCCGCGCGCTCCATGCCCTTGGACATCATCTTGCGGATCTTGACGTCTTCGCCCACGTAGGCCGCGTACTGCTTGTCGGCGTACCAGCGCGAGGTGAACTCGCTCGTGATACCCAGCCGGAAGCCGTGCGGGTTTACTTTCTGTCCCACTAGCGGGCCCTCCTCGAACTGCTCGAACGGGGCGCCTGCTCGCGAGCTTCGACGACGACCGTGATGTGGCTGGTGCGCTTGCGCACCCGGTACGCGCGGCCCTGTGCCCGCGGGCGGAAACGCTTGAGGGTCGGACCCTCGTCGACGTACGCCTCGCTGATCCACAGCGCGTCGCGGTCGAGATGCTCGTTGTGCTCGGCGTTGGCCACGGCTGAAGCCACGACCTTGTAGATGTCTTCGCTCGCCGCCTGCGGCGTGAAGCGCAGGACGTCGAGCGCCTCGGAAGCCTTCATGCCACGCACCAGGTCGATGACCCGACGGGCCTTGCGCGGCCCGATGCGGGCGTAGCGCGCCTGGGCACGGGCGCTCGGCAGCGACGCGGAGACGGAATCGGTCTGGTCAGCCACGACGAGCCCTCCGGTCGTCCTTGACGTGACCACGGAAGGTGCGGGTGAGCGCGAACTCGCCCAGCTTGTGGCCCACCATGCCCTCGGTGATGAACACCGGGACGTGCTTGCGACCGTCGTGCACCGCGATGGTGTGACCCAGCATGTCGGGAATCACCGTCGAGCGACGCGACCAGGTCTTGATGACGTTCTTGGTGCCCTTGGAGTTCTGGTCGTCGACCTTCTTCAGCAGGTGGTCGTCGACGAACGGGCCCTTCTTCAGGCTGCGTGGCACTTGTTAACTCCTCCCTGCTGAGACGTTGACTGACGTACGAAAGCGTTCATCGTCGGCCCCGGCCTGCCCGGCGACGGCGGACGATGAGCTTGTCGCTCGGCTTGTGCTGGGCACGGGTACGGCCCTCGGGCTTACCCGCCGGGTTCACCGGGTGGCGACCACCGGAGGTCTTGCCCTCACCACCACCATGCGGGTGGTCGACCGGGTTCATGGCGACACCGCGGACGTGGGGACGCTTGCCCTTCCAGCGCATGCGACCGGCCTTGCCCCAGTTGATACCGGCCTGCTCGGCGTTGCCCACCTCGCCGACGGTGGCGCGGCAGCGCTGGTCGACGTTGCGGGTCTCGCCGGAAGGCATGCGCAGCAGGGCGTACGGACCGTCCTTGGCCACCAGCTGAACGCTGGAGCCGGCGCTGCGGGCGATCTTCGCGCCACCCCCCGGCTTCAACTCGATCGCATGGACCACGGTGCCGGTGGGGATGTTGCGCAGCGGCAGGGCGTTGCCCGGACGGATGTCGCTGGACGGGCCGCTGACGACCGTGTCGCCCTGGCTGAGCCGGGTCGGCGCGATGATGTAGCGCTTCTCGCCGTCGGCGTAGTGCAACAGCGCGATGCGCGCCGTGCGGTTGGGGTCGTACTCGATGTGAGCGACCTTCGCGGGCACGCCGTCCTTGTCGCGACGGAAATCGATGACCCGGTAGGCCCGCTTGTGACCGCCGCCCTGGTGGCGCGCCGTGACCCGACCATGCGCGTTACGACCGCCCTTGCTGTGCAGCGGGCGAACCAGCGACTTCTCGGGCTCACTGCGGGTGATCTCGACGAAGTCGGCCACGCTGGCGCCACGGCGCCCCGGCGTCGTCGGCTTGTACTTACGGATACCCATGTGTTCTCGTCTTTTCGTCTCGTTTAGTCGTCAGTCGGTGCGCGTGGCCGTCAGGCCCCGGCCCCGCCGAAGATGTCGATGCTCTCGCCCGCCCGAAGGCTCACCAGAGCGCGCTTGGTCGCCTTGCGCTGGCCGAAGCCGGCGCGGGTGCGCTTGCGCTTGCCCTGGCGGTTGGCGGTGTTCACCCGGTCGACCTTGACGCCGAAGATCTGCTCCACGGCGATCTTGATCTGGGTCTTGTTGGCGTCGGGCCGGACGATGAAGGTGTACGTGCCCTCCTCGACCAGGCCATAGCTCTTCTCCGAGATCACCGGGGAGAGGATGACGTCACGGGGATCGGGAATCATTCGCCCACTCCATCGGGATCCTTGGCAGCTTCGGTGTCGCTGCTCGCGCCTTCGGCCTCGGCCTCGAACTTGGGCGCATCGGCGATCTCGCCGCTTGTGGCGTCCTCGACCTCGGCGACCATCTCCTCGTCGGAGACGCCTTCACCCGCCGGCTTGGTCTCGCCCTTGGGCTCACTCACGGACTCGTCCTTCGGCTCGGCCTTGCTGGCTGCCGCCTTGCGCGGCGCGCGCTTCTTCGGCTCCGGGGTGCTCGCCGGCTCCTGGGCCAGGGTGGTGACCGCGTCGGCGAGGTCTTCGAGCTCCGATTCGCGGGCCACGGCGTCAGCGCCCTTGCCCTTCGGGGGACCCGCCAGGAACTCGGCGAGCGCGCCTTCGGTGAAGACCACGTCGTCGCTGACGAGTACGTCGTAGGTGTTCAGCTGTCCCGGCGCAATGAGGTGGACCTCCTGCACATTGCGCAGGCTCTTCCAGGTCAGCTCGTCGCGCCGCTCGACCACCACGAGGACGTGGCGGCTACCGGCGACATTGCGCAGGTGGGCCGCCGCCGACTTGGTGGAGGGCACCCCCAGCGCTTCGTCGACCACGCCGCTCACGACGTGGATCCGGCCGTGGCGCGCCCGGTCGGAGAGAGCCCCCCGCAGCGCGGCGGCCTTCATCTTCTTGGGGGTGCGCTGCACGTAGGAGCGGGGTGTCGGTCCGTGGACCACACCGCCGCCCGCGAACTGCGGTGCGCGGGTCGAACCCTGACGCGCGCGGCCGGTGCCCTTCTGGCGATAGGGCTTCTTGCCACCGCCGCGCACCTCCCCGCGGGTCTTGGTGTCGGCCGTGCCCTGACGCGCAGCGGCCAGCTGGCCCACCACGACCTGGTGGATCAGCGGCACGTTGACCTGCACGTCGAACACGGCAGCCGGCAGTTCGGCGGTGCGCTTCAGATCTCCGGAAGGCGACTGGACATTGACGCTGCGGGTCACGCCGTCGACGGCGGTGGCGCTCACTGGTCTGCCCCTTCAGTTGCCGCTTCGACGACGGGCGCCTCGGCGGACGGGGTGGCGGGCTCGAAGGCGTCTGGAGCGACCCGCTTGGAAGCGCTCCGCACCAGGACGAGGCCGCCGTCGGGGCCAGGAATGGCACCGCGCACGAGCAGCAGGCCGCGTTCGGCGTCGACCGCGTGGATCACGAGGTTGGCCGTGGTGGAGCGCTCGTTGCCCATCCGGCCGGCCATCTTGACGCCCTTGAACACGCGACCAGGCGTGGCGCAGCCGCCGATGGAGCCCGGCGAGCGGTGCTTCTTCTCGACACCGTGCGAGGAGCTCAAGCCCTTGAAGCCGTGGCGCTTCATGACACCGGCGTAGCCCTTGCCCTTGCTCGTCGCGGTGACATCGACCACGGCGCCGGCGCTGAAGGCCTGCGCGGTGAGCTCGTAGCCCACCGGATAGGCCGACGCGTCCAGTGTGCGCAGCTCGACGATGTGGCGGCGCGGGGTCACGCCGGCCTTCTCGAAGTGGCCACGCAGCGGCTTGGGAACCTTGCGCGGATCGATCTCACCGAACGCCAGCTGGACAGCGCTGTAGCCGTCGACGTCGGCGGTACGTACCTGCGTGACGACGCAGGGGCCGGCCTTGACGACGGTCACCGGAACAACCCGGTTGTCGGAATCAAAGACCTGGGTCATCCCCAGCTTGGTGCCGAGGATGCCGCGGATGACGCGGTCAGCCATCTCGTGACTCCTCCTTAAAGCTTGATCGAGATGTCGACGCCGGCCGGGAGGTCAAGCCTCATCAGCGAGTCGACGGTCTTCGGGGTGGGATCGAGAATGTCGATCAGCCGCTTGTGCGTGCGCATCTCGAAGTGCTCACGACTGTCCTTGTACTTGTGCGGCGAACGGATGACGCAGTACACGTTCTTCTCGGTCGGTAGCGGCACCGGGCCCGCGACCTGCGCGCCCGTACGGGTCACCGTCTCGACGATCTTGCGCGCCGAGCTGTCGATGACCTCGTGGTCGTAGGCCTTGAGCCTGATGCGGATCTTCTGGGCCGCCATCGCTTCTTCTCACCCGGAATCTTGAATGTGGAACGGATTGCCAACGGTCTGAACGCGAACCGGCGGGCCCTCTTTCGAAGGCCCGCCGGCCGCGGTGTGCTTACTTCAGGATCTTCGTGACGCGCCCGGCGCCCACGGTTCGGCCACCCTCGCGGATGGCGAACTTCAGGCCCTCTTCCATGGCGATCGGCTGGATGAGCTGGACGGTCATCTCGGTGTTGTCACCAGGCATGACCATCTCGGTGCCCTCCGGCAGAGTCACGACGCCGGTGACGTCAGTGGTGCGGAAGTAGAACTGCGGGCGGTAGTTGTTGAAGAACGGCGTGTGCCGGCCGCCCTCGTCCTTGCTCAGGATGTAGACCTGCGCCTCGTACTGCGTGTGAGGCGTGGTGGTCCCGGGCTTGACGATGACCTGGCCGCGCTCGACGTCTTCGCGCTTGATGCCGCGAAGGAGCAGGCCGACATTCTCACCGGCGCGCCCTTCGTCGAGCAGCTTGCGGAACATCTCGATGCCGGTGACGGTGGTGCTCACGGTCTTCTCGTGGATACCCACGATCTCGACCGTGTCGGTCACCTTGAGCACACCGCGCTCGATACGGCCGGTCACGACCGTGCCTCGGCCGGTGATCGTGAAGACGTCCTCGATGGGCATGAGGAACGGCTTCTCGACGTCACGCTCGGGCTCGGGGATCGACTCGTCGACCGCCGCCATCAGCTCCAGGAGCTTCTCCGACCACTCGGGGTCACCCTCCAGCGCCTTCAGCGCGGAGACGCGAACCACCGGGAGGTCGTCGCCCGGGAACTCGTAGGTCGACAGGAGCTCGCGGACCTCGAGCTCGACGAGCTCCAGGATCTCCTCGTCGTCGACCATGTCGGCCTTGTTGAGCGCCACCACGATGTACGGGACACCGACCTGGCGGGCCAGGAGCACGTGCTCCTTGGTCTGCGGCATCGGGCCGTCAGTCGCGGAGACCACCAGGATCGCGCCGTCCATCTGGGCGGCACCGGTGATCATGTTCTTGATGTAGTCGGCGTGGCCGGGGCAGTCGACGTGGGCGTAGTGCCGCTTGTCGGTCTGGTACTCGACGTGCGCGATTGAGATTGTGATGCCGCGAGCCTTCTCCTCCGGCGCCTTGTCGATCTCGTCGAAAGGCGTGAAGGGGTTGAGCTCCGGATGGGCGTCGTGCAGGACCTTGGTGATCGCCGCCGTCAGCGTGGTCTTGCCATGGTCGATGTGACCGATGGTCCCGATGTTGACGTGCGGTTTGGTCCGCTCGAATTTCGCCTTCGCCACGGGTTGTCCCTCCTAGGACGGTATTGCGGGTGCATAACTTCAAACTTGTCGAGCTGGTCGGTGGGCTTACTCTCCGCGCGCCTTGGCGATGATCTCCTTGGCGAGTGAACCGGGAACCTCGGCGTACGAGTCGAACTGCATGCTGTAGCTGGCTCGCCCCGAGGTCTTCGAACGCAGGTCACCGACGTAGCCGAACATTTCTGCCAGCGGAACCAGCGCCTTGACGACCCGTGCGCCGGAGCGCTCCTCCATGGCCTGAATCTGGCCACGGCGGCTGTTGAGGTCGCCGATCACATCACCGAGGTAGTCGTCGGGGGTGGTCACCTCGACGGCCATCAGCGGTTCGAGCAGGGCCGGGTCGGCCCGCCGCGCCGCCTCCTTGAACGCCATCGATCCGGCGATCTTGAAGGCCAACTCGGAAGAGTCGACGTCGTGGTACTGACCGTCCTGCAGGGTGACCTTCACGTCGACCAGCGGGTAGCCCGCCAGAACGCCGAATTCCATGGCTTCCTGGCAGCCGGCGTCGACGCTCGGGATGTACTCGCGCGGGATGCGACCACCGGTGACGGCATTGACGAACTCGTAGCCGCCGCCGTCGCCGCCGCTCGGCTCCAGGTCGATCTGGACCTTCGCGAACTGGCCCGAACCACCCGTCTGCTTCTTGTGGGTGTAGTCGACCTTCTCCACCTTGCGGCGGATGGTCTCCCGGTAAGCCACCTGCGGCTTACCGACGTTGGCCTCGACGCTGAACTCGCGTCGCATCCGATCGACCAGGATGTCGAGGTGAAGCTCGCCCATCCCGGCGATGATCGTCTGACCCGTTTCCTCATCCGTGCGGACCTGGAAGGTCGGGTCTTCCTCAGCGAGCCGCTGGATCGCGGTGCCCAGCTTCTGCTGGTCGGCCTTGGTCTTGGGCTCGATGGCCACGTGGATCACCGGAGCCGGGAAGTTCATCGACTCCAGGATCACGGGCGCCGACGGATCGGCCAGCGTGTCACCCGTAGTGGTGTTCTTCAGGCCCTGGACGGCCACGATCTGCCCGGCGCCTACGCCGTCACGCTCTTCACGCGTGTTGGCGTGCATCAGGTAGATCTTGCCGATCCGCTCCTTGTTGTCCTTCGTGCTGTTCAGCACGGGGGTACCGGAGTGGATGCTCCCGGAGTAGACGCGGATGTAGGTCAGCTTGCCCAGGTGCTTGTCGCTCATGATCTTGAACGCCAAGGCCGAGAACGGAGCGCTCTCGTCGGGCTCGCGGCTGATGACCTCGTCCTCGCTGCGCACACCGTGACCGGTGATGGCACCGACGTCGATCGGGCTGGGCAGGAAGTCGACCACCGCGTCGAGCAGGGGCTGGACGCCCTTGTTCTTGAACGCGGTACCGCAGAGCACAGGGTTGATCTTGCTGGCGATGGTGGCGCGGCGAATACCGGCCATCAACTCCTCGACGCTGGGCTCCTCGCCCTCGAGGTACTTCTCCATGAGGGCGTCGTCGTTCTCGGCAGCGGTCTCGAGCAGCCGCTCGCGGTACTCGCGGGCGACCTCGAGGTGGTCGTTCGGGACCTCGAGGGTCTCGTAGGTGTCACCCTTGCCCTCAGAGGTCCAGAGCAGCGCCTTCATGTTCACCAGGTCGATGACGCCCTTGAAGTCGGCCTCGACGCCCCACGGAAGCTGCATGACCAGCGGGGTGGCGGCGAGCCGGGTGACCATCATGTCGACGCAGCGGTGGAACTCCGCGCCGACCCGGTCCATCTTGTTGACGAAGGCGATCCGGGGGACGTGGTAGCGGTCGGCCTGACGCCAGACGGTCTCGCTCTGGGGCTCGACGCCGGCGACGGCGTCGAACACTGCGACGGCCCCGTCCAGCACGCGCAGGCTGCGCTCCACCTCGACGGTGAAGTCGACGTGGCCCGGGGTGTCGATGATGTTGATGCGATGGTCACGCCAGAAGCAGGTGGTGGCCGCGGAGGTGATGGTGATTCCGCGCTCTTGCTCCTGCTCCATCCAGTCCATCGTGGCGGCGCCCTCGTGGACCTCGCCGATCTTGTAGTTGACGCCGGTATAGAAAAGGATGCGCTCGGTCGTCGTGGTTTTGCCCGCGTCGATGTGCGCCATGATCCCGATGTTTCGGGTGGCGCTGAGCGGAATGTTCGTGGGACCAGTCATAAGTGATTACCAGCGGTAGTGGGCGAAAGCCTTGTTCGACTCCGCCATCTTGTGGGTGTCCTCGCGCCGCTTCACGCTGGCGCCGAGGCCGTTGCTTGCGTCGAGCAGCTCGTTCATGAGCCGCTCGGTCATGGTCTTCTCGCGCCGCTGCCGGGAGTATCCGACGAGCCAGCGCAAAGCCAGGGTGGTGCTGCGCGAAGCGCGCACCTCGACCGGGACCTGGTAGGTGGCACCACCGACGCGGCGAGAGCGCACCTCGAGGGTGGGCTTGACGTTGTCGAGGGCCCGCTTGAGCGTGACCACCGGGTCAGCACCGCTCTTCTCGCGGCAGCCCTCGAGCGCGCCGTAGACGATGCGCTCGGCGACCGACTTCTTTCCCGCGACGAGAACCTTGTTGACCAGTGCAGTCACCAGCGGCGAACCGAACACCGGGTCGCTGATGACCGGGTGCTTCGGGGCCGGACCTTTGCGCGGCATGTCAGCCCTTCTCCTTCTTCGCGCCGTAGCGGCTACGTGCCTGCTTGCGGCCGCGGACACCCTGGGTGTCGAGCGAGCCGCGGATGATCTTGTAGCGAACGCCCGGCAGATCCTTCACCCGGCCTCCGCGCACCAGCACGATCGAGTGCTCCTGCAGGTTGTGGCCGACACCAGGGATGTAGGCCGTGACCTCGACCTGGCTCGTCAGGCGCACGCGGGCGACCTTGCGCAGCGCCGAGTTCGGCTTCTTCGGCGTCGTCGTATAAACACGGGTGCAAACCCCGCGCCGCTGCGGGCTTCCCTTCAGCGCCGGGGTCTTGGTCTTCTCGACCTTGTCGGCCCGGCCCTTGCGCACCAACTGCTGGATCGTGGGCATCTGCTGGCTGCCACTCCGTTCTCCGCGCCTGGGGCGCTTCCTGATGTCTCTATGTCTCTTGTGTGGATCTGAGTTGCACTGGCCCTGACCAGGCCATCCGCCGACCCCCGGTGTCGGGCGTGTCGCGCCCGCGCCACAAACCCGCGGAAAAAATCCGCCGGATCCGGGACGGGCACGCCGCCCGGCTTTTCTATCCGGACCCCCGCCGAAGGGCGGGACCCCGTCGCCGCCGGCCATCCTGCGATGGCCACCGCGCCGGGAGGGGCGTGAGTCGTCAGCCGCAGGCGTCGATCATGGCACTGCCCGCAGCCACGAGGTGCGACTTTACTCGTCGCAGCCAGCAATGTCGAACGCGTGGTGGCTTCGGCTGTACTGGTAGATGGCTGGTGAACGTGGTAGGGAATTCGAGGCTCCGGCCGACCCGGGGCTGGTGCCCCGGGTCAGCCGGAAAGCCGACGTACTACCGGTAGTCGCGGTAGTCGAAATCCTCGAGCGGGACGGACTGGGTGGTCCCGGAGCCGAAGGCCGCCGAGGTGCTCCAGTCCTGGTCGTCATAGCCGGTCATGGCGTAGACGGCGTTGCGCGCCTCCTCGGTCGGCTCCACCCGGATGTTGCGGTAGCGGGACGTGCCCGTACCAGCCGGGATGAGCTTTCCGATGATGACGTTTTCCTTCAGGCCCACGAGCGAGTCCGACCGCGCGTTGATGGCCGCGTCGGTGAGCACCCGGGTCGTCTCCTGGAAGGAGGCGGCCGACAGCCACGACTCGGTCGCCAGCGAGGCCTTGGTGATCCCCATCAGCACCGGGCGGGCCGAGGCCGGCTGGCCCCCGCTCTCCACGACGCGACGGTTCTCGGACTCGAAGCGGGCCCGCTCGCACAGCTCGCCCGGCAGGAGTTCGGTGTCACCGGACTCCAGCACGTTCACCCGCTTCAGCATCTGGCGGATGATGATCTCGATGTGCTTGTCGTGGATCGACACGCCCTGTGAGCGGTAGACCTCCTGGACCTGATCGACCAAGTGCTCCTGCACCTGGCGGGGGCCCTGGATACGCAGCACCTCGTGCGGGTCGACGTTGCCGTCGACCAGCCGGTCGCCCACCTTCACCGACTGACCGTCGGTGACGATGACGCGAGAACGACGCGAGACCGGGTACGCGATCTCCTCGCTGCCGTCATCCGGCACGAGCACGATCTTGCGGGTCTTGTCGGTCTCCTCGATGCGGATCTTGCCCGCGCTCTCGGTGATCGGTGCCTTGCCCTTGGGCTGGCGAGCCTCGAAGAGCTCGACCACACGCGGGAGGCCGTGGGTGATGTCATCACCCGCGACGCCACCGGTGTGGAACGTGCGCATCGTGAGCTGGGTGCCCGGCTCGCCGATGGACTGGGCCGCGACGATGCCGACCGCCTCTCCGACGTCGACCAGCAGGCCCGTGGCGAGCGAGCGGCCGTAGCACAGCGCGCACACCCCGACCCGGGACTGGCAGGTCATGACCGAGCGCACCCGGACCGTGGTGACCCCAGCGGCCTTGAGCTCCCCGATCAGCACGTCACCGAGGTCGGCGCCGGCCGTAGCGAGGACGCTCTTGCCGTCGGGCGACTCGACGTCTGCGGCCAGGGTGCGGGCGTAGACCGACCGCTCCAGCGTCGTCAGATCGGTGTCGAGACGCTCGTTGATGCCGCGTTCGGTGCCGCAATCGTCCTCGCGGATGATCACGTCCTGGCTGACGTCGACGAGGCGACGCGTCAGGTAGCCCGAGTCAGCGGTACGCAGGGCGGTGTCGGCGAGTCCCTTGCGGGCGCCGTGGGTGGAGATGAAGTACTCCACCACCGACAGGCCCTCGCGGAAGTTCGCCTTGATCGGGCGCGGGATGATCTCGCCCTTCGGGTTGGCCACCAGACCACGCATACCGGCGATCTGCCGCACCTGCATCATGTTTCCGCGGGCACCGGAGTTGACCATCATGTAGACCGGGTTCATCCGGGCCAGCTTGAAGTTCTTCTCCATCTCCTCGGCCACCTCGGCGGTGGCTTCGGTCCAGATCGCGATGAGCTCGCTGCGACGCTCGTCGTCGGTGAGGAAGCCCTTCTCGTACTGCTTCTGGACGCCCTCGGCACGCGCCTCGTGAACGTCGAGGATCTCCTGCTTGCGCGGCGGGGTGATGACGTCATCGATGGCGATGGTGACGCCGGCCCGCGTGGCCCAGTGGAAACCCTTCTCCTTCAGCGCGTCGAGCGAAGCGGCGACCTGCACCTTCGGGTACTTCTCGGCGAGGTCGTTGACGATCGCACCGAGCTCCTTCTTGTCGATTTCCTTGTCGACGAAGGGGTAGTCCGGCGGCAGTGCCTCGTTGAACAGGCAGCGGCCGAGGGTGGTCTCCACCAGCGGACGCCCGTCGCTCTCGGACACGAAGCCCTCCGGCGGGACGATGCCCGCGTCGAGCCGGACCTTGATCTTCGCCTGCAGGTCGAGGACTCCGGTGTCGCGAGCCATGACCGCCTCGGAGACGGACGAGAACAGCCGGCCTTCGCCGTCGGCCCCGGCCTTCTCTGCCGTCAGGAAGAAGATGCCGAGCACCATGTCCTGGGTCGGCGAGGTGATCGGACGACCCGACGCCGGCGACAGGATGTTGTTGCTCGACAGCATCAGGATGCGGGCCTCGGCCTGCGCCTCCGCGGAAAGCGGAAGGTGCACGGCCATCTGGTCGCCGTCGAAGTCGGCGTTGAACGCCGTGCAGACGAGCGGGTGGATCTGGATGGCCTTGCCTTCGACCAGCTGGGGCTCGAACGCCTGGATGCCCAGTCGGTGCAGCGTGGGCGCCCGGTTGAGCAGCACGGGGTGCTCGGTGATGACCTCTTCGAGCACGTCCCACACGTGGGCGTAGCGCTCGTTGTTGTTGCCACCGGTGCGCTCGACCTGACGCTTGGCGCTCTTGATGTTCTGCGCGTGGTTCAGGTCGACCAGCCGCTTCATGACGAACGGCTTGAACAGCTCGAGCGCCATCTGCTTGGGCAGGCCGCACTGGTGCAGCTTGAGCTGCGGGCCGACCACGATGACCGAACGGCCCGAGTAGTCGACGCGCTTGCCCAGCAGGTTCTGGCGGAACCGGCCCTGCTTGCCCTTGAGCATGTCGGACAGGCTCTTGAGCGGACGGTTACCGGGACCGGTCACCGGACGACCGCGGCGGCCGTTGTCGAACAGCGCGTCGACGGCCTCCTGGAGCATCCGCTTCTCGTTGTTGACGATGATCTCGGGCGCGCCGAGGTCAAGGAGCCTCTTGAGCCGGTTGTTGCGGTTGATCACCCGGCGGTAGAGGTCGTTGAGGTCGGACGTGGCGAAACGGCCACCGTCGAGCTGCACCATCGGGCGCAGGTCCGGCGGGATGACCGGCACGCAGTCGAGCACCATGCCCATGGGGCTGTTGCGGGTGTTGAGGAACGCGGAGACGACCTTCAGCCGCTTGAGCGCGCGGGCCTTCTTCTGCCCCTTGCCGCTACGGATGGTCTCGCGCAGCGACTCGGCCTCGGCCTCGAGGTCGAAATCGGCGAGCCGGCGCTGGAGCGCCTCGGCGCCCATGCCGCCCTCGAAGTACTCCCCGAACCGGTCGCGGAGCTCGCGGTAGAGCATCTCGTCGGCCTCGAGGTCCTGGACCTTCAGGTCACGGAACCGCGAGAGCACCGACTCGAGCCGGTCGATCTTCTCCTGCGCCCGGCGGCGGATCTGGTTCATCTCGCGGTCGGCCTGCTCGCGCACCTTGCGGCGCACGTCGCCCTTGGCACCCTCGGACTCGAGCTGCGCCAGGTCGGCCTCCTGCTTCTTGGCCCGCACCTCGACGTCAGCGTCGCGCTTGTCCTCGAGCTGGCTCTTCTCGACGCCGATCTTGGCCTCGATCGACGGCAGGTCGCGGTGACGCGCCTCCACATCGACCTTGGTGATCATGTAGGCGGCGAAGTAGATGACCTTCTCCAGGTCCTTCGGCGCCAGGTCGAGCAGGTAGCCGAGCCGGCTCGGGACACCCTTGAAGTACCAGATGTGGGTGACCGAAGCGGCGAGCTCGATGTGGCCCATCCGCTCGCGGCGGACCTTGGCCCGGGTCACCTCGACGCCGCAGCGCTCACAGATGATGCCCTTGAACCGGACCCGCTTGTACTTCCCGCAGTAGCACTCCCAGTCGCGGGTGGGACCGAAGATCTTCTCGCAGAAGAGCCCGTCCTTTTCCGGCTTCAGGGTGCGGTAATTGATGGTCTCCGGCTTCTTGACCTCGCCGTGCGACCACTGCCGAATGTCGTCAGCCGTCGCAAGGCCGATGCGCATCTCGTCGAAGAAGTTCACGTCAAGCACTGGTTACGCGCTTCTTTCTTTTGTTCGTGAACGGAATATGAAAGGAGTTGGGATTTCGTTTCGGGGCTTCCGGCCAGTAGTACGGGCTACATCTCGTCGACACTGCTCGGCTCACGCCGCGACAGGTCGATACCAAGCTCTTCCGCAGCGCGGAAGACGTCTTCGTCGGTGTCACGCATCTCGATCGACGATCCGTCGCTGGAGAGCACCTCGACGTTCAGGCACAGCGACTGCATCTCCTTGATCAGCACCTTGAAGGACTCAGGGATGCCGGGCTCGGGGATGTTCTCGCCCTTGACGATGGCCTCATAGACCTTGACCCGGCCGAGGACGTCGTCGGACTTGATCGTCAGCAACTCCTGCAGCGCGTACGCGGCGCCGTAGGCCTCGAGGGCCCAGACCTCCATCTCACCGAAGCGCTGGCCACCGAACTGCGCCTTACCACCCAGCGGCTGCTGCGTGATCATGGAGTACGGGCCGGTGGAACGAGCGTGGATCTTGTCGTCCACCAGGTGCAGGAGCTTCAGGATGTAGATGTAGCCCACCGAGATCGGCTCCGGGAAAGGCTCCCCGGTGCGTCCGTCGAGCAGTCGAGCCTTACCCGAGCCGCCGATCAGCTGGACGCCGTCGCGGTTGGGCAGGGTGCTCGACAGCAGCCCGGTGATCTCGTCCTCGCGCGCACCGTCGAACACGGGGGTGGCGACGTTGGTGCCGGCAGGAGCGGTATTGGCGGAGATCTTGTTCAGCCGCTTCTTCCAGTCCTCGTCATCGCCCTCGATGTTCCAACCGGTGGCCGCAACCCACCCGAGGTGGGTCTCGAGCACCTGGCCGACGTTCATCCGGCCCGGCACGCCGAGCGGGTTGAGCACGATGTCGACCGGGGTGCCGTCCTCGAGGAAGGGCATGTCTTCCTGCGGAAGGATCTTGGAGATGACGCCCTTGTTGCCGTGGCGGCCGGCGAGCTTGTCACCATCGGTGATCTTGCGCTTCTGAGCCACGTAGACCCGGACCAGCTCGTTGACCCCCGGCGGCAGCTCGTCACCGTCCTCACGGCTGAAGACCCGGACGCCGATGACCTTGCCGGACTCGCCGTGGGGAACCTTCAGCGACGTGTCACGCACCTCACGCGCCTTCTCGCCGAAGATCGCGCGCAGCAGGCGCTCCTCCGGGGTCAGCTCGGTCTCGCCCTTGGGCGTGACCTTGCCGACCAGCACGTCACCGGGGTTGACCTCGGCGCCGATGCGGATGATGCCGCGCTCGTCGAGGTCACCCAGGACGTCCTCGCTGACGTTGGGGATGTCGCGGGTGATCTCCTCCGGGCCCAGCTTGGTGTCACGGGCGTCGACCTCGTGCTCCTCGATGTGGATCGAGGAGAGGACGTCGTCCTGCACCAGACGCTGGGAGAGGATGATCGCGTCTTCGTAGTTGTGGCCTTCCCACGGCATGAACGCGACGAGCAGGTTCTTGCCGAGGGCCATCTCGCCGTCGTCGGTGCACGGACCATCAGCGATGACCTGGCCGACCTCGATCCGGTCGCCTTCGTCGACGATCGGCCGCTGGTTGATGCAGGTGCCCTGGTTGGACCGGCGGAACTTGGCGAGCCGGTAGGTGCGCCGGGTGCCGTCGTCGTGCATCACGGAGATGTAGTCGGCCGAGAGCTCCTCGACGACGCCTGCCTCCTCGCAGACCACCACGTCACCGGCGTCCTTCGCGGCACGCGCCTCCATGCCGGTGCCGACCAGCGGGGACTCGTTGCGCAGCAACGGAACCGACTGGCGCTGCATGTTCGAACCCATGAGGGCCCGGTTGGCGTCGTCGTGCTCGAGGAACGGGATCATGGCCGTCGCGACCGAGACCATCTGTCGCGGCGAGACGTCGATGTAGTCGACGTCGTCCGGCGGGATCAGCTCGACCTCACCGCCCTTGCGCCGCACCAGGACGCGCGACTCGGCGAAGGTGTCGTCGTCGTTCAGGCCGGCGTTGGCCTGCGCGATGACGAAACGGTCCTCCTCGTCGGCTGTCAGGTAGTCGATCTGGTTGGTGACCTGACCGTGCTCCACCTTGCGGTACGGGGTCTCGACGAAGCCGTACGGGTTGACCCGGGCGAAGGTCGCGAGCGACCCGATCAGGCCGATGTTGGGGCCTTCCGGGGTCTCGATCGGACACATCCGGCCGTAGTGGCTGGTGTGCACGTCACGGACCTCGAAGCCGGCACGCTCACGCGACAGACCACCGGGACCGAGCGCTGACAGGCGGCGCTTGTGGGTGAGGCCGGCCAGCGGGTTGGTCTGGTCCATGAACTGCGAGAGCTGGGAGGTTCCGAAGAACTCCTTGATGCTCGCCACGACCGGACGGATGTTGATCAGGGTCTGCGGCGTGATCGCCTCGACGTCCTGGGTGGTCATCCGCTCGCGGACGACGCGCTCCATGCGGGCCAGGCCCAGACGGACCTGGTTCTGGATGAGCTCGCCGACCGTGCGCAGGCGCCGGTTGCCGAAGTGGTCGATGTCGTCGACCTCGAACACCACGTCGTTCTCGACGAAGCTGACCCCACCGGCCTGGTGGAGCTTCACGACGTACTCGATGGTCGAGACGATGTCGTCCTCGGTGAGGGTGCCGGCATCCGTCGGCAGGCTCAGGCCGAGCTTCTTGTTCAGCTTGTAGCGGCCGACCTTGGCCAGGTCATAGCGCTTGGGGTTGAAGAAGAGGTTGTCGAGCAGGGTCTGCGCGCTCTCCCGCGTCGGCGGCTCGCCCGGACGCAGCTTGCGATAGATGTCGAGCAGCGCCTCGTCCTGGCCGGCAAGGTGGTCCTTCTCGAGCGTCGTGCGCATCGACTCGTAATCGCCGAAGCGCTCGAGAATTCGGGCGTCGTCCCAGCCGAGGGCCTTGAGCAGGACGGTGACGCCCTGCCGGCGCTTGCGGTCGATACGGACGCCGACGGTGTCGCGCTTGTCGACCTCGAACTCGAGCCACGCGCCGCGGCTCGGGATCATCTTGCAGCTGTAGAGGTCCTTGTCGGACGTCTTGTCAGCAGTGCGCTCGAAGTAGACGCCGGGGCTACGGACCAGCTGGGAGACGACGACACGCTCGGTGCCGTTGATGACGAAAGTGCCCTTAGGGGTCATGAGCGGGAAATCGCCCATGAACACCGTCTGGCTCTTGATCTCACCAGTGGTGTTGTTGATGAACTCGGCCGTGACGAACATCGGCGCCGAGAACGTCATGTCCTTGTCTTTGCACTCTTCGAGCGTGTACTTCGGCGGCTCGAAGCGGTGATCCCGGAACGACAGGGACATCGTCCCTTGGAAGTCCTCGATCGGGCTGATTTCCTCGAAGACATCCTCGAGGCCGCTCGTCATCGGGACATCGGTACGACCCGCATCGACAGCCGCTTGGACACGGGCCTGCCAGGCCTCGTTTCCTACGAGAGCGTCGAACGACTGGGTCTGAAGAGCTAACAGAGACGGAACCTCGAGCGGCTCCTTGATCTTGGCGAACGAAATGCGGGACGCGGTGCGGGCGGCCAATGGAATCCTTCCAAAGCCTGGTTCAGGACGGTGTGCGGTTATCGAGGAGCTAAAACGCGAAAACTGGGACAGCGAGAGCGGGGACCGCAACGGAGTGCGGGCACGCAGAGCTGCCCGACCGGAAATCCGGCCGAGCGGGTACGACTGCGCGAGAGGTGCCGCACCAATTGGGGCGGCCCGGCGATCGCCTGGGCGATCGGCGCTGCTTCAGAACATCCTCCGGCGGGTCGAAGGCGGGGCAAGCGACGTGCGATGAAGCTGGCCTTGCGAGGGGGGCTGGTTGGCGACGAGTGACGGGCTGATGGCGGACAGGCGCGGTGCTGGGCATGCAGAACGACCCGCGTCAAGACGGGTCAGCAGGAAAGCAGCGCAAACGAGAAGTGTAGCCAAAATCGCGAGTAGTGTCCACCACCCCAATACAACGCCCGGTAGGGTGAAATGTTCCCGCCGGGCCGCGCGACGCCTGTCAGCTGCGACTATCGGCGCACGAGGCGTGAAACGCCGTAGGTCTGCCCGTCATTCCACAGCTCGACAGCCGAGCCGACTCGCGGTCGCACCGGTCCGTGCCGGCGTGTCACCAGTCCGATCGCGAGGCCGAGTCCACTCGCGCCGGATGGAGCGCTCAGATCGCAGAGACACCGGCGACCTTCCAACCCTTCCCGACCGGGACCATCGTGAGGATGGTGCGGTTCGCGTCCAGCCGCGGCGCCGCCAGCTGCGAGTTCTTGACGACCTGATCAAGGAAGAGCATCACCTTGATCTGCTTCAGGTTGCTGTTGTCGACCACCGTGGCGGCAAGCACCTTGGCGGTGACGATGACCTGGTACTTGACCGCAAGCGGCTTCACGTCCGGCACGCTGACGGAGTCGAACTGCTTCGTGAAGGCACCGGTGGTCACGCCGCGGGCGGCTCCCAGGTCCTTGTCCAACGTGCGGTAGTCGTAGCTGAACAGGGTCGGGCCCTCATCGATCGCTTCCTGCAGCGCGGCGTTGCTCAGGCTCGCGGGGTCGGACGCCGTCCCCGACGAGGCGCCGGTGCTCAGCGACTGGCTCCCGCTCTTGGCGGGTCCGCGGACGAGCTCGACGACCAGCAGCGCCGCGAGCGCCGCGACCACGCACACGAGTGCGGTGAAAATGCGCCGCAGGCCGCGTGAGCTGGAGCTCGGGGTGGGGCCCACCACCAGGGTGCCGGCCATCTCAGAGCACCTCCTCGAAGTCGGAGACCAGCCAGGCGCCCTTCACCTTCTGCAGCGAGAGCTTGACCCGGTAGCGCTTCTGGCCGTTCTTGGTGACGGCGTTGGAGGCGTTGAGGTTCGCCGAAACGAAGGCCACCGCCTTGCCGTCCGCCAGGGCGAAGATGCCGGCGCCGCCGTCAGGGACCTGACCGGTGGCGACGGTCTTCAGGCTCGCGAGAACGGTCTTCAGCGTCCCTTCCTTGGAGACGAAATCCGACCGGAACGAGCCGGTCGAGGCCGCCTCGACGCGCCGGAAGTAGGCGTTCACGTTGCGGTAGTCGTAAGTGAAGAACGAGACCGCGAAGTCGTGCGCCGCCCGCAGCGCCGCCAGGTGGTCCGCCGAGTCGCTGGTCGCTCCGCTGGACGCCGAGGACTTTGCGGCGGGTGCTGCCTTCGAGCCACCGGTCAGCCGATCGCCGAGCAGCAGCACCCCGGTCAGCAACAACGCGACCGCGACTACCAGCGCGACGATCGCTCGGCGCAGGCGGCGGTCGGCGCGCGGACCGGTGGCCGATTCCGGCGCTGGGACCGGCCGCTTGATCAGGTCGACCGGGGATTTCGGCGACAGCTCCTCCGGCGGTGCGTCGACGGCCGGAGCGTCGACCGGCGGAGCGTCGACCGGGGACGGCGCCTCGACGAGCGCTTCCGCACGTTCCTGCTCGGGTGGCTCTGGCCGGTCGAGCACCGGCGTTCCGCGCAGCTTCGCAAGGCCTGACCGCCGAGGGGCGGTCGCCTGGTCGGGTTCTGCTGTCATGGGAGTCCTCACGGGGTTCATCACTGGGCGATCACGAGGTCAAAGGGGCTAGGAGCAGGTATTTCCATGAATTGGCCCCGAGCACCTCGGCCTGGCCGCCGTCGGCGCCCATGAGGTACTGCTGACCATTCGGTCCCGAGACCAAACCGCTGTCCGGGTCGTAGGCGGCGCCGTCGACGACCTTGCCGTTGGCGGAGCCGACATAAGACGTCTGGCCGTAGGCGTAACCGCCGAGCGCCGGGTCGGTGGTGTCACCCGGCGGCCGGGGAGCGTTGCGCGAGCCCTTGACGTCGACGGCACTGCTCGTCGGCTCGTCGCAGCTGTAACCGAGCGGAAGGGCGCGGTTGTTTTGTGCGGCGGAGCCATTGGGCACCACCTGGGTCGACGCGGGCGCGTAACCCTTGGTGCAGACCGGGAACTGCTCGAGGTCCAAGCCGAAGCGCGCACCCTGCGACGGGTCCTGAACGACCCGCTCGCCGGCCGACAGCACCCGCGGATAAAGAGTCAGTAGTTCATCCAGCCCGGGCAGGCGCGCGACCTGGATCTGCCCGAGAGTCACCAGGTTCGCCAGCAACGGCCCGAGGTTGCCGCGGTTGTCCTTGAGCAAGCCGTCGAGCGCGGTCGCCGAAAGGACGCCGTTGTCGAGGAGCCGCCGGATGTCGGGGTCGCTCGAACGCAGGGTGTCGGAGACGGCCGCGATGTTGCTCGCGAACGACTGGAAGGCACCGGAAACGTCGATCTGGGTCGCCAGGACGGTCTTGGCGTCCTCGATCAGCGAGATGGTCTGCGCCAGATTGCCCTGGAAGGACTTGATCACCTCGTTGCCGCGGTCGAGCAGCGCCTGAAGCGACGGGCCGGCGTTGTCGAAGGCCTTGCCGAGCTCGTCGACGGTCGTGGAAAGAGCGTTCTGCGGGACCGACTTCACCAGGTTGTCGAGATCGACCAGGACGGTGTTCTCGTCCACCGGGACGCTGGTGTTGGCAAGCGTGATCGCGTCACCGTTCTTCAGGTACGGGCCCGCGTCGGTGTACGGACGTAGGTCGACGTACTGCTCTCCCACCGCGGACAGTTCCTCGACCTGGGCATGGGTGCGCGCGGGAACCTTCTCGCCCTTGTCGATCTTCAGGTCGACGATCACGCCGTCCTTGGTCAGGTGCAGGGTGCCGACGCGTCCGACCGTCACGCCGCGGTAGGTGACCTCGGCGTTGGTGAAGATGCCGCCCGAGGACGCGAAATGCGCTTTGACGGTGAAGGGCTTGGACCACAGGTCCTTGTTCAGGCCGACGTAGTTGACGCCGGTGATCAGCAGCGCGATCGCGGCCAGCCCGGCGAACACGGCGAGCTGGATCTTCACGGTGCGGGCGATCATGTGGCCGCTCCCGCAAGCAGCAGCTGGGTGTAGTCGTTGCTGTGCTGGTAGCTCGCGCCATTGCCCAGCAGCCCGCCGAGCAAGCCGCCCGAACCGCCGCCCGAGCCGCCGCTCGTGCCGCCGCTGGTGGTGCCCGAGTTGCCCGTCAGCGGAAGCTTGGGAAGTGTCGGCAAACTGGGCACCTTGGGCAGCGTCGTAGTACCGCCGCCGAGCGGGACGCAGCCGGCGATCGGCAGCTGGACGGTGCCGCTCGGGCAGGTGGCTGTCGGTGAGGTCGGTCCGGTCAAGCCGGCGATGAGATCGGTGATGTTCAGGTCGACGCTGGCGTAGAGGCCCGCGTAGTCGCCGTGGACCCCGTTCACGGAAGTGGCCGGGAAGGGGAAGTTCAGCAGCAGTTCCAGGGAGTTGACGATGTTGGACTTGGCCGCGACGAGGTTGGCCAGCACCGGCTGCAGCGAGCGCAGGCTCGCGACGGTGTTGTCCCGGGTGGCGCGGATGACCGTCGAGCCGATACCGCCGAGCCGCGACAGGCTGGTGAGCACCTTCGTCAGGTCGGAACGCTGATCGGCCAACACCTTCAGCGCCGACGGGATGTCATCGAGCGCCTTGGCGATGGTCCCCTTCTGCTGCGCCAGCTTGCTGGCGAGGGCGTCGACCGAGTTCAGCGCCCGCACGATCGACTGCTTGTTGGCATCGAGCGTGGTGACGAGCGTGGTGAGCTGGGTGAGCACGTCCTTGACTTGCGACTCGCGTCCGGAAAGGGCGTTGGAGAGCTCGACCGAGATGGTCTGCACCTGCGCCACGCCGCCGCCGTTCAGCAGAGCCGAAAGCGCGGTGAAGACCTCCTCGAACTCGGGGTTGCGGCCGGTGTCGGCCAGCGGGATGACGTCTCCGTTGACCAGCTTGCCCACCGGCTTGGTGGGTGCCGTGGGCTGCTCGAGAGCGACGAACTTCTCCCCCAGCAGCGATGTGCTGCGCAGCTCCGCGTGAGCGTTGCGCGGCAGCTTCACGCTGTCCTTCAACCGCACGGTCACCAGCGCATGGAATCCGTCGAGGCTGATCTTCTCCACGTCGCCGACGGGCACGTCGTCCACTCGTACCGAGGCCTGCGGCACCAGGTCGAGAACGTCGTCGAACTCGATCTTGACGTGGTAGACCTTGCCGCCGGTCGCGCTCCCGCCGGGCAACGGGAGGTCGGCGATGCCGTCGCACGATGCGAGCAGGCCGCAGCAGAGCAGCGCCCCGACCCCGGCGACGGCGGACCGCTTGAGGCGCCTCACTTGGAGGCTCCGGTCACGCTGCCGACAAGTCCGCCGACGGTTGTCAGGACCTTGCCGAGCGGCTGATCTGCGTTGCAGACATTGGGGTCCTGGGCCAGCGAGGCCACGACCTGACACAGATAGAGCGTCGGGTTGTTGGTCATCTCGAAGTCGTTCTTGGTACGCAGCGACTGCGAGCTCGGGTCGTAGGAATTGTTCAGGTTCTGCAGGGCAAGTGGGGCGTCGTCGAGCAGCTCGGTGAGAGATGTCTTCTGGCTGGTGATCGTCTTCGTGATCTGGGTCAGGCCGGAGATGTCGGACGTGAGCACCGAGCGGTTGTCGTGCACCAGCTGGGCGACATCGCCCAACGCCAGCGACAGGTTGCGAAGCGCGCTGGCAAGACTCGCCCGATCGCCGTCGAGCTGTCCCGAGACGGTGGACAGATCGTTGGTCAGCGTGCGGACGGCGCCGTCGCTCTGCTGCAGCGCGTTGGTGAACGTCGAGAGGTTGTCGATCGTGCCGGCCAGGTTGGTCTTGTTGTCGGCCAGCGTGCCGACCAGCGCCGCCACGTTCTTGATGGTCGAGTTGATCTGCGTGCCATTGCCGCGCAGGTTGTCGGCGCTGACCGAGAGCAGCCGTGAGAGCGCGCCGGACTTGTTCGCGCCGTTCGGACCGAGCGCCACCGACAGGTCGTCGATGCTCTGCAAAAGCGTGGAGAGCTCCACCGGGGCCTGGGTGCGGGCGACCGGGATCTGCGCGTTGTTGGCCATCACCGCGCCGCCCCGGTAGACCGGGCCGAGCTGCACGTAGCGGTCGGACACCAGGGACGGCGGGATGATGAACGCCGACGCGTTAGCCGGGATGCGCTGCTTGGCGCTGTAGCTCATCTTCACGGCGACGGTGGTGCCCTCGGGCTTGATCGAGGTGATCGATCCGACGATGACGCCCAGCACCCGCACACTCGAACCCTTGTAGAGCCCGGTCGCGCGGGTGAAGTGGGCGGTGACGGTCTTGTGCGGCGAGCCGGACGTCAGCACGGTGATGGCCGCGACCAGGACGAGCAGGCCCGCCACCACCGCTGCCGCCGGCTTCAAGATCTTGGAGAACTTCTCCATCACGTGCCCCCCAGCAATCCGGTGATGCCGGAGGTGCTGCCGAGCAGGCTCGTCGGGAGTTTCACCTGGGCGGCGAAGGGCCCGAGGTTGGCGACGTACGTGTCGAACCACTTGCCGTTGCCGATGGTGTTGCTGAAGATCCGCACGAACGGGCCGGCCAGCTGAAGCGTCCGGTAGATCGCCGCCTGGTTGGCGTTGAGCGTGTCGATGACCGTCTTCAAGTGCGAGAGCGCCGGATTGATGGCGGCGCGGTTGTCGACGACGAGCCCGGTCAGCTGCGTGGCGAGGGTCGAGGTGTTGTTGAGCAGTTCGGTGATGACCTGGCGTCGCTCGTCGAGCACCTGCAGCACCTGGTCGGTGCTCACCAGCAGCTCCTGCAGTTCCTTGTCGCGTCCGGCGAGCACGCCGGTGACGCCCTTGGCGTGAGCCAGCAGGGTCTGCAGTTGCTGATCGCGGCTGGCGATGGTGTTCGACAGCCGGGAAAGGCCGGACAGGGTCTGCTTCACGTTGGGAGCGGTGTCGGAGAAGTCCGACGACAACACATCCAGAGCCTTGGTCAGCTGAGCGGTGTCGATGTTGTCGACGGTCGTCGCGAGGCCCTGGAACGCGGGGACGACATCGAAGGGCGGGGTCGTACGCGACACCGGAATCGCCGTGCCGGGGCTGAGCTTGCCGTCACCCTCAGGATCGAGCGACAGGTACTCCGCACCCACCAACGTCTTGATCTTGATGGACGCCTTCGTGAGCGACCCGAGCGCGACGCCGTCCTTGACGCGGAACTTCACGAGGACGTGATCGCCCTCGAGCCCGACGCTGGTGACGGTGCCGACCTTCACACCGGCGATCCGCACCTCGTTGGTCTTCTTCAGGTTTGCCGATTCGGTGAAGTCGGCGCGGTAGATCTTCCCGCCGCCATTGAAGAACGGGAGGTTCTGCGCCTGGAAGGCAAGGACGCCGAACAGCGCCAGGAAGGCGACACCGGCCAGCCCGATCGGGACGGGATTGCGTTCGCGGAAAGGCTTCATCCGTTGCACACCCCGTCCCCGTTCTGGACGGCGGGGCTGCGCACCTGGATGGGGGTGCCGTCGACGCTGATGTTGCCGTCGGCCTTGCAGAGGAAGAAGTTGAACCACGAACCGTAGGTGGCGGTGCGGCCGACGGCGTTCAGCGTCTGCGGAATCTGCTGCAGCTTCTTGGCGAGCGCATCCTTCTGGCTCGCCAGCTGCGCGGTGACGGTGTTCAGCTGGGTGATGTCGCCGGCGAGCGGGGGACGCGCGTCGGCGAGCAGGCCGCTGAAATCACTCGCCAGGTTGTCGATGTTGACCAGCGAATCGCCGATCGCCTGCCGATCCTGAGCGAGACCGCCGAAAAGGCGCTGCAATTGCACGATCAACTGGTCGAGTTGGTTGTCGCGCTGATCGACGGTGCCGAGCACGGTGTTGAGATTGTTGATGACGTCACCGATCACCGCGTCGCGGTCGGCGATGGTGTTGGTCAGCGATGCCGTGTGGATCAGCAGCTCGTTCAGCGTGCCGCCTTCACCCTGCAACGTCTGGATGATCTCGAACGCGAGCTTGTTCACGTCGGCCGGGTTCAACGCCTGGAACAGCGGCTTGAAGCCGTTGAACAGCACCGTGAGATCGAGCGCCGGCGTCGTCTGCGCGACCGGGATCTCCCCGTGAGGCTTCAGCACCGGGGGTGGGGAGTTCGTCACCGCATCGTCCAGGGCCAGGAACCGGCCACCGATGAGGTTGAGGTAGCGGATGCGCGCCTTCGTCGTGGTGTAGAGCTTGACGCTCTTCTTCACCTTGAACGAGACCTCGGCGTACCTCTTGTCGATGAGCTTGACCCCGGTGACGGTCCCGACCTTCACGCCCGCTATCCGGACGTCATTACCGCCGAAAAGCCCTGTGGCGTCAGTGAATCTGGCCTTGTAGCTGGTCTCGGCGTCGAAGCTGATGTTGCCGATCGTCTGGGCCAGCGTGAGCGTCAGGAACAGCGTGACGACGATGAAGATGATCAGTTTGATCAGCGAGGCCTTGTAGCTCATGGCGCCGTCACCGTCGTACCGCGAAGGATCGGGCCGAGCAGCAGGTCGGCCACGCTCTGATCGGTCAGGCTGGTGCTCGCCTGCTGCTGCGTGACGGTCCCGACGATGGAGGCGATGAGCTTCTGCTCCGCGGGCGAACCGACGACGTCAGAAGAGGTGCCGCTGTTGGCCGTCGGGGCCGGACCGAGCGCCGAAAGTGCTGTCGCAGAACTGGTATCGGCGCTGCCGGCCGCCGATCCCACCCCGCAGTTCGGCCCGTACTGGCTGCCTTCCTTGTTGACGTATTTCGGGCAGTCGTTCGGTGCGACGTACGCACCCTTGGGGCTGACCGGGATCAGCGAGATGTGCAGCCAGTTCTTGTTGCTGCCGGTGCCGAAAACGGTCTCCAGCTTGGGTGCGATTTCCGCCAGGCCGTCGATGGTCTGCGCGATGTCGCCGCCGCGGCTCCCGAGCTCGCTGAGGATCGGCGCCGACACCTGCCCCAGCTGGATCAGGTGGGTCTCGTTGTCGGTCAGAACGCCCGTTGCCGTGTCGGAGAAGCTGGTGGTGTCCTGCAGGAACTGCAGCAGCGTGTTCTGCTTGGCCGTCACCGTCTGGCTCGTGAACGCGCTGTTCTCCAAGAAATGCAGCAGATCCGGGGCCGCCTTGCTGTAGCTGTCGGCGACGCTGGCGAGCTCGGAGATGTCAGTGGTGAACGACGGCAGATGGGCGTTGAACCGCCGCAGATAGTCATCGAGATTGACCAGGTTCTGGCCGAGTTCGTCGCCGCGTCCCTCCAGCGCGTTCGCCAGGTTGGTCAGAGTCACATTCAGCTGTTGCGGGCTGACGGCGTCGATCACCGGAAGAATGTTGTTGAGGACCTGCTCGACCTCGATGGCGTTACGCGAGTGGTCCTCGTTGATGACGCTGCCCGAGTGCAGCGATTCCTCGCTGGACTGTCCGGTTCCGGTCGGGGTCGGGATGACCAGGTCGACGAACTTCTGCCCGAAGAGCGTCTTGGGCAGGATGCGCGCGACGACGTCCTGTGGGATGAGCTTGGCCTTCGCGGGCTGCAGCGCGAGCTTGATGGTGGCGCCGTCGCCGGTGGTGCTCACCTTGCGGACATCGCCCACGATGATCCCGCGCAGCTTCACATCGGCGCCCAGGGCGAGCTGCGTGCCGATGTGACTCGTCTTCAGCGTCACCGGCGTGATGGTGATGAACGTCTTGTTGTAGAAGGCTGCTGAGAGCCAGATCATGAAGGCCACGAAAAGCAGGAAGAGCACACCCTGCGCCTTGCGCTTGGTGCCGAGGGCCATCTTCGCCAGTGGCGGCGGAACGAGAAAGACCACCCCGCTACCCCGCTATCCGCACGGTTGCCGTGGCACCCCAGATCGCCAGGCTGAGGAAGAAGTCGACGATGTTGATGGCGACGAGGGAGGTCCGGATCGCCCGGCCCACCGCGGTACCGACCCCCGCCGGCCCGCCGGTCGCGTAATAGCCGTAGTAGCAGTGGATCAGCACGATGATGATCGCGAAGATCACCACTTTCGCCAGCGACCAGAAGATGTCGCCGGGCGGCAGAAAGATGTGGAAGTAGTGGTCGTAGGTGCCGGTGGACTGCTTGAACTGCCAGGTGACGATCGTGCGCGTCGCCAGGTAGGACATCAGCAGGCCGAAGAAGTACAGCGGGACGACGGCGACGAGCGCAGCGATGATCCGGGTTGTCACGAGGTAGGGCACGCTCGGCACGCCCATGACCTCGAGGGCGTCGATCTCCTCCGAGACGCGCATGGCGCCGAGCTGTGCGGTGAAGCCACATCCCACGGTCGCCGCGAGCGCCAGACCGGCGACCAGAGGCGCGATCTCACGCGTGTTGAAGTAGGCCGAGATGAAGCCGGTGAACGCCGACGTTCCCAGCTGATCCAGCGCGAGATAGCCCTGCAGACCGACCTCGGTGCCGGTGAAGAAGCAGAGGAAGGCGATCACGCCGACCGTGCCGCCGATGAGCGCCAGACCGCCCGACCCGAGGGTCACGTCGGCGAGCAGCCGGGTGACCTCCTTCTTGTAGCGCCGCAGGGTTTTGGGCGACCAGCCGAGCGCGCGGCCGTAGAACGAGAGCTGACCGCCGAGGTCGTCGAGCGCGTCCATCGGCTTCTTCGCCAACCCGGCGGCGCTGCGAAGGGCGCGGCCGGGGGCGGCGGAAATCGTCGCCGTCACCTAGAGCCCCTTCGGGGGGATGACCTGGAAGTAGATCGCGCTGATGATGTAGTTCGTCAGGAACAGCATCATGAAAGTGATCACGACCGACTGGTTGACGGCGTCGCCGACGCCCTTCGGACCGCCTCCTGCGTTCAGCCCCTTGTACGCCGCGACAAGTGCGGCCAGCAGCCCGAAGATGATGGCCTTCGCCTCACCGACATAGAGGTCGGGCAGCTGCGCAAAGGCCTGGAACGACGCGAGATACGCACCGGGCGTTCCGTGCTGCAGGATCACGTTGAAGAAGTAGCCGCCCACCACGCCGACCACCGAGACCAGCCCGTTCAGCAAGGCCGCGATGAGCACGCAGGCCAGCACCCGCGGCACCACGAGACGCTGGATCGGCGAGATGCCGAGGACCTCCATGGCGTCGATCTCGTCGCGGATCTTGCGGCTGCCGAGATCGGCGCAGATCGCGGAGCCGCCCGCGCCGGCGATGAGCAGTGCCGTGACGATCGGGCCCGCCTCGCGCACGATCGCCAGCACAGCGGCGGCGCCGGTGTAGGACTGCGCACCTATCTGAGCGGCGAGGTTGCCGAGCTGCAGCGCGATGACCGCACCGAACGGGATCGCCACCAGGCAGGTCGGCAGGATGGTCACGCTCGCGACGAACCACGCCTGGTCGATGAACTCCCGCCACTGGAACGGCCGCTTCGGAAGCGCCCGGATCGTGTCCAGGAAGAGTGCGAACATCTCGCCGACCGGCTTCATGGGCCTGGCGACGAACGCGGGATAACTCATTCACGATCTCCGCGGCGCCCGCGCCATCCGGCGAGCACGCCCTTGCGCGGACTGCGGGGGCTGTCACTGCCGGCCGAGTCACCGTTGGCCGAGCTTCCATTGGCGGAATGACCGTTGCTCGAGGGCGGCCCGGGGAAGGGCGTAGGCCGGGGACGTTCGGCGTGTCCATCGGGAGTCGGGCGGGGCCGCTCGGCGACGGGCGATGGCCGCTCGGCGACAGGTGACGGGCGACCGTGCGGCGAGGGGCGGCGGGCCACCGGCGGAGCCGAAGGCGTGGGACGGACCGCCTGGGTCGCAGCGTCGTCAGGGCTCGGGGCGGGGCGGGGTGCCGGCCGGCGGGAGGGAGAGGTGCCCGAGCGGCCGCCGCGGAGCTGGGCGCGGAAATCCTCGACGCTCATCGAGCGTGCCGGCGGTTCGTCCGAGGGCTCGAGCCCGTCCTCACCGAAGATCTTGCCGAACGGGATGTCGGCGCGCCGTGAGCCGTCGCGAAGGAACGCGTGGCTTCCGTGCGGTGACGCCATCGACGGGCGGACCAGGGGCCAAGAAGGCAGCAGCTGCGGCTCGATCGGCGGCAATTCAGCCGCTGATCCACCACCCTCGGCTTCAGCGGCGAGCTCGGCCGCGTCCTTCTCCTCCGACATCCCGATGGGGCCCTGCTTGCGTCCGTTCATGAACTGCAGCACGACCGGCTCCTCGCTGGTCAGCAGATCCGAACGGGGACCGAACATCGCCAGGTGACGGCGATACAGCAGGCCGATGTTGTCGGGCACGCTCCGGGCGGTGTTGATGTTGTGCGTGACGATCAGGCAGGTGGCGCCGGTCTGCGCGTTGAGGTCGACGATCAACTGGTCGAGGTAGGACGTACGGACCGGGTCGAGGCCTGAGTCCGGCTCGTCGAAGAGCAGGATCTGCGGATCGAGTACGAGCGCGCGCGCCAGCCCGGCCCGCTTGCGCATGCCGCCGGAGATCTCGCCCGGCAGCTTGGATTCGGCCCCCGAGAGACCGACCAGGTTCATCTTGTCGAGGACGATCTTCTTGATCTCCGCCTCGCCCTTCTTGGTGTGCTCGCGCAGCGGAAAGGCGATGTTGTCGAACAGGTTCTGCGAACCGAAGAGCGCACCGTCCTGGAAGAGCACGCCGAACAGCTTGCGGGTCTCATACAGCTGCGACTCGGGGATGTTGCAGACGTCGCGGCCTTCGATCCAGATGTGGCCCGCGTTGGGCTTCAGCAGCCCGACCAGGTGCTTGAGAAAGACCGACTTTCCGGTGCCGGACGGGCCGAGCAGCACGGAGATCTCACCGGCGGGCAGGGTCAGGGAGACGTCCTCCCAGATGGTCTGCTTCCCGAACCGCTTGGTCAGGTTTTCGACCTTGACCTCGACGCCCACGCAGATCTCCTCACCGCTTACCCCCTGGCAGCACCCTTCGGCCGCTCAACGTGCTGCTCTGCTCAACGAGGAGAGGCCTGATGAGTGACGCTGGGGCCGCCCGATCGCGACCGCAGCCCGGAGGCCGCTCGCGGTTTGTGACCCGGTTCATCGTTTCGCAAACCATGGCGCGCTACTGAGCAGTAGCGATGCGTTCCAGATGTCCGGATAAGCGATAAATCGTCCGGCAGAAAAAAGAAGCGGCCACCCACCCCTGGAAGGGGGTGGATGGCCGCTACCTGACTCACTGCCCGGAGGCGCCGGGCAGGTGGAACGTGGCGCGGAACTACTTGAGGGTGACCGTGGCGCCGGCGCCCTCGAGGGCCGCCTTCGCCTTGTCGGCCGCCTCCTTGGGCACGCGCTCCAGGACGGGCTTGGGCGCACCGTCGACCAGGTCCTTGGCCTCCTTCAGGCCGAGGCTGGTGAGCGTGCGCACCTCCTTGATGACCTGGATCTTCTTGTCGCCGGCAGCCTCGAGGATGACGTCGAACTCGTCCTGCTCCTCAGCCGCGGGAGCCTCGGCAGCGCCGCCGCCTCCACCGGGTGCAGCCGCAACGACTGGCGCGGCAGCCGTGACACCGAAGGTGTCCTCGAACTGCTTCACGAACTCGGAGAGCTCGAGCAGGGTCATCTCTTTGAACGTCTCGAGCAGGTCGTCAGTGCTCATCTTTGCCATGGTGTTCAGTCCTCTTCAGTGGCAGGGGTCGGGTCGGTGGCAGCCTCGGCGGGAGCCGGGTCAGCCGATTCATCGGTGGCGGGTGCCGCGTCGGCGGCAGCGTCAGGAGCAACCTCGGCGGCGACGAACGTCTCACCGGAGTCGGCTGCCGCCGGAGCGGCGGGAGCCTCGGCGGGGCCTTCGGCCTCACGCTGCTGACGGAGCGCCTCGATCAGGCGGGCGGCCTGCGAGAGCGGAGCCGCGAACAGGCTCACCGCGTTGGACAGTGAGGCGTTCATGGCGCCGGCCAGCTTGGCCAGCAGCACCTCACGCGACTCCAGATCGGCCAGCCGGCGGATCTCATCAGCTGAGATCGGAGCGCCGTCGAGCACCCCGCCCTTGATGATGAGCAGCGGGTTGGTACGCGAGAAATCGCGTAGGCCCTTGGCCGCCTCGACCGGATCGCCGGAGATGAAGGCGACGGCCGTGGGGCCGCTCAGCATCTCGTCCAGCCCGGTGAGCCCGGCCTGCTTGGCAGCGATCTTGGTGAGGGTGTTCTTGACGATCGCGTAACGCGCCGAATCGCCCATGGATCGCCGAAGCTCGGTCAGCTGGCTGACGGTGAGCCCGCGGTACTCGGTGAGTACGGCGGCAGACGATCCGCGGAACGCATCAGCGATGTCGGCGACTGCGGCCTCTTTGTCAGATCTCGCCATCGCGCTCCTTCGCTCGGGCCGACAGCCACGAGCGGGCATGCGCAAAACGGCTCAGAGGTCGAAAACCCTCTCGCCACTCCTGCGCGGGCCAGCCCGAGGGCTTTTACAGCTGCCGAAGCAGCAACCGGCGGTCTTGGGTGTGGTGCAAATCTGGAACGGTGACCATGCTACCAGCATGTTTGGCCGCGGCTGAAGCGTGGCTGGACCCAGCCGCCACACGACGACGGCAGGCGAGCCGGGCCGAACCTTAGACGGCGGCGTCAGTGGCGACGGACTTCGTGCGGTTGGGGTCGACCGGGACGCCCGGGCCCATGGTCGTGCTGAAGGTGATCTTCTTCAGGTAGCGACCCTTGGCGGCGGACGGCTTGGCCCGCAGGATCTCATCCAGTACCGCCGCGTAGTTCTCGGCGAGCTGCTCCTCGGTGAAGCTGGCCTTGCCGATGACCAGGTGCAGGTTGGACTGCTTGTCGACGCGGAAGTTGATCTTGCCGCCCTTGATGTCGCCGACGGCCCGGGTGATGTCCATGGTCACGGTGCCGGTCTTCGGGTTGGGCATGAGGCCACGGGGACCGAGGATGCGGGCGATGCGTCCGACCTTGGCCATCTGGTCAGGAGTGGCGACCGCCGCGTCGAAGTCCAGGAAGCCGCCCTGGATCTGGGCGACGAGATCGTCGCTGCCGACGATGTCAGCGCCCGCGGCCGTGGCCTCCTCGGCCTTCGCGCCGCTGGCGAAGACGGCGACGCGCGGCGACTTGCCGGTGCCGTGCGGGAGGTTGACGGTGCCGCGCACCATCTGGTCAGCCTTGCGGGGGTCGACCCCGAGCCGCAGCGCGACCTCGACGGTGGCGTCGAACTTGGTCGGGCTCGTCTCCTTGGCCAGCCGGACGGCCTCGAGCGGGGAGTAGATGCGCTCCGGATCGATCTTCTCGGCGGCAGCGCGGTAGGTCTTGCTTCGCTTCATTGGAGATTCCTTACAGCAGTGGTACGGACGGACCGGGTGGCCCTCCCACGTCGGACGGCGCTGGACAGCGCCGCTTGCAACATCTGGAACAACACCTAGTCGGTGACGGTAATGCCCATCGAACGGGCGGTGCCGGCGATGATCTTCGCCGCAGCCTCGACATCGTTGGCGTTGAGGTCAGGCAGCTTGGTCGTGGCGATCTCGCGGACCTGCGCCTGCGTGAGCGAACCGACCTTGGTCTTGTGGGGCACTGCGGAACCCTTGTCGAGGCCCGCCGCCTTCAGGATCAGCCGCGCCGCAGGGGGCGTCTTGGTGATGAAGGTGAACGAACGATCTTCGAAGACCGAGATCTCGACAGGCACGACGTTGCCGCGCTGGGACTCCGTCGCCGCGTTGTACTGCTTGACGAACTCCATGATGTTGACGCCGTGCTGGCCGAGCGCCGGACCCACGGGCGGCGCCGGGGTGGCGGCACCCGCCTGGATCTGCAGCTTGATGACAGCCGCGATTTTTTTCGCTTTCGGAGGCATGTGTATGAACCCTTGCTAGAACGATGAACGACTGGTGAAACGGGCGGCTAGATCTTGGCGACCTGGTTGAACTGCAGCTCGACGGGGGTTTCCCGCCCGAAGATCGACACCAGCACCTTGAGGCGCTGGGCATCGAGGTTGACCTCGCTGATGGTGGCCGGAAGCGTGGCGAACGGGCCGTCCATGACGGTGACCGACTCGCCGATCTCGTACTCCTGGGCCTTGGGCGCCTCGACCTTCTTCTTCTCCTGCGCCGGGGCGAGGATCCCGATGATCTCTTCCATGCGCAGCGGCGACGGCTTGTTGGTCAGGCCGACGAACCCGGTGACATTAGGCGTGTTGCGCACAGCGCCCCACGACTCGTCGACCAGATCCATCCGCACGTAGACGTAGCCCGGGTACTTCTTCTGCTGGACGGTCTGCTTCTTGCCGCCCTTGATCTGGATGACCTCTTCGGTGGGCACCTCGATCTGGAAGATGTAATCCTCCATGTTGAGGCTCTGGATGCGCTGCTCGAGGTTGGCCTTCACCCGGCCCTCGTAGCCGGCATACGTGTGCAGCACGTACCAGTCACCGGGAAGCGCCTCGAGCTCGCGGCGGAAGGCGACGACCGGGTCCTCGTCCTCGTCGGGAACTACTGCGGCGGCCGGCTCGGCCTCCAGCGCAGCATTGGCCGCATCGTCGGCAGCGGACTGCCCGATGTAGCCGGGGCCCTCCTCGACGCCGGTGATGCCATTGCCGAGCTCGCCCTCTTCGGGCTGCTGGCCGGCTTCACTGGAGGCCACCTGATCGGATTCGAGCATCTCGATCGGATCGAGCCGGTCTACGGCTTCCTCCTGCTCGGATGGCTCGTACTGAGACGACAAAACTCTCCCTAGGCCCAACTCAACCGAATATGCCCAACACCGCGCGAGTCAGCCCGTAATCCAGGGACGCGACGATGGCGGTCACGACAACGACAAAAACCAGCACGACCACGCTGTAGGTGAACAGCTCATTGCGACCCGGCCAGATGACCTTGCGCAGCTCGCTGACGATCTCGCGGTAGTACTGCACGATGCGGCGCCAGATGTTGGGGCGGCGCGGCGGAGCGCCTCGGCCACCCGCTGCCGGTTCAACGGCAACGGCAGGCTCATGCGTTTCGGTCGACATGACCCTCCGCTCCTGCCCCACCCGGGGATTGCTGACGCCCTCTTGCTTGCTGAACCGAACCCTTACTCACCCAGCCGACCCCATCACGGCCCACCTGGCAGGGGCGACAGGACTTGAACCTGCAACAACCGGTTTTGGAGACCGGGACTCTGCCAAATTGAGCTACGCCCCTTCAGGGACAGACGGGCGCGCTGACGCTAGGCCCGACTGCTACCCCGCGCCAGTGTACGCGCCACGCCTACGCCGGCCTCTCACTCAAGCGCTCAAACCACACCGTGTGCGCGCAATCAATCCATGGAGTCGATCGGCCATTTGCGTGACAGCATGAAGGACATGTCATCACGCTCGCGGATCTCCGCCCGTATCGCCGGAATCGCTCCCTCCGCCACGCTGGCGGTCGATGCGACGGCGAAGGCGCTGAAGGCAGCGGGGCGTGACGTGATCGGCTTCGGCGCCGGCGAACCGGACTTCCCCACCCCGGAGCACATCGTCGCCGCTGCCGAGAAGGCGTGCCGCGACCCGAAGATGCACCACTACACGCCTACGGCGGGCCTGCCGGAGCTGCGTCAGGCGATCGCCGAGAAGACCAAGCGCGACTCCGGCTACGCGATCGAGGCCTCGCAGGTGCTCGTCACCAACGGCGGCAAGCAGGCCGTCTACGAGGCTTTCGCCACGCTGCTCGATCCGGGCGACGAGGTCATCGTCCCCGCCCCTTACTGGACCACCTACCCGGAGTCGATCTACCTCGCGGGCGGAGTGACCGTTCCGGTGCTCACCGGCGCGGAGGCCGGCTACAAGGTCACGATTGAGCAGCTCGACGCGGCGCGCACCTCGCGCACGAAGGTGCTGCTGGTGGTCAGTCCGTCCAACCCCACGGGCGCCGTCTACACGCCGGAGGAGCTCACCGCGATCGCCCGGTGGGCCGATGACGCCGGGATCTGGATCATCACCGACGAGATCTACGAGCACCTCGTCTACGGCGGCGCCCGGTTCAGCTCGGTGCCGGTGCTGCAACCGTCCATCACGGATCGCTGCATCGTCGTCAACGGCGTCGCGAAGACGTATGCGATGACCGGCTGGCGGGTCGGATGGCTGATCGGCCCGGCCGACGTCGTCAGCGCCGCGACCAACCTGCAGTCGCACGCCACGTCCAACGTCTCCAACGTCGCGCAGGCAGCCGCCCTCGCGGCGGTCAGCGGTGACCTCTCCGCGGTGCACGAGATGCGCACGGCCTTCGACCGGCGGCGGCGGGCGATGCACGCGGGACTGTCGGCGATCCCGGGCGTCACCTGCCCGCTGCCGGAGGGAGCGTTCTACTGCTACCCCGACGTGTCCGAACTGCTCGGCCAGCCGATCGCCGGGCACAAGCCCGAGACTTCGGCTGAACTCGCCGCGCTCGTGCTCGAAGAGGTCGGGGTCGCGGTGGTGCCGGGTGAGGCGTTCGGCGCGCCGGGGGCGTTCCGGATGTCGTATGCCCTGAGCGACGAGGACGCCGCCGAAGGTGTCCGGCGCCTGCACGAGGTGCTCACCCGCAGGTAGGCGTAGCTCGCAACGCGGAAGAGGCCGGCGAGGTCGAGGGCTGCTGCGGCCGTTCAATTCAGTGGATGGCGCCTGCCCGGCGCAGGATGGTGATCGCCTTCGGCAATGCACGCATGGCGCGGGCGAAGTCGGCCGGGTAGGCGACCTTCCAGGCGAAGGCGTTCACATAACAGCGCAGCGCGGCATCGAACGTTGCTGCGCCCGACGCCTGCCGGGCGGCGACAAGGGCATCCGCGCCCTTGAAATAGACGACGGTGTCGTAGGCCGCCAGATCGTGCTCGAAGGCGGAGATCGGCAGGTCGACGGGACGCGGGTCGGCGCCGCCGGTTGCGGACCCACCCACGGTGGCGGTGCCGCCGTAGAGCTCGTCGTCGACGATCTCCTCGGCAGCGGTGGCGAAGGCCTCGTCCATCCAGGGATGCAGCTCCTGGTCGTCGCCCACGAGCCCGTAGAACCACATGTGCGCGAGCTCGTGGGTGGTGACGGACTGGTCGCCGTCCTGGCCGAGAAATGTGAAGCCGGGGTATTCGATGCCGGTCCCGCCGAGGTCGGGCAGTGACACGAGCGTCAGCGAGGTGAACGGGTAGGGCCCGAAGTGGCGCACCAGCAGCGGCAGCGCGTGATTGACCTGCTCGAGCACCTGCCGGTTGGAAAGATCGACGTTCGGCGCCCGGCCGATCCGGACCGTCACCGGTCCGTCCGGCGTCGGGACCGTCGCCGTCAGGACCTCGAACTTGCCGACCGCGACGGCGACATCCCGTGCATTGGGCGACGTGAAGTGCCAGCTTCGCCGGCCGCCCGACATGATCACCGGCGGGCCGCCCACCCCGTTGGCCAACACGGTGTCCTCGGCCGGGGCGATGACCGTGAGGTCGACTTGCGCGTCCTCGCTGACCGCCATCTCCGCCGGGGTGCTGCTGCCGGGCGTGCGTACCCAGCCGACGCCGTTGACCCAGGCGAGCAGCGGCGCAGCGGTTCCCCACCAGGCGGTCTGACCGTCGGAGCCGAGCCGGTCGATGAACGACGGCGGCAGGCGCAGCGTGAAGTCGAGGTCGCTCGTCACCGATTGTCCGGCGGCCGACGTCCGGCCCAGCGGCAGCGTCAGCAGCGTGCCCTGGGTGCCGGAGCGCGCGCCGGCCGACGCCGGCTGCGGAGCGACCACCAGTCCGGCGACCTCAGCGCGGGTCACGGTCAGCGACCCGCCGAGGACGTGGTCGCGTCCATTCGGCCAGAGCCGGTAGACGAGTTCGGTGATCGATTGGTCGGGGGTGAAGACGACCCGCTCATGTCCGGTCACGGTCCGGTGGTCGGCGGCGAGACTGAAGGTCAGCGTCACCTGCGGGCGCTGCGGGTCGGGTGACAGGTAGCCGGCCGGGCAGGACGAGGAGGGGCTGGTTGTCGGCGACGGCGCGGGCGAGTGGGTCAGCGACGGCCGAGGGGTCGGGGCCGTCTGGGGCTTGGCACTGCCGCACGCGCCAAGAGAGGCGAGCGCAGCGGCGCCCACCAGTGCGGCCCCGCGCCCCCCGCGGCCGCGAGTGATCCGGTGAAAGGTCAGGAAAGCTGGACGATGGCGCGTGCTTGGGTGAGCACCTTCGCCCCGTCGACACCGTCAGCACTGCCGACCCGGGCCGTGAGCCCGATGCTGACGCGCTTGCCTTCGAGCTTCTCCTCGACCGTGCCGGAGACGACGAGGGAGGTGCCCTTGTCGTCGTCGGGGACCGGAACCATCGAGGAGAACCGCACGCCGTACTCGACGACGGCGGCCGGGTCGCCGACCCAATCGGTCACCAGACGGGCGGCGGTGGCCATGGTGAACATGCCGTGTGCGATGACGTCAGGAAGCCCGACGGCCTTCGCGAACCGCTCGTTCCAGTGGATGATGTTGAAATCGCCGGATGCCCCTGCGTACTGCACGAGCTGGCCGCGGGTCACCCCGTACGTCTGAGCAGCGATCTCGGTGCCGACCTCGACATCGTCATAGCTGACGGGCACGGCTCAGGCCTCCTTCGGAGCGGCGGTGCCGCGCGAGATCGTCGTCATCGTCGCCGTGGCGACGTGTTCTCCGTCGGCCGCGTACACGTTCGTCTCCATGATCAGCGCCTCGTTGCGTCCGATGTCACGGATGTCAGCGACCTTGCTGCGCCCGACGAGCGCATCCCCCGCGTAGACGGGCCGGTGCAGCACGAATTTCTGCTCCCCGTGCACGACCAGGCTGTAATCCAGACCGAGCTCCGGATCGCCGACGGGCCCGGAGCCGCGCCGGAAGCCGAGCGAGGTGAGGAACGTCGGCGGGGCCACCAGATCGCGGTGGCCGGCCGCCTTCGCCGCCTCGACATCGTGATAGATCGGGTTCGCATCCCCGATCGCCGACGCGAAATGGCGGATGAGCTCGCGGCCCACCTCGAACGGCGTCTCGAACGAGTACTCCCGGCCGATGAAGGCCCGGTTGAGCGGCATGCTCGTCCCTTCGCTGGGAGCAGCTGAAACTAGCGGGTCTCGCGGTGCTCGGTGTGGTCGTTGCAGTTGGGGCAGTACTTCTTCAGGTCGAGACGGTCGGGATCGTTCCGCCGGTTCTTCTTGGTGATGTAGTTGCGGTGCTTGCACACCTGACACGCCATCGTGATCTTGGGTCGGACGTCAGTGGCCTTGGCCACGGGAACACCTTCTTCTTACTCGCGTCTTGCTCGTGGTCGGGTCGGTTTTGACCCGCTTGCGATCCGGTAGCGGAGGCCGGATTTGAACCGGCGACACAGCGATTATGAGCCGCTTGCTCTGCCTAACTGAGCTACTCCGCCGGGCAGCCGGAGCACCGGCGCTTCGAGCCCCTTTACGGAATCGAACCGTAGACCTTCTCCTTACCATGGAGACGCTCTGCCGACTGAGCTAAAGGGGCATGATGCCGCAGGCCAGCGTACACGTTCGACCCGTGCGCGATTCCCGTGCTCGGCTCGCCGCGCTACTGCGCCGGCCTACCTCAGCCTCCCACGAGCCGGATCGGCCCACGGCGTAATGGTTGCTCACGCATCGCCAGCCAGGTCGTGAAGCGTTCGGCGGGCAGTGGGCGGCTGAACAGATAACCCTGGGCGACGTCACAGCCCATCGACGCGAGGCGGTCGCGGGTGCGCTCGTCCTCGACCCCCTCGGCGACTACCCGCAGCTGGAGGTGGCGCGCCAGCCCGAGGATCGTCTCGACGATCGCCGCATCGCTCTCGTCCACGGCCATGTCCTGGACGAACGACTTGTCGATCTTGACCTCGCTGACGGGCAACCGGCGCAGATAGGCAAGCGACGAGTAGCCCGTACCGAAGTCGTCGACCGACAAGGAGATCCCGGAGCGGGCCAGCCGCTCGAGTACCGGCAGGGCGCGCGGGACGTCCCGCATGACGGAGCTCTCGGTGATCTCCAGGGTGAGCATGTCGCTCGGGAGCTCGTAGGTCGAGAGCAGCCGCGCGATGGTGGCCGGAAGCTGCGGGTCCAGCAGCCCGCGTACCGAGAGGTTGACCGCCACCGGTATCCGGCGGCCCGCATCCAGCCAGGCCCGGCATTGCGACAGGGCGAGGCGCATGACGACGGCGGTGAGCGGAACGATCAGCCCGGTGCGCTCGGCCATCGGCAGGAACTCGTCGGCGTGCAGCAGGTCCTCGACCGGATGCTGCCAGCGCACGAGCGCTTCGACCCCGGTCACCGCACCCACCGACTTGTCGCGGCCCGGACCGGCCTGCAAGGCGACCTTCGGCTGGTAGTGCAGGACGAGTTCATCGCGTTCGAGCGCCCGGCGCAGCTCGCCGATCAGTGCCAGCCGGCGGGGGTCGGTCGAGTCCAGGCTGGCGCGCCAGGACTGCACCGGAGGCTCCCCGCCCTTGGCGAGCCGAAGCGCGGCTTCGGCGCGGCGCAGCAGCAGCTGGGCGTCGCGTCCGTGCAGCGGGGAGACAGCGACTCCGACGGCGCCGCTGCCGTCGAGCGCCAGCCCCGAGACGTGGACCGGCTCCAGCAAGCTTTCGCGGACGGCCTGAGCCAGCGCGAGTGATTCCCCGACTTCTTCCACGCCGGGCAGCAGCATGCCGAATTCGTCGTTGCCGACGCGGGCGACTGTAGCGCCGGGCGATGCGTTGGCCACGAGTCGCTGGGCGACCTGGACGAGCACCTCGTCACCGCTCGCACCGCCCAGGGTGTCGTTGATCTGGCCGAAGCGGTCGAGGTCGACGATCAGCACCGCAGCCGGGCCGGCGGCCAGCGCTTCCGCCAGCCGGTGCGTCAGTAGGCCGCGGTTGGGCAAACCGGTCAGCGCGTCGTGCGTCGCGTCGTACACGGATCGCTCGAGCAGCCGGTCGTTTTGGAGGGCTGTCGCGACGTGAGCAGCGAGAGCCTCGGCCAGGCGGGCGTCGTCGTCACCGAACGTCGACGTGTCACCAAGCCGGTCACGGACCTCGAGCATGCCCATCGCGCGCTCGCCTCCGGGAAGCGGCACCTGCACCGCGTCACGAATGCCCTCGCTGTCCAGGAGGGGATCGTCGCTGCCCCGCGGGATGAGCACCGACTTGCCGGCGTCGGCCCGCGCCGCAAGATCGGGACGCTCACGTTCGACCGGCACCGGCTCGCCGTCGGCGTCGACCGACAGCCGCAGCACCGGCGGAACGTCGGGCGGCGGGTCCCGCAGCCAGAGCACAGCGCTGTCAGCGGCCAGGAGCCGGGTGACGTCCCGCAGCAGCAGGCTGACCAGCTCTCCGCCGCCGGAGGCGCCGACCACCCGCTGGGCGAAGGAATTGACCTCACTCAACGTGGCATGGCGCCGGGACAGGGCCGCATACGCCCGGTAGGAGAGCAGGACCAGCAGCCCCACCATCGCGAGCAGGGCTCCGGAGCCGGGCTCGGCGCGCAGGGCGATGACCGCGAGCAGTCCCAGCGATGCTGACAGCAGCCCGCCGATGATGTACGGCGGTAGGAAGAGGCCGAGGTCGCGACGCGACGGACGGCCCTGCGTCAGGGTGATCGCGAGGGCGACGAACAGCGCGCTGACGGTGTCGGCCACGAAGATCGACAGGTAAACCGCCGGCCAGCTGCCGGGGTGGGTGATGGCGCCGACGTGCAGGGCGCGGAAGAGCAGGAGGGCGACGCCGCTCTCGATCGTGACGAGAGCGATGTTGACGGCGGCCTTGACGCCTACGACTCGGTGCTGGATCTCCGAGACCACCATCGCCAGACCCCGGGCGAGCAGCAGGACCAGCGGCGAGGTGAGCGCGAGGCCGACGACCAGAGGCGCTTCGGAAAGGGTGATGGAAAAGGTCTGCCGGCGAACCTCGACGTGGGCCTGCGCGCCTTCCAGCACGATGAACCCGATCGCGAGGACGGTCCCGTGCCAGGCCGACATTCCGGCACTGAGTGAACCGGCGGCGTCAGAGCGCAGCAGCGGCACCCACAGGCCGGCCGCGCAGACGATGAGCGCGGCAAGGAGCACAGCAAGGCGCCGGACGTCGTCAGATCGACGACGTTCTGCTCTCGGCGGCACCTCGGCTGGCGGCATACGCCTCCCAGTGGCGGAGCTGGAATGACCGTGTCGGCCGTGGGTCGATCGGCTGCTGCTCAGCCTGACTCAGAGCTACAACATCCACAACGTCGCATTCGTTCGGCCACCAAGCAAGTAAGACGGGCCGCAGGCCCGGCAAATACGTGCTTGCCGTGGGCCTGCGACCCGTCTCTTGTGAAGCTGTTGAGTTGTGCGGCGAGCCGGTGGGCGGTCGCCGGAGCTCAGCGCCAGTGGCTCAGCGCCAGTGGCTCAGTGCCAGAGCACGCCGAGCGGGTGCATCTTTCCGACGATGGAGACCTTCGTCGCTCCGAGCAGGACACCGTGCGAAGCGGCGTGCGTCTGCGGCATCGCGGTCAGCACGATGGCGAGCAGACCGAGCAGTACACCGGCCGCGATGAGCAGCATCTTGACGGTGGCAGGGCGCAGGGCGACGGTCATGTGGACCTCCAGGTAATGCGGGCTCTTGGCGGATCGGAGCTCTTACTGAGCTGCGAAGCTGAAGGTGTCTTCGTCCATTCGGCCCAGCCGACAAGTCACCCGAGCGGGTGATCCGCGTTGCGGCATCCGGCCGATCTAGTTCCGCCGCCGCCCAGTGACGACCAGAAGGAAAGCCGGGCGGCGAAGCCCGAAGGGCTGAGCCACGCCCGGACGTGGGGGTCCGGGGGCTCGGGCCCCCGGGCAGATATTGCGGGTCCGGGCGAGGCCGCCTGAGCCGGCGAGCATGACAGAGCGACGCGTGGCAGGTGTTGGGTTCGAACCAACGTAGGCTGAGCCGGCGGTTTTACAGACCGCTCCCTTTGACCACTCGGGCAACCTGCCGTGATCGCCCAGCCTAGCGAATGAGCGCGATCACCGGCGTGAAGGAGTTTCCGTGGCAGATCCGTCGTTCGACGTCGTCAGCAAGATCGACCGGCAAGAGGTCGACAACGCGCTGAACCAGGCTTCGAAGGAGGTCTCCCAGCGCTACGACTTCCGCGGGGTCGGTGCGTCGATCGAGTGGTCGGGCGAGCTCGGCGTGACCATCAAGGCCAACGCCGAGGAGCGCGCGAGTGCGGTGCTGGATGTGTTCAAGGAGAAGCTCATCAAGCGGGGCATCTCGCTGAAGGCGCTCGATCACGGCGAGCCCCAGGTGTCGGGCAAGGAGTACCGCATCGCGGCGTCCATCCAGCAGGGCATCCCTGATGACAAGGCCAAGGCGATCGCGAAGAAGATCCGCGCCGAGGGGCCCAAGGGCGTGCAGGCGCAGATCCAGGGCGACCAGTTGCGCGTCTCGGGCAAGAAGCGCGACGACCTTCAGGCCGTCATCGCGTTGTTGAAGGACAGCGACTTCGACGTGGCGCTGCAGTTCGTCAACTACCGCTAGCCGGAGCCGGACGTCAGAGCCAGTCGCGTCGCTTGAAGCCCCACCAGATCGCGAGCGCCGTTCCCAGCAGGATGACGACGCTGACGATGAAGCCCCACTCGCGTCCGAACCCGGGGTAGGGCACGTTCTGGCCGTAGAAGCCGGTGATCGCCGTCGGTACGGCGATCACCGCCGCCCATCCGGTCAGCTTCTTCATGACCAGGTTGAGCCGGTTGCTCTGGATGCTCAGGTTGGTGTCCAACGCCGTCGCGATGAGATCGCGCAGGCTCTCGGTCCACTCGGCGGCGCGCAGGACGTGGTCGTAGACGTCCTGGAAGTAGGGCGCCATCGCTTCGTCGACCACGTGTAGATCGCGGCGCAGCAGGGTGTTGACGACCTCACGCATCGGCAGCACGACGCGGCGCAGGATCACCAGGCTCTTGCGCAACTCGAAGGTGCGACGCTGCACCTCGCTACCCCGGGGACGGTCGTCGAAGAGCAGGTCCTCCAGCTCTTCCATCGCTTCGTCGAGCGATTCGACGGCGGCGAAGTGATCGTCGACGAGCAGGTCCAGCAGCCCGTGCAGCAGGAACGAGACCCCGTTGCCGGTCAGATCGGGGCTGGAATCCCAGCGCGCGACCAGGGCGTCGACGTCGAACCGATCGTCGTCCTGCACCGTGACGAGGGCGGACTTGGTGATGAACGCCGAAAGCTCCGAGGTGCGTAGCTCCCCGCTGTTCATGTCGAGCGACACGTCGTACGCGTTCAGGAAGAGGTAGTCGGCATAGCGGTCGAGCTTCGCCCGCTGGCGGGTGCTGACCGCGTCCTGCACCGAGAGGGTGTGCAGGTTCAGCTCGTCGGCGATGACGTGCAGGTCACTTTCCATCGGCGCGCACAGATCCAGCCAGACGATCTCCCCTGCCTCGAGGTGGTCGCTGACCTGGGCGACCGGAAATCCTTCGGCGACGACCTTCCCGTCGCGCCAGGCTCGGGTGCGTGCCGGACGGGTGCCGATCTTGTTGGAATCGCACTCGTCGGGATCGACCTCGGTGGCACACGCTTGGGGCGGGCCGGCCGCGAGATCTTGGGTCACGGCTACTGAGGGTAGTTCCCGCCGGCCCCCGCGCCGCCCGCTCGCGCCATCTCCTCGAGGCGGCGGATGCGCTCGTCCATCGGCGGGTGGGTGGAAAAGAGGTTGCCGACGCCGAAGGTGCCGCGCCGGAAGGGGTTGGCGATCATCAGCGAACTCGTCGGCGCCAGCTGAGCAGTATCCGGCAACGGTAGCTGCGCGGTGCCCGTCTCGAGCTTCTGGAGCGCCGATGCGAGCCCGAGCGGATCACCCGAAAGCTGCGCTCCGGACGCGTCGGCCTGGTACTCCCGCGACCGGCTCACCGCGAGCTGCACGACGGCGGCAGCGATGGGTCCGAGGACGATCAGCAGGAGCAGCTCGAGGATGTTGGCGCCGCCCTCGTCGTCATTGCGTCCACCGAAACCGAAGATCGCCGCGAACTGCGCGAAGTTGGCCAGGAACGTGATGACGCTCGCGAGAGCACCGGCCACCGAGGAGATCAGGATGTCGCGGTTGGTGACGTGGGAGAGCTCGTGAGCGAGGACCCCACGCAGCTCGCGCTCGTCCATCATCCGCATGATTCCTTCGGTGCAGCACACGGCCGCATTACGCGGATTGCGTCCGGTCGCGAACGCGTTCGGCTGCTGGGTCGGCGACATGTAGAGGCGCGGCATCGGAATCCGGGCGCGGGTGGCGAGCTCGGCGACGATCGCGTAGAGGCGGGGCTGCTCGGCCTGGCTCACCGGGTAGGCGCGCATCGAGCGCAGCGCCAGCTTGTCGCTGTAAAAGTAGGAAAAACCGTTGATTCCCAAGGCGATGAAGAGCGCGATGACGAGGCCTTCGGCGCCGCCGATGATGCGGCCGGCCACCAGGATCAGCGCTGAGAGCAACCCGAGCAGGACGGCCGTCCGCAGACCGTTGTGGTGTTTGTGCATTACTGCCCGCTCCGTTCTCGCCCCGGCTGCCGGCCGATCCAGGCTCCCAGCCTCTTCACATCTGTTCAACGACGCCGGGAGTCGCGTTCGTTCCCCTCCCGTTGGGGCGTCGGGCACCACGGGTCATGCTTGGGGTGATAAGAGTTTTTAGAACAGGTTCCTACGCTTGCCAGTCCAATCCCTGCTGCTGGCTCCCGTAACATTCAAGTAACTCTGCCTAGGGGGCGATTCCAGCATGACCGAGGTGTCCGCGCAGGTCCGCGGCAAGGAGGTCCGGCAGATCGACCGGGTCGTTATTCGCTTCGCGGGCGACTCCGGCGACGGCATGCAGCTCACGGGCGAACGCTTCACCTCTGAGACGGCGTCGTTCGGTAATGACTTGTCGACCCTGCCCGACTTTCCCGCCGAGATCCGAGCACCAGCCGGTTCTCCGGCCGGCGTATCCGGCTTCCAGCTGCACTTCTCCGATCACGACATCTTGACTCCGGGTGACGCGCCTAACGTGCTCGTCGCGATGAACCCGGCAGCGTTGCGCTCCAACATCAAGGACCTGCCGCGCGGCAACGATCTGGTGGTCAACCAGGACGCGTTCACCCCCGGCAACCTGAAGAAGGCCGGCTACGCGGTCAACCCGCTCGAAGACGGCTCGCTGGACGAGTACCGGGTGCACCGGGTCCCGCTGACGTCGCTCACCATCGAGGCGGTCGGGGCGGTAGACGGCGTCAACAAGAAGGAAGCCGAGCGGGCGAAGAACATGTTCGCGCTCGGCCTGATGAGCTGGCTCTACCACCGTCCGATCGATGGCACCGAGGCGTGGCTGAAGGGCAAGTTCGCGAAGCGGCCCGAGATCGCCGACGCCAACATCCGCGCCTTCAAGGCCGGCCACGCCTACGGCGAGACCACCGAGTCGTTCTCGGTGACGTACGAGGTTGCGCCCGCTCGGATGGACCCGGGCACGTATCGCAACATCAGCGGAAACATGGCGCTCTCCCTGGGGCTGATCGCCGCGTCGCAGCTGACCAAGCTGCCGCTCTTCCTCGGCTCCTACCCGATCACCCCGGCGTCCGACATCCTTCACGAGCTGTCCAAGCACAAGCGTTTCGGCGTGCGCACGTTCCAGGCCGAAGACGAGATCGCCGGCATCGGCGCGGCCCTCGGTGCAGCCTTCGGCGGCGCGCTCGGCGTGACGACCACGTCAGGCCCGGGCGTCTGCCTGAAGTCGGAAGCGGTCGGCCTGGCCATCACGCTCGAGCTCCCGCTGCTGGTCTGTGACATCCAGCGCGGCGGCCCGTCCACCGGACTGCCCACCAAGACCGAGCAGGCCGACTTGCTACAGGCGCTCTTCGGCCGCAACGGTGAGGCGCCGCTGCCGGTGATCGCTCCCCGCTCGCCGTCCGACTGCTTCAACGCGGCGATCGAGGCGGCGCGGCTCGCCACCAAATACCGCACCCCGGTGATCCTGCTGTCCGACGGCTACCTCGCCAACGGTTCCGAGCCCTGGAAGCTGCCGGCACAGGAGGATCTGCCCGACCTGACGGTCGAGTTCGCCACCGAGGCCAACGCGCCCGACGGTTCCGGCGAGTTCTGGCCTTACCTGCGCGATCCGGAGACACTGGCGCGTCCGTGGGCCGTTCCGGGCACCGCTGGTCTCGAACATCGCATCGGCGGTCTGGAAAAGGCCGATGGCAGCGGCGGGATCTCCTACTCCCCCGAGAACCACGAGCACATGACCCGGCTGCGCGCGGCCAAGATCGACGGCATCGCGCGCGACATCCCGCCGCTCGAGGTCGACGACCCTGACGGTGAAGCCTCGGTGCTGGTGCTCGGCTGGGGCTCGACGTACGGGCCCATCGCCGCGGCAGCGCGGCGGGTTCGCGCCGGCGGCCAGCACGTCGCCACCGCTCATCTGCGCCACCTGCACCCGTTCCCGGCCAACACCGGCGAGGTGCTGAAGCGCTACGACAAGGTCCTGATCCCGGAAATGAACCTGGGTCAGCTCGCTCTGCTCATCCGTGCCCGGTTCCTGGTCGACGCGATCAGCTACGACCGGGTTCGCGGACTTCCTTTCAAGGCCGCTGAACTGGCCGGCGTGATCCGTGACGTGATCGAGTCCGGACGCATCACCGCGTTCGACTCCGAAGGAGCCGTTGTATGAGTGGCATGAACCGCCTGCTCGATCTCGTCCCGAAGGCGGAGGAGAAGCAGACCCGCAAGGAGTTCACCTCCGATCAAGACGTGCGGTGGTGCCCCGGCTGCGGTGACTACGCGATCCTGGCGACGGTGCAGGGCTTCCTGCCCGAGATCGGCGTCAAGCGCGAAAACATCGTGTTCATCAGCGGTATCGGCTGCTCCTCGCGGTTCCCGTACTACGTCGAGACCTACGGCATGCACTCGATCCACGGCCGCGCGCCGGCGATCGCCACCGGGCTCGCGACCTCGCGTCCCGACCTCTCGGTCTGGGTGGTGACGGGTGACGGCGACGCGCTCTCCATCGGCGGCAACCACCTGATCCACGCGCTGCGCCGCAACGTCAACCTGAAGATCCTGCTGTTCAACAACCAGATCTACGGCCTGACCAAGGGCCAGTACTCGCCCACCTCAGAGCAGGGCAAGATCACGAAGTCGACCCCGATGGGCTCGCTCGACCGCCCGTTCAACCCGGTGTCGCTCGCGATCGGCGCCGAGGCCACCTTCGTGGCGCGCTCCATCGACTCCGACCGCGCCCACCTGACATCGGTCCTGCGCGCCGCCAACGACCATCCCGGCACCGCGCTGGTCGAGATCTACCAGAACTGCAACATCTTCAACGACGGCGCCTTCGATCTGCTGAAAGACAAGGACACCCGCGACGACTCGGGGCTGCGTCTCGAGGCCGGTCAGCCGATGGTCTTCGGCAGCGACCTCAGCCAGGGCGTGCGTCGCAGCGCGTCGGGCGGCCTGGAGATCTGCAACGCGACCGACCCGGGAGTGCTCATCCACGACCCGGCGGTCGATGACCCCACCACCGCTTTCGCGCTGTCGCGGCTGACCGGCGTGACGCCGATCGGCGTCTTCCGCGACATCGACCGGCCGAGCTACGACGAGCTCATGAGCGAGCAACTTGCCACGGCGAAGGACAAGCAGGGCGAGGGCGATCTGATGGCACTGCTGCACAGCGGCGACACCTGGGACGTCAACTAGCGGCCTGCGATTTTCACCGGCTCAGCCGGTGCGCGTCACCACGTAATCGCACAAGACTTCCAGGGCGCCGCGGGCGGCGACGTCGGGCAGCCCGTCGAGTTGCGCGCGGGCCCCGGCCGCCTCGAGGACCAGTTCTTCGCGAGCGCGCTCGACGGCGGACGAGCCGCGCAGCTCCGCCAAGGCTGACGCGAGCACGGCGTCGTCGGACAGGTCGTCGGGAAGCACCAGTCCGTCCTGCTCGGCCAGCAAGACCGGCAGCGTGCGGATGCCCTCGCGCAAATCGGTGCCCGGGTTCTTCCCGGATTCGTCCGAGGGGCTGGTGATGTCCAGCAGGTCGTCGGAGAGCTGGAATGCCGCGCCGATGCGATCGCCGTACGAGGTGAGGGCCGAGACCACAGCCGGTGAGGCACCCGACAGCAGCGCGCCGAGCCGTCCGGACGTCGCGATCAGCGAGCCGGTCTTCTCGGCGACGACTCGGCGGTAGTGGGCGATGGGATCTCCCGACCCGGGGCCGACGGTCTCGCGGATCTGGCCCTCACACAGCACGGCGATGGTCTGCGCCAGGATGCGCGTCGCCTCGGTGCCGAGGTCGGCGGTGATCTCCGAGGCGCGGGCGAACAAGAAGTCTCCGGTGAGGATGGCGATCGAGTTCGTCCAGCGGGCGTTTGCCGACATGGCACCGCGGCGCAGCACGGCCTCGTCCATCACGTCGTCGTGGTAGAGGGTCGACAGGTGGGTCAGCTCGATCGCCACCGCCGCCGGGACGACCGCCGCCGCCTCGGGATCACCGAAGCCTGCGGCAAGCAGCACGACCAGCGGACGGAAGCGCTTGCCTCCTGCTTCGACGAGATGTCGGGAGGTCTCCGTGACGAACGGATAATTGCTCTGGATCGACACGCGCAGCAAGTCTTCGACTGCTCCGAGCCCGCGCCGGATCGACTCCTCCAGCGCAGGATCGAGCAGATCCAGCCCTGGCAGGCTTGCCCGCAGGGGTGGTGCCATGGGAGCCACGACTAGCGGATGAAGCCGAGCTGGGCTGCGTGATTGGCGAGATCCAGCAGCGGCTGCGGCGCCACTCCGAGGACGAGGGTGACCACGGTGCCGATGCCGATGGCGCCGTAGGTCAGGACGCTCGGGCGAACGATGACAGGCCCTTCGGCCGCCGGCTCGCTGAAGAACATCAGGACGATCACCCGTACATAGAAGAACGCCGCGATCGCGCTCGCCACCAGACCGACCACGACGAGGGCGACCGCGCCGCCGCGCTCAGCGGCTTGGAAGACGGCGAACTTACCGGTGAATCCGCTCGTGAGCGGAATGCCGGCGAGGGCGAGCAACAGGAAGGCGAACGTGCCGGCGAGCGCGGGCGAGCGCTTACCCAGCCCCTGCCAGGACGACAGGTCGTTGGCCTCGGCATCACCGGAGCGCACCATCGTCACGATGCCGAACGCGGCGATGGTGGTGAAGCCGTAGGTGACCAGATAGAACATCGAGCTCGAGATACCGGCGGTGCTGGAGGACGCGACACCGACCAGGATGAACCCGGCATGGGCGATGGCTGAGTACGCGAGCATCCGCTTGACGTCGCGCTGGGTGATGGCCACGATCGCGCCGATGGCCATCGTGAGGATCGCGACGCCCCACACGATCGGACGCCAGTCCCAGCGCAACGGTCCGAAGCTGACGTAGAGCACCCGGATGAGCGCCCCGAAGGCGGCGACCTTGGTGCCTGCCGCCATGAACGCGGTGACCGGTGTGGGAGAGCCCTGGTAGACGTCGGGCGTCCAAGCATGGAACGGCGCCGCGCCGATCTTGAAGAACAGCCCGACGCCGAGCAGGCCGAGCCCCAGGTACAGCAGGATGTCGTTGCGCCCGGTCACGCTGGTCGCGCTCGCGATGCCGCCGAGGGAGACGGTGCCTGCGTAGCCGTAGATGAGCGCGAGGCCGTAGACGAAGAACGCCGACGAGAAAGCGCCGAGCAGGAAGTACTTCAGCGCCGCCTCCTGCGAGAGCAGGCGGCGCCGCCGGGCCAGGCCCGCGAGCAGGTACAGCGGCAGCGAGAGGATCTCCAGCGCTACGAACATCACCAGCAGCGTGTTGGAAGCGGCGAACAGCATCATGCCCGCGACGGCGAACGACATCAGCGGGTAGGCCTCGGTCTGGGTCTCGACGCTCGTCTGCTGAGCCCGCGCGCCGACACTGCCCGGCACCACGGCCGCGCGCGCCACGAGCGAGCCCACCCGCGGCTCCGCAACGAGCATCACCGACGCGATGGCGAGCGCGAGAATCGTGCCCTCGAGGAAGAGCGCGGGACCGTCGAGCGCCACCGCACCGGCGGCCAGCAACTCACGCTTGCTGTGCAGGAGCGCCACCGCTACCAGCGCGACGGCGAAGCCGGCGATCGCCAGGATCGGCTGGACGGCGCGGCGGTACTTGTTGGGCAGCAACGCCTCGACGAGCACCCCGGCCAGCGCGACGCCGAAGACGATCAGCATCGGCGACAGCGCACCGTACTGAAGGGACGGCGTCTTGATCTTGACGGGAGCCGCCAGGAGCAGCGGGTTCATCGGTGAGCTCCGCTCGAGACTGCAGTAGGCGCGGGGTCACCGCGGTGGATGTCTTGCAGGGTCGCGTTGACGGCCGGACGGATGACGTCGAGCACAGGCTTCGGATACACGCCCATCACGACGATCAGCAGCAGCAGCGGCGCCACGGCGATCGCCTCCCGCACCGACAGGTCCTTGACCGGTCCGCGGCGCCGCACCCCGCCCGGGGTCACCGGCTCCGTGAGCGACGGATCAGGATCGTCGGGGCCGTGTACGCCGGCGCCGGCTCCGATCTCCGCTGAGGCGACCGCGTAGGCCGGACCGCCTTCGCCCTCAGGCTGCAGCCCGCTGCCATCGGCCGTCGCCCAGGCCGGACGCGGACCGGTCAGCGTGCGCTGGATGAGGTACAGCACGTAGATGGCCGCCAGGACGATGCCGACCGTCGCGACGATCGCCAGCGCCCGGTAACGGGTGAAAGTGCCGACCAGCACGAGGAATTCGCTGACGAATGTCGAGAGGCCGGGCAGCGAGAGCGCCGACAGACCGGCGAGCAGCGTCACACCGGCGAGCACCGGGGTCACCTGGAACATGCCGCGGAAGCCGTCGACATCGCGGGTGCCGCGACGGGCGATCAGGTAACCGACGCACAAGAAGAGCGCACCGGTCGAAAGCCCGTGGTTGACCATGTACAGCACCGCGCCCGTGCCGCCCTGCGAGGTCAGCGCGTACGTGCCCAGGGCGATGAAACCGAAGTGGGCGAGCGAGGTGTAGGACACGAGCCGTTTCATGTCGCGCTGACCGATCGCCAGCAACGCGCCGTAGAAGATGCCGACCACCGCCAGGGCCAGCACCAGGGGCGCGAAATATCGCGACGCATTGGGAAACAGCGGGATGCAGTAGCGGATCAGGCCGAAGGTGCCGATCTTGTCCAGCACGCCGACCAGCAACACCGCACCGCCGATGGGTGCCTCGGCACCGGCGTCGGGCAGCCAGGTGTGGAACGGGAAGAGCGGTGCCTTGATCGCGAACGCCAGGAAGAAGCCGAGGAAGAGCAGCTTCTCGACCCCGCCAGAGATCGGCATACCGCGCAGGCTGACGAAGTCGAACGTGCCGGCACCGTGCTTGGTGGAGACGACGTACAGCCCGATGACCGCCGCCAGCATGATCAGCCCGCCGAAAAGGCTGTAGAGCAAGAACTTCACCGAGGCGTAGGCGCGCTGCGGACCGCCGTAGCTGCCGATGATGAAGTACATCGGGATGAGGATGACCTCGAAGAACACGTAGAACAGGAAGACGTCGAGCGAGGCGAAGACGCCGACCATCCCTGCCTGCAGCGCGAGGATCAGGGCGAAGTACCCGCCGACCGAACGGCGACCGGTGGCCGCCACGTCGTCGACCTCGTCCCACGACGCGATCAGCACGACGGGCACCAGCAGCGCGGCGAGCGCGATCAGCACCAGGGCGATGCCGTCCACGCCGACCTCGTAGTGGACGCCGAACGCCTTGATCCAGTCGTACTTCTGGAAGAACTGGTAGCCGGTCTTGTTCTTCTTGAAGTCCACGATCATCGCGATCGTGAAGCCGAGCTCGACGAGCGAGAAGAACAGCGCGGTCTGCTTGGCCAGATGCGGGTTGGTCTTGGGAAGCAGCGCCACCACGAGCGCGCCGCCGAGCGGGATGATCAGCAGGATCGTCAGGAAGGGCATGTCGCGCTCATCCGATCCGCACGAGCAGGAGGGCGCCGGCGATGAGCACGACTCCCCCGAGCATGGACAGGGCGTATGAGCGGACGAAGCCGGTCTGGGTCCGTCGCAATCGACCGGACAGGCCGCCGATGCCCGCGGCGAGCGTGCGGACGGCTCCGTCGATGCCGTTGTTGTCGACGAAGACCAGCATCCGGGTCAGGTACTGACCGGGGCGCATGAAGATCGCCTCGTTGGCGGCGTCGGTGTAGAGGTTGGCGCGCGCCGCCCGCGTGACAGGAGTGACCTGGGTAGGAGCCAGCACCGGTACCGGACGGATCTGGTAGCGGAAGTACGCGCCGGCCACGCCGCCGGCGACGACCAGGAGCGTGAGCAGGGTCAGCACGATCGGCGAGATGGTGTGGGCACCTTCCTCGACCGACTTGCCGAGCACCGGGGTGAGCCAGTGCTGCAGGCTGGCGCCGAAGACGAGCAGCCCACCGGCGAACACCGATCCGATGGACAGGATGATCATCGGGACGGTCATGGTCTTGGGCGACTCGTGCGGGTGGAATTCCGGCTTCCAGCGGCGCTTGCCGTGGAACGTCATCACGAAGATGCGGGTCATGTAGAACGCGGTCAGCCCGGCCCCGAGCAGCGCCGCGGTGCCGACCAGCGCCCCGCTTGTCCCGCCCTTGTCGAAGGCCGCCTCGATGATCTTGTCCTTGGTGAAGAAACCCGACAGCCCGGGGAATCCGATGATCGCCAGGTAGCCCAGGCCGGTCGTCACCCAGGTGATGGGCATGACTTTCCACAGGCCACCGAAGCGGCGCGCGTCGACCGTGTCGTTCATGGCATGCATGACCGAGCCGGCGCCGAGGAACAGCCCCGCTTTGAAGAAGCCGTGTGCCAGCAAGTGCATGATGCCCAGCGCGTAGCCGGCCGGGCCGAGGCCTACCGCCACGAACATGTAGCCGATCTGGCTGACGGTCGAGTACGCGAAGACCTTCTTGATGTCGTCGTACGCGCAGCCGATGATGCAGCCGTACAGCAGCGTGATGACACCGATGATCAGCACCACCGTGCGAGCCGCTGGAGCCCCGTCGAAGATCGGGTTGGACCGGGCGATGAGGTACACGCCGGCGGTCACCATCGTGGCGGCGTGAATGAGCGCCGACACCGGGGTCGGGCCTTCCATGGCGTCCGGCAACCAGCCCTGCAAGGGGAATTGACCGGACTTCCCGCAGGCACCGAGCAGGAGCAGCAGCCCCATGCCGGTCATCGTGTCCTTGGTCAGCGAGCCGCCTGCTGCGCCGAACACCCTCGCGAAGCTCGTACTGCCCACGGTCGCGAACATCAGCATGATCGCGATGGAGAGGCCGACGTCGCCGACCCGGTTGAAGAAGAAGGCCTTGTTGGCGGCGGTGGCAGCCTCCGGCTTGTGCACCCAGAACTGGATGAGCAGGTACGACGACAGACCGACCATCTCCCAGCCCACGTACAGCGAGAGGTAGGAGTCGCCGAGGACGAGCAGGAGCATCGAAGCCAGGAACAGGTTGAGGTAGGCGAAGAAGCGCCGGCGGCCCGGGTCGTGGGCCATATAGCCGAGCGAGTAGATGTGGATCAGGCTTCCGACGCCGGTGATCAGCAGCACGAAGACGCTGGAGAGCTGGTCGAGCAGGAGACCGGCGTCGACCTGGAAGCCGTTGACCGGGATCCAGCTGAACAGGTGCTGGTCGACCGAGCGGGTATCACCGGCCCGGCCCTTGAGCGCGAAGAACAGGATCACGCCGATGACGAAGCTGATGAGCGCCATCGCCACTGCGAAGTAGTGGCCCCACTTGTTGGTGCGCTTGCCGCCGAGAAGCAGGACGGCAGCACCGATCAGCGGGAAAAGCAGCAGCAGCCAAAGCAACTTGAAACTGCCCGTGGCGCTGGCGTAATGCACAACGCGCGGGGCGGCCAGGACGTGGGTCACCGGGCTCTCACGACGGTTCTCTCGCCTTCGATCGTCGGCTGGTTGGTCATTCGGGTCCGGTCAGTACTTCAGCAGGTTGGTGTCATCGACCGAGGCGCTCTGGCGCGTCCGGAAAATCGTCAGGATGATCGCCAGGCCGACGACCACTTCCGCCGCCGCGACGACCATCACGAAGAACGCGATGACCTGGCCGTCGAGCGTGCCCTTCATCCGGGAGAAGGTCACCAGCGTCAGGTTGGCAGCGTTGAGCATCAGCTCGATCGACATGAAGACGACGATCGCGTTACGCCTGAGCAGCACGCCGACGGTGCCGATGCTGAACAGCGCAGCTGCCAGCAAGAGGTAGTTGCCCGGGTTCATTCGCCCTCACCTGCCCGTCCCGCACCGGCGGGAAGTTCCGCCTGCCGCTCGCTTTCGCGGATCGCCGCCAACTCCTGATGCTCTTCCGGGAGCCGGTCGTCGATGGTCTCCTGGTACTGCGCCGAAACACTGTTGCGCGCCGCGCGGCCATCGGGCAGCAGTGCGGGCCGGTCGACCGCGTCGTGCCGGGCGTAGACACCGGGTCCGGGAAGTGTGGTGATCGGACCGTCGAGTCCGCGCGTACGCGAGATGGAACGCTCGCGCTGGGTGCGCCGGCCGAGCTGCTCGCGGTGACCGAGCACCATCGCGCCGACGGCGGCCACGATCAGCAGCGCCGACACGACTTCGAACGGCCAGACGTACGTACTGAAAAGAAGCTTGGCGATCGAGTTGACGTTGCTGTTGAAGCCGTCGTTGCCAAGGCCCGTCGCCGAAGGCTTGGCGATGGTGCGGGCGATCGGGAAGATCAACATCCCGGCGAAACCGAGCCCGAGCACGATCGCCGCCGGACGCTGACCGCGCAGGGTCTCCGTCAGCGAATCGGAGAAGTCGACGCCTATCAGCATGATCACGAACAGGAACAACACCATGATCGCGCCGGCGTAGACGATGACCTGCACCAGTCCCAGGAACGGGGCATCCTCCACGACGTAGAAGACCGCCAGGCAGAACATGACCAGGACCAGCCAGAGCGCGGCGTGGACGGCGTTACGCGAGAGCACCATCCCGAAGGCCGCTGCGATGGCGACGGGTGCCAGCAGCCAGAAGATCACGGCCTCCGCCGTGGACGTCCGGTGGAAGGCCTCCGCGACGATCAACCCGGTCGTCACGATGCACCGTCCGGCGGGGTCTGCGGGGCGTGGAACAGGAACTCCGGCTTCTGGTCGTAGGCCTCGCCCGGATCGGCCGGCGGCACCGGCCGGTAGTGGGACTCGCGGGTGTAGTACGAGCGCTCGTCGTCGCCGAGCCGCATCGCGTGCGGCGGACGCTCCATACCGGGACGCAGCGGCGCGAGCAGCTGCTCCTTGGTGAAGATCAGATCGCGGCGGCTGTCGTCGGCGAGCTCGTACTCGTTGGACATCGTCAGCGCGCGGGTGGGGCACGCCTCGATGCACAAACCACAGAAGATGCAGCGCAGGTAGTTGATCTGGTAGACCGCGCCGTAGCGCTCGCCGGGTGAGTAACGCGCGCCCTCTTCGTTGTTGGCGCCCTCGACGTAGATCGCGTCAGCCGGGCAGGCCCAGGCGCACAGCTCGCAGCCGACGCACTTCTCGAGGCCGTCGTCGTGACGGTTCAGCACATGGCGGCCGTGATAACGCGGCGCGGTGGGCTTCTTGACCTCGGGATAGAGCTCGGTCGTGACCTTCTTGAACATCGTCCCGAAGGTGACGCCGAAGCCCTTGATCGGGTCGAAGATGTCGCTCATCAGGCGTCGTCCTCCGATCTGGTGGAAGGCGGCGGCTCACTCGGAGGCGGGCTCGTCGGCCACGACGATCCACCGCTCGCGCCGGAGACGGCGCCGGCGAGCACTCGCGGAGCGCCCTCGGGTCTCGGTGGCCACGGTATGGCGTCGAGTGACGGCGCTGCTGCCACCTTCTCCCGCTCCTCGGCCTCTTCGCGTTCTCGCCGCGCGCGTCCGCCAGGATCGATCATCAAGATCAGGAAGACCACACCCAGCCCGATGCCGACGCCGACGAACCAGGGCGTGCGGTGGTTGGAGCTGATGGTGTCGAAGATGGTCCGGAAGGTGGCGACGATCATGATCCACAGGACGGCGGTCGGGATCAGCCGCTTCCAGCCGAAGCGCATGAACTGGTCGTAGCGCAGCCGGGGCAGGGTCCCGCGCAGCCAGATGTAGACGAACAGGAAGGCGAGCACCTTGATGATGAACCAGATCATCGGGTAATAGCCCGAGCTCGCACCGTGCCAGAGGCTGAGCGGCCACATCGGCCGCCAACCGCCGAGGAACAGGGTGGTCGCCAGCGCCGAGACGGTCACCATGTTGACGTACTCGGCCAGGAAGAAGAGCGCGAACTTGATCGAGGAGTATTCGGTGTGGAAACCGCCGACGAGCTCCGACTCCGCTTCCGGAAGGTCGAACGGCGCCCGGTTGGTCTCACCGACCATGCAGATCACGTAGATGATGAAGGAGACCGGCAGCGACCAGACGTACCAGTGATCTTCCTGGCTGGCGACGACGCCGCTGGTGGACAGCGTGCCCGAGTAGATGAAGACCGGGACCAGCGCGAGGCCCATCCCGACCTCGTACGAGATCACCTGCGCTGCTGAGCGCAGCGAACCCAGCAGCGGGTACGTCGAACCGCTCGACCAGCCCGACAGGATGATCCCGTACACGCCGAGCGATGACATTGCGAGGATGAAGAGAACGCCAACCGGCAGGTCGGTCAGCTGCAACGCGGTGTGGTGGCCGCCGATCGAAACATTGGGACCGAAGGGCACGACGCTGAACGCGAGGAACGCCGGCACCACCGACAGGATGGGCGCCAGGATGTAGACCGGCTTGTCGACGATCGCCGGAATGATGTCTTCCTTCAGCATCAGCTTGACGCCGTCAGCCAGCGACTGCAGGGAGCCGCGTGGGCCGACCCGGTTGGGGCCGATGCGCTGCTGCATCCGGGCGACCACGATGCGCTCGGCGACGATCGTGAAAAGGGTCATCACCACGAGGATCAGGAAGACCACGATGACCTTGACGAGGATGACCCACCAGATCTCGTGGCCGAAGCTCGTGAGGTCGGGCGGGACGTCGAAGGTGGACGCCTGAACGCTCACGACGAGACCCCCTGAGCAATAGAAGCCGCCTGCACGGCCACCCGCACGACATCGCCGTGCGCCGCCCCGAGCTGTTCGCGAACGTGTGAACCGGGGCTCGACGTCGGCAGCCAGACCACGCCGTCGGGCAGGTCGGCGACCACGAGCGGGAGGATGATCGAGCCCGACTCGGCGCTGCCGGAACCTACCTTGACCAGGTCACCCGGGGCCGCACCGATCGCTGCTGCCGTGGCCTCCGAGAGGTGTAGGCGCGGCAGCTTGCGGGTGCCGGCCAGGTGCGGCTCGCCGTCCTGCATGCGGCCATCGTCCAGCAGCCACGACCAGGTGGCGAGGATCGCCTCGCCGGGAGCCAGCTCACGCGGCTCGGCGGCCTCGACGTCGGGTGCAGGATGTGACCCGTTTCGCGACGCGGTGGCCCCGAGCAACTCCGCTTGGGCCTCGTTGACGCTGGGAAGGCCGAGCGCCACGCCCATCTCGGCGGCCAGGGTGTGGAGCACGCGCAGGTCGGTCATGGTCGTCACGTCGGGAAGTGCTGCAGCGAACGGACGCTCCCGGCCCTCCCAGTCGACGAACGTACCCGCCTTCTCGACCGCTGCGGCGACCGGGAAGACGACGTCGGCGAGCTCGGTGACGGCCGAGTGGCGCAACTCCAGCGAGACCAGGAAGGGCACCCGCGAGAGCGCCTCGCGGGCCGCCGCCGGGTCGGGCAGATCGGACGGATCGATACCCCCGACGAGCAGCCCGTCGATGCGGCCCTCGTACGCGGCGTCGAGGATCTCGGGCAGGTCACGTGCTCCGGGCTCGGGCAGCAAGCCTGCCTCGAGGGCTCCGCGCTCACCCGCGCGCCGCGGCACCCAGGCCACGCGAGCACCTGTGCGCTCCGCGAGCCGCGCGACGGCAGAGAAGCCGCCCGGCACGCTCGCGAGCCGCTCGCCGACCAGCACGATCGCGCCTTCGGGGAGGTTGATGGCCTCGAGCGCGGCCGGCTCCTGGCCGGGTGGGCAGCGCACCAGTGAACCGAAGGTCTTCACGACGCTGGGGGTGGTGAAGGGGCCGACGGAGACGACCTTGAGACCGGACTTGCGGGCCGCCTTGCGCAGCCGCAGGAAGACGATCGGCGACTCCTCCTCCGGCTCGAAAGCCACGAGCAGGACGGTGCCGGCCTTCTCCAGATCGCGATAGGTGACGCCCTTGACGCTCCCCGCCGGGCTGCGGCCGATGACGTGTGAGCGCAGGAAGGCCGCCTCTTCGGCGGAGGACGGCCGCGCCCGGAAGTCCATGTCGCCGGTGCCGAGCACCTCGCGGGCGAACTTGGCGTAGGCGTAGGAATCTTCGATGGTGTGACGGCCGCCCGCGATCACCGCGGCGCCGTTGCGCGCGACGCACTCCGCCAGCCCGCGGGAGGCGTAGGACAGCGCCTCGGCCCACGAGGCCTGGTGCTGCTCGCCCGTCTCGCGGTCACGGATCAGCGGGGTGGTCAGCCGGTCAGCCTGGCGGGTGTACTCGAACGCCCACCGACCCTTGTCGCAGTTCCATTCCTCGTTGACCTCGGCATCCTCGCCTGCAAGCCGGCGAAGGACCCTCCCGCGACGGTGGTCGTTGCGCTGCGAGCAGCCCGAGGCGCAGTGCTCGCACACGCCCGGCGAGCTGACGAGGTCGAACGGCCGGGCCTGGAACCGGTAGCTGGCACCGGTGAGCGCGCCGACCGGGCAGATCTGCACGACGTTAGAGGAGAAGTAGGACTGGAACGGCTCGTCGGGATCGATCGCGACCTGCTCGAGCGCGCCGCGCTCGAAGAGCTCGATGAACGGATCACCGGCAACCTGCAGCGAGAAACGCGTGCAACGGGCACACAACACGCAACGCTCGCGGTCGAGCAGCACCTCGCTGGAGATCGGGATCGGCTTCTCGTACGTGCGCTTGATCTCGTGGAAGCGAGACTCGGAGCGACCGTTGGACATTGCCTGGTTCTGCAGCGGGCACTCGCCGCCCTTGTCGCAGATCGGGCAGTCCAGCGGGTGGTTGATCAGCAGCATTTCCATCTGGCCGTGCTGCGCCTTGTCGGCGATCTCCGACGTGTGCTGGGTCTTGACGACCATGTCGGCTGCCACCGTCGTGGTGCAGGAGGCGACCGGCTTGCGCTGGCCCTCGACCTCGACGATGCATTGGCGGCAGGCGCCGACGGGGTCGAGCAGCGGGTGATCACAGAAGCGCGGGATCTGCACGCCGACCTGCTCGGCAGCCCGGATGATCAGCGTGCCCTTCGGCACGCTCACCTCGATGCCGTCGATGGTCAGCGTGAGCAGATCGGTGTCTGCAGGAGTCACGGTCATCAGTGGGCTCCCGCACCGACGAGTTCAGCCTCACCGGCAGGCGCGAACGGGCACCCGCCGGACTCATAGTGGGCGACGAACTCGTCGCGGAAGTACTGGATGCCCGAGACGATCGGGCTGACTGCGCCGTCACCGAGCGCGCAGAACGAGCGACCGAAGATGTTGTCGCAGGTGTCGAGCAAGGTGTCGAGGTCCTCTTCCGAGCCGACACCCGACTCGAGGCGCGCCAGGATCTGCGTCATCCAGTACGTGCCCTCACGGCAGGGGGTGCACTTCCCGCACGACTCATGGGCGTAGAACTCCGTGAGCCGCAAGCAGGTCTTCACCATGCACACCGACTCGTCCATCACCATGACCGCTGCCGTACCGAGCAGCGAACCGGCGGCCTGCACACCCTCGAAGTCCATGGGGGTGTCGAGGTGCTGGGCCGTCAGCAGCGGGGTGCTCGAGCCGCCCGGGGTCCACGCCTTGAGCTTGGCCCCGGCCCGCATCCCGCCCGCCATGTCGAGCAGGGTGCGCAGGGTGGTACCGAGCGGCACCTCGTACTGGCCCGGCTTCACCACATGACCGCTGATCGACACCATCTTCGGACCGGGTGATTTCTCCGAGCCCATCGAGCGAAACCATTCGACGCCCTTGCGGACGATCCACGGCACCGTGGCGATCGACTCGACGTTGTTGACAACCGTCGGCGACTGGTACAGCCCGTGCGTAGCCGGGAACGGAGGGCGCAGCCGCGGCTGACCGCGATAGCCCTCCAAGGAGTCGAGCAGGGCCGTCTCCTCGCCGCAGATGTACGCGCCCGCGCCCCGGTGCAGCGTGAGCTTCAGGTCGAAGCCGCTGTCGAGGATGTTGTCGCCGAGGTAGCCGGCGGCGTAGGCCTCGTCGATCGCCGCTTGCAGGCGTCGCCCGGCGTGGACCAGCTCGCCGCGCAGGTAGATGAACGCATGGTGGCAACGCACCGCGAACGAGGCGATGATGATGCCTTCGATCAGCGAGTGCGGGTCAGCCATCATCAGAGGCGCGTCCTTGCACGTGCCCGGCTCGCCCTCATCGGCGTTGACGACGAGGTAGTGCGGCTTGCCGTCGCCCTGCGGGATGAAGGACCACTTCATCCCGGTGGGGAAGCCGGCGCCGCCGCGCCCACGCAGCCCCGCGTCTTTCACCAGCGCGATGATCGCGTCGGGATCCATGGTCAATGCGGTACGCAGAGCCGCGTAGCCCTCGGTGCGCTCGTAGGTCGCGAGGGTCCACGACTCGGGCTCGGCCCAGCGGTAGGTCATCACCGGGGTGGTCATGAGTTAGCCGACTTCCGATCTTTGGGAAGGTTTGTGGGCGCAAAAGCCTCAGGATCTGCGGGTGGTTCGGCAGCAGCGAGCTTCCCCGGATCGGCCGTGGCCTCGGGATCGACGATCTCGTACTCCCCCTCCGAACGCGGGACACCCGCCCCGGGAGTCGGCTTCGCCTGCTTGATGGCGGCCGTGGTCTCGCTGCCGCGTGAATCGGGGGAGGTCGACGGCTCCGGGTGGGCAACGCCGGCGCCGACCGCCTCAGGACGCGGATCGCGGAATCCGGCCAGCTGGCGGCTGATCTCCTTGAACGAGCACAGCGGCGCACCGCGGGTCGGGAGCGGCCGCTCCCCGCCGGCCAGCGAGTCGATGAGGGCTTCGGCGCTGTCGGGCGTGACGTTGTCGAAGAACTCGTAATTGACCGTGACGACGGGGGCGAAGTCGCACGCTGCGAGGCACTCGGCATGTTCGAGGGTGAAGGTGCCGTCCTCGGTCGTCTCGTTGTGATGCACGCCGAGCCGGTTAGAGACGCGGGTGAAGACGTCTTCGCCGCCGAGGATCTGGCACGAGAGGTTGGTGCATACCGACACCAGGTACTCGCCGACCGGGCGCCGCTTGTACATCGTGTAGAAGGTCGCGACGGCGCCGACTTCGGCCTTGGTCAGCCCGAGAGTCTCGGCGCAGAACGCGATGCCCTGCGGGGTGACGTAACCCTCCTCGGCCTGCACCAGATGCAGCATCGGCAGCAGCGCGCTGCGAGAGCGCCCTTCGGGATAGCGCGCGATGATCTCCGCCGCGGCTGCCCGGGTCTCCTCGGTCAGGCTCATCGGTCGACCCCGCCCATCACCGGGTCGATCGACGCGACCGCAGCGATGACGTCAGCGATGAGGGCGCCTTCGGTGAGCGCCGGTGTGGACTGCAGGTTGACGAACGATGGCTCGCGAACGTGGACCCGGTACGGCCGGGTACCGCCGTCACTGACCATGTGGTAGCCGAGTTCGCCGCGCGGTGACTCGACGGGTGCGTAGACCTGTCCGGCCGGCACGTGGAAGCCCTCCGTCACGAGCTTGAAGTGGTGGATCAGCGACTCCATGGAGGTGCCCATGATCTTGCGGATGTGCTCCAGCGAGTTGCCCATGCCATCAGGCCCGAGCGCGAGCTGCGCCGGCCAGGCGATCTTCTTGTCGGCGATCATGACCGGGCCCGGCTCGAGGCGGTCGAGCACCTGCTCGATGATCTTCAGCGACTCGCGCATCTCTTCCATGCGCACCAGGTAGCGCGCCCAGCAATCGCCGTCGAGGGAGGTCGGCACGTCGAAGTCGTAGGTGTCGTAGCCGCAGTACGGCTCGGTTTTGCGCAGGTCCCACGGCAGCCCGGCGGAGCGCAGGATCGGCCCGGTGACGCCCAGAGCGAGACAACCTGCCGCATCGAGGTAGCCGACGCCCTGCAGCCGGCGCTGCCAGATCGGCTGGCCCGTCAGCAGGTTCTCGTACTCCTTGAGCTTCTTGGGCATGTACTCCAGGAACTCGCGGATCTTTCCGACGGCGTCAGGCGGCAGATCCTGCGCGACCCCGCCCGGGCGGATGAAGGCGTGGTTCATCCGCAGCCCGGTGATCAGCTCGAAGAGGTCGAGGATCACTTCACGCTCGCGGAAGCCGTAGAGCATGGCCGAGAGGGCGCCGATCTCCATACCGCCGGTGGCGAGCCACACCAGGTGGGAGCTGATGCGCTGCAACTCCATCAGGAGCACCCGGATGTGGGTGGCGCGCAGCGGGATCTGCTCGGTGACGCCGAGCAGCTTCTCGGTGCCGAGGCAGTACGCCGTTTCGTTGAAGAACGGCGAGAGGTAATCCATCCGCGTGACGAACGTGACGCCCTGGGTCCAGGTGCGGAACTCGGTGTTCTTCTCGATGCCGGTGTGCAGATAGCCGATGACGACACGGGATTCGGTGACCGTCTCGCCCTCGAGCTCGAGCACCAGGCGCAGCACGCCGTGGGTGGAGGGGTGCTGGGGCCCCATGTTGACGACGATGCGCTCTTCCGGGGATTCCTCGGTACGGCCGCCGACCACCTCGTCCCAGTCGCCGCCCGTCACGGTGTAGACGCGGCCCTCGGTCGTCTCGGTGACGCCCGCGTAGCCACTGAACCCGTCGTCGATGGTGGTCACGCGTAACTCCTGCGCTTGTCTGGCGGCGGGATCTCGGCGCCCTTGTACTCCACGGGCACGCCGCCGAGCGGGTAATCCTTGCGCTGGGGATGGCCTTCCCAGTCGTCCGGCATCATGATCCGGGTCAGCCCGTGGTGGCCGTCGTAGACGATGCCGAAGAAGTCCCAGGTCTCCCGCTCCTGCCAGTCGGCGGTCGGGTAGATCGAGGTGAGCGACGGGACGTGCGGATCCTCCACCGTCACCGACACTTCGAGCCGCAGCCGGCGGCGATGGGTCATCGACAGCAAGTGGTAGACGCTGTGCAGCCGGCGACCGGTCGGGTCGACCCCGAGGTAATCGACCCCGGAGACCGAGCTGAGCAGCTCGAAACGGAGCTCAGGGGCATCACGCAGGGTCTGGGCGACCTCGAGCAGGCTCTCGCGCCGGATGTACAGGGTCATCTCGCCGTGCTGGACGACCACACGCTCGACCGCGTCACCGAGCTGCGGGAAGGCTCGCTCCAGCGAGGTGTAGATGTCTTCGTTGCTCACGTCGAACGGGCGCGTGCTGGTCGGCACGATCGGCAGCGGGCGGACCAAACCGCCGTAGCCGGACGTGTCACCGGAGCCGGTGACCCCGAACATGCCCTTGCGCTCGACCGGCTGCTCCCCGAGGAAATCCTCGGGGCCGGTGGGCTCGATCTCACTCATCGGGCGACCCCGGGACCGCCGGCGCGGGCGGTGCGCTCCTCAGCCTCTTCGCGCTCGCGTACGGCGAAATCGGCAGGCTTCTCGTAAGGGATGATCGGCAACCCCTTGCGCTCGATGGCCTTCTCGCGATTGGGGCCGAGCGGGGTGGCCCGGATCTTGTCGTGCAGCTTGAGGATCGCGTCCATCAGCATCTCCGGACGCGGCGGGCAGCCGGGCAAGTACATGTCGACCGGCACCACGTGGTCGACGCCCTGCACGATCGCGTAGTTGTTGAACATCCCACCCGAGCTGGCGCAGACGCCCATCGCGATGACCCACTTGGGGTTGGCCATCTGGTCATAGATCTGGCGCAGCACCGGGGCCATCTTCTGGCTGACCCGGCCGGCCACGATCATCAGATCCGCCTGGCGCGGGCTGGGCCGGAAGACCTCCATGCCGAAGCGAGCGAGGTCATAGCGGCCCGCACCGGTGGCCATCATCTCGATGGCGCAGCAGGCCAGGCCGAACGTTGCCGGCCAGAGCGAGGAGGTGCGGGCCCAATTGGCCAGCCCCTCGACCGAGGCGAGGATGATCCCGTCGGGCAGCTTCTCTTCTAATCCCATTCGAGACCTCCCCGGCGCCACACATATGAGTAGGCGACGAACACCGTCAACAAGAAGATGATCATCTCCACCAGACCGAAGACGCCGAGGCTTCCGAAGCTCACGGCCCAGGGGTAGAGGAAGATCACTTCGATGTCGAAGACGATGAACAGCATCGCCGTCAGATAGAACTTGATCGGAAATCGCCCGGAACCCGGACCCTGGGGTGCGGGTTCGATGCCGCACTCGTAGGCCTCGAGCTTGGCCCGGTTGTATCGCTTGGGTCCGACAAGCATCCCCGTCACGATCGAAAAAGCCGCAAAGCCAAACGCCAGCAGGCCGAGAAACAGGATCGGCAGATAGGCCCTGAGCACTCGGTCTCCTTCCGATCGATCGCTGTGTAGTCGGGGTCTAGTGGCGGTCTGACTTATCTCGGGCGGCGGCTTTTACTTGCCTGTTCCGAAGCAGGTCGAGCCTACGCGGGCTGGCGTCATGCGGCGGGCGCCACCCTGCTCAGGCCATTGATCAACCGGTCGAACGCATCGCCTCCGCGCGGGTCGGTGAGGTTCGCCAGCAACTTTAGGGTGAAGCGCATCAGAGTCGGCCGCGGCAAGCCGTACTTGGTGGCCAAGCTCATGACCGCAGGATGGCCGATGAGGCCGACGAACCAGCGCCCGAGAGTGAAGTAGCCGCCGTACCGGGCGGCCAGTGCTGCCGGGTAAGCCTGCAGCGCCTGCTCGCGGGACGGTCCGGCGGGCCTGGCCAGCGCCTGGATCACGATGTCGGCGGCCGTCTCGGCGGTCTCCATGGCGTACGCGATTCCTTCGCCGTTGAAGGGATTCACCGCACCCGCCGCGTCGCCGATCAGCAGCAGCCCGTCGCGGTAGTGCGGCTGGCGGTTGAAGCCCATCGGCAAGGCGCCCCCGCGTACCGGGCCGACCAGATCGACACCGGCCAGGTCCGGGACGTTGTTCAGCCAACGGCGCAGGAGATCCTTGTAATCGACATTGCCGAAGGCCTCGGACGTATTCAGGATGCCGAGCCCCACGTTGACCGTGCCGTCGCCGACTCCGAATACCCAGCCGTAGCCGGGCAGCAGGCGCCCCTCGCCGGGAGGGCCGTCCCAGAGCTCGAGGTGCGATTCGAGGTACTGGTCATTGGTGCGTGCCGGTGATTCCAGGTAGCCGCGGACGGCGACGCCCAGCGGCCGGTCGTCACGTTTGGCGATGCCGGCGCCCAGCGCGGTACGGGCGCTGACGCCATCGGCGGCGAGGACGAGCGGGGCGCGCAGGCTTGTGCCGTCCTTGATGGTGACGCCGATGATGCGACCGGTCCGCTCGTCACGCAGTGGGCCGGAAACCGTGGTGGCCTCGCGCAGGATGGCGCCGGACTTCTGCGCGGTGCGGGCGAGAACCTCGTCGAAGTCGATACGCGGCCGCACGAGCCCATAGGACGGGAAGCTGGCGAGATCGGGCCAGTCGAGCTCGAGCTGGTGCTTGCCGCCGAAAATGCGAAGGCCCTTGTTCTGCGGCCATTCTGCGGTGTCGACACCAAGGGTGAGCAGGCTCTTCACCGCGCGTGGGGTCAGCCCGTCGCCGCAGACCTTCTCGCGCGGGAAGGTCGTCTTCTCCAGCAGCAGCACCCGCACGCCGGCGCGGGCCAGGTGCGCGGCAGCCGTGGCTCCCCCAGGGCCGGCGCCGACGACGATGACGTCGGCGTCCTGCTCCAGGTGCCGCACTGAATGCGGCGAAAGCTGCGGCATGCCGGGTGCATCCTTCGCGATGTGGAGCTCGAAATCTGCTGCGGGTGGGACGGGGCTCTCGTGCGCTTGTGAATTTCTTCACGAGCACCTGTGGACGAGTCTAAGTGGGGATTTGGGCTCGTGTCGCGGCTGGCGCGAGGGATGTCGGGTCGGGCTCTCAGCCCGCTGCCGCGGCCCGGTGCAGCGCGACGATTCCGCCGGTCAGGTTGCGCCAGCTGACGTCGGTCCAACCCGCCTGCTGAAGCAGGCCGGCGAGGGCTGCCTGATCCGGCCACGCCCGAATGGATTCCGCCAGGTAGACGTACGCATCGGGGCTGCTGGAGACAGCTCGGGCCACCGTCGGCAGCGCCCGCATCAGGTATTCGACGTAGACCGTGCGGAACGGCGCCCAGACCGGACGCGAGAACTCGCAGACGACCAGCCGTCCGCCGGGGCGCACCACGCGGCGCAGCTCGCGTAAGCAGCGCACCGGATCGGCGACGTTGCGCAGGCCGAAGGAGATCGTCGCCGCGTCGAAGCTGGCATCGGAGAAGGGCAGGGCGAGGCCGTCGGCGGCGACCAGCGCGACGCCCGGGCAGCGGGAGGCGGCACCGAGCATGCCGAGGCTGAAGTCGGCGGCGACGACCCGGGCGCCGGCCTTCGCCAGGGGGGCGCTGCTGACGGCGGTGCCGGCAGCGAGGTCGAGGATCCGCTCGCCGGGTTGCGGGTCGAGCGCGCGGCGGGTGGCCTGCCGCCAGAGCCGGTCCTGCCCGAGCGAGAGGACGGTGTTGGTGACGTCATAGCGCCGGGCAACCGCGTCGAACATGGCCGCGACCTCTGCCGGCTGCTTGTCCAGCGCCGCTCGCGTCACGTGGTCGAGTCTGCCTGCGCCCGGACGGGTTCGGCACGGCCGGTGCGCAAGATCTCCCGGGTGATGTCGGCGGCCGCGAGCTCATCGACCGTGATGTGGGCCAACGCGGCCGTCGCTCCGGGGGCGAGAACGCCGAGATCGGGACGCCCGATCGCGTACGCCCCACCCCGGGTGCAGGCCTCCAGGATGCGCGCCGCGAGGTCGGCTTCTTCGTAGCCCTGCGCGATGGCAGCGGCGGCGAGTGCGCGGGCTTCGGCGAGCAGATCCAGGTCGGGCGTCGAGGCGAGCGAGTCGGTGCCGACCGCGATGGGACTGCCTTCGCGCAGGAGCGCGGCCACCGGCGGGACACCGGCACGAAGGATGACGTTGGACCGCACGCACAAAGCTACGGCGGTGCCCCGGCGTCGCAGGAGAGCGCGATCGGTCGTGCTCAGGTGGGTGCCATGCGCGACATGAACGTCGTCGCCCAGTCCGCCCAGCGAGTCCAGGTACTCCGCCGGGGAACGGCCGGAACCGACACCGCGCAGCTCGGCCGCGAACTCCCACACCGCCAGGGGACCGTCGCCGTGGCGTACGAACTGCTCCTCATCCGCCGTCTCGGCCAGGTGGGGGTGCAGGCGGCGCTCGGTCTGGCGGGCCAGGTCGATGGAACCGCGCAGGACGGCGGTGCCGATCGTGTAGAGCGTGTGCGGCGAGAGTCCGGTGTCGCTGTGGTGGTGCAGAACCGGCGCCAGGCGCTCCTGCTCGGCCGGCCACGCCTGGCTCGGCAGCGCCACCGACTCCAGGTAGCGCACGCCCGGGACGGCCACATCGAGAGCGGAGACGTTCGTGACGATGTCGGCGACCGCCACCGTGCCACTTGCGTACGCGAGCCCCCAGCTGGCGGCGACCTCTGCACGCCACCCGTCGTCGCCCATCGTCGCGCGCCGCTGATTCATCTGCAGCAGCCAGTCCGGGAAGGCCTGCCCGCCGCCCGCGAGATCGGCGAAGGCCGGCCCGTACTGCAGGTGGGCATGGGCATTCACCAGGCCGGGTGTGAGGACCCCCGGGTGCTCGGTGATGTCGCTTGCGCGTCCACGCAGGTCATCGGCCGGCCCGACGGCGACGATCCGGCCTCCGTCGACCAGCACCCCGCCGTCGCGGATCGGCGGACCGGCGACCGGCACCACCCAGGGCGCCACGAGAAGGTGCATGCGCTCCAGCTTCTCAGGCTCCCGCGTATGCCTGTCAGACCGTTCGAGCGCGCTGTCGCGCATACGGGGGCTGAGTCAGCGCACGCGCCTGTGGACATCGCTGCGGGGCACCATTCGACATGTTGGCTATCGGCATGCTGACGAGCCTTCGCGATCTGGCCGAGGAGCAGGCGCAGATCGCTCATCGAGGGCAGCTGCTGGCTTGCGGTGTGACGAGATCGAGGGCGGTGGCACAGTTACGCGCAGGTCGTTGGCGTGCGGTCGGACCGTTGACGATCGCCCTGCACAACGGGCCGTTGTTGATGGCCCCAGGGTCGTCGACCAGTTCCGCCGAGCCCTCGCGTAAGCCCGGCGGATCGTCCGAGCGACCTGTCCTGCTTACGCGGGGGTGAGCTGGAGCGCGGTGGAGCTGACGTGAGAGCGGACGCGGTCGTCCACCGGATCGTTGGCGGGGTCGTCGTGGATGACGAGGTGGTTGTAGAGGGTGTCGCGCTGAGCAGGGACGCGGCCGGCGGTGCGGATGAGCTGGAGCAGCTCGAGGCGGTTGGTGCGGTGCTTCGCGCCGGCGGAGGAGACGACGTTTTCCTCGAGCATGACGGAGCCGAGGTCGTCGGCGCCCATGTGGAGAGTGAGCTGGCCGGCGGTCTTGCCGGTCGTCAGCCACGAGCCCTGCAGGTGCTGGATGTTGTCGAAGTAGAGCCGGGCGACGGCGACGAGCCGCAGGTACTCGTAGATCGAGGCATGGGCGATATCGCCGAGGTGGTTGTTCTCCGACTGATACGTCCACGGGATGAAGGAGCGGAAACCGCCGGTGCGGTCCTGCACGTCGCGAATCATCCGCAAATGCTCGATGCGCTCGGCGTCGCTCTCGCCGGTGCCCATCATGAACGTCGCCGTCGACTCGACCCCGAGGCCATGGGCGGTCTCCATGACCGACAGCCACGTCTCGCCGCTCTCCTTCAACGGCGCGATCGCGGTCCGCGGCCGGGCGACCAGGATCTCCGCGCCGGCGCCGGCAAAGCTGTCGAGCCCTGACGCGGCGAGACGGCGAATCACCTCGTCGTGCTCCAGCCCGCTCACCCGTCCGATGTGAACGACCTCGGACGCTCCGAGCGAGTGGAGCGCGAGCTGCGGGAAAGCTCCCTTGATCGCCGAGAACATCGCCTCGTACCGCTCGATCCCGAACTCCGGGTGGTGGCCGCCCTGCAGCATGATTTGCGTCGCACCCAGTTCCACTGCCTCCCGGCAGCGTTCGACGATGTCGTCGATGCTGCGGACCCAGCCCTCTTCCGACTTCGGCGGCCGGTAGAAGGCACAGAAACGGCACGCGGTCACGCAAACGTTGGTGTAGTTGATATTTCGGTCGATCAGGTACGTCGCGATGTGTTCGGTGCCCGCGAATTTGCGGCGGCGGACGGCATCAGCGGCCGCTCCGAGCTCATGGAAGGGGGCGTGCTGGTAGAGGGCGAGCGCCTGGGCGGCGTCGATCCGTCCTCCACCTGCAGCGTGGTCCAAGACATCAGCGAGGCTCACTCACCGATCGTACGAGGGAAGGAGGTGGCGCGGCATGGTCGACCTGTCCGGCGAGGGAACTCCTGAGCATGCCTGGCAGAGCTGGCCGGGGCTCGCGAGCCGTCCCAAGCTGCGCATGCCTGCCCCTCCGGCGACCGCGGTGGTCATCGCTCCCCATCCGGACGACGAGGTGCTGGGCGTCGGCGGGCTGCTCACGCTGCTCGCCCGTACCGGCACCGCCGTGCACATCGTCGCCGTCACCGACGGGGAGGCCTCCCACCCGGGATCGCCTACGCTCTCGCCGCGCGCGCTCGCCGCCCGTCGCATTGTCGAGAGCGAGGACGCGCTCTCCCAGCTCGGGCTGAAGCCGGCGTCGGTCGTGCGGCTGCGGATGCCGGACGGTGGGGTACGCCAGGCCGAGTCCTACGGCGCCGACATCACGGCGGCGGTGATGCGCATCCTCGCCCAGAACGCGGACCGCGGGCCGGCCTGGTGCATCGCGCCGTGGACGGGAGACGGCCACCCCGACCACGCCGCCGCCGGCGCCGCCGCGATCACCGCCGCCGGTGCGACGGCCCGGCTGCTCGCGTACCCGGTGTGGATGTGGCACTGGGCCGAACCGGACGACCCCCGGGTGCCTTGGTGGCAGGCGCGCCGGGTGCTGCTGCCCGATGACGTCCGCGATGCGAAACGCGCGGCCGCGGCCGCCTTCACCACGCAGGTCAACGCGCTCTCCGACGATCCCGCCGATGCACCGATCCTGCCGCCGCACGTACTGGTGCGCCTCACCCGAGACGCGGAGTACGTTTTCGAGCTCGACTCGCCCTGAGGCGACGGCTCAGCCGGTGGCCGGCAGCTCGTCGATGCGCCGGCGGACGAAGAGGGCGCTCAGCTTCTCGACGAGGGTGGTCGCGCCCATGTCCTTGGCGATGACGGCAGCGGCACCGGCCGCGCGAGCTTCGGACTCCAACGTGGTGTCGGAGTCGCCAGAAAAGATCACCACTTGCGAACCCGGGCAAACGGCACGTACCTGAGGCAGCGCCTCGATCCCGTCGAGGCGGGGCATCGAGACGTCGAGGATCACCAGATCCGGTTGAAGGCTCTCGGCCAGCTCGATCGCGTCGACGCCGTCGCGCGCCTGGCCGACGACCGTGAAGTCGTCCTCCATGTTGAGCAGCAGGACGAGCAACTCCCGCACACCCACGCTGTCATCGGCCACCAGCACCCGGACCGGCGCTGGCGGGGCGATCGTCACCTAACCAGTTGTACCGAAACGTACCGTTCGTGGAACTGGTCAATTAGAGCGATTTTTGCTGGCCACGCAGGCTCATTCAGACTGTGGCGAAGCGGATGTCAGGGAGCAAAGGCACCTCGCCGGCCGCGGCTGCCCGCTTGGCGAACTCACGGATTCCCTGCTGCTGGCGTTCGCCGAGACGGAAATCGAGCGTGGTGAAGTAGCGCGCAAGCAATTCCGGATCGAACGCCTCCCACCGGGCCGCATCCCGTGCGACCTCGTCCACCTGAGCGAGCGCGAGATCCAGGCTGGCCCGAAATGCCCCCGCCACCTGGCGAACCTGGTCGGGATGCTGCTCGGCGTAGTCACGACGGGCGGCCCAGAGCGCAAAAACCATCGGCAGACCCGACATCTCGTGCCAGGCAGCGCCGAGATCGAGCACCGAAAGCCCGAGGCGTGGCGCGTCGATGAACGTCGCACGCAGCGCGGTATCACCGATCACCACGGCTGCGTCCGCTTCTCGCAACATCGCGCCGAGGTCGGGAGGCATGACGGTGTACGACGGCGACAGCCCGTGGTCCTGCTCCAGCAGCAACCGGGCGAGCAGCACGCTGGTGCGTGACGTCGACCCGAGGGCGACACTGCGGATCTGATCGATCGGCACCGTGCTGACCATGACCACCGAGAGCACCGGGCCATCGGATCCGACGGCCAGATCGGGCAGCACAACCAGCTCGTCGGCATGGCGCAGGTACTCGACCAGGCTGATCGGTCCGATGTCGAGATCGCCCGCGACGAGCGCGTCGTTCAGCCGGTCAGGGGTGTCCTTGGTGAGCACCACATCGAGCAGGGCGCCGCTACGCACCAGACCCCAGTAGAGCGGGAGGCAGTTCAGGAACTGGATGTGGCCCACCCTCGGGCGCTGCGGAACCTCACGCGGCTGCCCGTTTGTGCTCATTTTCCTGGACGTTACCGCCCGCGACGGTGACCCAGCCGGCTACGGGGTCACGGTCACAGTTGCCGTGTTCGGGACCAGCTCCACCCAAGTGCGTCCGGGCTGCAGCAACAGGGGCTGGCCTCCGGTGGTCGTGAAGTGCGTGACATCGAAGCGGCCGGCTTTGGTCCACGTCCCGTTGACGACCTTGCCGCCACGAAGCACCTGAGCCTTGCCGGTCCCGATGACGACGGTCGACGGCACCGGGGTGCCGGCCACGTCCTGGTAGCCGGCACTGGCAATCTGCACGTACTGCAGGATCACGTTGGCCGGGCCGATCTGGCCCGTACCCGTGACCGTGAACGGCACCCCGCCTTGGCTGCGCCGCCAGGCCTTCCCGTCCCAGGTCCAGCGCACATCCGCGACCCCCGACATGGGCACGTCGGCCGCGGAGGCGGGCGACGCCCCGGCGGGCATCGCGCCGTATTCGAAGAGTGGCGTGGGCGCCACGTTGTAGGGCGCGGCGGCGAGCGCCCAGAGCTTGGAGGCGGTGGCGTAGAGGTTGTGCGGGGCGACGCGATCGGTCGTGCGGTGATACGCCGAGGCCGCGACGCTGGTATCAGCGGACAGGTCCTCTGCGACGGTCGAGAGGTCGCTGACAATCGGCGCCACCCCGCCGGAGAATGCAGCGATCCCGTGCAGCGGCGCCGCGATGTCAGGGTCCTGCGGGCGCACCGAACGCACCGGCCCGAGGTCGCCCGGGTCGGTGCTCTGGAAGATCGCTGCGAACCGGGTGATCCCGCCCTCCGCGATCGCCTCGTAGACCACGTCGGCCTTGTCGAGGCCGGTCTGCGGCCGCGCCTCGGGAGCGTTTTCGATCTTCACGAAGAGGGCCGGACGCGTGGCGGCTGCCGAGCCGGGCGGCAGCGGCAGGCCGGTCAGCGGCTGGGTGGAGGCGACGCTTGGGCTGCTTGCAGGTCGGTCGACGGAGTGGCCGTCACTGCCGCATCCGGCAAGGAACCCGGCGCCGATGACACCAACGGCAACGAGACCAAGGCAGGCGCGGCGACGCCGGCGGGTGCGGGGCTCCACGGAAGCCACTGTGTCACCCGACCGCGCAGGTAGGTGCCCAGGCGCACCGTCCAGAACGACAGGGTGAGGATCAGGATCGCCACGATCCCGTCGAGCCAGTAGTGGTTTCCGGTCGCGATCACGACGGTCCACGTCAGCAGCGCGTGCACGACACCGATGTAGCGCCACCGGCTCTTGGTCGAGCGCCAGATGAAGAACGCGACCGCCGAGGACCAGGCGATGTGCACCGACGGCATGGCCGAGTACTGGTCGCTGAAGCCCTGACCGATCGGCCCGTACACCGATTGCCCGTAGAGCAGAGGCGTGTCGACGATGCCGTGTCCGCCGATGAGCCGGGGCGGAGCGACCGGGATGAGCTGGACGGCGAGGCAGGCGAAGGTCGCCAGCAGGATGACGGTGCGCGCTTCGGCGTAGCGGTCACGATGGCGCCAGATCAGCCACCCGAGCATCAACAGCAGCACGTTGTAGTGCGCGACCACGTAGTACAGGTTCAGGAAGCGGACGAACGTGTGGTGGGGCAGGAAGAGCCGCTGGAACGACGCCTCACTCGGCAGGTGCAGATCGCGTTCGAGGTTCCAGAGGTGGCGACCCCGCTCGATGCCGTCGTTGGTGCCGACCAAAGCTTTCGACCCGGTGAACTGCCAGAGCCCGTACGCCGCGATGAGCACCGCGGCCTGCCATCCGATCAGGCCGGCGAGGGCCAGCCGCCGCTCGCGGGTACCGGTCTTGCCGCGCATCCAGATGCGCAGCCCGACGGACACCACCGCGACGCCACCCGCAACCGTGACGGCAAGCTGCCACGAAGGAACCCAGTGCGGCATGTGACTACCGGCCGCCTCGGCGCTGCTGGAAGGCGCGGGCGATCGCATCGCGCTGGTGGCGGGCGAGCGGATATGCGACCACGCCGCTGACGAGCAGCGCGACGAGCACGGCGAGGATGCCGTTCATGCCGAGCACGATGCAGATCACCAGCGCGGCGGCGAACAGGACGAGCCGGATCCCGAGGTAGCTCGCGTAGGTCCGGGTGATGGACGGCGGACGCTCACTCATGCGCGGTCACTCACGCTGCTCTCCGGGTTGTCCTGGGCGCCCGGGAGCCAGCCGAGAAGCTTGAGCACCCGGGGGTAGACGGCCATCCCGATGAAGGCCACCAGCAGGCCGAGCATGCAAGCGACGGCGAGCGAGGAACCGAAAGCGCTCAGCAGCGACGCGACGACGACCGCGGGGACGAGCACCACGACGAACGCCAGCGCCGTGATCGACCCGATTCCCGGCGGTGCGCCCGCTGCCCGGCTCACGCGATCGCCGCCGCGGACGGTTCGCGGGTAGGTCCGTCGTACTCGCGGATCGTGCCGTAGCGGGTGTCGCGCTCGACCGGCCGGAAACCGGCCTCGCGGATGAAGTCGAGCAGATTCTCCCGGCTCATCGTGTTGGGCGTGCCGAAGCCGTCGGCGTCATGGGTGATCTTGTACTCGACGACGCTCCCGTCCAGATCGTCGGCGCCGAACGACAGCGAGAGCGACGCCGTCTCCAGGCCGTGCATGACCCAGAAGTTCTTCACGTGCGGGACGTTGTCGAACAGCAGCCGGCTGACGGCGAACGTCTTGAGGGCCTCAGCTCCGGTGGCCATCGTGGTGCGGTCCTGCAGCCGGTTGCGCGGGTCACCGACGGAATCATGCTGATAGCGCAGCGGGATGAAGACGCTGAAGCCGCCGGTCTCGTCCTGCAGTTCGCGCAATCGCAGCACGTGGTCGACGCGGTGGCGCGGCTCCTCGATGTGGCCGTAGAGCATGGTGCACGGGGTGCGCAGCCCCTTCTGGTGGGCGAGGCGGTGGATGCGCGACCAGTCCTCCCAGTGGGTGTCGTGGTCGACGATCTGCTGGCGGATCTCCCAGTCGAAGATCTCGGCGCCGCCGCCGGTCAGCGACTCCAGGCCTGCCTCCATCAGCTCGTCGAGCACCTCGTCGGCGGACAGGCCGCTGATCTTCTCGAACCAGTGGATCTCGGTGGCGGTGAAGGCCTTCAGCGCGACCGACGGCAGCGCCGCCTTCAGCTCCTTGAGCACGCGCGGGTAATAACGCCAGGGGAGAGTGGGGTGCAGCCCGTTGACGATGTGCAGCTCGGTGATGCCGGCCGGCTCCATCTCCTTCGCCAGCCGCACGGCCTCCTCGACGCGCATCGTGTAGGCGTCCTTCTCGCCGGGCTTGCGCTGGAAAGAGCAGTAGGCGCACGAGGCATTGCAGACGTTCGTCAGGTTGAGGTGGCGGTTGACGTTGAAGAACACGCGGTCGCCATTGAGCTTCGTGCGCACCCCGTGGGCCAAGCCACCGAGCCACGCCAGGTCATCGCAGGCGTAGAGGGCCTCACCGTCCGCGCGGCTGAGCCGCTCCCCGGATTCGACCTTGCTGGCGAGCTCGTCCTTGAGGCGCTGATCCACCCTTGGAAGATTAGTCGTCGCTGCGGCCGTCCGCTCGTGGCGAACAGCGACCGCTCATGTTGCAGCGCGGCGGGCCTCTCCCAGCTGACCCGTCCAGCGCCTCATCAGCTGATGGTCGATGCCGACGGCGTCCAGCACCTTGGCAGCCACGAAGTCGGCGAGGGCTTCCGCGTCCTTGGCTCCGGCGTAGAAACCGGGGCTGGCGGGGGCGACGACAGCGCCGGCGTCGTGCAGCGCCAGCAGGTGCACGAGGGTCGGGCGGGCGAGGGGCATCTCACGCGGGACCACCACGAGCGGGCGGCCTTCCTTGAGGGTGACGGCGGCCGAGCGCTGCAGGAGGTCCTTCGACAGTCCGAGCGCGATGCTCGCCACAGCCTCGGTCGATGCGGGGACGACGAGCATCCCGCGCGCCGGATAGGAGCCGCTCGAGGGGCCGGCGGCGAGGTCGGCGGCGGGCCAGAGCCGGATGTCGGGTGTCTGGTCGGTGCCGAGCCAACGGGCCACGTGATCGGGGTCGTCACGCCAGGCCACCCCTGTCTCGTCGAGCAAGGTCAGGCGTGCGGCCCGGCTCACGACGAGGTCAACGGACTCGCCGGCGGCTAGCAGTCCGCGCAGCACCGAGCGGGCATACGGGGTCCCGGAGGCGCCGGAGACGCCTACCACCCACGGAGTTCGCACTCCCGCATCCTGCCTGCTCGGCGGGCGCTGGGGCAGCTCGAGGCAGCGATCGTCAGGCGGCGACGGGTGCTTGCTCGGCGGTGCTCGGCTCCGCCTGCGCGTCGCCACCGGACCGGTTGGTCGCCCGGCGCAGGACGTACCAGCCGCCGGCGGCCGCGACCAGGCACGAGATGCCGCCCAGGAGCAGACCGGCGCGGCCACCGAAGTGCTGGGCGACGTAGCCGGCGATCGGACCGCCGATGGGGGTCGACCCGAGGAAGGCGACGGCCCACAACGCCATCACGCGGCCGCGCATCATGGGCGAGGCGGACAGCTGCAGCGTCGCATTGCCGATGGCCAGGAAGCCGACGCTGCCGGCGCCGACGAGAGCCATGGCCACGCATGCCAGCGCCAGGTTGGGAGCCGCAGCGGCGAGCAGGATGACCCCGCCGAAGATGGTCGCGGACCAGACGAGCGCGCGGGTACCGGTGAATGCCCGCGAGGCGACGCCGAGGCCGCCGACCACCGCACCCAGGCCCATGGCGGCGGTCAGAAAGCCGTACGCCTGCGCGCCGCCGTGGTAGGTCGAGCGGGCGACGACCGGCAGCACGACTTGGAACTCGTACGCCAGCATCCCGATCACCGCCATCATCCCGAGCGGGACGACCAGTGAGGGCGTCCGGCGCACGTAGGCGAACCCTTCGCGCAGCTGGCCCCGGGCGCGCGGCGCCGGCGTCGAGGGACGCAGCTCGCTGACGTTGAGGGTGGCGAGGGCGATGATGACGGCGACGAAGGTGCCGGCATTGACCAGGAAGCAGATGCCGACGCCGATGGTGGCGATCAAGGTGCCGGCGACGGCCGGCCCGATCGCCCGGGCGGCGTTCACCAGCACGGAGTTGAGCGTGACGGCGTTGCGCAGATGGGTCGGGCCGACCATCTCCAGGACGAAGGCCTGCCGGGTCGGATTGTCGACGGCATTGGCCGCGCCGAGAGCGACGGCGAGAACGTAGACCATCCAGAGCTTGACGCTGCCGGTGACGGTCAGCACGCCGAGGACGAGCGCCAGGATGCCCATCGTCGTCTGGGTGCCGACCAGCAACCGGCGCTTGTCGACGCGATCGGCGATCAGGCCCGCATACGGCGCCCCGAACAGCACGGGGATGGTTTGCAGGGCGATCACCAGACCGAGCGACGTGCCGGAGCCGGTGAGCTCGAGGACGAGCCAGGACTGCGCCACCGACTGCATCCAGGTGCCGATCATGGAGACGGCCTGGCCGTAGAAGAAGCGGCGGAAGTTGGGATTGGAGAGGGCGGCGAAGGTGGCGGCTCGACGGCTGGCGGCGGGCGGGCCGGCCGGTGCTAGCTCCTGCGGGTCGTCGGCGCTGGGAGTGCTCATCAATCCTTCCGGTCGGTGGCCAGCTGATCGGCCAGTGCCTCGAGCGCAGGAAGAGCGGCGAAGAGGGCTTCAGCGTGCGGCGGCTCGAGCCGGGCCAGCCGTTCGGCCAGCGCGAGGCATCGCTCGTGACGCAGGCCCTCGGCGAGGGCGCGGCCGGCGTCGGTGATGCTGACCTGGTAGGAGCGGCGGTCCTGCTCCTGCGCGGAGCGCCTGACGAGCCCGTCGTCCTCCAGGCGGCCGACGACCCGGCTGAGCAGCGTCGGGTTGATCCGTTCGACGGCGGCAAGCTCGGTGAGCTGGCGGGGGCCTTCGCGCAGGAGAACGCCCAGGACGGCGAGCTGCGTAGGGGTGAGGCCGCCGGTGGCGGTCTCACGCAAGAGCCGGGAGCTACGCGCGAGGGCGAACTGCAGGCGGCCGACGGCGTCGAGATCGCCCATCGCAAGCGCATCAGGAGTGTGGCTCGGCGCCGAGCGGACCTGTGCTGCGGCCACGGCAACCTCCTTGGACTACTTATTTGCTTATCGGCAAGCATATCAAATGGCTGTGGAAACCTTCCAGGAAACTCACAGGCGACGTGGGGTGCGTCATCGGGTAGCGCGGGGTTTATTGAGGTGTGCACGACGATCAACGGCCCGCGACGGCAGACCCGGAACTGGACCGGGAGTTCGACCTCTCATGGGCACGCAGCTCCCCCGCCCATGAGCTCTCAGCTCATGGGCGAAGCGTCCAGCGCCGGCTCGAAACCCCGGCGGCTGCTCCGGTGAACCCCTCCATCTGGAAACGGCTGCGCTTCGCGCTTTACCGGCTGCGCACCGGCCGCTGACCGGGCGCCGGCTCAGTCGGCCCCGAGCAGCGCCAACTGCTCACCCAAGCCCGCGAATGTCGCTTCCGGTGTCTCGACCACGGACTCGACCTCACGCTCGGGCTCGGGCTCGGGCTCGGGCAGCGTGACCACGGGGGCCTCATGCGCAGCCAACGGCTCATCATCCGCCCCGCCGGTGCCGTCGCTCTGCGACACCGTGCTTCCCGACGTTCCCTTGCTCACCCGCAGCCGGCTCGGGATGCGGTCACGCAGGTGCGGGACGTGGCTGACGATGCCGACCAGCCGGCCACCCTCGCGGAGCCCGTCGAGAACGTCGAGAACCTCATCGAGGGTCTCCTCGTCCAACGAGCCGAACCCCTCGTCGACGAAGAGCGCGTCGAGCGGGGCACCTCCGGCTGAGGCGGTGACGACCTCGGCCAACCCCAGCGCCAGTCCGAGGCTTGCCAGGAAGGTCTCGCCGCCGGAGAGCGTCGACGTGTCGCGGTCCTGGCCGGTCCAGGCATCGGACACCATCAGCCGAAGCCCGGAGCGGGCATTGCCGGCTCGGGCGTCGCTGTGGATGAGCGTGTACCGGCCCTGGGTCATCGCACGCAGCCGTCCGCTCGCCACCTCGGCCACCTCCTCCAGGCGAGCGGCCAGGACGTAGGCGGACAGGGGCATGTTCAACCGGTTGGCGCCGCCCCCCGAAGCGAGGTCGGCGAGCTCCTTGGCGCGCGCAGCGGCCTGCTCCACCGGAGCGAGCTCGAGGAGGCGCTGCTCCAGCTCCTGCTGCAACGCGATCAGCTGCCGGACCCGCTGGGTAGCGGTAGCCAGGTGCTGCTCCGCCCGCTGGCCGGCAGCTGCGGCGGCTCGCGCCAGAGCCGCCGTCTCCGCCACCGGAGCTTCGGGGTCGAGCGACACCTCGAGCTCGGGATCAGCCAAGATCTCGGCGACCGCGGCCGCCTCCTTCTGCGCTGCAGCGACCACCGCCTCCAAGGAGGCCAACTCCTGCTCATCTCGTACTGCTGCCTGCGCGGCTGTCACGTCGGCGAAGCCGGCGTCGCGAGCTGCCTGCGCCGCAAGCTGCTCTGCGGCTGCACACTCCTTCTCCGCCTCCTTGACAGAGGCATCGAGCGCCAGCGCCGTCTCGACGGACTCGATGAGCTGCGCCGTGGATGTGCGGGCCGTCGCCACATCAGGGGCACCGGCCAGCAATGCGCGCAGGCGTGCCTGGAGGTCGGCCCCGCGCTGCGCGGCACCCGCCTGGCGTTCGAGTGCGGAAGCCCGAGCGGCCTCGACGCGGACCATGTCATCGCGACGCTCGGCCAGCGCCCGCTCGGCGTCGGCCAGCTCGTGCTCGGCCGCGGCGAGCCTCCCGGCCTCTTGACCGAGACGCACGACAGCCGCTGCGCACTCGCGATGCTCCGCTTGCAGCTGAGCGGCTTCGGCCCCGTCGCGTCGCAGCTCGCGAAGGCGCCCGAGCGCGGCGTCGAGCTCCGCCTGGACCGACGCCAGGCGCTCACCGAGCAACCTCACTCGTTCCTGCGCCTCATCGGAAGCGCGCGCCGCCGCCTCCTCGTCAGCGGGTGAGAGCTTCCGGCCACGCACCTCCGAAGGGTCAGGGTGTTCGATCGCTCCGCACACCGGGCACGGATCACCATCGACCAGCTTGGCGGCCAGCTCCGCGATCATCCCGTCGACCCGGTCGTTGCGCAGGCTGGTGAACTCTGCTTTGGCCTCGACCGCAGCTTCCCGGGCGCTCAAGTGTTCCTCGGAAAGCTGCTCCACCTCCCGCCGGCGGGCGTCGCGCAGTTTGGCGGCGGACAAGGCCTGCCCGGCGTCGTGATCGGCCTGCTGAGCCACCGGCAGATCGGCAGCGGCCTTCCGGGCCGCGACGATGCGGGCCTGGATCGCAGCGTGCTGCTCTGGCGCCTGCGCGAGCAGCGGGCTCAGCTCCGCCTGCCGGGCTGCGGCATTCTGAGCGGCACGGGAGGCGTCAGCGCATTCGGCGGCAGTCGCGAGCACTGCGCGCTCGATCTCGGCGGCCTCGGTGAGCCGGCCGAGCGTCTCCCTCCCGGAGGCAACGGCCTCGGTGAGCATCGCTGCTGAAGCTGCGTTCAGCTCTGGTGGGAGCGCGCGCCGGGATGTCTCGCGGCGGCGATGAGCCTGCTCGAGCACCGTGGTGCGACGCGCGTGCTCGCGAAGCGCCGAATCCACCGCTGCGGCCCGGCGCGCGGATTCGATCTCACGCTCAGCACACGCCACATCAGCGGCGCCCAGGGCCAACGCGCGCTGCCGGTCCAGGGCGCTCGCCTTGCGTTGCTGACGACGCTGCAGGTCAAGCGCCGCGGCCTGAGCCAGCTGGGCTCTCGCCTGCTCCGCTCGCGCCGCCTCGGCCGCGACCTCGGCGGCCTGGGCCGCTTCCTGCGCTGCGTCGAGACGCTCCGCCAGCCAGCCGAGCCCGGCGTCCTCGTCGGGCTCGGACTCGCCGCACGCCTGCGCCGCCCGGGCGATCAGCCGGCGGACGCCATGCCTGGCCTGCTCGAACGCGTCTCTGGACTGGCGCCGCTGCTCACCCAGCCAATCTTCGATCTTGCGGAACCGATCGGTGCCGAACAGACGCTGCAACAGTGCGGTGCGCTCGCTCGCATCGCTGTGCAGAAACTTCGCGAACTGCCCCTGGGGAAGCAGCACCACCTGGTGGAATTGCTCGGCCGACATGCCCAGCAGATCCGACAGCTCGAGGTCGACCTCACCGACACGAGTGCGAGCGCGGGCACCAATCACCGCCGCCCGCAGGGTTCCATTCGTCGAGACTGACGCTTGCCGGCTCGGTGGTCGCCCCAGTGCCGCGCCGCTTGGGCCGCTCCTGCGCGGGAGTCCGAGTGACACGCAGGCGGCGACCGGCGATGGTCACCTCGAGCCGGACCACCGTGCGCAGATCGGCCGCCGCATGGTCGGAGCGCAGCCGACCGACACCGCGTACCCCCGGCACGCGGCCGTAGAGGGCGAACGACAGCCCGTCGAGCACGGTCGTCTTTCCGGCGCCCGTCTCCCCGTGCATGAGGAACAGGCCGCCCTGCCCGAGCCGGTCGAAATCGATGACCACGCGGCCGGCAAACGACCCGAAAGCCGTGAGCTCCAACAGATGCGGGCGCATGTCAGGCCACGTCTCGCAGCCGCCGGCCGAGAACGTCGAACGCCTCGGCGAGCAGCCGGTCCTCGTCAGGGTCCGGAGCAGTGCCGCGCACATGGGTGACGAAATCGCGAGCGACGGAAAGATCGTCGCGGCCCGCGAGACGGGTGCGATATGTCCCCGGCACGGTCACCGCTCCCTCCGGCTGGTGATCGAGCAGCAGCACGTGGCTGAAGCGACGCCGCAACCGGCTCATCGGATCCGCCGGCCGGCCGGGGTCGGTGAGCACCACCGAGAGGTAGTCGTCTTCCACAGCGCTGAGCGCCGGATCGACAAGCAGATCCTCGAGCCGGCCACGAACACTCGACAACTGCCGGGCGGCAGGCGCCGGGACGAACTCGCCGCTGACCCGACCGGCGCCATCCAGCTCGATGAGCCAACTTCCCTTGCGCTGCTTGGCTTCTCCGAACGAATACGCCAGCGGCGAGCCGCTGTAGCGCACCGTCTCGCTGAGCACCTGCGGCGCATGCAGATGACCGAGCGCCACATAGTCGACGCCCTCGAAGATTGCAGCGCCCACCTGCCCGACGCCGCCCACGGAGATGTCGCGCTCGCTCTCGCTGGCCGCTCCGCCGGCCACCCAGGCGTGACCCATGACGACGGCTCGCGCAAGCCCACGGGCAGCTCGATCGGCGCGCACACAGGCCATCGCCCGCTGCAGAACGCCCGGATGTCCGCGGCCGATCGCCTCCTCGGCTGACTGCGGATCCGGAGGCAACAGCACGCGGGCGGACTCGGGCTCGAGGTAGGGCAACGCGTAGATACCCACCTCGCCACTGGCGTCGGACAGCAGCAGGGGCGATCCGACGCGCGCCGGATCAGTGCGCAGATGCACCCCGGACGCATCGACCAGTGTCGAGCTGAATCCCAACCGGGTGGCCGAGTCGTGATTACCGCTGATCACGACGACCCGGGCGCCCGCCTCCCGCAGCCGGAGGAGCGCCTGCTCACAGAGCTGCACCGCATCCAGCGACGGGACCGCCCGGTCATAGACATCGCCGCAGACCAGGACGACATCGACCTTCTCCGAGCGCACCGTGCCGACCAGGGCATCGAGGAATTGCGCCTGCGCTTCCCGCAGGTCAGCGCGATGAAGCGAGCGGCCGAGATGCCAATCGGAGGTATGAAGGATGCGCACGAGAGGAACGTAGGACGAGCCACCGACAAAACCCGGGCGAAACCCGGCACGCCAGACTGCGAGCATGCGAGCGGTCATCCAGCGAGTGCGTTCGGCGAGCGTCGAGGTGGACGGGGCAGTGGTCGGAGAGATCGGACCCGGACTGCTGGTGCTCGTCGGGGTCAGGGTCGACGACACCGTCGAGCAGGCGAACGCCCTCGCCGGCAAGATCTACACGCTGCGGATCCTGGAGGGCGAACGTTCGGCGCAGGACCTCGCCGCCCCGCTGCTGGTGATCAGCCAGTTCACCCTTTACGCGGACACCCGCAAAGGCCGCCGGCCTTCGTGGAACGCAGCGGCGTCGGGGCCGGTGGCCGAGCCGCTGGTCGATGCGGTCGTCGGACGCCTGCGCGAGCTCGGGGCGAGCGTGGCCACCGGCGTCTTCGGTGCTCAGATGGCGGTGAGCCTGGTCAACGACGGGCCTTTCACCCTCATCGTCGACACCTGAGGGTCAGACCCCCAGCGCGCGCATCCGGGCAGCGCGCAGCACACCCGCTTCGGCCGGCCCGTCGAGATCGGGCAGATCGGGCAGGATCAAGCGCAGCAGGAGATCCGCCAGCGCCGGATTCTGGGCGAGCACCGGACCGTGCAGATACGTCGCGATCACCCGGTCGGTCATCCAGCCTTCCGCCCTGTCGGGGGTGCCGTTGCCGATACCGCGCCGGACCACTCCGAGCGGCTTGCCGGCGGCGCCCTCGACGGGGCGCGTCCGGCCGCCGTGGTTCTCATATCCCAACAACGGCGGGAGTTTCAGCGCCGGATCGGCGTCGACCACGATGTCGCCGACAGCCCGCGGCGGGACGGGTTCTCCGGGGGCGGCGAAGCTGCGCCGGGTCTCGACGGGGAGCAACCCGACCCCGTCGTACTGGCGGCCGTCGGAGCCCGGAAAGCTCTCGCCGACAATCTGGAAACCGGCGCAGACCGCAAGCGCGACGGCGCCCTGCTCGACGGCGCGCACCAGCCGGCGTCCCTCACGGAGCCCGTCCACAGCGAGCACCTGCGGCTCGTCCTCGCCCCCGCCGAGCAGGTAGAGATCGCACTGCTCGGGCAGCGCCGCGCCTGCCGGGACGGACACCACTTCGGCCGCGAGACCCCGCCAGCGCAAGCGGGTCGCGAGCACGTGGGCGTTGCCACCGTCTCCGTAGGTACCGAGCAGCTCGGGATAGACGAGAGCGATCCGCGTCGCCGATTCCGTACTCATCCCCCGGCGCCATTCGTACGCACGAGGAGATCGCGGAAGGCCGTGTAGTTGGCGACCACGTCCAGCACGCCTTCGGGCGCGTCAGCAGCGGCGGCCTCGGCCGTGGGATACAGCTTGTGCGCGACATCCGCATACGCCAGTCGCACCCCGACGTCTTCCCGGCGTTCGCCGGTGACGAGAACCTGACGTCCACGTAGCCGCTCGAAAGGAACGTCCCACAGCCAGGACGGATCACGACCGTCGGCAGTACGGCTGTTGAAGTCGACGATCACGGGCCGGCCGGGTTCGCTGTCGAGCAGCTCGAGCATCTCGACCCAACCGGCCGGGTTCTTGGCGAGCAGCAGCCTCCCGCGCCGGCCGGGAGCAAGCACCGCCTCCGAATAGCGGCCCTGCACCGCTTCCACCGACGCCATCGCGGCGAAAGAGGCGGCCGGAGCGACGCCGAGCAACTCCGCCGCTGCGGCAGCATGAGCGGCGTTGCCGACATTGACCCGGCCGGGCAACGCCAGCGGCACCGGCATACGGGTGCCGCGCCAGCTCACCGCATGAGCGTCGACCACCTCGACGTCCGGGTCCGGCCGGTGCAGATCGCAATGTCCGCAGCGCCAACCGAACGGTGCGCCGCGCTCCAGCAGCTTGCCGCAGGCGGGGCACACCATCGCGTCAGCGGTCCAGTTCTGCCCGGCCGCGACCCAGATCTGAGCGCCGAATCCCAGCGCCGCGTAGGTGACGAGGGGGTCGTCCGAGTTCGCGACGGCGGTGCAACCCTCGAGCTCGCCGCCCAGCGCGCGCCACATCCCGGAGATGCGCCGGGTCTCGTTGGAACGGTCGAGTTGGTCACGGGTCACGTTCAGCAGCACGACAGCTTGCGGACGCACCTCGCGGGCCACCTTGGGCAGCCAGATCTCGTCGACCTCGAGCGCCCCCGTCGCGGCATACGGTCGCCGAGCGAGCGCGTGCAATACCCCAGGACCCATGTTGGCGCCGCCGGAATTGCTGGCGACGGGACCGGCAGTAGCGAGCGCAGCGGCCAGCAGCCGGGTGGTGGTGGTCTTGCCGTTGGTCCCGCTGACGCATGCCAGCGCACGGCCACGGGCGATCTCCCCGAGCACGCCCGGATGGGTGCTGAGCGCGACCTTGCCGCCGATCATCTCGCCCGATCCGCGGCCCAACCGCCGCGACGTGGCAGAGGTGGCCCGCTCCAACGACAGCGCGAGGCGGGCACGCAGCGAAAGCGCAGGCGCGGACGAGGCAGGCATCACCACCTAGCCTGCCAGAGGCCGGGCCAGGATCAGTGGAAGCCGTCGACGTCCTGGATCTCGCTGACGCCGTGGGCTCGCAGCCAGACGACCGGATCGACGCGCGCGTTATCGACGTGCACCTCGAAGTGCAGGTGTGGACCGGTCGACTCACCCTCGGAGCCGACTCTGGCGATCAGCTGACCCGCCGCGACGTGAGCGGTGGGTCCGACGAGCAACTCGTTGAACGCCATGTGCCCGTAGACCGTCTGGATGCCGCCGGGGTGCTGGAGCACGATCCAGTTACCGAAGCCCTGCGCCGGACCCCAGTAGAGGACGTCGCCCTCCGCGGCCGCGTAGATCGGGGTGCCGTAGGGCGCCGCCAGGTCGACGCCGGGGTGGGTGCCGCCGGTGCTGGGGTCGTGGAACAGCTGGCTGATGGTGAACGAGCCGAGCGGCAGCGGCAGCGTCCATCCGTTGCCGTAGATGGGGACGCCGCCCGGCACCTTCGGGCCGCTCGGGCCGGTGCCGCTGGTCAAGCCGTTCTGCGCCGAGTAGCGCAGCGCCTCGACCTTGGCCTTCGGCATGACCTGCTGCGCAGCGCTGAGCGCCACCAGGGGATCGGATCCGGTAGGGATCGCCATGATCAACGCCGCTCCGCGGATCAGGCCGAGGGCTGCCGACTCGTTGCGATCGACCACGACGCCGACGCCCGGGAGCCGGGTGGTGGCGAACGCGCCGACCCGCACGTCACGCTCCACGACCCGGCCGACCTTTGTATGACCGCCGAGCCTGATCGCAAGGGCGGCCGCAACGGCATGGGCCACCGCTGCGTCGCCACTGGCGACCCGCTGCCAGAGCGCGTCGACCGGAGCGGTGTTGTCGGGCGTGTACTGACGAAACGTGGACGGATCCACCCCGACCGCCGTAGTGATACCGCCTCCGAGCTTGACCTGCGCGAAGTCGACCTGGAGCAGACGCGTGGCGCCGGTGGCCCGGGTCACGGCAGCGATCTGGGCGGGGGTGACGGTGGTGGGCGAGGTCAGGAAGAGGTCAGGATCCACGCGGTTGCGCAAGGGAGCGACGACCGGCACGGCGGCAACCGGGCTGTGCGTAGCGACCGGGGCGCCGGTGGACGTGGTCAGCGGATCCTTGCTGCCGGACTGCACATCGGTGCTGGGAGCCGCGGAGCTCTTCCCCAGCGGGAACGTGGTGACCGTTGGCGGGCTCTTGTGATCCTTGATCGCCACCCCGGCGATGCTGCCGACGACCGCCAGCGCGGCGGCCGTCAACAGGGCGACGGTGGACTGGCGCCCCGGACGCCGCCGACGGCGCCCGGCCGGCGCCGCCTCTCGCGACTCGGCACGGGTGAGGGACACCGGGTGAGGGCTCGGACGCGGCGGCGCAGAGGCGTCACCCGCACGGGAGCCGTCGACCGCCACCCCGCACCTCCCAGACTCTCGGCCGACGATGCCGGCGCCGAACTTCCGCCCTTCGACCTGACGGGTGCCCAGCACAGCCCGCGGCGAATCGCCTATCGGCCGTGCCAAACCGTTCTTGCGGCGTCATCACATGAGCAGATTTGCTGAAACCACGCTAACCCGGACGGCAGCCGGGCCGGCAGGTTTTCCACAGCCGCCCGGCGCGGGCTACTCGGCCGAGGCGCGCTCCCTGCGCCGTCGGATGATGTGCCAGGCGATGAATCCCACGACGATGAGCCCGAGCAGCACGTAGGAGACGCTGCCGAGCGCCGATTCGACCTTCTTGTAGCTGTTGCCCGCCAGGTATCCGACCACTGCGACCAGCGTGGCCCACCCGATGCCGCCGAAGGCATTGGCGATCAGGAAGCGGGGATACGACATGTGAGACATCCCCGCCAACCCGGGCACCAGCGCGCGCAGCGCCGCCGTCCAGCGTCCCAGGATCACGCCCTTGGCCCCCATCCGGCGGATGTAGACCCTTCCCTTCTGCAGCCGGTCCTCGTCGAGCAGCCGGTCCGGGATCTTGCGGAGCACCTGCTCGCCCCACTCGCGGCCGACGACGTAGCCCACCTGGTCACCGAGGACGGCACCGAGACACGCGGCGATCACGACAAGCGCGATCGAGACCGAACCCTGGGAGGCCGCCACTCCTCCGAGCAGCACCGCCACCTCGCCCGGGAAGAAGACTCCCAAGAAGATGGACGCCTCCAGCCCCGGAAGCAGGAAGACGAGGAGCAGGATCAGCCACGCGGGCAGGTGCAGGATCTTGTCCAGCAGATGCCCTACGCCGACGCCGAGGAACACCCAGGCGAGCAGGCCTACGGCGACCAGCACCAGCACGCTGATCACGACCCGGCGCGGGGTGATGCGCCGGCGCAGGGCGATGACCTGGGTCGGAGGTCGTTCAGGGGGCGCGTCAGCCTCGGGCTGCGGCACGTCGTCGCTCACCGCGGAGGCCATGCCGAAAAGGGTAGACGGGCGCGGCGGCCCGGCGCGCCGGTTGTCTCACATCAGACGCAAGAGCGCGGCGGTCGTTGCCGCAAGCACCACAACAACGATGAAGGGGGCCCGCAGAGCCACGGCAACCGCCCCGACCGCCAACCCGCCCATGCGCGCATCGACCACGAGATGGTGCCCGGACGTCCAGGTCTGCAGGGCGATGAGCGCCGCGAGGAGGGCGACCGGGAGCGCCGTCGCCAGCCGCTGGAGCCGCTGATCCGCCAGCAGCCTGGCCGGCACCGACAGGCCGGTCAGCTTCAGGACGTAGCAACTCGCGCAACCGATCAGCACGACTGTCCAGGTCACGGGGCCGCTTTCGGAAAGGCGAGCGACGCCCCGGCGGCTACTGCCGCCGCCAGCACGGGGACACCCGCCGGCACGAAGGGCGTCAGCACGAGAGCGATGACCGCGGCCGACGCCGCGATGGCCAGTGGCCCACGTCCCCGGAGCCGGGGCGCGAGCAGCGCGAGAAAGGCCGCCGGCGCCACCGCGTCGAGGCCGAACTTGCGCGGATCGGGAAGCGCTCCCGCCGCGACCGCCCCGACCAGCGTCAGGCTGTTCCACAGCACGTAGATCGCAGCGCCGGTGGCATAGAACGCCAGCCGTGACGCGGGCTCACCGTCCTTCTCGCGTCCGATCGCCATTGCCGTCGACTCGTCGATCACCAGCTGGGCGGCGAAGATCCGGCGCAGCCCGTCGATTCGCAACAGTCCGGACATCCGCAGCCCGTAGAGCGCATTGCGCGCCCCGAGCAGAGCGGCGGTCGCGATCGCCGCCGCACCGTTGGACGCGAGGGCCACGAACGCGTACTGACTCGCACCGCTGAACATCAGCAGGGACAGGGCACAGGTCTGCAGGATGCTGAGGCCGGCAGCCACTGAGACCGCACCGAAAGACAGGGCGTAGAGCCCGGTCGCGACGCCGATGCCGAGGGCGTCACGAAGGACCTGGCGACGCAGGGGGGCAGGGAGCGCGTCGGCCACGGGTGGAGACGTTATGGCCAAAAGGCGGTCGTCTTCGCTTGAATTAGCAGCGCGCGGACCACAACCCCGATACACCTAGAGGCAGCAGCGGGCGAGCCGGGCGGCAATGCGGCCGCGCGGGGTTCGAGAATCGGCGTCCGCGGGTAGCGCGCCAGCAACGCGACATTCACTAAAGTTGATCACTACCGACGACTCGCACCGCCAAGAGGCCGCGCGGAAAGGAGATCCGAGTGCACAGCGCCGTGGCCTTGAGCCGGACGGGGGCGAGTTGGAGCGCCCAGGACGTCGACCTCGATGACGTCGAGACGCTGGACGACCTCATCGACCAGCTGGACGATTTCGACTCCGGCAACGACCAGGACGTCACGGTCGTCTACGTCGAGGAGGACGACGAATGGCTGGGCGTCCTGCGGGTGACCGCCGAGACCCTCCAGGACCCGAAGATCTTCCTCTCCGACAGCCGGGTGCTCGCGACCTCGACCCTGGCCGAGCGGCTCTTCGGCGACGCGCTTCCCGTCCTGCCGCCCGAGGAGGACGAGGACGACGAGGACACCGCCGGACGCCCCGACGCCGAGCCTGTCGGCGATCCCGATCTGCTCGCCGACCTCGGCACCCCGGGTGATGTGCTGGTCGAGCTCTGCGCCGAGGAAGGCGCGCTGCCCAGCGACGTGGTGGCGTCCCTGTGCGAGCGCGCGGGCTGCCTCGATGTGCTCGACGAGTTGCGCGGCGCCTGAGCTGTCCGCGCCTGCGGGAGGTTACGAAGGCTGGATGAGCGCGGCCCTCGAGGAGGCCCGGCTCGCGTTGGACACCGGCGACGTGCCGGTCGGAGCGACGATCGTCGACGGCTCGGGGACGGTCGTCGCCACGGGGCGCAATGCCCGTGAGGCGCTGCAGGATCCGACCGCCCACGCCGAAGTGCTGGCGCTTCGGGCCGCGTCCGCCTCACGAGGGTCGTGGCGCCTGTCCGGGCTCACACTCGTCGTGACGCTCGAGCCCTGCACGATGTGCGCCGGCGCCGCGGTGCTCGCCCGCGTCGACCGGATCGTCTACGGCGCGCCCGACCCGAAGGCAGGTGCTGCGGGCTCGCTCTGGGACGTCGTCCGCGACCGGCGCCTGAATTGGCGTCCCGAGGTGATCGGCGGCGTTCGGGAGCAGGAGTGTTCGACACTGCTCACGGATTTCTTTGCTGATCGTCGTCCCCGGTAGGCTCCATCGCGGTGGAGTCGCGTAGTGGCCGAGCGCGCACGCCTCGAAAGCGTGTGAGGTGGCAACACCTCCGTGGGTTCAAATCCCACCTCCACCGCCATTCGCCACGCGATCAGCCCGGTCGGGCCGCGCTAGCCGATCTCGCCGGCGAGCCAGCGGTTGCTGAAGTCCTGCTCCTGCGCCGTCGCGTCGTTGAAGTTGCCGATCGCCAGCTTTTCGAGCTTGCCGCCCACTAGGGGCAGCGACGCTTTCGCCGCCCCGGAGATCGCTTCGACGGATCCCGACTTCGCCGCCTTGAGCTGCATGGTGCCGGAAAGGTGGATGGGCACGCCCTTGATGTCGACCTTCCAGGTGCCCGAGCGCACGCCTTTCTTGTCCTCAGCCCACTCGTCGGTCTGAGTGACGGTGTTCGTCGGGGTGAGCACCCTCTTGAGTACGCCGGGCACGTCGATCGCGACCGTCCGCTTCGTGACGATGCGGAACGTCTTCCCGTCCGCGGCCAGGCCGCACTCCACCACCTCGACCTGGGTGTGCCCGGCGTCGACCAGCTTCGAGCGCTGATATTCGGGATCGCTGAACATCGCAAAGACCGCATCGACGTCCGCTTTGAACTGATACTCCGTCTTCAGGTCCATGCGAGTCCTTCCTCGAGCACGAGAATCGCGCTGAACTTTGCCACGCCATCAACGAGCCCCGCACGTCCAGGCAGACGATGTGATGCGCAGAGGAGCCGCGGGCATCACTTTGGCTGCGTGCCGAGCTCGTCGACGCCCTCGATCGCCTCCAGCGCATGCTGAGTCGGGCTCGCCGGAGCGGAGAGGCCACCCGGAAATCCAAGGGCGACGGCTGCCATCCGGACGTTGTCGTGACGCTCGCGCGAAGCGGGCGAACCGTAGCTGAAACGCCACTGCTGCGCGCGCTCGGCGATGAGCGGCGAATCAGGCTGAACGCCGGCGGCGGGGAAGATCCGGCAGTCGTACATGCGGCAGGCCCGCGGCCGGTGGTCGTAGACCGCGCAGCCCTCAGCGGTCAGCTGGGAGCAGCGTCCGGAATCGTCGTGCGCCAAGACGCGACGGGCGGTGTCACCCGACTCACCTTCCAGAGGCAACAGGCAATCGGACGGGATGTGGGCGAGCGCGTCCGACTCGTCGGGATCGACCGGAATCAGCTTTCCCGAGCGGCAGCAGGCGGTGCACCCGTCGCAAGGGACGTCGACCGGATCGCCGTCATGTAGCGAGGCCCGGAAGGCCACCAGCCATGACGCAAATTCGCCCGCGTCACGCTCGGCAGGCGCGGTGTCCACGCCCCGACTTTATGGAGGTTGCAGGATCACGCCATGACCGAAGCGGCGGCGGCCGGCAGCACGGCCAGCCGGACGATCCTCACGACCCTGGCAGCCGGCCAATTCCTGATGACGCTCGACAGCTCGGTCATGAACGTCTCGATCGCGACGGTCGCCCACGACGTCGGCACCACCGTGACCGGCATTCAGACGGCGATCACCTTCTACACGCTGATCATGGCAGCCCTGATGATCACCGGCGGGAAGCTGGGTCAGCTCCTCGGACGCAAACGCGCGTTTGCCATCGGCTGCACGATTTACGGCGCCGGCGCGCTCGTCACGGCCGCCGCCCCGAACCTCGCGGTGCTCATGCTGGGCTGGTCCTTCCTCGAGGGCGCCGGGGCGGCACTGATCCTGCCGGCCATCGTCGGCCTCGTCGCCTCCAACTTCGCTCCCGACCGGCGACCGGCCGCGTACGGGCTCGTGGCGTCCGCCGCGGCGATCGCCGTCGCCGCGGGACCTGTGATCGGCGGCTTCTTCACGACCTACCTGTCGTGGCGGTGGGTCTTCGTGTCGGAGGTCGTCATCGTCGCGGTCATCCTCCTGCTGGCCCGCCGGATGGCGGACAGCCCTCGAGAATCCACCGCGAAGCTGGACCTCGTCGGCACGCTGCTGTCCGGGGTCGGGCTGAGCCTGCTGGTGCTAGCCGTCCTGCGCTCGGGCAGTTGGGGGGTGCTGCGGGCCAAGGAGCATGCGCCGGAGTGGTTCGGCCTCTCGCCGGTCACCTGGCTCGTACTCGCCGGCGGTCTCGTGCTGCGCGCGTTTGTCTGGTGGGAGAACCGGCTCATCCGCCTCGGCGCCGAACCGCTCGTCGACCCTGCGATCCTGCGGATCCGAACCTTGCGAGCCGGCCTGTTGGCGTTCTTCTTCCAGTGCGTCGTGCAGGCGGGACTGTTCTTCGTCGTGCCGCTCTTCCTGGCGGTCGACCTCGGGCTGTCAGCGGTCGCCACCGGCATCAGGGTCATCCCGCTGTCGATCACCTTGCTGCTGGCCGCAGTCGGCGTCCCGAAGCTCTTCCCGCATACATCCCCCCGCCGCATCGTGCAGGCGGGATTTCTGGCGCTGTTCGCCGCCATCGTCATCCTGATCGCGCTGCTCAACGTCGGCTCAGGCGCCGGGATCGTCACGTGGCCGATGCTGCTCGGGGGCCTGGGAATCGGAGCGCTCGCGTCGCAATTGGGGGCCGTCACGGTCTCGGCGGTGTCCGATGAAAGAAGCAGCGCGGTCGGAGGCATCCAGAACACGGTGACGAACCTCGGGGCGTCGATCGGCACTGCCCTGGCGGGGGCCGTGCTCATCGGCACCTTGACGACGTCGCTGCTGACCGACATCAAGCACAACCCTGCCGTTCCCGCATCGCTGACCCAAAGAGCCACCTCCGAATTCGGCGGCGGGGTCCCGTTCCTGTCCGATGCGCAACTGAAGGCGGGGCTCGCCAAGGCCGGAGTTCCACGAGCAACGGCTGCTGCCGTCGAGCAGGACAATTCGCTGGCCCGGGTTCATGCCCTGCAATCCGCACTGGCGGTCCTCGCCGGTCTCGCGCTGGTCGCGCAGTTCTTCACCCGGCGAATCCCTGACTTTCCACCGGCAGCACCCGCCGCCAGAAGCTGATCACCGTCTGATCACGATCGCGTGGCGCGCGGGCCTGCCACCCGAAAGCGCGGTATCCAGAGAGGGTGAAGCAAAGGCGCGCACTCTCCCGCACCGCTGCCCTGGTGCTCACCTTCGGGGTGAGCCTCGCCGTCGCCGGGTGCTCGTCCTCCTCCAAGAAATCGCCGCCATCGCCCTCTCCGACGCCGACCGCTTCCACCAGCCCGAGTCCGACGGTCACGCCGACGCCGACACCGACGCCTACCCCGACTCCCAGCGCGACGACGACGCCCACGCCGACCACGACACCGACTCCGGTCGAGCCCGCGATCTACTGCCGGCTCTCGGAATTGTCGGTGACGCCTGGACAGAGCAACGGCGCTGCCGGTTCGATCACCGTCCCCGTCCTTTTCAAGAACATCAGCCAGCGCACGTGCAGCCTGCAGGGCTATCCCGGAGTCGCCGGCCTGAACGCGGCCGGGCAGCAGGTCACCCAAGCGGTCCGCACGCCCTTCACCCACGTCGGGCCGCCGTCAGCCATCAGCCTGGCGCCCGGTCAGACCGCGTCGGCTCCGGTGCAGGGCAGCGACGTTCCGGTCGGCACCGCGACCACCTGCGTCTCCTATCCCAAGCTGCTGGTGACGCCTCCAGGCGAGACCCACTCGCAGCAAGTGGTGACGTCGCTGCCGGGCTGCAACGGCCTGCGGGTCGGTCCGGTGGTCGCCGGGACGATGGGTCTCTGAACCGTCGGTTACGGCTGCGGCGAGAGCTCGTCGGCCAGCAGGTCCATCAGCAAGCCGTCGTGCCATCCGGTGCCGTCGGCGTCACGCTCGTAGCGCCGCATGATCCCGACCGCCCGGAAGCCCACCGATGCGTAACACCTGATGGCGGGCTCATTGTCGGCCGCCGGGTCGATGACGATGCGGTGGTGTGCACGCACGTGGATCAGGTGGGACGCCAGGGTCCAGATCGCGTCGCGACCGACGCCCCGACCGTGCACCGCGGGGTCGAGAAAGATGTCGATCGACGCGTGCCGGTAGGAGGGCGTCTCCTCCTCGCCGTACTGGATGAAGCCGGCGATGGCGCCGCCGGCGAACACTGTGAACGGGGTGATTCCCGGCTCGTCGAACGGCCATTCGGCGGCCTCCGGGGTCTCGCCCCAGCGGGCGCGTACCTCAGGCGTGTAGCGGATCCGCAGAAGCTGCGCGACGTGCGCGTCGATCGTGGGCACGAGCGTGACGCGACGACCCATTATTTCGTCTTGCGCGCCAACATTCATCCGGCTCCCAATTCCCTGTATTTCACGGGCAATAATGGCTAACGGGTCCCGGCGCGGTGTACGTTCCGGACCCGTCCGCAAAGCACCGCACTGCGAGAAGAGTTCCACCATGCGCTGGGATCCCATGCCCTCAGCCCGCTCCCTGGCACCGATCGCGTTCAAGGACTGGGAGGTCCTCACCAACGAGGCCTCCGTCGCCGTCGACGCGAAGATGCTCTCCCTCATCCAGGACCGGATAGACGTCATTCTCGGTGGCCTCACCGCCACTCACGTCTCGACTTCTGACACCGAACGTTCGTGCGCCGAAGCGATCGAGCAGTTCATCATCGACGTCTCCGCACTCACCGACGCCCAGCGCGACGGCGTCTTCGGCGCCATGGGCGCGCGTAGCTATCCCTTCTTCCAGACGCTGTACATCCGCGATTTCGACTTCCGGTTCCGTGCCGCGCTGCACCAAATCTTCGGCGAACCCGAAAGCAAACCAGCCGCGCCCGACCCTGGCCAGATTCCCGGAGCGGAGCCACCCGATCTGTGGCCCGCGCTCGACCGGTTCCTCACCGATGTCGCCTCGATGGACGCGCTTGACCCCGTCACCACCGAGCTCATCCGGCTTCGCGGCGCGCGCGCCCACAACTGCCGGATCTGCCAGTCCCGCCGGGAGGTCGCGGCCATCAAGGGCGGCGCCGACGAGACCACCTTCGACAAGATCGACTTCTACGAGACGTCCGACCTCGACGAGCGGTCCAAAGTCGCGCTACGGCTGACCGACGCCATCCTCTGGCAGCCCGCGGCCTACCCGGAGGGCCTTGTCGATCAGGTACGCGCCGCCTTCAGCCCCGAGGAAACCCTCGAGATGCTGCTGGATCTCACCCGTAACGCCGCCAACAAGGTCGCCGTCGCACTACAGGCCGATCAGCCCGTTGTCGCCGTTGGAGTCGAGTACTTCAGCGTCGGGACAGACGGTGCTCTCGCGTATGGACTTCCGGCCCCGGTTGGAGCGTCTGGCCGCGGGTAAGCGCTCGGCATGAAGGCCGTGACGTGGCAAGGCAAGCGTGATGTGCGGGTCGAGGATGTCGCCGATCCGATCATCAAGGAACCGTCCGACATCCTGGTCCGGGTCACCACGACCGGCATCTGCGGGTCAGATCTTCACCTGTATGAGGTCCTGGGCCCGTACATGACGCCGGGCGACGTACTCGGCCACGAAACGATCGGCGTCGTCGAAGCGGTCGGCGCTGACATCACCCACGTGAGTGCGGGCGACCGCGTGGTCATGCCGTTTCAGATCTCCTGCGGCCACTGCTACATGTGCGACGCGGGGCTGCAGACCCAGTGCGAGACGACGCAGGTACGCGAGTTCAACTCGGGCGCGGCCCTGTTCGGCTACAGCAGCCTTTACGGCGCCGTTCCCGGCGGTCAAGCCGAATTCCTGCGTGTGCCACAAGCCCAGAACACCGCGATCAAGGTGCCGGACGGCCCGTCGGACGAGCGTTTCGTCTATCTCTCGGACGTGCTGCCGACCGCGTGGCAGGCCGTCGAATATGCCGGGGTCCCGGATGGCGGCACGGTCGTCGTTCTCGGCCTCGGGCCCATCGGCGACATGGCCACCCGCATCGCCGCGTACCGGGGCCACCGCGTCATCGGCGTCGATCTCGTCGCCGATCGCCTCGCCCGGGTCAGGTCCCGCGGCAATGAGGTGCTCGACGTGGGCGCGCTCGGCGAGGGCATCGGTGAGGCGATACGCGAGATGACCGGCGGGCGCGGGCCGGATTCGGTGATCGACGCGGTCGGCATGGAGGCGCACGGCGGGCGCGCAGGCAAGCTCGCGCACGACGCGGCGGGTCTGCTGCCCGACTCCCTCGCCCGCAAGATGATGCAGACCGCCGGGACCGATCGGCTGGCGGCCCTTCGCGCGGCCATCGACATCGTCCGGCGAGGCGGCACCATTTCGCTCAGCGGCGTGTACGGCGGTATGGCCGACCCGTTGCCGATGCTGGTGCTGTTCGACAAGCAGATCCAGCTGCGCATGGGGCAGGCCAACGTGCAGCGCTGGGTGCCGAAAATCCTGCCGTTGCTGACCGACGACGATCCGCTGGGCGTCGACACATTCGCCACCCATCGCGTCCCGCTGGCGCAGGCGCCGCTCGCCTACGACCGGTTCCAGAAGAAGCTGGACGGCACGGTCAAGGTGCTGCTGAACCCCTGAGCGGTCAGCGGTTGGGACGATCAGACACCGAGTGTCTCGCGGAGCCCGCAGATCTCGATGATGCGCATCGCCCAGCGGCTGACGCCGGTCAGCAGGAGGTCGCCGCCGGCGGCGCGCAGGGCCTGGCGTTCGGTCACCAGCGCCCCGAGCATGGCGGCGTCGAGGAAGGTGACTCGCGCCAAGTCGATGACCACCACCGGGGGCTGCTCGAGGTCGGCGGCCGTCCGGCCGATGACGCGATGCACGTCGTCCACGGCCGCGAGGTCGAACTCCCCGCTCGCGCGCACCTCAGCCTGGCCCGGCGAGGTGCGCGAAACGTCGAGCGACCATCCGCGGGCTGCGCCCGGGTCCTGTCGCTGACGAGGGGGCACCGGCCATCCTTATCCACGATCGGGACCGGCGTCAGCGAAACTTGCTATTTGCTAAGCGACGCCGGTAAGTGCTTGATGCCGTTGACGAAACTGGAGGCCAGCCGTACGGGTTCGCCAGTCGCCCGTACCGCCGGAAATTGCTGCAAAAGCTCGCGATACAGCACGGTGATCTCGCGGCGGGCAAGGTGAGCGCCGAGGCAGTAGTGCGGCCCGGCGCCGCCGAACCCGAGATGCGGATTGGGGGTGCGGCGCAGATCGAAGTCCTCGGGGTCATCGAAGACGCTCTCGTCGCGATTGCCCGACGCGTAATACAGCAGCAGCCGATCGCCCTGCTTCAGCTGCTGACCACCGAGCTCGGCGGTCTCGCTCAGCACCGTGCGGCGCATCCAGATCACCGGGCTCGACCACCGCACGATCTCCTCGACCGCGGCGGGTGCCAGCGCCTCGAAATCGCTGAGCCAGAGCGCACGCTGATCCTCGTGCTCCGTCAGCCCCACGAGAGCATGGCTGAGCGCGTTGCGCGTGGTCTCGTTTCCCGCGACCGACAACAGCACGAAGAACGACGCGATCTCCGCATCGGTCAGCCGCTCCCCCTCGACCTCGGCAGCGGCCAGCGCGGTCACGAGGTCACCGGTAGGTGATTCGCGACGCTGCCGGCACAGCTCGGAGACCAGCTCCGCCAGCTCGGCCCCGGCCGCGAGCAGCACCGCGCCGAGATCCCCGCCTTCGGGCACGTATTCGGCGTCGCCGGCGCCGAGGATGACGTTGGAGCACCGGAAGACCCGCTCGGCCTCGCTGTCGGGCACGCCCATCAGGTTGCAGATCACGGTCAGCGGCAGCGGCGCGGCGACCTCGGTGACGAAGTCGAACTCCTCGCCGCCGGCCGCCGCTCCCCTGGCCAGACGGGACACCACGGTCCGCGCGACATCGGCGACGTCGGTCTCGATCCGGCTCATCATGCGCGGGGTGAACGCCTGCGAGACGATCCGCCGCAGCCGGACGTGGCGCGGCGCGTCCATGTTGATCATCGAGCCGAAGAACTCGAGGAACTCCGGCGGCAGATCCGGGATCGAGGTCGACCCGGCAGCTGACGAGAAGACTTCGGGGTTTGCGCTCGCCGCCTTGATGTCGGCGTGCCGAACGACGGCGTAGTAGCTGGCGTTGGGATCGATCATGGCGCTGCGCGGGTCGGGTGCGTCGTAGTACGTGAGCCCGGGGGTCGCCCGCAGCCGGCGAAACGCCTCGTAGCGACCCTCCAGCGGCTGCGCCCAAAAGGCGTCTGCCGACAGGTCGATGTCTGCCACATCCGGGATGTCGCTCATCCTTCGTCCCCTTCGCTGGTGGCCAGCAGCAGCCAGCCTTCTTCAGCTTCGGCCTTCTCCCCCAGCACGGCGCGCAGGTCGGCGTCGAGCCGCTGCACTTCTTGGGCGTCGGTCGCCGAAGCGGCGAGCTGATCGTGCAGCTGACGTTCCCGCCGATCGAGGCGTTGCAACAAGCGCTCGAGCCGGAGCAGCTCCTTGTTGCGCTGGCGCTCCGCGGCGCGGGTGTCGCCGGTGCGCTTGGCTGGGACTGACGGCGGCGCCGCGGCCACCGTGCGCCTGCGGATCTCGAGGTACTCGTCGACGCCGCCAGGGAGCGCAGCGAGCCGGCCGTCGCCGGTCAGCGCGACGATGGTGTCGGTGACGCGTTCGAGAAACCAGCGGTCGTGGCTGACGACGATCAGCGAGCCGGGCCAGGTGTCGAGCACGTCCTCGAGGGCCTGCAGGGTGTCGATGTCGAGGTCGTTGGTGGGCTCGTCGAGCAGCAGCACGTTGGCGCCGCCGAGCAGCAGCCGCAAGATTTGCAACCGCCGACGCTCGCCGCCGGACAGGTCACCGACCCGGGTCCACTGACGGGCTGTCGGGAAACCGAAGGATTCGAGCAGCTGTCCTGCCGTGAGCTCGCGCCCGCCGCCGGCCCGGGGATCGACGGTGGTGACGACGTTGCCGGTCTCCTCGACCGCCTGCAGCACGCGCAGCTGTGGATCGAGCTCGGCGACGTCCTGGGTCAGATAGGCCGGGCGCACGGTGGCGCCGACCTTCACCTCCCCCGATTGGGGCGGGAGCCGCCCGTCCAGGAGGCGGAGCAGGGTGCTCTTGCCGGCGCCGTTGACCCCGATCAGTCCGAAGCGGTCGCCGGGGCCGACGCGCCAGGTGACGTCGTCGAGCAGGACGCGGCCGCCGTACCCCATCGTGACGTCCTCGACGTCGTAGACGGATTTGCCCAGGCGTGCGGCAGCCGTCCGGCGTAGCAGCATCGACTCGCGCGGCGGGGGCTCGTCGGCGATCAGGGCATTGGCGGCATCGATACGAAAGCGCGGCTTGGAGGTGCGGGCCGGCGGACCGCGGCGCAGCCAGGCGAGTTCCTTGCGGACGAGGTTGCGCCGGCGCGATTCGCTGACAGCAGCCGTGCGGTCGCGCTCGGCCTTGGCCAGCACGTAGGCCGCGTAGCCGCCGTCATACGACGCGACCGTGCCGCCGCCGACCTCCCACGTCGTCTCGCAAACGGCGTCCAGGAACCAGCGATCGTGGGTGACGACCAGCAGCGCGCCGCGCCGGCCGCGCAGATGCTGGGCCAGCCAGTCGACGCCCTCGACGTCGAGATGGTTGGTCGGCTCGTCGAGCATCAGCAGGTCGGTGCCCTCGATCGCGTCAGCCACCAGGAGTGCCCCCAGCGCTGCGCGGCGCCGCTCACCGCCCGACATCACCGACAGCCGGGTGTCCAGCCGGTCACGAAGGCCCAGCCCGTCGAGCACCTCGCGGGCGGCGGCGTTGCCTGCCCACTCGTGCTCGGCGAGCCCGGAGAGCAGCAGCTCACCGACGGTCGAGTCAGGCAGCGTGTCGTCCTGGGTCAGCAGCGCGACGCGGATTCCAGCCCGCGCTGCGACGCGACCGGTATCGGGCGCCTCCTGCCCGGCGATAACCCTCGCAAGAGTGCTCTTACCAGCGCCGTTTCTGCCGACTACACCGATACGATCGCGATCGTCGATACCGAGCGACACCCGGTCCAGGAGCAGTGTGGTGCCCCGGGTTCGCGAGACAGCGTCGAGGGTGACAAGCACAGCGCTGCTCAGGTTAGTGGCGCAAGCGCAGGAAGGCGGATCTGGTGGCTCGCTCGTCCCCCAACGCGCTGCGCATGCTGATCGTCTCGCATGACGTCGCCGCTGACATCGCCGGCACCCAGACGGGCCATCTGATCCCGTGGGCGCTCGAGCGCGGGGTGACGCTGCGCACCGCTGACGCCGCCGTCGACGCCGAGCTTCCCGAAACGCTGCCCGGCGAGATCGTCGCCGTACTCGGCTCCGCCCAGGCCGCCTACGACGAGAGCAGGCCCTGGATCCCGCGCGAGCGTGAGTGGATACGCGGGCTGTACGCCGCCGGCACCGCGATCCTCGGAGTCTGCTTCGGCGGCCAGCAGCTCAGCCGCGCGCTGGGCGGCACGGTGAGCCGGGGCCCGTACTCGGAGTTCGGCTGGACCGACATCGAGCCCTCACCCGGCCATCACGGCGTGGTCGGCGCGGGCCCCTGGTTCTCCTTCCACGACGACGTTTTCACCGTGCCCGAGGGCGCCGATGAGCTCGCCCGCAGCCCGCTGTGCCCGCAGGCGTTTCGGTCGGGACGCTGCCTGGGCGTGCAGTTCCATCCCGAATTCACGCCGGCCATGCTCCCGGGCTGGCTCGACGAACGTGAGACGCAGCTGAAGGAGCGCGGCGGGCCGGAGCTGGATCGCCTGGCCGTCACCGAGGCGACCGAGCTGCTAGCGCCTGCAGCGGCGGAGGCTGCGTACCGGCTCTTCGATTCCTTTGTGCGGACGGCTCTGGACTAGCGTCTACCCGGCGGGGATCGGGCGGCGGCCGGCAAAACCGAGGTCGGTGCGGTGATACCACTCCAGCGCGCGGTCGCCTTCGAGCCAGCACAGCAGGACCGGCACGCCGTCGAATTCGGACGGGAAGTCCAGCAGGAGCGGCGCCAGCCCCTTGACCTGCACGTCCTGCTGCTGCAGATCGGTGATCAGCTCATCGAGGCGGGCCTGCGCTGCCTTGAATTCAGGGGTGCCGCCGAGCGTCGTCGCCGCTCCTGACGTCACCGCGGCGGCCAGTTCGGCGGTGTCGGCCCGCAGCGAAACGATCTGATCGAGCGTGGGAAGCAGCGCGGCGAGCGCCTCCCGAGCGCTGGCGACCGTATACATGCCGCAGAGCCTTTCATGACGGAGGATGTACCTGTGAGCGAGCCGCCCGAGGGAATGTCCGCTGAGCCCCCCACCAGCGAACTGCCGCCGCCGACCAGGGCGCAGACGCACCCGGAGCTGACGAAGGGCGACACCGCGACCCAGCCGGCGCCGCGAAAGCGGCCGCGTGGCAACCGCCGGCTGGCCGTCATCGCGGGTGCGGTGGTGATCGTGATCATCGCGATCGTCGTGGTGGTCGTGGCGGTCGGCGGCGGGGACGGCACCAAGCAGACCGCCAATCCGCTGGAAGTGCGCCAGCTCGTCGCGACCTTCCAGTGCACCTCCAACAACCCCGGCGCGCCGAGTTCGCTGCGGGTGACGGCCGGTCAGGAAGTCGTGCAGCTCGGTCGCGGCGGCTGCGCGGTGGTCGGGCCGGTGATCGACAGCGTGGACCGGGCGACCAAGGTCGTGTCCGCCAAGGCGGGTTCCGGATGCACGGTGACGTTCCAGTCGAGTGCGAAGTACGGGGCGATCGTCGACAAGGCCAGTGTGGTGAACAACGGCTACGCCCGGGCGCTCGTCGGCGGCGGCTACGTCCTGGAATTGCGCGCCGAGCTGTACCCGCCGGCCAAATCGGCCAAGCTCAACGTGGTCTTCTCGGCGAACGATCAGGGAGCGTGCGACAAGGTGGCCAACGCGCTCCGCAAGACCTAGCCACGCCCTGGTGGGACCAGCCCTGGTAGGACCTGAAGCATGGCGTCTCTACGCGAGCGGTTGACCGCGGCAGCGGGCGCCGCCATTTCCGGGGAAGCGCGATACGGGGAGCTGGACGCCGCCGCGGGGGACGGGGACTTCGGGGCGATCCTGGCGCGCGCCGCTCGTCTCCTGATCGTCGCCGTGGCCGACGCCCCCGAATCGGCGACGGACGCCGACCTGCTGCTGGGAGCCGCTCATGCGGTCGCCGGCGTCGGCGGCACGACCGGGCCGCTCTGGGGAACGGGGCTGCTGCGCGCCGCCGACGCGATCGATCGCGGGCCGGCAGCTGCATTGCGGGCTGCGGCCGAGGGAATTGCCGAGGTCGGCGGAGCGCGGGCCGGCGACCGCACCCTCCTGGACGCGCTGCTGCCTGCGGCGCAGGCGCTCGAATCCGGCGCGGATCCCGCTGCCGCCGCTGCCGAGGGCGCGGCCGCGACCGCCGGCATGACGGCCCGCCGAGGGCGGGCCAGCTACGTCCCCGGCGGGGGTGTGGGTCACGTGGACGCAGGCGCCCAGGCGGTGGCCGACCTCATCGCCGCAGCGTTGTCACCGGCGAATGCTGCCGTGCCCGTCGAGCGGCCGGCCTCGCTGGAAGGGCCCGGGGTGGCAAGCCCGGGCCACATCGTCGCCGATCCTGACGCCTTGGTGGACGACGCGCTTGCCGGGCTGATCGCGGCCAGCGGCGGGAAGCTGCGGGCGTCCTTCCAGCCGCGGTACGTAGCCCGCGCCGACGCACCGCAGCCTGGCCGGGTCGCACTCATCTCCGGCGGCGGTTCCGGTCACGAGCCGATGCACGCCGGATTGATCGGCCCGGGGCTGCTGACCGCCGCCTGCCCCGGAGAGGTCTTCGCCAGCCCCAGCGCCGACGCCGTGCACGCGGCCATCGCCTCCTCCGACAGCGGTGCGGGCGTGCTGCTGATCGTCAAGAACTACACCGGCGACGTGTTGAACTTCCGCCTCGGCGCCGACCTCGCCCGGCGGGACGGACACCTGGTGGAGACCGCGCTCGTCGCCGACGACATCGCACTCGATGTTCCGGACGGCCCGGTGGATGAAGAAGAGGGCGTGGGGCGGCGCGGGGTGGCGGGGACGATCGTCGTCGAGAAGATCTGCGGGGCGGCGGCTGAAGCAGGCGCCGACCTGCCTGCCGTCGCCGCTCTGGGTCGTCGCGTTGCGGCAGCCACGCGATCGATCGGGGTGTCGGTCTCGGGAGTGACGCTGCCCTCCGGCGGGGTCGCGGCGATCACGCTGGCGGCCGGTGAGCAGGAGTTCGGCGTCGGCATCCACGGCGAGGCCGGACGCGAGCGCGGGGTCGCCCAGCGGGCCGATCACCTCGTGGCGCGGATGTGCGACGCCCTCCTGGCAGATCGGACCGATCGGACTGAGCGCGCAGGCAAGCCCGAGGAAGAGGTCCTGCTCTATACGAACGGCCTGGGCGGCATCGCCGGTCTCGAACTGTCAGCGGTGCACGGCTACGCGACGCGCCGGCTTCGCGAGGCGGGGGTGCGGGTGACCAGGTCGATGGCCGCCTCTCTGGTGACGTCGCTGGGCATGGTGGGCTTCTCGCTGACCGTCACCAGGCTGGACCCCGAAATCGTCGGCTACTGGGACGCACCCTGCGCCAGTTCGGCGTGGACCGTCAGCTGACCTTGCGCTGCAGCAGCGCGGCCGGACGCCCGGTCGTCACGACGGTGCGGGCTCCGACGTCCTGCAACGTGCCGTAGACCCGGCGGCGGAAGACGTCCTTCTGCCAGGTGCGGCCTTCGACCGCCTGGTGCAGCTGCCGGAGCTGGGTGAGGGTGAACGGCGCCGCGAGCAGTCCGAACGGATCCGGGGCCGCGGCGTACTGCTGCGCAGCCCATTGCGTCGCCAGCTCCACCACCCGCTCGTGGTCGAAGGGCAGCCGCCGCTGCCGGTCGGGCAGGCGCGCCAGGCCCTCTTCGACCGGCACCAGGGTGACGTCGGAGCTCTGCCCGATGGCTGACGCGAGGGGTTCGTACGCGACCAGCGCCACGTGGGCTACTGACATCACCCAGCCGCGGGCATCACGATCCGGATCGTCGAAGACCTGCAACTGGGTCGGCGTCACATTCGAGACCCCGGCCTTCAGCTTCAGTGCCCGCTCGGCCGCCTTCGCCAGCCGCTCCCGCTTGTGTACGACGGTCGCCGGCAGCGCCCAGTTGCCCGTCGCGAAGCCATCCGCCCGCCGATGCAAGAGCAGGTGCAGCTGCGAATTCTCGGCCAGCGGCGATGGCACGGTCAGGACCGCGACATCGACCGCGACCGTCGGCTGCGGGAAATCGCGGAGAGCCTTGCCATTGCCGTCCCGCCAGCGCGCCATGCGGGGACGTTAGCGCGATAGCGCGCCAAACCCCAGCATTGCCGCCTAGTCCACGATGTCCGGGTTTTCCTTGAAGATCTTGTCGTAGATCGGCTGGAACTGAAACCAGCCGGCGATCTCGTAACCCACCTGCTTGTAGGTCGCGGCAGCAGCTTCGTCGTTGATCTGGCGGGGCTTGCCGGCGGCGTACGCCATCAGCTGCGACTGCGAGGTCCGCTCCAGGGTGAGGAACCACCAGGCGGCGCTGTCGACTGTCTCCCCGACGGTGAGCATGCCGTGGTTGGCGAGGATGACGGCCTTGTTCTTGCCGAGCGCGACGCCGATCCGCTTGCCCTCCTCGGGATCGAGTACGACGCCGGTGAAGTTGTCGTGGCGGCCGATGTCGTTGTAGAACGCGCAGGCGTCCTGGGTGAGCGGCTCGACGGTCATGTCGAGTGCCGAGAGGGTCTTGCCGTACGGACCATGGGCGTGAGCCGCGGCAATGACGTCAGGACGGGCCGCATGCACGGCGCAGTGGATGGCGACGGCAGCTCCGTTGACCGCGCGGTCACCTTCGACGACATCGCCGGCGTGGTTGACGCGAACCAGATCGCTCTGGCGCATCAGGCCGAAGTGATGGCCGAACGGGTTCACCCAGTAGGAGTCGGGATACTCCGGGTCGCGCACCGTGATATGTCCGGCGACGCCCTCGTCGAGCCCGGCCTTGCTGAACATGCGGAAGGCAGCGGCCAGGCGCACCTTGCGGTGCATCCGCTCTTCTTCGACGCTGTCGAACGTCGGCGGCAGCGGCATCCGAAGGTTCTGGCCGGGCAGGCCATCGTTCACCACGGGGTTGGTCTTCTTGGCGCTCTCGGTGATCGTCATCGGGACTCCTCAGCCTCACGAACCCATCCACTGTTCTGGCGAGCAGGGTACGCCGGTAGCCTGCCGACCGGCATCTGTGGGCACCGCAGCCTGCGGAAACGACATCGAGGAGAACCACGTGGCAGACCTGCAGGTTGTTGCCGTCATCAAGGCCAAGGAAGGCAAGGAAGACGTCGTCCGCGAGGCCATGACCTCGCTGATGGCGCCGAGCCGCAAGGACAAGGGCTGCATCCGCTACGACCTCTACGAAGCCCAGGGCGCTCCCGGCACCTTCATCAATCTCGAAACGTGGGCGTCGCAGGAAGACATCAATGCTCACCTCGGGCAGCCCCACCTGGGTGCTGCGTTCGCCGGCGCGGGCGATGCTCTCGACGGTGCCCCGCAGATCTACATGCTGAATCCGGTAGACGTCGCCTAGTCGTACGACTTCTGGCCGGCGCTACGACTTCTTGCCGAGCACCGACAGGTCGTCGTAGCGCTGGTGCAGGTACGGCGCGAAATCCGCGGCCGGCACCGGGCCGATGGTGCGTCCCACCTGGGTCGAGGCGCGTTCGGTCCAGTTGAGGTCGACCATCTTCACGATCGAGAGGTCGGCGATCGGGTCGAGCGGTGAGTCCTTGAGGACGACCGTGCCATCGATCCCTTCGTGCACCCGAGCCTGCTCGTGCTTCTCGCCGTAGACGAGCAGAGCGTCGCCGTCGAGCTCGCCGGGACGCTCGGCCGAGGGAAGCACCTTGAACCAGAAGTCGCGCTTGTCGAGCTCGTACGGCTCCCGTGCATCGGTGACGGTGCCCCGGACCTCGACGAGCGGGAAGCCCATCCGGCTGATCCCGGCATCGATCGCGTTGCCGTCACGGCGGGCCCAGACCTCGGCAATCTTCTTGGGTTCGCCGTAGGTCTCGCGGCCACCGATCACCGACTGCTCGGTGGTCATCGGCATGAAGATCGGGTACTCGCCGGGTACGTCGCCGTGCTTGGCCGCGACGCCGAGCCAGCCCGCCCCGAAGGCCGGCAGCCCGGGCATCTCCACCACGGTCAGCGTCAGCCGCACGAGAGGACGCTCGGCGGGCGAGAGCGGCGGTGGCAGCACGGCGGCGATCACGTCGGGGTCGGTCTCCCAGAGTGCCGTGACGGCCTGGCACCAGATCAGGCCGCCCTTGCCCGAGGTGGCTTCGATCTCGCGGTTGCGCTGCAGATCGCGGCGCCCGTAGCGAACGTTCATGCCGGTCCCTTCTAGAGGTCGATCATCGCGAAGTCGTGTCCGGTGAGCCAGTGGCGTCCGACCTCTTTGGTCTTCGCCCACTTGGCGACGAGGTCGGCACCTGTCGGGTCGCCGTCGAGCTGGCCGAGCTCGGCGGGGGTCGGGCCGATCTTTTCGGCGAGCGGGCGCAGGGCGGCGGTGTCGAAGCCGAAGATCTCCGCGGCGGCCAGCCCGAGCATGCGACGCGTCTCGTCGATCGGGATGTCGTGGTAGGTCTTCTTCAGCCATTCGCGCGAGCTCGGCCAGGTGCCCTCGGGATGGGGGAAATCGCTGCCCCACAAGAGATTGTCGACCCCGATCTCGTAGCGCATCCCGATCTCGCGACGCTTGGTGTTGGACGCACCGATGAAGCAATTGCGGTCGAAGTACTCGCTCGGGCGCATCAGCACGTTGTCACCGAAGGGCTTGGCGCCGAGCTTCTCCGAACCCTTCTGACCGAGGTAGAGCCGGTCCCAGAACCACAGCAGACCCGGCATCCACCACGCGCCTGCCTCGGTGACGCCGAACCGCAATCCGGGGAAGCGCTCGAACGCGCCTGACCAGAGCAGGAACCACATCGGACGCGCCGGCCACCACGTCACCTCGGTGACGTAGATGCCGAGATGGTCGCCGTAGGAGTCACGGTCGCTCGGCCCGCTGTGCGTCATCACCGGCATCTGCAGCTCTTCGCACAGCGCCCAGACCGGGTCGTAATGCCTGTCGTGGTAAGGCTTTCCGTGCATCCACATCGCGGGAATCATCACCGCGCCAAGGCCGTCCTCCTTGCTGCGACGGATCTCGGCAAGGACGTCGTCGAGCTCGGCCGTGATGGGGATGAGTGCTGCGCCGCAACGCCTTTCGGGGGCGTGCTGGCACAGCTCGGCAAGCCAGCGGTTGTGCGCCCGGGCGCCGGCCATGCCGAGCTCGGGATCGGTGTCACCGGACAACCCGAGGCCGGTGCCGAAGGGAGCGCAGGTACGCGATTCAACGGCATCCGCGTCGGGAAAGATGACCTCGCCGCAGATGCCTTCGGCGTCGAGCTGCTGATCGCGTTTGAGCGCATCCCAGCCGGCGTTCAGCGCTTCGCCGTGCTCGGCATACCAGGAATCGGCGAAGTCGCTGTTGCGCACACCGAGGTTGGTCATCTCCTCCAGCGCAATGCCTCGCTCGGAGAGGAACTGGTCGAACGCCGCGTGGTACTTGCTCTCCAGATACGGGCGATACGCCGCGGTGGGCAGGCCCGCGTGACTGTCGGAGGTGATGATCAGGTACGGATCCATGTCGTTGCCTTTGTTCGCAGTCATCAGGCCGCCCCGGTGAAACCGACGAAGGCGGGGCAGCGCTCGGCTTCGTGCGGCACCTCACCGACCGTCAGCGGACGTGAGACCTCCTCCACCGATGGACCGACCCGGGCCGCATGCGGCGCGAGGGCGGCGAGGTCGAAACCGTAGAGGGCAGCGGCGTTTCCGCCCAGGATCGCGGCGGCTTCGGCGGGTGTGCAATCGGCGAAGGCCAGCCGGATCGCCTCGCGGGAGAAGGGGAAGCTGGCTTCCTTGTGCGGGTAGTCGCTGCCCCACATGATCTTGTCGACACCGACCGCGCCGCGCAGCTTCGCCTCGTCGGCACGCATGAAGCTGGCGCCGACATGGCACTGGCGCGCCCAGTACTCGCTGGGCTTGAGCGACAGCTTGGAGACGACCGGGGCGCCCCACACGTGCTCCTGCGAGCCGACGGCGGTGCCCATCCGGTCGAAGAAGTAGTCGAGCCGCATGAGCTCCGGCGGGATCCATGCGGTGCCCTGCTCGGTGAAGACCAGTTGCAGGGCGGGGTGGCGTTCCAGCGCACCGGACGTGATGAGAGCGGTGAGCGCGCGATGGGCCCACCACGTCACCTCGAGCAGGAAGATCACCTGATCGACATTGGTCGGCCCCATCGGCGGTGCGGCACTGCCGGAGTGGTGGTTCAGCGGCATGCCCAGCTCTTCGCAGACGGCCCAGAGCGGCTCGTAGTACGCGATGTCGTGCAGCGGCGGCAGCCCGCTTCCGGGCGGGGTGCCCGGCAGCAGCACACCGCCGCGCAGGCCGTTGGCGTGTGCCCAGCGCACTTCTTCCACGGCCGCGTCGATGTCCTGCAGCATGATCTGGGCGATGCCGGCGCGCCGGCCCGGCGCCTGCTGGCAGAAGTCGGCGAGCCAGCGGTTGTGTGCCTGCAGGCCGGCCCAGCGGCGCGTCGAGTCACCCGCATTCGCTGCCGGAGGCTGCGTGGTCAGGGCAACCTTGGGAAAGAAGGGCGGCACCGTGTTGGGAAAGATGACCTCGGCGACGATGCCGTCGCTCTCGAGGTCGGCCACGCGCCGGTCGGAATCCCAGTTGCGCTCGCCCTTGTCGCCGAGCAGGTCCTCATACGGCACCTGGTAGGAGGCGGCCCAGGCGTCGAACTCGTCGTGCCAGCGGCTCTCCAAAAATGGGCGGTAGCCGCGGACGTCGGCGCCCGCGTGGCAATCGGCGGAGATCACGGTGTAGCGATCCTGGGCCGTGGTGTCGTTGTGCGTATCGCGGGTCACGGAGTGCCCCTTCGAAGTCGGCGGGCGAGTGTGACGTGGGTCGCAATCAGAGTATGTGGCAGATCCTGACACGCGGTCAGAAGGCCCGCAATTCATGGGCGGTTGCGCGGCACGACTGGTAACTCTAGAGTTACCAGTCGTGGAAGCAGCACTGGTGCTCGACGCCCTGGGTGACCCCACGCGCCGCGCCGTTTTCGAGCAGCTACGCGCCGGGCCGCGTTCCGTCGGCGGCCTCGCGGCGCCGCTTCCGGTAAGCCGACCTGCGGTGAGCCGGCATCTGAAGGTGCTGCAAGGGGCAGGCCTCGTGACCGCCCGGCAGGCCGGCCGGCAGACGTTGTACGCGGTCGCGCCGGGCGGCCTCGGAGTGCTCCAGGAGTGGGTCGCCGGGTTCTGGGACGACGTGCTCGCAGCCCTCGACGCACACCTATCCGACACAGGAGGCAGGGATGAGTGAGGCGCTGCCACCGGTGCGCCGGGCACGCGAACTCGGGGTGAGCGCCGAGCGCGCCTTCGAGGCGCTGACAAAGGAGATCGGGGCCTGGTGGCCGCTCGCCGGTCACTCGTGCTCAGGCGATCCCGTGTCGGCGCTGGCCTTCGAAGGCGACGATCTGGTCGAGACCACGCCGGCCGGCGAGCGTCACGTGTGGGGCACGGTGCTGCGCTGGGAGCCGCCGTACGGACTGCTCATGACCTGGCACCCCGGGCGTCCCGGCACGGACCCGGCCAGCGAGGTGGAGCTGCGGGTCACCGCACTCGCGCCCACCCGGAGCCTCGTCGAGGTCTTCCACCGGGGATGGGAACGGCTTGCTGATCCGGACGGCTCGCGTACCGAATACGAGAACGGCTGGCCGGTGGTCGTGGCGCAGCTCGCGTCGCATCTCGACGAGGAGGCGGAGCCCGAACTCTGGCACGTGCTCGCCCACTCCCCCGGCCCGCGCTGGGAGCCCGGTGTCCATCCGCGCGAGCAGCCCGGCATGAGCGAGCACTGGGCTTTCATCGACCGCCTGGACGCGATGGGGTTGCTGGTCGGCGGCGGCCCACTGCTCGCGACGCAGGGCAACGGGCAGCTCGTCGTGCGCGGTATCGACACCGACGAGATCACGCAGCTGGCGACGCAGGACGACGGGTCTGTCGCGAGCGGCCTGCTGAACGTCGATGTCATTGCCTGGCTGGTGGTCAGCCAGCCGACCCGGAAATCCGGGTAGCCCGTCGGAGACTGAGACACTGGCGGGGTGCATGTCGCCCTGCTCGGCCCTCTGGTCGTGGTTCACGACGGCCAACCGGTGGCCATCGGCGGCAGTCGGCTGCGCGCACTTTTTGTACGGCTCGCGCTCGAGCCCGGGCGCTGGGTCAGCGCGTCGACGCTCGTGGACGAGCTGTGGGGCGACGGTGAGTCCGGAGCGCCCGCTGACCCGCTGAATGCCCTGCAATCATTGGTATCCCGGCTTCGCCGGCTGCTTCCCGCGCCTTCGACGCTGGAGTCGTCGGCCTCGGGCTATCGCCTCGCCATTGCCGCCGACGCGGTCGACGTGACGCAGTTCGAAGAGCTCGCCGCGCAAGGCCGGACCGCGTTGCGCAAGGGCGACTCGACGGCGGCGGCGACGTTGCTCGAGCAGGCGCAAGCACTCTGGCGCGGCGCGCCCCTCGCGGATCTCGATGGTGCGAGCTTCACGCAGCCATACGTGAGTCATCTGGAGCAGCTGCATCTCGGCGTCGAGGAGGACTGCCGCGAAGCGGTGCTGCAGCTCGGCCGCGGCGCCGAGCTCGTCCCCGAACTCGAAGTCCTCGTCGGTGCCGATCCGTTGCGGGAGCGTTCCGCTGCACAGCTCGTACGCGCGCTTGCGGCAGCCGGGCGGCAGGCTGACGCGCTGGCCGCGTATGACCGCACCAGGACCTCGCTCGTGGAGGAGCTGGGGCTCGACCCGTCGCCCGAGCTGGCCGCTGCCCGTCAGTCGGTCCTGGTCGGCGTCTCCAACGGCTCGCCTGATCACGCACGCAACAACTTGCCGACCGCGATCACCAGCTTCGTCGGACGCGCCAAGGAGCTCGATCGCCTGGAGCACCTCATGTCCACCAGCCGGCTGGTGACGCTGACCGGCCCCGGCGGCGCCGGCAAGACCCGGCTCGCCATCGCGGCGGCGCGAGCGGCGACCGACGTGCCGGCCGGTGTCTGGCTCGTGGAGCTGGCGCCCGTCAACGATCCTGACGATCTCCCCGCGGCCGTGTTCGGTGCGCTCTCGGCCCGGGAGACGAACCTGCTCGACTCCCTGTCGACGACCGACCGGGATGCGCTCAGCCGGCTCGTCGATCTGCTGTCCGGTCGGCGGTTGCTGCTGGTTCTGGACAACTGTGAGCACCTCGTGGAGGCCGCCGCGCGGGTCGCCGACCATCTGCTCACCCATTGCCCGCAGTTGCGCATCCTGGCCACCAGCCGGGAGCCGCTGGCCATCTTCGGTGAGGCGATCTGCCCGGTGCTTCCACTGGCCATGCCCGAAACGGGGCTCACCGGCGAACGCGCACTCGAGTTCGCATCGGTACGCCTGTTCGCCGACCGCGCCGACGCCGTCTGCCCCGGATTTGCCGTGGACGCCAAGACCGTGCAGCCGGTCGTCGAGATCTGCCGTCGCCTCGACGGGCTCCCACTCGCCATCGAGCTCGCGGCCGCACGGCTGCGCACGCTGCCGGTGGAGGTCGTCGCCGCCCGCCTCGCCGACCGCTTCCGGCTGCTGACCGGAGGCAGCCGCACTGCCGTCGCCCGCCACCAGACGCTGCGCTCGGTCGTCGCGTGGAGCTGGGAGCTGCTCACCTCCGAGGAGCGCCGGCTCGCCGAATCGCTCGCCGTCTTCCACGGCGGGATGACGGTCGAGAGTGCCATGGCCGTCAGCGGGGCGAGCTACGACGACACTCTCGAGCTGCTCGCCGCCCTCGCCGACAAGTCGATCCTGCAGCCCGTCGGCGGCAACGCGCTGCGGTGGCGAATGCTCGAAACGCTCCGCGAGTACGGCACCGAGCAGCTCACCATCCAGGGCCGCACCGATGAGGTACGCGCCGCGCACGCCGAATATTTCTGTGCGCTCGCCGAGGAGGCCGAGCCCCGGCTGCGCGCCCCGGAGCAGATGACTTATGTGCACCGGCTCAGCGCCGAACGCGAAAACCTCAATGCAGCGCTGCGTTTCTGCATCGACAGCCCCGATGTCTCGACGGCCGTGCGCCTCGGCGCGGCGCTCGCCTGGTACTGGCACCTGGTGGGCGGCGACGTCGAGGCGCGCACCTGGCTCGGCCAGATCATCGACCTACCGGGAGCGGCGCAGCATCCGAGCTCCGCGCTCGCCCTGGTCGGCTGGTCGTTCAGCCTCATCGGGAGCGCGGCGGACCCCGCCGAGCACCGCGAGCGTGCCGAGCGGCTGCTGGCCGCTCTCAATGCGGCGGACGTCGCCGGCCAGCACCCGCTGGTGGCGATGCTGGAACCAGGGCTCGCCCTGATCGTCGGCGACGAGCGCGCAGCGATGGCGGCGATCGAGCGTCAGATGAGCCACCCCGATCCGTGGGCGCGGGCCGCGCTCCAGCTCGTCCGTGGCCTCATCGCCGAGAACTCCGGCGACATGGCAGGCGTCCGGGAGTCCAGCTTCCTGGCTCTCGAAGGCTTTCGCGAGGCGGGCGATCGCTGGGGCATCGCGATGGCGCTGTCGACCTCGGCCAGCGTGGCTGTGCTCGACGGCGAACTGGCCTCGGCCGTCGAGCAGTACCAGGAGGCCGTCGAGCTGCTCGAGGAGCTCGGCTCGGCCGACGACGTCTCCTACCTCTTGCTGCGCAGCGGCATGGCGCTGGACCGGCACGGCGACCAGGTTCGGGCCCGCCAGGCCATGCAGCGAGCGCGCGAGCTCGCCCTCGACCGGGGCGCGTTCTCCATCCTGCTGATGACGGATTTCGCGATCGCTCAGCAGCTGGCACAGGACGGCGACACCGTTGCCGCGCGCGACTTCACCCTCGAAGCCATCGAGCGCGCGAGGACGGTCCATAACGTCGCACCGCAGGCGCTCGCGTCGATGTATTGCGCCCTCGCCGACCTCGAACAGAGCCTGGACTCGGTCGACGAGGCCTTCGAGCACCTCGCACTGGCCTGGGAGCTCGGGCTCGCGTCCCACGACATGCCCGTCGTCGCGCTGATCGGGGTCAAGCTCGCGGAGCTGATCCTGGCGTCCGGCCAGCCACTGCTCGCCCTCCGGCTGCTCGGTGCCTCGGATTCGGTACGCGGGGCTCGAGACCTCAGCGAACCACGCACTCCCAAGCTCGTTTCTGCTGCTCGGGAGGCTGCCGGCCTCGATGCCGAGGCCGCCGAACGCGAGGTCGCAGCAGGCCGAGCGACCCCCAGAGCAGACGCGATCGCGTTGCTCGCGAGCCAAATCTCGAGACCAGTTTCACCGTCGGTGCCCCGCTCCGACCCGCGATAGAGGATGGTGAAGGGTGTGACCCTCTCTGCGCCCACGGTTTCGGCGTGTCTTCGCCGCGCCGGGCTTCTCCCCGCATCCAGTACCCGCGAGGGCATCCACGTCAGCCCGAATGGCCCGGATGAAGTGATGGTTTTCGCCGATGTGCAAAGCCCTCCGAACGGCTCCGACCTCTTCGCGCTGGCATTGAAGACCGTGAAGGCCGCCGGTTACGTGGTGCGCGTGCCGGGCGACGAGCAGGACACGTTCTACGTCGCCGCCCGCCGCTGACCGGCACCTGCTCGTAGCCTCGCGCCATGGAGCATTGGGCGACGATCGCGGCCGAACGGCGCGCGCTCGCGGACCAGCTCGAGACGCTCGACGACGCGCAGTGGGCGACGCGCAGCCTGTGCGGCGCGTGGACGGTTCGTGACGTCGCTGCTCACCTGGTCGTCCCGAACAAGATCAACGTCGGACGCTTCCTGGTGACGTTCGCGGCGTCGCGATTCAACTTCGAGCGCGCCAACGTGGCCATGACCGCGCGAGAGGCGAAGCATTCTCCACAGGAGATCGTCGCCGACATCCGCACCCACGCCGAGGGTCGCTTCGCGCCGCCCGGAATGGGATCGGTGGCCCCGCTGACCGACATCCTCGTGCACGGCCAGGACATCCGGGTCCCGCTCGGGCTCCAGACCGTCCGCCCGGTCGAACCCTGGGCCGCCACGCTCGACTTCGTCGTCTCCAAGAAGGCGCAGCGCGGGTTCGTCGGGAAACCGCTGCCGCCGCTACGGTTTTCAGCAACGGACCTCGACTGGTCGCACGGTTCGGGCGACGAGGTGAGCGGCCCGGCGATCGCGCTGGCCCTCGCATTGCTCGGCCGTCCCGCACTGATCGATCAGCTGAGCGGCCCCGGCGTTGCTGCGATGCAGACCTGGGTCGCGCGCTAGCCGAACGTGAAGTCGTAGGCCTGGATGCCTGGAGTGGCGCTGAGGGTGAGCAGGTGGCGTTCGCTCTTTGCGGTCTGGTTCAGCGTGTAGAGCCGCGGCACGCCCGAGACCTTGATCGTGCGCGTCTGGTTGCCCACGTCGACCGTGACGTCGCCCTGCCCACCGATCACCAGGTAGATCGCTTTGCCCTGGTAGTTGATCTCGAGCTTGGCGCCGGTGCCGGCGGTGGCTTCCTGCGCGCCGTCCTTCCAGTTGCCTCCGAGCGCGAACGTGTCCTGCTCGATCGAGCTGGGCAGCTGATAGTCGAAGGTCTGGTTCTGCACCAGCGATTGCGCGGCGTTCTGCGACTCCTCGTAGCCCACGTAGGACTCCGCCGTCTGCGGCTCGGTCGGGGTGGTGTCAGCGACGCCGGTGTCCTTGCCCAGCTGGGTCGCCGGGTGGGCGGCAGTGAGCAGCTGGCGGATCAGCTTCTCGGTGCTGGAGTAGTCGCCCTCGCCGAAGACGATGTGGCGAATGTTGCCGGTGGCGTCGATCAGGTATTCCGCCGGCCAGTACTGGTTGTTGTAGGCGTCCCAGGTGTCGTAGCCGTTGTCGATGGCGATCGGGTATTTCACGCCCAGTGAATGGGCAGCGGCCTGGACGTTGGACGTGACGTGCTCGAAGGCGAACTCCGGCGTATGAACTCCGACGACCTCGAAGCCGGCGGCTTTGTACGCCTGGTACCAGGCCTCGACGTGGGGCAGGGTGCGCTGGCAGTTGATGCAGGAGTACGTCCAGAAGTCGAGCAGGACGACGTGGCCCTTCAGGCCTGCCAGTGAAAGCGGTTTGCCGTCAGGGGTGTTCAGCCACGTGCTGATCCCGGCGAAGTCCGGCGCGGGCCCGCAGTTGCGCAGGTTGCTCGCCCCTTCCTGACACGTGGTGAGCATCATCGGGACGCCCTTGGTCGTGGAGGTCAGCTTGTGCAGCTGCTTCTGGGCCGAAGCGTTGTTCTCGATCTTGTTCTGCAAGGTGCTGGTGTAGCCGGGGACGAGCCGCTGCAAGCCGTCGGTGAGGTTGAACGCGATCGCCAGCGCCACCCCGATCATGAGCACGCCGCCGCCCAGGCGAACCTCGCGCATCCGCCGGCGAAAGACTCCGATCCGCCGGCTGGCCTGCTCGCCGGCGAGGGCAAAAGCCAGCAGCGGCAGCGCGATCCCGACGGCGAAAGCGAGGGTCAGGACGAACGCGCTGAGGCCCACCCGATGCGTCGCTCCGACGACGGCGATGGCGGCGAGCACCGGCCCGGCGCAGGGCACGAAGACCAGACCTAGCGCGAGCCCCAGCCCGAGGCCCTGGCTCCCGGGCCGCACCGCCCGCCGTTGCAATCTGGCGAAGGGACGCTCGAGCAGATCGCCGAGCTTGGGGACGAGCAGCCCGATACCGACCAGCAGCAGCACCGCGATGCCCGCGTCCCGCAGGGTGTCCTGGGGAAGGTCCAGCGAGCTGAGGACGAGCGAGCCGAACAGGGTCGCGAGGCTGAAGCTGGCGACGAGCCCGGCGACCACCAGCAGCGGCCGCCGGACCCGACGACCTTCCTCGGACTGACTCGTCATCCCGGCGGTGAGCACGATCGGCAGGACCGGCAGGATGCATGGCGAAAGACTGGTGATCAGGCCGCCGAGCAGCCCCACGACTACCAGGGTGAACATGCCTGCCTCATCGGTCGGTTGCCCTAACGACGCCCGAGTGCGCCGTTAGGTTCCCGATCCGCCTCAGACCTTGCGACGATAAGCCCTGATCGCCAGCGGCACGAAGACGGCGGCGATGCCTGCCGACCAGAGCAGGCTCTGGACCACCGGCCACGCGACAGGCCCACCGAGCATCAGCCCGCGTACCGCCTCGACGAGGTGGGTCACCGGATTGACGTGCACCCAGGCCTGCAACCACCCCGGCAGGGTCGACGCCTTGACGAAGGTCGTGCTGCCGAACGTGAGCGGGAACATCAGCAGGAAGCCGAAGCCCTGCACGGCACCGGGCTCGCGGACCAGCATCCCGATGAAGACCGAGACCCAGCACACGCTGAGGGCGAAGAGCAGCACCAGCAGCACGCCGGCAATCGCCTCGAGCGCATTCGTGTGGACGCGGAAGCCGATGACGTAGCCGAAGCCGACCACGAAGCACGCACCGATCACGAAGCGCACCAGCTCGCCGAGCACCGCACCGATGAGAGGCGCGGAGCGGGCGATGGGCAGGCTCCGGAAGCGGTCGAAGACGCCCTTCTTGATGTCGGTGTTGAGGTTCACCCCGATCGTCATCGAGGCGAACAGGAGGGTCTGCGCCATGATCGACGGGATGACGAACTCGGTGTAGTCGTGCCGTGATCCGGCGACCGCCGCACCGAAGAGGTAGACGAAAAGGATCACGAAGAGGATCGGCTGCAGTGTCGCATCGACGAGCTGCTCCGGGGTCCGCCGGATCTTGGTGATGGTCCGGCCGGCGAGCGTCAGCACATGCTGCGTCGAGGCTCGCAGGCCGTCACGCCCGCCGTACTGCGACCCGAGCGGGGCCGCCGGAATGGTGGACGCGGTCGGCGCCGTGTCGGGTGCGGTGAGAGTGCTCATGCCGCGTTCTCCCTTGTCAGGTCTGAAGATTCAGGATCAGCCGCCTGCTCGTGGCGTCCGGTGAGTGAGAAGAAGACCTCGTCGAGGCTCGGGAGCCGGAGCGAGAATTCCGCGACCGGGATGCCCTCGGCGGCGAGGCGGACGGCCACGTCGGCGAGTACCTCATCGCCCGCCACCGGCACGCTCAGCACCCCGCGAGCCGGTGATTCCGCCCGTCCGGTGCTGATGGTGTTGAGGATTCCTTCGACCGCTGCCAGGTCGGCGGGGTCGAGCGGGCGCACCTCGATCGTCTGGCCGCCGACCACGTGCTTGAGCTCGGCGGGCGTGCCCGACGCGATGACCTTGCCGTGGTCGATGACCGCGATCTCATCGGCCAGCGCGTCGGCTTCGTCGAGGTACTGGGTGGTCAGCAGCACGGTCGTGCCGTCGGCCACCAGCCCGCGTACGAGATGCCACATGTCCTCGCGCTTGGAGGGGTCCAGACCCGTGGTCGGCTCATCGAGGTACATGACCGCAGGACGTCCCACGAGGCTCGCGGCCAGGTCGAGGCGCCGCCGCATGCCGCCGGAGTAGTTCTTGGCGGGCTTGTCGGCGGCCTCGGTGAGGTCGAAGCTCGCGAGCAGTTCCTTGGCGCGGGAGCGGGCATCGCGTCGCGGCAGATCGAGCAGACGCCCGATCAACACGAGGTTTTCGGTGCCCGTCAGGTCTTCGTCGACCGACGCGTACTGGCCGGTGAGTCCGATCTGCCGGCGCACCTTCACGCCCTCCCTGAGGACGTCGTATCCGAGCACCCGGGCGCTTCCCGCGTCAGGCGCGAGGAGGGTGGCGAGGATCCGGACGGCGGTCGTCTTACCGGCGCCGTTCGGTCCGAGCACACCCAGCACGCTGCCCTCGGCAACGGCAAGGTCGACGCCGTCGAGCGCCTTCGTGGTGCCGAATCGCTTGACCAGGCCTTCTGCTTCTACTGCGTATCGCATAGGAGCAGATTGACAGCGGCCACTGTCATAGCGCGCACCAATTACTGTCAGCCGCTGTTACCGGCTGAACCGGTCGTGGCAGCGGCTGTCAGCCGACGACCTGCTGGAACGTCGGCCGGTTCTGCCAGTCGATCGGCTTCACGGAGTCGCCGACGTACTGGAACTGGATGTCGTCGTTGGTCTTGTCGTAGATCCACTTGGTGGCGTCGGTGGTGTGCTGCTTGCTGCCGAGCGTGTCGACGGCCTGCTGCAGCGTCTTGCGGATGTCGGCGCGGCAGGTCGTGAGATCACCCTTGCCGCAGTACTGCTGCGACATCGCGCCATCGACCTTCTGACCGAGCACCGACTCCAGGTCCTTCGTGACCCACTCGTAGGAGCCGACGTTGTCGAAGGACGAACCACCATGGCCATCGGGAAGGTCGTCCAGACTCGTCGGAATGCTGTTCACCAGCGAACCGATCCGCGGCTGCAGGACCTCCTTGGCCACCAAGGGATACCAGGTGTCCATCAGAGCGACGGCGGACTGGTCGGAGTAGGCGCCGGTGCGGGCCCGGTCGACCCGGTGAGCGCCCGAATCCATCCACGACTGCAGGAGATCCGTGTACTGCTTCAGCGCCGGGTCGTCACCGACGATCGCGAGCATCTGCTTGAGGACGTAGGCGCCGCGGATGTCGACGGTCGCCGCGTCGATCATGTCGCCGTCGAGGGTGGCCGGGCTGAGCTTGCCGGCCTTGATGGACGCCTGAATCCGGTCGCGGAGGGCGAGCACTCGCTGCACGGGACCCCAGCCCCACTCGTCATCGGCGGAGTAGACGCCTACCGCAGGCTTGTTGTTCCAGTTGACGATGTAGCCCGATGGCGGGTCGATCACCTGCGGATGTTGACCGGTGGGCAAGAAGCCGGTCCAGTCCCACTTCGCGTCACCCCAGCGCGGGAGATCAGGGTCGACGCCCTTGGCGCGGATCGGCAGCGCTCCGGAGGAGAACGTCGCGATGTCACGGGTGTCGATGTAGAACCAGTTGAACGTGAAGTTGACCTTGCTGAAGGCGTCGATGAAGTCCTTCGGGCCATGAATCGCGTTGGGGTCGTTCATCTCCTCGAAGCCGAGCACCGAATCGACCTCGTGGTTGTAGGTCGAGCGCTCGCTGACCACCGCGACCGGAGTGCCGTCGGCGGTGGTGCGGTACTGCACGATGCCGTGGCGGGTCCGCATGTCGGGCAGCGTCGCGACGACCTTGCCGGTGCTGTCATGGATCTGGTGCGGCGTGCCGGTCATCGGCTCGCACGTGCTGCCGTTGAGGTACGCGGTCGAGTCGATGGTCGCCTTGCTGCCGTCGGTGTTGCAGAGCTTGTCCAGGACGGTGTCGACGACGTCACCGGAGGAGCTCGTCGCCGACCACGCGTAGCTCTTGCCATGGCCGATCAGAACGGCGAACTGCAGGTTGGCGAAGGCGACTCCACGCGCGTCGTAGCTCGGACCGTGGAGGGCGATCTCGTCGAAGAAGTTCGGCGCCTGGTAGCCGGTCTGCGGCCCCATGACAGCGATCGGGTGTCCCGTGGTGGTGTGACTGCCGGCGACGAGCATCGCGTTGCTCATATGGGCTGGAACCTGGAGCGCGTCGAGGAGCGTGTTGCCGCCGCCCGCACCAGACCCTGACGGCGGAGTGGCATTGGTCGGGATGCCGCCCGTGCCCGCGGCGATCTTGACCTTGCCGCCGGGAAGGTCAGGGAGTGCCACAGCGGCCGGATCGATCGGGCCCGGCTGCCCCTCGGGCTGCTGGCCCGGATCGGTGACGACCGCGCTCGGGTCCAGCGGATCCTGCAGATCAGCGAGCACCTTGCGTCCGAGATCGGTGCCGAGCTTGTCCTGCAGCTGGCGAAGGAAGAGCGCGTTCTGCGCCTCCTGGCCACCGCCCTTGCCGTAGATCCCGCCGATGAGCGCTCCTGCGTAGACCACGTCAGCGCGGGTGTACGGGGTCGGGGTGAGCTTGAGCAGCCGGTAAGGGGTCGGGCAGCTCGGCGCCGTCACCGTCGGGCACATCGCTTTCCGGGCAGCGTTCACGCCGGCGACGAACGCGTCGAGCCGGGCGACCAGTTCCCTGCCCTTGGCGCTGGACTTGGCGAGCGCGTCGAGCTGCGCATCGGCCTCGGCCGGGGTGTAGTCGGCCTGCCGGAGCAGCTCGGAGTCCTGCTCCAGGTTGGCCTTGCTCGCTCCGAGCAGCTCCGAATAGCGCCCGGAGCCCGCATAGCGGAGCGCGTCCATCACGAACATCCGGTCCTCGGTGCCGGCATATCCGGCGCCCCAGGCGGTGTCGTCATCGGTGGTGCCGTAGACGTAAGGCACGCCGTACTTGTCGCGCTTGATCGTGACGCCGGACTTCGGCTGCTCGGTCTTCACGACGGTGCCGCTGGGCGGGTCGAGCGGAGCGGACTTGTAATACGTCGTGAGCTGACTGTCGGTCAGCGACGTGGGATCGATCGTGTTCAGCGCGTCGTACATGGCTCGCTGGCTCGGACCCGTGGAATTGCCGGGGGGAAGGATGTTCAGGACGTTGATGGCCGCCTGAGGGGCCGGTGAACTGCTGCTGCCGCCGCCACTCGGACCCGTCGTACTAGCTGAGCAGGCCGTCAGCCCCAACGCCGCGGCAGCCAGCGCGATCAGGGCCTTACGTCCGAGCGCCATTGCTCGTCCTCCGAGTTCTGCCGCTACTACCCGTGAGTAGCGGCGCGAGGCAGGCTACCTGCTGGCGCACACCGTTTCGGGCATGTCGGACGCCGTCGCGGCGCCCGCGTCGCCCGTCTGCACCCTTTCCCGGGTATTAATGCCAGGGAATTTGTCAGCCCGGTACCGCACTATGTGAGAGGTGACCCAGCAGACGGTGCTCCCGGAGCTGGGCGAGAGCCTGCCCACGGCCGCTCCGCAAAGCCTGTTGCAGGCGGTCATCGTCGAGCTGAAGCGCTGTATCAAGCCGCCGGCCGAGATCCCGCTGATCCTGGCGGCCAACGCGGCACTGATGTGCGGAGGCTGGTTCTTCCTGCCCGATTCGCTGCGCGATTGGCTCTTCTCCGTCCACGGAGCGCTTGCCTTTCCCATCGTCCTCGAGTCGTGGATGCTTTCCGACGTCCCATCGACCAACATGCTGGGCGGCGATGCCGCGGGGGCGCTCGCGGCCCTCGGTGACGGCCGGGCGTTCCAGCGGTTCCTGTACGCCAAGAGCCTTGCACTGTGGGTGCTTTCGGCGCCGATCTGCGCGGCGGTGGCCATCGCCATCGGCATGAATCAGCACCACCACTTCGACACCCTCGCCATCTCTGCCGTGATCCTGGCGATGCCTTTCGGGGTGCTCGGCATCAGCGCCTGGGTCGGGATCGTCTTTCCCTACCACCCGCGATCGTTGCGCTGGCGCTGGTCGCAGCTGCGCCACTCGCGGCGCTCGCTGGTGCGCTGGGTCCTGCTCGTCCTCACGCCGTACAACTTCGTGCCTGTCATCTGCGGGCTGGTGCTGGCGCCTGCGGTGCTCATCACCCGCCACGGCGCGCGGGCACATCTGCTGAGCTCACGGGGGTTTTCCGTCTCGGCGCTGATCTGCTGCGCCATGGCTCTGGCGGCGTTCGTCATCGGCCACGCCGTAGGTGGGCGGCTCGCCGAGCGCCGGCATGCCCGCCTCGTCGCCTACCTCACGGATCCCGACCGGGGCTGAGCGTCCGGCTAGCCGAGCTCGTAGTCGAACGTGACGGTGGCTTTGTTGCCGCTCGGTGCCTCGAAGGTGCCCGTGCCGGTCAGGCCTTCGAGCTCTCCGGTGCCCGAGCCCGCGACGACGTTCCAGCTGGAGCTCGCGACGCCGCCCTTGAACCCGCCGACTGCCGAGACGACGAAGCTGCCCTTGCGGCCGTCGATGGTCACCGTGACGCGTTCGAGCCCGACGTACTCGGCTTCCTCACCGACGTAGACCATCAGCAGTTCGGCTGCGCTCTCACCCGTGATGTCGCCGTCGTAGCTGTATTTGATGCTGGCCTTGGAGGTCTTGGGCGCGCCTTCGACCTCGTCGTAGGGATTTTCATCCCAGGAAGCCACCGTCGCGACGGCTTGCGCTTTGGTCGACATATTCGGCTCCTTCGCTCGCTCGCGTGATGGATCAAACGCTAGGAGCCTTCCCCGCCGGGATCTTGGACGAACGCGCCAATCTCTGCAGCCGGGCTCCGGCGCCCACTTACTGTGAAGCGGTGCCTGCCGAGCCGCCGCTCGCCGCCCCCGCAGGGCTGCTCAAGCTGCCGGGCCTCGGCGACACCGTGCAGCTCGCGCGCGAGGCGCCGGGGGATGCGGTCGCGTCGCTCGTCGAGCTCTACTGGTCGGTCAGCTGGGACATCCCTCCCGGTCAGATCCAGACCCAGGAAACGCTGCCGTATCCGAGCGTGCACCTGGTGATCGAGGACGGACGCGCTTTGGTCTACGGAGTGCCGCGGTCACGATTCGTCCGCGAGCTGGCGGGCAGCGGGGCGGTCCTCGGCATCAAGTTCCTTCCCGGCGGGTTCCGACCGCTCATCGACCGGCCGGTCTCATCGCTACGCGGCCGGGTCGTGCCGGCCGACGCGCTGCTTGCCGCCGACACGGCATCACTGGTGACGGCGGTGATCGCGGCCGGGGATTCGCGCGCCAAGTCGGCGGCCGCTGAGTCGTGGCTCGTGCCGTTGCTGCCCGCACCGGACCCGCTCGTGGCTGAAGCCACCCGCGCCGTCGCCGCGATCGCCGACAATCCCGCGCTGCTACGCGTGCCCGAGCTGGCGCGTGAGCTTGCCACGAGTACCCGGAGCCTGCAGCGCCTGTTCACCGAGTACGTCGGCGTCAGCGCCAAGTGGGTGGTGCGGCGCTTCCGGATGCACGAGGCGGCCGCCCGGGCAGCGAGCGGTCCCGTCGACTGGACGCAGCTGGCGCTCGATCTCGGCTACTACGACCAGCCTCATTTCATTCGTGATTTCACGGCCGCGGTCGGGGTGCCGCCGTCGCGTTACGCGGCCGACGCGTCGGCGTAGCGGGTCAGCCGAACACTCCCGACGGCAGGTAGGGCGTCGGCGGAGCTGCCATGCCCCTGATGGCCAACGTGTCGATGAGCTTCAACCGCAGCCGGGCGCCGAGCGCGATCTCGATCGCCCACTGCTGATTGCCCGTCAGATACGACACGCTCGCTGGCCCGGAAGCCTCGGCCAGCGCTGCCCAGAGCAGCCGGCCGGCAGCCTCCTCGCAAGCCCCGGCGACAGCGGTGACGTGGTTGCCGCGGAGCAATCCCATGGCGCGGTCGTTCGGTGAGGAGCCGTCGAGCACCAGCAATCTCATCCCGCGCCGCCGCGCAAAATCGAGGTCGGGACCGTACGGCTCGCCCCGCCCCTCGGCCACCAGCGTCTGCACGAGGTCGGCGTCGCGCGCCCAGTCACCCTCGCGCACCCCCAAACCGCTGGGCAGCTCACTTCGATCCGGAGTGCCTTCGGCCATGTATGCCGGGTGCAGGGCGAACCCGCCACGGCCGTAACGCCGCAGCGCCCGCGGGTCGGGCGAGGCGCAGATCATGCCCAGCGGGCAGTCCTTGCCGTAGGCGAGCGTGGCGTCCATCAGCCGGCGGCCGATGCCGGTGCCCTGGAGATCGCCCCGCACGGCCATCAACGACAGAAACCACAATGATCCCCGGCGAAGTGCCAAGCCGACGCCGACGATCTCACCGTCACGCTCGGCGACGACGCTGCCTTCCGGGTCGGTGCCCGCGAGATGACGGATCCGCAGCTGGGCATTGGCGATCCGGGCGTCGTCCCGTTTCTCGACCGGTAGCCCGTACTCGCGGTCGACGTCTTCGAGCGCGCGCGACGACATCTCCTCGACCGCGGCGACATCGTCATCGCGCAGCAGGCGGACGTCGATCTGGGCTGTCGCCGGGGATGTCATTGCTTCACCTTTTCGTTCCGGGATGCGTGGGTCGAACGGTTTTCTGCCCGTAGATCCTGGCGATTTCACGGGGTCGTGACCTGAGTCTCCGGCCGATCGCCGACCTCGTTCCTACTGTGGAGGCGAGGTGAGCGCGATGACGGATCGCTTGCCCGGGCTTCCGCCTGAACGGACCGGCGCGGCGTGTGGGACGGTCGAGCAATGTCGGCCGATTCTTCGCCCAAGCTGGGCATGCTGCTCCCCTTCGGACCCGGGCTCGTGTCCTCGCCCTTGCTACGCGAGTTCGCGGGCATCCTCGAGGCCGAGAACGTCGAATCGGTCTGGGCGGTGGAGCACGTCGTCGTCGCCGCGTCGTACGAGCCCAACTACCCGTACTCGGCCGACGGCCGGATGCCCTCCGCGCCCGGTGCGGTCCCGATGCCCGACCCGCTGGAGGTGCTCGCTCATCTGGCGGCGATGACCGAACGCTTGCGGCTGGGGACATGCGTCGTCGTCGCGCCACTGCACAGCCCGGTCGTGCTCGCCAAACGCGTAGCGACGCTGGATCTGCTGTCAGCAGGCCGGTTCCTGCTCGGGCTCGGAATCGGGTGGCAGCCCGAGGAGTACGCGGCGGTCGGGGTCCCGTTCGAGGGCCGGGGCCGGCGCCTGGAGGAGTGCGTCGGGGCCATGAGGGCGTTGTGGGCGAACGATCCGGCGACGTACGAGGGTGACACCGTGAGCTTTCGCGACGTGCACCTGACCCTGCAGCCCGCGGCCGGGCGAGTGCCGATCATCCTCGGCGGCAACTCCGAGCCCGCCATCCGCCGGGCCGGCCGCATCGCCGACGGCTGGTTCCCGTACACGATCGGGCCGGACGAGCTGGCTCGCGGCGCCGACCTCTTGCGTAAGAGCGCCGAGGCCGCCGGTCGGTCGTCGTCTGACATCGAGATCAGTGTCTGGCCCGGCAGCGCCGACCCGAAGCGCGAGCTGGATCCGGCATGGATCCGCCAGTACCTCGACGCCGGGGCGACCCGCATCATCACCCGGCCGCGAGTGGCGAAACATGCTGATCTGGAAGGACTTTCGGGACAGATCCAGCGTTTCCGCTCGGTCCTCGAAGAAGCTGCCGCGTGAGCTCTGAACCTGCGGCGGTCACCATCTTCGACGAGGTCGTTCTCCCCGTCGACGGCGCAGCTGGCTGGCTCGAACGGTGGCGCGCGGAGTACCTGCCGGGCGCCCTCGAACGGGGTCTGACGCTGGGGGGCGCCTGGCGGGGCTACTCGGAAGATCCTGGGCAGGCCGTCGTCGTCATCCAGTGGAACGTCGCCACGATCGGGGAGTTCTTCGCGTCGCGAGGCGGCATCGACGCGGCTGTCACCGGCTTCTGGGAGGCGACGGATCGGCTGGCCACCAGCCGCAGCCGGCGGGTGCTGGCCGACGCGGGCATCACCCCATGAATCGCTGGGTGGTGCTGGTGTCGTTCCAGCCCGACGCTTCGCCCGAGGAGGTCCGGTCGTGGCTCGTGACCGCCAACGCCGTGCCGGGTGGTAGCGCGAGTGAGAGCCTTCCGGGCAGCGTCGGTGGCGTCGATGCGGTGTGGGATCAGCGGACCGAGGGTGAGCTGTTGGGCCTTCCGCCGGCGGTGGAGCTGGCCCACGCATCGTGTGTCGCGTCGGCGCAGATGCTCTCGCTCGAGCCGGTCGCGTCCGGCTATCGCGAGCTGTCCGGCTCACGGATCAAGCGCACCCTGGCGCTGACCGTCCGGGAAGGCGCCAGCCAGACGCAGGTGCGGCTTTTCGAGCGCTCCCTAGAGGCGATGCCGGACCACATCCCGGAGATCCGCAGCTGGGCGCTCAGCCGGGTGCGTCCCGAAGCATCAAGGCGATGGACGCACGTCTGGGAGCAGGAGTACGCCGACCTCGCCGGCCTGCGCGTCGCCTACATGCAGAGCCCGTATCACTGGACGGGGGTCGACCGCTGGTTCGACCCTGAAATGCCGTGCGCGATCGTGGAGCCGCAGCTGGCCCACGTGTTCGGCTGGGTGGATCGGGCGGTCCTCACCGCCGAACTCTCGCTCCGACGAGTCACAGGCGCGCGTCCCCGCTAAAGTACGGATCGCTCCAGGGCCGTTAGCTCAACAGGCAGAGCAGCGGACTTTTAATCCGCGGGTTCGGGGTTCGAGCCCCCGACGGCCCACCGCATCAGACCAGCTCAGGGGCATGATCAACGATCACTTGAGCGACTGGCAAGATCTTTAGTCCATCATTCGTCCATCTGTCGCGGCATTGCCACTCCCGTGGTCTGAAACGGGCGCGTCCGCGAAAACGTGAAGACGTGGGCTGCACTGATCGGATGCGACGTCGCTGTCCGGTTCGCTCCCGGCTCGGCGTCGCCGCGCTGCACCCTTGCAAGAGACTGGGCAAGACCTTGAGCCGCAGCGTGACCGTTCCGGTAATGGTGTTCCGTCAGTGTCCCTCGAAACGCACTCGGCCTTCAGAGGCCACCCGAGAGGACATTCGTCGGCGAGGCTCGTTGACTGCTTGTTGGAACGTGACCCAGGCGCCTCAGGTCGGCGGTCGGCGCTCCAGGACCTAAACCGCAGAACGACTATGACGTGCGTGTGCCTAATCGGTAAGTCCCAGCGACCTACCCAGCGCTAACCGGCGTTTCGCCTCGTCGAGCGCCCCATGGGGCTTCCCGTACCACGGACATACCTCGTGACGACAATCTCCCCAGTTTCTCCGACCATCCACAACTGGTTGCCTGGAAGGAATCCGAGAGCGCGCACCGGCCCTGGCATCTGCTGGATGAGTTGTACCGTGCGACCGTCGAGATCGGTCAGCAGGACCATGCCGTCTGCGTAACCGAACCCGACCAGGCCGCGGCGCTCGTCGAGCGCTATTGCATGCGCGAGTGGCGACGTAACGACGGGCTCAACCCACGGTTCAACGGTTCCGTCCGCGTTGGTCCGGGAGGTGCAGCCACTTGCAACGCCGCCAGTCACTGCGAACACGGCCTGAGTCGACCTGCCGAAGACCACGGCGTTTGGCGCAGCCGGACAACCGGTTGAGCCGAGCCGAGTGACCTTGTGGAGATCCGCGTCCGCCGACCACACTCCGCTTTGGTTGCCGTACAACACCAGCGACTTGTCAGCGCGAACGGCGAGGGTGGCCACATAGGGGACGTCAGGGCGGTCATTGCGCGAAACCGTCCCGGTGGTGGGGTCGACCAAGGTGATCTTGTGATCACCCAGACAAGTGACGTACAGCTTCGTCCCATCCCCGGACCATTCGGCATCGTAGGGCTCGCAGCCCACATTGACGCGTTTCGACCGGGAAACGCTCGCATCCCAAATCAACACGGACGAGTGGCTTGTTTCGACGACTAAGAGGCGCTGTCCGGAGGCATCGGCTCTGATGGTCCCGACCGGGCCGTATGCACTCATTAGGACGGAGTCACGGGTGCCATTCAAATCGACCGTGTGGACTGCTCCGTCACGTTCGAGGTAGGCGATGCCACCCCGCCAGGCAACAGCACCGGTGACATATGAGGGCGGATTGTGATCGACGCGGTAGCCGGTTCGCCACTGCCAATGAGAGAGCCGACCACCTTCAGCGATCGCCCAGATACCCGAGCCGTCGGGATCAAAGGAGAGTGCTTGAATCCGGCCCAAGCTACCGTCTAGGTCAGTGAATTTCGCGGCGTTGTTGCGTTAGTTGATCGTGGGCAGCATGAACTACTGCTGGGACGGTAAATCAGACGCTGGCTGCCAGCGCATCGAATGCGATGCGGAGCCGGTGGCGGGCCGGTTCGTCAGCGGCGATTTCGTAGTGGTCGCGGCGCAGGTTCTGCACGAAAGCGTGTCCCGCCGCCACGGTTTGCGCTGACCGGAAGCGTTTCAGACCTCTCATCGGTCTGAGCCAGGCTTTGAGTCGGCCGTGGTCGGCTTCGATCGGGTTGTTCGCGTACTGCTCGACGACATGAAAGGCCGCCGGGGCATACTCGTCGAGGACCCGCGGGTAGACCGGCGCCCGGTCCGTGGTCACCTCCGTCGGGGTCACGCCGACGGCGAGCGCACGAGTGAAGAATGCTCTGGCTGCAGGCAAGTCCCGCCGTCTGGACAGGTAGACGTCGATGACCTGGCCGTGCTGGTCGACTGCTCGATACAGGTAGGTCCACTGGCCGGAGACTTTGACGTACGTCTCATCGACAAACCACCGCTCTCCGGGCAGCCGCCGGCATGGACGGGCAGCTTCGATGAACTCGGCCGTGAAGCGCTGCACCCACCGGTAGACGGTGACGTGGTCGACGATGGTTCCGCGTTCGGCGAGTAGCTCTTCAACGTCGCGGTAGGACAGGCCATAGCGCAGGTACCAGCGCACCGCCACAGTGATCACCGCAGGCGGGAACCGGAAGCCGGCGAACGTCGATGACGGTGACGACCGAAGTCATCCGCACCAGTCTGCCCGAGTTGCGATCGGTCAACGCAACACCGCCGCACGCGGCGATCGACGGACTTCGAGGATGAACACCGGCTCGGCCTTCTCCGACGCGGCGAGCCCCCCTCGAACCGTGGCGATGATCTGCTCGCTCAGCAAATCAAGCGGCGCGTCGCCGGCGGTGGCAGCAGACCCATCATGGCTCCATCAGCCCAGCTTGGCCAGTAGCCGGGTCCCTTTAGGTGCAGGCGTCTCCGGCATTTCGGGTGTGCAGGATGGGTCACGCAGGGCAGTGATGGGCAGTTATGGACTTTTGCTGTACCTGTTGTGCTTCGGGATCGGGCGGGCACTCCATCAAACATGCCGCGGACGAGTGCGTATTCAGTTACTTCGGACCCGTGTCTATGAGCCGGTCCAGGGCCATCGCCGCCAGGAGGGCTGCGCCGCGACTGAGGATGGCTTCGTCGTAAATGGCACCTGCAGAGTGGTTGTAGTCGGCCGTCTCCGGATTTCGGCTGGGTGGGCAAGCGCCGAGAAAGGCCATTGCGCCTGGTATTGCTGCGAGCACGCGTGAGAAGTCTTCTGAGCCCGGTTGCGGGTTCGGGTACTCAAAGGTCTTGTGGGCGCCGAAGAGCTCAGCTGCGACACGCAGGAAGCGCTCTGATTCTTGAGGATCGTTGTTCGTGGCGGGGTACAGATGCTCGAACTCCACGTCGACGCTCATGCCATGCGCGTCGGCGATGCCCGCGCACAGCTTGCGGGTCGCCTCAGCCACCTTGGTTGCGTGCTGGTCGGAGAAGGTTCGGACGGTCGCTTCCAGCCGGGCTTCGTCGGGGATGATGTTGAACTTCGTTCCGCTCTGGAGCACCCCGACGGTCAGGATGACCGGATCGAAGGCGTCGAACTGTCGCGTGACCATCGCTTGCAATGCAAGGGTGATTTCGGCGGCGACCGGGATGGGATCCTTGGCCCGATGTGGCCGTGAGCCGTGGCCGCCTGCGCCGAGCACGGTGACGCGAAGGCAACCGACCGCTGACAGCAGCGTTCCCGGCCGGGTTGCAACAGTGCCGAAAGGCAACACCGCCGGATTGACGTGAAGCGCATAGGCAGCGTCTGGGAGGCGTCCAGCTGCCATGAGCACGCCGGCGTCGATCATGTGGCGGGCCCCGTCGTAGCCCTCTTCGCCAGGCTGGAACATGAAGACGATCCGGCCGACGAAAGTCTGCCGTCGTGCGACGAGAAGCCGGGCGGCCCCAAGCAGCATGGCGGTGTGAAGGTCGTGACCGCAGGCGTGCATGCGCGGCTCTGCACAGGCAAAGGCAAGCCCCGTCCGCTCGGTCAGCGGAAGGGCGTCCATGTCTGCCCGCAGGAGGACGACGGGGCCAGCCTCCGATCCGTCCGTACCGCCTAGGACCGCAACAATTCCAGAGGTTTCATCATGCTGTTCGACGTCCAACGGCATGGTCCGCAACTCGTCCAGGACGACTGCTTCAGTGCGCGGGAGCTTGAGTCCGAGTTCCGGTACGGCGTGCAGCTTTCTGCGCAGCTTCACCAAGTCGCGCTGCAACTGCAGGTCCCGAAGTTCCAGGCCGGCCAGGGTCATCGGTCGACCGCCGACGCGTCGCCACCCGTCCTGGTGCGGGCGCAGATCGCCTCCGCCTGGCGCACGAGGGGTTGGTCGATCATCTGACCGCGGTAGGAGAACGCGCCATGAGACTGCGGTGCCAGCCGTAGTACCTCGTTGGCCCACCTGACCTGGTCGGCGGTCGGAATGAAGGAATCTCTCACGACCTTTGCCTGCAGCGGATGTACGCATGCTTTCGCGGCGAAGCCTGAAGCTGCTGCGTCATCGGCCTCCCTCCGGAGCCCGTCAAGGTCGCCATAGGCGGTGTACACGGCATCGATCGTGGGCTTGTCGTAGGCACCACCGGCCAGCAGCACCCGGCTACGTGCTGAGCGCACGGCGTCGGTGTATCTGCCATCGGGAAGGCGGCTCGACGCTCCGCCCAGCGCGGCGGTCAGGTCCTCGGCGCCCCACATGAGCCCCGCGACGGCCGAATTCGCGGCAAGTGCTGTTGCGTTCAGGATGCCGAACGGCGTCTCGCACAGCGCGATGACGTTGCGATCGTGAAAGTTCTGCAAACCGGCCGGCGACTCGACTTTGGGGACCATCACGTTGGAGTAGCGCGTGCGGTCGAGCATTTTCCGGTCCTCCTCTTGCTCGTTCGAGTCGCACGGGTTAACTCGCACGATCGTGCGCGCCGGGTCCAGCGCGCTGTCGAGAATCGCCTGACGAGCCAGCACTTTGTCACCCGAACTGACACCGTCCTCCAGGTCGAGGATCACCATGTCGGCAACTGCAGCAGCCTTAGCGAACCGATCGGGACGGTCGCCCGGACAGAACAGCAGAACCGGCCCGGCAAGCCAGCTCCGGCCGCTGGCGGTCATATCACTCCCTCCCGATGAAGCCGTTGAAGCTCACCCGGCGCAATCCCAAGCCAGTCATGCAACACGAGGTCGGTGTCGGCGCCCAAAGCCGCGCCGGTACGCCAGACGCGACCAGGATTGCGATGCAGGCGGGGTACCACGGACTGCATCGCAACGTCGCCCAGGTCCGGATCGGTCACCGTCACCACGCTTTCGCGCTCACGGAAGACCGGATCATCAACGATGTCAGCAACCGACATGACTCTGCTCGCCACCACATCGGCGTCACGCATGGCCTTCAGAGCGGCTTCAGCGGGCTGACTTGTCACCCATGCGGACAAAGCGCGGTCCAATTCCTCTTTGTGGGCAAGCTGTTGCGAGACCGTCAGGTACTCATCCCGCGGCAGCCCGAGTAAGACCGCGATGTTGGTGACCGACTTTGCCGTCGCCGACGTAACGGTGATCCACGCGCCGTCGGCGCTTTCATAGGTGTTGATGACGGCGCCGGGCGCGACCGCGAGCGCGTTGCCGGCCCGGCTGGGAACGATGCCCAATTGGTCGTGCACGATGATCTGCCACTCGATCAAGCGGAACAGCGTGTCCGACAGCGACAGATCGATCCATTCACCTCGGCGTTCGGGGTCGGCGTCTCGTTTGCGCAGCGCGGCCGTCACCGCGAATGCGCCCATGAGCCCAGTCGTTGCGTCGCCGTGGCTGAAGCCCGTGTGTACGGGGGGTCCATCGGCAAATCCGGTGAGATGCACGACTCCGCTGCGCGCCTCTCCCATCTTTCCGAACCCCGGCTCGTCGCGCCGTGACGAGGTCGCCCCATGCCCGGTGATCTGAAGCAGCACGGCACTTGGGTTGACCTCGCGTACGGACGTCCAGTCCAAGCCGAAGCGCTCGGCCGTCGAGGCTCTGAACGTCACGATCACGACGTCCGCCCACTCGATGAGCCGACGCACGATCGGCGTCGCAGCGGGCTGCCGCAGATCCACCGTCACAGAGCGCTTGTTGCGTCCGAGAACCTTCCACCACAGGGGATGGCCGTCCTTGCTCGGCCCCATGCGCCGGGCATCATCGCCCCCTTGCGGCGCCTCGACATGCACGACGTCTGCTCCCAGATCGGCGAGCAACGTGCCGGCCAGTGGCCCGGCAACAACTTGCGCGAACTCGACGACGCGAACGCCCACGAGCGGGCCGCAGCCGGTGGCGTCGTCAGACATGGCAGGCCCCGGTGGCCTTCGCCGTCAAGGGTTCGAATCGCCGCGGGCCGCGGGAGTTGGCGCTGGAAACGCTAGGATTCCTTTCGTGGCGACGCGACCTTCGGACGACGTCGAGCGCGATGACTCTTTCAAGCGCGTACTCGTCCTGGGCAAGGTCAAGGACATCCTCGACCTGTTCACGTTGGAAGAGCCCGAGCTCGATCTGCGTCAGATCCGGGCGGCCAGTGGGCTGCCGAGCAGTACGGCCGTTCGTCTGCTGCGCAACATGGTGAGCGATGGCCTGCTCAGCCAGGAGGACGGACGCTATCGGATCGGCCTTTCGGTGCTTCGCTGGGCGGCGGTGGCACGCCAGGGGCTGGGCCTCATCGAAACCGCGATGCCGGTGCTGAGAGCTCTCCGGGACGAAACCGGCGAGTCGGCGGGGCTTTTTGTCCGCGATGGCGATTTGCGTGTGTGCGTGGCACTTGCCGAGAGCACCCGTGCCGTCGGTCGTCGCCTGGTTCTCGGTCATGTGCTTCCGATACACGCCGGCGCCCCGGGAAAGACACTGCTCGCCTTCGACGCGCATCCGTCGCAGGTGCTTGCCAATTTGGACCTAACCGCTTTGAGTGCGCGAACCTTGACCGATCGGCAGTCGTTGGAAAAGGAGCTGCAGCGCATCCGAAGCGATGGCTTCGCGGTGAGCCAGGGGGAGTGGGATCTCGAGGTGTCCGGAGTGGCAGCTCCGGTGTTCGGTTCGGAGGGCCAACTGCTAGCGGTTATTGGGGTTTCCGCGCCGTCAACGCGCCTCACGAGCGATCGCCTCCCTGTGGTCATCAAGTCGGTCCGGTCTGGTGCAGCGGAGATCTCGGCTGCGCACGGGTACCTCCCGCCGAGGAAGGCTCAGCCCAGCTAGGCCGCACCCGTCGTAGGCGGCTTTGTCAAAAGATCCCGGTTCCTCTGCCGCGCATCTGCCAGGCATAGGGCACTCCAGCGCAGATACCGCCGTCGATGTGATGAACGCTGCCGGATATGAACGACGCGTCGTCGGACGCGAGGTACGCCACGAATTTTGCGATGTCGTTCGGCACGCCTAGCCGCGTTGTCAGGTGCGAGCTCTGCATCATGCGAAACCATTCGGTTTCGCCGATGTGTCCCTGCACCTGAGGGTCCATGGTGATGCCCGGGGCTACGGCGACACAGCGGATTCCCTGCTTGCCGTACTGCACCGCCACCGAGCGGGTCAGCGAATTCAACGCGGCTTTCGACGCGGCATAGGCGGCGCGAACTGGTTCGGCCAAGGTCCCAGCGCCGGAGGAGGTATTGATGATGACGCCGCCGCCTCGGCTCAGCAGTTGAGGTATTGCGTGCTTGCACCCAAGGACCGCGCCTCGGACATTGACCGCCATGGTCCGGTCCCAAACGTGAACGTCCATTGCTGCGATGTCCCCGTCGTCAATCGACTCAGCTATGGCGGCCGCGTTGTTGTGGAGGATGTCGAGACCGCCGAAATTGTCGACGGCCGACTCGATCATTCGCGTAACGGCGCTTTCGTCCGCCACGTCTACAGCGATGCCGATCGCAGATCCTCCCGAGGCGCGGATCTGTTCCGCGCGCACGAGCGCCGAAGCCTCGTTGATGTCAGCGACGACGACCGCAGCGCCGCGACTGGCAAGTTCTGCCGCCGTGGCAGCGCCGATTCCCGAGGCGCCGCCGGTGACGATCGCCACCTTGCCGATGAAGTCTCGACCGGTGGTTTGGGTGGGGTCGGGCGACGGTTTCATGGACGAATCCTCTTGTGGGGCGGGCTCATTGACGTCAAAGGTCTCGGGTCGCTGGATGCCTTGCTCCGAGGAAGACAGCGCGCGCGATGTCGTCGTTGTCGAGAAGGTCTGTGGTGCGCCCTTCGAAGCGGACCCTGCCCTTCTCCATGAATATGGCGCGTTCACAGAGCGAGGCAGCGATGTTCAGGCTCTGCTCGACGAGGAGCACGGCGGTACCCTGGGCGTGGATTCGCCGGACGATGTCGAGCAACTCCTGAACGACGATCGGCGCCAGCCCCAGCGAAAGCTCATCGATACACAACAGTTTCGGCTCGAGCATCACCGCCCTGCGCGAGTGCGAGCTGCTGCTGCTCACCGCCGGAAAGCGTTCCGGCACGCTGTTTCTTGCGCTCCGCGAGCCGGGGAAAGGTCTGCAGTGCGAGCCGGCGGCGTTGCTTTCCACCGAACTTCGCCGCGTGCTGTAGAGCTGGATGTCGAGGTTCTCTTCGACTGTCATGTCCGGGAAGACCGATCGGCCGCCTTGCACAAGTGCCAGGCCTGCGTCGACGAGGCGTTCGGCGGCCCTGCCGGTGACGTCGCAGCCGTCGAACATCACTCGGCCGCTCGTCGGCTTTCTGAGGCCGCAGATGGCGCTCAGTAGCGTCGATTTCCCTGCCCCGTTCGTGCCGAGGAGGGCCAGTGCTTCTCCGGGTGCGACGTCGATGGCAACGTCGAAGAGGGTCTGCAACTGCCCGTAGGAGAAACACAGATCGGTGACGTTCAAGATCGGTCCGTTCATGTCACCCCGCTTCGTTTCGAGGAGACGCGTGCGCCGGATCGTTCGATGGCCACTGGATCCTGACCAAGGTAGCTAGCTATCACGACCGGGTTCTGGCGGATCTGCGCCGGCGTGCCCGTGGCGATGACGCGGCCGCCGACCATCACGTAAATCCGGTCGCAGATTCCCATGAGTAGCGGCATGTCGTGTTCCACGAGCAGGATGGAACAGTCGAGCTCATCGCGGATCCGGCCCAGCAGCGGACCGAACGCTTCGGCGTCACGCTGGGCTACGCCGGCGGTGGGCTCGTCGAGCAAGAGGACCTTGGGCTGCGAGGCCACCTGCGCGGCGAGATCACAGATTCGCCTTGTGCCAGTGGACAATTCGGCGGTGAGCGAGTCGGTCCACGGTTCGAGCCCGAGACGCTGAACGATCTCGAGCGCGGTCCTGCGGCTCACCTCCTCGGCGCGACGGGCGAGCCCGAATGGTGCGGCGGACGCGATGAGTCCTGCCCCGGCCGCCTTTCCCATGGCGACTTGAACCGTTTCGAGCACCGTCAGGCCGGGGAAGAGTTTCGCCGCTTGGAAGCTTCGGCTGAGTCCGAATTGAGCGCGCAGTTCGGATGGCATACCGGAAACGTCGGTGCCGGCGATGGTGACGCTGCCGCTGCGGATGTCGACGTTGCCGGAGATCGCGTTCAGCAGCGTCGTTTTTCCCGCGCCGTTCGGGCCGATCAATCCGACGATTTCGGCGTTCCCAACGGAGATCGACACGTTGTCGAGGGCGGTCATATGGCCGAAGCGGACGCAGATGCTGTCCACGCCGAGGGGGGCGGTGTCCGGCGTTGCCGCGGGTTCGTCTGCAGCGACCGGCGTCGCCAGCGCCAGTTTGTCCAGCCTTTGCTGGCGAAATTCGCGAGCTTTCCCGGCAAGCCCCTGAGGCAGCTGCAGCAGGAATCCGACGAGCGACAGGCCGCCGAACAGAGTGACGAAGCCGAGGTTGCCGCCAAGCGAACCGAGCAAGCCCTCGACGTGCGGGCTCACGTACACCGTCCCCGCTTGAAAGACGATGCCGCCGGCGACCGCGCCAGGTATTGACCCGACCCCGCCGATTACCGGCAACGCCACCAGCGCAAGCGAGATACTGGGATCGAACTGGTCGGGGACGACACTGTGCCAGGAGACCGCCCAAAGCACCCCCGCAACGCCTGCCACGAAGCCGGAAAGACTGAGTGCTGCCAGCTTCACAGTGGCGGGAGTGATGCCGAAGGCCGCTGCGGCAGCTTCGTTGTCTCTTACGGCGACAATCAGCCGGCCGGCTTGGCTTCGGCGCAGCGCCTGCAGGGCCAGCACGGCGACCAGAAGGGTCGCCAGGCACACGTAGTAGATCTGCCACCCGGCGGTGAGGCGTCCGAGCCCCGGAAACAGGCGCGGGGCCGGCACGTCCAGTCCGAACGCCGCTGCACTGCCGAACCAACTCTGGCGAAAGAGCCACTCGGGTCCGACTACTGCGAGGCCAAGCGTCGTCAATGCCAGCGTCAGGCCCGGGACACGAAGCGCGGGGATCCCGATGATTCCGATCAGCAGGGCTCCTACCGCTCCTGCGGCGAGCATGGCGAAGGGCAATGCCCATCCTTGGGCGATGAGCCGGGCGCCGATGAAGGCGCCCGCCCCAACGATCGCGAAGTGTCCGAGGCTCACCTGCCCGGCCCAGCCGATGGCGATGCTCAGCGATACGGAAATGAGTGCGTAGATGAGGATCAGCGAGATCTCGAACCAGCGAGATTCGTGGTGCATGAACGGGATCCAGGGGATCGCCAGGCCGATAGTGCAGGCTAGCGCGCGGTCGACCCAGCGCTGCCTGCGATCGGAGAAAAGATGAGTCAGCGTCGCAGGAATGCGCGTCGGTGGCAGGTCACGTAGCACCGGTCCGCCGGCGGCGAACACGCGCCCGATCGCCCGGCCGCGCAGCAACACCAGAAGCAGGATCACCGCGAGGACGACGACGTCTGCCGCGCTCGCGTTCGAGGTGATGCTGAGGACCTCTTGCTGGAAGACGCCAATGCCGATTCCGCCGGCCATCGCGAGTGGAATGGAGGTGAAGGCTCCGGCGGCGGCGGCGCCGAGGCCGACCAGCAAGAGTTCTGGTCCGAGGGAAGTCGATCCGAAGGTGGCCTGGGAAGGCGCCTGGAGGATGGCGGTGAGGGCGGCGAGTCCACCCGCGATCGCCCAGGTGACGGTGGAAACCCGTCGTGTCGATACTCCACAAAGCCTTGCAGCGTCGGGGTTCGAGGAACCGGCCCGCACCGTCTTGCCCAGCATGGTCAGCCGTAGGAAGAGAGTCAGCGCAACGACGACGACCGGGACCAGGAAGGCGACGAGGACGTTTGCTCCGTTCAGCACGACGTCGCCGATCGACCAGCTGACTTTGAAGGGAAGGGGGTAGCCCAACTGCACGAGTTTCGTGGCATTGGGCTGCAGGCCCGGCAGCAGCGATAGCCCGATGAAGATCTGCGCGATGCCGATACTGGCGAGCAGCAGGGCGATGGCCGACGACGAGCGTTCGCGCAGCGGGCGAATTATCAGGATGTCGACGCCGATCGCGGCGGCGATTCCGATGAGCAGGCAGGGCGCGGTGCTCTCCCACCACGACCAACCCCAGCGGACGGCGAGCAATGCCAGGATCTGGGCGGACAGGACGCCCATCTGAGCCTGTGCCAGGTTGATGAACCGGTTCGCGTTGTAGACCAGGACGACGCCGACCCCGAGAAGTCCGAACGTCATCCCGTTCAAGAGCCCAAGGATGAGGGCGCCGACGGTCATGCGCGGACCCCCTGCGAAGTGCTAGCCATCAGAAGTCGGGGTGAAAGGTGGTGTCGGGCACCTGCCAGCAAGCGCAGGCTCCACCGAAGCGGACGACACGCCACGAGCCGACCGGATACGTGGTGCCGGACTTCCATTGCGCAGGCCCAGCGGGGAAAGCCAGCTTGACCGGACCCGCCTTTTGAAGGCCGGCGGCGAGGTCGGCAGCGACGGGCGCCTTGGCGTTCTGCAAGGCGAAGTTGAGAGTCCACACGTAGTCGCAGGCGGCGCCCGCATAGAGCGCCGGAGATTGCGCGATGGGCTTCAAGCCCGCCTTGGTGAGCACCGCGTTGCATTTCGCCGTTGCGGCGTCGTCAGCTTTGGCCGCAGGCTCACCGTATCGTGAGCTCGCAACGACATAGGCATTGGCAAAGTTCTGCGGGTCGGGCTGACTGGACTTGGGCGACAGTGTCGTGGCAACGATGCTGCCGTCGGGCATCACCCATTGCGGCCGAAAGCCTTGCTGCTGTGCGGTATGCGTCAGGGCAGCCATGTCTTGGTCCGCGATCGAGATGGCGACCTTCACGCCGTCGCGCTTGAATTGCAGGACCGCCTGCTCGAGGCTTGCCGGTGACGCGAATGCTGCTGGGCAGCCAAGACTGAACTTTGACAGTCGAGACGAGGGGACCCCCGCCGCCGCCAAGTCCGCCGTGAGCAGATCAATCCGACCGGGGACGCAGTCGCGGTAGACGAAGCCGATCTTGCCGGTCCCACTCGTTTGACCGAAGTAGCCGGCCTGGGCCGCGGCATGCGCGAAGTTGTTGTAGATGGTCGCGATGTTGGGCCCGAAGTAATAGGGGTAGGTAGTGCTCGAGTTCCGAGGGCAACAGCGCCTGCCCGTTGTCGAACACCGCGATTCTGTGCTGGAGCGGGCAGGCGTTGGTAGAGGTCGCCGAGTAGCCGCCGAGCATCGCGATCACCTTGTCCTGAACGAATTCCAGGCACGAGGACTGGGTCGATGCGGGATCGGTGTAGTTGAACGCCTGGAAGACGGGCTGCAGCGTGTAACAACGGTGTTCGTTGGCGTTCAGGTCATCGATGACAGCTTGGAAGTCGGCCCGTTGTTCGGCGATGCTGGGCAGGCCAAGGGCCTCATTGAGGGATCCGCCATTTCCGACCGCAGCGAGAACAACGCCTATCTTGACCGGGGTCGGCGTTGCGCTGCAGTTGCTGCTGGTTTTGGCGCTGCCCGCATTAGTTTTCACCGAGCCCGTCGCGACATTCTGCTGGTGCTTCGTGGTCGTCGAGGTCGCGACGACACCGGTGACTATCGCGGCGACGAGGATCACGACGACCGCGACGGCACCGATCCTCGTTGATCGCGACGCCTGACGCAGCCACATGCGCAACCGAAACAACGTTGTCATCTGGTGCTCTCCTCTTTCGGCTGTGCCGCCCTACGGGTGGTCGCTGGCTTCATCGATGCGGACGAAAAAAGGCGTGGATCATCGCCCGGCCGGGCGGTGATCCGGGCCGGTGTGGGCAGCTGATTCAGGAAAGGGGCCGGTGGAGCGTCAGAGACGAGGGTCGTGCGGGACCGTGATGAATCTCGTTGTGTGCGAGGGCGATCGTGGTGGCCGTCGCCAATGGTTCCCCGCTGCATGTGTTGCGGGCGTACATCGGATGGGCGCCGCCGGAGATCTGCAGCCGTATCCGGTGCCCGGCCGCGAAGCGGTACGCGAGCGACGACAACGGAAGCGAGAGCTCGAAAACTCCGTCGTCGTCCCGGTCGATCTCATCGACCCAGAGCCGGCGGATGGTCTCGCACACGTTGATGGACTCCCCGGTGGGGAAGACGTCGCAGACCCGAACGTAGACGTCGATGGATCTGGCATCGGTCCTGATGAACAGCCGCGTATCCATCGCCCCAATGGATTCCGCCGCCACTTCCAGCGCAGGAGAGGTGAAGGTCAGCACATCGGCCCGGGCTTCGAGTTCGCGATTGTCGACCGGGCCACAGTTATCCATGCGCAGGCTGGGTCCTGCGAAGGCCGGCGTCGGATCGGCAGGGTCGTAGACGAAGGCCGTGAAACCCGAGTAGGACGGCTCGGTTTCTGCGAGACGGCCGTCTTGCTGCAGCCACAAGGTGACCGGGGCGCCCGGCGGGGGCCAGCAGTCAAGGTCGCGCCAGCCGGCATCTGGAAGCACGAACACCGACGCGACGCTCGGTTCGGCATGCTGCGCTTGACCTTTGAGGTGCCGGTCGAACCAACCAACGGTCTCATCCAGCTGCTCGGGCCCGGCGTAGAAGTGCGTCCCAGGTCCCACCATCAGCCGGCTGACAAGACCCTTCTCCTGCCGTTGCTGGAAATCACGCAGCAGGTAGGTGGTTGCATAGTCGTACCAACCGTCCAAGAAAAGAACAGGAACGTCGATGTCGACCGCAGCGGTGAAATCCAACGGCTTCCAGAACGGGTCATCGGCCGACGGATGGTCCATCCAACGCTGGAACCATGGCACCCGTTCTCCGGTAGCGACCAGGTCCGCGTTGCAGAGTGGAAGGTGATTGAAGCCTTCGAGAAGCTTGGCCTGCAGCTCCGGACGCTGGGCGTCCATGAAGCCGAAGACGCGAGTCATCGTCCACGGAAGGCAGATGTCCAAGGCGAAGGTGCCGTTGGGAAACCACGCCTGGCCGCCCTTGGCGCCAGTCAGACCGACGGCCATGGCCGTCAGATACGGCGGCTTGGTGGCGGCGAATGCCCATTGGGTGAAAGCCATGTAGCTGGCGCCGAAGGTTCCTAGGCGTCCCGTCGAACCACGGCTGCGCCGCGATCCAGTCCCCGGCTGCTCGACCGTCGGCGGATTCGCAGAAGTGATCCTGCTCGCCCGTCGAAGCGCCGCTGCCACGACAGTCCTGGAACACGACGCGGTAGCCCGCATCCAAGAAGCGTTGCAGTCCCGTGTATTCGGCGAGAAACTCCTTGCCGTAACAGGTGCGTTGCAGCAGCGTCGGGAACGGCCCGTCTCCCTCCGGGTGGTACACGTCCGTCGAGAGTTCTATCCCTTCCGGGGTGAGAACTCTGACGTCCCGCTCCACCAGTTGCACCACATCGTGGATGCTAGAGCTATAATGTGGCGCACGTCAATGCTCGAGGACGGAGTGCGCTCAGGGAGCCATCCAGACATCAAACAGATGAAGCGTGTCCTGATACTCGCGTAGCTCGGTGAGCTTGCCAGAGCGGCAGACGAACAGGTGGTGGTAGCGGTTGTCGTACGCCCGACCATTTATGGCCACGACCGCGTGCCCAAGCCCCTCGACGCAAACCCGATCGTCCTCGGCAGTAATCGCCACGGGGGAAAGCGAGAAAATCCCGTCAGAGCATCGCTTTTTGGTGTCGCGAAAGATCGCGAGCATCTCTGACCGCGACCACCCGGGATCGGCGTTCAGCAACGGAGCATGCTGGAGCGCAGCTGATTGGCGACGTTGGCTCGTAGGGGCGCGCCAGCGGAAGTCGTCGGCACAGAGATCTTCGATCCGGGGCCAATCTCCTTGGGAGAACGCCACGCAGAACGCGGTAGCCAGCTGCTTGTTGACCTCGATTACTGACTTCGCCATACCCATCCGCCTTTTGGTCCGCTTGCACATCCGTCGTGCCTGGCGCGAGACTTGCGCCGGCCGCTCATCCACTCAACGTGGGGAGCGCCGGAGCATAGAACGTGACGTCGTTCGGAAGTCCTAGGGGCGCGATCATGCCAATTACGAAGGTGGCCGCCGCGCAGATCGGCGCGGAGCTCGGTGTGACCGCACGGAATGCGGCAAGGGTGGTTCAAGGCATTCGTCAGGCTGCGCTGCAGGGGGTTCAGTTCATCGTTTTCCCGGAGACCATCCTCAACGGCTACTTGTTCGACGATCGTCAATCGGTACGGCAGTCGGCTCTCACGTTCGACGCGCCAGAGATCCACGACATCGTCACGGCCTGCCGCGAGACAGGAATGCTCGCAGTCATCGGACTGATCGAGGCAGCCGCCGCCGGCCCCTACAACACGGCCATGCTCATCGGTCCAGGCGGACTGATCGGCAGTTATCGCAAGAAGCACCTACCCCTTCTCGGTGCCGATCGCTTCGTCGTCGAGGGATCAGAGGCGGGCCCAGCAGTATTCGACACCCCGCTCGGGCGCGTGGGACTGGCCATCTGCTACGACATCCGGTTCCCAGAGTCAGCACGTTGCCTGGCTTTGGCCGGAGCCGACATCATCGCCCAACCCTCAGTATGGCCAGACAGTGTCGACATCATCGCCGACCACATGGTCCGTGTCCGAGCCGCGGAAAACCACGTGTTCCTTGTAGCCGTGACCCGGGGGGATACCGAAAATGGCATGCAGTATCGAGGCAACAGCCAAATCATCGACCCGCGCGGCAACGTGCTCGGCCGGGCCGAGAAAGGCGACCAGATCCTCACCGCGGAAGTGGATCTTTCGCTATCCCGTGAGAAGCGGATCGTTGTCACTCCCGGGCGCTACGAGCTGTCCCTGTTCACGGATAGACGACCGGCCTCGTATGTGGAAATGACTTTGCCGGTCGGAGCCGACGGCTTCCCCAACCGGCCGGTTGGCTCAGCAGCCGGGCCCCGAGCATGAAGTAGTGCCATGAGTAGCCGGCGGCGACCCCTTGGAGCGAACTGCACAGAAACGTCCACAAGGACAGCGCAATCCAGACCGCGCGGCGTGTCGCCTCGCCCACATCGGCCGATCGGCTACGGCATGGGGACTGAAACTCACCGCCTACCCGTCACCCGACGGAATGTGATCAGTGTGAGCCGGTTCCTTCATGGTGCTGGGATGGGTGTGGCGTTTCAAAATTCGGCAAGGCCCCTTGCGCAAGCAAGATTTGCGGATCGAAATGAACCGGCCGGCAGGGGCCGTGCAGGCTCGACCGGGCGGATGCAGTGCGCCAGGGCTTACTGTCGGCTGTCGGGTCTGGCCGTGGTGCCTGCCCCGCTCAGTCCCGGCCCGAGCTCGGTCACGTTAGCGCTATTCAAGCGCGTGGCGGGTCGATCGCTTGGCTACCAGGGACATCGTCGGGATCGAGTGAGGCGACCCGCGGACTCTGTAGACGCTGTCGTGCGGGGCGTCCTTGGTCAGCCTGAGGTGACAGCAACGGCTCAACGCCTGCGCCCGGCGCATATGCCGTTCTTCTTCCCCGAGGTGTCCCTGCGGGAGGAACCTGGATTCAATGTGCTCTGGGGCAATCCACCGTGAGAGAGCTTCACGTTGAGGAGATCTTGGGTATGGGGTCCACCAGCGATCTTGTCGGCCGGTCGCAAGAGATCGGCCGGTTCACCGGCGTGCTGACGGGTCAGCTGCGAGCCCTCGTCGTCGAGGGTGATGCGGGGGTGGGCAAGACCGCACTCCTGGATGATTGCGCCCGACGTGCCCGGGCCGAGGGTTGGTCGGTTGCCCGATACCAGTGCGTGGAGGCCGAGCAAGAGTTCCCGTACGCCGCCCTCGACCGAATCCTGCGCCCACTCGACGCGCATGTGGGCGCGCTGGCCGATCATCAGCGCAGTGCCGTCGAGGTGGTGCTTGGGCGCACGGTCGGCGATGCTCCCGCCGTCTCGGCGCTGGGCACGGCCGTCCTGGACCTTCTCGTGCTGGCAAGCACCGACTCGCCGCGTCTCCTCATCGTCGACGACGCCCACTGGATCGATTCTGCAAGCGGTGAGGTCCTGATGTTCGTGGCGCGCCGGCTCAGCGACGCCGCGGTGTCGGTCGTGCTGGGCCTCCGCACCGAAGAGCCCACCGACCTCGACATCGCCGGCATCGAGCATCTCGAGCTGTCGCCGCTCGACCCGGCGAGCTCGGCCAAGCTCCTCGACGCCAATCACCCCGCACTGTCCGCGGAGCTCCGGGCCGAGGTACTCCGGTGGGCGGTGGGCAATCCGCTGGCGCTCGCCGAGATGCCGGCCTCGCTGGCCGCCAGCCCCACCGCAGCCTCGCGACCGGAGCTGCCACTGCCACGACGTCTCGAGCGGGTGTACGCCCAGCGGCTCGGCAGGCTCCCGCAGGACGAGCAGTTTGCCCTTCTGCTCCTGGCGCTCGACGGCGTGGTGGACGACGACGGGAACCACCGACTCGACCACCGTCTCGACGTAGCCGGCACCGCTGGGCTCGTCGACCTGCACTCGCCGCACGATCGACCGGCGTTCCGCCACCCCCTAGTGCGATCCGCGGTGGTCGGTGCGGCATCGTCGCAGCAACTGCGTGCCGCGCACCTGCATCTGGCAGAGGTCCGGTCGGGCGACCCGCTTCGACGCGCCCATCACCTGGCGTCCGCCACGGTCGAGCCTGACGAGGATGTCGCTCGCGTGGTGCAGATGGGTGCCGAGCACGCGGCCCGACGTGGTGGGGCCGCTGTCGCGGTCCGACTGCTCGTCAATGCTGCGGCGCTGAGCGAGCATCCGGACCGGCGGGAGCGACGCCTCGCCGACGCCGCCTTCGTCGCCAGCCAGGCCGGCCTCCTTGATGTCGCCGCTGCGTTGCTCGGCCGGCTGGACCAGCTCAACGGTGACCTGGCCTCTCCGTCGACGGTGCTCACCGACGTGTACCTGCGGCTCTACCGCGACGGCGCGGTGGTGCCTACACATCGCCTTGTCCTGAACACGCTTCAACGGCACGGCCATGACATGGACGACGAGACGCTCGCTCGCCTCGTCCACGTGCTGGTCGTGGTCAGTATGTACTCGGCGGATCCGGTCCTGTGGGAGTCGACCGAGCCGATGGTCGACGAGCATGTCGAGCGGCTCGGGCCGGTGATCCTGCTGGTGCGCGACGTCGGGGGAGACCTCCTGCGTCATGCCGACGGTGCTCGCGCCCGCGTGGCCAAGGCATTCACCCTGCCCGGCCACGGCCCACGGGACGTGACGCTGTTGGCGCTCTGTGCGTTCTGGGTCGACTCGCTAGGCGAGCACCGCTCTTTCGTGGAGAGGGTGGTGGCACGCGAGGCCGGGGCCGGAGCTCAGTCCGACGTGATGACCTTGCTGCAACTCACGCTCCTCCACCAGACGGCCGCAGGGCTCTGGGACGAAGCTGCCGCTACGTTCGCCCGTGGTGTGGAGCTCAGCACCCAGCTCGGGTTCGAGATGTTCACCTATCTCTTCCGCGCGTTCTACTCTCGGGTCCTGGCTCAGCGTGGTGACATCGCAGGTGCCCGCGAGCTGGGCTTCTCGGTCGACGTATGGGCCCGCCCGCGGGGACTGGGGGTGATGCTCCAGCACGTGGAGGGTGCCGCGCTGGCCGGCTTGCTCGCGGTTGGCGAGTACGACCGGGCGTGGGGCTACGCGATTGGGCTCACCTCGCCCGGGTCCTTCCGCCCGTACGCCCATGAGTCGTTCCGGTGTCTGCTCGACATCGTCGAGGCTGGGATGGCAACGGGTCACACCGACCAGGCGCGCCGACACGCCCAAGCGGCGGCCGCTCAGGGCGTGCCGGCGGTGTCACCGCGGATGGACATGCTGACCACCGCTGCTCTGGCGATCACCGATCCAACGGCGGAGGCGGACCGGTTGTTCACGACCGCGACCGCACATCCCGCCGGGCCGAGCTTTCCGTTCGACCTGGCCCGCATCAGCCTGGCGCACGGCAGGTGGCTACGGCGCCACCGCGACGTGCGCCGCGCCCGAGTGACCTTGGCCCGTGCGGTCGAGCTGTTTGAGGCGCTTGGCACCCCGCCGTGGGCGGAGCGAGCCGCACACGAGCTCTCGTTAGCGGGATCGTCCGGTGACGAGGCCACCGCCCGGCTCGCGCGCCTGACGGAGCAAGAGTTGCGCATCGCCGAGCTCGCAGCGTCCGGGCTGAGCAACAGGCAGATCGGGGCCCAACTCTACCTCTCTCCTCGCACGGTCGGCACACACCTGTACCGCATCTTCCCCAAGCTGGAGATCACCTCCCGCGCCTCGTTGCGCGACGCACTAGCCGGTGGACCGGCCGACCGCTCCCGAACCCCCTGAGACGTTCGCAAGGGACGCCGGCCCGCGTGGTGGGTCGGTGACGAACGCGCGTACGTCGATAGGTGAAGTCATCCGACGGATTGCGACTGCGTCCGTCCTCGCGAGGCTCGGTATTGAGCAACCGCCGGCACTCAGCGACGAGAAGCGGGCTCCGCTCACCCGGACCGGTGCCGATGTCCCTCACGCCGTCCTGCCACCACCTCGAGGGACGGATGAGAGAACCAGATGCCCAAGATCACTGTCGGCTCCGAGAACGGTTCGCCGGTCGAGCTGTACTACGAAGTCCAGGGGGGTGGGGCGCCGGTCGTGCTGATCCACGGATGGCCGCTTTCCGGCCGGTCCTGGGAAAAGCAGGTCACCGCTCTGGTCGACGCCGGCTACCAGGCCATCACCTACGACCGTCGCGGGTTCGGGCGGTCCTCGCCGAGCTGGGACGGTCACGACTACGACACCATCGCCTCCGACCTCGACGCCCTCCTCACTCAACTCGACCTGTCCGGCGTGACGCTGGTCGGCTTCTCCGCCGGTGGCGGCGCGGTCGCGCGCTACATCTCCCACCACGGCACGGCCCGAATCGCTAAGGCGGTCCTCGCGAGCTCGGTCACTCCGTTCCTGCACGTCACCGAAGGCAACCCTGAGGGCGGGCTCGACGACGCCACCATCGCGCACTTCGAGGCCGGCATCCGCGCCGATCGCGCGGGCTTCGTCGACCAGTTCCTGACTCTGCTCTACTCCGCCGCAGCTACGTCCACGGTAAGCGAGCCGCAGCGCCTCTTCGGGCGCGATCTGGCCAACGTCGCCTCGGCGCGTGCCACCCTCACCGGTCCCTCACAGTTCGGACGCACCGACTTCCGGCCCGACCTAGAGAAGTTTGACGTACCGACTCTGATCATCCACGGGGACTCCGACGCGGTCGTGCCCTTCCATGTCAGCGGCCGCCGGTCGGCCGCCGCTGTCACCGGCAGCGAGTTGGTCGTCATCGAGGGCGGTCCGCACGGCATCAACGTCTCGCACGCCGAGCAGTTCAACGCGGCACTGCTCGGCTTCCTCGCCCGCTGACCTGTCCTTTCCCGCTGTTCCATCCCACCCAACGGCGCGACCGCGCCCGTCCGTAAGGAGACACCATGTCCATCCACCACCTCCAGCGCACCAAGCTCCTGACCTCCACCGCGGCCCTAGCGGCCATCGCCGGCCTGGGCGTCGCGACGCCCGCGCTCGCATCGGCGGCCACCCAGCCCTCGCACACCCCGGCGCCGAGCAGTGCAGCCAAGCCCACCATCGTGCTCGTGCACGGCGCCTGGGCCGACGCGTCGAGCTTCGCGCCCGTCACCCAGAAGCTCCAGCACGACGGGTACACCGTCCTCAACGCGCCCAACCCGCTGGGCGGCCTCGCCACCGACGCCGCGAACGTCGCGGCGTTCGTCAACCAAGCCACCACCGGGCCTGTCGTGCTCGTCGGCCACTCCTACGGCGGCAGCGTGATCACCAACGCCGCCACCACGACCCCACGGGTCGAGGCGCTGGTCTACATCGACGCCTACGCACCCGCGAAGGACGAAAGCGTCATCGGGTTGACCAGCGCCAAGCCCGGGTCCGCACTCGCCGTTCCCAATCCGGGCACGGTCTTCAACTTCGTGCTCTATCCGCGGGCGCCCAAGGGCGACGTCGACACCTACATCAAGCCGGAGCTGTTCAAGAACATCTTCGCCGCCAAGCTGCCCACCGCGCAGACCCAGGAGCTCGCCGCCAGCCAGCAGCCGGTCACCCTGAGCGCCCTGAAGGCCCCTTCAAAGACTCCGGCATGGAGCCGCATCAAGAGCTTCTTCTTCATCGGTACCGCCGACAAAGTCATCCCGCCGGCCGAACAGCTCGTCATGGCCAAGCGCGCTCACGGAGTGATCGTCACCGGCAACGCCGACCACCTCTCCATGCTCGAGGTGCCGAACACGATCACCGCACTGATCGAGAGGGCCGCACAGGATAAGTAGCAGACGACAGCACCACTGCACGTCCCGCTCCCGCCCTGGGGAACGCCCAGGGCGGGAGCTGCCCGAACCCCGCTTCAATCTGAACGAAAGGTCCACCATGCCCATTGTCACGCCCACCGGTCTCGTTTCGGCCGAGCTCCTCACGATCGACGCCGGCAACGGAGTCACCTACGCCTACCGCCGCTTCGGGAACACCTCCAGCGTCCCGCCTCTGGTCTTCCTTCAACACTTCCGCGGCAACGTCGACAACTGGGACCCCGTCCTCATCGACGCTGTCGCGACCCACCGGGAGGTCATCCTGTTCGACAACGCCGGCGTCGGCAGCAGCACCGGGAAACCCGCCGAGACAGTCGAGCAGATGGCAATGGACGCCCTCTCGTTCCTCGACGCGCTCGCCTTAACGCGGGTCGACCTCTTCGGATTTTCCCTCGGCGGTTTCGCCGCCCAGGAGATTGCCATCACCACCCCCGACCGGGTCCGCAGACTGATCCTCGCGGGCACCGGACCGAAGGGTGCGCCGGGCATGGAGGGCTGGTCGGCCGAGGTCATCGAAGGTGTCGTGGTCGATGACAACACACCCGAGGGCTACCTCAGGGTCTTCTACACCGGCTCGGCGGAAAGTCTCAACGCCGGCCAGGCGTCCGCAGGCCGCATCTTCGCGCGTCAGGCGGGCCGCGACACTGGGCCCTCCCTCGAGGCCAAGGATGCTCAATACCGGGCCGTGGTGAGCTGGGGGCGCCAGGACTGGGCGACGGTCGAGCGACTGACGGGCATCACCCAGCCCACCCTCGTGCTCCAAGGCGACCACGACGTCATGATCCCGACTAAGGCCAGCCACCTACTGGCCGCGCTCATCCCCGACGCGCGGCTCCACATCTACCCGGACGCCTCGCACGGCTCGATCTTCCAGTACGCCGAGGACGCCGCCGCGCGTACCGTCGCCTTCCTTGCAGACGAGCCCGGCCACGACTCAGCAGCACAACCGCAACCGTGATGACCGCCGCCAGACGTCGCACCTTTCGCTCGCCTCGCAGCCGGGCACGGTCGTCAGCGTTGTCGAACAGGCTGTACGCGCCACCAACTAAGACCTAGCGCCAACCAACACGGCGCCGGGGATCGCCTCCGCGCCCGTCCAGGTACGTGCCCCAAAGGCAAGCCACTCGTTCGGTGGCTCCTAACAAGATTCGAGGTAGCAAATGTCAACCGTCGGTATCGGAAAGTTGGGCGTGTGCGCCGCGGGCGCCACGGCCCTCGTGGCGCTGGTCGCAGGCTGCAGTAGCTCCAGCTCATCCTCTGTCAAGCCGGCGGCGTCCGGCGATTCCACATCGCCGCAGGGCGCTGCAGTGGGGGCCGCATCCACCAGCGGCCTGAAGACCCGTTCGACGTCCATCGGCACCGTGCTCGTCGACCCTGCCGGGCGCACGGTGTACGAGCTCGTCGGAGACTCCGCGGCCAACCCGAACTGCACGGGGAGCTGCCTCACAGTCTGGCCGGCCGTGAAGGTCAACGGCACCCAAGTGGTCGTGAACGGACACCCCGCATTCACGTTTGTCCAGGACAGCGCTCCCGGGGACGCGAAAGGGCAGAACCTCAAGGATCAGTTTGGTCTTTGGCTGGCTCTGGATGCCAGCGGCAACCCGATCAACACCGCAGCCGCGCCCTCGAAGGCCGCGAGTGGCGGCGGTGCCGCGTTCTAGCGGCAACGGCGTCGTTGTCTGGGAGTCGACCATGCGGCATAGAACAGGCCACGCCTTCATGGCGACGGTGACCATCGAGGCCTCTGGTGCATCCACCTCTACTGAGGGGCGGACTACTCGGGAGGGGCTGCCCTCCCGCGTCTACCTCACAGCTTTGTGGGTTCCAGCGCTGGCTGGCTTCCTGGTGGTCGTCGGTTGGTCGACCCGTTGGGGAGGGGCGGACTTCACCGGCTCGCTCAAGGATCTCCATGTCGAGTTTGTCGGACCGTTGGCCCTTGCGATGCTGGCGTTGTTCCTTGTCGTGGAGCGGTTGCGCCCGGCGCAACTGCGACCGGTCGTTGCACGGGGGCATCGTCAGGACGCGCTCTTCACCGGCCTGCACGTCATCGTCGTCCTGCCGCTCGTTGCTGCGCTCACCCTGTCGTTCTCCGAGCTCGCGCGCACCGTCGCACCGTGGGTGGTCCTTCCCAGGATCGGAGCGGTTCCCCGCTGGGCTTTCATCGCCCTCATCGTGGTGGCCATGGATGCGGGCAACTGGGCGGTGCATCTGGCAAATCATCGGGTGCGGATGTTGTGGCGGTTTCATGAGCTGCACCATTCGCAGGAAGACATGAACGTCCTAACGGTGTTTCGCACCCACCCGCTCATCCACGTCTCCTACGTGCTGGCGGTGATTCCCGCTCTGGTGCTACTCGCCAACGGGGCAATGCCGTCGTGGCTGCTGGTCATCTACGGCGGCGCGGTCGCGTTCGCGCACTCCAACACCGACCTGAGCTTCGGGCCGCTCGGACGCGTGTTCGTCAGCCCGAACTACCACCGCATCCATCACCGGCTGACCGGTCCGCAGGACGTGAATCTCGGTTTCACACTGACGATCTGGGATCAGCTGTGTCATCGGGCGGTGTTCCCGACTCCCGAAACAATCCGGGCCGACACCGGGCTGCCAGGCCGACCCCTCAGGGTCGAGCAGCAGGGGCCTCGAGCACATCACGTGGCGGTGTTCGGCGCGCAACTTCTGAGTCCATTCCGCCCGACACCGGAACGAGTCTCGCTTCCGTCCATCCGGCTAGCCACAGGAGCGCTTAAACCCGTTGATGAGGCTGCCGTCGCCATCAGTGGTTCCGGTGACACGTCGAAGAAATTTACGACAGCCCGCGAAAGGTTGGTGGCGAAATGGGAAGCGTGACTCTGCCTCAGCGCCGTTCTGCCCGGTGGTCAAAAATCCCGTTCGGAACAGCATCGGCTGGGCTTGCCGTCGACATCGCACTGCTCGTGCTCCGCGTTGCCCTGGCTTGGGTATTCATCTACTACGGCGGCGCCAAGCTCTTCGGATGGTTTCCCGCCTCCGGCGGACCGCACGGCATTCATCAGACCTCGATCTACATGGCGAACGCGGCGCATTTGCGACCGGGAGGATTCTTCGCCGTGCTAGCAGGTCTTATCGAGTTCGGCGGTGGAATCGCCATGGCTGCTGGCTTTTGCACGCGCGTGGCTGGGTTGGCGTTGCTCGGCGACATGGTGATGGCGATGATCACGATCACCTGGGCCACCGGAATCAACTCGATCAGCGTGCCTCCCGGCTACCAGCTCAATCTCGCACTGGCGGCCATGGCACTCGCGGGGGCGCTCACCGGTGCCGGCCGATTCAGCGTCGACTGGCTCGTCGCTCGCCCATCCGATAGTGCCGAACACGCCCACCGAAACGGACGGCACGACCCCTCCGGCGGAAGTCCATTACCGGCCGCACGTGCCCTGGCGGGCACACCCCATATGCCGGAAACGCCTGCCACTAGCGAGGAATCGCCTACTGGCCGAGCTGGGCTGATGGAGTCATGATTGTGATGTCAACGCCAATCGGCCACCGGACGCCAGGACCTTCCAAGCTGGCCATGCCGGTTCGATCCCGGTCGCCCGCTCCGATGAATGGTGCAGATCAGGCCTGGCCCATCAGTTTTCCGGCAGCCGCCCCATTGCGATCCACCTTAAAGTCACGGGCTAGGGCTTTCACGCCAGTGCCAGCCTGATAGCGAGGTGTGGATCCACGAGACGGCCGGACACGGCTGGCTGATCATCACCCCGCGACGCGAAGATTCAGGAGCACACCGCCGAGATCAACGCAGTGTGCGGCAGGTCGGGTCGCGCCACGGTGAGATACAGGACGACTCCCGCAACGGCCAACGTCAGGACCGCAAAGGTAGGTCCGTCCCCGAACGCGATGCCGCTTAGGTGCCGTGGCTTGCTGATGTAGTCGGCGAAGGACGCGCCGAGCGGACGCGTCAGCACGTAGGCGAACCAGAACGCAAGGACGGCATTCATGCCGAATTTCCACCATGCCAACGCCGGAATGAGAATCACGGCGCCGAAAAGGATCCCTGTGAATCGCGACGGCGAGTCCGGAGACTTACTTGTTTGAGAGCTCGGCGGTTTGCCGGGTCTCTTGGTGACGGTAGTAGGCGGCCTCGAGCTCTGCCGGTGGGATGTCGCCGCAGTGTTCGTAGAGCCGGCGGTGGTTGAACCAGTCGACCCATTCCAGGGTGGCGATCTCGACGTGGTCGGCGGTGCGCCAGGGTCCTTTCGGTTTGATCAGTTCGGTTTTGTAGAGGCCGTTGATCGTCTCGGCCAGGGCGTTGTCATAGCTGTCGCCGGTAGCACCGATCGAGGCGTCGATCCCGGCCTCGAGGAGGCGTTCGGTGAAGGCGATCGAGGTGTATTGCGATCCTCTGTCGTGATGATGAATCAGCCCGGACAGGTCGGTGATGCCTTCCCGGGCCCGGGTCCAGATGGCGTGCTCGATGGCATCCAGGACCAGACGGGTGTTCATGGTGGTGGCGGTGCGCCAGCCGACGATCCGGCGGGCGTAGGCGTCGATGACGAACGCGACATAGACCCAGCCCGACCAGGTCGAGACGTAGGTAAAGTCCGCCACCCAAAGGACATTTGGCGCCGGCGGGTTGAACTTGCGGGCCACCAGATCACCGGCCCGCGCTGCCTGCGGATCGGCGATCGTGGTCCGCTTCTTCTTCCCACGCCGAGCCCCTGACAGCCCCAGCTCGCGCCATCAGCCGGCGCACCGTGCAGTTCGCTACCGGGATGTCTTCGCGGTTGAGCGTCATCCAGACTTTGCGGGCTCCATAGACGCCGTAGTTCCCCTGATGCACCCGTGTGATCTCGATGCGCAGCTGCTCATCCCGCACCGCTCTCGGTGACGGCGGCCGGCTGCGGGCCTCGTAGTAGGTGGACGGTGCGATCGGCAGGCCATGCTCAGACAGCACCCTGCAGATCGGCTCGACACCGAACACCTTCTTGTGACCGTCGATGTACTCGACGAGTGTCGCTACTGGCGGTCGAGCGCCGCGGCGAAGAAAACCGACGCCGACTTAAGGATCTCGTTGGCCCGCCGCAGTTCCTTGTTCTCCGCCCGCAGCTTGCGCATCTCTGCCGCCATATCCGACGTGACGCCAGCCCGTCGGCCCGAGTCGACCTGATCGCGCCGCACCCAGGCATGCAGCGTCTGCGCCGTACCGATGCCCAGCTTCGCCGCTACCGACTCGATCGTTGCCCACTCCGAGGAATGCTCATGGCGGCTCTCGGCCACCATCCGCACCGCCCGCTCCCGCAACTCCGGCGGGTACCGCTTCGACGCACCTGACATGACTCCATCCTCCTTAAAGGATCGAGCCTCCGGACATGCCGTCCCGATTCAGTGTGGTCCCGCTGCCCTGAACGGCCGACAGTTATGGCGTGCCGCTCCGCGACTTGAAGTCGTCGGCTTACTAGGGTTCAGAACGTGCGACTGCAGGCCGTCCCTAGTTCTATACCTCCCGTGCCCAAGAGCCGCGACGCCGCGTTCAAGACGCTGCTGACCAGCGGCGTGACCTGGGGAGACTCCGCAGACTGGCTCCCACAGCTACCCCGGTCGTCAGTTGATCTTTTCTTTATGTCGCCGCCCTACGCGGACGCCCGGGCTTACTCGCGTATCCATCCGGATCGATATGTCGAATGGTTCCTCCCCTTCGCCAGAGCCATGTTCGACGCGACAACCGAGACGGGTTCACTGGTGATCAACATCAAGAACCGTGTCGCCAAGAGTGGCCCGTTAAAGGGCCAACGCCACCCCTACGTCTACGAACTAGTCTTGGCCCTCCAGAACATGGGCTGGCGCTGGCTCGAGACCTACATTTGGGCCAAGCCCAACGCCGTCCCTGGAAGATTCGGGCCCCGGACCAAGGATGCGTACGAGTACGTCTACCACTTCGCTCGCGGGCCCAAGCCCTACTTCGACCTTGACGCTGTCCGCGTCCCCTACAAGACCACTGACGCCGAGATCGAGCGGCGCAAGCTGGACAGCAACGGGCGGCGAAACACCGAAGCTGGCTTCGGGCGAGACCGCACCACGACTTACCTACACGGCGGCGCTGACCCTGGCAACGTCATCAGCGTCCCGCAGAGCTATAACCAGCACTACGGCGTCGCGCACACCGCCGCGATGCCTGAGGGACTTGCGTCTTTCTTCATCCGTGCCACAAGCCCCCCGAACGGCGTCGTCATCGATCCGTTTGCCGGTGGCGGCACATCAGTCGTCGTCGGGCGAAGGCTCGGAAGACGCGCGGCAGGAATCGAGTTACATCAAGACTTCGTCACTGAAGCGTTGCGTCGGATTAGCACCGACGAAGCAGATGACACCCCTGGTGCCCTAGCGGACTTTGCCTGACGTGCCTAGCGTCGCCGAGACCGTCGACAAAATCGTCGGCGCAATTACTTGGGACCAACGTATCGCCCAAATACGACTTGTCGCCCAGAACCACGGCACTGGCGACCACGCTCGGATTTTCGCTGAAGTCGCACGGGCTGCCTACGTTCCCCACCTTGCTCCTGACTTTGCCTACATTAACGAAGCGCCGTTTTACGAACGCGAATACTTCCAGGAGGTCTACGCCGCTGCCGCCGGCCTCACGTCCAACTTCACCGCCGTTTCCCTGACGGAGTTAGCGAGCGTGGTAGCGGCCGATCCCCGCACGTTGCTCGTCTTCCGAACCATCGTCGGCCTGACCAAAGAAGAATTTGCTCACTCGAGCGCGCTCGTCGCCGAACCATTAGGCCTGCCAAAACTCAGCGCAGGAAAGGTCGACGCCATGGAGCGCAAGGGCACGGCTGTGACGGCCGACCAGGCCCGGGTTGTAGCCCAAACGCTTACGCAGATTCTGGACGGGTCCCTCTTTGGCGACCCGCCCGGTCAACGCCTACGGCGCAAGCAGGTCAAGCTCGATACTGCGCATGGCTGGGCGTCTGTGCGCCCACTCGCTGACGAGGGCGTCCCGTATGCGGACTTCCTCCACCAGCGCCACTACGGGGGTGCGTTCCGACAAGTACTCGACGCAACCTCAAGTCGGAGGGGCGACATCCTTGAAGACGCGGTCGAGGCGCTGTTTGCAGCAAATGGCGTCCGGTTTATTCGGACGGGTGGCCACAATCAAAGCGAAATACAAGAGCGCTTTGAAATCCGGGTTGCGCCCGCCCCAGACTTTGTGGTCTTCGACAACTCCGGAGCCTTACGCGCCATGCTGGAGTGCAAGCTCGCCGGAGATGGCGGCACCGCTCGCGACAAGGCGCTTCGCTTCGAGCGCCTGCGGGCCGAGTCGACCCGCCTGGGGGGCGTCCCGCTCCTCGCCGTGTTGGGCGGCATGGGTTGGGCACGCGTAAATGACACCCTTGGTCCCGTCGTTCGCGACACCGACGGACGGGTCTTCACTCTCGCCACCATCCCCGGCATGCTGGACGTCTCACCCTTTCCGACCCTGATAGGGCATACAGCGTAGGCGTTGGGCTACTTGGCCACGTGTGCGGAGATGCGCAAGAACCTTGTCCTGCCCGTAGGCCATCAGTCTCGGCACGCCGCGTCTCGACAGATCAGGGCTGGTCAAGGGGTAATCCCGGCTCAAGAGAACCGTCCGGGGCATCCAGACGAGCTGCGCTCCACCGACCCCCGATCGGGGCATCGCTCGGCAGATAAGAAGCGATAGCCGCACCCCGGCACCAACCCACGATCGCCAAGCTGTCGTCGAAGCCTCGACGAACGACGACCAGTGACCAGGCCGGATCCCGAAGCGCGACAGTTGCCTCGTTACGGGAGATGTAGAACTGCAGTCGCCCCACCCGGGCGCTCGTTGTCTTGACTTCGATTCGGTGCCGACGCCCCATGCTGTCGGAGGCAGATAAGTCGTAACCCAGCGTGTCGCTGCGAGTGCTTACCCGCTCAACCGCCGCAGCCAAATCCGCTCGATCCTTCTCTAGGAAATACCCCCGGCAAGCCGCGACGACGAAGTCTTCGCCGGCATCACCAATAACCGTAAGCCGCTCTTGATCGAATTTGCGACCAATGGCCAGCAGCATCGCCTCTCTGCGATCAGGATCGGGAACCGTTTGTCCAAGGACCACGAGCTCAGCGTCTGGAACGTTCTCCCAACGAACCTCTTCATCCACGACAGCGGCGAATAACCAAAGCGGGGGCTCGACCGTCAGCACCTCTTGAAGCAGAAGGTCAGCCACGACATCATCTGGAAGGTTCCTCAGCGCCAGCAACTCCGAGCTAGGGAAATAGCGGCCGACATCTCCGCATAGCACAAGCCCGGCTCGCTCGAGCAAGGTGGCGCCGAGGCGTAGGTCGTCGGATCGGTAGAGGCCACCGGTTGCGACGTTCGCGTAGCTCTGAAGCAAAGCGTCCTTCGTCGATCCGTCCGCGTCGAGCACTCGCGCTGCGAGTACCGCGGCATGAAGCTGATAAGCCGTCGGTATGCGGAGTGGGGTAGGTGCCATTACCCGGTCGGGATTTCTCCGAGCGAGTTGGTCATCGTTCCCCACGTAAGTGCGCGAACAGTGCGACTAGGTCATCGTAGGTATCGATGGCCGGCCCGTAGTCCTCGTCCGAAGGAAGGGCCATGGTGACAAGATCGGTATCGTCGAGCATCTCGCCGAGACGCGACGCCTTATCAGCAACACGCCCATCAACGACTTCGTCAATGGTGCCTTTGCTGAGCAGAAACGTGATTCGCGTCTGTTGGTCGGGTGCAAGTCCAAGTCGATGGATGCGGTCAACGCTCTGTAGGTACTGGCCGGCGTTGAAGGTTCGCTCGAGGTAAACCGCATCGTGACAGATCTGGTGGAGACTCACGCCCTCACTCATCGAGGCTGGGTTCGCTAGTAGAACCAGGCAATCAGCGTCCGTTCGGAATTTGGCGAGCTCCGCTTCCCGTGTCCGACTCGCCTCGGGCGCAGATACCTCCGACGGGATGGCGCCATAGATCAGAGCTGGCTTGTAGACGGCGAGCATCCGTTCCAGGCTCAAGAGATTTCGAACGAAGTTTGACCAAATCAAGGTCTTCCGGCCAGCCTCGGCGTTGGCAGCGACTAGCTGAACCAATGTCCGAAACTTCCCCGGGGTCTCGTATTGGTTGTATTGCTGGAGCAGGTCCCACAACCGCGAGCCCACCGGCACGTCAAGCGGAGGGTGTCGGAACTCGACAGCGTCTTGGTCGGAGGATCCGGCACTTAGGAGATGCGGATTAGTCGCCGCCTCGAGTAGGTACATGACCACATCGCCCATCTGCGAGAGCTGAGCGCGGTCGTTCATCGACACAGTCAGCGTGCCTGCGTAGCGATCGACAAGAGCCTGATAGATCGCCGCGTGGAGACCGTCAGGTTGTATCTCAACGACAGACAGCCGGGGCTTGTCCAATCCGAGCTCGCTTTTTCGCGTGCGAGCAAAAAGGGGCTCGATGGCCCGTCCGACCTGACGGCCTGCATCTGCGGGCGGCGGACTAACCAATGCTGGCGCTGGAAGCACTCTTCTCGCCTGGCCCGGCCAGAGGTAGTCGATCAGGGCCACTAGATCCGCGGGCCCCTGCGGCGCCGGGGTTCCACTCAGGATGTCCCGTCGAGCTGCAAGAAAAGCCAGGTTCAGACACGCGGCACCCCATTGACCGGCCCAACCCCTCTTCATCCGATGGGCCTCATCGAGCAAGACAAGCGTCGGGGTACTTGCGACCCACTTAGCAAGGGGACTGTAATTGCCGGCCAAGCGATGGTAGTTGACTAGGACCACCTCGGCATCCCTCGGAATCGACTCACCGAAGGTTCCAACGTTGGGTGCTCTGGTCGATGCAAAGCTCAAACCTACTTCGGTCTGCCAAGAATCAAAGGCCGACAATGGGGCGACGACGAGCATCTGAGCAACCCTCTCGGTGGCCCGTTGCGCGGCGTAGACGGCATAGGCCACGGTTGTCTTGCCGGCACCGGGCACCGAGAAATTAGCGCCATGGCTCAGACCGAGCAGATGGCGAAGGTCGCGCATCTGGAACTGACGCAGCTCTCGAGTGAAACCACCCGAGGCCATAAGGGTCAATGCGTCTTCCTCGCTGACGCTTGGCGGATGGCGGAGCGTCTCATCCAGAGCAATCCGCTCTGTCCGAACCTCCTTTACAAGGCTGGCGAGAGCGGGATCCCAATCGATGGACACACCAAAGCGACGGCAGGCTGGAGCTAGCCACGTCATCCGAGCCAACATGCGCTCGAGAGGTAGCGAAACCGCGCGGCCCGGGTGATCGCCATCTGAACCCCACTCAGCCCAGAGCTGCAGCCAGAAGCTCTGGGGTACTTCGTTGAGGCGAGTCGCTTGGATGACGGGAGGGACGCCGACGAGCTCGAGACGAAGTATGCCGGTCATCCGTAAATGCCAGGACCAATCGCATGGATGAAAGCGTCGTAGGCACGGGTCATCTCCGAGACGGCCTTGCCGAAAGCACTTCGATCGAAGCCATGCGCGTCGGCAACCTCGTCGTAAGCCGCGCTCGCGCGATCGAGTGCTCGAGCGGCGTCGCGCAGGTACTGCATAGGCGCGGTCAAGGCATCTTGGCGCCCTTTATCCCGCTTCTTGTTTTCAATCGCTATCTGCAGAGCCGACTCAAGTCCAGCAGCAACAGCCTGGCAGGGCAGCGTCACCGGCTCGTCCCCATCGGCCGCCGGAAGCGTGACATCCTCGTCCGCCGGCGTCCGGGCAAGTAGCCGATAGATTCCCGACAGGCTCGGCGCGGTAGCCTCCCTGTCTTTTTCCGAGTCGCCAAGGTCATCGAGCAAGTCGAGGCCAGCAAGATCCTCTCCGCCTGCGGCTGGCATTGAGGCAGCAGTGATCGCCCCGACGTGATTCCGCAGCGATGGTTCTTCCTCGAGAGCGGGCACCAGATACCCGTCCAGCAATTTCGAGTCGACCTCACGCAACTTGCGGTAGTCCAAGTCCACCATGAAGCCGGCAAGTTGAGCCTCGCGCACCCTCATGGCTTCGTCCGGACGAGTTGGCGACATCGACTGGTAGTCCTGATCAATCTCGATCAGGGCCTGGCGCTTCTGGTCGAAGTCGATCAGGCGCAGGCGGCCTCCGCTTGTCTCGATCACATCTCGGATCAGACCCAACAGCCGCATCTGACGCGCTATGTCGTCGGCAGCGCGCTTGCGGTCCGCGGGCGTATTGCTGAGGTCTGGTCTCAGCGTCATGCCCACTTCCTGGGCGGTGCGCCCAGCTTGGGTCATCAACTCCTCGATGAAGAGCAGCTCGTTCGTGAAGGAGTATTCCTGTTTGACGTCTTGCTCCATCTGAAGATGAAGCTCGAGGTCAGTGATCTCTTTGTCCAATGCGTCGCCCGGCAGAACGACGACTCTGATGTAGTCAACGCGCATCGCGCGCAGAACCACCGCTCGCGTGTTGGCGTTGACCAAGACGCCGGCCGTTGTCAGCACGCCTGGCTCTCGCTGGCCCCCATCCCGCTGCAAAGCGTTAGCAATGCGCTGGTAGCCCTCAGTCTCCCTCAGAAGCTGCGAGATGATCGCCTGAGCTTCGGGCGTGAACTTGTTTTCATCAACCTCGCGACGCTGATCAACTGGGAGCGACTCAAGCTGCGCCCGTATGCGATGACTGTGGGGATTCAGCAACACTGCGGACAAGGGAATCTCGACGACGGGCAGGACGATCGCTCCACTCTTCCACTTGATCGATCTGCGTTCTCCGTCCACTTGCGTTGCCGCACTCACTGCTTGACTGATCAGCTTCGCGCGCGCCTCGTTAGTGAGCGGTGTCGTCACCGGGTGCCCTACCCTTCGCAGTCCTGGTCATCGCCCAGTCTGACGCATGGCTGCGACAGTTACTCGAGGGATCGCGCGAGTTGGACGAGCTCGTCGAGCCGCGCGTCGCTGAAGACGTAACCACCAAACCGGATCACCAGTTCATCCGTCTCACCGCGAGGAGCCCATCCGGGCCCTACCAAGACGAGCGCGCTCGGCACCCGCAGCAAGTCTGGTAGCTCGAGCAGGCGGCCTGCACTTTTTCGGGCGGAGCCTCCGTCGCGAGCCACGGCTAGAGCAACGGCGAGTGCTGGCCCACCCTGCTGGTTCCGCGTGACAATCGAGACCTGGCCGATTTCGCCGTCCAGTGCGATCAGGTCCGCAAGCTCCCTCTTCGATAGCAAGCCCGCCTCAGTTCCACGACGCCAGTAACTGACCCTGGCGGCAACGAGTCGGGAGGTGAACCAGTCGGCAACGATTCGTCCGACCTGATTGGCAGTGCTATTTCGGTGGGCAGCCCACGACCCCCCTACGAAACGTTGGGCGAGAAGCACGCCATAGGGGATCCCGTTGCGTTGCCACTCGTCGACGCGATTCCAGTTGGTTGGGCCTGTTTGCTCTGCGGCGTCGTCGTCGATGAGCAACTCAATCGGGCGACTGGCAGTCGCCCCGGGCAGAAACGGCTTAACTCGACCCTCAACAACGTCGTCAATGACGGCAAACGCCGTTCTTATCTGCGATGGCGACCATGAGCCTGTCATCGACGGTGGCAGGCGTGTCCCGTCTCGGGCGATTGCCCGCTCCCCCAAATCACGAAACGACAAGGCCGCAACCTGGCAGAGAGCCAGGACAACGAGAGGATTGCGTTTCTGCGCAGCTCCGACAGCGGCTGCATTGATGTCGGCCAGCGTGCGTGACGCTGTGTAGCTCGCTACGTCGGCGAGGGCTTCAGTGAACTCACGCGGCGAACAAAGGTTTTCGACATCGAGCAAATCCGCGCTGGTGTCCACGTCGGACGCGAGGGCGATCCGCGTCGCAGTACGCAAAGCATCTCTCGCACGCTTAGGAGACGTCGACGAGACTGCTGCGAGAGCTGCGAGGAGTTCGTGCCCGGCAACCTCGCGGAATTGCGAACGGCGCTCAGCAATCCACGCAAGCGCGTCGTCAAGGGTCTCGCGGTTGGTGACGCTGCAAAGAAGGCGCTCAGCTTGTTGGGGCTCCGTATTGATCGTCTGCTCCTCGCAACCGATGGAGGTAGGACGCTGAAAGCCCCCGATGGTGGCGCCAGCCTCGATTTACCTATCCATGGTCGCCCGCGCACCGTCGGCTACGGTGCTACAACTCGCCGTCCAATTGGAGTGACCCGCTGATTCTCGATGCCGAGCGCTCGTCGGCTGATGGCTACCGACCGCGCCGCGGGTGCCCTCGGTCGCCTTAGTCCGCATTTAGTCCGCAGAGCTCCGCACACAGCCGCGAACGACTGCGCACTACTGAGGACGGTGCAGACAGCGAGGATCTTGAGATTGCACTGGTCAACGGGACGACAAGCCCTTCACCAGTACCGCCTACGGATCAGCCAGCGGGTCTCGCGTGACGACCAAAGAGGACTTCTAATCCGCGGGTACCTCAGCTTTGAGCCTGCCGATGGGCCTGCCGTCGACCGCCCCAAGCGTGAGCTCTCCAAGCGACCACAGGCTCGGTGGCGCAATCCGCCCGCGAGCGTTTGGTTCGGCCTCTATCGGAGTCATTGTGGCGACGCGGCCGGAGACTTCGGATCCTTCAGACCAGCCGCGACCCGGCTGCCTAGTGGGCCGACTGTCCGCGGTTGTCCGTTACTAAGTCCACGCGAAGTCCACGGAGGCTCTTTTTGGCGGTTTCCGGCACGCCAACCCTGGTCCAAGAAACTACAAAGCTGCAGGTAGCGGAGGCGGAGGGTGGAGGCGGAGGGAATCGAACCCCCCTGACCGAGGTCCTCGGCCACAACGGTTTTTTTGAAGACCATGCGCGGCAATCGGGCGCAGTCAGCTCGCGAGGAGTTTGAGCAGTTGTTCGCTTGCGTCGCGGTCGTTTTCCGCGTTGCTGTGGGTGTAGATCTGGGTGGTGGTGAGGGAGGCGTGGCCGAGGAGTTTGCGGACGGTTTGGATGGGGGCGCCGGCTTGGAGCATCCAGGTGGCGTAGGAGTGGCGGAGGCAGTGCGGGGTGAGTTCGGCGGGCAAAGCATGGCTCTGCGGCGGCGGGGTCCCATCCGTTGCGGCGGAAGGCTGCGGTAGCCGATGGGCTGGCCGGTGCCGGTGGTGAATAGGTAGTCGTCGGGTCCGCGCAGCGAATGCTGCAGATGGTCGAGGAGGGCTTTGTACACCGGGTCCGGTAGCGGAACGGTGCGGGTGCTGGCGGCGGATTTGGGGGTGTCGGCGGCGAGTTTGCCGCCGACTTCGGTGAGCGTTTCTTCAACGCGTAGCAGTCGTTTGGTGCGGTCGAAGTGCCGCAGCCGTAGGGCGGAGACTTCGCCCCAGCGCAGTCCGCAGTAGCCCATGACGACCGGTGCGAGCCGGTAGCGGGCGGGGAAGGCGTCGAGGAGGGCGTGGAATTCGTCGGGGGTGAAGGCGCGGCGCTCGTTGGCCGCGGAGCCGCTCTTGGGGAGTTTGGCGGCGGTGGCGGGGTTGGTGGTGATGAGCCCGTCGGTGACGGCGGCGTTCAGGCAGCAGTGCAGGGTGCGGCGGGCTTGGGCGACTGGTCGCGGGTGAAAGTGGTTGACCAGCAAGGGTTTTTGCTTGCAGGCCGCGGAGCCACAGCCGGATCATGCTGGGCCGCAGTTCGTTGAGCGTCAGCTGGCCGAGGTTGATGGTGCGCGCGGGTCGGTTGTCGTCGGCGGGGATGATGGCCGGGGCGAGCAGATGGCTGCGGAGGTGGCTGCGGTAGCCGGCGACAGTGCGTCGTTTGCCGGGGTGAGCGTCGATCCATTGCTCGGCGAAGTCGGCGAGGGTGATGTCGCCGCGGCGCGGGTCGAGGTAGCTGCCGGTGACGATGTGGGCGTCGAGTTCGCGGATGAAGTCTTTGGCGTCGCGGCGGGTCCGGAAGCCGCCTTGGGAGAGTTGGTCGCCGGTGTCGGGGTCGAACCAGCGGACCTCGAACCGACTGGGTAGCGGTTTCCCGGTCTTGGGGTCTGTTGCGTCGGCTGGGTCGTTCGCGGATGGCTGCCATGTCGGCGGTTTCGCCTTTCTGTGTTGTGGTTTTCGGGCCGATGGACATGGACGCTCAGGTCGGCGGGACGATCAAGTCCGTGGGCTGCAACCGCCCGGCCGAGCGCCGACGACGGCGTGGGGGCCGAGCTGGTAGCCGCGCCGTGTGCGGTGGTGGTGGCGGCTTGGGTGTGGGTGTGGAGGTAGTGGGTGATGTCGTCGGGTCGGAAGCGCAGTTGCCGGCCGAGGCGGACGACGGGGATGCGGCGGGCTTCGACTTGGTCATACAGCCAGCTGCGGCGGCAGGCGAGGGCGTGGCAGACCTGGTCGACGGTCCACAGCAGCAGGGGGTTTTCGCCGGCGGTTGAGGGGGTTTCGCTCATGCCGATCCGCGGCGGGTGGTCGGGTTGCGGAAGATGAGGAGGTCTTCGTGGGCGATGACGGCGAGTGGGGTGCCGCGGCGGCGGGCTTCGCGGACGGTTTGCAGTTGGAAGAACGACGCCCGTGGAATCAGCTGGTCGCGTTCGATGCGGGCGAGCAGGCACACGAGCCGTTCGGTGAAGTGGAGTCCGGCGGCTGTGGCCGGCGCGGATGACTTCACCGGGGATATCAACGAGTAGTCCGGCGCGGCGGTAGGGCCGGGCGGTGACCGCGACGATGCCGCCAGGTTCGAGGAGCTCGCCGGCTTTTGGTGAGGATGTCGGTGAAGCCGTCGATGAGGTCGTGGTGGGGTTGGTGGGCGAGGTTGGCCCGGTCGGTGGAGTAGCGATCGTAGGACTTTTCGACAGGCCGGATGCCGATGGCTTTGACCTGCCCGTGCACCGACGGCCCGTAGGGCGGGCTGGTGAGCACCAGCGCCGCCCGCTGGCCTCGCTGCGGCGAGTTGGGTGTCGGAGTTGGTCGAGGATGTGTGCGGGCGTCGCCGGTGTGAACAGCGGCGGTGCCGGTGGCGCCGGCTGCTTGGGCGTGGGTGATGTTGTCGCGGGACAGCTGTGCCCAGGCGGGTTCGTATTCGATGCCGATCGCCTGCCGGTCGTGGTGGATGGCTTCGACGAGGGTGGTGCCGCTGCCGCACATCGGGTCGATGACCAGATCGCCGGGCTGGGTGTAGGTGGTGATGGCTTGGGCGGCGATGGCCGGCAGCATTTTGCCGGGATGGGCGCGGCTGTCGGTCAGGTAGCGGCCGGGCGTTGGGCTTGGGCGGTGCGTTGCCCGGTCAGCCACACGCTCGGGCCGACGGTCGTTGCGGAGTTGGTCACTGGCCACCACCACGCGAGGGTGATGCGGCGGGTGCTTGGAAGATCGCGACGTCCCAATGAACGGTGCGATGCCGGAGTAAGCCAGCTCGCCGGGGCTTGGCTGCCGCTGACTGATTGGGGGGCGAGTTGGTGTGGGTCGGTGATGATCAAGGTGTTGCAGGTAGCCGAAACCGAGCTCGGCGGTGACGCCGATCGCCTGGCTGATCGGGTCGTAGCCGCCGCGTCTGGCGGACAGGCCAGGGCGGGTGACGGTCGCCAGCCGGCCGCCGGCATCGACCGCTTCCGCCGCAGCACTGACGTGAAGACCGAAAACCTCTGCGGACATGGCGGGTTGTTGCAGCAGCGCGACCACCAGCCCCGCCGGCGGTCGACGCGCGGCGGCGGCGGCCGCGTCCGTGCTCTGGATCGCCCTGGGTGCTTTCCTGGTTGGCCAGTGCGCCGGCCTTCACGGCGTTGCCGGGGAGGTAGAGGTCGACGGCTTGTCCGGCGGGGGCGTATTCGGCGATGAGCCGATCAGCCAGGGCGGAGCCGGCGAGTCATGCAGTGGGGCGTCGAGGGGGCTGGTCCAGACGCCGAGCGGAACAGCCGGTGCTGGGGTGGGTCGGGGTGGGATGAACATTCGGATGGTGGATGTGAACATGGGCCGTGCCCACGGGACGGTGCGCCGCCCTATAGAACCCGGCGAACGACCCGAAATGTGACAGTCAGGTGGCCACTTTTTTCGGGTGAACGTGCAGCCGTGGCGATGTTCACAGTTCCATCAGCACAGGCCGAGCACGTTCACTTTTCGTTCAAGACCGCCGCACTCGGGCCTGGGCTCGTTCACTTTTCGTTCAGAGCCCGATCGGCCCGGCTTGGCGCCGGTTCGATGCCGTTCGCTCCGGACCCGGGCGTGCGGTCACGAAGAGCGCCGGGGTGCGAGTTCCAGCAGGTTTCCATCAGGCGGGGTTGAACGGTTGGTGAACCGGTCGTGAATGAGTGGCGGTGTGCAGTGGCGGACGTCCTGATCCCGCTCGTTGCCGGAGGCTGCCGATGCCTGCTCTTGCCACCCACGCTCCACTCAGTCAGCCCGCAAACGTCACGACGCCTGGCCCCGCCGTGGGGCAGCCGGTGCGGCGGCGTTCGAGCCGGGGGTTGCCGCTGGACGTGATCGCCGACCAGTTCGACGAACTCGACGCCGACGGGCAACTGCTGGTGGACGGGCGGGCCATCTGTGGGCTGCCCGGCCGACCGTTGGGTGTGTGGGAAACGCGTGATCTACTGCTGAATCCGGCGACGGTGTTTGACGTCCGAGACCGGGTTTTCGGCTGGCTTCTCGGCAAGCTGCACTCCGCCGATGCCGGCGATCCCACCGGATGGAATGTGGTGCTTGCGGGTTGGCTGCTGCCGGGGCTGCGTACGACGTTGACGCCGGTCTGCCGGCGCCACCCGAGGTTGCGGGCTGAGATCGAGTTAGAGGCCCTCATCGGGGTGTGGACGGCAGCGAGTCGCCCAAGCTGTCGGCTGGGGCGGCCGGCGGCCCAGCTCATTTGGGCGGCCCGCCGCGCTGCCGACGAGTTCGTCGCCGCCGATTGCGTCCTCCCGAGGATTACTCCCGGGGTCGCCGTCGGCGACATGTCGTCGTTCAACGCGGCGGCCGTGTTGCGGCCGGCGCCGGGTCATCCCGATCTGGTGCTCGCGGCCGCCGTTGAAGCCGGTGTGCTGACGGCGGGCGATGCGCTCTTGATTGGCGCTACCCGCCTCGACGAGGTCGAGCTGTGCACGGCCGCCGCCCGGTCGGGGTTGTCGTATGCGGCGGCCCGGCAACGCCGCGCCCGAGCCGAGGCCTGCCTTGTGGCCTGGATCCGCGAGCAGTTTTGAAAAGAGTCGGGATTCGGCTGTCACAAAATCGGCATTTTTTCGGGTTCGTGTAGCTGGGGGTCGGCCCGACAGCAACGGGCGTCCCGACCAACTGCCGGTCGGGGGTGCGCCAGCCGACCACACCACATCAGGAGGTGAGCATCCGTGTCCGAACAGGTCACGCCCGGACGTTGCCGGCCGGCCCCTAGCCCCCCAGCAGCCCGCCGCACACCACCCCTCCGTCCCGACGGTGGTGTGCGGCGGGCGGCACCCTGCTCACCGGGCTGTGTTCTGGTGTTGGCCAGCCCGGCGTGGGCCGACCGGCTCATCGGCGTGCTGGCCGCCGGGGCACCGGCGGCGCCGACGTTGGACTCGGTGATCAACGGGCTGCGGAACTGGCTCGTCGGCCTGCTGGCCGCGGTCGCGACGCTGTTTTTGACGATCGGCGGGATCCGTTACATCACCGCCGGCGGCGATCCGATGCAGGTCGAACGCGCCAAAACCGCTTTGAAATCCGCGGCGATCGGCTACGCCCTCGCCGCCCTGTCCCCGCTGCTCATCGGCGTGCTGCGGTCCATCGTCGGATGAAACCCCAACAACCACAGCCAAAACCCGAACCCGCAGCCCTCGCCGCAAGCGGGCCGGGAGTTCGCCGCCGATCACGGCCATCGCCGTCGTGATGGTCGTCGTGTTCACGACCGCGGTGGTGTTCGCCTGCCTCGCCGCACCGCAACGCGCTGACGCGGCCGCCACCCCCACACCGCGACCCACCGCAACCGCCACCACCCCTGCTACCGCCGCGACTCCGGGACCGACGGTCGATAGTTCGGCAGCGCCGCCGGGTGTGGGGCTGGGCTCCGGCGCGCCGACTCCGGCCGGGCCGTCGGTGTCGCCGTCGGGTGGGTCGGTGGATGGCGGCGGGACGTATCACCCCGGCGTGTTTGACATCGCCGGGCATATCCGCAAGGCGATCAATGACTGGTTCGCCGGTCTGGTCACCGCCGCGTTCAAACCCATCCTCGATCTGCTGTCGCGGACTTTGCTGGCGACACCGCAGCTGACCGTCCGACCCCGGCCTGCACGGCTGTGGCTGATCAACCTCGGCATCGCCGACAGCCTGCTGGGGCTGCTGATCCTGGCCGGCGGCGCGACCGTCATGGGCTACGAAACGCTGCAAACCCGCCTCGCCGCCAAAGAACTCGCCCCCCGCATCGTCGTCGCCGGCATCGCCGCCAACGTCAGCCTCGCCGTCCTCGGGTTGGCGATCAGCCTGGCGGACGCGCTCGCCCACGCCGTGCTCGCCGGCACCTCCTCCAAGCAAGCCGTGAACGGGCTGTCGCAAGCTGATCCTCGGATCGGTGGCCGGGAACATCTTCCTGACCCTGGTCGCCGCCGTCGTCGCCGTCCTCGCCGCCGTCCTGCTGGGGACCTGGCTACTGCGGCTCGTGCTGGTCGTGCTGCTCGTCATCGCCGCACCGCTGGCGCTGATCTGCCACGCCCTGCCCGCCACCGAAGGGCTAGCGAAGTTGTGGTGGCGGGCCACCACCGGCACCCTGCTGGTGCAAGTCGCCCAATCCACTGGTCCTGGTCACCGCGCTGCGGGTGTTCCTGCCCGGCGGCGGGCCTCACCCACCTGGGTGTCTCCGCCGGCGGCGGGCTGGTGAACCTGCTGGTCGCCGGCTGCTTGTGCTGGGTGATGGTCCGCATCCCGACCTGGACCAGCCGCCTCGTGTTCACCAGCCGCAGCAGCGGCGGGATCGGCCGCACCGTCCGGCAAGTCGCGGTGTTCAAAGCGATCCGCGCGATCGGAGCCGCGCTATGACCCGCCAACCGACTGCCGACGAGGCCGCGGCGAGCGGGTGCGGATCCCGGCCGATGTTGACCGCGAAGACCGGCTGCTGGCCAATCTCACCGCCCGCCAACTCGCCATCCTCGCCGCCGCCGCGCGTCATGCTGTGGGTGGCGTGGGCGGCCACCCGCCGGCTGCTTGCCGCTGCCGGTGTTCGCCGGCCTTGCCGCCCCGGTCGCGGGGCGGCGGTGCTGCTGGCTGTTGGCCGCTGGCATGGGCTTCCCGCCGACCGGCTGCTCGCCGCCATCGCTCCGCCAGCAGCTGAACCCGCGTCGGCTGGTCCCGGCACCCGACGGCATCCCCGACACCACCCGGCCAGTCACGGCGAAGACCGCATGCGGCTCGGGGCGTTGGGGTTGCCGGTGCTGGGGATCGCCGCCGACGGCACGCTCGACCTCGGCGGCGAGGGCACGGCACTGCTGGCGAAGGCGGCGGCGGTGTCGTTTGCGCTGCGCACCCCAGCCGAACGGGAAGCGCTCGCCGCCGGCTTCGGCCGCTACCTCAACAGCCTCGCCGCCCGGTGCAGATGCTGCTCGCCGCCGAACCCGTCGACCTGACGCCCGATCGTCGCCGAACTGCAGGCGGCGGCGCCGGGGTTGCCGCATCCGCTGCTGGAAGCCGCCTGCCGCGACCACGCCGACTATCTGCAGACGTTCGCCGCCAGCCGACCGCTGCTGCGCCGCGAAGTCCTCCTCGTCCTCCGCGCACCCAAACCCGCCGCAGCCGACTCGGCCAGACGTCCGCCGTCCGACGGATCTCGCCTGCAATCCGCTGACAGTTCAGCGCGATCGGCGGGCAGCTGGCCCGGGTGGCGGCGGATGCGGCGGCCGCGCTCGCCGCCGCCGGCGTCACCCTCACCGTCCTCGACGGACCCGCCGCCGCAGCCCGGCTCGCGCCGCGCGCTCAACCCCGCACGACCGTCACGCCTCCGACGGCGCCGCGCTGCCCGACGCCGTCATCACCAGGAGCCGGCCCATGACCGGATCACGCTGGCGACAGCTACTCCATGGCCAGGCCGGAGCTGGGACGCCGAGTCCGGTCGTCGCTGCTGGCCGCCGACCACGTCAGCATCGACGCCGACCGGCTGACCGTCGGCGCGGGTTGTTGCCGCACCTTTGCGGTCGTCGGCTACCCGCGGGAAGTCGGCTACGGCTGGCTCGAACCCCTCACCTCCACCCCGACCCGGGTTGACGTGTCGCTGCACATTGCAGCCGACGCCGGTGCCGGTGGCGGCGGATCGGCTGCGCCGGCAGCTGGCCCGGCTGGAGTCCACCCGCCGCGACTGACGCCTCCCACGGCCGGCTCGCCAACCCCGACGTCGAAGTTGCCGCCGAAGACGCCCGCCAGCTCGCCGACGACCTCGCCCGCGGCGACAGCCGGCTGTTCCGCGTCGGCCTGACGATCACCGTCCACGCCGACAACCCCGAGCAGTTGGACGCCGAATGCGTCCGGATCCGCGGGATCTGCGCCGGGATGCTGCTCGACCTGCAACCCGCCACCTTCCGCCAACTCGCAAGGCTGGATCACCAGCCTGCCCGGTCGGCGTCGACCAACTCGGCTCTGAGCCGCACGTTCGACACCGCCGCCCTCGCCGCCGGCTACCCGTTCGCCGCCGCCGACCCCACCGACACCGGCGGGGTGCTCTACGGCACCACCGCGGCCGGCAGCGGCCTGCTGCTGTGGGACCGGTTCGCCCAGGACAACCACAACAGCGTGATCCTGGCCCGCTCCGGCGCCGGCAAAAGCTACCTCGCCAAACTCGAAGCGCTGCGCGCGCTGTACCGCGGGATCGACGTTCTGGTCATCGACCCGGAAAACGAATACACCCGGCTCGCCGACGCCGTCGGCGGCACCCACATCCCGCTCGGCACCGCCACCGGCCGGCTCAACCCGTTCGACCTCCCCAGCCCCGCTCCCGCCGGCTCGCCCACCCCCAGTGCGGCCGGCGGGAGCGGCACCACCGCCGGTGATCCGCTCACCCGCCGCGCCCTGTTCCTGCACACCCTGCTCGGCGTGCTGCTCGGCAGCCCGCTCGACCCGGCAACCGCCGCCGTCGCCGACCGCGCCATCCTCGCCGCCTACCAGCACGCCGGCATCACCAGCGATGTCCGGACCCATCGCCGGCCCGCCCCGCTGCTTGCCGACCTCGTCGCCGCGTTGGAAACCGACAGCCACACCACCGGTGATCCGGCCGGCCGGCGGCTCGCCGCCCAACTCGCCCCCTACGTGACCGGCTCCTACCGGCGGCTGTTCGACGGCCCCACTTCCGTTGACCCCGCAGGGACATTTGGTCGTCTACTCGCTCGCCGGGCTGCCGGACGAGCTGAAGCCGGCCGGCACCCTGCTGGTCCTCGACGCGATCTGGCGAACCGTGTCCAACCCGGCCGGCCGGCGGCGCCGGCTGGTGCTGGTCGATGAGGCGTGGCTGCTGATGGCCGACCCGCACGGCGCCAAGTTTCTGTTTCAGATGGCCAAAGCCGCCCGCAAACACTGGGCCGGCCTCACCGTCGTCACCCAAGACGCCGCCGACCTGCTCGACACCCCACTCGGCCAAGCCGTCGTGCGCCAACGCCGCCACCCAAATCCTGCTGCGCCAAGCCCCCCAAACCATCGACCTGATCGGCGACACCTTCGCCCTGTCCGCCGGCGAACGGTCCTACCTGCTCGCCGCCCCGCAAGGCGCCGGCCTGCTCGCGGCCGGCACCACCCGCATCGCCTTCACCGCCCACGCCTCCCCCGCCGAACACCAACTCATCACCACCAACCCCGCCGAACTCGCCACCATCGCCGACGACCGACGGCATCGACGACGGCTACTTCGCCTAACCGCACCCCGCCACGAAAACCGCTGCTACGAAAGAAGGAACCCTGCCCGCTCTCGCCCGTTGCCGACCCGTCGCTGCCACCGGTCGCGCCGCCCAGCCCGATCCCCACCCCACACGGGCTGCTGGCCCACTTCCTGGAAAACCCCGGCCGGGAACTGCATCACCTCGCCCGCCAACTGCTCGCCGCCCTGCACATCCCCGCGCCTGCTCGCTGCCGGTCGCCGCCGCTGCTGCTCGCCGCCGCAGCCGCTGGCCGGGCTGCGGGCAGCTCCGGCAGCGCACGACTCGCCGACGGCGGCCGGCTGATTCGGCTGCACGCCCCGCCGACCGTCGACCCGGCCGGGGCGCTCACCTTCTGGACCAACCTCATCGCCCTGCTGCGGCCCGGCTGGAAACGCATCCTGTTCGGCCAACCCCACGTCGCGCTTCGAAATCGTCGCCACCGTCGGCGGTTTGGAGTTTCGGCTCTGGGTGCCCGATCAGGTTCCGCCGGGGATGGTCGAACGGGCCGCCGAAGCCGCCTGGCCCGGCGCCCGCACCAGCACCACACCCGCCACACCGCCACTGCCCGCCAGCGCGGTCGGCGACGGGTGGGCGGCTGCGGCTGGCCCGCCCCGACGGCCTGCCGCTGAAAACCGACCATCCGGCCGACCCGCTCCGGCCGCTGCTCGGCGCCCTGTCCGGCCTCGAGGACGACCAGGCGGCCGTCATTCAGCTGCTCGCCCGGCCGGTCACCGGCCGCCGGCTCGCCCGGCTGCGCACCGCGGCCCAACGCCGCCGCAACGTCGGACAGTCCAAACCCGGCCAGCCCGCCCCGGCGCCGGATCCGTTCCGGGCCAGCGAACTCGCCGGCATGGTCACCAAAGCCGCCAGCCCCTGCTTTGCGGTCGAACTGCGCTACGCCGTCGCCACCCTCACCCCCGCCACCGACACGGCCGATCGCCAAACTGCAGGCGGCGGTGCGCCGCGGGCAGGCGCACGCCATCGCGTCAGCGTTCGCCGGCTACAGCGGCCTCAACCAGCTCACCCGCCACCCGCTGCGCCAACCGGTCGGCGCGCTCGCCGGCCGGCGGCTGGGCCGCGGGCAGCTGATGTCCGTCGCCGAAGTCGCCGCCCTCGCGCACCTGCCGCTGGATGCCACCGTCCCCGGCCTGACCCGCGCCGGCGCCCGCGCGGTCGGCGTCCCGTCGCGCTGACCATCCCGCCCAGCCGCCGACCCGCCGATCCGATCGCCGGCTACTTCGCCGACAACCCGCCAGGGACTCCATCAGTTTTCCATCAGCGCCGACTGACCAGCACTGATGGAAAACCAGCGACGCATCACCGGCCGCCGGCACGGGGTGATTCCAGCAGATTTCCATCAACCGCACCGGTCTGACTGCAGTCGCGGTGATGGAAACCATGCCGCGGACCAGCGCGGTCCGCCGGTCGGCGGTCGGGGCCGGACTGCTCGGGCTGACCGACCCGCGGCCGGCGGGTGATGCTGCCGGTCGCCGACGGCCGGCACCACTTTCACGTCCTGGGCGCGACCGGCTCCGGCAAATCCACGCTGCTGACCAACCTGGTCCTCGACGACATTGCCGCCGGCCGCGGCGTCGCCGTCCTCGACCCCAAAGGCGACCTCATCACCGACCTGCTCGACCGCATCCCCACTGCCGGCCGCCGGGCGGATCATGCTGCTCGACCCCGGCAAAGGCCCGGACGGCCGGCCGTTCACGTTCGCGCTGAATCCGCTGGCCGCGCCCGGATCCGCAGCTCGCGGTCGACCATCTGGTCGGGATCTTCCACCGCATCTACGCCGGGTTCTGGGGACCGCGCACCGATGACGTGATGCGCTCCGCCTGCCTGACCCTGCTCGCCTACGCCGCCCGCACCAACCAGCCGGCGAACTTCGCCGACCTGCCGCAGCTGCTCACCGACCCCACCTTCCGCGCCAAGATCACCGCCGGCCTGGACGACCCGGCCGGTCTCGGCGGGTTCTGGTCCACCTTCGAAGCCCTCGGCGACGGCGGCCGCAGCCAACTCATCGGCCCGCTGCTGAACAAACTCCGCGCGTTCCTGCTCCGCGACTTCGTCCGCGACACCGTCAGCACCACCCCCACCGAAGGCGACACCGTCACCGGCCGCGGCCGTGTTGGCCGGCGGGATTCTGCTCGCCCGGCTCCCCAAAGGGCTGCTCGGCGATGACACCAGCCGGCTGCTCGGATCGTTCCTGGTCGCGCAGATCTGGCAGGCCGCCACCCACCAATCCCAGCTCGGCCAGGCCGACCGGCGCGGATGCGTCGCTGTATGTCGACGAATGCCACAACTTCCTGACCCTGCCGCACTCGTTCGACGACGTCCTCGCCGAAGCCCGCGGCTACCACCTGTCCCTCATCCTGGCCCACCAGCACCTCGGCCAGCTGCCCACCGAGCTACGCACCGCGGTGTCCGCGAACGCCCGCAACAAAATCTCTTTCCGGTCAGCCCCGAAGACGCCCACCACGCTCGAACGCCACACCCTGCCCGAACTGTCCGCCTACGACCTGGCCCACTGCCACCGGGTTCACCGCCGCCGCCCGGCTCGTCGTCGACGGGCACAACACCCCCGCCTTCACCCTGCACACCCGCCCCGCACCGCCGCCGATCGCCGGCCGCGCCGACGCAGCTGCGCACCGCCATCGCCGGCCAGCCGCGGCCAGCAGCCGGCCGGTCGATCGCGGGTCAGCCCGCCGGGACGCACAACCCGGCCCATCCGCAGCCCCATCGAAGCGGGCATCGACAGGCCCATCCACAGCCCCATCGCGCTCTCATCCGATCCCCCCAACCGGCGCATCGACGCAGCACACAGCCGCCTGTGAACCCATCGGACGCGCAGGCGGACTTAACAGGTGAGATGATGGTGAACTCCCTCGGATAAGGCGCTGCTGCCGCCGCCGCACGGCTCACCGACCGCGACCGCTACCTGTGCCGGCTGCTTGCCGAACACGACATCCTCACCACCCGGCAGATCTGCGAAGTCGCCTTCACCGGTGAACGGCGCACCAGCCAACGCCTCGCCCAACTCGCCGGCCTTGGCGTCCTGGACAGCATGCGACCCCGTGCCGTCACCGCCGCCACCCCGCTGCACTGGCTACTCGGCCCCGTCGGCGTCCATGTCGCCGCCGCCGAACTCGGCCTCACCGTCCAGCAAGTCGGCCGGCGGCGGGACGCCGCCCGCCACCTCACCCTCGGCCAGCACCTCGCCCACCGCGTCGGCGCCAACGGCGTCTTCACCGGCCTGCTCGCCGCCTGCCGCCAACCGGACGCGACCGGCCTGGCTGGAGCTGTGGTGGTCGGCGCGGCGCTGCGCCGCCGAATACGGACAGCACGTCCGCCCCGACGGCGCCGGCATCTGGACCAGCCACGACCGGCAGCCGGTGCCGTTCCTGCTCGAATACGACAACGGCACCGAACGCCTCGCCCGCCTCGCCGCCAAACTCGACGGCTACGCCAACCTCGCCGACGCCGCCGGCCGACCCGACTGGATCCTGTTCACCTTCCCCACCCCGGCCCGCGAAGCCCACGCCCGCCGCGCTCCTGGCCCCGGCCGCCGCCGCGCTGCACTCGCCCGTCGCCACCACCACCGCTCCACGGCCGCACGGCGACCCCGCCGGACCGGTCTGGCAACCCACCGCCAGCCCGCAGCGCCACGCGCTGCACACCCTCCCCGACCCGCACCACCGCGCAGCCAGCAGTGGCGACGGCTGTCCAGCGAGGTCGACAGCTGAACGAACGCAGTCCCGCTCGCCGCCCTCCTGGCCGCCGGCCTCGCCGGGCTGGTGGTGTTCGTGGTGCTGGTCGCCGGAGCCGCCGCCGGTGTCATCGACACCGCCCTCGGGACCACCACCGCCAGCACCAGCCCAACAGGCGGCGACAGCGCCAACACCGCCCCGACAAACGGCCCTCTCAAGTCCTCCCTGGTCCCGGCGCATCTGATCCCGCTGTTCACCGGCGCCGCGGCCAGTTCTGGCTGCGGGCTCACCCCGGCGCTGCTCGCCGCGCAGGCCGAGGTCGAATCCGGCTACCAGGTCGATGCGATCAGCAGCGCCGGCGCGGTCGGCATCATGCAATTCCTGCCGTCCACCTGGGCCGCCGACGGGATCGACGGCGACGGCGACGGCCAGGCGTCGATCACCGACCCGGCCGACGCGATCTACAGCGCCGCCCGGCTCGACTGCGCCAACCTCGCACACCATCCAGCAGGCCGGCATCGCTGGGGATCCGATCGCGCTGATGTTCGCCGCCTACAACGCCGGCCTCGGCACCGTCCTGGGCTGCCGCTGCCTGCCCGACATCACCCAAACCCGCAACTACGTCAGCTCGATTCTGGCGATCGCACCCACCCTCGCCACCCCGCCGCCACGGCAGCGGCGCCGGCGGGGCGACTGGGCTATCCGCTGGCCGTCCGCGCCGTGGTCACCCAGACCTACGGACCGCAGCCCGGCGGCAGCTTCCATCCGGGCATCGACCTGGCCGCCCCCGCCGGCACCCCGGTGCTGGCCGCCACCGCGGGCAAATCACCTACGCCGGCTGGGAAACCGGCTACGGCAACTACATCTGCCTCGCCGCCACTCCCACCTTCAGCACCTGCTACGCCCACCTCGCCACCATCACCATCGCCCTCGGCCAAACCGTCACCGCAGGCCAACAACTCGGCACCGAAGGCGCCACCGGCGACGCCACCGGCCCCCACCTACACTTCGAAGTCCGCATCAGCGGCCAGACGGTCGACCCGGCGCCGTATCTCGATGGCACGTCACGTGCCCCCGGTTGAGCATCGATTGCTGCCGCCGCGGCCACGGACGCGCGCGATGCCCGTCCGCACCTCGGCCTGTCGCTTTCGCGCCCGCTGCCCGCTGCCCGCTGCCGGCGGCAGGGTGACGCGGCGGGATACTGGCGCTCGTGTTCATCGTGCACGGGACGCGGAAGTTTCTTGACCGCATGCCCGGCGACATGCCGCCAACCCAAGCCCCGCTGGCGAGCACGACGATGCTGGGTGACTGCTATGCGGCGGTGCTGTTCTGGCGGCCGCAGGTCGCGTTGTTCGTCAACGAACCGACGCGGCTGCCGCTGTTCGTGGCCTTGGCACCAGCCGCGACCGTCGTCAGCCGTATGCGGCGGGCCGCGGCGGACGTCTTTACCGCTCTCGGTCTCGCCGAGGGTTTCATCGCGGAGGAACTCGCTGAAATGGGCGACTATCGGCTCGCCAAGACCGCGAGCCGCAGCGTGCTCGGTACCATGAACGACTTCGGTTATCTGGCCGACGCCCACCGCGCACCTGATACGGCGCTTGACTTGCTGGCTCTGTCGCTGCAGCTGGCCCAAACTCCCTGCGGTCCGCTCTATCGCAGCCACATCAGCCCGGATCGCGAAATCGTTGCCTACATCGCCGAACACGATGGCGCCCGGAGACTATCTCGGGGATCGCCCCCGGCGTCTTAGGAAGCGGAAAGTCCACCAGTCCAAGGCAATGTTCAGCAGAGCGACACAAGCTATTCGTCGATGGATGGCTTTCTGGCGGCCGTGTCGCCACAGCGTGAACAACCCGCTGTCGATGGAGAAATAGGGAGTCTCGAGGGCGGGTCGGAGGGGCCGGGTCGGTGGTCAGCGCTGACGTCGGCGCGGCACTGGGCGAGCCGGTGCGGCGACCATCGTGTCGCCGGCGGGACTGGCGAGCCTGCGTTCGAGGTCGGTGAACGCGGTGATGATGTCTGGCGCTTCGAAGGCGCGGTTGCGCCGGCCGACGTTGACTTGCCGCAGGATCCCCGCCGATTCGAGCCGTCGAACGGCTTCGTTGGTCTGCACGAAGCTGCGGTCGATGAGCGCGGCTGCACTGGTCACGGTCACGACAGGCGCGCCGAGCAGCCGGCCCAGAAGTAGGTCGGTGCCCGATCGGCGGCGAACCCGGCCCAGTCGGGCGCGCCAGTCGCCTTCGATGGCTCGGGCGCGCTGTTCGAACGATGCGGCGTCGGACACGGCCCGCTGGCAGGCGCCGGCGAACTGCGACACCCATCGGTTGATGCCGGCGTGTGCCGCCCGGCTGGTGGCTGGGCCGCGGTAGCGGGTCGCTGTCAGACCGTGGACGTAGTCGCCGGCGGCGGTTGCGAGGACCAGTGAGACCGGCGGCAGCACGTGCTGGGCGAGTCCTCTGCGCCGCAAGATCAGATGAATGAGCGCGCGGCCTGTTCGTCCGTTGCCGTCAACGAACGGGTGGATGGTTTCGAACTGGGCGTGCGCGATCGCTGCCTGCGCGACGGCCGGTAGGCCGTCGTCGTTGGAGAAATCGATCAGGTCGGTGAACAGACCGGTCACCAGCTCGGGGGGTGGCGGGACGAAGGCAGCCGTGCAGGGGTTGTAGTCGCTGCCGTTGATCCAGTTCTGCGCCTGCCGCAACTGACCGCCATGCTCTTGCAGCCGGGAACCAGCAAGGAGCCGGCGATGGACTTCCAGCAGCAGATCGGCGGTCAAGGGCTGACCTGCCCGGGCTTGCCCGATGCCGAACATCATCGCGTCGATATTGGCCAGCACCTGGGTAGCGGTGACGTCGGAGGGATCGTCGCCGAGGGATCGGGCGGCCTCGGCACGCAGCAGACGGCGGGCCCCGACCTCGAGGCCTTCAATCTTTGAGGAAGCGACGGATTCTGCTCGAAGCAGCATGCGGGCCAGCGCTTCGGTGTTCGTCAGGGCTGAACCCAGCACGTCAAGCCGGCTGATCGCTGCCTCGGCGTCGGCAACCTCGGCGGCGACCTCACCATCAAACCTGAACGCCCGCCCGCTCAGGCGATCGGGGATGAACGCCTCGTATTCGCAACCGCGGACGTCACGACGCGAGGGAGCGCCGAAGTTCGCTGGCCAGCGGCGGCGGATAACCCTAGACACCATCTCTCCTTGTTCAGGGTTACTTTACAACCCTAAACGGATGCGGGCTAGATTCAGGTTTACTGGGAATCGGCAGGTCCGTGGCATGGGCCTGCGACAGCCGCTTCGGCGACGAGCACAGCAGGAACGCCGACGAGCTCACCTCCTTGCCGAAAGGCTGGCGCCGTTCCCGCGGCGTAGATGCCGCCCGCGCACGGGGGCCCAGGTCGCCGTGAGGTTCGCGGTTGATGCTCTGGGCGATGGGTCGTTCCATCTTCGGATTTACCGGACAACCGGACTCGGGTTAGGAGCACTGCCGGTAGAGCCGGTACGTCGCGTCGTCGGGTTCGCTGTCGATGTCGGCTAGCCGGGAGTTGAGTTGCTGCCACAGCAGCCGGACGGATTCGCTGCGGCCTGCGGTGTGGTGCAGGGTCATGAGCCGGCGGTAAAGGTCTTCGGCGTAGGGGTCAAGCTCAAGGGCGTTTTCCAGGGTGGAGACGGCGTGTTCGGTGTTGCCGGCCGCGGCCAGCAGGGTGGCTTGGGCGACGTGGGCGTCGAGGGCGCGGCGGTGGCATTGTTCGCGGATGGGCTCGGCCCACAGGAAATCGGTGCCGGCAGCGAAAGGGCCGGTGTAGCTGTCGATCGCGCGACCCAACGCGCCAAGCTGGGTGTCTGGGTCGCTGGCCCGACCGGCGGTTTGGACGGCGGCCTGGAACGTCCAGAGGTCGACGTCGAACTCGTCGCGTGGCGGACGGTAGGTGTCGCCGGACCTTTCCAGGATGTGCAGGGTGGTTTCGCCCGCGGATGCTCGTAGCCGCTTGCGCAGGCTGTTGAGGGCATTCCAGAAGTGTTGGCGGCCGCGGTCGGGGTCGTCGTCGGGCCAGATGGCGTCGACGGCCTCTTCGATGGTTCGGCCGTCGGGGTGCAGCAGGTACCAGGCGAGCAGTTCTCGGCCGGTGCGGCGAAGGCCGGTGGAGATTTCGGTGTTATTGACCCAGATCCGGACGGCCCCGAAAAGCTGCACCCGTACCGGGGGTCTCCGGATCGCAGCGGTCGGCTCGGCGACGGGTTCAGCCGGCGTGGTGGACTCCGCGGCAGGAACCGGTGTCGGTGCGGCGGCGGTCCAGTCGACCTCGATGATCGATTCGGTTGGCAGCGGCGGGAGCGTGCTGAGCTGCTCGTCCTCGGTGACCGCTTGCAGCAGGGCGACGGCGTCGACCGGGTCGAGCCGGAAGAATCGGGCTCCAGCGAGCTGGTCGTCAAGTGTGGCGGGCTGAGCACTGACGACGTTGCCGTCGTCGTCGACACGAATACTCGAGAACTCCTGTGGTTGTGAAGGTTTTGGGTCATAGAGTGCGACGGCGACGATGTCTAGATGGCTGTTGGCGGCCAGGAGGGGATGTAGCGCGGGCTCGGCGAGCAGCGCCTCGTCGGCCAGCAGCAGCAGTGCTGGGAACGGGTCTTCGGGATGGCGGGCGCGGTAGGCGGCGGCGGTGGGGAGGTCGGCGTCGGCCAGCAGCCGGCTGCGGCTGACCACCTCCAGCTGCAGCCGCCGCAACGCGTCCGTCGGCGCGTCGAGTTGGACGACTGCCGCGACGGCCGTGCACCGGGCAACAAGACCTCAAGGATGTTGCCGCCGGCGAGGATGTCGGTGTCCGGCGCTGCTGTCGAGCAGCGCGGATAGCGAGCAGCGCGCGGACGACGCTGCCGGCGCCTGGTCCCGAGAACTGTCAACAGTGGATGGTCGGTCCAGCGCAGCTCGATCGGCGGGGTCGTCGCGGGTGCCGAGCTTCCAGTGGCCGGGTGGGCTGGTGTGCGCCTGCGGTCCGCTTGGCGCCCCGGTGAGCTCCTGTGTCGTGTCGCTGTGGGCGAGCAGCTGCCGTAGTGGGGGCGGCAGCGGCGGATGCCCGGCGAGCTGCGCAGGGCCAGGCGGTTCGGGTCGGTAGCGCTGCCGTCGCCGCAGCCGACGCAACGAGACGCCAAGCAGGATCGCGGCGGCGAGCGCGAGGCTGATCTCGCTTCCCGGACCGAGCCGAACCGACCCAGCGCGAGGCTGCGCCTCCTCCGCCGGCGGGTTGGGCACGCTGCTCGCTCGGTACCGGCTCGGACTCTGTCTGCGGCGACGGTGTGGACGTCGGCGTGCTCGACGCCGGCGGCGACGGCGACGGCCGTCGCGGTTCGGTCGGGTCCGGAGGGGCGACTTGCGGTGCCGGCACCGGGGTCAGCGGCGGCTCGAGCTCGCCGACGCCGACCGGCGGGCCGGAGTTGTGGGTGGGCAGGCCGGTGGCGTCGGCGGGCAGGCGTAGTCGCCAGCCGGGGCGGATGAGGTTGGGGTCGGTGAACACGGCTGCCGTCGGGTTGGGGTTGTCCGTCGTTGAGTTGGGCGATTTCCCGCCACCGCAGCGGGTTTCCGAGATGTCGTTGGGCGATGGACCACAGGGTGTCCCGGGCGCCGGTGTGATCGGTCCCCACCACGTAGACCGGGAACACGTCCGCGGTCATCGTTGCCGCGGTAGCGGTCGCCGTCGGCGGCGTGATCGCCGGTGTCGGCGCGGAACGGAGCGAGACGGCAGCGGTCGATGGTCGGTGGGGCGTTGGTGGCCGCGGGCCGCAACGGTGCGGTCACTGGGATGCGGGGTGCTGCGCCGTGCCCGGCAAGGTGCAGGGCGGTGCTGGCGGCTGGTAGCAGCAGGGCGACGGCGGCGACGAGCCGGCCGACGGCGGGCTGCAGACTGCCCGAGACCGACAAGCGTGGGGGCGACGGTTTGCCGTGCCAGCGCGACGGTTTCGAGGGCGGCAAGGAGGGTGAAGACGGCCCAGCCGATCCATGCCAGGCACAGCAGGATGTCTTTGAGGAGTTCGCCGTCATCGGGTCCGCGTAGCTGCGCGGAAAGCTGCGCCCAGGACGGCAATCCGTGGCTGAACGGAATGCCGGCAACGGCAACAAGCAGCGCGCGGGATTCCGACCAGGAAGCCGAGCAGCAGCAGCAGGGCGCCGAGGCCGGCAGCCATTCCCGCCACCGACTCCTGTGGCTCGCTGACCAGCTGGGTCTGACGGTGTGCGGCGGCGGGTGGGGGCGGCGTGGCGGGCGGTGCTCATGGTGCCGCCAGGGTTTGCGCGGTGCCGCCGCGCAGGAGTTGCGCGGTGCCGGTGCCGGTGACGGTGAGGGTGTGCAGGCCGATGAGGGACAGCACGACCGGCGTCGCCGTGGTGGTGACGGTGACGGTCACGGTGGTGGCGGTGACGTGCACGCCGGTGAGAGTGACGTTGCCGACGCCCGACAGATAGCGGGCCGCTGCGGCACGTGGGCGGCGGTCGGGTCGAGGGTGACGGTGTCGGACGCGCGCAGGCTGGTGGGATTGATGGCTTGGGCGGCGGCGCGGGCGGCTTGCTCGGCTTGGTCGGTGGCGCGGCGTTGCGCATCGAGGCGGGCACCGCCGTCGACCACCAGACCGAACACCACGAACAGCGCCAGCACCACAACCACGAGGAACAGGCTGATCGAACCCTGCTCGCGATCCTCTTGTGCGGCAGGGGTTTTCGTGACGTGCGCGACGCGCGGCTGCCGGGGTCATGGGCCACCGCGGTAGGTGTCGAGGACCGAGGTGGAGTCGGCGGTGATGGTCCGGCTGCCGGGCAGCGGCAGCGGGCTGAGATCACCGAGCGGGACGGTGCAGGAGACGGTGACGTGAACGGATCCGCCGATCCCGGGTCCGTCGAAGCTGCCGGTGGTGTCGGTGGTCAGGTTGGTGCAGTGCACCTGCTGGCCGGTCGAACGACTGCCGCGGTGGCGGTTTGGGCGGCGGCTGCTGCGGCGGGAAGGGTGCGTTGCAGGCTGGCGGCGCGGGCAGCGTCACGGGCCGCTTCTTGGACTTGGCTGTGCGCGGTCGACATCCGGCCGGCGGCCACAATCAGCAGCAACACCAGCAGCACTGCCGGGGTGGCGACCGCAAGTTCCAACGCCACCGACCCCTCCTCCCGTCACCATCGCTGCGAGCACGGCCTGCCCTGGCCGCGAAGGCGAAGGCCCGTGCGGAGCGCTAGTCGGTGGTTCATGGGTTGGTGAAGCGTTCGACGGGGCCGGCGGCGTGGGCGGTGACGGTGAAGCTGAAGCCGGGCAGTAGGGACAGGGCGTGTCCGCTGATGTGCACGTCGGCTTGGGTGGGGCTGCGTTGCACGGCGATGTGCGGGGCGGCGAGCAGGTCGCCGGCGTCACGGGTGAGGAGGCCGCCGGCGGCGGTTTGGCCGGCGCTGCTGCTGCCGTCGTACTGCCGGGCGGCGCGTAGTCCTTCTTGGGCGGCGGCTTGGGCGAGATGGCGGGCGTGAAACCACAACCCGGCCTGCACCGCAAGCAGAATCAGCAACAACACGGCGGGGAAGATCACCGCCAGCTGCAGGCTGACCGACCCCTCCTCCCCCGCGTCGGTTCGGCGCGGGCGGCGGGGCCGTGTGGTTGCGAATGCCCATGGGTGCGGCTGTTAGTGGATTTTGCCGGCGTAGCTGTTGACGACAGCGACGATGATCGCGACCAGACCGACCGCGGCGGCCAGCAGACCGGCGGCGATGACGACCTGCTCCAAGGTGACCGATCCTTCGCTCGCCATCGCGGGCAGCGCGTAGCGCGTCGAGCCGGCGCTGAGATCAGTGAGAGCCAGAGCCGAATGGTCATCAGCGAATTTCCTTTCGTCGGTGGGTGGTTAGAGGCCGAGGACGCGGGCGATGCCGGGGTAGCAGACCAGCAGCAGGAAGCCGAAGCAGAGCAGGACCCCGGGCAGGGTGAGCTTTTCCGAGGCGGTGTTGGCGGCGGCTTTGGCGGCGGCGAGTTGCCGGCTGCGCAGGCTGGCGGCTTTGGCGGTGAGCGCGTCGTAGACGGCGGCGCCGTCGTCCCCGGCGGCGGCGAGAATGTCCGCCAGGTCGGCCAGGTCGTCGACGCCGATCTCGCCAGCGACGGCGGCGAGGGTTTCCCAGGGTGGGGTGCCGGCGAGCCGGGCCTGTTCCAACGCTTGCCGGAGTCGGCGGAACGGCCAGCTGTCGGCGACAGTCGGCGGCGCGGGTGAGCGCTTCGGCGGGTGCGCCGTCCGCGGCGCGTTCGAGCGCGACCAGGTCCAGGTAGGCGCCGACCGCCGCCGAGAACGTCTCCCGCGCCTCCTTGGCTTGGCTGCGCACGACCAGGTCGGGAGCGAAGAAGAACCCGGCAGCCAAAAGCAATCCGAGCCCGGCGGGGACTGCGAAGCGACAGGTGGATGCCGGCGGCGGTGATCGCGGCGGCGGTCAGCCCCGGCAGCAGCAACCCGAACAGGGCCATGACGGCTTTGCGGAGCCAGAAGTCCTCGACGGGCATCTCCAGGATCGCCAGGTCCGCGGTCGGCACCGGCAAACCCACGGGATGAAGCGGCAAGCCAGCCCCCGAACCGGCGGGCTCTGCTGGCCACACTCGCCACCGGATTCGTCGGGCCTGATGGGTCGCGTGTGACGGGGCGGGTTGTTGGAGCCGTTGCAGGGCGGTGGTCAGCGGCATCCGCGCCGGCCGAATCGCACGAACCAGCAGCAGGACCCCGCCGCCCGCGACGGCACCACCGACGGCGGCCAAGGCCACTGGTGTCATGCCGACCACCGCCCGGCAGCGGCTGGGGTGACGGGTTTGCCGTCGGAGCGACTGGCAGGCAGCAGCCGGGCTGCCGGGATTGTCGGCGGTCAGGCTGGCCATCCACCCGAACGCGGCCGCGAAGATCAGGCCGATCAGGCCCAGCATCAGCTGCCCGGCAGCGGTGGCGAACGGGGCGACATAGGCCGCGCCGGGTCAGAATCAGCAGCGCGGCAGTGAGCAGGGTGATGGCGGTGACGTAGCGGGCGGTGGTGCGCGGGGTGGCCCGGTCGGCGTCGACTTGGCGGCGCATCGCCACTTCCGCTTCCACCGTGCCAGCGAGGCGTTCCAGGACGCGGGTCAGCCCACGGCCGCGGCGTTCGGCCGCCAACAGCAACGCGGCGACGACCAGATCCCCGATCGGATCGTCCAACTCGTCGGCAAAGGCAAGCAGCGCGCGGCGGGTGGATTGGCGGCCGCGGAGCCGGCCGGCGAGCCGGCGAATGTCGGCGGCGATCGGCGCGGGCGCGGTCCGCACCGTGGTTTCGATCGCCTGCTCCAGACCGGCGCCGGCGGTCAGCACACTCGCCAGCCGGCGGGTCCAATCCGCCAACGCCGCGAGGCGATCGAGCCGGCGCACCGCCTCGCCGGCGGCCGCCCAACAGCCGCGGCAGCAACAGCACCCCGACCAGCGTCCAGCCGGCCAGCACCGGCCAGCCGGTCACCGCCAACACCACCAGCGGCACCACGACGATCGCCGCCGCCTGCCGCCACGACAGCCGCCGCAGCCACAGCGCGAGTCTCGATGTGCTGCGTGCTGGTACGCGATCGATGGCGGGCGCGCCGCCACCCTGCGGTAGCGATCAGCAGTCCGAGGCCGGCCAGGGCGCCCCCCAGGCCGGCGACCGCGGTTATCCCACCCATCGCAAACCCTCTTTGTTTCCGACGGGGTCGGGTTGTTGGTCCCACCAGCCCTGCTGCCGGTGCAGCAGGCCCGGGTCGAGGCCGGCGGCGACCAGATCCGGCAAACAGCGCGGCGCCAGGGTGGGGACCGCCCGGCCGTCCGGCCCGGGCGTGAAGATCTCGTTCGAGGTGACCCGGCCGCCTTCACCGAGGTCGAGGATTTCCCGCACCGACGCGACCACCCGTCCGCCCTGCCGCCAGCTCCGGGGTCGTCGAGTTCGAGGTGGATGACGAAGTCGACGGCGTCGGCGATCAGCGCATGGGTCGCCTCGGCCGGCAGCCGATGCGTTCCGCGTCAGGCCGATCGAGACCATGCGGCTGATCGCGGCGGCGGAGGAGTTGGCGTGCAGCGTGCACAACGATCCGGGATTACCTGAGCCCATCGCGGTCAGCATCGGAATCAGTTCGTCGCCGCGGACCTCGCCCGACCAGGATCCGGCGGGCGTTCATCCGCAGCGCATGCGTCATCAACTCGCCAGGCTGATTGCTCCGGCGCCTTCGGCGTTCGCTTCCCGGGCCTCCAGCGCGACGACCCGGGCGTGGCGGTGCGGCAGCCGGTCCAGCCCGAGTTCGGCTTCCTTTTCCAACACGACAACTTTTTCCAAGCGGGTCGAACTCGGCGGCCAACGCCCGCAGCAGCGTGGTTTTGCCGGCGTTCAACCCGCCGGTCACGATCAATGTTTTTGCCGGCCCGCACCGCCGCCGCAAGAAACCCGGCCAGCGCGGTGTCGACGGTGCCGAGACTCTGCAGGTCGGTCAGGGTGACGTCGGCGAGGCGATGGCGGCGGATCGTCAACCCCGGCCGGGCCGACAGGCCCTGCCAGGCGGCGAGGCGGCTGCCGTCCGGCAGCCGCAGATGCAGCAGCGGCCGGGCGGTGGAGAACTCCCGGCTCGCCGCCCGGCGGTGTAGGCGGCGTAGGACTGGAGCGTTTCGACCAGATCCGCATCCGAATCCGCGACCGGCGGCCCGGACTCCAGCCGGCCGTCGGCGTAGGAGATCCACACCTGGTCGAAGCCGTCGACGTCAATGTTTTCCACCAGCGGGTCATCAATCAGCGGCTGCAACCGGCCCAGCCCGAAAAGCGCGGCGAACACCGCCTCCGCCAGCACGTCCTCCTCCGCCACCGACGGTGCCGGCAAGGCCGGCGCGGACCTCGGCCGGTGACATGGTCGGCGAGTTCGGCGGCGATCAGACTGCGGCCCAGCATCCGCACATCCGCCGCCGACAGCGCCGGCTGTCCCGACCCGCCGAGCCGGCCCAGTTCCTCGGTCAGCCGTTCCGCGACCGTTCGGCGCAGCCGGGTCACCGTCGCCCACTCCAGGCCGGCACAGCATCAGGAGCGGCACCCGGCAGGTCCCGAAACCCTCATGTCGCGCCGCATGAATCGTCACGCCACCACCGCCTCAGCGACGATCGTGTCAGCCGTCGACCATGCCGAGTCTCGCTCGGTCAAGGCGCCGTCGGCTGGTCCGTCAGCCGGGGCAGCGTGCTCGGCGAGCTGTCTGGCGAGCTCGACTCAGTGCGCGCCACAGTCGGCTGCGAGCCAGGCCCCGGCCGCCGCCGGCAGCGAGCGCCGCCGCCGCCGACCGGTCATCGGGAAGCACCCCCAACAGCGGCAGACCGAGCGCGTCGGCGATCTCGGCGGCTGGGTAGGGACCGGCGCCGACCACCAGCAGCCGCAACCGTGCCCACAGTCCCTGCCTTCGCCGGCCAGTCGTTGCTGCAGCGCTGGCAGCCAGCGGCCGGCCAGCCGAACCCCCGCCACCGTCGGGCGCACCGCCAGCCCAACGATGTCGGCCGCCTCCAGCAGCGGCCATGGCGCGTGCGCATCCGACAACCGGCCGCAGTCGGCCACCACATCCACCGGACCGTCGTCCTCATCCCGACATCGGCTAGCTGCTCGGCAACAGCCGGCCAGCTACCGGTGATCGCCCCGCTCTGACGCCGGATCATCAACGCCCGCGCAGCAGCCACAGCCGATCAGCCCCGAGAGCCGTCGCACAGCCCCACACGCCGAACAGCTCCGACGCCTGCTGCGGTTTGCCCGGCGCAGCTCTAAAGCTGCATCCACCACACCCGGCCCCGGCCGGTAGCTGCAGCCAGGCGGGAATGTCCGCCCCGGCCGGATCACACTCGGCTAGCAGCATCCGGCCGCGGCCACGCGGATGCCAGGCCCAACGCAGTGGTGGTGACCCCGGGTGCGTGTTTGAGCGACGCCAGCGCGATCAGCATTACGAACCAGTCCCGGGCAAGCAACACCAACACCAACTGACCATTAGCCGCCTGCGCGGCCACCGACGGCGCCGCATCAGCGGGCAGCACCAGATCGACCACCGTCGTCCCATCCGATGCCGCCGGCCGATTCCGCGTCCACCGTCACCTGCACGACCATCGTCGGCGAGCTCGCCCGACGAGGACGGCCTTGAGTCGTTCCTGCCGCGCAGGCGTGGCTGATCAGTTCGGCGTGGTCTCCCCGCGCCAGCGGCCGGGCCGGAAGCTGACCCGGCTTGAACGCCACACCGAGCAGCGCCTGCCCCGCACCAGGAACCGCCGGCTCCGCCCAAAGCACGCCGGATTCAAAAGGGAATTCCGGCCACCAGGTCCACCCGCGTGCGCTGGCCCACACCGACGCCTCATCGGCCGCCGGCACCGTCGCCACCGAACTGTCCGCCGACACCCGCACCGTCCGCAGATCGCCGGCCGTCAACATCCGACCGGCGGGCACCGACCTGGCGATAGCGCAAGCACGTCATGTTTCGCCCCGGCCGACAGCGCCGCCGATGCAGCGACCGCCGCCCCCACCGCCACCAACACCAGTCCACGGCCACCAACACCGCACGGCCGCCGCCTACCCGCCGGCGACAGCCGCGGCGGCTTCGACGACCTGAAACCGTTGCTGTTCGCCGCCGGCGTTGATCCGATCTGCTTAATGTCGCCGTCGCCATCCGCGTGCTCCCCCGATTACTGCTCATTGACCGCCTGCAACTCATCCACCCGCACCGGCGTCGAACCGTCACCGTCAACGCCGGCAACACCCCACCGGTCCCACCGGAACCGGCCCAGGTCGCCGCCCACACCACCCGCGCCGACAACACAAAAACGCCGCCCGGCGCCGACACCGACGACCGCACATAGCGGTGCACACAATCCGACACCGCATCCGGCTGCGCCGGATCCCACGCCCGGCCGCCACCCGGGCACACCACCGGCGCCGACCCATCCCCCGGATCAAACGACACCGACACCGCCCGCGCCGTCACCGTCGCCCGATTCGGACCCGCCGCCGCCGACACCGACCGCGCCGACAGCGAACCGCCGTCCAGCCACAGCCACGTCGCAAACCCGACCACCGTCCCGTCCGCACCATCCGCATCCCGGCCGCGGGTTGTAATCCGGCACCCCCACCGGCGGCGTCAGACTCGCGCATACGCCTGCCGCGCCAACTGCGCCGGCGACGCAAACACCACCGCCGCCGGACCCGCGCCGGCAACCCACGACCAGCCGCCCGGCTGCCCCGAATCCCCGCAATACACAAACACCCACCGACCGCCACCAGCCCGCGGAGCAGGCGGAGCCGTCCCATCCACCGTGTCCGTGTTGCTGTAGGTACAGAACCCGGCGTTCGGGGACGTTGGCACGGAGCTGCTAGACACCGGAACGGCCCCACCGTTTCCCGTCGATCCGCTCGAATGTCCTTGCAACGTGGGAAGGGTGCCGTCAATTGCGGGCGTGCCAGCGCACGCATACCAGTCGTTTGCACCACGACCAGCGTCGGCAGAACCGCAGCTTTCGGATGCCACCGACGCGACCGGGGCTGCGACGAATAGCACGCCTGTCGCCACGAGCGCGACCACGAGAAGACGGCTCGTCAGCATGCGCCCGCCTGCACCTCAATGGCCGCGACTTTCCACTGGCTTCCGGTCAGCCGCATGTCCGCATAGACCAACTGCGACCAGGCCGGAAACCGCTGGAACGTCGCGCCGGTCACCCTGTTCACAACTGGCCAATGCGACCAGTCCATGCACTGACCTACCCGAGCAGAAGATGTCGTGACATCAACCGCACCCAAGTGTCTGAACTGCCAGTAGCCCCTGTGCGCCACGCCAAGCTTGACGTGATCTGCTAACTGCTTCTTAGCCCAGGCAAGGCCCGCGCCGGTCGACAGCCGGCCAAGATCCGCGCTCGCTGGATCGCCTGACTCGTCTGCTCGGGTGTAGGCCGCGAAGAAGTCCTCCAGGGCATTGGCGTACGCCTGCCGGAACCTGCCGCTTGCGGATGCAGACGGAGTCGGCGATGGCGTCAGGGTTGCCGACGGCGGAGGCCTCTGCTGTTGGGTGGGTTGACTGCTCGTCAGGCTCGGCCGGGGGCTTGAGCTGTGCGAGGTTGATCCGCACGCCGTAGCGGCGGCGAGCGCGGCTATGGCGCCTGCGGCCTTGACCTGCTGCAAAGAGCTCATGGTCCCCCGACCAGAGTCGAACAGTCGGCGGACAATCACTTTCTGCCACACATGCTTACAAAGCGCAAGATGTCATCGACGCCCGGATTCGGCTTCAAGCAAGCCCGCCTCCCGTGGTGCACCTGACACCGAATTCCGTCAATGAACGAGCTCCTCGGCGGAGGTGGTCGGCGACCTGCACACGACTCTGAGACGCAAAGCAAAGTCCGCCATTGGAGCACGTAGCGACCGATGGAAGCGCCCGGATCTGGCCTAGTCAGCCAAGCAATGGAAACTGGATCCGAAAATGTGAGGGCATGGGTATGAGCTTGCGCCGAGCGCTCCATCACCTTTCCATCAGAAGTCCGTCAGCCAGTGTTGCCGCAGGCCACCGGACTGATGTACGTCTGGAACGCCGGAGAAGTGTGGCCACGACCCGATGTCACGGAACCGACAGTCTAGGAAAGCCTAGGTACGTCTAAGATCTTGCTAGAGGTGTTCAGACGTCGCTACAGTGCCGGTCGTGGATGCCGTAACCAATCCGTACTCTCCGGGCGCTGGTGTGCGGCCGGCTGTGTTGGCTGGTCGGGAGCCGGAGTTGGCCGCTTTCGATGCGGTGCTTGCTCGGGCGCAGCTGGGCCGATCGTTTCGGGGACCGGTCCTTACCGGGTTACGCGGCGTTGGGAAGACCGTGCTGCTGAACGAGTTGGCCCGTCGTGGTGAGGCCCACGATTGGATCGTGGTGGAGTTGGAGGTCCGCCGGGACAGCTCCACCGGTGCGCTGGGAACTCTGACACGAGACCTGGCGGCGGCCCTCAAGCGCCGGCAGTCGAAGTTGTCCGCCTTGGCGCGCAAGGCGTTATCCAGCATCAAGGGCTTCTCGCTCACTGTGGACCCGTCTGGTGCCCTGAGCGCGAATCTCCAATTCGATGGTGACGCGACTACTTCTGGCGACCTGGAACGGGATCTGGTCGCGCTCGCGCTCGACGTTGGGCGGGTGGCACAGGAAGACGGCGCCGGAGTGCTCGTCTGCCTTGACGAGCTACAGGAACTGAACAAGGCCACCCTGGAGGCGTTGATTGCGTCAGCGCATGCCGCTGGTCAGCGGCAGGTTCCGTTCATCGTCGCGGCCGCCGGGCTCCCTAACCTGCCAGCCCGGCTAGCAGATGCGAAGTCCTACGCCGAGCGGCTGTTCGACTACCGACCCCTGGGCAAGTTGGGCGCGGCAACCGCAGGGCAGGCGCTGACCGAGCCGGCCGCCGAAGCGGGCGTCACCTGGCAGGCGGATGCCGCTACCGCCGTGCTCGCCGCGGCCGACGGTTACCCGTACTTCCTGCAGGAGTTCGGGTCAGCGACGTGGGAACAGGCGATCGGCCCGGCGATCATCACCGCCGCCGACGCCAGAAACGGCATCCGACTCGGCCAAGCGGTTCTGGACGGCGGGTTCTTCCGCTCACGCTGGGACCGCGCCACACCCACCGAACGGTCCTACCTCGTCGCCATGGCCGCCGACGGCGAAGGCCCGTCGCAAACAGCTGACATCGCCACCCGACTGGGCCGCACGCAGTCCAACCTCGGACCGATCCGCGCCGGGCTGATCGGCAAAGGCCTGGTGTATCCGCCCGAATACGGCAAGATCGCCTTCACCGTCCCCGGCATGGCCGGATTCGTCCACCGCCACGCCAGCGAGGCATAACCGCCGGACCCCACGCAGCGTGCGGTCGTGGCGACTGAAATACCTCCCACCGGATCGTGCGGCGCGGCCTACCCTCCTCTCACCCGCAATACGAATTCCTACCTCGGCCCGATAGCCGACGGCGGTCGAGCACTCACGCGCAGGATGAAGCGTCGTCGCCCCCTCATGAGCACGGTCAGCGGTAAGTGAGCGGCGCTGCGACTCAACGGCCGATGAATGGGTCACCTTCGCGACCAGCTGGCAGGACCCTACCTACCAGCCCGCGGCTGACCAGGTCCGCTGTGCCCAACGCTCGATCCGGCTCATGCCGCTGAGATCCCGCGTCGGGCGTATCAGATCGCAGGCTTCAACACCGTCCGAGGAGCTGGCGGTTCGATGGACACCCCAAGACCGCGGCTACGCGGTCCGGTCCACGTGGTCCGACTTCCGACGAGAGGGGCGCCTTGGTCCACACGCTCGCTTCCCGGCAACCGCCCGCTACCGGCTAGCCCAGTTTGATGATGGTAGGTACTGGCTCCCGCGGGGCGAACCGCAGCTGCGTGATGGTCTGGCCGGCCGCCCACGCGTTGTACGCCTTGACGTACAACGCGAAGTGTTCTCGGGTGTCGCGGCGGCGTTGCACGACACCGGCTTTCTTTCGCGCCATCGCGAACATTGTCCGTCGAAACACCAGCCGCGGATCGGTTCTGGTCAGACCCGCACCCTCGACGATGCCGTCATGCCAGGCCGCCAGTCGGCCCTTCTTGCTCGCATTAGCCTGACTCACCAGGTAAGCCGCTGCCCCCGCAGCAGATTTGATCATCCCAGTCTCCGCGGCGATACGTTCCCCCACAGCAACAAACTCTCGGATCGTCGGATGGGCGGTCAGGGTCTGCACGATCTGATGATTCGTCACCGCTGCCGCCCCACCAGACCATGACGCATCCGGCCGGTTTTCGTACTGCCACACCGTGCGCACCATCGCCGCCAGTGTCGCGGTCGATTTCTCCCCCTCGATCGCCAGCACATCCGCTGCGTTACGCCGCTTACCGGTATCCAACACATCGAACGTGTCGGCCTCAACGTCGGTGAAGACCGTCAGCTCCACCGGAAGGTCCGCTTCGACGATCGCAGCTAACCGATGCTGACCATCAACCAGCACCCCGTTAGTGTCAAACGCGATGCCCTGGTGCGTGACCAGCCAGTCACCCCGACGCATCGCCTCGGCAAAGGCCATGACGGTCGAGCGTGACAGCGGCCGATTCGACGTGTTCGCCGCCAACATCTCCGCCGCGCGTACCGGCGACAGCTTCTGCACCCGACTCCGCACCACCATCACACTCCACAATTTTGACGTCGCTGGCCTCACGCGAGGCTACAGGCGACGTCGCGACGAAGATCATCGTGCTGCCACCTTTAGCGCATCTCCCGGTAGCCAACCCGCGCTTTCCTCGTGTGGCTCTTGTCTCGGCACGGCCAGACACTCTCGGGACACGCCGCGTTCCTCTGCGTTTGTCAAGCAGAGGAGTTCCGTGCGCTCCTTAGCTGCGCGGCCGGCGGCTCCAGGGAAGTGACCTGTCCGCGTGCTGACAGTGGGTCTTGCGTCAACCGCGCTGTGTTCGAACACCGCCCTGGCTGCCGTGGCGTTGACGACGAAGAACATGTCCCCGGTCCCGCGGTTGCCAGTAACACTGTTAGGTCACGCACTCGGCCGCAGCCGGCCGAGGGCCGCAGCGCCAAGTCCACGCCTACGCCGGCACAGGCTCGTAACAGCGTTACAGGATGCGCTATCGGCCGAGTCACGACGACCTTCGCGGCGGTCTCCTTCGGATTGGTGGATGGCATGCCGCCGATCGCTTCCAGCGAGCACACGTCCGCACAGGCAACTAGTCAACCAAAACTGGGGCAGACCCTCACAGGTCGATGAGAGCCTGAGTCACTGCATTCCGACGGGACTGCAGTTCTGAAGGGAATCCACATGTCCGTCGAGCCTGTCGCTGTAGGTGCTGCTGGATCCACCGCCCGCGAGTGGGCGGCGGAGCGACGAGCCAAAGAGACTTGCCGGTCGGCTGAATGTTTGCCTCGCCGCCCGATTCCGCAATCGGCTAGGGAACACACGATCCGTCCGATCACTTTCCACGAGGCGTTCCCAATCCCGGACGTCGCATCGGCGAATCGCGGCGCTGAGTTCCTCGTAGCAGGTATGCCCAGCCACACCTAGCGTCACCGCCGCTTCAGGTCGGGAAAGCGTCAGGATCGACGATCGGCGGTGGCAACTGGGCTAGCGAGGCACGACGCGGCCCGTGGCTGTAACGAGTCGTTCGACGGCCTGGAGCGAAGCGCTGGCACTGTGTCGTTCGGGCGCGACCGCATCCAGGGCGATCTCGAGGTCCCGCAGGCTAAGGAAGCGCCACCTGGCCCGGCTTTCCACCGGGTGATACCCGTTGACCGCCATCCGGCGTTCTACTCGCGCTCGGTGTTCGATATCCGAAACTAAGAGGTATAGCCGCGCCCGCTTGGGCGCGGATAGCGCGTAGACATCGAGCTGCGACTTGTCGGCTTTCCTTTGCCAGTTTAGGTTCGAGCGGAGCTTGACCTCAATCCCGACAACCAGGTTTCCCCTCGGGCCAAACCCAACGATGTCTGGCTGGTTGCCGCGCGGGGCAGTGTTGCGTTGGCCGATCGCGGCACCAAGCAGACTGGTTCGGGTGACTTCGTCGGCCCCGTCATCGGCGTTCGCCGGCTTCCGCTTTCCGCGTGAGGTGATCACGGTGGCGGTGCGCTGGTACCTGCGGTATGGCCTGTCCTACCGCGACGTTGAAGAGCTGCTCGCCGAGCGCGAGATCACGGTGGATCACGTGACCGTCTACCGGTGGGTGCAGCGGTTCACTGCCGAGTTCATCGAGGCTGCCCGTCCCTGCCGGCGGCTGCCGGGCGACAGGTGGCACGTCGACGAGACGTACGTGAGGATCTCCGGCCGGTGGACATACCTCTATCGAGCAGTCGACCAGTACGGCCAGGTCATCGACGTCTACCTGTCCACACGACGGGATCTGCATGCTGCCAGGGCCTTCTTCACTCGTGCGCTCGCAGTTGGCGTCACGCCTATCGAGGTGACGACCGACCGGGCACCCGCCTACCCGCGGGTGCTCGACGAGCATGTTCCGGCGGCGCTGCACACCGTCGAGCAGTACACCAACAATCCCGTTGAGGCCGACCATGGCCGGCTGAAAGCCTGGCTACGTCCGATGCGCGGCTTGAAACGGTTCCGGTCCGCTCAAACCCTGGCGGCAGGGCACGCCTTCGTGCAGAACCTGCGTCGCGGGCACTACGAAATCGCCACCGACGAACCAGCCCACGAGCGGCTCCGGATCGCTTTCGACGCGCTCGCAGCCGGAGTGTGATTGCCTGCCGGGCAGGGATTCGCGCTGCCCTGGATCAGCTAACGCAACAACGCCGCCGGAGGGTCCCGGGGCTAGTGGAGCGTGCCAGTCCGGTTCAACATCGGCAAAACGTCATCCCACGCATCGATCTCCTGTCCCCGAGCGATGCGCTGGAACCTTGCGACGACGTCCCTGCGGCGGATTGCTAACGCGTGGAATCACAGCCGATGCGACATCGGACGGTGCAAGCACGACACCGCGTGTTCTGTGCCGGGACGTATTCAGACGCTCGCTGCGAGCGAATCGAAGGCGATCCGGAGCCAGTCGTGAGGTGGTTCGTCGGTGGCCAGCTCGCGGTGGCCGGCGCAGGTTGACACAGGTCAGATATCACCGCACTCAAGGTCTTTAGTCCATCTGTCGTCCATCCAGCCGACGCCAGTGGGCTCCAATAGTCTCCAGGCGACCAAGCGACTTTCGAGCAAAAGCCCTGCTAGGCAACAAGAAACGGCACGTATCCGGACTGGACTGCACGACGTTTAAACGAAACTCCTAAGCACATGCGCCGACAACGGACGGAGAATGCGCGGGTAGGGCCTACCACGCCCACGATGTTCTTGACGGTTAAGCTATCGGGTCGCTCAGCCGTTGAATAGCCCCGATCAGGCGGTCGAGTGGCCCGTGCATGACGAACCAGCGGCGTGGTCGGTTACAGACGCTTGCCCTTGCAGACGGCCGACCATGGGGGCGCCCGGCAGTCGCGGGTGCGATTTGTGACCGCACTCTTAGTCGATCACGCTGGTTGTGGTCGCTTCGTCGCGGGGAGGATCGAGTCGGCTCGGTGGCGGCAGGGGGTGGTCAGACGCCCCTTCCTTCTGACTACGGGGGGAGACAGAACGGAAGGGGCCTCCCATGACGTCTTCGGCAGATCGAATGCCGAGTCTCAAGCCTCGTAAACCGGAGGGCTAACGCGCCGGGACTGAGGCCGAGGCTGAGCTCTCCCCGAGCCTCGGCGGACACGGCCAACTCACTGATTTGCGCTGGCCCCCGCTGCGCGCGTGACGGGCGCAGCTATCGACGCCAGCCTCACCAGCTGCTCCGCCATCGCGGCTCGGCCCGGCAGTGGCCTCCTACCTCCCGTGCGTGGCTACACCTGCCTGCTGACCATGCCGATACAGCAGTGATGCGACGGCTGGGATGGCGCTACTACGGCGGGCTGGGAGCCCTTGCTGTCGGCTGCTATCCGCTGCTGTCGGTCGGCGTCGGCCAAGACGTCGCCTACGTAGCGATCGGCTTGTCCTGTGTCGCGGCGATTGTTGTTGGCCTGTGGCTGCATCGTCCGCTGCGCCGGATGCCGTGGTATTTGATGGCCGGCGGGCAGCTGCTTTGGGTCATCGGCGACGCCATCGACAGCTGGTATCAGGACGTCGACCACGTCTCGCCGTTCCCGTCCGCCGCCGACGCGTTCTACCTCGCCGCCTATCCGATCCTCGCCTTGGGGCTGCTGCTGCTCATCCGCGGCCGCCGGCCCCGCCGCGATGTCGCCGGGCTGCTCGACAGCGCGACTCTGACCGCCGGGCTCGGCATGCTGTCGTGGGTGCTACTGGCCCGCCCGACGCTTGCACGCCTCGCAGCACTCGGTCGCCGCCGCGGCCGTGGCGGTCGCCTATCCGGTCGCCGACATCCTGCTCGCCGGCCTGCTGATCCGGCTGGTCACCACCCCGGGCGGGCGGACCGCCGTCGTTGCGGCTGCTGCTGGCCGCGGTGGCGCTGCTGATCGCCGGCGACAGCACCTCGGCGGCGCTGAGCCTGTTCACCTCGACCAGCACCAACGCGTTCGACGTCATCTGGCTCGCCTCCTACGTCGCGTGGGGCGCGGCCGCACTGCACCCGTCGATGCGGTCGCTGTCCGAACCGACCCGCAGCGACGACGTCAACTTCACCCGAACGGCCGACTCGCCGCGCTCGGCCTGGCGACGCTCGTCGCGCCCGGCACCCTGACGGTGCAATGGCTCACCGGGAGCACGCATCGACGTGTGGGCCGTCGTCACCGGATCGGTCGTCATGTTCCTGCTCGTCGTCGGCCGGATGAACGTCGCCATCGAGCAGATCGTCGCGGCCAACCGCGACCGGGACCGGCTGCAGGACGACCTGGCCTACCAGGCCGCCCACGACTCGCTGACCGAGCTGCCCAACCGGGCCCAGGCGATGCGGCTGATCGAAGGCGCGCTCAGCCGCGCCCAGCGCAGCTCGGCGATCATCGGACTGCTGTTCGTCGACCTCGACGGATTCAAAGCGGTCAACGACAACTTACGGCCACCGCGCCGGCGACGACGTACTTGCGCGTGCGTCGCCGCAGCGGATGCAAGACAGCATCCGCGGCGGCGACGTCGTCGCCCGGCTCGGCGGCGACGAGTTCATCGTGCTGCTCGAACCGCTCGACACGCAGGCGTCGGCCGTGGATGTCGCCGAGCGCATCGTGCTCGCCGCCTCCGCGCCGATCACCACCTCGACCGGCGACCAGGTCCGGATCGGCGCCAGCGTCGGCGTCGCGATCAGCCACGACGGCGCGATCGACGCCGAACATCTGCTGAACGAAGCCGACGTCGCCGCGTACCGGGCCAAAGCCGCCGGACGAGGCCGGGCCGAAGTCTTCGACGACTCGCTGCGCCGCGAAGCTGTCCGAGCGCGTCAGCCTTGAAACAGCGCTCATCCAAGCGATCGGCCTCGACGAACTTGTCGCTGCACTACCAGCCCATCATCGACGTCGCCACCGGCAGCATCGAAGGCTACGAAGCGCTCGTGCGCTGGCAACGCCCCGGCCATGGGCTGCTGCCACCGGCGGAATTCATCGCCGCCGCCGAAGCAAGCGACCTGATCTGCGACCTCGACGCCTGGGTGCTCAGCCGCGCCTGCCGGCAGCTCGCCGCTTGGACTGCCGACGGCACCGTCGACGACGACGCGGTGACCATGGCGGTCAACATCTCCGGCCGTCACGTGTCGAACTCCGCGCATCGTCACCGACGTCAACGACGCGCTAGCCGATTCCGGCATCGCGCCCCAGCGGCTCGTTCTCGAGATCACCGAAACCGTGCTCATCGACGGCGTTCTCGCCATCGAGCATCTCACCGAGCTGCGCCGGCTCGGGGTCGCGATCAGCATCGACGACTTCGGCACCGGCTACAACTCCATCGCCCGACTGCGGCACCTTCCCGTCGACATCATCAAAATCGACAAGATGTTCCTCGACTCGACCGACGACCCGTCCGGCAAACTGCTGCAACTCATGGTCCAAGCCGCCCACGCCTTCGGCCTGCCCGTCGTCGCCGAAGGCGTCGAACACCATACCAGCTCCAAAGGCTGCACGCCCTCGGATGCGAAGCAGCCCAGGGCTTCTACATCGCCCGGCCCGCACCCGCCGAACACGTCATCAGGTCAACAAACCCAACACCATCAGCGTCAACCTGCCAGCGGTCGGCCGATTGAACGGAGCGTAGGGAGCGCCCGACCATCGGCATCAGTGCATCAGCGGCGTGGTCGTCCGTTTCGCAGGCCATCGCTGTCGGACCGCTGAGGTCGGCAATGCATCAACTCGCGCAGTCCGAGGTGGGTGCCGTGAGTCCGCGACCCCAAGCGCGCAGCCATGATCGGCGGGTATGGCTCATTCGTCGGTGGGGTCTGGGACGAGAAGAGGCTCGAGGTTTCCATATTGTCGATGCGGTCCCCGACGCGAGGCCGATGCCTCGGCTGCTGGGCAGGATTTCGGTACGGGGCATGGCGTCCCGGTCTGCGGAACCCGAATGAGCGGGCGGGTCGACATTGGCGTTGTCGGAAACGGACCTCGGCACTGCTTCTGCGATTTGTGTGAACCAGGGATCGCGGCCGATCGGCAGGCTGCGACGTCGTCATGGATGTTTCCGCTGGCCGACCATGACGGCAACCGCGTTGTCCTGGTTGGCGATTGTCGCCTGCCCGGCAGCGGCGTAGTTAGTCGGTTGGTGTCGGCGGCCCCGCGCGGCACGCTCGGTATCCGGCGACTTGCGGGTGGAGGCTGATCAGACGGTTTCGGTCTGTCGAATGGTCCTCGGCGGGGGTTATTGCTCAGTCGTGACTGACTTGCTGGGCGATGTCGTCAAGCGTCGCTAGGGCGAACGCTACGGCGTCGTCGTAGCTGAGGTCAGCGAATCGGCTGCGCATGAGGTCGAGCTCTGCTAGGTCGGTCTGGGCTGCGAGTTGCCGAAGGTTGGTGTAGCTAACGTTTTCGAGAATGGAGACTCGGTTGATTGCGCCGCTTTCGGCGAGGCATGTGAGTTGCAGCGCCTTCGTGGGTGCGGTCGTGGCGATGGCATCTGCTGCGGTGCCGATCGTGATGCAGAGTACGAACCGACTCCCGGCTCGGGCGATATGGGCGATTGAACGGCGCAGCAGCGGTACGGCCGAAGCCAGGTCGCCAACGCCGGCGGCGGCATGGGCGGCGAGCATGATGGCGATGCTGGAGAAGGGTCGTCGCACTGTGCGGTCGAGTCGCGCTGCCTCGAATGCGACTGCCGCTGCTGTCCGCGGCTCGCTTTGTGTGCAGAGTGTCAGCGCCAGCAGCGGATGCAGTTGGGCGAGTGGACCGCCGTGGGTTCGGGCCAGTGCGATGCTGTCTTGGGCTGCAGACAATGCTGCTGGCGGATCGCTGAAGGCGTCGAAAATTGCCAGACAGGCGAGTAACCCAGCTCGGACGAGCGGGTCGGCTGCGTCATCTAAGCGGTCAAGGGCCGTGTGCATTGCGCTGGCTCCTTGGGCCATGTCTCCGGTTCCGCCGCAGATGCTGGCCTCACACAGGGCTGTGTACGAATCGGCCGGCGCGCGCTGGCTGGCGGCAAAGACGCGTGATATGTGGTTTGAGTCGGATGAGTCCACTGCGATCCAACTAGCCGCAGCGCATGCAGCCGAATAGCCGGGGAGTTCGTGAGCGCCCGCTGCGTACAGCAGACGCTCAAGGCTTCGGCCAAGGCTTTCGGTGACCTTGGCAGGCAACGCCATCAGGCTTAGAGGCGGCGGCACCTCGAAGATTGGGAGCGCCTGCTGGGTGTGCCCAGAGGCAGCTGCCCAGTGAAGAGCAGCTTCAACGTTCCCGGCTTCGGCGACGAGCCTCTCAGTGGCCTCGACGCCGTCCGTCCGACGCAATTGGTGGAATGCGTCACCCAGCACCCGCATGTAGTGCTGGGCGTGTGCCCGAGCTGCTCCGTCCCCCTTTGCCTGTGCCGCTGCGAACACTCGGACGGTCTCCAGTAGTCGGTAGCGGCCGGTGCGCATCGGATCGCGCTCGACCAGCGATTTGGCTACGAGAGAGCTGAGAGCGTCAAGTGCCTGCCACTCCTCGACATCCGCTGCAGCGGCGACCGCTAGCACCCCGTCGACATCGAAGCCTTCGACGAAAACGGCCAGCTGCTGAAACAGGTCCTGCTCATGGGCTTCGAGTAGTTCGTACGACCACTCCAACGCCGCCATGAGGCTGCGATGCCGCGCCTCGCCGCTGCGGCGACTGCTCAGCACGTCAAGATGTGCCCCCAGCCGCGACGTGATCGTCTGAACGCTTAGCTGGGCGCTGCGTGCTGCGGCTAGCCCCAGCGCAAGTGGAACGCCATCCAGGAGGCGGCACAGTCGGGCAACCGCCGGTGCATTCGCTTCATCCAAACGCCAATTCGCGCCTGCCTCCACCGCGCGTGCAACGAACAACTCTCCTGACGGCGCACCGAGTACCCCCGTTAATGAGTCTTGTGTCGGAACTGCCAGCGGGGGGACAGCGAGGACACGTTCGCCGGGTGCTCCCAGCGCTTCGCGGCTTGTTGCGAGAATGCGCAACAAGGCGCAATTCGACAGCAGCCAACGGACTTCCTCAGCCACCCCGTCCACGATCTGCTCGCAATTGTCTAGGACCAGAAGCAGCTCCCGTCGATCGAGATACTCGGTCAGCGCGTCTCGAATCGGCACTCCGCTCGGGGCTGTGAAGCGAATGGCCGCGGCGATGACGTCCAAGATCAGCTCTGGACGCGTCACCCCGGAGAGCTCGACCAACCAAACGCCCTGTTTTAACGTCGACAAAAGATCACGACCTGCATTGAGCGCGACCGTGGTCTTGCCGACGCCGCCGATCCCGGTCAGTGTGACAAGCCTTTCTTCAACTACGAGTTCGACCGTTCGGGCGATGAGTCCGCCGCGGCCCACCGAGGTGCTCAACTCATGCGGCAAGTTGGTGCGGACTGACACCAACGTTCGCAGCGGCGGAAATTGGTCGGGCAGACCGTCGGCCATCACCTGATGGACGCCGACAACGGCGCTCACCCCACGCAACTCCTGTTCTCCGAGAGATCGAGTCCTGGCCTTGCCTGCTACCAGCTCCGCGACGATGTCGGTGCAGACAATTTGGCCGCCGTGAGCCGCCGACATCACCCGGGCCGCAAGGTTCACAGCAGGCCCGAAATAATCGCCGGCTCGTTCTACGGCCTCGCCGGTATGAACGCCCATGCGCACACGAAGGACGCAGTCGTCTGGCCACGCATGCGTCGAAAGCTGGCGCTGCGCATCGATGGCTGCTGCCACCGCGTTACGTGCAGCATCAAAAGCGACACAGAAGCCATCGCCACCCGTTGCGAAGACGGCCCCACCTGCTGCGCTGATTGCGTGGTTGAGGATCGCGTCGTGTTGTTCCAGTGCGTGTGTCATCGCCTCCGGGACACGGTCCCAAAGCTGCGTGGAACGCTCAATGTCTGTGAAAAGAAATGAAACCGTTCCCGTCGGACGCGGGGAGGCGAACATGACTAGAACCTAGCGCCCGACTCACAAAGCCGACTCAACAGTTTGCCGAAGCGTTGGCTCCACAAACACCGGGCTCTTCAGGATCTGAACCGCCCTGGGTTGCTTGGAGGCTCCTTACCTTGGAAACGAGGATGGGGCCATGGGACACGAAGGGGCGTCCGGGAGACCGACTGCGCGTCGGTACTCCCCGGAGGAGAAGGCTCGAGCCGTCCGGCTGGTGCGGCAGTTGCGTAAGGAGCTCGGGACAACGCACGGGACGGTCCAGCGCGTCGCCGGGCAGATCGGCTGTGGGGTCGAGTCGCTGCGGACCTGGGTCAAGCAGGCCGACATCGATGAGGGTGTCGAGCCGGGTGTGACGACAGCGGAGGCCAGGCGGATCCGTGAACTCGAGCAGGAGAACCGGGAGCTGCGGCGAGCGAACGATCTGCTCAAGCGGGCATCGGCTTTTTTCGCGGCGGAACTCGACCGCCCATCGAGGTGACCGTCGCGTTCGTCGACGAGCACCGCAACGAGTTCGGAGTCGAGTTCATCTGCAGGCAACTGCAGGTGGCTCCGAGCAGCTACTACGCCGCCCGACGCCGGCAGGTCGCTCCGTCGGCCCGGGCCGTCCGGGACGCGGTGATGATGCAGATCCTGCTGGCGTTGTGGCTGGCGAACCGGAAGGTCTACGGCGCCCACAAGCTGTGGAAGGCCGCCCGCCGGGCCGGTCATGACATCGGCCGGGATCAGGTCGCCCGCCTGATGCGCCAGCTCGGCACCCAGGGCGTGTCCCGGCTGCGCAAGAAGGTCTTCACCACCCAGGCCGACCCTGAAGCAGTTCGCGCTCCAGACCTAGTGAACCGGCACTTCCGGGCTGACCGGCCGGACGCGCTGTGGGTCACCGACCTGACCTACGTCCCAACAAGGTCGGGCATGGCCTACGTGTGCTTCATCGTCGACGCGTTCAGCCGGCGCATCGTCGGCTGGCGGGTGGCAGCCAACATGAAAACCGAAATGGTCCTGGACGCGCTGGAGATGGCCCGCGTCTCCCGCGGCGGCAAGCGACTGGTCGGCTTGGTGACGCACTCGGATGCGGGCAGTCAATTCACGTCGGTGCGCTTCACCGAACGACTCGAAGAGATCGGCGCCCGACCCTCGATCGGGACAGTCGCCGATTCCTATGACAACGCTCTCGCCGAGACGACCAACGGGCTCTACAAGACCGAATGCGTCTACGGCCCGGACACCACCGGCTGGGACGACGTCGACGAACTCGAACTCGCCACCCTGTCCTGGGTGCACTGGTTCAACGAGACACGGCTACACGGGCACTGCGACGACGTCCCACCAGCCGAGTATGAAGAAGCGTTCTACGCTTCCCAACAAGCTGACCCCGCCGGGGTTGGAATCCAATAAACCGGGCCTCCATCAGACCCAGGGCGGTTCAGCCAGGTCATCTTGGCCGCTGACGGAGTTGTTTTTGCCACCGGCGGCGACGGGTTCTGTGTCGCGTTCGACGCGGCCGGTAAAGCTGTGGCAGCCGCGGTCGATGCGCAGCGCCAACTCGGGGCGCATTCCTGCCTGCGGAGTGCACGCTACGGGTACGGATGGGGATCCACACCGGCGAGGCCGTCGAGCGGGCGGGTGACTACTTCGGCCCGGCGGTGAATCTTGCTGCCCGGGTCATGTCGGCGGCGCACGGCGGCCAGATCCTCTGCACTGACATCGTTACCGAACTGCTTGCCGGAGCGGTGACCATGGTCCCGCTCGGGGAGCACGAGCTCCGCGGCATCGCGGCCGCGGTTCGAATTCACCAGGTGACTGGTGAAGGCTTGGACGGCGATTTCGGGCCGCTGCGCACTCTGGAGTCCGTGCGGACCAATTTGCCGTATCAGATCACGGCCCCGGTCGGCCGCGATGACCTCATCGCGCAAGTCGTCGATCTCGCAACTAATGGGCGGCTGGTCACGCTCACGGGCGTTGGCGGGGTCGGCAAGACCACGGCGGCGCTGGCCGCCGGCCGCCGGCTCTTGGCGGGAGCGAAGCAAGGGGTGTGGCTGGTCGAGCTCGCTGCCGTGAACCGGCCGGAACTGATCCTTGATGCCATTGCCGCGCCGCTACGCTTCACGCCGCCTGGCGGGGTGCCGCTGCGCGATGCGCTGGGCGAGTACCTGGCGGAACGGGAGCTTGTGTTCGTCTTGGATAACTGTGAGCAGATCGTCGACGGCGTTGCAGACGTGGCGCGTTGGCTACTTCCGGCCTGCGGGTCTGTCCGGATTCTCGCCACGAGTCGTGAGGCGCTAAGCGTTCCGGGTGAGCAGGTGGTGAAAGTGCCACCGCTGGAGGTTCCGCGGCAGGATTCGTCGACTGAGGTGCTGGCCGCCGCTGCGGGTGAGCTGTTCGTCGCGCGCAGTCGAAGCGGGAGCCAGATGGCGGCTATACGAGGTGAACGCGGCTGCCGTCGCCGAGTTATGCCGACGTCTGGATGGGGTTCCGCTGGCGTTGGAGCTTGCAGCGGCTCGCAGCGCTCAGTTGAGTGTGCAGGCCATCGCCTCCCGATTGGGAGAACGGCTCGACGTACTCAGTAGGGGGCGCCAGTCGGGTGAAGCCCGGCACCGCAGCCTGGCAGCGGCATTGGAATGGTCATACGGGCTACTCGAGCCTCGCGAACAGGGTCTGCTGCGGCAGCTGCCCGTTTTTGTTGACGGTTTCGACGTCGACGCTGTCATTGTGGTGGCCGCCGCCGCAGGTGTCGAGGAGTGGGAGGCGCTCGCGGGGCTGAGTTCGCTGGTCGCAAAATCGCTGGTCGAACACGACCCGCTGACGGCCGGCCGCTATCGGCTACTCGAAACAGTCCGGGCCTTCTCCGAATCGCTGAACGGGGGGCGTTCGGACCCGGCGACGTTGCAAGCCCACGCCGAGTGCTACCTAAGCCTCTTGCGCGAGGCGTTTCAGCAGCTGCGCACCACCGACGGGTTCGACGCCAGCGAACGCCTGGGGGTCGACGCGGCGAACGTGGGGGTCGCCCTTGGCTGGTGTGTGGACGTCGAGTCGATTGGCCAGGCGCTGGAGCTGTTCGAGGTGATGCCGCCTTACGCCACGATGGCGTTGCCCGCGAGCGTGGCTGATGGGCTTGGCCGCGCGCTGGAGCGGTTGGTCGTGGCTGACGGTGCCGAGACGTGTCGGGGCTTTTCGGCGGCGTGCTCAGCGGCTGTGGTGATCGTTTCGGATTCTCCGGAGCAGGACAAATTGCCACGGATCGTCGAAGCGAGCCGTCGTGTGCCGGCAGATCCCTTTTCCGCGATCGGCGAAGCGACTCTGTGTGGAGCTAAGGGCGACATGTCTGGCGGGAGCGCCGCGGCGCTCTTGGCGTTGGAACAGTTGGGTGATGCTGACGATCTGGTGCTTCGGTCGGTCTTGCTCGCCAACGTGGCCGTCTTCAACGGCAGGAGCAATCCATCGTTAGCTCGGCCAGCCGCTGTGGAGGCGCTTTCTGTGGCCCGGACGCAGGGCGGCGCGCTCGTCCAGGTCTATGCCCTGCTGGCAACAGTAATGGCCTTTTGGGAAGATCCGCCGACCGCGATAGCGGCCGCGGAGGAGGCGGAGCGACTCGACCGCGGCGTCCGGCGCCCATTTTCGAGCCAGGCGACCGCAGTCGCGGCGATGGTCGCTGCCGATTCCGGTGACATGGCATCGGCGCTAGCGCTGATGCGCAAGTCCCTCGTTTCGGGCGCTCGCGCCGGGAACCGATACATGCTCGGTCTCTCTATCGCTGGGGTGGCCAACATCGTGGCGGAGAGCGATCCTCAAGAGGCGCTGCAGCTGGTGTGTCTTGCCGAGAGCGGGGCCATTGCCAAGCTCACCGTTCTGAACAATCAGGGCTACTCGAACCTGGGGAAGCTGTCGGCCGGAGCAGATCCCAAGGGACTCGATGCTATGCGCGAGCACTTCGCCGAATTCAGCTACGAAGAAGCCGTGGAATTCACGCTCATGACCCTGGACGGGGTCCACAGCGCATTTCAGAAGACGTGCCGTCTGTCGACACACGTCCCCTGTGAGCCCTCACCCACAACGGCGGCGCCATCTACGCTGCTTTCAGCTTAGCGGATCCGAGCCGTCAAGCCCTGAAGGTCTAGCAAGGTGACTTTTCCTCGGCTGATACGCAGCAGGTCTCGCTCAACGAGCTTGGCGAGCAGCTGATTAACCGTCGGGCGGGTCGCCCCTACCAGACCAGCCAGGTCATCCTGCGTGAGCGGAATGATGATTTCGCCTTTCGCATCGGCGGCGTAAGTCTCCGCGAGCTCAGCTAACCGCCGAAGTAGCCGACTCTCTACCGGAACATACAGCGCGTCCAGCAGCGCCTGAGACATGCGACGCACCGCGCCGACCACAGCTTCGAGCAGGGCCCGATCGACCTGGGGATATTTGGCACGCAGCGCATTCATTTCGTTCCGATGCAGTGCCAAGGTCTCGGTTGGTTCCAGCGCGACGATGGTCGCGTTACGCGGCGCCGGCGACACCACCGCGAGCTCTCCGAAGTGCCCACCAGGGCCGATGACTCGCAGCGTGGCAGCGTCGCCCAACGGCGTGGTCACCCGTACGGCAACGTGTCCGCTGTCTATGAGATGCAGCGTGTCGCCAGGATCTCCTTCGTGGAAAACGACCTCGCGACGGCCAAACCGGCGGCGGCGTGCCTGCGCCAAGACGAGCCGCGCCTGTTCCGGCGGAATCTCACTCAGCAAAGCCCACGACACATTGCTTTTGTACACGCCGCCAAGTCATCGCCTGAGGTGCCTGCCACCAGCGTCACCACCTGAACGGACCATGTGTCAGCTGGCCAACGGACTCGGACTCGGACGCCGCTGAACATTTGAGTCAGCGGCTCGCAGCAGGCAGCCGACATCGAGGCAGCGAGGACCAACGATGCCAGTCCAACTCGACACCCCCACCCCGGCGATCACCACGGCCGACTCCGAGGACCAGCCCTTCGGCGTCCTACTCGGCGGATGGGCCGCAGCCCGCGAGATCACGGCCTACCAGCCGGCAAGGCTGGAGCCCATTGTCGAACGGGTCGGGGGCGTCAAGCCTGACGTCGAGACCAACATCTTCGCGCCGCAGGTCGGTCTGCAAAACAAGATCGATGCCTACCGGGCGCGTCGCCGGCTCAACCGCGCGTTCCGCCGCAACCAGCGCAAGTTCGAACACGTCCTGGACGCCGTCGCACACGACCCCGCCGGCCAGCGCGAACTCAAAACCATTTGGACCATCGGCCAGTAGCTCAGCCACGTCGAACCTCCACTAAGCCCTGATCAGCACAACGTTGCTGATCGCCGTTTCGAGCCGCCGCATTCCTTGAGCCGCGCTGCTCGGGTCATCGGCAGCCCACCTGGGCTGCGCCGCCCTCCACGCAATGCACTGGAGAAAACCGTGAACAGCTCACGTCCGCGCTTCCGAAGCAACCGACAACCATCCGGCTGGGCGCTGATCGGCGGCGTCATGGCCGCCGCCTTGGCGGCAGGTCTGGCTATCGCCACGTCGACGTCTGAGGCCGCCCTTCCCTTCGCCGCACGATCCGCCACACGTTTCCCAATCGCTTTGACCGCCGTGAGCGCAGACTCAGCCACCGACGGCTGGGCGGTCGGACAATCTTCCGACGGCAGCGGCATGCAGACCGCGCACATCCTGCATTGGAGCGGCCGGCGTTGGAGCCAGTCCACGATCCCAACGCTGTGCTGTCGCCCAACTTTCAGTGAACTTCTCGCCGTCAGCGCACAGTCACCGACCAACGCCTGGGCCGTCGGAGCCTACGGACCATCGGATGGCACCGGAAACCGAATACTCGTCCTGCACTGGAACGGCAAGCGCTGGACCCAGCTTCCCGGCGCCATGCCGTCCAGCACCGTCGGCAACTCCGCTCTCTATAGCGTCAGCGCGGACTCCCCAACCGATGCCTGGGCCGTCGGAGTCGGCGATCTGCCACTCACCCTTCACTGGGACGGCAAGCACTGGCGCCGCATTAAGAACGGCGCCCGGCCTGGTGCTGTTCTCCAAACGGTGGCGGCGCAGGACCCGCGGCACGCCTGGGCGGCCGGAATCGATCTTGGCTCATCGACTGCTGTGGTTTTGCGTTGGAACGGAACCAACTGGAGCCAGGTACACGCACCGGTGCCTTCGTCCTCAACGTTCGCCGGCATCTCCGCTTCGCCCACGGGGGCGGCCTGGGCCGTGGGTGACTATCTCGACCCGACAGGCAGCCCACTCACCCTCACCGAACACTGGGTCCGCAGCAGATGGTTGCCAGTCCTCAGCCCGAACCCGGGGGGAACTTCCACGGCTCCGCGCAACACGCGCGTCAATGAGCTCACCGCGATCAGCGCCGCCGACGACAACGACGCCTGGGCCGTGGGGCTATCGGCCTCCAACTCAGGTCAGCAGCCAGTGATACTGCACTGGACCGGCTCACAGTGGTTGCAGGTTGCGTCGGGCGTGACCGGTGACCTGCCATCTCTCAGCGGGGTCAGCACCCTTTCCAACAACGACGCGTGGGCAGTCGGATGGACAACCGGGTCGAGCGGCTCGCAGAGGGCACTTATCCTGCGCTGGAATGGCCTGAGGTGGAGGCCGAGTGTTGGCGGCTAGAAGCGGCCCCTCAGATCACTCCGCCCGACCAGTGGAACGCAAACGTTCCGACGAAGGCCTCGGCCAAATCCGCGAACGCCACAGCTTCCAAGCACCCGCCCGTATCCAACCTGCCATCTAAGAGTGGCGTCATCGGTTGAGTACTTGTTCATGAAGGGGCACCGCGTCGTCGGCGGGCACCCGGCTTGCGAATGATCGGACGCAGATCCTTGGTCACAGTCGTCCATTCCGTCCGAGTCACGGAGTGTGGTCGTCTTTGTGGGATCCGCTGCCCCTCGGTTGATCACCTCTGAGCTTGCGGTGGCACAGTCTCAGGTCAGTTCCGCGAGCGCGTCTTCTGCCTGCCGCTCGACCCGGGCATAACCGTGCCGGGCAGAGGTCGTCCGGGCCTGCTCCAGAAGCTCGCGCGCCGGTCGATGTCCCCAGGACCCCCGCGTCGCACGAGCATCTGTCCCCACCACAGATTGTTGAAAGCCGTACAGAACTTCATCCGACCGCGCTCGCAAAGCTCGTCCGCTTTTGTGAGGCATTCTTCGGCTTCGTCATATCGCCCCAGGATTGTCGCCATTCCGGCGACGCTCGTTGCGATCGGAAGGCTGATGCCAAGATAACTATGCGGGATTTCGTCCTGGTAAGGCGCCAGCTGTTCGTAAAGCACGTTGGCGCAGTCGGACCTTTCCAGTTCGTAGTGACGACTACGGCTTCAGTGAGGCCGGCGGTTTGCGCACTGTCCTCGGGGAACGCGAAGGCCGACACCGCCAGTTCATTCAGCAGCGCTTCGGCCCGGTCCGAGTCCCCCGCCTGCAGCGTCGAGTGTGCGAGTACGGACTTGTACGTCAGAATCCCCGGGGTCTGTGCAACGGCGGCGGTGATCAGCGGCACGAGCTCCCCGTACCTGCCCTGCCAGCACCGGATGTGCATGAGTTGGATGCCGTAGAAGGCGAAGGCGTCGGGTTGGCCGGCGGCTGTGCCGATGTCGAGAGCGGCTGCGGCGAGGTGTTCAGCTTCGTCGAGGTCGCCAAGCAGGATGGCGTGCGCGGCGGTGTAGCAGGTGGTGATCCAGTGGCGAATGGGACTCCCCAGCTTCTGGTCACGGGCCTGCTCGGCTGCAAGGACCTCAGCAGCCTGGTCGAAGCGCCCGGCCCGGACGGCGAGGAAGTAGCTGACCCCGATACTTGCGGCCGTTTGAAAGTCCTCGAGACGTTCGGCCGCCGCTTTTGCTTCCTGACGTTCGGCCAGCTGCCTGGCCATGGTGGACAGAGTCGCCAGCGACTCGCTCGTGCGGCGCACGACATCGACGAAGGCGGCGTGGTCACCAAGACGGCGGGCGATGCTCGAAGGCAGCCGCGACTTCCGGCTCGACCGATGGTCGCTGTTCAAGCTCGACGAAGACTTCTCCGAGGCCCACGATCTCGCCGACGCGCACCCCGAAATCGTGACCCAGCTTGAACAACAATGGGACGAGGCCGCCGAACGCAACGGGATACGTCCGATGTCGGACGGCCTCGTCGACCGGCTCGGCGACCTGGCCACCCCCGCCTACCCCGCGGGCCAGCACGTCGTGCTCTATCCCGACGGCGGACCGGTCTCCGACGAGGCCCTACCGATGCTCTTCGGCGGCGGCCGGCTGGTCGCCGAAGTGGACGTGCCAGACGCGCCCCAAGGCGTGCTGTTCGCGCTCGGCGATTGGAGCAGCGGCATCTGCGCGTTCGTCGCCGACGGCCTGCTCTGCGCCGCGCTGGCGCTTCCCGGCGACGCGGTTCTGGTGCGAGCGGAGCAGCGGCTGAACGCGGGACCGGCGCAGCTCGGCTGCCAGCTGCGAACCGACCCCAGCGGCGGCTGTCACCTTGACCTGTTAGTCGGTCAGGCTGTCATCGCTACCGTCAGCAGTCCCATCGCGATCCCGCTCGCCTGGCAGCACGGCGGCACCTCGATCACGCTCGGACATGACCGCGGCCTGCCGGTGACCGATGCCTACACCCCCCCGTTCCCTTGGAACGGAGACCTTCACCGGGTCGTCATCGACGCCGGTCACTACCAGCCCCCGGCGGTGGACGTCGTCCGCGTGGCGCTCGAGGTGGACTGAGGCGCCCTAGTTGTACTGCCCGACCCCTGCAATCGCTTAATACGACGCCGTAGACCAGACGGGCTATGCCCATCGCGTCGGCGATAGAGCCTAGGCGTCATCGCCTGTCTGGCCGGGAGACTTCTCTACGCTGTCGACGATCTTCTCGGCAAGTTCGTCGTCTTCCCCCGTGCGTCCGCCTTGATGATCTCTTTCTCGGTTTTGCGGCTTTCACCAAGGGCCTTGGCCAGGTGTGAAGGTGAGCTATAGGTACGCGACGGGGCTAATCCCAGCGCCGCACTCGCACGTCGCCGACCGGGCACCGTTCGGGATGGGTGTGTACGTGCTGCAGTCGGCGCATCGCGCGAATTGCGGATTGAGCCGGTAGGGCTGCCAGATACTGGTGAAACCACGCATCCCCAGGCCGCCTTGCATCACTCGGTTGATGCCGTCACGGTGAGGGGCGCTTCGCGCCAGCGCGGCCTCGGCTGCCTGCGGGCTGGTCCATGCGTTGACATTGGTGAGGTGGGTTCCGACTTCGCTGCTGATCAAGCCGAGGAACGCGGGTTCCGCTGCCAGCGATTCGATCACGTCCCGGCCTCGACCGAGCATCTCGGCTGCTTCAGTCTCGTTGGTCACTTCGATCCAGGTGACGCTGATCGCTCCGGGCAGCGCGACGTTGTCAAGGTTGACGCGGCGAGATGTCCCGAAAGCGGCCGGCCATGTGTTTGCGGGCATGACGAAGGTTTGAAGACCGAGCTGCTCGACGAGGGTTTTCTGATCGAAATAGCCCTCGACCGACGTGATGCCGTCCAGCCCAATCACAATCACGTCGACGCCGGACAGATCGCAGGTTCCGTGGGTTGCCTGCGGTACCCCTGGGAGTGGCCCTCTATTGGTCCCTCGCATGCGCCACCGGCTGACCACTTGATTACCGGCAACGATGGGCGGCTCGACGTCGAACCTCAGATCGGGAAATCCCGTGCACAATGTGCTCACCATCGTCGCGATCGCGTCGCCGATCACCGGTGTCGGCAGTGTCGGATCGAGGTAGGTCCCACCAGGCGCGAACAGCGCGGCGACACCACTGCCGTCGTGCTCGTTCCACGCCCGGTGGTATGCCTCGATCAGGTGCAGGACTGCCGCCCGCTGCGTTAACACCGCATCGGGCACGACCTCACTCATGATCCCCAGCACCATCGTCTCTGCGCCGAAGTCGATGCCGCCGCGAGCCAGACAGCGCAGCTGTTGTGCCCATCGGGGTCTCCCTGAACGTCGGCTAGCCCAGCACGCCTGCTTCCTACCACTCCTCCGGAGCGTGGCGCCAGCCCCATCCCAGCTGTGTCCGCTTGTCCGGGAGGTTCGGCGGGAGATGTGCGGAGGCGGCGTCTCCCCGCCTCCCAGCAAGGCGACCCCAGAGTCCCCCGCTCACGCCGCTGACAACTCGCCCATCTGCCGCAAGGCGGGACGTCCGGATCGACCCTCCTTCGGCATGGGCGAGCCTTAGGCGCCGGTGGGGTCACGCCAATCTGCATTGGCGATCTGCATTGGCGACCTGCGCCTCGTCCCGGGTGAGACCGGTCAGCTGACGGCGAGACCAGCCAGGGTGAGGGCGTGGTCGATCTCGCGAACTGTGCGTGCTGTAGACGAACCGAGTCGCGCGATCACGTCGCCCTCAGTGACTGTCACCTGCCACGTGCAGGGAACGAGATCGGGACGCGGCAATGCCACCCGGACAACTCCAAGGTCCGCTGAACCATCGGCGTCGTCCACGGCGACCTCGATAGCTACGCCGCGGATGTCGACGTTCGCCGGCGGCACGATCACGATCGCTTGCCATGCGCCATCGTTGTGGGACAGCAACAAGACCGGGCGCAGTTCGTCGAGCAGGACCGACCACACCTCACCGCGCTCCATCGAGGCCCTCTCTGGTCGGCGACGCTTCAGTCGTCGTTGTCCGATGCCGGCCCACGCCCGGCTACAGCAAACTAGCGTCCCAGACGCAGTGCTACCGATCGCTCCGCGTGACCTATCCGCGTGGCTCATCCGCCACTGTAGGCGACCACGGCCGCGGACAACGCACTCATCTGCCGCGATGAGGGCGTCATGAGGTAACCGACATTCGGCAACCTCAGTCGGTCAACGCACTTCGACGGACACGCGCGACAGCGTAGACGTGAGCCAGCCACCGGGCCGTTCTACTAACGGAAGCACGATGATTGACGTGTCGACGCCACTCGCCGGACAAAGCCCAGTGCATGAAGGCTGTCGCCCAAGATCTTTAGGCAGTCAGCGACCAGCTGAGCCGGGCCGAGCAGGTGGCCAATCACCAGACCAAAGACCGCTACCAGCCCCAGGTGGCGAAGGCCCGAAGCAAAGCCGAACAGGTCATCGCGAAACTCGCACACCCGCCGAACTGACCCTGTCAATGGGCCCAGATCGCAGCTAGCGGAGTCCGTCCTCCAGCTGCATCGTCGGGAGGTGGTTGAGGTCGCGCCGGCGCGACCTACGGCCTGCTAGAGCCAACGTCTCTGGCCTGGAGCGGAACGTGTAACTACTCTGTTGCAGTGGACTCCGAATCGGGCAACTTGGCCGAACAGCATCGGAGTGGTCGCCGAAGTCACTATCGGTTGGACCCGTGGGTGATCGGGCTCTCGTTGCTGAACGTGGCCGTTCTCGTGGTTCTCGTTGTCGTGGTCCTGAGCGCCTAACGTCTCGAGGTCGCCCGACACCGCGCCCGCTGACGTCATCGATGGGGCCGCGTAAGCGGGGCGTCTACGCTCAGCTCTCGTGGCCTACTGCGAGATTTGCGACCTCGATTGGGACCAGTGCGCTCACGGTTTCGCCGACCGGGAAGGCAAACGCAAGAATGCTCGCGGAGCACCGCGACTTCTGCTCGTCTCCCCAAGCGGAGTTGCTCACTTCGAGGCTTGCCCCCACAAGGGCGACGATCCTGACTTCGGCGAGCGGGCGCGTCTCGAAGGCATAAGTGACGCCTGGCAGCGACTCGGCCGCGACGAATCAATCCAAGCGAACGGTGGAGGCAAGCCGAATCTGGTGGCAACCTCACGTTGCCGGGACTGCGACAACCACGGTCCCTGGTAGCAGTCGGACTACACCACGGCTCTGCGACCTTCCCTACCCGCTATTGAGCAGCAGGCTTTCGCCATGGGGTTGAACAAGCAGCAGGTGATAGGTCTCATGAATTCGATCGTTGGAATTCCGCGGTCAAGACCACGCACGTCAGTGTCGACACGGGCGCAGCGCAGCAGCAGGTTGACGCGTTCCTTCAGTCGCTGCAGAACCTTGCACAGCCGATCAGAGTCCCCGTCGTGGAGTACCTGGCAAGCGTTTACCAGCCGCGGCAGGCGGCGGCGCGACGCAGATTCTCGCCGGGGCAGCACAGGGCTACAGCCCGAGGGCGGAAGGCGGCATCCGACGTGCTGGCGTTCCCGGCGGCCTGTTCCAGTGGGCTCAAGCTGGCGGCGAGTCGTTCATCCGGCACGTCCGTACCGCGAAAAACTTCAAGCTGTGGGCTGACACCGGCGCCATCCTCGGCGTTCGTGGCATGGCGAACGGTGGAGTGCACAGCTCGCTACCAGCCGGCCGGTACGGCGGCAGCGGCGGGGATACCCACATTCACATTCACGCCTGGGACGGCCCTTCAGTCGACCGCTGGCTTGATAGTGGCGGCGCGCAGAAGATCGACCGGGCAACAGCCAACTACCGCGCCCGTGGTGGTAGCCACGTCATCCGCTGACCATGACCTACACGCCGGAAACGATCGAGCAGCTTAGCCGTGCCGTTGAAGTGATCACCGCATACGACGACGACGACCAGTTCGCCTGCAACATCATTACCGCTCACCTCATCGAGGGCGGTACGCAGGCAATCATTGACCTGTCCATCGGGCTGATGGTCATTGGGCACGGGTTGCTTGGTCGGCTCGAAGTCGTGGAACCGGACGGCGTGAACGTCCAGCAGATGCTGCAAAACCGCCGCTCACGTCGCCCGCGGCGGCGACGACACCATCCGCTGATTACTGACCGACGCGTCTAAGCCTCGGCTCCTGATGTCTGAACCAAGCGTCGGCACCCGTCATCTCAGGCGAATCGTGAGGTCTGACTGGGTGGCCGACCCATGATCGGCGGTCAAGGTGCCCATGGCGTTGGCGTAGGCCCCGGTCCCTGAGATGACCGGAAGGACTATCGGGTCTTTGAGGACGGCGGAGCCGCGGGCGATGATGTGACCGTTCGGAAATGCGATGGTGGCGTAAATCAGGCTGGTATTACCGGCTTGAGCGGTGAAAGTAACGAAGTCGGAACCGACTTTTTTGCCACCACGCAAAAGGTCCGACGTTGAGGCAATAATCGAACCGAGGGCGTGCTGCACGGGCAACGTAGTGGTCGCAACGCCGCCTTTGGTGTGTAGGTGGTCCTCGTGGGACGTTCAATGACGGCAATCGTCTGCGGTGCTATCGGCGGTGACTCCTGCGCGGTAGTAGCCGGTGATGGTGAGCTGGGTGGCGTTGAGGGAGCCACCGCCGCGGATGACGCCGGGGGCGTCGAAGCGATCTTGCTGGACGACCAACATCCGGCCGTGACGGCCACTATCACCGCGGTAGAACGAGCTTACGAACCAGCAAAATTGCTCCATTCTCGGCATGCGCATTTTGTTCGACCAGATTCCATCATGCTGGGTCTCTTATCGCCGCGCGCGCGCACGCGGAAAACAAATCAGCTTGCTGCCGCCTGCACAGCCGCGAGAAGCGCACCATCCGGCACTGCCGTATAGCGAGCGGTGGTTTCCGGCCGCGAGTGGCCGAGCAGCGTCTGTACGGCTCGCAGGTCACGGGTCCCTGCATAACTTTTTGAGGCGAACGCGTGCCGGAGTGAATGCCCGGACCAGCCTTCATAACCGCGACCGGCACGTCAGGTCAAGTCACTCGACCGATCCGGAAGCCCTCGATACGTGACACGTCGGCGTCGGCCTCATCTACCTCGTCAACGTCGCGGTGTTGGTTGCTGTGACGGACCAGGTAATCGGCATGTACGACCAATCGGTTGATGTCGTGAACGTTCCGCCGGGTGAGCACGTCTCCTTCTTTGAGCTGCCGAAGGGCGTCGAAGAGTGCCCTGCGTTTGGGATCGTTAATCGGATTGGCCATGTCGCGCAGCGTCTCACTTGTGCTATGCGACCGGGCAGCTTCCTATCAGCTCGCCTGTCGCGCCTGACGCTTCAACTCCCGTTCGGCACGGTCCAGCCCATGCTCTAAGGCAAGCCGGGCGACAGCACTAATCGTGATGCGGTACTGGCTTGCTAGCGCTTCGATTCGGCGGATGGTGGCAGGCTCGAGCCGCAGCGCGACTGTCTCCCACCTAGTGGCCATGCCTGAGGATAAGTCTGTGGACAACGTCCCGTCAGGCCTTCGTCCGCCTTTGTCGGTGCTCACCGTTAGCGTGCCGATATCGACTACGAACCTGGCGATACGGTCGAGCGCCGCTTTGGCCGCGACGAGTCCCGTTTCGGCCGCATCACCGGTCGGGTGCGTGAGGGCTACGACGCCTGGTACGTGACTTGCGACGTCGGGATGACCTACTGCGACAACGGGCGTGACTTGAGACGAGCGGTGAAGCAAGTCGACGGTGAGGATCGCGCACCCGGGAGTGCTGAGCGGATCAGTTGATGAAGGCGTCAATGTCGATTCTCGGATGCCCGGCCGTCGCTAGATTGACAACCCGGACGACGTGGGTGTGCGTCCCAGGAAGCAAGATCTGATAAGTGATCTTGCCGTTGGTGTTCGTCGCCGCGTAGGTGTTGACGGTCGCCTTTCGGACATTGTCGACATACACGGCTGCTGATCCTCGGCCCGGACCTTTGGGCATCAGCAGGGCTACACGCACGCCGGTTGCGTCAAGGGGTTGAGGCGTCAGGAAGCTGAAGCTGGCGTTCTTGACGCTCGTGTAAGTCGAGGTCCCATCAAAGAAGCATGTGCAGTTGGCGGTGCGCCAGGCGCTGACAGTGCCGGGAGAGTAGTAAGTCGGCACTGTCTCGCCGTTGCCAGTGTCCGCGTCGTTGCCGATGTCGATGACCGTATGGACTGGGTTGCTGGTGATCTTTGCGCCGTTGCACTCGGTAATGCGGTCGATGGCGTTGTAGCCGCCGCGCCCGAAGTCCATCGCGTCGCCATCTGTGTTTGCGTAGGAGCGCGCCGAGTTGGCGATGGGGACGGTGTACGTGCTGTAGCCGAGAACCGGGTCAGTGTCGCCACCGAGGTCGTTGTAGTCCTGGTCCGTGTAGTTCTGGTGGCAGACGCCGTTCGGGGCGTAGACGCTCCAGGTCATGGTGAATCCGGCTGTCCAGTAGATGAATCCGCTGTCCGGAGAAGTGGGAAAGCCCGACAGCGAAGTGAAAACCGGCTGAGTCATTTTGATGTAGGGGGCTGTCGCCGCCGATGCCGACGGAGAGCTAACGACTCCGATGCCAGCCAGAACCGCCCCGGCAACGAAGAACTTGATCTTGATAGCTCGCACGTTTCCCCAATGCAGCGGCCATGTTGGACAACAAAAGGGAAGCTAACGGCAAATGGGTTGCTAAGTCTCAAGAACGCGGAAGTCCGATGCCTGGCGTCCCCTGCAGGCGATGCACCAAAAGCGACGCCGACCGCCCCGCGGGTGCACAGTTTTTCCACGGAGCTAGCGGGGCCTTTCCCCAATGGCAGAGCCCCCCACCCGTTGTCCGCGGCAGTCGGGGCTCTCTGCTGGACGGACGCCCCCGGGGAGTTCGCAGCGTCGACGCGGGCGTCCGCCTACGCGTCTTCCGGAGCATAGGGGCGAGAACGCTGGGAGATTCCTGAAGGAGGACTCCCCGGAGGGGACGTCCCTCCCGAACCCTCAGGGGGTGAGGGGGCTGGACCCGGGAGGGACGTCCGTCAAACGGGTGAGCGCCGGGAAGTGCACTCCGGGGACAATCGGTCACCCGGACCAGCCGTCTTGAGCCAAAACCCGCCGAAAAGTTAGCGCAGCCCCCGCCAGGCGTGTGGAGGAAGGCGAGGGCCGTCTCCTAGCTTCCCACCCCTATAGGTGTAGTGAGAAGTCCTTGTCGTTGCTAAACCGACGATTAGCAGTCGGCGCATTTTGCCTGCTTTACGTCCAAACCGACGCGACATGCAGCGCAAATACTGATTGGTAACGGTTGCGTTCGCTGGGAAGGGTATCTCTTCTGTCTGCCAACACGGGCAGTCCGCCGTAGGAGTTGATCCCATGCTCGCCGACGTACTCATCGCGATTGTGATCGTGGCTATTGCTGCGGTTCTGGGGCTGGTGGTTCATCCGCTGCTGTGGTTCGTAGCGGTGCTGGCGATCCTGTTTCTTGTGGGTCGGCACCGGGGTGGTCGACGCTCGGGCTCCTACGTCTGAAGCTGGACCGTGGGGATTTCGGCGGGGGGCGGAGCCCTTCCCCCACATGCCGAGTGCCTGGGTTTATGAAGTCGTGACGCGGCAGTTCCCTGCGGGGGGAGCTGCCGCGTCACATCTCAGCAGGGCAGAGCCCCCCAGGGGTATGGAGGAAGGCCGGGGACGGTCGGGGGTTAGTCGGTCGATGCTGCCTTGAACATCCGCGGTGGGTAGCCAAGCACGGCCCGCAACCGGTTCTCGGCACGTAGGACTTCCGCGATGAGATGCCGAGTCTGCTCGGCGTCCTCGGGGTGTGCTGGCGCAGGTTGGGCAATGAAGTCCCGCAGCGCTTCAGCTGCCCGCATCCAGTCAGCAAGCGCGTCCGTCTCCGCCGGGGGTATGCCCATAGGGACTGATTGTGTCGCCGTGCTACCGGCGGGGGTCACGGTTTCCCTGCAAACGGGGTCTACGTTGGCGAAGTGGCGGCAGCAGTTCAGCTTCATGGATGCGCCACTCCGATCGCCAAGCCCAGCCAAGTGGGCCGAATCTGGAAGTGCCGCAAGTGCGGCAGCAGATGGATATTGGGCGAGCGAGTCCTTTGGGTGTGGCGCCCCGAGCAGGGTCCAGAGCCGCTGGCGGACCCGAGATACGAGTGGATCCGCGTATGAGCTCGAAAAGAGCGGCTGAAGACCTAGATTGTCTTGGGCGGCTGGAGTCACACGCAGGTGGTTCGTCACCTACCGTTTGAGTCAGCAGCTGGACTCCCGGTGTGCCGCTCCGAGCAACGAGCTGGCGACCGCGACCACAGCATTGCTTGGTTTGCGACATCAAGCGGGGGCCAGCTGATTGCTCGCTCCTGAGTAGTCGGGATCGTCACAGCGACCCGAGGGTCTAACTGTTTAGCCCCTCGGGTCGTACGGGAAACGGTTCCCGCTAAGCCCCGCAGAAAACAACGCGCATGACAGAGCCCCCGCTCGGTGGACGGACGGGGGCTCTGGGCTCACTGCGCGTACGAGCACGCTGTCCTGGGTTATGGGAGGCGCAGCAGGACCCAGTCCTCGCCGGCCTGGAGCGGGGGATGCCCGCAGAGGCGCGGGGGAACAGCCTTGATCAGGTGGACGATCAGGTCGTCGAGGTCGGCGGCCGTCAATGTCAGATCAGCCAGGTCCGCCGCTTCACGTCCGCTTACGGATCCGCGGCCGGTCGGGTTGAGTTGCTCTACCGCCGCTAAGAAGGCTTCGGCCCCGATCTCGTCTGCAACCACACCGAGGCCTTACCCAGTCGAATCGGGACAAACCCGACGCGGTAGGTAGGCGATCGAAACACCCCAAAGGGTGGTTTCTACTCCGCTGCCGCTGGTGGTTCTATCGACTTCGGGCGCGACGCGGCGCCCGCTGGTTGGGACAGCAGCCAGCCCGGCTGCCCTTAGATGCGCCGGCCATTGACTCCTCCAGTGGAGCCGCGCCATGGAACATCGAGACGATCTAGAACAGCTGTTGCTGAGCGGCTTGCCCGAGGACGAACGCCGCCAAGTGCAGCAAAGCATGGAGCAGGCGACGCGGATAAAGCTGGAGCGGCTTCGACAAGGACGTTCGCCAGAGATGGACTGGCTCGACGAGGATCAGGACGAGTTCGCCGACTGAACATCCTCATCGGCAGGGACGTTCATGCGGGTCGACCGCTGTGAGTATGCACGATCGCCGCCTCGTCGGGTTCGTACAGGCTTTGGGAGCGGGTCGTCGCCGGGGTGGGCTAGCTTGGCTTCGGTCAGCTCGGCTGCTCGACCGAGCAGCACGGGCGTCGGGATCAGTAGTGCAGTCGGTTCGTTACGGACGCGGTGAGGTAAGCGAGATCGCGCTGAGCCGGCGTCAGCGCGTTGCGGAAGTACTCCGCGCTGCCGAACGGAGCATAGGTTGCAAGAACCGAACGGGATTGGCTATGGCCCGGAAGGCATCGGGCTGGATACTTCCCCGGCCGACGAAGGCGCGAAGCACGTGGCGAGACAGTGGATCGACATTGGGTGCGCTGGTGTGGACGAGCGGCAGCCGGGTTATGCCGCGACTCTAAAATCTCCGGAACCTGGGCGGGCAGTACGACGGGCCTTCCGCCTGCTGGCAAGATGCCGTCTCATGTCCGTGAACGCTGGTACACCGCGTGGGTGCTTGGATCCGCGGCTTTGGTGCTCTTCATGACCCCGGGATTGGCGCTGTTCTACGGGGGGATGGTGCGCAGCAAGAACGTGCTAGGCATCATGATCCAGAACTTCGCGGCCATCGCGGTCGTTGGGGTGATTTGGGCCGCTATCGGCTACACCTCGCCTTCGGTCCTGACATCGGCGGCGGGCTGCTCGGAGGCTTGAAGTTCGCTGGCCTAGCGCGATCGTGAAGCCTTTCAAGCTCGACGACATCAAAGCCGCCCTCGAAGGATTTGGTGCCCACGGGATGACCGTCTCCGAAGCGCAGGGCTACGGGCGGCAACGGGGCATGTCGAGGTCTACCGGGGCGCCGAGTATCGGATCGACTTCGTGCCCAAGGTCCGGCTCGAAATCCTGGTGGCCGACGAGGACGCCGATGACATCATCGAGCTCATCGGCCGCGCAGCATCAACCGGCAAAATCGGCGACGGCAAGATCTGGTTGACCCCCGTGGAAAACGTGGCCCGGATTCGCACCGGGGAACGCGGCAGCGACGCCATCTAGCTCGCGGGGACGGGTTTGGGGCTTCCTCCATCGCCACTGAAAGCCGCGGTCGTTTCGGCCGCCGCTCCTGGAAGGTCGATGATGCGCATTCGACTGGCCGCTACCTGTTGGAAAGGACGAGGCAGCCGAGCATCCGGCGCGCGCCGCCAGTACCGGCCGTCGCTGCGGTGACGAGGAGCTTCAACAGATGATGCAGGCCCGACGCCGATTCGCGCTGAACGTCAACTTGTGCGGCGGCTAGGTGCCGTCAACGGCCCGGCAATATGCGACGTGCTGGCTAGTCGTTGCACGCCTCGTCCGTCCGAGCGGTTCGACAACCCGGTGTTGCATTGGATCGAAGGCAGCCGCTCCGTGGAGCTGGCTGGCGATAGGTGGTGGCGGCAGGCGATATCAGTTGGGGTGTCAGTGACGTCAACCAGGACTGTTCGCCTAGGCGGCCAGAGGCTGAATGACGGATTGCGACTGTCGACGCCCAAGCCGGCACTGCTGCATAGGAGGCGGTGTTGCGTTGGCCGATCGCGGTCTCGAGCAGACTGGTGCGGGTGACCTTGGCCGTCTCGCAGTCGGCGTTCGCTGGGTTCCGCTTCCCGCGTGAGGTGATCACGGTGGCGGTCCGCTGGTACCTACGTTATGGGTTGTCGTACCGCGACGTTGAGGAGCTGCTGGCAGAACGCAGCATCGAGGTCGATCACGTGACGATTTACCGGTGGGTGCAATGGTTCACGGCCGAGTTCATCGAGGCGGCCCGTCCCTGCCGGCGGCTACCGGGCGACAGGTGGTACGTCGATGAAACGTATGTGAAGATCTCGGGCCGGTGGACCTACCTGTACCGGGCGATCGACCAACATGGACAAGTCATCGACGTCATGCTTTCGACACGGCGGGATCTGCCTGCTGCCAGGGCCCTTTTCACTGGCGCGAAGGCCGTCGGCGTCACGCCCATCGAGGTCACGACCGACCGGGCACCCGCCTACCCGCGGGTGCTCGACGAGCATGTTCCGGCAGAACTACACGTCGTCGCGCAGTACGCAACAATCCCGTTGAAGCCGATCACGGTCGGCTGAAGGCCCGGCTACGGCCGATGCGGAGCCTGAAACGTTTCCGGTCAGCTCAAACCCTGGCAGTAGGGCACGCCTTCGTGCAGAACCTGCGCCGCGGCCACTACGAAATCGCCACCGACGAACCAGCCCTCTGCCGTCTCCGGATCGCGTTCGACCTGCTCGCAGCCAGCGTCTGAATACCGTCCGGCCAGAGGTGCCCGCTGCCCTGGATCAGCCAATGCAACAACGCCCATTCGATCAAGATCACTCCAGCCAGCCCGCAGCTCACAGATTGGCTCTCCTGCTCAGCTTTTGTTCGTTCACTTCCCGACCGCCTGCGCGAACGGTTGCGGATTCTGACAGTTGTTCAGGGTCGTAGAGCGTAAGCCCGAAGCAGCGAGCGCCACCCGGGTTGAGGCTGAGGAGCTGCGGCCTTCGAGGCAACATCAAGCGGTCAAGCGGTCAGCCGGGTAGGGGAACGCACCGGGCTTGCTTCGTCATTGAAGCGAGCCCGGTGCGTCCGTCTGGTGGAAGCCGCCATCAGCGATAGCACCGCGGCCGAGCGCCTGACAGCACTCCGCCGTGACGGCAGGGTTGGGCGGACTGTGAGGGACCTCCGAGCGCGAGATGCGCGCCAGGTGCTTCTTTCCATCAGTCGTCCTGGTCGCGGCCACGGTTTCCGACGTAGGCGATGAGATCGGGATCAGCTGAGAGGAGCCGATCGGCTTCTTCGCCGCCGCTGCAGGTAAGCAGGGAGATCTCAATTGGTTCGATGCCCGCGAGTCGACCCGCCAGTGGCCGCCGTACAGCTCCCACCTTCGTAGCTTCTCGACTGGCGTCTCGGCTTCCTGCGACAGCGCACCGCCGGCTGGCTTGTCCCTCATTAGAGGCTGCTCAGTATTTGAGGGGAGTCGCTTTTGATAGTGGCGTTACACCATTTCACTTGCCGGAGGGTCCGGGTGTGGCAGCTGGTGACAACGTTCAGTAGGGCGTGGTCGCGTGTGGCTTGGACGGCCTGTCCGAGCATGGTCCAGTTGACGCTGTTGCGGGAAGCCATCAGGTACAGCTCACGCAGGTCGTGTAGTAGGAGCAGCCCTGGTACGGGTTGTCGTCCGATGAGTGTCGCGGTTTTTTCGCGCAGTTCCGCCAGCATCCCCCGGTCGTTTTGGCTGTCTCCGGTGTCGGTGAGCAAGGAGCCATGCTGGTCCGCCAACCGGCTTATGGCTTCCAGGTTTTGCTGTGACCAGCGGGCAAGATCGGTGCTCAGATGGCGGACTTCATGTTCGGTGCGGTGCCGTTGGCCGACGGTGAGGAATTCGCGTTCGAGTTCGCTTTCGCCGTGGTGCAGTTCTCGCAGGACCGCGTTAACGCCGTGACTCATGCTGGTGCTCCCTTCACCTTGGTTGACCGACTCGTCGACTTCAGCGGCGGGGCCGCCGACGGTGGCGGGCACTCCTGCGGTCATCGGCGCCGACGCGGTGGTGGTGGGGGCAGCTGAGGGTGTGCCGCCTTTCGCGATGCGACGTATGGCCGCGGCGGCGGTCTTGAAAATGGGCTGTTTGGACAGCGGGTCCCAGTCGGTGATGGTGAGTTCGTTCGCTGCCCGACGGGCCCCGTCCGGGTCATCCCAGTAGCCGTAGTGGAACGGAACGAAGATGACGCCGTCTCGGATTCCGCTGATTCGCAGCTGGCCCTGGATGGCCGACCGTGGGGAGGCGACCTCGAGCAGGTCCCCCTCGGTGAAACCTTCTCGCGTCGCGTCGGCGGCACTCATTTCGATCCAGACCTGCGGGGCGGCGGCGTTGAGCTGCGGCGCCCGGGCGGTTTTCGTTCGGGTGTGGAAGTGGTACAGGGTGCGTCCGGTGGTCAGCTGGTAAGGGAAGTCGTCGCTGGGAACCTCGTGTGGCGGGACGAACTCGGCCGCTTTGATGATGCCTTTGCCTGCCGGGTTTTTGGCTTTGTATTCGGCGGGTTCCGCCGGGGCGCCGGTGATGGTGTCTTTGCCGTAGGACTCGCACATGTCCGGGCTAGCGGCGAAGAAGTCACCGTCGGACGTAGAGCCGTTCGGTGCCGGCGGGTGCTTTTTCGTTGCAGGGCCATTGCACGCCGCTCGGACCGCGTAGCAGCTCATAACTCATACCGGTGTAGTCACACGGCCGGCCCGCGCTGCACTGCTTCCAGGCTTCGAACGCCGATTCCGGATCGGTCCACCAGATGAGCGGCTGTCCGTCCTTGTCCTTCAGCTCCAGTCGTCGGGCGTAGTCCAGAAAAATGTCGAGGTCGGGGCGGGCCTGTCCGGGTGGGTCGACGGCTTTGTCGGAGAGGTGGACGGTGCGGTCGACGTTGGTGAAGGTGCCTGTTTTTTCGCCCCAGGTGGCGGCGGGTAGGACGACGTCGGCGAGTTCGGCTGTTTCGGTCATGAACAGGTCTTGGACGACGACGAATAGCCGTTCCTGGGCCAGGATTGACCGGATGCGAGCGAGTTCGGGGAGGGAGACGGCCGGGTTGGTGCCGCTGATCCATAGGAAGCGGATGGAGCCGGTTTCGGCGTATCGGTAGATCTGCATGGCATGGGTCGGCGGGCCGTAATGCGGAATGGTGTCGGTCTCGACGTTCCACACGTTGGCGAGGTCGGCGATGTGGTCGTCGTTGGCGAAGTTGCGGAAGCCGGGGAGGTCGCCGTTGGCGCCGGTTTCGCGGGTGTTTTGCGCAGTGGGCTGGCCGTTCATTTGCAGCACACCGCAGCCGGGCTTGCCGAGCATGCCCCGTATGAGATGAATGTTGTTGACCTGAATTGCCGCAGCGGTGGCTTGATTGGATTGGTAGAACCCTTGCAGCACGGTCGACATCAGCCGCTGGGCGTGTCCAAGGATTTCGGCGGCGTGTTCGATGTCGCGGGCGGGGATGCCGACGATGTCCGCTACGGCTGAGGGTGAGTAACCGTTGAGTTGTTCACCGAGGTCGGCGAAACCGACGGTGTGGTTGGCGATGTAGTCCTCGTCGATCCAGCCGCGACGGATGATTTCATGCTGCAGTGCATTCATCAGCGCGACGTTGGTCCCGAGGCGGGGCGCGAGGTGCACGGCAGCTTCGCGGGCGACCGGGGTCAGCCGCGGGTCGACCACGATGAGCTGAGGACGGTCGGCGCCGTGGAGCCGGTCGAGCATCCGCATCCACAGCACGGTCTGGGTTTCTGCGACATTGTGGCCGTAAAGGGCGATGACGTCGGCATGGTCGACGTCGGTGTAAGAGCCGGGTTGACCGTCGCTGCCGAAACTTTCCTTGAGTGCTTCACCGGCGGTGGCAGTGCAGAGCCGGGTGTTGCCGTCGAGATGGTTGCAGCCCAGCCCGCCGCGGACCAATGTCGCCAGCGTGTAGTACTCCTCCAGAAACAGCTGCCCGGTGGTGTAGAACCCGAGCCCTGACGGGCCGGATTCGTCGAGCACCGTTTGCGTGCGTTCGACGATCAGGGACATCGCGGTGTCCCAGTCGGTCGGTACGAGCTTGCCGCCGCGGCGGATCAGCGGTGCGGTAAGCCGGTCTGGGGAGGAGTTCGCCTGCCAACCGAAAAGGTCTTTCGGATCCAGCCGTCCGTGGTTGACCCGATCGGTCACCCGCCCCCGAACACCGACAATCCTGCCGTCCTTGACCGCGATGTCCATGGCATCACCGTTGGAATGCAGCACCGAAGCCGTCTGCACCCAGGAATCGATCTGCTCCGACGTGATGCCGTCAGCCAGATACATGTCGCACCCGGTCGGGCCAGGTTGCCGCCCGCTGCGAACGGTGTTCTCGTGCCCCAGGGTTCGGCGATGCGATCAAGACGGCGGCGGTTTCTGGGCACGGCGTTCCCTTCCCAAGCTAGCGAATTAGTGGCTGTGGTCGAGGCGTTCGGTGCGGGTGTCTTGCAGGATTCCGACGCGCGGAGTGAAGCAACACCGGCGGCGACCACGATGGCTGCGCTGAGCGCGACGGCCCACCACGCGCGGGCGATGAAGAAGCCCGTGCCGACAATGAACCCGACGATCATCACCGCCACGCATGTCCATATGCCGACCTCATTCGGGGTCTTCGGCTGCGTCATAATGCTGATCCTCCCGATGGGTTCGCGCGGTGGTGTTCGCTGAGCCTCATGCCGTGGCCGGGACTGTCGGAGTCGAGGTGAAGAACCCCGCCGGTAACGGCTGGGGCGCCGTCAACAAGTCGTGGTTCAAGCCGGGCGTGGTCGATGAAGTATTCGACGTGGCGAAGGTTGGGGATCGCAGGCGGCGACGGCAGCGTGCAGTGCCGGCGCGCAGTGGGCGGAAACCTGCAGATTATGGGCGGCGGCGATGGCGGCTGCGCGGCGAAATCCGGTGTATCCGCCGCAGCGGGTGGCATCCAGCTGAAGGCAGTCAACGACGGGTGTGAGGCGGGCGGCGTCGTAGCTGTCGGCGGCGTACTCACCGGCGGTCACGTCACAGCTGACGGCGTTACGGACGGTGGCGAGTCCTTCGATGTCGTCACTGCTGACGGGTTCTTCGAACCAGACGACGCCCAGCTCGTCCAGGGCGGCGCCGACGCGGCGGGCCTGGCCGGTGGTGTAGCCGCCGTTGGCGTCGACCATCAGGTCAACGGCCGGCCCGGCAAGTTCCCGCAGTTGGGCGACCCGCGTGAGATCGCGGTCGACGTGTTGTCCCCAGTTCTCACCGATTTTGATTTTCATGGCCGTGCAGCCGGTCGCCGTCCAGCTTGCCACTTGGCCAGCGAGTTGCTCATCGCTGAGACTGGTGAAACCCCCAGAGCCGTAGACCGGCACGGTGTCCTGGACAAGGCCGAACAGCCGCTGCAGAGGGATGTCCAGCAGCCTGGCTTTGAGGTCCCACAGTGCAATGTCGACCGCGGAGATGGCTTGCATGACAAGGCCTTTGGTGCCGAGGTTGCGGCAGGCCCGGTGCATTGCCGACCAGACTGCCGGGATGTCGAAGGCGTCCATGCCGGACACGGCGGATCCGAGATGGTCGTTGATGATGCCGGCGGCCGCGGCGGTGCTGTAGGTCCAGCCGAGTCCTACCTGTCCCCCGGCATGTATCTGCGACGGTCACGGCGGTGGTGGCGTCCCATTGCAGCGTGCCGTCCGCTTCCGGTTCCGGGGTCGGGAACCGGTAGATGCCGATGGTGAGGCGGTCAATGGTCATCGGAGGCGACCTTCATGACCGGCCGGGTGCAGGTGCGGTTGCTCCGCGGACGGCGTGGACGATGAGCCGGTCGGCGGCGCGGGCGGCGAGCGACATGATGGTCAGAGCGGGGTTGGCCGCGCCTTGGGTTGGCAGGGTGCTGCCGTCGACGATGTACAGATTCGGGATGCCGAAGACGCGGTGGTCAGCGTCGACGACACCATCTTCGGCCCGGGCCGCCATGCGGGCGCCGCCGACGAGGTGGGCGTACCGCTCGATGGTGATGACTTCTTCGGCGCCGGCCGCATACAGGATGTTCTCCATGGAGGTGCGGGCCGCTTTGACGAGGTGCCGGTCGTTGTCGCATTGGCTGTAGGAAAAGTGCGCGACGGGTAGACCGTGTCGGTCTTTCTCATCGGCCAGGGTGACCCGGTTGCCGGGCTGCGGCAGGAATTCGCAGAGGGCGCCGAGGGTGGCCCAATGCACGTAATCACGCATGTATTCACGCAGCGGCGCACCCCAATGTCCTTGCGCGGCAACATGTTCGGCCCAGGTGATGGGTAGTGGACTGACCGTCTGGATGGACCAGCCGCGTTTGTACGGTTTCGCTGGGTCGGTTTCGTAGAACTGTTCGCTGCTGACTTCTGGCGGCGGCGACTTGTACATACGGATTTCTTGCTCGAACCGGCCGGCGGTCTGCGGCGCCCCTTGAACCATGAGGTACCGGCCGACCTGGTCGAGGTCGTTACCGAGACCGTCGGGAAAGCGTTCGGAGGCGGACAGCAGCAGCAGCCGGGGGGTTTCGATGCTGTAGCCGCAGACGGCGACCGCCGCGGCTTTTTGGCGACGTTCGCGGCCGCGGTGAAAGTAGGTGACGCCGGTGACCCGTCCGGTGTCATCGTCGACGCTGATGCGGCTGACGTGGCTATCGGGACGGATTTCAGCACCGTGGGCCAGCGCGTCGGGGATGTGGGTGATCAGTGGGCTGGCCTTGGCGTTGACTTTGCAGCCCTGCAGGCAGAAACCGCGGTAGATGCAATGCGGCCGGTTGCCGAACCGGCCGTTGGGGATCGCGACCGGACCTACGCGGGTTTCGATGCCAGCCGCGGCCGCGCCGCGTTGAAAGACCTGTCCGTTACCGCCGGTCGGATGAGCGGTATGCGGATAGCTGTGAGGGTCTCCCCATGGCCAGTCCTGCCCGGCGACGGGCAGTTCCGCTTCGATCGCCTCGTAGTACGGCTTGAGCGTCTGGTAGCCGATGGGCCAGTCGGCGCCGACGCCGTCGGCGGTGAAGGTACGGAAGTCGGACGGGTGAAACCGTGGGGTGTAGCCGGCGTAGTGGATCATGGAGCCGCCGACGCCGCGGCCGGAATTGTTGGAGCCGAGCGGCACCGGATCGTGGCCGCCGATTTGGCGGGGATCGGTCCAGAACAGGCCGTGGGAGCCGCGTTCGTCGCTGACCCAGTCGGTGTCCGGGTTCCAGAACGGTCCGGCGTCCAGACAGACGACTTTCCAGCCGGCGCGGGCAAGCCGCTGGGTCAGGACGGCGCCGCCGGCACCGGCCCCGACGACGACAAGATCGACCTCGTCGTTGTCGTCGAAGCGTCGCATGTCGGCGCGTAGTCGATGGTTGGTGCGGGTTCCGTCGTTGGGGATCAGCCATGCCGACTCATTACGTGCCCGGATGTCACGGTAGGAACTCATGACGACGTCCCGCCTGTCAGGTCGGCATGGTCTTTTCGGGCTCGTTCGACGCGGGCGGCGAACGGCACCGGGTCGAGGTCGTTGTGGTCGGCGACTTCCCATTTTTCGCGGGCGTCGATGCCGGGGTTGAGGTAGCCGCGGGGGTAGGCGGGGCCGCGGAAGCCGATCTCGTTCCACGCCCAGGGATGGGAGTAGAACGCGGTGCAGGCATACCGGGTCCACAGACTCCAGACCCGGGGTGCGGGCAGTCCGTGCCATGGGTCGCCGCCGCTGGGACAGCTGCTGCACGGCCTGAACAAGTTGGGCCTGCTCCCCTGGCGTGACTTCGGCGAAAGCGTGCCTCGAATTGGCGGCGGGCGTCCTCGTCGAGGAGTGCCAGCGTGGCCCGCCAGGCGGTGCCGTCCTCGGGAAGATCGTCGTAGTGCCAGCCGTCGGTTTCTCCGATCGGCGAGCCGGGCGTCGATGAGCTCCAGGACGGGGATGCGGGGTTCGCCGTCTTGGGCGAGCAGCAGATCGAGCAGCGGCCGGGCGACGGCGACCTCTGCCGGTGTGAAGAAGGCGAGCGTGCCCGGCAGCGCGAGGCGGGCGAGGACCACTCCGGCGGTGACGTCGTCCCAGACATGGGCCTGGTCGAGGACGTCAAAGCCCGGGAACCGGCCCCGGCTCTGCGGGGTGACGGCGTGCTGGTCGCGGCTGCGGAACGGCATCAGGCATCCGCCTCAGCGGTGGAGTCGGCGGGTTCGCGGCGCAGTACCGCGGCGAGTAGTCCCATGCCGCCGACGAGAGAGGCGAGTAGCGGAGCGAACGCGGGTGGTCCGGCTTCGATGTTGTAGCGGGTGAACCCGCCGGGGCGTTGCCGGATACCGCGCCAATGCAGGTAGGTGCCTTGCAGCCCGTTGACGACGATGGCGGCACTGGCCAGTGGGAGGACGGTTTTCGCGGCCTTGCGGGAGGCGACGGCGGCGATACCGGCGGGGATCGCCGTCGGCACCACAAAAATGGGCCACCACATCATTTTGTTGCCGAAGCTGGCCCCGTCATGGGACAGGAAGATTTCGCCGGCGGTGATGGCGGCACCGGCCGCGGTCAACGCGGACAGCGACCGTTCGAACCGGCCGGTACGCACATCCGTCAGTGCCGTCTCAAAAATGCCCATGATCAGTTGTCCTTGTGTCCGGGCAGGTACTGCTGGGCTTTCTGTTTGATGCCTTGCTTGATGAACCCGGCCGCGTCCTCATCGCCATGCAGGATTGCTTTTGCGACGGACTTGGCTTGGTCGAAGGTGGCGTGCGGCGGGATGGGTGGCACGTCCGGATCACAGCGGATGTCCAGCACGGTCGGTCGGTCCGCGGCAAACGCCCGCTCCCACGCCCCACCAAGGGTCTCGGGGTCGTCGATGTTTTCGGCGGCGAGCCCTAGCGTTCGGGCGAAGGCCGCATAGTCGACGTCTGGCAGCGTCTGGGAAGCGGCGAATTTCGGGGAGTTCTCCATGGCGCGCATTTCCCAGGTGACCTGATTGAGGTCGTTGTTGTGCAGGACGGCGACGATCAACCTGGGGTCGGCCCATTGCTGCCAGTAGTGCGCGATGGTGATGAGTTCGACCATGCCGTTCATCTGCATCGCCCCGTCGCCGACGAGCGCGATCGCCGGCCGGTCGGGATGGGCCCACTTGGCGCCGATCACATACGGCACGCCGGGGCCCATGGTCGCGAGCGTTCCGGACAGGGAACCGCGCATACTGCCCCGGAATTTCAGGTGCCGGGCGTACCAGTTCGCGGCGCTGCCGGAGTCAGAGGCGACGATCGCATCGGCGGGCAGCCGCTCGGACAATTCGTGGAAGATCCGCATTGGGTTGATCGGGTCCGCACCGGTCATGGCTCGCCGCTCAGCGGTCTGCCACCAGTCGGCGACGTTGGCTTCGATGGTGTCGCGCCAGGCCCTGTCGGATTTGCGGTGCAGGAGCGGGATTAGTGCCTGCAGGGTTGTTTTGGCGTCACCGACGAGGTTGAGTTCATACGGGTAGCGCATGCCGATCCATTTGCCGGAACGGTCGATTTGAATGGCCCGAGCCTGGTCGAGCTTGGGCAGGAACTGCGTGTAGGGAAAGTTGGACCCGACGGTCAGCAGGGTGTCGCAGTCCATCATCAGGTGGTAACTCGCGGTGGTTCCCAGTAGTCCGATGGACCCGGTCACCCACGGCAGATCATCGGGGAGCACGTCTTTACCGAGCAGCGCTTTGGCTGCACCGGCGCCCAGCAGATCGGCGACCTCGGTCAGTTCCGTTTCGCAGCCGCGGGCGCCTTGACCCACGAGCAGCGCCACCTTCTCACCGGCGTTGAGGATGTCGGCGGCCTGTGCCACTGCGGCGTCGTCGGGGCAGACTCGGGCGGTGCTCATCCCGAGGCTGGAGGGCACCTGTTTGAACTCATGCCCGGGCGGTTCGTACTCCAGTTCCAGGACGTCGGATGGGAAGATCAGACACGTCGGGGCCCGTTCGGTGACCGCGACGCGGATGGCCCGGTCCAGCAGGTTCGGCAGCTGCTGGGGCACGGTGCACATCTGCACGTAGTCGCTGCAGACGTCCTTGAACAGGCTGAGTAGGTCAATTTCCTGCTGGTACGAGCCGCCCATGGCGCTGCGTTCGGTTTGCCCCACGATCGCGACCACGGGGACATGATCGAGCTTGGCGTCATAAAGCCCGTTGAGCAGGTGCACCGCGCCCGGACCGCTGGTCGCGACGCAGACCCCGACGTTTCCGGAGAACTTCGCGTAACCGACGGCCTCGAACGCGGCCATCTCCTCATGCCGCGCCTGCACGAACTGCGGCACATTATCCGCCCTGCCCCACGCGGCAAGCAGCCCATTGATGCCATCCCCGGGATACCCGAAGACCTGGCCGACTTCCCACTCACGGAGCCGTGCCAAAAGAAAATCAGCCACCGTCTGCGTCATCAGGACTCCCGTTCGCCAGGACGGCCGGTCGTCTCCCGCTCGCCGTCTGAAGACTGTCTACCCGCAAAGCTTGCTGTTACGCAAGTCTTGCGACATGATGTTGCTGTGCCCGAATCGAAGTCCCGTGTTGGTAAGGCTGATGACGCTGCTGCGGTGGAGCTGGCTGCGCAGGCAGACGCCGTCATGCTCGCCTCCCGTGTGCTGGTGGCTATCAGCGCCCAGTCCATCGCCGCCGTCGAGGACCGTGTCACCGTCACGCAACTGCGGGCGCTGGTGGTCATTGCCAGCCTGGAACCGGTGAACCTGGTGCGGTTCGCCGAAGCCATCGGTGTGCACGCCTCGAACGCGACCCGGGCCTGCGATCGGCTGGTCGCGCTGGGGCTCATCGATCGTCGCGACAACCCTGATGACCGCCGCAACCTCACCTTGGCATTGACGGCGCCGGGCCGCCGGCTTGTCACGCGGGTGATGACCCATCGCCGGGCGGCCATTGAAAAAACGCTAGGACGCATGCCCGCCGACAAGCGCAGACAACTACCGCTCATCCTCAGCGAATTCGCCGCCGCTGCCGGCGAGCTACCAGCCGCTGAACTGTGGTCCATGGGATGGACCACGCAGTCCCATCCTGCAGAATGACCGAAAGGAGCAGATGATGTCTGCGCAGATCGTTGTAGTGACTGGCGCGAGTGGCGGCATCGGACGCGCCGTCGCGAATGGGTTCGCCGATCGTGGCGCCACCGTCGTGTTGATCGCCCGAGGTGAAACGGGACTGGCCGCTGCCGCTGAAGACGTCCGAGCCCGTGGCGGGACTCCGGTCGTGATTGCGACGGACGTAGCGGACTCCGCTGCCATCTTCGCTGCAGCGCAACAGGTCGAGGAGAAGGTCGGCCCGATCGACACATGGATCAACGTTGCCTTTACATCAGTCTTCGCGCCGTTCGATCAAATCCAGCCGGACGAATTCAAACGCGTCACTGAAGTGAGCTACCTGGGCTACGTCTACGCGACCATGGCGGCCCTGTCTCACATGAAGCCTCGCGACCGCAGGACCATCGTGCAGGTCGGGTCCGCCCTCGCTTACCGCGGCATCCCGCTGCAAACCGCGTACTGCGGCGCCAAACACGCCATTCAACGCTTCAACGAAGCGCTGCGCTGCGCTGCTGCACGCCAAGAGCGGCGTGCACACCACGATGGTGCAAATGCCGGCAGTCAACACCCCCCAATTTTCGTGGGTGCTATCCCGCCTGCCGGACCAGGCGCAACCCGTCCCGCCTATTTACCAGCCGGAGTTCGCCGCCCGGGCCGTGCTGTATGCCGCCGACCACCCACGCCGACGCGAATACTGGGTCGGGTCCAGCACCATGGGAACCCTCGCCGCGAACGCCCTAGCACCCGGCCTGCTCGACCGCTACCTCGGTTGGGCCGGCTTCAAGTCACAGCAGACTGGTCAGCCGCAAGCGCCCGACGCCCCCGTCAACCTGTGGGAACCAGCCGACGGACCAAGCGGAAAAGACTTCGGTGCCCGCGGAATCTTCTCGTCGAAAGCCCATAGCAATGATCCGCAGCTCTGGGCCTCCCACCATCACACGACGATCGCCGTCGCCGTCACTGCCATCACGACGGCCGCGGCACTGTGGACACGGCGGGCCACCCCATGAAAAGGAACCCACCCGCGGTGGTCGTCGGCACGGCGACCGCTGCCGTTGGCGCTGCCCTGCTCGGTCGGCCTCAGCAGGTGGCCCGGATTGCTGCGGGCAGCACACCCGACGCACCACCCGGTTGGATTCTCCAGGTGCTTGGCGGCCGTTACCTGGTCCAGGCGGTTGCTGAGCTCGGCCGGCCGACCCGGGCCGTCTGGGCCGTGGTGTCCGCGGTCGACAGCATCCACGCCGTCAGCATGATCGCCGCCGCGGTTCACTGGCCGGCCTACCGCCGGCCTGCACTCCTTAACGCTGCGGCGGCGAGCGGATCCGCGGCGATCACCGCGGCACTTGCTCGGAGCAGCTGATGGCCCGCCCGGCGGCACCGGACGCGGATTACCCGCCTCACGTCCTACGCGAATACGCCCTGCTCGCCGACGGTGAACGCGGTGCCATCCTCGGTCCTCGCGGTGACATCGTCTGGATGTGCGCCCCCCGCTGGGACAGCGACGCCGTGTTCTCCTCCCTCATCGGCGGGTCCGGCGCCTATGCCATCACCCCGGTCGACACCTACGTCTGGGGCGGTTATTACGAGCCGGGGTCACTCATCTGGCGCAGCCGCTGGGTCACTACCGACGGCATCATCGAATGCCGCGAAGCCCTCGCCTACCCCGCCGACCCTCACCGGCTGATACTGCTGCGCCGGGTTATCGCCGTCGATGGTGACGCTCACGTGCAGGTCACTTTGAGTCCGCACAGCAACTTCGGGGACGACGCACTGCTCGAGCTGCGCCAGTCCGCCGCGGTATGGACCGGCCGTACGGGTCCGCTCAACGTTCGGTGGGCCGGCGCCGCGCAAGCACACCCTGCGGGGACGCGTAGCCACCGGCGACTAGCTTTTGATTGCACCGTTCCGGCCGGGCAGTACCGGGATTTCGTCCTCGAGGTCAGCGACCACGAACTGCCGTTCGAGCTTCCATCGCCTCGCCGGCTGTGGGAAGCCACCGAGACGGCATGGCACGCCGCTGTCCCACCCGTCACGGACGCGCTGGCACCGGCGGACACCCGGCACAGTTACGCCGTCCTGCAGGGGCTGACCAGCCGCGGCGGTGGAATGGTCGCCGCAGCGACTACCAGCCTTCCCGAACGCGCCGAAGCCGGCCGTAACTACGACTACCGCTACGTGTGGATCCGCGACCAGTGCTACGCCGGACAGGCCGTCGCCGCCGGCGGCCCCCATCCGCTGCTTGACGATGCGGTCAGCTACGTCGGCGGCCGTCTGCTCGAGCACGGTGACCGGATGGCACCGGCCTACACCACCACTGGCGCGCCGGTGCCCGACCAACGTCACCTCAGCCTTCCCGGTTATCCGGGTGGCTCGGACATCATCGGCAACTGGGTCAACCAGCAGTTCCAACTCGACGCCTTCGGCGAGGCACTCTTGCTGTTCGCCGCCGCAGCCGGACACGACCGGCTCGACACCGACGGATGGAAAGCCGCCGAAACCGCTGCCGCGGCCATCACCCGGCGCTGGACAGAGCCCGACGCCGGCATCTGGGAAATCGACAACAGGCCCTGGACCCACAGCCGGCTCACCGCCGCCGCCGGCCTCAGGGCCATCGCCGCCACACACCCCGCCCCTAAGCGCGCCGGCGAGTGGCTCAGCCTCGCCGACGCGATCGTTGCCGACACCGCCCGACATGCCACCGCCCCAGCCGGACACTGGCAACGGTCCCCCGACGATGCTGGGCTCGACGCCGCACTGCTCCTGCCAGGGTTACGCGGCGCCGTCCCCGCCGATGACCCTCGCACCATCGCGACTCTGGCCGCCTACACCCGTGACCTGACGCAGGACGGTTACGCCTACCGGTTCCGCCAGGATGCCCGGCCACTCGGCGACGCCGAAGGAGCTTTCCTGCTCTGCGGCTTCCTGATGGCATTAGCCACCAGCCAGCAAGGCGACCCGCTGACCGCCCGGGGATGGTTCGAACGGACCCGCGCCGCCTGCGGACCGCCGCAGCTGTTCAGCGAGGAATACGACGCCGCGCAACATCAGCTGCGCGGCAACCTCCCGCAAGCGTTCGTTCACGCCCTCATGATCGAGGGTTCTATCCGGCTCGCCGATGCGTAGGAGGCCACACTGGAACATCCGTCCGGGCAACAGTTCATCCTGCGTCACGGCGAGCAGCATGCCGTGATCACCGAGGTGGGTGGTGGCCTGCGCAGCTACCGCGTCGGAACCATCGACATGCTCGACGGCTTCGCCGAAACCGAGATATGCGATGGTGCCCGGGGACAGACGCTGCTGCCTTGGCCGAACCGGGTGAAGGACGGCCGTTACCGCTGGAACGGACACGACGAACAACTTCCGTTGACCGAACCCGAAAAACACAACGCGATCCACGGGCTGACGCGGTGGGCCAACTGGGAGCTCATCGAGCTAACGTCAGCATCGATCCATCTGCGTCACCGGCTCCACGCCCAGACCGGCTGGCCGTTCCTACTGCGCTGCGACCTGCACTACTCACTCGACCAGGACGGGCTCACCGTCCACACCAACGTGACCAACCTCGGAAACCAACCATCCCCACTAGCCGCCGGTGCGCATCCCTACCTGTCCGCCGGCGGAGCACTCATCGACGACTGTGAACTGACCGTGCCAGCGGACACCTTTCTGCCGACCGACGAACGCGGAATCCCCACCGGCTGGCTCCCCGTCGCTGGAACCGACCACGACTTCCGACTCCCCCGCCGCCTCGGAACAATGCAGATCGACGAGACCTACACCGGCATGCACCGCGGCGATACCGACCGTGCCGTCGTGAAGCTCGCCCGCCCCGACGGAACCACCGTTCAACTCTGGGCCGACAAGAGCTATCCCCACCTCGAGATTTTCACCGGGGACACCTTCACCTCCAAAAGGGGTCGACGCGGACTCGGCGTGGAACCCATGACAGCCCCTCCCAACGCACTCGCCACTGGAGAAGACCTGCTGACATTGCAGCCGCAGCAGACAGTGGAGTTCCGTTGGGGAGTCTGCGCCATCTAGTCCCGCTCCGGGCTTGCGCGTGATGACGTCACCGGACGGTCAAGGGGAATACCGCGAGCCAGCGCACGATCGCACCCGTCAACCTTTTCGTCGGCCGGCAACTGCCGACCGCGCGAGGTACCAACTAGGCCGTGGGTTGGCGCTCCGGGTCGGTGGCTCGCGGTGGTAGCCAGCTGGGACGGACGACTCGAAGTTTGAGTACGCGTTCGGTGTCACGAGCCTGCTGCAAGGTGCGTAGTCGGCCGGCGAGCAGCATCGTCAACGACACGATCCCGACGATCCGTCCGGGATCGTCCCGGCTCACCACCGGCATCCGGTCGACTTCGTTGCCGGCCATGGACGTTGCCACCGCACGCAGAATCTCATCCGGGTGGGTCACGACCGGGTTCGCGATGCCGAGCTCGCTTACTGGCACTTGCCCGCGCCAGTCATGTACTGCTGTTTCGAGCTGAGTGCGGGTGACGATGCCCCGCAGCAGGTCCCCGTCGCCGACGATGGGGTACATCATTTGCCGTCGTACCAGCACATTTGCTGGGTTGGTGTCTGAGATGGCGGCCAGGGCATCGGCCGCACTGAGGTCGTCTTCGAACGTGAGAACGGTTCGTTCCATGACTTCGCTGACGAACAGAATCTCCAGTGGATCGACGTCGTACTCACGGGAGATATGAAAGCCGCGCCGGGCGATCTTCTCTGTCAGCACCGAACGTTTGAGCATCAGGGTGGAGACAGCATAAGCCGTGGCCGAACCAATGATGAGCGGCAGCAGAGCATCGAATCGACGGGTCAGTTCCAGCGCGAAGATCACACCGGTAAACGGTGAACGCATGACGCCGCCGAGCACCCCGGCTAACGCGACTAGAGCCCAGAAGCCAGGACCGACGGTGGGAAAGATATGCGACTCCAGTGCCCCAAGCGCGCCCCCGATCATGAACATCGGCGCGAGCACCCCACCGGAGGTGCCGGAACCGAGGGAAAGTGACCAGATCAGCGTTTTCACGATCAGGATTCCGGCCACCAGGCCCAGGCCGATACTCCCGTCAAGCTCGGCGCCGATGACGTTGTATCCGACACCGAGCGCCTGCGGAACGATCAGCCCGCCGATACCGATGATGAGGCCGCCGATCGCCGGCCACCACATCCAATGCACCGGCAGCCGCCGAAAAGCATCCTCGGCCGCGTAGACCAAAGCCGTCGCGGCCACCGCCAGCAAACCGGAAGCTAGCCCAGTGACGACGCAGAGCGCATACGCCACGTACGGGATGTGCAATGTGCCCACCGCAGGAAATAATGCGGCCGTTCCCAATAGCGGACGGCGCACGATCGCGGCCATGCACACCGCCGCGGCGACAGGGACGAAGCTGCGCGGCCGCCACTCGAACAGCAGCAGCTCCACGGCAAGCATCAGCGCGGCAAATGGAGAATTGAAGGTCGCGGCCATGCCGGCAGCCGCACCCGCGACGAGCAGCGTCTTGCGCTCGTCAGCGGTCAGTCGCAGGCACTGCGCGAACAGCGACCCGATGGCGCCGCCCGTCATGATGATCGGTCCCTCGGCACCAAATGGTCCTCCGGTGCCAATGGCAACCGCCGCCGACACCGGCTTAAGGACAGCCACCCGCGGCGCGACCTTGCTCCCGCCGAGCAGGATCGACTCGATGGCCTCTGGCATCCCATGACCACGGATCTTTTCCGAGCCGTAACGCGCCATCAGCCCCACGAGGAGCCCTCCGCCGATCGGAGCGAGAAGCAGAACGGCCGGATTGTGGTGCCCGGCACCGGGCGCCACCAGCCGGGTATCCAACCGGCTGTAGAACACAGCGTTGGTGATCAAACCGATGAGTCGCAGCAGTCCCCATGCGACGCAGGCGCTTACCGCGCCGACCGGCACCGCGAGCGCGGCAATCAACAGCATGCGGCTGGTCACCGTGAAATCGCCGAGGTGAGCCACATCGCGGGGGCCGTCACGCAGGGGTACGGGTTCAAGAACGGTCACACGTCACCTTAACCGGGACATGTCGTGATACGACATAAAATCCTGTGAGGCTCTTAGTGACTGGAGGTACGTCACACCCATGGCGATCAAGCGGGTCAGCGACGGTGACTACACCCGGCTGCTGGCCGTTCGGACACGATTACGCGCCTTTGAACACTGGAGCGCTGAACAGGCAGCCGCATTTGGCCTCACCGCTAGCCAGCATCAACTGCTACTCGCGGTGCGCGGCCACGAGCATCCTGAAGGGCCGACGATCGGGCAGGTGGCCGACTACCTGCTGATTCGGCCACACTCTGCGGCTGAACTGACTGACCGAACCGGGCAGCTGGGTTTGGTCCGGAGACGTCGTGACGACAAAGATCACCGCCAGGTTCGCCTGTCCCTCACCGACGAAGGCCGGCGCATTTTGGAAGCCCTCTCGGCCGCCCATCTAGAAGAGCTGTCTCGCCTCGCGCCGCTGTTCAAAGAGCTCCTCGTCAAGACCCGCCAAAAAGGTTGAGGTGCTAGCCGGCCTGCACGTCGGGATAGTTGAGCGGGCAGGTCGTGGCGAGCGCTTCCTGCGTGTGCGGGTCCAGCTCGGTCAGGAACGTCGCGTGGAACCGGTTGATCATGTTGGACATGCCGACGGTGAGGCAAATTTCGATGATCTGCTCCGAAGTGAAAAACGCGGCAAGGTTCTCGTAGGTGGCGTCGTCGATGACGTCCATCCGAGTCGATCGCTGCGCGTAGACGACCAGGGCTGCCTCAGCTGGCTCGTAGACGCCTTCCGGAAGACACTCGTCGCCGAGATGCGCGAGCTTTTCCTCGCTGAGGCCTGCTGCTCGACCGAGCAGCACATGGGTTGGAATTCAATAGTGGCAGTCGTTTGCCACTGACGCGGTGAGGTAGGCCAGCTCCCGGGCGGCCGGTGTCAGGGAGTTGTTGAAGTAAACGACGCTGCCAAAGTGCGCCAACGCTTCCAACGCCCGGGGATGGTTGGCCAGCGCTCGAAAGACGTTCGGCGCAACACTCCCGCCACCTACCGAAGCCCGCAATGCATCACGGGCCAGCGAATCGGCATCGGGATCTGCTGAATCGACCAGCGGCAGGCGTCCCATCGACAGACCGTAACCCCCCGGGGAACGTCATGTTGCTGCCCAACCACAGCAACCAGCGGGCAATCCCCCACCCTCGACCTCATCATCGCGCGGAATCAGGCCCTGATACGGCTCGCCGGATAGATCGGCCACCGGGCGACTAGACCGCCTGTTGGACAGTCCCGTGAACCGGACTGGGATTCATGGAGACTCCGAGCCTTGGAATGGTTGGGGTCATGGAGTCCACGTCAGGGTCGAAGCACCCGTCGTCGAAGCGGTATCCGGCGAGCTGAAAGAGCGGGCGGTGCGGCTGGTGGAGCAGACGATCGCCGAGTCCGGTGACGAGACTGGTGTCATCAGTCGGGTAGCTCGTCAGCTCGGTGTCGGTGATCAGTCGTTGCGGAACTGGGTCCGTCAGGCGGAGATCGACTCTGGTCGCCGGCAGGGGCTGTCCAGCGAAGAACGCGCTCGGATGAAGGCGCTGGAGAAGGAGAACCGGGAGCTGCGGCGGGCGAACGAGATCCTCAAGTCTGCGGCGGTTTTCTTCGGGGCGGAGCTCGACCGCCGATCCAGCAGGTGATCCGCTATGTCGACGAGCATCGTGCTCGTTTCGGCGGGGTCGAGCCGATCTGCAGAGTGCTGCACATCGCCCCGTCGACGTACTACGCTGCCAAAGCCCGGCCGCCGTCGGCGTGGGCGGCGCGCGACGAGCAGCTGCGCGCCGAGATCCTCCGGGTGCATCGGGCGAACTTCGGTGTCTACGGCGTGGAGAAAGTGTGGCGGCAGCTGCTGCGCGAAGGCGTCATCGTGGGCCGGGACCGGGTCGGCCGGCTGATGGCGGATATGGGCCTGCGTGGAGTGCGGCGCGGCAAGTTCAAACGCACCACCATCGCCGACGAAGCCGCGGCGCGGCCGGCGGATCTGGTCGAACGCAGGTTCGCCGCGGCAGCCCCGAATCGCCTGTGGTTGGCGGACATCACGTACGTCTCGACCTGGTCCGGGTTCTGCTACGCGGCGTTCATCACCGATGCGTTCAGCCGCACCATCGTCGGCTGGCGGGTGTCGAAAACGCTGCGGGCAGACCTCGCTCTGGACGCCCTTGAGCAAGCGATCTGGGCCCGCGGTCGCACTGACCCCGCGGCGTTGACGGGCTTGGTCCATCACTCGGACAGGGGCGTGCAATACCTATCGATTCGCTACTCCGAGCGCCTCGCCGAGGAAGGCGCAGTCACCTCGGTCGGCTCACGCGGTGACTCCTATGACAACGCCCTCGCCGAAACCGTCAACGGCTTGTACAAGGCCGAACTGATCTATCGGCAAGGGCCATGGAAGACCGTCGAGCACGTCGAACTCGCCACCGCAGCCTGGGTCGACTGGTGGAACCAGCGGTGCCTGCATTCCGCGTGCGGCAACATCCCGCCGGCCGAGTTCGAAGCCGCCCACTACCGTCATCAACACGGGGCTAACCCGGCCGCGTGATCAACAGCAGAAAAGTCTCCACCGAATCCAGTCCGGTTCAGTGCAGGCTGTTACGCATGTCTGGCAATGCACATTTGCAACCATTGGTGGATACCCAGTCGGCCCGCGACACTCGTCGAGGTTGCCGAGGGCGAGATCAAGCATTTTCAGGTCGGCAGGTTCGGTCGGGAACTGACCCGCGTTGGCGGGCAGCTGTACCCAGCCGGGCATTTCATCGACTCGATCAGCTTCGTCGTGTAGATCTCCCGTCGGACGTGCAGCGGGACGCCCAGGAATGAACGAACTCGGCGCGGCCCTGCGCCAGAGTTCAAGATCACCGAGTAGCTCTGCTGCCAAGGCAACGTCACTTATACAGGAGTTCTGACACACCCTCCGGCGCGGTTGCTCTGAGTTTTAGAGTGCGGCCAATAGGTGTAGTTGGGGTGGGTGGTTGCCCGAGTCGTCGCCGCCGGTGATGGAGTAGATGGTGCGTTGGTCGGGGGAGAAGGCGGCTTCGTTGGCGTTCTCCCCGGGTGCTGTGGCGAGCAGGGTTCCGGTGGCGGTGTTGAACTTTTCGAGCAGATAGGAGGAGTTTGCGGCCATGCTGATGATGGTGATGGTGCGTCCGTCGGGGCTGAGCCCGACGGGGATTGCCGGCGGGGCGTCGAATCCGCCGAAGAGGCCGGTGCGGCTGAGGTCGCTGAGATTGTGGGTGCAGATGGCGCGGCCGCAGTTGCCGTCGGCGGCGTAGAACACGGTGTCGTCGGGTGAGAAGACGGGCGTGGCAGTCTCGTTCTGTCCCCTCGCGGTCTGGGTTACCGCGGAACCAGAAACTTTGAAGACCGCAACCGGGCCGGGGCGGACTGCTCCTTGAATCATCAGCAGGTTCTTGGTCTCGCCGGGGGAGGCGAATGAGCCGCCGTTGAGCTCGATGTGAGTCGACACCCATTGCGGATGGGGCTGGGTGGGATCGAGGCTGGCGAGGTCGACGTCGACGGTGGACCAGACTCGGCCTCCGGCGAGCGCGACGCTGCCGACCTCGTCGCCGGTGGGGAACATTCGGGTGACACTCAAGGTGGCGGTGTCGATCTCGGCGACGTCGGTGGCTGTGGAGAGGCCGACGTAGAGCTTGTTCAGTTTCGTGGATAGCGCGAGCTGCTCTGCTCCATAGAGGTCGGGAATGAGTTTGACCAGCCGGCCCTGGAAATCGAGGACCGCAAGCTCGTCGCCAGTTTCGCCCGGAGCGACGAAAATGTGTTGGTGGACCGGGTCGACCAACATTCCGGCGACGGTCTGCAGTCCGAGCGGCGGAAGCGCAAGGCGGGGGGCTAACGGGGACGCCGGCCCGGGCAACGTGACCAAGCTCAGGCCCGTCGGCTCATCGACGGCCGCGAACACATGCATGCCGGTCGGATCGACTGCAAGCCCGAACGGCATCAGGCAGCCCGCCACTGAGGTGACGCTGGTCGGTCGCGCTGAATCGGACGGGAAGAAAGAAGCGGTCGCCCCGCCGATGAAGGTCCTCGAATCGGCGGAGTAGACACCGGCGGCGGTGGCAAAACCCGTGCGATCACAGCCAAAGAACGGGTTAGGGGTGGCCGGTCCAGCGGTGTTGTATTCGCCGGAGATGGTCATGTTGGAGGTCAACAAACGCACGGCCGGTCCGCCCTGCTGAACGGCCGCCAGGTAACGGCCATCGGGCGTGAATGTCACCCCGTTGGAGAAGTACGACATCGCGTACGGACGTCCGACCTGGGTCAGCGCCGTTTCGCTGGTGCGAAATAGATAGACGTAGCCCGCGTCGCGGGAGGGGTCGGTCACCGCCGCCAGCAAATTCCCGGACTCGCCGGGAGAGGTGAGCTCCGGGACACCGCCAGACCACTCGCTCAGGCCGGGCGCCCAGCGCATCCCGCTTGCGAGGTTCGCTGGATTGAGCGTCAGCAGCACCTTGTTCTGCTCCGGCACCTCATTGGGATACGGACTTCCGATCCACAGCAGTCCGCCGGCAACCGCCAGCCAGGTCGGGACCGCATCGGCAGGAGCGGGCACCATGGCGACGACGGCAAGCGTCGCCGTGTCGATGACAGCAATCTTGCGGACCGCGGGCAGAGCGACGAACAGATGATGCGTCGCCGGTGACAGCGCCATTCCCCAGGCACTCGGCAAACCGGTCAGCCGCTTCACGACCGCACCGGTGGTCGTTGTCACGAGCACCGTCGCCCGGCCGCCTTCGGTCGAGGTCTGCGTACCGCCGCTGTAGAAAACCCGGCTATGCGCGGCATCGACGACAATCTTGTGGAAATCGGGCAGTCCGAGCGGCTGACTTGCCGGCACAGGAGGCGGCGCAGCGACCGTCGCACACGCGGACAACATCAGCCCGCCCACGAGACATGTGACCGCCACAACCAGTCTCGCTAAGCGCGACCGACTAACAGCCATGGAAACGCCCCCCAGTTCGCCGAGTCGGCAACCGACCAGGCAGAACTGGTGATATCACGCAATGTGATCGCAATGCGGACGAATGAAGAGGGGGTCGGGGTACCCGGGTCCGAAGTTGAACGGATGGCCACTCGAACGGCCAGGAGGGCGTTGCATCCGTTTGGCAACGCCGGCGACTCACCCACCAGCGCAAACGACTGAAAACGGCGTCTGTGTTGCATCCTCTGTGTTTCTTCCGCCCCCAGGTCTTTTTCAGCTGTGCTTCGCGAACGCCCCGGTCGATGAACGGGGGTTGGGGTCTTCGGCATCGCAATGCCAGCCACGATCGGCACCGAATGCCAACCGCGGGGGGAGTCGCCAGCCAAGCCGGGCTCCCAGCCGTGTTGCCATCATGCGTTGCCTAGTTGCCTACCGCCGTGGCCCGGTGAGGGCGCAACGGCCCGCGGCATATTCGCGTTTTTGGGGATCGGGAACGGGAGGTAGTAACGATCATTCGGGGGGCGTGATCGTGGTAAGTGCATATCCGTTCGATGTGGACGTGATCGCCTGCCGCCAGGGGTCTTGGCGGTTAAGGGGTCAGACGATCCGAGTTGCTGCAGTCGCCGCCCCCGACGGCCGCCACTACGCCCGGAATGCGAGTGGCTCACCAGCGCGAGGCCGATCTTGCAGTCATCAGCACAGCTCGGCCCAGACTCGCTTTCCGTTGGGCAGCGCCGATACCCCCCATTGTTTGGCGAGCGCCGCGACGAGCAACAACCCGCGGCCACCCTCGTCGACCAGGTCGGCTTGGCGGCTACGAACGGGATCGCTAGACCCGTCAGTGACGGCGATGTAAATCCCGCTGCCGACGCCATGCAGTTCCACCAGCAGCTCGGTGCGGGCGTGGCGCACGCCGTTGGTGACGAGTTCACTGGCGATGAGAACGGTGTCGTCGCATCGGCTCGGTGCTTTCAGTTTCAGGCAATTGTCATGCACCCAGGCGCGCACGGCAGCGATAGCGGCCGGTTCCGGCTTAAGGCGCAGTACGAAGCGCTCGCGGGCGTTGTGTGCCCTTGGCGGATATGTCATATCGGATGAGTCACCTCAAACGAGGCATACCCGATTTTGGGCCGGCGACTCGCGGTGGCATTCGGTATAGCCAGGTGACCAGTCTCAGCTGGTCGGCGGCGAGTATTCGGCAAGCAGCAGCGCGAGATCGTCGGTCAACTCATGTCCAGTAACTTTGCGCAGTTTTCCAAGCAGCGCGTCGAGTGCGAGGTCGGGAGATCCTGTCGTGAGGTCGGTGAGCAGATCGGCTGTCTTGATGAACTGCCCATTGACGTCGCGGGCTTCCAGTAGTCCGTCGGTGTAAAGCAGGACGCGGTCACCGGCCTGCAACTGGGCCGCGGCGGTTTCGGGCAGGGCACCGAGGCCAAGCGGGAGACTCGGCGGCCCACTGAACTCCCGCATCAATCCTTCGGCGGTGGCGATGAGGACGGGAGGATGCCCGCAACTAACGACGGTGAGGGTGCCATCAGCGTCGATTTCAGCGAGCACTGCGGTAACGAAGTCTTCCTCGCCCAGGTACGGGCCAAGTCCTCCGTCGATCTGGCGTGCCATTGCCCCGAGGTCATCGAGCGCGGCGGCGGCGGCACGGAACTCGCCCAGGACAACGGTCGTCGTGCGAACTGCTTCCAGACCCTTGCCGCGCACGTCGCCGACAAGGATTCGTACGGTGTCGCCCCGACTGACGACTTCATACAGATCACCGCCGACGAGGGCATCAGCGAACGCGCTGACATACCGGGCAGCCAGCCGCACCGGCCCCACCTGGGCTGGCACCGGGGCGAGAATGGCGTGTTGGGCTGCCTCCGCCACACGACTGATCGCCGCGAGCTGGCGAGATTGACCACGGAAGGCGTCGGCCGTCTCCACGGCGAGCGCCGCCCGATGAGCGACGTCCTCAGCGAGCTGGAGATCAGCGTGATCAAACCGCCGGCCTGACTCGGCGGCGATCATGGTGATGGCGCCGAAGGTTCCGCGTCGTCCGGTGAGCGGGACAATGACGGCGCTGCGCATTCCCACGGCGCGCAGGATGCGCAGGTGCTCAGTGTCGACGGCGCCGGCGACGAGTAGCTCGTCAGCGATCTCGGTGTAGAGCTCACTTCGCCCACTGGCCACCACCGCGGGCACGCCTGAGGTGGCACGGCGGTCGACGGGATAGCGGTCTTGCAGTTCCTGTGCCCAGGCCATCTTCGCGGGATCGATGTGCGTGACCGTCACCGGCCGGTGCCCGTCGTCCTGTTTAACGTGCACGACACACCAGTCGGCCAGCCGGGGCACCACCAGACGGGCGACGTTGGCCAGGGTCTCGTCCATCTCCAGACTGCTCGCCAGTTCCACCGATGCCTCGGCCAGGAAAGCCAGCTTGTCGGCGGACTGCTGCGCCTGTTCCAATGCGCTCAATCGCTCCAGCGTTTGCGCACAAATATCGGCCACCGCCGACAAAAAGGTCATCTCCGCGTCATCCGGGACCCGCCCCTCGACGAAGGACAGCGTGAGAACTCCCAAGCAACCACCAGGCACAGACAGCGGGAGGCAGATAGTGGATCTTCCCTCGCCGATGACACCCCTCAACGCCGGATAGCGCACCGCCATCTCACCAGGGTCGGCCACCACCACCGGCCGTCCGGTGCGTGCTGCATCGCTGGCCGGAAGCTGAGCATCCAGCGGGTAGCGATCCCAGGGATGCTGCTCATCGCGTGCTGCGCCGTGAAGGGCATGCAGAATCAACACGTCCCCGGCGGTCAGCAACGACACCGAACTCACCACCGCACCCACCGCCGACGCCGCCTCATGCACGACAGCGCTGACCGCCGTATCCACATCTTGCGCAGCCGCCAGCGCCGCGGTCACCGCAGCCAGCTGACTCAGTCGCGTACCGAAACGATCAGCATCCCGGCGATCCCGCCGGATGCCCGTCACGTCCTCGGCGACGCCCACGACCGCAATAATCCGGCCGTCGCTGAACACGGGAGAGTCGGTTATCCGTACCGTGCGGATACCGCCGTCGGCATGGCGAACATCGAACTCACCGGACCATGACTGGCCACCCAGGACCTGCGACATGATCTCCTCGGCCTCGGCTAAATCACCGTCGGCCACCAGCAAGTCCCTGACATTCGAGCCCAGCAGCGCCGACCGTGGATGGCCATATAACTGCTCTGCGGCAGGGTTGGCATAGAGCACAACACCCACCGCATCGGACACGATCACCGCCGCGTCCAACGCATCCAACACCGGCGCATCAGCCGGCCACGACAGCTCCGAAACCGGCGGCGTTTCATCCGTTTGACGCGGGACGCCGGGTACGGCCGGTTGCGACTTTCGTCGCTTTGACTGGCCGCCCGGCTCCCGGCCACCCACCGCCGTCATCGACACTCCAACCCAAACCGCATCGACACGCGTCCGACCCGAGTTTGAACTCCGACAAGGGCTTCGTCTTAGCCTTCTTTGACTCTAACTACCGCGACAACAATTCGCAGCCCAAGCGATCAATCAAGATCACCGCTGCCCTCCGCCCCGATGTGGTGAAAGCAACGCTGGCGGACCGTGACCGGCACTCCGGCAGCTCGTTGACATATACCGAGCGAGTCGGCGCGCCAGCTGGGGAGTTGAGCCGACTCGCTCCTTGAGGCCACCGACCTGCCTGCCTCACGGGCGTGACTTCGACGGACTTGAGTCGCTCGCGGCTGGCCGGGCTCGGTTGGGTAGGCCTGCGCGACACGAGCATGAGTGGGCTTCGTTCGGCGTACCCACCCCGAGGAATCGCCGCTCTCTCACCATGCTCGCCACACCATCTAGGAAAGCGCGCTGACGGCTCGGGCGATCACCAGTAGGGAGGTGAGTAGGGCAGCTGTTGCTTGGATGCCCATGAGCACCTTCGCCCGGCTAGTCAGCGGCATGGTGTCGGTGGGGCTGAACGCACTGCTGTTGGTCGTCGACAGGTACAGGTAATCGATGAAAGTCGGGATCCAGTCCGCCTTGATACTCGAACCGGCCGCGACTTCCTCGACGTTGTCCGCGGTCTCGTCCTGCGACCAGCGGAAGTCAGCGAGCGGCAGCTGATCTCGTGGCCGCTGGGTCCGCGAGACCGGCCCTCCGCGGTCCAACTCCCAGTAGGTGACCGCGAACGCGATCACATTCGTGCCCCACACCTGCAGCGCCGCCAGCAACAGCGCGGAACCCTTGGCGTGCTGCCTGGACACCAATTCATGGATCAGGAGCCCAAGAGACAGCAAGTTCGTCGCTACGACCAGCCCGGCCATCAGCAATGAGAGCAGGCGCGAGTAGCGCGTCTGCCGGGTGATGCGCCGCGGATTGGTCGCCACCACGGCCAGCAGCAACAACACCTCGACCGACGGCACGATGAACCGAGGCCCAAGCAGTAGCGCCTCGGGCAACAGCGCGTACAGCGCGATGGCGGCAAGGAGCGCGATGGTAGGGGGTAGCCGCGCTTCGCCGACCTTGTTGCGCCGCGCCTGGTGCCCGCCGCTTGCTGAAGGCGGGTCAGCGGCGCCCTTCTGCCCGTTCGACGGCATAGGCCAGACCCTGCCTCGGTGGCCGTCAGCGAGCCGTCAGGCGCGCCGAATCAAAATGGCCACGAACCAAGACAAGGGGCGCCTGCGAGTTCGGTGACCGTCGCCCGACAGGACGAATGTCCGGGACCGCATAGCGGGAAATTCGGCGGAGAGCTTCCGGCGATTATCTCTTCCGTCCCGGTCCCATGACATTGGTTGGCGAGAACGCAATTCCCGCTCACGTTAGCGCCGCTTCCGTTTCGAACCGGTAGCAGATGCTCGACAAGAACTGGCAAGACATGGGCGTCTCTACAGGCCGCGGCGAAGTGACCAATTGGCCAGCCAACTCGGCTCGTTCACGAACAGCACGACCTGCGGCCTCCAGAACAGGACTGTTGCGTACCTGTGGGGTGCCACAAGTCTGCGCGGCTTCTGACCTGCCGTTCTGGGCCTGCGTGATCATGTCTTGTGTCGACGCGTCTGCTCTATCTGATCTTCACTCGGCTGTTGAGCTGGATGGCGTTGCTTGCCCGCTCCGCAGCTTCAAAAGACGCCGAACTGCTCGTCCTACGGCACCAGGTCGCGGTGCTGCGACGTCAGAACCCAAATCCGACGTTGAACTGGAACGACCAGGCCTTCTTCGCTGCGATCAGTCGGCTGCTTAGCCCGGCCTCGCCGTCACCGGCTCGTCACACCCGGAACGCTGCTGCGCTGGCACCGGCGGCTGATCTCCAAACATTGAACATACCCGCACCGCCAACGTCGGCCACCGATTGACACTGCGCTGGCCGACCTGATTCAACGAATGGCCCACGAGAATCCGAGCTGGGGCTACAAACGGATTCAGGGCGAGCTGCTCAAAGTCGGCCACGGCGTTGGCGCATCGACGATCCGCCGGATCCTCAAACGGCTACGCATCCGTCCAGCACCCATTCGAAACACCGACCTGCGCTGGAGGCAATTCTTGCGAGCACAGACTTCGACGATGCTGGACTTCGACTTCGACTGCGCCATCAGCCTGCGGCGGATTACGTATTCTTCGTCATTGAGGTCAACACCCGCTACGTGCATATCCGCGGCACCACCACCAACGCCGATGGGCAATGGACGACTCAGCAGGCCCGCAACCTACTCGCCGACCTCGGCCAGCGTGCCGAGTCATTCAGCTATCTGGTGCGAGACCGCGCTGGCCAATTCAACACAGCGTTCGACGCCGTCCTGGCCGACGCGGGAATCGACGTTGTGAGAATTCCTCCGCGGTGTCCGCAAGGGAACTCCTACGCCGAACGGTTCGTGCCTGCCGTCAGATCCGAACTCACCGACCGCATGCTCATCCTCGGGCGACGGCACCTGACCGCGGTCCTCACCGAATACATCGCGCACTACAACACCCAGCGACCTCATCGCGGGCAACAACTCCATCCGCCGCGACCGCAGCCAGTTCCAGAAGAACCCGAAGTCGCGGCCGTCGTCTGCAGCCCCATCATCGGCGGACTCGTCAACGAATACCACTGCGCTGCTAGCGGGCAGAAAACTGTCGACGGCCGAGTATTGGAACCCCACACCATCCAGGCCGCCGGGTGACGGCTCCCCGTGATCGCGAAGGACACTCCGCGGCGAACGCCAGTCCATGCCGTCTGAGATGCACCGCATGGCATGCGGGCTGAGTCACAGGGGTCAACCGGGCTTACCTTAGCCTGCTCGGCGCCCGCCGCCCGGACGTGGGTCCACGTGCGGACCAACCGATCCACGGCGTATGCCATTTTCACAGTGGATGTGTGCACCGCGCATCGCACGGACACCGGCCTTCGGCATGAACCGATGTCCTGGAAGCGGGAACGCACGCCAAATCTGAAAGTCTCCGGCGCACCGCAATCAAGCGGACCTCGAGCCGTGTAGTGCCGTCCTCCGAGGCGGGGCTCGAGCTGCTCGGCATATCGGTCAGCGCCGTAGTTTGTCCGTCATCCACGGAAACCGATAGCTCAACGACGTCACTCGACTGCCACATTAGCAATCAACGAACGCCCAATTCGCTCGTATTTGTCAACCCGTTCTCGGCCCTTACGCTCGTTGGAAGAGACAATCCCGGATAGTAGTCGAGGCAGTTGTCTCCTAGCTGGTTTGGTAGGTCTTCACCTTCTTGAGGTTGTCCGGGTCGCAGTTGAAAGGGCCGTTGCCGGGCGTCGGGTCGGTGATTTTCTGGTCGTAGCTGTAGCCCTGCGCGGTGAGTCGCACGATTGTGACGCACGGAGATGCGACGCCTGTCTTGATGTTTTGAGGCGGGTACAGGCCGCCGGCGGTCCAGTCGGTGTAGGAAGCTGCCTTCTGCAGGACACATGCTGATGTGAGGTCGGAACCGCAAGATTTCGCGGACACCGCCCAGAGCAGCCATGCGCTCATCGCACTCTCGGTGAAGTTGTCCAGGTTGGTGTTGGGAGCGGCCGCCGTCACGATCTGCTCGGTCTGCTTGAGCACCGGGTATTTGTCCGCGAGCTCGAACGGCAAGGTGGCGAACTGAATGTAGGTGGGTGGGAGGGTGCTGCCCAGGCTGGCAGCAGCGGCCTTGGCGGCTTTGCCGTAGAACTGCACGCTAAGACTGACCCAGGAGGGTTTCCAGCCGATGTTGTTGATGGCTTGGAAGATGGGAACGATGTTGACGCCGTTGAAGACGTACATGCCGGCGACACCGCTGCCCTTCATCTGTTCCATGTAGGGCCGGTAGTTATCCACCGAGGGCGGCTGCTGTTGATTGACGGGAACCTTGATCCCGATGTCTTTCAGGTACTCGACTGTCTTCAAGCCGGTGGGAATGAGGGATGCCAAGTTGCTACCCGCGATGCCGATGCCCGCGGTCTTTGTCACGGGGTAGGCATTCGCCAAGAGGCGCAGGACTCCGTTGAGTGTGTAGTCCGTTGGCACGGGGGCCGACTGGACCTGGAGCGATGCGTTGACTGCCTCAGGCGAGACGACGTACGCGGGGATTTGCGCGAGCTTGCAGTTCTCACGAATCTTCACGCCCGCACTGTCGAAGGCATTACCGCCGCCGACAGACATGAAGTCGGACTGGCAGGCATTAGTGACGGCCTGGCCGACGTTGAAGAGTTTGCCGTCGTGCTTGTCGACGACGATCTTGCGCCCGTTGATACCGCCCGCGGCGTTGCACCATCTGGCGAAGCCGTCCGCAGTGTCGAAGAATTCTTGTTCAAGGCCTGGAGCGGCTGAAGAGCCGGGGTCGGCGTTCACCCCGATCTTGATCGTTGTGGCGGCCACCCCGCGGCCGATACCGCCGCTGGCGTTACCTGGCCCGCACACGGCCTTCAACGTTCCGAAATCGCCGGGCCCTGCGCTCGCGCTAGCGGATGCGGTCGCGCCCCTCGATGGTGCGGCCGATTTGGATCCGCCGCCTCCGGAGGAACTGGACCGACCGCAAGCTCCGAGGGAGATCCCCAATGCTGTGACAGTCACGACAACAACCGCTCGACGGCTGGTCGCACCGAGTCGAGATGGCATGAAGACCTCTCCAGTTTGCTGGTCCCAGGTGATCGCAACGCGGCGAACGCGGGTCCGGCACTAGCGGGATCGCCCTGCCGGAAGTTACTCGCGTCACATTGCCTGGACAAGACCACAACCGATTGGGGTGTGGTCCCGCGTTCGACCCGGTGACCTGCGCGCAGGTGTGTTCTAGGCTGGCTGCAGCGGCGCGACCGCGCGCCAAGAGCGTCATCCGGATGTCCTCGATGGGACGAGCCGGGATCTGACATTCAGCGCCTTGGGCAGTTACACCAGGTGTTTCCGGCGCGCTTGCAGGATTACCGCGACGAAATACCCACCTGTTGTCAACGGACACTGAGATCTCCCGGTGGGCGGACATCAGTTCTCCCGGCCGGCGGACACCAGAAATCCCGGTGGGCGGTCAGCTGATCTCCGCTGGTTGGCTATTCCAAGGTCTTGACTCCTTTGCCGGCGACGGCTTCGGCGAGGCGGAGTGAGCTGCCTTCGGTGAGCACGAGGTGGGCGTGGTGCAGTAGCCGGTCGACGGTCGCGGTGGCGAGCGTCTTGGGCATGATCGTGTCGAAGCCGGATGGGTGCAGGTTGGACGTGACGGCGACCGAGCGGCGTTCGTAGGCGGCGTCGACGATCCGGTAGAACGCTTCGGCGGCGTCTTGGCCGGCGGGGAGCATGCCGATGTCATCGACGACGATGAGCTCGGACCGGCAGATCCGGGCGATGGTGCGGGTGATGGACGCGTCGACCTTGGCCCGGCCGATGGTGGCGGTCAACGATTCGAGGGTGAACCAGGCGACCCGCATGCCGGCGTCGATGACGGCATGAGCGAGGGCTTCGACGAAGTGACTTTTGCCGGTGCCGGACGGCCCGGCGACGGCCAGGTTCTCGGCGCGGTGCACCCATTCCAGGGTGGCGAGCCCGGTCTGGGTCGGGGCCGGGATGGAGGAGTCGCCTCGGCCGCCAGGAGCCGAACGTTTTGCCGGTCGGGAATCCGGCGGTGCGGCGCCGCATCCGGCGGGTGGCTTCGTCGCGGCCTTTGACTTCTTCGACGAGCAGCACCCGCAGCACCTCGGCGGGTTCCCAGCGTTGCGCCCGGGCGGTGGCCAGCACGTCCGGTGCGGCAGCGCGGACATACGGCAGCCGCATCCGCTTGAGCAGGACGGTCAGCTCTGAATCTTGGGTTCGTCGACGTCGTCGAACCGGATGTCGCCTATGCCATGCGACTGCTTTCATCTTGACTCCTCCGTAGGCCCTCACGCGCCCTCCCGCATGGAGACGGTTGCCTCGGCCCGCCAAATGGGCTGCTGCGACGAGTCCGATCTGCCGGAAAGCAGCGCGTTTGCCATGTCGCGTCGTTGATCGCTAGGGCGGCCTGTCAGCGTGCTGCAAGCTGTGGGCTCAGCCGTGAAAGGCCTGCTACCCGCCGGGCCCGATATGAGTCGCAGCTGGCGGCACTCAGCGCGCTCCATCGGGTTGAAAGGCGCCCCGTTCAATCCGCGACGCGGCCGCGTGAACACCGGGGAAAAGGGAACCGCCGAATCATGGAAGCCTCTCGTGTCGCACCTCACCTGGCCAAGGACGTCGCTGCTTCGGCGACCGTGCACGAGACCACGGTCGCCGTGGCTGAGTCCGTCACCGCGGGCAGCATCGCCACGAGCCTGGCAGCCGCACCCGACGCATCCGCCTGGTTTCGGGGTGGAGTCGTTGCTTACTCGGCGCATGCGAAACACAAGCTGCTCGCAGTAGCGGAAGGGCCGACCATCTCCGCGGCGTGTGCGGAGGCGATGGCTTCGGGTGTCGCGGACCTCATGGATGCAGATTTCGCCCTCTCCGTCACCGGTGTCGGCGGCCCTGATCCGGTTGAGGACCAGCCTCCCGGAACCGTGTGGTTCGGGGTGAGCTCTCCGTCCGGCTCGAGGAGCCACTGTCGGCGTTTCGATGGCTCCATCGAGGCTGTCTTGTCGGGAGCTATCCATACCGGGCTCGAACTGCTCCGCGACGCTATGCACGAAGATCGAGGCATCAGCAAGTAGGTGGTTACGAGAACAGCTGCTACCGGACAATCGATTGAGTGAGGAAGGTCAATGAGCCAGCAGGGCTTCGGCGCCATCCACAACCATGGCCTGGTGCGCGTGGCAGCTGCTACCCCATTAGTGGCAACCGCAGACCCGCCAGCTAATGCTCGGTCCACCATCGCGCTGGCTCGCGAGGCGCATGCGGATGGCATCGACGTGGTGGTCTATCCCGAGCTCGGCATTTCGTCCTACTCGATTGACGACTTGCTCATGCAGGACGCCCTGCTAGGAGCGGTGCAGGATGCGGTGGCGGCGATCTGCGTAGCGACCGCAGAGCTCGCACCGTTACTGCTGGTAGGTGCGCCGCTGGCCCGCAACGGCCAGCTCTACAACACGGCGCTGGCAATCTCCCGCGGCCGGATCCTCGGCGTCGTCCCGAAGACGTTCTTGCCTAACTACCGCGAGTACTACGAGAAGCGCTGGTTCGCCCCGGGTGCCGGAGTCGTCGGGCTCGATATCGACGTCGCGGGCGAGACCGTCCCGTTCGGCACCGACCTGATCTTTGCTGCTACGGACCTGCCCGAGCTGATCGTCGGTATCGACATCTGTGAGGACTACTGGGCGCCTATCCCCCCGTCCTCGTATGCGGCGCTGGCCGGTGCGACGTTGTTGTGCAACCTTTCGGCGTCGAACATCACGGTCGGCAAGTCCGCCGACCGCGCCAATCTGTCTTCGGCCCAATCGACGCGGGCGATGGCGGGGTACGTCTACTCGGCCGCCGGCACGGGTGAGGGCAGCACCGACCTGGCTTGGGATGGTCAGGGCACCATCCACGAGCTCGGCACCCTGCTCGCCGAATCCGAGCGGTTCAGGGCCGATCCGCAGCTACTCGTTGCTGATGTCGATCTGGCCCGGGTGCGTCTGGAACGGATGCGTACCCCGACCTTCAACGACAATGTCGTGCTCGAAGGCCAACCCGAACGCCGATTTCGGCGGATCAGCTTCGAGCACCAGCCGCATCGGCGCGACGTAGGACTCAAACGTGAGCAACGCCGTTTTCCCTTCGTTCCCGACACCGCCGAACGTCTCGAGCTGGACTGCTACGAAGCGTTCAACATTCAAGTGCATGCGCTCGCTCGGCGCCTCCGTTCGACGGGCGGCTCCAAAATGGTCATCGGAGTATCAGGGGGCCTGGATTCGACGCACGCGCTGATCGTGGCTGCGAAGGCCTGCGATCACCTCGGGCTGCCGCGCACGTCGATCCTCGGCTTCACCATGCCGGGTTTCGCGACCTCGGAATCGACGAAGGCCAACGCCTGGGCGCTCATGCGGGTATTGGGAATCGAAGCTGCGGAGATCGACATTCGTCCTGCGGCAATGCAAATGCTGACCGACATGGGACATCCCGCCGCCAAGGGCGAGCGGGTCTATGACGTCACGTTCGAGAACGTGCAGGCGGGCCTGCGAACCGACTACCTGTTTCGGCTGGCTAACCAGCGCGGCGGCTTCGTCGTCGGCACCGGCGACCTGAGCGAACTGGCCCTTGGCTGGTGCACGTATGGCGTCGGCGATCAGATGAGCCATTACGCCATCAACTCGGGCGTCCCCAAGACACTCATCCAGTACCTGATCCGCTGGACCGTCACCAGCGGACAATTCGAACAGACGACAAGCGACCTGCTGACCGCGATTCTCGGGACCGAAATATCGCCCGAATTAGTACCGGCGGATGAAGAAACCGGTGCCATCCAAAGCACCGAAGATCGCATCGGACCCTATGAGCTGCACGACTTCTTCCTGTTTCACGTCCTGCGCTACGGGCTGCCCCCGTCGAAGGTGGCCTTTCTTGCCTGGCACGCGTGGCGCGATGCGGAGGCGGGCAGGTGGCCGGCTGGGTTTCCGGCAGAAGGTTGGCATGGATATGACTTGCCGACGATCGTCGCCTGGCTGAAAGAGTTTCTTTACCGCTTCTTCCAATTGTCGCAATTCAAGCGTTCCGCACTGCCGAATGGGCCGAAAGTATCCGCCGGAGGCGCGCTTTCACCCCGCGGTGATTGGCGTGCTCCGTCCGACGCCACCGCGACTGCGTGGCTGGACGAGCTCGAGCAGAACGGCCCCTAGCGCAACGAAAACGGGGGCACCAGGACGTTTTCTGGCACGCGGGGGTTACTGGATGATTCTGGACCAACCAAGTACGGGCATCGACCCCACGACACTCGATGACGACGATGTGCGGCGAGAAATGCTGCAGCTGCACCAGACGCGTCACGAAACAGTGCTTCACGGCAGTGAAGACGCGCTGGAGACGCACACTCGACGGATGCTCGAGCTGGAGAATGAATACTTGCGCCGTTTTCCCCAGGACGCCGCACCGGACCCGGCGCGAACGCGCGCCGGAAGTCGCCAGGCAGCTCACCAGGACTGACCCCTAGGCTGACGCGTTCACGAAAACTTCGACAGCCGAGCGTTCGACTTCTGAGATCAGTCAGCCAAAGATCAGTCGGACGCCTTCTGCTGTCCCCAGGCATAAGCGAGTTGCAGGAAGTCCGCGCCGGCGACGGCCGTCATAGCAGCGACCACCAGTCGCGTCGCCTTGGGGGCAAAGATCGACCCGAAGGTAAATCCTGCGGCCAGCCAGGGAGCCAAGCAGAACGGACACGTCACGAGTTCTCCGACTGCATGCTGAAGGCCTATGCCGCGGACTTCTTCGTGCAGCTCCCCAGGCCCGGCTGGACCCGTGTATTCAGTGAACGGCGCGCGGAGAGCGCTCGTGACATTTTCTTTGGAGATCAGCCGTGCCAGCTTGTGCGTTGCACACGCCATGAGAACAACATCCAACGGCTCAGGCGAGGGTAGTGGCCTCTGTTGGAATCGCGAGAGAACGCCCAAAGCGCTCGCCGTTGTGACGAACGTGGTGATGGCACCGGCGTAGCCGGCCAGCGGCCGTCCTTGTCCCGGCGCATAGGCCTCCGTGGCCCGGTGTCCCCGGCTCTTCAGCTCCTCAACGACGCTGGCCATGACTCACCTTCTTCACAGCCCTCTTGGCACCCTTGTACGCCAGGACAGCGACGGCCACCCACGGCCCGGCGACGATCACCGGATCCAGTAGCTGGTGCCGTTTGTCTGCACGCTTCGTCCCTAGGCGTGACGCCATGCCGTGGCGCGTGAACTCGCTTGAAATCCCCGTTTCCGTAAGGGGATTGTCGGGATGCAGCGTGACGAGCGAGCGCAGGTGGCTCTCCCAGGCGTCGACCCGATCCGCGGCCAGCAGGATGAGCCAGTGGGCCGCACGAGCTTCGCTGTAGCGGCGGTAGGCGACTTTGCGCAGGACTCCTGACAGTGCCTTCGGCGGGCAGGAGGTGCCAAATACTGGAGTCAGCTGAGCGTGTTCGATCGATCGTTCACGTGGCCACGTTTCGGGCTGTGTCTCCGGGAAGTCCCAGTGGGCTCCGGTGCGTTCGGGGTGTAGCTGCAATTTCGGGACCGAGGGCCGGTCGGCCGGATCGAGGTCGACGCCCCATCCCGGGATCCGGGCGCGTAGCTGATCGCTGGTCTCCGGCAACGGCGGCTTTTCGAAGGTGTAGGTCATCGCTGCGTCCGATCAGGAGGCGGTGGGGATGATGAGCGGCTTGATGCAGCCGTCAAGCTTGGCCGAAAAGATGTGGTAACCCTCCGCGATGTGCTCGAGCGGAATGCGGTGGGTGACGATGTCGCTCGGTTTGAGATAGCCATTGCGGATGTGCTCGAACAATCGTGGCCACTGCCGCTTCACGGGGGCTTGATTCGTGTGCAACGTGAGTCCCTTGTTCATCGCGTCACCGAATTTGACGGCGCTGAACATGGGCCCGTACGCACCCATCACCGAGATGGTTCCGCCTTTGCGGACCGAATCAATAGCCCAGTTCAGGGCGACGGGCGAGCCGCCTTGGAGTTTTAGCTTCGCTGAAGTGACATGTTGCAGCAGATTGCCGTCCGCCTCGGCTCCGACGCCGTCGATGGCAACGTCTGCGCCGAGGAAGCCGGTGATCTTCTTCATGTGTACGACGATGTCGTCGTATTCGGTGAAGTTGTACGTCTCGGCGTGGGCGAAGGTCCGAGCCTTCTCCAGGCGGTTTTCCAATTGGTCAATCACGATGACTCGACCTGCCCCCATCAGCCACGCCGACTTGGCCGCGAACAATCCGACCGGTCCGGCGCCGAAGACAACGACAACGTCCCCTTCCACGATGTCCCCGAGCTGCGCCCCGAAATAACCGGTGGCCACGGCGTCGGTGAGTAGCACCGCGTCCTCGCTGTCCATCCAGTCCGGAATGATGGTTGGGCCGACATCAGCGAATGGCACGCGAACGAATTCTGCTTGGCCTCCGTCGTAGCCCCCACAGGTGTGGGAGTAGCCGTAGATGCCCCCGACTGCGGTCGCGTTCGGATTGACGTTGTGGCAGTTGGAGTACAGACCCCTGGCACAGAACCAGCAGGAGCCGCAGAAGATGTTGAACGGGACCATGACCCGGTCGCCAACCTTCAGATTTTCGACCGACGAACCGATCTGCTCCACCACGCCGATGAACTCATGACCGAAGGTCATGCCGACCCGGGTGTCCGGCATCATGCCGTGATACAGGTGCAGATCTGACCCGCAAATGGCTGCCATCGTGACCCGAACGATCGCGTCGTTCGGATGCTCAATCGGCGGAATGTCCTTTTCGACGACGCGGACCTTGTAGGGACCGCGGTATGTCATCGCACGCATCAGCTGTCTCCTCAGGGGGCCGCGCCGGTAGCTGGGGTGTATCCAGTAACGGGAAGCCCAATCACACAGAGCCGAGTCGTTCGCACGTCAGCTCGTCCGTCTGCAAGTGAGGGCGACCGCAGGGTTGCGTCGTTTGCTTTGCGATCGCAGCGGTATGGCTACGGCTGCGTTGAGCGTCCAGCGCCACACGCGCTTGGTGTTTGTGGATGGTCCCAACGCCGGCGTGACTATTTCGGGAGTTGCGTTGCCCACCGTTCCAAGCGTTCACCTGGTCGACGCTGCCCTGAGTGCGTCGGGTTCCGGCCAGGTCGACATTCCCCCATATGACCGCGGTGCGCTGACAGCGGGCGTCGTTCACATCAGCGTCGGCGGCTTTCACCGGGCCCATCAAGCGGTTCATTTCGATGAGCTGGCGCGTCTTGGCGAGACCGAGTGGGGCGTGGTCGGCGTGGGCCTGCACCGCCCGCAAATGGGCAAAGTGCTGTCCCACCAGTACGGGCTGTTCACCGTCGTGGAAAGAGGGCCGGGTGGCGATCAGGTACGTGTCATCGGCTCGCTGATCGATTACCCTTCGGACGACCTCCGAGCCGTCGTCGAGCTTCTGGCGAATTCCCAGACGAAGTTGGTGACGCTGACGGTTACCGGGAATGGCTACTTCTCGGGCCCAGCCGGCGGCTTTGATGCCGAGGAGGCGCGCATTCTGCATGACCTGGAGCAGCCCGAAACCCCTTGCACGATGGTCGGTTCCTCGTGGAAGCACTGGGCTGTCGCCGCGAATCGGGCGTGGGCCCGTTCACGGTCCTTTCTTGCGACAATCTCCCGGACAGTGGGGCCAAGTCCAGGGGCGTGGTGTGCGGGGCGGTTGCCGCGTGATCCTCGCTGGTGATGTTAGGCGGTGATCGCCATCGCGATGTTCACCTCTTCCGTGGTCTCGTTGCCGGTGGTGTTGCGGCTGCTTTTGGCGAGGACTTCGACGCCGAGGTAGCGGCGTTGTTCGGCCCATTCGTCGGTCTGCTCAAGCAGCACAGCGCCGACGAGTCGGATGACGGAATCACGATCGGGGAAGATGCCGACGACGTCGGTTCGGCGGCGGATTTCCTTGTTCAACCGCTCCTGCGGGTTGTTCGACCAGATTTGCCGCCACGCCTCGCGCGGGAAGGCGGTGAACGCGAGCAGGTCGTCACCGGCGTTGGCCAAATGTGCTGCGGCTCTTGGGAATTTGGCTTCCAGGGTGTCGACAACCCGGTCGAACTGGGCGCGGACTTCTTCGGGGTCGGGCTGGTCGAAGACGGTCCGCAGCAGCGTCAACACCCATGGCTGTGCGGTCTTGGGGACCTGGGAGGACAGGTTGCGGGCGTAATGGGTGCGACACCGCTGCCAGCAGGCGCCGGGCAGCGCGGCGCCGATCGCGTCGACCAGACCGGGATGGGCGTCGGAGATCACCAGCGACACCCCCGACAGGCCGCGGGCCACCAGGCCGCGCAGGAACGCCAGCCAGCCGGCCCGGTCTTCGGCGCCGACGACATCCAAGCCCAGGACTTCCCGTTGACCATCGGCGTTGACCCCGACGGCGATCAGCGCATGCACGATCTGGGAGCGGCCGGCCTCACGGACCTTCTGCGTCAAAGCGTCGAGCCAGATGAACGTGTAGTGCCCGGCGTCCAGCGGCCGGCCCCGCCAGGCGGCGACCTGGCTGTCGAGGGACTTGGCCATCTCACTGACCTGAGACTTCGACAGCCGGGTCACCCCGAGCTGCTCGACGAGTTTCTCCACCCGCCGGGTCGACACCCCCAGCAGATAGCTCGTCGCCACGACGCTCACCAGCGCCTGCTCCGCCCGGCGGCGATGCTCCAGCAGCCAGTCCGGGTAGTAGGAACCCTCCCGCAGCTTCGGGATCGCCAGCTCCACCGTCCCGGCCCGGGTGTCCCACTCCCGGCTGCGGTAGCCGTTACGGACGTTGACCCGCTCCGCAGACCGCTGCCCATAGTCGGCGCCGCAGACACTGTCGGCATCCGCCGACATCAACGCGTCCGCCATCGTTTTGATCAGTTCCCGCAGCAGATCCGGGCTCGCCGACTCCAGCTGCTTGCCCAACAGGGCACCCACGTCAATGCTTGACCTCGCGGCCATCGCGTACTTCTTCATAAGAATCTTGGTCGGTTCTCATCGAGGATCACGCGGTGGCCGTCTCAGCTCACGACGCCACGCCCAGTCGGCTGCCGTCACACACCACGTCCGTGGACGCCACTTAGGGCCAGCTCGCTGCGCTGGGATCGGACGTTCGTCGCCCGGCAGTGATGACGGCGGTTTCGCGCGGGCCGTGTCCACATTTGTCGTTTCGGTTTTCAAGGTGGGGGCACTCGACTGCATAGCGAGCTCAACAGCCTTCGCGCATCGGGAAGAGATAGTTCCAAATCGAAAGGACTTTTCATGAGCGAGCACTATTCCCCCGTGGACACCGGGTACCCGCCCCCGCCCTCGGCGTCAACCCTCTCACCGGTTCCCGGCAGCGGACCGAAATCCTCCAGTAGCGCAGGCGATTCGGCCACTGACGCGGCCAAGGAGCAGGCAGCAAGCGTCGGCCACGACGCCGCGCAGGCCGGGCAACACGTGGCAGGCGTAGCCAAGGAGCAGGCGAGTCAGGTTGTGGGTGAGGCCGGCCAGCAGATCAAGGATTTGGTGGCACAGGCTCAGACCCAGGCATCGCAGCAAACCGCTGCACAACAGGAGAAGCTGGTCGCCGGTCTCCGGTCGCTGAGCGACGAGCTCTTCGGGCTCTCGCAAGGATAGCAGAAGCCTGGCGTTGCTACCGATCTCGTCCGGCAGGCCGGCGAGCGGACCAGCGCCCTGGCCGGCTGGCTGGACGGGCGCGAACCGTCAGCATTGCTCAACGATGTGTCGACGTTCGCACGTCGCCGTCCCGGCGCCTTCCTGGGCATCGCCGTTAGCCTCGGGTTGCTCGCCGGGCGCCTCACCCGCGGCCTGCAGGCAGGCTCCAAGCAGCAGGCGCCGGAAACGTCAGACATACCGGCGCCTGCACCGGCCCAGCCGACCCCGTCGTACCCGAACGGTGATCTGGCATCCGTGTCGCCGTCGCTGACCGGAGTGACTGTCGCAAACGACCTGGCCGGCGCTCTGGTTCCGCCGCTGCCCGCGACCCCCACCGCAGGTCTGTGATGACGGCTCCCTACGACCCCGTCGCCCCCGCGCGGCCCGCCAGCAGCTTGGCGGAGCCGGTTCGTACGCCCCGCACTGCATCGAGCGCTTCGGTGGGCGAACTGCTCGCGGACGTTAGCCGTGACCTCTCCACCCTCATGCGTCAGGAGGTGGAACTGGCCAAAGCAGAGGTCAAGGATTCCGCCGCCAAGGCAGGCAAGGGCGCCGGCATGTTCGCCGGCGCCGGGGTAGGTGGCCACATGGTGCTGCTCTTCCTGTCGATCGCACTGTGGTGGGGCATCGGCGACAGCACGGGCCATGCCCTGTCGGCTTTGATTGTCGCAGCGATCTGGGCTGTCATCGCAGCGGTCCTCGCTGTGACCGGACGCAAGGAGATGCGCACGATCACCGGCCTGCAACGCACGGCAGAGACGGCGAAACAAATACCGCCAGCCATTAAGGGAGACGCGTAATCATGACTACCCCCGACCAGATCCGCGCTGACATCGAGCGCACCAGGCAAAACCTCAGCACTGACGTGAATGCGCTCACCGACTCGGTGAAGCCGGGCAACGTGGCGCACCGTCAGGTCGACAAGGCGCGCGGCGCCGTGAGCGGAGTCAAGGACCGGGTCATGGGCGTTACCGACCACGCGACCAGCAGTATGAGTTCGTCGGCATCCCACGCCACTGCGACAGTCTCCGGCGCGGCCTCGTCCGTCGGTGACGCCGTGACGGGAGCACCCCAGACGGCGAAGGCAAAGACGGCCGGCAACCCCCTCGCCGCCGGGCTGGTGGCTTTCGGCGTCGGCTGGCTGATCGGCTCCGTGCTGCCGGCCTCGACCAAAGAGATCGATGCAGCAGCTTCGCTGAAGGACTCGGCGCCGATGCTGACCGAACCGCTGAAAGAGGCCGCCCGCGACGCCACGGAAGAGCTCAAACCCGCCGCGCAGCAGGCAGTCCAGTCGGTCAAGGAGACAGCCACTGACGCTGCGGCCACGGTCAAGGACGAAGGCTCCGCGTCTGTTCAGGTCGTCAAAGAGCAGGCGCAGTCCGGCGCCCAGACCGTCCAGGACGCCCGTAGTTCCTGACGTTTGCCGTATCCGGTCCCCGCCGTCATGGGGACCGGATACGGGGCTACGCGACTGACGAGTTCACTCACCGCAGACCGGTTGCATGTCGCGGGCAGGCACCGTTCGTGTCCAGCGCCCGCTGATCGGGTCGGTGTCGGCCAGCCCAAATGCACGGAATTGCTCCAGCCATCCCACCATGGGCCACTCTGCCCAGCGGCGATGAAACAGCAGCGCGTTCCGCAGGATGTCTTCAAGGTGATCGACCGGCGGACTCTGGCTGACGTGGTATTGATGGAATGCCGTGGCCCCTCCGACCCACCAGAGGTGGGCTCCGGCACGGGCGGCAAGACGGCTGTAGTCGGTGTCTTCTGCGCCGTAACCGAGGTACTCCTCGCAGAAGCCGCCGATGTGGCGCCACGTCTTCGCCGTCACGGCAAAGGATAGGGACCAGAACAGATTCAAGTCGGTGCCGAGTACGACGTCACCGTCGGGCGGTATCGGGCGGGCTGGATGCGGCGTAGCCAGCGAAGGCCACGCGGCCGGATCTTTGCCCTTGGCCGATTCCGGCAGATAAGCGACGGGGCCGCAGAGCAGCCCGGAACTGCAGAGCGGCAGTTTTGCGGCGAACTCATACCGCGCCAGCAGCGCGTAGCTAGGCACGCAGTCGACGTCCAGGAAGATGAGGAGGTCCGCTCCCCTTTCCAGCGCAGCCGCCGCACCCGCGTTGCGCGCTCGTGCCAGGGGCAGCCGCCCGTCGCACAGGCAGACTTCCACCACCGTTGGGACGGGCTCGCCGTGATTGACGACTGTCCGGATCTCGGAGTCACCCATCGCGACGACGATGTAGCCGTTCGGCTGCTGGCTGCCTGCGGCGATACCGCGCTGCTGGGCACGAAGGTGATCGTGCCGGCCTGACGCGATGGTGATGACCATCGTCCGCATCGCGCTATCCCCTTAAACTGCAAGCGAATTCGCTTGCTGCCCGGTCGATCAACCCGGCCGTCCGCATCGCGCCGTCGCCCGGCGCCCACCGGGTCCAGCGCTCACCGTTTCGCTCCGCCGCTCGCTCCAGAATCGGCTCCCATTGAGCGGGCTCGGGCCACGTCGTCAGTACCGTGGCCAGGTCCGCCTGACGCAAACGCGTGGCAGTGTCGAGTTGTTCACCGTAAGGCCGCGACTGCGGCAGGACGACGGCCGGCTTTCGTGCCGCGGCGACTTCAGCTATCGCGTTCTGCCCGGCATGGGTGACGACGACATCCGCGTCCAGCAGGACCGGCCAGGTGTCGGCGTGCCACCGTAACCGGGAACCCCGAGCACCTGCCACTGCCATCCGGACGTCGCGGCCCGGGCTTGCTCCACCTGCGCGCGAGTGATGTCGCTGCCTCCCGATCCCGCCAGCAAGGCGACGCGGCGGGTCATCGGCGCAGCGGTCCTCGCCGGCTGTTCGTGCTCGTCGGCGGCGGAAAAGGCCCCGACGTGCCAGGTCTTTTCCAGCCACCGGTCTGGCCATTCGCTTCGGGCGAACTCGGCGGTCCACGGTGCGAGCAACGCGTGCGCGCCGTCGTAAGCGTCGACGTGGACCCGGTCGCTGCGGTCGCCCGCCATGGCCACCACGACGACAGGCACTCCCATGAGACGCACGAAACGAGCTACCTCGCACGAGACGTCGACCATGAAAAGGCTCGGCTGCGCAGCCTGGATCCAGCCCGCGATCGCGGCCATCCGATCGCGCAAGCCGCGGTGGTGCACTGGCGCCCAGTGCGACGTTCCGTGCGCGGTCGGATCGACAGCGGTTCCGGCGCCGAAGTCAGCCGGAAGCGTCAACCACGGTCCGTCGTAGCCCATCGGTTGCGGCGCTGAGGACAGCACCGTGACGGGCGTGGTGAGGTGACGGGCGATCGCGCGCATCCGGCGCTGGTGTCCCGATCCCTGATGGTGGACGTAGTAGCCGATCATGCTGCGCGCCGCACGGCCAGTTCGTTGTACAGCTGCTCGTATCCATGCAGCATGGTCTCGACCGAACAGGTCTGCGCGGCGTGGGCGCGCACCAGCGATCGGTCCATCGTCTGCGCCGACACCATTGCCGACGCCAGTGCGTCCACGTCGTTCGGGCGCCACCAGCACCCCGCCGGTGCGACCGACCAGCTCGGGCAACGCGCCGCGCGCGAAGCCGGCGACCGGTGTACCGCACGCCATCGATTCGGCGACGATCAGTCCGAACGGCTCTTCCCAGACCGGTGTCACGACACTGACCGAAGCCTGCCCCACCACGCGCGCGAGTTCCTCAGCGGTGAGGTGGCCGATGTAGCGGACGCGATCGCCCAGCCACGGCTCGACCTGTTCCTTGAAGTAGGCGACATCCGGTAGCGGGCCGGCAAGCTGCAGCTCGATCCCAGTCTTAACGGCGGCCTCGGCGGCAAGGTGTGGCCCTTTCTCCGGCACCAGTCGACCGGACCAGATCGCCGGGCCGCCTCCGGGTCCCGGCTGCCAGCGCTTCGAGATCCACGCCGTTGTGGACGATTCGCGCGTCGGGGACGAGATGTCGCCACATTTGCGCCGTGTGGGCGCTGACGGCTGCGAACGTGACCGGACAACCCCGCGGCGCCTGGATCGCTGACTCGAGCCAGGGAGTGGGCGGGGTGTGCAGGGTGCTCACCACCGGCGTCGCCAGCATCGACGCCATGGCGACCGGAAGGTAGTGCAGGCTGTTGTTATGGATGACGTCGTAGTCGTCTCCGCTGTCGCCGGCCAGATCCAGCATCAGCGACAGGTAGGCGTGGTGCTCCTCCAGCCACCATTGCGGCGTCATGCTGACGTCGCTGCGGGCCAGGTCGCTGATCTGCGGCCGGCGCAGCTGCAGGCTGTGGACGTCCAGCCGGGGATCGGAGTCCGCGCCAGCGAAGACGCTGACAGCGTGTCCAAGATCGCTGAGACCTCGGGCTAGGGCCCAAGAATGGGCCTCGAGGCCTCCGGCGAACGGCTCACGGATCGGATAGCGCGCTGACGCGATGAGGGCGACTCTCATTGCAGTAACGAGGCGAACGGTCGGTGCTCCAGCACCTGTGCATACAGCTTGCGATGCGCCTGCGACAGTCGCTGCCGCTCGTCAAGCCGGTCGGAAAGCTCGGCCTGCCACAGCGGTCGGCGTGAATACGCGTACTCCACCGCACTTAGCAACGACGCCTCGTCCAGGTGACTCTCGTCGTGGCCGTACGTCAGGCAGGGTCGCTGCTCGGCGTAGAAGCCGCAGCTGGGTGCGATCACCGTAGTGCCCAGATCGTGGCAGGCCTCGAGCCACCCGGAATGCGTACCGAACCGGTAGGGCAGCACCGAGACATCCAGCGCGCTTAGGTAGGACCAGAGTTGCTCGTCGGTGAAGTAGTCGTGCACGTGCAGCGTCAGATCACCGCGGGCGGCGGCGCTACGCAGGAAAGCAGCCAGCTCGGTGTCATGCCGGGCGTTACGCGAGTGCATGACGTCGCTGTGCACGTCCACCCGCAACACCACGGCGGGAAGCTCGCGCAGGGCTGGAGCGAGCACCCGCAGCACGGCAAGGGGGTCCATGGAGGCGCGCAGACTCTTGGCGTGCACTCCGACGACGAAAGGCCTCGGCGAGCGATGCTGACGCTTTCCCACCCGTGGCAGGTCCACTACATGCGGGTGCGGCAGCACATGCGCGCTCCGCCCCCAACCTCGTTCGATCTGAGTCGCGGCGCCTGTCGTCAACGTAACCAGCGCGTCAGCCGCAGGAATCAGCACATCGAGATGATCGGAGTGCGGTACGGGATCAGCCTGATGCGGGTTACGAAGATCGTGAACGGTGTAAACCAAGGGCTTTCTGGCCGCGTGCAATTCCTCGACCAACGCTGAGAGCCGCGCCGGGGTTTGCGCGTCAAAGCCAAAGTGCACGTGAAAGACGTCGAAGTCATGATGATGGTCCGCGACCCAGCCCGGCTCCAGCATCGCCGGCGGCCACCATTGCGACGCGGTGGCTGCGTTCGCCGCGAGCGGATCGGGCAGTCTCACCACACCGTCGCTGCCGTCGAGCCCAGCCAGATGCCTGACATACACGTGCCCCGCGGGCACGGACGCCACCCGCAGGACAGCTTCGGACACGCCGCACCGCCTTCCTTACGTCGCTAACTTGTGCGTCCCCTCAGCGGCGCGGACTAACCGGGGGAAGTGAGAAATCCGGTTCAGCGGTAGCGGGCCGGGACCGTCCACGGCGCACCGAAGATCATGTTCCAGTGCGGAGGGTCGAACGGACTGTCACCACCAGCCGGGCTGCTCGTGAGCTCGCCGACCACGATGCGATCGGGCAGGCAGTACAGATCGACCCGCACGAAATCTGTCGCGCGGCCGAGCGTCTCGGCAACGCGCAGCATTTCTTGCAGCCGGAGTGGCCGGTCAGGCGGCCGGTGGCTTCGCGGCAGGCCCCCGCTCACGTCCAGCGGCTGCCACTCGCGCGTGAAGAAGTCTCGGGTGCGCGCGGCGAAGCGACCCTGATCGACCTGAACGAAATGGCATCGGCCATGGAAGACGAAAAGCTTGTAATCGGCGGGGATGTTGCCTTCGCCGTCGCGGAGCAGCTCTTCCATGATGATGCGGGGCGGGACATGTCCATAGGCCCACTCATGATTAGGGCCGCGTCCGTACCGCTCATCGAGCCAGTGCTCGGCGATCTGCATGAGCTGCCGGCGATCCACATGTTCCCGCCGCACATGTGCATAGACCCAGCTGCTTGCCGCTGCCGGCAGGCGTGCCCATGAAGGCGCCTGCGCGTCAACGACGATGCACGCCCCACTACCGTGCGTCGGCTTCACCACAAACGCCTCCGGCAGCTCCAACTCTTGGAAATCAGCCGCCCGGTCCACCAACTCATACGCCGCCGGCAGGTGCCCGCTGCCGAGCACCCTATCCACATAGCGGCGCAGCTCGGCCTTGTCCGCCCAGGTGACCAGCAGCGGCCGGTGATCGCGCAGAAGCTTGTAGCGGACCTTGTCGTTGAAGGTCCGCGGCCTGCGGGTGCGCCACAACCTCGCCCAGCGAACTGCGATGCTGCGATTGCGCCAGTTTCCAGGTTTCGACCACGGACGCGCAGCCTCTTCGCGCCGCGCGACTGGGCGCATGTGAGCGGACACTGCACCTAGCGCCGCGACGCGGTGACAAACCGATCGAGCTCATCGTGGTCACGATGGCCGGCGACGTGCGTCCAGACTTCTTCGTCACTGAAGACGTCAAGAGCCGAAGTGCCTTGCCGGTCGGAATGCTCGACGACGACCACGCCGCCCGATCGCAGGAGCCGGCGTGCGGCGCGCTCGACGGTCCGGATGAGGTCCAGTCCGTCTTCCCCGGCCTCGAGAGCTACCGCCGGATCATGATCGCGCACTTCAGGATGGACGCCGTCCAGCTCGCGCGTCGCGACGTAGGGCGGGTTGCTGGCGACGAGATCGAACTGGCCGTTCAGCTGCGGGAGAGCTGCCTCTGCGTCCGCCAGGTGCAAGCGAACGTCGAGGCCATGGTGTTTGGCATTCCGCTGGGCCCACGTCAGTGCGCCGGCGTCGAGTTCGACGGCGTGCACGACCGCGTTCGGAAGCGCGGCGGCCAATGACATCGCGATCGTCCCAGCACCGCAGCACAGGTCAACGCACAAGGGCTGTGTCGCTCGTGACCCGAGCCGGCCCACGGCAGCCACGGCCCAATCGACCACCGAGGACGTCTCCGGCTGCGGCAAGAAAACGCCTGGCCCGACAAGCAGTTCGAGCCCGCGAAATTGCACCCGGCCAGTCAACCGCGACAGCGGCACGCGGGCGCAGCGTTGGGCGAGCAATGCCTCGAACGACGCCAGTTGCGCAGCGGTCGGCGTCAGTTCCGGGTCAGCCAGGAAGGCGTCACCCAACGCGTACGTCGCCAAGGCCGCGGCCTCCCGCTCGGGCGAGGGAACGCCGGCCAACACGAGCCGTTGCTCCGCCTCGCGCAGCCATACAGGCGGCGACTGGGTACAGCGCATGTGCACCGGCCTTCCATTGCGTTGGGTGGGCGCCAAACCGTCAAGGTTTCTACCTCGGATCGAGGGGCGCAAACGGTCATTCGCGCACCGGCCCACGATGGACCAAGCCACCCCTGTACTCACAGCTAGGGCGGTGACCTCTCTTCATGTGTGGCCACGCCGCAGGGCGTCTCCCAGTCCCGGCGATTGTCTAAGACTGAGCCTTTTGCGTGCTGGACCGGACGGATCTCGTCGTGGTTGGATTTGCCGAGGAGAGAGCGTTATGGGCAGGCAAGGATGAACGAGCTGTCATCTTCCCGCCGACGGGCGAAGCTGACGCACTCGACATCGCTCCGAGTTAGTACCCCACAGGACGAGGGCGCGTCTCTTGGCGAGACCGTGGCGGCGAGGGCCACTGAGCAGAGCGTCGTGCGGGAGATTCGAACGAAACAACAACATTCTTCGGGGTTCCAGTAGCCCGATCGCACGCGCGCTAGCTCAACTAACGGCTTCGGCGACGACTACCCGATGTCCTCGCTCGTCGCGCGGCACTGCGTCGGTTCATCCGCTCCGGAATTTCCCGCAAACGTATAGCCATCTCTGCGAACCGGATCACCTCGCAGAACGCCCTACAGAATGGAACGCGCCAGCGGCCAATTCCCGCGGTGCCGCCGTCGAGATAGATCACCACGTCGTTGCCCAGCGCAACACCGTCGATGAAAACGATCGCGACTACCCGCCAGGGGTTCGCCGATGACGCGGGGTACTGATGCGACTGCTTTGACCGTCATTCGTAGACACGCCGAAATTTCCCAGCCATCGCCAATGCGCACCCTTGCAGCGCCTCGGTACCGGCGGCAAGTTGCGGCTACCGTGCGCCGCAGTCGCCGACGACGGCGGCCGCGGCACGTCGTGTTAGCTAGCTGTCGGCCCTGTCGCGGGCGTGACACCGCGATCGGGCGTTATCGCTTGGCGTCGGGGCTGATCGACCAATCCGAGATCATTGCAGCTTGTCACTAGCGAGCGACACGATACCGTCGGTCGTCCCTTCTCTGCTCCCCGGCTAGTGCTTTGTCCGCCCTGGTGCTGGACTGTCTCCAAGCCGAGGATGCTGCACGCGTGCTCGTCCACGAGTTCTGCCCCTCGGTCCGATAGCCTTCTACTGTGGTCGATAGTCGCCATCGTGCCGCTTTCCGTCGATGGGTGCGTGAGAATCATTCTGACGTCGGGGGTGATGCTCAGTTGTTCGCCGACGGTATCCGGGCGTGAAATGAAGATCGCTGGGCTGACTTCTTTACCGCCGCTAGGCCAGGACCGCGACCTACCGTCTACGTCCGGCGCGGCCGGTGGGCCGGAATCGCCTCGCGTGCGCGACGGGTAGCACATCGTCAGCAGCCTCGTCGGCTCTGTTGCGTTGGCCGATGGAGCGCGCGACGGGGCCGTGAGGACTGGTTGTCAGACGACGGCCGCGAGTTGTTCGAACGCAATTGCAACTCGAGCATGACCCGATTCTTCGGCGGCCATCTCGTAGTGGCCGCGGCGCAGGTTCTGTATGAACGCGTGACCGGACGACACGGTCTGCGCTGATCGCAACCGCCGCAGTCCGCGCATCGGCCGTAACCGGGCTTTGAGCCGGCTGTGGTCACTTCAATCGGATTGTTGGCGTAGCGCTCGACGACGTGCAGCACTGCCGGCAGCTGCTCGTCGAGTATCCGCGGATAAACAGCCGCGCGGTCTGTGGTCACCTCTACCGGGTGGACACCGACTGCCAGCGCTCGGGTGAAGAAGCTCTTCGCTGCGGCCAGGTCACGGCGGGTCGAGAGCATGACGTCAATGACCTGACCACGCTGATCGATCGCCCGGTACAGGTAAGTCCAGCGACCGGCTACGCGCACGTAGGTCTCATCGACGAACCAGCGGTCACCCGGAAGCCGACGGCACGGACGCGCAGCCTCGATGAACTCGGACGTGAAGCGCTGCACCCACCGGTACACGGTCACGTGATCGACGCAGATGCCGCGTTCGGCGAGCAGTTCCTCAACGTCCCGGTAGGACAAGCCGTACCGCAGGTACCAGCGCACCGCAAGGGCGATCACCTCACGCGGGAAGCGGAACCCGGCAAACGATGAGGAGCAATGTGAGGTCACAAGAGCAGTTTCTCAACCACGGCGATCGGTCAACGCAACGGCGCCCCGAAAGCTGCTCACTGCCGTGGAGATACCTGATCTGCGCCCAGTCCTGCACTGTGATCACCCATCCGATCGTGGCTGGGTGGCCTACTTTCAAAGAGCGCTAGTGGCCTGGTTTTCGAAGAGCGCTGACACCCCTTCTTAGTAAGCGCCCAAAGTCAATGGAGAGTGCCAAAACTAGGCGGACTGATATGCCTCGCGAATATAGGCGGGGATTCGCCCTCTAGCGCTCACCTCGTAGCCGTTTTGCAGGGCCCAGGTGCGCATCGCAGAAGCCTCACCGAAGTCGTTGTCCCGACTCGAAATCCGTCCTGCGCTGGTGAGCTTTCCGGCACGCCGGCCGGCACTCACATACGGGGCGAGCGCCTTTCTCAGTTTGTCCGCATTCTTGGCAGTGAGGTCAATTTCGAATGCTTTGCCGTCAAGAGCGAAGCTCACCGTCTCGTCCGCAGCCCCTCCTGTCAGATCGTCTTCGAGCAGGACAGTCATTCGGGATGCCATGTTCACAACTTTGCCCAAGCAGGCACGTAAAGGCAACCTTTGGTTACCTCCCCCGCAAGGGACGTCCATGACCCCCGGGCGAAGGAAGCGCTGCGCTTGTCGCCCGCGCTCTACTCCCAACGCCGGGACAGCTCGCCGAACTGCGGGCCCGGCTGACTCAACACACATCGGCTAGGCCGTGACGAAGTGCCCCCGTCGCGACCGGACCGCATCGACCTACTCGCGCTGCCGCGTGTGGGGTTCCAGAAGTGAGCCGGATGCCCTGACGTGCAGTTTGAGGCCTGGGTGATCCTGGGGTGTGTCGACGCGACTTCTTTATCTGATCTTCACACGGCTGCTGGCATGGATGGTGCTGTTGGCCCGCTCGTCAGCCTCCAAGGACGCCGAACTACTCGTCCTTCGCCACGAGGTCGCGGTATTGCGACGGGCGAACCCCAAGCCCATGTTGAACTGGACCGACCGAGCAATCTTCGCTGCGCTCAGTCGGCTGCTTACCCCGGTCATTCGCCACCATCGCCTCGTCACACCCGGCACCGTGCTGCGCTGGCACCGTCGGTTGATTTCCAAGCATTGGACGTATCCGCGTCGGCAAGGTCGACCTTCGATCGACGCCGCGCTCCTCGACCTGATTTAACGGATGGCGCGGCGAAACCCCGACTGGGGCTACAAGCGCATTCAAGGCGAGCTGCTCAAACTCGGCCACCGGGTCGGTGCCTCGACGATCCGGCGGATACTCAAACGGCTGCGCATCCCACCAGCGCCGGTTCGGAGCACCGACCTTGGTTGGCGGCAGTTCTTGCAGGCTCAGGCGTCGACGATGCTGGCCTGCGACTTCCTTCACGTCGACTGCGCTCTCACCTTGCGCCGGATCTCCGTGTTCTTCGTCATCGAGGTCAACACGCGCTATGTCTATATCTTTGGCGCCACCAGCAATCCCGACGGACCATGGACAACGCAGCAGGCCCGCAACCTGCTCGCCGACCTCGGCGAACGCGCCGTGTCGTTCCGCTGGCTGGTGCGTGACCGAGCCGGCCAATTCACTACTTCGTTCGATGCCGTCTTGGCCGACACGGGAATCGGGGTCGTGAAGATCCCACCGCGGTGCCCGCAAGCAAACGACTACGCGGAACGATTTGTACGCACCGTCAGATCCGAACTAACTGACCGCATGTTGATCTTCGGTCTGCGTCATCTCACCGCGATACTCACAGAGTACGTCGCGCACTACAACAACCACCGGCCGCACCGCGGACAGCAGCTCCACCCGCCGCTACCACAGCCAGTTCCAACGGAGCCGGACGCTGCGGCGGTCTTCCGCCACCCCATCCTCGGCGGACTCATCAACGAATACCACCACGCCGCGTGACCCCTGAACTGTGCGGCCGACTAATGGAACCCCACACACGTCAGGGGGGCAGCCCATGCTGTTTTGACTGGTCGGCTATTGCCCTTCCGCCGACTCCATACCCAAGACTAGATACAAACTTCTCTTTTTCTGCAGGTCACAGGCTTGGAGAGTTGTCACTATGACCGTGGAGTTGTCACTGGAGGACCTTCGCACCGCGTCGAAAGCCCGTGATTCACACCGGGCGTCGTGGACGGTCTCAGCAGGTGGCCCTCGCCACGAGGGTAGGAGATCGGCCGTAAGAGCCCCCGTCTTCCACCTCACGCCTGGCGGGGGCTCTGCCTACTCGTTTAACTTGCGTCTCCACCTGCTTGCCCTCAATAGCGCCAAGAGTGCGCGCTCCTGCCTGGGTGTGGCCTCCCGCTTCGGTCGTCCTGCAGCCACCTCAACCTGATTGCGGGCGTCGGCGTCCTCACGGGCGGCCATCACCTCGTCGCCTGCAGCGTCGACATCGTCACCGCTCACATGCGCAGCGTGCGCTCATGCGCCTGCAATAGCGAGGTCTTCGTGTGTTCCCGGTCGGCAGGAGCGACCTATACGGCGGCGAGTTTGTCCGCTGTCGGTCCGGGGATCTTGCTCGGAGCAGCGTCGAGGGACTGGTCAAGACATCAGCCTTCCTCGACGCTGCCAGCCTAGGTGCTACTAACCGTCCCGCGGCAGACGGGAGAGGGAGCCCCTCCCAGGCAAGCGCCCGTGGGGCGCCGGCATGGACCTGGTCGGACCCTTGACCCCCGCGCTCAGGAGGCCTAGCGTCCGCATTGGCCTCTGGACCACCGGGCCGCATCTGCGGATCCAACCGGTTGGTGGACATGAATTTCGAGTTGGCTGATTACTTACTGGCGACGCTGCCTCCTGACGAGCGAGCGCAGACGGTGGCTAGTTTGCGGCGCGCGAACGCTGCCGAGTTTCGGCGGATGCGGGCAGAAGTGCTCCAGAACCGCCTGCTAGGTGGGGATCAACCGGCGAAGTCGTCCTGATATTCGTTGACGGAGTCCATCTCTGGCGATCGTCCCTGTCGCAGCCGTTCCAGCTTTGCTTGTCTCGCTCGTTCCATGCTCTCCAGCGTCTGACGGCGCTCGTCCTCCGGGAGGCCGTCCAGGAGGATCTGTTCTAGGTCTTGTCGATGTTCCATCGCAATCCTCAATCCGCGGATCGGGGAGTAATGGCTGTTGGCTCAACCGAGTGGGCTGGGTGAACGCCCGTTCGTATTTTGGCGCTCGGCCCATGCGTCGGGCACATCCCAAAGGGTGAAATCTCCCGTTGGTTCGAGGCGCGCGAGGTATGAACTGGGCGCTGCCGGCATACAGAGAAGTTACGACAGTCGGACCGTCCTAGGCGCCAAATCGTTGAGGCTCGGGGGGCTAACCGTTAGTAGCCCGGCACCGTTTTTCTCCACCCGCGGCCCGTCCGTGGGCTTCTTATGGAGTCCTCGTGGGAGGACGCGCCCACCTTGTCCGATCCCGCTCTTCAAGCGCCCAGAGGCACTTGTCAATGCCCAAAGGCACCGTCGTCATCGATCTTGTGGCGGTAGGCCCACCAGACGCAGCGGCTCCGGTGCTCAAGCAAGCGGGGAGTCAGGACCGTCTCGCTTGACCGATTGCGCCCTCGCCGGCGCAGGTTGTCGCCCTAGCGCCGAGGCAGCGCTTGCCTGCAACTTCATGTCAGACGCCGGTTGCAGCAGATCACGGATCACGCTGTTGCACTCACCGCCGCAGCATTTGCGCTGGCCACACGACCGGGTTCGACGGCCCGAAGCCCTCAGCGGCAAGCTGAGCTCCGACCGCTCAAACGACCCTCCCTGCGTACGGGGCGCAATCACCCGATCGACCAAATCCCCATCGGCGTCTTGCACCACCCTCGGCCTGCATACTGGCTCGGCGGCGTGCCCCGATACTGCAGGTACGGGTTCGGCGGCTAAGCCTAGCTAGAACGGGGCTGTTCCCGGCTAGTGCCCGGTCAGTCGTCCCAAGGTCCCGCGACGGAAGGCCGCCCCTCGTCTCACTCGCATGTCAAGCCAACACGCCGGACTATCATGGATGAATGCCGAATCGGTGGGAGATCGTCGGGCTGCGTCTTGAACCGGCAAGTGTTCGTCGGATCGAAGCCATCGCTACCCGCTACCGACTCACGGTCAGTGCCGTTGCTCGCCTCGCCTTAGAGCATGGACTGGACCGTGCCGAACGCGAGCTCAAACGTCAGGCGCGGCAAGCAAGCTGAGCAAGCGCGTAGGGGGACCGCCAGGCGACGCTGACCACCACCCGACGACGCTTCGGCGCTCAAAGTTCGGGCAGACGCCCACACGAAAGAGGTGAACGTCGAGCAGCAAGGTGCAGGGGCTTCCGAGTGTCTTAGTCGGCGAGTTGAATGATTCGCCGGTCTTGGGCGGGGATGCGCGGTCGGGCACGGCTGAGGAGTTCGTGGGTGCTTCCGGGTTTGCCGATGAGGTAGCCCTGGGCGATGTCGCAACCCATGGTTTGTAACCGTTGCAGGGTGGCGGTGTCTTCGATGCCTTCGGCGACGGTGCGTAGTTTGAGGGTCGTAGCGATGCTTATGGTGCTGGCGATAAGCGCTTCGCTGGCAGCCTCGGATTCCGGTTCAAGCAGGCCCTGGACGAATGACTTGTCGATTTTGACTTCACGCACGGGCAGTCGGTGCAGGTAGGCGAGGCTGGAGTAGCCGGTGCCGAAGTCGTCGAGGGAGAGCACGACGCCAAGGTCGGCGAGTTGGGCGAGGATGGGGATGGTGACGGCAGCTTCGGCGAGGGCGCTGCCTTCTGTTATTTCCAGGATTACGCGGTCGGCGGGGACGCGGGCTTCAGTGAGCGCGGCCTGGATGCGTTCGGGGAGTCTGGGGTCGCTGATGCTGCGGCCGGAAATGTTGATGGCAACGGTGAGGTCAAGACCGAGTTGCTGCCAGGTGTAGCAATCGGTGAGCGCTTGGCGGATCACTTGGTCGGTGAGAGCGTCGATGAGGCCGGTGGATTCGGCGAGTGGGATGAACTTGTCGGGGCCGAGGGTGCCGAGTTGTGGGTGTTGCCATCGGACAAGGGCTTCTGCTCCGCTGATCTGGCCGGTGGCCAGGTCGAGTTTGGGCTGGTAGCGCAGGGTGAGCTCGTGACGTTCTAGAGCGAGGTGCAGGTCGGCGAGTAGTGCGAGGCGTTCGGCTCGGCCTTGGTCAAGTTCGCTGGTGTAGACAACGGCCCCGGCGGCGGTGTTCTTGGCGGCGTACATGGCGGTGTCGGCGTGGCGAAGAAGGTCGGCGGCGGGCAATGCTTGGTTACTGAGGCCGACGCCGATGCTGACGTGACAGGTCAGGCTGGCTTCGGCGAGGGTGACGGGCTGGGTAAGCGCGGCGGCGATGCCGCGGGCCGTCGCCAGCGCATCAGGGGCGGGATGGGCAAGTCCCCGCAGGAGTACGGCGAATTCGTCGCCGCCGAGGCGGGCGATGAGCGTGCCGGTCGGCAGATGATGAGTGAGACGGTGCCCTAAGACGACCAGCAGTTGATCGCCTACGTGGTGGCCGAGGGTGTCGTTGACGTCCTTGAACCGGTCAAGGTCGAGTAGGAGGACGGCGCTACCGGGACCGTCGTGCTGGTGGAGTGCCGCGGTCAGCTGGTCGTTGAAATAGGCTCGGTTGGCCAGGCCGGTGAGGGTGTCGTGGTGGGCGTCGTAGCGGAGCCGTTCGATGAGCTTGGTGTTGCGTAGCGCCACGGATAGGTGCGCGGCGATGGTTTGCAGCAGGCGCAGGTCTTCTTCGGTGAAGGTTGCGGTTTCGCCGAGCCGGTCGGTCATCACGAGCAGCCCGGCGGGTTTGGCGCCTGCGGTGGACGGGATCGGCACGATCAGTCCGTCGTTGGCTGACCTTTGTTGAAGCCAGCTGCGGGTCGCCGCATCGCGGGTGCTGCGTGGCATGACGGCGGGTTCACCGGTCTGCTGAACGCGAGCCAGCAGCCAGTCGACCTCTGTGCGTGAACTGGGTGACACCTCGTTGTGCTCGTCCACGGTGAGCGCGAAGACGTGGCTTTCGTCAAGCAAGATGAGTTCGGCGTTGCTGGCTCGCATGAGCTCGCGGGCGCGGCCGACCAGCCGTGAGGCGAGTTCGTGGAACCCGGTGACAGCGGCGTTGTCGCTGACGAACTCGTGGACCAGGGTGAGCGCTTCGTGCCGGCGGTGCAGCATCCGGTAGCCACGGTAGCCAGCGATCAGGAAGCCACCGATCGCCACCAGGATGGTGAATCCCAGCAGGCCGTCGCGTAGCAGGAGGACTGTTCCCAGCCCCATCGCCCCACATCCGACCGCAAACACCAGTGCCGGCAGCAGAACCTGCTGCGCTTCCCCGCGGCTAAGACTCCCCTGATGGAAGGAGATTACTAACAGCACCAGGACCGTCATCAGACAATCCGAGGCGGCTACTACCCCTAGCACGATCAATCCGGTAGCCACGGTGACGGCCGGCGTGCTCCCGAGCAGCAGGTGAAGCGCCAACACGTCTAGGGCGACTTCGAAGGCGTAGGCGCTGAGGTTGTAGGCGCTTTTGAGGAGGCTCGGACGCTGGATCGCGAACGCAACTGCGGCACCGGCCAGGCGCGCGGCAACCGCGTCGCGGCCCGGCAGCAGAAGCAGGGACGCCACCAGCGGAATCCCTGCCAGCGTGAACGAGTACGCTTGCCGGCGAAACTCCGTGTGGATCAGGTTCAGCTCGGCGACGCAGTACAACGCTGCGGCGACCAGTATTGCGGCTAGCCCGCTGACCGGTAGCGGCGTTCGGATTGGAGCCGATGAAGGCACAACTGCGGCGAGCCCGGCACCCAATAGTGCCAGGCCAGCCGCGAGCAACCCGGTTTTGACAGTTGCCGACTGTTGCCAGCCGTTAGTCCCAGGCATTGGAGGACCAGCGAGCCGAGGACCAGCGGGCACTTGACCAACGAGCCGATGACCAGCGGGCACCGGACCAGCGGGCGGAATCCCAATCCGCATCGCTCCAGCGGGCTCCTGACCAGCGAGCTCCGGACCAGCGAGCCGACGTCCACGCTGTGGAACTCGCCCAGGCTGCGCCGGTGTATTGCTCGCCATTCCAGTTGCCGCCTTGCCAGGCGGTTCCGGCTGCTTCGGCTTGGGTCCACGCCTGCGGGTTCCACGGGTCGCCCTGCACGTCGACCTCACCAGTCAGGGGGTTGCCGGTGGAAGGGTCGACGAGATAGTTGCCGCCGCGAGCGGCATCGAGCGAGCCCAGGCCGGTCGATGGGGTCCAGGTCTGATGCATCGCGGCAACGGCGGCAAGCTGCTGAGCGTTGGGATGCGGCTGGAGCAGGTTGTGCAGGAAGTCGTAGGCGGCGTGCAGATCGATTTGTCCGGCGCCCTGCAGCGTTGTGGGGGCGCCGTAGACCGGGTCGGCGGTGGCCTTCAGCGCGGCTTTGAGCATGTCCGGGGTAGCGGTCGGGAACGCCTGGGCGAGCAGTGCCAGGCCACCGGAGACGACCGCTGCGGCCTGGGAGGTTCCACTGCCCCGAAATAGCCGCTGGCTGCTATCGCCCAGGACCATGCCTTCGGGATGGTTGGTGTCGATGTAGGAGCCGGGGTCGCGCAGGCTCACGATCGACTTGCCGGGGGCTACGACGTCGACGTGACGAGTCGTGCTGCCGCCGTTGCTGAAGGTGGCGACCAGCGGCGACTGCCAGCCGCTGACAGCGAAATTGGGGTCAGTAGCGCCGACCGCAACCACGTAGGGGTCCATCGCCGGGTCAGTCAGCTGGGTGGTGTTGTTGCCTTCATTGCCAGCCGAGGCGACCACGACAATGCCGTGACGCCAGGCGTTTTCGGCGGCTTCGGCAAGCGGGTCGAGCTGGTAGGACTGCGTCGAGTCGGTCCCGAACGACAGGTTGATCACCCGCACGTTCATGCCGTTGTCGTTGCGGTGCGCGACGATCCAGTCCAGCCCTGCGATGATCTCGGAGACGTCGGTGCTGCCATCGGCCGTCGCGGCCTTGACCGCCAAGATCCTGGCGCCAGGGGCGATTCCGTCCTGGTCGGTCGGTTTGATGCCGGTCAGGTTGCCGGTCGGGTCGGTGCCGGTGGTGTCGCGGGCGGCGATGATGCCCGCCAAGAACGTGCCATGCCCATAGGTGTCCTGACCCCGGTCGGCATCGCTGTTGGCTTCCAGCGACAGATCCGGGCCCTGAATCACCTTGCCTGCGGCGTTGAGCCCCGCCACCGGCGCCACGCCCGAGTCCAGCACCGCCACGGTGACCCCCTGCCCGGTGACCGCCTTGCCCGACGGGTCGTGCTGGCCCCACAAACCCTTCGCCCCGGTCGCATTGTCGACCGTTGCCAACGACCCAGGATCCTGATTGGCCTGATACACCCCGTGGTCATCGACCGCCAGATGATTCGACGTCGCATCGCCCCACTGGTCCTGCAGCGCCAACACCCGGCCGTCAAGCTTCTTCGGAGGTGCCAACTGCCCGGCCGAGGCCACCCCCGCTGCTGGCCCGACCAGCAGACCCGCACTTACGAAAGCCACGGCCCACCGCTTGCCAGGACCAGTCCACACCACACCGCGGGCCATTGCGCTCCTTCGCTACTAAGACGACTCGATAACCATCGAGCGCAACCAACCCCAGGTGCATACGCCGAAAGGCGCAATTCAAGTGACTGCCGCTAAGCCAAGCGCCGCGCCCAACTTCTATCGGCTGATGAGGGCGCGAGCCTTGAGCGCCCAAATGGGTCGCCTGGCAAGCAGGCAGCATTAACGGAAACACGACTCGACAGATGTGGTCGAATCTCCGCTGGGCCGCCACCAATCCGCGCGGAGAGCGAGGCGCGTGTGTTCTCACCGGCCGCCTCCGGGCAGGGCGGTAACCGACGGAAGACGAGCCCCACCTAGAGGTTCGACTGGCTGGTACCGCCAGCGTCAGGCGCGCCCTCCGCTCATGCCAGGCCCGACGGCAGCGCCGACGAGACGAGCGCAGCGCGATCGGCAACGGTGCGGTCAAACACCCGATCACGCCGGGCGATCAAGGCCCGTGGGCACTTCCCATCCGAGCAGGCCGCACTCAAATGTCTCTACCTCGTGACCCGATCGCTGGACCCACCGGGCACGGGCGGGCACGATGGACCATGCGGTGGAAGCCGGCGCTGAACGCGTCGCTGTCACATTCGCCGACCGCTTCCCGCCGGCTGAGACCTACTAATGGAGACCGCCGGAGACACCTTTAGCGAGATAGACCCTGGAAGCCAGACTCGACGAGTGCGCGCGATGCTGGGCTCGATGGCCACGGGTGCCAGCTGACCGCAGCGGCTGGTGGGGCGTTCCAGCTCATCCGATCTGCAATCCACGCCGTCCAAGGTCCTCGGCCCGCGCACATCACGAGGATGTGTTCGCGTGTCCTGGAGTGACGATGGCGCGTGACCGGGGAGCAGTCGGCTTACTCGCGTTTGAGCGAGATCGCGAGGTCGGGTTTGACGATTGAAGCGGCGTATCTCGGCCATACCTCGGCTCCGTGACAGAGGAAGCTCACAACTTCACCGTCGGCCACGTCGAAGGCGTGGTCTTGACTGGAGTATCGGCCTGCCCGTAATCGGAGGGTGTGATGTCCTGGCTCTAGCTGCGTCTCAACCGTTTCTTGGCGTTCGAGCGGGCCCACGTTTTGGCCATCGACCGAGATGTCGAATCGGCCACGCCGAAGCTCGATACCTCCAGCCTTTCGAGTGACCTTGAGTGTCGCTACCAATGTGGGCCTCCCTTGATGGACATTCCTACCCCCTGCTGACGTCGGAGCGTGCGCCCCGAGGGCCGAAGCGGATCGGCTCAGCTGGGCTGGGGCGTCTCAGGCGTGAATCCGCAGCGTTGCTCAGCCCGGCCTGGCGGTCCAGTGCAGCGTCATCGAGGTTCCTCCTCGGCGTTGGCCGTGGCAAGCATGGCTGCGGTCGTTAACGGACCGCTACAAAGATCGCAGGGGCATACGGACCGGCGCACCCGGTAGTGCTGACGGCGTAGCCCAACGCTTCGTCGCTGCCGAGGTAACGCAACGCCTAGACATGAAGACAGCGAATGGCGCGGCTACCGGCGCGGGTCTGCGGCGCTCGACCCGATCCACTCTCGGTGGGCAGCAGCGGATGCGGCTAACGAACGGGAACTAGGTCACCAGCGACGCAGACCCGGTCGCGGCCGGATCGTTTGGCGTCGTAGAGGGGCGACGTCGGCGTCACGTGTGAGGACGGCGGTGTTGACGGCTGATTCGAATGCGCTGGCCACGCCGACGGACATGGTGCTGTTCAGGCCGCTGGCGGCTGACTGCTCAGTCGGTAACGCACCTACGAGATGTCTTACGGCGCGGTTTTTACCACCCCGCAGCGACTCACACACCTGCACTCAGCTGTGCTCCGTGCCATCGTCTGGCAGACCCCGCCGAGGTCCCGCGTCCGGTGACTATTCAGCAGTCTGGTGCCCAAACCGGCCCGATCTGGGCGCTCAGATTCTTCTCAGCACAGGGGGTTTGCTTCACTGCAGGCAAACGTATTAATCCATTAGGTCGGATGGAGCCGGGCGCGAAGTTGCCCTTGGCGTGGTGGTCACTGGGGTTTGGCCATAAGGTACATGTGCAGGCACAGGATTGACAATGGGCGCTGCGGATTGCCCACGTGGGTGCGCTGCGATGACGTTGCTCATCCCGTCGCCGGGGGGTGCGTCCGACGCCTTCTTCACGGCGATGGTCACGCTGCGCTGGCGGGCGATCTATCTGTACCTCAGCGGTGAACTTGACATGGCTATCGCTCCCGAGCTGACACTCACGCTCGACGATCTGGACCGGATGCCGGCCATGACATTGCATATCGATATGGCGCACATGAGCTTCCTTGACACCACCGGGGTGGGGCCGCTCGTGGAAGCCGCCCGCCGCCGCCGTGATCATGACTGGCCACCGCTGCTCATTGAGGGGACCAGCCGGCCCGCGAAGCGCCTCCTGACGCTGGCGGGGCTAGGCAGTGGCCCCCAGTCTGATTTCGTTGAGTGGGATCGGCTACTCAAGGGCTACACGGGATCGCTGTCTGACTTCTCCTAGCGGCTACTCGGCTCGGGGACGGCTTCAGCTTTCGGTGAGTTCGGCGTCGGCACGCTGTGTGCATCATGAATGACGATCTGGTCGCGACCTGCGCGTTTGGCGGTGAACAACGCTGCGTCGGCACGGGCGACGAGGACCGGGAGGTCCTCCCCCTCAGCGGCGTCGACGGCCCCGATGCTGACGGTGAAGTTGGGCAACCCGGCCACCGTAAGCGCGGCAGCTAGGCGGGCGCGCAGACCGTCAAGAGAGTTGCGCGCCTGTTCGGTGGTGCAGTTCGGCAGCGCGATGAGGAATTCTTCGCCGCCGTGGCGGCAGATCATGTCCTGGGCACGGAAGGAGCTGCGCAACACCTCGGCGAAGAGCCTCAGGGAACGGTCACCTGTCTCATGACCGTAGGTGTCGTTGAGCGCCTTGAAATGATCCAGGTCAGCCATCGCCAGCGTCAGCACCCTCTCTTTCCCGCGCTGGGCAGTGACCTCCTTCTCGAAGGCGCGCCGGTTCAGCAGCCCGGTCAGGCTGTCCGTGGATGCCTGAAGCTGCGTGTCGGCCATGACACGGAGCAGGCCGATACGTGCCCCGGCAAGGTTCGCCAGCGTGCCGAGTTCGGTAACCGTCTCTGCCGGGAACGGGGCGTTGGCAGCTCCAGTGGCGTGCAGCACCCCGACCGTGCGGCCCATGATGGACACCGGCACACATACCGCACCTACGGGTCCCGACGGACGGTTACGCAGCTTCGGGCAGGCATCCAGATCCTCGCTGCTGGCGAATTGTTGAACTTGCGCTCGGCGGGCGGCGGGACAGTGATCGGGTGTCGTGACGCCGCAGCCCGGGGCGTCACCGGTCGGCGAGGCTGATGCCATCCGCAGCAGGTGGGCGTGACTGTTATCGGCCAGCAACAGTTCAACGGGCGAATTGGGCACTGTCGTGGTGAAGCACCGCTCGATCACGTCGATGACCTCGGCCTCGTCACCGGCCATCTCCAACGCGTTACCCAGCCGGTTATCGAAGTCCTGCCGCCGTCCCTGCTCGTCACGCAGCCCGACAGCGGCACCGGCCGCGTCCGCCGCTTCGGCCGACTGGCGCGCCAAGGCCGCGACCACGTCGTCGCTCTTACGCTGCTGCTGACTGCTGGCACGCACGACGAGGTAGGTCGATGGGGCAAAGAACAGCAACATCCAGGCTGCCGTTACGGGGTAGAGCGCGAACCCGGATGCCATCATGTTCGCCACGAACAGTGCGGGCACGCTAAGTGTCGGGACGAAGACAAACCCGAGAGCAGAGCTGACCTGCGCTACCCGTCGCGCACGCTCACGCTCGGCGTCCCACTTGGCCTCGGTTACGAGGCTTTCTGTGCTATTCACGGGCCGCCCATTCATTGCCCTCTGCTGCAGATCAGCCTTCGGCAGGAGTCGAAGGTGTCATGCTGCGTCAGCGAGTCTTTGCTACTGTCGACAGACAGCCTCCCTTCCTGAACTAGAGCCTTTGCGCGACGGGGCTCATCACAGTGGGCATCGTTCTGCGATCAAACTGACGTGGCTTCTGACGCTTCGCGTACCCACCGCCGACGGTGAGACTAACCGTCGCGCCACCTGGGCATCACTGACATGTGGCGAACGCCGGGGTGATGGACACAGGCATGGCGCACTGCGCCAGCAGGTGGCGATGGTCCACGCTGCTCATGATCGCGTCGGCTCCAGCATCCGTCCCGCTTAACTCGTTGCCATCGAAGCGAAATGAGACGTTGCGAAAGGACGGGTGGCAAGTCGTGAGCTAGGGACTAGTCACGGAACGCAGCCTCGCACAACAGCCGGGCGTTCGGCGGGATCGCGTCAGAACCCCTGGATTCACCGCACGTTTAGCCAGACGGCACCTGACCAGCGGGGTGACGCTGGACAGGCGCCAGAGTCTCTGCATTTCCCCCCACTCGGTGGACAAGACCCGCCTTCCCCAGCAGCGCCTGCGCCTCACGGGCGATCGCGGCGAGACGGTGGAGCCGCAGGCCAAGTCGCGTCCGGGAAAAAGCCGGTGGTAGTCGTGACGACCGAGTGGCGGGTAGCGCCGGACTTGCCTCGCTGCGCCAGGCTGCTGGCCGCGATGTTTGGCGGTGGGCCAGGATGACCGCCGTGACGAACCGTCCCGCTGAGCGCCCGCTTCGTGCCCACGCCTACATCAGGGTGAGCACCGCGATGCAGGCGGAGGAAGGCACCAGCCTTGAGGTGCGGGAGGGTCGCTGCCGCGCCGAAGCCAAGCGGCGGGCTGGGAGATGGTGTAATGGGCCCGGGCCAGTACATTGCGATTTCCCCCGGGCTTGACATCCAAACGACGCAGACCTGGCAGAGCGCGGAAGGTTCAGCGTTTGCAGCCGCTTTCGTATGCACGACACGCCCCAGGTGAACCAGCAGGCAGCAGGGCCGCCGTGGTCGCTTCGCAGCTGCGGCAGAGGATCTAGCGCACCCGTGAAGGAGGGTTTCGACGGGTCCGCCGCTTGGCCCGCGCGACGATCCTGGCCAAGCCCCGAGGACGTCTCCGCACGTACACCAGCGGTGGCGGCTCGTTCGGTCCAGGGTTGATGAATTGCGACCAGCGGCCCTCATTGAGGGCACGGACGCCTTCGGCAAAACGCTCGGCGTCACCACCGACGTCGGGATGGTTTTCCCGGGCCCAACGACGGAATGCCGCCTTGTCGCGACCGTCCACCGTCATGACTGAGAGGCTATCGGCGATCAGTGGGTACGGCTGACTGGCTTGTCATTGATGGTCATGTTGACGATCGCGCGCATGTCAGGCTTGTCGAGCGCCATACGGGCATGAGCCAACGCCTCACGCTGAATGCGCTCGATGAGCTCGGGCAGGTCAGCGCGGCGGCTGGCGGAAACATCGACGGCGATCGTGGGATGAGTGGCCTCCCCGAGAATGCGCCCCCTGGCCCCTGTGACGCCGTGATAGTCGGAGATCTCTTCGGTGACGGCGTGCACCAATGCCGACGGAGCCAGCCTGGTGGTTCCGCGACGGATGTCGCCCTTGCGCCGGGGTGGGGTGAGGCGAAGGTCGCCTGCTCGGTCGGTGGAGAACAGCAGCTTGGCCAGCCACACCAGGGCAAGCAGCGTGATGACGAAGGCGACGCCGGCGATTGCGGGCCAAACCCACTTGCCGTGATGGCCGATGTAACGGGAGAAGCCGTTGTCCACTAGGAAGCGCCCCTGGAACGCGGATCCGAAGACCCCGGCAGCGGCCAGCAGGCCGCCCACGCCAAGGATGACTGCCAGGGCGCCGATCAGTGTGAGGGAGATGCGGTTGGCGCGGTCGGCGTGCATCAGTCCTCCTCGTCTTTGCTACGGGTCTGGACGCGAACTTTGATCCGCTGCCGCTGGCGCGGCTCCAATGGGTCCAGCTGCTCGCTGACAGCGTCATGCACGGGTCCTGTGTAGGCCTGCGCCTCGCTACTGGTGGCGGCCGCCGAGCGGACGTTCACGGTAATGCGGCTGTGACGCACCTTGACCTTCGCCCCGCTGACGCCTTCGACGTCGAGCGCTGCGGCTCGCACCGTGGTGGCCATCCCGCCGCGGCTGAGGGCAACCGTCGTATTTTCCCCAGCCTGCAAAGGGATTCTGCTGGGACGGCGGGGTTTCACCTGCATCAGCACCAGGAGAAGACCGATGACGGCGGTGGCGCCGCAGGCCAGTTCCACGCTCATCGCCTGCCAGGTGTTGTGCTGACCCCAGCGCAACATGCCGCGCCAGTTGATGATGACGGGGCCGCTGGAGAAGCCGCGTTCGCCGATGACTTCGACGATCGTGATGGCCCCCGCTGCGGCGATGGCAAGCGCCACGACGAATGCCAGGAGCCGGTTGAAGATTCGCACAGACGCTCCTAGGAAACTCGGGGGGCGGCGCGACGGCCGACGAGCGTGGCGATCTCGATGTTGACTTCGCGCACCTGAAGACCGACGAGATCTTCGATGCGGTCGATGACGCGCTGGCGGACCGCCTCAGCCACTTTCAGCACCGGCGCGGGCCATCGCACTGCCAGCTCCAGATCGATGAACGCGAGCCGGCCGTCGACTTCTGCGCTGACCGTCGGCAGTTCATCGAGGCCGGCGCCGCGAATGCCCAGCCGGCCGGCGCCAGGCACGCTGCGGCCCAGCATTCGCGCACCAGCACCACCGGCGTCATCGACCTCGATGGCGGCGCGGGCGGCGATCTTCTCGACCACCCGCGCGGCGACCTCGATGCGCCCGTCGGGATTCTGGCCGAGCTCGACGTCACGTGATTGCACAGCACTGGTCACTGGTTTCGCCGTCCGGACAGGTAGGAGACGACGTCCACATCACCCTGGCTGATCTTGGCCACCCCGAAGCCCAGGGCGCCGAAAAGGGCGACGATGAGCATGTCCCCGAAGCTGCCGAAGGCAACGGCAAATCCGAGCGCGAGGCCGACGATGACCCCGATGAAAATGCGGTTCATGGCTTGCTCTCTTCCGCCTCGCTGGGCAGTTCGATGTCGGTGATGGTGACGTCGACCCGGCGGCCTGGGGCGAGCGCAGCGACAGCCCGGCGAACGTCACCCGCGACGGTGGCCATGGGGTGCTGCCAACGAGCGACGACCTCGACCTCGAGGTGATCAGCGGCGAGTCGCAGTCCGCTCACCCGCCGTCCGGGTAGATAGGTCGCGGCCGCGCCGGCCCGCCCGCTGCCCAGTCGCGCAACGGACGGGCAGGCACCGATGGCAGCCGCCAGGGCATCGACGTCGACGCCCTCCACCACGTGCGGTTGTGCGGTCACGCGACCCGGGAGGAGTTGTTGTCGTCTTCGGTGTCAGGGAGTTTGACGTCGTCCACGTTGACGTTCACCTCGACGACCTCGAGGCCCGTCATCCGCTCCACGGACTGCTTGACGTTGCGCTGAATGCTGCGGCCCAGGTCGGTGATGCTCACGCCGTAGTCGACGACGATGTCGAGGTCTACCGCTGCCTGCGTCTCGCCGACCTCGACGCCGACGCCCTGCGACACATTGGGTCCTGAGCTGCCGGGGATGCGCTGGCGGATGGCACCGAACGTGCGACTCCCGCCGGTGCCCATGTTGGCCACTCCGGAGACCTCACGGCAGGCCATTCCTGCGATCTTGCTGACGACGCTCTCGTCGACCGAGATCTTGCCGTCCTGGGTGTTCAGTGGGCTGTTTTCGGTAGGGGCCAGGCTCTTGCCGGAATCGCCGGAGCCTTCCTTCGAGTTCTGCGTGCTGGTGGCGGGCGTGGCGGGCGTGGCGGGCGAGGTCATCTACTGCTCCTGTCGGTGTGGGGATTCTGCTGTCAGGAAGATCAAAGGGAAACGGGCCGTGGGCCGCCCATCACGAGTGGCCCACGGCCGGCAGATCAGCGGCGATTGCCCTCGCGCGCGGTGGCGTCGTCCAAGTCGATCTGCTCCTTGCGGACCTCGTCGCTGACTGTCTCCTGCTCAGTCACCGTTTCGGTGTCCAGGCGCACCCGCTCCACCGGCACCGTCTCCTTGCCCACGACGGGCCGCTCAGCGTGCAGCACGACTTCGTGCTCCTCTTCGCTGATGGCCGGGCCGTCCATCGCCGCGCCAGCGTTCGCGTCCGTGATGGGCTCGCGCTCGACACGGATCTCCTCGTGCGACACCGGCACCGTCTGCGTGACGTTCTCGGTGACGATGTACTTGCGCAGCTTGGCCCGCCCCGCTTCGACGCGCTCGGTACCGACGTGAAGTCGCTCTTCCGAACGCGTCATGGCGTCATCTGTGTTCGGACCGGAGACGTCCTGCCCGGGTCCCGGCGTCACGGCATCGTGCTGGTCGCCGGCGGCCAGGTCGCCGGCAACCGTCTGCGGGGCACCCGTCGCTGTCACGGTCTCACCCCCATAGGGAATTCCGTAGTACTCGAACAGTTCGGCTTCCTGCGTCTCCGTCAGCGCCTCGTCGGGATCATGGTGCGGCGCGCCTTTGACGGTGTCCTTGTCGAACGGCACCTGCAGGTCGTCACCGGACTCGGTGGCTGCGGACAGCGGGACCAGCGATACCTTCCGGCCGAACATGCCGGTGCTGATCGCGGCCCACTCGGGCTTGTCGGTCTCGGTGTCGAGAAAGACGGTCTCGACCTTTCCCAGCTTGCTTCCATCGGCGCCGATGATCATTCGGTCCTGGATGGAAGTCGGATCCATTAATTTCATGGACGTGCCTCTCGATCGGGGGTTACGGCGGGGATACCGGTCGAGTCGGCCCTACCCTGGGGGTAGGAACGAAACCGATCCACGGAAACAAAATGTCTCTTGTTTGCAGGCGATTTGGCGTCTGATGATCCAACCGCCGGTGGGCGCGAAGGAGTGCGTACGGACCCTGCAACTAGGACGCGCTCGACCGGCGTACATGACGCAGTTTTCTTGGATGTTCGCTCTCCTCCCGGGCGGGAAGAGTAGAGAGAAAGGCCCCTCCCATTGCACGCAGAGCCCCCATGAAGATCTCGATTGCCGTATCCCGCGCCCCACAGTGAGCGCCCGCGTAACAGCTGACGGCCCGACCGGTGAGCAACTGTCGGACGTGCTGCGCCGCCTGCGTGCAGTCGCCCTTGCCCGCGGGGCCGGCCCAGCACTCGCCGACGACGTGGCCCAGGAGTCACTCACCCGAACTCTGGCCGCACGAAGCCGGCTCTCCCGGGAGGCGCTGGCGCCTTATGCCGTGGCGACCGCCCAAAATCTGCTGACGGATCTTCATCGCGAGACCGAACTCGAGCGGCGGCATCTACCGCGTCTCATCGACCTCACCGAAACGGCCGATCCGGAAACGCAACTTCTCTCCCGGGAAGACGCTGCCGCCGTTCGCGCCGCTCTCCAGCATTTGAAGGAGACCGACCGGGCATTGCTGCTGGCCCACGAAGAGGGAGTGTCGACGAGCGACCTCGCCGTCGAGACGGGATCCACCCCGGCCGCGATCGCGACCCGCCTGAATCGCATACGCGCCCGCATGCGGCTGGACTACGTCTTGGCCCTACGCAAGGTGCGGCTCCCGACCCCGCGCTGCCGCCCCGTCCTGCTCGCCATTTCAGCGAACGACGGCCGTCGCCAACGCGCCATCGGCGTGGACCGTCACCTTGCGAACTGTGCGACGTGTGCCGCCCTTGTCCCGCCCCTCGTCGAACGGTCCAGCCGGCTCGCAGGCGTCGTCATCGCGCCGCTCATCGCCCTGGGCGCGACGGGTGGACGCCTGGCCCGCGCGCTACGCACGCCGCTGGGTCAGACGACGGCTGCGGTGTCGGGTGCGGCGGTCGTCGCCGGCACCTGTTACGCCATCGTCTCGGCGCCCGGCTCCCACCCCGTCGCCGCTGCCCCGCCGCGTCCGTCGCCCGTGGCCGCGCCACTGATGCGCGCCGCGGACGGCACCCGGCTGCTGCCAGTGCCGACCGCGACGCGGCTGCACGCCCTGATCGGGCAGCGCGTGATCGCCGAGAACGTTCCGGTCCAGTCCGTCGTCACACACCCCGGCTTCTGGGTCGGCACCTCGCCGGAGCAAAGGCTGTATGTCCGCATCCTCGATCCGCAGCACGTCCTGCGACGCGTGCAACAGGGCATGCGATTGCGCTTCACCGCCAGGCTCGTCGCCAACACTGCGAACTTCACGGTGACCGACGCTGTCACCGCGGAGGAAGGCGCCTCGCTGTTGCGAGCCGAAGGTGTCCACATCGACATCACGGCGGCAGCGTTACCCAGTCATTGACCGGTCATTGATCGGGCCGTGCTCCCTGCACGGCCCGGGTCGTCTACGACGTCTGGATGTAGGTCTTGACGCTCTTGACGTTGGCCGGGTCGCAGTTGAACGGGGCGTCACCCGAGGTCGGCTGGGTGAGCTTCTCGTCGTAGGCGAAACCGCTGCTGGTCAGCTTCACCAGGGCGATGCACGGCGACGCGTGCGACTGGCCGGGCACCAGGTTCTGCTTCGGGTACAAGCCTCCGGCGTCCCAGGCCGTCTGGCTCTTGGCCTTCTGCAGAACGCAGTCGACCGTGAGGTTCGCCCCGCACGCCTTGGCGGACACGGCCCACAGCAGCCAGGCGCTCATCGACGATGTGGTGAACGTCGTCAGCTTCCCGTTCGGGACGGCGCCGTGGACGATGTCGATGAGCTGCTGCACGACCGGGTACTTGTTCGCCAGATCAAAGGGAATCGAGGTGAACTGCACGTAGCTCGGCGGGAAGCTGCCCAGGGCCTTGGCCGCCTTGGCCGCCTGCGGACCGTAGAACTGGGTTCTGTAGAGGATCCACGCCGGGTTGTAGCCGACATTCTTCATCGCCTGCACGATCGGGGTCGGGTCCTGCGCGGAGATCTGGTAGATGCCCTGCGCGCCGTCCTGCTTCCACTGCTCGACATAGGGCCGGTAGTTGTCGACCTGCACCGGCTGGTTCTGCAGCACTGCGACCTTGATGCCGATGTCCTTCAGGTACTCCTGGGCTTGCAGGCCGGTGGGGATGATCGAGCTGAGGGTGCTGCTGCCGATTCCCACGCCGCCGGTCTTGGTCGCCGGGAAGGCCTCCGCGCCGCGATAGAGGGCCTGGTAGATCGTCTCGTGACACAGATGCCACCTCGGTCGCTCGGGATACGCCTCCCGCAGATGAGCGGCGATCTGTTCCGGGCTCCATTCGAGCGCGAGCTTGTCTTGCACGACCGCGCGCAGCTCGTCGTCGTTCGCCAACCTCGACCGGCCTGGCCGAGCCCCGCGGGCCCGCGCCCGGCTATGGGCCAGCGTCGCGTCATATCCGCCCCAGTCGTGGCGAGCCGTGTTGCGCCGAAGCTCGCAGCTGATCGTCGATGGGCTTCGATCGAGACGGCGGGCGATCTCGCTACCGCTAAGCCCCTGCCGATGCATCGACTCGATCCGCTGACGTTCGATCTTCGATAGATACCGGTTCGAGCGCACCGCGTCAGACAATCGGTCCGGAACCAGGCCACCGACCTCGGCGCGCCAGCGGTAACCCGTCTTCCTGGTGATACCGACGCGGCGGCACGCCTCGACAGTGCCCACCCCGGACTCGATCAGCTGCCAGTACCTAGCCTCGACCTCCAGCTGACGCTTCCTGCCTCGACGACCCATCGCGACACCCTCCCGGACGGAGCACGTGTTGCGAGCGACGTGCAGAACCTCAGCCTGCGCAGAGGCGAACGTGCCGAGCGCCCCGACGGAGACCCAGGCCTCCTTCTCGAACGCCGAATCACCGGACTCCTCGGCGGGGCGGGCCGCCCGATGAGCCGTTGACGCCGACCGCGCCGAGACGGCCCTCGAGCTGCGCCGCGAGGTCGGCCACGATGTCGCGCTCGTTAACGACAACAACCCTGCATCCGAGGGCTCGCCCATCCTGCTGGCGGTCTTCGGCCTGCGCTTGCAAATCATCCGAAAGCGCCCCATCAAGCCCTAGAACCCAAGCGCCGCGCAGGGGTCAGTTTTCATGTGCCGTCGACACATGGCGGCCCGTTCTGGCGGCGAGAGTTCCCGCTCATGCTGGCGTGGGCCTTCGGATCACAGCTTACGGAGCCGTCCGAGCCGACCTCAGATTCACCGCGGTGATCCCGGCTGAATCCACCGCGGCCAGCTCACCGGACGAGCAGAACCTGCGTTCCCCCTCCCCGATGTGGTGGGACGCCTGTCAGGGCCTCGTGCTTCACCGAGAGAGAACCGGCCATGGGCAGGGCCGGATGCGTCCGCTCATCCGCAGAAGCGGATGTGCCCGACCACGCCATTGGCTTGGTTGCACAGCGCGCAATAGTTCGCTGCCCGCGACGCGATCGCCGCGCCCGCTTGCTCGGAGAAACGGGTGCCTGAACCAGCCGCTCATCCGTTCTGCAGGCACATGCGCGTGAGAAAACAGTGGCAGTCAGGGTCGGCCGTAGTGTCCCGAATTGGAGCCACTGTGTGTTCGCTTGTGTGTTCAGACGCGCGATAATGGGCCATTTCCCAGGATCACTGACCAGCACGCCAACTGCCCCCTGACCAGCACGACAATCATTTGCGATCAGTCACCATCAGGCTCGATCACCCAGCTCACAGCACTTAATCCGATCATCGCAGGGTCGAGCCCCGCTACAGGCTTCTGAGCAGCAGCGGCATCAGTCGTCGTTGATGATGCCGCCGGAGGCGTTGGGGTCGGAAATGGTCGCGTTGTGCGGCTGGTTCAGCAGGACGAAGAACACCTCGCTGGGCTCCTTGGTCCGATCGCCCTTGACCGCGACCGAGATTGTTGCGGTCGACTGTCCGGCGGCGAAGGTGAGCGTGCCGGAGCTGGCGGTGTAGTCACTCGGCGCCGTCGCGGAACCGTTGGCCGTCGTCCAGTGCACCGTCACCGGCACGCTGACCGGCTTGCTCAACGTCACCTTAAAGTTCAGCAGATGGCTGCCGCTATTGCCCTCCAGCGTGTTGGCGTCACCGATTCGCAGCGACGGTGCGGCGCTGATCGTGAACGACCGCGACACGTTCGGCGCGGCTGTGTAGTTGGCGTTGCCGGCCTGATGAGCCGTGATCGTGCACGTGCCCGTTTTGAGCAGTTTCACCGTCTTCCCCGACACTGTGCACTTGCCCCCGGACGCGGTGAACGTGACCGCCTGGCCCGATCCCCCGCCGGTCACGCCCACAATGGCGAACGGCGATTCGACGATGGAACGGTTGCGCAACGCCGGGAACGTGATGTGCTGTGCGGCCGGCGTGATTGTCACTGGCTCCGCCGCTGCACCGCTGCTTACCGCGCTGTTGTTGCCGTCGCCGTTGTAGGTCGCGACCCAGTAGTCGGTCCCCGTCGCCGTCGGCGTGTACCCGGTCGAGGTGGCGCTGCCGCCCGAGAGCGGTTCGTCCGCGTCGGTGAACAACGGCGTGCCCGTCCCGGCCGAGTTGTCGTACAGGTTGAACGTCACCGTCCCGGTCGGGCTGTCGCCACCGGACATCGTCGCCATGTCCTTGATCGGGCTACCAACGGTTGCCGATGCCGGCTGCTGGGTCGTGGTGATCGACGGAGAGGCTCCTGTGATTGCCACTGGCTCCGCCGCTGCACCGCTGCTTACCGCGCTGTTGTTGCCGTCGCCGTTGTAGGTCGCGACCCAGTAGTCGGTCCCCGTCGCCGTCGGCGTGTACCCGGTCGAGGTGGCGCTGCCGCCCGAGAGCGGTTCGTCCGCGTCGGTGAACAACGGCGTGCCCGTCCCGGCCGAGTTGTCGTACAGGTTGAACGTCACCGTCCCGGTCGGGCTGTCGCCACCGGACATCGTCGCCATGTCCTTGATCGGGCTACCAACGGTTGCCGATGCCGGCTGCTGGGTCGTGGTGATCGACGGAGAGGCTCCCGTGATTGCCACTGGCTCCGCCGCTGCGCCGCTGCTTACCGCGCTGTTGTTGCCGTCGCCGTTGTAGGTCGCGACCCAGTAGTCGGTCCCCGTCGCCGTCGGCGTGTACCCGGTCGAGGTGGCGCTGCCGCCCGAGAGCGGTTCGGTGTCGGTGAACAACGGCGTGCCCGTCCCGGCCGAGTTGTCGTACAGGTTGAACGTCACCGTCCCGGTCGGGCTGTCGCCACCCGGACATCGTCGCCTTGTCCTCGATCGGGCTACCCACGGTCGCCGATGCCGGCTGCTGGGTCGTGGTGATCGACGGAGAGGCTCCTGTGATTGCCACTGGCTCCGCCGCTGCACCGCTGCTCACCGCGCTGTTGTTGCCGTCGCCGTTGTAGGTCGCGACCCAGTAGTCGGTCCCCGTCGCCGTCGGCGTGTAGCCCGCACTGGTCGTGGAACCCATCGAGTCGAGCGTGCCGTTGGAGGGCGCCGTGCCGGGACAGAAACCAGCGTCGTGATCGGTGTCCAACACGCCGATGGTGGCGCTGTATGTGCAGTAGAAGTCGTTCGAGTCTTCACCCGCAAACGCCGGGTAAGAGCAAAAAATCGGGTTAGTCGTATAGTCACTACTCCCAAGAGGAAAGCCTGCCTCGTCCGCAGTCGGGCACGTAACCTGGGACCCGGAGAGCGTCAGCGTCTCCGTGTCGCTAGACAACAGCGTGCTCGGGGTCTGAACCGTCGCGCTGCTGTACAGGTTAAAGGTGACGGTGTCACCCGGCGGCGGGTCAACGAGACCCGTCACCGTCGCCGTATCCGCGATCGAGCTACCAACCGTCGCCGACGCCGGCTGCTGTGTCGTGCTGATCGAAGGGGTCGACGACGCGTACGCCGCCCCGTCAAAGCCGAACGCAACAAGCCCTCCCGCCACTACCGTCAGCACGACCAGTCCCGCTAGCCCCCGCACACGTCGCACGATCGCCCCCGGTTCGCCCCACGTTTCGACTGAAGTGTGAGGACCTTATGGCCTTGCGAGGCCGTGCGGGAACAGTACTGAGTATTGCCTCTGACCAGCCACAACAGTTCGGGCGGGTTCGTCTCATTACAGGCGAAATGCGTTCGGGGCGCCAACTCGGCGTTCGGAGGAGTCGTGCAGGATAAGCGCACGACCCCGAAGGCTATCGGGGCTGCGGAGGTTACGCCGAACACGCTGATGTCGCCATTTCGGGCAGCAGCCGGGGCGAGTTGTAACGATGCCGGTGTCGGCGACCAGTGAAACACCGAGCCCTAATTGGCGCGGCTCGGGCCTCGCGGGGGTCTACAACCGCCTAGTTCTAGAACTGACGGACGTTGTTTACAGCTGGTCTCTCTTGAGAGGGAGACCAGATGGACGATCGTGAACAGCGCAAGATCCGTCACCGGCTAGCGGTGTTGCAGCATGTCGACGAGGTGAGCGGGAGCGTGGCGGCGACCTGCCGCTACTACGGGATCAGCCGGCCGACGTGCTACAAGTGGCGGTCGCGGTTCGACGAGCTCGGCCCAGAGGGGCTGCGGGATCGGTCCTCGGCGCCACTGAACAGCCCCGGCTGACCAGCACCGAGATCGTCGGGAAGATCATCTACCTGCGGCAGAGCTACCACTTCGGCCCGTTGAAGATCGCCATGTACCTGCAGCGCTACCACGACGTGAAGATCAGCCAGTCAGGAGTCTGGCGCATCCTCGTGCGCCTGGGCATGAACCGGCTGCCCGCTTCGCAGCGCCACAAGCGCCACCAGACGCGCTGGAAACGGTACGAGAAGCAAAGGCCTGGCCATCATGTCCAGATCGACGTGAAGTTCCTGGAACCGCTGCCCGGCAAGGGCGTCCGCCGGCGCAAGTACTACCAATACACGGCCATCGATGACTGCACCCGGCTACGGGTGCTGCGCGTCTACCCCAAACACGATCAGAAGACCGCGATCCAGTTCCTGGACTACGTGCTGGAAAAGCTCCCGTTCCAAGTCGAGACCATCCAGACCGACAATGGCTCAGAGTTCCAGGCCGCCTTTCACTGGCATGTCCTAGACCGCGGCATCAAGCACGCCTACATCCGCCCTGGCACACCCCGGCTCAACGGCAAGGTGGAACGCTCCCACCGCATCGACGCCGAAGAGTTCTACCGACTGCTCGACGGTGTCGTCGTCGACGACAGCGCCCTGTTCAACCGACAAGCTGCAAGAGTGGGAGAACTTCTACAACTTCCACCGCCCGCACGGCGGCCTCGGCGGACAGACTCCCGACGAACGTCTGCTACAAAAAGCCAAGGCCGAGCCGTAAGCGGCGTCCGTCAGTCGCACAGCTAGACCGCCTCGCTCTGCAGATCGTCCGCCTTGGATGTCAATGGCTTACCCCGCCGACTGCCCACCTGAATGGGACTGACAGAGTGAGCGTCGCCGTCTTCCCAGGAGAGTCGCGACGCATGCCTGAAAAACCAATTCGCCACCGTCAGATGCTGTCATCGTCGTTGCTGGCGAGAGACCCTGAACCACACTTCAGCTGTCCGGCATGTGGTGCGGTCGCGACCATCTCGACCTGGGCGTTGTTCTACGGCGACGAGGTCACCCCGAACGCGTTGAGAGTGATCCGTAGTTGTTCTGAATTCCCAGGGCATCCGGAGCCTCTGCAGAACGAAACCCCAGACGTGGCCTTCTGAACAGCAGCTCGCACGGCACATCGACCACTCCACCCCGAGACGGCGACACGGGGTCAGTTTTCACGCGGCGGCGACATTCGACGCTTCGGGTGGCCTAGCCAACGCAAGCGCAGCACGATCGCTGCGGACCGCCTGTTCAAACTGGACTAGGGTCCCGGTAGCCGCAGCCGCAGCGGCTATCGCAGCGACGTCCGGCGGTCGCTCAGGCCAGCAGGTCGAGTGGGTCTTCCCTAAAGTTTCGGCGACGGTTGGTGCACCAAGCCGCGAGCTGCCGGCGCGCTGGCGGTAGCCCGCGGTCGTCGATGAACTCTTCTGCTGTTTCCCGAGGGCCAACCCCTAAGGGGGCGGTGCTGGGACGCAATATCGTTCAGGCTGAACAGCAGACGCCCTTTCCCTGGTGGCCGGGAAGCCAGTGGAAAACGTCGCTGTGCTCCCATAAGTCGCGTCAGGGATCGGGGGCAATTGCCACCTTTGACATACTTCGTGGGCGGTCGGTACAACCGACGTACTCGGCGGCTCGCGAATCCTCCTGAGGAGTACCTTCCGCCCAGCGTCGACGTGACGCGACCGGTAGCGCCACCTACAGACGGGCAACCCCGGCGCAGACGATCCAAATGGTCGACGAGATCGCCACCGTTTATGTGTACTTCGATGCCTCGTAGCCGATTGCGCAAGGTCAGCCAAGGGTTGGCCTTGGAGATCGATCGCTACCCAAACCCCGGCTAGGCCAGCACGGTGCAGCCGAAGCCTTCTCAGACGAGGTCGCGGTTGACCAGTGGGTTTGCCGGCTCGGAGTAGCTGACTCCGTTGGGTCCGTAGGTGACATCGGTGCGGCGTCGGGTAGACAGGAGCACCAGGGTGATGAGCAGTCCGATGGCTCCGACGATCATCAAGATCACGCCGATTGAAATGCCGTTGACGTGTGTCGTCACGCCAAACTTGAGCACCGCGCCGATAGCGATGAGCAGCAAACTTGCGCCAATACGCATGGGTGACCCTCTTCGGACTGGGTGAGACTAATAGCTGCTCACCTGCCGTCGTGGTGTCCCCGACGTATCCACTCAGAAACGATGAGGCCTTGCAACATCACCCGTACGGACCAGCGGGGCCGTGCCCGTGGCTGTAGGTCCGAAGTCGCTCTGTTTCCAGGCAACCATCCGGCAACGCCGGTGCTGCGACCCGCCGCCTGCCCGAGGATTGAACTTCCGGACGCGGGGCACACCGCAGCCCAGCCGTACGTCGTTACGGTCTTGATCAGGCCGAGGAGGCCAACGTGATCACGTTAGGCGTGATTCTGCTCATCGTGGGGTTCATCGCAAAGATCGCGATCCTTTGGACGATCGGGATCATCCTGGTCGTAGTCGGCGCCATCCTGGCGTTGCTCGGCATGGCCGGACGAGAGATAGGCGGCCGGCGGCACTACTACTGACCGGACGAGTTGCCGCGACGCTGCGCACAGGTGTTCTGTCATGTCGCCCACCGTGGAAACAAAGTGAACTACTGACGGTCGCCAGGAGAGCGCAGCACACTCTCGTGGGAGCCCCTGCCTTCCTCCAGTCGGCGGGGGCTCCGCTATGTCCGGATGGACCGTTGGTTCACAATGGATGAGTGAGCACCCCTCTGCAGTGAGGGACCCCTTCGTATGAAGGGTTGGAGGGGGTTTAAGCCGGAGCCCCCGTCTTCCTCCATACGCCTGGCGGGGGCTCTGTCATGCCGGGGAGTTCACACACCGGGCCGCCCGACACCCCACCTTGCGGGGGCCCGGTTGTTCACTCGGACAAGAGACGCCCCTCGCGAACGCCCCGGGGGGCTGGACCGATTTCGCGAAGGGCGTCTGTAGCGAGTTTCCGCCGTTGGCCAGCCAAGCCACATCCGCTCTGGCAGGTTCCGCGCTAAACGGATATTCAACTACTGCGGACAGCTGAAAAACGGATAGAAGCCCCCGGGACGTTGCGTCTACGCTCTTTCTCAGAGCCTCTGGCGGGCTGGTCAGCGTCGCCCCTGGTGGTCGAGGCAAGTGGCAAACGATGACCAGCCCTCGACCCGGGCGGCACTGCTCTAAGACCAAGGCCGTGCTGGACAAGCTAGCTCCCAGGACGTTTGGCCAAGATGTCGCCTGTTCAGCTCAAGACGCCTGGCGCGCCGTTGCCCGAGATCCAATGTCTGGATGTGCGCCTGCTGCCGTCGACCAGTTTGGACTGCGACAGAGGGGTCATGACGGGACGGACGAGCAATTCGGGACAGCTCGATGTGACTCCCGACGGTGCCGGTGACCGGGAACGCACCCTCGATGATCGGGAGAGTCGTGCCGATGCACGGGACGCTGCGGCAGCTCAACGTGACAAACATGCAGTGAGTGTCCTTAGCGACGCGGAGTCCGCGACGATGAGGCCGACGCCCGCGACGCTGCGGCAGAGAAACGGGACCGTGTGGCAAGCCTGAATTCCTTCCTTTGTGACAGTGAGGCAGACCACGATGCTGCTCTAAAAGCGCACCTTGCTGGAGCCCTCGACCGGCAAGATTCCAAACAGGACCGGACCGCTGCGGCTGACGACCGCTCGCAGCTCACCGAGAACGTAAGCCCGCCGCTGGAGGGAGGGACCAACAGGCGCGCTCAACGTCCGCGCTGCGGCCACTTGGCAAGTCGGACGCGGGACTAGGATCCCGGCCGTTGTGCAGAACGTCATCCCGATATCGCACATCGGATAAGGCTGTGAAGCCGATCCAGAAGCTCCTCACTCTGAGGGCGGTCGCTTTCTTTCACACCCGGGCGTTGCGCTGGGTGGGTGATGCGGCCCATGCTTATAGCAGCGCGCTGACTAGCTGTTGGCCGATCCATTGACCGAAGCGGCTGTAATCCCAGCCGCGTTGGCGTACGAGTAGGTCCCAGAGTTCTACCGAGTTGTGGACCCATAACACGTCGCGCGCTTCGCCTTCGTCGACGTCAGTGCGTAAGTGTCCGCCCGCGTGCAGGTGCCTGGCGAAGGCGGTCATTCCGGCGAGGCGTTCATTCTGCACCCGATCCCATACTGTTGCGGCGCCCTTGTCGGTTCCTGCGGCTTCGCGGACCACGAGCAGGATGGGGGACGTTCGAGGGCTGACTTCGGCGAGGTGTTCGCCGTAGGTGACGAGCTTTCGGACAGGGTCGGGCTCGGCCATGTTCCGTTGGACGAATTCCCGGGCGAGCATCGGAATCGGCTCGTCGTCACCAACGATGGCCACGTCGAAGATCGCCTTGACCAGGCCGGGCTTGTTCGCAAAAGCCTTGTAGACAGTCTCTGTGGACACACCTGCAGCGGCGGCCACCGCAGGCACGGTGGTCAGACCATAGCCGCGCTCGAGAAATATGCGACGTCCAGCGTCAAGGATAGCTAACCGGTTTGCTCTCGCCTGTTCCTGCCGGCGGGTTGCGTCGTAGGCCCGTTTGTCTTCGACGTTCTTCTTGACAGCACCCGACATTAGATACAAGCTCCAGTATCAGTTAGAACGACCTGTATCCAATACTACAAGGAGCGCACCGTGACCTACTCCTTCATCCAGGACGTACCGGCCGACGAGACGATGTATCGCACAATCAAGAGTCTGTTGCCGGTCGATCCGCCCGCCGGGATGGTCGCGCATCTTGTGGTGCAGCGTGAGCAGGGCCTGCGTTACATCGATGTCTGGGACAACGAGACGAGCTGGCGACGCTTTCAAGCCGAGCATGTCGAGCCTGCCGTGAGCAAGGTGCTCGCCGAGTACGGAATCCCCCACGACCACAGCCTGGTCAGCGTCGAAGAGATCGACGTCATCGACGCTTGGCTAGGCGGCATTCCGGCCGCAGCAGGCTAGCTTGAATTCGCCAGATGCCCCGCCACCCTTAGCCCCGGTCGCGATGTCTGTGATGGTGACTCGACCCGGCGGCCGGGGGGCGCTCGCGGCGTCAAGCAGTCCGTGGAGCGGATGACCGGCGTCGAGGTCGTCGAGGTCAACGTCAACGTGGCCGACCGGTACCCCCGCCATACCCCCCCCGATCAAGAGGAACGTCCATGAAGTTGAATCCGGCGGGACCTCAATCATCGAGTCACTCCTGGCTTTCGGATGATCCAACGGCGATCCCGGTCGCCTAGCCACGTAGTAACACCCGTACTCGGTGTTGCGGTGGTGTCCTGTGATGGCCGTATCCGACCACTGCGTCGGACGCAGCCAGATCGTCGGAGGTTGCCAACTCGCGCTGCTTCAGCGGCAAGCTTCCTGACTGTGGCCATCATCGGCCATCGGACGATCTGTGCTCATGCGCCACGGATTGCGAGGACGACCGTCGGGTAAAGGAAGCGCTCAGGTGAGACGGTCCGATGACCCACGGGTTCGGGCTGGAACCGACGACGTCGCTGGCGCGGTCGTTCGTACAGACCTCGTGATCAGAAGCGCACCAAGGCGGTTGCGGGCTCCGAGAGGGCTGCCTATTCCCGCGGGCGACCGCTCAGATACCCAGTGGAAGTGCGTTTTCATTGCTTTGGTCGATCTCATGCACAGTCACGCGCTGACCTTGCGGCGATGGCGCACTCAACACGCTGTGAGCGTTCCGCTATCCAGGTGTACAAGTCAGAGGCAGGCAGTGGCCGCGTCAGGAAGTAACCCTGGGCGAGGTTGCAGCCAAGTTCGGTGAGTTGGTCCCAGACGGCTGACGTTTCGACGCCTTCCGCGACGACAGTCATATGGAGGTTACGGGCGAGTTCGACGCAGGATTTGACGATGCTAGTGTCCGCAGAACCCGCGGTCATACCGGTGATGAATGAGCGGTCAATCTTAATCTCCTGCACCGGAAGCTCCTTGAGGTAGGCCATCGATGAGTAACCGGTTCCGAAGTCGTCAAGCGAGAGACCTACGCCAAGCGCCCGCAGCCTAGTGAGCACTGCAATAGCCCGATCGGTATCGACCATGAGCGCACTTTCGGTGATTTCGAGTTGTAGCTGGCCGGCCGGTACGCGGTTCTCATAAAGCAGTCGCCTGACTAGACCGGGAAGGTCTTCATCGAGGGAACGCGTAGAAATGTTGACTGAGACGGGCAGGCGCAACCCCGCTGCGTTCCAACAGTGGACTTGTCCTAGCGCCTGACGCAGGACTTCAGAGGTTAGGGGACTGATGAGCCCTGTGCGTTCTGCGAGTGGGATGAATTCGGAGGGCGGGAGCAGACCTCGGCTCGGGTGCTGCCAACGGGCAAGGGCTTCGACGCCGACGACTTCGCCGGTGACGAGATCGGCCTTGGGCTGGTAGTGCAGACGTAGTTGCGAAGGTGGTTGAAGAGCCTGACGCAGTTGGCCGAGCAGCGCGAGCTTCTGGGTGCTGGCGTGATCACCGTCGGGGGAGTAGGTGGCGTACCCGTTGCCTGCGGTCTTCGCGGCGTACATCGCGATGTCCGCGTGCTGGAGGAGTTCGTCGAAAGTGGTGCCGTGACAGGGGCTCATGGCGATGCCGATGCTGACCTCAACGTCGACGCTGACTTCGTCAAGGAGGAATGACGCCGACAGGGCCGTTACGACCCGTTCGGCGATCGCCGTGGCTCTGTTGGGGTCGTCGAGTTCGGCGAGCAGGATGACGAACTCGTCGCCACCTAAGCGGGCGATGGAATCGACGTTGCGGATCGCCGCGTTGAGCCGTGGCCCGACTTGTTCCAGCAGCAAGTCGCCGTAGTGGTGGCCGAGGGTGTCGTTCACTTCCTTAAACCGGTCGAGGTCCAGCAGCAGCAGCGCAACGGACTCCTGGCGTTTTGCGGCCCGCTTGAGGGCGATCGTGGTCCGTTCGCGCAGGAGTTGCCGGTTCGGTAGGCCGGTGAGGGGGTCGTGGGACGCTAGATGCCGGTTGGTTAGGGCCTGCTGCTGGAGCCTTCGCGAGGCACGGATAACCAGTCGCATCAGCCCGAGCCACAGAGCAGCAAGGCCAGCGGTAACGAGCCAGAAGGCTTGCGTCGTCTCACGCTTAATCTGCGACTGAACGGGACGCCACTGCCGGTAGAACTCGACGGCGGCGACAACGTGGCCGGTGATGCGGACTGGCACGAACGTTTCAAGGGCTGGGCCGTAGCGGGCGATGGCGGCACGTTCGGTGGCATCCGGTATCGCCGGACTCGTATGGCTGACGACGATGGAAGTTACTCGTCCTTGCATTGCCTGATCTACTTCGGGTCGCGCCTGCTCTGTACGACCCGTCCGGCCAGCCTCGGCGGCGTAGGCGATCAAGTGTGAGGGACCCCAAGCGACGGCTCCCTCGTAGATCTCAGTAGCGACCATGGCACGCAACAGTTTGGTGACGGCGGCGTACTGCGCTGCGGTGAGCGCTACCTTTTGTTGTGGGGTGACGCCGATGTCGCTCATCGCCAGCTGCATGGAGTACTGCGCCGTGCTCTCCGTCTGCGACACGTTGGTGCCGTGGATGAAGTCACTGAGCCAGGTGCTAAGCCCCAGTCCCAGGACGGCTGCCAGCAGGGCGCTGATGAGCCCGAACTTGACAGTGAGGGACGACCACGGGCGGCTTTGAGCCAGGTCGGGAATCCTCATAAGAGTCCTTCGACGCCGATTCGTCGCAACCCAAGGACGCGGCGGAAGCCCTTCGGCGCTAGGACAAGGACTTTCGTCCCTGTATTCCGAGTCCAGCGGCGCCGACTGACCGTCGCCGTCAAAATCGCAGTGGCCTGCATGCGCGCTAAGGTCATCAGCGCAACCGGTGGCGCCTGCCCCTGAGCAGGGGCGAGTGCAGTTCGAGGTAACTGGTCTCGTCGGCCGCGGTGCCATGGGCTGCGGCGCCTGACGGCAGGCACAGTCCCGTCAGCAGCACCGAGCGGCGTTGGTGTTCGTGATCGTCTTCTACCAGTAGGGCAACGATCTGACCTGAAAGCTCGGCAACCAGCTCGGAGTTCCGGGGCAACGAAAGAAGTATCCGGGTGCCCAGGTTCAGGTAGTGCACGGATACCGCTGCGGGCATCGCCCGGTAGGTATAGACAACTCGTCCGAGCTCATTGCCGGCGAGAATCGAGCGGCAGACGGCTACGTCGAGTTCGTTGATGTCCATCCCTGCCCCTGAAGTGGGATCGTCCCGGTTAAGCAAGCCGGCTGAACTACGCATGACACAACTCCTGGTTCGATTCCCTGTTCACGCCCGTCGCGGGAAGTCTCAACTGGCGTCTGACCAAGGCATCGGCCATGCTGCCTGCGTCCGTATGGGGCCAAGGTCCCCGCCGGTAGAGAGGAGTGCCACATGGCCGCTAGCAGCAAGAGTCAGCAACGGGCCGTTCTATATGGCCGCGTATCGGCGGTGATGGGCCGTGGGGACGACCTGACTTCGCCAGAGTTGCAGGAACATGTCGCCCGCGACTATTGCGTTCGCCGCGGCTACGAACCAGTCCGGTGGCTTTGCGATATCGATGAAACCGGACGTTCCTGGTCCCGGCGGCAGGTGGAGCATGCGGTGAGGATGGTCGAGGCACACGACGTCGATGTCATTGTGGTGCCGCGCTGGTCACGGTTCACCCGCAACCTGCGTGACTACGTGATGCAAACCGCGCGAGTGGAAGCCGCTGGCGGTCGTGTCGAATCGGCGTTGGAAGAAACTGACCCGGCAACGGCAGCCGGACTATTGCAGCGTGACCTGTTTGCCATTCTCGCGCAGTGGGAGTCGCGCAAGATCGGTGAGCAGTGGAAGGAAACCCATGAAAGGCGCCTGCGCGAGGGTCTTCCGCATGCCATGGGACCACGCCTGGGTTATCGGATCGTCAAAGGCCGCTACCGCCGGCATCCCACCGAAGGGCCGATCGTTACCGAGTTGTACGCCCGCTACCTCGACGGCGCGGGCCTGGTCGCATTGACGCATTGGCTTGCATCACAGGGAGTCATGTCACCGGTCACTGGCAGGCGATGGTCGGCCAGAGGACTGCAGCTGATGATGGCTGCTGGATTTGCGTCGGGTCGCCTGCACGTCGGTGACGGTCACGTGCCGGGAGCTCATAGCGCTCTGATCTCGGAAGAGACTTGGGCTGGCTATAACCGTTGCCGAGCGGAACGGTGGGCGGGCAGCACCAGGCGCTTGGGTGCGCCGCCGACGGGTCTGCAGGGGCTGGTGTTCTGCGGCAGGTGTGGCCGGGAGCTCCGGTTGAAGGACGAATGGTCAACTGTGCAAGGTCGGATGCGCGGCTACATGTATGTATGCGACTCGGGATCTGCTTGCTCGCTAAGGGCTGCGATCACCCGCAAGCCGCTCGAAGCGCATGTGCGTGGCTGGGTGGCAGCCTTGGCAGTCGACGCGGCAGGAAGCTCGGGTCTGCCGAAGGCTCAGCAACTGCGGCGTCTCTCCGACGGATGGGACGAACTGACGCCGTCTCAAGTGAACGCAGCGGTGTCGAAGCTGATCAGGAGGGTGGATATCGTCCGGCACCCGGGCCGGCGGCAACGCACCATCGTGATCACGGCGAAGTGGGACGACGAGATGCCGGGGCTACCTAGCGTAGTGGATGCGGTTTGATGATGACACCACGAGCGACACGCCGTTCATCGAAGCCGCCGCAATTCCATCGTCTAGTGCTGCTGTGGCAGATCCGTCCCGGTTGAGGTTGCCGCTGCGTTCGCCTAGCTGCCGGCCGTCGGTTCCTTGAACCGATAACCGATAGGAGAGCCCGGCGCACGTCGACGCGGTGGTAATCGACACCGCACTGACCTCATAGCCGCCGACGGAGGCGCTAAAGCGGGTCTGAGGGTCGACGTGCGCCCGGCTGTTGCAGGCCCTGACCGCCGCAGTGCCAGCCGCCACATGATGGGTCGCTGCGAAGGTCGTACCAGCTGCCGCGGTCACGAACAGAACGACTACCGGTACTAGGTAAGTACACCGGTACTAGGTAAGTACGTCGCGCCATCCGTTACCGCCTCTCCATATTCGCCGCGCCGCGGGGTGGGTGCGCAGCGATACCCAGACATCAGCAGAGCGTCAGCTTGGAGCAACGGGACTAAATACCCGGACTCCTTTTTGGAATGGAAGAGCAGACTGATCCGGTGAGCCCAGACCTGTCTCACCAAGCGGTGGAAGATTGGCTCAAGGCTGCCGAAATGCTCCGCGATTTTTTTGCAGTTGACTTTGAGCAATCCCCAGACTCATCCGCAGCGCGCCAACTCATCAAAGAGGTGCTGTGTGCAGAGAACAGGGTCCGGGCCATCAACGGCTACCCGCCGCGGATGTTCAGAACAGACGGTCCCGGTTGAACCCGTTCGTGCCGGTTGGCGCCGGTTCACATCTAGCCACCACCTGCAAATCCCAGAGCGCGACGGTGGCGTGGAAGGCTACGCGTCGCGCTGTTGCACAATCCGCCGCAAGATCTGGGCTGGCCAGGCTGCGGGGTTCGTCGGCTCGAAGCCCTCAACTGCCAGTTGGGCGCCGATCCGCTGGAATGACCATCCCTGCGCCCGGAGCGCAATGACGCGATCCACCAGATCCCAGTCGTCTTCCGAAACTTCGGCCTGCATGCTGGCTTAACGAAATGCTCCGAACCGAGGTACGGGGGCAGCCGTTAAACCCAGGTAAACGGGGCCGTGTCGCCGTCGCGTGAAAAGTGACCCGTGGCGTCGAACCCAAGCGTTGCCAAGGGTCCTTTTTCAGCCGACGTTGACAGGCCGTTTGGCTTAGAGCACCGGGGCTGCCGTGGTTGGAAGCCCCATCTTCGAAGTTTGGCGGCGCGGATGGGTGGCCATGACCCGCCAGCCTCGACTAGTCGCCGACACTTGTCGGCTGAAGCGGTCTGAGCTTGCCCCGGTTCGACGGATAGCTAGTAGTTGATTGTGGCGTGAGCGATTGGGGTCTGGTAGTCGAGCGTGGAGTGCAGCCGTTTGGTGTTGTAGGTCCAGATGTAGGCGAACAGCCGGCTGCGTGCCTCAGCGCGGGTTTTGGGCATGCCTCTGGGGTAGATGTCCTCGTTCTTCAACGAGGCGAACCAGGACTCCATCGCCGCGTTATCGAGCGGGCTTTGCGTACTCCGATGGAGACCTGGAGCCGGTGGGCTGAGGCGGGGTCGATCCAGTCGTGTGCCGTGAACTGGTAGCCGCGGTCGGAGTGGATAACGCATCCGGGCCGTGGCCGGCGGGATTTGATGGCGTCGGTGAGGGCGCGCAGTGCGGTGCTGGGGGATTCCTGGTTCTCGGTGGCCCAGCTGATGACCTCCCGGTTGAACGCGTCGAGGATGACGGCCGCCCAGAGGAAACCCTCTCCGGTGCGGATCATCGTGATGTCGGTGAACCACAACCGGTTGGGAGCTTCGGCGCTGAAATCGCGGCAGACCCGGTCGATGATCTCAGGCCTGCGAGACGGCGGCGCGGCCCGCGGCCTGGACTTGATCTTCCCGCGGCGAGCGCAGATGCCATGCGTCCGCATCAACCGGGCCACTCGGTGCCGACCTGCTGACTTGCGTCGAGCGAGCAACTCGCGATGCACCCGAGGTGAACCGTAGTAGGCGAACTCGGCGTGGATCTGACGAATCTCGATCACCAGCTGATGGTTTTCAGCTGCTCGCCCCTCGAGGGGTTCGGTCAGCCGCTGGCGCCAGTCATAGAAGCCAGACCTCGACACGCCAAGCACTCGGCAGTACAGACTGATGTTGGTCTCGGGATCGGCCGCCTTCTTCGCGAGGATGTAGCCATAGACGGCTAATGGTCCGCCTTCCGCGCGAAGAAGGCCAGCGCTTTTCCCAAGATTTCGAGCTCCTCCTCCTTGCGTGCAAGCTCACGCTCCAGCCGGGCGATCCGGGCCTTGTCGTCACCCCCGTCGCTGTCCCGGGCGACGCGTCGAGCCTCGCGTCTTTCGGCTTCACGAACCCAGTTCGCAACCGTTGTGGCTGATATGCCGAACTCGCGGGCGATGTCGACATTGGACCGCCCTCTGCGATGCAGTTCGACGATCTGATCTTTGAACTCTTGCGAGAACTCCCTGGCCATCGATACGGCGCCTTTCCCTGCGGCCCAAGACCACAGTGTGAGCGTCCGTCGAACCGGGGAACTTCAGTCCTCAACAGCGAGGGGGTGGAGCCCGAACTCCTCGACGACGATTTGAAGATCGCCCTCGTCGGGGTCGTGCAGATCCAACCAGACCACGGCCTCCTCATCACTGGCCAGCCGTTCGCTCAGTTGTTCAGCGGGAAAGCCTTCATCCAGAAGGATCCCAGCGCGGTAGAGGCGAGTGCGCGTCGCACATCGCGGCGGACTGGCGGTCGACACGCTTTGTGCCTCTGGACCCGAGGTTTGAGGGTCACCAGCAGCGGGATACGGCGCAGGAGCGCGTTGCTCGGTCACACTCATCGAGGATGCCAGCCCAACGGTTCCGGGTGGTCGTCTTAGTGTGCGTTGCTGGAAGTGCAGACCAAATGCGGTGGGCCGCCGACTGTGCTGTACCTAGTTTCGGGTCTGCCCAGACTTTCGTTGACTCGTCCGGGTAGGTGTTGTCAGGCCGCGTGAGCGGTCTGGTGGAGCGTCTCGAATTCGATGGGTGTCAGTCTGCCAAGGGCGTCCTGCCGGCGCCGGCGGTGGTAGGTCTTCTCGATCCAGACGACGATCGCTAGCCGCAACTCGTCGCGAGTCTGCCAGCGCCGCCGGTTCAGGACGTTCTTCTGCAGCAGGCGGAAGAAGGACTCCATGGCGGCGTTGTCGGCGCAGGCCCCGACCCGGCCCATCGACCCGTGAAGTCCAGCTTCGCGAAGCGCCTGAACGAAAACGTGGGAGCGGAACTGGCTGCCCCGGTCCGAATGCACCACGGGCCGCACGACGCCGCGCAGCGCCAGGGCATTGCGCAACGCGTTCACCGCCAGCTCGGCGGGCATCCGGGCGGCGATGGAATAGCCGACGATCCGCTTGGAGCAGGCGTCCTTGACCGCGCAGAGGTAGAGCTTGCCCTCGCCGGTCGGGTGTTCGGTGATGTCGGTCAACCACAGCACATTCGGCGCCGGCGCGGTGAACTCCCGCAGCACCAGGTCGTCATGGACCGGCGGCCCAGGCTTGCGGTTAATCCCGCGTTTGCGGGAGTGCGCCGACCACAGCCGTGCCAGGGTGCAGAGCCGATTGACCCGGTTGCGGCTGGCGACCACGCCCTTTCCCGAGCTCGTCGGCGATGAATCGGTAGCCGAACTCCGGGTCGTCGTGGTGGATATCGATGGCGGCGTTGATCAGATGCGCGTCCTCCCAATCCCTTTGACTGACAGGGCATTTGCGCCAGGCGTAGAACGCCTGCTAGGAGCAACCGAGCACCCGGCAGGACACCGCGACAGGGATGCTGCCAGCGGCGAGGTCGAGGACCAGCGGGTACATCATTTTGGAGAGTGTCCCGAGCGAAGTAAGGCCGTCGCCCGCCGCAGAACTTCAGTCTCCTGCTCCAACCGTGCAGCCCGCTTGCGCAGCTCTCGATTACTCCGCCTCCAGATCGCAGCTAGTCGCTCCGACCAGTGTCGACGAGCCGCCCGCAGCGAGCGCGTCCTCCCGATCGGCGATCCGCAACCAGCGGGCCAGGCAGCAGTCGGAGATCTCGAAGCTCTTCGCGACCTGGGCTAGCGTCTGCTCACAAGCGCTAGCCGACGGTGCCCCCTCGGGCAGGAGCGCTCAAGCGAGGAGGCATCGTCAGCCTGGCGGGCGCAGACCTCAGCGGGTTCTCGGCCCGATATTGACGCTAGGGAAGTCATGAGCCGATGGCGATACCAGTAACGTTAAGAGTTCTTTACGTTGCGATCATCTTCCTCGCCACCGGATCGACATCTAGGTTTTTCGCCAACCCGGCCGGTTTGGGTATTTACGTGCTGGTAATACAGTGCGGGCGTCGTTGTTCCGATGTTCTGTCAATGGGCCAGAGCGAGGGGGATTGGCACGCCGCCGCTGCTGGCTACCGCCGTGCCGGTGACCTCTCCGGCGCCGATGCTCTAGAGCAGTCAGCGCTCGCGCGGTTGTTTGACGCTGATGCGGTGCGCTGTGTGGTACAGCCGCTGGTGCGACTCTCGGACGAAAAGGTCTATGGCTACGAGGCACTTTCGCGGATCGACGATCCCGCAGTCTCGCTCGACCCAGGCCGCTGGCTTGAGCTTGCGGCACGCCATGGTCGGCGGGAAGAACTCGAGCTACACATGCTGCGTAAGGCGGCGGCCTTGGGCCAGCCACCGGGAGGGGGGCGGCTGTTCGTTAATGCCAGCGCCTCAACGCTGCTGCTTGCCGACTTCGACGCTGTCCGCAGCCTGCTGCCCGAACACGTCATCGAGGTAACAGAGCACGATCCGGTCCGCGACTATGCGGAATTGCTCCCGAGGCTGGCGAGATTCCGCGCGGAAGGCAGCCTCATCGCCGTCGACGATGTGGGTTCGGGCTACTCCACGATGGCGCATGTGCTGGAGCTCGACCCGGCGTATCTGAAGATCGACCGCTCCATCGTCAGCGGCATCGACCGTGATCCGCGGCGACGTGCGCTCGTGGCAGCGCTGCACACCCTCGCCGCCCAGTCCGGGGCGCTGTCCATTGCCGAAGGAGTGGAACGACCCGAGGAACTGGCCGTCCTCCGCTCTGTTGGGGTCGACCTCGCGCAGGGCTACTTGTTGTGTCGACCGGGACCGGCGTGGCCGCAGCTGTTGCTGCCAGATGGCTCGACGACCGGAAACGGGGAAAGTAGCCTCTGGCCTCGGATCAGCGCTGCCAAGAACGCCCGCGAGGCGGCCCACCATGTCACCGCCCATTTGGCCCGCGACCCCAACCTGCTCCCGAGCATCTACCTGGCCCGCGGTGAGCGGCTGCGGTGCATCGCCCGGTTCGGCCAATGGCTCGTCATGGACGGGATCCCCGCCGGACTCGGATTAACTGGCGCTGCCTGGGTAGAGGGTCGGACGCTACTCGTCGACAACGTGACGGATGATCCCCGGTACCGGCAGGCGGTCCCGGGGGTGTGCAGCGAAATCGCCATCCCGCTGCACGTCGGCGGCGACGTCGTCGGCGTCCTCAACGTGGATGCCCTGCGCTCGCTTGCCCCGGCTGACGTCGCCCGGATCACGTCGGCGGCGGGAGTTCTTGAAGCGCGCCTTCGCACCGTCGGCTGCGGACCGGAGGCTGATTCCATCCTGCAACGCCTCGGCAGAAGCGCCTCACAATTGGCCCGGGCCGCCAGCGCTGAGGAACTCGGCCACGTAGCCACCGTCGACTCCACCCGGCTCACCGGATTCGACTCCGCCTGCTTGTGGCTCGCCGAGGACGGTCGCTACGCCTCGGTCGCCTCCTGCGGGCCAGATGGCTCCGTTCTCGCGGCCCTCGATCAGGATGCGCTGCAGGATCTACGAGACCTGGTGCAGGAGATGGCGGCCTGCTACACCACCGGGCCAGCGCTCGATCTCGGATCAGCCGCCACCGACATGCTCAAGCGCGCTGGCGTGCGGGCCCTGGTAGCGGTTCCCATCCGCGATGGCTCCCAGTTGCTCGGCATGCTTGTGATCACCCGCCGACACGGTGCGGTCACCGCCCCGGATGCGGTCGAGGTCGCTGAACTGATCTGTCAGCACGCGGCCAGCCGGCTCGCGGCACTTCGTCGCGTGGCCGAACTGGAAGCCCTCGCTACCAGGGACATCCTGACTGGCCTTGGGAACCGAGGGCGGCTCGATCTGCTCCTGGCCGACCCGACGACGTGCCAGCAGGCGCGCTGGCTCGCCGCGATCGACATTGATCGTTTCAAGTACGTCAACGACACACACGGGCACGCTGTCGGCGACGAAGTCCTCCGGGCCGTGGGCCGAGCACTGACCGCGATCCCGGGTCACTGCGACGTGCTGCGCCTTGGTGGCGACGAATTCGCTGTCCTGCTGACCCCGCTCGAGGAAGCGGCCGCCGCCGCCGGCTGCGAGCAAATCCTGGAGGAGACGGGGCCGATCCTCCAGCCCTACGGCGCCGGGTTGTCGATCGGGCTGGCTTCCACTGAAGGTCCGGAAGGGATGGAGGGAGCCCTCATCAAGGCCGACAAGGCCCTCTACGAACGCAAAGCAATCGGAGGCGGCGGGGTCACCCTCTGGCGACCTGCGGCGCCCGTCCCCCGAGCCCTGATTCCTGCCCCAGCCACCACTGCTTCGTACTCGGCACGGTCACAGGCGCCGTCGCATTAAGTAGGACCCCCCCCTGTTGTCAAGGCCGTCTTTCGGGTCTCGGCGCGGAGGCGTAGCGTGCTCGTCGCGGATCCGGGTGTGGCTTTACCGAAGAGCCGTCTGTTGGGGCTTAGGCGGTCACGCTGGTCTAGAAGTAGTCGTCCCCATCTGCCAACCCGGGTCCGCCTTCGCGGCCTTGGCATCGAGCACGAGCTGACGGTAGATGGCGACGCTGATGCGCCTCTTCAGACAGCGGAGTGATTCCTTGGCGGACTTGCCTTCAGCGCGCTTGCGCCGTAGTGGATCCCGCCCTCACTGTCGGGTTGGCGTAGCTGGGCCATGGCGCCCATGTGCAGGGCGTGGTTGAGCTGCCGGTTGCCCGACAAGTTCACGCAGGCCTTAGCTTCTCCGTCGCTGCCGCGCAGCACGGGTGCGCTGCCGTTGTAGTTGGCGAAATGATGCTGGTCTTTGAACCGGGCAACGTCTCCGACGTGACCGAGCACGATGGCGGTGATGACCGGCCCGACGCCGTAAAGCTCAGGCAGTGCAGTCGGAGTGGCCTTCACCGTCTCGCGCAGCTGGCGGTTGATGTCCTTGAGTCGGGCGTCGAGCCGGGCCAGGCCGGGGAGCTGGTCGAGCGCGAGTTGCTTACGCACCCGGCCCACCTCATCCCTCGGCCTTACCGCGGCAAGGAAGGCTTTGGCGCCGGCTGCAGACAGCCGCCGCGGCGCGCCACCTGGCCGCATCACCAGCAGTTCACGATGCAGCCGCCAGACCGCCTAGGTGCGCAGGGCAACAAGTTCCTTGCGGCGATTGGCTAACAACCGCAGCAACGCGCTCCGGCCCTCCACCTCAACCTGTCGAAGGTCAGGGGTGTGCAACGCAGCACGCGTGACCGAGTAGGCGTCCATGTCATCGGTCTTGCGACCAGAGGTGGTGGCAAATGCACGCACCAGACTCGACCGCCGAGTCGGCATGTCCAGCACCATTTCGTGCTGCGCCACAAGGCGCTGCGCCAGATGCCGACCGACCCCGCCGCAGCCCTCACCGCCCAGCTGTGCGCGGGCCGCTGGCGGCCGAAACACACCAACTGTCGATAGCTGTCAGCGTATTCGGGAACACCTCCCGCGCCAGCACCACTGCCCGGTCGTCGACGACGTTGACCGCGTTCACCTACTTGTGCGGATCCACCGCCACGATCACCCGTGGCGCACTGCTCTCATAACCGGCACCTCCTGACCCGTTGCCTGGACGCAAACCGCGAGGAGGGCAGCGCTACTTCGAGCGTGACAGAGCCCTCTCGAGCCACTCCCCGCAAGCGGCGTCCAAATGGATCGCTAGCCACTAACGAGCCACAACCCGACTTCGGATGAGCAGCCGGTTCGCGAGCGACCCCTCGGACACCTCGGACACCTCGCCAGACCCTGGCCCGAGTCCGACGTGACTTCAAGCCTTAAGTAGCCGGCTCTCGCGCTGGCCACACGCTCGGGTCTTCCGGGCGCAGACATTCACATCTGCCGCGACGAGCTTCGTGTCATTCGGCCGGCGGGCGGATAGCACCCGGCTTCGCCTGGGTGGACGGTGTGGTGTGGCAGCGGTTCGCCACCTCGACGTTGATAGGGACGCACCGGGCGAGGCCCGGGTCCGAGCGCGCGGGGCGGCCGCCGGAGGCGGTTGCCACCAGGGTGAGCGCGCGGCTGCCCGTGCCGCTTGGACGCTAGTTAGGTCAAAACGAGCCGTGCGGTCATTTCCCGACGACTGCTGACGCCCAGCTTGGTGAAGATCCTTTTTAGGTGGTCTTGCACCGTGTGCGGTGACAGATGCAGAGCCGTTGCAATAGCTGCCGTGCTGGCTCCTCGGAGTACAAGAAGGGCGACGTCCTCCTCCCGAGCGGTCAGACCGTGAGCGGCAAGCGCGAGCCGGCTCAGTGCCATACGTGGCGTCGGCTCGATAGTGACCACGACGTCGTTGCGTTCAGGTGCGCCGGCTAGGGGAGCTGAGCGAAGGCTCAGCCAACGCCCGGCCGAGTCCTGGGTCCGCGTCTCGGTGTGCTCGCGTCGGGTGCGAGTGGCGGCGACGACGGCGAGCACGTTGGCGGGTAGCGATCCGTGGTCCCAGCCGCCAAGCTCATCGATGGCCGCCTGTGCTGCTGGGGTCAGGTGGGTGACGCGGTCGGCGGTGTCGATGATGAGCACGGCGGGTCCGTCGGGGGCCGTCGCCTGCACGGGCGCGGCTTCGCGGAAGAGGCTGCGTTGTATGGCATCGGCGAGGAGTCCGCTTGTCTCGCCGAGCTGGTTGGCTTCTGCGGCAGTGAACGGCGGATCTCCTTCGCCTCGGTAGAGGGCCAGTGCTCCCCAGCTGGCGCCGCGGCTGAGGAATACCACCCGGAGCTCGTCGGTGAAGCCGAACCGCGGTGCCATGAAGTCACGGTGGCGCCGGCACGTGTCGGGCTGCCCGCCGGTGTCAATGGACAGCACGCCGACAGGGAGACGGCGGGTGGCGAGCTCGGCGAAGTTGTTGATGTCCGGCGGCCCGTACTCAGCGGCGGCGAACTCTTCGTCGCCCACACCCAGCGAGCGCGTCTTTGAGGCCCAGGTGATCAAGCCCGTCGCCGGGTCGGTCGTGGCGAAGCAAGCGAAGTCGTACGCGACGTGCGCGGCGATCGCGGAATACACCGTCTGCGCGAGGGTCGGCATGTCGGGGCTGCTCCCCGTAGCGGCGCGAAGCCGGTCCGTCAGCCCGAGAACTCTTGTCATTCCCATTCGCTCATTTTGAGCGATCGGACTTCGCGACGGGCGGCATCACGAAAAGACCCCAGGTTCTTGGGATAGTCGCCGCTACTCGCCGAGGCAAGGCTTAGCGACATGGAGAACACGCAAGCCGAAACAGTCGGCCACCCACACACCCACCCCGACCACCCAACGGTCGACGTCCGCGACATGCTGGTCGTGCACACCGCCCTCCTACGCGAGTTCCGCCTGGCTCCGGCAGCGGTATCCCGAGTCGCCTCCCGCGATCTAGCCCAGGCCCGGAAGGTCGACGCTCACTTCACGCTGCTCTGCGACCTGCTGCACCATCACCACGCCGGCGAGGACGCCCTGCTTTGGCCTCCGTTGCGCACCCGGCTGCCGGCGCAGGCCCTCGCACTTCTCGCCGACGCCGAAAACCAGCACCAAGACGTCAACCAGGCCCTACAACACGTGAACTCCGCACGCAGCAGCTGGGTCGGGCGAGCCTACACGGAGAACCGCGCCGAACTCGTCCAAGCCCTGCACACATTCCACGACCGGCTGGCGGAGCACCTCGACTACGAGGAACGCACGCTGCTACCGCTCGCTGCCGCGCACCTCACCGAGGCCGAATGGCGGGCCATCGGCGAAGCAGGCGCTGCCGGCGTCCCCAAAAGCAAAATGCCGCTGGTCTTCGGGATGTTCGCCTACGAAGGCGACCCGGAAGTCCTGGCCGAAATGCTCAAAACCGCACCCGCGCTACCCCGGCTTATCGTGCCGCGCATCGCTCCCCATAGCTACGCCCGCCGCGCCGCCCAGGTGCACGGCACTCCCCGCCCCTGAATGAACGACCCGTCCACCCCCAGAAAGGCACGCGTGGCACGCCGCCGCGCGAAGAGACCACGCCGCTGACAGCGCACCCATCTGCCGCGATGAGCGGATCAAGAGACCAACGACTACGGGTAGGGCGCTTCAGCGGCGTGGTCGGGTACGCCCGGATCTGCGGGATGCGGATGTTACGGCTGGGCGTAGTGGCGCTGGCGGAACCGCCGGACAGATGCTGGTCGACTCGAGGGGTTCACCCTCCGACGCACGGGATCGACAAACGCATCGCAGCCATGTAAGCGTCCGTGAACTCTGCCGGAGGCACGCCGCCTCAGGTCACCTCGGATCCGATGGCATCGGATCTGGGGAGTCGACGTGCATTGTCGGCGAGTCGAGGGCGGAGGCCGGATGGTGATGGTCGCGACGTGGCGCAGCGGTGCGATTGCCCAGGAGTACGTCTGGACGTAACTGCCGTTCTGCCGTTCCGGGGGTTGAGGAACCCGATCGGCTAGGCCTGCCGCCCGTTGGGTCAGAACTCGTTCCGCTCCCCGCCGCTCAGCGAAGCTAAACGTTGACGTCGCCATTCGATCAGCCCGAATTGGGCCAGCAACTCCTCGCCGTCACGGCGGTCACTGGTGGCGAACAATTCCAGCACCTCCCCCACCCGCAGCCGGTCCGGTAAGCCAGAGTCCTGCAACTGGCTTCCGACTTGGCCGCAACTTGCGCCAAGTCATGCACTGGGTCGAGGCCCAGCACCCGAAGCTCGCCAGCCTCGGGGCGGCGTAGCTGTACGCATTCCACCGTTGTGGTTTTGCCAAGCGCCGTTAGCTCCGTTCAGCCCGACGATCTCACCGCGCTGAACGTTCAGATCAAGATTGTCGACGACGACCCGCTCGCCAAATGTCTTACGCAGGCCCCGCACACTGACAGCGGCCTCGCTAGCCCCGATTCTGGTCATACATGAATGACAGCCCAGCTCTGGACCGTGGTCGAGCCATGCAAACCCACCGACGACGCCATTGATGCGAACCAGCCCAGATGACAGCGCGCAAACGTCGATCACCCGAGTGCGCATCAAGCTGTTCACTCACGCGCGCCGACGTGAGTCGGCGTATCACGCCAGTGATCGATAACGGAAGGGGTTCTGCAAGCACAGCGCAGCAGTTGCTCACACGTGGGTGTGCGACACTCAAAGCATTCAGCGCGCCTGGACCTGTCTGGACCTTGCGCTCATCCTTTCGCCGCTGACCTCTTAAGAGAGTCAGGGATGAGCCATGCGCCGCAAAACCTTCGATGCCTTGCTGACCTTCGCCGGTTTGGCGATCGCCGTCGTCCTTCTTATCGCCGGAGGACTGCTGACGTGGGCCTCCACGTTCGTCTCGAACCAGGTCCATACGCAGCTCTCGCAGCAGCAGATCTTCTTTCCCCCCAAGGGAAATGCGGCACTGGCACCGTCGACCATCGGCCCCTACCTCAACAAGTACGCCGGTAAGCAGCTGCTGACCGGGCCCGAAGCGAGCGCTTACGCGAACCACTTCATTGCCGTGCACCTGAAGGAGATCGGCGGCGGCAAGACGTACTCACAGCTGTCCACCGAAGCGCAGGCCCAGCCGACCAACACCAAACTCGCCGCACAGGTCGAAACCGTCTTCAAGGGCACCACCCTGCGCGGTCTGCTGCTGAACGCCTATGCCTTCGCCACGATCGGAACCATCGCCGGGATCGCGGCCATCGTCTCCTTCGTCGGCGCGGGCGTCCTTCTGCTGCTAGCCGGCTTTGGCTTCTGGCACCTTCGCCGCACTCCCCACGACACCGAGGTCCTGCCCGGCCTGGGAGCCCACTCGCCGCCGGTGCCCGAGGTCGTCTGACGCCACTCCGAAGCTGACCTTCCTGCAATCTGAATAGGCAAGCCATGAAAGCGCTCGTGATCGTGCTCATCGTCGTATTGGTCGTGCTCGTCGTCAGCGTCGGCACTCTCGGCCAGGGTCGTCCAGCAGTACCAGGACGGCGTGCTGTTCCGGTTCGGGCGGGTGATCGGCGAGCGCAAGCCCGGCTTTCGGATGATCATCCCGTTCGTTGACGTCTTGCACAAAGTCTCGTTGCGGATCGTCACGATGCCCATCCAGTCCCAAGGCATCATCACCCGCGACAACGTCAGCGTCGACGTCTCCGCCGTTGCCTACTTCCGGGTCGTCGACGCGGTCAAATCCGTCGTGGCCATCGAGAACGTGTACGCCGCCATCGACCAGATCGCGCAGACCACGCTGCGTAAGGTCGTCGGCCAGCACACCCTTGACCAGACCCTGTCCGAGACCGACAAGATCAACCTCGACATCCGAGCATCCTCGACGTCACGACGGTGGACTGGGGTGTCGAGGTCACGCTCGTCGAGCTCAAGGACATCCAGTTGCCCGACAGCATGAAGCGGGCGATGGCCCGCCAGGCCGAGGCCGAGCGGGAGAAGCGCGCGAAGATCATCAACGCTGAGGGTGAGTCGCTGGCCGCCGCCGCCCTCGGTGACGCCTCCGACATCATGATGGCCCATCCGCTCGCTCTGCAGCTGCGCAACCTGCAGAGCCTGGTCGAGATCGGCGTCGACAAGAACACCACCGTCGTCTTCCCGGCACCGCTGATGTCCACCATCGGCGAGCTCGGAGCGTTTCTCGCGCGCGAAACCGCCGCCAGCGCTGCAGCAGCGGGACACGCCACCACGGAACCTGCCGCAGCGGCCTAGCGGAACGGAGCCGTCACGCAGCGATTCGGGAGACGCCAGATGATCGGCGCGGTCATGATCTTGCCCTTGCTTGGCTTCTGCCTCTGGCTCAGCGTCACGTCCGTCAAGCAGCGACCTCGCGTCTCCCCGGCCCGCACCCGACGGCCAACGGCACGTCCTATGCCCCGAACGCGTTCACGAACCGAACCTGAATGGATCGAATCTCCCGTTACCAAAACGCCGATGCCGGCCTGGACGGAGATGGACGAACTGCAACTCATCCGGCTCTTACGTGACGAGTCTCCACCCGCTGCTCCAGGTGCGGTCCGCTGACAAACCGTCCACGCTCCAGCTCGGGTGGGCACGGGGCACGGATCTCGCGTCTCGCGGGCGCGGCTGCACTGACTGCTCTGCTCGTCACCGCTTGTTCCACCTCTGCCAACGCACCCGCGAAGCTCGGCGAAGTTCGCCCTCGCAATGACCCACCCGACCGTGTGGCTCTGCCGTCCGGGAATCCCGCACAACCCCTGCGACGGAGGCCTCGACGCCACCGTCATCAAGGCCGACGGCCCGCAATCGATTGAGAAGTTCCATCCGGCGATCGCCCCGAAAATCGACTGCTTTTACGTCTATCCCACACTCTCCGAGGCCAAATCCACCAACGCGCCGCTCGCACAAGAGCCTGCGGCGATCGCCGTGACGCGAGAGCAAGCCGCGCGCTTCGCCTCGGTCTGCCGACTGTTCGTCCCCGTGTACCGACAACTCACACTGGCTTCCATCACAGCCGGGACATACTCCAATCCGAGGGCACAAGCGCTCGCCAGCTCAGACATCGACTCTGCCTGGCATGACTACCTCGACCACTACAACGACGGCCGTGGCGTCATCTTGATCGGGCACAGCCAAGGCGCCGGCCAGATAACCCGGCTCATCCGCAGCGAGATCGACAACAACCCCGTAGAACGTTCCCTCATCGTCTCCGCCCTGGACATCGGAGGCAACGTCCTGGTGCCCGACGGCAAAGATGTCGGCGGATCCTTCACCCATATTCCTGCCTGCCGGCGTGAGACCCAAACCGGCTGCGTCGTGGCCTACAGCTCCTTCCACGAGCCACCCCCGGCGAACTCACGCTTCGGTCGTGCCTCGACCGCCAGCACACTCAACGCCAGCACCCCCACCGCCGGGATGCAGGCGCTCTGCGTCAACCCAGCCGCCTTATCCGGAGGGCCTTCCACGCTCGAGCCGTACGAGCCCACCCGAACCATCGGCAGCCACCTGACCTTCACCGCCCCGTCAGCACTGCCGCCGCTGGCGACCGGCTTCGTCACCTTCGGCGGTCTGCAGGCGCAATGCCGCAACGCCGGCGGCGCCTCCTGGCTCCAGGTCAACGCCACCACCAACTCCAGCTACGACGTCACGGCCGTCAAACAGGCGCTCGGCCCCACCTGGGGTCTTGCACCTGCTCGACATCAGCAACGCCAGCGGCAACCTCGTCGGACTGGCCCAGAAACAAGCATCAGCGTGGCGCGGGTAGGTTGCAACGGCACATGGGACCAGGCGCTTATGGCCGTCTGGTGAGCCTGGGTCTTTCGCCCCTTACGGGCGCAGGTGTCCCCGGCACAGAGTGTGGACAGAGCCATCTGGGTTCGTGCCACGATTCCTGCGGCGCAAAATGCTGACGCATTCTGCTTCGGGCGATTGGCCCTTCGCTGCACAGCGCCGCCGGCGGGGAATGCGGATTGAGATTTGCTCGACGGCAATTTCGCCAACTGGTTGATGGAGCGCGTGATGGCCAATCTGGTCAGCAATCTCATCGCAACGACCGCAACTCACGGCGAACGACCTGCGCTGCGTATGGACGGCTACGTCATGTCGTATCGGGAGCTGGCCGATGCCGCAGGCCGGGTGGCTTCTGCCCTTCGGCATGATGGCCTGCTGCCGGGCGACCGGGTCGGCCTGGTGTTGCCGAATGTGCCTGCGTTCCCGGTGATTTTCTACGGCGCGCTGCTCGCCGGCTGCGTCCCCGTGCCGATGAACCCGTTGCTGAAAAAGCATGAAGTCGAGTTCTAGCCGCTACCGCCTGGTGACGCCCGGGACGCTGCTGCGTTGGCGGCGACTGATTTCCAAGCATTGGACGTATCCGCACCGGCACGGCCGGCCACCGATGGACGGAGCGCTCGTCGATCTGATCGAATCGATGGCGCGGCAGAATCCGGGCTGGGGCTGCAAGCGGATTCAAGGCGAGCTGCTCAAGGTCGGCTACCGCGTCGGCGCGTCGACCATCCGCCGGCCTCAAACGGCAACGTCACCCAGCAGGGCGTTGTTGCGTTAGCTGATCCAGGGCGGCGTGAATCCCTGCCGGGAAGGCAATCAGACTCCGGCTGCGAGCGCGTCGAAAGCGATCCGGAGCCGCTCGTGGGCTGGTTCGTCGGTGGCGATTTCGTAGTGGCCGCGACGCAGGTTCTGCACGAAGGCGTGCCCTGCTGCCAGGGTTTGAGCGGACCGGAACCGTTTCAAGCCGCGCATCGGACGTAGCCAGGCTTTCAGCCGGCCATGGTCGGCCTCAACGGGATTGTTGGCGTACTGCTCGACGGTGTGCAGCGCCGCCGGAACATGCTCGTCGAGCACCCGCGGGTAGGCGGGTGCCCGGTCGGTCGTCACCTCGATAGGCGTGACGCCGACGCTGAGCGCACGAGTGAAGAAGGCCCTGGCAGCATGCAGATCCCGGCGTGTGGACAGGTATACGTCGATGACCTGGCCGTACTGGTCGACTGCTCGATAGAGGTATGTCCACCGGCCGGAGATCCTCACGTACGTCTCGTCGACGTGCCACCTGTCGCCCGGCAGCCGCCGGCAGGGACGGGCAGCCTCGATGAACTCGGCAGTGAACCGCTGCACCCACCGATAGACGGTCACGTGATCCACCGTGATCCCGCGCTCGGCCAGCAGCTCTTCAACGTCGCGGTAGGACAGGCCATACCGCAGGTACCAGCGCACCGCCACCGTGATCACCTCACGCGGAAAGCGGAAGCCGGCGAACGCCGATGACGGGGCCGACGAAGTCACCCGAACCAGTCTGCTTGGTGCCGCGATCGGCCAACGCAACACTGCCCAACAAGCGGCGCCTACACGGCAGCCTTGAGATGATGACCCCCGTGGAGTACGAACAAGCCCACTACGCGGCCCTCAACCGAGAGCCGCAACCCGCATAGAAGCGGCAGAAAACCTGGGGCGCTTCATAGCGCCACCAATCGACCCGACCGCCCACACACCGATCCGGTCACCGCAGTCACCGGCATGGTGCCGACGAACGCGCCGGTGCCGACCGCCGTCGACGAGTCCACCGTGTCGACGGCACGTGAAAACTGACCCCTGCGCGGCACTTGCGTCCCCCAAAGCCGCAGCCAATCCCCGAAGTGCCGAACATCGCAACTGTCTACCGGCACCCGGTTGTCGGTGGCCTCATTAACGAATACCGCCAGGCCGCATAGTTCCAACCGAACGGCCGACTATTGAAACCCGACACGCCGCGGATCGACTGCGCCCTCGCCGAAACGGGCGTTTGTGGAGCAGGGGTTAGAGACGCCTGTATTGCAGCAACGGAACGTGGGCCCGTCTCAGAATCGACCGAAAGCGGGCGTGGTTTTGCGACGACATCCTGCAAACCGAGCACTGCCGCTCATACCGATGGTCCGCGCGCTGGATTTGGTGGCATCGTCATGCGGCGCGTCAGCTTCGATGCGTCTGCCTCTCCCGGAGCGCCAGTTAGTGGACAGCGGCTGGCGTGTCCGGCGGAGGTCGTTCAGGCGCGGAAGTCTAGAACCTGTTCCGGGGCATGGAAGTCATCGGCGAGTGAGAAGCCGTGCACTCGTTGGACGTGGTCGCGGAACCACCGGTCGAATGGCTCGTCCGATTTGCCGAGTGCGGTGAAGGCGGCGTCGAGATCGTCTGCCTCGATGTAGACGATGGCCATATCCCCGGCCGGTGTCGTTTGTATCCAGACCTTTTCGCTGGTGATTCCAGCTCGGCGACGGGCGTCTTCATAGTCGCTCTTGCGCTCGCCGGTCTGAAAGGACGTCATGACTTCTCGGTCAAGTTCGGTCATTCCCGGCAGCAACGGGGCGGCGAAGGCGATCGTCGGCATCAGTTTTCCAACTTTCCTGTGGTGGCGGGTCGCAACGGGGCGTCCGTCGGCATCCGAGAATGTTTGGCATGACAAGTAATAGCCGCTGGACATTTGGCATGTCAAGTACTTCGTCTAGGCTTGGACTACGTGAGCGAGGACGAGTCAGTCAGGTGGATGCCGGCCTTCCTCGCCCTGCTGCGTACCCATGCACGGCTAAAGGACCAGCTTGAGCTCGACGTCCGGCGTAACGGCGGGCTCAGCGTGGCGCGTTACGACGTTCTCATGCAGCTAGACATGGCAGGCGGTCGGCTTCGGCTCAGCGACCTCGCTCAAGCCGTGGTCTTGTCACCGTCTGGCTTGTCGAAGCTAATCGACCGGATGCAGGAGTCCGGCCTTGTCGAGCGACAACCCGATCCCGACGATGCGCGCTCGACGTTCGCGGCCATCACCAGGCACGGCCGCGGGGTAGTGAGGAAGACCCGTCCGCGCCACCACACATTCCTGCAACACGCCTTCGGCGACGTTCTCGATGATCGCGATCTCGCCGACCTCACTCGGATCATGGCCCGACTCGACGCACGCCTACCGCGCTGAAATCCAGTGCCGCGCCACAATGATGCTCCTAGGGTCGTCAAGTGGCTGTTTCGCGTGGGAGGTAGGCGAATAGTTCGCGGGCGACGTAGCGCTTGAGGCAGCGCATGATTTCGCGTTTGGACAGGCCTTCTTTAGTGCGCCGTTCGACGTAGCGGCGGGTTTCGGGATGGTTGGACATGCGGGTCATGACGATCCGCCAGAGGGCAGCGTTGGCTTGCCGGTCACCGCCGCGGTGCAGCCGGTGTCGGTTGCTGGTTTTGCCGCTGGTGGCGGGGATGGGGGCGACTCCGCAGAGCCGGGCGAAGCTCGCTTCGCTGCGCAGCCGTTCCGGGTTGTCGCCGACTGCGACCAACAACGCGGAGGCCGTGTCCGGGCCGACGCCGTAGCGGGCGACGAGCTCGGGTGCGTGCGTGACCGTCAGCGGTTTGATCAGGTCGTCGATGTCGTCGATCTCGGCCTGTAAGGCGAGCGCTCGCTGGGCCAGTAGCCGCAGGGGGCGGTGTTGCGTTGGCCGATCGTGACCTCGAGCAGACTGGTACGGATGACCCTGTCCACGGCTTCGTCGGCGTTTGCAGGTTTCCGCTTCCCACGTGAAGTGATCACCGTCGCGGTGCGCTGGTATTTGCGCTACGGCCTTTCCTACCGCGATGTCGAGGAGTTGCTCGGCGAACGAGGAATCGCCGTTGACCACGTCACCGTCTACCGATGGGTGCAGCGCTTCACGGCGGAGTTCATCGAGGCTGCCCGTCCGTGCCGCCGGCTGCCGGGAGGTCGGTGGTACGTCGACGAGACCTACGTCAAGATCTCCGGCCAGTGGACATACCTCTATCGAGCAGTCGATCAGCATGGCCAGGTCATTGACATCACGCTCTCCAGACGGCGGGATCTGCTTGCAGCCAAAGCATTCTTCGTACGCGCACTCGCCGTGGGTGTGACCCCGACCGAGGTCACGAGGGACCGGGCGCACGCCTATCTACGGGTGTTGGACGAGTACGTTCCCGCGGCCTGCCACGTAGTCGAGCAGTACGCCAACAACCCCGTTGAAGCCGACCATGGCCGGCTGAAAGCCTGGCTGCGTCCAATGCGGAGCCTGAAGCGTTTCCGGTCCGCTCAAACCCTGGCAGCAGGGCACGCATTCGTAAAGAACCTTCGACGAGGCCACTACGAAATCGCCACCGACGAACCAGCCCACCACCGGCTCCGGATCGCATTCGACGCGCTCGCAGCCAGCATCTGATTGCCGTCCCGGCAGAGGTTCACGCTGCCCTGGATCAGCTAATGCAACAACGCCCTGAGCGCGCACCCGGTAGTCATTGCTGCCCACGTCGTGAGGGTGGTGGACTGACTGGTTCTGGTCGGCTGTGCCGGCGACGCGCCCAGCCGACGCACACAAGCGCGAGTACCGCGACTCCAAGGAGGACGTCCAGACCGATTGCTTTGGCCAAGCCAAAGCCTGAGCTTCGCTTGGCGATGGGGCTGGCGACGCTGGGCTTGCCGGCGGACTTGACTTTCGCTGCGGGGGTGGCGGGCACCGGACGGGTGTCGGGACTGACCCGCGCGAGGGGGGCTGCAGGAATCGGTGTGCTGACGGGGTCAAGCAGCGCAGCAGTTGTCCGCGAGACGGGATCTTTCGGAGTGGCGGGGACCTTTGGTGAGACGGGGGTGGTTGCTCCGGACCTCACCTCGAGTGAGGCGTTGACGGTAAGGGGTGATCCGTCGGCATCCGAGCCATTCACGGCAATGACGTGGGAGCCGGCTTCAGCATTCTTCGGGATGTGCACTGTGAACGTCCCGCGCCCGTCGGTCCCGACGGTGAAGGTGCCCAACGTGATGGGCGTGGAATGCATCGTGACGGTGACCGGCGACCGCGGGTTGTACCCGTGCACCGAGACCGTGAGTTCGCCGCCCGGTTTGGTGGTGTCGGTGGAGAGCTGGATGAAGCTGTGCTCGGTGACCGCGTACAGGCCCGGCGCGGTCGCGCCGCCGCCGGCCGTGTGCACGGTGACGTCATAGCGGCCGAGCGAAAGACTTGGAGCCATGACGGTGGCGCTGTCCGCGCTCGACTGCAGGACGGCCACTGGTTGCCCGTTGATGGTGATCAGCGTCGGGTCCAGCAGGTCTTCACCGTTGATTGTCGTGATCGGGAACGCGGTGTCGACGAGTGAGGAGGTGGCCGCCTGCAACACCGGCACCGCGGCGTAGTGGACGGTCATCGAGGCGGTGCCTCCGGCTGTCTGCGCGACAAAGCTCGCGTCGCCGGCGGCATGCGCCGGAAGCCATGTATTGAGCTGGGAGTCGTCAGAGTTCCCGATCGTGAGCGGTTGGCCGTCGAGCGTCGCCGTCGCGCCGAGCAGATGCTGTCCTTGGAGGCTGATGCTGCCGCCTGCGAGCGGGACGCTGATGGCGATGGGAAGTGTCGGGGCGTCCAGATAGCTGTAGGAACTCATCGCCTGGCCCCCGTCCGTGGTGACGACGATGTTGACGTCACCGGAGGCATGCGCCGGCATCGTGAACGACAGTGACGTCGGCGTGACAGCGGGCGTGACTGTGGTACCCGCTGCGGTGACCGACAGGTTCGGGGCATCGAAGCCCGTGCCGGCCAAAACCACTGCAGTTCCAGTGATCGGGCCACTGGCGGGTGAGACGGAGATGATGGTCGGCGGGGCGTAGTAGGTGTAGTCGAAGGTCATCTCACCGTAGGGGGTGGTGACGACGACGGGAACGGTTCCGGCGTTGTGGGCGGGCATGTCCAGCGAGAGCGAGCCGTCCTGGTTGCCAATCACGGTGGCGGATTGGCCGGCGACGGTCGCCGTCGAGGGCCAGAGATTGGTGCCGGTGATCGTGACGAAGTTCTGCCCCGAGGTGGGCCCGTCCGTCGGGCTCGCGGAACCGTCGGGGCCCGGTACGTAGGAGTAGGCGTCGGCGAGCGTCGCGGTGTCGATATCTGTGGTGACGGACAGGGAGTCGGTTTCTGCGGCGGAAACGGCCGGCACGACGGCGGTGATCGAGGTCGGGGTGACGCTCACCGGTGTCAGGCTGTGGGATCCGAGCGTCACGGTCGGGTTGCCGCGGAAGTGGTCGCCGGAAATGGTGATGGTTTCCCCTCCGCTGAGCGGACCGGAGGCGGGGGTCACGTCAGTGATGCTCGGCGCCGCGTCGTAAGACAACGTGGCCGAGGTGGAAGCGTCCAGATTCTGGACCGTCACAGTGGCGTCGCCCTGTGCGTGGGCGGGAGCGATGAAGGTGATGTCAGTGCCCGAAACGGTTGCCTGGACGGGATTCCCGTCGACGGTGACCGCCGATCCGAGCAGCTCGGTACCGGTGATGTGCACCGGGGTCCCGCCGGCTTCGTTGGCAACGGAGGGCGTGATCGAGGTGATCGCCGGCGTCTCGAAGCCGGTGATGGCGAGGTCCTGCGCCGCCGACCCGTCAATGGTCGAGTGGACAGAGACGGTATTCGATCCGTTGGCGATACCGGCAGGTGTCACGACGTCGAGCGTGCCGTCGCCGTTCGCGCTGAATGCTGCGGCCAGTCCGCCGACGGTGACAGCGTCGACCCCGCCGAGGTCAGTGCCGTTGATCGTGAAGTGGGTACCGCCGTCACTGGCGACCCGAGATGGGGTCAGGGACGTGGGATTGGGAGGGGCCGGGACCACGTAGTCGACGGGTGCTCCGGTGTAGCCGTAGGTCGCGGCCCACGTGGCGCCGCCGTCAAGCGAGATGCGAATGCTCCCATCGCCGCCGTTTGCGCCCGGATTTGAGCTCAGCAGGGTGAAGGACGGGTCGACGTAACCGCTGCCGCCGCCTCCACCGCCTCCGGGAATGTCGCAGATGTCGCCGGTCGCGCCGCCGCCTCCACCGCCGAAGTAGCCGCCGCCGCCACCACCACCTCCGCCGCCCTCGCTGTAGCCATTGCTGCCGTTGCCGCCGACGCCGGGGCCGCCGCTGGTGCCGCCGCCGCTGCCCGCACAGGTCGGCGAATCCCCGCCCAGTCCCCCGCCGGCCGTGCTGGTACCACCGCCGCCGCCACCACCACCGGTAACCCAGTCGTAGTTGGTCTGGCCGCCGCCTGACCCGTCGCCCGCACCACCGCCGGCACCGCCGCCCGCAGAAATGTTGCCGTAAAAGCTGCCGCCCACGCCGCCGCCGCCGCCAGCGACGAGGACCCTGCTGCCGGCGAGCTGGACTTCGGAGGCACCGCCGCCGTTACCTGCGCTGTATCCGGCACCGGCGGCGCCGCCGCCGTTGAACCCGTTCGCGCCACCGACGATCAGCGTCATCGAGTCGCCCACGGTCATCGCCTTCGACGCGGTGACAACACCACCACCGCCGCTCGGACCGGCACCCGCGACCTCGAACGTCACCGTTTGCGTCGTCAGCGAACCCGCCGCCGCCGGCGAAGCGCCAGCGATCGGAAGACCGGCCAGCACCACAGTGAATAGGGCCGACGAGGCAATGAAGGCGGGCAGCTTTCGCTGCAGCGACGTCGTGGACGTCAAGCGGTCGACTCCCCCCGAAAGACGGCTCAGGGAAACGCCGCGACAAGACTCCCGTGATGAGGCTCGGGTAAATCGTCGGAAGACCTGTCCCGGGATCAATCGTTCGAGTCGAGGCTTTTTCGACACGGCAAAGATGCTCACGTCATCGTCTCGGAGCGCACCCCCGGGTTACCTGAAGACCACGCTCGTAACATTTTTGCTGTCGGATCGACGGACAGCTCAGGAGCAGACTGGTAAAGCCGCGCCGAGTTGCGTCCAGGGACGTGGCCTGCTCTTGCCGAAGCCGGGTGTCACCTCGTGTCTCTGGTACGTGCTCGACAGGCTGTCTGATGTCGCTTAGCACCGCGGTCACCCGTTTGGCCTGTGTGCTTAACCCCGTGGTTTTCCGATACCCGTCCAGAAGCGACATTTACAAGCTTTTGGGGGAATGGGTGAGTGCGCCTACTGAAGCGGTGCGCCGCGTCTACGCGTCGGACTACGAACAGGAGTGCACACCAGCGGCGGGGCAGTGGAGGAGCCGGCCGGTCATAGCGGCGCTGGTTCGGCTGACGATTGCTCTGCTGCCGATCGCGGTGGCTGCGGCAGTAACCCTGACCATTCAGGTTTTCTTGTTAGCTCCCGCGCTTAAAGGCCACGGGGTATGGCTTTCCATCGCCGGCTACGTGCTGCTCGCGGCAGCGACGATGCTGGTGGCACGGGCGGTTGAACGCCTCGGCCGGCGGGCTTTGCCCCTGGTGACTCTACTGCAGCTTTCGATGCTTTTTCCCGATCAGGCGCCGTCCCGGTTTCAGATGGCACGCACGGCCGGCAACCCTGCGGCGCTGAACAGGCTTGCTGAAAAACCCGACGAGCAAGGTGCTGCCGCCGCGCAGGTGCTTGCGTTGCTAACGCGGCTTTCCGAACACGAACGTCGCACCCGTGGGCATTCGGAACGGGTACGGGTCTACGCCGATCTGATTGGCGAGCAACTTGGACTCCCTGAGCACGACCGGGCGCGGCTCCGGCTCGCAGCGTTGGTCCACGACGTCGGAAAACTCACCGTCTCCGCTGACATTCTCCGCAAGCCAGGCCGCCCAAACAGCGAAGAGTGGGCGACTCTGCAAGGCCACCCGGAGGCGGGTATTGAGCTCGCCGAACCGCTGGCTGCATGGCTCGGGCCGTGGACCGGGAGCATCAACGAACACCACGAACGCTTCGACGGCACCGGCTATCCCCGCCGGCTGAACGGCGACCGCATCAGCCTCGCCGGACGGATCGTCGCCGTCGCCGACGCCTTCGAAACCATGACGGCCAACCGGCCCTACAAGAAACAGATGTCGGTCAGCGCGGCACGCAAGGAACTCACCGACTGTGCCGGCAGCCACTTCGATCCCGCTGTAGTCCGCGCCTTCACCGAAATCTCTTTGCCGCGGTTACGCCGGCGCACCCTCGCCGCCGGGATTTTTCTGCACATCCCGTTGCTCGGACCGGCACAATCCGCTGTCGGACAACTACTCGGACTAGCTGGGCCCGCTGGTACCAGTGCCATGGCCACCCTCACCGCCGCCGCGCCCACCAGCGCCGCCGTCATGACCGTCCTGGCCACCAGCGTCGCCGTCGGCGCCGTGCCCGTCGCGGCCGCCTCGGGAGCCGCCGCAAAACCATCCAGCACTGCTGTGACGGCCGCGTGGCACAGTCCGACTCAACCCGCGAACACCGAGCAGCCGACGCCAACTTCCACCTCCAATCCAGGTGTTGTGACGACGGCGACCAGCCATCACGTCGCCACCTCCCATCCGAAGAAGGTCACTCACCGCTCGAAATCGACCGTGAAGCAGACGACACCCAACCAGTCCCACTCCACACCCCCGACGTCGACCTCGCCATCCCACGCTTCCGGCCAAAAGCCACCGCAACCACCGCCACCACACGGGCCAAAGCCATCCGCGCCCGCGCCCGGGCCCAAACCACCGGAACCGGCACACAAACCGCCGCCTGCGCCGCCGAAACCACCGGCTGCGCTCAAACCACCGCCCCCGCCCGCGCCAGCAGCGCCGGCAGCACCCAAGCCACCCGCACCAAAGCCACCCGCACCAAAGCCACCCAAAGCGAAATGAACCGCCCTGGGTTGCTTGGAGGCTCCTGACCTTGGAAACGAGGGGCTATGGGACACGAAGGGCCGTCCGGGAGACCGACTGCGCGTCGGTACTCCCCGGAGGACAAGGCACGAGCTGTCCAGCTGGTGCGGGCAGCTGCGTGAGGAGCTGGGGACAACGCACGGGACGGTCCTACGCATCGCCGGCCAGATCGGCTGTGGGGTCAGTCGCTGCGGACCTGGGTCAAGCAGGCCGACATCGACGAGGGTGTCAGCCGGGCGTGACGACAGCGAAGGCCAGGCGGATCCGTGAGCTCGAGCAGGAGTACCGGGAGCTGCGGCGAGCGAACGATCTGCTCAAGCGGGCATCGGCTTTTTTCGCGGCGGAACTCGACCGCCCATCGAGGTGACCGTCGCGTTCGTCGACGAGCACCGTGCGGAGTTCGGAGTCGAGTTCATCTGCAGGCAACTGCAGGTGGCTCCGAGCAGCTACTACGCCGCCCGACGCCGGCAGGTCGCCCCGTCGGCCCGCGCCGTCCGGGACGCGGTGATGATGCAGATCCTGCTGGCGTTGTGGCTGGCGAACCGCAAGGTCTACGGCGCCCACAAGCTGTGGAAGGCCGCCGCCGGGCCGGGCATGACATCGGCCGGGAGCAGGTCGCCCGGCTGATGCGCCAGCTTGGCATCCAGGGCGTGTCCCGGCTGCGCAAGAAGGTCTTCACCACCCAGGCCGACCCTGAAGCAGTTCGCGCTCCAGCCCTGGTGAACCGGCACTTCCGGGCCGGTCGCCGGACGCGTTGTGGGTCACCGACCTGACCTATGTCCCGACCCGCTCGGGCATGGCCTACGTTGCTTCATCGTCGATGCGTTCAGCCGCCGGATCGTCGGCTGGCGGGTGGCAGCCAACATGAAACCGAAATGGTCCTCGACGCGCTGGAGATGGCCCGCGTCTCCCGCGGCGACAACCGACTGGTCGGGTTGCTGACGCACTCGGATGCGGGCAGTCGATTCACGTCGGTGCGTTTCACCGAACGACTCGAAGAGGTCGGCGCCCGACCCTCGATCGGGACAGTCGCCGATTCCTATGACAACGCGCTCGCCGAGACGACCAACGGTCGGTCTACAAGACCGAATGCGTCTACCGCCCCGACACCACCGGCTGGGACGACGTCGACGAACTCGAACTCGCCACCCTGTCCTGGGTGCACTGGTTCAACGACACACGGCTACACGGGCACTGCGCCGACGTTCCACCAGCCGAGTACGAAGAAGCGTTCTACGCTTCCCAAATAAGCCGACCCCGCCCAGGGTTGGAATCCAATAAACCGAGCCTCCATCAGACCCAGGGCGGTTCAGGCACTAGCTGGCAACGTACTTAGCCCGCGGACTGAAATCGCGGTGGGTTGACGACGGCGACGGCGGGCAAGAGTCCCACGCACGCCGTCAGCCGCCTCACCGAAGGGCTTGCACTCATGAGCATGGTCGTCAAGCTTCGCCGCGCCCCTGGCCGTATCGCTGCTGGGACCTTCATACTGAATTCCGGGCTCGCCAAGTGGAAGGCCAGTGAGGAGTCGGCCGGCTTTCTGCACGGCACGGCCTGCAATGCCTACCCGGTCTTTGGGAAGCTGCAGCCGCAGACATTCACTCGTGCGCTTGCGGTCACCGAAATAGCGCTGGGCGGTGCCCTGCTGACGCCCGTGGTGCCAGCCGGAATCGCCGGAGGAGCACTAACGGCGTTCAGCGGCGGATTGCTCGGGGTGTACTGGCAGACACCCGGCATGCACGAGGAGGGCAACCCCCGGCCGACGCAGCAGGGCACGGCGCTGGCCAAGGACGTCTGGATGGCCGGCATCGGCGCCGGCCTTGTCGCCGATGCGCTCGTTCCGGACGTGAAGACCCGCCGCAAGGTCCGGCGCGCCGAACGACGGGCGGCCAAAGCCGAGGCGGAACTGTCGTCAGCCGAGGGCAACGATGAAGGCGGCTCGGTAAGAGGTGCCGCCCAGCATCTGGTTTCCGCCCTGCCGCTAGTTGCCGCTGGAGCGAAGGTCCGGTCGCTGCAGGGCGCCGCTCAGACCCGAGTGAAGGCGCAGGCTGCGGCAGCACGCAAGCTAGCGGAGGCGCAGAAGGAGAGTGCGCAGGCCGTCATCGGTCCCGCGCTGTCCACGGCGAAGGCGGCGGCACTCCCGGTGGCGTCCTCTGCCGTCGATGCCGCCAAGACCGTGACGGCGAAAGTACACGCCGCCTGAGTGAGCCCCTCTCCGGCGGCTGGGTGGCGAGTGCTGACGGCGTCGAATTTCAGCACGCAGCACGGGCACGTCGGTGCGATCACCCGACGGCTCGACGGCAGGGCAGGCGGACGGATCAGTTCCGCCTCGGGCCCACGGCTCCTTCGCTTGCGAACTTCCACCGGCGACATCATCGCGGAGTTCGCTGATCTCCGCGATCGCCCGGCACCTGGGTCGTGACCGCAAGACCATCCTTAGTGGGACACGGGAAGTGATGCGCTCGCTCCCGCACGCCACACCGGTAGCGACAGTTCTGAACACCCAAATGGCTGCTGCGTCACTGCTCGCCAGTGGCGACGGATTTATCGCAGCGGGAGTAGTGCTTCGACGCGGTTGCGCCCGGCATGTTTTGCCGAATAGAGCGCTGCGTCAGCCCTCCCCAGCAAGCTGCTGGCGTCCTCAGCTCCATCCCAGACGGTCAGGCCGGCGCTGCAGGTCTCGTTGTCGGGTACTAGGTCGCACATCCTGGCGAGGAATTCGCGGGCCGTTGCCGGCTCCATCCCGGGCAGTGCCACGGCGAACTCCTCACCGCCGATCCGCGCCAGAGTCGCTTCCAGCGGCAGGGCACTGCGCCAGCGCGCGGACACCTCGCGCAGATGTTCGTCACCGGCCAGATGTCCGTGAGCATCGTTGAACATCTTGAAGCGGTCCAGGTCGATCAGGGCCGCGACCAACGGCTCGTGCGTCGCCGCTGCTTGCTCTAGATGGAGGGTCAACGCGGCGTTCCAAGCCCGCCGATTGGGCAGGTTGGTCAACGTGTCGGTGGCGGCCAGTCTTGCGAGGTCAGCGTTGGCCTTCTCAAGTTGGCGGTTCAGCGCAACTTCGTCGGTGACGTCGCGACTGCTGATACTGAGCCCCCCGCCGAGTCTCACGATCACAAAGTCGGTCCAAACTTCTCTGCTATCGCGAGTATGCAGAGCACCGCGATGCCGCAGCGGCACACCGGTACGGACCACGCCAAGCAACACATCGGCGAACGTCGTGTTTCCGGCGATGCGAGCCGACTCCATCAGCCGGCTCCCGATAAGCGCGCCGTTGGTACGGCCGGCAAATGCTGCGGCGACCGGATTGGCGTAGAAGCACTCGACGTCGACGAGTTGTCCTGCTTCGTCGAGGACGGGAGCCCATAGCGTGTGGCCGTCGACGGAAGCATCCAAGGCAGCACGAAAAAGGTGCTCGCCAACTGCCGTCTGGTTCCCTCCGTCCACCCGCTCAGCAACGTCCATGTTTCTGGATCGACAGACCGGGCGGCCCGCTGTACCCCTCACGGCTCCTCAACACGAGGCCAATTCGCCGTTCTGCCTCGAAACAACACAATCTTGAAGTCGTCAGCAAAGCGCGATCGTGCCCAGCAGTGCGCTCACTCGCAGACCGAGACCGATCCGCGGCGTGATGTACATCCGCATCTGCCGAGATGCGGATGTTGGCGACCATGCCGATGGTCAGGCGCCATCGGGTTCGCCCATCGTGCAAGTCCAGGCGGCACTCGCGGCCAATCCCTCTAGCCGCGGTTCCGGCTACTGTCCGTCCGGTCCGTGCTCGCAGCCCCGGACGGGGTGTTACGCAGGGTGTGAGCTACTGAGCTCTGATGCCAGCGTGTGCCGGCGGGGGTGCGAAACCCGCTGCTGTTCAAGGCGGCTGCAACGCTGGCCATGGACGCGCCCGTGCCGGACAAGCGCAGCATGACCTGCAACCCGTGCTCCGCGCTGACGTCTTGGGTCCAACTCGGGCGCCGTCCAGGGCGCACGGTGGGCCGTCGCGAGGATCGCCTCCGCAGGTCCGCCATCACGGATTCAAGGCGATCGACTGAAACGGCTCGGCTCCAGTGCGGACCCTGCGCCGCCGGGAATCCGAGGCGGCGAAGAATACTGCTCTGCTCGGCCGTTTCGACTCCCTGCGCGACGGCGGTGAGATGCCTGGCGCGGGCGAGATCGAGTAGCGCCGAAAGGAAAGCAACAGCATCCGGATCATGCTGTGTGTCCGCCAGGAGGGATGGGTGAAGCTTCACCTGTGAGATCGGCAACGTCGCCAGGCAACCAAGGCAGCTGCCGCAGCTTCCAAAATTGTCTACAGCAAGCCCGATCCCTTCTGCGATAAGGCATTCTGAAGTCTGCAGTGCTTTCTGTCGTGGGTGCAACGCACCGCATTCGTTGACTTCGACAAGAATCGTTGAAGGCGGCAGCCGGCCTAGCGCCGAAAGTGCGGCTCTCGCAAATCCCGGTTCCGAGAGTCGCCGGGCGGCAACATTCACAGCGACAACGGGGTCGGCGGCGCTCATCCTGCCAAGGAGCTCGAGATCGCGGCGGACGCGGCGCAGCGTCCACAGTTCCAATTCGCCACCGAGGTCAATTTCGTCGGCGGTGTTCAGCAGGGCACGTGATTCCAGCGATGCCCACTGCGAGTGCGGCCACCGAATGTGCGCCTTGAAGCCGGTGACCAGCTCTGACTGGGGGTTGATGATCGGCTCGTAGTGCAAGTCCAGGCCATCGCCGGCGAGCGCGTCAGTCAAGTGACGTCGAAGTAGTAGCCGATCGGCCCGCGGCGGCTGATGCGATTGCTGGAGTTGGAGCACTTCCCGGTGGGCACGTCGCTCATCGGTGATGTCCACGAGCATCGCCATTGCTTGCAGCGTCACCCCGTGCTTATGAGGACGGGCATCGCAACGGAGAATCCGACGCTCGCCGTCCGGACGCAGGTAAGAGAGCTCGTAGGCCTCAGGGCCTACTTCTGCGCGGCGCCGCAAATTCTCGGCGACGAGCGCTCCATCCCAGCCGGTGAAGAAGCTCGGAACCCTCCGTCCGTAGATCACGTCCAGCTCGGTGCCGAGGATGTGGGCGAGGCGTTCATTGGCGTAGGTGGTCTTTCCGGTGTCGTCTGCGACCCAGATGCCTGCTTCGGACCACACCGTGGATATCCCCCGGCTCGTTTCTGCCATCACGCGCGGCGACTCATCAGGCACGTTGACTGGTGTCGGCGTTGCCGGCCGCTGGCTGCATAGACGAGATGTCATCCCTTGCGGGCCAGGAAGCAACCGCGCGGACACAGTCATGGACCCGGCAAGCGACCTCGGCCGGGATTGCTGCTTAGGACAACGCCCGTAGCCCATTGTGACTAGGTCTGCATAGCCGGATCGCACCGGTCAAAGCGACTCATTCCGTTCGTTTCTGCGACTTGGGTTCATTCCTGCCTCGCGGTCCCCGAGTCCTTCGTTCGGAGCCGGAACGTCCGGCATCGGTCAAGGAGGACACAAACATGGCAGCACGCGGGGCAGGGCACCGTAGCCGCAAAGCGAAATTGGTACTAGGAGCCGGTTGCATCATCATCGGCGCGGGGGTGGCGGTGTCCGGCGTATACGCCGGTTGGGGTGATTCGCATGCTCTGACCACGGGGCAGCTGAACGCCGCAACCGTGACCAGCAACTTCAGCGACACTGGAACGAACACCTGGGACACTGACGTCGACAAGATAGTGGCCGGCGACCACTTTTTCCGGTACGCCGACCTCACCAACACCGGTGACGTGTCCCAGGCCTTCGCGGCGACAGTCGCGGGGTCCGGCGGGCTGGTGACCGCCGGCGGCCTGCAGATTGCCATCAAGGCCTGCGACGGCGACGGCGCGTCCTGGGACCAGACGGACGGCACCTGCACAGACGGGACGGAGACCACACTGCTGGCGCCGGTCGACGTCGCGTCCGCCGGCACCGCAAACCCGCTCGGGTCACTCGAGCCGACGGCGGCACGCCACCTGCAGTTCGAGATCTCTCTCCCGTCGAGCGCATCGTCCTCGCTTTACGGCGCGGGCGGCACCGTGACCGTCACCAGTGTCGGCGCTGCCGCGAGCGGCGACCGCACCGCAGGCTGACGCGCGGGGGTGCGCGGTGACCTGCCGCGCACCCCCAACGAACGAAAGGAGAACTGTCATGAACCGCTTACTCCGTAAAGTCGCCGCGACCGCGGCTATAGCCGTGGCCTTCGCCGTTCTCGCGGCCGGGCTCTGCGTGCGCATGTCGGGCACGCGCCTGCTGGCTGTTCAGACGGGGTCGATGGGCACGACCGCACCCATCGGGTCGATCGTCGTCGCGGAGCCGACCAAGTCCGACGCGCTGCGCCTGGGGGAGATCGTCGTCTTTCATCCGCCCGCACCATGGAAGGAGCCGGGCGGCGCCCCCGTAGTGCACCGCATCTGGTCCATCAGCACGAGCCACGGGAAACTTGCAGTCCAGACCAAAGGAGACGCGAACAAGGCGCCGGATCCCTGGACCCTCGACGCGGATGGGACGCCCTTCTACCGGGCTTCGCAGATCCTGCCCCCCTGGGCGGGTGAGGCATTTGCATGGGGTCGCCCGCAGGTCGCCCTCCCCATTCTGGTGGGCTTCGCTTTCGTCTGGTACGCCCTGTTCCGACTCCTTCCGCTCACCCCACGGAACTCACCGAGAGCCGACCGAGAGAGCAGTTTGCCCGGCTGAGCGTGCATCCTTCGGCGATAGCGTGGAAAGTAGGGGCGCCGACGAGCGAACCGGTCACCGGGGGCCGCAACGTGAACGATGCCGAACTCGATGATTCCGTGCGCGACGTGATCAGCCACAGCTTGGCGCCAGCGGTGATTTTGGAGGTTCCTACCGAGCGCATCGTTGCGGCGAGCCCAGCCGCCAAGTCAATGCTTGCCGGCGATGACGGTGAGATCGTCGGACGCGGCCTCGAGGAGTTCGCATCGGACAGGCCGACCGGGGCACTTGAGCTTCTCATGGCCGGAAAGCTCAACGGTTACGAGGCGCAGCGGGAAATTCGGCGGCCGGATGGCACCGTCGAACCCATTCGGATCTGGATACGCCGGCTGGGAGAAGCAGGTTCGCCGCGTTTTGTTCTGGCCGTCTTCTCAGAGGAGGGACGGCCGGGGTGCGTCCCGGCTCCGCCCGGCAAGTCCGAGGCGGAGCTGACGGCCGTCCTCGGGACGACTGACAGCGCGCTGCAGATAACGCAGATCAGCGTCGATGCCGAACATGTGCTCGGAGATCGGACGAGCGCTCTGATCGGAAGGTCCTTGCTGTCGCTGTTCCTGGCCGAAGACGCACCTTCCCTGCTGTGGGCGCTCGCGCAGGCGGCGACGGGCAGAAGCGGCGTGACCCTTCGGCTGCACGCCAAGTCAAGTCGAGGCGAGGCAATCGAGTGCGAGGTATTGCTGGTCTCGCTCGAGCCGGCGACTGCTTTCGGGTTCGCCCTGCTGCCCAGCGACGAATCGCTGCATCCATTGGTCCAGAGCCAGCACATGACGCAAGCGATGTGGCGCTTGAGCCGTGAGACGCGGGCGGTATCCGCATCGCGGGAGGCCGAGGTCGCCACCCTGCGTGACCCGAGGGTGCTGTCCTCGATGTCCAGCCGCGAAATCGAGATTGTCTTGCGACTGCTCTCGGGAGATCGTGTTCCGGAAATTGCGCGCTCCCTCTACCTGGCACAGGGAACCGTCCGCAATCACCTTTCCTCAGTCTTCCGTCGGTTAAACGTGTCTTCCCAGCAGGAACTGATCGCACTGCTGCGCGGAAGAGTTCCCCCGGGCTCATAACCAATGACAGTCCGTCTATCGGACCGAGTCGTCCGAGCGCCGACAATTACCAGGTGCCTGCCGATACAACCTGCCCCCCTCCCAGTCCGGCTGATGAGGCTTGCCCACTGGCTCTGGGGCTTTTCGACGCTCTCATCCGGGGCGCGATGGACTGGGCACTAGTGCTCGACGCCGATTGCCTTTTCCGCTATGCGTCACCTTCGCTCGGCAACACGTTCGGCTTCAGTTCCGACGAGGTGCTGGGGCGGTCGGGCTGGGAATTCGTCCATCCGGACGACCGGCCTCGCGTGCAGACAGCTTTCGAACGCGTCATTCAAAGCGGTGGTGCGACCGAGGTGCTGCTGTTCCGGGTGATCAACTCCTCCGGCGAGTGGCTATGGGTCGAGGAAGTGTTCACGAACCTGCTTGATGATCCGAACGTGAGCGGAATCGTTTGCAACGGACGCGATGTCAGCGAACGGGTCCGTGCCGAGCAGGCTTTGAACGAATCAGAGGCGAAATACCGGGCCATCGCCGAGACTTCTCAGGAGGGCATCTGGGTCGTCACACTGTCCGGCCACACGGTCTACGCCAACCAGCGGATGGCCGAATTGCTTGGGACGAACCTGAAGGCGATGTACGCCAAGCCGGCGCCCTCCTGGTTCGGGCCGGAAACAGCCGCATTTGTCGCCGATCGATTGCAGCGGCGCCGCGTCATCGGCCCGGAAGGATACGAACTCGTCTACGCGCATCCCGACGGCTCGATGCGGTTCCTGCACTTTTCGGTGAGCCCTCACGGTGTGGACGACAAACCCGAGAGTTTGGCGATGGTCTCCGACGTGACCGAAACGACCCGCGCCCAAGAGGCGCTTCGCCGAGGCGCTCTCTACGACGACCTCACCGGGCTTCCTAATCGCACATTGCTGGCTGACCGCGTGGCGCAAGCGCTGTCACGAAACCAGCGGTATCAGTTCGGTCAGGTCGCGGTCCTGTTCCTCAACCTCGACCGGTTCAAGCTCGTCAACGACTCACTGGGCCACGCCATCGGTGACGAACTGCTCCGCGCGGTAGCCGACCGGCTCCAGGACCTACCGGGAATCGCCGGCGCGACGCTGGCACGATTCTCCGGTGACGAGTTCGTCTTGCTTGCCGAGGAATCTGACCCCTCGCAGGCCGACGCATTGGCGAAACAGGCGTTGGAGGCCTTGCGACCGCCGTTTCGTATTGGACCGCACCAGCTGTATGTCAGCGGAAGCATCGGCATCGCGCTGTCTCCGGCGCGCTCAGCGGATGATTTGCTGCGGTTCGCTAATTCTGCGCTGCATGAAGCCAAGACGGTGGGTCGTGGTCAAGCGGTGCGATTCGACCCGGAGATCGCTGCTGCGGCAGCCGACCGGCTGAGCCTGAGCAACGACCTGCGCGACGCCTTGAGCCACGACGACCTCGACCTCTACTACCAACCGGTCGTCGATCTGCAGACCGGCGGGGTCGTTGCCGTCGAGGCGCTGGCGCGATGGAAGCACCCCGACCGAGGTTGCGTACCGCCCGATGTATTCGTCTCTGTCGCCGAGTCAACAGGACTCTGTGCAGAACTGGACTACTGGGCGCTCGAGCGGGCGTGCCGTGACCACCACCAGCTGACAGACGCCATCGGGGTCACGGCTACCGTCGCGGTCAACATCTCCGCCCGTCATTTCACGCATACAGGACTCGAAGAGACGGTGCTCGCCGTGACCCGTCGCTGGGGGACAGATCGCCGACGGTTAACCCTGGAAATCACCGAAAGCGCGCTGATGGAACGGCCCGCCTACGCCAGTGGCATGCTCGAGAGTCTTCGCCAGCACGGAATCACCGCCGCGCTCGACGACTTCGGCACGGGATACAGCTCCCTCGGCTACCTGAGCCAGTTACCGGTGAGCACCCTCAAAATCGACCGGACGTTCATCAAGAGCATCACCGAAGATCCTGACTCCCTCGCGATCGTCACCTCAATTGTTGAGATGGCGAAGGCGCTTGGCCTCTGCACCGTCGCAGAAGGGATCGAGACCAACGAGCAGCTAACCGTGTTGCGCCGCCTCGGATGCAACGTCGGCCAAGGCTTCCTCTGGAGCCCAGCCGTTCCGCTTGAGGAACTGCCAGCGGTCGTCAGAGCCCTTGCTGAAGGCCCGGAGCACAGCTGGCTACGCAACCCTCAGACGCACGTCGGCCCAAAGCGCGGTAGGCGGCGGCCTCCTGCGTGAGCGCCGCAGGGCACTGGAACCAACCGACCACGCCGCTGACAAGACGCATCCGGCGCTCGATCATGCTGGCCATGGCGGGTCTATTCCGAACGCCACCGGCATCGATACCTTGGCAAGCAAGGACATCATTGGCGTGGGTGGCGTCAGCCGCGGATTCTTGGACCGCTGACCGGGCATCTCTTCAAAAGTGCGTCTAGGGTGCGTGCAGTCCGGTGCTTTCCTGTGTCATCTTCTGTTGTGTAGCAGGGGTTTTCGCGTGGGAGAGCTCTGACCGGGTGTCGGCACTTGGAGTGCTGTGCGGCGGAGTGGATGGATGAGAAATGGACTGAAGATCTTGGGGTCGCTTGCGTGCACAGCTGCGTTACCCGCCCGTGGCCGAGCAGCCGGCATGCCCGTCACCTGACCGATCTGCAGCTGACTCACGCTCACCCCCGCCGGACATTAGGCGCCAGGCGACCGACCGGCCTTGCCGATGAGCGGGTGACTGGGTGTGCGCCAACGCCCGCTGCCAGACACGTCCTTCGCTCGGGCGCTGGCGGTCGGGGTTCGGCCGGTTGAGGTGACGACCGACCGGGCGCATGCCTATCCGCGGGTGTTTGATGAGCAGCTCCCGGGAGCGCTGCACGTCGTCGAACGCTATGCGAACAATCCAATCGAGGCCGACCACAGCATCTCGCCGCTTGACGGTGGAGTCCTCGGTGTCGTTGGCAAAAACTTGTGCCTGACATCCGTTAGCGCGGAAGGGATGTCTGTGTTGTTCAGCGTCGATCCCAGAGCCATTTGAGCATCAAGAAGTCGAGTATTTTCCGAAGCACCGTTTCACCTCCACGCCGAGAAGTGCCGCGTTCGAAATTCAACACGTGGTCTGTCAGTAGTAGTGCCGCCGGCCGCCTATCTCTCGTCCCGCCGTGCCGAGCAGCGCCAGGATCGCGCCGACCACGACCAGGATGATCCCGATCGTCCAAAGGATCGCGATCTTAGCGATGAAGCCCACGATGAGCAGAATCACGCCTAACGTGATCACACCGGCCTCCTAGCCCTTAGGCCCATAACGACGTACGGGCTGAGGACAGCTGTGCCCTCCGGCCCGGATGTTCAATCCTCGGGCGATGCAGCCGGCGGACCGTAGCGCTCCTGTTCGGCCTGTTGTGGCCCGCACATCGGAGACTTAGGACCCGTCCCCCGGGCAGGCGTGGGCTGGTCCGTACGGGTGATCTTGGGAGCCTTGCCGTTTCTCACTGGATACGTCGGGGACACCACCACCGCAAGTGAGTAGGTATGAGTCTCACCCATGCGGAAAGAGGGCCACCATGCGCATCGGCGCAAGTTTGCTGCTCATAGCCATCGGCGCGGTGCTGAAATTTGGCGTGACGACACACGTCAACGGCATTTCAATAGGTGTAATCGGCGTGATCTTGATGATTGTCGGAGCCATCGGACTGCTCATCACCCTGGTGCTGCTGTCCACCAGACGCCGCACCGACGTTACCTACGGCCCCAATGGGGTCAGTTACTCCGAGCCGGCAAACCCACTCGTCAACCGCGACCTCATCTAGGAAAGTCCCAGGCACGGCGACTCTAGCCGGGGGCTGGGCCGCTATGCCATCTCTCGAACGCCAACCCGTCGGCTGACTTGCGCAGCGCCTACCAGTGCGTGGCCCTTCGTGCTACCCGAAGTATTGGCGACGCACGCGACGACATTGCCATAGTCGCCATGGCTGCGCCCTCACCCGACAATCCCACTCCATGGAGACGCTGACACCCTTCAGGCGCGGGGCTTTGCCGCCGCGGCACGGGCCACGTCACTTACACAAAGCTTCTGACACGCCCTGCCCCGTGTTATGCCTTCCAGGTGTAGGTGGTGTCTGGGCCGACGGTGCCGATGGCGTTGGTGCTGTGAATGCTGAAAGTGTGGTTGCCCGCTTTGAGGCCGTTGTAGGAGACGGTATTGGTGCAGGCGGTGAATGCTGCGCCGTCGAGGCTGCATTGGTAGGTCAGACCGGCGGTTTGTGACCAGCTGAAGGTCTTCTTGGGGCCGGGTCCTGGGGGTGTGAAGGTCAGGGCGATCGTCGTTGCCGGGGCTGGGATGATTGTCCAGGTGTAGCTGGCAGTGGCGGTGCCTGTGGCATTGGCGGCGGCGATGGTGAGCGTGTGTGTGCCGAGCGCCAAGTTGCTGGCCGTCCAGGGAGAGCTGCAGTTCGTTGATGCAGTGCCGTCGAGGCTGCAAGTGACGGTGGCGGTGGGGTCGCTGACGTTGAAGCTGATGGTGGCGTCGGCGGCAGTGGTGGATGCGAGGGGGCCGCTGGTGACGGTGACGGTCGGAGCGGGGACGGGGATGGCAGCGATGGTCCAGGTGTAGCTGGCGCTGCCGGTGCCTCCGGCGTTGGTCGCGGAGATGTTCAGTGTGTGGCTGCCGACGGCGAGGCTGGTGGCGGTCCAGGGACTGCTGCAGCCGGTGTAGGGGGTGCCGTCGAGGCTGCAGGTGACGGCGGCGGTGGGATCGCTGACGGTGAAGCTGATGGTGGCGTCGGTTGCGGTGCCGGAGGGCTGGGGGCCGCTGTCCACGGTGACGGTGGGGGCACCGACCGGTGTGGCCAAGGGCGGTGTGATTGCCCACGTGTAGCTGGCGGTGGCGCTGCCTCCGGCGTTGGTCGCGGTCACGGTGAGGGTGTGGTTGCCGACGCCCAGATTCGCTCCGGTCCACGGGTTGGCACAGGCTGTGGCGGATGCGCCGTCGAGGCTGCAACTGACTGCCGCTGCGGGGTCGCTGACATCAAAGGTGATGGTGGCGTCGGTCGCGGACGTCGATGCCACCGGTGCGCTGATGATGAAGACCGTCGGCGCTGGCACCGGCGGAGGGCTGATTGTCCAGCTGTAGCTGGTGGTTCGGACGCCGCCGGGACTGGTGGCGGCGATGGTTAGGGTGTGGTTGCCTGCGGCCAGGTTGGTTGCGGTGAAGGGGCTTGTGCAGGCGGTGAAGGCGGCTCCGTCGAGGCTGCAGGTGGTGGTCGCGGACGGATCGCTGACGGTGTAGTCGACCGTGGCGTCGGTGGCGGTGGTGTTGGGAACTGGCGCGGCGGTGATGGTGACGTCGGCGGCGGCCGCAGGGGGCGGCGGCGGCGGCGGGGGGGTGATGGTCCAGCTGTAGCTGGCGGTTCCCGTTCCGGCTGCGTTGGTAGCGGTAATGGTCAGGGCGTGGTCGCCGACCGGCAAGCCGTTGGCGGTCCAGGTGCCGCCGCTGCAGTCCTCCGAAGTTGTGCCGTCGAGACTGCACATCACCGCAGCCGTGGAGTCGCTGATGACAAAGGTGACGGTGGCATCGGTGGCGCTGCTGCTCGCGACTGGTCCTTGAGTAACGGTCACAGTCGGCACCTGTGCGGGCGGGGTCGGGGTGACCGGTGTCAGCGGCACCGGTGTCGGTGCCGGGGCCGGAGGAGACGCCAGGACCGCAGGTGGTACAGCTGACTTGATCGAGACGGCGGCTGGGATGAGGTGTGCCTGTGGTGGTTGGGGTTTTGGTCGCTGCGGCGGGAGTGCCGGACTGGCGGGGGCGACGGTGTGGCGGTTGACGATGGCGCGGGAGGGTGCTGCTTGTTGGATGCTGGCGGCGGCCGGGGCGCTGGGTCCCGCGCTGGTTGCGACCACGACAGCGCTAGCGGCGGCGGCTACCGCCGGCCCGCCAGCGCTGGCGAGTTTGGTCCCGGCGTCGCGCAGCACGCCGATGAAGGGAAGCTGCACGAGAAACGACAACGGCCCGGTAGCCCACAGCAGCCGGGGCAGCGAGATGGCCAGGAATGCCCGCACGATCGCCGGGTCGAAGTGACTGCCCGCGCAGCGAGCCAGTTCCTCACGGGCCTTGACGGTCGAAGTCGGCCTTTTGTAGGACCGGGCGGCGGTGATCACCTCGTAAGCGTCGACGACGGCCAGCAGCCGCCCGGCACGGGAAATGTCCAGCCCTTGTAGGCCCTGCGGGTAACCCGTGCCGTCGAAGCGTTCGTGGTGCTCGAGGATCGCCGAGCCCCAATCGCCGAGCCAAGGCAGCAGATCGGCGGCAGCCCGCGCACCCGCTTCTGGGTGGCTCCGCAAGATGGTCCATTCCCGATCATCGGGCTTGCCGGCCTTGTTCAAGATGGCCGGATCGACCGCGAGCTTGCCGATGTCATGCAGCAGTGCCGCCCAACGCAGCCGGTCCTGCTCGGCGCGTGTCAGCCGGAGCTGGTCGGCCAGCAAGTCGGTGTAAACCCTTACCCGTTCGGCATGACCACGGGTCCGCTTGTCATGGTGAGCCAGAGCCGCCAGCAGTTCCATGATGTTCGACGCTGCGCTGGCCGCATCAGCGTCTCGGCGGGCTGCCAGCCGATCCAGCCCCTGCTTGGAGGTGGCGCGCCGGGCGACTTTGAATCGAGACGGTGCTTGATCCGGGAAGAGCATGCTCAACTTCAGCAGCACAGTCAGCGGTGCCAGCCGACGTGTGCCCCGCTCCGCCACCGTCGCAACTGCTATCGCGCATCCGACAGTGACCGCGCGATAGCCCCAGCGGGCCACGCCGGTACCGGCAGGCAAGACCGAACTCAACACCCACGCTGCGACAAGCGAGCACAACACGGGAATGGCAATGACGGCCGCCTTCAGCAGCGCGGCCAACACCGGTCGAGCCTGCCAACGACGCGCCGTCTCGGCAGGCTGATCCACGACTTCGGCCCTCGACGTCTTCCCAAGCCCCAGCACACCATCAGGTTCGACGCGATCCGCGCCGGGCTTAAGTTCAGTCCACTGACGGCGCTCCGGGGTGGCGAGGAGTGACGGATCGGCCGTTGACGAGGCCGAGCAGGCTAACCGCCTTCAGCGTCGGGCTGTTTGTGTCGAAGCAACTACCTATGAGCTCAGCCGCGAAGGGGAATTGGCTGCGTCCAACGCCCTTGATCGCTCACGTCTGATCGACATGAGGAGTTCAGCGACATCGTCGGGCGCCGTCTTGGCGAGGTCGAACAGGTGCGCGCGTTCGGCTTTGTCGAGGCGTAGCGCGCCGCAAAGCGAGTCGAGGACCTCTTCAGAGACTCCGGCAAGGTTTCCGCGCTCGAGACCCGTGTAGTAATCGGTGCTCATCCCGCCAGCATCGAGACTTCTTCGCGGTGCAGGCCCTTGACGCGACGCCTCCCTCCGTAGAGCGGGATTCCGGCCTGTTCAGGTTTGAGCCGTTCGCGTCGGCTGGTGAGGAAATCGCGAACCTCGTCGCGGTGGTGATCGGGAGCGGCCATGTCGTCACGGTGGGACGCGCCGGCCGGCGGAGGGATGGCCTGGCATTACCGGGAAAGCCCGTCACTGGCGAGCACGCGATGCGCCGGTGGATGTTCACGATGTGGCCTCACCGAGCAAGGGGAAAACATGGACACCATCACGAGCACGCTGCACGATCCGACCATCGCCGCAATTGCCTAGACGCACTCGAAAGTCCCGCTCAGGTCATGCTGCGCTGGCACATCCAGGAAGGGCGTTCGGACATCCCGAAGTCGACCAAGCCACGCCGCATCGCGGAGAACTTCGCTGTCTGCAACTGAGGATTTCGCCGAGATCATCGCCCTCGCGCCGGCGCGACCCCGGCACCTCGCCATCAACGAGGTACTGCTAAGGCCCGCGGGACAGCAGTGACGCGCGCCTCGAAGCGTTGAGCAGGAACTCCGAGAGGACATGAAACTCAGCAAAGCCTAGTTTCAGAAGTCGAATTGATCGACGCTGTCCGCGCAACACTGGAGGCAAGTAGCTCATGAGTACGTGGTTCATCACCGGCTGCTCGACGGGACTTGGTCGGGCCTTCGCAGAAGCCGCACTCAAGGCGGGTCATAACGTCGTCGCCACCGCCCGCAACGAAGCCCAGATCCAGGAGCTCGCGACGGCCTATCCGGACACTGCGCTCGCATTGCCGCTGGACGTGACGGACGACCAGCAGGTCAGCGTGGCCGTGAGGACAGCCGAGCAGCGGTTCGGTTCGATCGACGTGCTCGTCAACAACGCCGGCTACGGCTACCGCGCTGCCGTCGAAGAGGGGGAGGAGGGTCCCGTCCGCCAGCTGTTCGACACGAACGTCTTCGGTGCCGTTCGCACGATCAAGGCAGTACTTCCCGGGATGCGCGCCCGCGGCTCCGGGACCATCGTCAACCTCTCCTCGATCGGCGCCCGGCGCTCAGCGGAAGGATCGGGTTACTACGCCGCAACGAAAGCCGCGGTCGAAGCGCTCACGCTATCGCTGCGCCGCGAGATCGGCCCGCTCGGGCTCAAAGCCATGGTCGTCGAACCAGGCGCCTTCCGCACCGACTTCTCAGGCCGGTCTCTGACACAGGCGGCCACCCCGATCACCGATTACGCCGACACCGCAGGCAAGCGACGCAAGGAAAACGACACCGTGGACGGGACCCAGCCGGGCGATCCGGCGAAGGCTGCCGACGCACTGCTCAAGGTCGTCGAGTCGAACGACCCGCCGTACATGCTCGTCTTGGGCAACGACGCCTCGGACATATTCCGCGGTGCACTCGACGCTCTCCGCGCTGACTTGGACACCTGGGACGAGGTCAGCCGCAGTACCGATTTCGATACCGGCGACCCGCTTTGATACCAACCGGATGCCGCGGCGGAATCAATCCATCAGGGCGACCGTCCGCGGCAGCCACGAAGAGCCGAATCAGGCTTCTACGAGCCCGAGTCAGGCAGGTCGAGGGGGCACCGAGCCACCACCCGTTCACCGACGAGGTCGTGCATTCTGCGCAGAAACGACTATCGCATCCCCGCTGCGTCCATTTGCGTAGCGATCTGGGTCTCCCTTGCTGGCCGAGACCGCGAGAGCTTGACCCATAGCGCCGGACGAAGGCCACGGGGAGGTGTTGGCCAAGACCCTTAGTCCATGTCTTGTCCATCCACCCCGCCCCATAAGACTCCACTGGCCTACAGCCGGTCAGCCTTCCCACCGCGAAAAGCCCTGGTATGCAACAGAAATCAGCACTCATCGGCATCGGACGTCAGGGCGCCGAGACGCACTTTTAATCCGCGGGTTCGGGGTTCGAGCCCCCGACGGCCCACCGCTGTGACCGCTGCTTTCACCGATTTCGGCGTTGTCATCGAACAGGGTCCGGTACCAGCTTGGTCGCCAGCAACCGATCTCAGCGAGTCGATCTAGAAACGTCGGGCTGACCAGCCTCCGAGTGGTCAACGCGCTCGCCGCGAGCCGGATCAGTCGTCCTCGACCGGTGGCGAGGTGCAGTACGTGTCCGGAAACGACGATCCGGTCGGAGGTCAGCCGGGACGACAGCAGTCGCTCACGTCGCTGCGGACCGTCTCTTCCGGGTCGACGACGGCGTCACCGTTTGCCGGAGTCGGAGTCGGAGTCGGATGAGCAGACCCGGAAGACGAGCAGCCAGCCACCGCGACAAGCACCCCGGCGACCGCGATCGCGGTTCGGCGCCCGCGTTGACGGCTGTGGGCCGCTGAGGGTGTCGGCTGAGGGTTGCACTGGGCGTAGGAAGTCACAACAAAGAAGGGGCCTGGGCAGAGGTTTTGGTTCCCCGCTCACGCACGAAGGACGTGCCGTCAATTGGCGATCACGAATGCCGCACACGGGTGCAGCCACGCATCCGCTGCGGCTCCAAAACGGATTGACTCTATCCATATCGGTGCTACGGTGAAACGGATAACAATTATCCGAATCTGTCCGGGAGCCCAGATGAGCACTATCACCGTCACTCCGGCTGAGTCATCCGTCGACGCGGGAGCCGCTGAGAATCCCGAGCATGCCAGGCGGTGGTGGATTCTCGGGGTTCTCGCGCTGGCCCAGTTGATGGTCGTGTTGGACACGACCGTCGTGAACATTGCGTTGCCGTCCGCGCAGCGTGATCTCGGCTTCGGCAACAACGATCGACAGTGGGTCGTCACCGGCTACGCACTGGCGTTCGGCAGCCTGCTGCTGCTCGGTGGCCGCCTCGCCGATCTGATCGGACGCAAACGCATGTTCATGATCGGAACGGCCGGCTTCGCGGTGGCTTCGGCCGTGGGGGGCGCAGCTACCGGCTTCGACATGCTGGTCATCGCCCGCGCCGTGCAGGGTGCTTTCGGAGCGCTACTTGCTCCGGCCGCCCTTTCGCTACTCACGACGACCTTCACCAACACGCGTGAGCGGGCCAAGGCCTTCGGAATCTACGGTGCGGTCGGGGGCGGGGGTGCGGCCGTGGGCCTGCTGCTCGGTGGCGTGCTCACCGAATACGCCTCCTGGAGGTGGTGCATGTTCGTCAACCTCTTCTTTGCCGGCGTCGCCTTCGTTGGCGGTGCACTCTTGCTGCGCTCCCCCAAGATGGCGACCACACGTCCCACCCTGGACATCCCGGGCATCACCCTGGTTTCGAGCGGGCTGTTTGCCGTCGTCTACGGGTTTTCTCACGCCGAAACCGCCGGCTGGCTCGACTCGGTCACCCTCGGCTGCCTCGGTGCCGGGGTCGCTCTATTGGCCGTATTCGTTGTCGTGCAGACCAAGGTGTCCAACCCGGTTCTGCCGCTTCGCGTAGTCCTGGACCGCAACCGCGGAGGCTCGTATCTGGGAATCCTCACGCTCGGAGTCGCACTTTTCGGCATGTTCCTGTTCCTGACGTACTACCTGCAGGGAACGCTCGGGTTCTCCGCCATTGAGTCGGGTCTGGCTTTCATGCCGATGACGGTCGCGCTCGTCGTCGCGTCCCAGATTGCCGTGAACGTTCTCGGACCCCGCGTCGGGCTGCGTTTCATCATCGCGCCCGGATTGGGCCTCGCCGCGTTCGCCTTGTGGCTGCTGTCCAATCTCGGCGGTAACTCGACCTACGCTGCGAACGTCTTGCCCGCCACGCTCGTGTTCGGGTGCGGCGCCGGACTTGTCTTCTCAGCAGCTACGAGCGGAGCCACTCTGGGAGTAGACCCCGAGGACGCCGGCGTCGCCTCCGCACTGGTCAATACCGGCCAACAGATCGGCGGCTCTATCGGAACCGCGCTCCTGAGCACCCTCGCGGCATCAGCCGCCTCCGGCTATCTCGGCTCGCACTCCGGGCCGAAAGTGGCCGAACTCGCGTTGATCCATAGCTATACGAACGTCTTCGGCTGGGCGTCGGTAGTGCTGATCGTAGGCGCCCTGCTGACTGCAGGGATCCTGCGCGGCACGAAGCCCGACGTCGACCCGAACGCACTCTTGGTGGCCGCCATTTTAAGGGGCGCCGCGCAACCAAGAGACGCTGAGGTGGCTGGAAGATCGTGCATGGTGGTTGATATGAGTACGGCGCCGCGGCAGCGCAAGGATGTCTTGCGTAACCGGGCGCTGCTACTGGAATCGGCTGACGCGCTGATCCGCGAACACGGTATGGACCTGTCGCTGAACGCCGTGGCTCACCACGCGGGCGTGGGCGTCGGCACGGTCTACCGGCATTTTCCTGATCGAGCGGCGCTGATACAGGCGATGTTCGAGCAGCGTGTCGACCTCGTCGAAGGGGTACTCAAGGCGCACCTGGCCGACATTGATCCGATCGCCGGCCTGCGTGCGGTCGTCTTCGAAATCTGCGACATGCAAACGGCTGACCGTGGCGTGTGGGAACTGATGTCGTCCGGCAATGAAGACACTCACCGCCAGGTCGTTGAGTCGCGGCTGCAGCCGCATATCGAACAGCTTGCGGCGCGAGCCAATGCGCTCGGTCGGCTGCGACTCGACTTCCAGACCAACGATCTGGCGGTGATTTTCTGGACCGGCGGGGCGCTCAATGCGTATCTCGAACGCGTCGCACCGGGAGCATGGCGGCGCTACATCCAACTGATGTTCGACGGTTACCTCGCCGACGACGATCCGGCGCGCGAGCCCAACGATCAAGCGCCGCTTTCGTTCGACCAGATCGACGCTGCGATGCGTGGCTGGCGCCCCTCCGCTACCCGACGCGACTGAGGGGGCTCCCCGTTGGGCCGACGATTCCGAAGAGAATCAGGTCTATCCAGCGGTCCAGCACCGCTGGGGGCTGGCCTTGCGGGGCGTTGCTCACCAGGAGGTAGAAGTCGTCCAGGGACAGGTCGGGCCGGACATTTCCGGCAGCTCCGGCCCCATCGATGAGCGATTGAAGGGCCACGCTGGCCCGCCGGACACCCTCGGAGTCATCGACATCGGCGTTGAGGGCGTCGGCAGCGGCTTTGACGGCCTGGTTGTTGGCGGCGGCGTGGACGATGTCGCGTAGCAGCACGGCCAGTTCGCCGAATGCCGGCTTTCCTTTCTCGACCCGGCTGAGCGCCGCCTCGGCGTCGTCGGCCACCTGCGCGACGAAGTCGCTGACGACCGCCGCGACGAGATCGGTCTTGGTCGGGAAGTGTCGGTAGAGGGTGCCGACCGCGACGCCGGCGGCGACGGCGATCTGATCCATGCCGACGTCGGGTCCGTGCGCGGTGATCTGCTGCCGCGCGGCGTCAAGGATCTTGGCGCGGTTGCGGACCGCGTCCGCCCGCGCCGGTCGAACCCGGGACTGAGTCATGGCGATCTCCTCGACTTCGCGACTGGCGCCTTGCCAAAACATGAACTATGGTTCATGATAGTAACGTGAACTGCTGTTCATCTTACGAGCGAGGACGTCGCACATGACCACGGCAACACATCAGAAGGTCGCTCTCGTCACCGGGGCATCCTCGGGAATCGGGCAAGCGACCGCCCTGCGCCTGCATGAGGCCGGCTTCCTGGTGTACGGCGTGGCCCGCCGTACCGATCGGATGCAGGACCTGCGCGAGCGCGGCATCAAGACCCTCGCGATGGATGTCACCGACGACGAATCCACGGCTTTGGGCGTCAAGCAGATCCTCGCCGAGGCCGGCCGCATCGACGTCTTGGTGAACAACGCGGGCTACGGCTCCTACGGCGCTGTCGAGGACGTGCCGCTGGAGGAAGCTCGCCGCCAGTTCGAGGTGAATCTCTTCGGCGCCGCCCGCCTGATCCAGCTCGTCCTGCCCGGCAATGCGGGCGCGGCGCAGCGGGACGATCATCAACATCACCTCGATGGGCGGCAAGATCTACACCCCGTTCGGCGCCTGGTATCACGGCACCAAGTTCGCCCTCGAGGCCGTCAGCGATTGCCTGCGCCTGGAGACCAAGCCCTTCGGCATCGACGTCGTCGTCATCGAACCCGGCGGAATCCGCACCGAGTGGAGCGGCATCGCCGCCGACCACCTCCGCGAAACGTCCGGTCAGGGTGCCTACGCCGACCAGGCCAGCGCGGTCGCCAACGCCTTCAGTTCCGAGGCCATGGCCAAGCGGTCCTCCCCGCCCGAGGTCATCGCCAAGACCGTCGACCAAGGCCGCCACCGCCCGCCGGCCGAAGACCCGCTACGCCGTCGGCTCCGGAGCCAAGCCGCTCATCTTCTTGCGCCGCTGGCTGCCCGACCGCGCCTACGACGCCTTCATCCGCCGGGTCAGTGGTCTGCAAGTAGGAGCGGGCAATGTCTGAGATGGCAACAGTTGGCCGGGTAGCGGTAGGGAACTCATCCGGGCGCAAGGCCCGAAGGTGGTGGGTGCTGGCCGTCGTGTGCCTGGCCCAATTGATGATCACTTTGGACATCACGATCGTGAACATCGCGCTGCCGGCGGCGCAACGCGACCTCGGCTTCTCCGACGCCCAGCGGCAGTGGGTCATCACGGCCTACGCCCTGGCGTTCGGCAGCCTGCTCTTGATCAGCGGCCGGATCGCCGATCGGATCGGCCGCCGAAAGGCTCTGCTGATCGGATTGGTCGTGTTCGGCGCCGGTTCGGCCCTGGGTGGGGCCGCGCCGAACTTCGCGCTGCTGGTGCTCGCACGGGTCGCCCAGGGTGTCGGCGGGTCGTTGATGGCGCCGGCAGCGCTGGCCGCGGTCAGCGCCACCTTCGTCGACCCGAAGGAGCGCGCGCGTGCATTCAGCATCTTCGGCGCCATCGCAGCGGTCGGCGGCGCACTCGGCCTCCTGCTCGGTGGCCTGCTGACCGAGCACCTGAACTGGCGCTGGACCTTGTACGTCAACCTCGCCATCGCGGCCATCACCCTGCTGGGCGCCCTGGTCTTCATCGACCGCGACGTCCCCGCCAAACGGCACCCCATCGACGTGCTCGGAACCGGGCTGGTCACCGCTGGACTGTTCGGCGTCGTCTTCGGGTTCAGCCGCGCCGAGACGAGCGGCTGGAGCGCACCCATCACGTGGCTGACGCTCGTCGATCAGCGCAGTCCTGCTCGGCGTCTTCGGCTGGTGGCAGACCCGCGCCGCCAACCCCCTGCTACCGCTGCGGATCCTGCTGGATCGCGAGCGCGGCGCCTCACTGACCGCGCTCATGCTTGTCAACGTCGGCCTGTTCGCGGTGTTCCTGTTCCTGACCTACTACCTGCAGACCTCGCTGGGTTACACGCCGGTCAAGACCGGGCTCGCCTTCCTTCCCCTCATCGCGGGCACGATGGCGGGGTCCCTGGTCGGCCTCAACGTTCTGACGCGTTACATCGGGCCGCGGCTCATCGCCCCGGCCGGCATGCTCATCGCCGCAGCAAACCTGGTCTGGCTGACCCGACTCGAGTTGAACTCGGCGTACTGGTCCGACATCGCCGTCCGCTCGTGCTGCTCGGACTCGGCCTCGGCATGGTCATTCCGCTGGCGATCAGCCTGAGCACCGCCCGGCTGGACGAGCGGACAACGGCGTCGCCGGCGCCGCCGTCAACACCACCCAGCAGGTCGGCGGATCAGTCGGGATCGCCCTGCTCAGCACCCTCGCTGCCAGCGCCGCCACCGGCTACCTCAAGACGCGCAACGCCGCCGATCCCACGGTGATCGCTCACGCGACCCTGCACAGCTACGCCGTCGCCTACTGGATCGCCGCAGCCATCTTCGCCGCCGGCGCCCTCGTCGTCGGCGCCCTCTACCGACCCGGAGCATCAGCGGAACTGTCCACCGACACCAGCGTCGCAGTGGAGGATGACCCTGTTCTCGACGTGGCCACCGTCGGCTGAAACGACGGGCGGTTTTAGCGCCGTTTCTTAGAGGAATGGCCGATGATGCTGGCTAGTGCAGGGCAGCGACCACAGCTTTAGCTATCGCGACGCGTCCCGATTCGTTGCCACTGAGGACGGCGACCAACCGCTTCCCAGCCTGGACATCGATCTCGAGGGCTCCGTCGGTGGCAGCCTTGTCCCCAATGCCGCTCACGCTTGTGCCGGCCCCACTTCCGGCGGTCAGCATCTTGAAGCTCACGCCGCTACCGGGCTGATAAACGATGACCGTCACCGTGCTCTGGGCGCCGCTGTAGATGCACTGGTCTTGCCCGTCCGCGATGGTCTTCGGTGAGGATGAGTCGATAGTCGATCCCACCAACGTCGAGGCTTCCGCTTGTGTGACCAACGAGCAGGCATTGAGCTCTCCTGCTGAGGAACCGACTCCTGCAGCCGAGACCGAGTTCGAGGGTTGCGGACTGCTCGGTGGTGGCGTAGAGGCCGAACCCGACGTGACCGTTAAAGCCTTCTTCGACGAACCACCGCACGCGGTGATGAGCAGCGCGCAGGCTAAAACAGGGATGGAGAGTCGCCGTCGCGTGAGGATGGAGCGCATGGAATTCAAATCCGTTCAAGTCGGATGCCGCTAGTCAGTGTCGGTGTGGAGAAGGGACAGTCCGCGTCAGCTCAGAAGCCCATGCCGATCCTGGAGCGCGACGGCTGACTACGCATGAGTGCCATGGCTACTCAGATCGGCCGTCTGCCTACTCAGGCGCGCGGCTAAAGTTTGCGAGTGACGCAGACCTGGCCGGTCATCGGTCGTGACGAGGAGTTGGCCACGCTGCTGCAACTCCTTCGTGGGGGCGTCGGCGCCGTCGTAGTGGGAGAGGCTGGGCTCGGCAAAACCGTGCTCGCCTGCGAGGTGAAACGCAGGCTCGACCTCAAGGGATGGCATACGGATCTGCTGTTGTGCTGCGGACGGCCGGAGGTTCCGCTACAGACGTTTGCGGAGAGAAGTAAAGGCAGAGCACGGTCGCTGCTGGTGGTCGATGACGCGCACCTGCTCGATGGGGAATCCGCCGAGTCACTGTGGCGGATCGCGACGACCGGAGCGACACACGTCGTCGCTACGGTCCGAGCTGGGGAGAAAGTTCCCGATCGGATCGCCCGGCTCTGGACCGGCGGGTCGTGTCAGCGGCTGGATCTGCGGCCGCTCGGCGAGGCGGATATCCGCGCACTCCTAGAGCACCTTCTGGGTGGGGACGTGGAAGACCGGTTGCCCCGGCTACTCGTCCAACGCGCGGCAGGAAATGCGCTGCTGCTCAGAGAGTTGATCTGCTCCGGAATGGATTCCGGCGCCATCGTGCGCAACCACGAAGTGTGGCGGCTCGCGGGAGAGCTACCCCTCGGTGACGGGGCCGCCGATCTGATTCGCGCGAGACTGTCCGGACTGGCCGACGCCGCGCTCGAGGGGGCACAGCTGATAGCCCTTGGGGAGCCTCTCCGGCTCGTGGTCGCCCGGCAGGCGATCGGCGACCTGGTTCTGGAGGACCTCGAGGCCAAGGGCCTTCTGCAAGTCCAGGACACCGTCGATGGTCCGGCGATTACTCTGAATCACCCGCTCTACGGGGAGGTCCTCCGCAACGATCTGCCGGCGTTGCGCTCGCACCGACTTCGCAGGCAGCTGATCGCAGCAATCCAGACCACGAGGTCGGCGAGCCCAAGGGAAGTTCTGTGCTCGGCACTATGGCGGGTCGAGCTACAGGACCCGATCGGCGGCGGCGAGCTCATCGCCGCGGCACGACTGGCGCGCTCGTTAGGCAGTGCCACCGCGGAGCTGTTGACCCGGGCAGCCATCAAAGCCGACGCCGGCTCGGTCGAGGCTGTGGTGCTACTTGCTGAACTCCTGTCGACGCAGGGACGCGTTGCTGAAATGGACCGGTTGCTCGATGACATCGACCTCAACGACCAAAGCGAAGCAAATCGACAAGCCGTGTTGTTTTGGCGGGCGTCGGGCCGAACCCGCCTCGGTGAGGTTCGAGAAGTCGCGACGATGATCGCGACGACAGAGGTCGACACGAGTGCCCCACAGCTGCAGGCCATGAACGCGCAGGCCCTCCTGCTGGACGGTGCTGTCAACGAAGCGATGGCGCTGGCTCGGCCCGTGTTCGCCGATGAATCCATCGATCCGGAGAGTCGAACTCTGGCGGCAATCACGCTCATAGCCGGAGGTACCTACACCGGCGAGTACGCCGAGACCGAACAGGTCATGATCGCCTCGCTGCCGCTGGCCGCCGCTACCCACGCGGCGCTGCCCTATGGCATTGCCACGGCGAAAGTGTCAGCGGTGATCGCGCGCTGCGCCGTCGGCCGATTGGACGATGCCCACGCTCTCGCCCGCCAGATGTACGACGAGGCCCTGACCGAGGACGATGAATGGCTGCGCCCGCGAGGCGCTTCCGCCCTCGGGATCGTCGCCCTCGCGCGGGGCCAGGCTCGCACCGCGACCCGTTACTTCCGCATTGCCATTGCTTCACTTAATGAGTTCGACGGGCTGTTCCTGCGTTACAACCTGTCCTACCTAGCCCGAGCAGCGGTACTCGCCGGCTTCATCGAAGAGGCCCGCGCGGCGCTGGACCCACCATCTGACGCGCCGCAATTCCCACTCTTTCAAGCCGAATGGGAACGAGCAGAAGCCGGGCTGCTCGCCGCCGAAGGAAGGCTGACCGCTGCCACCGAGCAGGCCTTGAAGGCCGCTCGCAGCGCCGCCGGAAAGGGAGCGTGGGGCTCCGTCCTGTTCGCCGCACACGATGCTGCCCGCTACAACGCCTCAGCCGAAGCTGCTGAGCTTGTGATGACGGCCGCAGGACGCATCAGCGGCCCGCTGTCACAGTCCGTCAGCCTGCATGCGCATGCCCTTGCGGCCCGCGACCCGGGGTTGCTCCGCGACGTCAGTCAGCAGTTCGAGGAAATGGGCGCCATCCTCTTCGCCGCCGAAGCCGCCTACGCCGCGGCGCACGCCTTTCAAGACGCCGGGGACGCGCACCTCTCTGCCCGCAGCATCTTCCGAGGGCGGGCATTGCATGCACGTTGCCAAGACGCCGTCATCCCGTGGGTTTCAGGAGTTCATTCTGTAGCAGCACTTACGACCCGGGAACAGGAGATCGCTCTGCTCGCGGCCGCCGGACTTCCTGACCTCGCCATAGCCAACGAGCTCGGCCTCTCCATCCGCACGGTGCAGAACCACCTAACCCACGGGTACGCAAAACTCGGCGTCGCCAGCAGGCAAGCTCTGCCCGAAGCGCTGTTGCGGCCCGTCGCTGGCGACCGAGATGCGCGCTAGCCGTTCTGACCAGACTTACGCGCCGAATGCCAGCATGTGAGTAGCCTCGAGAGTTGGACGTCTGGTGGTCCGCCATCAAGATCTTTAGTCCATCTGTCGTCCATTCACCTGACGCCAGTGGGCTTCATTAATCTCCAGACGACCAAGCCTTCGTTCAAGCAAAAGCCCTGCTACGCAACGAGAAACGGCACGGACCCGGACTGGACTGCACACCCTTTACACGCACTTTTAATCCGCGGGTTCGGGGTTCGAGTCCCCGACGGCCCACCGTGTTTTGCCTGGTCAGGCGTCAAGTCGCTGGAATGAGAGCGATGCAAGCCCCTCCATCGCCCCTCCGGTCACCGCTCGACGTCCCCCGCCCAGACTTCTGCTGATCTTCAGCCTTGGGTCAGGCGCGCCGGCCGCCTAAAGGGCGACGTCTAAGACGTAGGTCGCTGCAAGGGCAATAGCGACGATGCCGAGTCCCCGGCGAAGGAATTGCTCGTTAAGGCGCGGCTGAAGCTTGGCGCCAAGGTAGCCCCCGAACAATCCGCCGAGCCCGCAGGCGATCCCTAGCGCCCAGTTAGGCGAGATCGTGCCGGATCTGGCCAGCGCGAGAAGCGCGTACGTAACCGCGCCCGTGATGGACGTCAGAAGGGTGCTGGCCAGTGCGGCGGGCGCGACGACGACCAAAGGGATTCCGTTGCCCACAAGAATGGGAGCGAGGATCGATCCTCCACCGATGCCGTAGATGCCGCCCACGACGCCGACGCCGAGCGCCATGCCAGTGATGCGGCTGGGAGCCAGCCGACTACGTCCCAGATCGTCCTTGACGGGCCGGCGAACCAGCAGCCATACACCGAGCGGCAACAGCAACCCAGCTGCCAGGAGGCGGAACGTGTCAGCTCCGGAAGCGGCAAAGACACGAATGACAGCGCCGACTACGACACCCGGAAGCGTGCCGAGGATCAGCAGACGTGTAAGCGGTCCGGTTAGTTGCCGTTGCCGGTGATACCGAAGTAGCGCGCCCGGCCCTGCGACGACGTTGTAGAGAAGATTCGTGGGGGTGACGCGCGGATTAGGAACGTGCAGCACGTCAAGCTGGAAGGGCAACAAGAAGACTGCCCCCGAGATGCCGACCGGCGCCGTGATAACCGAGATCCCCAACCCCGCACCGAATCCGGCAAGGATATGACCCCAGCTCATCGCCGAACTTTAGCGATCTTCGGCGACCCCTTGGTGAGCGCAGGTGACTATTCGTGGGGTTCTACCCTGGGGCAGACCCAGCCCCGCAAAGGCTGCGACGAGCGTGCCCGCCGACGGACTCATCGCAGCGGGAGTAGTGCTTCGACTCGGTTGCGCCCGGCATGTTTTGCTGAGTAGAGCGCCGCGTCGGCCCGGCCCAGCAAGCTGCTGGCGTCCTCCGCTCCGTCCCAGACGGTCAGGCCGGCGCTGCAGGTCTCGTTCTCCGGTAGGAGGTCACACATCTTGGCAAGGAGCTCACGGGCCGCGGCCGGCTCCATCCCGGGCAGCGCCACGGCGAACTCCTCGCCGCCGATCCGCGCGAGCGTCGCGTCCACCGGCATGGCATCGCGCCAACGCGCGGATACCTTGCGCAGGTGTTCGTCTCCGGCTAGATGTCCGTGAGCATCGTTGAACGTCTTGAAGCGATCCAAGTCCAGCAGGGCCACGACCAACGGCTCGTGGGTAGTCGTCGCTTGCGCCAGGTACTCGGTCATCGCCGCGTTCCAGGCCCGCCGATTGGGCAGGTTCGTCAATGTGTCGGTGGCAGCCAGTCTCGCGAGATCAGCGTTGGCTTTCTCGAGTTGCCGGTGCAGTACGACTTCGTCCGTGACGTCCCGAGTGCTGATACTCAGTCCCTCGCCGAGTCGCACGATCACGAAGTCGGTCCAGGCTTGTCTTCCGTCGCGAGTATGCAGAGCACCGCGATGGCGCAGCGGCGTACCGGTACGGACCACGCCAAGCAGAACATCGGCGAACGTCGTGTTTCCGGCGATGCGGGCCGACTCCATCAGGCGGCTCCCGACAAGGGCACCGTGGGTACGTCCGGCAAATGCCGCGGCCACCGGGTTGGCGTAGAAGCACTCGACGTCAACGAGTAGTCCTGCCTGGTCAAGGACGGGTGCCCACAGCGTGTGGCCATCGACGGAAGCATCCAACGCCGCGCGAAAGAGGTGATCGCCGGCAGCCGCCTGGTTCCCTCCGTCCACCCACTCAGCAACGTCCATAAGCGATGGATCGACAAACCAGGCGGCCCGCTGTACCCCAGACGGCTCAACACCAGGCCAATTCGCCCTTTTGCGTTGAAATGGAAGTGCCAGTCACGAAGCGGCTTCGGCAGTGCTGTGAGCGAAACGCCGGGGAATGCCGTGCCTGTCACGGAAGGCGCGCTTGCTGCCCTCGGCCCTACGCCGAGCGATCGACGAGCGCGCCGCCGTTCCACGCGCCCGATGACTCCAGTACTCGCAGTCGCGTGAACGACGAGCGGTCCGCCGTGCCATTTCGCAGGTAGTCGTCCATCCGGCTGCGGTGCTCTCCCGGCTCGTACACGGGTGACCGCAGGGCGGAGTCGTCGTCCCACATGGTGAGGGTGAACCCGTCAATGCCCGACGTCCCGAACACGAACGCATGCTCGCAGCGCAGTCCCGGCGTTGCGGCGAAGGACGACCGGACTGCCGCGGTGCCGCGGATGAACTCGCGGGTGCGGCTCAAGTCCGGGTCGAGCTCCGGGTCGAACCCAACCGTGGTGATCACGACGAACGGGCCTTCGTGGGAGCGACGGTTACCGGGGGCGAAGAGCGGATCCGGCGACCAGTTGGTCTCACCGCGGTGGCTGAACGGCTCCAGCACGGCCGACCACTTCTCGGTCGCACCGTCGAACACCAACGAGGCGCCGTCGGCGGAGCGGTGCGCCGCCCACGCGTCCTCCTCGGTCCGGTGCAGCGCGAGGAGGGCCCACACGTGGGACGTCCGAGCTCCGATGCGTTCCCGGCTCAGCATGTCATCGGAGCCGAGCAATCGCAGCGATGACGTCCTTGGGATGGCTGTCTCGAGCTCAGGCACGCTGACGGCGTCGTCGAACCGCGCCAGGCTCACCGTGGCGTGGCTGAAGATCACCATGGTGCGAACGGTAGGCCTGCAGACCCGGAGCCGTCAGGCGATCACCGAGAAGGACATCCCAACCATCTTTGCACTGCGGTTAGACGACAGAAAGAACAGCTGAGTAATGTGAGGACCATTTATGTGACATGAGTCCACAACCCGCCTAAAAGGGATAGGCCAACCCCGACGCGCGGCAATACAGGACTCGCGAACAATGCCAAAATCGCTCCGTGACCGGATCTTCGCGGCTAGGTTGGACCGGACTACTTTCCGGAATCGGCCGCGACAGCTGCGTCCTCGGCGCACCCCAGCTCCGTTCCAGTGCAGGTGGTTGCCTCGATCCGTCGTCCCGCCCCTAGCTCGGAGTTCACATGCGCCGCCCGACGTCCCCCGCATTCCGAAAGCGCCAGTTCGGATTGTTGATCGCGAGTCTTACCCTGCTTGCTTCTGCGTGCGGGGGCTCCTCGCACGCGAGTGCGCCGGCCAAGACTCCGGCCGCCTCTGCGAGTTCCGCGTCTCCTTCCAGCGCTGCGTCCACGAGTGCTCCCACACCTTCGGCGACAACGAGCGCCCCGGCTCAGAGCGGCGGCGGAAACACCCCGCCAAGCGGTAGCGCCTCCGTGCATTTGGGTCAGTCTTCTCTGGTGGCATTGACGGACTTCAATACTCAGAAGACTCACACGATCAGATTGTCGATCGGGGTGGTAGCGGGAGCACTCAGCGACCTGAAGGACTTCGATTTGGACGCCCAAACAAAGAAGGGGGCGCCCTTCTATCTTTCGTACACCGTCACGAACCTGTCTCAGTCGAACGTCGACTCGTCGGGATTCGCCGGGCTGCTGACGGTGGACACCGAGAACGGAGACGAAGCAACCGACCTGACGCTGGCGGGCGACTTCCCGAAGTGCGAGGGTTCAGCGCCGGACTCACTCGCGCCGGGCGCGACCGGACACGGCTGCGACGTCTTTGTTGTTCCGGCCGGGGAGACCGTCGCCAAGGTCTCGATCGACAACGGGGACAACGGCGAAATCACCTGGTCCTGACGCGGAAGCAGGAGCGGGCTGGTGAGGATGAGCAGTCCGATGACGGTGAGGGAAACGCGAACGCTCGTGACGTCGGCCAGCACCCCGCCCAGGGCGGTGCAGACCGCGATGGCGCCGCCGGTGCTGATCGACCAGGCCGACAGGGTGCGGGCAACACGGTCCCTGGGAGTGCGCTCGAGCCGGTAGGTCGCGAGGACCGGGCTGTACAGGCTCATGCTGATGATGATGGCGAGCTCCACCGCCATCACCGTCACCAGGCCGACGACACCGGGCCGTACGAAGGCCAGGCCGATCAGCCAGACCGCGCGCAGCGTCCCGACGGTCCGGAAAACCCGATGCCGGCCGTAGCGGGCAACGACGCGACGGGCCAGCCGCGAGCCGATCAGCCCGCCGACGCAAGGGGCGGCGAAAGCGAGCCCGTACTGCCAGGGCGCAAAGCCCAACTGGCGCAGCAGGAGCACGGCCAGCAATGGCTCGGTGGCCATGATCAGCCCTGAGACGACCATGTTGTTGAGGTAGAGCGCGCGCAGAGCCGGATCGCCCAGGATGTGCCGCCAGCCGTCCAGCAATGCGCCTGCCCGCAAAGGACTTTTGACGTTTCGCGGCGGCGCTTCTTCTCCGCCGCCAATCGCGGCAATGCCGAGCGCGGAGAGCAGGTAGCTGAGCGCATCAGCGACGACGGTGGTGACCGGTCCGAGCAGCCCGATCGCCGCGCCGCCCAAAGGCGGCCCCACTGCGATCGAGCTCCAGTTCGTGGATTCGAAACGGGCGTTGGCGACAAGGAGGTCATCCGGCCGGACGAGGGCCTTCAGGTAGGAGCCACTGGCCGAATTGAAAGCGATTTTCGCGGCTGCGACGACGGTCGAGACGATGAGCAATTGAATGAAACTGAGCCGGCCGAAGGCGTACGCGATCGGGATGGTCGCCATGACAGCGAACCGTGACAGGTCCATGGCGATCATGACGGGGCGCTTGCAGCGAAACTCCACCCAGGGCGCAAGCGGGACGGCGATCAGCGCGCCTACCGCCGGGCCGACGGCGGACAGCGCGGAGACCTGGGCAGGGCCGGCATGCAACACCAGTACGGCGATGAGCGGAAAGGCGCCGAACCCCAGCCCGGTGCCATAAGCGCTGACGGCGTAGGCCGCCCAGAGCCATCCGAAGCTCCGCCCCAAGGAACGCCTGCCCAACCTGAGGGTGTGCACCGGGCTAGTACATCGACGTTATTGCCTCAAAGCAAACAACATTGCTGGATTATCGAACAACTAGCAGTTGTGCAGGGACTAGCATGCGGGGCATGAACCTGGAGGCGGTTCGGGCCTTCGTCATGGTCGCCGGCGAGGGACAGTTCCAGCTCGCCGCCGCTGAGCTCGGCATCAGCCAGCAGGCGGTGTCCAAGCGTCTGGCGTCGCTGGAGAGCGAACTCGGCGTCCGCCTGTTCACCCGCACCGCCGGCGGTACCACGCTCACCATCGACGGCCAAGCGCTTCTCCCTCACGCTCGCGAGCTCCTGCGAGCCGAGGAACGAGCCGCCAATTCGGTGCGGGCAGGGCGCCGCGCATTACGCGTCGACGTCCTCAATTACCGAACCGCACCGTCGACGGTGCTGCGCGAATTCCACCGGGCCCACCCGGATGTGGAGCTCGACCTCGTGACCGTCGTCGACAGCGCGCAAGCTGCCATCGCCGCCATCCAGGCCGGGACGATCGACGCCTCGTTTCGGGCGGTCGGTTCTCCGGTTTCACTGCTGCCTCCGGGAATCAAGGCAATGCGAGCCGTGGACGATGCCCACCAACTGCTGGTGGGTCCGTCTCATCCGCTCGCCGGCGCCCGCTCCGTGACGCTCGCTGACCTTGTCGGGCAGCGGATCTGGATGCCGGGGATGCGCCGGGGAAGCGAATGGGATCTCTACTACTACGACCTCGCCGACGCTTTCGGGCTCACCATCGAACGCGTCGGGCCTCACTTCGGCACCGAGCACCTCTTGGAGGTGCTGGCCGAATCATCCACGCTTGCCAACCTTGCCGGCGACCACACCCGTTACCTCTGGCCCGACCATTACGACCTGCGCCGCATTCCCATCCGTCATCCGTCGCCGATCTACCCGCACTCCCTGATCTGGCACGAAGACAACTCTCATCCCGCGCTTGCCACACTGCTCGAGCACGTCGAGCACAGGCAGGTCAAACGTCCAACCGCCGAAATCTGGGTGCCTGCTTGGGTAACGAGCCGACGGCCCGGGGCAAATCACCGCTAGACACGGCGTGTTGCGGCCAAAGCCACGTCAGGCCGCAGCGGACCTGTCAAAATTCGGCGACGCCGAGCACCCGACAATCGGCTTACCCAGCAGACGAATCCGGGGGAACGAACATGGCCGAAGAGTCCGACCTGCCGCTGATATCCCGACGCACACTGCTGAGCGCAAGCGCGGGCCTCGTCGGTGCCGGGCTGCTCGCCGGCTGCGGCTCATCGACCCCGTCTGCCAAACCCTCTTCTGCAGCAAGCAAGTCTGCGGCAGCAGGTTCTGATCTCGGCGCCGTCGAACACGTCGTCTTCCTCATGCAGGAGAACCGATCGTTCGACCACTACTTCGGCAGCTACCCGGGAGTACGCGGATTCGACGACCGGCCCAAGACAGGATTCGGCAACTTCGCGCAGGCATGGCCGGGCGGGACCAGCGACACGCTCCTGCCGTACAACCTTGCCTCGGCCACGGCGCAATTGTGCTCGGGAAACTCCAGCATCCCCATCCACGACTGGGAGCCTCAGCACCAGAGCTGGGCGAAGGGGACCAACGCCGACTTTCTCAAGACGCACTCACTGCCGGTGAACGACGGTGCGAAGGACGCCCCTCTGGTGATGGGGTACTTCACCCGCAAGCAGCTCGATTTTTATTACGACCTGGCCAGTCGGTACACGATTTGTGACCATTACTTCTGTTCTGTCATCGGCCCGACCATGCCCAACCGGATCACCTTCATGTCGGGCATGGTCGACCCCACCGGGGCTCACGGCGGTCCCGTTCTCGAAACACCCGGGTTCTCCAATTCGAAGGAGGCGGTCGGCTCCGTCGAGTGGGACACCATCCCCGAGGCGCTCGAGGACAAGGGTGTCAGCTGGAAGATCTACCAGCCGCCGGGAACCTCGGTGGGAAAGAACATCGGCGTCTCTCTCGCCGACGGATTCAACGTGATGCTCTACTTCAAGCAATACGTGAACAAACCGGGCTCGGCGCTCTACAACAAGGCGTTCCTTCCCAGCTGGCCCAGCGAGTTCGAGAGCGACGTCAAGACCGGCGCCCTTCCCTCAGTCAGCTGGGTCCTTCCACCGCTTGCCTACTCCGAGCACCCCAACGGCTCTCCTGCGGCCGGCCAATACTTCATCCACCGCATCATCTCCGCGCTCCAGGCGAATGCGGAGCTGTGGTCCAAGACCGTGGTCGTCCTGTGCTACGACGAGAACGGCGGCTTCTTCGACCACGTCGTTCCGCCGACAGCGCCGCCAGGTACACCCGGTGAGTACGTGACCGCATCCCCGCTGCCCAGCGACTCCGGCGGTACCGCGGGACCGGTCGGGTTGGGATTCCGCGTTCCTGCCATGATCATCTCGCCGTGGAGCGCCGGTGGCTACGTCGACTCGACCGTCTTCGACCACAACTCCGCGGGGCTGCTCCTGGAGCAGCGGTTCGGGATCGTCGCGCCGAACGTGAGCGCCTGGCGGCGGAAGACGGTCGGCGACCTGACCTCGACGCTCGGCTTCTCCAAGCCGGACGACGCGGTGCCGACCTACCCGGCGACCCCGCTCGACCTGCAAGCCGGCTGCCCGACGCTGACCAACCCGGTTCCTTTCGTCACGCCTCCCGAGCCCATCAATCTTCCGGCCGTGCAGTCCATGCCGAGCCAGGAGCCGGGCAACGCGCGCCGACGCAGCTAGGAGTCTGCTGCGCACACGTCGCCGCTGTACCTGCCTCATGTAACGCTGGACTCCCCAGCGACCAAGAACAGGTATGACGGCTGACTCCCCGACTTCGATGCCTCTGAACTCGATCGGCCACGATCCGCGGGCCTTCGAGAGCTTCTACCGCGCGCACGTGGAGGACGTGCTGCGGTTCATCGCACGCCGCGTGAACGACCCGCAGCTGGCCGCCGACCTCACCGCCGACGTGTTCGTGGCGGCGATCGAGGCGGCGCCTCGGTACCGGTCCGCTCGCGGCGCACCGCGCGCCTGGCTCTACGGCATCGCCCGCAATGTCGTGTCCAGCGAGCGTCGCCGCGTCTTCCGCGAGCAGCGAGCCTTCGCCCGCATCGACGGAAGGCGCCTGCTCGCCGAGGACGACATCGAACGCATCCAGGAACGCATCGATGCGGCCCGCGAAGCCCGCGCCCTCTACGACGCGATCATCGAACTGCCCGAAGGCGAACGAGCCGTCCTCGAACTCGTCGCCCTCGACGAACTCACCGTCGCTGAAGCCGCCATGGCACTCGGCATCCGCGGCACGAGCGCACGGGTACGTCTGCACCGCGCCCGCATCGCGCTGCGCCGCTCCGGGGCCCTCGGCGACACCGATGACTCAGCCGGTCCCGCCGACACTGCCTCACTCTTCACCCCTTTGGAGACCTCATGAACGACACCGACACCTTCGAGGACCGCCTGCTGCTCCAGCTGCGGGACGTCGTCCGCGCGCAGACACCCGCGCAGACCGGTCGCCCCCACCGCGTACGCAATCGCTCCCTCGCCGGAGCCGCTGCCGCCGTCGCGGGCGCTGCCACGGCAGCGGGTCTCGTGATGACCGGCGGTGCGTCGGCTGCCTACGCGATCGACGAGCACGACGGCACCGTGCAAGTCACGATCAAGAGCCTCAGCGACGCCTCCGGCCTCCAGCAGGCCCTGCGCGACAAAGGCATCCCCGCCTACGTCGACTACACGCCCGCCGGCAAGACGTGTCAGCAGCCGCGCGGGCAGCTCGCGGGCGGGCAAGGGCGCGTCTCCGGAAGCGCGTTCGACTCCAACGGTCACGCCACGTTCAGCATCAACCCCGGCACCCTGAAGTCCGGAGAGTCCGTGGTCATCGAGACCTCCGGCGGCAACGGGCCGACCTCGATCGGCGTCGAATTCATCCAGGGCGCCGTGGCGGCGTGCACGCTGGTCGACGCGCCGTCCGTGCCAACTCCGGGACCGGGCGCCGGCGGCGACACCCACACCGTCACCGGAAGCGATGGCAACGGCGCCGGATCAGGTCCCGTGACGTCGACCTACAGTGGCTGACCTCCGGCCCGCTTGACTTCAAGCGGGCTTGAGGTTGTTAGCTGAACAGATGAGCTTCAGTGCATCTGAGATCGCCTACCTGCGCAGCCAGCGGCTGGGCCGCCTCGCCACCGAGCAACCCGACGGAACCTTGCAAGTCAGTCCGGTCGGGTTCCGCATCGACGAGGCGGCCGAAACCCTCGACATAGGGGGCTTTTTCATGTCGACGAGCCAGAAGTACCGCAACGTGGCGCACAACGCCAAGGTCGCGTTCGTCGTCGACGACGTCGCCTCGATCGATCCTTGGCGGGTGCGTTGCGTCGAGATCCGCGGCACCGCAGAAGCCATACCGCCGACCCACCCGGCCACTCCTGGCGACGACGACGGCCTGATCCGTATTCACCCGACGCGAGTGATCAGCTTCGGCCTCGACGACTCGGGTGACCCCCACGAGATGCTGGAAAAGCTGCGAGACCGCAGTTAGCTGGCCTCAGAGCCGGCTCCTGACCTCCCAGAGCAACGGGTAATAGCGGATGTCGAGCCGGCCGCGCAGGTAGGGGGCACCGGAAGAGCCTCCGGTGCCTGGCTTGCCGCCGATCTGACGCTCGACCATCGTGATGTGGCGGGCGCGCCAGAGGGCGGCATTCTCATCATGGCTGAGCAGGTCCTCCGCGACGTCCCAAAGAGGACCGAGGTCCGGTTCTTCGGCGACCCGCACCAGCCCGTCAAGATCGGCGGCCACTCCCGCCTCGCCCAGGGCTGCTGTGAAGGCGTCCCACAAGCTGGGCTCGGCAAGCCGCCGCGTCAGCCTCGCGCGTTCGGCATCGGACGCCGCCCGGAGCCGTCCCGCAAAATCGGGATCCTTCAGGCCCGAGACGAATTCGAGCTCACGGAATTGCACGGATTGAAAGCCGCTCGCCGGCGAAAGCAACTCGCGGAAGGCCAGGAAGTCCTGCGGGGTCATCGTCTCCAGTACGGCGATCTGCTCGATCAGCACGCGCTCGATCGCCTGCACGCGGTTGAGCAGGTGCCGGCACCGACGCAGATCGAAAGTGAACAGGGCGTCGCGCGCCCCCTCCACCTCGTGCAGGAGCAGCCGAAACCACAGCTCGTACACCTGATGAACCGTGATGAACAGCGGCTCGTCATGGTGGTCGCTCTGCGGCGCCAAGGTGTCGAGCAGCTGCGGCAGCCGCAGGTAGGAGCCGTAGGAGAGCCGGCCGCCCTCCTCGCCGAAATGACGGTCGCCTGCTTCGGGCGTGATGTGCATGGACAGAGTCAACTCCTGCGAGGAGACCACCAGGCTGAGCGTCTCCTGCCCAGCGAGGGCTGGACCGCTGTCCAGAAGCCGATAGTTTGACCGCACTTGGAAAGCTCCGTTGGACCCTTAGCCCCAAAGCCATCGCCGGAGAGGGAGTGACGGAAATGCGATCTGTCCGAGTCTTGGCCGTGGGTGCGGTCCTCGCCGGTCCGCTGGCCCTCATGGCCGCCGGTTGCACACCACCCAAGCCGTATGCGAATTGCGGCGCTATCGACACCGCTCCCAACAGTGATGTGGGAGTGTTCGAGATCCAGTCGCACGGCGCCGACTGTCCGACCGCCAAGACCGTCGCCGACAAGGTCTACCTGCAGAGCGCCGGCAAGCCCTTCGTCTACGGCACCTGGAACTGCACCGGTGACATCCCGAGCGGTGGCCTGGGCTCCTACGTGTGGTGCAACGGGGACAACGGCGCGGTCATCACCTGGCGCAGCGTGTAGCCCCGGCTGACACCGGGAGATCGCTGAGCCCCAACCTTGGCTAGGCCGCTGTGCCAGCGGCACGCAGTGCGGCGAATCGCTTCGCGGTGTCGTCGAGCATCTGCCGGCGCTGCCGATCGGTCTTCTCGGTCACGCTGGCGTAGTTGATCCAGCGCAGGTTCTTGACGCCGATCTTGCCGAAGGTGCCCCTGAAAAGAATCTTGGTGAGCGGGTCCCGGTACCACCAGCGGTAGGCCTTGTCCGGCGTCGTCATTATCGACATGACGGTGACTCCGCCCAGCCTGTCCAGCCGGCTGCGGAAGGGATTGCCTTTGGCGCCGGCCAGTTCCTCGTACGCGACGCCCTTGGTCAACACCCGGTCGAGGAACCCTTTCGTGGCGGCAGGCATCGCTTCCCACCAGACCGGGAAGACGAACGCGAGGTGATCGGCGGCGAGCAACCGCCGCTGGTAGTCACGCACCCGGGCATCGATCGTATTGCCTTGCCGCCAGGCCAGCAGGTCCTCGCGAGTCATGGCGGGCTGGAAGCCATCCGCTGCAAGGTCGATCAGGTCAATCTCGTGGCCGCCCGCGAGAGCGCCGCGAATTGCGGCGTCGGCAACCGCAGCCGAGAAGCTGCGCTTGTGAGGGACATTGACCGCCGAGGTGATCGTGTACGGGTGGTCGAGCACTAGCAGAATTCGCATGATGGCGCCCTTGGGCTCGATGATGGTTTCATCGTCAACGGTTGCATAGGCAACGGTTGAGTGTCAAACGTTCTGCGCTAAGCTGTGCGGTGTGCAGCGCCGCGAGCTACCCGACGATCTGCCCGACGAGCTGGCGACCCTCTGGTATCTGATCCGTCGCGTGGCCGGGATCATGGACCGGCAGGGTGATGCGTTGTTCCGTCGAGAGATCGGAGTGTCCCTCGCGCAGTTCCTGGTGCTCTCGGTGGTCGACGCGTACCCCGGACCCCTCAGCCAGCAAGCCATTGCCGACCGGCTGGGACTGACGAAGGGTACGGTCAGCCGCCAGATCGATGCCGCCGTCGCCGCCGGCCTCATGACCGTCGAGGTCGCGCGGCACACGCGCCGCGAGAACGTCGTCGCGCTGACCAGCAAAGGCACCGCATTGGTCCGCAAGGGCGACGCGGTCATGCACGACTCGCGCGCCGCGGTGCTCGGGGCGGTGCCGGCGAGGAATCTCTCCACCGCGGTCGGCGTGCTGCGCTCGCTCCTGAGCGCGCTCGAGCCGTGAGCCCGCGGCCCCGACGCGGTCGTCAGGCCTTCCGACGGCGGCGCTAGCCTTCGCGTGCATCGCCGACGAAGACGGTGCGGGCCGGTGAGGCTGGAGGCACGCTGTGGTCCATGAGGTTGTGCGTCGCGTCGAGGAACGCGCGGATCGACTGAGCAAGGTCGCCGCAGAGACGGAATCGCTGGGCCGGCTGTCCGATGAGAGCGTGCGGGTAGTCCGTGAGGCCGGCGTCATGCGACTCCTTCAGCCCCCGGAGTTCGGCGGTTACGCAGCACACCCGCGCGACTTCGCCGAGGCCGTCATGGCGGTGTCCAAGGTGTGCGGATCGACCGGGTGGGTGTGCGGCGTCGGCGGCGTGCACCCGTGGGAGCTGGCCCTCATGGATCGCCGGCTGCAGGACGAGGTGTGGGGCAAGGATCCCGATACCTGGATCGCGTCGCCGTACGTGCCCACGGGCGTCGCCGATCCGGTCGACGGTGGATACGTCCTGAACGGACGGTGGCAATTCTCGTCCGGCACCGATCACTGCGACTGGGTCTTTCTGGGCGCCCTCGCCGGCGACGGAAAGGGAGGACTTGCCCAGCCGATACAGGTTCTTCATGTCGTGCTGCCGCGACCGGACTACACGATCCTCGCGGACTCGTGGGACGTCATCGGACTGTGCGGGACGGGAAGCAAAGACATCGTCGTCAACGGGGCCTTCATCCCGGCCTACCGCACGATCGATGCGCAGGAGGTGAGCGGCGGATCGGCGGCGGCCGAACGAGCGGGCCGCGGCGAAGCCGTCTACAAGCTTCCGTTCTGGTCCATCCTGCCGCTCGGGATCACCAGCTCGGTGATCGGGATCTGTGAAGGCGCGCTCGAGGCACATCTGGACTATCAGCGCGCGCGCACGTCGGCTGCCGGCCGGAAGCTGAAGGACGATCCCTATGTCCTGTATGCCATCTCGGAAGCAGCCGCCGACATCGCGGCTGCGCGCGTGCAGTTGATCGACGGCATCAGCCGCATGCACGACAAGCTCGACGCCGGCCAGGACGTCTCGTTCGAGGAACGGGCGATCCTGCGGCGCAACCAGGTGCGCTGCGCGTGGCGCGCCGTGGCCGCAGCCGACCAGATCTTCCAACGCTCCGGCGGCAACGCGGCCCGCCGCGAGAACGTCATGCAACGGTTCTGGCGCGATGCGCACGTCGGGCTCCAGCATGCGATCCACGTCCCGGGCGACATCTACCACGCGGCAGCGCTCACCGAGATGGGGCTGGAGCAAAGCGCCGGCCTGCTGCCGCTCATCTGACACTCGGCTGCTGCCGGAAGGGAAGGCTCGTGCCAGAACTGACTTTCGAGGACACCAGTCGGTTCCTCGACACCGCCGAGGGCAGGTTGCACTACCACGAGGCCGGTGACGGGCCGCCGCTCGTGCTCCTTCACGGCTCGGGGCCGGGCGTGAGCGCCTGGGCGAACTACCGAGGAAACCTGGACGCCTTCAGCGCCCACTTTCGCCTGCTGGCATTGGACTTTCCGGGTTTCGGGCGCAGCTATTCGCCCGAGGCGAATCCGGTCATGGCGGCACCAGCCGCGGTCGTCTCGTTTCTTGACGGGCTCGGTCTCGACACCGTTGCTCTGGTGGGTAACTCGATGGGCGGCGGGGTCGCAGCCCAGATCGCGGCCATGCATCCGGAGCGCATCAGCCGGCTGGTCACGCTGGGCGGAGTCGGCGTTCCCATGTTCAGCGCCAGCCCGCCCGAAGGGATCAAGCTGCTGGTCGAATTCGTCGCGAACCCGACCCGCGATCGGCTGGTCAAGTGGATGGAATCGATGGTCTACGACACGGCGCTGATCACCGATGAGTTCGTGCAGATGCGCTGGGAGCAGGCGACGGATCCGGCCGCCCTCGATGGGATCCGCCGCATGTACAACCAGCAGCTGCTGGCCAACTTCCGTTTGATTGCAGGCAATCCGGCCGCCTTGGCGATGCTGCCCAAGATCCAGGCACCTACGCTGCTGACGTGGGGGCGCGACGACCGGGTGACGCCGCTGGATGGAGCCCTGGGCCCGATGCGCTTCATCCCTCGCTGCGAGCTGCACGTGTTCTACGACTGCGGTCATTGGGCGATGATCGAGCGCAAGGAAGAGTTCGAGAGCGTCGTCCTGTCGTTCCTGCTGCGGGACAAGAGATAGGAAGCGCGACCATGCCAATACTTTCCCTGGGCTACTTGCGGATTCGCAGTCCACACCTCGAGAAATGGGCGGCGTTCGCCACGGACGTTCTCGGTTTCATGCCGACGGGCGGCGCGTCGAAAGCCCAGCATTACCGGTGGGATTCCTACCCGTACCGGCTGGCGATCACAGGCGCAGATGAGCCGGCGGTTGAAGCGATCGGCTACGAGGTCGGCGATGACCGGGATCTGGACGAGGTCGTCCGCGCCGTCGAAAAGGCCGGCCTTGCGGTGACGTTCGGCTCGGCGCAGGAGGCGGCAGAGCTCGAGGTCAGCGGGTTCGCCCGATTCACGGATCCGGCCGGCGCTCCGGTGGAGGTCTTCTTCGGCCCCGTGCTGACGCACGTGCCCGTCGTGACGCCGCTGGTGTCCTCCTTCGTCACCGGCGAGATGGGGATGGGCCACGTCGTCGTCAACGTTCCGAATGCCAAGGAGGAGATCGATTTCTACCGCGACGTCCTCGGATTTCACTGCCGCAACACATGGCAGGTGCCCGGCATGTCGATGGCATTCCTCGGCTGCAATCCGCGCCACCACACTCTCGCGTTTGCGGAGGGTCTGGGGATGCCGGGGCTGCTCGTTCATTTCATGGTGGAGGTCGCCGCGATCGACGATGTGGGCTACGCCCAGGACCGATGCGTCGACGCGGGCATCCCGGTGGTCATGGGTTTGGGCAGGCACACCAATGACCACATGATCTCGTTCTATTGCCTCACCCCTGACGGGTTCATGGTGGAGGTCGGCTGGGGCGGCCTGCAGATCGCCGATCCCGGCACCGCGGGCACTTACCAGATCACCAAGCCCAGCTTCTGGGGACATCGCCCGCTCAAGGTATGAGGCGACAGCAGCATCGGAGCCTGTGGCTAGGCTCGCAGCAATGACCGCATCACAAGGAGGCGTCGTGCCCGATTCACCCGTCCTCGTCGAGAGAGACGGCCACATCCTCGTCGTGACGCTGAACCGTCCCGAGAAGCGCAACGCCATCAACTGCCAGATGATGTGCCTGCTGGCCGACGCGTGGCGGCAGCTCGACGCGGATGACGAGCTGCGCGTGGCGATCCTCACCGGCGTCGGATCCACCTTCTGCGCCGGGATGGATCTGGTCGAGATCGGGCTGCTCAGGCAGCCCGAGCCGGCCAACGAGTGGATCGCCCGCACCCGCGAAGATCCGACCCTGATCCCGCGTGGCTGGCTCAAGACCGAGGTGCCGACCAAGCCGATCATCCTTGCTGCGGAGGGTTTTGCCCGGGCCGGCGGCACCGAGATCCTGCAGGGCACCACCCTGCGGGTCGCCGGGCAGAGCGCGGTCTTCGGCGTGACGGAAGTGCAGCGCGGGCTCTTTCCGATGATGGGATCAGCCGTCCGGCTGCGCCGCCAGATCCCCTACGCCGTCGCCGCCGAGATGCTGCTGACCGGCGATGACATCACCGCCCAGCGCGCTTATGAAGTCGGGCTGATCAACTACGTCGTCCCGGACGGCCAAGCCGTCAGCAAGGCCAAGGAGATAGCCGGCCGGATCGCCGGCAACGGTCCTGTGGCCGTCAAGGCCATCGCGGCCACCCTGCGCGAGACCGAATGTCTGCCCGATGCCGAGGCCTTCCCCATCGAGCAGAAGTACGGCGCGCAGGTCATGTCCAGCGAAGACGCCCGCGAGGGACCGCTCGCTTTCATCGAGAAGCGCGCCCCGCAGTTCAAGGGCAGGTAGCCGGCCGGCAGCACGGGCGCGTACGCGGACGGTTCCCAGGAAGGCGGTTTACCTTCGGGCGAAAGAAACGCTCCAGCGGTCGATAGGAGCCCATGCGCCGCCGTCTTGTGCCGCTCGCCAGCGCCAGCCTCGCGGGTGTCGTGCTGATCGCGGGCTGCGGCGCGTCCGGACACACCGCCGCGCCAGCGCCGAAGCCGGCGGCGACGCCGTCCAAACCCAGCTTGACCTGGTCGGCCGCGGCCGGGGCCCAACTCCCACCCGGCGCCGTCGTGAAAGCATCCGCGACGTCGGGAACGGTGAAAGCGCTGCTGGTGAAGGACCAGTCGGGCAGCCTGCTCGCGACGAACGGGCTCGAGTCCGGATCATTGCCGCCCGGCGACACCTTCACCTTGGCGGCCTCGGCGACCGGTCCCGGCGGCACGACGGTGTCCACGCTGACGGTTCACACCCTCCCGGCCGAACACGTCCTGCACGCCACCATCAGCCCCGCTGCCGGGGAGACGGTCGGCGTCGGGCAGCCGATCACCGTCACCTTCGACACGCCGGTCACCGACCGCGCCGCCGTGCAACATGCCATGTCCGTCGTCACCAGCCGTCCCATCGGCGCCGCAGGCTGGCACTGGTTCTCCAGCACTCGCGTCGAATACCGCCCGCAGAAGTACTGGCCCGCCCACACCAGCGTGACGGTGCGCGCCGACCTTTCCGGAGTTCAGGCCGGGGCCACGACGTTCGGGGCAGCCGATAGCAGCTCAGCGTTCACCATCGGTCGATCCCAGATCCTGGCCATCAGCGACGTGACACATGAGATGGGCGTCTACCGCGACGGCGTCCTGATCCGCACGGTGCCCGTGAGCCTCGGCCAGCACATCGGCACCTGGATCACGCGCAGCGGCATCAAGACGATCATGAGTATCCAGCGGACCGTGGAGATGAACTCGGCGACCGTCGGCATCACCGGCGCCGGCTCCTATGACGAGATCGTGCCGTATGCCATGCGACTGACCTGGTCCGGCGAATACATCCACGGCGCCCCGTGGTCGGAGTACGCACAAGGCTCCTACGACGTCTCGCATGGCTGCGTCAACATCTCGCTGGCCAATGCGCAATGGCTGTATGGCAACAGCATGGTCGGCGATGTCGTCGACACGACCGGCACGGGCAGACCCATGGAGTGGGACGGCAACGGCACCGGCGGGGTGTGGAACATGCCCTGGAGCACCTGGCAGTCGGCTTCCGCAGCCTGACTTCACGATGGGCCCGCTACCTATCCTTGGCTGCGTACCGGCCGACCTCGGCCGTGATGGGGCCGTGATGGGGCCGTGATGGGAGAGCGTGATGGGCGCGTTCGATGTGCCGCTGGAGGACGAGCGCACCCAGTTGGACGCGTTCGTGGAGGAGTACCGCAGCGCCATCGCGGCCACGCTCGAGGGCCTCACGGAGGAGCAGGCCCGGCGCCGCCTCGTCCCGTCCGCGACGACGTTGCTCGGGTTGCTCAAGCACGTCACGTGGATGCAGCGGGTGTGGTTCGAGGAGTGTGTCGGCGGCACGTCCCGGGTCGAACTCGGGCTGGTGGCGAACCCGCAGGAGTCCTTCCGGCTCTCCGACGACGACACCGTCGCCTCGGTCACGGCGGCCTTTCGGGAAGCCTGTGCGACGGCCCGATCGGTGGTGGAAGGCCTGCCATTGGACACCGTCGCGACCGGACACCGGACCGGCCCGCGCACGCTGCGGTGGGTGTACCTGCAGGTGCTGCGAGAGCTGGCCCAGCACTGCGGGCACGCCGACATCCTGCGCGAGCAGGTACTTGCCGGCTGAGCTTGTTGGCGCCGGCCTAGCGCGGGAGATCGAGCTCGCCCAATTCGCGTCCGCGCGCGACCGCCTCGGTGCGGTTCGCCGCGCCGAGCTTGCTCAAGACGTGGCTCACGTGCTTCTTGACCGTCACCCTCGCGCAGTGGACAGGGCCGGCAGAGTGCCTTTGGCGCGTTCCAGCTCCGCCGGGTGTTCGGAAAACCACAGCTGTGGATCGCGCTGACAGGCGGTGACGCTGACCTCGGTCATGACTGGTCTCCTTCGCGTGGGTTCTCGTCGACATCGAGTCGTCGCACCGAGATCAGCTGGAGCCCGAGATCGCGGATGATGAGCAGGACGCCGTGCAGCGCGGCTTGGTCCTCGAGGGGTCCCGTCAGCACGGTGTGATCGGCGTCGGTGGTGATCTCGAGACCGTGGAACCAGGACGACCAATCGGCGCTGAGCAGACCGTCGACGCGAAGCTCGTACACCGGCCGCGCCGGGCCGTTCATCGCCAGTCTCCCTGCACCGTTTCACTCCCATCGAGTCGCTTGCGCGAATGGACGTTAGGAGCGGAGCGAGGCAGAGCGCGTCACTCGAAAGTGCCGATCGGGGTGGAAGATTTCGGGTCGGCCTCATCGGCGTTGCGAATTGATCTACGCGCTTGCCTGCCTAGGGTGGGAGTGGTGACCCGTGCCGCGGCGGACGTGAGTCCACGCGTCGCCGTTGACGGCTATCGCGCCTCGCTCGAGCAGCTCATGAACGGTTTGACGCGTTGGGCGCCGCGCATGACCACGTCCGACATCGGGCGTCAGCTCACCCGCTGGCTCGACGACGACGAGGTGCAGTGGGTCGTCGAGCAGGTGCCGGGCGGCGGTGACCGGATCATCGAGCAGACGCTCGAGGAGTACACCAACTTCACCCCGTCGATCGCGTCCAACGCGAGCGATGCCGTCAGCGTGATGCGGATCGTCCTGCTGCAGCAGATCGACGTCGCGTGGTGGTCGCGCTCACCCGGCTTCGCCGACGACGTCGCCATCGACACCTCACTCGACCTGCTCGACCTGCGCCCGATGCGGGCGACGGGTCAGGTGCGCTTCGGCTTCGGGATCGGTTCCGACCGGCTGGCCAGGCGGGCTCGCGATTTCGCGGTGCAGCGGCTGTGGCCCGAACGTGAACCGCGAGGCCCCGGTCTTTCGTGTCAGCTCGCGCGTCCCGAGCTGATTGCGGTCCTCAACGAGATGGCCGATCGGCTGGCACTCGCCGCGCCCGAAGGCACCCCGCGGCTATGGGTGAACAGCATCGTGCGAAGCGTGGTGCATCAGCGCCGGTTGCGGACGCTGGGGTTCACCGCTCTGCTGCCGAGCGCGCATTGCCAGGGCTGGGCCGCTGACGTCGAACTGGCCTGGTTCGAGCGCTTCGGCGCTCGCGAAGCGCTACGCGACGTGCTGCTCGACTACGCCGACTCGGGTGTGCTCAACGTGATCGACGAGGGTCGGGCGTGGCATGTCTGTCTGGCCCCGCATGCGGTGACGCGCTACAGCATGTCCGGCATCGCTGCGATCCGGCCCGTCCCACCCTCGCGGAGCGGCTGATGTGCGGAATCGCGCTGCTCGTCGGGCCAGGAGCCGCAGCAGAGGCAGCGACCTTCGACCGCATGGTGGAGGGAATCCGTAGCCGCGGCGAGGTGCTCGAGACCGACCAGCGCGACACCGCCCTGCTGGCGACGTCGCGGCTGCGGATCGTCGACCGCGATCGCGCCGTCCAGCCCTGGACCTCACCCGACGGACGCTGGGCACTCTGCTACAACGGCGAGGTCTTCAACCACCGGGAGTTGCGCGCCCGCCTCCAGGCGCAGGGCCACGCGCAGCGGTCGGAGTCCGACACCGAGGTCGTTCTCGAGGCGTTGCTCGCGTGGGGTGACGACGCGATGCTGGAGTTCCGCGGTGAGTTCGCGTTTGCGATCGTCGACCGAACGACGGGCACCGTACTGCTTGCGCGCGACCCGGCCGGCGTCAAGCCGCTCTACTGGGCGCGCGCCGATGGACGGCTGCATGTCGCGTCCGAGGTCAAGTCGCTCACCTCGCTCGGCGCTCCCATTCATGAGGTTCCGCCGGGCTACATCGGACGCGGCTCGGCCGATGCCGACCCCGTGCTGCGCCCCTACATCGACCTGCTGCGCCTCGGTGAAGGCGAGCCCGTCATCTCCGATGTCGACGAGGCCAAGACCGCGCTACGCGCCACCTTCGAGGACTCCGTGCGGCTGCGCGTCGACACCGATCTGCCGGTCGCCGTCATCCTCTCGGGCGGCCTGGACTCTTCGCTCACGCTGCTGCACGCCCGGGAGATGCACCCGGACGTGCACGCGTTCACGGTCGGCACCAAAGGCAGCGAGGACGTCGCCTACGCGAGCCGGCTCGCCAAGGATCTGGGCGTCCCGCACGAGGTGATCAGCCTGCGGCCGCGAGACATTTCGCTGGGCGACGTGCGTGAGGCGATCTACCGGTCGGAGGCCACCGAGTACGGCGATGTCATCAACGCCGTCGTCTCACTGAAGGTCTTCGAGCGCGTCCACGAGCGGGGCATCAAAGTCGTACTCACCGGCGACGGTTCGGACGAGCTCTTCGGCGGCTACGACATGTACGCCCAGGTGCCCGAGGCCGACCGCCGAAGCCTTTTCCTGCACAAGATTCGCCACCTCAGCCGCACCGAACTGCAGCGGGTCGACCGCACCAGCATGGGGGTCGGGGTCGAGGCCCGGGTGCCCTTCCTCGACGTGCAGATGCTGCTGCTCTCGATGCGCATCCCGCTGGAGATGAAGGTGCGCGACGGTTACGAGAAGTGGATCGTGCGCGAGACGTTTTCGGACCTGTTACCCGACTACATCAAAGCGCGCCACAAGAATCCGATGTCGCATTCGAGCGGCCTGCACGAGCGGATCCGGCTCTTCAAGCCGCTCTTCCCGCGCATCTACCGCTCCTACGGCTATGACGCGCTGGGCCCGATGCGCCGCGACTTCTCCGTCGTGCTCGCCCGGCACGACAACGACCTGCGCCGCGCCGTCGCCGCCGCCGAACTTGCCGAGGACTACGGCTTTGCCGAGCGGCTTCGCGACTTCACCGGCGCGCTGCGCTGGAATCTGCTGGGCGTGATGGCTGCTGCACGGGGACGCTGACGCTCTCCGACTGCTCCGACCCGCTATGACGCAGCAGGATCGCGACCCACAGGGCGGCCAGCACCGCCGCGCCGGCAGCGACCAGCAGGGCCAGGTGGAGCCCATCCAGGAACGCGCTGTTCGCCGCCTGCGTGGCCGCACCGCCGAGGTGGGTCGCGACCGCGAGTGACTCCTTGGCCTTGTCGACGAGTGCCGCAGGGGCGCCGGGAAGCGTCAGGTGGCTGCGGTAGACGCCGGCCAGGACGCTGCCGATCACCGCGATGCCGAGCGCACCGCCGACCTCGCGCGACAGGTCGTTCATCGCCGAGCCGACACCTTGCTGGGACGCCGGCAACGCCTCGGTGATCGCGCTCGTCGCCGGCGTCATCGCCATGCCCATCCCGACCCCCAGCGGCACGAGACCGGCGACGATCAGCCAGTAGCTGCTGCCCGCATCGAGCTGGGCCAGGATCGACAGCCCAGCAGCGATAAGGATGAGGCCGGCCACGCAGACCCGTCGCGCACCCAGCCGAGCCACGAGGAGCGGCGAGAGGCGAGCTGAGGGCATCATGCCGGCCGCCATCGGCAGCATGCTGACGGCGGAGATGATCGCTGAATCACCTCGTACCAGCTGCAGGTACTGCAGCATCACGAAGATGAAGCCGAAGAAGGCGAAGAACTGGACGAAGATCGAGGAGCTTCCGGCGGAGAGCTTTCGGCTGGTGAAGATGCGCGGATCGAGCATCGGCGTCTTGCGGCGCAACTCGTATCTCACGAACACGGCCAGGATCACCAGCCCGCAGGCGATACCGAGCAGAGTCCGGGCGCTCACCCAGCCCTCGGTCGGCGCCTCGATGATCGAAAAGACCAGCGCTACCAGCGCAATCACGACCAGCAGCGCACCGCCGCGGTCGAGTTTGGGCGCGTCCTTGTCAGCCGACTCTGGAACGATCCGGATCGTGCCGATCAGCGCGAGGGCGGCCAGCACGACGTTGAGCCCGAAGACCGAACGCCATGACCAGAACTCCAGGAGCGTGCCGGAGCACAGCAGGCCGATGATGGCCGCGCCTCCCGCGACGCCGGCCCAGATGCTGACGGCCCGGGTGCGCTGAGCGGGAGGGAACGTGCCCGTGATGGTGGACAGCGTGGCGGGCATGACGAGCGAGGCTCCCATGCCGAGCACGGCACGAAGGGCGATGAGCTCGTTGGCACCGCTGACGAACATCGCCGCGAGCGAGCCGGCGCCGAAGATCGCGAGCCCGATGACGAGCGCCCGGCGCCGGCCGTAACGATCGCCGATGGCTCCAGCGGGCAGCAGCAGCGCGGCGAACACCAGCGAGTAGGCATCGATCACCCATTCGAGCTGGGTCTGCGAGGCGTGGGTGCTGCGGGCGATGTCGGGCAGCGCGACGTTGAGCGACGACATGGCCGCGACTACCGCGGCCAGCGCGAGGCACACCACCGCGGTGACGGCGCCGTGGCGCACGCCGGCAGGACTCTCGGCGCCTGACGATGAGCCGGCGATCGCCGTCACGATCATCTCCCCCTCTGGAGTGTCGCTCCAGAGCTTTGGAGCGTCATTACAGAGCATGGCACAGCCGGATGCCGCGCACAAGGGGAAATGTGATGGAGGTCCTTCGAGCAGGTCAGCGCAGCAATGCGGCACAGAGCGTGTCCAGCAACCACTTCTCGAACGCCTCCAGCGAGTAGCCGCCGCGGCGCACCAGCTGGTCGTAGGTGTCGGGACTGGCGATGACCCAGGCGGTATCAGCGGCGACGGCCTTGGTGAGCCCCGGGCGTAGCCGTCGCGCCGGAATCCGATCCATCAACATGCGGATGTTGCTGCGCCTGATCTCCATGAGCTGCTGCCAATCAGCCGCCACACCGGGATCGGTGGCTGCCGCGTCGCGATAGGTCAGCCAGGCCGACGCAGCCCGCTCCGCCATGTCACGGAACGCGTGGACCAGGAATGCCAGCAGCTTCTCCGGATCCGCGGCGTCGGCGGGATCGAGTCCTCCCACGATCGACACCGGCGGGAAATTGGCCTCGACACCGACCTCGTCCTCGCCGGTGACGGCCGTTTCCATCACCGCGCGCAGCAGCGCCTGCTTGCTCCCCCACGCGTGGTAGAGCGTCTGCACCGCCACATCCGCCCGCTGCGCAATGCGATTGACCGTAGCGGCCGCATAGCCCCGCTCGGCGAATTCGGCGCGGGCCGCGACGAGGAGCCGGCGGCGCGTCTCGCGACGCGTCGCCTCACCCGCCTCACGCTGCCGGCTGACCCTTCGCGTACCCGCCACGTCCCCCGCCCCAACGAGTCACACCACCCGAAAGCTCTGGAACGACACTCTAAACCTTCAACCGCGCCGGCGTCGGCGCCGCGACGGTGGTGACCAGACCCGTCTCCAGATCGTGTACGTGCCCGGAGACGGTGATGCGTCCCGACGCGAGGGGTGAGGCCAGCAGCCGATCGACATCGGCACGCACGGTCACCGCCGGATCGACGACCGCCTCGGCTGCGAGGACGGTCTCGTCCACTCCGGTACGCCCGGCGAACGTGTGCCGGAAGGTCTCGTCAGCGAGAAACCCGGTACCGCACTGGGTGTGGTGGATGACCGCCACCTCGAGCCGGGAATCGCCGGTGGCGGCTCCCATGACCTCGGCGATGTCGGTGATGAGTGCGATGTCCTTGATGGTCTCGTCGGTGACCCGGCCACCGGCGTTGCGGAGCACGATCGCATCTCCGGGCTCGATGCCGAGGACCGCCGCGGGCTCGACGCGGGGGTCCAGGCACGCGATGACGAACGTCAGGTAGCGCGGGATGACGGGTACTTCCGCCTGGCCCCGATTGGCGGCATAGGCGCGATTGCGTTCGAGCAGCGGGGCGAAGTTGGTCACGACATTCTCCCAAGTGATGTAGGTACAACATCCGGACGCGAGTAACGTAGAACCTGAGGAGGTGTACATGCAACACATTTCCGGAGCGGAGCCGATGGCCCACGCCGTGCGCGAGGGCTGCATCGGCCTTCGGGTGGGACGATTGCAGCGGTTGATCGGGCGACGTTTCGAGCAGGAGCTGCGGCCGCTGGGGTTGTCGAGCAGCCAGCTGGGGGTCCTCAGCGCGCTGACGATTCACGGTGGCGCGGTGAAGCCGGCGCAGCTGGCCGAGTGGCTCGGCACCGAGCGATCCACCATCAGCCGCAATCTCGCCCTGCTCGAAGCCAAGGGTCTGGTGACGGCGGCCGAGGTGTCGGCGTCCGGGCGGTCGATGGCCGTCGCCATCACCAAGCGGGGCTCAGAAGCGCTCGCCGGAGCCGAGCACGCCTGGCGCGCCGCGCAGGCCTCGCTCCTCGACCTGCTCGGAGACGACGCACCCGCAAAGCTCGACACCTGGCTCGATCAGCTGACCGCATCCTGATACCGCAGCCCCCGCCCGCTAGCTTGAGATACACCGCCGGCGGAGGGACTGCTGATGACAGGCCTGCTGTATCGACTCGCGTCATGGAGCGTGCGCCGGCGATGGGCCGTCATCAGCGGCTGGATCGTCATCATCGTCATCCTTGCCGGCCTCGCCGCCGCCTTTCACGGGGCGACGTCGGACGCCTTCACCATCCCGGGCACGGAATCCCAGCGCGCGCTGGATGTTCTGGCCAAGGAGTTCCCCGGCACCGGCGGCGCGACCGCCCGCATCGTGGTCGCCGCGCCGGCCGGCCACAAGGTCACCGAACCGCAGTACGTGAAGATCGGGCAGACCGCACTCACGCAGATCGCCAAGGCGCCGCAGGTGAAGTTCGTAGCTCCGCTGACGGCGGCAAACGTCAGCAAGGACCAGCGAATCGCCTTCGTGACGGTGCAGTACGCCGTCTCCGTCGACAAGATCACGCAGCAGGCCAAGGACGCGCTCGAGGCGGCTGCGGCTCCGGCAGCGAAAGCCGGCCTCGAGGTCGAGTACTCCGGCGGCGTCATCTCGACCACCACCAAAGAGGGCAACAACGACCTCTACGGCATCATCATCGCGTTCTTCGTCCTCACCATCACCTTCGGCGCCTTGGTGTCGGCGGGGCTGCCGCTGCTGACCGGCATCCTCGGCGTCGCCGTCGGGCTGCTGAGCATCAATGCGCTCTCCGGCGTCATCTCGCTCAGCTCGACGGCTCCGACGCTCTCGCTGATGCTCGGCCTCGCCGTCGGCATCGACTACACGCTGTTCATCCTTTCGCGACATCGCCAGCAGTTGCGTAGCGGCGTCGACTTCGACGACTCCATCAGGCTGGCCACGGCGACCGCCGGCGGCGCGGTCGTCTTCGCCGGGCTGACCGTGGTCATCGCGCTCTCCGCGCTGAGCGTCGTCGGCATCCCGTTCCTGACCGTCATGGGCCTCGCGGCCGCCGGCACCGTCATCTGCGTCGTGCTGCTGGCGCTCACGATGCTGCCTGCGGTACTCGCGGTACTGGGCCCGCGGATCTACAAGGGCCGCATCGGTTTCCTCGCACGGCGCCACGACCGCCATGAGGACACGGGCGTGGTCGGCGGCGAACGCTGGTCGAGACTCGTCACCGCCAAGCCGTGGGTGACGCTCGTCATCGTCATCGCCGGGATCCTCGTCATCGCCTGGCCGACACTGCATCTGAAGCTCGGCCTGCCCGACGACGGCACCAAGCCGAAGTCGACCACCGAGCGGCGCGCGTACGACCTGCTGAGCCAGGGCTTCGGGGTCGGGTTCAACGGCCCGCTGACGCTCGTGGTCTACGCACCCGGCCACACCGACACGCTCAAGCTGGTCACCGGCGAGGTCCCGGTGATACAGAAATCCCCTGACGTTGCTGAGGTTTCGCAGCCCCTTCCGAATCCCCAGGGCGACGTCGTCATCGTCAACGTGATCCCGCGATCGGCGCCGAGTTCGGCTGCGACCAACAACCTCGTCGCGCAACTGCGCGCCGGAGCCGCAAAGATTCACGAGCAGACCGGCATCAGCGCCTACGTCACCGGTCCGACCGCGACGAACATCGACGTGTCGCACAAGCTCGGTTCGGCGCTGCCGGAGTTCCTCGTCGTCATCGTGGTGCTGGCACTTCTGCTGCTATTGCTGGTGTTTCGCTCGCTGCTGGTGCCGCTCAAGGCGGTCATCGGCTTCCTGCTGTCGATCGGCGCCTCGTTCGGGCTCACCGTGTGGGTGTTCCAGGAAGGTCATCTGGGCAGCCTGTTCCAGATCGAGACACCCTCGCCGATCGTCAGCTTCCTGCCGATCCTGGTGGTCGGCATCCTTTTCGGATTGGCCATGGACTATCAGGTTTTCCTGGTCTCGCGGGTGCGTGAAGACTTCGTCCATCACCACGACGCACGGGCCGCGATCAACAGCGGCATGCGTAACAGCGCACGAGTCGTGACGGCCGCGGCGCTCATCATGTTCTCGGTCTTCGGGTCGTTCATCTTCGGTGACAACGCGGTCATCAAATCCCTCGGCCTGGCGCTCGCGTTCGGGGTGCTGGTCGACGCGTTCGTCGTGCGGATGACGTTCGTGCCCGCCGTCCTGGCGGTGATCGGACGCGCCGCCTGGCACCTGCCCAAGTGGCTCGATCGAGCGCTTCCCGACATCGACCTCGAGGGCTCGAAGCTCAGCGGCGCAGGCGCTGCCAGCCCTGCGTCGACTCCACCAGCTCCTCATCCGTGAGCGCCGGCCGCGAAAGGGGCAGCTGATCCGGACGCGCACGCAACCCTTCGAGCACGAGGTCGAGCTGGCGCTCCCACAGATCCGGCCGGGTGTCGTGACTGAACAGCGCGACGGCGTTCAGCATCAGCAGGATCACCGTCAGGTCCGACGGTTCGAGATCGGCGCGCACTTGCCCTTCCGCCTGCGCCCTCTCGAGCAGGCGCTCGACCAGCGGCGCGAATGCGCTGCGCGCCTCGGCGACCCGCTCCTGGCAGTACTCGCTGCCGTTCAGGACCTCATGCAGTCCGCGGTTTTCCGACTGCATATCCGTGAGCGCGCGTAGGAAGCCAACCAGCCCGGCCCACGAATCCCGCTCCCGGGTGGCGCGCTCGGCCAGTTCGATCACCGAGCTGAGCTTGTCGTCGAACAGCGCCCCGAGCAGCGACTCCTTGTCGGGGAAGCGCCGGTAGACCGTCCCGACGCCGACCCCGGCGCGCGCCGCCACATCATGAAGCGTCGCCTCCACCCCCGCGCTGGCGAAGACATCGGCAGCCGCCTCGAGGATCTTCGCCCGGTTGCGCTCGGCGTCTGCCCGGAGCGGGCGGGCCACCGCTGTGTGCGTTGTCACAGCTCAGATCATAGCTCTCAACTGGACGGCTTATGTCCGGTTGAATTACTGTCGATAGTGGACATCAGACGTCCATATATGAGTCGGAGATCACATTGAGCACGCAAATAGCCACGCAAGCGGCGAAATCGTCGGTGCCAACGGGCGCCGACGGTTCAGCCCCGCGGCGCGGGCCAATCCTGGTGATCCTGCTGCTCGCGCAGCTGATGATCGTGCTGGACGCCACCGTCGTGAACATCGCGCTCCCGAGCGCCCAGAAGGCGCTGCACTTCGGCACCGCCAACCGGCAGTGGATCGTGACGGCGTACTCGCTGAGCTTCGGCAGCCTGCTGCTGCTCGGCGGCAAGCTGTCTGACCTCTTCGGACGCCGCACGACGCTGCTGATCGGGCTGGTCGGCTTCGCCGTCGCCTCGGCCATCGGCGGCGCGGCTACCGGGTTCGCCATGCTGGTCATCGCGCGCGCCGCGCAGGGAGCGTTCGGTGCGCTGCTGGCGCCGTCGATCCTGGCCCTGCTCAGCACCACCTACAGCGAGCCCAAGGAGCGGGCGAAGGCGTTCGCCATCTTCGGCGCCGTCGCCGGCACCGGTGGTGCGGTCGGTCTGCTGCTCGGCGGGTTGCTCACCGAGTACTTCTCCTGGCGCTGGTGCCTCTACGTCAACCTCGTCATGGCGGCCATCACGGTGGCCGGTGCGCTGGTTCTGATCCCGCGTCACGAACGAGAGGCCGAGCGCCCGAAGCTCGACATCCCCGGATCCATCTCGGCCACCGCAGGCCTCGTCGGGATCGTCTACGGGCTGGGCCACGCCGAGACCGGTGGCTGGAGCAGCCCGACCACGCTGGGGCCGATCATCTTCGGCGTCCTCGCCCTGATCGCCTTTGCCGTCATCGAGTCGCGGGTGCGCCACCCCTTGCTGCCGATCCGGGTCGTCGCCGACCGCACTCGCGGCGGGGCATTCCTGAGCATCGGGATCGTGGGCGCCGGCCTGTTCGCCGTCTTCCTCTTCCTGAGCTACTACATGTCGCAGTCGCTCGGCTTCAGCCCCGTCATGACCGGCCTCGGCTTCATCCCGATGATCCTCGCGATGACCGCGACGACCGTCAGCGTCGGCACCTACCTGCTCAACCGCTTCGGCCCGCGGCCGTCCATGACGATCGGTCTGGTCATCGCGGCGGCCGGGATGTTCACCCTCGGCCGGTTGCAGGTCAACAGCGGCTACTTCAGCGGCGTGCTTCCGGGCCTGTTCATCGTGGGCCTCGGGCTCGGCCTGATGTTCTCCGCGGCGATCAACGCCTCGACCAGCGGCGTCCTTCCGGCCGATGCCGGGGTCGCCTCAGCGATGGTCAACATCGGCCAGCAGGTCGGTGGCTCCATCGGCACCGCCCTGCTCTCGACGCTGGCCGCCGATGCGGCGAGCAGCTACCTCAGCAGCCACACCCCGAGTTTGGCTGCGGCGGCGCAGGCTAGCCTGCGCTCGTACACGACGGCGTTCGACGCGGCGGCCATCATCTTCGCCGTGGGTGCAGTGGTGACGTTCTTGCTCGTCAAGCGTGGCCCGCTGGACACCGAGCCCGTCGAGGGCGTGCTGATCGGCTGATCGGCACCGCGCGGACGGAGGCGCCGATGCAGGTGGGGCTACACGCGCTCGGCATCGGCGCCGGAGCACAGCGGGACATCATCGATGCGGTCGCCCGCTGCGCCGAAGCCGCCGGGATCGCGACGCTCTGGGCGGGCGAACACGTCGTCATGGTCGACGAGCCCGCTTCGCGCTATCCCTACTCCGACGACGGGCGGATCGCCATCCCGGCTGATGCCGACTGGCTCGATCCGCTCGTGGCGTTGAGCTTTGCGGCCGCAGCCACCAGCCGGATCCGGCTGGCGACGGGCATCATGCTGCTGCCTGAGCACAACCCGGTCCTGGTGGCCAAGCAGACCGCGTCGATCGATGTGCTCTGTGGCGGACGGCTCTCGCTCGGTGTGGGCGTCGGTTGGTCGGCGGAGGAGTTCGCCGCGCTCGGGGTGCCTTTCGCCGGGCGCGGCCGCCGGATGGACGAGTACATCGACGTGATGCGGACCCTCTGGCGTGATGACGTGGCCGACTTCCACGGCGAGCACGTCACCTTCGACGCCATACGCGTGAACCCGCGGCCGGTGCACGATCGCCGGATCCCCATTGTCATAGGGGGAAACGGCGACACGGCCCTGCGGCGGGCAGCCCGGCTCGGCGACGGTTGGTACGGCTTCTACTTGAACCTGGAAGAGACGGCCGAGCGGCTCGCCATGCTGCACCGGTTGTGCGAGGAGCAGCAGCGCGATCCGGCGGAGCTGCGCACTGCTGTCGCGCTGCTCGACGTCACCCCGTCGGACCGCGGCCGGCTGGAAGCGCTCGGCCTCGACGAGCTCGTGCTCGTCGAGGGCCCTCCCGAGAATGCGGGCGCCGTCGAAGGCTGGATCGAGCGCATCGCGGAGGGGTGGATCGTGAATGGCTGAAGGCACAGTCACGCTCGTCACCGGAGCGACCCGCGGGCTCGGACGCGAGACGGCACGGCGCCTGCACGAGTTGGGTCACCGCGTCTATCTCGGGGCGCGCGACCCGAGCACTGGTGCGGCGGTGTCGACGGAGCTCGGTGTGCAGTTCGTTCAGCTCGACGTCACCGACGATGCATCGGTCCAGCAGGCGGCTGCGGAGATCGACCGCCGGGAGGGGCGCCTCGACGTTCTCATCAACAACGCCGGCATCCCGGGCCCGTATCACGCAGCCCGCGACATCACGAGCGCCGATGCCCTCGCCGTCTTCGACACCAACGTCTTCGCGATCGTGCGCGTCACCCATGAATTCCTGCCGTTGCTGGAGAAATCGGCATCGCCGGTCATCGTCAACGTCGGCAGCAGTTCGGGTTCGTTCGAGCGGACGCATGATCCTGACCGGGTCCAGTCCCGCAGCGTGCTGCCGCTCTACTCGGCCTCGAAAGCGGCGATGACCATGCTCACCACCCAGTACGCGAAGGCGCTGCCGCACATCCGCATCAATGCTGCCGACCCCGGTTTCACCGCGACCGAGTTCAACGGCTATCGCGGCACGCAGAACATCACCGAAGGCACGGATGCCATCGTGCAGCTGGCGACCATCGGCCCGGACGGACCCACCGGAGCATTCGTGGATCGCCACGGCCCGGTCGGTTGGTAACGCCGTGGATCGTCCCGGCCAACTGGAAGAAGCCGTAGGCTAGCCGGAAAGGCTTATCCTGCCGAGTCTTTTTGCGTCGACGTAACCGTTCTCGACGAACCAGCGCGCCGAATCGCTGATCGCCTGCCCGGCCGCACGCGGGAGGTAGCCGAGCTCGGTGCGGGCGCGCGCATCGCTGAACATCATGTTGGTGGTCGACATGCGCGCTGCCTCCAGCGCGACGCTCGGCTCGCGGCGCAGGATCCTTCCCTCGAGGAGTTGCGAGAGCGCTCCGACCGATAGGGCCACTCCTCGCGGGACGCGCTTGGTGGGTGCGGGCAGGCCGGTCGATTTCGCCAGCGCTGCAAGGAATTCCCGCATCGGCAGATTCTCACCGCCGACGATGTAGCTGCGCCCGACGCGTCCACGCTCGAGCGCGAGCAGGTGCCCCGCGGCTAGGTCGTCGACGTGAACCACGTTGAACGTGGTGTCGACGAACGCAGGCATCCGGCCGTTGAGGAATTCGACGACGACCTTCCCGGTCGGCGTCGGCCGGCGGTCGCCGGGGCCGAGCGGAAACGTCGGCAGCACGAGTGACACGGGCGTGCCCTGCGCTGCTTCTCGCAAAACCTCATGTTCTGCGACGTATTTCGTCCTTTTGTAAAGGCCGAAGAGGTGCGCGATGTCGGCGTAGCAGGTCTCGTCGGCAGGCTGCCCGGCGGCGGCGCCGTCGAGCCCGACCACGCCGACCGTGCTGGTGTAGATGACCCGCTCGCACGATGCGGCCCGGGCGGCGCGAAGGACGTTGAGGGTGCCGCCGACGTTGACGTCGTAGAAGTCCTGCGGCCGGCGCGACCAGAAGCGATACATCGCCGCGAGGTGGAAGACGAAGCGCGCGCCGCTACACGCCGACGTCACCGCCTCCGCATCTCGGACATCGACGACGAGGCGTTCGACCCCGAGACCGTCCAGGTTCTGCTCGTCGGCGCCTGGCTCCACGAGTGCCACGACCTGTGCACCGCGCGCGAGCAGCGCCCGCACCACCGCAGCCCCGATGAAGCCGGCAGCGCCGGTGACCGCCACGCGATCGCCGGCCTCGATCGTCAGGCTCATCCGGAAACGCTGGCCCCGGAAGCGGCCGGGATCGGGTACGGCGTCTCGGGACGCGCCCGCCCCGGCCGCCGCAGCGCGCCTTTCGCCATCGTGCGCCCGAACTCCAGCAGGAGACCGGAACCGTTGTGCGCATCGCTGAGGACGTCATCGAGCGCGGCCACGAAGTAGTCGACTTCTTCCTGCCCGCAGATGAGCGGAGGCAGGAGCTTGACGATGTTCACGTTGTCGGCGGCGACCTGGGTGAGGATCCGGTGACGATGAAACAGCGGCACCACCATCAGCTGTGAGAACACCGCCGGCCGCAAGTGTTCCAGCGCGTTGAACCGGCGACGTAAGGCTCGGGACTGCGGCTCGCCGAACTGCAGCCCGATCATCAGTCCCTTGCCGCGTACTTCATGAAGCATCTCGTAGCGCTCGACGAGCGGCGCAAGAGCGACCCGGAAGGCCTCACCGGTCCGGGCCGCCCGTTCGACGATGTGCTCGTCCTCGAAGGCGGCCAGCGTGGCGAGCCCGGCCACCATCGCCAATTGGTTACGTCCGAAGGTCGTCGAGTGCTTCAGTGCCTTTTCCAGCGAGCTGAAGACCGATGTCCAGACGCGCTCCGTCGTGAGCATCGCCCCGACCGGCACGTAACCACCGGAGAGCGCCTTGGACACCGTGATGATGTCGGGACGCAGCCCCCAGTGCTCGTAGCAGAAGAACTTCCCGGTGCGCCCGAGACCGGTCTGCACCTCATCCATCACCAGGAGCGTCTTGTACTTGCGGCACAGCGCCGCCGCCTCGTGCCAGTACTCCGGCGACGCCTCGTAGACGCCCTTGCCCTGGATCGGCTCGACGATGAACGCCGCCACATCGCGCGTGACCAATGCCTTGTGCAGCGCGGCGAGATCACCGAACGGCACCGACTCGCTTCCCGGTAGCAGCTCGCCGAATCCCTCCTGGAATTCGGCGCCTCCATTGAGGGACAGCGCTCCGGTGGTGAGCCCGTGGAAGGCATGGTCGGCATGCAGGATGCGCGGACGGCCCGTGGCTTGGCGGGCGAACTTGATGGCCGATTCGATGGCCTCGGCGCCGGAATTGCAGAAGAACGCCCGGCTGATCTCCTCATCGCAGCGCGCGAGCAGCTGCTCGGCCAGCAGGCCCGGGAGCAGCGCGCAATCCATCTGCACCATGTTGGGCAGGTCGAGATCGATGGCCTGGTGCAGCGCCGCCTTGACCGCCGGATGGCTGCGCCCGAGCGCGTAAACCCCGAAACCGGAAAGGAAATCGAGGTAGCGATCGCCCTCGGCATCGAAGAGGTAGCAGCCCTCGCCGCGCACGTAGAAGCGGTCGAAGCCGATGGTCTTCAGCACGCGGGCGAGCTGATGATTCAGGTGCTTTTCGTGCAGCGCGTAGTTCTCACCGTGCCGCGCGGCCAGCACCTCACCGAGATCGAAGGACACTCCCCCAGTATGGCGAAACGCCGAGAGGTTGCGCGCAGGGCTGACAATTGGCGAGCGTGACGAGCGTGGTGACTCAGTGGCGGTTGCTCGCGACGTAGAGGGCCGCCTGGGTGCGGCTGCGCATCCCGATCTTGGCCAGCAGGCTGGAGACGTAGTTCTTGACCGTCTTCTCGGCGAGGCCGAGCCGGCTGCCGATCTGGCGATTGGTGAGCCCTTCGGCAATCAGGTCGAGGATGCGGTGCTCCTGATCGGTGAGGGATGCCAGCCGCGGGTCCTGCTTGGGACCGGAGCGCAGCCGTTCCAGCACGCGAGCGGTGACCTTGGGATCCAGCAGTGACTCGCCCAGCGCGGCGCGGCGGACCGAATCGACCAGCTGCAGGCCGCGGATCTGCTTGAGCAGGTACCCGGCCGCGCCGGCCATGATGGCGGCGAAGAGCGCCTCGTCATCGTCGTAGCTGGTGAGCATCAGGCAGGCCGTCGCCGGGATCCGCGAGCGGACCTCACGGCAGACGTCGATCCCGGTGCCGTCGGGCAGTTGCACATCGAGCACGGCCACCTGAGGCTGCGTCGCGACGATTCGCGGTACCGCCTCAGCAGCGGTCGACGCCTCGCCCACAATCGTCAGCCCGGCGTCCTCGAGCATCGTGCGCAGGCCCTGGCGGACAACTTCGTGGTCATCGACGAGGAACACCGTCACTGACTCAGCCATGAAAATAAGTGTGCAGCGCAAGCAAGGTCAGGTTCCGGGGACCAAAGCCACAATCGTCCGGGACAGAAGAGGCCTGCCGCGGCGCTGCAAACTCCGCTGACCAGGAGCCGGGGACCAAAGCCTCTCGCCAGATCGGGCGCTTCTGGGCTTTGATCAGTCAGTGTCCCCGCCAGAGACCCCGCCGCGACAGCCGGCGATGCCGAATCTGTCCGACGACCCTTTCGTGGCTCTGAGCAGCCCGCCCTCGGCCGCTTTGCCGGTGGCCTACCGGCTGCGTTTCGCGTTGCACGCCGCGATCGTCGCCCCGAGCATTCACAACACGCAGCCCTGGCGCTTCCGGATCACCGACGGCGCCGAACCTTTCGTGGATCTGCTGCTCGATCCGAGCCGCGAGCTTCCGGCGTTGGACCCCGCGCATCGTCAGCTCGTCATCAGTTGCGGCACGGCTTTGGCGGGCTATGAGATCGGGCTGCGCAGCTGCGGGCTCGAGCCACGCGTCGAGCTGCTCCCCGCGGATGGCGGTGACGCCTGCATAGCCCGGATCCGGGTCACCGACCTCGCCGCCGGCGATCCCGGTTCCACCCGGTTGCTGTCAGACCTTCGTCACCGCCGGACCTACCGCGGTCGCGTGACCAAGGAAGCAGTCCCGCCCACCGTCTGCGACGAGCTGATGGATGCGGTGGAGGACGAGTGCCGCCTGCAGCTGGTGTTCGACGAGCGCTGGCGGGCCGTCGAACACCTCGTCGTGATGGCAGCAATCGAACTTTCCGACACCACCGACGTCGACCGCGAGACCCGGGACTGGACCCGCCTCGACGAGCGCACGAGCGACGGAGTTCCGGCCGCGAACTGGCAGCGCACGAGCGAACAGAGCGCCGGCGCACCCATCGTGCAGCGCGATTTCGCCCAGGGACGCCCGCTGCCCGGCCGGCCCGAGACTCACGGTCCGACAGGGCCGGAAGGCGATCCGCTGATGGCCGTGCTTGTCAGCCGGGCCGACACCTCACGCGACTGGATCGAGGCCGGACGCGCGCTGCTGCACCTCACTCTCGTGGCACAGGAGGCCGGGCTGGCCTTGGGTTACGTGAACCAGCCGACCGAGGTCCCCGGACTCCGCGACGAACTGGCCGATCTCCTGCAGCCGATGCCGGCCGGATTCGCGGTGCCGCAATTGGTGCTCAGGCTCGGATATCCCGCGGAGGCGCTGCCACCGGTGACCCCCCGCCGTCCGGTCTCAGCCGTCCTGCTCCCCTGACGGTCCTCGCTAGCTGAGGATTTCGGTGAGGGGCCGTCGTGGGGTGGCGGGGGCGGCGGGTCCGTAGCCGATGCGGAGCACCATTTGGGGTTCGCCGATGAGGCGGAGCAGGGTGCGTAGTTGGCTGCGGGTGGTGGGGAGGTCGATGACCTGTCCGAGCATGGAGGCGCGTAGGCCTTGGGTGGTGGCGGTCAGGAGCAGGGCGGAGAGGGCTTGGCCGGCGTGGATCCATTGGGTGGGGCTGTCGGCGTCGGTGCCGAGGATGAGCAGGGCGGGGCGTTCGTCGGGTGGCGTGCTTTCGGGGCCGGCCGGGTTGTCGGTGCCGGCTGGGTCGGTGGTGGCGGGTTGGTCGGGGTGGGGGTCGCCGGCGGTGAAGTCGCGGACGGGGACTTCGGTGTGGCGGATTGCGGTGTCGGGGAGGGCGCTGGTGGGGATTCCGTCGGTGGCGGGTTCGGTGCGGCGCCAGTTGTGGAGTTCGCGTTGGTAGTCGGGGTTGGCGAGTTCGGCTTGGTCGGCGTGGTTGAGCAGGACGGCGAGGGTGATCTGGTCTTCGCGGGAGTCCAGGATGGCCAGCCAGCCGCCTTGGGTTTCGGCGGCGTGCCGTAGCCGGGTGAGGGTGGTGTGGTCGACGGTGCGGTCGGCGAAGGGTTCGCGTTGGGTGTGGCGTTCGTTGATGGCGGCGGCGAGGGCGACGTCGGCGGCGGAGGCGGGTGGTCCGGCGGTCACGTGGACGGTGGCGATCGGCACTGTCTCGCCATCGGGCTGGCCCGTGTCGGTGCCGGTGTCGGTGCCGGTGTCGGTGAGGTCGGTGGTGGTGTCGTAGCCGGCGGCGCGTAGCGCGACGCTCAGGTGGTGCAGCGCGGCGCCGCAGGAGACGTAGAGCTGGCGCCGGGTCGGGTCCAGGACCGGTAGTTGGCGGGTGACGTCAGCGAAGCATTCCACCCGCTCACCCTCGATGTGAAACCGCCACGGCTGCGTGTTGTGCACCGACGGCGCCCGCGTCGCCAACGCCACAGCCTCCGTCACCGCCTGCTCCAGCTGCGCATCGACCATGGCCTCAGTATCTCGGATCGGCAGCCCACTTCACAGCCCGTCGGGGTCCCTCCGTTGCCAGGACCTAGATGGGACCCCAATGGGCCATTGGTCCCGTCCCCAGAAACGTATTTTCCCCGAATGTAATAAACGAGCTCGCCGCACTGGGCGGTGAGATTGGAAAAGGGATGGTCCGATGCGCCGCAAGACTTTTGATGCGCTGCTGACGGTCGGCGGCGTCGCGATTGCCGTCGTCCTGCTGGTCGCCGGTGGTCTCTTGACATGGGCAAACAGCTTCGTCAAGCACGAGGTTCACACGCAGCTCGCTCAGCAGCAGATCTATTTCCCGCCCAAGGGGAATGCTGCGCTGGCCCCCAAGGAAATTGGCCCGTATCTCAACAAGTACGCCGGCAAGCAACTGCTGACCGGCTCCGAGGCCGCCGCTTACGCCAATCATTTCATCGCCGTTCACCTTCAGGAGATCGGCGGCGGAAAAACGTATTCCCAGCTGTCCACTGAGGCGATCGCCAACCCGAAGGACACCAAGCTCGCCGCTCAGGTGGAGACGGTCTTCAAGGGCACCACACTTCGTGGTCTGCTGCTGAACGCCTACGCCTTCGCCACGATGGGCACCATCGCCGGAATCGCGGCTCTGGTCTCCTTCGTCGCCGCCGCCGTCCTGTTCCTCCTCGCTGGTCTCGGCTTCTGGCACCTGCGCCGCACCCCGCGCGACGCAGAGGTCCTCCCGAAGCTCGGCGCCAAGACCCCGGCTCCGGTCGAGGCGATCTGACGCACCACGCAACCCCACGCAACCCCGCGCAAGACCCGCAACACCCGCATGGCCGTCGGCATCTCGCCGGCGGCCATGAGGCTTTTCGGGGCGCTCACCGGTGTCCGGCGAGGGGCCCATGCACGGTTCGTGAAGGCGGTGCACTACAAACACAGGTGGCGCCGCACTCACCGGGAGACCACCATGATGCGTTTCAACCACATGGAACTGACCGTTCCGATCGGCTCGCTCACCACCGAGATGCGCAAAGACGTCGATGAGTTCTACGGCAGCGTCTTCGGCTGGACCGGGCAGGACACCACGATCGTCAACCAGGACTGCCACCTGCTTCAGGTGGATCCGTACACCAACTCCTTCATCCTGCTCGCCGAGTACAAGAAGCCGCTGTCCTCGCCCGGGTATGACCACCTGGGGCTGCTGCAGGACACCCGCGAAGAGGTCGACGCACTGCTCGCCAGATGCAAGGAGTTCCAGCAGCACGACGATCGGGTGCTCATCAAGGAGTACGAGGATCTGGTCAACCCGACGCTGACGGTGCACGCCTTCTACGTGAAGTACCTGCTGCCGATCTGGTTCGACGTGCAATGCATGGAACGTGATCCCGCGGCCGCCAAGAACCCCGGCTGGAGCTACGCCTGAGGCCGCTATGAAATTCGCGATGTTCTATGAGATTCCCGTGCCGCGTCCGTGGGACGAGGAGTCCGAGCACCGGGCGTACAAGGCCGTCATCGAAGAGGCGGTGCTCGGCGAGAAGATGGGCTTCGATTCCTTCTGGACGGTCGAGCACCACTTCCTCGAGGAGTACTCGCACTGCTCGAATCCCGAAGTGCTCTACGGCGCGATCGCCGCGCGTACCGAACGGATGCGGCTCGGCTACGGCGTGCGGCTGACCCCCAAGCCCTACAACCATCCGGTGCGCTCGGCGGAATCTGCAGCGGTGCTCGACCTCATCTCCGACGGCCGCGTCGAGTTCGGCACCGGCCGCTCCTCCACGCGCGCCGAACTCGAAGGCTTCGGCATTCACCCGAGTGAGACGCGTGAGATGTGGCAGGAGGCGATCGATCACATCGTCGGCTGCTGGACGAACGACGAGTACGAGTTCAGCGGCAAGCACTGGTCGATGCCCAAGCGCCGGGTGCTGCCCAAGCCGCTGCAGAAGCCGCACCCGCCGATCTGGGGCGCCACCGGAAGCCTGGAAACCCACAAGCTGGTCGGGCAGATGGGCATCGGGCTGCTCTCGTTCGCGGTCGGCACGCCGCCGGAGGAGCTGAAGAAGCGGATCGACGTCTACCGCGAGGGCATCGCCGAGTGCACCAAGCCGGCGGGCAAGTTCATCAACAATCAGGCGGCCAGCTTCACGATGGTCAACGTCGCGCCCACCACCGAGGAATCCATTGCCATTGCAAGGGAATCGTTCGAGTGGTACCCCAAGCACGGCGCCCGGATCATCGCCTCGGTGGCGCAGTGGCTCGAGGAGGAGCAGCAGGCGCTCGGCTCGTTCGAGTACCTCGAGAAGAGCGCGCGACGGGTCGAGGAAGGCCTCGTCGACCTGCTCACGATGGAGTACCTCGTCGAGACGAACGCTTGCGTCGCCGGGGATCCCGACCGCGCGATCGAGATGTTCAAGGCCTACGAGGCCACCGGCTGCGACGTCGTCTTCTGCCTGATGAACCCGTACAGCATCCCGCACGAGTCGGTCATGCAGACCATCGAGCTGATGGGCAAGCACGTCATCCCGGCATTCCAGAACTAGCGACCGGAAATTCGAGGAAACCTACGTTCGCGCGCCGAAAACCGTAGGTTTCCTCGAACTTTTGGCGTCAGACGCGGGCCGACGGGCGCGCCAGCTGACCGGGCCTGACGTCCAGATCCTGAACGCCGTCAACGCGAATCGGCGTCCCGTTCACCAGGACATGGCGGATGCCGGTCGGGGCGTCGGCGGTGAGGCGCTCGGAACCGGTCGGGAAGTCGGCGACGCGGCGCACCGGGCCGGGTCCGACCGTCGCGGGATCGAATACCACCACGTCAGCACACGCACCCGGTATCAGCCGGCCGCGATCGGCGAGACCGAGGATGTCGGCCTGGCGAGCCGTCAGCCGGTTGACGGCTTCTTCCAGGCTCGTCAGTGAGCGTTCGCGTACCCAATTGCCGAGGTAGTCGGTCGCCTGCGGGGCGTCGCACAGCTGGCCGACGTGAGCGCCCGCATCCGACAGTCCAAGCGTGCAGCCCGCAGCGGTGAGCACGGTGTAGAGCTCGTCGACGTCGTCGTTGGCCAGGATGCAGGCGACGCGCAGGCTGAGGTCGGGCTCGTCCAGCGCGGTGTCGAGGAGGAGATCGAACGGCTCGACCGCGCGCTCCTCGGCGACCTCGAGCAGCCGGCGACCGGCGAGCTCCGGATGCGCGGCGGACTCGGCGATGACGTACGTGTTCCACCGCGGACGGCCGAACTGCTGGCCGGTCTCCCAGGCCACCAAGGTCTCCTTGCGCCAGTCCGGATCGGCGTACGCCGTGCGGCGCTCGGCCAGGCCGGAGGACATGAGCTCGGCGAACTTCGGATTCACGTTGAGCGTGAAGGGTTCCGCCAGCGACATGACGAACTGCAGCGGACGCGGCGAGACCTGCGGCCACACCTGCGCACCGTCGGCCCACCCCTGCCGGTTCAGCTCGAGCATCGCGGTGTGCGCGCCCGACGGCATCGTCAGCAGCGCGGTATACGTGAACGGCACACCTATTTTCGGCTGCAACTTGTAGAGGTCGGCGACCCCCAGCTGCTCGCCTGGTGTGAACGCGGCGATGCCGAGCCCGGTCTCGCCCAGCGCCTCCAGCAGTGCCTCGATCTCGGCGCGCTCGGCGAAGCGGCTCGGCACCGGCTTGCCGTCGACCCCGCGGTGGGTCGGCGCGAAGCTCGTCGCGAATCCGGCAGCGCCCGCTTCCATCGCCTCGCGGACGACCTCTTGCATGCGGGTGATCTCTTCAGCAGTCGCTGCCCGCTCGTACGCGTCGTCACCCATCACGAACAGGCGCAGCGCGGTGTGTCCGATGTACGCGGCGAAGTTCAGCCCCATCCCGTGGCTCTGCACCGAGGCCAGGTACTCCGGAAAAGTCGAGAAATCCCAGGGAACTCCGGCCTCGAGCGTCGCGACGTCCATGTCCTCGACGTTCTCGAGCGTGCGCGCGATGAGGCTGTGGTGCTCGGGCCGGGTCGGCGCGATGGAGAAGCCGCAGTTGCCCGCGACGATCGTCGTCACGCCGTGAAAGCACGACGGCGTCAGCGACGGATCCCAGAAGACCTGGGCGTCGTAATGGGTGTGGATGTCGATGAATCCCGGCGCGACGACATGACCGGTGGCATCGAGCTCGCGATCGCCCGACAGCCCGCCGCCGATCGCCGTGATGCGTCCGCCGTCGATGGCGACATCGGCAAGGACGCCCGGCGCTCCGGTGCCGTCGATGACCGTTCCGCCCTTGATCACCAATTCGCTCACGACAGGCTCCCGCTCTCAGTCATTGCGTCCAATCCGGACAATCCATACAGGGCAGCGCAATTGCGCCAGATGATGTCGTCGCGCGTCTCTACCGGAAGGTGCGCGGTCTGCTCGGCCAGAACCTGCTGCGATTGCGGGAAAGTCGAGTCCGAATGCGGATGGTCGCTGGCCCAGAGCAGCCGCTGCGCATTCATCAGGTGAGCGGTCTGGAAGGCCACCCAGTCGTCCTGGAAGGTCACGTACACATGCTCGCGGAAGTACTCGCTGGGCTTGCGTTGCAGGTTGCCCGAGCCGAGCCAGTTGCGGTGGCGTTCGACCGCGTGGTCGGCGCGATACATCCAGTGCGGCACCCAGCCGGCATCCGCCTCGGTGCAGACGACCTTCAGCTCGGGCACGCGGTCGAAGACGCCGCCGAAGATCATGGTGCCGATGATGTCCTGGCAGCCGCGGATGATGCCGAGAAAGCTGTTCATCTTCGGGCCACGGAACTGGCCCTCGGCCAGGTTGCCGCTGCCGGTCAGGATGTGAAACGACAGTGGCAGCTTCAGCTGCACCGCCGCGCGCCAGAACGGGTCCCAGACCGGGTCGTCGTAATCGCCCTCACGCCCGCTTCCCTCGTAGCAGCCGGCAAAGCCGGGAAGCATCACGCCGCGAAGACCCATGCCCGCGATGCGTTCGAGGTCGGCGATGCCCTCCTCGACGCTGCGCAGTGCCGTCTGCCCGAGGCCGATCAGCCGCCCGGGGGCGAGTGACACGAACTGGCTCAGCCACTGGTTGTAGGCGTCGAAGCAGGCCTTCTTGTAGTCGACGTCAGGGTGGTTGCACAGCAACATGCCGACCGACGGGTACAGCACCTCCGCGCCGACACCGTCGCGATCCTGCTCCGCCAACCGCGCCTTCGGATCCCAGCCGCCGGGGTGCAGCTCGTCCCAGCCGACGTAAACAGTCGGGCCGATCTGATCCCAGCTGCGGCCGGCCGCCGCGACCATGCCGTACGGGATCACCGACCGCCCGTTGTCGATCGACATCGCCGCGCCCATCACGTCGCTGGTGACCGCCACGGGCGCCCGGTCACGGTAGGCCGGGTCGATGAACGGGAGGTAGCAGTCGCCGGGCTCGGTGATGTGGGAGTCGGCAGAAAAGGCGGTAAGGGTCATGTCACTTCCCCAAAGCGTCAACAGTGACGACCGCCCGCATGAGGATGGGGCGCCATTTCGGACGATAGCCCGCCTGCCGCGATGCCCGACGACCGGGACCGTCTGCAGCTACCGCCGCCGAAACGTGATCAGCAGGATGATCAGCACCAGCACGCCGACTCCGAGGGCGATGATGCCGAACGGGTTGAAACCGGTGTCGGAGCGATCGACCGGGCCGGTGACGGCGCTGGTGAGAGCGAGCAGCACCCCTGCAGGTCTACACGCCCGACGTCAGCGATGCGCGGGCAGGAAATTCAGCTCACAGGCTGGCGCCGACCGTAGGCGTCGCCCGGTCAGCGGGGATCGGCTGCGGGATCGTCACCCAGACCCGCGCCCCGCCGCCCGGCATGTTGCAGGCATCGGCCCGGCCACCATGGGCTTCGGCTATCTCGCGCACGACCGCGAGCCCGAGGCCGGCGCCGCGTTGCCCGTGGTTGTGCGTACGCGCCGGGTCGGCTCGCCGGAAGCGGTCGAACGCGTGGGGCAGGAAGTCGGCGGGAAATCCGGGGCCGGTGTCCTCGACCGCGACCGTCAACGTGTGCAGGTCGTTGCCATAGGCCGCGGACAGCCGGACCAACGAATGCCCGGGGCCGCCAGCCGCGTACTCGACGGCATTGGAGAGCAGGTTGTCGACCGCCCGGCGGACCGCCGACTCATCGATGACCGCTGTCAGTTCCGGGGACACCTCGGCGCTGAGCGTCACTCCGGCGACGTCGGCCGACACCCGGGCAGACCGGATCGCCGCCTGCAGCACGCCGGCGAGGTCGGTCGGCCGCGGGCGCACCAGCGGACCGGTGCTGTCGGCACGGGCCAGGAAGAGCAGGTCCTCGGCCAGCTGTGACAGCCGGTTCACCTCGAGCGCCGCGTGCTCCACGGCGTCGGTGAGCTCCTCGTGGGTACGGCCGGGGCGGCTGGCCAGTTCGAGTTCGGTGCGCAACACGGCGAGCGGGGTCCGCAGCTCGTGACCGGCGTCGGCGACAAGATCCTGCTGGCGGGCGAGGCTGGAACCGAGCCGGCCGAGCAGCTCGTTGAGGGTGACAGCGAGGCGGGCGAGCTCGTCACCGGTTTGGGGGACCGCAAGCCGTTCGACTCCCGTGCCGCCGTGAGCAGCCGCGTCGCGGCGCATCCGCTCGACGGGCCGCAGCGCCGCCCCGGCGAGCACCCAGGCGCCGAGAGCCACCATCAGCACCAGCACCGGCAGCGCGACGAACAAGGCGTTGGACAGGTCGTGCAACGCCTCGTCGTTGGCACGCCTGGAGGTCCCGGCCAGGGCGAGCCAGATCCCGTCGGAACGCTTCACCGCCAGTCCGGCGACCCGGTACGCCTGATCCCCCACGTTGATGGTGGTGCGCGCGAGCCCGCCGTCCTGCAGCCGGAGCAGCTGCGTCGGCAACGAGAGATGGGGGGCTGGCGCTCCGCTCGCCGTGAGGATCGTGCCGTCGGGACGCCGCACGACGGCGAACGTCTCCACCGTGTCCTGGGCGATGGCCCGCGTGGACGGGTCGATCAGCAGCGGGTCCGGGAGCTTCGGCGGGGCTGTGCCGTCCAGCACTCCGGCAATCGTCTGGGCGCGGGCCTCGAGGTTGTTGTCGAGGTTGTTGCCCAGCCCGATGCGTACGACATGGACGAACAGCAGCGAGCCTCCGAGCGCGACGACTGCAGCCGTCAGCGTGAACGCCAGGCACAGGCGCGCCCTGACGCCGCGCGGAGCGAAGCGCTTCACCGTGCCTTCCTAGCTCGCCAGGCTGGGCCTACGGTGTGGGCGGTGCTCGCGGCGATCAGGACATCGCGACGGCGGAGGCTCGCAGCCGGTAACCCGTACCGCGAACCGTTTCCAGATCCTCCCGACCGAAGGGACGGTCGATCTTGCGCCGCAGATACGCCACGTACTGATCGACGACATTGCTCACCGGGTCGAACGCGAAGTCCCATACGTGCTCCAGGATGCGCGTACGCGTCAACACCTGCCCGGGATGGCGCATCAGGAGCTCGAGCAGCGAGAACTCCTTGGCGGTCAGCTCGATCTCCACGCCGGCCCGCGTCACGGTGTGCATGGCGGGATCGAGCCGCAGGTCACCGACCTCCAGGACGGTGGGACGCTCGCCTGCACCGCGGCGCAGCAGCGCCCGCAGCCTGGCGGCGAGCTCGGCGAACGCGAAGGGCTTGACGAGGTAGTCGTCGGCACCGGCGTCGAGGCCACGTACCCGGTCACCCACGCCGTCGCGGGCGGTCAGCATCAGGACCGGCGACCACCGCTGGCGCGAGCGCAGCTCACGGCACACCTCGAAGCCGTCGAGCAGCGGCAGCATCGCGTCGAGGACGATCGCGTCGTAGCCGATCTGAGTGCCGCGGAAGAGCGCGTCCTGGCCGTCACCGGCGACGTCGACCGCGTAGCCCTCTTCCTCGAGGCCCCGCTTCAGCAGCGCCGCCATCCGCATCTCGTCTTCGACCACAAGAACTCTCACATAAACCATCGTCCGCCGTCATCATGTGAAGTATGTGTGGCCAGGCTCCAAGCCTTCTCAGGATCCGCGGGTGATCGCGAAGGTCGCGCTCCCACGCACGCTGAGCTGGCCCTCAGAGTCGACGATCAAGGCATCCGCCACCGCGAGCCGCCCTCCGATCCGCAGCACCTCGCCCGTGCAGACATAATTCGCGCCGATCACCAGCGGCCGCAGATAGTCGATGTGCATGGAGACCGTCGACGAGGTGGCGATGGTCGGGTCCGACGAGCGCAGCGCGATGGCGGCGATGTCGTCGATGATCGAGCCGACCAGGCCGCCGTGGACCCGGCCCTGCGAATTCGACATGAAGGGGGCCGGGCACCAGTGACCGGTGCTGCCACCGTGATCGTTCGCCTCGACCTTGTAACCGAGCAGTTCGGCGCGCTCCTCGTGCCGGGACGGGCCCCAGTCGCGGGTGGTCGTCATCGCGCCAGCTCCGGAACGAGCTCGGCGAGCAGGTTCATCGTGCGTTGCATCGAGGCCTCTCGGTCGGGGTCGAGGCCGAGGACGGCCGCGGCCAGGTCGGTCGCTCCGGCATCGGCGTACGCGCGCAGCCGGGCTTGCACCGTCTTCTCGTCGCCGATGACGGCGATGTCGGGCAGCTCGCAGTCGCCCCCCTCGCTGCGGATGCGCTGGTACGCCGGGATGCCGTTGTACCCGGCGAAGAGGGTGGCCGCCCGGTTCTTCGCCGCATCGACGTCGCTCACCACCGCCACCGGAATCCCGGCCACCACCCTCGGCGCCGGGCGGCCGGCCGTCGCTGCTGCCCCGGCGATGGTCGGGACGACGTGGTCGGCGATCGCGCGCTCGTTCGCCCAGTAGGTGATGGTGCCGTCGGCCTTCGTGCCGGCCATGCGCAGCATCAGTGGGGCGAGCGCTGAGACCAGGACCGGCAGCTCGCTTGCGCCCGGTACCTCGAGCATCGCCTGCACATTGAAGAACTCGCCCTTGTGGCTGACGTGGCCCGTGCAGTGGAAGGCGAGCTTGAGCACGTCGACGTACTCGGCGGTGTGACGAGCCGGCTTGGTGTAGGCGAGACCGTGCATGCCCTCGATGACGACCGGGTGCGACGGACCGATACCGAGCACGGCCCGCCCGCCGCTGGCCGCCTGCGCCGAGAGCGCCTGCTGCGCCATTGTCAGCGGATGCCTCGGGTACGTGGGCACGACGGCGGTACCGAGCTCGAGCCGAGACGTCACCTGCCCCGCGAGCGCGACCGCAGTGAGCGCGTCCAGGCTCCACGGGATGTGCGGCAGCCACCCCGTCGCGAAACCGAGCCGCTCAGCCTCCTGGGCGTTGGCCAGCAGCGTCGCCACGTCGGTACGGAGCCCGCTCGCGTCGCCGATGAAGACGCCCAGTCGCATGTCCGGAATCTAGCTTGACGGGCTCGGGGAGCCTGGTGAGCCTGCCGGCCAGCGCATCGGCCGCCCTGGCAGCGAGCGGCCCCACGATGGCCAGAATCAGGACGTAGCTGGCGGCGAACGCACCCAGGCGCGCGGGCTGCCCGCTCGCGACGGCCAGTCCGGCGATCACGATCGAGAACTCCCCGTGCGAGATCAGCGTCGCCCCGGCACGTACCCGGCCGGCGAGATCGATGCCGTGCCGACGGGCTGCCCACCAGCCGGTCGCCACTTTCCCACCGGCCGACAGGACGGCGAGCACGACGGCGGCGAGCAACACCGGGGGTATTGCCGTGGGATCGGTCTGCAAGCCGAAGAAGACGAAGAAGACCGCGGCGAACAGGTCTCGGAGCGGAGCGAGCACCTTGCGTGCCACCTCGGCGACGGGACCCACCAGTGCGATGCCGACCAGGAACGCCCCGACAGCCGCGGAGACCTGTAACTGCTCGGCGAGCCCGGCGACCAGCAGTGTGATCCCGAGTACCCGCAGCAGCAGCGTTTCACGCTCGGCAGCGCTGTGCGGACCAGGATGCGAGACCGCGCGGCTGACGAAATGGCTCCATCGGGTGGCGACCAGCAGCACCACCGAAACGGTGCCGACCGCGATGGCGACCGTCACCACACCGCGGACCACTCCCGCCTCTGCCAGCACCGCCGTCAGCACCGGAAGGTAGATCGCCATGGCGAGGTCCTCGAGGACCAGGATCGACACGATGACAGGCGTTTCGGGGTTGGCCCGCCGCCCGAGATCGGCGATGACCTTGGAGATGATCCCGGACGACGAGACCGCCGTGATGCCCGCCATCGCCAGCGATCCGGGCAGTCCCCAGCCGAGCACCAGGCCGGCGACCGCCCCTGGTGCTGCTCCCAGCACCAGGTCGACGGCCCCCGCTCCCGCGTTGGTACGCAGATTGGTCACCAGCTGATCGGCGGAGTACTCGAGCCCGAGCGTCAGCAGCAGGAGCAGCACGCCGATCTGCGCGCCGGTGCTGATGAATTCCGAACTCGCCGACAGCGCGAGCACTCCGCCGTGGCCGAAGGCGAGGCCGCCCAGCAGGTAGAGCGGGATCGGTGAGACCCCGAGCCGTCCCGCGAACCGGCCGAGGATGCCGAGGGCGAGCAGGACCGCACCGATCTCGGACAGAAGCGCGTACCCGTGCCCGTCCATGCCGGCCTAGCCACTCGACGTGTCGTCGGGCCGGCGTCCTGCCGCCCGCTCGCTCACGCGCTTGTCATGCCAGAGGAAGTAGACGGGCAACACCACAAACGCCAGCGTCATCAGTCCGATTGCGAGACCGATGCGCATCCACTCGAAATGCGTACTCAAAGCCATTCACTCCAGAAGAAATGGGGTCACCAAAAGCGCGCGCGACGGCATCGATGCGGCGCGGCGACCGAATGAGAAGAAGAGGTGATCAGGCAGCGAGCGGCGGAGCGCGCGACAAGCGCGGGCCGAGGCGCAGCGCGGGAAGCGCGCGGCGACGACCCGGACGCGCGGCGAGCAGCCAGGCGCCGAGGCCCAGCAGCGTGAAGCCAACCGCCAGATCCCCATACGTAGCAGGGGCTTTCAGCGATGCGAGAGGCGACGAGGGTGCCCGGGTGAGCACAACCTGATCGAGATGCGATCCGGCCGTCGCGACGGGAACGCTGGGGATTCGGGCCGCATTTTCCGAGGATGCGTGCGGGACAATTCCGAACGTGAAGAGCCCGAGGGCAATGAATCCGGCCAGCCAGATACGCCGAAGGCGCGAGACTCTGGCGGCTGTCACCTACTCGATGATAGTTGAGACGGTCCGCTCGAGCCCGCTCGCTCCCATCTCGTAATACGACATCAACGAAAGCGGCGGGCTGTAGGCATGCACGCTCACGGCCGCTTCGCGATGCGGGTTGTAGACGTCGTGGACGTAATCGGCGCCGAAGGTGCGCATACTGCCGGCCGGCAGCTCGTGCTCGACGCCCGTCGGGAGGTACTCACGGAGCGTGCCGCGCACAACGGTGAAGGCACCGTTCGAGCCGCCGTGGTCGTGCAACGTCGTGGACTGCTCTTGCAGCCAGGTGATCAACCAGACTTCGACCTCGTCGTCGGCTGCGAGCCGGACGGACCAGCGCTCGTCAGTGCGAAACTGCAGTCCCGGCATCCAGAGCCCGGCGCGCGCACCGTATTCCCGCGCGATGGTGTCGAGGTGGAGCGTGTCGAGCGTGAGCATGTGAAACCTTAGAAAGAGGACGGAAACGGACTCAGAGAGCGTCGGTCGCCATACAGCGACAGTGCCCGCTCGCCGCGCTCGCCCACGTGCTGCCGCGGCGCATCCTCATGGTCCCCACGCCCGTAACCTACGGTTAATCCACCGAGTAGGTCAAGATTACGGGGAAGGCGGCGCGAACTGTGGCGTGAAGCGCTCCGTCCAGAGCTTCACCTGAGCGATGTAGTCCTGGGTCTCCGCGTACGGAGGCACCCCGTGATACTTCGTGACTGCACCGATTCCGGCGTTGTAGGCCGCCAGTCGCAGCGCGACCTGATCACCCGGGATGGACCGCACGAGGCCCGCGAGCTTGCAGGTGTAGACGGCCGACGTCGCGACGGAATCAGCGGCGGTGAAGATGTCGGGCTTGCCGTCACCGTTGGCGTCGACCCCGTACTCGCGGAACACCGACGGCAGGATCTGCATCAGCCCTTCGGCGCCGTTGCCCGATTCCGCCTGCGGATCGAAGCGGCTCTCGACGTACGCCATCGCTGCCATGCCCGGCGGGGTGAGCACTCCCGGGCAGCGCCGCGAGGCGACCCGGAAGTAGGACTTGTACGCCGCCGGCACGATGACCTCTTGGGCCGCGGACTTGCCGCCGCCTCCGCAGCCTGCCACGAAGCCCAGACCGAGCACGGCGGGCAGGAGCGCACCGAGCAGCCGAAAGCGCACCCCCACGAGGGGGCACGCTACCGGCTGCCGCTGTAAAGCAGGCTGCGGAAACTCCCTAGCGGGTAAGGCGAATCGGCAACTTCTTGAGCGCGTTGTTCAGGTTTGACCGGGTGCGTACGGCGGGGCCGTTCAATTCGATCTTCGGATACGCGTCGAGCAGCTCCTCGAAGAAGATCCGGCCTTCCAGCCGGGCCAGGTGCACGCCGAGGCAGAAGTGCTGCGCGATGCCGAACGACAGGTGGGGATTGGGCCGGCGGTGGATGTCGAAGCTCTGCGGATCGGTGAAGACGTCCTCGTCGCGGTTGGCCGATGTGTAGTACATCGCGACCTTGTCGCCCGCCTTGATCTCCTGGCCGTTCAGCACCGTGTCAGCGGTGGCGGTGCGGCGGAAGTAGTGCAGCGGGTTGGAGTAGCGCAGGATCTCCTCGACGGCACCGGGGATCTTGCGGCGATCGGCGCGCAGCTCGGCGAGCTGATCGGGATGCAGCAGCAGGGTGTGCAGACCCGAGGCGAGCATGGTCTGTGTGGTGTCCTGCCCTGCCGTCACCAGCTGGACGAAGAAGACCCCGAAGTCGAGGTCGGTCATCAGCTTGCCGCCGAATTCGGTGGTCAAGATGTAGGACGTCAGATCATCCTGCGGCTCCAGGGTCCGCCAGCGGGCGGCGTGCTGCATGCCGTAGATCGCCATGTCCATCGAGCCGGAGCCGGGGTTGACCCCGTCACCGTCCGGTGCGTAGTCCGGGTCCTGGCCGTGGGTGTTCAGCTCGGCCATGTGATGGACGCGATCCCAGTCCTCCTCGGGCAGCCCGACGAGCTCACCGATGACGCGCGTCGGCAGCGCCGAGGTGACGTCCCGTACGAAATCCACGTCACCGTCGGCATGATCGAGGATGTCGCGGGTGATCGCCCGGATGCGCTCCTCGAGCTGCTCCATGACCTTGGGCACGAAGCGCTTGACCATCGGGCGCCGGTAGTCGTTGTGGCGGGGCGGGTCCATCGCCAGCAACATGCCGCGCATGTTCTCCAGCTGCTCGCGCTCGAGATCTTCGAGGACGACCCCGCCTTCGGTGGCCGAATACAGGTTGGGGTTGCGGGCGACCGTCTCGACGTCACGATGCTTGAGTACCGCCCAGTAGCCGGGCTGGCCGGGGATGTCCTGCCAGAACACCGGCTGGGTACGGCGCAATTCGGCGAACAGCTCGTGAGGCGGCGCCTCGATGTAGGTCTCGGGTGCGTAGATGTCGACCTTCTCTGCCGTGGTCATGGGTCAGTCCGTGACGACGTTGGGGGTGGGAAGGCCGTTGGCCTCGCAGATCGCGAGGTAGTGCGAGAGCGTGCCGGCGCCGTCGGCGATGCCGGTGATGTTGCCGGCCGCGTCGAGGTTGATGTTGACGCCGTACATCTGGAACCACACGCGCGTGTTGTCCTCGATGCAGGTGAGGGTGTGGATGGAGCCGGCGGGCTCGTAGAGGAACGAGCCGGCCCGGTTCACGTAGTCGTATTCCTTGTATTTCCAGGCGCCCGACTGGGTGTAGCCGTAGACCGGTCCGGTGTGGCGGTGGGTCTCGACCTCGAAGCCGGCCTGGAAGATGTTCTCGATGATCCAGAGTCCCTCGGACTCCCGGACCTGCAGAACCTTCAGCATGTTTCCGCCGCCGATGTCGACGAAAGGCAGGTCGTCGGCGCCGACGTGAACGGCCTGGGGGGCGGTGAGGGCAGTGGTCACGGGATCTCCTTGGTTGCTGGACTACTGGAAGTCGGTTGGTCGGGGGTCAGCCTGGCCTCCCGCAGCGCGCTGCGCCGGACCTTGCCGGCGTCATCACGCAGCGGATGCGTCACGAATTCGAACGTGCGGGGCACCTTGTACGGCGCCAGGTGCTCGCGCAAGTGGATACGCAAGATCTCGTGGTCGGGATGGTGCTCCGGCGGCGCTTGCCCGACATCGACGATGGCGTGCACCCGACTGCCGAGGTCGTCGTCCGGCAGCCCGACGACGGCCGCCGATCGCACCTGAGGATGGCGTTCGAGCGCGGCCTCGACCTCAGCGGGGTAGATGTTGGCGCCGCCGCTGACGACGAGATCGGTGCGCCGGTCGACGAGGTAGAGGTAACCGCCTGCGTCCAGATATCCCAGATCTCCCAGGGTTTCCCAACCGTCCCGCACCTTCGACTCGGCGCCGAGGTAGCGGTACGTGGAGCCGGGCCCGCCGGGCACGGAGAAGAAGACCTCGCCGATCTCCTGCGGCGGCAGATCGGCTCCCGTCTCGGGGTCGAGGATGCGGACGCCATGGCCCGGCAGCGGCTTGCCCACGGAGCCGGGATGTTCGAGCGACTCTCGTCCGGTGATGACGGTGGAGCCGTTCTGCTCGGTGCCGCCGTAGACCTCGAGGATCTTGTCGGGTCCGATCCAGTTCAGGTACTCGGCCTTGAGCCACGCGGGCCACGGCGAGCCGCTGCTGAAGATCAGCCGCAGTGACGAGAGATCGGCTCTCTCGCGTACCTCCGGCGGGAGCTGCCAGATCCGGCGCAGCATCGTCGGGACCGCGAAAATCCAGTCGACACGGTGCTTTTCGATGAGCTCGAGAACGCCAGCGGCGTCGAAGCGCTCCATCAGCACGATGGTCGAGCCGGTGAACAAACCGTTGAAGGAGAAGGTGAAGGGCCCGTTGTGGTACAGCGGCCCGGGCACCAGCTGGACGCCGTCTACCTGCATGCCGGTGATGGGCGCGGTCGGGTCGACGGTCGCCGGGCGCGCGTTGACGATGAGCTTGGGACGCCCGGTGCTGCCGCCTGACGCAAGGGCGACCCACGACGGCGAGACGGCGCTCGGTAGCGGGTCGTCGGACAGCTCTGCCGGCGGCTGCCATCCGGGTGCAAGCGCCGGCCGATCGCTGACGCGAGAAGGGTCGACGCCGACGACGAGCGCGGGCTGCGCGAGCTCGATGATGGCGTTGCGTTCGATGTCGGGCAGCCGGTAGGACAGCGGCGCCGGAGTGGCGCCGAGCTTCCAGGCGGCAGCGACGGCGACATAGAAGTCGATGCCGTTCGGCAGGGCGATGGTGACGAGATCGCCATGGCCGACGCCGAGCTCGGCGAAGGCCCGGGCGGCCCGATTCGCCTTTGCTTCCAGCTCTTTTCGGGTGATCGACTCATCGCCGCAGATGATCGCGACCCGATCCGGGTCGCGCTTGGCCTGATAGGTGAATGACTCACCCATCGAGATCGAGGTCGCGGCTTGTTCCATCAGAGAGTTTCCATCAGTGGGTGTAGAACCCGCCGTCGGCGATGAAGAGCTCACCCGTCACATACGAGGCCTCGTCGCTGGCCAGGAAGAGCGCCACATTGGCGATCTCGGGCGGTGCCCCGAAGCGTCCCATCGGGATCTGGCCGATCAGTTTCTGGGAGAAGTCGGGGATGGTCGCGATGATCTTCGTCATGTTGGTGTCGATGTAGCCGGGGCCGATCGCGTTCACCCGCACGCCCTCCGCCGCGAGCGCGGTCGCGGCCATCTTCGTCAGCATCCAGACGCCGGCCTTGGACACCGAGTACGCGAGTGAGCCGGCCTCACCCGCAAGGGCAGCGATCGACGCGATGGTGACGATGGCTCCGCTGCCCTGGCTCACCATCTGCTTTCCGGCGGCCTGGACCGCGAGCAGCGTGCCGGTCAGGTTCACGTCGAGGACGGGCTGCCACTGCTCCACCGGCGTGTGCAGGAACGCCGCCGCGGGCGTGAGGGCTGCCGCGGTGATCTCACGCTCGCGGTCAGCGCCGCTCGTGTAGCCGGCGAAGGAGATCCCGGCTGCGGTCACGAGGATGTCGAGCCGGCCGAAGTCGCGGGTCGCGGCGACGACCGCGGCTTCGTTGTCCGCGGGGGACGCCGCATCGAGGTGGACGAAAATCGCCTCGCGACCCTCGCCGCGCAAATCCACAGCGGCGGACTCGCCCGGATCGTCGAGGACATCGGCGATGACGACGCGGGCGCCCTCCTGCGCGAAACGCTGGACGCAGGCCAGGCCGATGCCGTTGGCACCGCCCGTGACGAGCGCAACCTTGCCGTCCAGCCGACCCATACAGTCCTCTGTATCACTATCTGAGCTACATGCTCATTCTTCGATACGGTAACGAGCGCCACACGCCCCGGTCAACGAAGGCCGACTCAGGTGAGGAGGTTCCCATGGCGGTCGCACGACTGACCACCGTGGAAAAAGCGCTGCGCGTGCTGGGCGCGGTGGCCGAAAACCAGCCCATCAGTGGCAGCGCCCTCGCCCGCGACCTCGAGCTCGACAAGAACGCCGTGCAACGCATCCTCGTCACCCTCGGGCATCAGGGGTGGCTGCAGCAGGACCGGCGGGCAGGCGGGTGGCGCCTCGGGCCGCAGTCGCTGGTGGTCGGGGGCCGCTATGCAGGGGCCCTGCGCGATCGGGCCCACCCGGTGCTGCACGACCTGGCTGCCGAGACCGGCGAGACGATCACCCTCTGGGCGGTCGAGGGTGACGCGTTCACCGTGGTCGACGGCGTCGAGAGCACCCAGACTCTGCGCGGCACCATCCCCATCGGCTACATCGCCAGCATCACCGAGGGCGGCGATTTCCTGGCCTTCTACGACGCGTTCACCCGCGACCGGCTGCTCGGCCCCGGGGTGATGACGGACGCGCACGTCGAACGCATTCGCGAGCGCGGCTATTACGTCGTCGACACCGAGTACACGTCCACGGTCGCGGTCGGGGCTCCGGTGTGGGACGGTCGCCCAGCCGTCGACCGGCCCGCCGCCGCCGTCCTGCTGGTGGCACCCGCCGACCGCCTGCAAGGCGATGCGCTGGCCGCTGCGGGTGCCCAGGTGGCGGCTGCTGCGAACGGACTCTCCTCGGGTCGGCAGCGGCGCGCCGGCTGAGAGCCCGACCCTTTCCGATTACGCGCCGGTGCATCGCGAAAAGGCGGCTCAGCCCATCGATTTCGCGCCGTCGATCGTCTCGCGAATGATGTCGGCGTGGCCGGCGTGCTGCGAGGTCTCGGCGATGATGTGCAGCACGGCGCGGCGGGCGCTCCAGCTCGCGCCGGGCTCGAACCACGGCGCCGCCGGAAGCGGGTGCGACGCGTCCAGCTCGTCCAGCCCGGCGATCAGGTCATCCGTCGCCTGAGCCACCTCCGCGTAGGCGTCGAGCAGCGCGGCCAAGGTGTCGCCCGGCTCCATCCGCAGGCTCGCCTCGTGGTTCTCGTAGCCGGTCGCGTCCTGCGGGCCGAGGCCCTCCGCGCCCTTGACGATGAACCGCGCCCATCCGGCCTCGGTGTAGGCAGCGTGCTTGATGAGGGCACCGAGGCAGAGGGCGCTGACGGTGGGGGCGGCGGCCGCCTGCTCGTCGGAGAGGCCGCGCACCGTGCCGCGCAGGAATTCGCGGTGGGCGGCGAGGGTGGCCAGCAGGTCGGCGGTCTCGTTCGTCGTGGTCGGCAGCACGCTCATGGGAGGTCCCTTCGTTGTCGGTGAGACCCACGCTAGGGGCAATAGGTGCCAGTTTCTGTCCGCAATACAGGGCAGACTGAAACGCATGGCGGGCACGAGCTCACGAGCACTGCAGCTGCTCTCGTTGCTGCAGACGCATCGCTACTGGGCGGGCACGGAGCTGGCCGCGCGCCTCGAGGTCTCGCTGCGAACGCTGCGGCGTGACGTCGACCGGCTGCGCGAGCTCGGCTATCCGGTCGAGGCCCAGCGCGGGGTGGACGGTGGCTACCAGCTCGCTCCCGGGGCGTCGCTCCCGCCGCTGGTACTGGACGACGAAGAGGCCGTCGCGCTGGCCGTCGGGCTGATGGCCGCGGCGCAGAGCAGCGTCGCCGGGACGGCGGAATCCTCGATGCGGGCGCTGGCCAAGGTCATCCAGGTGATGCCCGGCCGGCTGCGCCGCCAGGCCGAGGCGATGCAAGCGATGATCGAGCCGACGCCGGGGCAGGGACTCGAGTCGAGCATCGATCCGCAGGCGCTGACGTCGATCGCGCAGGCGTGCCGCGACAGCGAGCGGCTGAAGTTCGACTACACCGCGGCGGGCGGGACGCAGCAGCGCCGCCACCTCGAGCCGCACCGCATGGTCTCGCTCGGACGGCGGTGGTACCTGGTCGCGTACGACCTCGAACGCCATGACTGGCGCACCTTCCGGCTCGATCGGCTCGCCGGCCTGGAACGCACCGGCGCCCGCTTCGCGCCCCGCGCCCTGCCTGCTCCTGACGCGGCGACCTTCGTCCGCCAGGGCCTCACGCAGGTCCCGAGCGCGTACACGGTGGAGGCCCTCATCCAGGCTCCCGCCGATGCGGTACGCGATCGCGTCGGCCGCTGGGCAGAGGTCCAGGATCGGGGCAATGGCGCCTGCCTGATGCGGATGCGCACCGATTCCTTCGACTGGCCGGCGATGGTCCTCGGCAATCTCGGCGCCGAGTTCTCCGTCATCGGGCCACCGGAGATGAACGGCTACCTCGCCGAATGGAGCGCACGATTCATGCGGTCTGCAGGTGGATAGCGGCGACCGGATCACGTCGACCTGAGCGCCAGGGCGGCTCAGCGCTTGTTGAGCTCCGGCATGAGGGCCTTGGCCAGCGCGAGACTGAGGTTCATCGTCTCCTGGGCTCCGAGAGGTGCACCCTTGGCGCCCACCGTCGGCCCGACGGAGATGTCCAGCACCCGGCCGCCGGAGTAGGCGTAGATCGGGGGAACGCCATTGGAGACGGTGGCTTCGGTCCAGGGGCCGGGGATCGGGTTGGTGTGCGGGTAGTTCGTCTGCCAGAACTTCGCGACGTCCGCCGCGCTGCCCCGATAGATCGAGTACTGCACCACCAGATTGCCGTCTGCAGTCAATGCCCGAGCGTCCGAGACGTCGATGCCCGGAGCGAAAAAGACCCGGCCGCCGTTGGCCGTGGCCGCCAGCGTGGGACGTCGCATCGCCGCGGTCAGCAGCCTGGCAGTGCCGAAACTTGCCGCGTAGTCACCGCTCAAGATGTCGGGGATCGAGTTCTGGGCGGTATCCGTCGGATCATGTGGCTGTGCCGGGGTTGACCCATGACCCCAGGCGATGGTTCCGGTCGTGGTGCTGCCGTCCTTCATGGTGATCGTGTAGCGGCCGTCGACCCGTCCACCAAGGCGGGTGCCCTTGACATCGATGCCCTCGATGTCGGCGTGACCGGGAACATTGGTGCACGAACCCGACAAGGAGACACCGCCGTCCGCCGTCGCCACCACGTCACCGAGCTGAGGGGAGCGCACGAACCAACTGGGAGCGTCCTTGGCATACGAGAGCAGGTCGACGTCGTACGTGACGGGCGCCAGCGGAGCACCGGCGAGGATCGGACCCTGGAAGTCGACGGTCGCCTTTGCCTTGAGGGTCAACGGGTTGATGGTGATGACGACGTCGGACGCACCGGATCGTCCTTTCGTGTCGCGCCAGCCGCCTCGCCACTGGCCATTGGCCAGCGGCCCGAAGCGGGCGACGTCGGACTTCGAGACCTGGCCGGCCGCCGCCACGTGCGGGCCGCCGAGTGCCACGGTCTGAGCGCGTACGGCCGTGCCCGAAGGCGAAGCCGCGGCCGGGCCAGAAGCGCGGGTGACGGTTTTCTTGGCGCCGGACGAGCAGCCCAGCAGCAGGCCGATGCTGCCGAGCCCGAGGAGGGCGCCGCGTCGCGAGATGAGCGGGTTGGGGTCAGACACGCGAGGACTCCTCGTCCGACGTGGCGGGGGGATCTTGCGAGATCAGCATCGCCGACGAAGGAGCCGCGCGCAGTGGGCAGAACTGTCCAATTGCCGCCAGGCATTTTCACCCCTACCGCGTGACTGCGCGGCTGGAGATGAGAGGCCGCGCTAGAGACCGGCCTTGGCCAGCAGCTCACCCGGCGCCACGCTGCCGGCGGGGCGCCGCTCGCGTACCAACGCATTGGCCTCGCGCTGCAGCATGTCGTTGAGCGGCGTCGCGACCCCGTGCAACCGCCCGAGCAGCCCGATCTCGCCGTTCAGGAAATCGGCCTCGATCGAGCCGGTGCCGCGGTTGGCGCTCTGCCAGGACGAGCCGCCGCCGCGCTCACGCCCGTCGACTGCGACCAGCTGCACCTGATCCCGGCGGTACGCGCGCCACTCGTCGTTGCCGACCACGTCGACACCCGCCGCCTGCAGCACCGCACGGCCCTCGGCGTCGACCCGCTGGACGAGCTCGTGCACCAGCTTCTCGCCGGCCTCGTCCTGGTCGTGGCCGGTGAGCGCCTCGATGGAATTCCCCAGGTTTCGCAGCAGTTTTGCGTACTTCCAGCGCATGACCTCGGCGCGGGCGACCGACAGGAACCGGGCGGCCGACAGGTCGAAAGCCACTTCCTCGGCGACCGCGTCGACCCCGCCGGGATAGCAACCGATGTCGAGCATCCCGGGATGCGGGCTCCCCTGCGAATCGACCCGTCCCGGCTCCAGATGCTGAGCGGGCAGCATCACGCAGACGCCGTACACGCGCTGGAAGCGGCGCAGGGCGAGGCGCTCGTTCTCCACACCGTTCTGCGCGCAGACGACCGGCAGCGATTCGGCCGCGCTGCTGCCGCCGCCGACCGGAAGCGGGCCGATGTCGCTGAGCAACGCCTCGGTGTGCTGTGTCTTGGTCGCGAGGATCAGCACGTCGTCCGCGCGCAGCTGCAGCTCCTGCGGTGACGCCGCGACATCCAGCGGGATCTGGTGAGTCCCGTCCGGAGTGGCCAGTGTCAGCCCGTCGGCCTTCATGACGCGGGCGTGCTCGCCGCGGGCGAGGACGGTCACGTCAGAACCTTGCAATCGCAGCAGCCCGGCGATGGTTCCACCGACGGCTCCGGCTCCCAGAATCACGTAGCGCACTCCCTAAGCCTGCCCTGTGCCGGCGCGCTGGTTCCACTTCGATACGTTTCGCCCGTGCCATCTCCTGCCGAATTGCTGGACATGTCGGGTCGCACCGTGGTCGTCGCCGGCGCCGGCGGCGGTGGGATCGGCACCGCCATCAGCGGAATGCTTGCCGCCGCCGGGGCGCTGGTCGTCGGGGTCGACATCAGCGCCGATGCCCTCGACGAGTTCAGCGCCGCCACCACAGGAGTCGACTCCCGTCCCCACCCTGCTGTCGTCGGCAACGTCCGTCAGGCACCGGACGTCGAACGTGCCATCGCCGCAGCCGGCGAGGAGTTCTACGGGCTGGTCCACGTCGCGGGCGGGATGCTGTCGGCGCCCTGGGAGCCGCTCACCGAGATGGACCCGTCGGTGTTCGACGAGCTCATGGACCTGAACCTGCGCTCGATGTTCCTGACGAGCACCGCCGCCGCCAGGCGGCTGCGCTCCCTGAAACGCGGCGGGAGCATCGTCGCGCTGTCCTCCATTGCCGGGCTCAGCTCGATGCCGTTCGGTGCGCCGTATTCGGCAGCCAAGGCCGCGCTCATGTCGCTGGTCCGCACCGCGGCCCTGGAATGGGGAGCCGCCGGGACGCGTATCAACGCCGTCGCGCCCGGCACCGTCCGCACCCCGCGCAGCCTGAAGAACAATCCGAACCCGCCGCCCGACACACCCGCCGAACGCGCCGCGGTCCCGCTCGGACGGAGGGGTCACGCCGACGACATCGCCGGTGCCGTCACGTTTCTGATGTCAGACCTCGCCGGCTGGATCACCGGCCAGGTGCTCTCGGTGGACGGGGGCGCCACGGCACGCCCGCCGTTCGTCGGCGATGACAACCTGCCGGTCTTCCTGCATGACGATGCGCTGCGCGAGCGGCTCGCCAGGCGGCCCGAGTGAGCCTGACGGCTGCCGTGATCGGCGGTCCCGGCGGCCCGGCCGGGCAGGTCGCCTCGGGCCTTCGCGAGGGCGGCGCCGACGTCGTCGTCCTCGAGCCCGGTGCCCGCGCCGAGCTCGCTGCACAACTCATCGAGGCCGGACGCCCGCGGCTCGTGGTCTGGGCGCCGACGCCCGGTTCAGCGGCGAGCCCGACCCTCCTCACCGATTACGACGCGACCGGCTGGGACACCGTCGCCGCCCAGCCCATCCGCGACGCGATCGCCACCTTCCAGGCCGCCGGCGACGCCTTCGACGAAGGCGGCACGATCGTCGCGCTGGTGCCCACGCTCTCCAGCCGGGGTTCTGCCGGACTCACCGGTTGGAGCACCGCGGCAGAAGGCGTCCGCTCGCTCGTGAAAGTCGCGGCACGCGAGTACGGCCCGCGCCAGATCACGGTCAATGCCGTCGCTCTCCCCGCCGCAGCCCTCGCCGGCACCGAAGGTTCGCTGGATCGGCCCGGGCTGCCGGCGGCCACGCTGCCGGCTCCGGCCCACGCAGGGGACGCCTCGGCCATCATCGCGGCGCTCGCGTCAGCCCCGTGGACCGCGGTCACCGGTGCCACGATCGCGGTCGACGGCGGCGTCTGGATGCCGGCATGAGCACGCTGCACGACCGCGTGGTGCTGGTCACCGGCGGCGGCGCGGGCATCGGGCAGGCGGTGTGTCAGGCGTGCGCCGAAGCGGGAGCTCACGTTGTCGTCACCTCCCTCGGCGCCAACGGCGAAGAGACTGCTGCCCAGATCACCGCATCCGGTGGAAGTGCGCATTTCGTGCGGGCTGACGTCGGCGCGTACGCCGACATGGAAAATGCCGTGGCTGAAGCGGTTTCGCGGTTCGGCGGCCTGGACGGGGTGGTGCACAACGCCACGAGCCGCCATTCGAGCGCCGTCACCTCGCTCGCCGACCTCGACCCGGCCGTGCTCGACGACCACCTCGCCGTCTCGGTGAACGGAGCCTTCAACTGCGCCAAGGCCGCGCTGCCGCACCTGCGCGAGAGACGCGGCCGGCTGGTGCTGATGACCTCGCCCGCGGCCATGGAGGGAAGCTCGACGCTGCCGGCCTACGGCACGGTCAAGGGAGCTTTGCGCGGCTTCGCGAAAAGCCTGGCACTGGAGGAGGGACCGAACGGCGTCAACGTCACCGCTGTCTCCCCGCTCGCGGTGACACCGGCGCTGTATCGCGCCTTCGAGTCCAATCCGAACCTCGAGCCGCGGCTGCGTCAGCTGGTGCCGCTGGGCTGGGTCGGCGACCCGTTCCTGGACATCGCGCCGGTGCTCACCTTCCTGCTCGGCGACGGCGCACGCTACGTCACCGGGCAGACCCTCGTCGTCGATGGCGGAAGGTTCACCGGACTGTGACTACTCCAGCGCCGCTCGCTTCCGGATCCGTCTCGTTGCGGCTCTACCCCCATGCGCTGAACGCCGTCGACCTCATCGCCGAGATCCGCGCCCAGGCCGTGCTCGGACGCGAGGCCGGCTTCGACGGGATGATGACGAGCGAGCACCACGGCGGCTTCGGCGGCTACTTGCCCAACCCGATGCAGGTCGCGGGTTGGCTGCTCGACGCGATGCCCGGCGGCTGGGCGGCGGCCTGCCCACTGCTGCTGCCACTTCGCCCGGTCGCGCTCGTGATCGAAGAGGCGGCGTGGCTCGCGGCCCGCTTTCCGGGCCGCGTCGGACTCGGCGTCGCGACCGGCTCCCTGCAGGCCGACTTCGACATCCTCGACACCACCAAGGACGGCCTGGTGCAGCGTTTCGCCGACGGGCTCACGCGCGTCTCGGATGCGCTGTCCGGACGCGATCCCGGCGACCTTGCGGGTGACGCCGCAGTGGCCGGCTGCCGCGAGGCGCCCGTGCCGGTCATGAGCGCCGCCATGAGTCCCGCGGCCGTACGCCGGGCGGCAGCCGCCGGTGCTGGTCTGCTCTTCGATTCGCTCTCGACGATCGAGCGCTGCCGGATGCTGACCGACGTCTACCGCGAGGCCGGAGCCCCAGCCGCGGCCCTCATGGTGCGCCGGGCCTGGGTCGGGCCTCCGCCGCGCAGCCGGCTCGACCAGCAGGTCGACCTCTACCGCACGTACGCCGCCGAATCAGCCCAGAGCCATTGGGCCGACGACGCGGTCCTGTCCAGTGCTGATCCGGCCGAGCTCGCCGAGATGCTCGTCGAGACAGTGATCGCCGCCGGCTGCGACGGGCTGAACATCCGGCTGCACGTGCCGGGCATCGCTCCGGAGGAGATACGCGATCAGCTCGCAGCGCTCGGCGAGGTCGTCCCCCGCGTCTCGACGCTGCTGAAAGAAAGGCTCGCTCAGCATTGAAGGAGCGGAACGCTCAGCGGTAGACGGCGAAACTGATGGCGATGTACATCATCACGCCCGCGAGGATCGTCATGAGGTGAAAAACCTCGTGGTAGCCGAAGGTTTTGGGCCACGGGTCGGGCCGCTTGGTGGCGTAGACGACCGCGCCGAGGCTGTAGATGAGGCCGCCACCGGCGACGAGCACGAGCGTCGCGACCCCGCCCGCATGCAGCAGCTCGGGCATCACGAAGACGGCGATCCACCCGACGAGCAGATACGGCGGGATCACTGCCCAGCGCGGCGCCGCAATCCACAGCATTCGCAGCGTGATTCCGGCCAGCGCCCCTCCCCAGGCGAGCGCCAGCACCGCCGTCCCCGTGCTCCCGTGCAGCAGCAGCAGGGCGAACGGCGTGTAGGTGCCCGCGATGAGCACCAGGATCATCGAGTGATCCAGCCGCCGCATGATGGCCTTCGCCTTCGGCTGCCAGCTGCGCCGGTGATACAGCGCGCTGGTGCCGAAGAGCAGGCAGACCGCAAGGGCGTAGACGATGGCCGCGAAACGAGCCCGACCGCCGTGAGCCAGCGCGATGAGCACGATGCCCGCGACGAAGAACGTCGCGGCCGCCCACTGGTGGAGGTGGCCGCGCAGGCGCGGCTTGATGGGTAGCCCGGAGGCGACCGGCACAGGAGCGGTGCTCATCGATTCACCGCCAACCCGGATGGCTGCTCATCCGTCGCTCGTGTGGTGCCTAGCCTGCCAGCAATGCCCGGTCGGCGCTAATGCGGCGGCGCTCCTCATAGCGAGTTGCCAGGCTGTCGAGCGCATCGAGGAAGCCGCGCAGTTCCTCGCGGGCGGCTTCGGCGGGCGCGTCGAGCCCCTCGAGCTCGAAGACGTTCCACTTCTTCAGCAGCGGCCAGACCACCTCGTCGTGGTGGATGCGCAGGTCGTAGATCCCGGCCTTGGCGATCTGACGGGCCTTGCGGTCGAAGTCCTTGATGCCGGTACCGGGCATCTGGAAACCGATGACCTCCTTGGCGATCGCCCGCACGGAAGCTGACGGGTCGAGCTCCAGGGCGGCGGCCATCAGGTCGCGGTAGAAAATCATGTGCAGGTTCTCGTCGGCGGCGACGCGGGCGAGCAGCCGCTCGGCGATCGGGTCCTCGGTGTAGACGCCGGTGTTGCGATGGCTGATCCGGGTCGCCAGCTCCTGGAAGCTGACGTAGGCGATGACCTCGAGCTGGGTCTTGCCGATCCCGTCGGCAGCGCTGTCGTAGGACTGCTCGACCTGACGCATCCGGCCGCGCTCGAGCTCGACCGGGTCGACGCCCCGGGTCACCAACAGGTAGTCGCGCATGCAGAGCGAATGGCGCCCTTCTTCGGCGGTCCAGCGGTGCACCCAGGTGCCCCAGGCACCGTCGCGGCCGAAGGCAGCCACGATCTCGCGGTGGTAGCTCGGCAGGTTGTCCTCGGTCAGCAGGTTGACCTCGAAGGCGACCTGGGCGATCGGTGACAGGGACGACTGGCTCGCGTCCCACGGCGTCTCGCCGAAGTCGCGGGCCTGACCCCAGGGCACGTACTCGTGCGGCATCCATTCCTTGGCGAGCCGCAGGTGACGTTCGAGGGCAGCCTCAGCGGCGGGTTGTAGCTCGCGAAGCAGGTCCAACTGGTCCGTCATAACTCGATCCTGCTGGAGCCCGGGAGCCAAAACTAGGGCACGACCGGCCAGACATCTGCCGCTTTTTCACCCCGGGGGAACAAAGGCCAGGTCAGGGCAGGGTCGAGAGGTCCGTAGCCGGCGGCCCGGATGGCCGGAAGATCTTGACGGCAGGACCGCCGATCACCTGCCGGTAGACGTCGGTCGCGCTGCGCCCTTCGGAGCCGAACCCGCTGAAGCGGGCGTAGTTGAGCGTCGCGCCGTCCTTGCCCCACGTCGGGCACTCGATCCCGGCGGTCGAGGAGGTCAGCACCGAGACCGGCCCGCCGAAACCGGCGACGTAGCAGAGCGAGGCCGCCGAGGCCGAGTCGTGACGGATGAACGCGACCTTGTTGCCGGTCTGCGACCAGGTCGGCTGGGTGTACTGCCACGGGAACGCGGCGCGGGCGATCAGGAACGGGGTGCCGCCGAGGGCCGGCACCCGCCGGATCCCGTCGGCAGCCGCGTAGACGATCGCCGTCAGGTTGCTGCTCAGGCTCGGGGAGATGCCCCCCGCCGCACCCGGGACGGGATGCAGCCCCTGGCCCGTCGCCTGCACCATCCAGATCCCCTGACCGGCCCCGAAGCCGATCGTGTCGCGGCTGAAGGCGATGGTCTGCCCGTCGGAGCCGACGCACGGATCAAGATCGGCGACGCCGATGCTGGGGCTGGTGATCGGATGCAGCACCGTGCCGTCGACGCGGCACAGCCACAACGCCCAGGTGCCCTCGCTGTCGTCGCCAGTTCCCCGCGAGACGCACAGGTGCTGGCCGTCGGGAAACCAGGCCGGGCGGCCGTAGACGCTCTGCACGATGTTCTTCGGGTTGCGGCCGGTCGGATCCCACAGCAGCAGGTCGCGCCGGTAGCCGTTGAGCGTCCGGTAGAGCGTCGCGTAGCGCCTCGGAGCGACGGCAGGCGGTGGGGGCGTGCACGAGGAGAGCAGAGCCGCTGCCCCGATACCGGCGGCGCCACCGCTCATGAGTTGCCTGCGCGTGGGCATCAGCTCACCTCCATCGTCTGGAAGATCTCGTTGGCGCGGGGGACGAGCGTCGTGCGGCCGTCGTAGCTGCCGATCACCACGTAGAGGCAGAACGGGCGACTTGTCGAACCTGCGCGCTCGGCGAAGAAGAACTGCGCTCCTGCCTGCCCCGGCAGCGCGCGCTGGAGGCGATCGGGCCCGAACTCCCCGGACGTGATCCGGCTGGGTCGCTCGTGCCCGAAGAGCGGGGTGGCGGCCTCTGACTCGTCGAACTCGATGAGCGAGAGGAAGACGTGGCCGGGTCCCATGATCTCGACGGCACCGCTGCCGTAGTCGCCCCGAACGGCCGGGAGCGGGAAGTCGGCCGCATGCAGCACGGGGAGAGTGACCTCGCCCGGGAGGGCTTGACGCTTGAAGATGCGCGCGTCCCAGCCGGGCGGCGTGGTCACGGCCAGCCCCTCGTGAGCGAGTTTCATGCGTTCTCCGTCCTTGCCGTTCCGGCGGCGGTCGGTCCGATCACGCCGCACCCGCCGCCGCCAGCGCGAGGGCTCCGAGCGACAGGGCCGTGACCGTGACGACGCGAGCCCGCGGGGCGATGGTGTTGACCCGGCGGTGCAAGGCCACCAGCGCCTCGCCGGTACGCACCCGGCGGACGCTCAGCAGCGGCAACGCCCGCACCAGGCCGAAGGTCGTGCCGATGGCGACCGCACCCCAGAACGATCCGGTGAGAACCGCCAGGGCCAGCGCCGCGTAAACCGACGCGCTCGACACGATGGTCACCAGCCCGAAGCCGAGCTGGATGCCGAACCCGCCTCCGACGACCCAGCCGCGGTAGCGCTGCAGCCAGTCCTCGTCGACCTGACGCCGCCACGACGGCAGCGCGATCCCCCGCGCATCCGTCAACGCGGCCGCCGCGCAGGCCAGCGCTGCAATGACGACCAACACCCGCGGCCCCGGCGACAATGTGCCCGCAGCGAAGGCGAACACCCCCGCCAGCGCTCCCAGGCCCGCACCGCCTGCCGTCGAACCCAGCAGGTACCACGCGGTGGTCAGGCTCCACCGCCGCCGTCGTCCCCGCTCCCCGAGCGGAGTGATGCTGGTCAGCATCGACTCGCCTCAAGGCGACCACGTCGAGCGCACCGCAGCTACTGCGGCCACGGCCAATCCGGCGAGCAGGACGGCGATCGACACCGGACGCGCTAGTTCGCATCTTGGGCAGGGGCATCCGGATACAGGCTCGGATGGCCGGGGACGATCCCTGCGGCCGCTAGTTCGGCGTCGATCCGGTCGGCGCGGTCACGCCCGTTCAGGCCACCGACCGGCTCCCTGCGCGAGCGCCGGACGTCGTTGTCGTCGGACGCCTGCCCGAGCAGCGCCCTGACCTGCTGCCAGGTGCTGCCGGAACCTTCCCCGGTGACGCGTCCGCCCTCGATCAGCAGGAAGTACGGCGAACCGGGCACCTGGTAGTCGGTCCAGGCCTGCGACGACATGATCACCGACGCGTCGCGCGGGGCGATCCGGCGAAGCGCGGAAATGCTCTCCTCGTCCTCGCCCTTGGTGACGACGACGAGCCGGGTCTGCGCGGAAAGGCGCGCGCCGCCGGGCTGGTTCAGCTCGTCCCAGAAGGCGGCGCAGGTGCCGCATCCGGTGGACAGGAACGCGACCAGGCTGCGGCTCTCGTCGCTGGAGACCCCTACGGCGATCGATTCGTCCCACGGGGTGAGCCCGGCGATGTCCGCGACGCGCATGGCGGCATCCGTCACGTCGACCGAGCGCGGAGGCGCGATTCCCTCGCGCACGCCAGGGAAATCGAGCTCGCTGACGACCTTGGCGGTGGCGGAGGCCGGCGCGCTGTGGGAGTGGTCGGCGCCCCCGCTGCCCCCACCGAGGTCGTGCAGGGCACGCAGGATCTCGGCGTGGCTGCGCAGCAGTCCCGCGACGAGCAGGCCGAGCAGCGCGATCGCCACCGCTTCGGCGATGACAAGGCCGGTCATGCGCAAGCTCCAGTCAGGCAGGGCGCGGTGTGGTTGGCGGTGCTGTTGTCGAAGAGCGTGGTGCGCCCGCACGACGGGAAGATCAGGTACGGCGGCACGCAGGTGACGACGCGGCACGCGACCGGGCCGCTGCAGCCGATCTGGGTGTTGCATTGGCCGTAGCGGAAGACGTTCTGGCAGACCCGGCGCTGGTCGCAGCTCCCGGTTGCCGCGTGCGGGCGGCAGTTCCAGCAGCTCTCGGAACAGAACGGGCCGCAGCCGCTCGAGCAGCTCTTGCAGTCGGCCTGGCAGTCGATGTAGTACCGCGAGCCGGGAGCGCTTCCGTTGCAGCAGTAGGACGAACCGTCGGCGCGCCACCAGCCGCCGACGAACGTGCCGGGCGGGCACTTGTTCTCGCCGCGGTAGATCGAGCAGCAGAAGGCGGTGTACCCGTCGGCTGCCGTCGAGGCCGGACCGCAGATCGTCGTGATCGCGCTGACCGGCTCGGTCAGGTACTTCTTCGGCGACACCACCATGGCGGAGCCGACGACCGCGGTGCCGGCCAGGAAGCTGCGCCGGGTGCCGCGATGGGAGAGCAGTCCGGCCGTCTTGTCGACGACCGTCGTCAACCAGCTACTCATTGCCGCTACTCATATGTGGGCCTCACGTGACGGGTTCAGGCGAAGGACGGCGACGAGACGGGGCCATTCCGCGAGCGCCAGGTAGCCCAGCGCGGCGATGACGAGCACCAGCGCGGCGAACGGGACGCCGGCGCCGGGTGAGTGGGTGAGCTGGCCGAGCGGCGAGCGGCCGGGTGAGATGGTGGCCACCACCGCGAGCAAGGCGGCGGCGAGGTTCACGACGAGGTGGGCGTTCGTCGGCGGGGTGTCGGGCTTGCCGAAGCACCCGCAGGAGCTGATCGCGAGGCCGCGGGCTTTCGCGTAGCCCACGAAGGCCGCGAAGCTCGCGTACGAAATGGCGACGAGGGCGGCCGGGATCGGCCCGGCCACCGCGAGGGCGACAACCGCGAGGACTGCCTCGCCGGCGCCCAGCAGTCGAACCAGCCCCCCGCTCGAGGGCAGGCCGGCTGCGCGAAGGGCTCGCGAGGTGTTCAGCGGCCGGAGCGCCTTGGCCGCGCCGGCGATCGCCAGGAGCAAGGCGAAGGCGGCGAACGGTCCGGCTACGAGGCGCACCTCGGCAGGCTAGGTCGATGCTCAGCCAAAACCCAGCCAAACCGCCGGGCGCTCACCTGTGAGCCGCGCCAAAACTGGGTTCCGTGCGCCCACCCTGGTCCGCAGCGGCGGTATACCAGTTTTGCGCAGCATGGGGACGCGACGAGGAGCTGGCGGAGGATGCGAGATTCGAACTCGCGAGGGGTTGCCCCCAACACGCTTTCCAAGCGTGCGCACTAGGCCACTATGCGAATCCTCCGCGAGGGAGCGTATCGGTTCGCCGCAAGCCTGGCCTTTCTGTCGGTGCCTGCCGGTATCGTGACGGCAGACCCCTCGCGCGGCGTTACCCCGTGAACTCCCCCAGGGCCGGAAGGCAGCAAGGGTAAGCAGGCTCTGGCGGGTGCGCGGGGGGTCCCGCCGTTCAGCTCGGAAGGCTTCGCTTGTCCCAGGCGCTTTACAACCGGATCCGACCCCGCACGTTTGCGCAGGTCGTGGGGCAAGAGCACGTGACCGACGCGCTCGGCGCCGCCCTGAAGTCCGGCCGGCTGCACCATGCGTTCCTGTTCAGCGGCCCGCGCGGGTGCGGCAAGACCTCGAGTGCCCGCATCCTTGCCGCCTCGCTGAACTGCGTCACCGGTCCCACCCCGACCCCGTGCGGAGTCTGCGAGCACTGCGTCGCCATTCGCGCGGGCTCGTCGATGGACGTCATCGAGATCGACGCCGCGAGTCACCGCGGGATCGACGACGCCCGCGAGATCCGCGAGCGGGCGATCTTCATGCCGGCTTCCGCGCGTTTCAAGGTCTACATCATCGACGAGGCGCACCAGATCACCTCTGACGCCTTCAACGCGCTGCTCAAGCTGGTCGAAGAGCCGCCGCCCCACCTGAAGTTCGTCTTCGCGACCACCGAGCCCGAGAAGGTGCTGCAGACCATCCGGTCACGCACCCATCACTACGCCTTCCGGCTGGTTCCGCCGGCGCTGTTGCGCGAGTTCCTCGCGAAGGTCTGCGTCGACGAGGGCGCCGAGGTCGATCCGGCCGTTCTGCCGCTCGTGGTGCGGGCGGCCGCCGGGTCGGTACGCGACAGTCTCTCGGTGCTCGACCAGTTGCTCGCGGGAGCCGGGCCTGACGGTCTCACCGCTGCCCACGCCGCCGCGCTGCTCGGGCTCTCCGACGCCTCGGTGCTCGATGACGCGGTGGAGGCGCTCGCCGCGAAGGCTCCCGCCGGAGCGTTCTCGGTCGTCGAACACGTCATGGCCACCGGCCACGATCCGCGCCGCTTCGCCATGGACCTGCTGGAGCGCGTACGCGATCTGTTGTTGCTGCAGACGGTCCCGGATGCGCCCGATCGCGGGTTGCTCGCCGAGTACGCGCCCGACCAGATCGAGCGGATGCGTTCGCAGGCCGCCCGGATGGGGGCCTCCGAGCTCTCCCGCGCGGCTGTGCTGCTGCACAACGGGCTCGTCGAGATGCGCGACACGATCAGCCCGCGCCTCATGCTCGAGCTGGTGCTCTCCCGGGTCCTGCTGCCGGGGGCGAGCGCCGATCCCGAGGCACTGCAGGTCAGGCTCGAGCGGCTGGAGCGTCAGCTCGCGCGCGGCGGCGCCCCGAGCGCACCGCCCTCAGCGCCGGCGGCACCCGCAGCTCCACCGCCGGCCCGTCAGGCTCCGGCGGTGGCCGCGGCCCCGACCCCCGAGCCCGCTCGCCCGCCCGCGCCCAAGGCGGCACCCAAGGCGGCACCCAAGCAAGAGGCACCCAAGGAAGAGGCCTGGCCCACCATGGCCACTCCGGGGCGCCCGTCCGCCCCGGAAAAGCCGGCGGCGTCCGCCACAGCGCCGGCGGCCACCGCGCCGGGCGCCGGAGACGTCACCCTCGCGAGCGTCATCCCGGCCTGGCCCGATCTGCTCGCCGCCATCGCCGCCGGACGCGCCCCCGGATTCCGCACAGCCGGCGCGCTGCTCGTCCAGGGCCAGCCGGTCGCCGTCCGCGGTACCGAGCTGATGCTCGCGTTCACCCCGGGCAATGCGACCAACTTCCAGAAGTCCGGCACCGCCGAGACCCTGCTGCGCGAGGCGCTCGGTGACCGGTTCGGCGGCGCCTGGAAGGTCAAGGTCGTCCACAAGTCGCCGTCCAACGGGGCCATCGAGCTCCCGCCCGACGAGCCCGCCGCCTCCGAGGAGCCCGCTGATTCCGTCGATCTCGTCGGTGACGGGGAGCGCGCTCGCGCGCAGGATCCCGTCGCCATCGCGATGGAGGCCCTCGGCGCGCAAATCGTCGACGAGCGAGAGACCGGCTAGCGCGCACCGCCAGACGTACGCTGCGCGTATGGCCAACTCGCGGGGCATGCCGATGGGGGCGCAGCCCAACATCCAGCAGCTGATGAAGCAGGCCCAGCAGATGCAGGCCCGGGTGGAAGCTGCCCAAGCCGAGCTGGCTGCAGCCGAGGTCGAGGGCAGCGCCGGCGGCGGTCTGGTGACGGCGAAGGTCACCGGCACCCGCGAGATCGTGAGCGTCACCATCGATCCGAAGGCCGTCGATCCGGACGATCTGGAGACGCTGGGCGATCTGGTCGTCGCCGCGGTCCGCGCTGCGCAAGAGGCTGCGGAGAAGCTGGCTGAGGAGACTCTCGGACCGATTGCCGGGGCCGCCGGCGGCATGCCCGGCCTCGGGTTCTAGGCCGGTTCACGCGTGTACGAGGGTGCGATCCAGGATCTGATCGACGAGCTCGGACGGCTGCCCGGGATCGGGCCGAAGAGCGCCCAGCGCATCGCGTTCCACCTGCTGGCCGCCGATCCGGATGACGTCAGGCGCCTCGCCCACACCCTGACCGAGGTCAAGGACAAGGTTCGTTTCTGCTCGATCTGCGGCAATGTCGCCTCCGACGAGCAGTGCCGCATCTGCGCCGATCCGCGCCGCGATCCCGCGGTCATCTGCGTCGTCGAGGAGTCCAAGGACGTCGTCGCGGTCGAGCGCACCCGCGAATTCCGGGGGCGTTACCACGTGCTCGGCGGCGCGATCAGCCCGATCGACGGCATCGGCCCGGAGGACCTGCGGATGCGTGAGCTGCTCATGCGCCTTGCTGACGGCACGGTCACCGAGGTCATCCTCGCCACCGACCCGAATCTGGAAGGCGAGGCGACGGCCACCTATCTCGGACGCCTGATCACGCCCCTCGGAATCCGCGTGAGCCGGCTCGCGAGCGGCCTTCCGGTCGGCGGGGATCTCGAGTACGCCGACGAGGTGACCCTCGGCCGCGCGTTCTCGGGCCGGCGGTTGCTGGACGCCTGACGCTCAGCGCCCGCCCGACCCGGCTCGGGCGCTGCGCGCCGCGGGTATCGCGGTGCGCGCGCGGTAGGTAGCCACCCAGGGCAGCACGTCCTGCGCCGGGAGCGGACGCGAGAGGTAGTACCCCTGGGCACTGGTGCAGCCGAGTTCGTGCAGGTGCCTCCAGGTCTCGGCGGTCTCGACGCCTTCCGCGACGACCCCGAGGCCGAGCCCGCGCGCCAGATCCACCATCGAGCGCACGATCGCGGCGTCGCTCGGGTTGTCGACCAGGTCGATCACGAAGGACTTGTCGATCTTGATCTGGTCGATCGGAAGCCGCTTCAGATGGGCCATCGAGGAGTAGCCGGTGCCGAAGTCGTCGATCGAGATCCCGATGCCGAGCGCCACCAGCCGGCTCAGGATCTCGTTCGCCCGCTCCGGGTCGGCCATGATCGCGCTTTCGGTGATCTCCAGAACCAGCTCCGACCCTTCGACGCCGTGCGCCGAAAGCAGCGCAGCGACGTCGTCGGGGAACTGCGGGTCGAGCAGGCATCGGGTGGAGAGGTTGACCGCCACCGGCATCGTCACACCGGCCTGCTTCCAGATGTTGACCTGCCGGACCGCCTCGGAGAGCACCAGGTCGGTCAGGGTGCGGATCATTCCGGTGCGTTCGGCGTCGGGTATGAACTCGTCCGGAACCAGCAGCCCGCGCTCCGGGTGCTGCCAGCGCACCAGGGCTTCGAATCCGGTGAGCCTGCCGGTCTGCATGTCGAGCTTGGGCTGGTAATGCAGGACGAACTGGCCGGGATCGGCGAGCGCGGCGCGCAACTCGGAGATCAGCGCGAGCCGCAGCGGGCTGTGGTCGTCCAGCACCCGGTCATAGACCGACAGCCCGAGATGCGCCTTCTTCGCGACGTACATGGCGACGTCGGCATGCTGGAGCAGGGTGGAGAAGTCGGTGCCGTGCTCAGGGGTGACGGCGATGCCGACGCTGGCCTCGACATCAAGGCTGACGCCCTCGAGCACGAACGGCGATGCGAGCTCGGCTCGGATTCGCCGTCCGAGCGTCTGGGCGTGCCCCGCATCCGCCACGTCGGGAAGCAGCACGACGAACTCGTCCCCGCCGAGCCGGGCGATGCAGTCGCCCTCCCGCATGACGGCGGCCAGCCGGGGGCCGATCTCCTGCAGCAGCAGATCACCGTGGTGGTGGCCGAGGGTGTCGTTGATCTCCTTGAACCGGTCGAGGTCCAGGAGCAGCAGCGCCACCCGACGGCCGGTGCGGTTCGCGCGCTTGATGGCCGCGAGCGTGCGGCGGCGCAGGAGCTCCCGGTTGGGCAGCCCGGTGAGCGGGTCGTGATTGGCAAGTTTGTGATTGCGGTCGGCCTGCTCGCGAAGGCGCCGCGACGCCCGCGTCACGAGCCGGAAGAGCGCCAGCCAGAAGACGAAGAGGCCACCGAGCAGCCCCACGCTCATGAGCATGGTCTGGTGACGGATGTTGCTCTCCACCGGGCGCCACGGGATGAGCGACTGCAACACCGAGCGGGTCGTCCCCGTCGAGACCGCGTCCGGGGAGACGATCTGCAGGACCGGGCCGGCCTTCTCGATGATGGCGTGCATGCCGGGGTCGGCAGCCGGGTTCGCGCTCGAGATCAGCCGGGTGTGCGTCTGGCCCGCGAACGCGGCGGCGAGCTCCTTCGGCGGGTTCCGGATGGTCGTGCGCGTCAACGGAGCCGATGCGTAGATCACCTGGCCTGACGCATTCCAGACGATCAGGCCGACCAGGCGCTTGGAATGGATGCTGGCGTCGATCATCAGGTTGCCGAGATCGGTGCGGATGTCCTCGTTGTGCGGGAGGTCGGCCTTGCCGAGATGCGAGAGCGTGTAGAGCGTCGTCGCATTCGTGTAGCCGATCAGACGGACCGCTTCATCGACATTGGTGCGCCGGATCCGGTCGGCGCTCCAACTGCCGAGCGCTACTCCGAGTAGCGCTACCAGGGCCGCGCTGAGCAGGCCGAATCGTGCGCTGAGGGAAAGTCGGCGAATCCAATGCAGCGCCGACGGGAGGTTGCGCACCCGCTCCCGTCGGCATCAATGCCAGAAAGTTGATTCCCCGTCAGATTGCAGACAAAGAGCCCGGTAAACGGACGCTCTTTGTCAGGCTCTTGCCCCGCGATCGCGTCGCCCGCCAATACCCCGGCCGGCGTCCGAAGAACTGGCGTCACCTGCTCCTTCGCGCGGCGGCGGCACGGCCGCGACGCGGGCCAGGCGGGCCCTTGCGGACGCTGATTTCGGAAACGAGATCGGTCGCCAGAGCAGGCCCAGGACGGGTTCGGCATTGGCCTCGAGCCGTGATTCCGGCGGCTCTTCCGCTGCGCTTCGTCGAACCAATCGCTCCAGGTAGAAGGCATTGTTATGGCAGTTCCACCAGCCCGTGACGGTGCGCCCCGGCGTATTCATCCGCGACTCCTAACCGCTCTTTCCGCGAAGCCGCAGCCCCGCCCGGCGATGCCTTTACCAGCCTTCTTGGATTGGCCTGTTGAGAATGTCGGGATCAGACCGTCACCACTGATCGGCCACCCGGCCCACCACCGTCTGCGCTGTTCAGCCTGCTGGCTCATCCTCCAGCGGACGGCTGATCGGCGGACCCATGACCTGCGCATGCAGGCTTTTCGTCGCGCGGGCGAAAAGCTTGCGGTGCTTTGTGTAGGTGACGACCACTCCGAGCAGCTGGTCAGCGCCAGGGTCGGTCACCGACAGTGGCGAACTGTCGGCGAATCCCTCGCACTTGACCATCAGGTCCTGAGGACGCCCGTTGCCCCTGATGTCGCCGGAGTGACTCGGCGCGAGCTTGCCCACCGGCCGCCCGTCCAGGAACACCAGGAGAGGCGCGCTGTAGTACTGGCGCCGCAGCCTGGTCACGCGGATCGTCATGGGCCCCTTCCCTGGTAGCGGCTCGCCGGGATGCGGCGCCGGATTGCGCTGCAGGCTCGATCGTGCGATGCGGCGTCGAGTTCGTCGAGGCCGGCCTGCAAATACTCGACCGGGTGGACCAGGAGGTGGCGGGCGGGTGCGAATCCGGAGTCACACGCCACCTGCCTTGCAGGTGCCGCGGCTATCGTTGGCCGTGTCGGATCTGCACCCGCCCGCTGACCTTGGGACCCCGCCATCTTCATCAGCAACCACGTCCTCGCCGGAGCGGCCATCGGCTCGCAGTTGCCACCCGGACGCGCGGCGATCGCGGGCTTCGCGAGCCACCTGGCGATGGACAACCTGCCGCACTGGGGCGTCGTCGGCTACTTCCCGATCACCGCAGCGCGACGTGACGGGATTCTCGGTCTCGGCCTGATGGCCGCCGCCACGGCCCTGGCGAGCAAGGAGCGCCGGCCCGGGGTGCTCGCCGGAATGTTTGGCGCGTGCCTGCCCGACACCGACAAGATCGGTGAGCATTTCGCTGGTCGTAGCCCGTGGCCTGCGCGTTTCGACGAGTTCCACAAGTGGCTGCAGCGCGAGTCGCCGCATCGGATCCCGCACGAGGTGCTCGCCGGGATCGGCCTCGCGACCATCGCGGCCGCGCTGCTCAGCCGGGGCTGAGCGCCGGAGGTCCCGTTTTAACCAGAGGTTCGCGCTGGTCACCGCCGATACTCTGGATCACGTGGCGCTCATCGTTCAGAAGTACGGCGGCTCGTCCGTGCAAGACGCGGAACGGGTCAAGCGCGTCGCCGAGCGCATCGTCGCCACCAAGCGCGCCGGCAATGAGGTGGTCGTCGTCGTCTCCGCGATGGGCGACACCACGGATGAGTTGCTCGACCTGGCACAGCAGATCAGCCCGGTGCCGCCGCCGCGCGAGCTCGACATGCTCCTCACCTCCGGCGAGCGCATCAGCATGGCGCTGCTCGCGATGGCGATCGCCAACCTCGGGGCCGAGGCGCGGTCGTTCACCGGCTCGCAGGCCGGCGTCATCACCGACTCGGTGCACGGCCGGGCCCGCATCATCGACGTCACGCCCGGCCGCATCCGGGCCGCGCTCGATGACGGCGCCATCGCCATCGTCGCCGGGTTCCAGGGCGTCAGCCAGGACACCAAAGACATCACCACGCTCGGGCGGGGCGGCTCCGACACCACGGCCGTCGCACTGGCGGCGGCACTGGAAGCCAGCGTCTGCGAGATCTACACCGATGTCGACGGGGTGTTCTCCGCCGATCCACGCATCGTGCCGAACGCCAAGCAGCTGAAGACCGTCAGCTACGAGGAAATGCTCGAGATGGCGGCGAGCGGCGCCAAGGTCCTGATGCTGCGCTGCGTCGAATACGCCCGCCGCTACCAGGTGCCGATACACGTGAGGTCATCGTTCTCCGGGAAGCCGGGCACGATCGTCTCGAATGAGCAGGAAGGCGAGGACGTGGAGCAGGCAATCATCCGCGGGGTGGCTCACGATCGCAGCGAAGCGAAGGTGACCGTCGTCGGATGCCCCGACAAGCCGGGCCTGGCCGCTGCCGTCTTCCGCACCATCGCTGATGCAGGCGTGAATATCGACATGGTCGTGCAGGTCACCGCCCACGCGACGACCGGCCGTACCGATATCACCTTCACCGCCCCGAAGGCCGACGCGCCCACCGCCGTCGCGGCCCTGGAGCGGGTCAAGGACGAGATCGGCTTCGAGAAGACGCTGTTCGACGAGCACATCGGCAAGGTCTCGCTCATCGGCGCCGGTATGAAGAGCCACCCCGGAGTGAGCGCGCGCTTCTTCGGCGCGCTCGGCGACGCGGGAGTCAACATCGAGATCATCTCCACCTCGGAGATCCGGATCAGCGTGGTCTGCCGCGACACCGAACTCGACGCGGCCGTCCGCGCGGTGCATGACGCCTTCGAGCTCGGCAGCGCCGAGGAGGCCGTCGTCTACGGAGGTACCGGCCGATGAGCACAGCCAGCCGCAAGCCCACCCTCGCCGTCGTCGGCGCCACCGGCGCGGTCGGCACCGTGATGCGTGAGCTGATCACCGAACGCGACGACGTCTGGGGCGAGATCCGGCTGATCGCGTCAGCGCGCAGCGCGGGCAAGCTGCTCCCGGTCCGCGGAGTCGAGGTGGAGACGCTCGCCCTCGCTCCCGAGGTCTTCGACGGGGTCGATTTCGCCGTCTTCGACGTGCCCGACGAGATCTCCGCGATCTGGGCACCCATTGCGGCCGCGCGCGGCGCGGTGGCGGTCGACAACTCCGGCGCGTTCCGGATGGATCCCGAGGTGCCGCTGGTGGTGCCCGAGGTCAATCCGGACGATGCGTTCAACCGTCCGCGCGGCATCATCGCCAACCCGAATTGCACGACCCTGTCGATGATCGTTGCGATGGGGGCGCTGCACCGGGCGTACACCCTCACCGAGCTCGTGGTCGCGAGTTACCAGGCCGCGTCGGGTGCGGGGCAGGCCGGCATCGACACCCTCGAGGCGCAGCTGGTCGCCGTCGCCGGGCAGGGGCTCGGGAGCGTCGCGGGTGACGTCCGCAAGGCCGTCGGAGATCTCGGCGCCTTCCCGGCGCCGCTCGCGCTGAACGTCATCCCGGTCGCCGGCTCGCCGAAGGCCGACGGGTGGACCAGCGAGGAGCTGAAGGTCCGCAACGAGTCACGCAAGATCCTCGGGCTGCCGGGCCTGCGAGTGGCCGCCACGTGCGTCCGCGTGCCGGTCATGACGACCCACTCGCTGGCCGTGCACGCGACCTTCGAGCGCGAGGTGACCGCGCAGGGCGCGCGCGAGCTGCTGGCCGCCGCACCCGGCGTCGAGGTGATCGACGATCTCGAGCTCGGTCAGTACCCGACCCCGGCAGACGTCGTCGGCACCGACCCGACCTACGTCGGGCGTATCCGACGGGGCCTCGACGACCCGCGCGTCCTCGAGCTCTTCGTCTGCGGCGACAACCTCCGCAAGGGTGCAGCGCTCAACACGCTGCAGATTGCCGAGCTGGTCGCCCGCGGACGCTAGCTCGGCCAGCTGACGGCTAGGCGCTCGCTGCCAGCTCAGCCGCACTCATCCGGCGCTTACCCGGGGTGAAAGCAACCGGCAGGTGCTTGACGCCGCCGATGAAGTTCGACCGCAGGATGTCGGGCTCGGCCGTCATCTTCATGTCGGGGATGCGCTCGAGAAGCTCGGCGAACAGGATCCGCAGCTCGGCCCGCGCCAGGTTGGCGCCCAGGCAGAAGTGGGTGCCGCCGCCGCCGAAGGCGACGTGCTCGTTGGGCGTGCGGGTGATGTCGAAGCGGAACGGATCTTCGAAGACCTTCTCGTCACGGTTGGCCGAGATGTACCACATGACGATCTTGTCGTCCTTGGCGATGGGCTGGCCGTTGATCACGGTGTCGGCCGTCGCGGTGCGCCGGAAATGCAGCACCGGCGACGCCCAGCGCAGTACCTCTTCGACCGCCCCGTTCAACAGCTCCGGGTTGTCGACCAGCATCTTGTACTGGTCCGGGTTCTGCATCAGCGCGTGCATGCCCCACGCGGTGGTGTTACGCGTCGTCTCGTTGCCCGCCACGGTCAGCAGCAGCATGAAGAACTCGAACTCGGCGTCGGACAGCTTGTCGCCGTCGATCTCGGAGTTGATCAGCTTGGTGACGATGTCATCGCGCGGGTCGACCTTGCGCTGCTGCGCCAGCTGGTTGACGTACATGTACAGCTCGGTCATCGCCGTCATGTTGTCCTCGGTGCCGCCGTACTCGGGGTCATCGATCCCGATCATGCGGTTGGACCAGTCGAACAGGAGCTTGCGGTCCTCCTGCGGCACGCCCATGATCTCGGCGATCGCCTGCAGCGGGAGCTCGGCGGCGAGATCGGTGACGAAGTCGCAGGAGCCGGTCTCGATGACCTCGTCGATGATGCGGGTGGTGCGGTGCTCGAGGTACTGCTCGAGCAGGCCGATCATGCGCGGGGTGAAGCCCTTGTTGACCAGCTTGCGGTAGCGGGTGTGCTTGGGCGGGTCGGTCACCAGCAGCATGACGCCGCGCAGATCGCCGCCCTGCTCGGGCAGCTCATCGGGGTTGTAGAAGCCGACGACGTTCTCCTTCTCGGAGGAGAACAGCCCCGAGTCACGGTTGACGAGCGTGACGTCAGGATGGGTCACGACATTCCAGAAGCCCTTGCCGTCGGGCAGGTCGTGCCACGCCACGGGCTCCTCGGCACGCAGCCGGCGGAACATCTCGTGATGCTCGCCGCGCTGGAAGCGATCAAGGTCGGTCAGGTCAATGCCTGGTGTCTTCACGAAAGGCCTCCCGAGAGCGCCATGATTACGGCGTCTTTTGGCAGGCTACAACGCGAAACGGCGCCGGGTCTGACAGCTCATCAGATCCGGCGCCGCCGTGTTTTGAAGGTCAGCCCTCGAAGGCGGCTACGCCGACCGGGCAGCTGACGCCGGTGCCGCCGATGCCGCAGTAGCCGTTGGGCACCTTCGCCAGGTATTGCTGGTGGTAGTCCTCCGCCGGGTAGAACTCGCCCGCGGGCGCGATCTCGGTCGTGATCGGGCCGAAGCCGGCGGACTCCAGGGTCGCCGCGTAGGCGTCGCGGGTCGCCTCGGCGGCGGCGAGCTGCTCGGCGCTGTTGGTGTAGATCGCCGACCGGTACTGGGTGCCGACATCGTTGCCCTGACGCATTCCCTGCGTCGGGTCATGGCCCTCCCAGAACACCCGAAGGATCTCGGTGAGCGAGAGCTTCGACGGGTCGAAGACGACGCGGACGGCCTCGGTGTGTGCGGTGCGCCCGCTGCAGACCTCTTCGTAGGTCGGGTTGGGCGTGATGCCGCCGGCGTAGCCGACCTCGGTGGAGTAGACGCCGTCCAGGCTCCAGAACATTCGCTCCGCTCCCCAGAAGCAGCCGAGGCCAAGGATGACCTCGTCGAAACCGGACGGCGCCGGAGCATCGAGCGGGGTGCCCAGCACGAAGTGTCGAGCGGGGACCGGCATGCGGCTGGAACGGCCTGCGAGCGCCGTCTCAGCGGTAGGTAATTCGAGCTTGATACGCGAGTTGAACCACATGCCTGTAGCAACAACGAAGCGGCGCGCACCGTTCCGGTAGGAACAACTGCGCGCCGCTGCGGTGATGCGAATGAACTACAAGGTCAGATAGGGCGAACGACCTCGGCCTGCGGCCCCTTGGGGGTCTGGCCGATCTCGAACTCCACGCGCTGACCCTCATCCAGGCTCTTGAAGCCATCGGCCTGAATGGCCTTCCAGTGGACGAAGACGTCAGCCCCGCCGCCATCGACGGAGATGAAGCCGAAGCCCTTGTCGGCGTTGAACCATTTGACGGTGCCCTGTGCCACGAACTCTCCCTGAACTGATGCGCGAGGCCCACGTGTTGAGTGCCCCGGGCCTTACGTCAGGCGGCTCGGGCAAAGGAGCTCACCGTCAGTGTCACTGGAGGTGCGTGAGCGCCGCCAGTGACAGCGGCCAAATAAAACGTTACACGGCTCTTGGCGCGCTGGGGACATGACGTGCGAGATGGCCGAGCTCCAATTTCATCTGGTGAATTCGCTCCTCCGTGACGAGCGCGCCGTGCCCCGCTTCGTAGGTGTAGAGCTCGTACGGAGTGCCCAGTTCGTCGAGGCGACGCAGGTAGTTCTCGATCTGCCGGATGGGGCAGCGTGGGTCGTTCAAACCCGCCATGACCAGCAGCGGAGCCGTGACCGCGGCGGCATAGGTGAGCGGCGACGCCCGCTCGTACTTCTCCGGAACTTCCTCTGGGCTCCCGCCGAGCAGCGCTCTGTCAAAAGCGCGTAACGGCTCCATTTCGTCCTCGTACTCGGCGACGTAATCGGCGACCGGAACGATCGCGATGACGGCCGCCCAGAGGTCGGGTTGGGTGCCCGCCGCGAGCAGTGCGAGGTACCCGCCCCAGGACCCGCCGGTGACTGCCGTACGCGCCGGATCGAGCGTTCCGTCCGCGACAAGGACGTCACGTACGGCGGCGATGTCGGCGAGTTCGATGTGGCCGACGTCGTCCTCGTTGGCGTCGCGCCACGAGCTGCCGTAGCCGGTCGAGCCGCGATAGTTCACGAGCACGATCGCGAAGCCGGCGTCGACGAATGCTGCGGAACGTGCGGAGAACGCGTCCTCGTCCTGGGCGTTGGGGCCGCCGTGGATGTCGAAGACCGCGGGATACGGGCCGGGGCCCGGCGGGACGGCGAGCAATGCGTGCAGCGGACCGGCCGGTGTCTCGACGGTGACGTCGCGAAACGGTGCGCCGCCGGGCGGCGGCGGCCCGGGGGCACGCACGACGATCCGGTCGGCGAGGTCTCGGATCCGCGGCGGGTTGGCGCCGGAGGTCCAGGACAGCCAGATGTCACCGCCGGGCCGGGTGGTCGCGCCGGCGATGACTCCAGGCGGGGTCGCGATGGCCTTGACCACCGGTGCGACCGACTGGCCCGACGCCAGATCGAGTCCGGCGAGTTCGGCGCGGAAGAGTTGCGAGCGCGCCCGCTCGCCGCGTTCCAGGAGCAGCGCGTCACCCTCGACGTACCAGGAGGCGTTCAGCTCGCCCGTCAGGTCGATGTCGAGCTCGGTGACCGGCGGTTCGCCCGCCGGATCGGTGAGGTCCCAGATGAGTAGTTCGAGCCGGCCGCGCCGCTCGTGCCCGACGAGCAGGACGGGCCGATCGGGGGCGAAGCCCAGCGAGTCGAGACCCTTCCCGGCGCCGTCCCAGAGATCGGCGACGGGCGTGCCGTCCGGCGTGACAACGCGGAGCGCGGGATGACGGTTGTCGCCGTGCTCGGAGTGACTGATGGAGATCAGCAGCCCGTCGTCGGTGACATCACCGACGCTGGCGTCCTGCTCGTGCGAGTAGATCAGCGTGGGTGGCCCGGCCAGGGGGACGCGCCAGATCTCGGTGCCGTCGTCGTCGCTGCGGCCGACGTAAGCCGTGCCGTCGCGGGCGATCGCCAGCCCGGCGGGCCATCCTGGTTTCAGGCTTTCTGCGGCCGGACGAGGCTCGCCGCTGCCGTCCCAGGGCTGCACGTTCCAGACGCCGAACTCATCGCCGTCGGTGTCGGCGAACCACCAGATGTCCTGGCCGTCGGGGGTGATCGCGGCGTGCAGCGTCCCCTGGTCGCGGTCGGTGACCTGGCGCAGCCCAGCACCGGGGGAGTCATCGGCGCGGGCGGCAGCGGCGTCGAAGGCGTAGATCTCGAAGGTGCCCCCCGCGTTGCTGAGCGCCACCCCCCGGTCAGGCGCGTCCCACGCCCAATCGGGCAGGCTCACCCGGGCAGCCCGGAAGCGCTGCTCCCACACGGACGGCGCTTGTGCTTCAGCTTCTCTGGCCTGCCGGCGAGTCACAGGGGCGATCCTGCCAGGATTGCCATCCAGAACCCCAGCAAGGAGGATGCGCCGATGACCTTGACGCTGCAGGAGATCTCCGACCGCATGGAGATCCAGGACCTTTTGACCGCCTACAGCCACGCGATCGACAGTCGCAACTGGGACGCGCTCGATGACGTCTTCACCGAGGACGCCCACATCGACTACGCGGAGATGGGCGGTAGTGCCGGCAACGTCGCCGAGACCAAGGAGTTCCTGATCAAGGCGATGCCGATGTTCTCGAGCTTCCAGCACATGGTGGCTACCACCAAGCTGGACTTCGAAGGTCCCGATCTGGCGCGCGGCAAGACCATCTGCCACAACCCCATGGTGATCGACAAAGGCGAGGGCAAGCAACCGCACGTCTTCATCTGCGGCCTCTGGTATCGCGACACGTTCGTGCGCACCGACAAGGGCTGGCGCATCAAGGATCGCTACGAGGAGAAGAGCTTCTTCTACAACTACGACGCCTGACAACGACGCCTGACGGGGCGGCCCCGGATCAGGCCGACTTCAGCGCGATGGCGGCCAGCTCGAGGTAGCGCTTCCAGGCGTCCGGGCGGTCCTGGTAATTGGCCTCGATGACGCCGCGCAAGCCGTGCAGGACGAGCAGCACGTCGGGCTGGCTGACGGAGGCGGGAAGCGTGCCGCGGCGGTGGGCGTCGTCCACCAGGGTGCTGATCTTCGAGCGCATGACCGCGACCTGCTCGGCCCGGCTCGCGCCGACCCAGAGCCGGCACAGCAGACCTTGGTTGCGGGCCTGGATCTCACCGGCTGCCTGCAGGAAATCCCACAGGCCCGAGCCGTCGCCCTTTTCGGCCGCCCGGTCGGCACTGACTTCGACCTCCTGGGCGAGATCGTCGACGAGCGCGACGATCAGCTCTTCTTTGTTCGCGAAGTGCCGGTAAACCGTGCCGGTGCCTACGCCCGCGGCCCGCGCGATGGTCTCGACGCCCGAGTCGAACCCGTCGCGGGCGAACACGGTGTGTGCGGCGTCGAGCAGGAGCCGTCGGTTGCGCGCGGCGTCCTGACGCGGGCTCTTCAACGTGGACGCGCTCGGCCGGGCGCTCATTCCGGCTCGCTTCCGGACAACGTGCCTGCCCCGATGAGGGCAAGCTCGGCGTGCGGCTGCCCGACGTCACCGTGCGCATGCCGCTTCACCGGTATCGCCAGTACCGCGAGCGTGGAGAGAATCGCGATCCCGGCGAGCACGGCGTAACCGTTGCGGTAGCCCGACTCCGGCGGCAGCCCGCTGGCGGCAACGCCGGCAGTGACGATCGTCGCCGTGACGGCCGCGCCGATCGAGCCTCCGATGGTGCGGATGTTGGCGTTCATCCCCGTCGCGACACCGGTCTGGTGTGTGGGGACGGCTATCACGATGAGGTTGGACATGGCGGCGAAGCCGAGCCCGAGCGCCACGCCGATGACCGCTGACGCCAGGTAGACCTCCCAACGCTGGTCGTGGACGAACGCGAGCATCGCGTAGCCCACGGCGCTGATCGCCGCCGCGACCACGAGCACCTGCTTCGCGCCGAAACGATCCGACAGCCGGGCGCTCAGAGCGCCGAAGATGAACATGAACACGGTCAGCGGCAGCAGGTAGAGGCCCGACTGCGTGACGCTCGCGGTGAATCCGTAGCCCGCCGTGTGCCGCGGCGTCTCCACGAATCCGGGGATGAACGCGAACGCGGCGTACATCCCGGCCCCGAACAGGAACGCCACGAGGTTGGTGGTCCAGACCGCCGGCAGCTTCATCATCTGCATGTCGATCAGCGGAGCCTTCGAGCGCGACTCGGCGAAGTACCAGATGACGGCGATGACGATGGCCAGGCCGATCAGGCCCAGCGTCTTGCCATCGGCCCAACCCCAGGTCGAGCCCTCGCTCACCGCGATCAGCAGCGCCACCAGCCAACCGGTCAGCAAGGCGCCCCCGAGGAAGCTGATCGGACCGTTGAGGCGGACCGGCGACTCCGGCACCACGAAGAACGCCACGGCTGCCGCGGCGGCTCCGAGGATCGTCGGGATCCAGAACAGATAGTGGTAGCCCAGCGCGTCGATGATCGGTCCGCCGAGCACGATCGCCAGCCCGCCCCCGGCCGCCACCAACGCCGCCACCAGGCCGACGGCGGTGCTGACCTTCTCGGCCGGGAACTCGTCGCGGATGATGCCGAACGCGAGCGGCAGCACGCCGCCGCCGACCCCCTGGATCACCCGGGCGACGATCATCACGCCGATGCTCGTGGCCAGCGCGCCGACGACGGAGCCGATGGCCAGCGCCACCAGCGCCCAGACGAACATCTTCTTCTTGCCGACCTTGTCGCCGATCCGGCCGAAGATCGGCGTGAACACCGACGCCGACAGCAGGTTCGCCGTCAGCAGCCAGGTCACCGTGCTCTGCGTGGTGTGCAGATCCTTCTGCAACGTCGGCAGCACCGGTGTCACCAGCGTCTGCATGATCGCGTACGCGAGAACGCCGAGCGCGAGCACCGCGAACGTGACGTTGTAGTGGCGACGAGCCGTCGGATCGCCGACGAGAGCTGAGGCGGACATGCCAGCACTTTAACCGGAACGTGAATCACGGTTCCGTTTTGTGAGGCAGCGCACTGGCGCCGGCGCCCGTGCTGTCAGGGCGCCCGCGACCCCCGCTCCCGTTCCTGCGCGAGGACCGCCGGTAGATCGCGAAGCCGGTCGAGACCCCGCAGCGGCTGACCCATGCGCGGGTTCGAGGCGAAGCGGTCACGGTGGCGATCGAGAAAGGCCCAATAGCCGGCGGTGAAGGGGCAGGCGTCGTCGCCCACCCGCACATTCGGCCGGTAGCGGCAGGAGCCGCAGAAGTCGCTCATCCGGTTGATGTACGCGCCGCCGCCCGCATACGGCTTGGTGGCCATTACGCCGCCGTCAGCATGCTGGGACATACCGACGACGTTCGGCACCATGACCCAGTCGTAGCCGTCGACGAACGAGCGGTGAAACCAGTCGGTCACGGCGGCCGGCCGCCAGCCGCGCTGCATCGCGTAATTGCCGAGCACCATGAGCCGCGGGATGTGGTGCACCCAGCCGTGCTCGCGCACCCCGCGCAGCACCTCCGAAAGGCAGCGTGCCTCGACCACTTCGCCGGCATCGAGGTCGTTGAACCATTTCGGCAGCGCGGTCTGAGCATCGAGCTCGTTGCGCCGCCGATAGCTGCGGCCCTGCTGCCAGTACAGGTGCCACACGTAGTCGCGCCAGCCCAGGATCTGCCGCACGAAACCTTCCACGGCGGCGATCGGAGCGTGGCCCTTCCGGTAGGCGTCCTCGGCGGCGTGGACCACTTCGAGCGGATCGAGCAGTCCCAGGTTCAGCGGCGCGGAGAGCAGCGAATGCGCCATCCAGTCGTCGCCGGCCAGCATCGCGTCCTCGTAGCGCCCGAAGGTCGGAAGCCGGTCGCGGACGAAGATCCGCAACGCTGACAGCGCTTCTCGCCGGGTCGCGGCGAACCGGCGCGGACCGTCGTCGCCGACGAACTCGACCGCGCCCTCCGCTCCCCACCGGTCGAGGTCGCGCCGGACCTCGTCATCGATCGCGTCCTCCTTCGGCCAGTGCGGCTCCGGTACGCCCAGCGTCGCTGCCTTCGGGGGCGCCTCGCGGTTGTCGGCGTCGTAGTTCCAGCGCCCGCCGGCCGGATCGGTGCCGTCCATCAGCACCTCGTGACGGCGCCTCGCCTCGCGGTAGAAGTCTTCGAGCAGCAGGCGTTTGCCGCCGCGGCCTTCAGCCCAGGCAGCGAAATCGGCCATCGGTGTCACGAAGCCGCGCGCAGCGAGCACGTCGAGGTCACGCTCAGCGGCCAAGGCATGGACGAGATCCCGTGCGGCCCATGAGGTCGGATGGCAGACGCTCAGCGGTTCGCGTACGGCGGCCAGGGCCTCGCGGTAGGTGCCCGCCTTGACATACCGGCACTGCGGGCCGAGCTCGGCGGCGCGGTGGCGCATCGCCGAGAGGACGAGATGCGCCTTCTGCCGGTGGAAGCGGCGGCGGGCGAAGACCGCTTGCGATTCGACCATCAGCACCGGCTGGCGAGGATCGTCCAGGTAGTGCGGGCCGAGCTGATCGCCGAAGAGCCAGCGCCGTTCCTGCTTTGACGTCACGGCTCGATCGTCGCCAATCGGGACGCCTTAACGCATCTCGGTGAGCTCGGATCAGCTGCTGGCGTCGATGACTTCCTGGATCGCCTCGGGGCTGCGGGCGACGACCGCGCGGCCGTCGTCGAGCAGCACGATGGGGCGCTGGATGAGCTTGGGGTTGGCGACCATCGCCGCGATCCACCGCTCGCGGTCAGCGGGCTCGCGGGACCACGTGCTCAGGCCGAGCTCCTTGGCGACCGCCTCGCCGGTCCGGGCGATCTCCCACGGCTGCATGCCCAGCCGGTCGAGCACGTCGGAAAGCTCAGCGGCGCTTGGGACATCGTCGAGGTAGCGGCGCTGCGGGACGTCCAGGCCCGCGTCAGCCAACTCCTGACCGGCGATGCGGCATTTCGAGCACGACGGGTTGAACCAGATCTCCATGCTTCATCTAACCCGCGTCCGCGAGTGCCGCCCGCATCCCGGCGGCGTCCAGTCGCAGCCGGTAGGCCGGCGTCCCAGGCTGGAAATCATCGCCGATCCGGGCAATTCGCCTCCAGCCGACCGGCAAAACCGCCGAAAACCTCTCCATGGGTATCCCACGGCTGCGCGCTGCGCTGGCGCTGCTGCCCATGCTCCTCGCGGTGACAGCCGTGGCCTGTACCCCGGCCAAGGTGGTGGAGTCGGGTCTCGTCGTCGACGGGCTGCACGTGTCGGTGCACTACACGGCTCCGGCGGCGCAGGGCACCGCACGGCCGCTGGTGGTGGCGCTGCACGGGCTGGGGTCGACCGGCGCTCAATTCGAGAAGGACACCGGGCTGGACGCCTTCGCCGACGCCCATGGTTTCGTCGTCGCGTATCCGGATGCCCACATCGCGCCGCGCGTCCCGACACTGCCTTCTCCCAGCCCGAGCGCTTCCCCCAGCACCGACCCGTCTGCCGCGCCGAGCGGCTCGCCGTCCCCCAGCGAATCGCCCACCGACAGCCCCAGCCCCGCTCCCACCCTCCTCCCGGCCGGTTCCCTGTCACGGCAGCGCGCGGAACGGGCAAGCAGCTTCGTCGAAGGCCACACGTCTCGCGACACGGTCAGCACCCTGCGGGCCTGGAACGCCGGTGACTGCTGCGGAGCCAGCACCGCCGATGACGTCACCTACTTGCGCCACGTCGTCACCGCCGTCGCCAAGCAGACGAAGATCGACCTGAAACGCGTCTATGTCATCGGGCTGTCCAACGGCGGGATGATGGCGCTACGAGCCATCTGTGACGCACCTTCGGTCTTCGCGGCCGCCGGCTCGGTCGCCGGGCCGTACCTCGGGACGACGTGCGCCCGGCCGATCTGGAAGCACCTGCACGGCGCGCTCGATCCGGTGGTGCCCTATCTGGGCGGAGTACCGCCGGGCTCGACCTTCCTGTCGGTCGCTCAGGACTGGTGCCTGTGCTCGTTCCCGAATTCGACGACCGAGCCCGCGCGCTTCTCCCCCGCCACGGTGTCGGTGACCATCGTCAAGAACGGCGTACACGACTGGCCGCGCCTGAAGGACGGTGCCTGGAACCTCGACGGCAACGCGGCGCTGTGGAGCTTCATCTCCCGCTACCACCACTGAGGTGGCAGCGGGCCTGGAGCCGGCAGCAGTATTCGCTCAGCCCGCCGCGCGGTAAGCGGCGACGATCGGCTCCAGCTCGGCCGGGCTGGCGCCGTGCATGATGACCCCGTCGCAGCCGAGCGCGAACTGCCCCTTGACGGCCGCGACGCACTGCTCCGGCGTGCCCGTCGCGCTGGGCGCCAGCCACTCGTCAGGTATCAGCTCGGCGACGTGTTCGAGCTGCTCGGTGGTCCCGACGACGTCCAGCCCGCGCACGCTCTTGACCACGTCGTCGGCCAGGAAACGATCGAGCACCGCGTGATCCCAGCCGTTCGTGCGCACCAGCAGATCGCCATAGCCCTGCAGGTACGTGCCCAACCGGCCGACGGATTTCATCAGCCGCTTGTCCGGGGCGATGTGGTCGCCGATGGTGGCGAAGCACGACCACACGCGCACCGACGCCGGGTCGCGTCCCGCCTTCTCGGCGGCGTCCTTCACGGTCCGCACGCAGCGCGCGGTCGTCTCGTCGGTGAAGTACGTGTGCAGCACGACCTCGTCGAAGCAGCGGCCGGCGAGCTCGAGCGTGTTCTTGCCGAACGCCACGATGCCCATCGGCAGGTACTCGTCCAGACCGGCGTCGAGATGCAGCACCGGGTATTTCCCGGCGGGTCCGTCGTGGCCGATGATCGCCTCGCCGCGAAAGAGCCGCCGCATGAGCCCGGCGAAATCCTCGAGCTGCGCAGTGGTGATGTGCGACATCCCGAACGCGTCCTGCATGGGCACGATGCCCCGGCCGAGCCCCAGCACGAAGCGACCGCCGGTGAGGCTCTGCATCGTGCGCGCGATAGCGGCGGTGACCATGGGGTGACGCGTGTTGTGATTGGTCGCGGCGGTCGTGATCGTGATGCGCTCGCTCACCGCTCCGGCTGCGCCCGAGAGGGTCGCGATCTCCTTGCGGTTGTAGCGCTCGGAGATGAAGACGGTGCCGAAGCCGAGGCGCTCCCCGTCACGTACCTCATCGATGAGCTCGCGCGCGGAGTCAGGCGAGCCGGCCAGCGTGTAGAAGCCGAGCTCGTCGAGCACCGGCAGTTCGGCGGTCATGACGAAAGCATGTCAGGCGACACCAGGGCCGCCTGACATGCCTCCGTCAGTTCGTGCTCAGAACTGCTAGCGGGTGGCCCCGACCGTCGTCGGGCTCTGCGCCATCATCGAACCGGTCACTCCCCCGGAGCTCGAGGTGGAGCCCGGGCTCGCCGGCTGGACGAGCATCTCGTGAGCCTGGCTGGTGGACTGGGCGCTCGCCGTGGTCGGCACGTAGGCCAGCTGGCTGAGCTGCGTCAGTGAACCGTGAAACCAGCTCACGTCTGAGGCATCAGCGATGCCCGAGACCCGGGCGGTGTCGCTGTACTGCCAGAACGACGAGTACGTGAAGTCACCGAACAGGGTCGGGCCGGTGTTGGCCGGCTCGTAGTCGGCGATCCAGACGTTGTACTGGGAGAAGCCGGACGGGTTGCCCATGTAGCTGCGCCAGAACCAGGAGCCGCTGTAGATCATCGGTGGGCGGCCGATCGCCGCCTGAAGCGTGGACAGGAACGTGCGGGTCCAGGCGGTGACGTTGGCCGGGGAGAGTCCGCCGTTGGTCTCGATGTCGAGCACCGGCGGCAGGTAGCCGGCGACCCGCACGTTGCCGATCTGGGCGGCGAAGAGGCGCGCGTCCGAGGCGGCGGTCGAGATCGGCAGGCGTGGGCGCGCGAAGTGATAGGGCGCGACGTAAAGACCCGCAGCCCGCGCACCGCGGATGTCAGCGGCAGCGTAGGGGTTCACGTAGAAGTTGCCCTCGCTCTCCTTGACGAAGGCGAAGCGGGCACCCTGGGCGCGCACCGAGTACCAGTTGATGGCAGCACCGAAGGGGTGCTGGTAATTGGAGACGTCAGGTCCCCAGATGGTCTTCGCGTACGGCCCGGACATCGGCCCGGTCGACCCCAAGGGGGAACAGGCAGCGCTGACAAGACCGATCGCAACAGCGACGACGACCAACGACAAACGGCGGACGAGCTTCCGCATCGAAAACCTCTCGGAACAGGCCGAGCCCCGGTGGACCAGCGACGAGAGCGGCCACTCGGTTGAGCGACCACCCTTACCCGATCGGACCTGGGGAGCCTGACTGAAGCGTTTATGGGAGCATTCACCGCTGGGAAAGCAGAAGGCCCCGCAAACGCCTGCCGCACGTCACTACGCTGCGTGATTTCGGCCGCGGTGGAAATCCGGCAGCCCCAACGCCGAATGCTCTGCGCCGACCTGCCGTCCGTTTCAGGAATCGTGAAAAGACCGCTGGGAATCCGAACAATCGATCATGACGGATGGTGAGCCCGGAGCGCCATTCATCGCCTCGATGTCACAGCTTTCACAGCAAATGGATGCCAGAAATTCAACGGGTGAATCGTTCGACCACCCGGTCTCGTCGCGAGCGGAGCGTCACGAGACCTTCGCCGGGGTTCGTTGCCCCCGGACGAGCCGCCCGGGACGGGCTCCCGTGTCCTTGTCCTGACGCCGGGTGATGACGCCGCTGACGATCGTCGCCTCGTAGCCACTCGCGTCCTGCAGGATCCGCCGGCCTCCGGCGGGAAGGTCGGCGATGGAGCGCGGCGCGTGGAGGGTGAGCCGGTCGAGGTCGATGACGTTGATGTCGGCCTTCTTGCCCGGCTCGAGGGTGCCGCGGTCGTTCAGTCCGGCAGCAGCCGCCGTACCGGCCGCCTGCTTGGCGATCACGAGCTCGAGCGGGAGCGTCTCGCCGCGTGAACGGTCACGGGCCCAGTGCGTGAGCAGGAACGTCGGCATGGACGCATCGCAGATCATCTTCACGTGGGCGCCGCCGTCGGACAGCCCGATGACGGTGTCGTCATGGGCAATCATCTCGCGCAGCGCGTCGTGGGAACCCTCGCCGTAGTTGAGGAACGCGCCCAGCAGCAATGTGCCGGAGGCCAGCTGGTCGTAGAGCACCTCCCAGGGGTCCTTGCCCGTCGCCGCCGCGATGCCCGCGATCGACTTGTCGGCCGTCGGCTCGTAATCCGGCGGATCGCCCATGACGTAGATGCGCTCGAACATGTACGGGGTCGACTCGGTCAGCGTCTCGAACTGGCGCTTGGGATCGGCCGGCAGGTCATTCTCGGCCAGGATCGCGGCCTTGATCTCCGGCTTGCGCAACTCGGCCGCCAGCTGATCGAGCGGCAACGAATCCTCCAGCGCGCGGAAGGTCGGACGCCGCATCAGACCGTGATAGCTCGCGAGGCCGAGCAGCATCCCGCCCGGACGCGCGGCCACCTGCGGGGTCAGCTTCGCCCCGGCCGCAATCGCTTCCTCGACCAGTTCGAGCTGTCGACGCCAGAGGTCGGGCGCATCCCGTGCCTGCACCAGCAAGAAGGACAGCGGCAGGCCGGTCGCCTGCGACACCTTCCCCATCAGGGCGACCTCGCCGAGGATCTGGTCGGCATCGCCGCCGGTTTCACCGGTCGGCACGACCTCGAAGAGGCCGCCGCCGGCGTCGACAACGGCTTGGGCAAGCCCGATCAGCTCATCGGCGGCGGCGAACGTGCCGGGCACCAGCTCGCCGTCCAGCGACTTGTGATTCAGCGAGCGTGAGGTCGAAAACCCAACAGCACCAGCCGCAATCGCCTCGCGGACGTGGCGCGCCATCTCGGCGATGTCCTCGGGCGTCGCATTCTGGTTGTCGGCGCCGCGCTGGCCCATCACGTAGACGCGCAGCGGGGCGTGGGGCAGGAAAGCCGCGATGTCCATGGCGTATTCACGCCGGTCGAGCGCATCGAGGTACTCCGGGAAGGTCTCCCACTCCCACTGGATTCCCTCGTGCAGGGCGGTGCCGGGGATGTCCTCGACGCCCTCCATCAGCTCGACGAGCCACGACTCCTGACCGGGCCGCACGGGCGCGAAGCCGACGCCGCAATTGCCGGCCACGACCGTCGTCACGCCGTGCGAGGCAGAGGGTTCCAGCACCGGGTCCCACGTGGCCTGACCGTCGTAATGCGTGTGGATGTCGACGAACCCGGGAGCGACGATCTTGCCCGTCGCATCGATCACCTCGGCAGCTTCGCCCTCGAGCGCCGGGCCGACGGCCGCGATGACGCCATCGGTGATCGCCACGTCGCCGATGTAGCGCGGCCGGCCGGTGCCGTCGACGATCGTGCCGCCGTTGATCCTCAGGTCATACATGGCGGAACTGTACTGCCGGCGCCTCACGTCACTACTAGTGGCCGCCAATAGGCGTACAGCCGGGCGTCCAGCGTGCCGATGTCGGATTGGTGAGTGTTCGGGGGGATTCATCAGGCGCGCCCACTAATACGTGGTGGCGTGCCCCGCTCACGATTCTGGGCACGATCCTGGTGGTCGTCGCCGAATTCGGGCTGCTCACGGCCGTCTACCAGCGCGCGGCGCCCGTTCGCAACGAACGCATCGTGGTGGCCTCGCTGCAGGGCGAGCTGGCGGCTTCCGCCGCACGCCCGAGCGCCGAACTCGCTCGTGACCTCGCGGCCGACCGGGCGCGCCTACGATCGCTGGGCGTCTCGCAGGCCGAGCTCGCCCAGCCTGTCGCGAAGCTTGCCGCGACCCTGAAGGCGCGCCAGCACCGCCTCGACATCGAGGCGATGCTGATCTACGCCGGGCTGCTGATCCTCGCCTCCTTCGGCTGGATGGTGTGGTTTCGCCGGCTCGTCTCACGCCACCGCGCGCTGCAGGAGCAGTTCACCGCCGAACAATTGCGGGCCGAGGGCGAGCAGCGGCTGGCTGCGCTGGTACGCAATTCCGCCGACGTCGTCATCGTGTGCGGCCTCGATGCCGAAGCCACCTTCGTGACCGCATCGGCGTCGTCGGTGCTGGGCATGGACGCCGATGCGCTCCTCGGAACGCGCTGCTTCCATCTGGTGGCCGTCGAGGATCGCGAGGTCTTCCTGCGCCAGCTGAGCGCGGTCGGCGAAGGCGAGGACCGTCCGCTTCGGGTGAGGATGCGTCACGCCGACGGCCGGCTGCTGCACGTCGAGGGAACCGTCACGAACCTGATGGCCGATCCCGCGGTGAAGGGCTTGGTCATCACCGTTCGCGACATCACGGCCCGGGTCGATCTGGAGACCCAGCTGACCCATCAGGCGTTCCACGATCCCCTCACCGGCTTGGCGAATCGCCAGCTCTTCTCCGACCGGCTCTCCCATGCGTTGGAGCCGCGGGGAGCCCATTCCCAGCCGCTGTGCGTGCTCTTCTGCGATCTCGACGAGTTCAAGAATGTGAACGACAGCCTGGGCCACCGGGTCGGTGACGACGTCCTCACGGAGGTCGGCCGCCGGGCGATGCACGCCGTGCGCTCCGGGGACACCGTCGCCCGCCTCGGCGGCGACGAGTTCGCCATCCTCATCGAAAACGCGGAACTGCCCGAGGCGCAGGACATCGCGCAACAATTGCTCGCGGCCCTCGCCGACCCGATCGTCATCGACGGTCACAGCATCAACGTGCGGGCGAGCATCGGCATCGCCCGTGCCGTACCCGGCGAGCTCACCGGGATCGACGCGCTGCGCAATGCCGACGTCGCCATGTATCTGGCGAAGGATCGGGGCAAAGGGACCGTTGCGGTCTACGAAGCACGCCTGCACACCGAAGCGCTGGAACGGCTGGCGTTGCGCTTCGACCTGCAGCGCGCGATCCGTGAAGACGAACTGGTCCTGCACTTCCAGCCGACGATCGATCTGGCCACGGGAGCCATCGCCGGCTTCGAGGCTCTGGTGCGCTGGCAGCACCCCGAGCGCGGGCTGATCGCGCCGGCCGACTTCATCCCGATCGCCGAGCAGACCGGTCTGATCCACGCCCTCGGCAGCTGGGTCCTGCGGTCCGCCTGCCGCGCGGCGACGACCCTGTTCGACGGGAACCCTGACCTCTACATGGCGGTGAACGTCGCGAGCCAGCAGCTCGGCCGCGCCGACTTCACCAGCGAGGTCTTCGCGATTCTTGCCGAGACCGGCTTGCCGGCACGCCAGCTCACATTGGAGATCACCGAGAGCGTCGTGTTGCAGGACGTCCAGGTCATCAGCCAGCGATTGGCCGCGCTGCGCGAGCGCAAAATCCGTATCGCCATTGATGATTTCGGCACCGGGTACAGCTCGCTCGCGTATCTGCGCAACCTTCCCGTCGACGTGTTGAAGGTCGACAAGGCCTTCGTCGACCGGATCGTGACCGACCGCGGCGACGCGGCGCTGACCGAAGCGATCCTGGCCATGAGCGAGTCGATGAGCCTGACCACCGTCGCCGAGGGCGTCGAGGAGGCCGAGCAGGCGCACTGGCTCGCCGACGCGCATTGTCGCTACGGGCAGGGCTACTACTGGTCGCGGCCGGTGCCCATCGAGCGCGCCCGTGAACTGCTCGGCGGCGGGGCAACCGTCGCGACCGCGAAGCCGGCCGGCCCCTCGTCGCTTCCTCTGCCGCGCCAACCCGAGGTCCCCGCCCGCACAACCTGAGGGCTACAGGTCGGCTCGGATCGGCATGGGTCTATACACAGTTTCATGGCCCAACTCGAGGAAGTGCGAGGCAGCCTCGCCGACCCGGAGACCTTCGCCGCCGGCCCGCCGCACGAGTTGCTCGCCGAGCTGCGCCGGACGTCGCCGGTCAGCTGGCAGCCGATGCAGGGCGAACCCGGCTTCTTCGCGGTGCTCTCCTACGACGAGGTTGTGCGGGTTTCACGTGAACCCAACCTCTTTTCCGCGAGCGAAGGCGGCATCACGCTCGAGGACGGGACTCCGGAAGCGCTGGAGATGTCACGCGACATGCTCGTCGTGATGGACCCTCCGCGTCACACCGGCTACCGCAAGCCGCTCGTGCCGAGCTTCAAGCCGCGCGTCATCGGCGAGCTCGAAGGCCAGGTCCGCATCATCGCGCGCGACATCATGGATCACGCTCGGGAGGTCGGTCCCGAGCTCGAGTTCGTGCACGACGTCACCGCTCTGATGCCGACCCGGGTGATGGGCCAACTGATGGGCTTGCCCAAAGAGGACTGGCCTTACGTCCATCAGCTTTCCGAGCGCATGCTGGCGAGCCAGGACCCGGAGGTCGCCGCCGACGAAGGCGACCGTGGCTCCATGCTCGAGCTGGCCGGCTACGCCATGAACTTTGCCGCACAGCGCCGGACCCAGGACCTTCCTGCGGGTGGGCCCGATGTGACGACCGTGCTCCTGCAGGAGGAATTCAACGGCCGGCAGATGACCGACATGGACTTCGCCAGCTTCTTCGTGCAGCTGGTCGGAGCCGGCAACGACACCACGAAAACCCTGACGTCATCGGGCCTTCTGGCGTTGCTGCAGCATCCGCAGCAGCTCGCGGAGCTCAGAGCTGATCCTTCGCTTGCGGCCGGAGCAGTCGAGGAGATGCTGCGATGGGCGAACCCCGTGCATTACATGCGGCGCACCGCCACCGCCGACACCGAGCTCGGCGGTGTCCCGATCGCCTCAGGGGAGAAGGTGGCGATGTATTACACGTCCGCCAACCGCGACGAGGCCGCCTTCACCGATCCCCAGGATTTCGACATCCACCGCAATCCCAACCGTCACCTCTCGTTCGGTTTCGCCGAGCATTTCTGCCTCGGGGCGCACCTGGCCCGGCTGGAGGCCCGGGTCCTCTTCGAAGAACTGCTGGCAGCATTTCCGCGAATCGAACTGACGGACGAGCCGATCCGGTTACGATCGAATTTCATCAATGGCTACCGCCATATCCCGGTGAGGATGACGCCTGCGTGACCGACCTTCCTGGGCTCCCCGGGCCTTCAGCGGGCGCGGGAATCGCGCCGACTCGCCAGCCGCTCGCCGATGGCTCGCGCCGAGCCCTGCGTTCGAGGTCGCGGATCGGCCAGGTTTCGCTGGTGTTCGCGGTTGCCGCGACAGCGGGCATCGTCATCGGGATCGCGGTGAAAACGCCTGGTGTCATTGCCCTTTCACCGATCGCAGCGTGTTTCTGGTGGGCCTTCTACAGCTTCGGCATCAAGCCGATGCAGGACCTGCGGGTCGGTCTCGAGGAGCACTATGAGGGCCCGTGGGAGCAGCGGCTGCTGCAGCGTTTCCGGCGTCCTGACGTGGTCCTGGTCAAGCTTCCTCACGTCAGCGGAGCCCTGACGATCAGTCACCCGCCCACGGTCAGCGCGCTGATCAGAGCGGGACTCACCGCCCAGTGGTCACCCGCCGCGGGGAAGCTCGCGTACACGCCCGTTCACCACCAGGTGCTGACCGTTTCCCACGGTCCCGAGCAGCCGATCGCCGCCCCCCGTCCACCCAGTGAGCGTGAGCTGCACGGCCTGCTCGACGGTGAACGCGAGAGGGTGCTGGAAATGCGGCGCGCTCAGGCCCAGCAAGCCCAGCAGCGGCGTTCCCAGGATGATGGCTGAGTCAGCCGATCACGTCGGCCTTCAACTCGCCCTTGCCATCAATGCCGGCGACATCGGCGAGGTCACGCGCTTGCTCGAGGCCCGGCCGGGATTGGCGTCAGCTCCCGTTGCCGCCTTGCGTGGACGAACGCCGTTGATGGTCGCTGCCGACTGGCCCGGCTACTTCCCGAACGGGCCGCAGATCGTGCGACTGCTGGTCGCTTCGGGCGCCGATCCCAACGCGACCGGCTCGGGCGACTCACCTGGTGAGGGACCGCTGCACTGGGCGGCGAGCAGCGACGATGTCGACGTGGCTGAGGCGTTGCTCGACGCCGGAGCCGACCTCGAGGCTCCCGGCTCGTCGATCGCGGGCGGCGCACCGCTGGAAAACGCTGTGGGCTATGGGTGTTGGCACGTCGCCCGATTGCTCTTGCAGCGCGGTGCACGCGTCGAACATCTCTGGCAGGCCGCCGCCCTGGGGCTGACCGAGCGCGTCGAGCAGTTCCTCTCCGCCGATCCAACGCCCTCCGCAGCTGCGATCACCGAGGCGTTCTGGCAGGCCTGCAACGGCGGTCAGCGCCGCATGGCGGAGCTGTTGCTGGCCCGGGGCGCCGACATCGACGGCCACCCCGACTACACCGAGCAAACCCCCTTGGAGGCAGCGGGTTCCACCGATACCCGCCGCGGCGTGCTGGTGGACTGGCTACGCGACCAGGGAGCCACCGGCGCCGAACCGCCCGGCGCGCCATCGATGGGCAATGGCGTGCCGGGCGGTGCCTCTGAGGCCTAGCGGGGCTCGTCGCCGCGCAGGGTGATGCGCTGGATGACGCGAGCCTGCTCGCCGAAGTCACCGACCACGGCGTGCTGGGTGGCGCGGTTGTCCCAGAAGCCGATCGTGCCCTCGGCCCAGTGGTAGCGGACCGTGTACTCGGGCTGGACAGCGTGGTTGTAGAGGAACGTCAGAAGGGCATCACTCTCGGCCTTGTCGAGCTCCTTGATGTGCGAGGTGAAGCCGCCGTTCACGAAGAGCGACTTGCGTCCGGTCTCCGGGTGGGTACGCACCACCGGGTGCTCGACGGGCTCGAGCGCGGTGAACGTCTTGCCCTCCCAGGTGCCCTGGCCGACCTGGCTGAGGATGCCCTGGAACTGGTCCTTGCCGTCATGCACGGCAGTGAGTGTCTCGAGGAATGCCTGCAACGCCGGGCTGAGGCCGGCGAAAGCCGCTTCCTGATCGGAGAACATGGTGTCGCCGCCGCTCGGCGGGACGGTGACGGCCCGCAGGATCGAACCCAGCGGCGGACGCTTCACGAAGGTCACGTCGGTGTGCCAGTGAATGCCCTGCTTCTTCGTGGCGATGTCGCCGTAGGTCGCGTAGAGCTGGCTGCGAAAAGCCGAGTAGTCGATCTCGAAGACCTGGGGGTGGTCCGGGATACCGGGAATGACGGGGTGGCCCTCTGTGGGCTCACCGAAGCGCGACGCGAAGGCGAGGTGCTCGTCGGGGTCGAGGTCGGCGCCCGGGAAGAAGACCACCTTGTAGCGCAGCCATTCCTGCCGGATGGCGGCGACGTCGGCGTCGCTGAGGTTGCGAAGGTCGAGACCCCGAAGCTCGGCGCCGATGCTGCCCGACAGCGGGACGATCTCGAAGGTCTGGCTGGCCTGTGCCGCGGGGCGGTCAGCGGTGAGTGTCATGAACGTGCTCCTGACTGGATGACGTGCGAATGGTTGGTCGAACGGAAGCGTGGTGATCGTTCAGTTGGCGGTCGTTTCGTGAGCGCCTGCAGCGATCTCGTCGATGCCGAGCTCCCGGAGCAGCTGCGAGCGCAGCGCGCCGAAACGGGTCTCGCTGCGCAAGCGCGGGCTCGGGACGTCGACGTCGACATCGAGTGAGATGCGCCCGTCGGTCAGCACCAGCACGCGATCGGCAAGCAGCAGTGCCTCATCGACGTCATGGGTGACGAGCAGCACCGTGGGACGGTGGCGGCGACACAGTTCCTGCACGAGCGCATGCATCTTGATCCGGGTCAGCGCATCGAGCGCGCCGAACGGTTCGTCGAGCAGGAGCAGCTGCGGCTCGCGTACCAGCGCACGAGCCAGCGACGCCCGCTGAGCCTCACCGCCCGAGAGGGTCTTCGGCCAGTCGTGCTCGTGACCGCCGAGGCCGACCTCTGCCAGCGCCTCGCGTCCGCGGGTGGAGGCAGCGGAGCCCTTCTGCCCGAGGACGACGTTCGACAGCACCGACGCCCAGGGCAGCAGGCGCGGATCCTGGAAGACGACGGCCCGCTGCTCCGGCACGAAGACGTCACCGCCCGCTCCGGTGTCGAGGCCCGCAAGTGCCCGCAGCAGCGTGGTTTTTCCCGAGCCGCTGCGTCCGAGCAGGGCGACGAACTGGCCGGGGGCGACCTCGAGGTCGAGGCCCTTCAACACCTCACGAGAGCCGAACGAGCGGGTGAGCCCGCGCACCAGGAAACCCGATGTCGCGACTGGTGCGGTCAGCGTCCCGGCGCCCATCGCAGCAGCCTCCTTTCCAGCAGTCGGATCAAAGCGTCGGAGATCAGGCCGAGGACGGCATAGACGATCAGGCAGAGCACGATGACGTCGGTCTGGAAGAACGTCTGGGCGCGGATCATCAGGTAGCCGATGCCGCTGTGGGCGTTCATCTGCTCGGCGAAGACCAGCAGCAGCCAGGCGACCGCGGTCGCCATGCGCAAGCCGACGAGGAAGCCGGGCAGCACGCCGGGCAGGATCACCCGGCGGATGAGGCCGAGCCGGCCGAGCCCGACAACCGTGGAGAGCTCGGCATATTTCGGGTCGAGGCTGCGGATCGCGGAGACCGTCTGGACGTAGATCGGAAACGCGACGCCCATCACGATCAGGCTGATCTTCGCGGTCTCGCCGAGGCCGAGCCAGAGGATCAGCAGCGGCTGCAGACCGATGATCGGGACGAAGCGCAACATCTGGACGTTCGAGTCGACGAGGTCGTCGCCGATGCGGCTGAGCCCGGCGAAGAGCGCGAGCACCGCCCCGACGATGATCCCGATGCCCAGGCCCCACAGGACCCTTTGCAGCGAGGTCCACAGCGCGTCGCCGAGCGTTCCGTCCTTGATCATGTCCCAGCCGACCTTGACGACGGTGGACGGACCGGCGAGGACGGTCGGGCTCAGCCACCCCGCCGACGACGCGATCTGCCACCCGGCGAAGAGCAGGACCACTCCGGCGAAACGCTCTATCCCACGGGGGAATCGGCGTCGTTTGGACGTTCGGGCGGCGTCGCGCAGCGGAAGCTTGATCAGCCCCGCGGTCGAGCCGGCGACGGCCAACTCCGGCGCAGGTGGTGCTGTCGGCGCCGTGAGCTCAGCCGGCGCGTGGAAGGTCTCTTGAAGTGACGTCACTGACCCTGCGCTTTCTGGACGATGGCGTTGAAACGGCTGTCGAATTCGGCGGCCGCGTCGACCTTGGACGGGATCTCGCCGTTGCTCTGGAACAAGTCAGCGAGCTTTTGCTGCGCGGGGGCGACGTCGCCCGGCAGCTGAAGGAAGCTCGGAATCCCGACGGCTTTGGCGACGACGGCAGCGCGGGCCGGCTTGAGGTGGTACTGGCCGATGTACGTCGTCTGGACGACGAGGTCGGGATGGGACTTGAGGTAGGCGTAGGACTTGGCAAGCCGGCTGATGTAGTCCGCCAGCGCCGCCGCCTTGCCGGGGTCATCGAGCGCCTTGGTGCTGGCGATCATGAAGTTCGAACGGTCGGTGATGGCCGTCGTGGAGGCCACAACCTTGGCGTTGGGGTTGGCCGCCAGGAAGACGCTCGTGAGCGGTTCGATGAGGATGCCGGCATCGGCCGATCCACTTTGCAGGGCTGAGGAGACCTGGGTGGTCGGGACGTTCACCGTCTGGATGTCCGACAGCTTCAGGCCGACGCCGTTCAGCGCGGTCAGTAGCGCGGCCTCGAGCGCAGTCCCCTGCTGGAAGGCGACCTTCTTGCCCTTCAACGACGCCCATCCGGTGATGTCGGACTTGCCCGGCGCCGCGATCAGCTGATAGGCGCTTCCGGGATTGGCCCACCCGGCCACCGCGACCAGGCTCTGCTTGGCGGCCTGGGCGAAGATCAGCGGAGTGCTGCCGATGAAGCCGGTGTCGACAGCACCGGCCTGGAACGCCTGGAGCATCGGCGGGCCGCCGATGAAGGCCGAATACTCGACCTTGTAAGGGAAGTTCGTGTCCTGACCCGCCTCGTGCAGCACGGTCTTCAGGCCGTCCAGCTGGTCCCCGACGCGCAACGTGGTGCCGGCCGGAATGTTGGCCGCCAGAGTGGCGGGCGCCGCGCTGGCGGAAGTGGCCGCCGTACCTCCGGTGCTACCGGCCGAGGCGCCCTTGCTGGAACTCCCGCAGGCTGCCGTCAGGGCCAGGCTCAGGCCTCCCAGTAGGAGGGCGGACGAGCGGAAGGCCTGCCGGGGTTTCGAGCGGGTCGTGGCGCGAGAGAACACAAGGAATCCAGTCGATGAAGGTCGCGGCGCCGACGGGCGCAACGACGTGTTGAAGATGACAGGTAGTGACCGTCGAGCGGCATCGCTCAGACGCGAATGGACGACAGCGTCCGTGGCTGACTCATGGGCTGGTCTCGTAGAGAGCAGCGTTGACGGCTCGCTAGCCCAAACACCTGGCGCTGGCGGAACGGCAGAAGTCGACGCATCGTCGCACCGTGAGGTGCTTTTCGACGACTTCGGTGGCAGCCACGTCACTCATTGTGCATTGACTCCACCGGAATGGTCAAGTTAATGCAGAAAACCCCGGGATCTCTCAGGTGGATCACCCGGATGGAGCAGCGAACGTAACGCAGTGTGACAAGCGCGTGAGACGCGGCGGCCGTCCGACGGACAGGCAATCTTGCGTGGTCGGGGTGACAGGATTTGAACCTGCGGCCTCTTCGTCCCGAACGAAGCGCGCTACCAAGCTGCGCCACACCCCGTGGCCCCTGCGGAGTCTAGCGTGCCGCCGTCAAGGTCAGCAGGCTCGCTTCGGGGCGGCAGGCGAAGCGGATCGGCGCGTACGGCGAGGTGCCGATCCCGGCCGAGACGTGCAGCCAGGCCTCGTTGCCGCTGGCGCCGTAGCGCGAGAGGCCGCGGGCGCGCGCCCGGTCGATGCCGCAATTGGTGACGAGCGGCCCGAAACCGGGCAGGCACACCTGCCCGCCGTGGGTGTGGCCGGCGAGCAGCAGCTCGACACCGTCGGCGGTGTAGGCGTCTATGACCCGCGGCTGGGGCGCGTGGGCGATGCCCAGGCGAAGGTCGGCTTTCGGATCGGCGCGGCCGCTGACGGCATCGAGGCGGTCGCGTCCGAGGTAGGGATCGTCGACCCCGCGGACATCGATCATCCGCCCGGAGACCTTGAGATCGGCCCGAACGTTGGTCATGTCCTGCCACCCGGCGGAGACGAGGTCGGCCGCGAAGGCGGGCCAGTCGATGGGCGCCCCGGTCGGATTGCTCCGGCTGCCGGTCAGATAACGCATTGGGTTCTTGAAGGTCGGCTCGTAGTAGTCGTTGTTGCCGGGGACGAAGATGCCGGGGCGATCGAGCAGCGGCGCCAGCGCTCTCAACACCGACGGCCCGGCGTCAGCGCCCGAGAGCACATCGCCGGTGAGCACCACCAGGTCGGGCAGAAGACGTCCCAGCTCGCGCAGCCACTCCTGCTTCGAGCGCTGGCGATCCAGCATGTGCAGATCGGACAGGTGCAGCACGCGCAGCGGCGCGGCGCCCTTGGCGAGCACCGGCACGTCGATGCGCCGAAGGGTGAACGCATTGCGCTCGTATCCCACGCCGTACGCCAGTGCGCAGGCACCGGCAACCGAAGCCGCACCGAGCACTTTTGGCAGCTTGGGCACCCTGGCCGTTCCCATCCGACCAGTTTGCCTGTGAGCGGCGTTTCACGCCGAAGGTTTCCGGTCGACGCAACCTTCCGTCGGATCGCCGCGTCTTGCAGGCCATGCGCCACGATCGCCGGGTGACCTCTTACCGCTGGGCTGCTTGCGCCGTCGTCGCCGTGGGTGCCCTGACTGCCTGCAGCAGCTCGCCCGCCGGCCACCCCATCTCGATTGCACCGCCGTTCAGCGGCGTGCTGGCGGCCACCTGCGTCGTGCCGAATCCGCCGGCCAGGCCGCAGGTCGTTGGAGCGGCCGGCGGAGCAGCGTCGGACGGCCGATTCACCCGAGCGGTCTCGCTGGACAAGGCGAACCTGATCGTGAGCCCACCGCCCGCCGCGGCCAAGCCCGCAATCTCCTCGCGACTCGCGGAATGCAACCTTCGAGCCGCGAAAACCGCCGAAGGCGCCCCGGTCGAGGAGGAGGCCCAGCTCACGGGACTGACCTTCGGGCTCGCCACCGTCAGCCTCCGCGACAGCGTGCTCACCGCCCCGCCGCTCTACACGGTGACAGGGCCGAACCTGCCCACCCCGCCCAAGTTGCACGCCTACCACCACCGCCTCGCCTGGGTCGCCATCCTGAAGCCGCAGATCGTCTCCAGTTGTCCGTCGACGCCGAGCGGGACGAGCCCGAGTCCGATTCCCCGGGTTCCACAGCTGCCCGGCTACCAGGTGCTGGTGATCGACGCGAACACCGGCGCGGACGGGTTCATCTATACGGCAGCGCGCAACAGCAATTGCTATCCGGGCACCATCGAGGCCCCCGCCCTGTCCGCCGCGGTCGAGGAGGTTTCCGTCCCGTGGACCCTGGTGTCCCGCAATGGCGACGACGGTTACAGCGCGGTGATCAACGTCGCCGCACGCACGTGTGACGGGGCCGGTGATGGCAATGGGGCCTTCGACGCCAGCCGCGACGTCTCCGGCTTGGTGACGACGCCGATCGAGCGCCCGCTCAACGCCTGCGGACCGGCGCAGCCGCTACGCCGCACTCTCCAGGCCGCGACGGTCGGCTCGACGCTTCCCGCGCACCTGGTCCACGGCCCACTCGGAGCCGTGGACCAAGTCCCTCAGTAACCAACTCCGCGGAGTAGGGCCTAGTGCTTGGGCACGCCCGCCTTCGGCTTCGTCACCGGGGGCTTGGTGACAGGAGTCTTGGCCTTGGTGGTCGGCTTGGTCGTCGGCGCCTTGGTCACCACCGGCGGCGGTGGCAGACCGGTGGATGTGAAGATCGACACCTGGCTGCCCTGCGGCGCCTGGAAGCCTCCGCCCGGCGAGGTGTAGGCGACCGTGCCAGGGGTGTTGCCGCTGGAGACGCCGCCGCCCGAGACCGGGGTGAAGCCTGCGGCGGTGAGGGTGTTGGTTGCGGTGGCGAGATCGAAACCGGCGACATTCGGCACCACCGCGGTGATACCGATCTCCGTCTGGATGTCGGCCGGCGGGAACTGCTCGACCGGCAGGTTGGCCGAGGCGGCGATCATGAAGTTCGCCCAGATCTTGGTCGGCAGGTCGCCACCGAAGACCTCGGTGTACTGCGGCCAGGGGGGATTGCCGTTCGTCACCACGCCGTCAGGTGTCGTCGCCGTCACCCGCAGCGGGTACTTCGTCGGGCTCCGCGAGTCGCCCACCCACACGGCCGCCGCCAGCTGCGGGATGTACCCGTCGAACCAGGCGTCGTAGTTGCTGTTGGTGGTACCCGTCTTGCCGGCCGCCGGGCGGCCGATCTGGCCGTTGTTGCTGCCGGTACCCCCCGTGATGACGCCCTCGAGCAGGTTGGTCACGGTGTCGGCGATCGCCGGCTTGAGCACCTGCTGGCACTTCGGTGTCGGGGTGTAGGCCACCGGCTTGCCGCCGACGGTCATCGACAGCACCGGCTTGGGGTAACAGCGCAGCCCGTGAGCGTCGAGCGTGGCATACGCGGTGGCCATGTCCAGCGGGCTCACCTCGTACGAGCCGAGCGTGAGCGAGCCACCCAGCTCGTCCGCCGGGATGTCGAGGGTCGGTGACTTCACGCCGAGGCGCTGTGCCATGTCGCGGATCGGGGCCAGCCCGACCTTCTTCTCCAGCTGCACGAAGTACGTGTTGACCGAACCCGCGGTCGCATCAGCCATGCCGTAGACCCGCGACTCCGCCGGGTCGGAGTTCTGGTAGCCCACGCCGAACGGCGGCAGCTGGCCGCCCAGCGCCGTCGGCACGTCAGCGATGCACTGCTGGTATCCGCCGGTCGGGTTGGGGCCGAAGTTCGTCAGATAGACGCAGGACGGCGAGAAGAAGCTGGTGGAGGTGGAGAGCCCCTTCTCCAGCGCGGCCGCCAGCGTGAACACCTTGAACGTGGAACCGGGCTGATAGCCGGGATGACTCGTCGCGTAGTTGAACTTGGTGTGGACCCGGTCCTTGCTCTCGACCACCTTGCCGTTGACCGTGCCGTAGACCGGAAGGTGGTCAGTCGTATCTCCATAAACCCGGTTCACGGCCATGGCGAGCACGTTGCCGGTGCCGGGCTGAATGACCACGATCGCCGTGGCGACGCGACCGCCCGGCGGGATGATCGTGTCGACCGCGTTCTGGGCCTGGGCCTGGGTCTTGGGATCGATCGAGGTCCTGATCGTCAGGCCACCGTCGAAGAGCCGGCGCTCGCGGTCCTCGGAGGTCGCGCCGAACTTCGGGTCGTTCAGCAGCGTCGTGCGCACGTAGTCACAGAAGAAGGCCGCACTCCCGGCCGCTTCGCAACCGTCGCTGGTCGGCTTGTAGGCGGTGCTCAGGCCCAGCGGGAAGCTCTTGGCGAACTTCTCGGTCGCCTTGTTCATGTATTTGGCGACGACCATTTGCGAGAGGACGAGATTGCGCCTGTCGATCGCTGCCTTCGGGTGCAGCTTCGGGTCGTCCGCCGTCGGGCTGTTGACGATCCCGGCCAGCGTCGCTGCCTGCACAACATTCAGCTGCTTCGCATGGATGTTGAAGTAGTGTTCCGCGGCTGCCTCTACGCCATATGCCCCATCGCCGAAGTTCGCGATGTTGAGATAGTTGGTGAGAATTTGATCTTTCGTCAGCTTGCGCTCGAGCGATAACGCGTAACGGGCCTCACGCAATTTCCGCTGCACCGAGCGGTCCGTCGCGGCCTTGCGCTCCGCCGGGGTGGTCGCCGACTCGAGCAGCACATTCTTGACGTACTGCTGGGTCAGGGTCGACCCGCCCTGGGTGGTGGCGCCGTTCTCCTGGTTGGTGAGCGCGGCGCGAATGATGCCCTTGTAGTCCACGCCGTGGTGCTCGTAGAAGCGCCGGTCCTCGATGGCGACGATCGCGTTGCGCATCGAGACGGGAATGTCGGAGAACGGGATGGAGACGCGGTCCTCCACGCCGTGCAGGGTCGCGATCTTGTTGCCGTCGGCGTCGAGAATCACCGAGCGCTGCGGCAGCGGAGGCACCACTAGCTGCGTAGGAAGGTTGTCGAAGAAGTCGGCGCTCGCCTTCGCGCCGAGGCCGATGCCGCTGATGAGCGGCAGCGCAAGCACCGCCATCAACAGACCGGCGACGACCGAAAGCACCAGGATCGCGAGCAGCTTCGACGGCCGATGGTGACGCTGATGCTCCGACATACCCGGCAAAGCGGCCAGGCCCGGCTTCTCGCTACTCGGGGGAGTCAGGGTAGTGCTCACAGGCTGCGAAGGCTCTTTCCGGAGATGGCGGGCGGCGCCATGGCGGGTGAGAACAGGGGGCCGGCGGGACTGCGATCGAATGCTTCAGCCCAGCCCGGGCCTGGACCGGTCGTGGAGATCTACGACCGGCATAGTCTCACGAAAGGCTATGGAGGGAAGCTTCTGGGCCGCCCGATGGGCAACTCATAAGCACACCCCAGGTTGATATGCATCAACGCGCGCCCAACTCACGCGGGCGATCCCGCTGGCATATGGCCCACAAGGGCTAGGCCGTGAATCGTCACTTCGAGTCTGTTACAGACCGTTAGTCCTTCATAGCTTGAACACGGTCGGTGACAGGTCCGCCGACACGCCGCTTTCAAGAGCTCCCTGGACCCGGGCTCATACGCAGGAAGCACCCAACGCGCACCATGACGATCACCGCCCTCTCCCCCGCCCCCTCCCGCACCGGACTGGTGGTGGGAAATCGCACGGAGAGTGACTGGACCACCCGTGCGGCCTGCCGCGATACCGATCCCGACGAGCTTTTCGTCCAGGGGGCGGCGCAGAACCGGGCCAAGACCCGATGCTTCGGATGCGTTGTGCGCACCGAGTGTCTGGCCGACGCTCTCGACAATCGTGTCGAGTTCGGCGTCTGGGGAGGGATGACAGAGCGTGAGCGTCGCGCTCTTCTCCGTCGCCGCCCCGAGGTCCTCTCCTGGCGCACTCTGCTGGAGACGGCACGCGCTGAAGCGCTCGGCCGGGCCGCAGTCTGACTAGGCCAACCGGTGGATCAGCCGGCTCTTAGCGCCGGCGAACCCTCTGCCAGCTCTGCGCCCACGGCGCGCAGCCCCTCGAGGTCATGGACGTCACCCGCGAGCGCGGTGATCTCCGCTTGCGGGACCTCGGGGTGGGCCCGGGTGAAACGCTCGGCCAGCTTGCGCTGCCGGGTCGCCATGGCCACCCGCTCGGCGTGCACGCGAAGCACCGACGCGGCGAGCGGATCGGAATCGGAGGCTTCGAGCTCCTCGGCAGCCGCCAGGGCACGCTCGGCCGGCAGCTCCGGAGCCTTGCTTCGAGTCACCCGGTTCAGCACGAGCCCTGCCAGCGGCATCTTGTCGGCCGCAAGCCGATCCACGAAGTACGAGGCCTCCCGCAGCGCTGCGGGCTCCGGCGCCGACACCACGACGAAGGCGGTGCCGGGCGCGGCGAGCAGCCGGTAGGTCTCCTCCGCCCGCTGCCGGAATCCCCCGAACATCGTCTCGAGCGCGGCGACGAACTGGCTCACGTCCTGCAGCGTCTGCGCTCCGATGATCTTGGTGAAGATGCGCGCGAAGGTCAGGAATCCGGCCGAGAGCACCTTCATGTAGGCGCGCCCGCCCGCCTTCGCCGGTGCGACGAGCAGCCGCAGCAGCCGGCCGTCCAGGAAGCGCGCGAGGCTCTGCGGTGCGTCGAGGAAGTCCAGCGCCGAGCGGGTCGGCGGGGTGTCGACGACCACCAGCTCCCACTTGCCGTCGTCCTTCAGCTGCCCCAATTTCTCCATCGCCATGTACTCCTGGGTGCCGGAGAAGGACGAGGAGAGTGACTGGTAGAAGGGATTCTCCAGGATCTTCTGAGCGCGCTCAGGAGTGGAATGAGCGAGGACGATCTCGTCGAACGTCCGCTTCATGTCCAGCATCATCGCGTCGAGCCGGCCGCCATCGGCCTCGTCGACCCCCTTCACGTGGCGCGGGGTGTTGTCGAGCTCGGTCAGACCCATCGACTGAGCGAGCCGGCGCGCGGGATCGATGGTGAGCACGACCACCGACCGTCCGCGTTCGGCGGCCCGGAGGGCGAGCGCTGCCGCCGTCGTGGTCTTGCCGACCCCGCCGGAGCCGCAGCAGACGATGATCCGCGCGGTATCGAGGACGGTGTCGATGTCGAGGCGGGGTAGAGATTTCGGCGAGCTCATCCGACCATCCCCTGCGCGCGCATCTCCTCAGCCAGCCGGTACAGCCCACCGAGATCGACCGAGTCTGCAAGCAGGGGCAGCTCGACGACCGGAAGCCCGAGCCTCGCCAGATCCTTGCGCTCGCGCGATTCGAGGGCGACGCGCTCGGCGTGCTCGGCGGTCTCCTCGACCATGGCCGCCACCTGGCTGTCCTTCACCTTGTACGACGCGCGCTTGAGCCCCGCCGCCAGCAGGCTCACGTCGAGCTTGCCGGCCAGCGCCGCCTTCTGCGCCGGGGCGTCCAGCAGCGGGGTGCGCGCCATGTTGACCACGACGGCGCCCACCGGCAGGCCGGCGTCGCGCAGCTCGGCCGAACCGTCCACCGTCTCCTGCACCGGCATCTCTTCCAGGATCGTCACGATGTGCACGGCGGTCTGCTTCGACTTCAGCAACGCGATGACGCTCTCCGCCTGACCGCGGACCGGACCGGTGCGGGCGAGCTCGCGCACCTCGGCGGTGACATTCAGGAAGCGGGTGATCCGGCCGGTGGGCGGCGCGTCCATCACCACCGCGTCGTAGATCAGCTTCTTCTTGTCGCGCTTGGCATTACGGGTGACGGCCTCTTTGACCTTGCCGGTCAGCAGCACGTCACGCATGCCCGGCGCGATCGTGGTGGCGAAGTCGACGACGCCGAACCGCTTCAGCGCGCGTCCGGCCCGCTTCATGCCGTAGAAGAGCTCGAGGTAGTCCAGCAGCGCGTCCTCGGGATCGATCGCGAGCGCGTACACCTCGCCGCCCCCGGGAGCCGAGGCGACCTTGCGCTCCTCGTAGGGCAGCGGCGGGCTGTCGAAGAGCTGCGCGATGCCCTGCCGGCCCTCGACCTCGGTCAGCAGCACGCGGCGCCCGCCTGCGGCCAAGGCGATGGCGAGGGCGCCGGCGACCGTGGACTTCCCGGTGCCGCCTTTGCCGGTGACGACGTGCAGGCGAACATCCCGGAAGGGATGCGCCTTGGGGCGCTCCACGATCAAGACGCTACCCGCGCGTAGGTAAGAGGAAGCTTTGGTCGGACGTGCCCCGCGTCACCCCCGCCGCCCCCTTCCCTTCTGCTCCTCGACCCGGGGAGAAGTCGGCCGGCGGGCCCAAGGGACGGCCCGCCCCCTAGGGTGAGGCCATGCAGAAGTGGGAGTACGTCACCGTCCCGCTGCTTTCTCACGCGACGAAGCAGATCTTGGACAACTGGGGTGACCAGGGATACGAGCTGGTCACCGTGCTGCCCGGACCGACCGGCGAGCAGCTCGTCGCCTATCTCAAGCGGCCGCTCGAGCAGCAGTGACGGCGTCGGAGCGGCTGCGGGAGCTCGGGATCACGCTCCCGCCGGTGACTTCGCCGCTGGCGGCCTACGTGCCCGCCGTTGCCTACGGCTCGCTGGCCTGGAGCAGTGGCCAGCTGCCGATGGTCGACGGCAAATTGGTCATCACGGGCCTGGTGACGAGCGGGCTCAGCCATGACGGCACAGTCAGCGCCGAGGAGGCCGCCGAGCTCGCGCGGATCTGCGCGCTGAACGCGATCGCGGCGGTCGCATCGGTGGCAGGGCCGCGAGGCGTGGACGGGATCGCGCGGATCGTGAAGGTGGTCGGCTTCGTCGCGAGCGCCCCTGGCTTCACCGGCCAGCCCGCCGTCGTCGATGGCGCCAGCCGGCTGCTCGCAGACGTCTTCGGCGAGTCCGGACGCAGCGCGCGCAGTGCGGTCGGGGTGGCCGCCCTGCCGCTCGGCGCCCCGGTCGAGGTCGAGATCGTCGCCGCGCTCGCGGAATAAAGTGTCTCAGCTCACGATTACTCTTCGGGCATGACTGAAACGGCTGGTGGACGCCTTCCTGGCGAGATGCTGGCCACGTTGCGCGAGCGCTTGGATGCGCCGCCGCCTCCCACGCGAGACGCAGCCACGATCGTTTTGCTCCGCGACACCGAGCACGGGCTGGAGGCCTACCTGCTGCGCCGGGTCGCGTCGATGGCCTTCGCCGCCGGTCAACACGTCTTCCCTGGGGGCCGCGTCGATCCGGCCGATGCCGATGCTCATGCCCAGTGGCACGGCCCGCGGCCGCAGGACTGGGCGGAGCTGCTCAGCGCTGATGCGGCGCTCGCTCACGGGCTGGTGTGCGCGGCCGTACGCGAGACGTTCGAGGAGTCCGGCGTCCTGCTGGCCGGCGAGGGGCCTGGCGACATCGTCGACGTCTCCGGTCCGGAGTGGGAGGCCGAGCGCGTGGCCCTCATCGAGCGCCGGGAGAGCCTGCAGGGTCTGCTGCAGCGGCGCGGGCTGGGCCTGCGGGCGGATCTGCTTCGCCCCTGGGCGCACTGGATCACTCCTGAGATCGAGCCGCGGCGCTACGACACCCGGTTCTTCGTCGCCGCACTGCCGGCCGGCCAAAACGTGCGAGACGTCGGCGGTGAGGCCGACGCCACCATGTGGCTGACCCCGCAGGAGGCCATCGCCCGCTTCGAGCGGGGCGAGCTCCCGATGCTCCCGCCGACCATCTCCACACTCCGGGAGCTAGCCGAATTCGACACCTCGGCGCAGGCCCTGGCCTCCGCGTCCAGCCGCGACATCGCGCCCGTGCTCCCGCGCGTCGTCATCGACGGCGATCAGATGGAGCTCCTGCTTCCCCACGAGAAGGGGTACGACTCGTGACCGCGACTCCTGCGACACCGGCCGGCGAGGCAGGCGTGCTCCGCGGTGTGACCCCGACCGCCTCGGTGCTGCTCGCACCCAACCCGAGCCCGATGACGCTCGAGGGCACCAACACCTGGCTGCTGCGCGGCGGCGATTCGCAGAATTACGTCGTGATCGATGCCGGCCCACCCGACGAGTCCCATCTCGCGCGGGTCGCGGCCGTCGGCACCATCGAGCTGATCCTGCTGACGCACGGCCACCCGGATCACAGCGGAGGATCGGCCCGCCTCGCCGAACTCACCGGCGCCCCTGTGCTGGCGCTGGACCGCCAGTTCGGCGAGCCGCTGCACGCCGGCGATTCCTTCCACCAGTGCGGCGTCCATCTCGAGGTCATCGGTACGCCCGGGCATTCGGCCGACTCGCTGTCCTTCTACCTGCCCGATGACAACGCTGTGCTCACCGGAGACACCATCCTGGGCCGCGGCACCACCGTCGTCGCGTGGCCCGACGGCGAGCTCGGGCCTTACCTGGAGAGCCTGAAAGCGTTGCGTGAGTACGGCGACGCCGCCGTCCTGCCCGGTCACGGTCCGGAGCTGCCGAGCGCCGGCCGGGTGGCGCAGGAGTACTTGGCCCACCGGGCGGAGCGGCTCTCGCAGGTGGCCAAGGCTGTAGCCGATGGGGCGCACACCCCGCGCGAGGTCGTCGAGATCGTCTATGTCGACGTGCCCGAGGTGCTGTGGGCTGCCGCCGAGCTGTCGGTGCATGCCCAGCTCGACCACCTCGTCAAGCAGAACCCGTCGCTTGCCGATCAGCTCGATCTCACCCCCACCCCAGCGAACGAGATCGCCGCGCGCATGGCCGAGGCCAGCCTGGTGCGCACCGGCGAGCCCCCCGGCTGATCGCGATGACTTCGCCGCCACTGGCCGGCTTGGCGACGGCCTCCACCGGGCCGTTGCGCTGCCCCACCTGCTCGACCCCGACGGTCGCCAACGCGCGCTTCTGCCACGTCTGCGGCATGCCGCTGACGACCGAGCGGGTCGATGAGTCCGCCGAACGCCGGGTCGTCACGGTGCTGTTCGGCGACCTCTCCGACTTCACCGCCTGGGCGGAGGATCTCGATCCCGAGCGCGTCGGCGAGGTCACCGACCGGGTGCTGGCCGCTCTGGCCCGCGTCGTCGTCGAGGTCGGCGGTCACGTCGACAAGCTGACCGGCGACGGGATCATGGCTGTCTTCGGCGCGCCCACGGCACACGAGGACGACGCCGAACGTGCGGTCCGCGCTGCCGTCAACATGCAGCACGAGGTGAGCCGCCTCATCGCCGACGAGCTCGGCGGCGGCCGGCGGCTCGGCCTGCGGGTAGGCCTCAACACCGGCGAGGTGCTGGCCGGCGTGCAGGCGGCGCTGGCGTACACAGTCGTCGGCGACACGGTCAACACCGCCTCGCGGCTGTCGGACGCCGCCTCCGTGGGATCGATCTTCGCGGGCCGCGACACCGCCGTCGCGACGATGACGCTGGCGTCATGGCGGGCGCTACAACCGCTGCGGCTCAAGGGGAAACGCGAGCCGGTCGCGGCGTACGAGCTGGTGGCGTTGCGCCCGACCAGCGCCGGGCAGCTGGGCCTCGGCGACGAAGCGCCGTTCGTCGGCCGCGAGACCGAGATCGCCCGCCTCGTCGGGGCCAGTCTCGACGTCACCGAAAGCGGCAGCCCCGCGACGCTCTACGTCAGCGGCGAGGCCGGGGTCGGCAAGACCCGCACCGTCGGCGAGCTGGTCCGCTTCGCCGGCGAGATTCCCGACGGTCGCGTGCTCCTCGGTCGCGCCATGCCTTACGGGGAAGGACGCCACCTCGCGCCGCTCGTCGAACTGGTCCGCACGGCCTGCGGGATCACTGACGAGGACGAGCCCGAGATCGCCGTCGAACGCGTCCACCGCACCCTGGCCCGCCTGGACAACCCGGCGCCTTCGCTGTGGGTTCCGGGAGCCCTCGCCGACCGGCTGCTGCACCTGCTCGGCATCGAGCAGAGCAGCGACGGCAACGGCTCGCGAGATGGTTCACCGGCCGATCCCCACGGCCGAGACGGGGTGCTCGACGCGACCGCGACCCTGCTCCGCGCGCTCGCTCAAGAGGGTCCGCTGCTGGTCGTGATCGACGATTTGCAGTGGGCGAGTGAGGAGTTGCTCGAGGCGATCGGTGAGGTGGCCAAGCGGCTGCGCGGCCCGATCCTGCTCGTGCTCATCGGACGGGAGCCGGCGACGATCGCCGACGCTCCCTCACCCCGCCAGGTGATGCTCGACCCGCTCGACGAGAGCACCGCTCACCGGCTGCTGCGGGCTTACCTGGGCGGGGGCGACCTCGCCGATCCGCTGCGATCGGCGTTGCTCAGCCGCGCCCAGGGCAATCCGTACTTTCTCGCCGAACTGCTGCACCTGCTGGTCGATCGCGGCCTGCTGCAGCGCGAGGGCGATTCCTGGGTCGCGTCCGGACCGCTGCCGGCGGACGCTCTCCCGGCGGCGGTGCAGTCCGTGCTCGCCGCACGCATCGACGGGCTCGATGCGACGGCGAAGTCGGTGCTGCGCGCCGCGTCGGTGCTCGGTTTGCGCTTCGCGGCCGAGGCGCTCGGCGTCGTCGATCAGCGCAGCACCGAGGAGGTCCAGGCTGCGCTGAACGAGCTGACCGCACGCCAGCTCGTCCACCCGCCCAACAAGGGCGAGATCTGGTGGACCTTCACCCACCCGATGGCTCGCGACGTCGCCTACGGCAGCCTGCCCAAGGCTGACCGGGCACGCCGACACGCCCGCGCCGCCCAGTGGGCGGCGGAGCGCGGTGCCCGGGTCGGCAGCACCCACCAGGTCGACCCGTTCGTCGGCGCTCAGGCCGAGCAGGCGTTGCAGCTGGCCGAGTCCATGGGCCTGCCGGCCGACGATCCGGTACGCGAGGTGCGCTTCGTCGGCTACGCAGCGCTGGTTCGCCTCGGGCAGATGGCCCGCTCCCGCGATGAGTACCGCGGCTCCGCCGAGCTCCTGGCCCGCGCCGCCCGGCTGGGCGAAGCCGACCAGCCCAAGGACCTGGTGATCTCGCGACGGATGACCTCGGCCACGGCGCTCGCGTCGCTACGCCGGCTCGACGAGGCGGATGCCGAGATCGGTCCGGCGGTCGAAGGCGCTACCGGCGATCTGAGGCTCGCCGTGCTGGTGGTGCTCGGCGAGCTGCGGCAGAAGCAGGGCCGAGATGCCGAGGCCGTCGAGACGCTGACAACCGCGCTCACCGAGGCGAGAGCGGCCGGCAACCAGCGGTGGATGTCCTCCGCCGTCCGGCAGCTGGGCCTGGTCGACTACTACGCCGGCCGGTTGCGTCGCGCCGAGGAACGGTTCAGTCACGCCCTCGAACTCGCGCGCGCCGCAGGCGACGGTAGGGGCGCCGCCTGGGCGCTGGAACATCTCGCGTGGTCGGCCACCACCCGCGGCGATTACGGCTCGGCTGATCAGGCCCTCGCTGACGCCGCCGAACTCTTCGGCGAGCTCGACGACACCGGTGGCCTCGCCTGGTGCGCGGGCACCGAGGCGCTGGTGCGCGTCCTGCAGGGTCGGCTCGCCGACGGCCGGGCAACGGCCCGCGCCCTCATCCCGCTGGCCGAATCGCTCGCCGAGAATTGGGGCGTCGCGATGTGCCGCACCATCGACGCGCTTGCCGCAGCGGAGCTCGGCGACGTCCAGGCCGCCCAGGAGGAGGCCCACCTCGCCATCGAGGCGCTGACCGATGCCGGAGACGACTGGGGTCGCTCGTTCGCGCTGATCGCCTCCGCCGCGGCGGCCCGCGCTGCCGGCAATCCGGCCGAGGCCCTGCGCCTGTTCGAGGGCGCGCTCGAAAGCGCTGACGCCGGTGACCACGCGCTCAACGCGGCATTCGCCTATACCGGCGCCGGCCTCGCGCACCTGGAGATGGGCAACGTCGATGAGGCCGCGATGAAGGCCCGGCAGGCGCTCGGCGTGCTGGTGCGCCTCGACCTCGAGCCGCACGCCGCCCTCGGGGTGGCCGTGCTGGATGCGCAGGTGCGGCGCGCCCGTGGGGAACCCGAGGAGGCGGTACGCCGGCTGCGGGAGGTGCTCGCCGCCGCCCCGGGCAGCACGCTGCTCTTCCCGCGTCGTCAGGCGCTGGCGCATCTGGCGGGATCACTCGTCGACGCCGGACGTCCGGCCGAGGCCCTCGAGGTGGCTCGCGAGGCGGTCGCCACGCCGGCGGAGGATGTCCGCAGCCGGGTGCTCGCCTTCCGGGCGCTGGGCACCGCCCTGCACGCGACCGGTGACGACGGCCGCGCGGAAAACGCCTACCTGCAGGCGCTCGACATCGCCGTCGCGACGCAATCGCGTAGCGAGGAGGCACAGACGCGCAGACTCATTGCGGCGCTGGCCGACGCGACGAGCGGTGAGGCGAGCCAGACCTGAGCGGTCAGCGGGCCCGGCGCGCCAGCCGGTCGCGGTCGAGCAGGATCACGGCCCGGCTGTCGAGCCGGAGCCAACCGCGGGTGGCGAAATCGGCCAGTGACTTGTTGACGGTCTCGCGGGAGGCGCCGACGAGCTGAGCGAGCTCCTCCTGGGTGAGCCCGTGCTCCACCCGCACGGCGCCGGACGTCCCCGGAACGCCGAAGCGGTCAGCGAGATCGAGCAGCTGCTTGGCCACCCGGCCGGGCACGTCGGTGAAGACCAGATCGCCCATGGCCTCGTTGGTCCGGCGCAGCCGGCGGGCCAGCACGCGCAGCAGGAGCTCGGCAGCTTCCGGCCGGTCGGTGAGCCAGGGCTTGAGCGCGGAATGTTCGAGCGAGGCGAGCTCGACATCGGTGATCGCCGTCGCCGTCGCCGTGCGGGGGCCGGGATCAAAGAGCGAGAGCTCCCCGAAGATGTCGCCCGGGCCGAGCACGGCCAGCAGATTCTCGCGGCCGTCGGTCGAGCGGCGGCTGATCTTCACCTTGCCGGCCAGGATCAGGAACACCCGGTCGCCCGGCTCCCCCTCCTCGAACACGACAGAGCTTCGCCGCTCGGGGCGGCGGGACAGGCGCTCGGCAAGGGCTCCGCGCGCCTCGTCGGACAGGCCCGCGAAGACCGGCATGCGTCCCAGCAGGTCTTCCACGCCAGTCAGCATGCCAGCCCCCGCGTCAGATACTCCACAGAACCCCCCGTGAGTTCACGAGTATCGCCCGTTATGCCCTGATATCGGGTGGATAATGGTCACCGTCGGCGACCTGTCCACCCAAGGACTCACACGGGCAGAGCGCTCAAGCAGTCGAGCGGATGATCGCGGTAGCGGGCGATGAGTTCTTCACTCGCCGTGGCGATACGGCGGTGCAGCGCCTGCCGGTACTCGGAAAGATCGTGCTCGGCGCGTGCGAGATCGTCCTCGAGTTGCTTCTGCTCTTCGGGACCGGTCGCGTCGTGGACGGCCTCCCACAGCCGCTCGAGATCGGGCAGCGGCGGGATGTCGTCGATGGGCACGACGCGCACGAGAGCCGAACGGCCGCGGCCGACCCGCGCCTGGGACAGCACCGGCTTCAAGTGGCTCGCGTCAACTGTGCGCGGTGCTCCCTCGACCATCCGGACGGTGTCGAGCCGGGCCTGGATGATGCGTCGCCAGTAGGAGACGCGGTCCTCTTCGGCCGACAGCATGCTCCGGTACGCGCGCAGCTCGTCGAGGCTCAGATGCGAGAGCTCCTGGGCGCGCTGCGGAGGGATGGCGCGCGCCGCCGCTCGGGCAGCCGCCCGGGCCGCCCGCGACTCGGCTTGCAGACGCCGCTTTTCCGCGCGGGTGGAATCCTCGAGTTGCTCCAACACCGGTTATCTCCTCGCGTCGCTCGTGTCGTGCCAGCCGGGGCACATCCTTGGCGGCGACTTACGTAAAAGGTCGGAGCGATTGGCCGATCCCTTGAGCCCCGTACGCTGCTGCTGTGACGGACCGCGACGAGTCGCCGCTGGCATTGACGCGGCGTGCCCGGCGCATCGTTCGCGAACTCGGTGTGCTGCACCCCGACGCGCGGTGCGCGCTGAACTTCACCACGCCACTGGAACTGCTGGTAGCGACCATTCTTTCAGCTCAGACCACCGACAAGCGGGTCAACGAGAACACCCCGAGGCTCTTCGCTCGCTACCCAGATGCCGCCGCCTATGCGGGGGCCGAAAGGACCGAGCTGGAGGACCTTCTGCGGCCGCTCGGATTCTTCCGTGCGAAGGCCCAATCGCTCATCGGATTGGGGGCCGCGCTCACGGAGCGTCACGACGGTCAGGTGCCCGGGCGGCTCGAAGAACTGGTCAAACTTCCAGGGGTCGGACGCAAGACCGCCAACGTCGTTCTCGGCCACGCCTTCGGCATTCCTGGCATCACGGTCGACACCCACGTGGGGCGGCTCGCCCGGCGCATGGCGCTCACCGCGCAGGAAGATCCGGTCAAGGTGGAGACCGATCTCGCCGCCCTGATCCCGCGCAAGGAGTGGACCATCATGAGCGACCGGTTGATCTTTCACGGTCGCCGGGTCTGCCACTCGCGCAAGCCGGCGTGCGGCGCGTGCGGGGTGAGCCGTGACTGCCCCTCGTTCGGGCTCGGGCCGACCGAGTACGAGGTGGCCCTCAAGCTCGTGAAGCGCGACGTGGAGGACGCCTCCTGAGCGCGCCGGAGCCCGACTCCGAGGCGCCGACGCTGCCGGAGAGCCTGGCCCGGCTGGCCGCCGGGGCGCGGGTGGTGAAGGCCGAGGAGATCACCCGGTTCCTGCCTCCGGCGACCGGGGGCCGGCCGGCTGCGGTGCTCATGCTCTTCGCCGACGGCCCCACTGGACCCGACGTGCTGCTGATCGAACGCGCCGCCACCCTTCGCTCGCACGCCGGACAGCCTGCCTTCCCCGGAGGTGCGATCGATCCCGGGGACGACGGGCCCGTCGGGGCGGCGCTGCGCGAGGCGCAGGAAGAGGTCGGCATCGATCCGGCTTCGGTCGAGGTCGTCGCCGAACTGCCGGAGCTCTTCATCCCGGTCACCGGCTTCGTCGTGACCCCCGTGCTCGCCTGGTGGCGCGATCCGCACGCGGTGCGGCCGGTCGACTCCCAGGAGGTGGCCGCCGTCGTCCGGGTCCCGATCTCCGAATTGGCCGATCCCGCCAGCCGCCAGCGGGTGCGTCACCCCTCCGGATGGGTAGGACCCGCGTTCAACGTGCGGGGGATGCTGGTGTGGGGATTCACGGCAGGTCTGCTCGACCGGTTGCTGCAAGCTCGGCGGCTGGGAGCAGCCGTGGACCCCGGGGCCGGTCAACGAACTTCCGCGGCCCGCTGAGGACGACGGTGTTTGACCTCCTGGACTGGGTGCTGCTGCTCGCGGTCGTCGCGTTCGGGATCTCCGGCTACCGGCAGGGCTTCATCGTCGGCGTGATGTCGTTCATCGGCTTCCTCGGAGGCGCCATCCTCGGCGCCAAGCTCGCCCCGTCGATCAGCAGCCTCATCGGCAACGGCAAACGCTCCCCCGTCACCGGCATCGTCGTGGTGTTTCTCGGCGCGGCCCTCGGCCAGCTGGTCGCCTCGGCCCTGGCGGCTGCCGTGCGCACCCGGATCCATTGGCGCCCGGCGCAGACGGTGGACTCCGTGGGCGGAGCCGTCGTCTCCGGAATCTCAGTCCTGCTGGTGGCCTGGCTGATGGCGACGGCGGTGAACCGATCGCCGTACGAGGCACTGCGAAGGCAGGTCCACGGCAGCGCGGTCATCCAGGCGGTCGACGCGCTCGTGCCCGACGACGCCCGCCAGCTGTTCGCGAATTTCCTGCGGCTGGTCGAGCAGCAGGGCTTCCCGCAGGTGTTCGCCGGCCTCGGTGGCGACACCATCGTGCCGACCCGGCCGCCGGACCCGGCGCTTGCCCGCAGCGCCGTCGTCCAGCTGGTACGCCCGAGCATCCTGAAGGTGAGCGGCGACGCCCCGTCGTGCCAAAAAGCCATAGAAGGCAGCGGTTTCGTCTACTCACCGCAGCACGTCATGACCAACGCACACGTCGTCGCCGGCGTCCCGCACCCCAGCGTCGAGGTCAACGGCGCCCAACTTGCTGCAACCACAGTGCTTTTCGATCCCAAGCGCGACGTCGCCGTCCTCTACGTGCCCGGCCTTCAGCAGCGCCCGCTTGCTTTCGCCCCGGGCAGCGCGTCGGCAGGAGACTCTGCCGTCGTGATCGGCTATCCGGAGAACGGCCCCTTCACCGCCGTGGCCGCGCGCATCCGCGATCGCATCACCGCCCGCGGCGTCGACATCTACTCCCAATCCACGGTGGATCGCCAGATCTACGGGCTGCGCGCGTCAGTGCTCCCGGGCAATTCGGGAGGTCCGCTCATCAGTCCGACCGGCCAGGTGTACGGGGTCGTTTTCGCTGCAGCCACGGACGATCCGGACACCGGCTACGCGCTGACCTCGGGCGAGGTGGCGCCCGATGCCCAGGCCGGGCAGGCGGCGACGGCGGGCGTCAGTACGCGTGGATGCGACTGATCGCGCATTCGCCGGCAACTCGCTAGCTAATTGGTTGCAAAAGTTAGCGGTCACGGTAAATTGGGGTCAGTCGTTGAGGAGCCCTGATGACCACCAGCCTGTCCGCCACCCGCGTCATCGCCGGTGATCCGGCGTCGGCGTTGCTGCTCATCACCGGTCCTGCCGCTGCCGGCTTTCTCCCTGAAGCCGTGCTCACGGAGAGTCGGCCGGGTCAGGTGACGGGTGTCCTGCGGCTGGCGGGCGATCGCGAGCTCGACATCGAGGTCACCACGGCAGCGCCGCGGCGCACCCCTACCGCCTACATCTCCGAGTTCCGCCTCGTCATCGCCGGAATGCCGCCGTCAGTCGGGGCACTGAGCGTCACCTCGGCGGGTCCCGGTCGCTCCAATGTGGTCTTCTCCCTCACCTCGCAGGAAGAGATTCCCGAGGAGCTGGCGGGTGCCTTCACCTCCATCGCGGCACGTTTCTTCGACGGCTTGGAGCGGGCCGCCCAGGAGCAGAACCCCGCCGCTTAACGCCCGCGTCGCAGCCGAATCGCCTGCGGCTGCTGGGTTTTCGCCAGCTCGCGCGCGCTGACGGCAAGGCCCTCGACATCGATGTCGTGCGGAGCCGTGCTCACATCCCACGCGTCGAACTCGTCGGCGGCCCGGCCGGCGATCGCTTCCGCGCCGAGCCCGTTACCGCGTAGCGCATGGGTGACGCCCACGGCGAGCTGGGCAAGCGCACGCCATAGCGGACGTTCGCCCGCCGGGGCGCGCTTCCACCCGGCTTCGAGAATCTCGTGGGCCTGAAACGGCCGGCCGGCGTCGAGCATCCGCTGGGCATTCGCCAGGAGCGTGGCCGGATCTCCCTCGATCAGTGCCGGGTCGAGATCCTCCATGGCGGCAGGGGATCCGTACGGCATCGGACGACCGAGCGCATCACGCGGGCGCGCGCTCTGCGCACGTCCTGATGCGTCGCGATCGCGCGGCGCCCGGCTCACCCCAGCCAGCTCACGAGTTCGGCGTTGAAGGAATCGGGCGCTTCTTGATGGGGAAAATGGCCAACGCCGGGAAACGTTCGCCACGAGTAGGGAGCGGCGACGTACTCGCCGGAACCCTTGGCCGTCGACGGAAGCACGCAACTGTCGAGAAGGCCATGCAGCTGCAGGGTCGGCGCCGTCACCAGCTCGTGCATGTCGCGCAGCATCCGCCAGCCGTCAGGGCGAAACATCGAGCGGAAAACCCAGCGGTAGTACTCCATCGAGCTGTGCGCCACGCCGGGGATCTGCATCGCCTTACGCGCCCGCGCTTCGGTCTGCGGATCGGGAAACCCGGGGCCACCCCACCGCCTCATGAGGTCGGCGACGAGCGCGGCATCGTCACGAACCAACTCGCGCTCGGGCCGCCAGGGCAGCTGGAATCCGAGCAGATACCCGCTTGCCCGCAACTGGCTGGACAGCTCGCCGAAGATCGCCTGCCGCATGCGCAGCGGATGCGGTGCGCCCACCACGACGAGGCGTTGCACGACGTCGGGATGCAGCACCGCCGTCGCCCACGCCAGAAAGCCGCCGCAATCCTGGCCCACCACCACCGCCTGGCGTTCGCCGAGCGCGCGAACGAGTCCGGCGAGGTCGGACGCGAGGGTGAAGATGTCGTAGCCGCGCGGCGGTTTGTCGCTCGCCCCGTACCCCCGCAGATCGCAGGCAACGGCGTGATATCCGGCGTCGGCGAGCGCGGTCAGCTGATGACGCCAGGACCACCAGAACTCGGGAAACCCGTGGACCATGAGCACCAGCGGCCCGCTACCGGCCTCGGCGATGTGCAGGCGGGTGCCATTGGTCGAGACGTCCCGATGTGTCCACGGGCCGGGCACGAGGACAGTCGTGGGCTCGACCGACATAAGCGCCTGGGGCTAGTGGTCGATCTTGGTGGTGGGCGCGACGGTGGGGTGCTTGATCCACGCGACGTCGTCCTTGACGGTCTGGATCGCGCGCTTGGGCGGCCCGACCTTCTTCAGGCGCCCCACCGCAAACAGACCCAGCAGCCCGGCGACGATCACGTAAGCGCCGGTGACGATCAGAAACGAATACGCCCGCCCGATCCCTGCGGCGTGCAGGCCCTCACCGGCCGCGATCGTTATCGCGAAAAAGGCGAAAAACCCAAGGAAACCAGCGACTCCGAGAAATGCCGCTCCGAGCCCCGCGCTCGTTGCAGCCGCCTTCATCTCGGTCTTGGCCAGCTCCACTTCCTGCCGGATCAGCAGCGAGACGTCACGCGACGCCGTCGCGACGAGCTCGCCTATCGTCGCCTCGTCAGACGACGCGCCGTTGGATCCGTGGCCGGGCCCGGAATTTGCGGCCGATCGCCGGGTGTGCGCCGATATAGCCACCGGATCTCCTTCGGGGGTTGGTGCTCGCACCGCCAATGATGATTCATTTCCGGGCGGCGCGTAACGGCATTTTGCGATGTGAGGACGCCTGCCCGCCGCCGCCGGTCTCACACCCGCATGCGGGAGGCTACCGTCGATCACGGCGGCCCGCGCACCGGATGATGTTCGTGGGTAGCGTCGCCGGTCGTGCCCGCCGACCCGCTCGCCGCGCTAGCCCAGCTCCCTCCAGTGGCTGACGCTGCCGCCGAGGCACGCGCGGCCGTGGACCGGCTGCTCACCTCCCGAGTGCTGCGTCGCCAGAGCGCCGAGGTGTCCGTGGAGGCGGGCCTACGCTCGGCCCGCGCGTCGGCCGCGCTCGCCGGCGTCGACATCCCGCTGGAGCAGCTGCGCACCGAGGGCAGTGCCGATCCGGTCGTGCAGGGTGCGCTGCGGGTCAGCGCACAGCTCGGTGGGTTGCGCGACACGTTCATCCGGGCGCCGCGGCAGGTGCTCGCGCGTCTGCACGTTCTGGCCGCCGCCGATCTGACGACGCCGGAACTGCTCGGGCGGCCCCGAACGGGAGACGATGCGCCGACGACGACCCGGCGCCTCGGGGCGCTCGCCGACCTCCTCGCCCAGCCGACGAAGGCACCGGCCGCAGTCGTCTCCGCGGTCGTGCACGGGGAGCTGCTCGCCCTGGCGCCCTTCGAGGAGGCCAACGGGCTGGTCGCCCGTGGAGCGGCCCGACTCGTCCTGCTCGCGCGGGGCCTGGACCCCAAGGCGCTGACCGCTCCTGAGGTGGGTCACGTCGAGCTGTCGGGCGAATACGCCTCGGCCGCGCAGGGTTACGCGTCAGGCGAGGCTGACGGGCTGGCGCAGTGGGTCGCCCATTGCTGCCGCGCGATCGAGCTGGGTGCCCGCGATTCGCTGGCGATCTGTGAGGCACTCGCCCGAGGCTGACGTGGTGGGGACTCCTCCTGACGGCACGTGCGGCGAGCAGCGTCCGATATCTGTCGTTTCCGTCGGCGGGTCGCGGGTATTAGCCGAACGGGCGTTCGTGATCGGCGCCCGAGCAGACCGGGCCTCGCCCTTCCCCCCTGGGCGCGGCTCGCAGACGGCCCCCGCCATCCCCCCGAGCGGGGGCCGTCGTGTCTCCCGGGTCGGCCGGACCCGGATGTCCGCATAGCACAAGTGGCCTGTGGACAGAGCGCGCCGTCCCCAGCCGACTTCGGCGAGAGTGCCTGGCGTGACCTCCCAGCCCGACACCGTTGACCCCACCCCGACCGGCCGCCCGTTGGTCGTGACGTCTGACCCCGCCTTGCTCGAAGAGTTGCTGCGGATGTGCGATGCCGCCGGCTCACCACCGTTCGTCGCCGGCGATGCGGAAGCGCTGCGCCGTGCGTGGCAGGGCGCCTCGCTCGTGCTGCTGGGGGCGGAGCTGGCCGCGGCGGCAATCGCACTGCCTCGGCGTTCCCGGGTCGTCGTCGTGGGGTCAATCGGTGATCGGCTGTGGGAGCTGGCTGCCGATGTGGGAGCCGACCATGTCGCCGTGCTCCCGTCGGCCGCCGGATGGCTGGTCGGGTTGCTCGGCGAGCGGGAAGCTGCGCAGGGCGCGCTTGCACCGGTGCTGTGTGTTGTCGGCGGGCAGGGTGGTGCGGGCGCGACGACGCTGGCCGCTGCGCTGGCACGCTCGTCGGCCGCCCGCCACACGGCGACGCTTCTGATCGACGCCGACCCGTTCGGCGGCGGCATCGATCTGGCGCTGGGTCTGGAGTCGGCCGCGGGAGACCGGTGGGCGCAGCTGCTGGGTGAGTCGCCCGGCACTCGCTGGCGCAGCGGCTTCCTCGACCGGCTGCCCGTCCGTTCGGGTCTTCATCTCCTGGCGCCCGACCGCGATCAGCCCGTGGCCCTCACCGCCGAGGCCATGCGACGCGTCGTCGATGAGGGACGCCGCCGCTGCGGCCTTGTCGTCGTCGACCTCCCGCGCAGCGTCGACCCCGTCTCGTCATCGGCGCTGACCGTCGCACGCCGGACATATCTGGTGGTCCCGGCGCAGGTCCGCGCCATCGCCGCCGGCGCCCAGCTGGCCGGCGAGCTCCGCCGCGTCGCGAGTGATGTGCAGGCTGTCGTTCGCGGGCCGGCCCCGAGCGGGCTGTCCCTGCAAGCGATTGCCCGCTCGCTGGCCCTTCCGATAGCCGCAACCTTGCGGGTGGAGCCGGGTCTGGCGCGCGACTACGAGCGCGGGGTGCCGCCGGGCCAACCCCGTGGCCCGCTCGTGCGGCTCTGCGCCCGCCTGCTCGATGACCTGCTGGCCACCGAGCAGCGAGCCGCCGCGTGACGTCATCCGCAGGTCCGCTCGCCGGCCTGCTGCGTGATCCCGCGGTGACCGACGTGCTCGTCAACGGCCCGCGTGAGGTGTGGGCCGACCGCGGCCACGGTTTGGTACGCGAGGCGCTCAGCTTCCCCAGCGACGACGAGGTGCGACGGCTGGCGGTGCGCCTGGCATCTGCCGCGGGACGCCGGCTCGACACCGGCAGCCCGTTCGTCGACGCCCGTCTCGACGGCGGGGTGCGCCTGCACGCCGCGCTGCCGCCGGTTGCCGTGTCGGGCGTCCACCTCTCGCTGCGTATCCACCGCGCAAGTGGCCTCGACCTGTCCCGCCTCGTCGCGAGCGGAAGCCTGCACCCTTCCATCGACGAGGTGCTCGAAGCGCTCATCGCTTCCCGGCTCGCGTTCGTCATTTCCGGCGGCGCAGGCACCGGCAAGACGACGCTGCTCGGGGCCTTGCTCGCCCGCTCAGATCCGGGAGAGCGGATTCTGGTGGTCGAGGACACCGCAGAGCTGACGGTCGACCATCCCCACGTCGTCCGGCTGCAAGCGCGCCCACCCAACGTCGAAGGCGCCGGCGAGATCACCCTGCGGGAGCTGGTACGCCAGGCGCTGCGGATGCGGCCCGATCGCGTGATCGTGGGTGAGGTCCGCGGCGCGGAACTGCTCGACATGCTGGTCGCCGGAAACACCGGCCATGACGGCGGGCTCACGACGTTGCACGCAAACGGGGTCGCTGACGTCCCGGCGCGGGTAGAGGCTCTCGCCATGCTCGCGGGTCTGCCGCGAGCTGCCGCCCACAGCCTGCTCGCGTCAGCCCTCAGGGTGGCCGTCCATCTCGAACGCGGCCGCGACGGCTCCCGGCGGGTGGCGGAGATAGCGGTGCTCGAGCGAGGCGATGGCGATCTGGTGCGGGCGGTGACCGCCCTGCGTTGGGCAGGCGGATCGGCGGACGTCATGTCGGGGCCGGGAGCTCCGGCGCTCAGCGGGCTGCTGGAACGCACCGGCCGGGTGCCGACCGCCTTGGTTTCCCCATGATCGGTTTCCCCGTGATCGCCGAGCCGCGGGTGGGCGCGGCCGCCGTACTCGCCGCGGGCGCCGCCTGGCTGCTGTCCGCATGCCGTGCGCCCGGCCGGCGCCTGGTGCCGCGGCAAGGACTTTCCCATCGTGGCCGTCAGGTGTTCGAGTCCGGCCGGGCCCGCAGCGTGGCAGCAGCCGGCTCGGTGTGCGTGCTCGCCGTACTCACCGGCCCCGTGCCGGGGGTCGTGGCCGGGCTGACGGCTCTCGTGCTGTCCCGCCGGGTCTCGGCCGGACGGCGCCGACGCCGCGCGCGTGCGGTCCGCATCGAGGATCTGGCGGCGCTCCGCGCGCTCGCGGCGGAGTTGATCGGTGGCCAGCCTCCCGCGTCCGCGCTGCGCCTGGCCGCCGCAGGGGTGCAACCCGCCGGCGGGCTGCGCCGCCGGATGCTGGATGCGGCCGCCGCCGATGCCCTCGGCGGCGACCCCGCCGAAGTACTCCGCGCGCAGGCGGCTGCCGGGACTTCGGCGGCAGCACTCGCGGCCGCTTGGTCGGTCTGTCAGCGCAGTGGAAGCAGCCTGGCCGCTCCGGTGCATCGGCTCGCGGAAGGCGCGGCGGCGGATCTGCGCATCGAGCGGGAGGCCGAAGCAGCTCTGGCATCAGCCCGTTCGAGTGCCCGGTTGCTCGCGGTGCTGCCAGCGGCCGGAGTACTGCTCGGCCAGGTCTCCGGATCGGGCTCGCTGCGCGTCCTGCTGGGTACCGGCGTCGGTCAGGCCTGCCTGGTGGCCGGAACGGCACTTGATCTCGCCGGCCTTGCGTGGCTCGACCGCCTCGCCGACGCCGCCGGTGCGTGACCCGCGCGCCGCGTCGGCAGGTCTCCTGCTGCTGACGGCCTTGTTGCTGATGGCCCCCTCGGCCAGGGAGGCGGCCGCCCACCGTCTGAGCGTCGTCGGGCCGGCCGTTCACTCGCCGCGCAAGACCATCCGCAGGAGGCCGTCAGGTATCACGCTTGCCAGCGGTCTGGCCGCCGTTGCGGCGGCTCTGTTGCTGGGTCAGCCACTCGCCATTGCCGCCGGGCCAACGGTTTTCGTCGTCAGCCGAGCACTCCTGCAGCGGCTGGCCGCTCGGGCGTCGAAGCCCGGTCGGGCGCGGATGAGTGCCTTCGCCACCGAGCTCGTCGCCGCGTGCCTGGACGCCGGGGCGACTCCCGCGGCGGCGCTGGAGGCAGCGGGCAGACACGTCCCCGGCACACTCGGCGAGGCGCTTACCGCGGCCGCCCAGGCGTTGGCTGCAGGTGCTCCGGTCGAGGAGGCGCTCCCGGAGATCGGCCCCCTGGCACCGATCGCGTCGGTCTTTCGGCGTAGCTCCCAGACCGGCAGCGCGATGAGCGAGCAGCTGATCGGAGCGGCGGCGCAGCTACGCGCCGACGAGCAGTTCGAACGGCTCGCCAAGGCCCAGCGGGTCGCGGTTCTGTCGGCTCTCCCCCTGGGCCTGTGCATGTTGCCGGCATTCCTGGTGCTCGCCGTCGTGCCCGCGGTCGTGGGCCTCGGCACCGGACTGTTGCCTTAGTCAGCCAGGCGTTCAGAGCCGCAGCGGTGCCGGATGCGGCCCCAGACCGCGGAGATGGTGGCAGCGGTGCGTCGAAGAGCAGCTCGAGATCGGGCGCCTCCTGCGTCGCGCTCGTCACGGCGCAGTAGCAGGCGTCGAGCACGGCTACCCCGGTCGGCGTCGTGTCGATGAACCCGTGCCCACGAGCCGGGTCTCGCCGTCAAGGGCCTCCGGGAAACCGTGGATGAGCTCGGCGCTTCCCCCACCGTCGCCGCCACCAGCTCCTGGGCCGATCCGAGGACCAACGTGAGTCCTGCACCCGTCACGCCTCTGGAGGTCCTCATGCAACTGGCCCGTTCCGCGCTCCGCCGGCTTCCGCATCACCGGCGCAGTGAGCGAAAGCGCGACGAAGCCGGGATGTCCACGGCCGAGTACGCGGTCGGCACGTTGGCGGCGTGCGGGTTCGCCGGCGTGCTGTGGGTCGTGGTCCACAGCAGTGAGGTCCACGGCTTGCTGCAGTCGGTGGTCGCGCGTGCGCTCAACCTCGCCCCGTGAGGCGGCGCCGGCGCGGCCGACGTCCGTGCGACGAGCGCGGATCGGTGACGGCCGAGCTGGCCCTCGCATTGCCGACGCTGATGCTGATCATCGCGGTGGGGATCTGGATGCAGTCGGCGGTGGCGCTGCAGGCCCGCTGCCAGGATGCCGCCCGGGCGGGAGCGCGCGCGGCCGCCCGCGGCGATCCCGACGGGACGATCCGCAGTGCTCTCGGGGCCGCGTTGCCCGCGGGCGCGCAGGTCGCCATCTCGCGTCAGGGCGATCAGGTCACGGTTTCCATACGCGCACCGGTCCCCGTTCCCGGCGGATTGTCCGCGGTGTTGTCGGCGCCTTCAGTCGCCGGTTCGGCGACGGCGCTCGCCGAGCAGGATCCCTGATCCGCCTCGGGCGCGGAGTCGAGCAGGGTTCGGCGACGGTGCTCGTGCTTGCCGGTGTCATGGCGTGCTGCGCCGTCGCGGGATTGTGGATGGCATCAGGGCGGGCGGCGCTCGCGCGCCAGCGGGCCGAGACGGCAGCCGACCTCGCCGCGATCGCCGGCGCGCAGGCGCTCACCCGCTTGGCGGCCGGCCCTTGTGCAGCAGCCGGCCTCGTGGCGGCGGCAAACAGTGGCCGCCTCGTGTCCTGCGCTGTCATCGGCGACTCCGTGGCTGTCTCGGTGAGCGTCAGCAGTCCGACTCCTGCCGTCGCCGAGGCGCGCGCCGGGCCGCAGGCGTCTCAGTGACCGCCGAGGGCTGCCAGCACCTCGGTCAGCAGCCGCGACGCGCCGGCCTTGTCCAACGGCTCGTTGCCGTTTCCGCACTTGGGCGATTGCACGCACGACGGGCAGCCCGAGCTGCACTCGCAGGCGTCGATCGCGGTCTTCGTCGCTTCGAGCCACCCGTCCACGCGTTGGAAGCCGCGTTCGGAGAAGCCGGCTCCCCCCGGCGCGCCGTCGTAGACGAAGACGGTCGTCTCGCCGGTGTCGGGATGCAGAGCGGTGGAGACCCCGCCGATGTCCCACCGGTCGCACGTCGCCCACAGTGGCAGCAGCCCGATCGCCGCATGCTCAGCCGCGTGTACCGCGCCCGGCACGTCCGCCTCCGCGAGGTCGGCGCGCGTCAGCATCGCGGGCGGCACCAGGTACCAGACGGCCCGGGTCCGCAGCTCCCGCGGCGGCAGGTCGAGCGGCTCCTCGCCGAGCACCTCCCCGCTGGCGATGCGGCGCCGCTGATAGCCCACCACCTGGCTGGTGACGTCGACCGTGCCGAAACACACTGTCAGCAGGCCGGCCTGGCGACGCCGGAGCTCCTCCACGATCCGCAGGTCGGTCAGCGTGCGGGCGGTGGTCGTCCAATCGACGTCTGCAGGCTCGACCAGCGCACAACCCTCGGTTTCGTCGAGGGTGCGGACGATGAACGACTCGCCTTGGTGCAGGTACAGCGCGCCCGGATGCACCTGGGTGTGAGCGCTGCCGCCGTCGACGGTGCCGAGCAGCCGCCCGGTCGCCTCTTCGACCACCGCCACCGGAGCCCCGCCGGTGCCTCGAAGGTCCACGCCGGGCCGCTCGCGGGAGGTCCAGAACCAGCCCCCGGGGCGCTTGCGCAGCCGGCCCCGGCGTTCAAGATCGGCGACCACCAGCGGGCTGGCCGGGCCGAAGAGCTCCAGATCGGCGTCTCGCAGCGGCAGTTCCGACGCCGCGCACTCGAGATGTGGCTCGAGCACGTAGGGGTTGTCCGGATCGAGTACGGCTGCTTCGACCGGGCGGCCGAACACAGCCTCGGGATGGTGGACGAGATAGGTGTCCAGCGGATCGTCGCGGGCGATCAGGACCGCCAGCGCCTCGCTGCCCCGCCTTCCGGCCCGGCCCGCCTGCTGCCACAGCGAGGCCAGGGTGCCCGGGAAGCCGGCGAGCAGCACCGCGTCGAGGCCGCTGACGTCGATCCCGAGTTCCAGCGCGTTGGTCGCGGCCAGCCCGAGGATCTCGCCGGCGCGCAGTTTCGCTTCCAGCGCCCGGCGCTCTTCCGGCAGGTAGCCGGCGCGATACGCCGCCACCCGCCCGGCCGCCGCGCGCGCCTCGCGGCCCCCGACGGCCATCAGCTCGCGTCGCGCCGAGAGCGCCGTCGTCTCCGCGGCCCGCCTGCTGCGCACAAATGCCAGGGTGGGCACCCCGTCGGCGACGAGATCCGCCAACAGCTCCGACGTCTCCGACAGGGCCGACTTGCGCACCGGCGCCCCGTGCTCACCGCGCAGCAGCGAGAGCGGCGGCTCGTAGAGCGCGAAGGTGAGTGGACCTCGAGCAGACGCATCATCATCGACCACCTCCACCGGCACGCCGGTGAGCCGCGTCGCAGTGCTCGCCGGATCCGAGACCGTGGCCGAGGCGAGCACGAAGACGGGATCGGCTCCGTAGCGCGCGCAAACCCGGCGCAGCCGCCGCAGTACCTGCGCCACGTGCGAGCCGAAGACACCCCGGTAGTGGTGACACTCGTCGATCACCACGAATTGCAGACCCTTCAGAAACGGGCCCCACCTGGCGTGCTGAGGGAGCAGGCTCGCCGAGAGCAGGTCCGGGTTGCTGAGCACGTAGTTGGCGTGTGCCCGCACCCAATCGCGTTCCTCACGAGGGGTGTCGCCGTCGTACGCAGCGGCTCTGATGCCGGTGAGCGTGAGCGCCCTGACGGCACTGAGCTGGTCGCGGGCCAGCGCCTTGGTCGGCGCCAGATAGATCGCCCGGGCGGAGGGCTCGGCGAGCAGTCGGGTCAGCACCGGCAGCAGGTAGCCGAGCGATTTTCCCGACGCGGTTCCGGTCGAGATCACGACCGACCGTCCGGCGTGGGCGTGCTCGGCCACCTGCACCTGATGGACCCACGGGCGCTCGATCCCGCGGCCGGCCAACCGGCGGACCAGCAACGGATCGGTCCACTCAGGCCAGTCCGCGGTGCGGCCCGGACGGGCGGCGAGCTCCTGCACGTGCGTCACGGCACTCGCCCGACGGCTGTCGAGGGTCAGGCGGCGAAGCAATCCGCCGCCGTCCACACCGTGAAATCTATGTACCGGCGGGCCCGCAGCGCCTCGTGCTCGCGTGATGCGCGCAATCGCACGCCGCTGGTTCGGATATTTCTGCCGTGACAAGGTAAGAACTGACTGCTGGCACCACGCGAATGGCGCGCCCGGCATCCGACCCCTGGAGGAGCACCGTGGATTTGTCTCTCAGCACCTACGACGAGGGAGACCACAAGATCGTCAAGGTGGGCGGCGAGATCGACGTCTACACCGCACCCAAGCTCCGCGAGCAGCTGATCGACCTGGTCTCCAGTGGCGCGTACCACCTCATCGTCGACATGGAGGGCGTCGACTTCCTCGACTCCACCGGCCTGGGAGTGCTCGTCGGCGGCCTGAAGCGGGTACGCGCGCATGAAGGCACGCTGCGCCTCGTCTGCACCCAGGAGCGCATCCTGAAGATCTTCCGGATCACCGGTCTGACCAAGGTGTTCCCGATCCACGCATCGGTCGCCGAGGCTTTGTCCGCCGGCGACTGACCGCGATGCCCTCCCGGCCCCGGCCGTTCCTCAGTCCGTAATCCTTCGAGCCCCCAGACGGTTTCGCGGTCACTATGCCCAAGGTCGAGCTCCACATCAGCGCGCTGCCCATCAACGTGCGCACGGCGCGGCTCGTCGCCGCAGCCCTCAGTCGCCGGGTGGGGCTCGACGCGGTCGTCATCGATGAGGTGAAACTCGCTGTCGGGGAGGCTTGCTCGCGGGCCGTGAGCCTGCACCGCTCCGAGGGCGTGACCGAGCCGATCATCGTCCAGTTCCGCGACGACTACGAGATGCTCGAGATCGCCGTCTACGACTGCGGACCTGCGGGAGCTCTGCTGCCGGCCGGCGAGGCGTCGTTCGACGGGGGGAGTGACGCCGTCGCCGAGGAAGCGGCTCACCTGCTGGAAGCGGCGACCAGTTCGGCCCAGGAGCCGGCCTACCTGGAGCGAGCGGTGGACGTCTCGAGCCTGGCGCCGCGGCTGGGCCTGGCGATGATCGCCGGGCTGGTGGACGACATGTCGGTGGAGGACCGCTCGGAGCCCGTCGGCACCGTCGTGACCATGCGGTGGCCGATCGTCGCGTTCTAGCAGCACTGTGACGGCGGGCATACGGGCGCCGTTTGGCTGACGTCCAGCGGAAGCGACCGGCGCAACGTTGCGCTGGCGTTACACTTCATCCATTCTGCGGCCCAAGCGATTGTGGCCGCTGCTCGCATGTCCATATAAGGGCCCGGCATGAACCGGGGCCCGGCGTTGCATCCGAAGGCGGCCTCCAGCCGCGTTGGGCTGCGCGCCGACGCTGATCTGGAGGTTGTATGTCGCCGCTCGCCGCAGGGGTGAGCGACTCCTTGTCGCTGAGCGGAGGCCAAAAGGGCTTCGTTGCAGTGATCGGTGTGATCGCCATTTTGGCGCTCGGAGTCGCATTCGTACTTATGCGCGAGGTCCTCGCGGCAGACGCCGGGACCCCGCGCATGCAGCAGATTGCGCTCGCTGTCCAAGAGGGTGCGCAGGCGTTCCTGCGTCGCCAGGCGAAGACCCTCGCGGTGTTCGTGGTGATCATCCCGCTGATCCTGCTTGTCCTGCCGGCCGACAACACCGCCTCGAGGATCGGACGTTCGATCTTCTTCATCGTCGGCGCGCTGGCATCTTTCACCGTCGGCTTCTCCGGCATGGGCCTGGCCGTCCGCGGCAACGTGCGCGTCGCCGCAGCAGCGCAGAACGTCGGCGAGAAGCGTGCCATGCGCATCGCGTTCCGCACCGGTGGCGCCGTCGGAATGCTCACCGTCGGGCTTGGTCTGCTCGGCGCGTCGCTCGTCGTCCTGATCTTCAAGAAGGACGCCCCGCAGGTGCTCGAGGGCTTCGGCTTCGGCGCCGCCCTGCTGGCCATGTTCATGCGAGTCGGCGGCGGCATCTTCACCAAGGCCGCTGACGTCGGCGCCGACCTGGTCGGCAAGGTCGAAGCCGGCATCCCTGAGGACGACCCGCGTAACGCCGCGACCATCGCCGACAACGTCGGTGACAACGTCGGTGACTGCGCCGGCATGGCCGCTGACCTCTTCGAGTCCTACGCCGTCACCCTGGTGGCCGCGCTGATCCTCGGCAAGGAGGCCTTCGGCTCCAAGGGCCTGGTCTTCCCGCTCGCCATTCCGATGGTCGGTGTCATCACGGCGGTCATCGGCATCTTCGCGACCAACCCCCGTGAGAGCGACCACAACGCGCTGACCGCGATCAACCGCGGGTTCTTCGTCAGCGCCGGCGTCTCGGCGGTAGGGGCGGCGGTCGTCTGCTTCACCTACCTGCCCAGCAAGTTCAGCAAGCTGGTCGGCAGCTCGGTACCTGACGCCAAGGGCAATCCGCAGATCATCGCGTTCGTCGCGGTGCTCATCGGCCTCGTGCTCGCCGGAGCGATCCAGCTGCTCACCGGCTACTTCACCGAGACCCGCCGCAAGCCGGTGCGCAGCATCGTCGAATCCGCGCTCACCGGCCCCGCCACCACGGTGCTCTCCGGCATCAGCGTCGGCCTCGAATCCGCCGTCTACTCGGCCCTGCTGATCGGCGCCGGCGTCTACGGCGCCTACCTGCTCGGCATGGGCTCGGTGCTGGTGTCGCTGTTCGCGGTCGCCATTGCCGGCACCGGTCTGCTGACGACGGTCGGTGTCATCGTTTCGATGGACACCTTCGGCCCGGTCAGCGACAACGCCCAGGGCATCGCCGAGATGAGCGGCGACATCGACGAGAAGGGCGCCCGCGTCCTCACCGATCTCGATGCCGTCGGCAACACCACGAAGGCCATCACCAAGGGCATCGCGATCGCCACCGCTGTCTTGGCGGCCACCGCGCTGTTCGGCTCGTTCACCGAGACCGTGGCCACCGAGGTCGCCAAATCGGGAGCGACGACAGCCCGCGGGCTCGACATCTCCTATCCCGATGCGCTGGTCGGCCTGATCATCGGTGCCGCGGTCGTCTTCCTGTTCAGCGGTCTGGCGATCAACGCCGTCTCCCGCGCGGCAGGGCGCGTCGTGTTCGAGGTCCGGGAGCAGTTCCGCACCAAGCCGGGAATCATGGACGGCACGGAGCTTCCCGACTACGGACGCGTGGTGGACATCTGCACCCGCGACTCGCTGCGTGAGCTGATCACGCCGGGGACGCTCGCCGTGCTGGCACCGATCGCGGTCGGTTTCGGGCTGGGCTATGCCCCGCTCGGCGCCTACCTCGGTGGTGCGATCGCGGGCGGCGTACTCATGGCGGTGTTCCTGTCCAACTCCGGTGGGGCGTGGGACAACGCGAAGAAGATGGTCGAGGACGGCGCCTACGGCGGCAAGGGCTCGGCGGTCCACGAGGCAACGGTCATCGGCGACACCATCGGTGACCCGTTCAAGGACACCGCCGGCCCGGCCATCAACCCGCTGATCAAGGTCATGAACCTGGTCTCGCTGCTGATCGTGCCTGCGGTGGTCAAGTTCTCGGTGGGCAAGGACCAGAGCAACCCGATCCGCATCGCGATCGCCCTCGTGGCCGTGATCATCCTGGTCGGGGTCATCTGGAACAGCAAGCGGCGCGGCAGCGCGCTCATGGAGACGGGTGGCGACGGCCAGCCCGGCGCCACGCCGACCACGCCGGATCAGCAGTCGGTCCCGGTCTAGTCAGCAGCAAGCCCGAAGGGGCCGTTATCCGATTCGGATGACGGCCCCTTCGTGTTTCGCTGGGCTCATGCACAGGTATTCAGCCGCGGTGGCGTGGTCGGGCTCGACCGGAGTCGGATACGCGGGGTATGACCGCCGCCACGCCGCAGTGAGCAAAGCGGGCTACGTAGTTCCGCTGTCTTCCGACGCTGCCTTTCTGGGTGACCCGGCGTGCCTGAACCCCGAGGAGCTGCTGGTCCTGGCGGCGGCATCATGCCAGCTGCTGTCCTTCCTCGCGGTCGCCGCGCGGGCACGTATCGACGTGATCGACTACCGCGACGAAGCCGCAGGTGAGATGCCGCAGGATGCGCTGACGCAGATCACGTTGCGCCCGCAGATCACGGTTTCGGCGGGCTCCGAGCGCCCGGCCACCGAGGCCCGCATCCTTCATCTTTGCCAGGTCGCTCATCGCGAGTGTTACGTCTCCAACAGCCTGAGAACGCCGATCGCCGTCGAGCCGACCGTTACGATTTGTCCTAGTACTGACGGGCAGTTGAGCCACCTCACCCCGGAATAGTCATCCCTGCCCCGTACATTGACGCCGCAGAGGCCTTGGAATTTCGTTTCCGGCCGTCTGCCGCCACGTCCGCCACTGAGTACCGTCCAGCGTCGTCCGATCACCGACTGATCGCAGAATCGAGGAAGCCGTGCCGCCGCGCGCAAGAACCACGCCGACCGGGACGACCGATGACGCCAACGGCGCCAACGGCAGCCCCGCCGGTGGTGTGCGCCTGGTCATCGTGGAGTCGCCGGCGAAGGCGCGCACCATCGCCGGCTATCTCGGCGACGGCTATCTCGTCGAGTCGAGCATCGGTCACATCCGCGACCTCCCCCGCAATGCCGCCGACGTCCCGGCGGCAGTCAAGTCCCAGCCCTGGTCGCGGCTCGGCGTCGATGTCGACAACGGCTTCGAGCCGCTCTACGTCGTCACGGCCGACAAGAAGGCACAGGTCGCCAAGCTCAAGGCGCTGCTGAAAGACGCCACCGAGCTCTACCTGGCGACGGATGAGGACCGCGAGGGCGAAGCCATCGCCTGGCACCTGCTCCAGACCCTGAAGCCGCGGGTTCCGGTACGCCGGATGGTCTTCCACGAGATCACCCCGCAGGCGATCCGCCAGGCCGTCGACAACCCGCGGGAGATCGACGACCGGCTCGTCGATGCCCAGGAAACGCGGCGCATCCTCGACCGGCTCTACGGCTACGAGGTCTCGCCCGTCCTGTGGAAGAAGGTCATGCCGAAGCTGTCGGCAGGCCGGGTACAGAGCGTCGCGACCCGCATCCTGGTGGAGCGCGAGAAGGCGCGGATGAAGTTTCGGGCCGCGGGCTACTGGGACATCGACGGCGTCTTCACGGCCGCATCGGACGAGAGCATCCCGCTGCCGGCGACCCTGGTGTCGGTGGCCGGCGCCCGCGTCGCCACCGGCCGGGATTTCGACTCCACCGGAAATCTGACCAATGCCAGCGTCCGCCAGCTCGACGAGGCAGGCGCCCGCGCTCTGGTCGACGGGCTGGCCGGAGCCGGCTTCGCGGTCACCGGGGTGGAGGAGCGTCCCTACCGGCGCTCGCCGTACGCCCCGTTCATGACGAGCACGCTGCAGCAGGAGGCCGGCCGCAAGCTGCGCTTCTCCAGCCAGCGCACGATGCAGATCGCGCAGCGGCTGTACGAGAACGGCTACATCACCTACATGCGTACCGACTCGACCTCGCTGTCGGAGACGGCGATCACGGCGGCACGCACCCAGGCGCGTCAGCTCTATGGCCCCGAGTACGTCCCGGAGAAGCCCCGCAGCTACACCCGCAAGGTCAAGAACGCCCAAGAGGCCCATGAGGCCATCCGCCCGGCCGGTGATTCGTTCCGCACTCCCGGCCAGCTCGGCGGTCAGCTCAACGGTGACGAGTTCCGGCTCTACGAGCTCATCTGGCAGCGCACGGTCGCGAGCCAGATGGCTGACGCCACGGGAACGAGCGCGACCGTCCGGCTCGCAGCTCGCGTCGGATCGGGACCCGACGAGGGCAACGACGCCGTGTTCCAGGCGTCCGGCAAGGTCATCACCTTCCCGGGCTTCTTGCGGGCCTATGTCGAAGGCAGTGACGATCCCGACGCCGAACTCGAGGACCGCGAGCGCCGCCTGCCGCCGGTTCACGAGGGCGACCGGCTCGCCACCCGCGAGCTCACCCCGCGCGGCCACACCACCTCTCCCCCGGCGCGCTTCACCGAGGCCAGCCTGGTGAAGATGATGGAGGAGCTGGGCATCGGCCGCCCGAGCACCTATGCCACGATCCTCGGCACGATCGTCGACCGTGGGTATGCGTGGCGCAAGGGCAGCGCTCTGGTGCCCACGTGGATCGCGTTCGCGGTCGTGAACCTGCTCGAAGAGCACTTCAGCCGGCTGGTCGACTACCAGTTCACCAGCAGCGTCGAGGACGACCTGGACGAGATCGCCGCCGGTTCGCGTGACCGCGCCGAGTGGCTCACCCGCTTCTACTTCGGCAGCCCCGAGGGGCGTGAGGGCGGTATGGCCCGCGCCGGTGGGCTCAAGAAGATGGTCGAGAGCCGCCTCGCCGACATCGACGCCCGCGAGGTCAACTCGATCCCGATCGGCGAATCCCCCGAGGGCCAGCCGATCATGGTGCGGGTCGGTCGCTACGGTCCGTACATCTCGGTCGGCAGCGGCGAGGACACCGCCCGGGCGAGCGTTCCCGAGGATCTGGCGCCCGACGAGCTGACCGTGGAGCGTGCACTCGAGCTGCTGGCCCAGCCCAGTGGCGATCGCGAGCTCGGCATCGATCCGACCACCGGCGAGCCGGTCACGTTGAAGATCGGACGCTACGGGCCGTACATCGAACGCGGCGTGCCTGCCGAGCCGGCCCCCGCCGGCGCCAAGAACGGCAAGACCAAGGCAGCTGCGCCGGTGCTGACCCGGGCCAGCCTGTTCAAGGACATGGACCCGGCGACGGTGACGCTGGATGAGGTCCTGCCACTGCTGACGCTTCCGCGCACGCTCGGCACCGACCCCGAGAAGAACGAGCCGGTCACCGCGCAGAACGGCCGCTACGGGCCGTACGTCAAGCGAGGCAGCGAATCGCGGTCGCTGGCGACCGAATCGCAGCTGCTGACGGTCACGCTCGACGAGGCGCTGGCGCTGCTCGCGACCCCGAAGCTGCGCGGCCGGGCGGCTGCCGCGCCGCCGCTGCGCGAGCTCGGCGACGATCCGGTCAGCAACAAGCCGATGGTGATCCGCGAGGGCCGTTTCGGTCCGTACGTCACCGACGGCGAGACCAACGCGAGCCTGCGCAAGGGCGACTCCATCGAGGAGATCACCGCCGCGCGAGCGAGCGAGCTGCTGGCCGATCGCCGGGCCCGCGGCCCGGCGCCGGCGAAGGCGCGTCGCGGCCGGGCGCCCGCGAAGAAGGCGCCGGCCAAGAAGGCGACGAAAGCGGCCCGAGCGCCCAAGTCGTGAGCCCAACCGTGGGGTATTTCTTCGCCTTCGAGGGCGGCGAGGGTACGGGCAAGACCACCCAGCTCCGGATCCTGGCTGACGCGCTGGCCGAGCGCGGCTATGACGTCGTCGTCACGCACGAGCCCGGTGATTCGCCGGTCGGCGCGCAGCTGCGCCAGCTCCTGCTCGACCCCGCGACTGTCGTCACGGCCCAGACGGAAGCGCTGCTTTATGCCGCCGACCGCGCCGAGCATGTGGCTCACGTCGTGATGCCGGCACTGGCCCGCGGCGCGATTGTCCTCACCGACCGCTACATCGACTCCTCCATCGCCTATCAGGGCTTCGGGCGGGGGCTCGACATCGAGGAGGTCCTGCGGACGTCGCGCTGGGCGACCGGCGGCCTGCTGCCACACCTCACCCTCGTGCTCGATCTTCCGGCCGAGGACGGCCTGCGCCGGGCGCGCGGGCGCAGCGGTAGGGCCGACCGCCTGGAGGCGGAGGCCATCGACTTCCACGAGCGCGTCCGAACTGGTTTCCTTCATCTGGCGAAGGCTGATCCTGCGCGCTACGCCGTGATCGCGGCGACGGGTGCGCCCGATCAGGTCGCCGATGCGGTACGCGCGGCGGTCTTCGGGGTGCTGGGAGTTTCCGAGGAGGGGGCATGACGACCGCACGTCCGGCACAGCTCGGGGGCGTGTGGGCCGGCCTCACCGGCCAGCATCACGTCGTCGGGGAGCTGGCCGAGGCTGCTGCGGGTCATGGCATGAGCCAGAGCTGGCTGATCACCGGACCTGCCGGATCGGGCCGTTCGGTGGTGGCGCTCGCGTTCGCTGCCGCGCTGCAGTGTGAGACGCATACCGGCTGCGGCCACTGCCCCGGCTGCGAAGCGGTGCTTTCGCGGGTTCACGCCGACCTCGTCATCGTCTCCCCGGAAGGCCTGTCGATCGGCATCGGCGACGCCAAGGAGCTGGTCCGCAAGGCGGCCACTCGGCCGAGCGTCGGCCATTGGCGGGTGGTGATCGTCGAAGATGCCGACCGCTTCACGGAGGATGCCGAAAACACCTTCCTGAAGACGCTCGAGGAGCCGCCCGAGCGCACCGTCATCCTGCTCTGCGCGCCGTCGCCGGCCGACATGCTCCTGACCACCGCGTCGCGCTGCCGCAAGATCCGGCTTCGAGTGCCCTCGATCGCCGATCTGACCGATGCCCTTGCCGCCGAAGGGGTCGACCCCGCGATCGCGGCGTTCGCCGCCCGCGCGTCCCAAGGTCATCTCGGACGCGCCCGCCGGCTGGCCACCGACGAGGCGGCCCGCTCGCGCCGTGCCGACGTGCTCCGGCTACCCACCCGGCTCGGGGGCGTCGCCGATGCGCTCGCCGCGGCCGCCGATCTCTACGAGGCTGCGGTCGAGGAATCGGGTGCCTCCAGCGCCGAACGTGACGTCGCCGAGCTCGCCTCGCTGGAGGCTGTTCTGTCCGGCGGCCGGGCGGGAAGCAAGCCGGCCGGCGGACGCGCCGCCACCGGGGCCGTCAAGGTGCGCGGGGCCGCCGGGGCCGTGAAAGACCTCCAGAAGCGCCAGAAATCACGTGCCAACCGGGGCATCCGTGACGTCCTCGACCTGGCGCTGATCGACCTCGTCGCGTGGTATCGCGACGTGCTCGCCATTCAGGTCGGCGCCGACGTCGAGGCGATTCACGATGACCAGCGCACCGCGATGGAGGCGGCCGCCCGCACCTCGCGCCCGGAGCAGACGCTCGCCCGGATCGAGGCCGTGCTCGCCTGCCGGCAGTCACTCATCGAGTACACCGGGGTCGCCCCGCAGCTAGCCGTCGAGTCGCTCGCGGTCAAGTTGCAGCAGCCGACCGGCTGACCCCGCAGGAAGGGCGGACTAGGCTGCCGCCCGGAGGTACGCAACGTGCCCCGGCCGGAGGTGAGCACTGTGACGCGGATGTGCGCGGTGTCGTTCGACCGGAACGGGAAGCTCTACTACCTGGATCCGGGGACGTTCGAGCCCAAGGTCGGCGACATGGTGCTGGTGCCGACCGAGGAGGGCCCTGAAGTCGCCGAGTGCGTCTGGGCGCCGGAGTACATCAGCGACCCGGTCGGTGGCCTCCCCGTGCTCGCCGGCATGGCCACCGAAGCCGATCTCGAGCGCACCGAAGACGCTCGCAAGAAGCGTGCCCAGGCGCGGGTGGCCGCCAAGCGGCTGTCGCGCGAGCTCGCCCTGGAGATGAAGATCGTCGCGGTCGACTACGTCGCGACGGCCAACCGCTACACCGTCTACTTCACCGCCGCTCATCGCGTCGACTTCCGCCAACTCGTGCGCGACCTGTCCCGCACCCTGTCCGGACGCGTCGAACTGCGTCAGCTCACGGCTCGTGACGAGGCCCGCGTCCAAGGCGGCATCGGGCCGTGCGGACGCGACCTGTGTTGCTCGACGTTCCTCAAGGACTTCGAACCGGTCAGCGTCCGGATGGCGAAAGACCAGGATCTGCCGCTCAATCCGCTCAAGATCAGCGGCGCCTGCGGCAAGCTCATGTGCTGTCTGAAGTACGAGCACCCGCTCTACACCCAGTTCAAGGCGAGCGCGCCGGCCGTCGGCGAGACGGTCGAGACCGAAGAGGGACGCGGTCGCGTCGTGAACCATGACGTGCCCCGCGATCAGGTCGTCGTCCGCCTCGAGGACGGCGGCCGTCGCACCACCTGCTCCCGCGCGTCAGTCTGCGGTTCCCGCCACGCCTACGACAGCCGCCCCTGACCGGGCGTCGGTCAGGGGTCGAAGCGGTAGCCCATACCGCGCAGGGTGGTGAGCACCTTGCGGGTCGGCGGGTGCTTCTCGATCTTTGCCCGCACGCGGCGGATGTGTTCGGTGACGGTGGCGGGGTCCTGAAAACGGGTGCCCCACACGTGTTCGAGCAATTCCTCCCGGCTGAACACCTCGCGGGGATGGCGCGCCAGGAAGGCGAAAAGCTCGTATTCACGGGCGGTCAGGTCAATTTTCTCGCCGCCGATGTGGATCTCCCGCGCCCGCGGGTCGATGGTCAGGTCGCCGTAGACGAGGGGCTCCGCGCCGACGGGGCGACGCTCTTCACCACCGGGTCTGCGGCGCAGCCGAGCGCGTACCCGAGCGACCAATTCCCTTAGCGAATAGGGCTTCAGGACGTAATCGTCGGCACCGAGTTCGAGCCCGACGACGCGGTCGACCTCCTCACCGCGGCCGGTGAGCATGATGACCGGCACGTCACTGAGCTGACGCAGCCGCGAGAGCACGGCGAATCCGTCCAGACGCGGCAGGCCGATGTCGAGCACGACCAGATCGATGCTCGGGTTGGACTGGAACAGGTGCAGCGCCAGCTCGCCGTCCGCCGCTTCGATGACCCGATAGCCGTAGCGTTCGAGACTGCGAGCCAGCGCGAGTCTCGAGCCTTCGTCGTCCTCGGCGACGAGCAGGGTGGCCGACTGCACTTCGGCAGAGCCGTGTTTCGCCTCCTGTCCGGCCGCTCCCCCAATGGTCATGGGGTGGAAGCGTAGCGGTGCGCAGGCGTCAGCGTCGGGCGGGTTCGACACCGGTTCGAACCTGCCTCCTTCCGGCCCGTTCGCGTGGCGAAACGCTGCCGCCGCAGCTCTTTCATAACAACCCCAATGTCCTGCTATGGGGTTCTTATGCGGCTTGTGGGGTAACTCCTGTTACCTTCCCTGTGCTAACCAGCCAGATCCGCCCACCCGGCACAAACGTCTACACCGTGTTGGCGGCCAGAACGGGTGAGGGACGGCAGCCGATGACGACCGTGTGGTCCGGGCTCTCTTCCGGCGCGGTCTACGCCCTCATCGCGGTCGCGTACAACCTGGTCTACATCGGTTCCGGAACTTTCAACTTCGCCCACGCGAACCTGGTCACCCTCGGGGTGTTCCTCGCCTACTGGGGGCTGGTTCAGGTCAGCTGGCCCGTCGCGGCAGTGCTCCTCGTCTCGGCCGTCCTCGTCGGTGTCGTCGCCGCCGTGGAGGAGCGCATAGCCATCCGGCCCGTGCATGAGATCCATGGCCATCTGGTCACGACGGTCGGCGCCGCCACCCTGATCACCGGAGCCATCGAAGTGCTCTGGGGTCAGCAGGCCTTGAAGGTTCCCGCGTTCTTCTCCACCCGGCCGCTGACCGTCTTCGGTGGAGCCGTGCTGCCCGGCGATCTCATCCTCATCGGCCTTGCCGCCGCAGTGACGGCCGTCTTCGCCGTCATCTCTCGCTTCACGATGGTCGGCCTCGCCGCCCTCGCCGTCTCCGAGGACCGCGAAGCGGCTTTCGTCAGAGGAGTCAACGGCCGCGGCTATCAGCTCGGCGTCTTCGCGTTGTCGGGTGTCCTCGCCGGCGCGCTCGGCCTGTTCATCGGACCCAAGACGTTCGCCTCCTACGGCCTGGCCAACTCGCTGGCACTCATCGGGTTCGTCGCCCTCGCCCTCGGTGGTTTCGGCAGCATCGTGGGCGCGACCTTGGGCGCCTTCGTCATCGGGCTCATCCAGGCGTTCACGGCGCGCTACATCGGCGGCAACTACGAGAACCTGGCCATCTTCGCCCTGCTGCTGCTGGTGTTGCTGGCGCTGCCCAACGGAGTCTTCGGCGCCCGCCGGGAACGGGTCGTATGAGCCGGACCCTGCCTGCCTCGGCGCGGCTGCTGCTTCCCGCGGTGCTCGCCGTACTCGTGCTGCTCGTGCCCTGGCTCGGCGTCGGGCCTTATTGGGTACGCGAGATCGGGCTGGTGCTCATGCTGGCGCTGGTCGTCAGCGGGCTGAACCTGTCACTGGGCTACGCGGGCGAGCTCGCGCTCGGCCAGATCGCCTTCTACGCGGTGGGCGCGTACGTCTCCGGTTACCTCGCGTCGCACGCCACCACCGACCTGTTCGCCAACCTGGCCGCGGGAGCCGCGGCGGCGCTCGTTGTCGGGCTGGTGTCCGGCATTCCGGGGCTGCGGCTGGGCGGCTGGTCGCTGGCCATGACGTCGTTCTTCCTCGTGCTGCTCGTGCCCGACCTCGTAACGGTCCTCAACCGGTGGACCGGCGGCCAGATCGGTCTGTTCGGCATTCCACCGCTGACCCTCTTCGGACACGCACTCGGCAGCAAGGGCTACTACCTGGCCATCGCCGTCGTCGCCATCCTCTGGTTCGCCGTGCTGCGAAACCTGCTCACCTCACGCCACGGCACCGCACTGCTGGTGCTGCGCCAAAGCCCGGTTCTCGCGTCGTCATTGGGAATCTCCACGCAACGGATGAAGCTGACTGCGTACGCGCTGGGCGCGGTCCCTGCCGGGCTGGCCGGTGCGCTGTTCGCCAATCTCGACCACTTCATCACGCCGCAGAGCCCGGGACCGTTCGACTTCTCGCAGAGCATTGCCGTGCTGGCGGCTGCTGTACTCGGCGGTCTGACGAGCGTCTACGGAGCGCTGTTCGGCGCGGTCGTCCTGCAGCTGGGGCCGATGCGTTTCACGGCGTTCCAGAAGTACTCCGACATCGTCTACGGCGCCTTCCTGATCCTGTTCGGAGTGCTGCTCTCCCAAGGCGGGGCAGGAGTGGTGAAACGGCTGTCCCGGCGCGTCCTGCCCGCAGTGCCGAGCCCCGCCCGAAGGCCCGCGGACCGCGCGGCGCTGCAGTCTCCACTACCCGGTCAGCAGCTGTCCGTGACCGATGTCGTGAAGACCTTCGGTGGGCTCCGCGCGCTCGACGGGGTCACGCTGTCGGCGCAGCCCGGTCAGGTCACGTCGATCATCGGACCGAACGGCTCGGGTAAGACCACCTTGCTCAATCTCATCAGTGGCTTCTACCGCCCGTCGGCCGGCGCCATTCGCATCGGTGACCGCACCCTGACCCGGCGCGGAGGGCATCGGGTCGCCCGCCTCGGCGTCGCCCGCACGTTCCAGACCCCGCTCATCCCGCGTGACCTGACCGTCGCCGAATGCGTCGCTGCCGGCCGGTTTCACCCTGACTACCGGTCGATACCGGCGACCGTCGTCCGCACCCCCGGCTATCGCCGCACCCGCAGGGCCGACCAGGCGGCGGTGGCAGCGGCACTCGCGGCGACCGGGCTCGAACACTGCGCCGATGAGGACGCGTCGGCCCAGCCCGTCGGCACCCGGCGGCTCATCGAGATTGCCCGCGCGCTGGTCGCCCGGCCCGGCGTGCTGCTGTTCGACGAGATCGCGTCAGGGCTCGACGACAACGAGATCGATCAGCTGGCCGAGCTCATCCGGGCGCTACGCGACGCGGGCGCCACGGTCGTGCTCGTCGAGCACAACTTCTCACTGGTGCTGCGCGTATCCGATGTGGTGCACCTACTCGCCGGCGGCGCACTCGTCGCCAGCGGAGCGCCCGCTGACATCGCCGAGGACCCGGCGATCCTGCGCGAGTACCTCGGCATCACCGAGGACGCGCTAGCTCCGACCGTCGGCGAAGAACTCGGGCAGCCAACATGACCGGCCCGCGCGGGGCGCTGCTGGAGGTCGCCGATGCCAGCTCCGGATACGGCGACATCACGGTCCTTCGCGGCGTCACGCTCTCGGTCCACCCCGGTCGCATCACCGCCTTGCTCGGAGCCAACGGCGCCGGCAAGACCACGCTGCTGCGGACGATCGCCGGGCTCAACCCGCTGACGTCCGGCTCCCTGCGCCTGGACGGAAAGGCTGTCAGCGACCTCTCCCCCTCGGCCCGGGCGGCCGCCGGTCTGGGCTACGTGATGGAGGGCAAGCGCGTCTTCCATCGCCGCAGCGTCGAGGAGAACCTGATGCTCGGCGGCTACACCGTGAGCCACAGCCGCCGGCAGTTGCGCCGTCTCGCCGACGAAATGTATGGACGTTTCCCGATCCTCGGATCGCGCCGCAAGACCCGGGCCGGTGATCTCAGCGGCGGCCAGCAGCAGATGCTGGCGATCGCGCAAGCGCTGATGGCATCGCCCCGGGTGCTGATGCTCGACGAGCCGTCCGCCGGCCTCGCACCCGCGATCGTCAAGGACGTGATGGCCATCGCGGCCGAGCTGAAGGCCGAAGGCCTGGCCGTGCTGCTCGTCGAACAGGCCGCCGAGGCGGCTCTGAAGGTCGCGGACCACGTCACCGTCCTGGACGTCGGAAGGGTCGTCATCGACCAGCCGTCGAGCGAGATCGAAGGCGTCGCCGTCATTCGCAGCGCCTATCTCGGCACCCGCCGCCAGGCTCCGTCCTCCGAAGTCACGTCAGCCGCACCCTCGCACCCCAAGGAGCTCCAGTGAGACCCAATCGGAAGTCCAGCGCGCTTGCGATCCTTGCCGCCGGCGGCATCCTCGCCACGGCCGCCTGCGGATCGTCGAGCTCTGGCTCGACCAGCTCATCCACATCCGGCGCAGGCAGCGCGAAGGCGGGCTCCGACTTCATCGTCGTCATCGACACCGGCACCAGCGGCCCGTACGCGCAGAACGGCCAGGCGGCGGTGCGCGGCGTGAAGGCTGCCGCCGCCGTGCTGAACAAGTCCGGCGGGATCCTCGGCCATCAGGTCAAGGTGGAGGTCCTCGACAACGGCGGCAATCCGACGACCGCCGCGAGCCAGCTCTCGCAGCGGCTGTCGTCCGGGACGAAGCCCAACCTGATCGAGCCCGGCTCCATCAGCACCGAAGGCGTCGCCGAAGTCCCGATCTCCAGTGCCCACAAGATAATTTCCATCGGGACGCCGAACGACTCGTCGTTGAACAACCCGTCGAAGTACCCGTACGAGTTCCTCATCGCGCCCAGTGCAGCGCTGCCGTCGCAGGCGCTGATGGACTACGCGAAGAGCAAGCACTACACCAAGCTCGCGATGATCAGCTCCTCCGACGCGTACGGCGCGAGCGTCGCCAAGGCCACCTCCGACGCGGCGAAGAATGCGGGCGTCACGCTCTACACCGCGACCTACAACGACACCGACCTCGACGTGACGGCGCAGCTGCAGCAGCTGAAGTCGCACAACCCGGACGCGCTGTTCATGCAGTCGTTCGGTTCACCGGCCGGGGTCATCCTCGCCAGCCGGCAGAAGCTCTCATGGACCATCCCGGTGATCGGTGACCTGACCACCGCGACGACCCCGCTGATCTGGAACGAGGGCGGCAGCGCGGCCGAGAACAACATGGTGCTCGAGACCAACACCGTCAACGAGTACTCGGCCAGCCAGCCAGCCGCCGTCACGTCCTACATCACTGCCCTTAAGGCGCAGGGGACCGTCGACTCGGTGCTGACGACGTCCTCCTACCAGTTCGATTCGGTCATGGTCGTTGCGCAGGCGGCGAAGCAAGCCAATTCGATCGACTCCGACGCGATCCGCAAGGCCATGGAGAACCTGCAGCAGCCGTCGGATCCGCCGTGGGTCACGTTGAAGACGTACGTGTTCAGCAGCAGCGACCATTCGCCCAAGGCCGATCCGTCCAACTGGATCTTCGTGAAGCCCACGCAGTTGAAGGACGGCCAGTACGGCGCTCCCGGCGCCTGACGACAATCCCTGCAGCGGCGGAAGAAGTGGTCAGGAGGCGGTGATGACCCCGGAGACCGAGACGATCCCCGCGGATCTGGCTGACTTCTTCCGCCCGCGGCAGGTCGCCGTCGTGGGTGCCAGCGACACGCCTGGCCGGCCCGCGACCGGGGTCTGGCGGCAGCTGCGGGACTGGGCGGGCCATGTCGGTACGTCGCTGGTGCCGGTCAACCCCAAGCGGGAGACGGTCGACGGCATCGCCTGCTTTCCCACGCTTTCCGATGTTCCCGGTCCGGTTGACGTAGCTGTCCTGCTGGTCGCCGAGCCGGCGCCGGCGCTGGCGGAAGCGGTCGCCGTAGGCGTCGCTTTCGCGGTCGTGTTCAGCGCGGGCTTCGCCGAGCTGGGCGCCGACGGTGCGGCGGCGCAGCAGGCATTGCTCGACACGGTCACCGGCACCGGCACTCGGCTGCTCGGACCCAACACCAACCTCAATGCCTTCCAGACGTTTCGTGAGGATCTGCCCGGGCCGGCGATCGCGCTCATCTCACAAAGCGGCCATCAGGGCCGGCCGGTCTTTCAGGCACAGGAGATCGGGATCCGGCTGTCGCACTGGGCTCCCACCGGTAACGAGGCCGATCTGGAGTTCGCCGACTTCGCCGCCTGGTTTGCCACGCAGCCCGAAGTGGGCGCGATCGCCGCCTACATCGAGGGTTTTCGCGACGGAAGCACCCTGCGCGCGGCAGCGGCAGCGGCGGCTCAGCACGGCACACCGATCGTGGTGGTGAAGGTGGGTCGCACCGAGGCCGGACGTGCGATGGCCGCCTCGCACACCGGCAAGCTGGCGGGCTCCGATGCGGTCATCTCCGCCGCGTTCCGCCAGTTCGGCGTGACCCGGGTCGACGGGCTGGACGAGCTCATCGATACCAGTGCCCTGCTGGCTCGGGCGCGGCGGCGAGCCGTCCCGCCGGATGACCCGCAGCGGACTCCGGGCGTCGTCGTCTACTCGATCTCGGGTGGGACCGGCGCGCACATGGCAGACCTCTGCGCCGTCGCCGGGCTGCGGCTGCCCCGGCTGTCGGAGGCGACGCAAGCCCAGCTGCACGAATGGATCCCCGACTACCTGACGGTGTCCAATCCCGTCGACAACGGCGGCCATCCGGTCGGCGACGAGCGCGGGCGCCTGATCCTGGACGCACTCCTGGCCGACCCCGACCTCGATGTGCTCATCGCTCCGATCACGGGAGCCTTCCCACCGATGAGCGATCACCTGGCCCAGGATCTCGTCGATGCCGCCGAGACGACCGACAAGCTGATCTGCGTCGTCTGGGGTTCGCCCGTCGGCACCGAGGCGGCCTACCGCGACATCCTGTTGAGCTCGTCGCGGCTGGCGGTCTTCCGCACCTTCGGCAATTGCGTCACCGCGCTGCGTGCGTGGCAGGAGCACGGCCGGTTCCTGGCTCGGCGACCCGGCGAACTACCTCAGCCCCTCACATCCGGCTTGCCGGGCGGAGCAGCCGCCTTACTGACCGATCGCCGAGCCCTGTCCGAGCACGACTCCAAACTCCTGCTGGCCGAGTACGGCATCCGGCGGCCGGCGGAGGAGCTGGTCGATTCGTTGCCGGCCGCCCGGCGGGCAGCCGAGCGAATCGGTTATCCGGTCGTGCTCAAGGCCTGCGCGGCCGATCTCGCGCACAAGACCGAGCACGGTCTGGTCGCCGTCGGGCTCGGCGACCGGTACGAGCTCGACGCCGCGTACGAACGGATCGCAGCCCGAGCCCCGGCGGCGCTGGAGGGCATGCTCGTCGGAGAGTTCCTCACCGGCGGCGTGGAGACGATCGTCGGCATCGTGCACGACCCGCTCTTCGGGCCGGTCGTGATGGCGGGCTTCGGCGGGGTTCTGGTCGAAGTCCTCGGCGACGTCACCTTCCGGGTGCCGCCTTTCGGGGTCGATGAGGCCCACCGGATGCTCACCGAGCTTCGGGGCTACCCACTGCTGGGTGGAGTGCGCGGGCAACCACCCGTGGACGAGCAGGCGTTGGCTGAGGCCATCGCGGCGATCGGCCGGCTCGCCGTCGACGGCCGCGATCAGCTCGCCGAGGTGGACATCAACCCGCTGTTGGTGCGCCCGGACGGTGCCTTCGCGCTGGATGCGTTGGTTATTCGCCGGTGAGCTCGGCGCCCGTCAGACGGGACAGCCGTCCGGACCGCAGACGCCATTGCCGGAGCCGTCGCCGCCGACGGTCTGCAGCGACGGCATCGGGTGGCTCTCGGCCCACGCCTGCTCCAGCACCTGCAGCAGAGCGGCCGGCGGCTGAGCACCGGAAACCCCGTATTTGCGGTCGATCACGAAGAACGGCACACCACTGATCCCGAAGGCGGTGGCCTCCTGCTCGTCATGACGAACGTTCGCCAGGTACGTCTGATTCTCCAGCGCCGAGCGCAACTCATCCGCGTCGAGTCCGGCCTCGGCGCCGAGCCTGACGAGAGTGTCACGATCGGCGACGGCCTCGCCCTCGGTGAAGTAAGCGCGCAGCAGACGCTCCTTGACGGCGTCCTGCACGCCTCGCAAACCGGCCAGATGGATCGCCTGGTGCGCGTCGACGGTGTTGGCGCGCACCGCGCGCTCGAAGTGGAACTCGAGCCCCTCGGCGGCCGCCGTCGCCGTCATCGAGTCGAGCATCTGCTGCGCCTCGGCGACGTCCATGCCGTACTTGCTGGCCAGCCGGCTCGCGTGGTCGCCGCCCTCGTGCGCCTCACCGCTGACCGACTGCGGATCGAGCTCGAACGCCTTCCACTCGATCTCGACGGCGTCGCGGTGGGCGAACTTCGCCAGCGCCGCCTCGAAGCGCCGCTTGCCGATGTAACACCACGGGCAGACGACGTCTGACCAGATCTCGACCTTCACCAAACCTCCCGATGTTGCTGCTTCGTCAGGTGCAACGCGGGAAGCGGGCTGGAGCATCCCGACCATCCGCCGACAGGGACCCATGAGCGTTCTCGCACCCGCCCGTCGCCTCGCCCTGCGCACCAGGGCATTGGGCGCCGCCGGAGTTGTCGGCGTCGTGCTGAGCCTGCTCGCCGCCGGCTGCGCACCCATCGCGCAGATCGGCACCACTGGCGTCACCGTGCAGCGGATCCAGCGCGCGCTCGGCCTCCCCGTCAACGGCGTGTACGGAAGCAGTACAGCGGCCGCCGTTTCCCGCTGGCAGACGGCTCACCACCTGAAGGGCACCGGTGTCGTCGACGCCGCCACCTTGAGCGCGCTCTTCCCGTTCCCGGTGACCGAACGAACGATCGGGACCTCGGTTCGCGGCCGGCCGATCAACCTGGAGATCATCGGCAACCCGAATGCGGCCCGGAAGGTCCTCGTGCTCGGGTGCATCCACGGCAACGAGTGCGCGGGCGTCCCTGTGCTGACGGCGTTGAGCGCGGTCGCGCCTCCCGCCGGTCTCGCGTACTACCTGGTCGACTACCCGAACCCCGACGGCACCGCGGCCGGCACGCGGCAGAACGCTCACCTGGTCGATCTGAACCGCAATTTCCCCGGCTGGCAGCCGAACGGTTCCCCGGGCTACGTCTACTACCCCGGCCCTGGCCCGCTCTCCGAGCCGGAGTCGCGCGCCATTTACACCCTGATCAACGCGATCAAGCCGGCCGTCTTTCTCAGCTATCACCAGGCGATGAACATCATCGACTTCGACGGCGGAAACCTGCTCGCGGGGCTCGGCTACGCACAGATCTCGGGCGAGCCGTACATCGAGACGACGCACTACAACGGCTCCGCGACAACCTGGGCCAACCTCGCGTACCCGCACATGACGGTGCTGACCGTCGAGCTCCCCGCGACGGTGAACGCGAACCAGATCACCGCGCACTTCCGCGCCGCCCAGTGGATCGCCGCGCACGCCTGAACCCGACGGGCTGTGTGGCATCCTTGATGAGCGCCGCGCGGTCACGTGCGCACCGCCACGCCGGAGTAGCTCAGTGGCAGAGCAATCGCCTCGTAAGCGATAGGTCGCGGGTTCAATCCCCGCCTCCGGCTCTCTTGACCGTCATCCTCAGGCCGCCGGTCGACCGACCGCCAGACGTCAGGCCGCGACGCGTCCGACCCCGAGCGCCCTCCCGTGCCGGCGCGCAATCTCCTCCGCCTCGCGGTGCATGTCAGCGGCGAGTTCGGTGAAGGCGTCAAGCGCGGGATTGACGCCGACGAGCGTCAATTCGCGCTCGACCACGCGCAGGTCGAACTGCCAGACGTCTTCCAGGATCCGGCGCATCCAGCCGGTCGCGTGGTCCCAGCCCTCGCGCGGGGTTCCGGCGGCGTAGCTCCCGCCGCGCACGGTGACCAGAACAGCAGGCATTCCTGCTGTCGCCGGAGTGACGGCCGGTGCCAGGCGGGGATCGGTGATCGCCAGATCGACCCAGCTCTTGAAGTGCTGCGAGACACCGAAGTTGTAGAGCGGAACCGCAAAGAGCGCCGCATCGGCCTGCACCAACGCGTCGACCTCCGAAGCGGCGAGCGCGACGGCCGCCTGCTGCTCTTCGCTGAGCTCGCTGCGATCGAGCCCGGCGGCGCTCACCGCGGCGGCCCAGGATGTCGCGGGGACAGGCTCGGTGCCGACGTGACGGCGGATGATCTGCGCCTGCGGGTTCTCGGCGCGCCACTCGCTCTCCACCAGGTCGGCGATTTCGCGGCTCTGCGAACCCTCGCTGCGGATGCTCGCGTCCAAGCGGAACAGGGTCATGCTGGTATCTCCTCCATCGGCGGACTAGCTACTGACTTGTTGCTAGTAAAATACTAGCTGCATTGATAATGCAAGCGCGCCGGTCTGCGAGTCGCTACGATGCCCCTGTGAAACCCGTGGCAGCGGAGGCGAATGTCCTTGCGCACGCGGCTGCCGATCACACCCGCTGCGACGCGGCTCTGGTCGCCGCCTTCGGACTGCTGGGAAAGCGCTGGAACGGGCTCATCCTGGGCACCCTGACCCCTGACGGCTCCGGATTCGCTGAGCTGCGTCGCGCGGTCGGAGCCATCACCGACTCAGTGCTGTCCGATCGGCTTTCCGAGCTGGCTCAGGCCGGTCTCGTCGAGCGCACCGTGACCGACACCCGGCCGCCCGGCGTGAGCTACCGGCTCACCCTCGCCGGCTCAGCGCTGAAGCCGATCCTCTCCGAGCTCGCCGGATGGGCCTCGGAAAACCTCCCCGAGCGCTGCCCCGACGGAGCCTGAGGCTGCCCTTCTCGACGGTCCCCGCCGTCCGGCAGCCATGATCAGGCGAGCAGCAGCCGACCGTGGGAGGCACCTTGAGCGACTCGACCTTCGACCCCGCCCGCCGTGAGCAGGGGATAGAGATGTTCAAGGAGGTGAGCGGGTTTCCGGCGCCGCAGGTGCGCGGGCCGTTCATGGAGGTGATGGTCGACCAGGTCTTCGCGGAGGTGTGGAACCGGCCGGGCCTGACCCGCAAGGAGCGCCGCTGGATCTCGCTGACCTGCGTCGCGTCGGCCGGTATCGGTGACGCGCTGGCGGTCCACGTGGGAGGCGCCCTGTCCTCCGGCGACATCACCATCGACGAGCTACGCGAGTTCGTCACCCACTTCGCCGCCTACGCGGGCTACCCCAAGGCGTCCCTGTTGCACACCACGGTCGAACGGGTTTGGAGCCAGCGTCAGCAGAGCTGAGTCACGCGACGGCGTCAGGGGGAGGCAACGCCGGTGAACCGGGCGACGACGACATCGGCGGCAAGCAGCGCTGCCACGCGCGCCGGGCAATCCACGTCCGAGTATCGCGGCGCAGCGAAGCTCGCCGGGTCAGGTTCGGGTCTCGATGGCGCCGCGCAACTGGAGGGCGAGCGCGTGATCGTCCGAGCCGTCCACATCGAGCATCGTGAGCGAGCCCGCCGTCGCCCGGTCGACAAACATGCACTCGGTTCCATTCACCTGCGGGTACTCGATTTCTCCGCAGACCATCTTCCCGCCCAACGGCCCCGCATCGACCTGCTGGAACGTGGTCAGCGGGATGCCCATGGATGTCTCCTCCTTGTGAGCGCCCGCCTCCTCGGAGGCGATCGCCGCGTTCATGTCGTGGGACTCGACGGCAAATTTGCCGACGACGACAACGACGCGCGGCTTGCCGTTCGCCAGCTGATACCCGCCGGTCAGGTGCGTCACGTAGGCGAGTCCCGGCTGCGACGCGTCCAGCGCACTCAGCTGGTCGGCCAACTTTCCGGTGATCTTGGTGAGGCCGGCTGCCTGATCGGGGAGCTGGATGGAGGTGTGCTGCACGGCGTTCGCGGTGGCGTTGCGATCCTGCTCCTCGAGGACGCCGCCGGCGACGACCAGCGCCAGCACCCCGACGGCCAGGCCGATGAACAGCTTGCGCGGCCCGCTGCGACGACGCCTCATCGGGGTGCCCATCACCGGCGGGTAAGGCAGCTGCCGCGAGTAGTCCGGCAGCCCGTACGGCGAGAAGCCGGCCGGGGGCGGCGGAGCGACGGCCACCGCCGTCTGCTGCAACGGTGGTGACGTGCGCGGGGCGGGCATCGTGGTCGAACCCCAGCGCTGACCGTCCCAGTAGCGCAGATCTGCCGATCCCGCAGGATCGGAATACCAGCCAGGAATAGCAGACATAAGCCTCATATTCGGAGGGTTTCCAGCGGCGCTGAATACTCCCTTTGCACTAGCCGACGGACACTGGCGGCCCGTTTAGGTGGACGCCGAGGCCGCAGGGCATGATCATCGATACACCCGAGGAGGATCACGTGACGTCGATCGATGCGACGGCCGCCGCAGCGCTCGTCACGGCCGCCGTGGGTGAGGCGCAATCGCGGGCCATCACGATCAGCGTCGCGGTCGTGGACGACGCCGGCAGCCTCGTCGCCTTCCATCGCATGACCCCGGCTCCGCGCTTCAGCGCCGACTTCGCCATCGCCAAAGCCCGAACAGCTGCAGCGTTTTCGGTACCGACGTCCAACCTCGAAGCGCTCTACAAGGACCGGCCCGCCTTCGCCCACAGCTTCGTGGCACAGGGCGACTACTTCCTGGGCCGCGGCGGCATCCCGATTTTCCAGAACGGCGAACGGGTGGGCGCCATCGGCGTCAGCGGAGCTGATGCCCACGGCGAGGAAGACATCGCCGTACGTGTCGTCAACGCCGCCGATTTCGCACCTGACTCGATCTGACACCCCGGCTTCCCAGCAGAGAAAGGCGTCACCATGACCGACACCGAAATTCCAGGCGAGATCCCCGGCGTTGTCGGCGGTTCGGTACCGGAGCACGGCTTCGATTCCCTCATCGAAGAAGTGCGCCGCCCCACCGGTGCGCCGCGCAGCGAGGTCGAGGAAGCATTCGCGGACTACCAGCAAGTGTCGGCGGAGGCAGCGAGCAGCGGCGACTGGGACAAGTGGGCCGACCAGTTCACCGACGACGCGATCTACGTCGAGCACCACTACGGGATCATGCGCGGCCAGCCCGCCATCCGCACCTGGATCAAGTCGGTGATGACGGGCCCCGCGGCCAACATGGACTTCCCGGTGGTGCATTACGCGATCGAGGACGACGTCGTCTACAGCTACATCCTCAACCGCTTCCTGCCCCCGAACGGCGGGACACCCTTCCAGTTCCCGGTCGTGACGATCCTCTGCTACGCGGGCGACGGCCGCTGGTGCTATGAGGAGGACGTCTACAACCCGATGGAAGGCGCTCGCATGATGACGGCGGTCCAGGCGGGATAGTCCGGGTTGGCGGCGCAGGGGCGCCGCACGCGCAAGATGTAGCGGTGTTCGGGTCCGTCGAGACGCTTCGTCAGTCGATGGCGGAGCTGGCGGCAGCTGTCGCTGTCGGCCTGGAGCCGGAAGGCTGGAGACGCCGAGACCGCGGCTCCGCCGCTTGGGCGTCCTTCACCCGTTCTCAGGGTGACGAGCTCTGCGCGACAATCGAACTCAGGTACGCATCCGTCTCCTCGAGCCCCTGGCCCGCGCCGCTCAGCCTTCGTTTCGGCGTCGGGTACGAGCCGGCGACGGCGCTGATGCCGGTCGTCACGATGCGCTGGCACTTCGCGCTGGTGGATGAGGCGGCTCCCGATGATGGCCGCGGGCCGCTCGCCATCACGGGACCCGAGAACATCACGGAGGCGTCCGACCGCATCGTGCGAATGGTCAAGGAACACGGCCTGAAAGGCACCGAGCGATACCCGTCGGTCGCCGACCTGGAGACCAGACTTGCCGGGGCGCCCGGCTCGGAGCCCGCCCACCACGAGGTCCTGGACCGTGCGGTGCTGCTTGCCGCCTGCGGCCGGCACGACGCCGCCCGCAAGCTCATTGATGCCTATGCCCCGCAGCATCTTTCGGAGACTGAGGAGCTGGCCTACCGCCGCTTCGTTCGGCAGCTCGGGCGATGGCTGGACGCCGGCGGGCCGACGATTCCGCCGCTCGAAGAGTCGCTGCGCGAAATGCCGGAACTCCGCATGCCGGCTCCGCCATCCTCACGATCACGGCAACAGGCGCACGCGTCCCGGGAGGCGGTGCTCGCTGCGCGCGACAAGGCGGCCGGCAAGTCGCACGCGGAGCTCGGGGAACTGATCGTTGCCGAGTTCAGCTCGCGCGGTCTTGACCTGCCGTCCCCGTCGGAGCTGGCAATCGCTGTCGAAATGCTGGAGACGGGACGCCAACCTTTCGGCAAAGCCCGTCAGAGTTGGCGGGCGCTCAGGCTGAGCGGCCGGCTCCTCGGGGACACGGTCGGCGTCCTTCGCGGCCGTCAGGGGTCCGACCCCGACTGGCTCAAGCCCGCGCAGGACGCCAGCTACCCCGTGCGCGCACTCGACCGCTTCGTCGCCGTCGAGGTGGCTCCTGACGCCGCCGCCGTGCTGCGGCGGGCTTGCGCCGAGGCGCCGCGGCGCATGGGCCCCCTCGCTCTTGTGGAGCTTTGGCTTTCCGAAGCCGGTCCGGTGGGTGACGGTCCGGTGACCGTCCACCTGGGCGAGAACACCATCGGCACCCTCGCGCCATCGGATGCCGCCGAGTTGGCTGACCACAGAAGAGCCGCCGCAGCTCGGGGAGAGAAGGTGCGCATCAGAGGGCGCCTGTACGCGGGGACCGGCGAAGGCGGGCCCCTGGTCGAGATCGGGCTGCCCCGCGACGCTTGACGGTGCTCCCGTCACCCGTCCGCTTCGTCCTCGTTGATGGCGTAACGACCGACGAGGAGTGCGGACATGCGAGCAGTGCAGCGGGCAGCGTTCGGAGCGGCAGCTTTGGCGGCGGCAGGACTCGGCGTGGCATCGCCGGCGGGAGCCTCGGGCGCACCCGCCCCACAGCATCGCGTGGGGCTGCTGCAACTGGTCGCCCCGCACACCGCGTTCAACATGACGCAGTCCAACAACTGGTCGGGCTACAACCAGGGCGCGCTGGAGAAGGGCACGACCTTCACGTCCATCACCGGCACCTGGACCGTGCCGACAGCGACGGCGAACAGGGCCGGTGAGGCCGAGTCGTCCGCCACCTGGGTGGGCATCGGCGGCGGTTGCCTCGAGTCCTCGTGTGCGATCACCGATGAGACGCTGATCCAGGCCGGCACCGAACAGGACGTCGACGCAAGCGGTAAGGCGTCGTACTACGCCTGGTATGAGCTCATTCCGGTGCCCTCGACCCAGGTGACGCTGCCGGTCGCACCCGGCAACAAGGTCTCCGTCTCGATCAGCCAGTCCCTGCCGGCCGTGTGGGCCATCTCGATCAAGAACCTCTCGACCGGCCAGAGCTGGTCGACCACCACGCCCTACCCGTCGACCATGGGAAGCGCGGAATGGATCAACGAGACGCCGTTGGAGATCGGCACCGGCGGCACCGGTCTGTCAGCGATGCCCAAGCTGTCGACCGTGAACTTCTCGGGCGCCACGGTGAACGGCGCACCGGCCAACCTGAACAGCAGCGAGGCGATGCAGCTGGTGAACGGGAGCGGTCAGGTGCTGGCCACCCCGTCCGACCCGAGCGCGTCCAAGACCGCTTTCAACGACTGCGCGTACGCGACGACCTGCGCAGCGCCTGCCGGCTGACCGGACTGGCACCGCGAGGCCCCCGGTCCGATCGGCAGGAGCGTCCAACCTCGAGACGTGACAGGCGTCATGTCGGGGCGATTGAACCGCGGCACGCTCCCTGACGTTTCTTGGGTATGCGACCTGCCCGATGCCTCCCGTGCTCAGGCGGCGGAGCATCATGACCGCCGTGGCGGTTGGCGCCCGTGACGGGGAACTGCTGAGGGCCCTGCACGATGAGCATGCAGCGGCGCTGTGGTCCTACGTCACCGGGCTGCTGCACGGCGACCGGGTGCGGGCTCAGGACGTCGTGCAGGAGACGCTGCTGCGCGCCTGGCGCAATCCCGATGCCATCGCCGATCCATCCACCTCGCGGGGATGGCTCTACACCGTCGCCAAGCGGATCGTCATCGACGACTGGCGGGCTGCTCGCCGCCGCCCCGAGGTCGTCACGGATGAGGTCCCCGAGATCGCGGTCACCGACGCCACGGAGCAAGCCGTCGACCGCCACGTGGTCCTCGCCGCCGTGCGGTGCCTGTCCAGCGAGCATCGCGAAGTTTTGCTCGAGTGCTACTTCCGTGGGCGGAGCGTCTCCGAAGCTGCCCGGACGCTAGGAGTTCCGGAGGGCACGATCAAGTCGCGTACGCACTACGCCCTGCACGCGCTGCGAGCTGCCATCGGCGAGATGGGAGGAGTGGCATGACCCAGCTTGGTCCCGCCCGAGACCCTTTCGAACACGATGACGCCGCCTACGTCATGGGGCTGCTCTCCGATGCCGACCGCGCCGCCTTCGAGGCTCACCTGACCACGTGCGCGGCGTGCCGCGAACGCGTCGCGCAGCTGCAGCCGACCGCTGGGCTGCTGGCCACCGTCAGTGCCCGGGACCTGATGGACGCGCTCGAGGACGCTCCGCCCGACCTCGAGCTGTCACCGCCCATACCCGACACCTTGCTGCCGGGTCTGCTACGCCGGGCCGGCGTCCGGCGCCGCCGCCAGCAGTGGCTGTCAGCCGGAATCTCCGGACTCGCGGTCGCGTCACTCGTCGCGCTCGTCATCGCGGTCTGGCCCACCAGCAGCTCCGGCACTGGAGGCAAAGCGCAGGCGTTGACCGCACTGACGGCCACGCCGCTGCGGGCCACCGCCGCTGTCACGAGCACGAGCTGGGGTACCCGGATCAGCCTCGACTGCGACTACTACGGCGCGGCCGCCGGATCAGCCAACGGCGTCTCGTACGCGCTGACGGTCGTCGCCAAGGACGGCTCCCGGCACAGCCTCGGGACCTGGACGGTGGCCGCTGGGCGGCACACGAAGTTCACCAGCGGCACGGCGCTGCCCGACTCCTCGCTTCGGAGCATCCAGATCACCAGCAGCAACGGAACTCCGGTGCTGGCGCTCAACCTCTGAGCCCGATCAGGTCACTGGGCGATGAAGACGCCGCGGGCAGCCCAGGTGGTGCCGCCCGCGTTGGGGTTCGGGTTGGCGACGGGGAGCACGGCGCGGCTGGTGACCCCGCGCCGTTCCAGGTCGCTTCGTAGAGCGCCCGGAGTGCTGCGACGCGAGCCACAAGTGACCGTTGGCGACCCACATGCCGCCGGCGTTGGAGAAGTCCACCAGACCGCCGTGGGTCGGAGTCCGTCACCGTCACGCGAATCGGGCTGATCACGCCGCCGGTGTCGTGTCCGCTGACCGGGGAGGTCGCCGTGCCGGGCGAGAACGCGCGCCGGAACAGCCGGTTGTCACCCGCGATCGTGTAGTAGATCGAACGGTTCGCGTAGAACATGGCGGTGATGTTCGGGATCTCGGCATAGAAGCCGGTCGTGATGCCCTGATAGGTGTTGGTCGAGCCCGTTGGTGATCCGGTGAGCACGTTGTCCCACGTCGGGTCGTTGTACGGGTCGATCAGCACCTCGGGCCCGTAGGTCGGCGTCGTGTGGTTCGCCAGGCTGAAGGTCCGGTAGTAGAACTTGCCGTCGGACCGGCCGTAGTAGATGCGCCCGTTCAGCATGAACGCCCCGCGCACCGTGCTCCAGTCGATGCCGCCGCTGCTCGGCGGCAGGATCGCCCGACCCGCGCCGGTGGCCGGGTTGAAGCTGTTCGCCGTCAGCGCTGCTGCACGCCCAGCGCCGGCCTTCCAGATCTGGGTCGCGCCGCCGACGACGTTGGCGGCCGGCGTGCTGCCACCCACGTACGGGAAGAACGCCAGCTCGTCGCGCTCGTAGGTGCCCGGTCCGGAGCAGGAGCCGGGCGACGCGGGACCGTAGCAGTTGGTGTCGCTGCCGACCCAGACACCGGTGCGCGTCCCGTAGATCACGTCAGCGCCGTGACCACGCGGGTTGCGGCCCGGGTTCCACGCCAGCGGGACGCCATTGGCCGGGTCGAGCGCCGCGAGACCGGGACGCGGGACGGCGCCGGCCTTGGCGTTGTCGGAGCCGAAGGGTTGTTCAGCCACCGCTCGTGGCCACCGACGTACACCGCGGCGGAGGTGACGGCCGACGGAGTACAGCGAGTCCTTGCCGGTGAAGTCGATCCACGCCGGAGCCACGTTGAGCCCGGTCGAGGAGGCGTTGAAGCGGACGGCCGAGTCACAGGCCTGCAGGCTCGACCCGATGTATCCGCCGCTGTCGACGACCACGAAGAAGCTGCCGTCGGGTGACCACTGCGACCTGCTCCACGTACGAGTCGAACGAGCTGGACGAGCACTTGTTCGTGAAGGTGGGGGTCGACCAGTTGGGGTCGACGTAGGGCACCGTGGGACTCAGCTGGATGTTGACGATCTGGTCGCGGGCATAACCGGTCTTGCCGTTGACCGGGTCCTTCACGTTGGTGAAGTTGCCGATCACGACGACGCGCGAGCCGTCGGGAGACACCGACATGCTGATGGCGCCGGTCTGACCACAGCCGGCCACGCCCGTGGGGCACTGACCGTTCACCAGGGCCCCTCGGAAGTTGTGGTGGCCGGTGAGGTTGATGTTGAAGTAGGGCTCGAGTGCACCCGTGGCGTAGTTCACCGAAGCCAGGCCCTGGCGCGCCACGCCGTCGATGCGGCTGAAGTAGCCACCGAGGAGCAGGTGGCTACCCACCAGCTGCATCGTGTTGATCGTGCCGTCCGCGATCACGGGTTGGAAGGTGGTCACCCGGGCGCCGGTGGAGAGGGCGAACAGCGCGACGTTGGTGGCGACGCTGCCCACGTGGTCGAAGTGACCGGCGGCGTAGAAGCCGGTGCGGCCCAGGGTGGGCTCGATGGCGTCGACCTCACGGTTGGGAACCGATCCGGCAGCGGGCAGCGCGGTGTCGATCGCGCCGTTCGGTGCGGTCCAGGCTGCCAGGTAGGGCCGCGGCCGTGCCGTTGACCTGGGCGAAGGAACCGCCGGCGACCATGAGATTGCCGACCTGGGCGACCGACGTGACGGACGTTCCTGTGTTGACCGGATCGCTGAAGCTCGGCGTGCCACTGAACGGCACGACGTTAGCGATCGTCCCTGGGCTGTCGACGGGTGGATTGGCAGGAGGCGTACAAGCCGCTGCTCCCAGAGCTATGACGGCGACAGCCGCGGCAAGCGCTGCAATTCGACGTGGTCGACGCATCGTTTCAACACTCCAACGCAGTGGATACCGGAATCGGTCGGTCGCGTGCCCGTAGGAACAGTACGAAAGTCTCAGGGTTTTTCCTGCTTATTCTGCGAAGAATCACCCATCCGCGCCGCCTCCGTCGCCAGAAATCGCTCCATCAGCCCAAACGCGATTGCCAGCTGTGATGTAGCTGGTAGATCCCAGGGCGATTACTCAATTCTTGCTCCGTCCCGGCCGGGACCCAGCCGAAGGAAGCCTCTTGCCACCGTCCGAAACGCCTGTCGCCCGGGCGGCGTCAACCGACGGCCCGACCGCCTTCGTCCTCGGCGGAGGTGGTCTGCTCGGCGCGGCTGAGGTGGGAATGCTCCAGGCGCTGACCGAGGCGGGGATCGCGCCCGATCTCGTGCTCGGCACCTCGGTGGGCGCGCTCAACGGCGCGGCGATCGCGGCGGCACCGACCGCTGACACGGTCCGCCGGCTCACCGACCTCTGGTCAGCCCTCGGCACCGAAGACGTCTTCGCGAGCTCGCTGCTCGGGCAGGTCCGCACACTTGCCCGTTCGCGTACCCACCTGCACACCAACACCCGCCTGCGGGCGCTGATCGAGGAGCAGTCACCCGGTCAGCTGATCGAAGACCTACCCGTTCCCTTCCAGTGCGTGGCCGTCAGCATCGAGTCGGCCAGAGCCCGTTGGTTCGACAAAGGCCCGGTGAGCGACGCCATCCTGGCCTCGTGTGCCGTCCCTGGACTGCTGCCCCCGGTGCTGATCGACGGGGAGCACTACCTCGACGGTGGCCTTGTCGACAGCCTCCCGCTCGGGCGGGCGGTGACGCTCGGCGCCCGCCGTATCTTCGTCCTTCACGTCGGGCGGATCGAACGGCCGCTGCAGCCCCCGAAGTGGCCATGGGAGGTGGGCCTCGTCGCGTTCGAGGTGGCCCGCCGCCATCGCTTCGTCACCGACCTCGCGAGCATCCCGCCTGGGGTGCAGGTGCACGTGCTTCCGGCCGGCGACGAGGGCACCCCACTCGCCAAACTGCGCTACCGCGACAGCCGCAGCGTCGGTACACGTATCCACCGAGCGCACGACGCGACGGCCCGCTACCTGCAGGTTTTCGGTGTCAGTGCTGCCAGTGGCGTCCCGGACCCTGCCGGGTGAAGGCCCTTCCCGTACCTCCGTGGATCGTTCGCCGGCTGCTGATCGCGCCGCTCATGCCCGTACTTGCGGTGGTGGCGCTGGTGCTGCTGCCGGTCGTGACGGTCGGTCAGGCGATCTGCGCGGTGGTCGTGATCGTTGTGCAACGCCGGAGGGTGCGGTGGCGGCTGCCGCGGGTGTGGGCGTTCGCGGTCGTCTACCTGTTCGGCGAGACAGCGTGCCTGCTCGCGTGCCTGGTGCTGTGGATCGGCTCCGGCTTCGGCGCCCGGCTGCACACCGAGCGACAGCTGCGCTGGCATCTTTCGCTGTTGCGCCGTTTCCTGGCAGCCCTGGTCGGCGTGGCCGGTTTCGTGTTCCGCTTCCGGCTCGAGATCGACGAGCCGGTGACCCACCCCGACGACGCGACACGCATGGCGACGGCGCGGCCCTTGCTGGTGCTGGCCCGCCACGCCGGACCAGGAGCGTCGTTCGTCCTGGTCCACCTGCTACTGACGCGCTACCAGCGGCGGCCCCGGATCGTGCTGAAGGCCCAGCTGCGCCTCGATCCGTCCTTCGACGTCCTGATCAGCCGGGTGGGCGGGCGCTTCATCGCCCCGGGCAAGGGTCCCCCGGGCGCGGCCGCGCGTGCCGTCGCGGAGATCGCCGCTGATCTGCAGGATCGCGACGCCCTGCTGCTCTATCCGGAGGGCGGCGACTGGACGCCGACGCGCCACCGGCTGGCCGTCGCCGGGCTGCGCCGCCGCGGCCGACGGGCGGAAGCGGCGAAGGCCGCGCGCATGCCCCACGTGCTTCCGCCGAAGCCGGGCGGCACGCTGGCGGCGCTGCGCGCTGCGCCTGGAGCTGATGTCGTCGTCTTCACCCACACCGGTCACGACGAGTTGCTCGACATCGTCAGCATTTGGAATGCGCTTCCGCTGCGGGCTCACTTGCGGCTGGTCTGGTGGCGTGAGCCCGCGGGAGACCTTCCCGACGACGATGCAGCACGAGAGGACTGGCTGAACGGCGTCTGGATTCGCATCGACGCCTGGATCGGCGAGCAGATCGAGCTGGCCCGGCTGACCGAACCGCAAGAAACGGCCGACCCCGGCTAACGTCCAGGCTGTGGCTGGCGTCAGGGCGGTGCTGAAGCCACTCGCGGGTTGGGGCGGGGTCAGCAGCCGGGTGCTTTCCCGCGCTTTCGAGCTACCGCCGCCGCTGACGCGTGATGTGAGCATCCGGCGCGACGTCGCCGTGCCCATGGACGACGGCGTGATCCTGCTTGCCGACCATTACGCCCCGCGCCCCTTGCGTCTCGGCGCCGACGCGCCGCCGCTTCTTCTGATCCGCAGCCCCTACGGGCGTCGGGGTGTGCTGGCCGCGCTCTACGGCCGCGTGATCGCCGAGCGCGGCTTCCAGGTGTTCATGCAGAGCTGCCGCGGCACAGGGGGCTCCGGCGGCGAGTTCATACCGGAGGCCAACGAGCAGCGCGACGGCGCCGCGACGGTGAGCTGGCTCCGCGAGCAAACGTGGTGCAGCCCGGCGATCGCGACCGCCGGCATGAGCTATCTCGGCTACACCCAGTACGCCACGGCGACCGCGCCGGGAGCCGAGATCGCAGCGATGGCCTTGTCGGTGACCATGGCCGACCTCGGTGAGCCGACATTCGCCAGCGGCAGCTTCACGCTGTCAGGCAGCCTCGGCTGGGCCCGGATGATGAGCGTGCGCTCCAGGCGCGGGGGCGGTCTGCGGCTCGCGGCTCGCCGCCGGGAACTGGACCGGGCGTTGAACGCGCTCCCGCTGGCGACCGGCGATCGCGCTGCGAGCGGACGCACCATCGGCTGGTATCAGGACTGGCTCGCCAATCCCTCCCCCGACACCGAATACTGGCGTCAGCAATCGCACCGCGACGCGATCGACAAGCTGACCATGCCCGTCTCGATGCTGACCGGATGGCACGACCTTTTCCTGCCGTGGATGCTGCGTGACTACGCCGTTTTGGTGGCCGCCGGAAATGCGCCGGAGCTGACGATCGGGCCGTGGTCGCATTCGTCGGTCGGCCACGGACGGGCCATCCCCGCGACCACGATCAAGTTCCTGCGCGAGCGACTCCTGGGTGACCCGCCCAGCCGCGCGCAGCCGGTACGGATCTTCGTGACCGGAAACGGGGGCGGGTGGCGTGACCTCCCTGCGTGGCCGCCGCCCACGCAGGAAGAGCGCTGGCAGCTGAGCGCGAGCGGGCTGCTGCGGGCCGACGAGCGCCGGGTCCTGCCTGATGGCGACCGGGCGTCGTTCACCTTCGATCCGGCTGATCCCACCCCGTCGATCGCCGGGCCCACGCTCACCGCGCGCCGGCCGGTCGTCGACAACGCGGAGCACGAGCAGCGCGCCGACGTGCTGACGTACACGAGTGCGGCGCTCGCCGAGGCGGTCGAGATCACCGGCACGGTCGAGGTCGAACTGCAGGTGAGCGCCGACCAGGGACATCACGACGTCTTCGCCCGACTCTGTGACGTGGACGCCCAGGGCCGGTCGTGGAACGTCTGCGACCGGCTGACCCGGCTGACTCCCGACCAGCCGGCGCCGGAGGGCGACGGGCGCCGCACGGTACGGCTGGAACTCTGGCCGGCGGCCCACCGCTTCGCACCCGGCCATCGGCTACGGCTGCAGGTGAGCGGCGGCGCACATCCGCGTTACGCGCGAAACCTCGGAACCGCCGAACCGCTCGCCACCGGCACCTCGATGCGAACAGCCACCGTCACGCTCCACCACGCCGGCAGCGGCCTGAGCCTTCCGGTTCACCAGCCCGGCGACTGAGTTCGAGTTCGACCTCCGAATTCGATCTTCCGGAATCCGCCTTCTGATTTGAGAATGCGGGCCGGTGCTCAGACGCATTCGGACAGTCGAATCCGACCTCTTTTCGTTCAGCCCTGAATGGCCGCTTCCGCGGCCGCAGCCCGCTCGCGCTCATGCTGGGCCAGCCGTTCCCGGCTCGCCAGGATCTCGGCCTCTGCCTCTGCGCGTCCCACCCAATCGGCGCCTTCTACCGACTTACCGGGCTCGAGATCCTTGTAGACCTCGAAGAAGTGCTGGATCTCCAGCCGTTCGAATTCGGGCACATGCCGGATGTCGCGGATGTGCTCGCGCCGGATGTCGGCGACCGGGATGCAGAGGACCTTCTCATCAGGACCCTTCTCGTCGGTCATCCGGAACATTCCGATCGTGCGGCACAGGATCAGGCACCCGGGGAAGGTGGCCTCGTCGAGCAGGACGAGAGCGTCCAACGGATCGCCGTCGCCGCCGAGCGTCCCTTCGATGAAGCCGTAGTCCGACGGATAGCGGGTGGCGGTGAACAGCATCCGGTCCAGCCGGAGTCGCCCGGTCTCGTGATCCATCTCGTACTTGTTTCGCGTGCCGCGGGGGATCTCGATGAACACGTCGAACTCCACGCGGACCTCCGTTTGGTGTCACATTTGGTGTCGCTGGGCGGCTGCCGGTGCCTCTGGCGTCCGGGCCCGCACCTAGTCTCCCGTACGTGCCAGGCGCCGCAAACTCTGTGCAGCGCGGTGTTGCCATCGGCACCCTCGCGGTCACCCTGTTGACGCTGACGACGACAGCTGCCGCTCCGTCCACGCCGGCTCCGGTGCTGGCGGCGCTCCCCGCTTCCACGCCGGTGCCGACGGCTGCCGGTGTGGCCCGCGCGCTGGCCGCCTCACTCGCCGATCCCGGGCTCGGCAGCGATCCCCACGTCGAGGTGATCGATGCCCTCAGTGGCCGCGTGCTGCTGGACCGCCGCGGCCAGGTGCCGGCCACGCCGGCCTCGACGCAGAAGCTGCTCACCGCCGCGAGCGCGCTGCTCGTCCTCGGCCCCCAGGCACGCCTGACGACGCGGGTGTTCGCTGCGGGCTCGAATCTCTATCTGGTCGGCGGCGGCGACCCGACGCTGACCACGCAGCCGCTGGCGACCGGCTACCCGCCGGCCGCCGACCTCACCACGCTCGCCCGCAGCGTGGCACGTGCCCAGCCGGCGGGAAGCCCGGTCGGTCAGGTCGTGGGCGTCGGGCCGGCCTACGGCGGGCCGGACCTCGCGCCGGGATGGTCGCCTTACTACCTCGAAGAGGGAGAGGTCGCCCGGGTGCGCTCCCTCGAGGTGGACGAGGGACGCTTCGCGCCGGGGTTGCTGCAGGTAGGACGCCACGATGACCCGGTCCTCGCGGCCGCGCAGAGCTTCCACGACGCCCTGGCAGCAGCAGGGCTGCGCACCGGGGCGGCGAGCGTCGGCACGGTTCCTGCCGGCGCCCGGCTGGTCGCCTCGATACAGAGCCCGCCGGTCTCGGCGCTCGTCGAACGGATGCTGAACTACAGCGACGCCGATCTGGCTGAGGGGCTCGGACGCCAAGTGGCGATCCACAGCGGTTTGCCGCCGACCTTTGCCGGCGTGGCCGAGGCGCTCGGACGCGTGGCGCGACGACTCGGCCTGCCCGCCGGCCAGACCATTTCCGATGCCAGCGGGCTCTCGCGGACCGACGCCGTCGCCCCCGCCGCGCTGACGACGCTTCTCCGGCAGGCCGCGATCGGGCCGTACCCGCAGCTGCGCCCGCTGCTCGCCGCGCTCCCGATCGCGGGCTTCACCGGCACCCTCGCGCTGCGCTTCACGTCGGACGCGCCGGGCGGCCTCGGCCACGTACGGGCGAAGACCGGATGGTTGAACGGCGCCTCAGCCCTCGCCGGACTCGTCACCACGGCGAGCGGACGGCTGCTGATCTTCGCCGCCCTCGCGCCGGCTCCCGAGCGCGGACCGGGCGAGGCGGCGCTCGACCGCATCGCCGCCGCGCTTGCCGGGTGTGGCTGCGGCTGACGCCAGCTCCCGGACGTACCCTCGGGCCATGCCTGGAGAGCTGGTCGACTGGGACCTCGCGACCTCCACGGGGCGCCGGCTGTCCCGCCCCGGGCCGGCCCTCGAGGCTGCGGCCGCTGATGCCGTCGTCGCACAGTTGCGCGTGCTCGCGGCCGAGGCCGAGGGCCACGTCGTCGACTACACCAAGCTCGAACCCTCCGGTGCCGAAGCACCCGTCGCCGTCGTCGACCGCGGCGACTGGATCGGCGCCAACGTCGCCGGGCTGCGGGTCATGTCGCGTCCTCTCCTGCGCAAGCTCGAGGACAAGCAGACCGGCCGCATCGCCGGGGCGGCCGGCCGCCGCGTCTCGGGTGTGCAGGTCGGCGGGCTGCTGGCCTACCTGTCGAGCAAGGTGCTCGGCCAGTACGAGGTCTTCGGCGACGGCTACCCGGAATCGACCGGCGGGCGGCTGCTGCTCGTCGCCCCCAACATCGCCGATGTCGAACGCCGTCTCGATGTTTCGCCAAGGGACTTCCGGATGTGGGTGTGCCTGCATGAGCAGACGCACCGGGTGCAGTTCACCGCCGTGCCCTGGCTGCGTGATCACCTCGAGAGCGAGCTCTCGACCTTCGCCGAGGTGACCGATCTCGACCCGACCGCCTTGGCGGCGCGCCTGCGGGCAGCCGCCGGCACGGTCCGCCGGCGCGAGGGCACGAGCATCCTCGAGCTGCTCCAGACCCCGGAGCAGCGGGTCGTGCTCGACCGGCTGCAGGCCCTCATGACCCTGCTCGAAGGCCATGCGGATCAGGTGATGGACGCCGTAGGCCCGAGCGTCGTGCCGACCGTCAAGAAGATCCGCGATCGCTTCGAGCGGCGCCGCGATGGCGGCTCCGCGCTCGACCGGGTTGTACGGCGGCTGCTCGGCCTGGACATGAAGATGCAGCAGTACCGCGAGGGCGGCGCCTTCGTCCGCGCCGTCGTCGAGCGGGTCGGCGTGGCCGGCTTCAACACCGTCTGGGAATCACCCCAGACCCTGCCGACCCGGGCCGAGCTGGCCGCCCCCGAAGCCTGGCTGACCCGTGTGCTCGGGCTGACACCCGCCGCCTGACGCGGCCGATCAGTCGTGGCTGGACCTCCGGCATCCGTCGCCGCCGTCCGGCTTGCCGTGCGCAAGGCGCTCGCCGACCTTCCTGCCGGTCAGCGCGTGCTGGTTGCCGGCTCCGGCGGTCCCGACTCGACCGCGCTGGCGGCCGCCACGGCGTTCGTCGCCCCGCGCGCCGGGCTGCTCGCCGGTTTTGTGTGCGCCGACCAGCACTGGAGTGCGGACTCGACGGAGCTCGCGCGTACGGCGGCCGAGGTGGCCGGCGGGCTCGGATTGGACCCCGCGCTCGTCGTGGAAGCGCCCGCACCGCGCTCGGAGGGTGCTGCCCGCGACGCCCGCCGCACCGCACTGCTCGAAATGGCCGCGCGGCAGGGTGCGGCCGCGATCCTGCTCGGCCACACCCTCGACGACCAGGCCGAGACGGTTCTGCTGCGTCTCGCCCGCGGCAGTGGGGCACGTTCGCTGGCCGCGATGGCGGCGCGCGACGGTCTCTGGCGGCGGCCGCTGCTGGGCCTGCGGCGCGCCCTGGTGCGTGACAGCTGCGCCCAGGCCGGGCTGACGACCTGGGACGACCCGGCGAACGCCGACGGTGCTTTCGCCCGGAGCAGGGTGCGGAGCGACGTGCTGCCACTTCTGGAGAGCAGCCTCGGCCCGGGGATCGCCGAATCACTCGCGCGAAGCGCCGACCTGCTCCGCGCTGACGCCGACGCACTCGACGCGCTGGCCGCGGGCTACTTCGCCGAGGCGGGCGGCGCCGCGTCGGACGCTCTCGATGTCCCCGACCTCGACGCCTTGGCCGCCGCCGTCCGGACGCGAGTGCTGCGAGCCGCCGCTCTGCGCGCCGGTTGCCCGCCGACCGATCTCAACGCGTCTCACATCGCCTCCCTCGACGCATTGGTAACGGCGTGGAAGGGGCAAGGACCACTTAGCCTGCCCGGCGGTGTGAAAGCCGAGCGCCGCAATGGGACAATCACCTTGAGTGCACCGACCGGCGCCGGCGGAAGCGGAAGATCCTCCAGCGGCCGGCGATCCGAGAGCTAAGCGAGGCATCTACGCGAATGACGGAGCTCATCGCCGGCAGTGCAGTAGCCGCCGCCCATCCGGCAGCAGGCTCGCGCCCGCCGCACCCCGACATCGCCGAGGTCCTGATCAGCCGGGAGGCGATCGCCGAGAAGGTCGCCGAGCTCGCCGCCATGATCGACCGCGATTACGCCGGGCAGACCGTGCTGCTGGTCGGCGTCCTCAAGGGCGCTGCAATGATCATGGCCGATCTCTCGCGCGCGCTGACCATCGACGCGACGCTCGAATTCATGGCCGTCAGCTCGTACGGCTCGTCGACCAGTTCCTCGGGGGTCGTGCGCATCCTGAAGGACCTCGACCGGTCCATCGAGGGCGTTCATGTGCTGGTCGTCGAGGACATCATCGACTCCGGCCTCACGCTGTCCTGGCTGATCCGCAACCTGCGCAGCCGCCATCCGGCATCCGTCGAGGTCGTCGCCCTGCTGCGCAAGCCGGAGGCGTTGAAGGTGTCTGTCGAGGTGCGTTACGTGGGCTTCGACATCCCGAGCGCGTTCGTCGTCGGCTACGGCTTGGACTACGCGGAGCGCTACCGGACCCTGCCGTATGTAGGCACGCTCACCCCGGAGGCGATTGAACGGGGGCGGTGACGCTGGTCACGTAAGTAACGTCGAATTCCCTGGCGGAACATCACTCCGGGCCGATTCGTTCCATGAGTTGGCTGAGTTCGTGAGTCTCACGTGGGCGTTACGCTAGCCAGCACGCTTGAAGCACGAGCCCTGCCGGGCAGACGAGAGGTCAGGAGGAAGGGCGCCGCGCCCGGGCGCCCTACAGGGATTGAACCGCAAGCGACTCATCCGCGGGTGGGTGCCTTGGGCACTCCTCGCGCTTCTCGTGCTGCTGTTTGTCAGCAATGTGTTCAGCGGGACCAGCGATTACAAGACCAAAGATCTGAACTTCATCCAGCATCAGATCGACGCCAAGACCCCCGTGGTGGAGTCGGCGACGATCAAGGACAGCAAGCAGATCATCCAGATCACGCTGAAGGACGGCAGCAAGTACCAGGCGTCCTTCGCCACGCAGCAGGCGCTGCCGCTCGCGACTGACCTCAACAGCCACGACATCAACTACAGCGTCACCGTCGATCACGGCAATGTGCTGCTCTCGGTTGCGCTGAACTTCCTGCCGATCCTGCTCGTCGTCGGCCTGCTGCTCTTCTTCATGAACTCGATGCAGGGCGGCGGAAGCCGGGTCATGAACTTCGGCAAGTCCAAGGCCAAGCTCGTCAGCAAGGACACGCCGAAGACCACGTTCGCCGACGTCGCGGGTGCCAACGAGGCGATCGAGGAGCTCTACGAGATCAAGGAGTTCCTCTCCAATCCGGCCAAGTTCCAGGCCGTCGGGGCCAAGATCCCCAAGGGTGTGCTCCTGTACGGGCCGCCCGGTACCGGTAAGACGCTGCTCGCGCGGGCCGTCGCCGGTGAGGCCGGCGTGCCGTTCTACTCGATCTCCGGCTCCGACTTCGTCGAGATGTTCGTCGGTGTCGGCGCGAGCCGGGTGCGTGACCTTTTCGAGCAGGCCAAGACCAATGCGCCGGCGATCATCTTCGTCGACGAGATCGACGCCGTCGGCCGCCACCGTGGTGCCGGCCTCGGAGGCGGGCACGACGAGCGCGAGCAGACGCTGAACCAGCTGCTCGTCGAGATGGACGGTTTCGACGCCAAGACCGGCGTCATCCTGATCGCCGCCACCAACCGTCCCGACATCCTCGACCCGGCGCTGCTGCGCCCCGGCCGGTTCGACCGCCAGATCGTCGTCGACCGTCCTGACCTCGAAGGACGCAAGGGCATCCTCGCCGTCCATGCCAAGGGCAAGCCCATCTCAGCAGATGTCGACCTCGCGGTCATCGCCCGCCGTACCCCCGGTTTCACGGGCGCTGACCTGGCCAACGTCCTGAACGAAGCGGCCCTGTTGACTGCTCGTCACGACAAGCAACTGGTCGACATGGCAGCGCTCGAGGAGAGCATCGACCGCGTCGTCGCCGGCCCGGAGCGCAAGACCCGGGCCATGAGCAAGGCCGAGCAGAAGATCATCGCCTACCACGAGGGCGGCCACGCGCTCGTCGCGCACGCGCTGCCCAACACCGACCCGGTGCACAAGGTGACGATCCTGCCGCGCGGCCGGGCGCTCGGTTACACGATGCAGCTGCCCGAAGAGGACAAGTACCTGCAGACCCGCTCGGAGATGCTTGATCAGCTCGCGGTGCTGCTCGGCGGGCGTACGGCGGAGGAGCTCGTCTTCCACGAGCCCACCACCGGCGCGTCGAACGACATCGAGAAGGCCACCGCGATCAGCCGGGCGATGGTCACCCAGTACGGCATGAGTGACTCGCTGGGTGCGCTGAAATTCGGCCAGGAGTCGGGCGAGGTCTTCCTCGGCCGCGACATGGGCCACCAGCGTGACTACTCCGAAGAGGTCGCAGCGCGCATCGACGAGGAGGTTCGCCGGCTCATCGAGGCGGCCCACGACGAGGCGTTCGAGGTGCTCGTTCAGTACCGCGACGTCCTCGATGACCTGGTCCTTCGGTTGATGGACCGGGAGACCCTGTCCAAGGACGAGGTGCTCGACGTCTTCGCGCCGGTGCGCAAGCGCCCGAGCCGGGGTTCGTGGAACGGCACCGGCCGGCGCCGGCCCTCGGAGCGTCCCCCGGTGCTCACCCCGGCCGAGGTGGCCGCTCTCGCCGCCAATGGCGCCACCGTGCCGGCGACGAACGGGACGAACGGAGCGGGGCACGCGCACCAGCCGACGCTGACCAAGGAACCCTCGGGTGAGAGCTCGGGCTACGGCTCGGGATCACCGCCCGGCTGATTCGCCTCCAGCTGAACACGGTCGGCGCTCCCTGTGGGGGCGCCGATCTTCGTTCCGGCGGACCCGCGGCGATCTGAACCGCGACCGGCCCTCTCTGGCACGATCAGGGCTAGCAATCCGCACGCTTTCCATCCGGAGGACTCTGTGACCAGCGCGGCACCGAAGCCGGCGGCAAAGGCACCGTTCGACAGCGAACGGGCCGAGGCGGCCATCCGCGAGTTGCTCCTGGCGATCGGTGAAGACCCGGAACGCGAGGGTTTGCTGAAAACCCCGGGTCGGGTGGCGCGTGCGTACCGGGAGTCCTTCGAGGGCCTGCAGCAGGACCCCGCAGAGGTGCTCACCACCATCTTCGACGAGGGCCACGACGAGATGGTGCTGGTGCGAGACATCAGCTTCGCGTCGTTCTGCGAGCATCACCTGCTGCCGTTCATGGGGACGGCGTCGGTCGGCTACATCCCCAACGAGTCGGGGCAGATCACCGGCCTGTCAAAGCTTGCGCGCCTGGTCGAGGTCTTCGCCCGGCGCCCACAGGTGCAGGAGCGGCTGACCACCCAGATCGCCGACACGCTCGAAAGCTCTCTCTCACCGAAGGGCGTCATCGTGGTCGTCAAGGCCGAGCACCTCTGCATGTCGATCCGGGGTGTACGCAAGCCCGGCTCGCTGACGGTGACCTCGGCCGTGCGCGGGCAGTTCCGCACATCGGTGGCCACCCGCAGCGAGGCCATGAGTCTCATCCTGTCCTCACGCTGAGTGGGAAGATGCCGAACGGCATGACTACCCCAGAGACGAGCAGCCCCGGGAGGGACAAGACGGCGAAAGCATCGCTGACCTCCGCGCCTGCCGGCCATGGAGGTTCGTCGAAGTCGGACACCCGGCACGGCAAGCCTGCGCCGGAGGAGACGCCCTCGCTCTCCTACTTCTCGCGTCGCCATCGCCGGATCCCTGCCCTGGCCGCCCTGCTGACGTTCCTGGCAGGTCTGCTCGACATCCTCTCCGCCATCACCCCCGCCGTGCGCTCGCGGGCGCGGGGGGTCAACCACGTACTCCCCGGAGCCCTGGCACACAGCGCCGCCGCGCTGACCCTCGTCTTCGGAATCCTGCTGGTCCTGCTCGCGCGTGCACTTCGGCGCCGCAAGCGACGCGCCTGGCGCGCGACCGTGCTGCTGCTCGCCGCGTCGACGGTCTCGCACGTGGTCAAGGGTCACGACGTCCTGGAATCCGTGATCGCGTTCCTCCTCCTGCTGACGCTCGTGCTCTACCGGCGCGACTTCTACGCCAAGGGCGATCCGACCACTCGATGGCGAGCTGTCTGGTACGGGCTCGGCATGGTCGCCGGCAGCATTGTGCTCGGTCTGATCCTGCTGCAGCTGCGTACCAACCGGATGTTTGATCCCCACCCGTTCTCGGCCCAGATCGAACACGTCCTGCGCGGGCTGATCGGGATCGACGGGCCCATCCATTTCAAGACCGACGGTACCGATGACCTCGTCGCCCGCGTGCTCGGCGGCCTCGGCCTGCTCACCGTCCTGACCATCGTCTACCTGGCGCTGCGCCCGCCGGAGCCGCACGCCATGCTGACCGGCGAGGACGAGTCCCGGATGCGGGCCCTGCTCGAAGGCCCCCACGGTGGACGCGATTCGCTCGGCTATTTCGCCCTTCGCCGCGACAAGAGCGTCGTCTGGTCCCCTTCGGGGAAGGCGGCAATCGCCTACCGCGTGATTTCCGGGGTGCTGCTGGCCAGCGGTGATCCGCTCGGCGATCCGGAGGCGTGGCCGGGGGCTATCAAGGAGTTCATGCAGCTCGCCGATGAGCACGCCTGGACCCCCGCGGTGATCGGCTGCGGCGAAGCCGGCGGCACGGCGTACTCGCGGGTCGGCGGACTGTCGGCTTTGGAGTTCGGCGACGAGGCGGTCGTGGAGCTGTGCGACTTCTCGCTCGACGGCCGGGCCATGCGCAACGTGCGGCAGGCATGTGGGCGCCCCGAACGTGCCGGCTACACGGTGCGCGTCTGCCGCTCGGGCGACATCACTGCGGCGGAGCGGGTGCAGCTTCGCGAGCAGGCCGCCGCCTGGCGCGGCAGCGAGACCGAGCGCGGGTTCTCGATGGCCCTGGGGCGCTTCGGCGATCCCTCCGACGCGGCCTGCGCGGCCGTCATGGCGTTCGACTCCGACAACCGGCTGCGCGGCTTCCTGCACTTCGTGCCCTGGGGGGACGACGGGCTGTCGCTGGACCTGATGCGCCGCGATCGCGACGCCGAGAACGGCATCAACGAATTCCTGATCGTCTCGGCACTCCGGGAAGCTCCTGACCTGGGCGTCGCCAAGGTGTCGCTGAACTTCGCGGTATTTCGTTCAGCGCTGGAGCGCGGGGAAAAGCTCGGAGCCGGCCCGATCCTCAAGGCCTGGCGGGGGATCCTGGTGTTCCTGTCGCGCTGGTTCCAGATCGATTCGCTGTACCGCTTCAACGCGAAGTTCCGGCCGATCTGGGAGCCACGCTTCGTCTGCTATCCGTCGGGACGCGACCTGCCGCGCATCGCGATCGCCATGCTGGAAGCCGAGGCGTTCATCGTGTGGCCGAAGCTGAGCATGCGGCGGGCCGCGCGACCCGCCGCGGCCGGCCCCGGCCAGGCCCAGTAGGAGCTGCTCGACGTGACCCCGCCGCCCGGCGTGCTGGGCGTCCCGCCAGCCGGTCGCACGCTGGTGATGGGCGTCATCAATGTCACGCCCGATTCTTTCTCCGACGGCGGGGTCTACGCGGATCCGGGTGAGGCCAGCGGCGCCGGGGTCGCGATGCTCGCCGCGGGCGCCGATCTGATCGACGTCGGCGGCGAATCGACCCGGCCGGGGGCGGCCCGCGTCACGTCCGGTGAAGAGCTGCGACGCGTACTTCCGGTCGTCAGCGAGCTCGCCGCGGCGGGAGCGCTGGTGAGCGTCGACACGAGCCGCGCCGAGGTGGCCGCCGCCGCCCTGGACGCCGGAGCCTGCCTGGTCAACGACGTGACCGGCGGCAGCGATCCGGAGATGTTCGCGCTGGTCGCCGAGCGCCGGGTGCCGTACGTGCTGATGCACGGACGCGGGCCGAGCTTGGACATGCAGGCGAGGGCCAGGTACACCGACGTGGTGGCCGAGGTCTGCGCAGAGCTGGAGAAACGCCTCGGCGCCGCCGAGGCGGCCGGCATCCGCACCGATGCCCTGATCCTGGATCCCGGCATCGGCTTCGCCAAGAACGGCGAGCACAACTGGGCGCTGCTCGCCTCGTTGGATCGGCTGCAGCAGCTCGGACGCCCGCTGTTGGTCGGGACCAGCCGCAAGTCGTTCCTCGGTCACCTGCTCGCCGACCCTGCAGGCCACCCCCGTCCGGTGGATCGGCGCGACGCGGCCACGGTCGCCACGACAGCGCTGGCCGCCGAGCACGGCGCGTGGGCGGTACGCGTTCACGCGGTGCGCGCCAGCGCGGATGCCGTGCGGGTGGCTGCGGCCTGGCGGCGGGTGCGCGAGGGACTCGATGGCTGAGATCCGGCTACGCGGCCTGCGAGTGCGCGGGTTTCACGGGGTGTTCGACCACGAGCGTCGCGACGGGCAGGACTTCCTCATCGATGCGACCCTCGAGGTCAACGACCCTGCCAGTGACGATCTCGCCCTCACCGCCGACTACGGCGACCTCGCCGAGCGGCTGGCCGCGGTCGTCGCCGGCGAGCCCGTCGACCTCATCGAGACGCTCGCGCAGCGGCTGCTCGCCGTCTGCCAGAGCATCCCCGGCGTACGCCGCTCGTCGGTGCGCGTCCACAAGCCGCAGGCGCCGATCCCGCTGGCCTTCGACGACGTCTCGGTGACCGTCCGGTCGGACGCCATCGCCGCACTCGGCTTGGGCTCCAACATCGGCGACCGGCTGCAACACCTGCAAGCCGCCGTCGATCTGCTCGCGCCGCTGGCGGTGTCGCCGGTGTACGAGACGGCGCCGGTCGGAGGCCCGGAGCAGGGTCCATACCTGAACGCCGTCGTGCTGGTGGCGGCCATCGACCCGATGCGCTTGCTACGGCAGGCCCAAGCGGTGGAGGCCGCCCGCGATCGCGTGCGCGCCGAGCGCTGGGGGCCCCGCACGCTGGACGTCGACCTGCTTGATGTGGGCGGGCTGGTGCTCGACACGCCGGAGCTGACGCTGCCGCACCCCCGGGCGGCCTACCGCACGTTCGTGATGGCACCGTGGCTGGACGTCGCGCCCGAGGCCGTCATCCCGCGCCACGGGCGCATCGCTGACCTCTTGCAACGCGTCGGTTTGGGCGGAGTGCGACGGACCGGCGATCGACTGCTGCTGTGAACCCCACCCATCCGCGCGGCCTGGTGATCGCGGGCGCACTGGCCCTGGTCGTGAGCTACGTACTGATGCGGGCGTACTACCTGAGCTCGATCACCTCGGCGCTGCCGCGCACACCAGTGCTGTCCGTCGCCATCGTCGCGCTGGTCGAGGCGGAGCTGGGGAGGGGTGTACGCGCTCGGCTGGCCGGCAGACCCGGTAGCAAGCCGATCATGCCGATCGCGGTCGCCCGGTTCGCCGCGCTGGCCCGGGCCAGCAGCATTGCCGCTGCAGCGGTGGCCGGTGCCTGGGCCGGAGTTCTGCTCTACACGGCACCTCGCGGCGACCAGCCTGCGGTCGCGGGCGCCGACACCATCACGTCGTCGCTGGGCATCGTTTCGGGGGTGGCACTGCTGGCAGCGGCGCTCTGGCTGGAGCAGGGCTGCCGCCAGCGGCGCGGCTGACGGCCTTTTTAGGGTCGCCGAACCCCTGAGCGTCACACCCGATTAGCGGCCGTCGCCCGTTACCCTGAGGGGACCCATCGCCCTGGGCCGGCTGTCTGATGGCATCCCGCTGCAGCCCTAGCCCCTCATCCACCAACGACACGCGCCGAAGGAAGTCCGTGCTCCCAGCGACCGACCAGTCTGACCGGCCCGAAGCCTCGACTGTGACGTTCGAGAAGGCCGCTGCCGGATCTGCAGACGCCCCGCCGCCGGCCGCCGCGACGTCTGTTGCACCGACCCCCGTTCCGCGTGCGACCCCGCCTTCGCCGCCGGTGCAGCACCGTCGGTTCGCCCGGTTCCGTCGCCGGCGCCACCCCGTCATCCGGATCCTGCAGGTGCTCGCTCTGGTCGTGCTGGTCTTCATCGGGATCGTGGGCTATTCGGTCGGCGGCTACCTGACCCGTCCGGGCAATGACAGCGTCTCCCAGCGCGTCGCCGAGTGGGGACGCGATCACCACCTCGGCTCGCTGGTGACCTGGCTCGAGCAGGTGCAGTACTCGCAGAACAAACCCAAGAAGGGCGGCACGATCAAGGGCGGGATCCCGACGGCAGCGGGTGACCACACGACGAAGAAGCCGGCCGCCCCCGGCATCGCGCATTCCAAGCTTCCCGAGCCGCCGGTCCTGCTGGCCGGTCAGGGTCTGCCCAACGAGGGCAAGTGGCAGACGGTCGTGCTGAACAAGGGCCTGCCGGCAATCCAGCTGACCTACGTGCGGCCCGACGCGGTGCACACCTCGTACTACGCGGCGCTGATGTGGCTGGACCCGAAGCTGCTCTCCGGCCGGCTGCACGAAGGGATCCCGTCATCCGATCCCGGCGGCACCTGGACCACCCCGTCCTACATCACGCCTGAGCTGGCCAAGACGGTCGCCGCCGCCTTCCCCGGCGGCTTCCGCACCAACGACAGCCAGGTGGGCAACCGGGGCGGTTACTACGACGACGGACGCGTGGCCGAGCCGCTGCGGGTCGGCGCCGCGTCCCTGGTCGTCTACAAGGACGGCACCACGACGGTCGGCCAGTGGGGCCGCGACGTCGCCATGTCGCCCAACGTCCGCAGCGTGCGCCAGAACCTCGACCTGCTGGTCGACGGCGGCAACGTCAACCCGACGTGCAACAGCGACAGCTCGCCGATCTGGGGCTACACCGTCGGAAACGACGCCTACGTCCCGCGTACCGCGCTCGGCGTCCGCGCCGACGGTTCGCTGATCTTCGTCAACAGCCCCGCCGTGTCGGTGTGCTCGCTCGGCCAGCTGCTGAAATCGGCGGGCGTCGTGCGGGGCATGGAGCTCGACATCAACTACGACTGGAGCATCGGCTACTACTTCACCCATGACGGCGGTCAGGTGCAGAGCCACATGTCGCGGCCCACGCAGTCGAAGGGTCCCGACCACTACTTCTCGCCCCAGACCCGCGACTTCGTCGCTTTTTACCTGCGGCCCTGAACGAACGGCCGCCCGTGACGCCTGGACTGCGTATCTTCCCTAGCCCGCTCGCGGTTGTTGGCGCATGAGCATGACGGTGACCCCGGCGAAGGACCCCGTTCCGGCTGAAGCGAGTGCGCCCAGGCCGAGCTTCGCTCGAGGGGTGCTGAAGGCGCTCCGGCCCAAGCAGTGGATCAAGAGCGTGCTGGTGCCGGCCGCGCCCGCCGCTGCGGGCGTGCTCACCCACGGCACGGTGCTGTGGCACACCGTCGTCGCGGTGGTGACCTTCAGCCTGTGTGCCTCCGGCGGCTACCTCATCAACGACGCGGCCGACGTGGAGTCCGACCGGCGCCACCCGAAGAAGCGCTACCGCCCCATCGCCGCCGGGATCGTGCCGGTCATGTTCGCCCGGGTCCTCGGGATCGTGCTGGTGGTGGCGAGCGTGACGGCCGGCGGCGTGCTCGCGTCGTGGAAGCTCGCGGTCGTCCTCGGCGGCTATGTCGTGCTGACGTTCTCGTACTCGACTTGGCTCAAGCACGTCCCGGTGCTGGAGATGATGCTGGTGGCGGCGGGCTTCCTGCTGCGCCCGATCGCCGGTGCCGCGGCCACCAACGTCAAGGTGAGCCAGTGGTTCCTGATCGTGGCGTCCTTCGGGTCGCTGTACATGGTCGCCGGGAAGCGGACCGCCGAAGCCACCGAATTCGGGGAGGATGCGGCAGCGCACCGGCGCATCCTCGAGGCGTACCCGATCGCGTATCTACGCCAGACCCGCGAGCTGTCGGCGGCCGTCACCCTGCTCGCGTACTGCCTGTGGGCTTTCGAACGGGTCGATCTGCACAACGGGCCCTGGTCGCAGCTGTCGATCGTGCCGGTGACGTTCGGGCTGCTGCGCTACCAGCTGCTCCTCGAGCGCGGCCATGGCGGCGCGCCGGAGGAGGCTGTACTGGGTGATCCACCGTTGCTCATCACCGGCTTGGCCTGGGTCTTCACGTTCGTGCTGGGCGTCTACCTGAAATGACGTCCACCTGAGATGACGCAGCAGCTGCTGACCGGCTGGGGGATGACCGCGGCCACCCGGGCCGAGGTCTGCCGTCCGACGACGGCCGGAGAGCTGTCGGCTGCCCTCGCCGCCGGGCGCGCCGCCGGAGGTGGGGTCATCGCCCGCGGCCTCGGACGCGCGTACGGCGACGCGGCGCAGAATGCCGGCGGGACCGTCCTCGACCTCACCGGGCTGAACCGGGTGCATCGCTTCGACGAGGGCGACCCTGGTAACGAGGCCGGCGGACGCGAGGCAACGATCACCGTCGACGCCGGGATCTCTCTCGACGCGCTGATGCGCCTGGTGGTCCCGCTCGGCTACTTCGTGCCGGTGACCCCGGGCACGCGTTACGTGACCGTCGGCGGCGCGATCGGCAGCGACATCCACGGCAAGGGCCATCACCTGGAGGGCACGTTCAGCCGCCACGTCGAATCGATGACGCTGGTGCTCGCCTCCGGGGAGACCCGCGTCGTCCGTCCCGATTCTCCCGAGACCGCGGGGGCGTTCTGGGCAACCGCCGGCGGCATGGGGCTGACCGGCATCGTGCTGTCGGCGACGGTGCGGCTGCGGCGCATCGCGTCGGCGTTCCTGCGGGTCGACACCGAGCGGGCCGACAACCTCGACGACTGCATGCAACGGATGTCCGAACGCGACGGCGAGTACCGCTACTCGGCCGCCTGGATCGACTCCCTGACGACCGGCGCCGCGATGGGCCGGGCCGTGCTGACGCGCGGCGATTTCGCGTCGGTCGACGAGTTGCCGCCCAAGCATCGGAAGGCGCCGCTCGCGTACGGACCCTCTCCGAAGCTCGCAGCCCCGCCGTGGGTGCCCGAAGGACTGCTGCGCACGAGCACGGTGCGGGCGTTCAACGAGGTCTGGTTCCGCAAGGCGCCGCAGAAGCACACCGGCTACGAGAGCATCCCGTACTTCTTCCACCCGCTGGACGGGGTGCTCGAGTGGAACCGGATCTACGGCCGGTCGGGCTTCATCCAGTACCAGTTCGCGGTGCCGCTCGGCGCCGAGCAGACGGTGCGCGACGCGCTGGGGAAGCTGGCGGCGGCGCGCTGCCCGTCGTTCCTGACCGTGCTGAAGCGCTTCGGGCCGGCCAATCCGGGGCCGATCTCGTTCCCGATCCCGGGCTGGACCCTGACCGTCGACGTGCCCGCGGCATTGCCCGGGCTCGGCCCGCTGCTGGACGGGTTGGACGAGCGGGTCGTCGAGGCGGGCGGACGCGTCTACCTTTCCAAGGACAGCAGGCTCAGGCCCGATGTGCTCGCCGCGATGTACCCGCGCCTCGACGAGTGGCGGACCGAGCGGGCGGCTCTCGATCCGGGTGGCATCCTGCACAGCGATCTTTCTCGAAGGTTGGGGCTCACATGAATGACGCGCTCGGCGGAGTTCAGACCGCGCTCGTGCTCGGCGGGACGTCGGAGCTGGCGTTGGCGACCCTCGCAGCCCTCGACCTGCGTCCGGGCGCAAAGGTGGTGCTCGCCGGGCGCGATGAGGCGGCGATGAAGCAGATCACGGTGCCGACCTCCGGCGGCGGTGCGGCCGCGGTGACGACGCTGAAGTGGGACGCCGCCCATCCGGCGAGCGGCCCTCAGGTCATCGCGGCGGCGTCAGAAATCCTGGGCGATCTCGATCTGGTGCTCGTCGCCGCCGGGATCCTCGGCGATCAGGCGCGCGCCGAGGTCGATGCCGAGCATTGCGCCGACATCCTGACCGTCAACCTGGTGGGCGTCGCCGCAGCCATGCTGCCCGCCGCCGAGCGGCTGCGTCACCAGGGCCACGGGACGATCATCGTCTTCTCCTCGGTCGCGGGCCTGCGCGGGCGGCGCGCCAACTACGTCTACGGCGCCTCGAAGGCCGGCCTCGACGCCCTGGCCGAGGGCGTCCAATCGAGCCTTGCCGGCTCCGGCGCCCGACTGCTGGTCGTGCGCCCCGGCTTCGTCCACACCAAGATGACCAAGGGCATGGAAAGCGCCCCGTTCGCCACCACGCCAGACGTCGTCGGCGCCGCCGTCGCCGACGCCGTGCGCAAGGGCCGTGAGGCCGTCCACGTCCCCCGCCTGCTCGGCCCCGTCTTCGCCGGCTTCCGCCTGCTCCCCCGCCCGGTCTTCCGCCGTCTCCCGGGCTAGCGCGCCGCCGCATAGCGCCGTCCGCCCGGGCATAGCGCCGCCCCCGCATAGCGCCGCCGAACTGGGAACGCGGGGTTATGACGCCCAGATAGCCCGCGCTTCTGGGTTCAGCGCCCGTCGAACCTGCTCCACGACCCACTCGGGGCGGCGGACGAGGTCAGCCCAGGTGAAGCGGAGGACTGTCCAACCCTCCAGCGCGAGCGCGTTCCCGCGTACCCGATCCCGATACAAGGCGTCTGGTGCATCGTGATGTTCCCGCCCATCAGCTTCAACGGCGACCTTGACGCTGGGCCACGCCATGTCCAGTCGTGCGTACACGCGCCCGGAGGCCTCGAAGAGTTCAAGCTGCAGCGTCTCTGGGCCGAGACCCGCTCGCACCAGGAGAAGACGCAGGAGCGTCTCGAAGGTCGACTCCGACCTGGCGTCGGCGAAGCCCAGCGCCACTCGCAGCCGCCGAGACGTACCCGGCACCGAATCGAGGTGCAGCCCCGCTCGCAGCGCGCTGTCCAACAGGCAAACCAGATCGTCCAACCGCAGCACAGACGCCATGTCAGTGACGGTCCGCTCGAGAGTCGTGACTGGTAGCCCAGCCCTCGTCGTCATCTCATTCGGCTGCAAGCCGGAGTGAAGGACGAGGCCGCTGTAACGGTTGTAGGTGTGACCCGCCGGCAGGATCAGGCGTGGATGCTCGGCCGCCGTCCACTGCGGAAGTCCCCAGAGTTGGAAAACGCGCGCGGCGGTAGTTCGGCACGCGACGCCGTCGGGACGGACCAGGAGTGCACCCCGTACTGACGCTCGAAAAGGGTCCGCCGCAGCGGGTGAGAGGTAGATGCCGCGCGTTGGGTGCCGCCAGCCGTTGGCGGTGAGCGCCCGCAACTGATCCCGCGTGACCCCAGCCGTGCGAGCCTGAGCAGTCGTCATCGCGCCCTCCTGGCGGCGCAGCGCGCTCGACAATTCCGCAGGCAGAGCACGAGTCTTCCTCACGCGACAAGCCTGCCGGGTCCAGAAACGCCACCCGTGCGTTATCCACAGGTGCGCCGAACTGAGAACGCGGTGTCATCCGGCCACCAAAACCCCGCGAACTGGGTTCGGCGGCAAACCCAAGGCGGCGGACGGCGGCGAGGGACGGGCGAGCGGCGAGGGACGGGCGAGCGGCGAGGGACGGGCGAGCGGCGAGGGGCGGGTGAGCGGCGAGGGGCGAGGGGCGAGCGACGAGACCCGGGTTAGGGCGAGGGGGACCAACCGTCGGTGAAGCCGCGCATGCCGGTGGGCTCGTGGTCGCCGAGGACGATCTGCTCCAGCACGCCGTGGCCGACCTGGCCGTCCAGGGTGGCGCGGACGATGTTCTGCAGGTGCAGGCTGGAGATGTCGAGGGGGTTGAAGTCGTCGAGGGCGATGTCCTCGCGGCCGACTTCGAGTTCACCGTGGGCGCTGCCGTGCGACCAGTGCGGGTGGCTGTAGCCGATGCCGCGCATGCGGAACGTGTAGAGCTTCTCCAGGTCGATACGCACTTCGCTGCCGTCGGGGCGGTTGGCGAAGAAGGTCGCGCTGGCCATTTCGCGGCGGCCCGGCTCCCATTTGATGTCGTACGCGAGGTCGGTCAGGTGGGTCGCGGGGTCGTAGCCGCAGGCCGCCGCGCCGGGCTCCAGCAGCGGGACGATCATGGCTGCTTCGAGCCAGCGATCGCCGTGAGTGCGCTCGTGCAGGGCCATGTGCGTGCAGAAGTCGTCGAAGTGCAAAGGCAGCCAGTGCCAGAAGACCTGTGGCAGGCGCTGCTGGCGCTGGGTCTGCAGCTGCTGGCCGACCGGACGCATCCCCCACGACCGGTCGCGAGTAGCGATCGTCTGCGCCGGGTCGACGTCGATGGTGGTGCCATCGATCCAGATCGTCCCTTCCCAGCTGCCCCACTGCGTCAGCCGGGTGTGGTCCATCCCCAGGACGCCGTCGGGTCCCACCAGGCGCTGGCGCGGCTCTTCGATGGCGACGGTGCGGGCGCGAAACGTGAGGTCGGCTCCCAGGCCTGTCGCGCCCCGGTCGGCGATCAACCGGATGGTGCGCATCGGCTCCGGCACCTCGATGCGAATCGGGCCCACCGAGGTCGAGCGGTCCAGCGGCATGAAGCCGGACGCGAACACCGAGTGCTCGATGCCTTCGTAGACCACGGAAAATGCGCCGTCGATGACGCCGCGGACCGGATAGTGGCCCATCGCGCCGCCGATGAAGAACGACCCGTCCTTCGCGCCCCCGTTGAACCAGTACCGGTCGTAATGGTTGGGGTCGGCGGAGGCGGGGTGGGCGATCGGGTCAGCGGACGGGTGGATCGGGAAGTCGTCGAACGGCGTAAGCATCTCGGGAGCGCCTTTCGGTCGCAACGCTGCGGGCGCCTGCGATCCTCCCTCAGCTCACTCGACGACCGGCGACGGGGTCGGTGAACCCTCCGACTGATGGACGCTGCGGCGCAGCGCGGCGTGAACGCCGGCGACGGTGAGCATCCCCAGCGACGACCCGTCCTCGTCCACCACACGGACGTGTCCGCTGTCATCGGTGAGCAGCGCGGCCATCGCGTCCTGAAGCGTGCCTGACAGCGGGACCTCGGGACCTTCCAGGGCCAGCACCGGCTCGAGATCAGCCCGATCGATCGGGGTCACCGAAAGTCGCCGCAGCCCGCGTTGACCCCCGACGAAATCGGCGACGAACTCGGTGGCCGGCGAACCCAGCAGCTCGGCGGGGGTGCCGTACTGCTCGAGGAATCCGCCCTGGCGGAAGATCGCGATCCGGTCGGCGAGCCGGACCGCCTCGTCGAGGTCGTGCGTGACGAAGACGATGGTCTTGCGGACCTCTCGCTGCACGCGCAGGAATTCGTCCTGCAGGCGAGTGCGGGCGATGGGGTCGATCGCGGAGAACGGCTCGTCCATCAGCAGCACCGGCGGGTCGGCGCCGAGGGCACGGGCGACGCCCACGCGCTGGCGCTGCCCGCCGGAAAGCTGCGCCGGGTAGCGCTTGGCGAAGGTCTTCGGGTCGAGGCCGACGAGCTCGAGCAGCTCGTTGGCCCGGTCGTGCTGGCGCTTCTTGTCCCAGCCGAGCAGCCGCGGCACGGTCGCCACATTGGCTTCGACGCTCAGGTGCGGGAAGAGCCCGACGTTTTGGATCACGTAGCCGATACGGCGCCGCAGCTGCACGGGATTGACCCGGGTGACGTCGTCCTCACCGAGCAGGATGCGTCCGGAGGTCGGCTCGATCAGCCGATTGATCATCTTCAGCGTGGTGGTCTTGCCGCAGCCGCTGGGCCCGACGAGCGCGATCAGCTGCCCCGCAGGAATCTGCATCGAGAGCGCGTGAACGGCAGCAGTGCCACCGTCGGGACCCGGATAGGTCTTGGCGACCTCATCGAGAGTTATCCCGACATTCACACTACTGTCCACCTGTGACCCTTCTTGCAGAGGGAACGAGCTGCCTCGCGAAGCCGTCCTCGTGGCTGTGCTGGGCCTACATCCACCCCCGGTTGGGGGCGATCGAGCATGCGCTGTACCAGCACATCGAACTGTCGGCGCTGGCGCTCGGGCTCGCGCTGATCGTAGCCGCGCTGCTTTCGGGCCTGGCCGCACTCGTTCCGTGGAGCAAGTCTCCCATCTTGGCCGTGCTCGGGCTCATTTATACGATTCCGTCACTCGCGCTATTCGTCCTGCTGCAGCCCTTCTTCGGAATTACCCATGCCACTCCAGTGGTCATAGCCCTTGTCGGCTATGCCCAATTACTGCTGGTCCGCAACGTGCTGGTGGGGCTGGAGGAGGTTCCCGAAGAATCGCTCGAGGCGGGCCGCGGCCTCGGCTACGGGCCGATGCAGCTCTTGCTACGGGTGCAGCTCCCTCTCGCGCTTCCCGCGATCATGGCGGGCTTACGCGTCACGACGGTGTCGACGATCGCCTTGCTGACGGTCGGAGGTGTCATCGAGCAGGGTGGTCTCGGCCAGCTGATGTATGACGGCTTCCAGGACTCCCGCAACGCGATCGTGCTCGTCGCCGTCGTGCTCATCGTTCTGCTGGCCCTGGTGGCCGACGCTCTCCTGCTGATCGTCCAACGGCTGGTCACGCCGTGGGAACGGGCCCGGTCGTGAACGTCTTCGTGCAGGCCTGGCACTGGCTGACCACGTCTGATCACTGGTCGCGCAACACCGACAACTCCGGCATCCTGCAGCTGGCCTGGGAGCACATCCAGATCGCGGCGGTGTCGGTCTTCTTCGCCGCCGTCATCGGGCTCTCGATCGGCATCACGCTCGGCCACTTCCGCCGCGGCGGCGCCGTCGTCACGCTCCTGGCCAACCTGACGCGAGCGATCCCGACGCTGGGGATCCTGATCATCCTGTCGAGCCTGCCTGCTTTCGGGGTCACGACGAAGACGGCCGTCATCGCGTTGGCCGCCTTCGCGATCCCGCCCATCCTCACCAACAGCTGGGCAGGGGTGTCGAGCGTCGAACGCGACACGGTCGAGGCTGCACGGGGCCTGGGTATGACCGGCCGGCAGATATTGCTGCGCGTCGAGTTGCCACTTGCCTTACCGCTCGTCGCGGCCGGCATTCGCAATTCGACGCTGCAGACATTCGCTACGGCGACGATCGCGTCGTTCCTCGGTAACGAGACGCTGGGCACGCTGATCCAGCAGGGTCAGGGCAATTCCGACCAGGGTGAGGTGCTCGGCGCAGCCATCCTGATCGGGGTCGTCGCCGTCGCGCTCGACCTCCTGCTCGGCGCCGTCCAGCGCGCTTTGACGCCGAAAGGCACCCGCGCGCCGCGACGCTTCGCTCGCAAGTTTGCGGGAATGCCCCGGTCGGCGGAGACCGTCGGTTAACGTTCCGATGCACGTGACGCGCCGGTAACGGCGAGATTGACTCGCGTAAACGATCTCGACAATGTTGACTGTCTTTAACCTGTTAGACGGGCCCACCAGCGGTGGCCACTTCCCCCCTCATGAGGAGATTCCCCAACATGTCCGGTGCACGGCTTCCCCGGCGCTTGTATGCGCTTACTGCCGCCGCTGTCGTCATCCCGCTCGCCCTCGTCGGCTGCGGTAGCAGCAGCAAGGGCAGCACCACCGCGCCAAGCAGTGGGACGAGCAGCAGCGCCACCGCCGCCGCCAAGGGCTGCGCGCCCAAGGCCGGCACCCAGCTCGTCGTCCTGGCCGATGACAAGCACTCGCAGAACAGCGACAACATCGTCCCGGTCGTGAAGACGTCGCTCGCGAAGGCTCCGCTGACCGACGCGCTCAACGCCGTCAGCAAGGCCCTCTCCCAGGACGCGCTCAACTCGCTGAACAGTGACGTCGGCGTGAGCGGCAAGACCGACGCGCAGGCAGCGGCGGCCTTCATCTCCAAGTACAACGTGGGCTCGGGGCTTTCCGGCGGCTCCGGCAACATCGTGATCGGAACCCAGTCCTTCGCCGAGGCGTCGACGCTCGGTGAGGTCTACAAGGAGGTCCTCACCAAGGCGGGCTACACGGCCAGCGTCAAGAAGATCGGGCTCCGTAACCTGCTCGAGCCGGCGCTCGAGAGCGGCGAGGTCGACGTCGTGCCCGAGTACGCGGCCAGCCTCACCCAGTTCCTGCTCGACAAGGACAAGAACACCAGCCAGTCGGCGAGCACCGAGATCGACCAGACGATGGCCGTCCTCAAGCCGCTCGCTCTCAAGCACGGCTTCACCGCGCTCGACCCGGCCGACGCGACCGATGAGAACGCGTACGCCGTCACGAAGGCCAGTTCTGAGGCGTACGGCCTGAAGACGATGTCCGACGTCGCCACCAAGTGCGGCACCAGCGGCATCACCTTCGGCGCCGCTGCCAACTGCCCGAGCAACCCGTTCTGCGCCGCCGCGATCAAGAAGGTCTACGGCATCACGATCTCCTTCAAGTCGCTCGACGCCGACGGCCCGCTCACCCGCGCCGCCGTCAAGCAGGGCAAGGTCCTGATCGGCGAGGTGTTCTCCAGCGACCCGGACCTGGTGCAGGCCAGCTGACCGCGCTGCAGCTGATCGGCTGGTGTGACGAACGGCACAACCGGCCGATCAGCTGACACGTAGGGGTAACACGAACCCCACAAATCGGGTTAGCCTGCACGCGTACGTCCGGTACCCCTGGAGGACTGGAACGGCTGTGACTACTTCCCCTCGCGCCGATGGCGCACGCCCGCAACCGGGCGAGGTTCGCGTCGGCGTGATCGGTGCCGGCCGGGTGGGTGCGGTACTTGCCGCAGCCCTGTATCGGGCCGGCCACCACCTGGTCGGAGTGAGCGTGCGCACCGCCGCCGGCCGCGAGCGCGTGGCCCATCTGCTGCCCGACGTGCCGGTCCTCGAGCCCCACGAGGTGGCGCGGGCCAGTTCGCTCGTGATCCTGTCGCTGCCCGATGACGTGCTGGGCGATCCCGCAGGTCCGGTGCTCGATCTCGTCGCCTCGGGTGCGCTGCACTCACGTCAGGTCGTGGCCCACACGTCCGGCCGCTACGGGCTGGGTGTGCTCGGTCCGGTCGCGCGCGCCGGCGCCATCACCCTCGCCGTCCACCCGGCGCAGACGTTCGGCGGTACGGCCGCCGACCTGCCCAGGCTTCCCGGCGTCTCCTACGGCGTCACGGCACTCGGGCGCCACTGGGCCGTCGCCGAGTGGCTGGTCGCCGAGCTGGGCGGCACCCCCGTCGCCGTACCGGAGGAGCTGCGGCCGCTGTGGCACGCGGGTCTCGCCCACGGCGCCAACCACCTGGTGACGCTGGTGGCATCAGCGCTCGACATCGTGCGCGCCACCGGAGCCAGCGATCCCGCCGCCGTGCTGCGCCCGCTGCTGTCGGCCGCTCTGGAGCGCACCCTCGAGCAGGGCGATGCGGCACTCACCGGACCCGTGGCCCGCGGCGACGCCGATGCCGTCGCCGGTCATCTGCGCGCGATCGACGAGCACACCCCGACCCAGTCGCCGCTCTACCGCGATCTGGCGCTGGCCACGGCCGACCGCCTGATCGATCCGGCGCCCGAGCTCTGGCCGGTCCTTCGCGGCCAGCCGCCCGTCGCGGCTCCGATCGTCATCGACCGTCCCGCTCGCGTGCGGCGCAGGTCATGACCACCCTCGGCAGCACCAGGACCGCGTCCAAGCGACGCACCTCGGTCAAGCAGGTCCCGGTCGCCCAGAGCCGTGAGGAACTGGCCCGCGAGCGCGCCAAGCTGCGCGGACCGATCGGGCTCGTCATGACGATGGGTGCACTGCACGAGGGCCACGCCTCGCTGATCCGCGAGGCGGCGAAGTTCGGCAGCGTGATGGTCACGATCTTCGTAAATCCGCTGCAGTTCGGCGCCGGCGAGGATCTCGATCGCTACCCGCGCACGCTGGGCGCCGACCTCGAACTGTGCGCCCGCGCCGGCGCGAGCCTGGTGTTCGCGCCGACACCCGACGTCGTCTATCCCGGCGGCTCCCCGCTGGTCCGCATCGACCCGGGCCCGGGCGGCGCGATGCTCGAAGGCGCCAGCCGGCCCGGCCACTTCGCTGGTGTGCTCACCGTCGTGCACAAGATGCTCAACCTCACGCGACCCGAACGGGCGTACTTCGGTGAGAAGGATTTCCAGCAGCTCACGCTCATCGAGCGGATGGTCGCCGACCTCGACATGCAGGTGACGATCGTCGGCGTACCGACCTGGCGCGATCCCGACGGCCTGGCCATGTCGAGCCGCAATCGCTACCTCGACTGTCGAACAGCGCCCGACGGCGTTGGCGCTGTCCGAAGCGCTCGCGGCCGGATCCGAGGTGGCGGCGCAGGGACGAGAGGCTGTACTCGAGGCAGCGCGGGCGGCGCTCGCCGCCCACGCCGACCTGAAAGTCGATCGCCTCGATCTGGTCGATCCGGTTACCCTTGATGACGCCGCCAGCGGCCCGGCTCGACTGCTGGTAGCCGGGATCCTCGCCGGTTCGGCCGGCCCGATCCGCCTCATCGACAACCTTGCTCTCACGCTCGGGGTGGCTTAGATGCAGCGCACGATGCTGAAGTCGAAGATCCACCGCGCGACCGTCACCCAGGCCGATCTGCACTACGTCGGCTCGGTCACGGTCGACGAGGACCTCATGGAAGCAGCCGACCTGCTGCCCGGGGAGCAGGTCGCCGTCGTCGACATCACCAACGGCGCTCGGCTCGAGACCTACGTGATCACCGGCCCGCGCGGCAGCGGGGTCATCGGGATCAACGGCGCGGCGGCCCGTCTGGTACATCCTGGCGACCTGGTCATCCTGATCGCGTACGGGATCATGGAGACCACCGAGGCCCGCACCTTCCAGCCGCGAGTGGTCTTCGTCGACGCCGACAACCGGATCAGCGGCACCGGCCACGATCCGGCGGAAGCCATGTCTGGTCTGATGGCCGGTCTGACCCGCGGCGACACCCTGGCGAGCACCTCACCAGCAGCGTCAGGCTGGTGAACCGGCTCGCCGGCAGGCTCACCGCGCCCTCGCCGGGGTGGACGCGCACGGCAGACGTCGTCGTTGTCGGGTCGGGTGTCGCCGGGTTGGCGGCGGTCCTTCATGCGCGCAGCGCCGGGCTCTCGGTCATGGTCGTCACCAAGGCGCTGCTCGACACCGGATCCACGCGTTGGGCGCAGGGCGGGATCGCCGCTGCCCTTGGCCCCGAGGACGACCCGGAACAGCACCTGCGCGACACCCTTACCGCCGGGGTCGGTATCTGCGACGAGGCGGCGGTTCGCCTGCTGGTGACCGAGGGGCCGGCGCGAGTACGCGAGCTGGCTGCCCTCGGCGCCGCGTTCGACCGGGCAGCGGGCAGCACCGATTTCGCTCTCACCCGCGAAGGCGGCCACTCGCGTAATCGCGTGGTGCACGCCGGCGGTGACGCAACGGGCCTGGAAGTGGAACGCGCACTCATCGCCGCGGTGCGCGCTGACCCCGAGGTCGAGGTCATCGAACACGCCTTGGTGCTGGACCTCTTGCGGGCGCCTTCGGTCGGCGCCGGGCCGGCGCCGGTCGCGGGGCTGACCCTGCATGTGCTGGGTGAAGGCAGCCGCGACGGGGTGGGCGCAGTACTGGCACGCGCGGTGGTCCTGGCGACCGGCGGACTCGGGCAGATCTTCGCGAGCACCACCAACCCCCCCGTCTCCACGGGCGACGGCGTCGCCCTGGCACTGCGCGGCGGGGCCGAGGTGGCCGATCTGGAATTCGTGCAGTTCCACCCGACGGCTCTGTGGCTCGGTGGCACTGGTGGAACTGGTGGCACTGGTGGCACTGGTGGCACGGTCCACGGCCAGCAGCCGCTTGTGAGCGAGGCCGTGCGCGGCGAAGGCGCGGTGCTCATCGACGCGGACGGCGCGCGGGTCATGCCGGAGGACGGTCATCCGTTACGCGATCTCGCGCCCCGCGACATCGTCACCAAGCAGATGTCACGCGTCATGTCGCGCACCGGCACCGACCATCTCTTCCTCGATGCCCGTGGGCTCGGCGCCGACGTCCTGCTCGCGCGCTTCCCGACGATCGTGGCTACCTGCCGTAGCCACGGCATCGATCCCGTGGTCGACCCGATCCCGGTCACCCCTGCCGCGCATTACGCCTCGGGCGGGGTCCGTACCGATTCCAACGGTCAGGTCTCCAGCCCGGGCGGTCCGATCCCCGGGCTCTACGCCTGCGGTGAGGTCGCCTGCACCGGTGTCCACGGGGCCAACCGGCTCGCGTCCAACAGCCTGCTGGAAGGGCTCGTCTTCGCTGCCCGCATCGGTGCGGCCTTGCCGGCGACGCTCCCGGGCCGCAGCGAGCCGGTGAACCCGGAAGGCCATCTCGGGGTGCTGCCCGCAGCAACGCTGCCCGACCTCACTACGACGATGACCGACGGGGCAGGCGTGCTGCGCAGCGCAGCCAGCCTCGAAGCGGCCGCGAAATCGCTGGGCGAGCTCGGGCGGCGCACGAGTGAGACCGCAAGCACGCAGACCTGGGAAGCGACGAACGCGCACCTCGTCGCCAGCGCGCTGGTCGCCGCCGCGACCGTCCGGCGCGAGACCCGAGGCTGTCACTGGCGCGAGGATTTCCCTGACGCCGACGAGGCTTTTCGAGGTCATCTCGTCACGCACCTCACCGGCGACGGGACGCTCTCGACCGACTACCGGGCGGTGGCGTCATGACAACGCTGAACGAAGTGGGCCTCGACCCGGCGCTGATCGCGGATGTCGTGGACCGGGCCTTGGCGGAGGATCTGGGAGCGGGCGACCCGAGCGTGTCGGCCGTCGACGTGACAAGCACAGCGACGATTCCCCTTGATCTGCAAGGGATTGCCGACGTGCGCACCCGAGCAGCGGGGGTGGTCGCCGGGCTCGAGGTGGCCGCCCTGGTGTTTGCGCGGGCGGGCGCAAACGTCACTGTCGTCGCGAGCGACGGCGATCGGGTGCAGCCGGGTGACGTCGTGCTGACCGCCGAGGGGCCGGTCCGACGCCTGCTGACGGTCGAGCGCACGATGCTGAACCTGCTCTGCCACCTCTCGGGGATCGCGACACTCACGGCGCGCTGGGTCGATGCTGTGGCCGGCACCGGCGCCCAGATCCGCGACACCCGCAAGACGACTCCCGGCCTGCGGGTGCTGGAGAAGTACGCGGTGCGCTGCGGCGGCGGGGTCAACCACCGTATGGGTCTGTGGGATGCCGCGCTGGTCAAGGACAACCACGTCGCCGCTGCAGGTGGGGTGGCCGCGGCGTTCCGCGCCGTCCGGGAGGCTTTCCCCGGCGTGACGGTCGAGGTCGAGTGCGACACCGTCGCCCAGGTACGCGAGGCGACCGAGGCGGGGGCCGACCTCATCCTGCTCGACAACATGTCGCTGGCCGACCTGCGCGCGTGCGTCGAACTCGCGCCGACCACACTGCTCGAGGCATCGGGTGGGCTCACGCTCGACACGGCTCACGACGTCGCCGCGACGGGCGTCGCCTACCTGTCGGTGGGGGCGCTGACGCATTCGGCACCGATACTTGATCTCGGCATGGACCTTCGCGGCGATCCTTCGGGGACCTGATGCTGCTCACCGTCGACATCGGCAACACCAACACCGTCCTGGGCGTCTTCGCGGGCGAGAAGCTCGTCGATTCCTGGCGGCTGCGCACCGACGCGCGCGCCACCTCCGATGAGTTGGCACTGCTCTATCGCGGGCTGCTGGAGAGCGTGCCCGTCGACGGCATCGCGGTGTGCTCGACCGTGCCCTCGCAGCTGCGCGAGGTGCGACGCATGTGTGAGCGCTGGTATCCCGGGATGGATCACGTCGTGGTCGAGCCGGGCATCCGCACCGGCGTGCCGATCCTCATGGACAACCCGAAGGAGGTGGGCGCCGACCGCATCATGAACACCCTCGCCGCCCACCATCTGTACGGCGGACCGTGCATCGTCGTCGATTTCGGGACGTCCACCAATTTCGACGTGGTCAGCGAACGCGGCGAGTTCCTCGGGGGCGCGCTCGCTCCAGGAATCGAGATCTCGCTCGACGCGCTGGCCGCTCGCGCCGCCCAATTGCGCAAGGTCGAACTCGTCGAGCCACGCTCCCCCATCGGGAAATCGACAGTCGAGGCGCTGCAGAGCGGGATGGTCTACGGGGTCGCCGGCCAGGTCGACGGGCTCGTCCGCCGCATCGCCGCCGAACTCGGTGCCCAGCCCACCGTCATCGCGACCGGCGGCCTCGCCCCACTGGTCGTCCCGGTCAGCGAGACTCTCGACCACCACGAGCCCGACCTCACACTCATCGGGCTGCGCCTGGTCTTCGAGCGCAATACCTAATCGCCCGGCTTTGAAATGATCCGGGGCCTGTCACACAAATGATGACTTCGGGTAGTTATTTGTACCCAAAGAGTAATTCGCCCCTTTAGCCCGTGAAGGACGATCCCGAAGGCTGACTCGAGCCCACCATGGGTTGTTTTGTCGCGGTGTCTCCCTGAGCCGTCTCTCGGGGGAGTCGACTGCATGTCGTCCACATCGTTGCTGCAGCGAAAGCTGCCCGCGTTCATATCTTCGGCTGCGGTTGCTGCGGCGGTGGTCGGTCTTCCGATCATCGGTGCTTCGCCCGCTGCGGCGGGCTCTCTGCCCACCCAGACGGTGCTGTTCGAGGTGGCGGGTGCCAGTGCGGGCGCAGGCGGCGGCGTTGTCACGGCGTCCACGGTGATGAGTGCCGGGAACTCCGTCACGCTGATCGTCGGTGGAACCAACGGGTTCAACGGCGGCGGCGCCGGCGGCTCGGGTGAGGGCGCGGGCGGCGGCGGCGGTGCCTCCGAGGTCCAGCTCGCCGGCAACCCGGTGATCGTCGCCGGCGGCGCCGGCGGCCAGGGCGGCAGCCGCTACGACAACCTCCGAGCATCCGGCGGCGCAGGCGGCGGCGTCGGTGACGGGTCCGATGGTGAGCAGCGCTACTTCGGCTGGTTCACCGCCGGCGGCGGGGGCGGCGGCGGCACCAGCGCGGCGGGCGGCGGAGTGGGCGGCGATTCGCCGACCTGCCCAGGCAGCGGGGGCGGCACCAGCGGTACGTCCGGCAGCGGCGGCAACGGCAGTAACGGCTGGGGCGAAGGCGGCGGCGGCGGGGGCGGAGGCGGCGGTTACTTCGGCGGCGGCGGCGGCGGTGCGAGCGGCAACATCTGCGACATTCCCGCAGGCGGGGGCGGCGGCGGCAGTGGCTACGTAGACCCCTCCTTCAACCTGCAGAACTCGAGTGCGGGCGCCCACGGCGGCGATGGGAGCATCCGCATCTCCCTTGACGGCGGCGATACCTGGGCCGCGACCTACGGTTACTCCGGCGCTCCCGTCGACTACGTGGTGCCCACGCCTCCGAATCCCACCGCCCTCACCCCCTCCCGCGTCGCCAGCGACGGCGGGACGCACTTCACGATCAGCGGCACCGGCCTCGAGGGCGTCGATGACGTCACGGTGGGCGGGCAGGACGCTGCTTTCGGCGTGAACCTTGATGGTTCGCTCGACGTCGTCACTCCGGCTGGTATCGCCAACGGGCCGAACAGCGTCGCTGTCAAATCGTCCGCTGACGGGCCGGCCACGGGGCTCCTGTCCGTCATCGGCTTCGAGACTCCGGCAATCACTTCGATCACGCCTGCAGCGGTCATCGAAACCGGTGGGACTCAGGTGGACATCACCGGTACCGAATTGCTCGGATCGGCAATCCTGGTCGACGGGAATCCTGTCCAGGCAACCGTTTCGGACACGGACGCGACGTTCATTGCTCCCGCACATGCGCAGGGCGACGCCACGGTGACGGTCCAAAACCTCGACAGCTCCACATCAGGGACGTTGTCCTACGACGCGGCACCGAGCATCAGCTCCGTGACCCCTGACTCCGGTCCGATCGGCGGAGGGGACACCATCACCATTGACGGCGACCATTTCCGCGGTGCTCCGACCGTGACGCTCGGATCGCACAGCCTGACCCCCGTGACGGTCACCTCGACCTCGATCACCGCGGTCGTACCTGCCGCATCGGGTGCCGAGACTGACTCCCTCACCGTGACCACGGACATCGGCGCTGCGACCCTCGCCGACGCCTACTCCTACGGGCCGGCACCTGACGGTTCCGCGAGCCCGACCGACGGACCCACCTCCGGTGGCAACGTCGTCACGATCACCGGCACCAATCTTTGGCCCGCGACGGCAATCGTCGGCCTCCAATCCGCCGCGGTGGTTCCCAACCTGGACGGCACGCTCTCGCTGGACATGCCGGCCCAGGGTTCGGGGACCGTTCCCGTGGTCATCACCACCCCATACGGCTCGATCACGTTCGACTACACCTACTACGACGCGCCGACCATCACCTCCGTCTCCCCCGAAAGCGGGCCGACCACGGGGGCTGCGGTCATCGTGAGCGGTGCCGGCTTCGATGCCCCAGGCCTCCTGGTCACTGCAGCGGGTACGCCGGTCACGCCTGATGTCACGGCAACGTCGCTGTCGTTCACGATGCCGGCGCATGCCTCGGGTGGCGTCAACGTCATCGTCATGACGGACGGCGGCCAGGCGACCGATTCCTACACCTATGTCGACGCGCCGACGCTGACTCTGACGGACGTCACCGTGCCGCTGGGCGGAGGCAGCATCAGCATCGAAGGTCGGCATCTGCTCGGCGCGACGGCGACGCTGGACAGGCTGCCGCTCACCATCGAGAGCTCCGACGCCGCCCAGCTCAACACCACGCTTCCGGCGCATGGCGTCGGCGTCGCCACCTTGATCCTGCAGACGCCCGGTGGCACCGCCACCCTGGCCGTCCACTACTCCGCGGCGCCGGTGCTGCTGATGGCCACCTCATCCCTCATCGACACGGCGTTTCCCACCACGACAATCAGCGGTGAGAGCTTGGCGGACCCGACCGGCGTCAGCATCGACGGGCTACCGGTGTCGGTCTTTGCGTCGACCGCCAGCAGCATCACGGTCGTGGCGCCGAGCCTTCCGCTCGGCCGCTACGACGTCATCGTGCACACCGCGGGCGGAAGCGCGACCGCGGCAGACTTGTACGCCGTCACCGAGCACTCCGCCATCAACCTGTCCACCGACACGACAAAACTGGGTGACGCGCTCACGATCGCGGTACGCGGGTTCAATCCCCTTCGGCGGTCACCGTCACCCTGCATTCGACACCGGTCAACCTGGGCACCTTCCGCATCGGCGCAGATGGGCGCCGAACCCTCACGGTGGCGATCCCCATGGACACCGAAGCCGGGTCTCACGTCATCACCGTGAGCGGCATCGACGTCGACGGCGCGCCCCTCACCGTCGACGCGTCGCTCGAGGTGGCGTCCGGAGCCACCGTTCCCGTCACGCCGGCGGCCGCCGCGGCGCTCAGCGTCCCCGTCATCACGCCGTCGGCTGCCGCACCGGCCGCTCCTGTCAGCACACCGGTTCCTGCTGTGCCGGTCGCTAGGGTCAGCTCCCATGCCGGTCCGGTACCCGCCACCCCCGTCGCGAAGGAGTACCCGGTCCGCAAGCCCACCGCCGCCGGTCCGATTTCCAAGGGGCATCCAGGCTCTGGCTTGGCCCAGACGGTCGGCCTGGACCTCTTGGTGGGACTCGCGGTACTTGCGCTGGTGCTGGTCGGCTGGAAGCGGCGCAAGCGCAGCTGACGCCGCGCCGTTCAAGCGTGATGTGCCGCCCGCGCCGTCGGCAAGGAGAGATCCTCGAGACCACCGAACTCGAGGAACACCTTGAAAAAGATCACCATCGCGGCCCTCACCGTCAGTGCGGCGCTGGCGGCATGCAGCTCCAGCCACAAAGACAAAGCCGCCCCGAGCGGCGCGTCCAACGCGCTCGCTCCCACGGTCAGCTCACCGGCGCCGAATCCCGTCGACGTGCTGCGCAAGACGGGGGTTTCGACGAGCGCGAGTGCCGCCTTGGGCGAGGGCAAGAAGGTCGCAAACTCGGTGTACTACGCGAACGCCAAGGACCGCGCCGCGGGTAACGGCGAACGCATCTCAGTGGTCACGTACCCGAGCAACGCCGACCGGGAAGCGTCGGGCGACGTGCCCAACGCCTCGGATGACGCCCACTGGTACATCACCTTCGACCGCGGTCTCGTGACGGTCACTGGCGTCGAGGACCCGGCCACCCACTCTGTTGTCTTTGCGCTCTCGGCGCAGACGATCGCCGATCGCATCGGCGGACATCTGATCCCGCGCGGTTGACCGGCGCGGCTGGGGTCACCCGCAATCGTCCGCAAACGCCAGCGACGGCCCAGCGCCGAGTGGTCAGCGCTGAGCCGTCGCGGCGGCGAACGGGGATCGGGGTCAGAAGTTGTAACCCTTCACCGAGCAGGCGCCCGGGATCAGCGTCGCGTTGGTAAGGCTGTTGGTCAGGTTGACGACGTTGCGGGAGAAGCCGACAGTGCCGGCGATGAGCCCGTACCGCTGGCCGCTCTGCAGCCGGTCGACCCGGTAGTTGCCGAAGGCGTCAACCTTGGCACCGGTCGCAAAACCCTGCGTGGCAAAGGTGTTCGGAGCCATCGACCACGCGTTGACGGTGCCGACCCGGCCGTAAGGCCAGCCGCTGATGTGGCCGGCGAGGCTGCCGGTGGTGCCGCCGGGCTTACCGCAGACCTTGGGCAGCACGATCGGGATGTTGCGCAGCGTGCCGTTGACCGTGAGGTCACGCTTGTAGGTCTCGCCGTAGGTGGTGACGTTGGTCGTACCAGCCGCCGGCCCGGTGTAGCCCCGGTAGTTGTTCAGCCAGTAGGTCGGGGTCGGGTTCTTCGGGTAGACCTCGATGTAGAGCCGCGTGACGCTCGGCGGCAGCAGGATCGACCACTTGGTCGTGGTGACGTAGCCGGTTCCCTTGCACTTCGTCGAGGACGAGGCGCCGCTCGCGGACACGCAGTGGTTCAGCCGCTGGATCTCGCTGTAGCCGACGCGGGCGCCGCCCAGGTCGACCTTGCGTCCGTAGCCGTCGATGGCGTCGAAGCCCATGAGGACGTCGACGATCTTGCCGTCGGATCCCGTGATGGTGCCGGAAACAGTCTTGTAGCCGGCACTTTGCGGGGTGCAGGCGGTCATCAGCAGGCCGCCGGCCGCCAGAGCGACGGTCATGGCAGTCGCAGTTGCGCGCTTGATGGAGGCGCTTCGAAGCGACAAGTGCATGAGAGCTCCTATGTCGGGATTGGGCTTGCGGTCCCGGTGTCGGGATGGTTTTGCGTCCCCTATTGCTTCGGGTTCGGAGCAAGGCAGATTGAGCTGGTTGGACCTTTCGCCCAGGACCTTCGTTACTTCTGTGCAGGTCAGAGCGCTATCGCAGGACGCAAATCCGTTCAGAGCAGATCGCGGATCGATACGCCATTGCGGTGACCGGGACGGTTCACACTCAGGTGTCACCGCCGGCCTGCCGACAACCTTGCGACCCGGATCGAGGCACCGTCGGCAGCGTCAACCTGGAGTTGACGAATGGCCGTCGTCAACCTAAGGTTGACGCATGGTCGATCCCGCTCAGATCAACAACACTGTCCGTCTCGACGACCTCATCCAGGCCATCAAGACCGTCCACGAAGACACGCTTGATCAGCTCTCGGACGCTGTGCTGGCGGCTGATCATCTCGGCGAGGTCGCCGATCACCTCATCGGTCACTTCGTCGACCAGGCGCGCCGCTCGGGCGCCTCGTGGACCGACATCGGCCGCGCCATGGGCGTCAGCAAGCAGGCGGCGCAAAAGCGCTTCGTTCCGAAGGAGACCGTCGAACTCGACATGCAGCAGGGCTTCAACCGCTTCACCCCGCGCGCCCGCAACGTCGTCATCGCCGCCCAGAACGCCTCCCGCGAGACCGGACAGGCCGAGATCAAGACCGAACATCTCGTACTCGGACTGCTGAGCGAGCCTGCCTCTATTGCGGCGAAAACCCTTGTGGTGCAAGGGATCTCGCTGGAGGCGGTACGCGAGAGCGCCATCGCCGGCCTGCCCCCGCGCACCGACAGCGTCCCGGCGCTCATCCCGTTCGACGCGGGCGCTCGCAAGGTCCTCGAGCTGACCTTCCGGGAAGCGCTGCGTCTCGGACACAACTACATCGGCACCGAGCACATCCTGCTGGCACTCCTCGAGCAAGAGGACGGCCACGGAACGCTGACCGATCTCGGCCTCGACAAGGATGCGGCGGAAGCCACCATCCTGGCCGCGGTGCAGGCCGCCGCGGAGGCGATCGCCGGCGAGAAGAGCGGCTGAGCAGGCAGCTCCCCGATATCCGGGCGCCCGCCAGCGCGCTGACGTTGAAGAAAGATTTAGACTGCGCATGCACATGGGTTAGCCGGGACACTGGCCAGTCCGGACGCGCGTGACGGAGAGCGCCGAACCGCCACAATCCTCCACCGCCAGGAGACCCACGTGAGCGTGCGAAACCGCTCGTGCAGTTCCGTCCATGGCGCAGCGTTCCGCCGTGCATTCCTGATCGCGGGCCTGGCGGTGCTGCTCGCGGCCACCGTGGCTGCGCCACTGCACGAGCAGCGCGCAGTGCGGCTCAGCGCGGCGTCGCAGCCCCGGTCCGCGGCGGCCCGGCTGCTGGACCCAGCACCCAGTGGGTCGGTAACCAGAGCGTCGAAACGGACCTCACGGGGTGGGCTGGTGTCTACAACAGTGGGTCGGTGATCAGCCGGGCCGCGCCGGGATACGACGGGAGCTTCAGCCTGCGAGTTGTCAACAAGACCGCACAGACGGCCGCTGCCGGGTTCAGCGACAAGCCGCGCTGGATCGCCGGAAACGCCGCCACACGGACGGTTGCCGGCGTCGTCTACACCGGCAGCGTCTGGGTGAAGCCCGACGTCGTCGGTGAGAAACTGACCCTTTTTCTCCGAGAACTCAACGCCGGCGGCGCCCCGGTGAACAAAGCGCCCTACAACGTCGGCGTGACGGCCACCGCGACGAACACCAACTGGTTGAACATCACCGAGAACTATCCGGCTGTCGCCGCGGGCGACGCACTCAGCTTCATCCTTTACGCGTCAAACGCGCCGAAGGGCATGGGATTCAGCGCGGATCTGATGAGCCTCACCAGCCCGGCGCCGAACACCGGCGACACGGTCGCGCCCACCGCTCCCACAGCAGTCTCGGCGACGCCGGCCAGCCAGACGCAGATCAACCTGAGCTGGACCGCGGCGACGGACAACATCGGCGTCACCGGGTACCGCATCCTTCGCGGCGGCCAGCTTGTCGGCACGACGGCGGGGACCACCTTCGCCGACACGGGATTGGTCGCCGACACGTCCTACAGCTACTCCGTGATTGCGGTGGACGCGGCCGGCAATGCGGGACCCGCTGGTACGGCGAGCGCCCACTCGCCCCCGGTACTGGGCGCTCCGACCAATGTCCGGGGGTCCGGGGCGTCGGGCACCGAAGTGGACCTGTCCTGGACCGCTGCCGCCGGTGCGACCGAGTATGCGATCCAACGCGATGGCACCACGATCGCCACCTCGGCGACGACGCAGTTCACTGACCCGAACGTCGCCGTCAGCACCACGTACTCCTACGTCGTGGTCGCGACGGACAACTTCGGCGGCGCAGCCGCCAGCCCGAGCGTCCAGGTCATGACAGGCGACGGCACCCAGCCGCCGCCATCACCGTCACCGCCGCTCACGCTGTGCGGCAACGCCGCTCCGGCATCGCCGGTGGCGATCCAGCATGTCATCGTGGTGATGTTGGAGAACCACAGCTACCAGCAGGTGATAGGCGCGGCTGCAGCGCCGTATCAGACGAGTCTGGCGACGAACTGCGGAAGCGCCACCGCCATGTTCGCGGCAACGCATGCGTCCGCGGCGAACTACCTTGCCACCTCCGCCGGCGAGTTCCCTGCGGCGAGCCCGGCCGGCTGCGGAAGCGTCAAGGGGTGCCTCGACTCGTCTGACAACCTCTATCACCAGCTCGATGCCGCGGGGCTGACCTGGCGCAGCTACCAGGAGTCCATGCCCGCCGCGTGCGCGCCGGCCACGAGCGGGAACTACAAGATCGGGCACAACCCCGCGATCTTCTACAGCGACATCCCGCTCGCTGAATGTCAGGCCAAGGATCTTCCGGTCACCAGCCTGACCACGCAGTCCGGTGCGCTGTGGAATGACCTGCAGGCGCAGACATTGCCGAGCCTGAGCTGGGTGACGCCGAACAACACCAACGACGGGGACACCGGCAGCCCGACCGCCTCGCTCGCCGCCGCTGACAGGTGGCTGTCGAATTTCCTTGTCACCGTGCAGCAATCGGCCAGCTATCAGGCCGGCAACACCATGGTTCTCGTCACGTATGACGAGGGCTCCGGGGGCGACAGCAAGCCCGGCGAGGACTGCACCAACCAAGCGCTCGATCTACCGATCGCGAATGGCGTCAGCGCCCAGCAGGACTCGTGCCACGTACCGCTGTTCGTCGTCTCTCCGTACACCCCAGCGGGTACGTCTGACAGCACCTTCTTCGACCTGTACTCCGTGACCAAGACCGTCGAAGACCTGTTCGGCCTGCCTCACCTCTCGCACGCGGCAGACCCGCAAACCACCAGCCTGCTCGGGCATTTCGGCATCAGTTGACTCTTGGATCGCCTTGTAGTCCCGGATAGTTCTCCGCCCGCACCGTCCCGATCGGAGCGCGGTCACCCACGGCTGCTTGCGCGCGGCCGTTGCCGATAGTTCGCCCGTGCCGGATCCACGCCGAAAATGCTGACGGCGCAGGCGATGGCGCTCCGCCCGTACTCGACGATCCGGGTCGGGTCAGGGTTCTCGTCGGGGACGAAGATGGCGACGGCAGCGACCGGCAGTTGGCGGCTGTCGAGCACGGCAGCAGCGACCACACTCCGGTCGGCCTGGAACTCGCCGCGGGTGACCGCGTAGCCATCGCGCTCGGCCCGCGCGACCTCCGCCAGCACCGCCGCCGGATCGGTCAACGACTGCGGCGTGTAGCGGCGTAAAGCCCGGTCGAGCACCTCACGTCGGGTAGCTGCCGGCAACCGGCTGAGGATCGCCCTGCCGCCGGCGCTGACATGGACCGGAAGCGGCCCGAGCGTCGTCTCGACGGCGCGCAGGATCTCGCTGCCATCGGGGCCACCGACCATGGCCATGTGGTCGCCGTCGAGGATGAGCAAGCCGACGGGAAGCCCGGTCTCGGCACGCAGCGCCTCGAGCGGTTTGCGAGCCCGCTCGCGTACCGCGATGACCGCCGGCGCCGCGTCGGCCAGCAGCGCGAAGCGGGCGCTCACCACCCAGCGGCCGGGCCCGGTGATGTCCGCGACGTCCTGCCTCAGCCAGCCGGCTTCTTTCAGCGAATTGAGTGCGCGCTGCACGGATGCCTTGGGAATCTCCAGCCGGCGGGCCAGCTCGCTGAGGCCGATCGGCTGATGAGCGGCGACGGCCTCGAAGACCCGGATGGTCGTCCGAACGCTCTTCACGCCTGCCATCCTCTCACCCGGGTCGGTTCGCATCGTGGACCGGGCATGGGCTAGGCTCCCGGCTCGTGTCAGAGCTGACGGGCCTATCGGTGCTCGACGCGTCCGCGTCGCTCGCCGGCGCCTACTGCGCCAAGCTCTTCACGGGGGCAGGTGCGAGCGTCACGCTGCTCGAGCCCCCCGGCGGCGCCCCGATGCGTCGCTGGACCTGGGACCGCGAGCTCCCGGCCGGCGAGGACGGGGCGCTCTTCCGGTTCCTGCGCGAGGGTCAGCGTTCGGTCACCAGCGCGTCGCCCGAGTTGCTCGCCGGCGCCGACGTGGTGCTGACGTCGGGCCCCACCCCTTTCGGGTCGGCGGAAGAGCTTGCGGCGGCGCACCCCGACGTGGTGGTCGTGTCGATCACCCCGTACGGGCTGACCGGCCCCTACGCCGACCGCGCCGCGACCGAATTCACGGTGCAGGCGGATGCCGGCGCCGTGGCGATCCGTGGCACGGCTGACCGGCCCCCCTTTCAGATGGGCGGGCGGGTCGTGGAGTGGGTCGGGGGCGCGTACGCGGCCGTCGGTGCCCTCGCATCGGCGCGTCGTCTTCTGCGCACCGGCGTCGGCGACCTGCTGGACGTCTCGCTCTGCGAGGTCGCCAATCTCACCGGCAACAACTTCGCTGACCTGTCGGCGAACCTTGCCGGCCGCCCGCCGCTCACCAAGCCCGCCCGCACCGTCGAGCTCCCGTCGATCGAGCCGACGTCCGACGGGTGGGTCGGGTTCAACACCAACACCCGTGAGCAGTTCGACTCCTTCTGCCTGCTGATCGAGCGCCCCGATCTGCTGGAAGGCGAGTGGTGGCGGATCGTCACGCGTCAGGAACGTGCCGCCGAATGGAACGCGATCGTCCGGGAGTGGACGACGCAGCACACGACGGCCGACATCGTCGATCGGGCTGCCCTGCTGCGCATCCCGGTCGCGCCGGTCTCTGACGGCGAGGGCGTACTCGAGGTCGAGCAGGCGGTCGCCCGGGGCGTCTTCCAGGCCGACCCGAGCGGGACGTTCACCATGCCCCGCCGGCCCTGGAGCATCGACGGCGAGCAGCCCCCGCTTCCCCTGCCGGCGCCTGCCCTGGGAGAGCACGACGGCACCGTCGCGCAGCGGCCGCCGCGGCCTTCCTCGGGCGCGCAGCGGACACGACCGCTGGAGGGCGTGACGGTCGTCGACCTCACCGCGTGGTGGGCCGGCCCCTCATCCACCGGGCTGCTCGCCGCGCTCGGCGCCGACGTCATCCACATCGAGTCCATCAAGCGGATGGACGGGATGCGCATGGCGGCGGCGATGTTCGTCAGCCGCGAACAATGGTGGGAGTACAGCGGATTCTTCCTGCAGTCCAACACCAACAAGTCCGACGTGACGCTCGACCTCACCACCGCTGAGGGACGCGCGCTCGTCCTGCGGCTGATCGAGCAGGCCGACCTCGTCGTCGAGAACTACACGCCGCGGGTACTGGAGACGTTCGACCTCGGCTGGGACGTCATCCATGCGAGGAACCCCCGCACGGTCATGGTGCGGATGCCGGCGTTCGGGCTGACCGGCCCGTGGCGCGACCGGCCCGGTTTCGCCCAGACGATGGAACAGATCACCGGCCTCGCCTGGCTCACCGGATTCGCCGACGACCAGCCGCGGATCCAGCGCGGCCCCTGCGATCCGAACGGTGGTCTGCACGCGGCCTTCAGCGCGCTCGTCGGCCTTGAGCGCCGCGACCGTACGGGCGTCGGTTGCCTCGTCGAGGCGCCGATGTTCGAGGCGGCGCTGAACGTCGCGGCCGAGCCGGTGCTGGAGTGGACGGCGTACGGCAATCGGGTCGCCCGCGACGGCAACCGGAGCCCCGCCGCCGCACCGCAGGGTTTGTACGCGTGTGCCGGCACCGAGCAATGGCTCGCCCTCTCGGTCGCGAATGACGAGCAATGGCAACGTTTCTGCGATGTCATCGGCCATCCCGAACTGGCGGCCGATCCCGAACTGGCAGACCTGCCGGGCCGGCGTCGACACCACGGGCGTCTCGACGAGGCAATCACGTCGTGGGCTGCGCCGCTGGATCTCGCCAAAGCCGTCGACGTGCTGGTTGCGGCCGGTATCCCGGCAGCTCCTGCCACCGATCCGCGGCGGGCGAGCGATCATCCGCAGCTGAACGCCCGCGGGTTCTATGAGTCTGTCGCCCATCCCGTCGTCGGCACGCAGCCGGTCGCCGGGCTGCCGTGGCGGGCGACCGAGGTCGAGCGGTGGATCCGCCGGCCCGCTCCGGTGCTCGGCGAGCACAACCGCGAGGTCCTCGGCGACCGTCTCGGATGCAGCGACGAAGAACTCAAAACCCTAGAAGCAGCAGGCGTTATCGGGACCCGGCCCGTCGGGCTCTGATGACCGGAGAGAGGCAACAGCATGGCGACTGACCTGTTCGACCGCATGCCCGTCATCGACGTCGACACCCACCTGACCGAGCCACCGGACGTGTGGACCGCGCGCCTGCCCGTCAGTCGCCACGACGAGGTCCCCCACATCGAGCGGATCGACGGTCGTGACACCTGGATGGCAGGCGGCGAGCGGCTCGGCGCACCCGGCTACTACTCGATGGCGGGACACGACGGCGTGATGCCCGCGTCGATCCCCGAGACCTACGACGACATCGACCCGGCCATGTACGACTCGAAGGCGCGCCTCGCATTCCTTGATGCGGAGGGCATCGACGCCCAGGTGCTTTACCCGAATGTCGGCGGCTTCGGCAACGGCTACTTCCTGCGCCTCGGCGACCGCGAGCTCGTCATCCAGTGCGTGCAGGCCTACAACGACTTCCTTTCCGACTGGTGCAGCGTCGCCCCCGACCGGCTGATCGCCATCACCGCGCTGCCGTTCTGGGACGTCGACCTCGCCATTTCCGAGCTCCAGCGCTGCGTCGAAAAGGGACACCGGGCCATCAACTTCTGCAACCAGCCGCAGGATTACGGCCAGCCGCCGCTCGCGCACCCGCACTGGGACCCGATCTGGGCAGCCGCGCAGGAAGCCGGCGTCCCGGTCAACTTCCACGTCGGCGGCGGCTCGATGGGCACCCAGTTCGTCGACACCGCGAACATGGGCTGGATGACGAACTTCGCCAAGGTCTCGTCGCTGATCTTCATGGACAACATGCGCTCGGTCGCCGACCTGATCTTCGGCGGCGTCTGCCACCGATTCCCGGATCTGAAGTTCGTCTCCGTCGAGTCGGGCGTCGGCTGGCTCCCGGTCGCGATGGAGACATTCGACTGGCAGTGGAAGGGCGGCGGTGTCCGCGACGAGCACCCCGAGTACGACCTGCTGCCGAGCGAGTACTTCCAGCGCCAGATCTACGGCTGCTTCTGGTTCGAGGAGCAGACCGCCCTCGACGCCATCGCGAAGTTCCCCGACAACATCCTCTTCGAGACCGACTACCCGCACCCGACCTGCCAGCACCCCGGGCCCCGCACCCCAGCGCAGCGCCCGCGCCAGTTCGCCGAGCGCGTCTTCAGCCAGCTTCCCGAAGACGTCACCCGCAAGGTGCTGCACGACACGGCAGCAGCGCTTTACAAGATCGCATGACGGTTCCGTTCATCGCGGCGCCCGACCTCGGCAGCCGCTTCCTGCTCACCGAGGTCCGCGGACGCGTCCTGCATCTGCGGGTGAACCGCCCCGAGCGGCGCAACTCCTACACCCAGGACATGTACCGCGGGCTGAAGCGGGCGGCGATCTGGGCCGACCAGCAGCCCGAGCTCGACGCGGTCTGCCTCACCGGCACCGACAAATGGTTCGGTGCCGGCGGCGACATGGCAGGCAACGCGGAGGATCTCGACGCGCTCGGCACCGAGTGGGATCCGACGGACCACTTCCCCTTCCGCCACATCGAGCGGTGCAACAAGTTGTGGGTCGCCAAGATCAACGGCCTGTGCATCGCCGGCGGCATGGACCTGGTGCTGCACTGTGACGTCGTCATCGCCTCCGACCGAGCCCGGTTCCGCGTGCCGGAGCTGCTGCGGGGGATCCCGGACCCGTTCATGGCGGCGCGCCTGGCCGAGGCGGTCGGGATCGCGCGGGCGCGCTACCTGTTCTTCACCGCCGAGGAGATCAGCGCGGCCGAAGCGCTCGCGATGGGGATCGTCGGCAAGGTCGTCCCGCATGCGGATCTCGACGCCGAGACCGAACGCGCCCTCGCGGCCATCGCCAACACCGGGCCTCTCGCCCGCGCGGCGATCAAGCGCGACCTGAACTCGCGGCTACCGAGCCATGACACCGACCTGATGCGCCGCTCCATCGGCACCGGGGAGATGGTCGAGGGCATGCGCGCGTTCATCGAAAAGCGCGAGGTGAACTGGCCCCGATAGCCTCGCTCTCGTGACCGATCAGCGCGTGGACGAGCAGCAGGACCTGCCGGAACAGTTACGCATCCGGCGCGAGAAGCTCGACCGCATCCGCGCGTCGGGGATCGATCCGTATCCGGCGGGCTATCCGCGCACGACGTCGCTGGCCGAGCTGCGCGCTGCCTTCCCTGCACTCGAGCCCGACACCCAGACCGGGGAGATCGTCGGGATCACCGGCCGGGTCGTGCTGAACCGCAACACCGGCAAGCTGATCTTCGCGACGCTGCAGGAGAGCGGCGAACGGTTGCAGATCATGCTCACCGCTGACGCGACGGGTGAGGACGCGCTGGCGGCCTGGAAGTCCGATGTCGATCTCGGCGATCACGTCGGCGTCACCGGCGAGGTGGTGACGACCCGGCGCGGCGAGCTCACCGTCCGCGCGTCGAGCTGGGCGCTGACGAGCAAGTCGCTGCGCCCCCTCCCCGACAAGCACAAGGGCTTGGCTGACCTCGAGGCTCGCGTCCGCCAGAGGTACGTCGACCTGATCGTCAATCCCGAGGCGCGCGGCTTCGTGCTCGCCCGCGACACCGTGCTCGCCGCCCTGCGCGCAGGTCTGCGGGGCCGCGGATATGTCGAGGTCGAGACCCCGGTGCTACAGGCACTTCACGGCGGCGCCGCGGCCCGTCCGTTCGCTACTCACTCCAACGCGCTCGGAATTGATCTTTACCTTCGCATCGCGCTGGAGCTCTATCTCAAGCGACTTGTCGTCGGCGGGATCGAGCAGGTTTATGAGATTGGACGCAATTTCCGCAACGAGGGCGTCGACACCTCACACAATCCCGAATTCACCATGCTCGAGTTCTACGCGACCTATACCGACTACGACGTGATGGCGGACGTCACCGAACAGCTGGTACTCGAGTCAGCTGACGCGCTCGGCAGCCGAATCGTCGCCGATGGCAAGGGCGGAGAACTCGACCTCGGAAAGCCCTGGCGTCACGTCACCGTTCACGACGCGGTATCTGCCGCGCTCGGCGAAGAGGTCACGATTGACACGCCCGTCGACGCATTGCGCCAACGCGCCGCAGCCGCTCACGTCGCGCTCAAGCCGGAGTGGAACGGCGGGCAGGTGCTGCTCGAGCTCTACGAGCAATTGGTCGAGGGCCAAACCCGCGAACCCACCTTCTACCGGGACTTCCCGGTAGAAGTGTCCCCACTCGTGCGCCAGCACCGGGCAGACCCCCGCCTCACCGAGCGCTGGGATCTCGTCGTGCTCGGCCGGGAACTGGGCACCGGCTACACCGAGTTGGTCGACCCGGTGGAGCAGCGGGCTCGGCTGACCGAGCAATCGCTGATGGCCGCCGGCGGCGACCCGGAAGCGATGCAGCTCGATACCGATTTCCTGCGTGCCCTTGAACACGCGATGCCGCCGACCGGCGGCGTCGGAGTCGGCATTGAACGTTTACTGATGGTGCTTACGGGGTCAAGCAGTATTCGTGAGGTACTCGCGTTCCCTCTCACCCGGGACGAATGATTCGGTACAGTTACCGTCGGTAACGGCTTTCTCCTTAGCTCCACTCCAGCGGCCCCGTCGCCCATTTGGCCCCTTTGACGGGGTCTCTTCGACGACCCCCTCCCCAGCACGCAGAAAAGGTTCTACCAATGGCCCAGCGCACTCAGGTTCTGCTCATCGACGACATCGACGGCTCATCTGCGGATGAAACCGTGATCTTCGGCCTCGACGGCACTGCGTACGAAATCGATCTGTCCGCCGCTAATGCGGGCCTGCTCCGCAAGTCCCTTGCCGATTACGTCGCCCACGGCCGCCGGTCGTCCCTCGGCCGCGGCATCGCCCGCCGCCGGGGCGCCGCCAAGCCCGCTGCTGCTGCCGGCAGTCTCGACTCAGCCGCGGTACGCACCTGGGCCCGTGAGAGCGGATACGCCGTCAACGATCGCGGCCGCGTCGCCGCCGAGATCGTCGAGGCGTACCAGGCCGCCCACTGAACTGCTCCTTCGCTATGAGCGAAAGCTCCCCCACAGACCCATCCAGGGAACAGTGGAGGAGCGAAATGAGGTTGAGTGGGAAAGGATCTGCCACAGCAGGCCCGCCCCACCGCTATGTACGACCCCGTCACCGCCGATGGGGGCTTCGCGAGACCTTGCGAGGACGAGCACGGGGCTAGCATGCGAGCAGGCCGTCGGCAGCACGAGCTGGCGGGGCGGTCGCCTCGCTCGAAGGAGCACAACATGTTCGAGAGGTTCACCGACAGGGCCCGGCGGGTCGTCGTCCTGGCGCAAGAAGAAGCCCGGATGCTCAACCACAACTACATCGGCACCGAGCACATCCTGCTCGGGCTAATTCACGAGGGCGAGGGCGTCGCCGCGAAGGCGCTCGAGTCGCTCGGGATTTCGCTGGAGGCTGTCCGCAGCCAGGTCGAGGAGATCATCGGCCAGGGCCAGCAGGCCCCCAGCGGCCACATACCGTTCACTCCGCGGGCCAAGAAGGTGCTCGAGCTGTCCTTGCGCGAGGCGCTGCAGCTCGGTCACAACTACATCGGCACCGAGCACATCCTGCTGGGACTGATCCGCGAGGGCGAGGGCGTCGCCGCCCAGGTCCTCGTGAAGCTGGGCGCTGACCTCGGTCGCGTCCGCCAGCAGGTCATCCAGCTGCTCTCGGGTTATCAGGGCAAGGGCGAGCCGGCAGCTGCCGGCGGTCCTGCCGAGGGTGCCCCGTCCAGCTCGCTGGTGCTCGACCAGTTCGGCCGCAACCTCACCACCGCTGCGCGCGAGGGCAAGCTCGACCCGGTCATCGGGCGCGAGAAGGAAATCGAGCGCGTGATGCAGGTGCTCTCCCGCCGCACCAAGAACAACCCGGTGCTGATCGGCGAGCCCGGCGTCGGCAAGACCGCGGTCGTCGAGGGTCTGGCCCAGGCGATCGTCAAGGGCGAGGTGCCCGAAACCCTCAAGGACAAGCACCTCTACACCCTCGACCTCGGCGCCCTCGTGGCCGGAAGCCGCTACCGCGGTGATTTCGAGGAGCGCCTCAAGAAGGTGCTCAAGGAGATCCGCACTCGCGGCGACATCATCCTGTTCATCGACGAGCTCCACACCCTCGTCGGTGCGGGTGCGGCCGAAGGCGCGATCGACGCAGCGAGCATCCTCAAGCCGATGCTGGCCCGCGGCGAGCTGCAGACCATCGGCGCCACCACGCTCGATGAGTACCGCAAGCACCTGGAGAAGGACGCTGCCCTCGAGCGGCGCTTCCAGCCGATCCAGGTGCCGGAACCGACCGTGGCGCACACCATCGAGATCCTCAAGGGTCTGCGTGACCGCTACGAGGCTCACCACCGGATCTCGATCACCGACGGCGCATTGGTCGCCGCGGCCAGCCTGGCTGACCGCTACATCAGCGACCGGTTCCTGCCCGACAAGGCGATCGACCTGATCGACGAGGCGGGCTCCCGGATGCGTATCCGCCGGATGACCGCTCCGCCCGACCTTCGCGAGTTCGACGAGAAGATCGCCGGCGTCCGCAAGGAGAAGGAGTCCGCGATAGACGCGCAGGACTTCGAGAAGGCCGCTTCTCTGCGCGATCGGGAGAAGACCCTGCTGACCGAGAAGGCACAGCGGGAGAAGGAGTGGAAGGCCGGCGACATGGACGTCATCGCTGAGGTCGATGACGAGCAGATCGCCGAGGTGCTGGCCATCTGGACCGGCATCCCCGTCTTCAAGCTCACCGAAGAGGAGACCAGCCGGCTCCTGCGCATGGAGGACGAGCTGCACAAGCGCGTCATCGGCCAGGCTCAGGCGGTCAAGGCGGTCTCGCAGGCCATCCGGCGTACCCGGGCCGGCCTGAAAGACCCGAAGCGCCCTGGTGGCTCGTTCATCTTCGCCGGCCCGTCCGGCGTCGGTAAGACCGAGCTCTCCAAGACGCTCGCCGCCTTCCTGTTCGGCGACGAGGACGCGCTCATCCACCTCGACATGTCCGAGTACATGGAAAAGCACACCGTCTCCCGGCTGGTGGGTTCACCGCCCGGATACGTGGGCTACGAGGAGGGCGGCCAGCTCACCGAGCGGGTGCGGCGCAAGCCGTTCTCGGTCGTCCTGTTCGACGAGGTCGAGAAGGCTCACCCTGACGTCTTCAACACGCTGCTGCAGATCCTGGAGGACGGTCGCCTGACCGACTCCCAGGGCCGTCAGGTGGACTTCAAGAACACCGTGATCATCATGACCTCGAACCTCGGTACCCGTGACATCTCCAAGGGTCCCGGGATCGGTTTCACCACCGGCGGGGCCGCGATCGATTACGACCGGATGAAGGCCAAGGTCCAGGACGAGCTCAAGCAGCACTTCCGGCCCGAATTCCTCAACCGGATCGACGACATCATCGTCTTCCACCAGCTGACCAAGGACGAGATCGTCGAGATCGTCGACCTCATGCTGGCCCGGGTGGATGTCGCGTTGAAGAACAAGGACATGGGCCTCGAGCTCACCCCCGCTGCCAAGGCGCTGCTCGCCGACAAGGGCTACGACCCGATGCTCGGCGCCCGGCCGCTGCGGCGCACCATCCAGCGGGAGCTCGAAGACATCATGAGCGAGAAGATCCTGTTCGGCGAGCTCTCGCCGGGCGAGATCGTGGTCGTCGACTGCGAGGGAGAGGGCGAGGAGCGCAAGCTCACGTTCCGCGGTGAGGCCAAGCCTCCGGTGGTGCCCGACTCTCCGCCGGTCGGTCTTGTGAAGTAGTCGCCTACGACAAAGTGGTGATCCCCGCCCCGGCCGTGAGACGGTCGGTGGCGGGGATCATTGCTTTCCCGGGGTAAGGGGGTCATATGAGCGCCGTTGTGACCGGTTACGGCTCGGCTGTCCCTGAACCCATGGATCAGGCCGGCCTCTGGAACGACTTCTTCCGCGGTCACTACGGCGGTGATCCGGTCGCCGAGCGGATCTTCGCCTCGTCCGCTATCACCATGCGCCACGGCGTCGCCGATCCCCGGGTCGAGGACGTCTCGTCCTGGACGACCGGACGCCGCATGGCTCGCTTCGTCGACGAGGCGCCGCGGCTCGGCAAGGCGGCGCTCGGCAGTGCGCTCGCTGCCGCCGACCTCGATCCGGCCGACATAGGCCTGTTCACCGTGGCGTCCTGCACCGGCTACAGCACGCCCGGCCTCGACCTCGTGCTGGCCCGCGACCTCGGCATGGATCCGACCGTGCAGCGCCTGATGGTCGGTCACATGGGCTGCTACGCGGCCCTTCCCGCCCTCGGGGCGGTCGCCGACTTCGTGGTGGCGCGCCGGCGCCCGGCAGTGCTGCTGTGCGTGGAACTGACGTCGCTGCACATCCAGCCGGCCACCGAAGACGTCTCGCAGATGGTGGCGCACGCGCTCTTCTCCGACGCGGCGGCCGCGGTGGTGCTGAAGCCCTCCGACGACCCCGGCGCTTCCGGGCTGCGCTTCGTCGACATGGTCGCCGTTGCCGACCACTCCACGTCCGACCACATGACGTGGGACATCACCGACCTCGGCTTTCGGATGGGCCTGTCTCCGCAGGTGCCGCGAGTGCTCGCGCGCCATGTCGGCGCCGTCGTCCGTGATCGGCTGCTGGCACCACACGGCCTGACACCTGCTGACGTCACCAGCTGGGCGGTGCACCCGGGCGGCCGCCGGATCCTCGAGGTCGTCGAGGAGCAGCTGCACCTGCCGCCTGATGCCATGGCGCCGTCGTACGCGATCCTCGACGCCAACGGCAACTGCTCGTCTGCGACGGTGCTGATGGTGATGGAGCAGCTGCCGGCCGAGCCAGGCCCGGTCGTGGCGATGGCCTTCGGGCCGGGCCTGACGCTCTACGCCGCCCTGTTCGAGCGCACCTGAGCTGACGGTCGGTTACCCCGGCAGCGCATATCCCCCGGAGACGGCGACCACGAGGCGGTCGTCGAGCAAGCTCGCGAGCGCCCGTTCGCGCTGTTGTCGGTCAGGCCAGGTGGCGTTCAGCGCCGCTGGATCGACCGCGCCGGGCGCGTCGCGAAGCACCGCGAGCAGCCGGCCGCGCACCTGGCGGTCGGTCCCCTCGTAGCCCTGCGACCGGCGCGTGCGGACGCCGGCCTCCGCGGCGCTCGGCGCGCCCGCGGCGAGCCATCGGCAGCTCGCCGCCAGCGGGCACGACGCGCACCGCGGTCCGCGACTGACGCACACCAGCGCCCCGAGCTCCATCAAAGAAATCGAGGTGGTGACCGCGCTTGCGGGGTCGTCCGGCAGGAGTTCGGTGACGCGGCTGTCAGGGATCGACAGCGCGCCCGGGAGCCCGAGCAGCCACCGCGCCACCACACGACGCACGTTGGTGTCGACGACCGCGATCCGCATTCCGAAGGCGAACGCCGCGACTGCGGCGGCCGTGTAGCTCCCGACCCCCGGCAGCTCGCGTAACTCCTGCGGGCTGCGGGGGACCTCACCTCCATGTCGCTCGACGCAGACGACCGCTGCCGCGTGCAGACGAAGTGCCCGGCGCGGATAGCCGAGGCGTCCCCACTCGCGTACGGCCTCACCCGAGGGCGCCGATGCGAGGGCAGCAGGCGTGGGCCAGCGCTCGATCCAACGGTGGTACGCCGGAACGACACGGGCCACCGGCGTTTGCTGCAGCATGATCTCGCTGACCAGGACCTCCCAGGCGCCGACGCCGGGCCGCCGCCATGGAAGGTCACGCGCCTGCCGCGCGTACCACTCCCGAAGCGGCCCGAGCGCGTCGGATGCTGGGTCCGCCGGCGCGTTCGACACCTCCAGAACACTGCCAGACGGCCTTGCTCACCGGCGCGTCGGAGCAAGGGAGCAGCTCAAGGTGTGACCCCGCGGCTCCGATGTTCCCCAACAGGGGGGTCGCGTGGACTCAGGGCTGGACGTGGCGACACTCGACGTGCCGTTTCTTGGGCAGTTCGGCAGGCTGAAATGAGCGTGGATCCCGTGTTCACCCCCTCTGCGCGCACTGCGCCGGAGGCCGGCGATGTCGGTGTCCTGGTGGCAGGCGGGTCGGCGCTGACGCGCCGCGGGGTCCGCACGATCCTGTCCGACGATCCGCGTTTCGCAGTGCTCGGCGAGGCGCGCACCCGTGCCGATCTGCTGAGCCAGGCGACGCGACTGCGACCGACCGCGGTCGTCCTCGACCCCGACCTGCCCAACGGTGTGCTACCGGCTCTCGCCGAGCTGATGGCCTCGCATCCCGTCCCCGTCGTGATCTACGGGGAAGAGCATCTGACCGGCCCCGAGACCCAGGCAGAGCTGCGGGCCGCCGGTGCGGTCGACGTGATCGTCCGGCCCTCGCAGGCCGGCGGTACCGAGGCCGGCGTCGGCGAGGAGCTGCGGGCCTGCCTGCTGCTCGCGTCGCGCATCCGCGTCATCCGCCATCCACGGGGCAGGCTGATGCGACGCTCACCCGTCCCGCACAGCGAGATCCCGCTCGTCATCGTCGGCGCCTCCACCGGCGGTCCCAGCGCGCTCGGCTCCCTGCTCTCGAGCCTGCCGGGTGGGCTGGCCGCTGCCGTTGTCGTGGTGCAACACATGCCCGCCGGGTTCCTCTCCGGGCTCGCCGGCTGGCTGGACACCTGCTGCCCGATGCCGGTCCACCTCGGACGCGACGGCGATCTGCTGCGCGCGGGCGAGGTCGTGATCTGCCCCGGCGATGTCGACTCGATCATCGAAACCGCCGACGCTCCCGCCGCCGGGCGCTTGCGTTGCGAGGCGCCGCTGCCCGGGGCCCACCACATCCCCTCCGTCGACCGGGCCTTTGCAAGCGTCGCGTCGAACATGGGGCCCCACGCCGTCGGGGTCCTGCTCACCGGGATGGGCCGCGACGGCGCCAACGGCATGGCCGCCCTGCGTACGGCAGGCGCGGCGACCATCGCCCAGGATGAGAGCACCTCAGCCATCTACGGAATGCCGCGGGCGGCGATCGCGGCCGGCGTCGTCGATCGCGTCCTCCCGCTGCCCGACATCGCCGCGGCGCTCGAGCATCTCGTCGAGGCGGCTGCGCTCGAGCGACCCGCCGGTGAGCACGCCCATCGGGTGCCGCGATGACCGCCGCGACGCGTCTCGACCAGGCCTCGGCGCTGCACGACGTCGCCCGGCTGGTACGCGCGACCTGCGGGCTGGTAGTCGACCAGACGCGGCGCGGCGTCCTCGCCACGCTCGTGCGGGGGCGCTGCGAGAAACTCGGGATCGACGGCGCGGAAGCGTACTTGGCCCGCGTCCAGAGCGACGCTTCTGAACTGCAGACCCTGATCGAGGGCCTCACGATCGGGGAAACCTACTTCGCGCGTAATCCACCGCAGATCCGCGCGCTCTCCGAGCTGGTGCTCCCCTCGCTGCTCGCCCGCGGCGATCACCGGATCCGTATCTGGTGCGCCGGGTGTTCCACCGGCGAGGAGCCGTACACCGTCGCGCTGCTGCTGGCCAAGCTGCTGCCGGAGGGCGGCAAAGGGTGGGACGTGCGGGTCATCGGCACCGACATCAACAACGCGGCGCTGGCGGCCGCGCGCGAGGGCAGGTACGGAGCGCGCGCCGTCAGCCTGCTCGACGACGAGGATCTGCTGCGCTACTTCCAGCGTGACGGCGGCGGCTGGCGGGTCGGCGAGCAGCTGCGCAGCCTGGTCGAATTCCGCCAGCACAACCTGACGTCAGACCCGCCGCCGGCGCCGCGGCTCGATCTGGTGCTGTGCCGCAACGTGCTGATCTACTTCGACCGGCGCCAGATGCTCGACGTGGTCGATGGCATCCACACCGCGCTCGTCCCGGGCGGCTGGCTGCTGCTCGGACACAGCGAGACACTGTGGCGCCTCTACGACAGCTTCGAGCTGGTCCGCCATGACGATGCGTTCCTCTACCGGCGACGCCCGCCCGAGCCGCCCGTCGTACGCCGGCCTCCGCCGCTGCGCCGCCCCCTGGCCGCGCCGAGTACGCGAACCGACCCACTCGCCGAGGTACGCGACGCGCTCGGCGCCGGGGCGTACGCGGCGGCTGCCGAGCTGGCGGCACGTCACGTCGGGGAGCAGCCGCTGTCTGCTCAGCTTCACTACTTGCACGGGCTGGCCCTCGTGGAGATCGGGGAGGACGCACAGGCGCTCATCGCCCTGCGCCGCGCGGCCTATCTCGACCCGGCGTCCGGCTTCGCCCAGTTCTTGCTGGCGGTCGTGCTCGGCCGGCTCGGCCACGGATCCGAGGCCGCTCGTGCGTACGGAGCCGCCGCGCAGGCGCTCTCCAAGCGCGTCCCCCACGAGCGGGCGAACGAACTGGGCGGGCGGCGGGTCGAAGACCTCGCCGCCATGTGCCAGCAACTGGCCCGCGGTCCGTTGAGCGCTCCGCTGGAGCCCGAAGAGATCGTTTCGAGGTGACGCAATTGCGCGTACTCGCGTTCCATGCCGCCGGCGAGCGATATCTCGTCCGCCTCGATGCGGTACGAGCCGTCGTCCGCCTCCGTGGCCTGCGCCGGCTGCCGGGGACGTCAGGCGCCCTGTCAGGCGTGCTCGACGTGCAGGAGACACCGGTCGCCGTTTACGAGACGCGGCCGCGCGACGGCGCGGCCGGGGAGTCCGGAGACGTCCTGGTGCTTGCGGCAGGCTGGCCCGACCATGCCATCGGCGTCGCATGCGACGGGGTGGACGGGCTGCTCGAAATCGACGAGGCCACGCCCGAGACCCTGGCGGCGCGTCCGGTCTCGCTACCCACCTATGTCGAGGGTCTGCTGCGGGTCGAAGGCTCGATGGTGCCGCTGGTGGACGTCGTCGGACTCGCCGAAGCGGCTAGCGCCTAGACGTAACGCTCGAGGATGCTCGACTCGGCAAGGCGCGAGAGGCCTTCGCGCACCGAGCGGGCACGGGTCTCGCCGACCCCGTCGACCGCCTGCAGATCGTCGATCGTCGCCGCGAGCAGCTTCTGCAGGCTGCCGAAATGGTCGACGAGCCGGTCGACCACGAGCCGCGGAAGGCGCGGCACCTTGGCCAGCAACCGGTAGCCCCGGGGGTTCACCGGAGTCTCGAGAACGTCAGCGCCGCCGGGGTAACCCATGATCCGGGCGAGCACCGTCATGTCGAGCAGATCGGTCGCGTTGACCCCCGACAGCTCGGCCAGCACCGTGTCGGCGGTACGCGCCCGCCGCCCACCCGAGGGCAGGTAGTCGCGCACGATCAGCTCGCGCTCCTGCTCGACGCCCGCCATCAGTTCCTCGAGCTGCAGCGACAGGAGCCGACCATCGCTGCCCAGCTCGATCACGTATCCGCCGATCTCCTCGGAGATCCGCAACACCATCTCCAGCCGCTGCGATACCGCCACAGCGTCACGCACCGTGACCAGATCCTCGATCTCCAGCGCCGACAACGTGCCGGCCACCTCATCGAGGCGCAGCTTGTACCGCTCCAGGGTCGCCAAGGCTTGATTCGCCCGCGACAGGATCGCGGCTGAATCGTCCAGGACGTAGCGCCGGCCCTGCACGTACAAAGCGATGATGCGCATCGACTGGCTCACCGAGATCACCGGATAGCCGGTCTGCTTCGCGACCCGTTCCGCAGTGCGGTGACGCGTGCCCTGCTCGTCGGTGAAGATCGTCGGATCGGGCACCAGATGGACATTCGCCCGCTGGATACGCGTGCCATCTGTGGAGAGCACTACAGCGCCGTCCATCTTCGACAGCTCTCGCAACCGGGTCGCGGAGAATTCGACGTCCAGCTCGAAGCCGCCGGTGGACAGCGATTCGACCGTCCGGTCGAAACCGAGCACGATCAGGCCGCCGGTATTTCCTCGCAGGATGCGTTCCAACCCATCACGAAGCTGGGTACCCGGAGCCATGGCAGCCAGTACGGACCGCAGCACATCCTCGCCGGCGGCGGCAGCCATCGGTCTCCCTCGCAAATGGTCGATCTGTTACCGATCTTAAGGTGCCGACTGTCGGAAAAGGGCAAATATTGCGGGGTCCGAAAGGCAAAGGGGGCCTGAAAAACATCACGATTTGACAACGGCTCCCGCCTCCGCGCCAGCGGCAGGCTTATGCGGGCCGCAGCGCCAGGACTTGTGCCTCCAACTGCTCGGGATCGAACGTGGCGGGCTGTGTCGCAGGCGAGCGGCCGCCGGATCGGGGAGGCTCAGCGAGGAACCGGCGCAAGGCGGCGACGACCCCCTCCAGATCCGCGACTTCGAGCACGGTCATCGAGGCGGGGACCGTGACGGCAGAGCCGCGCAGGCCCGCCGGGACGATCGCCCGGCGAAAGCCGAGACGGGCGGCGGCCTGCAGCCGGCGCTCGATTCCCTGACACGGCCGCACATCTCCGCCCAGACCGACCTCGCCCAGCGCGATCAGATCTGCCGGGAGCGGAAGATTCTTGGTCACGCTCAAAACGGCGAGTGCGGCTGCAAGATCGGCAGCAGGCTCCGTGATGCGCACCCCGCCAACCGTCGACGCGTAGACGTCCATGACTGCGAGCTTGACGTTGAGCCGGGTCTCGAGGACCGCCAGCACCATCGACAACCGAGCCTGATCCAACCCCGCGACCGCCCGGCGCGGATGGGCGCCGGCCGGCGGAGCCACGAGCGCCTGCACTTCGGCGACGAGCGGCCGCCGACCTTCGAGCGTGACCGTCACGCAAGTGCCGGGCGGCGCCAGCGACTCCTCGCCCGGGTGACCGTGAGCGCGCGACAGGAACAGCCCGCTGGGATCAGGGAGATCGGCGAGCCCGTCGCCGTCGAGGCGGAAGCAGCCCACCTCATCGGTCGGGCCGTAACGATTCTTGACGGCACGAACCATGCGCAGCGGGGTGGCGCGCTCGCCCTCGACCGCCAGCACCACATCGACCAGATGCTCGAGAGTGCGCGGCCCGGCGACCGACCCGTCTTTGGTGACGTGGCCGACCAGTAGGGTCGCGATCCCCCGTGACTTGGCGACGGAGACCAGCGCACTGGCGACCTCGCGCACTTGGGTGACGCCCCCGGGAACGCCATCGACCTCGGCCACCGAGATGGTCTGCACCGAATCCACGATCAGCAGGCTGGGCTCCACCTGCTCGACATGGGTGACCAGCGCGCCGAGATCGGTCTCGGCAGCGAGGTAGAGCGTCTCAGCAAGAGCGCCGATGCGCGCCGCGCGGCTCTGCACCTGCGCCGCCGTCTCCTCGCCCGTGACCACGAGCACGCGCCGGCCGCTGCGCGCCGCCATCGCCGCCACGACGAGCAACAGGGTGGATTTGCCGACGCCCGGCTCGCCCGCCAGCAGGACGACCGCACCAGGCACCAGACCGCCGCCGAGCACCCGGTCGAACTCCGAGAGCCCCGACGGCCACGAACGCGCCATATCGGCGGGAACCTCGGTGATCGGCAATGCGGCCGTGACCGCCTGGCGCGTGACCGACCCGGACCGCCCACCGAGGCCGCCGGCAGCTGCCCGCGGCGCGAGCTCCTCCACAGTGCCCCAGGCCTGACAGGACGAGCAGCGGCCGAGCCACTTCAGCGATTCGGCCGAGCACTCCGTGCAGCGATAGCGCGAGGTGAGATTGCGGCCGGCCATGAACGCAACCTAAAGCCGACCTCCGACAGATTGCCGCTGGAAACGCGGCCCGCTGCGAGCCTGTGGAGAACGGCTCAGGGGGCGGCGGATGCCGAGGGGCTCGGGCTGGACGACGCGCTGCCGGAAGCCGACGCGGACGGCGCGGCCGAAGGCGAGGCCGAGGTGCTCGGTGAGGCAGAGGCACTGGATGACGGTGTCGGGATCGGGGACGGTGCGGAAAGTCCCGCCGTCGCGTCTTCGATCGGAACGGCGACCGTGACCTCGCCGGCCTGCTGGAACGTGAGCGTCACCGTGACGGTCTGACCGACCCGCACCAGGCCCTTCATTCCGGTGAGCTCCGGTACCGAACCGTCGCCCTCGTTGTAGAAGAGCTGGCCATTGCCGGAGATCGCATTGTTCGTCGGGACGAAGCCGCCCGAGCTGACCGACGAACTGACCGTCAGCAACTTGTCGGTGGTGGTGCCGCCATTGAAGATCGCCAGGTAGAGCGGCAGGTCATCGCCGGCGGACGCGGGGCCGACGAAGAAGATGTTGCGCAGGGTCAGGTCACCCTTGGCAGTAGCGACGCTCGTGAGCGTCGTCCGCTCGCGCGAGGTCTCCGCCTGGTAGCCCGCAGCGCACGCGGTCAGCGGGATGGCCGCAAGGAGCGCCACACAGGCGATCCGCCGCCCGGGACGGCTGGTGGCGGTCACGTGGAGCGGCCTCCTCGGCATGCAGGGTCGGGCGACAACGAAGCTTCCCAGAAACTAGTCCACGCCAGCGGGCTCAGGCCAAAGCCCGGCCGCGTGCGACCAACAACACCACATCTACCAGTGCCAGGAGCATCGTGGCACGGAACGGCGCCCGCGATCCTGGGCGGCGTCCCAGAATGCCACCCGCCATGAGCAATCCACCCGCCGCCACCAGCGCAACCGCGACGAGAGCGGCCGACGCAGTCGTGCGCGGCAACCCGGGCCCGAAGGCGAGGACGACAGACGCCCCCAGCAGCAGGACCGCGGAAAGCAATCGCGACGCCGGTGCGCCGATGCGGTGCGGCAAACCGCGCACGCCGGTCGCGAGGTCGTCGGCGAGGTCGGGCAACGTGTTCGCGAAGTGCGCCCCGGCTCCCAGCAAGGCGCCGGCCAGCGGCGCCCACCACGGCGGCAGGGGAGCGCCCGGCAGTCCCAGCACCACAAAAACGGGGAGCAGCCCGAAGGCGATCGTGTACGGGACCACCGACCACGCGGTGGCTTTCAGCCCGAGGTCATACGCCCACGCCAGCCCCACGGCCGCGCCGTGCACCAGCATCGCGCGCCACCCCGACAGCAGCGACAGCGGGACGACGGCGACCAAAGCGATCCCCGCGGCCCAGCGGACGAGTTGGGGCGAGACCTCACCCCGGGCGACGGGCTTGTCAGGGCGGCCGGAAGCGGCGTCGCGTTCGCGATCCACGTAGTCGTTGCACCAGCCGACCGACAGCTGTCCCGCCGCGACCGCGACGGCCACCGCGACCACCCCCCACGCCGTGCGGCCGGCGCTGGCTGCCAGCGCGGCTGACAGGGTCGTAACCGCCGCGGCCGGCTCTGGATGAGAGGACGCCAGCAGGAGGACGCCGCGTCGGGGCAGGCTCACTGCCGCCTGGCTTCCCGACATCCGCTGAGCTTGTCACCTGCCGCCGACGGGCGGCTTACTTCCCGGCCGGGGTGGGGACAATGGCGCCGTGTGGGGTCGGCTCCCGGGGGTGACGGTCGCCGCCGGCGTGCTCGCGATCTACCTCGTGCTAGGTCTTCCGATGTCGGGTGTGCTGGCCAGGCGGGAACTCCACAGCCGCAGGTGTGACCCGGGCCTGCGGCAGACGATCTACCGGCACGCGATGCGTCGCCTCTGGCTGCTGGCCGGTCTGGCGATCGGCCTCGCCGGGCTGGCGAAGCTGCCGCTCACGACACTCGGGCTGCGTGCGCCGGCGATGGCTGAGGCGAGCCCTCCGGGACCTCTGGCCGGCGCAGTGCTGCTGGCGGCGACGTCGACAGCACTGCTCGTGCTGGCCACGGGCCAGGTCGGGACGGCCGGGCCGGTCGCCCAGACCCTGCTCCCCCGAACGCGGGACGAGCGACGCCTTTTCGTCGTTGTCGCGTTCACCGCGGGAGCGGCCGAGGAGCTGCTCTTTCGCGGCTTCCTCATCACTTACGTGACCGGCGCGTTGGGTTGGTCGGTGCAGGGGGCAGCTGCCGCATCAGCACTCGCGTTCGGGCTCAGCCACCTCTACCAGGGGCACGGCACGGCGCTGGCGGCCGGAGTCATCGGCTACGGATTCGCCGAGACCTACGTCCTGACCGGCAGTTTGCTGCTGCCGGTCGCGGTGCACATCGCGCTCGACCTTCGGTTGCTGCGAGTCCGGGTGGAGGCCGGTGCCGAGAACGCGTCAGAAATGCAGGGGGGCGAGCAGGCTCTCGAGCCGGTCACCTGAGTGATAGACGCGCGGCGAGCCCTTCGCGAGGACCCCGTCGCCTGCCACCAGGAGCAGGGTCGGAGCGGTAGCCGACGCGTGATAGGTCCGGGCCAGTACGCCCTTCACGTCGCGCACCCCGGTCGGATCGCCTCGACCGTCATCCACTGCCGTGGCCAGCTTGACGGAGGTCGTGTCAGTGCCCTGCGAGACGATCACGATGTACGGGGCCGGCGGCACCTCGTTTGCCTGCCCCACGATTTCGCGGATCTGCGACACGCAATTGCAGCCGGCGGGGACGAGGATGAAGATCGCCGGTCGGATCGCCCGCGTGTTGATCGGATTGGCATCGGTGACGAGTTGGACATCGGGCAGCAGCCCGCCCACCTTGCCCGGCGCGATCTTGGGAGCAGCGAGCGAGCTGATGGGGGTCTGGCGGGAGCGCTCCTGCGTCACCGGCGCAAAGACACTCAGCAGAAGCCCGGTAGTCGCTATGACGAGCAGGACCGCCGTGAAGATCGGGCTCGGCAGGCCGCCGCGGGCCCACGACGGGGTGAAACGGTGACGCCAGCGCTGACGGCGCTCGAAGCGCCTCGCCGCCTCGAGTTCACGACGGTAAGCGGTGACTTCGGCGTCGAGCTCACGGAGATCATCCGGAACGACAACGTGCAGCAAATCATCGCTCGGATCGAAGCGGCCGGGGAAGCCGTCATCGTCGTCAGCGTGTGCCACATCTCCCATGGTGCTCCGAAGAATGCGATTGGGGCACCCCAGGGGCGGCAAACTTCCACGGGTTCGCGCCGCGACCCTCCCGGACCCTTGTCGGCATCACAGCACCCTGACCGGATCACCCATACGGCCCATTGCCTGGTCGCTGCACGCACAAGCTCTGGTGTCAAGCCTGTGACCTGCGCGGATGGACCTGTTATCCTTAGAGACAGGCGGAAGGGACAGCACACTTATGGCGTTCACTGTCGGTGAAACTGTGGTCTACCCACATCACGGTGCAGCACTGATCGAAGCAATCGAAACCCGCGTCATCAAGGGCCAGGAGCGCAGCTATCTGGTGCTCAAGGTGGCCCAAGGTGATCTGACGGTCCGGGTCCCAGCAGACAATGTCGAGCTCGTCGGCGTTCGTGATGTCGTCGGCCAGGACGGCCTCGAGAAGGTCTTCGAGGTGCTGCGCGCGCCGCACACCGAGGAGCCGACCAACTGGTCGCGTCGCTACAAGGCGAACATCGAAAAGCTCGCTTCCGGTGATGTGAACAAGGTGGCCGAGGTCGTTCGCGATCTCTGGCGTCGTGACCGCGAGCGCGGGCTGTCAGCCGGGGAGAAGCGAATGCTCTCCAAGGCTCGCCAGATCCTCGTCAGCGAGCTCGCTCTCGCCGAGGGCACCAATGAGGACAAGGCCGAGGCCATGCTTGACGAGGTGCTCGCCAGCTGACCGTCGCCGCACTGGTGCCGGCCGCCGGCAGCGGTGTTCGGCTCGGCCCGGGAGATCCGAAAGCACTGCGCCTGCTAGCTGGGCGCAGTTTGCTTTTCCACGCCGTTTCGCGCCTTCGGGCTGCGGCGTCCGTTGACGCCGTGGTCGTGGCGGTGCCGGCCGGCTGCGAGCAACAGATCGCGCAAGACCTCTCCGTCGTGACGGTCACCGGCGGCGCCACGCGGCAAGAGTCGGTACGTGCCGCCTTGAACGCGCTCGGCCCCGAGGTCGATGTGGTGCTGGTGCATGACGCGGCGCGACCGCTGGCCCCGGTCGCCCTGATCGAAGCCGTCGCCGCTGCCGTGCTCGGCGGCGCGCCGGCCGTGGTGCCGGGCGTCCCGGTGGACGACACCGTGAAGCGCGTCGGAGCCGACGGCATCGTGCACGAGACGCCCCCGCGCGAAACTTTGCGGGCGATCCAGACCCCGCAGGGCTTTCGGCGCTCGGTGCTCGAGCGGGCGCACGCCCAGCAGGGCGCCAGCATCACCGACGATGCGGGACTGGTCGAACTGCTCGGCGAGCCGGTGCTTGTCATCCCCGGAGCCGCCGACGCGTTCAAGATCACCCGGCCGGACGACTTCGCCCGCGCCGAAGCCCTGCTCGCGGCCCAGACCGGCCCCCGGCGATGAGCGCACTGCCCCGAGTCGGCATCGGCGTCGATGTCCATGCTTACGAGGAAGGTCGCGCCTGCTGGGTCGGCGGGCTGCTGTGGCCCGACGTGGCGGGGCTAGCCGGACACTCCGACGGTGACGTCGCCGCCCATGCTGCCTGCGACGCGTTGCTTTCGGCATCGGGTCTCGGCGATCTCGGAAGCATGTTCGGGACGTCGGATCCGCGGTGGGCGGGCGCTTCCGGCGTCGCCTTGCTGCGCGAGACAGCGCGCCTGCTCGCCGAATCCGGTTGGCAGATCGGCAACGTCGCCATCCAGCTCATCGGCGCGAAACCGCGGCTCGGGCCCAGGCGACAGGAAGCGGAACGCGTCCTGTCAGAGGCCGCCGGTGCCCCGGTGATGCTCTCGGCGACCACCACCGACGGGCTCGGGTTCACCGGACGTGGTGAGGGGCTCGCCGCCATGGCGACCGCCCTCGTCACAGCGATCTCCTAGCTGCCCACCCACAGCACTGCTGCTCCCCATCCGGCACCATGGAGCCTGTGCCGGATCCGCTGCTCGCGAGCCTCGCTGCTGCCGTCGCCGCCGCACCGGGTGATCTGCCCCTCCGCCTGCACTACGGCGAGCTGCTCCTGCGCGCCGGCCAGCCCGTGGAAGCGCTCACCGAAGCTGCGACGGTCGTACGCGCCGATCCCGGCAACGCCGCCGCCCAGGCCTTGATGGCGGCTGCGACTGCAGCACTTGCTGCGGCGCCTGACGTGCAACCGGAAATGCCGGCTGAGCCGCAGAAGGCACCGCCGATCCCCACCGAAGCAGATGCCGAAGCGCCTGGCGGCGGTGTCGACAGTGTCGACAGTGTCGACAGTGTCGACACGCCCTTCGACTGGTCGGAGGCGGAGCGGGCATTCGAGGGTGTGGTGCCGCCGATGTTCGTCGACGGCGACGATGTCGACGGTTCAGCAATCGCGCCGGGAGACGTGGAACAGGCCGGAGTACGGCTTGCCGATGTCGCGGGCATGCAGCAGGTGAAGGAGCGGCTGGAGAGCGCGTTCCTGATGCCGATGCGCAATCCGGAGCTGCGCCGGCTGTACGGCAAGAGCCTGCGCGGCGGACTGCTGCTGTACGGGCCCCCAGGGTGCGGGAAGACGTTCATCGCCCGTGCCGTCGCCGGCGAGCTCGGGGCCCGCTTCTACCCGGTCAGCCTGGTCGACGTCCTCGACATGTACATCGGGGAGAGCGAGCGCAAGCTGCGGGCCATCTTCGACACGGCGCGGCGCAACGCCCCCTGCGTGCTGTTCCTGGACGAGGTCGACGCCATCGGCCACAAGCGGACCGATCTTCGCGGCAGCGGCCTTCGCAGCGTCGTGCAGGCGCTGCTCTCCGAGCTCGACGGTGCCGAGGGCAGCAACGAAGGCGTCTTCGTCCTGGCGGCAACGAACCATCCGTGGGACGTCGACAGCGCCCTTCGCCGGCCGGGCCGTTTCGACCGCATGCTGCTCGTGCTGCCCCCCGATGAGGAGGCGCGGCGGGCCGTGCTGCGGCTGCACCTGCGCTCCCGGCCGGTGGAAAATGTCGACCTCAAGCCCCTGGCCAAGCGCACCGAGGGCTACTCCGGCGCCGATCTCGCCCACGTCTGCGAGACCGCAGCGGAGCGGGCCATGGCCGACAGCATCCGTAGCGGCCACGTCCGCGGTATCCGCCAGGACGATCTGCAGGCCGCCATCGCCGAGATCCGTCCCTCGACCGGGCCCTGGCTGGAGATCGCTCGCAACGTCGCCCAATTCGCGAACGAGAGCGGCACCTACGACGATCTGCTGACCTACCTGAAGAAACGCCGCCTGGTGTGAGTGACGACGCGAGCTTCGCGAGCGCGCTTCAGCGCGCGAAGGCGGCCCTGGATCTGCGGCGGCCTGATGAAGCCCTGCGTCACCTCGACCGGGCGCTGGCGACGGCACCGCACGACGACCGGCTCTGGTGTCTACGCGCTCAGGCGATGCTCCAACTCGAACGTCCGGACGAGGCACTCGAAGCGGCCCGCCGCGCGGCCGGTCTCGATCCGACCGAGGAATGGTCACACCGCCTCGCCAGCGTGGCGCTGGTGAACCTGAACCGTCCCGCGGAAGCCGTCACCGAGGCGCGGGAGGCGGTGCGGCTCGCCCCTCACCTGCCGATCGTGCGGGTACAGCTGGCGCAGGCCATGGCCAATCTTCCGGAGATGCGGCAGGCGGCGTACAACGAGGCGCTGGCTGCCGTGACGCTGGATCCCAACGAGCCGGAGTGCCATCTGGTCGTCGCTGACACCGCGCGCAAGCTCGGCTGGACCCGGCAGGCGGAGGCCGCCTACCGGCAGGTCCTCGCCATGGACCCGGCCAACGCGGCAGCGATGAACAATCTGGCCGTGCTGCGGCTGCAGCAGGGACGCACCGGCGAGGCGCTCTCGGGCTTCACCGCAGCGGCGGCGCACGACCCGCGCATGGCGGTGGCGCGCCGCAACGTCGAGGTCACCGCCTGGAAGCTGGTGCAGCGCGTGACGCTCGCGCTGTGGATCACCACCTGGGTGGCCTCGGCATTGACCGACGATCGCGGCCAGTCGGGCACCGACCTCCCGCTCGGCGGGCTGCCGTCGTCAGGCACGCTGGCGCCGATCTTCGGCGCACTGATCATCGTGATGCTCGGGGTGCAGTCCTGGAAGGCGATCCCGGCTACGGCGCGACCGTTCGTGGTGCGTCTGCCGCTGCGCCGCCCCTGGATGCTCGCCTCCCTCGTGTTCGCGGCCGGCGGGGCCATCGTGCTGGCCCTCGAAGCCGTCCTGGGGGCCGGCTTCCGCCATGGCGGCGGTGCAGTCGGCGCTTTCGGAGCTGCGCTCATCGCGGCGGTGTGCGCCGTGGTCGGAGGCTCGCGGGCCCACGCGCTCGCGAGCCGCTGGCGGCGGCGCTAGCCGGTCACCCCCCGTTTCCTGGCAGCACCAGCGTGCACGGCACGGCCACCGGATGCGCAGGGTCGAGCGCGTTCATGGTGTACGCGAGGGCCCGCCGGTCGTAGATGATCGCCAGGTGATCACCCAGGTCGCTCGAGCACCCGTCCTGCAGCGTCACGCTGTGCACGTCAGGCCCCGGAGCAAGGAACGCGCTGGTGTACGGCGTGACCACGTCGTCGTACTTGCTCTCGATAACCGTGTAGTGCACGCCGGGTTCGGTCTCGTGACCAGCGTTCAGATGCGTGAGGAACGCCGAGCCGGCCATCTGCTCACCGCACGCCGCACACCCCGGCAGTGAGCCGCCGGCACCGAAGGCCGACTCCAGCGTCGTGAGGCCGAACAGAGTCGTCCCGTGGTTGCTCGGCGCCAGCCCGACGAGCGTGTCCACCTTCGCGGCGCCGCCGAGGAAGCGGATGTAGTAGCGGGGCATCATGCCGCCCTGCGAATGGCCGACGATGTCGACCTTGCGGGCGCCGGTGGACGCCAGCACTTTGTCGACGAACGCCGACAGCTGGGCGGCTGACGTCTCGATCGGACCGGTCGCCTGAATGGGATTGCCGGCCGATGAACCCCCGTAGTTGAGCGCGTAGACGCAGTAGCCGGCATTCGCCAGCAGCGGTGACAGCGCCTCCCACGAGTCCGTCATGTTGCCGAACGTGCCGTGCACCAGCACCACGGGGTCCGGATGCGCGGCGCTCGGGCGGCACGCCCAGTTGTTGGCGCCCAGCGGCGGCTGGCCATCGTGCGTCACCGTGTACGCGATCGCCGCGGTGAACGAGTAGTTCACCGGATACGGGGTGGCCGCGCTCGCCGTGCAGGCGCCGAGTGTGAACGCGGCGGCAACCGCCGAGACCACGGCAACTGCGGCAGCGCGAAGGCCGGTAGGACGCAACATCGTCGGGCGTTCCCTCCATTGGGTTCGGACGCGCCGACCGTAGCCCGGCCGGCCGGCCGGCTCCCCGGTCTGCATTCCCCTTGTGCATGGATGTTCGGCATCCACAGCCCACTTTCCTGGCGGCGAATCAAGCCGGCCGGGCAACGAGTGGCGGTCGGTAAGATCACGGACGTGGGGCTCGTGCTGTACGACACACGCACCCGGCGGGTGCGGCCCTTCGAGCCGATCACCGCTGGGCATGTCGGCATTTACCTGTGCGGGCCCACCGTCCAGTCCTCGCCCCACGTCGGTCATCTGCGGGGCGCAGTGGTCGTGGACGTGTTGCGGCGCTGGCTGATGGAGAGCGGATTCGAGGTCACGCTCGTCCGCAATGTCACCGACATCGACGACAAGATCATCATCAATGCCAACGCGGCCTGCGAGTCACCTTTCGCACTGGCCGAGCGCTTCACCCGGGAGTTCAACCGGGCCTACGACCTCGTCGGCGTCCTCCCGCCGACGATCGAACCGCGAGCCACCGGTCACGTGCCCGAGATGATCGAGCTGATGCAGAGCCTGATCGAGCGGGGTCATGCCTACGCCGCCGGCGGCAGTGTCTGGTTCTCCGTCGCATCGTTCCCGGGCTATGGCGGCCTCTCCGGACAGAAGCCCGACTCGGTCCAGGCGAGCGCGGAGAACGAAGGCGGCAAGCGTGACCCGCGCGACTTCGCGCTCTGGAAAGCCGAGAAACCCGGCGAGCCCACCTGGCCGACCCCCTGGGGTCCCGGGCGCCCCGGCTGGCACCTGGAGTGCTCGTCGATGGCGGCGAAGTACCTGGGCCCGCAGTTCGACATCCACGGCGGCGGCCTCGATCTGGTGTTCCCCCACCACGAGAACGAGCGCGCCCAGTCCGACTGCGGCTTGGATTTCGAGCGGGATGCCGAGATGGCGCGCTTCTGGATGCATCACGGCCTGCTGAACGTCGGCGGCGGCGAGAAGATGTCGAAGTCGCTCGGCAATACCTTCCTGATCGATGACGTGCTGCGCGAAACCCGCCCGCAGGCGTTGCGCTACTACCTGCTGGCCGCGCACTACCGGTCGGCGGTCGAATACGGGACCGATCGGCTGGCAGAATCCTCCGCCGCCTACGAGAAGCTCGAAGGCTTCGTGTTGCGCAACAGTGCGCTTCCCGGCGGGGACGTGAAAGACGACGATCCGCTCTGGCTGGCCTTTGCTGACGCGATGAACGACGACCTGGCGACCCCGCGCGCGCTCGCCGTCGTCCACGAGGTAGTGACGGCGGGCAACACCGTGTCCGACCCAACGCGCGAATACGCCCTGGTGCGCCGGATGCTGACGACGCTGGGTCTCGATCCGGTGACCCAGTGGCCGTCGGCCGACGCGGGAAATCTCCAGCCCGTGGTCGAGCATCTGGTGGCTGGTGCGCTGGAGCGTCGCGCGAAGGCTCGCCAGGCGAAGGATTGGGCGACCTCCGACGCGATCCGCGACGAACTCTCCGCCGCCGGCATCGCCGTCGAAGACACGCCCCAGGGACAGCGCTGGGAGCTGGCGCGCTGATGGCGGCCAAGGGCGCCTCCAAGGGCACGGGAGGGTACGGGCGCCGCAAGCTGGCGGGAAAGGGACCGACGCCGCCGGCGACGGAACGACCCGGCCACCCCGCGCAGCGGCGAGCCGCAGCTGCTGCCCGACGCTCACAAGGGCAGTCGGGCGGCTCTCGTCGCGGCGAAGGCAAGGCCAGCGACGAGGTCGTCGTCGGGCGCAATCCGGTGGTCGAAGCGTTGCGGGCAGCTGTCCCGGCGACGCGGCTGCTGATCGTGGCCGGCCCCGGTGACGCGCGGATCGCCGAGGCCCGGCGGCTCGCAGCGTTGCAGGGAATACCGATCGCCGACGTGCCGCCGGGAGATCTCGAGCGGCTGGCCGGCGGGGCACCTCACCAGGGCATCGGGCTTGCCGTCCCGCCGTACGAATACGCCCATCCCGACGACCTGATTCCCGCTGCCGCGAGCGCGAAGCCCGCGCTGATCGTCGCGCTCGACGGTGTGACCGACCCGCGCAACCTCGGGTCCGTCGTGCGCTCGGCTGCCGCGTTCGGTGCCCACGGGGTCGTCGTACCCGAGCGGCGGGCCGCCGGGGTGAGTGCGTCGGCGTGGAAGGCGAGCGCCGGCGCGCTCGCCAGGTTGCGGGTCGCCCGCGCCACAAACCTGGCGCGCACCTTGGGGGCGTACGACAAGGCCGGGCTCACCATCGTCGGGCTCGCTGCTGACGGACCGATCGTGCTGAGCGACCTCGTTGCCGCGGCAGATCCGATGGTGCTGGTCATCGGCTCGGAAGGCCGGGGATTGTCGCGGCTGGTCGCTGAGGCGTGCCGGGTCCGCGTCCGGATTCCGATGGCCGGTCCGGTCGAGTCGTTGAATGCCGGCGTCGCGGCGGGCGTCGCGCTCGCCGAGATCGCCCGCCGCCGAGCCTGAGCGGGCGCCCGAATCCGCGCAATTTCTGCAGATCAATCGCGGTACTGCCCGTAACGTCCAGATCTGCTCCTCGTTCTCCAGACATCCGAACGATGTCCAAGGAGAGCCCCGATGCGCCCCAGCGACGAGGAGCTAGCCACGGCGGCGCAGACCGGTAGCGAGGATGCTGCTCTAGCCGAGGCGACGCTACTCACCCGTTATCGCCCTTTCGTGCGCGCCAAGGCACGCTCGTACTTCCTGGTGGGCGGTGATGACCAAGATGTCGTTCAGGAAGGAATGATCGGGCTTTTCAAAGCCATCCGGGACTATGACGGCGCCGAGCAGATGTCTTTTCGCGGGTTCGCCGAGCTCTGCGTGACCCGCCAGTTGATCACCGCCGTCAAGTCCGCCACCCGCTACAAGCACGGCCCCCTCAACAGCTACGTCTCCTTCTCCAGGAGCATCGGCGACGACGACGAGGGAGAGCGCGTGCTGGCTGACGTGCTTCCGGCGTCGCCGCAGGACGATCCTGCCGAGCGGCTGACCAGCGCCGAGCGGGTCCGCGATCTGCAGGCTTACGTCGACGACGCGCTTTCCGACCTCGAGGTCGAGGTCCTGCGGATGTACGTGGAGGGCCGCAGCTACGTCGAGATCGCCGAGACCCTGAGCCGGCGGACGAAATCGGTCGACAACGCCCTCCAGCGCATCAAGCGCAAGATCGACGGGCATCTGCGGGAGCGCCAGGTCGCGGAGCAGGGTTGACCGGACTGTCGGAGCCGGCCGGGATGCTGGCCCGGTGACGCACTGGGTGATCTACGACGACGACTCGACGACGCCCTACGAGGCCGACCATTTCGCCTTCGAGACGGCGTTCCTGAAACTCACCCGCTGGACCGTCGTGCTCATGCGCCCGCGTGAGGTCGTGGTCCGGCGCCTCCCCTTGCGCGGCGCACCCGCGATCCGGGCGATCCTCGTCGACTGCTGACTAGCATTTGACGCATGTGCGGCCGCTACGCGTCGATGCGTGACACCGCTGACCTGGTTTTTCTCACCGGGGCGGCCGACGAGACGGGTCCGACCGGGGACGACGGCCCCGATCCGGTGAAGTCGGCAAACGTGGCGCCGACCGACCGGGTGCGGGTACTGCTGGCGCCCGGTGGGCAGCGGCTGTTGCGCCGTCACGTCTGGGGTCTGATCCCGCCGTGGTCGAAGGGGCCGCAAGGAGCGGCACGCATGATCAACGCCCGGGTCGAGACCGTCGCCGAGAAGCCCTCTTACCGGAGGGCGATCCGCACGTCACGCTGCCTGCTGCCGGCTGATGCCTGGTATGAGTGGCAGGTCGCAGACCAAGGGCGGATTCCGCATCTGGTGAAGCGTGCTGACGATGGCCCACTGTGGCTCGCCGGAGTGTGGGCGCGCTGGCATCCGGCGGACGGCGGCCCGCCCGTGGCGAGCGCAGCGGTGCTGACCGGCCCGGCGCCCCCGGAGCTGTCGTGGCTGCACGACCGGGCGCCGCTGGTGGTCCCCGACTCGTTCATGGACAGCTGGCTGGACAGCGACGGCGCGGATGCCCAGGGCGTGCTCGACACCTTGTGCAGCGTCGGCTATCCACGGCTGGACTGGTATCGCGTGGGACGCGGGCTCGGTCAGGTGCGCGACAAGGGTGCCCACCTGATGGAGCCGGCTGCGGGTCCCACCGAAGAGCCGGCGGTCCTTTTCTGACGGTGTGAACTGGGTCACTACCGCTGATTTGGCGTCCCACGGACCGTCGGTTGTTCGTCTCCTCGTACGACGAATCGTTACGGGCAGCCGAAATTCCTTCGTTTTTTGTCGGAGCCGGCTGAGATGCTGCATCCACATCCGAGAGAGGCAGACCATGACCCAGCTCCAGGCCGCGCAGGTGGCGGATCCGCGCAGGTGGAAGGCGCTCGCGGTGCTCGCGCTGGTGCAGTTCATGCTGATCCTCGACGTGACGGTGGTCAACGTCGCGCTGCCCAACATCCAGAAGGATCTGGGCTTCGGCCCGACGGGCCTGGCGTGGGTGGTCGATGGCTACGTGCTGACCGCCGGTGGCTTGCTGCTGCTCGGTGGGCGCCTCTCCGACCTGGTCGGCCGCAAGCGCCTGTTCCTGATCGGTGTCGCGATCTTCGGTGCCGCTTCGATCACGTGTGGGCTCGCGCAGAATCCCGCGATGCTGGTCACGAGCCGGTTCGTGCAGGGCAGCGGTGAGGCGCTCGCGGCTCCCGCCGCGCTGGGCCTGGTCGCGCTGCTGTTTCCCGACCCCCGCGAGCGCACCAAGGCGCTGGGGATCTGGGGTGGAATCGCCGGTCTCGGCGGCACCCTGGGCACCGTCATCTCAGGCCTGCTCGTCGACATTGGCCCAGGCAGTTGGCGCTGGATCTTCCTCATCAACATCCCGGTGGCGGCATTCGCCTTAGCCGTTGTCCCGAGGCTGGTCGACGAGAGCCGTGCCCAGCGTCTCCCGGTCGATCCCACGGCTGTCCGGGCCCGTCCTGACGTGGCAGGCGCGCTGACCGGCACGCTCGGTCTCGTGGCCATCGTCTACGGCCTGCTTCGCGGAGGCCAGACCTCCTGGGGTTCGGGCCTCGTGCTCGCGTCGCTGATCGTCGGCGTGGCGTTGCTGACGACGTTTGTGCTGATCGAGCGCAACGTCCGGGATCCGCTGGTGCCGCTGAGCTTCTTCTCCAACCGCACCCGCGTCGCCACCAATGGCGTCACGATCTTCTTCAGCAGCGGCTTCTTCGCCTACTTCTATCTGCAGACGCTCTACCTGCAGCAGGTGCTCCACTGGTCACCGCTACGCACGGGGGTCTCGTATCTGCCGTTCGGTGTGAGCATCTCGGTGGCCATCGGGCTAGGGACCGGCCTGCTGCCTCGGGTCGGTGCGAAACGGCTGCTCGTCGTGGGCTTCGCGATCTGTGCCGTCGCGCTGGGTCTGCTCAGCCGGCTGACGATCCACTCCGGCTACGGGGCTGACGTGCTGCCCAGCATGATCCTGCTCGCCGTCGGTGCCGGCCTGTGCTTCCCAGCGATCACGAACGCGTCCCTGCACGAGGTCTCGGGGGAGAACGCGAGCCTGGCGTCCGGGGTGCAGAGCGCCGTGCAGCAGATCGGCGGTGCTCTCGGGATCGCGGTCTTCACCACCATTGCGGTCTCGTATGTCCGCGGTCTGACGTTCACCAGTCCCACCTACGCGGTGAAGGTGACCGAGGGCTACACGAGTGGCTTCGCATGGGCGGCCATCGTCATGGCAATCGGGGTGGTCGTGATCGCTTTCGCGGTCGAGAAGGTCGTGCAGGCGCCCCAGTCGGAGGAGGCCGACGTGCTCGGAGTGCCGACGGCCGCGCCGGTGTGATCGGGATGGCCGCGATCCCTACGATGGGAGGTCCGCCCCCGTAGCTCAGTGGCTAGAGCAGCCGCCTTGTAAGCGGCAGGTCGTCCGTTCGATCCGGACCGGGGGCTCGAGTGCCGGCGCAGCCCTCTAACCGGCGATGGCCGATCTGCACTGCTCCCGTCGTTGCAGAACCCGAAGCTGGGGAAGGATGGAGTCATGCCCCGACTCCTGTCTCGTGCCGCACTTGCGGGCGCCGCTTTCCAGCAGGCCAAGAAGTTCCTCGACAGCCCTCGCGGCAAGCAGCTCGCCGCGCAAGCCAAAGCGAAGGCGAGCGACCCGGCGACGCGGGCCAAGGTGAATCAGGTGGTCAGTGGCGTGGTTGGCAAGGTACGGAGTCGTACAGCGACTCACTGAGTCCCGCTCAGGCCGAACTTGACACGGTCGTGATAACTTAGCTTGCGATGACGTCGCAGAGCATCCAGCAAGCGAGCGAGACCACTGGGTGGTCCCCTCGCATGCTGCGGTACCTGGAGAGCAGCGGGCTGATCCGTCCGATGCGCACGCCGGGGGGCCACCGCGTCTATGCCCCCAGCCAGATCCAGCGGCTACGCGATCTGCGCGCCATCGTCGAGGGCTTCGACATCGGCCTCACCGATGTGGCGTTCGAGTTGCGCCAGCGGACCGAGCCCGAGCTCGCCCAGGCCCTCGACGCCTGGTTCGGCGCGGTGCATCGGGTCGCCGCGCCCGAGCGCGCCTCGCTCTACCGCAAGCTCGCCGACGAGATGGAGCCGCTCCCCGACTCCGATCAATACGACCATTCCCAACCTCGCGACCATCGCGACGCCCGCAGTCCTCAGCGATCCGACCCACCGCTCGTTCCCTCTCAAGGAGAAGCACGCATGACTGTCAACGCAGCCGCCGGCACCCCGGTAGACCAGCTGACAGCCGACTCGGCAGGGAGTGTGAGCGACTTCAAGGTCGCCGATCTCTCGCTCGCCGCGTTCGGCCGCAAGGAGATCGAGCTCGCCGAGCACGAGATGCCAGGCCTGATGGCCCTGCGCGAGGAGTACGGAAAGGCCCAGCCGCTCGCCGGTAAGCGCGTAGCCGGAAGCCTGCACATGACGATCCAGACGGCCGTGCTCATCGAGACGCTCACGGCCCTCGGCGCCGACGTGCGCTGGGTGAGCTGCAACATCTTCTCCACCCAGGACCACGCGGCGGCCGCGATCGTCGTCGGGCCCGACGGCACTCCCGAGAACCCCCAGGGAGTCCCCGTCTACGCCTGGAAGGGCGAGACGCTGGAGGAGTACTGGTGGTGCACCGACCGCATGCTGACCTGGCCCAACGGCAAGGGACCTGACGCGATCGTCGACGACGGCGGCGACGCCACGCTGCTCGTCCACATGGGCGTGGAGTTCGAGGCCGCCGGCGCCGTACCGCAGCCGGACGCCAACGACCCCGAGGAGTACGGCGTCATCCTCGAGACTCTCCGCCGCTCGATCGCCGCTGACCCGACCCGCTTCACCCGCGCCAGCCAGGACATCAAGGGCGTCACCGAGGAAACCACTACCGGCGTGCATCGGCTGTATGAGTTCGAGCGCGGCGGCACGCTGCTCTTCCCGGCGATCAACGTCAACGACTCGGTCACCAAGTCCAAGTTCGACAACAAGTACGGCGTTCGCCACTCGCTGATCGACGGCATCAACCGCGGCACCGACGTCATGATCGGCGGCAAGGTCGCCGTCGTCTGCGGCTACGGCGACGTGGGCAAGGGTTCCGCCGAATCGCTACGCGGCCAGGGCGCCCGGGTGCTCGTCACCGAGATCGACCCGATCTGCGCGTTGCAGGCCGCAATGGACGGCCTGCAGGTCGTGCACCTCGACGACGTGGTCGCCACCGCTGACATCTTCATCACCACGACCGGCAACAAGGACATCATCACCGCCGATCACATGGCGAAGATGAAGCACCAGGCCATCGTGGGCAACATCGGCCACTTCGACAACGAGATCGACATGGCCGGCCTGGCGAAGACGCCCGGCATCGAGCGCGTCAAGGTCAAGCCGCAGGTCGACGAGTGGGTCTTCGCCGACGGCCACTCGATCATCGTGCTCTCCGAGGGACGGCTGCTGAACCTCGGCAACGCCACCGGACACCCGAGCTTCGTGATGTCGACCTCGTTCACCAACCAGGTGATCGCCCAGATCGAGGTGTTGACCAAGACCGACCAGTACGAGAACAAGGTCTATACGCTTCCCAAGCACCTCGACGAAAAGGTCGCCAGGCTGCATCTCGACGCGCTGGGAGCGAAGCTCACGACGCTCAGTAAAGCGCAAGCTGAATACATCGGCGTCGATGTGGCCGGTCCGTACAAGAGCGACCACTATCGTTACTGAGCAGTAATAGAAAAGCAACGTGAAGGCCCGGACCGATTGCGGTCCGGGTCTTCACCTTTTCGGGAGAAATAAACCTCGAATTGCCGCTCGAATATCGGACTCTTAATACCCCTACGGGGGTTGTATGAGGGGTGAGTTCTCCATCCCTCGTCCCGTCCGGCAGACCGATCGGCAGCAGCCGGCGCGACGCCATCATCGACGTGGCCGCCGAGCGCTTCGCCAAGCAGGGCTTTCACGGTGTCTCGATGCGCGACATCGCGAAGGCGAATGGTTCATCGGTCGCCGCGCTGTACAACCATTTCGCGAGCAAGGACGACCTGCTGCTGGCGGTGGGTGAGCGCTTCTTCTCCGTGTTCACGGAACATCTGGAAAGCGTCGCCATGCGCCCGGGTGACGGCCTGGATCGATTCCTTTCGATGGTGCAGGTGTCGTTCTCCGATGCCTGCACCTACGGGAATGAATACTTGAGCATTTCGCGGGACAATCGTCACATCGCCCTGACACCACAGCTGGCGCCGCTCATCAACGCGAGAAATGCCTGCGTCGCACTGTGGGACCGAGTGCTACGAGAGGGGATGCAGGACGGTTCGATCCAGGCTGACCTGGATCCCCCGGCCGTCATCTGGATCGTCTTCTCCGCAGTGACCGGCATGGTCGACGTCGGCCGGGCGAAGAGCTTCGCCGGAATGTTCCGCGAGGATCCGCTGCGGTGCCTGCATGACCTGTTTCGCGATGGCCTCAAGCCGCGGAACTGACCGCGGGTTCGTCGCCGACGCGCGTGGCTCCCCGGGACGAGACTCCCGGCGGGGTTCACCCGGTCACCATGAGAGTCCCAGCCTCGTGGCCGCCGGGATTCCCAAACGCCACTTAGTTGATCGAGTTCCGGTGTTAACGTGACGTGACGACACCTGCCCGGCTGCTCCGCGCCCGCGGCCGCGCGCGCCATCTGCATCGCGCTAGCTATGCGCGGCGAGCTTTGACAGGCTGGCGTCAAGCGCCCCGGTCACTGGCAGCCGGCGGGTCATCGGCCCCCAGCGGCCCGAGCCCTGACCACCGGATCAGCCCCGACCACCGGATCAGATGGAGACCCCCGCATGACCACTGACGCCCCCGACACCACGCCTGTCCCCCCGCCCCACGAGCCCGACACCTCCGCCTGGTCCTTCGAGACCAAGCAGGTGCACGCCGGCGCGGCTCCGGATCCGACGACCAACGCGCGCGCCACCCCGATCTACCAGACGACGTCGTTCACCTTCCGCGACACCCAGCACGCGGCCGACCTCTTCGGGCTCGCCGAGCCGGGCAACATCTACACCCGGATCATGAACCCGACGCAGGACGTGCTCGAGCAGCGCGTCGCCGCCCTCGAGGGCGGCGTGGCCGCCGTCGCGGTGGCGAGCGGTCAGGCGGCGGAGACCCTGACCTTCCTGACCCTGGCGAGCGCGGGCGATCACATCGTCTCCAGCGCCTCGCTCTACGGCGGCACGTACAACCTGCTGCACTACACGTTCCCCAAGCTGGGGATCGACGTCACCTTCGTCGACGACCCCGACAACCTCGAGGAGTGGCGCGCAGCGGCAAACGACCGCACCCGGCTCTTCTTCGCCGAGACACTCGGCAACCCGCGAAGCAACGTCCTCGACATCAGAGGCATCGCCGACGTCGCCCACGAGGCGCATGTCCCGTTGGTCGTCGACAACACCGTGCCCACCCCTTTCCTGCTGCGCCCCATCGAGCACGGCGCCGACATCGTGGTGCACAGCGCAACGAAGTTCCTCGGCGGCCACGGCACCACGATCGGCGGCATCGTCGTCGACGGGGGCACCTTCGACTTCGGCGAGCACGCTGCGCAGCATCCGCAGTTCCACGAGCCCGACCCGAGCTACCACGGCCTGCAGTACTGGCCGATGCTCGGCCCCGGCTCGTTCGCCGCCAAGCTGCGTGTGCAGTACTTGCGCGACATGGGTCCGGCGATCTCGCCGTTCTCGGCGTTCCTGCTGATCCAGGGCATCGAGACGCTCTCGTTGCGGATGGAGCGTCACACGTCCAACGCCCAGGCGCTGGCGGAGTGGCTGGCCGGGCGCGACGAGGTCGAGGTCGTGCACTACGCCGGCCTGCCGTCGAGCCCGTGGCACGCCAACCAGCAGCGCTACATGCCGGGCGGCGCAGGAGCGATCGTGTCCTTCGAGCTCCGTGGCGGCGTCGAGGCGGGTAAGCGCTTCGTCGATGCCGTCGAGCTCTTCAGCCACCTCGCCAACATCGGCGACGTACGCAGCCTGATCATTCACCCGGCGAGCACCACCCACTCCCAGCTCGCCGACAACGAGCAGGCGGCTTCCGGTGTGACGCCGGGACTCGTCCGGCTGTCGGTCGGGGTCGAAGGCATCGAGGACCTGAAGGCCGACCTCGAGGCCGGGTTCCGCGCGTCGAAGGAGCACTAGCCGCAGGTGGCGACGCAACCTGCCGTGGCGCCCGTCCCTCCTGCGAGCGGAGCCTGGCGAGAGGGCGATCCGGTCGGCCGGCGGCAGTTTCGCGACATCGGCCCGCTGCGGCTCGAGCGCGGCGGGGCGCTGCCCGCGGTCCGGGTCGCGTACGAGACCTGGGGTGCTCCGTCCCGGGGAGATGACGGGACGATTGCCAATGCCGTCCTGGTGATGCACGCGCTCACGGGTGATTCGCACGTGTCCGGACGCGTCGAGCCGGGTCATCCGACGCCCGGTTGGTGGGAGGGCCTCGTCGGTCCGGGAAAGCTCATCGATCCGGCGCGGCACTGGATCGTCTGCCCGAACGTGCTCGGTGGCTGCCAGGGGACGACCGGGCCGTCCTCGCCCGGCCCGGGTGGTGCGCCATGGGGTAGCCGCTGGCCGCGCACGACCGTGCGCGATCAGGTGAGTGTCGAGCAGCGGCTGGCTGATCTGCTCGGCATCAGCAGCTGGCATCTCGTCCTCGGCGGCTCGATGGGCGGGATGCGGGCGCTCGAGTGGGCCGTCTCGGCGCCGGATCGAGTGCGGCGGCTCGGGGTGGTCGCCTCCACCGGCCAGGCGAGCGCGGATCAGATCGGGTTCTCGGCGACGCAGATCGCGGCGATCCGGGCCGACCCGGCCTGGGCCGGCGGCGACTACTACGACGCCTCCCCCGGAGAGGGGCCGCATGCCGGGCTCGGAATTGCCCGCAGGATCGCGCATCTGACGTACCGAAGCGCTGAAGAGCTGGAGACGCGCTTCGGCCGCGGCGGCCAAGACACGCTCGATCCCCTCGACGGCGGCCGCTGGCAGGTCGAGTCCTACCTCGACCACCACGGCGACAAACTCGCGCACCGCTTCGACGCGGGCAGCTACATCACCCTCACCGAGGCGATGAACGGCCACGAGATCGGACGCGGACGCGGCGGCCTCGAAGCAGCGCTCGCGACGATCACGGCCCGCACGGTCGTCGCCGGCATCGACAGCGACCGGCTCTATCCCCTCGAGCAGCAGGAGCGGCTCGTCTCAGGGATTGCCGGAGCCGGGGCACTGCAGGTCGTGAATTCCCCTTATGGACACGACGGTTTTCTCATCGAGAGCGAACGGCTGACCGAGGTGCTCGCCCCGCTCGTCGACTGATCAGGCCGGCAGGCTCTTGCGGATGAGGTCAGCGATCAGTGCGTAGCCGTCCGTGTGCGGATGGATGTCGTGGAACTGGCAGTAGAACGTCAGCTCACACGCCTTGGCGACGGCCACCGGAACCGTGCCGTAGGGCGCGAGTGAGGTCGTCTGGGTGAAGGGCACATAAGCCTCGGTCGCGGCGGTGACGTCGACGAAGGTCGCCCCGATCGCGTCGTACTCCGCCTTGAGCGCCGGGTTGATCAGCGACTTGAAGGCCGTCACCGAAAGCGAGGCCAGGGTGTGGCCGTTGGCCGCCTTGCCGACGTACGCCCCGAGGATCACGTCGGGGTAGGTGAGCCCGACGATCGGCACATCGGGTCCGGCTGCGGCCCGCAGGCGGGGCAGCAGCACCTTCAGGTTGGCCTTCACCTTCGCGAGCGCGCTGCTCACGCACGAGACGACGGCCGCGGTGTTGCTCACCCGCGCGCAGCTGGTGATGTCGTTGCCGCTGATGACGACAGTGATCAAACCCACGTCGGCCTTGTGCGCGGAGATGAACGCCGTCGCCGCATTCGCCTGGGTCTGGGTCGGGTAGTTGACGGCTCCCGGCCCGAGCCGGTCGGGCCGGCAACCGAGGGACTGGATGAGCGTGGCTGTCGTCGCGCCGGCACACGCGAAGTTGACGACCGACAGCTTCTTGCCGTGCACCGTCGCCTTGGCGGCCAGCTGGTAGACGAACCCGTTCGTGCTGGTGACCCCCGTGGAGCCGTTGGCTGCAGGCTGATAGCCCGCTCCGTAGCTATCGCCGAGCGACACGTAGAACGCGTGTCCTGCCCCCGGCGTCGATGGCAACCCCGGGCTGCTGGAGGGCGAGGCCTTCGCGGACGGGGAGCTCGACCCGCAGGCCGCCAGCAGGCTCAGGAGCAGCAGCACGGCCGCTGCCAGGACTGCGGGACGCGCACGGCGTGACCCAGGTTTCACGGCTTCCACGGCGTCGAACGTTACGCGGGCGTCTACTTGGGGGTTAATACAGTGCAAAGAGAAGCCGCCCTGGCGGCCAGAGCGAGCAGCAGCAAGGGCGGCCGGCATGACCGAGCACGGCGATTGGTGGACCCCACGGGGTGTCCCCAACGCCGGTGCGTCCGACTCGTGGCACACCTCGCCGCTGGCCGATCTCGATGCTCGCCGGCTACCTGCGCGCACGTCCGAGCCACGGCCCGGACACGTGCTGGCCGGCCTCCTCGCCGGCGCCGCTGCACTGACCGTCGCGATCGCCGGGGGCGCCGTGGTGGTCGACCATCACAGCGGAACGCTGGCCTCCGGACTTCCGGGCATCATTCCGCCGGCGGCCAACACCTCGGCGACGAACAATCCGTCGGCGCCGTCACCCGTTCCGCGAAAGAGCACAGCCCCGGCGCCGGTGCTCACGGTCCCGCAGGTCGCCGGCCTGGTGGAGCCCGGCGTCGTGGTCATCGACTCCCAACTCGGCTATCAGAACGCGGAGGCGGCCGGCACCGGGATGGTGCTCAGCCCGACGGGCGAGATCCTCACCAACAACCACGTGATCGATGGCGCCACCTACATCACCGTCACCATCTCCGGCACCGGTCAGCGCTACGTCGCCCACGTCGTCGGCACCGAGGTCAGCCAGGACGTCGCGGTGCTCCAGCTCGTCGGTGCCAGTGGCCTGACGACGGTTCCCCTGGGAAATTCCGACACCGTCGCCACCGGGCAGCCGGTCGTTGGCATCGGCAACGCGGGAGGCTCCGGAACGCTCAGCATCGTCACCGGCAACGTGACCGACACCGACCGCTCGATCACCGCCAGCGACCAGAGCGGCGCCAGCTCGGAGCAGCTCTCCGGGATGATCGAGGTGCAGGCACCGATCATGGCCGGCGACTCCGGCGGCCCGCTGGCCAACCGCGCCGGCAAGGTCATCGGGATGGACACCGCCGCCTCGGCGGCGAGCCTGCACTCGGGCAAGCCGACCTTCGGTTTCGCCATTCCGATCAACCGTGCGCTGACGGTCGCCGCCCAGATCACCAAGACCGGCGGCGCGCAGAGCAATGGCCGCGGCTATCTCGGGATCCAGGTCCAGGCCGTCGACCCTCGCACGAACACCGGCGGCGCCGAAGTGATCTCCACCAACGCCAACTCCCCCGCTGCCGGCGCAGGCATCGAGCCGGGCGACGTCATCACGTCGCTGAACGGCGAGCCCGTTCCCTCCGCCGATGAGCTCACAGCGGCGCTGGCGCAGACCCGGCCCGGTCAGCTCGTCACGGTCGGGTGGAGTGACGAATACGGCGAGGGACACACCGAGCAGGTCGCGCTCTCGAGCGGTCCCGCCGACTAGTCGCGATGCGTTTCCATCAGGCCTGGAAGTTCACTGCCCGCGCTTGGGCCTCCATCGCAGCCCGGTCGGCCGCGAGCACGTAGCCGGAGTTGATCGCCTGCTGGGTGGCGGCGTCAAAGCGCTGCAAATAATGGGCTTTCGTGCCATAGAGCGCCTTCAACCGCGCCGGCGACAGCGCGCGACTGCTGCCGAAGAGTGCACACAGGATCTTGTTCCCGGGAGCCGCCGCACCGGACTGCACCGCGGCCGGGACCTCGATGGGCGGAGTGCGCACGCCCCCGATCGCGATGCCCAGGGCGTCGCGACGCAGCACCGGCCCGTCGTGGTCGAGTCGGGGCGCCGAAACCGGCGCCTTGCCGGTGCGCACCCACTCCTGCAGATCACTGATCGCTGCGCGCACGACGAACTCCTGCGGTCCGGCGTTGATATGCAGATCGCAGTGCAGCTCCTGCAAAGCCGACGTGGCGACGAACGCGTCTCCGTGCGAGGTGCCGGCCACCTCCCACACGTGCACGTCGCTGCTGTCGGGTTGCTCAGCCTGGTCGTAGCGCAGCACCGCGAGATCGCTCTCGGTCTCGACGACGAGTACCGGCACCCCGGGATCGGGACGGATCCGGTACGCGCCATCGACGATCGATCCGGTGTCACCGCTGCCCGACAGCGGCGCCGCCCCACCACCGCGGCTGTGGATGAGGAAGCCGTCGAACTCGTGGGTGAGCGGCTGCACCCCATCCACGTAGGTCGTCAGCCGGGCTGCCGACTGCGATTCGCCGATCGCGATGACGCGCTGCGGGCGTAGCCCATCGAGGACGTCGAGCTTTCCGGGCGCCCGCAGCGCACGGGCGACCTGGGTGTAGATGTCGTAGGAGTACGCATCGCCCGGGTGGTGCAGCGAGGCGTAGCGCGCCGGGTCCGCCCGCCGCAGACCCGAGACGTGAACGCCCGGGAGGAGCTGGCTCGCGACGTCGCCGAGCTTGGACCCATCGACCCCGGCCTGCTGCGCGGAAACCCCGACATAGGCGTAGCCGCCGCGATCGAACTCGGCGGCGGCGTAGGCGAAGTCAGGATCGGTGTCGGAGCCCGCACTGACGTTCAGCCACTCGACGACGACCGTGCCGTTGAAGCGCTGAGGGTCGCGCGGCAGGCGCACCACGATCCGGGTGCGGTAGCCGGCCGTCGCGTCAGGGCGCAGCGACCAGTCTCCGGATTCCGGGGTGGCGACGGCCTGGTAGGAGGTCGCGGTACCGCTCGCGAAGTACTCGTTCTCGACGAGATCCGGTGTGTTCTGCTGCTTGCCTGGGGTCAGCAGGTTGATGCCCTTGCCGCCGGTGATCGGGCCGCTGAAGGTGGCTGCCGGGCCGGCAGCACGGCCACCGCCCGGCGCCGATCGACCGGTTCGAGACGATCCGCCGCCGCTGCAGGCGGTCGCCAACGCACTGAGCACGAGGACCCACACCACGGGTCCGGCCAGGGCGGAAACCCTGCTGGCCATGCCTTCGGAGCGTAGCGGCGCGTACCGCTGTGCACCGCCTATTCGGCACGAGACGTCAAAAGCAGGGACAATCCCGTCATGCCCGTGCACCTGCCGACCCCGCTGTCGCGCGTGGGTCGCTTTGCCGGCACCCGTTTGGCCGACACCAGCCTCGCCCTCGCGACCGTCCCGGCGACCACTCTCGTCGTCGCTCTCCGTCGCCGAGCCCGACGCAAAGCGAGCAATCAGGCGTGGCGCTATCGCACCCATCACGAGGCGTCTGCAGACAGCGCTCGCATCGTCAGCTCCAATTACCAGGACGACCTCTCGGCGAACGCGGAGACGGCACGACAAGAGGAGGAGCGGTCGGAGTGAACCCGCCGCCCTGCTCGCCGCTCGCGCTCAGCTGATCCCGAGCACCGCTTTGTAGTCGCCGTCCCGCGGGGCGATGAAAAGGCCCTCGGCCTCCGAGAGCAGCGTCTCGCCGAGGTGGCAGGTGCCCTTGATGATCCTTTTACGCCCGTCCTCGCGATCCGGCCACGCCTTGATCCGCAAGCGCTGATGGAGCGGGGTCGGCTTGCGGTAGTGGACAGTCAGGCGGCCCGTGAAGCCGGTCGTCTGCTGCGCGAAACCGAGCAGTTCGTCGAACATCGCCGCGACCAGGCCGCCGTGCACGTGCCCGGGCGGACCCTCGTAGGCGGCACCGAACGTCACCCATCCCGACACGGACTCTCCCCGTCCGGGCTCGTCGACGATGATCGGCGGGGCGAGCGGATTGGAGCGGCCCGAGAGCGGGCTGTGCTCGACGAAGTCACGCGGCTCGACGCCCGACTCGCTGACCTCCCAGGCCCCCGCCCGTTCGCGCATCTGCTCCAGCCGGTCGGCGAACTGTGCAGCCGCATCGGCAGCCGCGGCCGAATCCTCAGCAGGCGGACGGACGAGCGCCAATCGGTTGATGATGCGGCGCAGCTCGTCGGCCAGCCGGCGCGCTTCGGCCAGCGTGCGCGCCGGATCCGGGTCGGTGGTTTCGTTCGGGGCAGCCATAGCTGGTGACGTTAGTGGGCGAATTCGCTACTTCCTCAGGCAGGATCCGGGTGTGCCCGCCGCCGTGCTGAACCCTGATGAGCTCAGGCGACGCAGCGACCTTCGTCGCATGAAGGGCCTCGCCGGGAGCCTGCTCGTCGTCGCGGTGATCACCTATGCGCTCACGCGTCATCACGGGGGCGCACTCGGCTTCGTCAACGCGGGCGCCGAAGCCGCCATGGTGGGCGGTCTCGCCGACTGGTTCGCGGTCACCGCGCTCTTCCGCTCACCGCTCGGGCTGCCGATCCCCCACACGGCGATCATCCCGACGCGCAAGGACGCGCTCGGGCGAAGCCTGGAATCGTTCGTCGCGTCGAACTTCCTGTCCGCGGATGTGGTGCGGGACAAGGTGATCCGCGCCGGCGTCGCTGCCCGCGTGGGGGCCTGGCTCTGCGATCCGGCCCACGCCACCCGCGTCGGCAACGAGCTGGCGACCGTGACCCGGGCGGCCATCCGGGTGCTTCGCGACGAGGACGTCACGGCGGTGCTCGAGGGCGCGGTGCTGCGCCGGGTGGCAGCCCTTCCGTGGGGTCCGCCGCTCGGGCGCCTGCTCGGCCAGATCGTCGAGGACGGCACCCACCATCGGCTGGTCGACCTCGGCGTGGACGAGGCCCACAGCTGGCTGCTCGCCAACCGCGAGACGGTCATCTCGATCGTCGCGGAGCAGGCCCCGACGTGGTCCCCCAAGTTCCTCGACGACGCGGTCGCCGGGCGCGCCTACCGGGAGGCGTTGCGCTTCGTACGCGAGGTACAGGCCGACCCGTCGCATCCGCTGCGGTTGGCGCTCGACAACCTGCTCAGCCGCATCGCCGAGGACTTGCGCACCGACCCGTACACGATCCACCGGGTCGAGCTGCTGAAGGAACGGCTGATCAACCATCCCGACGTCCGCGAGGGCGTCGCGTCCGTGTGGTCGACCGCCCGCCGGCTGCTGCTCGAAGCGATCGACGACGAGAACGGCGAGCTGCGCCGGCGCACCGTCAGCGGCCTCGTCGACCTGGGCCGCCGGCTCGCGTCAGACCTGACGCTGCAGGAGAAGGTCGACGGCTACCTCGCCGACGCGACGGCTCACGCGGCGGGCGCGTACAGCGGCGAGGTGGCGACGGTCATCTCCGACACCATCGCCCGCTGGGACGGCGCGGAGGCCTCTCGCCGCATCGAGCTCCAGGTGGGCCGCGATCTGCAGTTCATCCGGATCAACGGCACTGTGGTCGGCGCGCTCGCCGGGCTGGCGATCCACGCCATCACCGTGCTGGCCGGTTAGCCGGGCGCCGATCCCACTGACCCACTGACCCACCAGGGGCTCGCGTAGGCCACGCTGCGCCCGAGCGCTCCGTAGGCCCGCGGGACGCCCCAGCCGGCAGGCGAGTGCGGATCGCTGACGCGAAGCACGACCCACGGCTCGTCCGGATCGATGCGCACCTGCACCTCGAGCAGCCCGGCGCCGGACTCCACCCGCGCGACCTCCTCCACAACCGGCGTTACCGGAGCCCAGCGCAGCAGCTGAACCGACAGCTCCATGCCGGACGCGAGTGGACCGAGGTCCACGTCGACCTTCAGCGGCTGCGTGCCCGCCGTCACCGGCTGGGCAAGGCGCTGGCCCATGAACATTCCGCCGAGCGTCGCTGCCAACCGCAAGCCTTTGATCCGCGCGGCGAAGGAACGCCGGGCTGCCATCGCTTCCCGCACGCCCGCCCGGCTCAGCTCGCTCACGTACAGCCCGGTGCGACCCTTGCCGTCCGGATGTCCCCAGTCCTTGCCGTGCTCATCGGTGACGCCGATGAGGCCAGGCCGCCAGCCCGCGTCGAGACATTGCACGAGCGGCGAGACCCCACCCGGCTCGAACGCGAGCAGGTAGTCGTCGGTCTTGTTGAACATCTCCAGGCCGACCATGCGCGGACCGAGGCCGACGCGGAAGGCGAAGTTGCCGAAGCGCAGCACCGTGCCGCGTGACCCGGGGTGGTTGAACGAGGTCAGCGCCTCGGCGCTTTCCGAGGTCTCGAGCCAGTCGTAGAAGCGGGGCAGGTCCTTGGCCGTCGGATGCACCGGCGCGATCCAGGTCGGGCTGTCCCACACGTTGATGTGACCGAGGAGCGGGTGTGACCACTCGAAGCCGCGGATGGCGACGAACTCGCCGTCACGATTGCTGCGCGTCGCGAGCTCTTGCAGCTCCTCCCAACCCTCCTCGTCCAGACCGCCGCCCCACGGGCCGGGCAGGTTGGTGTGATCGGTGATCGCGGCGGCATCCAGCCCGGCGGTGCGCATCGAGTCGAACGCGTGCCGCGGATCGCCCCGGCCATCCGAGAGCCGGGTGTGGTTGTGCAGGTCGGCGTGGACCAGCGCATATCCCGGCAGCAGCGCCGAACGGCGGCCGGTGCCGTAGGCGTCGACCGCCTCGGGGTCGAGCAGCCCGGTCACGATGAGCCGGGCCGGACGCGCATGGCCCCAGTCTCGCAGCCAACGCCCGGGTTCCTGCGCATGAGCGGCTACGTTGCCGTCGTGAGCACCGAATTGCACGTGCAGTCAGCGTGGGAATCCGCTTTGACGCAACTCGCCGAAGCGGCCCGCCATCTGAAGCTCGATGACGGCATGCATCAGATGCTGGCGGCTCCGCGCCGCTCGATGACGGTCAGCGTCCCCCTGACCCGCGACGACGGCAGCCTCGACGTGCTGATCGGCTACCGGGTGCAGCACAGCCTGACCCGGGGGCCGGCCAAAGGCGGGCTGCGCTACCACCCCAGGACCGACATCAGCGAGGTCACCGCGCTCGCGATGTGGATGACGTGGAAGTGCGCGCTCATCGGACTGCCCTACGGCGGCGCCAAGGGCGGCATCACCGTCGACCCGCGCGCCCTTTCAGCCGTCGAACTGGAGCGCATGACCCGTCGCTACGCGAGCGAGATCCTGCCGATCATCGGGCCCGAGCGCGACATTCCGGCCCCCGACGTCGGCACCGACGAGCAGACGATGGCCTGGTTCATGGACACCGTCTCCGTGCAGACCGGCTACACCGTCACCGGTGCCGTGACCGGCAAGCCGATCAGTCTGGGTGGCAGCCACGGCCGTACCGGCGCGACATCACGCGGCGTCGAGTTCATCACCCTCGACGCGCTTCGCACCGCCGGCAAGCATCCCGAGGGCGTGACCGTTGCTGTCCAGGGCTTCGGCAAGGTCGGCGCCCTCGCCGCCCTCTTCCTGCACGAGGCGGGGTGTCGCGTCGTGGCCGTCTCCGACATCGGCGGGGGGATGTTCAACAACCTCGGCCTCGACGTCCCGGCCCTCCTCAGTGCCCGCGACCACGGCGCCGAATCGGTCACCAAGGCCGGTGTGGCCGGCGACGTCATCAGCAACGCCGATTTGCTCGCGTTGGACGTCGACGTGCTGGTGCCCGCCGCGTTCGACGGCGTCATCACCGACCAGAACGCCGATGCCGTTCGCGCCGGGATCATCGTCGAGGGAGCGAACGGGCCGACCACCCCCAACGCCGACGCGATCCTCGCCGAGCGCGGCATCACCGTCGTCCCCGACATCCTGGCCAACGCCGGCGGCGTCGCGGTCTCCTACTTCGAATGGGTCCAGGACCTGCAGGCGTACTTCTGGGACGAGCCCGAGGTCAACGACAAGCTCGCCAAGGTCATGCACCGCACGTATCAGGACGTGCTCGCGGCCGCCGCTGAACACCAGGTCGGCTTGCGGAGCGCGGCGCAGATCATCGCGGTCGGACGCGTGGCGGAGGCCCACCGGCTGCGGGGGCTCTATCCCTGACGTGCGCGCCGGTGAGTGCCGAGCGGCTACCCGTGGTAGTAATGACATTGGTGTAATTCCGGCGTCGCACCAGGGAGGTGTCGCGTGGTCAACCCCGCAGCCAGCATTGGCACGAGCGCTGAATCCGGTTCAGGATCTTCGGTGCCGGTTCCGGCAAGCTTGCCCCGCCCTCTCTAGGTCAGGGTGACTCCGACGAGCTGACCCCCCGCGAGGCCGAGATTCTCGATTTCGAACGCCAGTGGTGGCGCCTCGCTGGAGCCAAGGAGCAGGCCGTCGCCGACCGGTTCGGGCTCTCCTCGACCCGCTACTACCAGCTGCTCAACGGACTCATCGACCGTCCGGCAGCGCTGCGCGCCGACCCGATGCTGGTCAAGCGGCTGCAGCGGCTCCGGCTCCAGCGTGAGCGAGCACGCTCCGCCCGTCGCCTTGGACGGCCGGTCTAGCGGAGAGATGCGGGCTTCCCGCATCCCCGGCGCGGCGCTTCGGCTGCTGCGCTACCTGCTTCCCGTGTGCCTTGTGGCGGCCAGCGTCGTCGCCGCGATGGGACTGTTCAGGGTCGTCGGCAGGCCTGCGACTGAACCCCTTTCCCAGCAGGCGCCGTCGCTGCACCTGGGCGCGAGTACCGGAGCATTCGTGCCGGCGGCAGCGATTCCAACCCCGAGCCCTGCAGCCACCCCGAGCCCGTCTCCTCGCCCGATCCCGAAGGCGTCTCCCCTCGCGCCGCTGACCGCGCCGGTCGTCGTTTTCAACGCCTCGGGGGTGAGCGGGCTGGCCGGCCGCACGGCGGCGGCACTCCGGCAGCACGGGGTGAACGTCGCCTCGATCGGCAACCTCAGCTCGCCGCCGCAGCCCGAGGCGGGAACAGCCGTCTACTACGCACCCGCTCTCCGCAGCCAGGCACAGACGCTGGCTCGACTCAGCGGCGCCGCGACGATCTCGCCGGCGCCCACCGGGCTGGGTTCAGCGGGCACACTCGTTCTCGTGTTGACCAATGTCCCGTGAAATGTCCCGTGAAATGTCCCGTGAACTCCCCGAGCCGACGACCGAGGTAGGCCGGGAAGGCTTGGCCGCGCTGCTCGCACAACCGCAGGCCGCGCTCGCCGCGCTCGACTACGACGGCACGCTGTCGACGATTGCCCGGCGCCCAGAAGACGCGACGCCGGCACCCGGAGCGCTGGAAGCGGTCGGATCGCTGGCCCAACGAGTCGGTGCAGTCGTGCTCATCAGCGGCCGTCCCGCCGGGCAACTGCTGGAGTTGACGGGTTTGCGCGAGCACCCGGCCCGCCACCTGATCACCGTGCTCGCGCAGTACGGTCTCGAGCGATGGGATGGCAGCACCGACCGGTTGTCGTCGCCGGCGCCATTGCCGGGCGTGGCCGGAGCGCGCCGCGAGCTGGCCGAGTTGCTCGCAGAAACCTCGACGCCGCAAGGGGTTTCGGTCGAGGACAAGGGTCAGGCCCTCGTCGTCCACACGAGGCTGACGGCTGACCCCGACGGCGTCCTCGCCGCCCTTCGCCCCCGCCTCGACGCCATCGCCGGGCGAGCCGGCCTCGAGCCCCATCCAGCACGCAACGCACTCGAACTGCGTCCGCCCGGCTATGAGAAGGGCGGCGCGCTGCTCGCCTTCACCCGCGAGCGCGACGCGAAAGCCGTCATGTACATCGGTGACGATCTCGGCGATCTGCCGGCCTACGACGCGCTGGATGAGTTGCGTACCGAAGGCATCCCCGGCATCGGCGTCGTGAGCGATTCGGCCGAGGTGACGGGCCTGCGCGAGCGCGCCGATCTGCTGCTCGACGGTCCACCGGCGGTGGTCGATTTCCTACGCGCCCTCACCGGGCAGCTGGGCGGCTAGCAGCTCAGAGCGCGTCGAGTTGCGTGGTGAACCAGAGCGAGGGCGGCATGGCCACCGATGCCGCCGCGAGCCGTCCACACCGCGCCGACCGTTCGTCAGCGGGCATCTGCAGCGCGTCCCACATGGCCTCGCTGGTCTGGATGACGTCGTAGGGATTCACCACCAGGGCGTCGTCGCCCAGCTCGGCCACCGCGCCCGCCTCCCGGGAGAGCACCAGCGCCAGATCACGTCGTGAGAGCACCGGCCCCTCCTTGGCGACCAGGTTCATCCCGTCCCGCACCGGATTCACCACCAGGACGTCAGCCATGGCGTACGCGGCAAGCGAGCGCGGGAAATCGTCGCTCACCTCGAGCCGGACCGGCTCCCATCCGGGGCGGCCGAATTCCTCGCTGATGTCGGACGCGATCCGCTGCACCGCCGCGGTGTACTCGCGGTACTCGGGCAGGTCATGGCGGCTCGGATAGGCGAAGGCCAGGTGCACGACCTCCCCGTGCACTTCAGGATGGGCGCGCAACATCTCGCGATACGACTCGAGGCCGCGGACGATGTTCTTCGACAGCTCCGTGCGGTCGATGCGCAGCAGCAGGCGTCGCCCGCCGACCTGCTCGCTCAGCAGCTGCATCCGGCTGGCGACATCGGCCGCCTCGGCCCGGCGACGCAGCTCGAAACCGTCCACCCCGAGCGGGGTGACCGACACCGTCGTGGTGCGTCCCTCGTAGCTCACCTCGCCGCCCGCGACCGACGCGGAAAGCACCGCTTCACAGCAGGCGAGGAACGCCTCCGCCCAACGTTCGCAATGGAATCCGAGCAGATCCGCACCGAGCATGCCGCGCAGGATCTGCCGCGCGACGGCGTCGGGGAGCATCCTGAAGTAGTCCGGGCTGGCCCACGGCGTGTGGGTGAAGTGGGAGATCCGCAGATTCGGGCGCAGCTCGCGCAGCATCCGCGGGGCGAGCACGAGGTGGTAGTCCTGGATCAGGACCTTGGCGTCGGGCGCCGCGTCCTCGGCGAGGGCCTGCGCGAAGCACGAGCAGTACTCCTCGTACGCGGCCCAGTCCCCGGCCCAGACGTGACCGAAGGTCGGCGCCCTCGCCGTATCGAAAAGCAGGTGCGAGATGAACCACAGCGTGCGATTGGCAACGGCGTTGTAAGCCCGGTCGAAGATCACCCGGTCCAGTTCCAGCATGCGCACGACCTGCTCGCCGCCGCCGGAGTCGGAGTCGGAGTCGGAAGATGCCGGGAGCCGGCCGTCAACGGCCGCACGCACGGCAGCCCGGTCGCCGTCGGTCAGCGCTGCGCACACCCAGGTGACGGGCTGTTCGTGGCCTTCCAGAGCGCTGATCATGCCGCCCCCGCCGCGGCGGGCGGTCAGCTCGCCGCGCTCATCGGCGACATAGGAGAGCGGGCCACGGTTCGACGCGACGAGCACGGATGCTTCCGCCCTGCCTCCCATGAGTACGCAGCGTAGTGCCGGGTAGGCCTGCGAATATGGCGGAGGAGGGGGGAGCGGCCCAGCGATCGGCGTCCGAGAGCCGAACCACCGTCTTGCTCGCGTTCAGCGCCAACCTGCTCATCGCGATCGCGAAGACGGTCGCCGGCGCCATCACCCTCTCGAGCGCCATGCTCGCGGAAGCCGCCCACTCCTGGGCCGACACCCTCAACCAGATCTTCCTGCTCACCTCCCTGCGCCGGGCGGCGCGGCCGGCAGACTCGGTGCATCCTTTCGGCTACGGCAAGGAGCGCTTCTTCTGGACGCTGCTGGCCGCGGTCGGGATCTTCGTGACCGGCGCCGGCTTCTCGGTCCTGCAGGGAGTCAGCTCACTGCTGACGCACCACAAGGAGCCCGACTCCGCCGAGTTCGCGTTGACGTACGCAGTGCTGGCGGTCTCGTTCCTGCTGGAAGGCACGTCTCTGCTGCGTGCCCTGAGGCAGGTCCGCAACGAGGCCCGCGAACGCGGCCGCACCTTCTTCTCCCACCTGCGGCGCAGCAACGACCCGACCGTCAAGGCGGTCGCGAGCGAGGACAGCGCAGCAGTGGTCGGCATCCTGCTCGCCGCGCTGGGCATCGGGCTGCATCAGGCGACCGGATCGGCCGTCTACGACGCGGCCGCCTCGATCACCATCGGCCTCCTGCTCGCCTGGATCGCGTACGCACTCGGCCGCGACACCAAGGACCTGCTGATCGGCGAGTCCGCCGATCCTGAGCTACGGCTCGACATCCAGCACGTGGTCGGCCAGCATTCCGAGGTGGACGCCGTCCTGGAGCTTTTGACGATGCAGCTCTCCCCCGACGATGTGCTCGTCGCCATGAAGATCGACTTCGTCGACGGGCTCGACTCGCAGCACATCGAACGCGTCAGCACCGAGATCGAGCAGGAGCTCACCTCCAACTTCCCGACCGTCCGCCACGTCTTCCTCGACGCCACCACCTCGACCCGTGAGCAGCGCGAGCTCTCCCGCATCGTGCAGCGACTCGCGGCCGACGACGCCGCCGGCGACCCCGACGCCGCCCTGCGCCTCACCCAACTCGAGCACGAGCGCGACTCGAGCTGACTAGAGCCGACTAGAGCCGACTAGAGGGCGGCGCGGACGGCGGAGGCCCAGCCCAGCCCTAGCGCCTGGTCCTCGATGACGACGTTGGCGGTCGCGCTGGCCAGCGCTCGTACTGGAGCGGAGCGGGCGCCGTTGGACACCAGATGGAAGCGCCCGACGTGCGGCGCCATCACCAGATCGCTGGCGCTGTCGCCGATCGCGATGGCCTGCCCGGCGCTCAGGCCGCGCCGTTCGAGGTCGTACGCGACGGCTCGCCCCTTGTCGATGCCGTCCGGCACCAGGTGGTAGACGTGCAGCACGTCGATGTCGAGGCCGGGTGTCGGCCGCGGCGGGAGCAGCCCGTTGTCGTGCAGCCGTACCCAGCCCGCCCCTTGCTCAGCCAGCCACGCGTTCACCTCGGCGAGGTCGGCCTGCCCGCGCAGCATCACGTCGAGCTTGTGCCCGAGATGCCACGGATCGTGAAACTCGAGCCGGCGGGTGAACCGCCGGAGCAGGGCCTGCACCAGGTCGCCGGGGAGCGCGTCGTACTCCTGCGGCATCGCGCCGCGTAGCAGATGCCGGCCACGGCCGCGATCCCAACCGACCATCGCGCCGAGCTCCGCGATGTAGCCGTCAGCGCCGAAGATTCCCGACGCTTCGAGCAACTGCGCCTCGGAGCGGCCGCTGACGAGCACGAGCGATACCCCGGCCGCGAGCAGGTCGGCGAGTGCCTTGGCCGGCTCCAGGGAGACGGCTTCGTCCTCGGTGCGGAAGAAGCAGCCTCTGGGGCCGACCATGGTGCCGTCGAGGTCGGAGTAGATCACTTGTACGCCGGACGGGTGTAATCCCTGACGAGGAGGTGTCACGGTCAGCTATCCTTGCTGTTGCAGGACACAACTGAATGTGTTGCTCATCTCGAGGGGCAGAGGGACCGGCCCGCTGAAGCCCCGGCAACCACCTCCGGCGATCACCGCGTCACGCGGATCGCGCCGGAAGGCAGGTGCCAATGCCGGCCCGCCAGACAGGCGGGAACGATGAGGAGGATCTTTCCGCATGACCACTCTGCTCGACGCGCCGGTGATTGTCGCCGACAATCCGGCGACTCACCTGAAGTGTCGCAACTGTTCGGCGACCTATGAGCTGGCGGCCGTCCACGTCTGCGCCGCCTGCTTCGCTCCGCTCGAGATCGGCTACGACGAGGACCTGCTGCGCCGGGTGACCCGCACGTCGATCGAAGCCGGACCGCAGGATCTCTGGCGCTACGTCGGCCTGCTTCCCGCCGGCCACGATCCCGCCACCCGTGTCAGCCTCGGCGCCGGCTGGACCCCGCTGCGCCGCGCTGACCGCCTCGCCGCCGCCTTGGGCATGAAGACGCTCTGGATCAAGGACGACAGCGCCAACCCGACGCACTCGTTCAAGGACCGGGTCGTCAGCGTCGCGCTGTCGGCCGCGCGCCAGCTCGGCTTCACCACCGTGGCGTGCGCCTCGACCGGCAACCTCGCCCAGTCCGTCGCCGCCCACGCGGCGAGTGCCGGGCTCGGGGCCGTCGTCCTCATCCCCCATGACCTCGAAGCGGGCAAGACCGTCTCCACGGCCGTCTACGGTCCCACCCTCGTCGCTGTGCAGGGCTCCTACGACGACGTCAACCGGCTCTGCAGCGAGATCGCGGGCGAGCAGGACTGGGCCTTCGTGAATGTCAACGTGCGTCCGTTCTACGCCGAGGGCTCCAAGACGCTGGGCTACGAAGTCGCCGAGCAGCTCGGCTGGCGGCTGCCGGAGCAGATCGTCGTGCCGATCGCGTCCGGCTCGCTGCTGACCAAGGTCGACAAGGCATTCGGTGAGCTCGGACGCCTCGGGCTCATCGAGCCGTCCCCGTATCGCGTCTTCGGCGCGCAGGCGGAGGGATGCAACCCGGTGGCAGCTGCCTTCGCGGCCGGGCACGACACCGTCACGCCGGTCCGGCCCAACACGATCGCCAAGTCGCTGGCCATCGGCAACCCGGCCGACGGGCCGTACGCGCTCGACGTCGCGCGGCGCACCGGCGGAGCGATTCGTGACGTGACCGACGAGGCCGTGATCGAGGGGATTCGCCTGCTCGCCCAGACCGAAGGAGTCTTCGCCGAGACGGCAGGCGGGGTCACCGTGGCCACCCTGCAGAAGCTGCTACGCGAGGGTGCGCTCGATCCTGCCGCCGAGACGGTGCTCTTCAACACCGGCGACGGCCTCAAAACGATCGACGCGATGGCTCCCACCAGTGGCCCGACCGTCTCCATCGAGCCGACCTACGACGCGTTCGAGGCAGCTCTCAACGAGGCCGTCCCGGGGCTGCTCGAATAGCTCGAGTAGCGCTGAGCCCGCTTACGGGGGTGGCTGCTGCCGGAACGGTGACTCGATGATCTGCGTCGAGCCGTCGTTTGCCGGCGGATCGTCTGTGCCCCGGTCGGTCTCGGGGTCATAGCTGGGGTGCGCCGGCTGGTCGGCGGTCGGCTCGTTGTAGCCGCCGTGGCCGTAGCCCGGCTGCTGGCCATAGCCGGGTTGCTGGCCGTAGGCAGGCTGCTCATACCCGGGCTGGCCGTAGGCAGGCTGCTCGTACGCGGGCTGGCCGTACGCAGGGCGACCGTAGGCCGGCTGGCCGTATTCAGCGGGCTGGCCATACGCAGGAGCGGGCTGACCGTAGGCCGGCTGCTGCCCGTACCCCGGCTGCCCGTACCCGGGGGGCGGGTACTGCTGCTGGTTGTACTGCCCGGCGAATTGCGGGTTGTACGCCGGAGTTTGCGCGGGACGTCTGCTGCCGGACTGCAGCGCGCGCACGATCACCGTGATGATCACGAGCGCCGAGCCGCCCGCGGCGACCCAGGCGCCGATGCCGACGTTGTGGACCGGCAACCGGTCGGCCGCCTTGGTGACCTTCGTGATGTAGAGCACCGACCAGGGGGCGAACAGCGCCGGGATGACGGCGAGCAGTCCTGCTTTGCCCGGCAGCACGCCGAGGATCAGCATCAACCCGGCGGCGACCACCAACGGGATTCCCAGCACGAGAGAACGCGGTCCGGCCCCGGTCCAGATGTGGACGTTGTTGACCGCCTCACCGCCAACCTTCTTCCAGGCGTCGAGCTTCACGGCGCTGGACAGCCCGTCCGACGTGTTGCCGGTCACCCACGGCAGCAGGCTCGCTCCCCCGACAGCACCAGCGAAGAAGCCCGTGACGCCCGCGATGGCCTTGCCGAAGCGAGCCACCGCCAAGGCCAGCAGCGAGAAGACCACGGCGGCCCCCACCGAGACCGCCACCCCCGCCCATTGCGGGACAGAAGGTTTGAGCAGGTCGGGGAGCCCAGCCGCCACCACCATGATCGTGCCCTTCCCGTCGGCGTGTCGCGAGAAAGGTAGCCTGCCGGCCCGCCATTCCGCTGTCGACGCACTGTCTTGCACTCGACAGGGTCGAGTGCTAAAAATGGACTGGCACTCTAAGGTGTTGAGTGCCAGGCCGTCGGGACGAGGCCGGTGGCGTCAAATGCGGCGCTTCCGGACGTCCGTCGCGGGCGTCATGACGGCCGACTAACGGGACTTACTACTGGACCCGTCCATCTGCTGGAGGGAACAACCACATGCCGAAGATCATCGCGTTCGATGAGGAGGCCCGCCGCGGCCTCGAGCGCGGGATGAACCAGCTGGCCGACGCCGTCAAGGTGACGCTCGGCCCCAAGGGTCGCAACGTCGTGCTGGACAAGAAGTGGGGCGCCCCCACGATCACCAACGACGGTGTGAGCATCGCCAAGGAGATCGAGCTCGAGGACCCCTACGAGAAGATCGGCGCCGAGCTCGTCAAGGAGGTCGCCAAGAAGACCGACGACGTAGCCGGTGACGGCACCACCACGGCCACCGTGCTCGCTCAGGCGCTCGTGCGCGAGGGCCTGCGCAACGTGGCCGCCGGCGCCAACCCGATGGGCCTGAAGAAGGGCATCGAGGCTGCCGTCGAGCGCGTCTCCGAGGAGCTTTCCAAGCTCGCCAAGGACGTCGAGACCAAGGAGCAGATCGCTGCTACCGCCTCGATCTCCGCTGCTGACACCACGGTCGGCGAGATCATCGCCGAGGCCATGGACAAGGTCGGCAAGGAAGGCGTCATCACCGTCGAGGAGAGCAACACCTTCGGCCTCGAGCTCGAGCTCACCGAGGGCATGCGTTTCGACAAGGGCTACATCTCGCCCTACTTCGTCACGGACCCCGAGCGCATGGAGGCCGTGCTCGACGACCCGTACCTGCTGATCGTCAACAGCAAGATCTCGTCGGTGAAGGACCTGCTGCCGCTGCTGGAGAAGGTCATGCAGTCCGGCAAGCCGCTGGCGATCATCGCTGAGGACGCCGAGGGCGAGGCGCTCGCCACCCTGGTCGTGAACAAGATCCGCGGCACTTTCAAGTCCGCTGCGGTGAAGGCTCCCGGCTTCGGTGACCGTCGCAAGGCCATGCTGCAGGACATCGCGATCCTGACCGGTGGCCAGGTCATCAGCGAGGAGGTCGGTCTCAAGCTCGAGAACGCGACCCTCGACCTGCTGGGCCGCGCTCGCAAGGTGGTCATCAACAAGGACGAGACCACCATCGTCGAGGGTGCCGGCGACACCGACCAGATCAATGGCCGGGTCAACCAGATCCGCGCTGAGATCGAGAAGAGCGACAGCGACTACGACCGCGAGAAGCTGCAGGAGCGGCTGGCCAAGCTGGCCGGCGGCGTTGCGGTCATCAAGGTCGGCGCTGCCACCGAGGTGGAGCTCAAGGAGCGCAAGCACCGCATCGAGGACGCCGTTCGCAACGCGAAGGCCGCCGTCGAGGAGGGTGTGCTGCCGGGTGGTGGCGTCGCGCTGCTGGCCGCCAGCATCACCGCGTTCGAGAAGCTCGACCTGGTCGGCGACGAGGCCACTGGCGCCAACATCGTCCGGCTCGCGCTCGAGGCTCCGCTCAAGCAGATCTCGATCAACGCCGGCCTCGAAGGCGGAGTTGTGGTCGAGAAGGTGCGCGGCCTCAAGGCCGGTTGGGGCCTCAACGCCGCCACCGGTGAGTACGTCGACATGGTGAAGGCCGGGATCATCGAGCCGGCCAAGGTCACGCGCTCCGCGCTGCAGAACGCAGCGTCGATCGCCGGACTGTTCCTCACCACCGAGGCCGTCATCGCCGACAAGCCCGAGAAGGCCGGTGCCGGTATGCCCGGCGGCGGCATGCCGGGTGGCGGTGACATGGACTTCTGATCCTCGGATCAGCAGTTCGCACGAACCGTTTCACTGCTCGACCGTTCGAGTGAAGGGGCGGCTTCCCTCAAGGGAAGCCGCCCCTTTGTCGTAGTTTCTTGTGTACGGGGGATGTGGCCCGCCATGCGCTCCGTGAACGACCGTCACCAGCAACGGAGTGAACAACATGCGCAGAGCCCTGGCCTTCCGGCGACTCGCGATCGCCTCGGCGGCCGCCGCGACGACGGCCCTCGTCGCCGGCTGCGGCAGCAGCAGTAGCGGCGGCAATGGCGGGAGCTCGGTCGTCCCGAGCGGTGGGGCGGGCGGCAATGGCGTATCGGTACAGGCGCTGCTCGCCGGCTCGGTCGACAAGGTCAACGAGGCCAAGAACGCCAAGCTCCACATCGCGTTCAGCGGATCGGCAGCAGGGCAGAACCTCTCCTTCGCCGGCGACGGGGTCGCCGACTTCGCCGGCAAGAAGTTCGAGCTGACCCTGAACCTCCCGGCAAGCGCGGGGATCGGCGGCACGATCGAAGAGCGCGTCATCGGGCAGAACTTCTACATCAAGCTCCCGGCCGCGGCCGCCAGCATCACGGGCGGCAAGACCTGGGTGCAGTTCAACGCCTCCGATCTCGGCGCCAGCGATACGACCGGGCTCAACCTCACCGGCGAGGACCCGACGCAGCTGCTGGCCACGCTGCGCGGCGTGAGCGACAGCATCACCAAGGTCGGCACGACACAGGTCCGCGGGGTCGACACCACGCATTACCGCGCCCAGGTTGATCTCGCCAAGGCCGTCAAGGCCAGCGGAGCAGACGCGTCCAACCTGCAAGAGTTCACCAAGACCCTCGGCTCCACGACCATCCCGGAAGACGTGTATCTCGACAAGGACGGGCTCCCCCGCCGATTCGCCGTGACCGTCAACCCCGTCATCCCGAGCACCAGCGCTGGTGCTTCAGCGAGCACCTCGAGCTTCACGGTCACGGTCGACCTCTACGACTTCGGCACCACCGACACCTCCGGCATCATCGCCCCGCCCGCGAGCGAGGTTGGAAGCCTGCCGACGGGTATAGGTACGGGCAGCGCCACGGGTTGACGTGCGGCGCCTGAGGATCGGGGGATCTCAGGATGAGGGCGAAGCGGGTCGGATGTGCCACGACCGCGGCGGCGACGGCAGTTCTGGTCATCGCCGGATGCGGCAGTTCGAGCTCAGGTGGCGGCGGAGGGGGCGGCACCCGCGCTGACGCGTTCACCTTGGTGACGGCGACGGCAGCGAAGACCATCGCCGCCAAGAACGCGAAGGTCGCCTTCACCGTCAAGCTGGACACCACCGCAAGCGATGTGACCGTCAACGGCACCGGCGTCATGGACTTGGCACAAAACACGTTCCGGCTTTCGCTCCCGCTTCCGGCGGGCAGCGCTGTCAAGGGAACAATCGACGAGGTCGGCGTCGGCGGCATCATCTACATGCGGCTGCCGGCGGCCGCGCGCTCGAAGACCGGTGGCCGGGAATGGGTGTCGATCGACCCGGCGAAGCTCATCGGCGCCACCAAGTCCGCTGCCAGCTCTTACAACGAGGACCTGACGTCGAACCTGAACGCCCTGCGGGCCATCAGCAGGCAGGTCACGGTGGTCGGTAAGCAGGACGTGCGGGGGGTTCAGACCACGCACTACCGGGCCAACATCGATCTGGCGAAAGCCGGGAAATTGCGCGGCGTGCAGGCCCAGACGCTCGCCACCTACCAGGCGGCCCTCGGAAACACGCTGCCGGAGGACGTCTACCTCGACAGCCAGGGCCGGGCGCGGCGGGTGTCCGTCACGATCACTCCTAAGACCGGCACCCCGGCCGCGGCCGAGTTGCGGAGCGAATCGGTGAGCATCGACTTCTACGACTTCGGCCAGGCCGACACGTCCGGTATCACCGCCCCGCCGAAGAGTCAGACAATCGACTTCTCGAAGACGGCCCTCGCCGGCGCTTGACGCCTGGGTGTCGCCATCCGGCTCCGTCGTCCGCACTCGGCGGCGTGGCAGGCTGACCGGTGATGAAGCGTTCTCTGGCCGTCGGTGTAGTGCTGATGCTCTCGGCCACCCTCACGGCGGCCTGCGGATCGTCGGGCAAGAAAGCGTCCGCCGGGCCCAGCCAGAGCGCCAGCAGTACGCAGCGCTCGTCGACGCCGGCGACGAGTGCCCCGGCCTCGAGTCCGACGAGCCCTGTTCCCGCGGTGATCGGAAGCGGCCCGGCGATCGGTGACGTCTACGCCCACGACGGGGTGGGCATGTTCACCGCGGCCACGCGCAACGTCCCCTATCGCATCTACGTGCCCAATCACGGCGACGGCACGGTCTCGGTCATCGACCCGATCGCCAAGAAGGTCATCGACACCTTCCGGACCGCGCCCGGATCGCAGCACGTCATCCCCTCCTGGGATCTGAAGACGCTGTACTCCGCGAACGACGAGGGCGGCAATTCGCTGACCCCGATCAGCCCGATCACCGGCAAGCCCGAGGGCCCCAACATCCCGGTGTCCGACCCCTACAACATGTACTTCACGCCGGACGGCAAGTTCGCCATCATCGTCGCGGAAGCCGAGCGGAGGCTGGACTTTTCTGACCCGCACACCTTCGCCCTGACGCATGCGCTCGAGGTACCGGGATGCGCCGGCGTCAACCACATCGACTTCTCCGCCGACGGCTCGTACTTCATCGCCACCTGCGAGTTCGGCGGCGCGCTGGTGAAGGTCGACACCGCTCAGCAGAAAGTGCTCGGCTACCTCAACATCGGTGGCATGCCGCAGGACATCAAGGTCGATCCGGCCGGCAAGGTCTGGTACGTCTCCGACATGGACGAGAACGGCGTCCACCTCATCGACGGCGACACGTTCAAGCAGATCGGCTTCATCCCGACCGGCCCGGAGGCACACGGCCTCTACCCCAGCCGTAACGCCCACGTGCTCTACGTGTCCAACCGCGGCGGGACCTACGACAAGGGGTCGGTCAGCGTCATCGATTTCGCGACCCGCAAGGTCATCGCCACCTGGCCGATCCCCGCGCCGAGCACCCCCGATATGGGCGGCGTCTCGCCCGACGGCAAGACCCTCTGGCTGTCAGGGCGACGCAACAACGAGGTCTACGGGATCGACACGACCACCGGCAAGCTGGTCGCCCGCATCCCGGTCGGCACCGAACCGCACGGTCTCGCCGTCTGGCCCCAGCCCGGCCGCTACTCGCTCGGCCACACCGGCATCCTGCGCTGACGCCCCGCCTGTGGAGCAGTTAGCGCGGATCAGCGCTTACGTGCGACGGTCAGCCCGTCGGCGAGCGGCAACAGGACGACCTCCACCCGCGGGTCGGCTGCCAGCGCCTTGTTGAGCTCGATCATGACGAGGGTGCCTTCATCGGTCGCCGGGTACGACGGCAGCACGTGTCCGTTGCGCAAGGTGTTGTCCAGCAGCAGCAGGCCGCCAGGGCGCAGCCGCGGCAGCAGCAGTTCGACGTATTCGGGATAACCGGTCTTGTCGGCATCGACGAAGGCCAGGTCAACCACCGGATCCGGGGGCAGGGCCGCCAGCGACTGAGCGGCAGGGCCCAGGGTGAGCTCGATGCGGTCGGCGATGCCCGCTCGCTCCCAGTAGCGGCGCGCCATCGACGTCCACTCGTCACTCACGTCGAAGCACTGCAAACGACCGCCGTGGGCCAGGCCGCGAGCCAGGCACAAGGCGCTGTAGCCGGTGAAGGTGCCGACCTCGATCACGCGGCGCGCTCCCATGACCGAGGCGAGGGTGGTCAGGAAAGCGCCTTGCTCAGGCGCGATCTGCATTTGCGCGACGTCGCGCAAACTCGCTGCGGTCTCGTCACGAAGGTCTGCCAGCACATCATCGGGCGGGGTCATGCTCGACCACAGATAGCCTTGCAACTCCTCGGAGAGGAAGAAAGAACTCCCCATCTCAACCCTCGCTGATCAGGTCGTCGGAGTCGACGATCGTGTACGAGTAGCCCTGCTCGGCAAGGAAGCGCTGACGGTGTGCCGCGTACTCCTGGTCGAGGGTGTCGCGCGAGATGACCGTGTAGAAGTGGGCCGGCCGGCCGTCGGCCTTCGGACGCAGCACACGTCCGAGCCGCTGCGCCTCCTCCTGCCGCGAACCGAACGTGCCGCTCACCTGAATCGCCACCCCCGCCTCGGGAAGGTCGATGGACACGTTGGCGACCTTGCTGACGACGAGCACCCGCAACGCTCCGTTGCGGAACTCCTCGAACAGCCGCTCGCGTTCCTTGTTCGTCGTCGAACCTTGGATGATCGGGGCGTCGAGCAGCTCCCCGAACTCGGCGAGCTGGGAGAGGTAGGCGCCGATCACCAGCACCCGGTCGTCCTTGTGCCGCTCGACCAGGGTCTTCACGACAAAACGCTTGGATGCGGCCGTCGCGCAGACCCGGTAGCGGTCCTCGGGCTCGCTGACCGCGTATGTCATCCGCTCCTCGTCGGTGAGCGTGACCCGGACCTCGGTACACAGCGCCGGCGCGATCCAGCCCTGGGCCTCGATGTCACGCCAGGGCGCGTCGTAGCGCTTGGGCCCGATGAGGCTGAACACGTCGCCCTCCCGGCCGTCCTCGCGCACCAGCGTCGCGGTGAGGCCCAACCGGCGGCGCGACTGGATGTCAGCCGTCATGCGGAAGACCGGAGCGGGCAGCAGATGCACCTCGTCGTAGATGACCAGGCCCCACTCGCGAGCCGAGAAGAGTCCGAGGTGAAGGTGCTCGCCCTTGCGGCGCGTGGTCATCACCTGGTAGGTCGCGATCGTGACCGGACGGACCTCCTTGCGCTCGCCCGAATACTCGCCGATCTCGTCCTCGGTCAGCGACGTGCGGGCCAGCAGCTCGCGGCGCCACTGGCGACCGGCGACGGTGTTCGTCACCAAAATCAGCGTGGTGGCACCGGCCTTCGCCATCGCCGCTGCACCGACGATCGTCTTCCCGGCACCCGACGGCAGCACGATCACCCCTGAGCCGCCGGCCCAGAAACCCTCGACCGCTTCGCGCTGATAGGCGCGCAGGGTCCACCCCTCCTCGCGCAACGTGATGGGGTGGGACTCACCGTCGACGTAACCGGCCAGGTCCTCGGCGGGCCAACCGACCCGCAGCAGTGCCTGCTTGATGCGCCCTCGCTCGGCGGCGTGGACGATGATGGTGTCGTCATCGACCCGGGCTCCCAGCAGGGGCTGGATCTTCTTGGAGCGGATGACCTCTTCGAGCACGGCGCGATCGAGCGCGTGCAGCACCAGCCCGTGTACCGGAGACATCTCGAGCCGCAGCCGCCCGAAGCGGTCCATGGTGTCGGCGACGTCGACCAGCAACGCATGCGGCACCGGAAAGCGCGAGTAGCGCATGAGGACATCGACGGCCTGCTCGGCGTCGTGGCCCGCAGCCCGCGCATTCCACAACGCGAGGTTGGTGATGCGGTAGGTGTGGACGTGCTCGGGAGCGCGCTCGAGCTCGGCGAACGGCGCCAAAGCGGCACGCGCCTCGTCGGCCAGCTCGTGGTCGGTCTCGAGCAGCACCGTCTTGTCGGACTGCACAATGAGAGGACCGTCGGTCACCGGTTCCCCCTCACGACTTTCGTCCTGAACCCGGTGGCCGCAGGTCTTGGCTCCCAGTGAGGAAGGTACCGACAGCCGCCGGGCACTCACCCCCGACTCTAGAGGGGCGCCCGGGATACCGGCGGCGAGAGCGCGTGACATGGATGCCCGGGCGCGCAAGCGACACCTTGATCCCTTACGGGTCAGGCAGTTCACGCCGGTCAACAGAAGGGTGAGGGTGGCCTGAAGGTGCGCCGTCTCGGGAAAGCGATCATCGCCGTCGGCGTCCTGCTCATCGTGCTCGGCGTGGTCGCGGTCTACGCGCTGCCGGCCCTCGCCGTGAAGTACCCCGGCGGACCGCTGAACAAGACGGCCCATGCCCAGGGGACCTTCACGCTGTACATCGACCCCTCCACAGCCGCGCCGCTGGCGACCCCGCAGAAGCTGCCGCTCGACATCAAGCGCAACCTCGACGTGATCGAGACCAGCGGCAGCCGTGCGGTCGTCCAGGAGAACGACGTCGAGCAGATCGGCAACCTCAAACCGCAGGATCTGCAGCAGCGGTACGTCCTGGACCGCAAATCGCTGAAGAACGTCGCTGACGACCGCGCCTGGGCCTACACACCGAGCAACAAGATCGACCGCTCACCCGCGTACTCGATCAACCTGCCGTTCAGCTCCGGCAAGGGCCCGTATCAGGTCTGGAAGAACGAGTCGGGCGTCTCCTACGCGTTCACCAAGACCGCCTCGGTGAAGCGGGCCGGCGTGACGCTGTACCGCTACCAGGGTTCGATGAGTGGCGCGCCCGCCCAGGGTTACTACATCGACCAGCTCGCGTCGCAGGGCATCCCGAAGTCGCTCACCCCCTCCCAGGCCGCCGCCCAGCTGAAGGCACAGGGCGCCGACCCGGCGTTGCTGGAGAGTGCCGTGCTGCCGAGCCTGGCCGCCGCCGACCGTTCGGCCGCGACGGCGATCCTCGCCCAGAACGTCCCGCTCAACTACACGATCGACGTCCACACCAGCTTCCTCGTGGAGCCCAAGACGGGTGCCATCGTGGGCCTCGAGCAGATCAACCAGACGCTCGACGCCAGCCCCGACATCCAGGGGATCGGACGCATCCAGACCATCCTCAACAAGCCGCAGTACGCGAAGAACGCCGTGATCCAGTCGGCCGCGACGGTGATCGGCAAGCTCGTGAAGAACCCGCCGCTCAGCAAGATCTTCAACATCACGTATTCGCAGCTGCCGGCCTCGGTCGACGATCTCGCCACCTTCGCCAAGGGCCGCGCCGGCAAGATCACGCTCGCCAAGGTGACACTGCCGTCGGTGATCGGCGGGGCGGGAGTCGTCGTCCTGCTGATCGGTCTCGGAGCCAGCTGGGCCACGCGCCGGCGCACCCACCTCACCGACGGCGGCCACGGCGCCGAGGATCGCGCACAACTGCCTGTGTAACCGGGTGGATGTGTGTCGTTCGCCGGACATCGGGCGCTCTCACGGGAGATCCTGGGTGACAGTAGTCAGTGTCAGCCCACCTGCTCCGGGCGGGCCACCAAAGGGGGAACGCAGAAATGTCCGAGACCTGGGACGATTACACCGGCACTGACACGAGCACTGTCGACAGCTCAGCGGCCGACGCGCTCGACAGCAGCGCCGAGGACAGCGCGGCCGCCAGCGACGCCAGCTTCCAGGCCTTCGACGACGTCATCACCGGCACCGGCGACGTCTCCACCGATCTGGACAACGCGTCGAGCAACGCCGACTGGTCGAACTGGAACGAGGCGAGTGCCAGCGAGTGGTCCGACTCGGCCGACAGCTACCAGCAGGCCGGCCTCGACGCGCTCTCCTCGGGCGACACCGAAAGCGCGCAGACCGACTTCGCCGATGCCTCCAGCTACGCCGACGGTGCCTCCAATTACGCCGACACCGCGTCCGACTATGCCGACACCGCGTCGAGCTGGACCGACCAGGCAAGCGCGGACGCCTCCTACGACGAATCCTGAGAGCGGCTGCCGTCATGCCGTTCGCTCGAATGGAGCTGGTCCGCACGGTCGCTGCCCCAGTGGCGACCGTGCGGACCGCCCTCACCAAAACCCTGCGGGAGCAGCGGTTCGAGATGACCGCCGAGCGCCTCACGAGCCTCGAGGGCAAGCGCGGGTCGCAGCTCGCGGCGGGGGCGCTGCAGCCCAAGAAGTCCCCGGTCGGGATAAAGATCGACTTCGCGGCTGAGGCGGAGACGACCACCGTGACCGTCGGCCTCTTCGATCGCTGGCGTGCGCCAGGGGGCAAGGCCTGGGGGCAGAACCGCACCTACGCCGATCTGTTCACCGAGATCGCCCAAGCCGTCGACGCGAGCCTGCGCTCCGTCGACGCAAACGTGTTCCTCACCCCGCCCGTGTTCAACAGCACCGCCGGAAACATCGGCCTGCTCGAGCGCACCAACGTCGCGAGTGGCAACGCCGGCCAGAAAGCCGTGCAACGCGTCGACAAGTGGCTCGGCGGCGCCGCTCCGGCCAAGGCGACCGGGCCGCAGGTGGTCATCGCGGCGCCCGACGCCGAAGCAATCCTTGACGCCACGCGCGTGCAGGGCATGCTGACCGTCGCGCTGCTCATCTCGCGTATCCCGGGTTCGATGCCGCCCGCGCTGGCCGCCGACGTGGAACGCGTCGTCGGAGAGATCGAGCGCTTCCTGGACGCGACCGCGCCGGGCATGGTGCCGGTCATCCAGATCAGTGAGGCCGACAAGCCCGTCATCACCTTCCTCAACGACCAGGCGCGAATCCGCGACTCCTTGCCGCTGCGCACCCTGCAGAAGTGCACCACCTGCCGGCACGACAAGGTCGTCAATCCGGATTACCAGCGCTTGGTCGAGCGCAACCGCAAGATCAAGGGCCTGTCGGGATTCCTCGGGGCCAGCATCTCCTCGTCCGGGGTCAGCCCGTTCATCCTGGTCGGCCGGATCCTGCCGCTGGTGAAGATGGATCCGGAGTACGTCTGCCCGCGGTGTCAGGGGCTGGATGCGGAGGAACGGCTCGTCGTCTTCTGCCCGCATTGCGGCGAGCGTCGTGACGAGGCAGCGCTGCGCACCTGCCCGCGGTGCCAGCACGACTTCCGTCAGGCGCTGGAGCCCGAGACGCTCTGGCACCCGGTGGGTACCGCAGCCGAGCGCTTCGCACCGCCTCCCCCGCCGCCGATCCCGCTGCCTCCCCCAGCGCCGCCCGTCGCTGCCCCGCCGGCCTTTCCGGCCGGCTTCTATGCCGATCCCGATGGCCGCTGCGAGGCGCGCTGGTGGGACGGCTACCAGTGGACCGCGCAGGTGATCATCAAAGGCAAGCCTGGCGTCGACACCGGCGAACCGACCCCGCCCCAGCCGATCGAGCCGATCCAGCCCACCCAGCCGATCCAGGCGCTCTGACGTGCGCTCTAGAAGCTAGACCGCCAACCGCACCCGGGCGGGAACGTCGGACAGCGGCATCGGGGTAGCCAGCAGGTGGCCCTGCGCCATCATCCCCCCCAGCGCGGCGAGCACAGCCGCGTGCGCAGGATGCTCGATGCCCTGGCCGACCACCGCGAGCCCCAGCGCCTTGGCCAGATCGACGACGGCTTTGTTGACCGACATGCCCGCCGCACTGCTCGCCGCTGCCGCCAGAAACGTGGCGTCGAGCTTCACGTAATCGATCTCGAGCGTGGTCAGCGTCGAGAGCGCGGTCGAGCCGGTGCCGAAGTTGTCCAGGCCGATCCCGATGCCCATCTCGGCGAGGCCGGCGACAGTGGCGTCCACCCCCGAGCCGCCCACCGGAAGCGTCGGTTCGGTCAGCTCGAAAGCCAAGCCGCCGCCCTCCAGCCCGCACTCGGTCAGCAAATCCGCAACGGTGGCAGGGAATCTGGGGTCGGTCAGCGTGCGGCTGGAGACGTTGATGCTGACGATCGGGCAGCGCCCCCGCTCGCCCGCGCGCAGCCGGGAGATCTCACGGAGCACCCGCGCGATGACCTGCCGGTCGAGCTCGAGCACCAGCCCGGTGTCCTCACAGACCGGAAGGAAGGCGCGCGGGAGCAGCAAGCCGCCGTCGCTGTCGCGCAGCCGCACCAGAGCCTCGGCAAGCACGACCGTGCCGTCGGTGAGGTCGATGATGGGCTGGTACTCGCAGAACAGATCCCCGTTCGCGAGCGCGCGCCGGGCCTGCTGGTCGACGCTGATCCGCCGGCTGACCTGATGACGGAGCGGGGCGTCGAACAGCGCAAGCCGGTTGCGGCCCGCACTCTTGGCGGCATAGAGCGCGACGTCGGCCTCGCGCATCAGCTCATCGGGGGTGATGGCGCTGTCGGTGCTGAGCGTCACGCCAATGCTCGGGGTCACCGTGATCGTGAAGCCGCCCTCCAGCTCGTAGGGGATCTGCAGCGCCGTGAGCGCCCGCTCGGCCAGCAGCTGGGCGGCCGCCTCGTTGTCCAGATCCTCGGCCAACACGGCGAATTCGTCGCCGGAGAGGCGGGCCACCGTGTCGCTCGCGCGCACGCACGCGGTCAGCCGGGCACCGAGCTCGGTCAGCAACCGGTCGCCCACGGGATGTCCCAGGCTGTCGTTGACACCTTTGAAGCGGTCGATGTCCAGCAGCAGCACGGCGATCGGGGACTGCCGGCGGCCGAGGCGGGCGACGGCGGCTCGCAGCCGGTCACCGAACAGCAGCCGGTTGGCCAGTCCCGTCAGCGGATCACGCAGCGCGAGCCGGGCGAGCTCGTGCTGCGACGCGCGCTGCTCGGTGATGTCGCGATTGACGGTCTGCAGCTCGACGAGCGCGCCCTCCCTGTCGCGTACCGCCTGGATGCTGCTCTCCACCCAAGCCCATTCCCCAGGCACCCGCTGCACGCGATAGGCGAGGGTGACCGGTTCGGTGCTGCGCGCTGCGGCGGCCCAGGCCGAGGCGACGGATGACACGTCGTCGGCGTGGGCCACGAGTTCGAGTTGGCCGCCGACGAAGTCCGTCGGGTCCTGGTCGCCAGGGAAAGCACCGCGGCCATACGCGGCGAGCAGGGTCCGGTCGGGCGCATGCAGCGTGACCAGATCGCCCGCGGACAAGGCGAGTTGGCGGTAGCGACGCTCGGCGACCTCCTGCTGCGCCGGGTCGGCTCCCCGCGGCCGGAGCCTGATCAGCACGGCACCTGAGGTGTTGTCGCCGGCGCACGCGTCGAGAACGACCTCCACCGCGAGCGCCCCGCCTTCCGGCGTGACAAGAACTGCCTGCGTCAGCAGGCTCTCGCCGCTCACGACGCAGCTCCGCAGCTTCGCCTCGAAGTCCTCGGGATCCACGGTGGTGACCGCGTCGATGAGGCGGCGACCGATCAGCGCTTCGCAGCCGCCTTGTGCGCCGGTGAGCTCTGCCAGCCGACCGTTCGCGGCAACGATCTCGCCGCTTTCATCCGCCAGAGCCGCGGCGTCAGTGAGCGCGCCGAGCAATTGACCGAAGGCAGCCGCCAGCAAGCCGCTTTGTACAGCAGGCGCCGCCGCGTACTTCACGCAGCGCCTCCCAGAAGATGTCGTGCCGGAAAAGAAACGCTAAACCGTGCACCCCCTGGCGGGTGGTGAGTTTTGTCCGCGTTTGACGTGAACTGATATTCACGCCTATTCAGGGCGAAAACGGGCCGTCGGCGGCGGCGCTCAAGCGGCGTATCTGATCACTGAGATCCGGAGCTGCGGCGCGATTGTCGATCTCCTGATGGGGAACGGGTGGGCTGACATCAGGCTTCATGCGGCCGATAAACGCTGCAAAATCAGTACGTTTGCCGCCGTCGCGGGACGATGCCCGACCAGCGAGCCGCGCCGCCAGCGTCTTGGCATCGGACCGCACGTAGACGAGTTCGACCCGACCACCGCCGAGTTGCTCCACCCAGCGGTCCCACAGCTGCCTATTGCGTATCTGTTGGGTGAACGGTGCGCTGAGCAGGACAGGACAGCCTCGGGCGCTGATCTCGCGGGCGACGGCCGTCATCCCTGCATATTCGTGACGCTTGACGTGGTCGTCGTACCAGTCGCCCTCCCGCTCGTCCGGCGCGCGGCCGGCCGCCTCAAGGGTGGCGGCGACGAAATCGCCGTAGAGCGTGTCCTTGTCCAGCAGCGCCGGCACCGGCCGGCCGGCCTCCCGAAACGTGCCAAGCAGCAGGTCAGCGACGGTCGACTTGCCAGACCCGGGGGCGCCGGCGACGACCCAGATGGGTGCCGGCGTGGCAGGGGTCGGGGTCGCGGTTTCGCCAGAACCGGTGGTAGCGGGCACCATGAAAGGGTGACATCCGGACCCGGCCGAGCGCGACAGCCGGCGCGCGACCGCCCGCCGCGGCTTCGCCCGCTGGCCGCGGTGCTGCTCGAAGACGTCGCCGCGGTGGATGCCGGTACGCCTGATGCCGAGCTCCTGGACCGTCTCGAGGGTGCTCTCGCGCAGCTGCCGTCGGCCGAGCGCGCCGCCGTCATGACCACCTACGGCTACGGCGAGGGGCCGGGGGCTGTCGGGGCCGATCTCGGACTGGACGAGCAGGAGGCAGAGGCACTCTCCCGCAACGCCCTGCAATTACTGCGGGCTGCGCTGGCCGATGCCGAGCCGGACCACCGCGAGCGCTACCCGCGCCTCGCGGAGCGCAACAGCCGCAAGAGCACCAAGGCTCCCGACTAGGCCACGGCTTCTGCGCACACACAAGAGCCCCGAACACGAATGCTCGGGGCTCTGTGCGCCGACCCGCCAGGTCGCCTCACGGCGTGAGGTGGCTCGAAGCCACTTGTTTGGGTCCGGGGGCCATGGATCGGATCGGCAAGCTCTTGTGGTGTCGGGACAAGGCTACTCAGTCTTGAGCCCCGATGGGCCGATCGGCCGCATCCAAAGGCGCATAGCGACGGCAGTATTCGTACATCGCGATGCCGCTGGCGACCCCCGCATTGATCGATCGGGTGGAGCCGAACTGCGGGATGTGCAGCACCACCGAGCAGCGCTCGCGGGCCGCCTGCGACAGTCCCGGGCCCTCCTGGCCGAAGAGCAGCACGCACCTGCGGGGAAGGGGCCACGCCGGGAGCGGTTCGCTGCCCGGCAGCAGGTCGATCCCGATCAGTGGCAGCTGCGCGGCGTCGGCCCACGCCGCCAGATCGTCCACCGTCTCGTGATGCCGCACGTGCTGGTAGCGATCGGTGACCATGGCGCCCCGGCGATTCCACCGGCGTAATCCCACGATGTGCACGGCCTCGGCCAGGAAGGCGTTGGCGTTACGCACCACGGTCCCGATGTTCAGGTCGTGCTGCCAGTTCTCGACCGCGACGTGAAATGGCATCCGCCGGCTGTCAAGGTCGGCAACGATCGCGTCCATCGTCCAGTAGCGATAGCGGTCGACGACGTTGCGCCGGTCGCCGCCGGCCAGCAACTCGGGGTCCAGCCGCGGATCCTGCGGCCACGGCTCCGGGTGGGGCCCCACCCCGACCTCCTCGCCGAGGCCCTCCCCGAGCGCACGGTCGAGCGGCGGCATCAAGCGCCGAGGCCCCGTGACAGCAGATCGATGAGCCCGAAGACGAACAACGCGATGCCGACGACCCCATTGGCGGTGAAGAAGGCCCGGTTCACCTTCGACAGGTCGTTGGGCTTCACCAGGCTGTGCTCGTAGCCGAATGCAACAGCGACGAACACCAGCCCGATCCACCACCACGCCCCAGCGTGAACGACGGCGCCGAAGGCCGCGAACAGCCCCAGCGTGACGACATGAGACGCCGCTGCCGTGCGCAGCGCGATCACCGGCCCGAAGCGCGCCGGCAGCGAGTAGATGCCCTCGGCGCGGTCGGACTCGACGTCCTGCAGTGCATAGATCAGGTCGAACCCGCCGATCCACAGGCCGACGGCGAGTCCGAGCAGCACCGGCGTCCATGACCAGTGGCCGGTCACCCCGATCCAGGCGCCGATCGGCCCGACGGCCTGGGCCAGCCCGAGCAGCCCGTGACAGAGCCAGGTGAAGCGCTTGCCGTACGGATAGACCACGAACAGCACCAGGGCGATCGGTGCCAGCGCCAGGCACAAGAGCGAAAGCAGGCCCGCGGCCGTCAGGAAAATCGCGAGGGCCACGCCGGAACCGACCGCAGCCGTCCGCACCGAGACCGTCCCGGTGACCAGTTCGCGCTTGGCGGTGCGAGGGTTGCGCGCGTCGAGGCTGCGGTCGACGATCCGGTTCACCGCCATGGCGAACGTGCGCGCCGCAACCATGGCGATGGTGACGAGGATGATTGCCCGCCAGTGCACCGACTTGTTGACGCTGAAGCCGGCGTAGAGCGCGGCGAGGTAGGCGAACGGCAGGGCGAAGACCGAGTGCTCGATCATCACCAACCGAAGGAAGGCGCGCGCCGGATTCGGTGCCGCCACCCCGATCGCGGGTCCTGCGGGCGGTACGGCGGTGGTCACAGCCCGTACTCCTTCCAGCGCCGGTCGACGGTCTCGGACACCTCCGGCGACATGACCGCCTCGGGCGGCCAGCCGCGCGTGTAACCCTCCTCGGGCCACTTGCGGGTGGCGTCGATACCGATTTTGCCTCCCCAGAACTGCTGGTAGGAGCCGTGGTCGAGATGATCGACCGGTCCCGACGTGGCCAGCAGGTCGTGGGCGTAGTCGACGTTGCCGAAGGCGCGCCACGCGACCTCGGTGTAGTCGTGCACGTCGCAGTCGGCGTCGACCACGATGATCAGCTTCGCGAGCGACATCAGCCCGGCCCCCCAGATGGCGTTCATCACTTTCTGGGCGTGCTTGGGGAAGCGCTTGTCGATCGACGCGATCACGCAGTTGTGGAAGCCGCCGGCGACCGGCAGGTCGTAGTCGACGAGCTCGGGCAGGGTCATCCGGATCAGCGGGAGAAAGATGCGCTCGGTCGCCTTGCCGATCCAGGCGTCCTCCTGGGGCGGGCGGCCGACCACGATCGTCTGGAAGATCGGATTCGACGTGGGCGCCTGCATCGTCATGCATTCGACGGTCAGCGCCGGGAACGGCTCGACGGGCGTGTAGAAGCCGGTGTGGTCGCCGAACGGACCCTCCGGGTGGCGTGCTCCGGGCTCGAGCCAGCCCTCGAGCACGACGCTCGCGTGGGCCGGCACCTTCAGGGGGACCGTCAGGCAGTCGACGAGCTCGATCCGGCGCCCGGCAAGGAAGCCGGCGAAGAGGTACTCGTCGATCTCGGCGGGCAGCGGCGCGCTGGCCGCGTAGGTGACGGCAGGCTCGCAGCCGAAGGCGATCGCGACGGGAAGCCGCTCGCCGCGCCGCTCGGCCACCGCGTGATGGGCGTTGGAATCCTTGTGGATCTGCCAGTGCAGGCCGACCGTGCGCGAATCGTGCTGCTGCAGCCGGTACATCCCGAGGTTGCGGGCGCCGGTCTCGGGGTGCTTGGTGTGCGTCAGCCCGAGATTGAGGAAGATGCCACCGTCGTCGGGCCACGCCTGGATGCCGGGCAGCAGCCCGAGGTCGACGTCAGCGCCGCGCAGGACGACCTCCTGGCACGAACCCTCGGCCACGGTCTTGGGCGGAGCCGACCGCAGGGCACCGAGCTTGCCGAAGGCCTCGCGCAGGCCGCCGAACCCCACCGGGAGCTCAGGCTTCAGCAACCCGGCGATCTGATCGCCGATGTCATCGAGCCGGTCGACCCCGAGCGCCATCGCCATCCGCCGCTCGCTGCCGAACAGGTTCAGCGCCAGCGGAAGGTCTGAGCCGCGCACATTTTCGAAGAGCAGCGCCGGGCCGCCGGCGCGCACCACGCGCTGGACGATCTCGCTGACCTCGAGGTGCGGATCGACCTCTGTCTTGATGCGCCGCAGCTCGTGACTGCGGTCCAGCCGCGTGACGAAGTCGCGCAGATCGGGGTAGCTCGCCACATCTGCAGTCTGCCCGAAGCGCGCCGGCCGCCGCGCGTCCGCACGCGCCTGGACCGGCAGCTGAGGGACACTGTGGCTCTGATCAGTTGGGACTGTCGACCTCGGCCGGCGCCCCATCCGGCAGTACGAGCGCCTCGAGGAGCTGACACCGCATGACCGCACCGCCGCTCGGCGATCGCTCCCGGCCCGGACGACCCGCGACCGTCGCGGGCGGGCTGCTGGCGATCACGCTCGCCGCCGGGTGTGGATCTTCCGGTGGCGGTGGCAGTATCGCGAGCCCCTCGCCTTCATCGTCAGCGTCAGCAACGCCGACGGCCACCGAGCCGTCGGCCACCGAATCGTCGTCCGCCGCGCCCGCAGACCCGTTCGGATCGGCGAGCGCGTCCGCCGGCGCCGACGCCCTCCGTGACTTTCACGACGCCACGACCGGTCTGTCGCTCACGATGCCGGTGGGCTACGTCGTGGTGACGACTCCAGCGCAGGCGGCGGCGCGCCTCCCGGCGGTCCTGGGCACCGGCAGCGGGGTCGCGCAGCAGATCAGCGATGCGGAGACGCGGCTCAAGAACACGACGATCATGATCGCGTTTCACCCGCCCATCAGCGGGGTCTCGGACAACGTCGGGGTCATCAAGCTGGCAAACGAGGCGCCGTCGGATCCGACGCAGATCCAGAGCTCCGTCTTCGTCGGCCAGGTGCGCTCGTCGCTGAACAACGTCGGCGCCAAGAACATCCGGTTCACCGACACCAAGATCGGTGGTGAACCCGCCGAGCAGATCGATTACTCGATCACACCGACCGGGGCCGGGACAGTCTTCGGACGCCAGTTCTATCTGGCGGAGAAGAAGGACATCTTCGTCGTCACCGTGACAGCAGGCACCGCAGCGCGAGCCGCAGCGGCAGGCGACTTCATCGCCGCGTCGTGGAAGGTGAGCTGACCACCGCTCCGGGGTGCTACTTCAGGCCGGCGTAGCTGTGCAGCCCGACGATGAACGTGTTGACCACGTAGTAGTTGATGATCAGCGCGCTGAAGGCGGCGACGGCGAACCAGGCGGCCCGCTTGCCCTTCCAGCCCGCGGTAGCCCGTGAATGCAGGTACGCCGCGTAGATCACCCAGGTGATGAAAGACCAGGTCTCCTTGGGGTCCCAGCCCCAGTACCGGCCCCAAGCTGCCTCCGCCCAGATCGCCCCGGCCATGATGGCGAAGGTCCAGATCGGAAACGCGAACGCGACCAGCCCGTAGGTGAGCCGATCGAGCGATGCCGCGTCGGGCAGCCTCGAGAGCAGCGCTCCTTCCGGGCGGCGCACCTTGGCCAGATACAGGATCGCGAGGATCCCGCTGACGAAGAACATCGCCGTGGCGCTCATCGCAGCGACCACATGGATCTTCAGCCAGTACGAGTTCAGCGCGGGGACGAGTGGGCCGGCCTTGACGTAGAGCACGGTGCCGGCCAGGCCCAGGTAGAGCACGACGGGCACGAGAACGAAGACGCCGAGCCAGCGAACCTTCTGACGGGCCAGCAGCACGAGGAAGGCCGACACGACGATGAACGCCACGACGGTCGAGAACTCGTACATGTTTCCCCACGGCACCCGGTGGGCCGCGAAACCTCGGGTGACGATGGTGGCCAGGTGAGCGACCCAACCTAGGAGGGTGGCGCCGACCGCAATGCGACCGGCCCGGCCGTAGCCGCCCTCCGGAGTGGTGGCCACCTCGACGGACTGCGCCGGAGGCACAGGCGGGGCGGGCGGCTGAGCGACGACCGAGGCGCCGGCGCCGACCAGCACCTTCTGCTCGGCTGATTGCTCGCTCGGGACAGTGATCACGGCCCGGATCACCCGCGTAGGAGCACGCCGGAACGCGAGGTCGAACGCGAACGCCACCATGCCTATCGCGTACGCCATCACCGTCACGACGAACAAGTCGTTCGACAGCCCAGCCATCTGGCCCCTTACCCCTGCTCCGGCAGCCGGTCGCGCACCCGGCGGACAAGATCGTCAAATTCTGCGGTCAGATTTCCGGTGCGGGCGAGCCCGCCGATCTCCACCACAGTACGACCCGCTTCTTCTGGATCGCGTGTGGTGTTCACCCTTATCCACACCCGGCGGCGGCGGATCAGCAGGGAGCCGATCAGGCCGGTCAGCATCGCGATCGCGGCCCAGAGCACGAGGCCCTTGCCCGGGTCGTACTTCACGGAGAAGACCGCGTAGCTACGGATGTTGTCGACGGTGAGGGTGAGCCCACCGGGTAGGCCGGTGACGCTGTCAGCGCTCTTGTTGAACGGGCTGATCAGCGGCGGGTCGGAACCGCCCGGACCCTTGAGATTGAGCAGCTTCATCTTGCTGGTGTCGAGCACGTAGACGTTCTGCGGTGTACCCGCGTCGATCCCCAGGTCGCCGAGGTAGATCTGCACGCCGGCAAGCCGCGGGTTCAGCAGCGCAGGGAAGACCGAGCTCTGGAAGTTCGTCGAGGAGAAGGTCGGCACCAGCCCGGCCTCGACGCCGATCTGCTGCGGCTTCTGCAGGGGGCCGCTCGCGGGCAGCCCGGTATCGGGAATCTTGAAGACGCAGTTCGACGTGAGGTACTTGACGTCATTCGCGACGCACGGGACGTAGGCGTCGTAGACGGCCTTGCCGTTCTTGTCCTTGAGCACGACATGCGGCGAGTAGCCGTGGTTGATCAGGTAGACCTTCGCCTCACCGATCTTCAGCGGATCGTTGACGCGGATGACGTGCTTGGTCGCCTTGGCGCCGGGCTTCGTCGTCAGCGTCACGTAGGCCCGGTAGGTCTTCGGGGTGGCGTCAGGCTGGTACTCGGCCTGGAAGTCGGTCAGCTGGAAGGAGAAGGGGGCCAGCTGGTCGGTTTTGACGAGGCCGCCGTGGTTGAAGCTGTCGTACTGCACGAGGGTGTTGGTGAAGCCCTCCCCATCGGTCACCACGACCTTGCCGGTGTAGCCGAACAGGCCGCCGACCGCGATGCCGGCCAGCAGGATGACGAGCGAGATGTGGAAGAGCAGGTTGCCCGTCTCGCGCAGGTATCCCTTCTCGGCGCTCACCGAGCCCGCATCGGTGGCGACGCGGAAGCGCCGGCCGCGCAGCACCGCGCGTCCGGCCTCGAGAACCTGCTCCGGAGAGGCCGCCGTCTCGAAACGCAGGCCGGAGGACAGGCGGGCGGGATGGGCGGGGGCCTTCGGCGGGCGGCGCAGCAGGGCGCGCGCATGCATCCGCACCCGCGGGATGAGGCAGCCGATCAGCGAGATGAACAGCAGCGCGTAGATGGCAGCGAACCAGGGCGCGCCGAAGACGTCGAACCCGTAGAGCCGGTCGAGGAACGGGCCGAGCTTCGGGTGGCGTGCGATGTAGAGGTCGACGAGGGTGGGGTCGACGCTGCGCTGCGGGAGCAGCGAACCCGGGACGGCGGCGAGCGCGAGCAGGAAGAGCAGCAGCAGCGCCGTGCGCATGCTCGTCAGCTGCCGCCAGGCGCGTACGAACGGGGCGAGCGGGCGGCGCCGGCCACCTGGAGATGGTTGCTCGCTGGGCTCCACCGGCTGCGTGGAGAGCAGTTCGGGCGCTTCCAACCGGGTCAGAGAGCTCATCGGGGTCATCGTGCGCTCGCTCACAGCGGTGTCTCGCTGAACCCTGGGAGGTGGGCGCGCAGCTGGATGACGATGTGGTTCCACTCGCCGGTGACCTCGAGCAGGCCCGTCACGATGAGCAGCAGCCCTCCGATGACCATCACCACACGCGTGTGGCGGCGCACGACGGCGAGCGCGCCGAGCCCCGCCCGCATGCCCACGGCGACGAGCACGAAGGGGATGCCGAGCCCGAGGCAGTACGCGGCCGAGAGCGTCGCTCCGCGCCCGGCGGTCGCGCTGTTGAGCGCGAGGCCCTGCACAGCAGCGAGCGTCGGGCCGAGGCACGGGGTCCACCCGATACCGAAGAGCGCACCCAGCAGCGGGGCTCCCGCCAGGCCGCGGGAGGGCATCCAGCGCGGCTTCCATTGCCTGTTGGCCACCATGAACCGGGAGAAGACGCCGGCGAATGCGAGCCCCATCACGATGGTGACGACGCCGAGCACCTGCTCGATGCCGCGTTCGTGGCGGCGCAGCGCCGTGCCCAGCGAACCGAACGCCGCCCCGTAGGCAATGAAGATGACCGTGAAGCCGAGCACGAAGAGCAGCGCGCCGGCGACGACCCGGCTGCGGCGACGGACCACCGGAGGGGCCTCGACCCGGACCAGGGTGTCGCCCTCGGCGATCGCCTCGAGCACGGGCTGCTCGGGAGCTTTCTCGGCGAGCTCGGATCCGGTGAGGCCGGCGACGTAGGAGAGGTAGCCCGGCACGAGCGGGAGCACGCAGGGCGAAGCGAAGGAGACCAGGCCCGCCAGCGCCGCGACCGGCACCGCCAGGATCAGCGGCCCGTCAGTGACGAAGGAACCGGCGCTCACGCCTCGGCCGAGACCTTGAGCACGGCCGACTGCAGCTCGTCGGGGGTGACGCCGCCGAGGAAGCGGGCAGCGATGCGGCCCTGGCGGTCGATGATGAACGTGTACGGCGGACCCGCGGCGGCGGGCCATTCGGCGGCGAGCGAGCCGTCCTCGTCGAACACGCTCGGATACGTGACTCCGTGCCCGCGGACGAACGAGAGCGCATTGGTCCTGGTGTCACGCTCGTCGACGCCGAGGAAGGTGACGCCCTTGCTCGCCGTGGCGCCCGCGACCTGCACCAGGGCCGCTGACTCGGCGCGGCATGGCGCGCACCAGGAGCCCCAGAAATTGACGACGACGACCTTGCCGCGCAGCGACGAAAGGGCGAGCTGCGTATTGGTCAGCGTGCTTCCGCTCAGCGCGGGCGCCGGCTTTCGCTTGGTCAGCGACACCTCGGAGTAGCCCGGCTTGACCGGCACGAAGTGCGTGTTGTCGCCCGCCGCGTTCTCCGAGCCCGAACACGCGGCGACGACGCCGATCACCAGCCCTATGGCCAGTACCAATCCACCGGCAGCAGCAGCCAAGCCGCGTCGACGATGGGGCACGAGCCAGTATGACCCAGCGACCTGAGAGAGGGGTTGCTCGTGAGATTTGCTACGGGAATTCAGTCCGGCCCACTTCACGTCGCCGGCAGGCTCAGGCGCCGACGGCGTGAACCCCTCCGTCGGCGTGGATGATCTCGCCGGTGGTGGCAGGAAACCAGTCCGAGAGCAGGGCGACGCAAGCACGGGCGGCGGGGCCGGTATCGGAGACGTCCCAGCCGAGCGGGGCGCGCTGCCCCCAGACCTCTTCGAACGTGTCGAAGCCGGCGATCGATTTCGCCGCGATGGTGCGCAGCGGTCCGGCGGCCACCAGATTGACCCGGATCTGCTTCGGGCCGAGGTCACGGGCGAGGTAGCGCGCGGTCGACTCCAGGCCCGCCTTCGCGACGCCCATCCAGTCATACGCGGGCCAGGCGATGGTCGCGTCGAAGTCCAGCCCGACGATGCCCGATCCCGGCGTCAGCATCGGCAGCACCGCCCGGGTCAGCGATGCCAGCGAGAACGCCGAGACGTGGACCGCCGTCGCCACGTCATCCCAGCCGGTGGTCATGAAGTTGCCGCCGAGCGCCGCCTCCGGAGCGAAGGCGATCGCGTGCAGCACCCCGTCCAGGCCCTGGACGTGCTCCTTCAGCCGTTCCGGCAGCAGCGCCAGGTGATCTTCACTCGTCACGTCCAGCTCGATGACCGGCGCCTTCTCCGGCAGCCGCTTCGCGATCCGCTCGGTGATGCGCAGCCCCCGGCCGAAGCCGGTGAGCACGACCTCCGCACCCTGCTCCTGCGCAAGCTGCGCCACCGTGAACGCGATCGACGCCTCGGTGAGGACGCCGGTGACCAGCAGCCGCTTGCCGTCCATCAAGCCCATCAGAGCGGGATGTTTCCGTGCGTGCCACGGTCCGAGGGATGTTCGGTCAGCAGCGCCGCGAGCCGGGTGCGGGTGAGGTCGGGCTCGATGATCTCGTCGACCATCCCGCCCTCGATGGCGCGGGCGAGGCCGCCGGACGCGGCGAGGTGCTCCTCCGCGAGCTGAGCCTCCAGCAGCGGCTTCTCCTCATCCGGCACGGCCGCGATCTGCCGGCGGTGCAGGATGCGCACCGCAGCGACCGCGCCCATCACGTCGACCTGCGCGTTGGGCCAGGCCAGCACGTGGGTGGCGCCGAGCGCCCGGCTGTTCATGGCGATGTAGGCGCCGCCGTAGGCCTTGCGCGTGACGAGAGTGATCCGCGGCACCGAAGCGGCGGCAAACGCATGCAGCAGCTTCGCGCCGCGACGCACGACGCCGTTCCACTCCTGGCCGGTGCCGGGCAGGTAGCCCGGAACGTCGACGACGACCAGCAGCGGCACGCCGAACGCGTCGCACATGCGCACGAAGCGGGCGGCCTTGTCGCCGGCGGCCGCGTCGAGGCAGCCGCCCAGGCGCAGCGGGTTGTTCGCCAGCACGCCGACGGTTCGCCCGCCGATCGTGCCGAGCGCGGTCACCAGGTTGGGCGCCCACTTTCCGTGCAACTCGGTCGGCGCCTCGTCCAGGATGGCCGCGATCAGCGGCTTGACGTCATAGGCACGGGCCGGGCGGTCGGGCAGAAATCCGGCGAGCTCGCGGTCTTCGACGGGCTGGGCCGCCTTGGGGCCGGTGAGCAGGGCGGCGATCCGGCGCGTCGCGGCGTACGCCTCGTCATCCGTGGCAGCGACGACCGACGCGAGACCGCTGCTGCGACCGTGCGGCTCCGGGCCACCGAGGCGCGCCATGTCGACGTCCTCACCGGTGACGCTGCGGACCACATCGGGTCCGGTCACGAAGATGCGTCCTTCCGGACCCATGATCACGACGTCGGTGAGGGCGGGGCCGTACGCGGCGCCACCTGCCGCCGGGCCGAGCACCAGCGACAGCTGCGGGATCTTCCCGCTGGCGAGCGTCATGGCGGCGAAGACCCGACCGACACCGTGCAGCGAGTCGACGCCCTCGGTGAGGCGGGCGCCGCCGCTGTGCCAGATGCCGACGACCGGGCAGCCGCGTTCGACGGCTGTCTCGTACGCCTGGTAGAGGGCCTCGCAGCCCTTGGTTCCCATCGCACCGCCCTGACGGCGCGGGTCGGTCGCGAAGGCGATCATCGGCACGCCGTCGGCGACGAGCGCGGCGACCACGACGCCGTCGTCGTCGTTCAGCACCTCGGTGATCTCACCGAGCCGCTCGATGCGCACCATCGGGTCACGGGGATCGCTGACGTCGCTGGGGTCACGCGGCGGCGCAACGGCTTGGAGGTTGGACTGCGGGGAGGCGGCAAGTGCCGTCATATCAGCTACTCCGGAAGGCGAGAGAAACGTTGTGCCCGCCGAAGCCGAAGGAGTTCGAGGCCGCAGCAAGCGGTCCCGAACGCAACGGCCGCGGATCGAGCCGGGCCACATCGAGGTCGACGGCGTCGTCGGGGTCGTCCAGGTTGCGGGTGGGAGGAGCGAGCCGGTCGCGCAGCGCGAGCAGCGTCGCGATCGCCTCGACGGCACCGGCGGCACCGAGCAGGTGACCGGTGCAGCCCTTCGTCGCCGACACCACGACCGAATCCATCGCCGAACCGAGCGCCCGGCGCATCGCCAGCGCCTCCGCGACGTCGCCCTGGGGGGTCGAGGTCGCGTGGGCGTTGATGTGGGCGATGTCCTCCGGAGCCAGGCCCGCGTCACGCAAAGCCAAGGCGAGGGCCCGCGAGGCACCGGCGCCGGTGGGCTCCGGAGCGACCACGTCATGCGCGTCCGACGTCATTCCGGCACCGGCCAGCACGCCGTAGATCTTGGCTCCCCGCGCGCGGGCATCCGATGCGCGCTCGAGCACGAGGATGCCGGCGCCTTCACCCATGACGAAGCCGTCGCGTGCCTTGTCATACGGGCGGGAAGCCGCGCTGGGCTCGTCGTTGCGCGTCGACAGTGCCCGCATGGAAGCGAACGCGGCGATCGGCAACGGGTGGATGACCGCTTCCGACCCGCCGGCCACGACCATGTCGGCGCGACCTGCCCGGATCATGTCCAGGGCGAAGGCCAGCCCTTCGGAGCCGGACGCACACGCCGACACCGGGACATGCACCCCTGCCCGCGCCTTCAGCTCCAGGCCGATGGCGGCACCCGGACCGTTCGGCATGAGCATCGGGACGGTGTGGGGGCTGACCCGGCTGGGGCCACGCTCCCGCATCGCGTCGTGCTGGGTGAGGATCGTGGTGAGCCCACCGATGCCGGAGGTCACGCAGACGCCGAGGCGCTCGGGGTCGATCTCAGGCGCCCCGGCATCTGCCCATGCCTCACGAGCCGCCACGAGCGCGATCTGCTGAACGCGGTCGAGCTTGCGACGCTGATGCGCCGGAACCTCCGCCTGCAGCTTGGCCTCGGCCTCGTCCGACAGTGACGCGGCGAACCTGACCGGCATGTCCTCGGGCCAGTCGGGCAGCGTGCGTGCGCCGTTGGCGGCGGACAGCAGCCCCTGCCACAGGCTGGGAGCATCGGAGCCCAATGGGGTCAGCGCGCCGATGCCCGTGACCACGATGTCCTCACCGGCACCGGCCGGGCGAGGCGCGGTGCGGGAATCGGCGGCGGACATCAGGCTGCGACCCCGGCCTTCTCGATGAAGTCGACGGCGTCACGAACCGTCTTCAGGTCCTTGAGGTTCTCGTCCGGGATGCGGACGCCGAACTTGTCCTCAGCCGAGGTGGCGACCTCGACCATGGTCAGCGAGTCGAGGTCGAGGTCGTCGATGAACGACTTGTCGAGCTCCACCTCGCTGGGCTCGATTCCGGCGATCTCGTTCACGATCTCGGCGAGACCAGCCAGGATGTCCTGCTGCGTCATGTACGTCCTCCTAGATGGGTGGGGATAGTTCTCGGCGACCCTGGGATCAGGGCAGCCGAACGACTTGACCGGCGTAGGTCAGACCGGCGCCGAAGGCGAAGAGCAGCACGCGGTCGCCGCTGCCGACCTGGCCCTCGTCGATGAGCCGCGAGAGCGCCAGCGGCACCGAGGCGGCAGAGGTGTTTCCGGCATCGACGATGTCGCGCGCCAGGATCGCCTGCGGAGCGCCGAGGCTGCGGGCGATCGACTCGGTGATGCGCAGGTTGGCCTGGTGCAGGACGATCGCCGACAGCTCTTCCGGGGCCACGCCCGCCAGATCGCAGGCACGCCTCGCGACCGGAACCAGCTGCGTGGTGGCCCAACGGAAGACTGCCGAGCCTTCCATCTCCATGAAGGAACGGCCGTCGGGACGCTGCCGGACCTCGATGACATTCGCCGCCGACCCGTCGCTGCCCCACGCCACCGGACCGATCCCGGCCTCGCTCGGGGTGTCGGGCGCGCCGACGAGTGCCGCACCCGCCGCGTCGCCGAACAGGATCGCCATCCCGCGGTCGTCGGAATCGACCCAGTCGGTGAGGCGCTCGCTGGCGACCACGAGCGCGCGCCTGGCGTTGCCCGACCGCACCGCATCGGCGGCCATCGAGAGGGCATAGCAGAAGCCGGCGCAGCCCGCGTTGAGATCGAAGGCGCCCGCCTGGCTCGCGCCCACCCCGGCGGCGATACGCGGACCGATGCCCGGGATCGGCGTCTGCGAGGTGCACGACGCGGTGATGACGAGATCGACATCGGCGGCCTGAACCCCAGCAGCCGCAAGGGCTTTCGCGCCCGCGTCGACGCCCATGGCGACGAGCGTGTCATCGGGGCCGGCCACCCGGCGCTCGGAGATTCCGGTACGGCGCACGATCCATTCGTCGCTGGTGTCGAGCCGAGCGACGAGATCGGCATTGGTGAGGCGCGCCGTCGGACGGTAGGCGCCCAGGCCGAGAATGGCCGGATTCGCGGGTAGTTGACTCATGCCATTCCTCCGGCAGCCTGCGGGACATGAGCGTCGTGGCCGTCACTGCCGGAGGGGCTCAGACGCACCAGCGGCTGGCCGGCTGCCACCGGATCGCCGTCGGACGCGAGCCATTCCACGAGGACGCCGCCGCCCGGTGAGGTGACCGGATGCTCGGCGCGTGAGCTACGCACGCTGCCGAGCATGGCACCGGCAGGTAACACCGAGCCTTCATTGAGATCAATAGCGTCGAACGTGCCGCCCTGGGGAGCGACCACCAGACGGAAGGACGGAGCCGCTTCCGGAGCCGCTCCGCTTCGTGACGCCAGCAGCCCGCGGGCGGCGGTCAGATCGTCCGGGGTCTTCACGGCGAAGGTCTCGACGCCCGGCAGCGTCCGCTTCGCGAGGCCGGTCAGAGTGCCCCCCGGCGCCAGCTCGAGGAGAGCGGTGACCCCGAGGTCGGCCATTGCTGCCTGGCAGAGGTCCCAGCGGACGGGAGCGGCGACCTGGGCCACAAGGCGCGAGAGCTTCTCGGCACCGGTGGTCACCACGGCTCCGTCGGCGTTGGACAGCAGCCGCGGCTGCGGGTCGTTGACCGTCAGCCCGATGACGGCTGCCTGCATGGCCTGGCGGGCCGGCTCCATCGCCGCAGTGTGAAAGGCGCCGGCCACCGGCAGCGGGCGCAGCCGCGCCTTGGCCGGCGGCGCGTCAGCAAGGGCGGCCAGCGCGGAGAGCGAGCCGGCCACGACGGTCTGCCCGGCGCCGTTGCGGTTCGCCGCGATCAGTCCGAGGCGGGCGAGCAGCTCATCCAGCTCGTCGGGGTCGCCGCCGAGAACAGCCGTCATTCCGGTCGGTGACGCTGCACAGGCGGCGGCCATGGCGGCGCCGCGCTCGCGGGAGAGCCGAAGCGCGTCGGTCGGGGAAAGCACGCCTGCCAACACCGCCGCGGGGAGCTCGCCGATGCTGTGACCAGCCACGACGTCAATGTCAGACGGGCCGAGCTCGAGGGCGGCCGCCGTCGCCAGGGCCAGCGCCGTCAGCAGTGGCTGGGCCACCGCGGTGTCGCGGATCTCCTCAGCGCTCCCGGTTGTGCCGAGCCGGATCAGGTCCAGTCCCGTGACCTCTGCGGCGTCCCGCAGGACCGCCGCGGCGACGGGATGATCGAGCCACGGGATCAACATTCCGGGCGTTTGGGATCCCTGTCCGGGAGCGACAACGGCGAGCACGACTTCTAGCCTCCTGGTGACTGACGGGTAACCGCGTTGACGGCTCGAACCAAGTCGCTGACGCGCGTTTGTAGCTTTCTCACAATCGCCCGGTTCTCTTTACAAGGCGACCGCCGATCGCAACCGGCCTTGAACAAGTGCGACATGCAAAAGGAATCCGTCCCTCGGGTCGGTCGCCGACAGGCCCGTGAGCTCCGTCACGCGTCGCAGCCGATACCGCACCGTATTGGCGTGCACGAACAGTAACCGCGCAGCGCCGTCGATACTGCCCGTGCCTTCGATGTAGGCCGCGACTGTGGTGAGCAACTCCCCACCTGCCTCCACCAGCGGCTCGTAGACCGTTTCCACCAACTCCTCGGCCGCGGCCTGCTCGCCGGCCAGCGCGCGTTCTCCCAGCAGGGCGCGCGCCGACACCGGACGCGGAGCCGTCGGCCAGGCAGCGGCAACCCGCAGACCTCCGAGCGCTGCCTGCGCCGAGACGGTCGCCTGGGCCAGGCCGAGAACAACCGGTCCCACCACGACCGGGCCCTCGCCGTAGCAGACCAGCAGCTCGCCGAGCAGCGGCCGCGGATCACCGACCGCCCCGACCAGGCTGACCAGTGCCTTGCCATGGACGCCGGCCAGCAGGTCGGCGCCGATATCGCGAGCCACCCGGTGCAACGCCACAAGGCTGGGCTCGGGATCCCCGGCGGGGGCGCGTCCGGCCATCGCGACGACCCGCTCCGTGCTCCGCCAGCCGAGCGCAGCGGCGCGGCCGAGGACGGAATCGCCGAGGGGTGAGCCGGCCTCGCCGGCCGATCCGCGGACCAGGCCGTCGATGACGAGCGCCTCGAGCCGGGCGTCCCAGGCGCCGCGAACCTCCGCGGCGGCGGCGTAGACCTGAGCGGCGGCGAAGGCCAGCTCCCGCGAGTAACGCAGGACGGCCTCGCGTAGCCAGTGCACCGCGTCGGGCTCCGCGAGCGAGACGACGCGCGCCTCCACGACGTCGACGGCGAGGCGGACCATATCGACGGTGTGCTGCAGGCTGACGGCCCGCACCAGCTCCCGGGGCGCGACGGCGAAGACGCCCGCACCGACCTCAGGCCCGGCGTCGGCGCGCTCGAGCCACGCGCTGAACGCCGACAGGCCCGCCTGGACGACGAGGCCGATTCCCGCGCGTTGATCGGCAGGGAGTTCGACGAAGAAGGGCAGCTCGACTTCCATCCGCCCGAGCGCTTCGCGGGCCAGCGCCGCCGACGCCTGGCGCACTTTGCGCTGGGTCCGCGCCGCGCCGGGCGGCAGGTCAGCCACGCTGGCAAGTATGGCCCGGCGGTGGGCGGAGAGCCCGCAAGCGCGTCAGGCGCCGACCGAGCCCTGCTTGTTGATCCCCGGGCCGTTGGGCTCGCAGTAGCGCACATACGCGAGCCGGTCGCCGCCCGAGGTGTCGTCGTAGACCAGCGATGTCACCGAGGCGAGCGCGCACTGGCGGCGGTCGGGGCGATGCCACATCGGGCGACCCTCGGCCGCGCGCCGGGTGACGAAGACCGGAAGCTGGTGGCTGACCAGCACGACCTCGTGGCCCCGAGCGGCGTCCCGCGCGTCGTGGACGGCGGCCATGACCCGGCCGGCGACGGTCTTGTAGGGCTCCCCCCAGGATGGCTTGAAGGGGTTGCGCAGGGCGTGCCAGTGCTGAGGATGGCGCAGGATGCCGGGTCCAGGTTCGACGACGCCCCCCTCGAAATAGTTGCTGCTCTCGATGATGCGCGGGTCGATCTCGACCTCGAGGCCGTACTCCGCAGCCAGCGGCGCGGCCGTCTGCTGCGCGCGCTCCAGGGGCGAGGAGACGACCTTGACGATGTCGCGTCCCTTCAAGAAACGCGCCGTGACCTCGGCCTGGGCGAGACCGGTGTCTGACAGCCGGAAACCCGGGAGCCGGCCGTACAGCACCTTCGTCGGGTTGAAGACCTCGCCGTGGCGCACCAGATGAACGGTCGTGCGGACGCTCACGCCGGCAGGCCCGCGTCGGACGCGCCGCTGTGCGGAAGGTCGCCGACCCGTTCCGGTACGGCGGCGGCCGCCTTGGCAGCTGCCGGCAACGCGCTCGCGATGCGGTCGAGTGCTTCCTCGTCGTGTGCCGCGGAAGTGAACCAGGCTTCGTAGGCGCTCGGGGGCAGGTAGATCCCGGCGTCGAGCAGCGAGTGGAAGAAGGCACCGTAGCGGGCGACGTTCTGGCGCTGGGCGGTCGCGTAATCGGTGACCACACCGTCGGTGAAGAAGATGCTGAACAGGCTGCCGGCGCGCCCGACCGTGTGGGCGACCCCTTGATCGCTCAGCGCCTGCGACGCGAGCTGCGCGACGGCGGCGGAGCTGGCGTCGACCGCGGCGTAGACCTCGGGTGTGCACGCGCGCAGCGTCGCGAGCCCGGCCGCCACCGCCAGCGGATTCCCCGACAGGGTGCCCGCTTGATACACCGGCCCGAGCGGGGCGAGCAGCGACATCAGCTCGCGGCTGCCCCCGAACGCGGCCGCCGGCAATCCGCCGCCCATGACCTTTCCGAAGGTGAAGAGGTCGGGCACCACGGCGGGCTTGCCGCCGGCGGTCGGTAGGCCGTACCAGCCCCGCGCACTGACCCGAAAGCCCGTCATGACCTCGTCGCTGATCAGCAGCGCCCCGTGCTTGTCGCACAGCGCGCGCAGTCCCTCGACGAAGCCGGCCTGCGGTGCGACGACGCCCATGTTCGCTGCCGCGGCCTCGGTGATGACGCACGCGATCTCGCTGCCGTACTCCTCGAAAGCCGTCTCGGCCATCGTGAGGTCGTTGTAGGGCAGGACGATCGTGTCGGCGGCCGTCGCCCCGGTGACGCCAGGGGTGTCGGGCAATCCGAGCGTGGCGACGCCCGATCCCGCCGCGGCGAGCAGCGCGTCGACGTGCCCGTGGTAGCAGCCGGCGAACTTGACGACCTTGGCGCGCCCGGTGGCGCCGCGGGCGAGTCGCAGGGCGCTCATGGTCGCTTCGGTGCCGGAGTTCACCAGTCGGATCGACTCGAGCGGGGCGCCGACGCGTTCCACGATCAGCTCGGCCAGCTCGACCTCACCCGGGGTCGGGGTGCCGAACGACGTGCCGCGGGCGGCCGCGTCAGTCAGTGCCTTCACCACGGACGGATGCGCGTGACCCAGGATCATCGGGCCCCATGAGCAGACCAGATCGACGTATCGCTTCCCGTCGGCATCGGTGAGGTAGGCACCGGCGCCCGACGCCATGAAGCGAGGAGTGCCGCCGACCGCGCGGAAGGCCCGGACCGGTGAATTCACCCCGCCGGGGACGACCCGCTGGGCACGGGCGAAGAGCTCCTCGCTGATGGTCACCCACCGATCTTTTCAGGTGGACGAGGTCGGCGCGTCAGGCCGCGGCCGGGAGCTCGCCGGCGACAAAGGCGGCAAGCTCGTCACGGCTGTCCAGCAGCTGCCGGGCCTGCTGGCGGGCAAGGGGATAGACCGAGCGCGCGAGAGCGTTGTCGAACAGGTCGCGCGGGGTCTTCGCCAGCCCGGCAATCGCCTTGTTCGGCCGGATCAGATGCACGTTCCCGCCATGGGCCCGCTGCCACCTGGCGATCTCCCGGTTCAGCAGGACCTCCATGACGCGCCCGGCCCGTCCGAACATCGGCCCGGCGATCGGGGCGACGACGAGCAGGTGCCGGGCCGGCGGCGCCTGATCAGCCGACACCATCGACCGCACCCCGCCGTCGACGTAGCGCCGGCCCAGCAGACGGGTCGGCGCAAAGAGGGTCGGGACCGCCGATGAGGCCGCGACGAGGTCGGCCAGGCGGAAGTCGGCGCCGCTGAGCAGGACTCGCCGTCCCGTGGAGACGCGGACCGCGCTGGCGCGCACCAACGGTGAGCGCGCGTCACCGAGCACCTGCCCGGCAATGGCCTGAAGCCTTCCTGGACGCAAATTCGGCACCCTGACCTGCGGAAGCGCGCAAAGCGTCTCGAACGGCGTGGCGGTGGCGATGCACGACGCGACCCACGAGCCTGCCGAGGTGCCCAGCAGCTGGCTGCCGTCGAGCGACATGCCCGCATCGACGAGCTCGTCGACGATGCCGAACGCGTAAGCGATCCCGAAGGGCCCGCCGCCACCGAAGGCGGCGGTCACGTACGGCAGCGGTTTCAGCGGCTCGTCCGACTCCGCGCTGGAGGACGCGTCGGTTCGCCGCGACATCGGTCCTCCCTGGCTCGGATCCTGTGGGCCTGATCACAGCGTGCCCAAAAGGAGAACGGTTAGGCCAGGAGAAAGGTCACGCCCTGGTCGGGTACTTCGCCGACAGCCGAACGCCCTGGGGTTGCGGCGTGGCGCTCGGGTCGGGCGCCGGGCGCCCCCCATTACCTGGCGCCACCAAATCACGGGGTCAGGACACCCGCAAATGGTGGCGCCACCAAAACGCCGCGTCCCGAGACCCCGGTGCCACCAAATCACGGGGTCAGAGCACCCGCAAATGGTGGCGCCACCAAATCGCCGGGCGGCCCGCCACCTCCGCCACGAACGAGCGATGTGTCAGGTGAGGACGAGCCCCGCGTCGAGCAGCGCCTGTTCGATACGCAGCAGCTCGATCTCGCGACCGAAACGATTCGGGGTGCCGTCGAGGTCGTGGCCGATGTCGAGGGCGGCGGCCGCCTGACGGATGACGTCCTCGTACGCGAGCCGGGCGCCTTCGCGCTGCACCCGGGAACGCTGCGGATCGGTGCGCTGGATCCGCAGGCGGCGCAGGTCGGCAGCGAGACGCTCGAGCGGCGGCCCGGACGGGGTGACGAGCTTGCCCAGCCTCCGAAGCCTTCGCCGGCGCGCCTCGCCGGCGGCCGCGAGCCACTTGGGCGTCGCGAAGATCGCCCCGAGCACGACCGTCGGGGCGAGCAGCGCCAGGCACAGGGCCAGCACCGTGAGCATCAGCCAAGGATCGCCCCAAACGGCGCGGGTGTCTCCCCCTCGAAAGCACTGCGGCTCAGGCAACGACCCGTGACGTCCGGGAATCAGCGGCTCAGCAGCCGCGCGACCTCCACCGCCCAGTACGTGAGGACGATGTCGGCGCCGGCCCGGCGAATGGCCGTCAGCGTCTCCATCATCGTGCGTTCCCGATCGAGCCAGCCTGCTGCGGCCGCCGCCTCGACCATCGCGTACTCACCGCTCACCTGATACGCGGCCAGCGGCACGTCGGCCATTTCGCGGACCGCCCGTATGACATCGAGATAGGCGAGCGCAGGCTTGACCATGACCGCGTCGGCGCCTTCGGCGAGGTCCAGCGCCACTTCGCGCAGCGCCTCGTCGACCGAGCGGGCCGGGTCCTGCTGGTAGGACGCGCGGTCACCGAACTGGGGCGCACACTCGGCGGCCTCGCGGAACGGGCCGTAGAAGGCGCTCGCGTACTTCGCCGAGTACGCCAGCACCGCCACCTGGTCGGCGTCCACGTCGTCCAGCCCAGCCCGGATCGCGGCGACCTGGCCGTCCATCATCCCGCTCGGCGCCACGACATGAACCCCGGCTTCGGCCTGAGCCCCGGCGATCGACGCGTAACGCGCGAGGGTGGCGTCGTTGTCGACCTCGCCGGTGCGGGTGAGCACCCCGCAGTGTCCGTGGTCGGTGTATTCGTCGAGACACAGGTCGGCCATCAGCACGACCTGATCCCCCACCTCGCTCGCCAGATCGCGCAGCGCCAACTGGACGATGCCCTGCGGATCATCGGCGGAGGATCCCCACGCGTCCTTGTGCTCCGGGATGCCGAACAGGATCAGCCCGCCGACCCCGGCGCTGACCGCTTCCACCGCCGCCTTCCGCAGCGATTCGCGGGTGTGCTGAACGACCCCGGGCATCGAACTGATCGGCGCCGGCTCGCTGATGCCTTCCTTGACGAACATCGGCAGGACGAGCTCCGCCGGGTCGAGTCGGACGCCCGCGGTGAGCCGACGCAGCGCCGGGGTGCGCCGCAGCCGGCGAGGGCGACTGACCGGGAACGGCGGCGGCACCCTCAGCGGAGAACTCACCTCTTACGCCGTCCCTTCGGAAGCGTCACGACCTTCGCCCCATTTGCGGCATCCTCTGCCGCCTGCGCCCGCTTGGCCAGCGCGAATTCCGCGAGCGCGGCAACCAGGGCCGGCACGCTCGGCTCGCTGGACTCCACGTCGACCCGCAGCCCCTGATCGCGTACGGCCTGGGCGGTCGCCGGGCCGATGACGGCGATGACGGTCGACTCGTGGGGCTTGCCGGCGATGCCGACGAGATTGCGGACGGTGGAGGACGAGGTGAAGAGCACGGCGTCGACCCCGCCGCCCTTGAGCGCCTCGCGGATCGGCGCGGGCGGCGGCGCGGCGCGCACGGTGCGGTAAGCGGTGACGTCGTCGACTTGCCAGCCCAGCTCTTGCAGGCCGGCGACGAGCGTCTCGGTCGCGATGTCGGCGCGCGGCAGCAGGACCCGGTCGATGGGGTCGAGCACGTCGTCATAGGGCGGCCAGTCGGCCAGCAGTCCCTCACTGGACTGGGCGCCGGACGGCACCAGCTCCGGGGTGATGCCCCAGGCGATCAGTGCCTCGGCGGTCACCTCGCCGACCGCAGCGACCCGGACCCCGGCGAACGCTCGCGCATCGAGGCCGTATTCCTCGAAGCGCTCTCGTACGGCCTTGACCGCATTCGTGGAGGTGAACGCGATCCACTGGTAGCGCCCGCTGATGAGCCCCTTGACCGCGCGTTCCATCGGCGCCGGGGTGCGCGGCTGCTCGACCGCGATGGTGGGCACTTCCAGTGGCGACGCGCCATGCGCGCGCAGCATCTCCGACAGGGTGCCGGCCTGCTCGCGGGTGCGTGGCACCAGGACGGTCCAGCCGAACAGCGCCCGGGTCTCCCACCAGGAGAGCTTGTCGCGCGCCTTCACCGCGGCGCCGACGATCGCGACCGCCGGCCCGTCGATGGGCGAGCCGGCCTTGTGACGGGCGGTCGCCAGTTGCGCGCACTCCGCCTCGACCTGCTCGAGCGTGCTGACGACGGTGGTCTGCTTGTTGGTGGTGCCCTCGATGGCGACCGCGATCGGGGTCTCCGCTTTACGGCCGTGTTCGATCAGCGCTGCAGCAGCTTTGCCTGCGTCACTGAACGCGGCGAGCGAGAGTACGAGTGTGCCCGGGACACCGGCGAGAGCCGCCCAGTCGGGATCATCACCGTCGCCCACTGCGGCGACCGTGTGCGACGTGCCGAGCGAGATGCCGGCGTAGGTGCTGACCCCGGACGCCACCGAAATCCCCGGAGCGATCTCGAAGCCGACTTTTGCGCGGTGCAACGCCGTCGCCTCGCGCACGGCCCGTGGAGAGTCGAAAGGATCACCGGCGTGAACGCGTACGACGCGAAGCCCGGCTCGAGCGCGGCTGACCATCTCCTTGGAAGCGTCCTGATCGAGGGTCACCGTGACGACCTCGGCGGCGAGGTCGCGAAGCAGACCGGCGGGCACCTCGTCGCCGGCGATCACCACGTCAGCCTCGGCGAGCGCCCGGGAGGCGCGCACCGTCAGCAGGTCAGGGTCGCCGGGCCCGGTGCCCAGCAGGATCACCGGCGAGCTCTGGTGTGAACCCCGGGACCGGGAGGGAGCGGTCGGTGATGACGCTGATGACGCTGATGACGCGGTGGGACTCATGCGTTCGTCCTTACTAGTTCTGCGGCGCCGGCGTCGAGCAGGTCAGCAGCAAGCCGGCGCCCGAGTGCCTCGGGGTCGCGGGGAGAACCGGTGACGGACAGCCGAAGGATCGTCGATCCGTCGACCGCGGCGGCCACCCCGCGGAGGTAGATCTCACCGACGCCATCCACTGCGGCGCCGGGTTCGTCATCGGGATCTGGCTCGACGGTATCGGCGAGCGCACCCACGGGGGCGGTACAACCGGCTTCGAGATCGGCGAGCAGCGCGCGCTCGGCGGCCACGGCCATCCGGCTCGGTGGATCGTCCAGCGCCGCTGCGATCTCACGGCGCAGCTGCTCGTCATCCTCCCGGCACTCGATCGCCAGCGCGCCCTGCCCGGGGGCGGGGAGCATCTGCAGCGGGTCGAGCACCTCGGTGATGTCGACCAGCCGGTCGAGTCGTGCCAAGCCGGCCCGGGCGAGGACGACGGCGTCGACCTCGCCTTCGATCGCCTTCCGGATCCGGGTGTCGACATTGCCCCGGATCGGGACGAGGTCGAAGCCGTATCCGAGGGCGTGCAGCTGAGCGGTGCGCCGCGGTGACCCGGTTCCGATGCGCGCGCCCGGCGAGAGCTCCCCGAGCGTGAAACCCGCCGGGCAGACGAGCGCGTCGCGAGGGTCCTCCCGCAGCGGGACGGCCGCGAGCGCGATACCGGGAGCGGGCGCGGTCGGCAGGTCTTTCAGCGAGTGCACGGCGATGTCGACCCGGCCGGCGAGCAGCGCCTCGCGCAGCGCCGTGACAAAGACTCCCGTGCCGCCCAGCTGGTTGATCGCCGCCGCCGACCGGTCGCCTTCCGTGACGATCTCGACCAGCTCGACCGGCCGCTGGAGCGCGTCAGACAGCCGGTTGGCGATCTGTGCCGACTGCGCGAGAGCCAGTGCCGACCGCCGGGTTCCCACCCGCAGCGCAGCCGTCACCGAAGCCCACTTTTGCCCGGGTCGGATGTACCGGGAAGCTCGTCGAGTCCGGGCGATGAGACCGCCTGGGCCTTACGGGGGTCGAGCTCGAACAGTTCGTGAAGCGCCTCGGCGTAGCGGTCGCCGCCGGGGCTCTCGGCCAGCTCCTTCACCCGCACCGTCGGGGCGTGCAACAGCTTCTCGACCACCCGGCGCACGGTGCTCGCCACCTCAGCGCGCTCACGTTCAGAAAGCGTGGGCAGCCGGGTCGACAGCCGGTCGAGTTCGGCCGCCACCATCTCGGCAGCGCGGGCCCGCAGCGCGGCGACCGTCGGAGCGACCCGCAAGGCGCGCTGGCGGTCGAGGTAGGACGCGACCTCCTCGGCAACGAGGGCACGTACCGCGTCGACATCGGTGACGACATCTGAGCCGGCCAGCGCCGCTCGCAGCGTCTCCAGGTCGATCAGGCTGACGCCGGGAAGCTCACGCGCGGCCAGTTCGACATCGCGCGGAAGGCCGAGGTCCAGCAGCACCATCCCGCGATCGCCACGCTCGGCCAGCGCCCGGGAGACGGCATCGGCGCTGATGACCGGCAGGGTGGCACCCGTCGCGGTGACGACAAGGTCGGCCTCGCGAAGCTCATTTCCCAACGCCTCGAGCCCGACCGCGCGACCGTCGAGCTTGGCCGCGAGCCGCTTGGCCCGCTCCGGTGAACGGTTGGCGATGACGAGCTGTCCGACGCCGGCCCGCCGCAAAAGGCTTCCGGCCAGGGCCCCGGTCGACCCGGCGCCGACCAGGACCACGCGTGCGCCCTCGAGACGGCCAGCCGCTGGGTCGAGCGCATCCGGCAACGCATCGGCGGCGACCCTCAAGCCCACTCCGACGAGCGAAGCGGCAGCGGTGTCGATCCCGGTCTCGGCGTGAGCGCGCTTGCCGACCCGCAGCGCTTCCCGCATCAGCTCCGAGAGGCCGCGGCCCGCGCTCGCCTCGTCGCGGCCGATCTTGTACGCCTGACGGACCTGCCCGAGGATCTGGGCCTCGCCGACCAGCATCGAGTCGAGCCCGCAGGCGACGGAGAACAGATGCTGGACCGCGCGCGCCTCGTGGTGGACGTACAGGCTGCGGTGCAGCTCTTCGAACGGCAGCCCGGCGGTGCGCGCCAGCACCTCGCCGACCTCGGTGACACCGCCGTGGAAGGTGGCCGTCTCGGCGTAGACCTCGACCCGGTTGCACGTCGTCAGCAGCACGGCTTCGCTGATGTGCTCGCCGGCGAGCAGGTCGTGCAGCACCTTCGGCACGTCTTCGGGGCTGACGGCCGCACGCTCGAGCAGCTCCGGGGAGGCGCTGCGATGGTTGAGGCCGATCGCCAGCAGGCTCACGAGACCGCCACCGTTCCTGCCCCTGAGCTCACTGCTGTCACCGCAGCGCGGGACTTGCGGGTCTCGTGGAAGGAAAGGATCTGCAGCTCCACCGCGAGGTCGACCTTGCGCACGTCGACGCCGGCCGGCACGGCAAGGACGGTGGAGGCGAAGTTCAGCACGCTCGTCACCCCGCAGGCGACGAGCCGGTCACAGACCTGCTGGGCGGCGCAGGCCGGAGTGGCGATCACGCCGATGCTGACTTCCTCGCTCGCCACGACCGGCTCCAGGTCATCCATGGAGCGCACCCGCAGGCCCGCGACGAGCTCCCCGGCGCGAAGCGGATCGGCGTCGAAGAGCCCGGCGATCCGGAAGCCGCGAGCGGTGAACCCGCCGTAGCCGGCGAGGGCATGACCGAGATTGCCGATGCCGACGATCGCCACCGCGCGATGCTGGGTGACCCCCAGCTCGCGGCTGATCTCCTCGCACAGGCAGTCGACCTCGTAGCCGACGCCGCGGGTGCCGTAGGAACCGAGCTGGCTGAGGTCCTTGCGCACCTTCGCACTCGTGACACCGGCACCGGCGGCCAGATCCTCGGAGGAGACGCAGGTGACGCCGCTGTCGGCGAGATCGATCAGCACGCGCAAGTACAGCGGAAGGCGTGCGACGGTCGCTTCCGGAATCCCGCGACGCTCAGCCCGATCGGCACGCAGCCGATGCACCGGGACGCTGGCCTGCACCAATGCAGCTCCTCGGCCCCAAAACGAGAGCCTGTCGGCCCCTGACGACCCTCTCACCATAAGAGCTCGTGAACACTTTCACAAATTGCCCGCCGGGCGCCGCTCACCAGCGCCGCTGACCAGCGAGCGCCGCGCGCAGCCTGCCCTCGTCCACCTTCCAGTAGCAATGCTCGGAGCCGTCGAGCAGCAGCACCGGCACCCGGTCTCCGTACTCGTCGGCGAGGGCGTCATCGGCGTCGACGTCACGCTCGACCCAGCCGATCCCGAGATCGTCGGCGACGGCTGCGAGCACCACGCGCGCGTCGTCGCACAAGTGGCAACCGGCCCTGCTCAGCAGGACGAGCCGGGAGTCCGCCACGGGTCAGCTTCCCGGCGACGGCGCGGGCTCGTCCGACGCTTCGCCGAGACCCATCTCGCGCAGCCTGGCCTTCGCCACCTTGCCCATCGGTCCCACGCTGGTGTGCGGCAGCGCCGGGACGAATTCCACGGCGGTCGGGCTCTTGAAGCGGGCCAACGAGCGGCCGGCGTGAGCGAGCACGTCGTCCACGGAGAGCACCGCACCCGGACGCACCACGATCAGCGCCTTGACCGCATCACCGGTATAGGGGTGGGGGATCCCGAAGACGGCCGCCTCGTCGATGTCGGGGTGGGTCAGCAGCACGTCTTCCACCTCACGGGGGTAGACGTTGAAGCCGCTGACGAGGATCAGCTCGGGCCGGCGGTCGACCAGCTGCAGATCGCCCCCGTCACGTTCGATCGCCAGATCGGCGGTGCGCCACCAGCCCTGCTCGTCGGGGCCGTCGCGGCCATCCGGCCAGTAGCCGCTGAACAGGTTGTCGCCGCGTATCGAGATCTCGCCCGGGTCGTCGGCCTCGACCACCGCGCCCGAGGCGTCCAGCAGCCGCACCTGAACACCGGGAACCGGACGTCCGACGGAGCCGGGCTTGGGCACCTCACTCATGAGCGTGCTCGTCACGGTCGGGGCGGCCTCGGTGAGCCCGTAGCCCTCGAAGATGTAGCGGCCGGTGAGGTCGAGCAGCCGGCGCACGACATCGGGCGCCAGCGGGGCCGCCCCCGACACCGCGAGCCGTAGCCCGGCGAACGCGTCGCTGACGCCGTCGAGCATCGACCAGGCCACGAAGACGGGCGGCGCCCCGAGGACGACGGACACCCCGCGTCGCATGATCACTTCAAGCGTCTGGCTGGGGTCGAAGCGCTCCACGAGTACCCCGGTGGCACCTGCAGCGGCCACCATCCCGAGCCCGCTGTTGAGCCCGAAGACGTGAAAGAGCGGCAGGACCAGCAGCACCACGTCGTCGGAGGCGACAACGGGTGGTTCGATGGCGCCGACGTGGCGCAGGTCGGCAAGCAGCGCTCGATGCGTGAGCATCGCGCCCTTGGGAGTGCCGGTGGTTCCGGACGTGTAGAGCAGTACGGCCAGGTCCTCGCCCGCGCCGACCGGTCCTGCCGGCCCTGGTTGCGCCTGCGCCAGCACCTCCGAATAGCGCAGGACGCCCTCGGTCCGTTCGCCGCCGACCGCGACGATCGTCTCCAGTGCGGGTGCCGACTCACGCGCCTCGCTCAGCGCCGCCAGGTAGGGACCGGCGACGACCGCCAGCCGGGCGCCGCTGTCGCTGAGCAGATGCGCCAGCTCACGGGCGGTATAGGCGGGGTTGATCGGCACGACGACCAGCCCGGCCCGCAGGGCCCCGTAGTAGCTGACCGCGAATTCCACGACATTGCCGAGTACGACGGCCACTCGATCGCCTTTGACCAGGCCGATCGCCCGCAGCGCCGCTGACATCCGATCGACGTCGGCGTCGAGTTCGCCCCACGAGGTGCTCCCATGGGCACCCACGAGCGCAGCGTGCCGGCCACGACTTCGGGCTGCGGAGCGGACGAGGTCGGCGACATTCGACGCCTGATCTCCGCCCGCAGCGGGATCGACCGGACCGCTCACGCGTCGTCAACTCCCCAAGGTCGCCCGAAGCGAGTGACGCCGCCTGCGATCTCCAGCGCTCCCGCTACGCAAAAATCTACTGTCCGACACGTCGGGGACAACGCGCCGCGAGCAACCCATCCTCGGATCCGCTTCCCGGTGAGGTCACCCGGATGACTGGAGGAATCGGAAAGTACGACGTTTGAGTGGGGTTATAAGCACACACCTTGGGGAATCTGGCTCTCGCAGTGTGTCGTGTTGCTCACGTAAGGTCTTGCGGGACCCATCGCAAGACACCGTTCGTCTTCTCGCCCGGGGGATTCATGCCAGCCGAGTCTTTGCGACGCGGCCGCCGCTGGACCCTTGATGACCGGGAAGGCGCTGTATGAGCCGCCCTGCGGTTCGGCAGCCCGCGGAACTGCTCGACTTCGCGCTCCTGCGCGCCGAGCTGCTGCGTTTCCGCGCCGATCCGCGCCGCCTTCCGAGCCCGGGATTGTCGCCGCGGCCGTCACCGCGCCCGAGCCCGAGTGCCAAGCGTCAGAGCAGCCCTCCCATGCAGGGTGGCGGCACGGCGACGGCCACCGCGGAAATCCCCGACACCACAGACACCGACACAGACACAGACACCGACTTCACCGCGCCGGATCCGACCGTTGCTGACCTGGTCGCGCGGAGCCAGTCCGGCGAGCCAGAGGCGTTCGGCCTGCTGTATGACCGCTACGTCGATCTGGTCTACCGCTACATCTATTACCGCGTCGGAAGCCCGACCCTCGCCGAGGACCTCGTCAGCGAGACGTTCCTGCGGGCGCTGCGCCGGATCGACAGCTTCACGTGGCAGGGTCGAGATTTCGCCGCCTGGCTGGTGACGATCGCCCGCAACCTGATTGCCGACCACTTCAAATCGGGTCGCTACCGGCTTGAGATCACCACCGAAGACATTCTCGAAAGCGGGCCGGCCCAGACGACCGACGGGCCGGAAAGTCTGGTGCTGGACTCGCTGACGAATGCCACGCTGCTTTCCGCCGTCAAGAAGCTGAACCCGGAGCAGCAGGAGTGCATAGTGCTGCGCTTTCTGCAGGGTTTGTCAGTGAACGAGACAGCGCTCGCAATGGGCAAGAATGACGGCGCCATCAAGGCCTTGCAATACCGGGCGGTACGGGCACTGGCTCGGCTGCTGCCCGAGGACTCGGTGCGTTAACCCGCAGGTTGATCCGCGGACATCACCACTGAGCCACGCCGGGCGACGGATTCAGCTCGCTCACAATTAGGACAACCCGGGGCGTATCTCTCGCTGCGCCCGATCGTTTCTTTTCCCGTGCAGGCAATTACCTGCCGTCGGGGGAAGGGAGTCGCGTGATGGCGTCTCCTGTGATGTCACCGTGACAGCTCTGAAGCGAAGATTCGGCACACGGCGACCGTCCACAGACTTGCAGCACCTCTCGCTCGCACCCGCGCTTCGCGGGCTCGGCAGCGCCTTGGGCGCGTCCGCGGGGCCCCGACTCGAGTTCCAGCGCGATCTGCGCCAACGCCTCATCGACGAGGCACGGCTGCTCGCAGCGCAGCCGAAGACCCGTCCGCGATCCGGACGCCCACGTCGTCCCAAAGGCGGCGGCATCCGACTCGCTGCCCTCGGCATCGGGTTCAGCCTGGCCGGCGGCGGGATCGTGGCGGCAGCGCATTCATTGACGCTTCCCGTCAGGACCGAGGCAACCGCGCCCGGAGCGTCGACCGGCGCCCCGCTGAGCAATGCGCCACCCGCCGCCGCTCGGACCGCCGCACCCCTCATCGACCCTGCCACCTCCGCACCTGCCGAACGCGCAGCGCCCGCACGGCAGTCGGTCACGCCCGCCTCCCAAGCAGCTGTCTCGACGCCGGCATCGCCGTCGCCATTGGTCGCGATCTCGGCTCCCGTGACCGCCGGCCCGACCCCGTCGCCAACAGTTGTGCCCTCAGGTATTGGCGGGCTCGCTGTCGGCCGGCTTCCCAGTGCGGCGCCGAGCTTTCGGCCGTCGCCGCCCGTGCCGGTACCTTCCTGGTCCGACCCGTTCCCGAGCTTCTCCGCCACCACGCTTCCCCTGATCTCCCCGCTACGCTGAAGCGACGGCTACCGCGCAGCGCGGCTCGGGGAGGTCCGCACCACCATGGCGCCACTGCTACGCAGGAGTGACGCGCGCGAGCCCGCCATCGTCGCGGGCGCCGCCGCGGCTGCCGCGGCCGAGGTCGAAGCGGCGCTGGCCGTCCCTCCGGATGAGACGGCAGCAGCCTTCTTCGACGTCGACAACACGATGATGATGGGCGCATCGATCTTCCATTTCGCGCGGGGTCTGGCGTCCCGCGGCTTCTTCCACAGCCGCGACCTGGCGCGCTTCGCATGGCAGCAGATCGCCTTCCGCGTCGGCGGGCAGGAGAGCCCGGAAGGTATGGCTGACGCGCGCGAGGCAGCTCTGGCCTTCGTGGTCGGGCGTGAGGTCGAGGAGATCGTCCGCCTCGGCGAGGAGATCTACGACGAGCTGATGGCCGACCGGATCTGGGGGCCCACCCGCGCCCTGGCGCAGCAGCATCTGGATGCCGGACAGCGGGTGTGGCTGGTCACCGCGACCCCGGTGGAGCTCGCGTCGATCATCGCCCGCCGGCTCGGGCTCACCGGAGCTCTCGGGACGGTCGCGGAGACCAAGGACGGTCGCTACACCGGCCATCTCATCGGAGTTCCGCTGCACGGCCCCGCGAAGGCGGAGGCGGTACGCGCGCTGGCCGAACGCGAGGGACTCGACCTCGAACGCTGCACGGCCTACAGCGATTCGATCAATGACGTCCCGATGCTCTCGACCACCGGTCATGCCGTCGCCATCAATCCCGATCCCGACCTGAAGAAGGCCGCCCGCGAGCGCGGCTGGGAGATCCGCGACTTCCGGACGGCCCGCAAGGCCGCCCGGGTGGGAGTGCCTACCGCAGCGGGGATCGGCGCCGTCGCCGGAGGGGTCGTCGCCGGAGTGGCGCTGCGCCGCCGGTACGCCGGCCACAGCTATCCCCAGCAACTCAAGCGCACCATCACCGGCTGGGGCGACCCGCTTCCGGTGACGATTCGCTGGCCGCAGGGCGGGCGCTCGACGGCCGACGTCGTGTTCTCCGCGACGCGCCCCGCCTCGGTCGCGTCACGGCTGAAAAAGCTCGCTCGCTGAGCCCTCCCGCGGGGCGGCGGGCTAGAAGAAGACCGAACGACGCGACATCAGCAGCTGGTAGAGGTTCTGCTGAATGGTCTCGCGGACCTGATCGGTGAGATCGAAGACGAGCATCGGGTCGTCAGCCGCGGCAGCGCCGAGGTGAGCGGTGTCGAGCGGCTCCCCGAACTCGATGATCCATTTCGACGGCAGCGGCACCAGGCCGAGCGGGCCGAGCGCCGGGAAGAGCGGGGTCACCGGCACGTACGGCAGGCCGAGGGCCCGGGCGAGCGATTTGACATTGGCGATCATCGGGTAGATCTCTTCGGCTCCGACGATCGACACCGGGATGATCGGAGCGCCGGTACGCAGCGCCGCCGACACGAACCCGCCGCGGCCGAAGCGTTGCAACTTGTAGCGCTCGCGAAACGGCTTGCCGATGCCTTTGAAGCCCTCCGGAAAGACTCCGACCAGCTCCCCGCCATTGAGCAGCCGTTCGGCATCTTCGTTGCATGCCAAGGTGTTGCCGGCCTTGCGGGCGAGCGGGGCGAGAAACGGGGTGGCGAAGACGAGATCGGCGGCGAGCAACCGCAGATGCCGGTGTGCGGGATGATGGTCGAGCACGCCGAGAGAGGTCATCACGGCGTCGAGGGGCAACGTGCCCGAATGGTTGCCGACGACGAGCGCGCTTCCCTCGTCGGGGATGTTTTCCAGGCCGCGCATCTCGACCCGGAACCACTTGTTGTAGAGCGGGCGGAACGGCGCCGCGAGCAGATGGTCACTGAGATCAGGATCAAAGCCGAAATCGTCGACCTCGTACTCGCCGGTGATCCGCCGGCGTAGGAAGGCCAGCGTGCCCGCAAGCTTCTGCTCCCACTCCGACTCGGGGCGGGGTTCGGCGGATGGCCGCACGGCAGGCGTGGGCTCACTCTTGGTCTCTGCGGATACCCCGCGCCTACGCGACTTCCCGCCCGCGCCGTCGATCGGGATGATGCGGGCCTCAGACACGCGCCATCACCCGCTCCAGCTGCCGATGGCCACGGCGCAGCAGCCGGAAGGCGGTCCGCTCGGCCAGCGCGACGGCATCGGGATCGATGATGCGCAGCCCCGCCGAGGCCACCCAATCGTCGAACGCCTCGACGGTGGTGTAGCGCGGCTCATACCCGAAAGCCTGACGCAGCCGGCTCACGTCAGCAACTCGGCCGTGTTCCAGGAAACGGATCTGCTCCGGCGAGACATCGACGAGCTTCGCCCGCCGCAGCAGATCCCCGGTGATCGTGACGGCCGGAGGGGGCACGGCGATCCAGAGCCTGCCGGCACGGCGGATCGCCTGCGACAGCAAGATCTGGCCTTCACCGCCGACGTTGACCACCCCGGAGTGGTCGCCGAGCGCGGCGAGGCGCAGCACCTCCAGCGCGTCGTCTTCGTGGCAGAGCTGGATGCGCGGGTCATAGCCGAGCACGGTCGGCACCACCGGCAGTGCGAGATAGCGCGTCAGCGAGCTGTCGAGATGTGGGCCGATGAAGTTGGTGAAGCGCAGCACGCTCAACGCCACATCAGGACGGCGCCGGCCGAAGCCGCGCACGTAACCCTCGACCTCGACCGCGTCTTTCGCGAAGCCGGCAGCCCCGCCGCGAGGTGGTGATTCCTCCGTGAACAGCGCTGGATCGCGTGAGGAGGAGCCGTAGATCGCGGTCGACGACTTGACCACCAGGCGGCGCACGAGCGGCGCCTTCTGGCAGGCAGCAAGCAGCTGCATGGTGCCGATGACGTTGATTTCCTTCATCGCCGTACGCCCGCCGGCGCGCTCGGGGGTCGCGATGAGATTCATGTGCACGACCGTGTCGATGCGCTCGGTGCTGAGCACCTTGGCAATGATCGGATTTCGGATGTCGGCCCGGACGAACTCGGTGTGACCGAGATCGGCCCGGGGTGCCGTCGTATCGACTCCTACGACGACCTCGACATCCGGTGATGCCGCGAGGATCTGCGCCAGCCGCCCGCCGAGGTGGCGTGCCACCCCGGTGATGAGTACGCGGCGGGCCATCGGTCCCCTTCTCCCGGCTGCGGGAGTCAGCTACTTCTTGTTACGACGCTGAACGCGGGTCTTCTTCAGCAGCTTGCGATGCTTCTTCTTCGCCATGCGCTTACGACGCTTCTTGATTACGGAACCCACGAGTGACCCTTCGTTTGCGACCAGCCTGTTGGCGAGCCTACTCGTCGGCGCAGGTCAGCTTGGCCGCCAGGGACTTCGGGGCCACCGCCCGGTAGCTCTCCATGATCCAGTCGGTCAGCACATCCGTCGGCGGGAGTTCGCCGCTCAGCCCGATCGTCACCCAGCCGGCCCGGCCGAGACCGTAGCCGGTGGGGCTGCCTTCCGGCAGCGAGAGCGCGTGGCCGGCCGATTCGGGCAGCTTCACGGTGATGCCCGCTGGGTGGCTCCCGTCGCCGACGCCGAAGAACGCGAAGACCTTCTTGCGCACCTTGGCCACGCTCTCGCCCCAGGGATGGTCCTCCCAGGCCTCTGGGAGCCCCAACGCGAAGTGCGAGCAGTTCCTCTCGGATCGCGGCGATCTCCGGAGGCAGGCCGCGGCCGGAGTCGGTCATGGCTGCAAACCGTGGAAGCGGAAGACGGCGCGGCGGGTGGCCTCGATCGACTCGTCCAGCGCGGTGCCGGTCGAGCCCTCCCAGGGGGCGCCGCGCACCACCGGGACGTCGCCCGCGCCTTCGAGATCTGTGAGACTGCCCGGCGCGGGGCCGCCGACGCGTTCCACGACCTCTTGCTGCCAGTCGCTGGGGGTGAGCCCGTTGACCGGGGCTCCGGTGAGCTCGGCGAGCAGATGGGTCCAGGCTCGCGGGACGACCTGACCAACCTCGTAGCCGCCCCCGCCGACCGCCACCCACTTGCCGCCCGCGCAGCTGTCGGCGAGCTCCGCCAACCGGTGATACGCGGTGCGCTGCCCGTCGACGGAACACGTCAGGTGAGCCAGCGGATCGAGCCAATGGGTGTCACAGCCGTGCTGGGTCACCAGGATTTGTGGCTGGTACGCCTGAAGGATCGGCGGGACGACCGCTTCGAAAGCACGCAGCCACCCCGCGTCGCCCGTTCCGGCGGGGAGGGCGACATTCACCGAATAGCCGGCCGCTTCACCGCTGCCGATCTCGGACGCGAAGCCGGTGCCGGGAAAGAGCGTGCGACCGCTCTCGTGCAGGCTGATCGTCAGCACGCGCGGGTCGCCGTAGAACGCTGCCTGCACGCCGTCGCCGTGATGAACGTCGACATCGACATAGGCGACGCGCTCGGCGCCGGCCGACAGCAGCCAGGCGATCGCGACCGCCGGATCGTCGTAGACGCAGAAGCCGCTCGCGTGATCGCGCATCGCGTGGTGCAAGCCGCCGGAGAGGTTCACCGCTCGGTCAGCGCGTCCCTCCCACACCGCCGCCGCAGCCGTCATCGACGCACCGCTCACCAGCGCCGAAGCCTCGTGCATACGCGAGAAGATCGGATTGTCGGCACTGCCGAAGCCGAAGTGGCGGCCCGCCGCATTCACGATCTGGTCGGGCCGCACCCGGCGGACGAAACCCACGTACAGCGGGTCGTGCACCAGCCCGAGCAGTTCGTCGCTGGCCATGACCGGCGAGCGGAACGTGATCCCCGGCCGGTCGAGCACCCCGAGCTGGCGGGCGAGCGCCATGGTCAGCTCGAGCCGGACCGGCCGCAGCGGGTGGCCCTCACCGTGGTCGTACGCGGTGAGCTGCTCGTCCCAGACGATCTCGACGGTGGCCGTCACGTGTCGCCGGCCATCTCACGGGACCGATCGCGCGCCGCTTCGAGCGCATCGCTCAGCGCAGCGCGAAGGCCGCGATCCTCGAGGCGGCGCAGCGCCGCCGCGGTGGTGCCACCCGGCGAGGTGACCGCCTCGCGCAGCTGTGTCGCGGAGTCGCCGCTGTCGCGCAGCATGACCGCCGAACCGAGGATGGTCTGCACCGCGAGCTGCGTGGCGACGGGCCGGGCCAGCCCGATGAGCACACCCGCGTCGATCATGGCCTCGGCCAGCAGGAAGACGTAGGCGGGACCGCTGCCCGACAGTGCCGTGACGGCATCGAGCTGCGACTCGGGCAGCCGCACCACCTTGCCGACCGCGCCGAGGAGTTCCTCGGCGCGCGCGAGGTCGTCGGCGCCGGCGTGAGTGCCGGCCGCGATCGCCGACATGCCCTCGCCCACCAGCATCGGCGTGTTGGGCATGACCCGTACGACCCGGCAACCGGACGGAAGGTGCGCCTCCAGGAAACGCGGTCGAGATGCCCGCTGCGACGCTCACCACAACCGCGTGCGGGCCCACCGCAGCTCCGATCTCGGAGGCGAGCGCACCGACATCCGGCGGCTTGACCGCGATCACGACCACGTCAGCGCCTTCTGCTGCGGCGACGCTGGAGATCCCCTCCACGCCGTACCGCCCGGAGATCTCGGCGGCGCGCTCGGCGTATTGCTCGGCGAAGCACAACTCGGCGGGGGTCCGGCCACTGCGCAGCAACCCGGCCAGCAGCGCCTCGCCGATCTTGCCGGCCCCGAGGATGGCGATGCGCATGCGTTCAGTCTCTCCCGACTTCGGGCGGCGTGGGCGGACCAACGACATAGAGCTCAGTGACGAAGGGCTCGACGATCTGCCCGTCGGGAAAGGCTGCCAGCAGCGACTCCCGCTCGGCGGCCATGAACTCCTCCAGCGCCCACGGCTCGATGGCGCCGACGTAGGACTTCGAGCGCATCCACACCAGGTAATCCTCCAGCGGCAGCACGCGTATCCACGGGGTCGCGGCGGTGCGCACCGTCCAGCCGACAGGACTCGAATTCCTGCTGCCACCCGCGGTGGTGATTGGCGTTGCCGTCCCATGCCGGATTAGCCGCCCGGATACGGGCGTGCTGGCGCTCGAGCCAGTCCAAGCCGTCGGACTGCACGAGGTTCCACCAGACCGCGAGCGAACCCCCGGGCTTCAGCACCCGTCCCGCCTCGGCGGTGGCGCGGGCGGGATCCGTCCAGTGCCAGGCTTGGGCGTAACACACCAGATCCGCCCAGCGGGAGCGCACCGGAAGCTGATGGGCATCGGCCTGCACGGCCGGGGGGAAATCGGCCCCTCGCTCCTGGAGCCGGCGCAGCATCGCCGCGCCGTGATCGAGCGGCAGGACCATCGCCCCGCGGCGGCGCATCGCCCGGGTGGCGATCCCGGTCCCCGCTCCCACCTCGACCACTCGCGCACCCTCCAGCGGCCGGGTGAGCGCCGCCAGCGCATCGAAATGCGCGTCGGGGTACTCCGGGCGGGCTGCGTCGTAGAAATCCACCAGGGGATCGAAGAGCGAGGGCACGCCGGCGGCTTTCCCGAGCGCCGCTCAGGCGCGGCGACGCACGTCGGCGAAGTCCGCCGGTGCCGCCATGTTCAGCCGGGTGAACGCGAGAGCTTCGGCGAGGTCCGCCTCCCGGTCCGCGCGCGATTCGGCCTTGCGGGTGTTGACTTCCACGACCACCAGACCGGCGTAACCGTTCTCGGCGAGCCGCTCCAGCAGCTCGGCGCACGGCTGGGTGCCGCGACCCGGGACGAGGTGCTCGTCCTTGGGGGTGCCCGAGCCGTCGGCCATGTGGACGTGAGCCAGCCGGTCGCCGAGTGTCGTCGCCATCGCGAGCGCGTCGGACTGCGACACGGCCGTGTGCGAGAGGTCGAGCGTGACGTGGCTGAAGTCCTGATCCACCGGCGTGTAGTCGGGGGCGTACGGCACCACGGTGCGGCCCCGGGCGCGCAGCGGGAACATGTTCTCCACCGCGAAGCGCACGTCGGTCTCGCCGGCCATTGTCGCGATGCCCGAGATGAATTCTCGCGCGTAATCGCGCTGCCAGCGAAACGGCGGATGCACGACCACGGTGGACGCCCCGAGCTTTTCCGCCGCCGTTTTCGCCTTCTGTAACTTGCCCCACGGGTCGGTCCCCCAGACCCGTTGCGTGATGATCAGACACGGGGAATGGATCGCCAGGATCGGGATCTGGTGGTAGTCCGAGAGCCGGCGCAGGGCGTCGATGTCCTGGCTCACCGGATCGGTCCAGACCATGACCTCGACCCCGTCATAGCCCAGCCGGGAAGCGATTTCGAACGCGCTCGCGGTCGACTCGGGATACGTCGACGCGGTGGACAGGGCCACCTTCGCCGAGGGCACCCGGGCGATCACGCCGTCGCCGCTCACGATCTCAGCCTAAGGGTCGCGGCGGCCGCCCGGAGATCGTCGACGGTGCCGGGCCCACGGCGATGCGCGTCAGGGGCAGGTGAAGGTGCCGGAGACCGTCACGGGCCCCAGCGCTGGGCTGGTGGATTCGGGCGGGCTGTAACCGAGGGTCGCGCTGATCGTGCCCTTCTTGCCGGTCAGGCTGACCGTGCCGCGCCCGGGCGATTTCGTCGTCCCGGCGCTCCACTCCTTGGACGAGTCGTCGCCGTTGTAGAACGCGACCAGCGTGTTGGTCTTGGTGGTGGGAAAGGTCGTGGCCCCGGCGGGCAGCGAAAGCTGCAGCGTGTAGCGAGCCGACCCGAGGGTGAACTGGATCATTCCCCGGGTGATGCCGGCCGCGCTCGCCTGGCACGACGAGCCCGACCCGTTGGCCGTCTCGGTCAGCGTTCCGGTGACGGCCCCGCTCGCGGTCAGGGTCCCGGATCCGCCCGCAGCTGAACTGGTCGGTGGCGCGGATGTCGGGGCGGTCGAGGAGGGCGCGGTCGAGGACGGGCCGGCCGATGACGGGGCGGTAGACGCCGTCGATGAACCCTTGGAACTCGACCCGCAAGCCACGCAGATCCCGGCGACCATCAGAAACACGGCGAGGCGGACAGCCCCGCCCGCCCCCGAAGCAGACATGACTTGAGGGTGATCGTTCCGGGCGAAGATCTCAACCGATTCGGTTCAATCAGGGGGGAGGTGGTCCAGCTTGCGCAGAATGATCCCCTCGCGCAGCGCCCACGGGCAGATCTCGACCTGGGTGACGCCGAGCAGGTCCATCGCCTCCGATGCGACCAGCGCCGCGGCCAGCAACTGCTGAGCCCGGCTCGGCGACACCCCCGGGAGCATCGCGCGTTCGGCTGCCGGCAGCTTGGAAAGCCGAGCGACGACGGAGTCGAGGTCGGCCGCCGTCAGCGAGCGCCTCACGTACTGACCTTTGCTGTAGGGCGCGGCGCCGGCGATCCGCGCGAGCGAGCGGAACGACTTGCTGGTCGCGACGACGCGATTGGGCTCGCCGAGCTCGTAGAGGTCCTTCACCAGCGGGGAAAGCTGGGCTTTCGCGTACTTGCGCAAGGCTGCCATCTCGCTGCGCTTGGGCGGATCGTTGCGCAGCCAGTCGCGGGTCAGCCGGCTCGCACCGAGCGGCAGCGACGCCGCGACATCAGGGTCCTCGTCCTCACCGGCGGCGACTTCGAATGAACCGCCGCCTATGTCGAGCGCCAATAGCCGCCCGGCACTCCAGCCGAACCAGCGCCGCACCGCCAGGAAGGTCAGCTTGGCCTCGTCGTCGCCGCTGAGGACCTGCAGATCCACCCCGGTACGCCGGCGCACCTCGGCGAGCACGGCGTCGCTGTCGCGGGCGTCGCGCACCGCCGAGGTCGCAAACGCCAGCAACTCCTCCACGCCGAGCCCGTCCGCTTCCTTGCGCGCGTTCTCGACCGTCTCGCACAAGCGGGCCGCCCCGTCGGCGCCCAGAGTGCCGTCGGCAAGGACGAGTTCGGCCAGTCCCAGTGAGGTCTTCACGCTCGCCGCAGGCAGCGGCGCCGCACCCGGATGGGCGTCGACAACCAGTAGATGGACGGTGTTGGAGCCCACGTCCAAGACTCCGAGGCGCACGGGAAGTCAGCGTATGCGTGCGGGCGCGATAGGCGGCAGCTGAGGGCAGGTCGGCGCGTCGGCAATCGCGCGGGTAACTTCGCGCTGGTGACCGCACCGGCGCCGAGCAGCCCTCGCGAGTGGCTGACGTTCCCTGATCCCGACGACCCGGAGCACGAGATCCGGGCCGACCTCACCTGGCTGCTGTCCACCTGGACATGCATCTTCGGCCGAGGCTGTCCCGGCATCAACGCGGCGCATCCCGAGGATGCGTGCTGCACCCACGGCGCCTACTTCGTCGACACCGCCGACGAAAAACGCGTCAAGTCGGCGGCCAAGCGGCTCACTCCCGATCTCTGGGAGCGCCACGGCACCAAGAAGATCGCGATCAACGACGAGCTCGACGGCGAGCCGGCGCGAAAGACCGCCGTGGTCGATGACGTCTGTGTCTTCTTCAACCGCACGCCCGGCGACACCTACGGCTGCGCGCTGCACCACCTCGCCGAGCGCGAAGGCGAGCACTTCATGGTCACCAAGCCGGAGGTCTGCTGGCAGGTCCCGGTGCGCCGGGAATGGGAGGACCTGGGCGAGGGCCAGGGCCGCACGACGATCAGCGAATTCGCCCGCAGTTCATGGGGAGAAGGCGGCGCCGACCTGTCGTGGTGGTGCTCCTCGGCGGCCAGCGCTCATGCTGCCGGGCGCGAGCCGGTCGTCGCGACGTATGAGTCGGAGCTGCGCGAGCTGATCGGCGACGCGGCCTATGTCGTCCTCCGCGAATACTGCGACGCCCGCATGGCCAGCGGCGGCCCGGTCATCCTGCTGCCGCTCACGGAAGCCTGACCCCCGCCACCAAAAGTTCGAGGAAACCTACGCATTCGGGCCGAGAAGCGTCGGTTTCCTCGAATTTTCGGCAGAAGCGGCTAGTGGGAGCCCTGGTCCTTCACCGCGGCCGCCCCCGCAGCGGCGGCCTCGGGGTCCAGGTAGGCCGATTCGACCACGCGCAGTTCGGAGTCGAGCTCGTACCGCAGCGGGATTCCGGTCGGGATGTTGAGGGCGGCGATGTCGTCGTCGCTGATCCCGTCGAGGTGCTTGACCAGCGCCCGCAACGAGTTGCCGTGAGCTGCCACGAGCGTCGTGCGTCCGGCCCTCAGATCGGGGACGATGCCGTCGTACCAGTATGGGAGCATCCGCTCGAGGACGTCCTTGAGGCACTCGGTTCGCGGGATGACGTCAGGGGCGAGATCGGCGTAGCGCTCGTCGACGCCGCTGGGCTGATCGTCCTCGATCGGCGGCGGCGGGGTGTCGTAGGACCGGCGCCAGAGCATGAACTGCTCGTCGCCGAATTTCTCTTTGGTAGCAGCCTTGTCGAGGCCTTGTAGCGCTCCGTAGTGCCGCTCGTTCAGCCGCCACGAGCGATGCACGGGAAGCCATTGCCGTCCGCACTCCTCGAGCGCGAGCGTCGCCGTGTGGATCGCGCGCGTGAGCAGGCTCGTGTGCAGAACGTCGGGCAGCACGCCCTTTTCCCGCATCAGCGCCCCGCCGCGGCGCGCTTCCTCGAGGCCCTTCTCCGACAGCGCGACGTCGACCCAGCCGGTGAACTGGTTGCTACGGTTCCACTCGCTCTGGCCGTGACGGAGCAGGAGAAGGGTCGCCATGGCGTCCATCATTCCCTGCGCGGCGCAGATTTGAGGAAGCGGGCGTTTTGGGCGCCTGCACCGACGGTTTCCTCAAACGCTCGGGCTTGTTAACCCTCGCCGGCGCTCCGCCTACTCTTCGCCTCCAGCGCTCCGCCTACTCTTCGCCTCCGGCGCTCCGCCTACTCTTCGCCTCCGGCGCTCCGCCTACTCTTCGCCTCCGGCGAAGCGTGCGAATGCCGCCAGGTTGGCCGTGCTCTCGCCGCGCTTGACGCGCCAGGCCCACTCGCGGCGGATCGACGTCTCGTAGCCGAGTGCCACGGCGGTGTCGAAGCCGTCGTCGGAGTAGCGCAGCATGCAGCCCAGCAGCCGGTCGATCTCGTCGGGCTCGACGGCCGACAGCGGCAGCTTGCCGACGATGAACACGTCGCCGAGCTGGTCGATGGAGAACGACAGCCCGTACATGTGGGCGTTGCGGGAGAGCAACCAGGCGTGGACGGCGGCCGGATCGTCCTCGGGCTTGCGCATGAAGAACGCCTCCACGAGCAGGCTGAAGTCCTGCACCACCAGCCAGGTCATCGTGGTCAGCTTGTGCTCGCCCGGGAGGGTCACCAGGAACGCACCGTCGGAAGGGTGCTCGTAGGTGAGCTCCAGGTCTTTGAGCGTTTCTTCGATCACCCGGTCCAGGCGCAAGCGTTCCTCGGTGGTCAACGCGCTCGGCACAGTCGGTTCCGCCCTGTCCTTCGAGTCCTAAGCCGGCAGGCGCCTTTCAGGCCAGTGCGGCCAGCAAGGCGGCGTCGGTCTCGGTGACCGCCGCCAGGTAAGAGTCCAACACACCTCCGGCCGTCGCCGCCCACCCGAAAGCGCCGGCATGGGCGACGGCCCCCGAGGACAGGCGCGCCCGGTAGGCCGGGGCGGCGATGAGGCGGGCAGCGGCGGTGGCGTAATCAGCGGGGTCGTGACCGTCGACGAGCAATCCACTGATGCCGTCTCGCACGGCCGTTCGCAGACCGCCAACGGCAGCGGCGATGACGGGGGTCCCGCAGGCCTGGGCCTCGAGGGCGACAAGCCCGAAGCTCTCGTTATGGCTGGGGACGACGACGGCGGTGGCGGCGCGATACCAATCGGCGAGCCGCTCCTGGGGGGCGGGGGGCTCGAAGCGGACGACGTCGGCGATGCCGAGCGAGACGGCCAGCTCCTGCAGGGCCTGCGGATGATCGAGCCCGGAGCCGCTGGGTCCACCGACGATGGCGACGATGAGTCGTTCGCGCAGCGAAGGGTCGCGCGCAAGCATCTCGGCGGCGGACCGCAGCAGCACGTCGGGCGCCTTGAGCGGCTGCAGGCGCCCGACGAACAGCAGCACGGCCGCATGAGGAGGCACCCCGAGCCGGGTACGTGCGGTCGAGGCCTCGCCCGGCCGGAAGACCTCGAGATCCACCCCCGGAGCGACGACGTCGATGCTCGCCGGAGCGGCATCGTAGAGCTGGGCCAGCTGGGCGGCTTCTGCGGGCGTGTTGGCGATGAGCCGGGTGGACGCATCGACCACCTGCTGCTCACCGATGACGCGGGCCGCGGGCTCCGGGGCGTCGCCCTCCGCCAGCGCGGCGTTCTTCACCTTCGCCAGGGTGTGGGCGGTGTGGACGAGCGGGACGGCCCAACGCTCCGCCGCGACCCAGCCGACCTGACCGGAGAGCCAGTAGTGCGAATGCACCGCGTCGTAGTAGCCGGGCTCGTGCGCTGCCTCGACCCGCATCAACCCGGCAGTGAACGCGCACAGCTGAGCCGGAAGATCGTCCTTGCGCAGGCCCTCGTACGGGCCGGCGGTGATGTGGCGCACCAGGACGCCGGGTGCCAGCGGGACCACCGGCGGCAGATCGCTGCTGGTGGCACGGGTGAAGATCTCCACCTCGACGCCCCGCGTCGCCAGCTGGCGGGACAGCTCCACGATGTAGACGTTCATCCCGCCGGCGTCACCGGTGCCGGGCTGATCGAGCGGTGAGGTGTGCACCGAAAGCATCGCCACGCGCTGCAGACCCGCCGGCGATGGGGGTGCCGACCGGCCGGGGAGCGGGGTGAGAGTCCCGCGCGCGGTGCGGCGCACTGCCACCGGGGAACACCTCCGCAGCACTGGGTCGCCCGGGCTGACGCCGAAGGCTCAGGTGGATTCTGCCAGCAGGCCTAACCTCGCGGGGGTGCCGGTTACTTCCCGAGCCGGGAGATTTGCTGCCGGACGCGCTCGAGCGCTGGGCATCCCGACCCGTGGAACGACCGCACCGAACCGGCTCCGGCGCGTGGACCGGTGGATGTTGTGGGCGCTCGCGGCCCGGTTGCGCGCCGCCTCGCCGGAGCCGCTCGTCGTCGACCTGGGCTTCGGCGCGACTCCGGTGACCACCGTCGAACTGGCCCATCGTCTGCAGCAGCGCTACCCGGCAGCACAGGTGCTCGGGCTCGAGATCGACCCGGACCGGGTGACTGCCGCCCAGCCTGCCGCCGACGAGCCCCGGCTGCGTTTCGCCCGGGGGGGCTTCGAGTTGGCGGGGACCGCGCCCACGGTCGTGCGGGCGATGAACGTCCTGCGCCAGTACGAGGAGAGTGCGGTGGCCTCGGCTTGGGCGGCGATGTGTGCCACCGGGGCCGCTGTCATCGACGGCACCTGCGACGAGATCGGCCGCCGCGCCTGCTGGTTACTGGTCGAAGCCGGCCAACCCGTCTCGCTGACGCTCGCGGCCCACCTGTCGACCCTCGATCGCCCGTCGGACCTTGCCGAACGGCTGCCGAAGACGCTGATCGCGCGCAATGTGCCGGGTGAACCGGTGCACGCACTGCTGACCGCCCTCGACGAGAGCTGGGCGGCCGCCGCCGCGCTCGGAGTCTTCGGGGCGCGTCAGCGTTGGACGGCGATGGCGGACGCGGTGCGCGCCCAGGGCTGGCCGGTGGTCGGCCGCCGCGATCGCTGGCGGCTCGGCGAGATCACGCTTCGTTGGCCGAGTGCGCCGCCGTGAACGCGTCTAGAGCCTCCTGGCTGAAGAGCACGAACCGGACGTGTTCGACGTCCGTGCGGGCGCTCGTGACCGCCTCGGTGGCGATGCGTGCCGCATCGTCGAGCGGCCACCCGTAGACGCCGGTGCTCACGGCCGGAAAGGCCACGCTGCGCGCGCCGAGTTCGTCGGCGACGGCGAGCGCCGAGGTGTAGCAGGAGCGCAACTGCTCGCCGCTGCCGCTGCCGTAAACCGGGCCGACGACGTGGATGAGATGGCGGGCCGCGAGATCACCGGGCTCACTCGCTGCGGCTGATCCGGTGGCCAGCCGGCCGATGCGATCGCGCAGCCGCCGGCGTCCGTCGAGCTGCGCCGGGCCACCCGCCCGAAGCAGCGCACCGTCAACCCCGCCGCCGCCCAGCAGGCCGGAGTTCGCGGCATTGACGATGGCGTCGGTCTGCTCGGTCGTGATGTCTGCGAGCACGAATTCGATACGCATGGCCGCCTCCCGTCGCAAAAGCCTTACCCCACAAGCAAAACAGGCCCCCGGGACCGTAGTCAGTCCCGGGAGCCTTGCTTTAGGTGCTGACCCGCATGCGCAGGGTCAGCCGGTGATCAGCCGACCTTGCTGGCGTTGGTCTCTACGGCCTTCTCGGCAGCACCGGCGGCGCGGCGCACGGAGGTGGCGGCACCCTTGGCCTGGGCGCGAGCCGTCTTGGCCTGCTTGATGGCAGCCTGGGTGCTGGAGCTGTTACGCACCGAGGTCACCAGCTTGTGGCCACGCTTGACCAGATCGCCGTAGGTGCCGCGGGCCTTGCTCGGCAGCGCCTGCAGCTGGGTCGGAATGGTCTCGAGCTGCTCGCGCACGGTGTCGGGCAGGCTCTTCACGGAGCCGCGGGCCTGGTTGACCTGGGCCTGGGCGGTGGAGATGCCGTGGGTGTAGACCTCGGGCAGCGCGCGCAGCTTCTCGACGGCGAGGTCGGCAACGCCGACGTAGGCGTAGAAGGGCTTGCGGACCCGGTCGAGGTCGACAACCGCCGTGGCGTCGACATTGGCCTGCACGGGCGCGGTCGGCTTGGTGCGCGCCCGGGTGGAAGCGCTCGCGGTGGATCGCGTACGCGTGGTGGTGGTCTTGGCAGTAGCCATGGTGTACCTCCTGGATTTTCGGGACGTCTGGAAATGTCTGTGTGGACGGGCCTTGTCGCCATCGAATGAGCGAACGGGATCGCGCCTTTGCGACGGACTGCTATGTCTTGCGCCTGTGTCTGTGCCTATCTCTTGCGGCCGGGTTAGCCGCCCTCGCCGGCTAGTGCGAGGCGGGCTTGGCGCCGCGGCGCGGCGCGGGTTGAGCGGGAGGCGGGGACTCGACCATCGACAGCACCGGCTTGTCGGACACGGCCATGTCGACGCCTTCAGCGGCCGCCATCTCGCCGGCCAATTCGGCTGCTGTACGTGACTCGTTTTCCTTGCGGAAGGAGTCGTAGATCTCGATCAGCACCTGCTTCTGACGCTCGGTGAGGTGGGGGTCATACAGCAAGGCCTGCGCGAGCTCGGTGCCCTCGCGCTCCTCGAGAATCCCGGCCTGCACGTAGAGCGCCTCGGCCGAAATGCGCAAGGCCTTGGCGATCTGCTGCAGGATCTCGGCGGAAGGCTTACGCAATCCGCGCTCGATCTGGCTGAGGTACGGATTGCTGACACCGGCCTGGCGCGCCAGCTGCCGCAACGAGATCTGTGCGCTACGCCGCTGCTCGCGGATGTACTCGCCCAGACCCCGCACCGAGATGTCTTTGATGGCGGAGCTCGAGAGACCGGGGACATTCAAGCTGGGAACGTTCAAATTAGGCATGAATGCCGACCTCCTCTCGTCCTGCAACACCGACACTATGCGCGGGTGCTAACGATTGCAAGCAGTCGGCTAGCGGCACGGGTGTGTGCCGCCTCACACCGCCTCCTCACACGGCAGGACGGGGTTCCACCGGGCTCGCGGCGCCTTCTTCCGCGCGCAGATCGACCTCTTCGGTGACCCCAGGACGGCCGCCGGGATGGCGCAACGCCACCAGGAAGGCAAGCGCGAGCGCGACCGCCATGCCGTACAGAACCCCAGCAGTAGCAGAGGCAAACCCGTGACTGATCGCATCGGAGATCTTGGACTGCAACGCCGGCGGCGCCGCGGCTCCGCCGGTGCCGGGAGTCGCGGAACCCGCCGCATGAACGATGGAGTCGATCTCGGGGCGGTTGAGGCCGAGTGCGCCGAGCGAAGTGTGCAGCCGGTTGGCCAGCACCGACGAAAGCAGCGTGCCGAGCACCGCAATGCCCAGCGACGCCCCGTAGTTGCGGACCGTCTGGGTAATGCCCGTCACCTCGCCGTAGGAGGTTCCGAAGGACCGGTTGACGGCATCCGTACTTGCCGGGCCCAGCAGCAGGCCGATCCCGGCGCCGGCCAGGACGATGTAAATCCACTGGGCGTTGAGGCTGAGATGGTTCAGATGGCTTGCCCACAAGGCGAATCCGACCGTCGACAGCGCGCAGCCGAGCACCATCGGACGCTTGGCGCCGCGGGCGTCGAGCATGCGCCCGCCGATCTGGGCGGCCGGAGCGAAGCCGGCGAAGAACACCAGCAGATAAAGGCCGGCGTTGCTGGCGCTGTAGCCCAGTGACACCTGCGAGTAGACCGCCGCGAAGAAGAACACCGGGACGAACGCGATCATCGACAGCAGCAGGACCGCGTTGTCGATGACGAAGCCCCTGTCGCGAAATATCCGCACCTGGATGAGCGGGCTTTCGGTACGCGCCTCGAACCGCACGAAGGCCGCCAGCACCAGCAGGCCGCCGATGATGCAGGCCCACGTGCCGACGTTGCGCCAGCCCCAGCTCGGCGCCTCCTCGAAACCCAGCACTGACAGGCCCATTCCGGCCGCGGTGAGGGCCGCGCCCGGGATGTCGATCCGTGCGCGCTGGCGGGTCGCCGGGATGCGCGCCATCGCCGTGAGCACGAGGGCGATCACTGCGATCGGGATGTTGACCCAGAAGATCGCCCGCCAGGTCCACTGCGTCAGATAGCCACCGGCGATCGGGCCTACTGAGGTCAGCGCTCCGCTCACACCGAAGAACACTGCGAGAGCGCGGCCACGCTCACGTACGGGGAAGATCGCGACGACGATGGCGAGCGCCGCCGGGACCATGAGCGCTCCCGCGACGCCCTGCAGGACGCGGAAGATGATGATCCACGACTGGGCCAGTGAGCCTTTGGGTGTCGCGCCGCAGAGCGCTGAGGCACCGGCGAATCCGACGATGCCGATGTAGACCATGCGACGCGGCCCGATGACGTCGGCCAGCCGGCCGCCCAGGGCGAAAGCAGCTGCCAGCGCGAGGAGATACGCGTTCACGACCCATTGCGTGCCGGCGTGTGTCAGCGACAGTTCGGACTGGATGTTCGGTGACGCGATCGCCACGATGGTCTGGTCGATGAACGTCATGGCGACCGCGAAAAGCATCGCGGCCAGCGCGAGGTTCTTCGTCCGGGACGATCCCTGCGCGGTAGCCAGCGCCGATGATTGCCCGACGTTTTCGCTCACGGTGTCTCCTCCGCGTGTGGCTGGGGTCGCCCGGACGGCAACATCATCCGCCATACCCGCCGGGGGACAGCAAGCACGTCGGCCGCCATCTGCTTGACTCGGGGCGACATCCGGTGGGTGAGGGAGTGTTCGTGGGTCGATCGGGGCCGTTGGCCGGTGTGCGCGTGCTGGAGCTGGCCGGTATCGGGCCGGGGCCGACCGCCGCGATGATGCTGGCCGACATGGGCGCCGAGGTGCTGCGCATCGACCGTCCGACAGCAATGGGCGCAGCGGCTTTCGCGCCCTACGACATCCCGGGCAGGGGCCGGCGGGCCGCGGTCATCGACCTGCGCCGCCCGGAGGCTGCTGAAGTGGTGCTCACCCTCGTCGAGTCGGCCGACATCTTGATCGAGGGCAATCGTCCGGGGGTGACGGAACGGCTCGGCATCGGTCCTGACGCGTGCCTCGCCCGAAACCCCCGACTCGTCTACGGACGGATGACGGGCTGGGGACAGTACGGCCCCTGGGCGTCGATGGCCGGCCACGACATCGGTTACATCGCGCTGTCCGGCGCGTTGCACGCCATCGGCCCCGCCGGGCGCCCGGTCATCCCGCTGAACCTCATCGGCGATTTCGGTGGGGGCAGCACGTACCTGGTGATGGGGGTGCTGGCAGCTCTGCTGGAGGCGCGCACCTCAGGTCAAGGTCAGGTCGTCGACGCCGCGATCACCGACGGGGCGTCATCACTGATGTCCTTCCTCTACGGGATGCACGCGAGCGGAGCGTGGGTGGACGACCGCGCCTCCAACATGCTGGACGGCGGGCTCCCCTGGTACGACGTCTACGAGACCGCCGACGGCAAGTGGCTCGCCGTGGGCGCCTTGGAGCCGCAGTTCTACCAGGCGCTGCTCGACGGGCTCGGCCTCACGCTCGAGGAGGCGCCGCAGGACCGCGGCCAGAGCGAGGTGTTACGCGAGCGGTTCGCCGCGATCTTCGCCGCTCGCACCCGGGAGGAGTGGATGGCGGTCTTCGGCGGCACCGATGCGTGCGTCGCGCCGGTGCTGTCGATGACGGAGGCGCCGGCGCATCCCCACAACGCAGCACGGGAGACCTTCGTCGAGATCGACGGCATCGTGCATCCGGCGCCGGCGCCGCGCTTCAGCCGGACGCCCAGCACGATTTCGAGCCCGGCGGCAGCTCCCGGCTCTCACACCGTCGAGGCGCTCACCGACTGGGGCGTCCACGACGTCGAGACCCTGCTGGCCTCCGGCGTGGTGGGGCAGGCGTAATTCGTCAGGCGGGCGGCGGCTGCCACTTCTGGGTGGTGACGGGCCGGAACGCACGCAGGCCGGCCAGCAGATCGGCCGGGGATACGGCGGTGACCAGCAGCCGGCGGTGGTCTGCGGACAGGAACCCGTTGGTCACCATTCGATCGGCGTGCTGCAGGAACAGGTCGTAGAAGCCGGCGACGTTCAGCAGGCCGATGGGCTTGTGATGCAGGCCGAGCTGCGCCCAGGTCGTGACCTCGGCCAATTCCTCGAGCGTGCCGAATCCACCGGGAAGCGCGGCAAACGCGTCGGACAGCTGCGACATGAGCGCCTTGCGCTCGTGCATGTTTTCGGTGACGTGCAGCTCGGTCAGGCCTGGATGGGCGACCTCGCGGTCGACCAAGTGGCGCGGGATGACGCCAAAGACGCGGCCTCCCTTAGCGAGCGCGGCGTCGGCGACCGCCCCCATCAAACCGACGGACGCGCCCCCGTAGACGATGTCGATCCCCTGCTCGCCGAGGTAGGCGCCGAGCGCCGTCGCGGCCGCGCGAAACTGCGGTTGGGCGCCGTCGCTGGAGCCGCAGAAGACACAGACGGCTTTCAAGCGCGGGTCAGGCCTCGGGATCGTCTTCGCGCAGCAGGTCTCCGACATCGGCACGGCCGTCGCGATAGCGGCGGGTGATCTCGGCGCTGGCGGCGTCGTACACACCCTGAACCGCCCGGCGACGGGCGGAGATGTCGGACTCCGTGGCGCGCAGGCTCTCCAGAAGCGCATGCACCTCGTCGTCGTCGTGCTCGCTCAGGTCGGTGACGTCCATGGCGGCCGCTTGCTCCTCGGCGCGCCGGGTGGACCCGGTGTTGGAGGGCTCGGTCACCTGGTGACGGCCCAGGCCATGGGCCTGCCCACGGGGTCCGTCCGAAAGAATCTGCGGAAGCTCACCCACGATGCCCTGGGCGTCTCCGCCCGAGCGCCGGATGAGCTCAGCGGCGACGATGTCGATACGGCCTTGCAGCAGCCGGCGCAGGTAAGAAAGGTCAGTCTCTTCCTGGTCGGCCTCTTCGCGCAGGGACCTGACCTCGTCCAGCGGCAACTTCTCGAGACCCTCGAGGTAGTTGGACGCCAGGACTTTGTCGATCCGGCGCTTCCCACCGGTAAGAACGCCCTCCACGTGGACCTCCCTGTCGACGTCCCCCGGCGCGGTGCCGGCATGACGCCCACGCGGTCAGCATGACCCCATGAGCGAACGCCGGTCGATCCCAAGGCTAATTGACACTCCCTTCGGCAGCTGCGCGCGATTCACAAGCCGCTTTCGCCGAACTACCTGAGCAAGCGGTCCACACAGACACGCCCAGACGGCTCAATGCACGCCCCTTACCTGCCGAGTCACAAGAGGACATCAACCACTCGAGCATGTGGCTGATGGGAAGGGGGCGGGCGTGCTGCGCGGCGATCTGAAGACGACGCCGCTTTCTGACCTGCTCAAACGCTTGGCAGACGCGAAAGCGACCGGCTGTGTCTACGTCCAACCCGGGGGGCGGCGCTCCCTCGAAGCGACCGTGGCGCTGCGTGAAGGCGCGATCTGCAACGCAGTGATCCCTGGCGCCGAAGAGGCTGTCGGCGCCCGTCTCGTCGCCAATCGCCGTCTCACGCCGGCCGATCTCGCTGAAGCCCGGGAGGCACAGGAGACCGAGCTCGCCACCTGGACGATGGCCGAACTGCTGATCCACCTCGGGCTCGCCGACCAGGATGAGGTCGAAGCGCTCGTTCTGGAGCAGGCGCTGGCCGCCCTCACAGAACTCTGCGAATGGCCGGCCGGCAGCTGGCGTTTCCGGCGCCGCGAGCGCACCGGACCGAGCCTTCCGACCCCGCTCGCGATCTCCGACGCCCTGGCGACCGTCGCCGACCGCCAGGCGGAGTGGCGCGAGCTGCGGTCCACCGTGCACAGCGCCGACGCGATCGTCTCGCTCGCCGCTCACCCCGACGGCGCCAACAGCACCGACAGCGCACCGAATCTGGAGATGGACGCAGACGGCTTCGCGCTGCTGTGCGCGGTCGACGGCACCAAGACACTTGCTGAACTGGCCGGCTCGACGGGATTCACGCTGCTCGACGCGGCGCGCAAGGTCTCAGCGCTCGTCGAATCGGGCCTGGTGCAGATCTCGCACTCCTGCGATGACGACGAAGACGAGCCGGCTGACGACGCGGACCGGCACGAGGACGGCGACGGCGGCGGATCCCGCTCGCTCGCCGACATCGCCGCTGCTTTCGCTTTCGACGGCCCATCGGCGGCCGATCTCGAGGTCGGCCTGTCGCCCGTCGGCGCGCCGTGGCAGCCGCCACGTACCGCACACGGGGACACGCTCGCCGACGCGCTCGCCCGTGTCAGCGCCGCGCTTTCCGTGGCGATGACGCCCGAGGATGAGACCGACGAGTCCGCCACAGCCGAGACCGAGACCGAGACCGAGGCCCGGGTCGAGACCGAGGTCGAGGTCGAGGTCTTCGAGTTCGCTGCTGAGGAATCGGTTGAGCGCGTGGTCGAAGACGCAGCCGAGGACGCGGTTGCAGAGGCGGTCGAGTCGCAGCCGTCGGTCGAGGCCGGACCAGAGCTCGACCTGGAGATCGAGACCGCCGAGACCGAGGAGGCAATCCTCGAACCGGAGGCCGACAACGAGGTCGAGGTCGAGGTCCGGGGCGAGGCCGAGCTCGAAGTCGAAGCTGGCGCCGAAGAGAGCGACGAATACCTGGCCGCCGTCATCACGCTGCCCTTCGCCGTCGAGGAGCCCACCGAGAACGACGAGCCCACCGAGCCCACCGAGAACGACGAGCCCTCCGATGAGGTCGAGGGACTCGAACCGGTGGAGGCAGTCGAAGCCGTCGAAGCCCCTGAGGCGCCGGACGTGATCGAGACGCTGGAGGACGAAGCGGGCGAGGCGGTCGCGCTCGAGACCGACGTCGAGGTCCAGGTCGAGGAGCTCGTGGAGTTCGAGGCCGAAGCCCAACCCGAAGCCGAGTCCGAACCAGGGCCCGAGCCGGTCGTTGAGCTGGAAGCCGTCGTTCAGCCAGAACCAGAACCCGCGCACGTCGAGACTGCCCACGAGAGCCGCGCATCAGCAGCCAACGCCGCCCGGCTGCTCTCGCAATTCTCCGAGGAGTTCGTTGCCCGCCAGCCGGAGCCCGAGGCCGAACCAGAGCCCGAGCCGGAGCCGGAGGCCCCACCGGCGGCTCCCGAGGGACACGCGCCCCGGCCGCGTCGCGAGAACGGCCTTGCCGACACCGCAGCCCTGCTCCGCGAACTCAGCGGACTCAGCACCGAGACCACATCGTCAGCGCAGCGGATGCCCAACCGTCCCACGCCGGCTCCGGCCGTCGGCGGAGGCGGTCAGCACGCCCGCAAGCGCAAGGGGCTCTTCGGCCGCAGCTGAGCCGGCTTGCTACGCGGGATCGACCGCCGCGGCGATGCCGTCGGCGCTCAGCGGCTGGTCGTCCGCCACATTGCGCTTGATCACGGCGAGCGCGATCGGTCCGAGTTCGGCGTGGTACGCGGGGGTCCCGATCCATCCGACAGCCCGCTCGGCGGCTATGACGGGCGCTCCGCGCTCCGGCAAGGCGCCGTCGAGGTGCAGAAGCACGAGCCGCCGCGGCGGGCGTCCGAGATTGTGTGTGCGCGCCACGGTTTCCTGGCCGCGGTAGCAACCCTTGTTCAGATGAACCGCAGTCTCCAACCAGGGCAGCTCATTCGGGATCGTCCGGTGATCGCTCTCGAAGCCGAACCGTGGCCGCCGGGACGCGACGCGCGCGGCCTCGAAAGCCGAAAGGCCCACCAGGGGAAGCCCGAGCGCTTCCACGACGGCGGCAACGTCAGGTCGCGGCACCAGGAGGTCGACGCCCCAGGGCATCTGGTGGGCGTGCAGCCCCTGGGTCGCCAAGGCGCCGGCGGCGCCCTCCCCGACCGCGGTCAGCACCGCGCGCGGGTCACGGGCCACCTCGACCCGGAGCATGAAGCGCATCCGATCCAGATACGCCACCAGCGCCGCGGCCGTGCCGGGCTCGACGTCGAGCCACGTCGTCTCCCCGTCGTCGACGAGTACGAGGTGGTGCTCGACATGTCCGTGCGGCGAGAGGATCAGCGCCTCGGTTCCGACGCCGGGAGCCAGATCGGACAGGTGCTGACTGGTGAGGGTGTGCAGCCAGCTGAGACGGTCAGGACCGCTGACGGTGACGACCTCGCGATCGGAGCGATCGACGAGACCGGCGGGGAGCGTCTGCTCGCGTAACGGATCGCCGTAATGCGCGGCCACGCCGTCATCCGGCGGGTCGCCGGCGACGGCACCGGGGCGTCCGAGCAAAACGCTCGATGCAGTGGCCGAAGCAGCGTGGCTGAAGTATCGGTGACGCTCATGAACAGTCCTTGCACAATCCGGAGAAGGTCACGTGGCGCACGTCGACCCGAAATCCACGTTCCTGTCCGAGCCGGGCGACGACATCGGCGACGAGCTCGGTGGAGACGGGTTCGACAGCATCGCAGCGGCTGCATACGAGGTGGACGTGCGGTTCTTCGGTGGTCGCGTGGTAGGTCGGGGCGCCGTGGTTGAGATGCGCGTGGGCGACCAGACCGAGCTCCTCGAGCAGTTCGAGGTTGCGATAGATGGTCGAGATGTTGACCGCATGAGCAGTGGAACGGACCTCGACGCAAATGTCTTCCGGGGTCGCATGACCGAGCCTGGACACCGCCTCCAGGACGAGCTGGCGTTGCGCTGTCAGCCGATAGCCGCCCTCTCGCAGCTTGGTCTGCCAGGCCGGGGCGTCGGCATCGACGCCGGCGTCTGCCGCCTCAGGGTGAGCATGCGTATGCGCCTCAGCCTGGACGTGAAGCCCGGCACCAGCGTCGCGGCTCATCCTCGGGCTACCTCACACAGATCGGGTCGTGCCTCGCCAGGGTAAGACGCCTTTGAGGCTACGCCCGCGACCAGCGGCCCTATGCGCTTGCCGCAATCGGTCACGCGATTTACCGTTGACGTACACGGGAGAGGAGGTGGTCCGGTTTTGTGTAGACATAGGACTCGTGAGGTGACTGTCCGCTAGTCGCCGGTCTCGTGGTCAAGCCCGGCCGCCAAGCAAGTGGGTGCGCGAGCACCGGCGCCGGCGAACACCAGGCAGACACCAGGCCCCCCGGGTGCCGTCCAGTCCAGACGGCTCGTGCTTGCACGAACGCCCGGGGGGTTGTCTGCGTCCTGGGCCGGATTCCGCTCTCAAGCCTTGCGCAGCCGCGCGGATCGATGCGGGCGCAACTCGTGGCCTTCGGCAGCGATGTCGATGGCATACGCGAGGTCTCCCTCGACGATCCCGTAGAGCCGTTCGGAGCGCTGGACCTCACGCGCCGTCGCTGTCCGCACCGTCACGTTGTCGGTGAGCTCGATCTTGCCGCCGTCGACGTCGCCGACGAATACCTCAGCTATCCCGTCGGGGTGGGCCAGGATGACCTCGACGCGCAGGCCGCTCTCGAACGTCCCCGCCGTGCGCCAGTAACCCACCTCGTTGTCGAGCACCTCCCCGGATTCCGGGTCCCAGATGCGCGAGGTGTAGCCGAAGACCGCCAGTCCAGGAACGGGTTGGAAGCGCACCTCCTGAGCGAACGGATAGTCCGGCTCGCCGGGATACCCGCCCACGCCCTCACCCACCCAGGTGCCGAGCAGAAAAGCGATGGGGAAGAGCTCAGGTGCCAGTTCAGCGTCGGAGGATGTCACGCGCCGAGCGTACGAGCGCGGCGTTGCTCGCAGGACGACCCTCGGAATCGACGAGCACGTCTTCAAGCCGATGCGCTGGTCCGGACCCAGCTGGTGGGTGAGCCGAAGCACCGGCCAGGCGCCGGGCTCCCTTGGGACAGCCCTGGAGCATGACCCTCAGCGCTGGCCCTGGTAGAGCCGGTAGACGACGTAACCCGCGAACCAGGCGAAGAGCACGAACACCAGCACCAACAGGCTCGTGTACACGACCTCCAGCACGGGCCCATGCTAACCCGGCAGGGCCCGCGTCCCCGGTAGCGTCGCCGTTATGAAACGCCTGCTCATCAAGGTCACCGCTGGTGCCGATGCGCCTGAGCGTTGTGCCCAGGCCTTCACCGTTGCAGCGACGGCGGCGAGCAGCGGCGCCTCGGTCGAGCTGTGGCTGACCGGCGAGTCGGCGTGGTTCGCGCTACCGGGCCGCGCCGAGACGTTCCAGCTGCCGCATTCGGCGCCACTGGCGGATCTGCTGGCAGCGGTACTTGCGGCCGGCAGCGTGACGCTGTGCACCCAGTGCGCAGCGCGGCGCGACATCGGGCCGGACGACGTCATCGCCGGCATCCGCATCGCCGGAGCGGCGACTTTCGTCGAGTCGGCGCTCGCCGACGACGTGCAGGCACTCGTCTACTGAGCATTCGGGGAGAATGGGCAAGTGCCCCGCTCCATTGACGACATGCTCGCCGACGCCCGATCGCGGATCCGCCGGCTCGATCCGCTGCAGACCCGTGAGGCCGTGAAGAGCGGCGCGCTGCTGGTCGACATCCGCCCGGTCTGGCAGCGGGCGGAATTCGGCGAGTTCCCGGGCGCGCTCGTCATCGAGCGCAATCACCTGGAATGGCGGCTCGATCCGGCCAGCAGTGCGCACATCAGTGCAGCGACCGACCATGAGATGGAAGTGATCGTCGCTTGCCAGGAGGGCTACTCCTCCAGCCTCGCAGCGGCGGCGCTCATCGATCTTGGTTTGCACAAAAGTGCTGATCTGGCAGGCGGTTTCAAGGCCTGGCAGGACGCGGGGCTACCGACGGCCCCCGGCCCCGGCGTCGACTACCGGGGCGAGGACCTCGCGCCGCCGGTGGCTTAGGTGGGCAGCGCCACCTGGGCGTCGACCGCCTGGCCCGCGGACGCGACGACCTTCGCCTCGCCCGCGCCCTGCGAGGAGAGCGCGCGCAGCGTCCACTCACCGGGACGAGCGAAGAAGCGGAACTGCCCGGTAGCGCTCGTCACCACCTCTGCGGTGAACTCACCCGAGGAATCAAGCAGGCGAACGTACGCCGCTGACACCGGCTGACCCTCGCGGGTCACCGTCCCCTGAATCACTGATTCCTTGGCCACATCAATTCCTTCGGTCGACAGTCCTCCGACTGGGGGAGCGCACATGTTCTAGGCGCCGATCTCGATCGGAACGCCGACGAGAGCGCCGTACTCGGTCCACGAACCGTCGTAGTTCTTCACGTTTTCCTGTCCGAGGATCTCGTGCAGGACGAACCAGGTGTGGGCGCTGCGCTCACCGATGCGGCAGTACGCGATGCTGTCCTTCGCGAAGTCGACACCGGCCTCGGTGTAGAGCTTCTTCAGCTCGTCGTCGCTGCGGAAAGTCCCGTCCTCGTTCGCCGCCTTCGACCACGGGATGTTCACGGCGGTGGGGACGTGACCAGCCTTCTGCGACTGCTCCTGCGGAAGGTGCGCCGGAGCCAGCAGCTTGCCACTGAACTCATCGGGCGAGCGGACGTCGACCAGATTCTGCTTGCCGATCGCGGCGACGACCTCGTCACGGAAAGCGCGGATGTCGGTACGCACCGGCTGGGCCTTGTACTGCGTCGCCGGGCGCTCGGTCGCCTCGGTCACCAGCTGACGGGAATCGAGCTCCCATTTCTTGCGCCCACCGTCGAGCAGCTTGACGTCCTGGTGGCCGTAGAGCTTGAAGTACCAGTAGGCGTAAGAGGCGAACCAGTTGTTGTTGCCGCCGTAGAGGACGATGGTGTCGTCGTTCGAAATCCCCTTTGTCGACAGCAGCTTTTCGAACGCGGCCTGGTCGACGAAGTCGCGCTTGACCGGGTCCTGCAGGTCCTTGGTCCAGTCGACGCGCACGGCGCCGCGGATGTGGTTCTTGTCGTAGGCGGAGACGTCTTCGTCGACCTCGACGAAGACCACCTTGGGATCGTCGAGATGGGCCTCGGCCCACTCGGCGCTGACGAGCACGTCGGCTCGGCTCATGGGGTACTCCTCTTGCGAAATTGGGGAAGGTCAGGCGTGCAGACGTGCGAGCAGGCGCTCGCACGGAGCGGCGGACGGCGATGCGACAGGCGCGAAAGCGCGCGTCAGCGCAGGCTCAGTCGGCCTGACACAGACAGCTGCCCACGCGGCACAGGTCGACCGCGCGGCGCTTGAAGAGCAGGAGGCTCAGGGCAGACTGCATAACGCGCTCACCCTAGCTGCTGGGAGCGCGGATCGTCAGGCCAGTCGCGGAGGCAGCGATCACCAGCCCGCCGGGTGTCACCTGGGCGTGCTGCAGCTGGATCCCGAACGGCAGCTGCGAGATGGGCAGCCGGACGGTCAGGAACTGTTCCACAAGTGCTGTGGCTATTCGGTTTCCGGGAATCTTGGCGAGGATCGACGCCACCGCGACGGGCCGCAAAGTGATGGCGCTCCCCGAGACCTCGAGCTGCGCCTGCGCCGACAGCGAAATCCGCGGAGGGAAGGGCAGGGTCCCGGTGAGCCGCAGATTGCCGTTGTCGTCGGTGACCTTCAGCACCTGCCCGAGCTGACGCGCGATGTAGTCGTTCAGGTTCGGATAGCCCAGGGTGACGACGGCATCGGCCCGGTCGACCGGCACCTCGCTCACCGAGCCCGAGACCACCTTGCTCAACGGGACGCTGACGCCATGGGCGTGCACGCTGAGCTTGTCGACGGTGAGGCCGCCCTGGGTGATGTTGCGCACCGAGACGTCGACCTCGTGATAGCGCCCACCGAGCACCTGTGTCAGGAAGGGGAAACCCTTGATCGACACCTGCGGATGTGCCGACAGTTCCTGGGATTTCTGGACCCGGTCGGCGATCTGGCTGTCGGCGACGAGCAGCGCGATGCGATCCGCGGCGATCAGCAGCACCACGAGCACCGCCACACCGATGATCAGTCCTTTGCGCATCCCCGGCCGCTACCCCGCCCCGGGGGCGATGACCCTTCCGACGAGATAGGCGAGAGGGCACGCCAGTGCCAGCGGCACGATGCCTGCCACCAAGGCGTACGAGATGGCCGTCACGCCGGAGCCGCGACCTTCGGAGGAGGGCGCGTCAGCGGCGACGAGCACCAGAAGGCGATCGGCGAGCAAGGCGGTGACGGCGCAGCCGGCCCCCATCGCCACGGCGTGACCCGTCGACAAGCCACCTTTTCCCAGGCCGCACAGGAGTGCCACCACGACACCGACGGCCAGCGCCAGCAGGCGACGCGGGACGTCGGGCGCGGCCGGCAGCCGCGCGACGACCAGCGCGGCGCCGCTCGCCAGCAGTGCGACGAAACCGGCGGAACGTCCGACGGGCAGCTCGCGCAACGGGAGCAGCAGGGCCGGCGCGGCGCCCAAGATGATCGCCCCGAAAGTCAGCGAGACGGCCGCCGTCACGCCGCGCGGGTCGCGTCGCGCCAGCTGATGGAACAGCACCCCGATGACGCTCAACCCGATCACGCCGGCGATCGAACCTCCGGCGGCACTCCGGGTGCGCAGCAGCACGACGTCGGTGACGGTGAGGGCGATGAGGACGAGGACGGCGGCGTCGAGGGAGGCAGCGAAGGTGAGCAGCCACCCGACGGCGAAGGCGATCTGAACGACAACGACCGCGACAGCAAGAGCCGGCCGCCCTGACGCGTTGCCACCGATGAGCGCAGCCGCGGCAGCGGCTACGGCAACGGCGGTCGCCGCCCATCCCGCTGACATCCCGCCGGACAGCCGCGTGCGCGTTCGCGCGACCTCGCTCACCCGCCGTCCACCGGCAAATCCTGTCACGCCGAAGTGGCTATCGACCCCACACTGCGCCACTTCCTCCGGCGAACGGAGGCAGTACCTCGACCGTGACGCCGTCCTGCAGCTGAACGTCGGCCGCTGACTCGCGTTTCACCGGCCGGTCTCCGACGATGAAGGAGCAGATGCCGAGCAGCTTGGAAAGCTCCGGACCGTGCTCGCGGCCGGCCTGGGCGATCACCTCAGCCAAGGTCTCGCCGGTGAGCACCTCCCTCACACAGCCGGCGGCGTCTCGTGCCGCGGCCCAGTAGTGCACGGTGACGCTAGTCATCCACCACCACCGGACCCGGGCTGTGGAGCTCGATGAGACGAGGCAGCTCAGCCCCGATGCGGCGCAGGAGCGTGGGGTCGGCCGCCTCCTCCGCATGACCGAACCCTGACTCCATCCAGAGCTCGACCGGGCCGGCAGCAGCCTGACTCAACGCGATGGCGTGGCGCTCTTTGAGATACGAGTCACGGTCGCCATGAACGACCAGCAGCGGCACCGTGAGCCGGGCTGCAGCATCCAGCGGCGAGAGCGGCTCCTCGCTCCAGCCCTTCGGATCGATGCGCACCCGGAAGACCTCACGGGCGATCACCCGTCCGAGCCGCGTCAAGACGAGGAAGTGCAGCCGCCGCATCGGCTTGGTGTCACGGATGTACCAGGCATCGCCGGTACTGACGCAGACCACCGCGTCGACCGGCTGGGTGAGGGCATGACCGTGGACCTCTTCACCCACGAGCGCCGCATGCCGGATGACGGCAGCTCCGCCCATGGAAAAGCCGACGGACACCACCCGCTCGTGACCGAGAGAACGCAGATGGGCCACGGCGGCGTCGACCTCGAACACCTCACGGTCGGCGAGGGTCGACCGGCCGCCGGAACGACCGTGGCCACGCAGATCGACCTGCAGGACATCGGCATGCTCAGCCAGCACGGCGGCGGCGCGGGCCACCCCTGGCTTCGCGGACCACCCGGAGAATCCGGGAATCAGCGCAATTGCGACGCGCGCCGTCCCGCGAGCGGGCGTGTAAGTGGCCGCCAAGCGCACCCCGTCAGCAGTCCGCAGAAACACCGCGGAGGTAACACTTGATTGCGTTCCCATGTCGTCGTCTATCCTTACTCTTGAATCGGGTCGACGACGCCCCGTCCCTGTTGCTCCTGCGATAGACGAGGGAAGCCCGCATGGCAGTCGTCCTGATCTTGACCGCATCTCCCGGTGGGGCTGCTGAAGTCCTGCCCGGTCTCTCGCTTCTCCCCCATGACGTGCGCGTCGCCGCTCCGGAGCCATCGGCGCTGCTGGACACACCAGCGGTCGATGCCGTGCTGCTCGACGCCCGGCGCGATCTCGCCGGCGCCCGCAGCCTCGCCCGGCTGCTGCGCACCACCGGTCTCTCTGCTCCGCTGCTCGCGGTCGTCACCGAGGGTGGCCTGGTCGCCGTCGCTTCTGACTGGGGCCTGTCCGACGTCGTCCTCGACGCGGCGAGCCCGGCCGAGGTCGACGCCCGGCTGCGGCTGGCCGCGGCCCGCAGCGCCGCTCCGGCACGCTCCACGACCAGCGAGGGCGCCGTCTCGGTGGGCGGCCTGGTGATCGACGAGGTGACGTACTCGGCCCGGCTCCGGGGCCGCGCGCTCGAGCTCACCTTCAAGGAGTTCGAGCTGCTGAAGTTCCTGGCCCAGCACCCCGGCCGGGTCTTCACCCGGGCCCAGCTGCTGCAAGAGGTCTGGGGCTACGACTACTACGGCGGCACCCGCACCGTCGACGTCCACGTGCGGCGGCTGCGCGCCAAGCTGGGCACCGAGCACGAGCAGCTCATCGGCACCGTGCGCCATGTCGGCTACAAGTTCGTGGCCCCGCCGGCCAACCAGACGCCGCCGAACCAGCAGCAGCACATCCCCCACAGCAACGGTGCGAGCGCAACCTCCAGCGTCGCCCTTCCGGTGTGAGGTCCACGGCCGGCCGCTAGCGTGACCGGTCGTGATCGAAAGGGTGCAGTCGTTGGCCTCGGCCGACGTCCGGGCGGTACGGGAGCTGGCAGCTGCCGTCACGGCGGCAGACGGTGTCGCGCCGCTGTCTGAGCAGTCGCTGCTGCGGCTCGACGACGACTCCGCAGGTGCCTTGCACTTCTTGGCGCGCTCCGGCGCCCCGACGGGTGTCGTGGGTTACGGGCAACTCGACGCCGATGGCTCTGCCGAGTTGATGGTCGACGCTTCGCACCGCCGGCAAGGACTCGGGCGCGAGTTGCTCGACGCCGTCGCCGATCAGGCAGGGCCATCCGAGCTGCGCGTCTGGGCGCACGGCGACGGCGGGGGCGCCCGGGCACTCGCGTCCCGGATGGGTTACGAGCGGTCGCGGGTGCTGCTGCAACTTCGCCGAGCGCTGGCGGATGAATTGCCCGACGCCGTGTGGCCGCCGGGGGTGACGGTCAGAACGTTTCAGCCCGGACGGGACGAAGCGGCGTGGCTAGCCGTCAATGCGGCCGCCTTCGCGACGCATCCCGAGCAGGGCCGGTGGCGGATGGCCGACCTCGAGCAGCGCGAGCAGCAGGACTGGTTCGACCCGGAGGGCTTCTTCCTCGCCGAACGGGGCGCTGAGCTGCTCGGCTTCCACTGGACCAAGGTCCACCGGGACGAGTCGCCGCCGATCGGCGAGGTCTACGTGGTCGGCGTCCTGCCCTCCGAAGGAGGTCAGGGGCTCGGCCGCGCGCTGACGGTCGTCGGTCTGCAGCACCTTCGCTCTCTCGGCCTGAAGGGCGTGCTGCTCTACGTCGACGAGTCGAACGTGGCGGCGATGAAGACGTACGAAAAGCTCGGTTTCACGCGCTGGGCCACCGACGTGATGTACAGCCGCTCGCCCTGACGATCCAGCGCAGATTCCGTGTGACGAGGATGAGTTCGCCGAAGCCACCGGGAGAGGCCCTGATCAGGGCGCTGAGCTCGGTGATCGACATAAATGACGACACGCCGCGGCTAAACAAGTGACCCGCGAACGCCGACGCTTACCTTGACCCTTTCTGTTGGACCCGACCGTCGATCGCGCCTCATCGCCTCTGATCCGCCCGACTGCCGAACCCGAGACCTCCGCGAGGAGCTCCACCGATGTCCGCCTCGGCCCGCTTGCGCTCGCGCCGCACCTGGGTCTCGGCCGCCCTCGTGGCGATCACTGCGCCGGTGCTGGTGCTCGGGGGTAGCGGTCACGCGTACGCCATCACCGATCAGCAGAAACTCTCCCAGCTGCAGCAGGATGCGGGTTCGGCGGCCACCGACATCGGCGTCCGCGATGCGGCGGCCGAGCGTGCTGCCCTGGCATTGCTGCAGCTCAACGTGAAGGTCACCGCCGCGCGCAATTCCCTGGCCAGCGCCAATCGCGATCTCGCCAAGGCGCAGACGGTGCTCGCCGCCAAGCGGGACGAGCTGGCACAGGCGCAGTCCGACGAGCGCGCCGCCCAGGCCCAGGTCACCGCGGCGACGGCAAAGTACGACCAGGCGCGTGACCAGCTGGAAGTCATGCTGAGATCGGCTTTCGAGAACGGGGTCGGCGGAGACCTCGATGCCCTGATGGACGGCGGCACTCCCGATCAGCTCGCCGACCGCGTCGGGCTGCTCGATCAGCTCTCCGCGACGCGCCAGCATCGGCTCAAAGGACTGGCGGCCAGCAAGGACGAGCTGACGCGCAAGGAGGACGTGCTCACCGCCGCTCGCCAGCGCGCGCAAAGCGCCGTCACCGGCGCGGATCAGGAATTCGACGCCGTCTCGGCCGACCAGAACCGCGCCCAGGACGCCGCAGCGCAGCTCGTCTCCCTCCAGCACCAGCAGCAGACGGCGTTCTCCAAGGCCAAGTCGGCCGCGGCAGCAGCCCAGAAGAAGTACGCCGACCTGCAGGCGTCCTCAGAGCGCTTGCAGGAAGTGCTCGCCGCTCGCGCTGCCGGCGAGACCGGCACGATCCCGCTGTCGACCGGTGACCCGGGCGCTGAGAGCGCCGGCGGTCTCGTCATGCCCACCACCGGCGTCTACAGCTCCGGCTTCGGCTACCGGACCGATCCCTTCGGCGGCGGCACAACCTTCCACGCCGGCCAGGACATCGCCGCGCCGACCGGCACCCCGATCGTCGCTGCGACCGCAGGCACGGTCGCCATCGTCGAGACGCCCGACCAGAGCGGCGGCTACGGCAACTACACCTGCATCGACCGCGGCGGCGGCTTCGCGACGTGCTACGCCCACCAGTCGGTGGTGTACGTCCACGTCGGCGAGGTCGTGAAGCAGGGCGAGCTCATCGGGCTGGTCGGCAGCACCGGCGCCTCCACCGGCCCCCACCTGCACTTCGAGGTGCGGATCAACGGTGTGCCGGTGAACCCGCTGCCCTACCTGCCCTGATCAGAGGCCTTCGCTGATCACAGCGGCGGCGGGGGCGTGGGCTCCGGAGGCCCCGGCGGCATCGGCAGCGGCGGCGCGGGTGACGGGGGTGGCGGCGGCGGGACCGGATCTGGTGTCGTAGCGCATATCACCTAGCGGGTGTACCCACCTGCGGCCCAGGCACCAGGCGCGGGCGCCGCGACCTGGCCGATCTGGCCGGCTCGGCGTTTGGGCTCCAGCCGTCGCAGCAAGATCGCGACGCCCATGATCGATACGCCGCTGAGCGCGAGCAGCACCCAGAGATCGCCGAACCACGTGACGCTGTCGTGGCGCCAGATCGCGTCGACCCGCGGCGGCTTGTGGTGGCAGAGCTGGTTGAGCTCAGCCGCGTCGGTGCCCGTGAGCAGGTCGGGCGGCAGCTCGTGCTGGGCGTTGGCCTGATCAAGCTGCGCGCAGAACTGGGGGGCCCGCACCGTCTCGATCGCCCGCAGATCGACCGTCGCGGCCGTCATCGCAAAGCCCCATCGCGCCGGGACGACGTAGGAGACCTGCTCGAGCCCGGCCCGTCCGGCGAGCGGGACGAGACCGCCGGAGAAGACCAGCTGGACCATGATCATCAGCACCAGCATGGGCATGGCCTTGTCGGCGTTGTTGACCCAGGCGGAGATGACCAGCCCCAGCATCGCTGACGCGATCGTCAACGCGACGACAGCGACCGCGATCTCCAGGATCGTGGAGCCGAGCACGAGGGGATCGTGTGCACCCTTGCGTCCGAGCAGCGCCAGCACCGTCAGCAGCAGCGCCTGGCAGGTCACGACGACCGAGAGCACGACGACCTTGGACCACAGATAGGCCGCAGCCGACAGGCCGATCGAGCGTTCTCGCTGGTAGATCGGCCGCTCCTTGACGATCTCGCGGACCGCACTCGCTGCACCCATGAGCGTCGCCCCGAGCGCGATCACCAGCAGCAGCTGCCGGGCTTTGAGATTGGCGCTCGTCCCGTCGAAGCCCAGCCCATCAGGATCGGGCACGATCCGGCTGATCGCCGCAAGGATGATCGGTAACGCGACCAGGATCCCGAGATAGGCACGATCGGCGGCGATCACCGCCAGGTAGCGCCGGCACAGGGTCGAGAACTGGCTCCCGATCGACTGCTGGCGCAGGGGCGGAAGGTTCGTACGCCGGACGCCACCCGGTCCTGCCGGAGTGCCTACGACGTAGCGCTCGTAGTCGGGCGACGAGCGGAACCGCTGGGCCCATTCCTGGGGAGGCCGGCGCTTCAGGGTGTGGAACATCTCCGAGTACGAGCGCGCCTGGAAGTAGGTGAGCGCGTCCTCGGGCTTGCCGAGATACGCGAGATGGCCGCCTTCGGCGAGCACCAGCAGCAGGTCACACACGTGCAGGTTCAACGTCGAGTGCGTGACGACGACGACGGTGCGGCCGTCGTCGGCCAGGTCGCGGAGCTTGGTCATGACCTCGGAGTCGAGGTCGGGGTCCAGGCCTGAGGTGGGCTCGTCCAGGAAGAGCAGCGACGGCTTCGTGAGCAGTTCCAGGGCGGTGCTGGTGCGCTTGCGCTGGCCGCCGGAGAGCTGGCCGGAACCGCGGTTGTGCTGCTGATCGGTGAGCTCGAGCTCGGCGAGCACCTCATCGATGCGCGCATTGCGCTCAGCGGCGCTGACGTCGGCGGGGAAGCGGAGCTCGGCGCCGAACTGCAGCGCCTGGCGGACCGTCAGCGCGGTGTGCCAGATGTCCTCCTGCGGCACGAGCCCGATGCGCTGGCGCAGATCGTCGTACTCGCCGTAGAGATCGCGACCGGCATAGGTGACCGTGCCGCTGGAGGCAGGCCTGATGCCGGTGAGCGCACCGAGCAGGGTCGACTTGCCCGCGCCGCTCGGGCCGACCACGGCGAGCATGCTGCGCGGAGGCAGCGTGAAACCGACGCCCTGCAGCAGGACCTTCCGGCCGCCCCCCGACGGGACCGTGACCATCAGTTCCGACGCGACGAACGTCAGGTCGCCCGTGTCTTCGTACTCGAGCAGCTCGGTACCGGCCAGGCGCAGCTGGTGGCGGCCGATGCCGACGATGTCGCCCTGGGCGAGCACTGCCCGGCCCTGGATGCGACGGCCGTTGACGTACGTGCCGTTGGCGCTGCCGAGGTCGACGATCTCCGACTTCTGACCGGGGTGGAATTCGGCGTGGCGCCGGCTGGCGAGCAGGTCATTGATGACGAGGTCGTTGGACGGATCGCGGCCGATCCGCAGCACCTGCCCGCCGACCCGGTGCACGCCCGTCAGGACCGGACCGCCGCCCGTCCCCGCGGCAACACCGACGCCGTTGGAGGCGACGACCGGAGCCGCCTTGACCGTCGGGATGTACGGCGGCGCCGCGGCCTGCGCAGCCGCTGGGGGAACGGGTGCAGGCACGGGCGACGGCGGCATCGGCGGCGGCATCGTGGGCCCGCCGACCGGAGCCGGCACCTGTGGGCTGAGCACCACTTCCGGGCCTTCTGCCGCGAGCCGCAGCCGGACGTCGCCATTGACGACGATCTCGTCGATCCGGCTGCCGTTGTGCCACGTGCCGTTGGTGCTTCCCGCGTCCGCCGCGCGCCAGTACGTCCCGTCGTGATGCAGCCGGAGATGGCGGCTCGAGACCAGCGGATGCAGCACGACGACCCGGCAGGCCGCGGGGTCGCGGCCCACCATCCACTCCGTATCTGGGGTCAGCAGATGGCTGGTCCCGTCGACGAAGAGACGCAAGGGCGCAGCCGGCATTGGAAAAGCGTAGGGGTGCAGCTCACGGCAGGAGCGCCTTTCGGTCAAGCCGCGCCGGGGCGCCGTGGTTCAGAGCCCCCCGAGACCCCCGTCGAGATGCGAGGTGTCGTTCCAGCGCGCAAGCGCGGGGGTTTCGCGCTCGTAGCCCAGGATGCTGACCGCCGCCGTCGCGAGCAGCAGGTGCTGGCCGGCGGTGGGCGGCGCATCGATCCAGCGCGCACCCAGGATGCGCAGCAAGTGCCCGTGGGCGAAGAGCAGGCTATCGCCGTCGGCAGCTCTCACCCGTGCGATCACGCGGTCGGCGCGGGCGGCGACGTCGTCGGCCGTCTCCCCGCCGATCACGCCGTCCTTCCAGATCGACCAGTCCGGCCGCTCCGCGCGGATGTCGTGGGTGGTGCGGCCCTCGTAACGGCCGTAGTCCCACTCCTGGAGGTCGTCGTCGATCTCCGGTGACTCGCCGGCGAGCTCGGCGGTGTGGCGCGCTCGCACGAGCGGGCTGGAGAGCACGAGCGCGAACGTGCGATGGGCCAGCACCGGCCGCAGGGCTGCGGCGGCACGCTCCCCCTCGGGCGTGAGCGGCACGTCGGTACGACCCGTGTGCCTCCCACTCTGGCTCCACTCGGTGGTGCCGTGGCGCACCAGCCATACCTCACCAGGCCCCGACATCCGCGCGTCCTCAGACGTCTCTCACACTGCGACCGCGGGCGGTGCGATATCGCCGGATGAGTGCATTGGTGCTCGCATCATGCTCGAGGTCAGGCGCCTGCTGCCCGCTCAGCTCGGGTTCGATGCGCTTGGCGAGCACCTTGCCGAGCTCGACGCCCCACTGGTCAAAGGAATTGATGTTCCAGATGACGCCCTGGGTGAGCACCTTGTGCTCATACGTCGCGACGATCTGGCCGAGGACGTAGGGGGTCAGGCGCGCGGCGAGCAACGTGCTGGTCGGGCGGTTGCCCTCGAACACCCGGGCCTCCACCTGAAATGCCGGAACGCCCTCGGCCTCGACCTGCTCGCGCGTCTTGCCGAAGGCGAGCGCCTCGGTCTGGGCGAAGAGGTTGGCCATGAGCAGGTCGTGATGACCCTCCAGCTCGTGGCGCGGCTCGATGAAGCCGATGAAGTCGGCGGGGATCAACCGGGTGCCCTGATGGATGAGCTGGTAATACGCATGCTGGCCGTTGGTGCCCGGCGTGCCCCAGACGATGGGGCCTGTGTCGTACGTCACCCGTTCCCCGTCCAGGGTGACCGACTTGCCGTTGCTCTCCATGTCCAGCTGCTGCAGGTAGTTCGTGAGCGTGCCGAGGTAGGCGCTGTAGGGCAGCACCGCCGCCGTCTGGGCACCGAAGAAGTCGATGTACCAGACGCCCAGCAGGCCCATGATCACCGGCAGGTTGCGCTCGAACGGCGTGGTCCGCAAATGCTCGTCGATCGAGTGAAAGCCGGCGAGCATCTCGGAGAAATTCTCCGGGCCAATGGCAATCATCAGCGAAAGGCCAATAGCCGAATCGTAGGAGTAACGACCGCCGACCCAATCCCAGAACCCGAACATATTGTCGGGATTGATGCCGAACTCCTTCACCGCTTCTGTGTTGGTGGAGACTGCGACGAAGTGGTGTTCCACCGCCGATTCTCCAAGGGCGTCGACCAGCCAACTCCGGCATGTACGAGCGTTCGTCAATGTCTCGACAGTCGTGAATGTCTTACTGCTGACCACGAATAGCGTCTGCGCGGGATCGAGGTCACGCAGGGCCTCGAAGGCGTCGTCCCCGTCGACGTTGCTGACAAAGCGGCAGGTGATCTCCGGTGACCGGAAATCACCGAGCGCTTGGTAGGCCATGGCCGGCCCGAGGTCGCTGCCACCGATCCCGATGTTGATGACGGTGGTGATGCGCTTGCCGGTGGCGCCGGTCCAGTCACCGCTGCGGACCCTCTCGGCGAAGGCCGACATCCGATCCAGTACCTCATGGACATCGGGGACGACGTCATGACCTCCGGTGACAATGCGTTCCCCGCGCGGCGCCCGCAGCGCAACATGCAGCACAGCGCGGTCTTCTGTGACGTTGATGTGCTCACCCGCGAACATCGCGTCGATCCGCTCCCGCAGACCTGCCCGCTCGGCGAGCGCGACGAGCAACCGGATCGTCTCGTCCGTCACGCGGTGCTTGGAGTAGTCCAGATACAGGCCCTCGGCTTCGAGGGTCAGGCGGGTGCCACGATCGGGATCGGTGTCGAAGAGTTCGCGTAAGTGCGTCGAGCCGAGCGACTCGTGGTGGCTCTTCAGAGCCGCCCATTCCGGGGTGCTGGTGACGTCGGTCGAGGACACGGGCGGGACCTCCGGAGGAGAGCTTGCGTGGCGTGAGCAAGTCTGCCCGTCGGCGAGCGACGGGTGCTCGGCGGGTGGCGCACGGCGCACGTCCGGCGTGCTGGGGCGTGTCGCAAAGTTGGTGACGGAAAGCGCCATTAATCGCACTCAGCGTAATAAAGCGGCAATTAAGGCGGGCTCAGTAGTGGCTTCTGAAGGTCGTTACCGAAGGTAACCCCGAAAAACTGTAGAACCCGGTTTCTATCGATCCAACTTGGCAGCGGCGCTCGCCCTATCCGTATAACTTACTAACGTGGAAGAAGTCAGTGGTCGGCCGTGGACCTTTTTCACCCACCACGCGCACGTGTTGATCAGCCTCGCCCGTGATCCCACGCTTCGCCTGCGGGATATTGCCGGAGCCGTCGGCGTCACCGAGCGCGCGACCGCGACCCTGGTGTCCGAGCTCGTTCATGCCGGCTATCTGCAGCGCTTCAAAGACGGCCGACGCAATTACTACCGGGTCGATCTGACCGGCAGCCTTCGCCACGGCCTGGTCGCCAACGCGACCGTGGCAGACGTGTTCGAGCCGCTCCTTTCACCCAGCCGACGCGATTCGCTGGCCTCCGAGCGCGGCGCCTAGGTCGTCATGAGATTCCGTTGATCGCGTTCGGCTGACCATTCGGTTGTCGCGCCTGCTGACGCTCCCGTATGCTCAGCGATGCTCCCGGCGGCGGACGCTGCGGATGATGGCCACGCGCCGCGACCGCGGCGAAGCCTTCGTCCCCATCGTCTAGCGGTCCAGGACATCGCCCTTTCAAGGCGACGGCGCGGGTTCGAATCCCGTTGGGGGCACGCAGTATCTGAAAGAGCACGACAACTGAACATCGTTTGAAGCTTGGTCTCGTGGTGAAGTCTGGAGTTCACGCCGCCCTGTCAAGGCGGAGGTCGCGGGTTCGAATCCCGTCGAGACCGCTCCTCACGTAAGTCCCGTCGCTGTTAGGGTCCCGTGAGCGCTACCCGGGCAGGTAGCTCAGTCGGTACGAGCATCCGCCTGAAAAGCGGAGGGTCGGCGGTTCGATCCCGCCCCTGCCCACGAGCTGGCCTTGCCTGCTTGCCGCTTTTGGCGGCTGCGCCACGGGCCGCGACGTCCTCTGGGGGGCCCGAGCCCCCCAGACCCCCCACGTGCGGCTTCGCCGCGTGTGGGGTTGGGGGCGCCGGCTTCGCCGTGCTCCGTGTTCAGGCGCCCTGGGGTTGGCCCGCCGGCTTCGCCGTGCTTCGTGTTCCGGCGCCTGGGGTTGGCCCGCCGGCTTCGCCGTGCTTCGCGTTCCGGCGCTGGGGTTGGCCCGCCGGCTTCGCCGTGCTTCGTGTTCCGGCGCCTGGGGTTGGCCCGCCGGCTTCGCCGTGCTTCGTGTTCCGGCCCTGGGGTTGGCCCGCCGGCTTCGCCGTGCTTCGTGTTCAGACGTTGGGACGCCGGCTTCGCCGTGCTCGGTTCACACGCCGGCTTCGCCGTGCTCGGTTCACACGCCGGCTTCGCCGTGCTTCGTTGCCGTCAGGTGCGCAGGGTCATGCCGTCGGGGTTCCATTCCAGGGCCCAGCCGTAGCGCGTGGCGGCGTCGGATTGGGTGCCGTCGAGGAAGTCGTTCTCGCGGCGGATCACCAGATCCTCGGCGGAGACGTGGAACGAGGCGACGACACAGATCCTCGCGCTCGGGGGCGCCGTGCCCAACCGGATCGTGAGGGTCTCACCGCTCGGCGCGGTGACCGTGAGCTCGGGGCGCAGGGCCTCCCATTCGGGCGAGCCGTGCAGCCCGTACGCGAAGACGAAGAAGCGCCGGAATTCCTGCAGCGCCGCAAGGTCGACAAAAATGGTTTGCCCCTCGCGCTCGTCGCGGCGGCCCAGGCGCAGCACCTGGCGCGGACCCAAGACTCCCGGGGCGCTGATGGCGTTGCCGAGCGTCTGCATGACGCCTGCCGCCCGATCGCCGGACTGCCAGAAGCAACCGAGCTGAATATCGCTTGGTCGCGGCAGCCGGGAGGAGGTCGTCAGCGGCTCCCAACGCAACATCACCGTCATCCCGCCCGAGCCGCGGTCCTGCTCCGTCCACGTGGTGACCGGATGATCGTCGTCGAGGACCGAGACGTGTTCCTGGCGTTGCCGAAAGCGCGAGGAATGCTCCCCGAACACCACTCGAGAGGCAGGCCGGCGCATCTGGACAGTCGAGTCGGACGCGCTTGCCGCCGGGGCTGCTTCGGGCCCGCTCAGATCGAGCGACGACCGCGCCGGAGCAGCAGGGGGCGGCGCCTTGGCCGGTGGGCGAGCCGGCGGAGGTGGCGGCGGCTTCGGCCGCGAGGGCTGAGACTGCTGCACAGGCGGCGTCAGCCCGCGGCGGGGCGGAGCCGGCGGGGAGGCCTTCACGGGAGGCGGGCTCTGCGCCGCCGGCGCGGCGCGCGGGGGCGTAGCGGGAGGGGGCGGCGGGTGCAGATGGTCAGCAGCGCTGCGCCGGTTACGCGTGACAGACGCCCGGGTGAGGAAGCTGGACACGTCGACCGGGCGCGCTATCGCCGGCTCCGCCGTCCCTGAACCGGCGACGCCGCGTAACCCCTCGGAATAGCCCTGACCGACAGCGCGAAACTTCCAGCCCTTCGGATTGCGGTAGAGCTCGCCGAACACCATCGCGGTCTCGGCGCCGGTCTCGGGCTCCAGGGTGTAGCGCGCAACCTCGACCCCGTTGTCGTGGTCGAGCAGCCGGATGTAGGCGTCGCGTACCGGCCGGAATGTCTGGCGCCGCTGGGCCGCGTCGTAGATGGCGACACCGAAGACCAGCCGCGTGAGACCGCGCGGTGCCGCGCCCAGATCCACGACGAGCTTCTCGACGTCACCGACGATCGGACCGCTCACCGGACGGGTACCCACCGGTTCCTCGGGATTGGGCACCTGCTGAGCGAGCAGCAGCCGTCCCGCCGGTGCGGTCTCGGTGATGACGCTGACGACCACATCCATCTCCAGCGGAGCGCCTGCCGCCGCGGGACCGGGATTCCACCCGAGACCCACCCGGACCTGAGTGATGCCGGGCGCCTCGTCGGTCAGCAGCAGATTGCCGCCCTTGGGCAGGGTGACGGTCACGAATCGAGATCGGAACGGCGGAACTTGGCATCGAGGAAACGGGCCTGGATCGCCAGCTGCGCCGCATCACCGGTGTAGACGAGATCCTGCAGATCGTTGGCGCCCTCGTCGAGCAGGACGAGCTGCTGAAGCAGATCGTCGGCCGGGGTCGTCCCGGTGACGCCGGGCCGCTCGGCGTATTGCGGCGGAAGCGCGGAGAAATCGTTCAACGCCGTCGGCAGGTATTCGTGGATGATCGCCGTCAGGTGGCGCATCTCCTCCTCACTCGCCGACCGTGCCTCGATGTAACCCAGGAGCGGCCGAAGGACGTCATCGATGTCACGCACGGTCGGCACCGCCCCGGGTGGCAAGCGGCCGCCGTCAGCATTCGCCTTCGTGACGATGTCGGCCAGTTCCTGGCGAAGCGTGCGCACCTGAGTCACGACCGCGGCCTGATGCGCTTCGGCCTCCGTCGGCTTGGCCGGGGTGGGAGCGGCCGGGGTCGCGTGCTCGTCGGTCTCAGGGCCGCGCCGGAAGAACACGAGCCCTCCTGATCGCGTGTACCAGCACAGCTGCGACTACCCCGAAAAGCGCTGCAACCATTGAGGAATCAGCTGGTGCTGCCGCCCTCGTTGGCCCGGGCCCGCTCGAGGTAGGACTTGGAGCGGGTCACCTGCGTCTCGAGAGCGGTGACGGTGGTGGCCATGCTGTCGACGGCCTTCAGCTTGTACGTGTCGATCGCGTCCATCGTCGCGAACACGTTGTCGAACGCCTTCTGCAACGTCTCCACGCTGACGCTGCTGGACGCCGCCTGCTCCTGGATCTGACCCGACTGCTGGCGCAGCATCTCCGAGGTCGACAGGATCATCTGGTTGGTCGTCGCGTTCAGCGCGTTGATCTGATCGAGCACCAGCTTCTGGTTGGCGAGTGCCTGCGCGACGATCACCGCGGTACGAAGCGCCGCGACGGTGGTGGTCTGCGCCCGGTCGACACCCTTGATCAGCTCGATGTTGTTCTTGCGGACGAGATCGAGCGCCAGGTAGCCCTGCACGCTCACCGCGAGCTGGGTCAGCAGATCCTGCTGACGCTGGCGGATCGGGAAGAGCGCGTCGGACGTGACGACGTCAGCCGTCTTCGGGTCGCTCACCTTCAGGGTGTCGATCTTCGCCGTGACCGCACCGTCGAGGGCCTTCGCCAGCGTCGCGTACTCGGTCAGCTTGCCCATCGCCGCCCAGAGGTTGGCCTTCTCCTGCTCGATGGCGGCGTTGTCCTTGCGCAGCTCGTCCTGCCCGCTGTCGAGCGCCTTGATGATGGCGTCGAGCTGCTTCTGCGCTGACTGGTAGCGCTCGAAGTAGCGCTGCAGCTTGTTGCCGAACGGGATCATCCCGAGGATCTTTCGGGCGCCCTTGAGGTCGGCCTTCGCCGGGTCGAGGTCGGTGACCGTCTGGCGCAGCTCGAGCAGCGTGCCGGCCACTCGGGATTGCGCGTCGCCGCCCTTTCCGCCGCGGGCACTGCTGAGCGCCTGCGCGGGCCGCTCCAGCATGCGGTTGGACACCCGCGCACTGGCGACGATCTCGCGCTCCCCCATCTTGGTGATGTCGTTGACCTTGTCCTGGAACGCTGGGCTGTGCGGGTCCAACGCCGCGAGCTCGTCGGCGAACGCGCCTGCCTTTTGCTGCAGGTCGACGCGGGTGGCCTCATCGATCGGCACCATGCTGTCGACCTGGTCATCAGCCAGCACCGGAACTGCCTGCGGCGGCGACAGTTCCAGGGCGGTGCCCGGGGTTGCGGCGGCCGCCACAGGCGCCACACCCGCCGGCGGCGCGAGTGGCTTGCTCAGGTCCAGCGAATCCGACATTGAAGTCCCTTTCCCGCGTCACCGTCAGCACCGGGTCGGCAGCTGCCTGATACGTCTGCCTATGAGGTCCCGCGACTGCGACCGCATCCAAGCCTAGTCTCAGCTGATCGATCTCCGGCCGATCGTCGGCCAAGCGACTTTGCAGAGAGCGGGCAACGATGCGGGTAGAGCCATGCGCGTCCTGAGTGTCGGCGCGGGCGGCGTGGGCGCGGCAGCGGCCAAGATCGCTGCCCGGCGGCCTTTCTTCGACAGCTGGGTCATCGCGGACTACGACCTGGCCCGTGCGGAGCGGGCCGCGAGCGAAGCCGGTGACCCACGCTTCACCGCAGAGCGCATCGATGCCTCCGACGCTGAAGCCGTCGCCCACCTGGCCCGCCAGAGCCACAGCGACATCGTTTTCAACGCCGTGGATCCGCGCTTCGTGCTGCCCATCTTCAACGGCGCGCTCGCGGCGAACTGCCACTACCTGGACATGGCGATGTCGCTGTCGTCGCCGCACCCGACCCGGCCCTACCACGAGACCGGGATGAAACTCGGCGACGAGCAGTTCGCCGCGGCGCCCGAGTGGGAGGCATCCGAAAAGCTGGCGCTCGTCGGTATGGGAGTCGAGCCCGGGCTGTCCGATGTCTTCGCCCGCTACGCGAGCGATCACCTCTTCGCGGAGATCAAGGAGATCGGGGTCCGCGACGGGGCGAATCTCGTGGTCTCGGGTCCTGACGGGACACCGTCGTTCGCTCCCTCGTTCTCGATCTGGACGACGATCGAGGAATGCCTGAACCCACCGGTGGTCTACGAGTCGGGCCGGGGCTGGTTCACGACCCCGCCGTTCAGCGAGCCGGAGATCTTCGATTTCCCCGAAGGCATCGGCCCGGTGGAATGTGTGAACGTCGAGCACGAGGAAGTGCTGCTGATCCCGCGGTGGGTCAATGCCGGACGCGTCACGTTCAAGTACGGCCTCGGCGCCGAATTCATCGGAGTGCTGGAAACGCTGCACAAGCTCGGCCTCGACCGCACGCAGCCGGTGCAGGTCGGCGGCCCTGATTCGACGCTCTTCGTCTCACCGCGCGATGTCGTGGCCGCGTGCCTGCCCGACCCGGCGGGGCTCGGTGACCGGATGACCGGCAAGACGTGCGCCGGCACGTGGGTGACGGGCACCGGGGTCGACGGGGTGCCCCGCGAGGTGTACCTCTACCACGTCGTCGACAACGCCTGGACCATGCAGGAATACGGCAGCCAGGCCGTCGTCTGGCAGACCGCCATCAACCCTGTGGTCGCGATGGAGCTGCTGGCCGCCGGGACCTGGTCGGGGTCGGGCGTACTCGGTCCCGAGGCGTTCGACGCCGTGCCGTTCCTGGAGTTGCTGACGGCGTACGGCTCCCCTTGGGGAATGCGCGGGTAGCTCTTCTGAGTGATGAAGTCACGCCTGCACTTTTCCGACGATTCGTCATGAATAGGTAGGCGCGACGTCGGGGGCTGCACCATGTCGGAACCGGAGTACGGCTCCACATCGTCGCCCGAACCTGCCGCGCGGTCCGGACAGCCTTCGCTTCCCCAACACCAGCCATCACCGGATCCGTACTTCGTGACGGTGGCGAATCCGCAGCCGGCGGCGGCCATTCCGGCGCAGCCGCAGGCCTATCCACCCCCGCAGGCTTACCCACCGCCGCAGGCCTATCCACCCCCCACAGGCCTACCCACCGCCGCAGGGATATCCCGCCGGATACGCCGAGCCGGCACTCATGGCGTTCCCACCGCCCACGACCCCACCGGTCGCGACACAGTCGGCCACCAGGTATCCGTGCGTCAGCTGCGGCTACCCCGCGGGAGATCAGGCCTTCTGCCCGCAGTGCGGCCGCCCGACAGCCTTCGCCCCGCCCGGGGCCATCTCACCCCACGCGTATGCGCCCGGCTATCCCGCCGGTTACGCCTCCGGGTATCCGATGCCCTATCCGGCTGCGGCGCCGGGCCGGCACTCCGTCGACCTGAAGTGGCGCGATCTGCTGCCCATCGGCGACTGGATGCGCGCCGGGGTCTTCTGGAAGGGCCGGATCGGGCTCTTCCTGGCCTGTGCACTCACGCCCTTTCTGCTCGTGCAGGCGACGATGAAGGACACCGACGTCCGCCACGCCGCCTGGGGTTTCACGATCTACTTCGCCATCATCTGGCTGATCGCCATTCGCGCCCTGATCCGGCCCGAGCACGTGTCGGTCGCGAGGCAGCTGCAGATCATCGCCGTCACAGCCGTGATCGGCGTCAGCGTCGCCATCACCCTCGAGCGGCATTTCAACGCGGATACGTCGACGCTCGCCCACAGCATCTTCACGATCGGCATCCCCGAGGAACTGGCGAAAGCGCTGCCCCTGCTGCTGGTTCTGCTCGTGATGGGCAACCAGATCGGGCCGCGCACGTATCTCTACCTCGGCGCGGTCAGCGGCCTGACGTTCGGAGCCGTGGAATCGATGGCGTACAGCGCGCTGTACAGCACCGGCCTCGAGCGCACCGGCGACACCACGTTCGTCACGGGCATCATCTGGCGGCTGCTGACCGACTCCCTCTTTCATGCCGCCATGGCCGGCATCGTCGGAGTCTTCATCGGGTTCGCCGTGATCGCTCGGCAGTACCGGGTGTTCTTCGTCCTCATCGGCCTCGGGCTCGCGGCTGTCCTGCACGGCCTCTACGACCGCACGGCCGGCCACTGGCCGTCGGTCTTCGTCGCCGCCGTCGTCATCCTGCTGTTCGCCGGCTACACCAAAACGACCGACGACATCGGCGCCCTCATCGGCGGCGGCCCGGATCGACGTCAGCTGGGGTAAGCGGCGGTACGTTCGAACACGACGTCGGCGAGCGGCACCTGCCGGCCGCGGTCGTCGACGAAGCCGACGTGCAAGGGCCGGCGAGGTCGAGATCCTGGCCGACGAGGTGAGCCACCAGGTGCAGGCCGGCCTGTCCGGCGGCGTCGCCGCGCTCTACCCGCAGTTCGCTCCGCAGGCCGCCGCCGCACGCTGAGGCCCTGCGCCGTCTCCACCCCATCTCCACCCGGTCTCCACCCTGGGGCTGACGGCAGGCGGCCCTGGCGAGGCGAGTGTTGAGTCATGAACTTCACCGACTGGCTCGTCAACATCGCCCTTGTCGCTCTCGTCCTTCGCCAGATCCGCTGGAACGCGATCGACCTCCGATTCGTCATCCTGCCGCTCGGTCTGGTGGGCTGGGCCGCCTCGAAGTACCTGAAGTCGCTTCCGACGGCCGGCAACGACCTGATCCTGATCGGGGCATTCGTCGCCATCGGCATCACCTTCGGCGGACTCAGCGCACTCACCAGCAGCGTCAAGGCCGAAGGTGGGCGCGCGTACGTCAGGGCCCGCGGCCTCGCGGTGGCGCTCTGGATCGCCGGCGTCGGCAGCCGCATGGCGTTCGCGCTCTACACCCAGCACGGCGGGGCGCCGACGATTGCCCACTTCAGCGCTCACCACCAGATCACCAGCATCGACGCCTGGATCGACGGCCTCATCCTCATGGCACTGGCCGAGGTCATCACCCGGGTGGGCGTGATCGTCCTGCGCAGCCGCCAGGCGCTGGTGGCTGACCGGGCCGCCGGGGCGACCGCGATGGTCGCCTCGCCGGTGCGGCTGCCCGAGCGGGTGGGTGTCTGACCACCGCTTCAGCTCTGGCCGGCCAGGCCGTGTCGCCAAGCCCAGGCGACCAGCCCTGGCCGGCCTTCGACGTCGAGTTTGCCGAGGACGTGGTTCAGGTGGGTCTTCACGGTCGCCTCGCTGACGAAAAGCCGGCGTGCCACCTGCTTGTTGGACAGCCCATCAGCGACGAGGCGGATGACGTCGATCTCCCGCGGCGTCAGGCCTTCCGGCAATGGCTCGGCGCCCGGCGGTTCTTCGGCCGGAGCCGGGCTCGGGGCGCGCAGCAATTCGACCAGCCGGGCCTGCACGGCGGCATCGAGCACGGTTCGTCCCGTGGCCACGTCGCGCACCGCCGCGATGAGCGCCTCACCGGTGGTGTCCTTGGTCAGATAGCCGGCTGCACCCGCCCGCAACGCCGGCAGTACGGCGTCGTCGTCGGCGTAGGTGGTGAGAATCAGCACGCGTATCGACGGGGCCTGCTCGGCCAGCGCCGCCGTGACGCCCGCGCCATCCAGCCTCGGCATACGCAGGTCGACAAGAGCGACGTCGGGCAACTCGCGTAACGCCGCCTCGACCGCCTCGACCCCGTCCGCGGCGACGGCGACGACGTCGAAGTCGGCGTCCGTCGACAGCAAAAGCGCGAGGCCGTCCCGCACGACGGGCTGATCGTCGGCGACCAGGATGCGCACCGTCACGACGCGTCTCCCGTCACGGCTTCCGGTTCCAGAGGCACCACGACCTCGGTCCGCCACCCGTCGCGCCCTGGACCAGCTCTGAGTTCCCCGCCGATCGCCGCCACCCGTTCGCGCATCCCGCGCAAGCCCTCCCCCGAGCCCTGCCCGCTGACGACGGGCCGGTCCCCAGGCCCATCGTCTTCGACAATCGCCTGCAATTGCTCAGGTTTCCACTCCACCGTCACCCGTACCGGCGAGCCGGGAGCGTAGCGGGCGGCGTTCGTCAGCGACTCCTGGACGGCGCGATAGACGGCGTGGCCCGCGGCGACTTCGACCGCCCGCGGCGAACCGGTCACCGACAGCGTGGCGGCACCGGGGAAGTGATCCACAAGGGTCGGGAGGTCGTCGAGTCCGCGGGTGGTGCCGTCGCCGGCACTCCCCCTCAGCGCGCCCACGACCGCCCGCGCCTCCTCGACCCCGCTACGCGCAAGATCGGCGGCGCGTTCCAGTGGTTCCATCACGGCCGGGCCGACACCTTCCCGCTGCGCCACGGCTCGCGTCGCCTGCAATTGCAGGGAAAGTCCCGAGAGGCTGTGCGCGAGGACGTCGTGCATCTCGCGGGCGATGCGCCCACGCTCCGCTAGCGCCGCGGCCTGAGTCTGAGCGTCGCGCGCCGCCTCCAACTCGGCCAGCAGCGCCAGCGCGCGGTCGCGCTCGGACTGCAACTGTTCCTGGTCCAGCCGGCGCTGAGCGAGGATCGGTATGCCCAACCCCGCCAGCACACCCACGGCGCTGTGCGAGATCAGCGCGATGCCCACCGCGAACGTCACCGCGACCACACCGGTGATCACGACGCCGGCGACTCCCCGGAAGGTGACCCGGTAGAAGACCGCACACATGAGCACGGGCCACTCCCCGACCCCGTTGGGTGCCAGCAAGATGCTGGCCAGCCCGCCTGCAGTGCACAGCACGAGGGCGGCCGGTCCGTAGCGCTGCGGGCCGCGGGTGAGCACCAGGTAGCCGCCGAAGGCGAGGCCCAGGACAGCAGCCGTGGCCCAGGTCCGGGCGGGGCCGGGTGCAGCCACGACGGTGATGGCCGCAAGGGCCGCGAAGACGACCTCCCGTGGATGGTCAGGATCCCAGAGCCCCGCCCGCAGCCGCTCAAGCACACCATGAGCCTGCCATTGCACGACCCTGATCACGCGACCGAAGGGAGCACGAGTGCCGGACACGCACATCACGGACCTGGCCGAAGCACTGACGAGCGCGTACCGGATCGTGAGCGCCGACCCGCGGGACTGGACGGCGAACCGGCACGACGCCTTCCTCTACGCCCTGTTTCGCGGCTTCGACGATGCGGACACCGAGCGGGAAGTGGCTGCCAGACACGGATGGGACGATGGTTTCGTGGAGCGACTGCACCGGCTGCATGCCGCCGTCGACGCTGCTCGGGAGGGCTGAGGCGCGCCCTCGGCGACCGACTCGTCACGACCCCGCGCTTTACTTGCTCCACTCAAGCAGTTAGTTTTCTTTGGCTGTGACCTGGCCCACAGAAAACGAACTCGACGCGCTCTACGACGAGGTCCGCACGTGGGGCCGCTGGGGCGCCGACGACCAGGGCGGTGCGCTGGCCTTCCTCACCCCCGAGCGGCGCGCAGCAGCCGCGAGCACGGTCGTCAGCGGGCAGACGATCAGCCTCGCGCACGACCTGGCGTTGGCGCCCAACGCCGAGCAGCCGTTCCCGTCGCAGCACCACATGCTCGCCAGCGGCGACGCGCTGGAGACGTCCGGCATCCCTGGCTACGAGGCGACGCGCGACTTCGTCGGCACCGACGTCCACGGCCTCGGAACGACGCACCTCGATGCGCTGTGCCACATGTTCGTCCGCGGCCAGATGTACAACGGCGGCCGGCCCGAGGACGTCCCGAGCTCCGGCGCCACCCGCAACTCGGTGATGACACTCGCCGACGGCATCGTCGGCCGCGGCGTGCTGCTGGACGTGCCGGGGGCGCTCGATCGGCCCTACCTCGACGCCGACCACGCCATCACCCCCGACGAGCTGGAGGCGGCCGAGCGGGCGCAAGGGGTCACCGTCGGATCCGGCGACATCCTGCTCGTCTCGACCGGCCGCGACGCCCGTCGCACCGAGGCGAGCGGGCAGCTGAACCCGTTCCTCAAGGGTCTGGCAGGACTGCATCCGGATTGCCTGCGCTGGCTCTCCGAGCGCGAGGTGGCGGTGCTCTGCGGTGACGGGATCTCCGACCTGCTCCCTCCCCGAGCGGGACACTGGTCGTTCCCGGTCCATCAGATCGGGATCGTCGGCATGGGGCTGCACCTGATCGACAACGTCCGGCTCGACACGCTGCTGGAAGCCTGCCGCGCCGCCGGCCGGTACGCGTTCCTGTTCAGCGCCGCCCCGCTGCGGATACCGGGCGGCACGGGCAGCCCCATCAACCCGATTGCCCTGCTGTGACAGCAGAACGGGCCGACCACACCGGGCGCCTGATCGATTCCTCCGTGCAGCACGCGCTGGGCGTCGTGGCCCGTCGAGCCAAGGACCTGTCGCTGCACGAGCAGCTCGGCCAGCGCGTCGGCTATCCGCTCGAAGGCCCTTACTACGGCACGCTGGCGCGGCTCGGAACCTCCGGCACCGTCACCGTTTCCGAGCTCGCCGGGCTGCTGAACCTGGAGCTGTCGACCGTCTCGCGACGCGTGCGCGTCCTCGAGGAGCGGCAGCTGGTCGAGCGCACCACGGGAGCAGATCGACGCACGTCCTACCTACGGCTGACGGCTGAGGGACAGCAGATGTTCAGCGCCCTGGAGAAGGGCTGGCGGCTGATGCTCAGTGAGATCGTCGCGGAGTGGGACGCGGCTGACGTCGACCGCTTCAGCGAGCTCTTCACCCGGTTCGCCGCCGACTTCGAGCGGTACGCAGCGGCGCCCAAGACGGCGGCGAAAGGTCAGCTCTCGCATGCATGACCTGCTGATTCGCGGCGGACTTGTGGTCGACGGGACCGGCATCCCGGGACGTCCCGCCGACGTCGCGGTGAATGAAGGCAAGGTCACCGCGATCGGCCGCCTCGCCGGCGAAGCAGCCCAGCAGGTGATCGACGCCGACGGGCTCGTCGTCGCCCCCGGCATCGTCGACGCTCACACGCACTACGACCCGCAGATCACCTGGGACCCGCTGTGTGACACCTCGGCGCTGCACGGGGTGACGACGGTGGCCGCCGGCAACTGCGGATTCTCCGTCGCGCCATGCCGGATGGATGACCACGAATACCTGGCTCAGCTCTTCGCCCGGGTCGAGGGCATGGAGCTGCGCGCGCTGTCTCAGATCGGCTGGAACTTCTCGACTTTTGGCGAGTACCTGGCCACGCGCCCGGGCACGCTCGGCATCAACCTCGGCATGTACGTGGGCCACTCCGCGATCCGGCGCTGGCTGCTGGGCGACGAGGCGTACGAGCGCGCGGCCAGTGCCGACGAGATCGCCGCGATGGCCGCCATGGTCGACGACGCGATGGCAGCAGGGGCACTGGGCTTCTCGTCCTCGCACGCCCCGACGCACCTCGACCTCGCCGATCGTCCGGTGCCGAGCCGGCTCGCGTCGCTCGACGAGGTGCGCGCGCTGGCCGATGCCGTCGGCCGGCGCGGGCGGGGGTCCATCGCGTACGCGCCGGGCAGCGCGGTCGAGGGTATCGACGCCGCCGACCGGGCGCTGCTGGAGGAGCTGGCTGCGCGAGGCGGGGTTCCCGTCATCACCCAGGGCCTCGGCGGCCGCTCCAAGGTCGACGCGCCGAGCAAGGCCTGGGAGCAGTCGCGCACCTTCCTCGACGGCTCGGCCGAGCGCGGGGCGCCCGTCTTCTCGCTGCTCATGACCCGAGCGTTCAACGGCACTTTCACCCTGCGCGAAGGCTCCTCCCGCTACGACGGAGTCCCGCTCTGGCGTGAGCTGATGTCGCTGCGCTGGGACGAGCGGCGGCAGCGGATCGCCGACCCCGGATGGCGCGATGCGGCTGCGTGACGCCATCGATCACCCCAACACCGACCCCGCGAAGGGTTCGACCCTCCCGCCCCCGATCTGGGACGTCCTCGCGATCGAGGAGAGCAGCTCCGCAGCGGATGCGAAGCGATGTCGGGCGCGAAGTCGGGGCGCTCGCGCGTGAACGCGGCACGCACCCCGCCGACGTCATGTTCGACCTGGCGCTCGCCGACCCCGACGCCGTCTTCCATTGGACCAACGAGACGCCGGCCTGGCGCGAACTGCTTCGGGACGTCCAGCGCCACCCGCAGATGATCGTCGGCGTCTCCGACGGCGGAGCGCATCTGGATTTCGACGACGGCGCCGAGTGGTCCACGCACTTTCTGGCGACCTGGTGGCGCCAGGAACGCGTCTGGCGGCTTGAAGAGGCGATTCGCCGCATCACCGCGATTCCCGCTGCTGTGCTTGGACTTTCCGATCGCGGGCTGCTCACCCCGGGCGGCGCGGCCGACATCTTCATCTTCGACCCGGAGCGGCTCGGACTCGGCCGGCGGCGCAAGGACGTCGACCAGTACACCGGCACCCCGCGCTTTCGCAGCAGCGCGATCGGCGTGCGGGCGACGGTCGTCAACGGCGCGGTGGTCGTGGATGACGGCAAGCCGACCGGTGCCACTCCCGGTCAGGTGGTCCGGCCCACATGACGAGCGACGGGAGCAGCTCATGAAACTCGCCCTGCGCGGCGCGATCGTCGTCGACGGGACCGGAAGCCCGTGGAGCGACGCCGACGTGCTCGTCGACGACGGCGTCATCACCGGAGTCGGCGACATCTCCAAGGGCGCCGCCGACGACGAGGTGGACCTCACCGGCCTCGTCCTCGCCCCCGGTTTCATCGACCCCCACACGCATTACGACGCTCAGGTGCTCTGGGACCGCGACCTCACGCCGTCCTCGTGGCACGGCGTCACGACGGTCGTGATGGGCAATTGCGGCTTCGGTATCGCACCGGCGTCCGCGTCGGGGCGCGAGCTCGTCATGCGCACCCTGGAAAACGTCGAAGGCATGCCGTTGGACGCGCTGCGGGCCGGCATCCCGTGGACGTTCGAGTCCTTTCCGCAGTACCTCGACGCGCTCGACGCCGAGCCGAGCCGGTGCAACGTCGCAGCGCTGTTCGGCCACACCCCGCTGCGCTTTCACGTCATGGGCGAGGAGGCCACCGAACGGGCTGCGACGCCGGCAGAGGTCGACCGGATGCGCGAGCTGGTCATGGAAGGCATGCGCGCCGGTGCGATCGGATTCTCCACGTCACGCTCGGAGTCGCACCGCGGCGCCTTCGGACGTCCGGTACCGAGCCGGCTCGCCGAGCTGAGCGAGGTCTGGACCCTCGCGGGCGGCATGGCCGAGACCGGGAAGGGCACCGTCGAGGCCACCTGGGGCCCGGATTTCCACGTCGAGGAATGCGCCCGGCTGGCCGCCGACATCGGCCGTCCGGTGACGTGGGCCGCCATCATGGTGGTGCGCGAAAACGCTGCGATGTCAGCGGATCTGGAGGCACGCGTCGCCGCTGCCGGAGGTGCCGGGACGAGCGTCTTCCCGCAGGTGGCCTGCCGCCCGATCGTCGCGCAGGTGACCCTCGCCGACCCGGCGCCGCTGGCGAACGTGCCGGCTTTCGGGGAGATCCTCTCGCTGGAACGGTCGGCGCGCGCCGCGCTGTATGCCGACGCGGCCTGGCGCGAGCGGGCGTATGCGGGCGTACGCGAGAAGTGGGGCAGCAAGCTCGACGACGCCACCGTCCAGGAGACCGAGCTGCACGGCGAGCTGCGCGACGGCCCGACCCTGGGCGAGCTGGCGGCGCAGCGCGGCGGCACCGCCCTCGACGTGGCGGTCGAGCTGGCCCTTGCCGAAGACCTCGCCACCCGCTTCCGGATCGTGATGATCAATGACGACGAGGAGCAGGTCGGCCGGCTGCTGCAGAACAAGTCAATGTTGCTCGGGCTGTCCGACGCGGGCGCTCACACGAGCCAGCTCTGCGACGCGAACTTCTCGACCTACCTGCTCCAACGCTGGGTACGCGAGCTCGGCGTGCTCACCCTGGAAGAGGCGGTCTGGCGGCTGACCGGCCAGCCGGCCCAGGTGTACGGCCTCACCGGACGCGGCCGGATCGCGCCGGGCGCCGTCGCCGATCTGGTGGCCTTCGACCCGGCGACCATCGGCACCGGACCTCTGGAGCGCATCGTCGACCTGCCCGGCGGTGCCGACCGCCTCGTCGCTCCGAGCACCGGGATCGAACACGTGTGGGTCGGCGGCCACCGGACGCGCGCCGACGGCAAGGACATCCCTGACGCGCGCCATGGTCGGGTACTTCGAGGAGGGATCTGAGGATGGCCGGATCGGTGGCTGGTTCAGCCGCAACTTCCCAGCAGATACGGGAGAATCTCGACCATCCCGTCATCGACGCTGACGGTCACGTCCTCGAATTCATGCCGGCGGCATTGCCCTACTTACGGGAGACGCTCGGCCCGAAACTCTTCGAGCAGTACCGCAGCCAGACCTCGCCCATCGGCCGCATCATGGGCGGCGCCTCCCTGGCCGAGCGCGAGCAGACCCGGGCACCCCAGAGCGCCTGGTGGGGCAATCCCGCCGCCAAGACCATCGACCTCGCCACGGCCACGATTCCCGCGTTGCTGCACGAGCGGCTGCCCGAGCTCGGCATCGACTACTGCGTCCTGTATGCCACCAAAACCCTTGGTACTGCTGGGGTTGAGGATCAGGACATGCGTATCGGCCTGTGCCGGGGGCTGAACGCGTTCTTCGCCGAGACCTACCAGCCCTTCGCCGACCGGATGACGGTCGCGGGAGTCGTGCCGATGGTGACGCCCGAGGAGGCCGTCGCCGAATTGGCGCACTGCCGCGAGCTCGGCCTGAAGGTCGTCGGGCTGCCCGAGGGCGTCACGAGGCCCATCCCCAAGCCCGACCCGCAGTCGCGCTCGCCGTTCCTGCTGCCGGGCCAGGCGCACTGGTTCGACACCTTCGGCCTCGACAGCGCCCATGACTACGACCCGGTCTGGCAGGCACTGACCGACAGCGGGTTCGCGGCCGTCTTCCACGGCGGCATCGGCCACATCGCGCCCTACACGTTCACCTCGATCACCAGCTACGTCTTCAACCACATCGGCTTCTTCGCCGAGCGCATGCATCGGCTCTGCAAGTCGCTCTTCCTCGGCGGCGTCACCCGGCGCTTCCCCGATCTGAACATCGCGTTCCTGGAATGCGGGGTCGGGTGGGCCTGCTCGCTCCTGGTCGACATCGTCGAGCACTGGGAGAAGCGCAACCTCGAGGCGCTGCACGAGAACCTCGACCCGCAGCTCGTCGACTGGGACCTGTTCGAGCAGCTGATGAACAAGTACGGCGGCAAGCTGCTGGACGGGGTCGGCGAGCTACGCGAGAGCCTGCAGTCGATCCCCGCGGTCGGCGTGCCGCCGGCCGAGCTCGACGAGTTCCGCCACCTCGGCGGTCACGTCGCAAGGCAGAGCTGCGCGACCTCTTCGTGCCCGCGGTTCTTCTTCGGCTGCGAGGCGGACGACCGCACGATGTCGTTTGCGTTCTCACCCGCCAACGCTTTCAACGCGCGGCTGCAGCCGGTGTTCAGCTCCGACATCGCCCACTGGGACGTCGAGGACATGGCCGGCGTCGTCGCCGAAGCATGGGGGCTGGTGCGCAAGGAAGTACTGACGCCAGCGGACTTCCGCGACTTCACCTTCACCAATCCGGCCCGCCTTTTCACCGGCACCAACCCCGACTTCTTCGAGGGCACCGCAGTCGCCGACGCCGTGCGCCGCCTCGAGCCCGTCGCGCAAGGTTCGTGATGGCGCAGCACGAGACGATGCTCGCCGAGATGGCGGCCAAGGGGCTGCTCATCGGCGGCGACCGCGTGGCGCAGAGCACCGGGGGCCGCTACGCGCACCACAACCCCGCGACCGGTCAGGTGCAGGCTGAGGTGGCGATGGCCGGCGCGGCCGACGTCGATCAGGCCGTCGCCGCGGCGCGGGCAGCCCTGCCGGCCTGGCGCGCCATGCCGACGGACCGGCGCGCGAAGATCCTGCATCGCCTCGCCGATCTGCTCGAAAAGCACAGTGAACGCTCGGGAATCGTCAGCGCGCTGGAGAACGGCAACCCGGTCGCCGGCCTCGGCCCCGGCGCCTACACCGCACTGTGGACCCGCTACTACGCCGGCTGGTGCGACAAGGTCGAAGGCAGCGTGGTCCCGACCTACCCGATGCAAGGCCTGGACTACATCCTGTCGGAGCCATGGGGCGTCGCCGGAGTCATGGTGCCGTGGAACGGCCCGATGATGGGGATGGGCCAGAAGGCCGTCCCCGCCATGGCCGCCGGCAACACGGTGGTCGCCAAGCCCCCCGAGCTGGCGCCCTTCGGCGCCTACCTGTTCGCCGAGCTCGCGCTGGAGGCAGGAGTGCCGGCCGGCGTGCTCAATGTCGTCGCCGGCGGGGCCGAAGCCGGAGAGGCGCTCGTACGCCATCCGGGAGTCGACAAGATCAGCTTCACCGGAGGCGGGGTGGTCGCGAAACGCGTGATGACGCTCGCTGCCGACAGCCTCAAACCCGTCGCGCTCGAACTCGGTGGCAAGTCGGCCAACATCATCTTCGACGACGCGAACCTCGACGTCGCCGTCCCGATGGCCGCCGCGCTCGGCGTCCAACTGCTTTCGGGCCAGGGCTGCGCGCTGCCCACCCGGCTCTACGTGCAGGACGGCGTCTATGACGACGTCGTCTCCCGTTTGCTGGCGATGGTGGCGCACTTCCGGGTGGGCGACCCGCTCGACCCGAAAACCCAGATGGGACCGGTCATCACCGAGCACGCGGTCGACCGCATCCTCGGCATGGTCGAGCGCGCCAAGGGGGACGGCGCCGCGCTGCTCACCGGAGGCACGCGCCTCGGCGGCGAGCTGGCCGGCGGCTATTTCCTCGCCCCGACGGTCCTCACCGACGTCGCCCACGACAGCGAGATCGCCCGCGAGGAAGTCTTCGGCCCGGTGCTTTCGGTGCTGCGCTTCTCCACGGAGGACGAGGTCGTCACCAAGGCCAACGACAGCCGCTACGGGCTTGCCGCGTACGTCCACACCCGCGACCTCGCCCGGGCCCATCGCCTGGCGCAGGCCATCGAGGCCGGCTCGATCTCCGTCAACGGCATGTCGGGCATGTCGCCGACGACCCCGTTCGGCGGCTACAAGCAGAGCGGTTTCGGGCGCGAGGGTGGCCGGGCCGGACTCGAGGAATGGCTGCGGCCCAAGAACGTCTTCATCGCTCTGCAGTAAGGCGGAATTCGCTCAGACCCCGAAGCGCTTGCGATAGCCGGCCAGACCCGCTTCACGTTCGGCGAGATCCACCCCGAACGAGGCCAGGTCGTAACGCACCCGGCCGTGCCTGCCGCGCCCGTGGCCGTCCAGATACGCCTGAAGTGCGTCCCGGCTCGAATCCGGAAGCGGTTGCTCGGCGATGGCGTAGATCTGTTCGACCGCCGCCCACTCGTCGGCCATGAAATCGTTGAAACGCAGGTCCATCGATCTCTCCTGTGAGAGCACCTCCCGATCCCGTACGCAGGCGGTGAGCATGTCCTGGATCCGGTCGGACCAGTAGCGCGCTATGGAATGCGGATCAGGGTGGGCGATCGAAAGCCGGGCGGTGTAGCTCGACATCGTGACGAACGACGCGGTCACCTCGAGCGGATCGCGATGGGTACACACCACCGTCGCGTCCGGGAAGACGTTCATCAGCCGCGGGAACTGCTCCAGGTGCTGCGGGCTTTTCAGCACCCACCGCTCCCCGCCGCGAAGCCACTGCAGCGCCTGCAGCGCCCGCCGCAGATACGCGTAGGAGGGGGTCTGGTCGGTCGCCTTCCACCAGTCGCGATAGGTGGGCACCCGCCACTGCGTCTCCAGCAGCATCGACGCCAGCGTCAACGTCTGGAGCTGAACCTCCTCGTGCACGTGCTCAGGCGTCATCTCGTGCATGGCCTTGAAGTACGGCATCGCCACGTCGGTGAATCCGGTCGCCATCGCGCACCGCTCGATGCGCGGATCCGGGTCGGGCGGCGGGATGGTGGCAGGGACGGGCTCGAGGCTCTCCCAGTACGGGAGCGACCGCAGCGCGGGGTCCGCTGACAGCAGGTTGTGCAAGTGGGTGGTGCCGGTGCGCGGCAGGCCGACGATGATGATCGGGCGCGCGATCGGCACATCTTCGATCTCCGGGTGGCGACGGATCAGATCCTCCAGCCGCAGCCGGTTGGCCAGCATGTTGACCAGCGAGCTGCCGGCCATCACCCGCCCGGTCGGCGACAGCCCAGCCTCCCTCGGGATGGCCTCGCACACCACGTCGAGCGGCTCGCGGAACCAGTCCGAACCGAAGTCGTCGAGCCCGGTCTGCTCGCTCGCCGCGTCCATCAACACCTTGGGTTCGAACGGCAATGCAGGCGCCGCCGCGATCGCATCGAGCATGGCCCGGGCCTCGGGACTGAACTGCGGGTTGCTGTAGTCGTCGATGACGATCTCGGCAGGAGCCATGGCGGCATGCTGACACATCCGCCGTTGACCGTCGGCCGCCTGCATTCAGCGCCGTGCAGCCACCGGTCGGCGCCGACGCGCATCCCAGGCACTGTCGAGGGTGCGCAGGATCGCCACCGCCTCACCGAGCCCGCCGAGGTGGCTCTCACCGGGGATCGGGTAGAGGTGCGCCTCCGGGAGCCGCGAGACCAGGTGGATGCCATGGGCGAAAGGCACCAGGTGGTCACGTTCGCCGTGCCAGGCATGGACCGGCACCTTTACCTCTGACAGCGGAAAACCCCAATCCTGGCCGAAGAGAATGAGGTCGTCGATCGGCGCGCGCAGACCCATACGGCTGCCGTTGAGCAGATCGTCGAGGAACATGGCACGAAACTCCGGGCGTCCCAGCATGCGCCGGTCACCCTCGGGACTCAGGCGCGCGTAGAGGTCCAAGGCGTTGCCTGCGACCGGCCGTCCGGCCCACGCGAGAGCGCTCAGTGTGAACGACAGCGGCACCCGCATCCGGGTGATGAACGAGTGCAGGGTCCGGGTCAGTTCGACCGGTCCACCGCCTGGAGCGTCCGGCCCGACCGTCGGGGCGACGCTGCCGATCAGGCCGGCGGCCATCATCCGGTCCGGCATGGCGTGGGCGCAGCCGAGCACGTAAGGGCCGCCGCCGGAGAGCCCGATCATCACGAAGCGGTCGATCCCGAGCGCGTCCAGCAGCGGTTCGACGTCTGACGCGAAATCACGGATGGACGAGTAACGATGCGGGGTCGACGCCCCCACCCCCGGCCGGTCGATCCCGATGATGCGCAGGTCCATCCGCTGCGCCGCCACGCGAGCCGGCTCGGGCACCTGACGTCGCGCCCCCGGGGTGCCGTGGATCCACAGCACCGCCCGCCCGCGCGGATGGCCGAACTCGGCGAACCCCAGCCGCCGCTCCCCCACGGCGAAAGTGCCTTCGAGGCGAGGCTGGGTCAGATCGTCCTTCACAGGCCCATCATCGGCTGATCAGCGCCGAACTGGTGCTCTCACGCGGTGGGGACGAGATTGCCGAGGTCGACGCCCGAGTGCGTCCGCTCGATCCGGCCGGTGTCGAACGCGCGGACGCCGACGTCGTGCCCGGCGACCTCGGCCTTCAGCGCCCCGACGGTGCTCTGCTCGCGGGTGCGGTGGGTGAAGGGGTCGAAGGAGTACCAGCGCATCGCGTTCTCGTAAGTGATCTTGTTGACTTCGTCGTCGGGCACGCCCGCCATCACCTGCGCGAGCTCTTCGGCCGAGGTGGGCCACGAGGAGTCCGAGTGCGGGTAGTCGCACTCCCACGAGATGTTGTCCATCCCGATCAGGTGACGCAGCTGCACGCCGACCGGGTCGGCGATGAAACAGGTCAGGAAGTGCTTGCGGAAGATGTCGCTGGGCAGCTGGTTGCCGAAGTCCTGGCCGGTCCACAGGTGGTGCATCTCGTAGGTGCGATCCAGCCGATCCAGGAAGTACGGGATCCACCCCGTGCCGCCCTCGGACAGCGCGATCTTGATGTCGGGGAACTGCTTCGGGATCCGCGACCAGACGAGATCGGCGGCCGCCTGGCAGATGTTCATCGGCTGCAGCGTGATCATCACATCGACCGGCGCATCCGGTGACGTGATCGCGAGCTTGCCGGAGGAGCCGAGGTGGATGCTCAGCACGACGTTCTCGTCGACGAGTGCCTTCCACAGCGGGTCCCAGTAGCTCTCGTGAAAGCTCGGGTACCCCAGCGTCGCGGGGTTCTCCGTGAAGGTGATCGAGTGCACGCCCTTGGCCGCCATCCGGCGCACCTCAGCGGCGGCGAGCTCGGCATCCCACAGCACCGGCAGCGCCATCGGGATGAAGCGCCCCGGGTAGGCAGCGCACCAGGAGTCGACGTGCCAGTCGTTGTAGGCCTGCACTGTCGCGAGCGCCAGCTCCTTGTCCTGAGCGGCGGCGAAGAGGCGGCCGGAGAAGGCGGGGAAGGATGGGAAGCACATCGAGGCGAGCACCCCGCCCGCGCTCATGTCCTTGACCCGCTCGTGGATGTCGTAGCAGCCCGGACGCATCTCGGTGTAGGCGGTCGGCTCGACCCCGTACTCCTCCTTCGGGCGCCCGGCGACGGCGTTCAGCCCGATGTTCGGGATCTCGCTGCCGTTGAAGACCCACACGTCGGAGCCGTCGGGCTTGGTCACGACGCGAGGCGCCAGCTCCGCGAACTTCGCCGGGAGCCGACCTTCGAACATGTCCGGCGGCTCGACCAGATGATCATCCACGCTGATCAGGATCATGTCGTTGGCGTTCATGTGCGGCTCCTGCCGGTCGATCCGTGAACGATACTGAATCCACGTTCAGCGCTCTGGCTTATGATTCACACGGATGCGCCGGATTGGCAAGTCCGGCCGGTGAACACGAGGGAGCGCTGTGGCCCGTCCAGCTGTCACCCGCCCACCCGAGGAAGCGGCTGTCGACCGCCGCACCCAGCGCCGCCTGCGCCAGCAGGACCTCAGCCGCACCCACCTGCTCGATGCCGCCGAGGAGATCTTCGGCAGCCGCGGGTTCGCACTCGCGACGCTGAAGGAGATCGCGGAGCTGGCCGGCTTCGCCGTCGGGTCGGTCTACCTGTTCTTCCCCAGCAAGGAGGAGCTGTTCCGCCACGTGTGGGTGCGCCGCGGCGCGGAGTTCATGCCCGGTATGGCTGAAGCGCTCGACGCCTCCGACGGCGCTGACGTCGTCACCCGGCTGCACCGGCTTGTCGACTTCCAGGTCGGCTTCTTCCGCTCCCACCCGGCCTTCGGCCGGCTCTATCTGCGCTTCACCGGCACCGCGGATGCCGCCCACGGCGTCACCGTCGATCCGAGCGTGCAGCTGCGCTTCGACGAGGCGATGCGCCTGCAGGCCGATCTGTTCACCGAAGGCCAGCGCACCGCAGTCTTCCGCGACGGTGATCCCGCCGTGCTGTCGCGCATCTTCAGCGGCATCGTCCACGGCTACCAGTCACTCGACCCAGCGGTGATGACCGGCGATCCGACGGCCGGCGAGCGACTGTCGATCCGCTCGCTGCACGAGATCGTCGAAGGAGCCTTCGTCCGATGACGAACCTCGTCTCGCTGGCGCTCGCGGACGGGGTCGGCGTCATCCGGCTGACCGATCCGGCGCACCGCAATGCGCTCTCACCCGCGCTCAGCAACGCTCTCGCAGCAGCCGTCCAGGAGGCCCTCGACGGGGGCGCCGGAGCGATCGTGCTGACCGCTGAGCCGCCCGTCTTCTGCGCCGGCGGATCGCTGGATGCCCTTATTTCACGGGACGTTCCGCTCGCCGCGACGTACGCCGGCTTCCTCGCCCTGGCCAACGCGCCCGTCCCTACCATCGCGGCGGTCGCCACTCCCGCGATCGGGGCGGGCGTCAACCTGCCGCTCGCGTGCGACGTGATCCTCGCCGCGCCCGGTGCCCGCTTCGACCCGCGCTGGCTCGACGTCGGTATCCACCCGGGCGGCGGCCATCTCTGGCGTCTCGAGCAGCGGATCGGCGCTCAAGGCGCCGCCGCGCTCGTCCTGTGCGGAGACACCCTGAACGGCACCGAGGCCGCCGCCGCCGGCCTGGCCTGGCGCTGCGTCCCCGACGACGAGCTCATGCCGCTGGCGTTGAAGTTCGCTCGCCGCGCCGCCGGCCGCCCACGCGAGCTCGTCGCCCGCACCAAGGCCTCGCTGCGCGCCGGACACGCGCTGAGCAGCCCCGATCACGCGATGGCGCTGGAGCTCGAAGCCCAGGAGTGGTCGATGGATCAGCCCGGTTTTGCCGACCGCATCAGGGAGATCCAGGCCTCCCTCAAAAGCCGTTCATGATCAGTCGAGGAGGGTCGGGTCGGCGCGCAGCTCCTGGCGCACCATGGCTTCCCAGAAGCCGATGAAGCCCTCGCCGTCGGAGCGCGACATCGCCGAGAGGTAGGCCTCCGGAAGCGGCGAACCGGCGCTCGATCCCGCAGCGCGCACGTGCCACGCCCGCTGGCAGCGCTGCTCCAGCGCCACTGCCCGCTGATGCACCGCCCGCGCGGAACCGCCGAGCACGAACACCCCGTGGCCCGCGAGCAGCGCAAGGTGCGCGCCGTTCATCTTCTCGATGGCCTGCCGCGCGGTGTTGGGGTCGTTGACCGGCCCGTCGTACTCGTCGACGAGCGCGAGCGCGCCTCCGCCGCCGAGCGCTGAGCTCTGGTCGAAGATCGGCGGGACCTCGCCCATGTCGGCCCAGACCGTGCCGTAGAGCGGGTGGTTGTGGCACGCCCACTTCACGTCCTGGCGCAGCTTGTGCAGCTGCAGGTGCAGCGGGATGCCGAGCGGCACCGGCCAGTCACCTTCGACGAGGTTGCCCTCCAGGTCGATACGGATGACCTGCTCGGGACGCAGCTCGTTCCAGGTGACGAGCCACGGGTTGCACAGCAGCGTGCCGTCGCCGAGGGCACACGTGATGTGGCCGGCGAGGTGGTCGTTGTACCCCTCGCGCCACAGCGTGCGCGCCAGCAGGACGAGCTCTTCACGCTCGCTGAGGTCGGGAATGAGCTTCTCTGCAGTGGGGGTGAACTCCATGAGGACTCCTCAGTCGCGCGGCAGGACGACGGCCGGCAGTGGGTGGCGGAAGACGCGGGCGGCGTTCTCGCTGCACATGGCCCGCAGCTCGGACGGCGGGATGTGTCCCCAGGCCTTTTCCAGCACCAGCTGGGTGTCGGGCCAGGTGCCGTCACCGTGGGGGTAGTCGGTCTCGAACATGATGTTCTCGACGCCGATGCGGTGTCGGGTGTCGATCGTCGAAGGGTCGTCGATCGTGCAGAAGGAGAAGTTGCGCTTCAGGACGTCTGCCGGACGCTCATCCCAGCCCAGGCCGTACCCCGACCGGTCGATGATGTTGTCGAGCCGGTCGAGCAGCATCGCGACCCAGCCGATGCCGCCCTCGCTCATGACGATCTTGAGCTTCGGCATGCGCAGCGGGTAGCCCGACCACACCCATTCGGCACACGCATTCAGCGATACCGCGGAGAACAGCGTCGCTCCGAGCTGCAGCGACGGCGCCCCCGGCGGTGCCTGGTTCAGACCCGAGCTTCCGACGTGCAGGCAGATCGCCATGTCGGTGTCGACCATCGCCTGCAAGATCGGATCCCAGTGGTCGCGGTCCCACAGCGATGGCAGCCCGATCATGTGTGGCCGCTCCGGAAACGTCATCGCGGTGAAACCGCGCTCGCCGCAGCGGCGGATCTCGGCGACAGCCAGCTCCGGATCGGACAGGAACGTGATCCCGAGAGGCACGATCCGCTCAGGGTAGGGCTCGTGCCATTCTTCGAAAAGCCAATCGTTCCAAGCCTTTATGCACGACATTCCCAGCTCGCGGTCCTGGGCGTTGAAGAACACCCGTCCGCAGAATCCGGTGATCTGCGACGGGAAGTTCACCGATGCCCAGACTCCGCTGAGGTCCATGTCCTTGATGCGCGGACCGATGTCGTAGCAGCCGGGGCGCATGTGTTCGAACCGGAACGGCTCGAGCTTCACGGTCTCCTTGCGCCGCCCGGCGACCGCGTTCATGCCGACCTGGGTGAACGTCTGCCCTTCGAACTCCCACACCTGGTGGCCCTGCGGGGTCTCGATGATGCGCGGGGCCTTGCCGGCGAGGTGCTTGGGGATCCGGCCCTCGAACGTGTGCGCCGGTTCGACCACGTGGTCGTCCACCGAGATGACCGTGTACTTCACCTCGCGGGGAAGCGGATCGGGAAGGAAAAGCTCCGCGTCGCTCACAGCCAACTCCTCTGGGGGCTGAACCAACCTGGCCAACACACTGAAATGCCGTTCTCAGGAGGGTAGCCCGGCCCCGGCCCGGGACGCGAGAGTGGGCGGTGGTTGGCTCCTGTCATGGCATACGGAGCAGACACCACCACCGACGAGGTCATCGCTGGAATCGACCTGACCGGAAAGCTGGCCGTCGTCACCGGCGCCTCGGCCGGCATCGGCGTGGAGACGGCGCGAGCGCTCGCCTCGGCGGGCGCTCGGGTCGTGATGGCCGTACGCGACACCGCCAAGGGCGAGAAGGCCGCCGCGCAGATACGCGAATCGGTCCCCGAGGCGCAGCTCGAGATCCGCGAGCTCGACCTCGGTTCGCTCGCGAGCATCCGCGCCTTCGGCGAGAGTTTCCGGGCCGACCACGACAGCCTCGATCTGCTCATCAACAACGCCGGGGTGATGGCGTGCCCGCAGGCGCAGACCAGCGACGGTTTCGACATGCAGCTCGGGACCAACCACCTCGGCCATTTCGCGCTCACCGGCGAACTCTTACCGGCGTTGCGAAAAGCCGCCGACGCCGGCAGCGATGTCCGCATCGTCAACCTCAGCTCCCGGGGCCACTTCCGCGGCGGCATCAACTTCGACGACCCGCACTACCGCAGCCGCCCGTACGACAAGTTCGAGGCTTACGGCCAGTCCAAGAGCGCCAACATCCTGTTCACCGTCGAGCTCGAAAAGCGCCTGGCGGACAAGGGGATTCACAGCTTCGCGGTGCACCCGGGGGTCATCGCCACCGAGCTCTCGCGCCACCTCAACCGTGACGACTTCAAGGCCATGGCCTCGCGCGCACCCGCCGGCGCGCTGACGCTCAAGTCCATCCCCGCCGGCGCCGCCACGAGCGTCTGGGCTGCGACCTCACCCGACCTCGCCGGCCAGGGCGGTCGCTACCTCGAGGACGTCCACGTCGCCGAGCCCGCCGACGAAGCACGCACCCAGGGGGTCGCGCCGCACGCGACCGACGTCGAGGTCGCCGAGCGGCTCTGGGCGTGGTCGGAGGACCAGATCGGGCATCCGGTCGCGACCTGACGCGAGGGGCTACGAAGCAGCCACCAGATCCAGATCGGCCGAGCGCAGCCCGTAGACGAACGCGTTGGGCATCTCCACGACCGACCCGCTCGGTGACAGCGCCAGCTCGCTCACCCGCCGCACGAACTCCTCGAAGAACACCTTGATCTCCAAGCGGGCGAGCCCGGCCCCGAGGCAGAAGTGCGTGCCGAGGCCGAACGCGATGTGCTCGTTGGGCTTGCGCGTCACATCCAGCTTCTCGGGATCGCTGAAATGAGCGGGGTCGCGATTGGCCGAGCCGTACATCAGCACGAGCTGCTGACCCGCCTTGATCTTCGCCCCGCCGATCTCGCAGTCCTGCGTCGCGACGCGGCACATGTTGTGGATCGGCGAGACGTAGCGGATGAATTCCTCGACGGCGCAGGTGATGTCGGCGCCCTCGCGCAGCGCCGCCCACTGGTCGGGATTGGCGATGAGGTTCAGCAGGGTGCGGGCGATGACGGTGCGGGTCGTCTCGGCGCCACCGTCGAGGATCAGCAGCCCGTCCGAGCGCACCTCGGCCAGGTTCATCGGCCGGCCGTCGATCTGCGCCTCGGTCCAGATCGTCATGATGTCGTCGGCCGGGCAGCGCTTCTTCTCCTCGTACAACTCCTCGGCGGCAGCGAAGAACGCGGCGGAGCTCGTCATCCCGGCCTCGTCGAAGTAGCGCGGTCCGCCGCCGAGCTGGATGGTCTCCTCCGACCATTGCTTGAGCAGGCGCCAGTCCGACTCCGGGAAGCCGAGCAGCCACCCGATCATGCGAGCCGGCAGCGGGGCCGCCAGCTCGTCGATGATCTCGACTCCGTGACCCTTCGCGAGGGCGGCGTCGAGCAGCTCGTTGACGACCTCGCGAATGTGGTCCTCACGGCCGGCGATGGTGCGCGGGGTGAACCGGCGGCTGACGATCTTGCGCCGCTGCGCGTGCAGCGGGTTGTCCAGCCCGATGATCGCGGGGTCGGCCGGCAGGTTGGGCCGGTAGCCACCCTTGTTGGTGTCGGAGTTGATGAACTCGCGGTCGCGGGTCTCGATGTCGACGATGTCGTCGTAGCGAAAGACGCCCCACAGTTCGTTCACCGCATCCCAGGCCACCGGGGCGTTCTCGCGATGCCAGGCATACGTCGCCCAGGGATCGAGATAGAAGTTGCCGTCGAGCAGGTCCAGCGCGGGTCGCGGACTCAAGAACATCACCACCTGTCGTGGTTCGTTCCTATCGCGCCCGGGTCGACGGTGCATCGCTGGGTCACGTCGAAGTCGTCACATCCACCAGCGAAATGTGTGACGGCAGCTGCTCGACCGGGCCCGGACGCGAGATGGCGTACCCCTGCCCGATGTCGCAGCCGGCGTCACGCAGCAGGTCGACCTGACTCTTGGTCTCGATGCCCTCAGCCACGACGACGAGTCCGAGCGAGCGCGCCAGCCCGCAGATCGCACGGGCGAAGTCGTGCTTGCGTCCGTCGGGAGCCAGCTCGGCGGTGAAGCTGCGATCGAGCTTCACGAAATCGAGGGAGAGCTCCGAGAGGTAGCGCAGCGACGACCAGCCGGTGCCGAAGTCGTCCAGCCCGACACCGACACCCATCTCGGCGAGCGATGCGAGGGTGCGTTCGACCGTCTCCCCGGCGACGAGCAGGGTGCGCTCGGTGAGCTCGAGCGAGAGGCCGCCGCCGTCCAGATCTGCGGCGACGAGCGTGTCGCTGAGCCAGCCGGCGAACTCCGGTGCGGCCAGCGTGCGCGCCGAGACGTTGACCGAGAAGACCGGCGGACGTCCGTCACCGGTGCCACGCAGCTCGCGGATCTGCTTGATGACGCGGGCGATGACCCAGCGGTCCAGCTCTTCGATGAGCCCGGTCTCCTCGGCGACGCCGATGAAGATGTCCGGTGCGATCGGCAGCCCGTCGGGACTGTCCAGCCGCGCCAGCGCCTCTGCGGCGACGACCGTCCCGGAGTCCAGGTCGGCGAGGGCCTGGTAGTGCAGCGCCAGCCCGTCACCCGCGAGTGCGGTGCGCACCTGTTGCTCGACCGCCCGCCGCCGACCGAGGCGGCGCTGGACGGCTCCCGCGAAAACCTGGACCCGATCGCGTCCGGCCTGCTTCGCCGCATAGAGCGCCACGTCGGCGCGCTGCAGCAGCCCGTCGGGATCACACCGGTAGTCGCGGGCCAGCGCGAGCCCGATGGACGAGGTGCACACCCGGCCGACCGGGTCGGGATAGGGCTTGCGCAGCTGCTCGAGCAAGCGCTCCCCCAGCGCCTCGGCCTCCCCGCGGCCGGCCACCTCCGCGACCAGGATCAGCTCGTCGCCGCCGAGGCGGGCCACCGTGTCACCCGCGCGCGAAGCCCGGATCAGCCGCCGGCCCGCTTCCACGATGACGGCGTCGCCCCCGGCATGGCCGAAGGTGTCGTTGATGGCCTTGAAGTGGTCGAGATCGATCAGGTAGACGGCGACCGCTCCGCCCCGGCGTTCGAGCCGTTCGATGGCGGTGGTGAGCCGGTCGGTGAGCAACGCCCGGTTGGCCAAACCGGTCAGGCCGTCGCGCAGGGCCAGCTGCTCGAGCTGCTGCTGGGCCGCGTAACGCTCGGAGACGTCGCGCGTCGCGGCGAAGAGCTCGTAGCCGGACGGATCGCCGGGTCGAGGGACGACGGGGATGGCGCTCCACGTGGTTTCCAACCAGCGCCACGAACCGTTGCCGTGCAGGAACCGGTAGCTGAGCGTCTTGGGTGGTCCACCGACGACGACCCGCGAGATCGCATCAGCCACCACCGCCTGGTCCTCCGGATGCACCCGGCCACCGGGCGGGTTGGAGCCGGTCAGCTCGTCCGGCTCGAAACCGAGGACGTCGCTGGCGGCCGGCGAGACATAGCTGAACGTGCCGTTCGGACGCATGCGGGCGATGACGTCGAGGGAGAGCTCGGCGAGCAGCCGGTACCGCTCTTCCGATTCCTCGCGGTGATGCACGCGGTCGAGCTGGGCCGAGCGCAGTTCGGTGACGTCAGTCGCGATCTCTCCGACGGCTGAAGGACGTCCGTCAGGACCGAAGACCGGGAACCGGATGTCGGAGTAGGTACGGACGTCGCCGCTCGGCAGGGTCACGACCACGTCGCGTTCGAGCGCCCGACCCTCTGCCAGCACCTTGCTCAAGCTGGGGGGCGCATCGTCTCGCCAGTCCGAGTCGACCCGGCCGAGCAGCACCTCCGGGTGACCGCCCGCCCCGCCCACCAGCTGGGTGAACTCCCGGTTGACCGACAGGAGCCGGCCCTGCGGATCACGGACACTGACGGCCGCGGGGATATGGGCGAGCAGCGCCTGCAGGAGCGCCTGGGACTCGCGAAGCTGCGCCTCGGCGGCCCGGGCCCGGGTGGCGTCGTGCAGGGCCACCCGCAGCCCGCCGGGGTTGCCGTCATCGCGAGCCGCCGAGATCTCCGTCCAGCGCCACCCGCCGTCGGCTGCGCACATCCGGCAATCGACCCGTCGCGCCGGACCTCCCGGGATCAGAAGCTGCAGTGCCGATGTGAGGGTCGGCCGGTCCTCACGGTGAACCAGGTTTATCAACGGTTGCCCAACCAGAGCGGTCGGACTGGCCCCCAAAAGAGCAGCCACCGCGCCGTGGGCCGCGGTCACCTCGCCGAGTTGATCGACCTCGAGAACGGCCGATCCCAGTTCGACCCGGGAGGCGCCGGAACCATCGATGCGCGGATCGGAGTTCCTGTGAACCGCCTTCATGTCAGCCGCACTATCGACGCCCCCATAGGGCGATTGAGCCACGGATTCCACGAAAACCGGTGCATCCGTCGCGTGAAATGCGGCAAGCCGTCGCGATGGGGCCACCCGCCGACGCGTCACGGTCTCCTGGGCGCGCAGAGGCGCCCGGCCGGGATCCGGCCGGGCGCGAAAAAGCAGGAAGTAAAGGTCAGTCGTCGGTTCGCGGCGAGGGAATGCCGGAAAGGAGCCGGCGCACCTCGGTCTCGCGATAGCGACGGTGGCCGCCCAGAGTGCGAATCGAGGTCAGCTTTCCGCTCTTGGCCCAACGCGTGACCGTCTTCGGGTCGACGCGGAACATGGTGGCGACCTCCGCCGGGGTGAGCAGGGGCTCGCTCTCGGGGGTGTGCGCTGTCATGTCATTTTCCTTCCGCCCGCTGCTGGCACGCAGCCGGCAGCACCGACTTATTGTCGCAGCGTGACCGGCATGTCCGAAATGGTCCAACCGAGTCATTCGAGGACTAGTCACCGGTTGTGTATGCGGAGTGCAGTTTCGTCCTGCGAAATGTGTGGCCCTTTCCGCTGCTTTCGACGGGCTCCCAGGCAATCAGCGCCACCTGGGTCAGCTCGCCGTTTCGAGCTGCTGCAGCGGACGCCAGCGGCCGATGACGCGCTCGTACGCGGCGACGGCATCGGCGCCGTTGCCCTCGCTGAGCGCGGTCAGTGATTCGGCGATGTCGGCGACCGAGACGTCCTCTCGCAACTCCTCATCGGTCATCAGCTCGACGAGCCCGGCGTAATCCAGCTCGACCCGCGAGTGCGGGTGGAAATCCTCGAGCCAGCGGCCGAGCTGTTCCAGGCCCGCAACGGTCGGGGCTTCGGGCAGGGCTCTCCGCAAGGTCGCCAGCGCCCGGGCGGTCCGGCGGCGGGCGGCGCTCATGGGTGCGATGTAGCGCATCGAGCGCTCACCCTTGCCGGTGACGAGGACCCGTTCGCTCGGCTCGAAGGGGACGAACCACGGCAGCGGCACCAGATAGGTGCACGAGACGACCGCGACCTTCATCGTCGGCATCCGCCGCCGCCACTTGTCGAGATCGCTCTCAGCCTGCTCGGCCAGCCCCGCAGGAATGAAGGCATCAGCAAGCGCGTCAGCCATGCCCGAGCGGAATTCGCCCGCCGCGATCAGCGCCCGCAACCGGGTGCGCAGCGGGCAGACGAAAAGCAACCCGTCGACGGGCTCGATCAGAACAGGACCCTCGGGTAGCTCGAGCGTGCGGCGCACCGCGGCGCGCACAGCGGCTGTTCGCTCGTCGCGATCACTCGCTGACCGGCCGACCACCTCGCCACTGCGGCTCAGCGCGGAGTAGCGCTGCTGCTCTTCCTCGGAGAATGCGGCCATCGGCTCATAGACCCGCAGGTGAGCAGCGGGCGCACCAGGGAGCGCGGCCATTGTTCGATCCTGCCAGAGGCCCGGGCCGAGCCCGCGGCGCGCCCGGGCCAAGACTGGCGACATGGCCCGGATCGGACGGCGACCCGGACAGACCCGACGGGCCTTGCGGGGCGGCGTGCCCGGCTGGCTCGCAGCCTGTACGCTGATAACACGACATCAGTGCCGGGGCAGGTCCCCGTTGAAAGCTTTCGAGGGGGTCGAGCCATGGGGCGCGGCCGTGCCAAGGCCAAGCAGACCAAGGTCGCGAGGGAGCTCAAGTACAACTCCTCGCCCGACTGGGATCCGAGTCGGCTGGAGAATGAGCTCCGAGCCAATGGTCATGCTCCGGCCGATACGAACGATGACGACGAGTACGCCGACGAGGACGACTCCACCCCGCCGTACCGTCGTTGAGAAAGCTTCGCCGATCCTGCGCGTGAGCTAAGCGCGCTCTTCCGCTGCCTTCTGCGCGGCGGCCGCTTCGGCATCGGCAGCCTTGAGGCGCTTGCCGCCCTTGCGTGCCTCCAGCAGGATGCCGACGACGCTGATCACGATGATCACGCCCACGATCGGCAGGATGTACTTGTCGATGTGCACCTTGGGCCCGAGCGCCCGGCCCAGCAGCACGATCAGCTGCGTCCAGAGGATGCCGCCCACGATGTTCCAGATCAGAAACGCCCGGGCTGGGATTTCGGCGACGCCGCACACCGGGTTGATGAACGTACGTACCACCGGCACGAAGCGCGAGACGACGATCGCGAGGCTGTAGTGGAAGCGCTCGAGGAGCCGATGCGCGCGGGCGACGTTGTGCGGGTCGAACAGCCGTGATCGCGGCCGGTCGAAGATCTTCGGCCCGGCCTTCGCTCCGATCAGCCAGCCGACCTGGGCGCCGATGATCGACGCGAGGGCGCTCCCGATCAGCACCCCGGCCAGCGGCAGGTGGGGATCGGAGTGCGCCACCGTCACCGCGCCGGCCAGGAAGAGCAGCGTGTCGCCGGGCAGGAAGAAGCCGATCAGCAGGCCCGTCTCGGCGAAGATGATCGCGAGCAGGCCGGCCAGTCCCCAGGACGAGATCAGGCTCTTGGAGTCCAGCAGGTTCACAGCCAGGTGCACCCCGCCACCCTAGGGCGGGTTGCTGTGGGAACGGTTGTCCCACGCGGGTGACCCCTCACACGGGTTTGCCATGAAGCTGCCGGGCTAGGTTGCGGGGATGGTTGCCCGGCTCATCGTCGTCGGCGGCGATGCGGCCGGCATGTCGGCGGCGTCGCAGGCGCGCCGCTGCAAAGGTCCTGACCTGCTGGAGATCATCGCTTTCGAGCGCGGGCCCGACACGTCCTTCTCCGCTTGCGGGATCCCGTACTGGATCGGCGGCCTGGTAGGCGGTCGCGACGACCTGATCGCCCGTACGCCCGACGTCTTTCGTCAGCAGCAGCAGATCGACGTCCGGACCCGCACCCTCGTCGACGCGATCGACACCGCCGCCCGGGAGGTGCGGGTCACGGAGCTCGACACCGGCCGCCAGTACACCGAGCGCTACGACGACCTCGTCATCGCGACCGGATCGGTACCGGTGACCCCGCAGCTGCCCGGCGTCGACGGGCCCGGTGTCTTCGAGGTGCACAGCCTCGCCGATGGGGAGCGGGTACGCGCCGAACTCGAGACCGGTCGGGTCGCCCATGCCGTCGTGGTCGGCGCGGGCTACGTGGGGCTGGAGACGGCGGAGTCCCTGATGGCCCGTGGAGTCGCGGTGACGCTGCTCGACCACGGCGCCGCCCCGATGGCGTCGCTGGATCCCGATATGAGCGAGCACGTCGCCACCGGCATCAAGGAGGCCGGGATCGGGCTGCTGCTCGGGGACGGCTTGGGCGAGGTGCTGCGCCGCGATGCCGGCTCGGTGCGCGCGGTCCGCACCGCTTCCGGTCGCGAGTTGGACGCCGAACTGGTGATCCTTGCCCTTGGCGTCCGGCCGAACGTCGCGCTGGCGAGGGAAGCCGGCATCACGCTCGGCTCGACCGGCGCCATCGCCGTGGACCGCCAGATGCGCACTGCCACCCCGGGCGTCTGGGCTGCCGGGGACTGCGTCGAATCGCGGAACGTGGTCTCGGGGCGAGCGGTCACCGTCGCGCTCGGCACGCACGCCAACAAGCAGGGCCGGGTAGCCGGCGACAACATCGGCGGCTCCTATGCCGCCTTCCCCGGCGTCCTCGGCACCGCAGCCACCAAGGTCTGCCGCACCGAGATCGCCCGCACCGGCCTCTCGACCCGCGAGGCCACGGAGGCCGGCTTCGCCGTCATCACCGTGGTCGTCGAGTCCACGACGAGGGCCGGCTACTACCCCGGCGCCGCACCCATCCGCGTCAAGCTGATCGCCGAGCGCGGCTCGGGGCGGATGCTCGGCGGGCAGATCGTCGGGCACGAGGAATCGGCCAAGCGGATCGACATCCTGGCGACCGCGATCTGGAACGCCATGACAGCGCTGGACTTTTTCTCCGCCGACCTTTCTTATGCGCCGCCCTACTCGCCGGTTCTCGACCCGGTGGTCATCGCCGCCCGCAAGCTCCACGACGCCGTGCGCCGCGACCTGCTGGCCCCCCTTGATTAGGGCTCGAATGCACCTCTGCACTGTTACTTAAGTACCTATTGGCAAAAGCGGCATCCTGGCAGACTTTGAAGCGAACGATCTTCGTGCCCCGCCGCCCATAAGGAATGCCGTCATGCCCATTGCCACGCCCGAGTCCTATGCCGACATGCTCGATCGCGCCAAAGAGGGACGCTTCGCCTACCCGGCGATCAACGTGACGAGCAGCCAGACCCTGCACGCGGCCCTGCGCGGTTTCGCCGAGGCCGAGAGCGACGGCATCGTCCAGGTCTCGACCGGCGGCGCCGAGTTCCTCTCCGGAACGACGATCAAGGACATGGTGGCGGGAGCCCAGGCGCTCGCCGAGTTCGCCCACTACGCCGCGAATTCGTACCCGGTGACCGTGGCGCTGCACACCGACCACTGCCCGAAGAACAAGCTCGACCATTACATCCGGCCGCTGATTGCGATCAGCCAGCAGCGCGTCGCCGAGGGTCGCCCGCCGCTCTTCCAGAGCCACATGTGGGACGGCAGCGCGGTGCCGCTGACCGAGAACCTGCAGATCGCCGAGGAGATCCTGGCCTCCTGCGTCAAGGCCCAGATCATCATGGAGCTCGAGATCGGCGTCGTGGGCGGCGAGGAGGACGGGGTCGTCGGCGAGATCAACGACAAGCTGTACACGACCCCCGAAGATGCCCTGCGCACCGCCGAGGCCCTCGGGGTCGGGGAGAACGGCCGCTACATGCTTGCCGCCACCTTCGGCAACGTGCACGGCGTCTACAAGCCGGGCAACGTCAAGCTCCGTCCCATGATCCTCAAGGAGATCCAGGACGCGGTGGGCGCGAAGGTCGGCAAGGACCGTCCGTTCGACCTGGTCTTCCACGGCGGTTCCGGTTCGGCGCCCGAGGAGATCCGTGAAGCGCTCGACTACGGGGTCGTGAAGATGAACGTCGACACCGACACCCAATACGCCTACACCCGCCCGGTGGCCGACCACATGTTCCGCAATTACGACGCGGTGCTGAAGGTCGACAGCGAGGTCGGCAACAAGAAGTTCTACGACCCGCGCTCATGGGGCAAGTCGGCGGAAACCGGCATGGCGGCCCGCGTCGTCCAGGCCTGCCAGGACCTTCGTTCCGCCGGGCAGAAAGCACGCTGACACACCGCGTGCACTCAGCGTGAGAGGTCTGTCATAAACCGCGAACAAGTGCTGCTAGCTAGTTGCAAGCACCCCACATGTTGCGAGTAGGGTAGCGACCGCACCCCTCCAGTGGGTGCTCGCCTCCCGGATACGCCAAATCCTGCCGTCGGGTTGCGCGGACCGCGATCGTTGTGCGGCAGGAGCGGGGGACCCAGGTAAGTGGACGCGCCATAGGCGTGCCCTCGGGGTGAAGTCGCACTCAGCGACCGGGCGAACTCCCGTCCGAACCCGACAGCTCACCTCGCCGGCGTCGGAGGAGATCAATGGCTCGTTCAAGCCTGCGCCGTACGTCCGCGCTCGCGGCATTCAGTGTCGCCAGCGCTGGTGTCGGCCTCGTCCTCGCTGCCGCCCCAGCAAGCGCGGACATCTACAGCAGCATTCGCCAGTGCGAGTCCGGCGGTAACTACTCGACCAACACCGGCAACGGCTACTACGGCGCCTACCAGTTCACGCAGGGCACCTGGAACTCCCTCGGCTACTCGGGTGTGCCGAGTGACGCCTCGCCGGCGACCCAGGACGCGGCGGCTGCCCAGCTGGCGGCGCGCAGCGGCTTCGGGCAGTGGCCCGTCTGCGGTGCGGGCGGCGGCAGCGCGGCCCCGGCAACGACCTCGTACACGCCGAGCTACACCCCCAGTTACACCCAGACCTACACCAACTACGCACCCGCGAGCCGCGACCTCAGCCGCACGGCCCTCGCGCCGGTCGAGGTCCCGATCGTGTTCGGCACGTTCAGCATGGACAACGCGAGCCAGGTCCGCTGGGATGTGGCGCTCTTCCAGACGAACCTCAACAAGAAGCTGCACTCCAAGCTGAAGGTCGATGGCTCCTACGGTCCGATGACCGCGCTCGCGACGCTCGAGTACCAGAAGCTGCACCACCTCAAGAAGGTCGACGGTGTGGTCGGTGCCGAGACCTGGAAGTCCGTGACCGCCAAGGTCGCCAAGACGACCAAGAAGTAACGCGTCACCTCCGCTCATCGAGATCCGCCGGCCCCGTTGCAGGGGCCGGCGGATTTCTGGTTTCTTACGGTCTGCAGCGGGGGCGTAACGCTGCGAAGAGTCGGTTCATGGGCCCCCGTGCACTGCGGAATGCGTGGGTTGGCATGGAAAAGCCCAGACGCGGCGCACCGACACGCGTGATACGCGCCACAACTAGTTTGGCTTTCGGGGTCGGAGGAGAAAGCTCGCGTCAACTCGCGAGCGGCGAGCCGCCCGACCCCGACCGCCGAATCCTGCCCCGGGGCCAGGTCCCAGCTGAATGAACCGGGCAGGTGCGGGGGACCCAAGGTCTTCCGGTCGCACATCCACTGCTCATCAGGGGTGTCGCGATCTAGGGGTGAAGCCGGTCAGCGCGATGTGACCGGCCGGGCTATACCCGGTCCGAACCCGACAGCTCACCTCGCAGGCGTGGGGAAAGGTCTCCTCGTTGCCTCAGGCACGTCTGCGTTCGCGTACCCGTTCTGCCTTCGCCGCCGCCACGGCCACCCTCGCGCTTGCTGCTGTGGCTTCGGCGTGTACGCCGTCCGCCGCACCGAGCCCTTCCGCCAGTGACCTCTACCGGCTACGCATGTGCGAGTCGGGTGGCAACTACTCGATCGCGACGGGCAACGGCTACTACGGCGCGTACCAGTTCGACGCCGGCACCTGGGCAGCGCTGGGCTTCGGCGGTCTGCCGAACCAGGCGGCCCCCTGGGTCCAGGACGAGGCCGTCGCGAAGCTGTGGCGGATGCGCGGCTGGGCGCCCTGGCCGGGCTGCGCCGCCAGCCTCGGGCTCTAGCCGGAGGCGGCCGGGAGCGGCTGCTCGGGCATGCGGTTCGTCAACAACCCCACAAGAGCTGGTGGCAAACCGGGCACAAGGGCCACGATGGTCCCGTGACGTCACCGAGTGGGCATACAGGTCATAGTTCGCACAGCAACCTGCTGGGCCCTGCACCAACGCTGCTTGCCGCCGATCCAGTACCTGTGCAGCAGTTGGCTGAGGGACGCGATCCCGCGCTCGTCGCCGCCGATTTTCCGGCGTCGAGCTTCGCCTGGGCAGCGCTGGCCAAGCGGGCAGGTGACGCCGGGAGCTGGGTCGAGTCATATGCGTATGCCCGGGTCGGCTACCACCGCGGCCTCGACGCGCTGCGGCGAGCCGGTTGGAAAGGCGCCGGTCCGGTGCCGTGGTCGCACGAGCCCAACCGCGGATTCCTCGACTCCGTTGCCGCGCTGGGCCGGGCCGCCTCTGCGATCGGCGAGCAGGCCGAGGCGCAGCGGTGCCGTGACCTGCTGACCGATGCCGACGCCAGCGCCCCGATCGCGGGTGACTGGAGCTCCGCTGCGAGCTCCAATGGCTGACCGTCCGGGGGCTCCGGCGGGCGCAGCCTGGAACGGCCACGTCCTGCGGCCGCTGCCCGAGGGCCAGAGCTGGTTCGCCGGGGGCGAGCGTCGACCGCGGATGCCCGAGCCGATCACGTTTCCGGAGATCGCGTCCGACGGCCTCGACGACTTCTGGATCTTCGACGAGTCCGACGCTGCTCCGGCGGCTTCCGGCGGGCGTGCGGCCGCACCCGCCATACCGGCGGATGCCCGGCGCACCCTGGGCTATCTCATCCTGGTCAGCCTCGCCGCGATCGCCACGATCATCTTTGCGCGCCGATCCGGCGCCCCGCCCGAGCCGGCTCCGCTGCCGGCGCCCCCGAGCCACGCCATCACGGCTGTGTCACGGGCCCACGTCACCACGGCGAGCATTCGCGTCGGCGAGTACCTGCAGTTCCAGCTGCCGAGCGGGCGCACCTACTCCACCGTCCTGGAGCAGCCGTCCAGCCAGGTGCCCGTGGTAGAGGCGCTCACCCTGCCGGGGCAGCAGCCGCAGCTGCGTGCCGACAGCGCCGGTCACGCCGTCATCGAAGTCATGTCGGCGCCCGTCTGCAACAACTCCGACGGCTGCCCTGACCAGCGAAGCCTGCTCGGGACGGTCCAGCTGACCGTCACCCCCTGAGCGGGCTCTCCCGCGCTACTCGTCGTCGTCGGGCTCGACCACGAGGTCAACCGTGTTGACGGTCGACCCGTCACCCGCCGGCGGGCGCCCGCGGCGGGCAAAGAGCATCGACGCGGCTCCCGGCATGATGCTCGCGACGGCATTGACCCGGCTCTGCGTCTCACGAAGTCCGGCAAGCAGCGGCAGCACGTCCTCGTTGATCTTGCGGAGGGTGTCGGGCAGCGTGTCGACAGCGTCGTCGTCCAGCACCTTGGCGAGCCGTTCGATACCCGGGCGCAGCGCCATGAGCGGCTCTTCGAGCTCCTCCGCGACGCGTTCCATCCGGGCCGCGACTTCGGCTGCGGTGGCCAGCGTCTCCCGAGCACTCGTGACGGCGTCGATCAGCGAAAGGATGGAGCGGTTCAGGTCGAGCAGGGTGCGCGGCACTTCCAGCAGCGCCCGCGCGGGAGCGGCGATCATCCCGAGTGCACGCGAAAGGCCCGGCAACGCTGCCACGCTCGCAGCGTACGGCCCATTCCACGGCATCGAGACGCGATCACCACTAGGCTCGGGTGACGTGCCAGCAGTCGTACTCGTCGGAGCCCAGTGGGGCGATGAGGGCAAAGGGAAGGCCACCGATCTCCTCGGTGGCCGAGTCGAGTACGTCGTGCGCTACCAGGGCGGCAACAATGCCGGTCACACGGTGGTCATCGGCGACGAGACCTACGCCCTGCACCTGCTCCCCAGCGGCGTCCTGCGCCCGGATTGCGTGCCGATCATCGGCAATGGGGTCGTGGTCGATCCCGGCGTTCTGATCGAGGAGATGAACGGCCTGCGCGAGCGGGGGATCGACGTGTCCAAGCTCAAGATCAGCGCGGATGCGCATTTGATCATGCCGCACCACCGGGCGCTGGACAAAGTCACCGAGCGCTATCTCGGCAAGGCGCGCATCGGCACGACCGGACGCGGGATCGGCCCCGCGTACGGCGACAAGGTTGCCCGCGTCGGGATCCGCGCCCAGGACCTGCTCGATCCCGGCATCTTCCGGGCCAAGGTCGAGCTGGCGCTGCGCGAGAAGAACCAGGTGCTCACCAAGGTCTACAACCGGCGCGCCATCGACGTCGACGAGGTCTGCGAGGAGTACGGCCACTACGCCGAGATCCTGGCCCCGCACATCGCCGACACCAGCCTGATGCTGGCCAAGGCGCTCGACGCCGGCAAGGTCGTGCTGCTGGAGGGCAGTCAGGGCACGCTGCTCGACGTCGACCACGGCAGCTATCCGTTCGTCACCTCGAGCAACCCGACCGCCGGCGGCGCGTCGACCGGGTCGGGCATCGGACCCAACCGGCTCAGCCGCGCGGTCGGCATCGTGAAGGCCTACACCACCCGCGTCGGCTCCGGACCGTTCCCGACCGAGCTGGACGACGAGAACGGCGAGCGGCTGCGCTCGGTCGGTGGTGAGTACGGCGTGACGACGGGACGGGCCCGGCGCTGCGGCTGGTATGACGCGGTGATCGTGCGCTACGCGGTACGCGTCAACGGGCTGACCGACCTGTTCCTCACCAAGCTCGATGTCCTTTCCGGGCTCGAGACGATCCCCGTCTGCGTCGGTTACGACGTGGGCGGCGAGCGGGTCGATGAGATGCCGATGACGCAGACCGGCTTCCACCACGCCGTCCCGATCTACGAGCAGCTGCCCGGCTGGGCCGGCGACCTGTCCAAGGCCCGCGAGCTCTCCGACCTGCCGGCGGAGGCGCGCAGCTACATCGCGTTCCTGGAGGAGCAGGCCGGCTGCCCGATCTCCGCGATCGGCGTCGGGCCGGGACGCGACGAGACCATCGTCGTCCGCGATCTCGTCTGAGCCGACGGACGAGAAACGGTCTGCAGCCATGAAGGTTCTCGTGGTCGGCTCGGGCGGCCGGGAGTCGGCGCTGTGTGCCGCCCTGGCGCGCGACCCTCACGTCGACGCGCTCGCGTGCGCGCCGGGCAATCCCGGGACGTCGCAGATCGCCGAGACGCACCCGGTCGACATCGGCGATCCCGTCGCCGTGGCCGAGCTGGCGCAGCGGCTGGGCGCGGATCTGACCGTCATCGGCCCGGAGGCTCCGCTGGTCGACGGCGTCGTCGATGCCCTCCTCGAGCGGAAGCTGACGGCGTTCGGCCCGACGGCGGCGGCGGCCCGGCTCGAGGGCAGCAAGGCGTTCGCCAAGTCCGTCATGCAGGCCGCGGGCGTACCTACCGCGCGCGGCCGCGATCACCACGAAATCCCCACGGCTCTTGCCGATCTCGACGAGTTCGGGCCGCCGTACGTCGTGAAGTACGACGGGCTCGCCGGCGGTAAAGGGGTCACCGTCACCTCCGATCGTGACGTCGCCGCCGCCGCAGTCCGCGCCGCACTGGCCAAGCCTGAGGACCGCGTCGTCATCGAGGAATTCCTCGACGGCCCGGAGGTGTCGCTGTTCTGCGTCGTCGGCGCTGACGGCACGGTCGTCCCGCTCTCGCCGGCCCAGGATTTCAAACGCGCCCTCGACGGTGACGGCGGCCCCAACACGGGCGGGATGGGCGCGTACTCCCCGCTGCCCTGGGCGCCCGCCGGACTGGTCGATGAGGTCGTGGAGCGCATCGCCGCACCGACGGTGGCGGAGATGGCCGGCCGCGGCACCCCGTTCAGCGGGTTGCTCTACGTGGGACTGGCGCTCACGTCGCGCGGGCCGAAAGTCATCGAATTCAACACGCGCTTCGGTGACCCTGAGACGCAAGCCGTCCTGGCCCGTCTGAACAGCCCGATCACCGAGCTGCTCGCCGGCGGCACGCCCACCTGGAGCACCGACTCCGCCGTGACGGTCGTCGTGGCGGCGCCCGGCTACCCCGACGCTCCCGTGCTCGGCGGCGAGATCACCGGAGTGGACGCGGCCGCAGCCGTCCCCGGCGCGAGCGTCCTGCACGCCGGGACCCGCCGGCAGGCCAACGGACGCCTGATCGCCACCGGCGGCCGGGTGCTGACGGTGACGGGATTGGGTAGTGACCTGATCGCTGCGCGAGAATGTGCGTACGAGGCCGTGCGTCACATCCGCATCGCCGGCGGCCAGCACGTCCGTACAGATATCGCGCTCAACGCCGCCCGTGCGGCCGCTGCACCCGCAGCCGGCTGACGGGCACCACTCGAGGAGGAGTTCGCACAGTGGCTGCACCCGCCGACCCCAAGGTCGCGATCATTTATGGCTCACCCAGCGATGCGAACGTGATGAGCAAAGCCGGGGCCATGCTCGACCGGTTCGGCGTCGGCTACGAAGAGGTCTCGATCTCTGCTCACCGTGCCCCGCGCGCACTCGTCGAGTGGATCTCCGGGCTCGCTCCCCGCGGCATCGAGGTGATCATCGCCGGCGCCGGGCTCTCGGCAGCACTGCCGGGCGTCTGCGCGGCGCACAGCAGCATGCCGGTGATCGGGGTGCCCATCAAGGGCGGGGCACTCGACGGGCTCGACGCGCTGCTGTCGATCTCGCAGATGCCCCCGGGGGTGCCGGTCGCCTGCGTCGGGCTCGACAACGCCACCAACGCCGCCGTGCTCGCGGTGCAGATCATCGCGGGTCACGATGCGTCGTTGCGTACCAAGCTCGAGGAGTTCAAGGAGTCCTTCGAGCAAGCCGCCGAGGCAGGCCTCGCGAGGTGAATCAGTGATCGAGCGCTACACCCTCCCCGCGATGGGGCGGGTCTGGTCCGAAGCCCACAAGTACGAGCTGTGGTGCCGCGTCGAGGTACTCGTCCTCGAAGCTCACGCGGCGGCCGGAGTGGTGCCCGAGAGCGCGGTCGAGCCGGTACGCGCAGCCCCGCCGCCCACCCCCGAGGCGGTGGCCGAGATCGAGGCGGTCACCCAGCACGACGTGATCGCGTTCCTCTCGGCCTGGGCCGATCAGACGACCCCGCGCGAGGCCGCCGCCTACGTGCACTTCGGGATGACCTCGTCCGACCTGCTCGACACGGCGCTCGCGCTGCAGCTCGTCGAGTCCACCGATCTCTTGCTGGAGCGGGCCGACGGGCTCGTGGGTGTGCTGCGCGATCTCGGCCTCGAACACCGGGCGACCCTGCGCGTCGGGCGCACCCACGGCATCCACGCCGAGCCCGACACCTTCGGCCACCGCATCGCCGACCTGGCGTTCGGCATGGCGCGCTGCCGCGACCGGCTGCGCCAGGCCCGTGACGCGGTGGCCGTGTGCAAGATCAGCGGCGCGGTAGGGACCTACTCGAACATCGATCCGAGCGTCGAGACCCAGGTGGCTGCGGCCCTCGGGCTGCACCCGGCACCCGTCGCGACGCAGGTGGTGCTGCGCGACGGCATCGCCGACTGGGTCGCCGCCCTCGCGGGAATCGCGACGATGTGCGAGGCGCTGGCGTTGGAGGTCCGCCACGGGCAGCGCACCGAGGTGCGCGAGCTTTCCGAGCCGTTCGGCAGCGGCCAGAAGGGTTCGTCGGCCATGCCGCACAAGAAGAACCCGATCATGAGCGAGCGCATCGCCGGGCTGGCCCGGATCGTCCGCGCCCAGTACGTGCCGGTGCTGGAGGGCGTGCCGCTCTGGCACGAGCGCGACATCTCCCACAGCTCCACCGAGCGGATCGCTCTTCCGGACGCCGCGGCGGGTACCGACTACCTGCTGCACCTGACGACCCGGCTGGCGTCAGGGCTCGTCGTCGATGCTGACAGGATGCGCGCCAACCTCGAGTCGACCGGCGGTCTGATCTACACCTCGGCCGTGTTGCTCGCCCTGGTCGAGAGCGGCCAGTCGCGTGAGGACGCGTACGCCGTGGTGCAATCCGCGGCGATGCAGACCTGGGCCACCGGCGTCCCCTTTCGCGAGACACTTCGTGAGCATGCCGGCGAGCGCGGGCTGAAACTCGACGAGGCGGCACTTGATGAGGTGTGCCGTCCGGAGCGGTATGTCGACCGGCTGGGCGGCGTCTTCGAGCGCCTCGCCGCACTTTCTTGAACAGCACGGCCTGAATCCTTCGATCAGCACCATGAGAGGCTGCCGCAGTGGAGCATGAAGATCCGGTCGAGCTGACCATCACGCTGCCTGCGGGCAGCTCCCTCGACGGACCGGCGCTGCGTGGCCATCTGGAAGACGAGCTGCGCACGCGCGCCGAGGTCCTCTCCGCCGAAGGCAGCTCCGTGACGATCCGGGCCTATCGCCGCGACGAGGTCGAATCCGTGGCCGACGAACTCGTCGCCAAGCTCTCGGCCGTCGGAGTCGCCGACGGCTCGGCGGTGAGCTGGGTCGACGACAACGGCGCCGACGTCGTCCGGCCCGTCTAGCCGACCGCGTCGAATCCCCGGGCCGCCTGATGTTCGATCTCGCCCAAGCCGCCGTCGAAGCAGCGCTCGCTGCCGGAGCCCGCTTCGCCGACGCCCGTGTCGTGGTCAGCCGCGACCAGCGCCTGCGCGCGCAGGACGGGGTCCTGGAAGACCTGAGCCAGGGCGAGAGCGCCGGGCTCGGGGTACGCGCCCTCATCGGTGCCGGGTGGGGCCACGCGGCCACGCCGTCGTTGACCGCGGCCGACGTCCGCCGGGCAGGAGAGCAGGCCGCCGGCGCCGCCCGCGCGGCGGCGAGCGTCCCGGGTCCGGAGGCCGTGCTGCTGCCCGAGCCGCCGGTCGTCGGCGAGTGGGAGAACGCGTACGACGAAGATCCGATGGCCGTCCCGCTGGATGAGAAGGCCACTTTGCTGACCGACGCCACAGCCGCGATGAAGGCGGCCGGCGCCGACATCGCCACCGCAGCGATGGCGGTCTGGGACGTCGAGACCTGGCTGGTGTCCAGCGAGGGCACGCGCATCCATCAGCGAGTGCGCAAGTGCGGGGCCGGAATGAGCGCCACGGCCGTCGGCGAGCGCGAGACGCAGCGCCGCAGCCATCCGAGCGCCTTCGGCCATTTCGGCACGTGCGGCTACGAGCTGATCCGCTCCTTCGACCTGCCGGGCAATGCGGAACGGGTCGCCTCCGAGGCGCGGGAACTGCTGACGGCGCCCGAGTGCCCGTCCGTCACCACAGACCTGATCCTCGGCAGCGAGCAGATGGCGTTGCAGATCCACGAATCCGTCGGCCATGCCGTGGAGCTCGACCGCATCCTCGGCTGGGAAGCGGCCTTCGCCGGCACCTCCTGGCTCGACCTCGGCCGGCTCGGTTCGCTGCGTTACGGCAGCGACCTGATGACGATAACGGCCGACGCCACGCTGCCCGGAGGCCTCGGATCGTTCGGCTACGACGACGAGGGCACCCCGGCGCGGCCGGTCGACATCGTGCGTGACGGGATCTGGGTCGGAGTGCTCTCCGGTCGCGATTCCGCTGCCAGGGCAGGACTTTCACGCAGTGGTGCTGCCGTGCGGGCCGACGGCTGGTCACGGATGCCGATGGTGCGCATGACCAACGTCGGGCTGCTGCCCGGCACGTCCTCGCTCGAAGAGATCATCGCCGACACCGCCGACGGCATCTACATGGAGAACAACCGCTCCTGGTCCATCGACGACCGCCGGCTGAACTTCCAGTTCGGCTGCGAGATCGGTTACGAGATCAAGAACGGCAAGCGCGGCCGGATGCTGCGCAACCCGACGTACACCGGGATCGGGCCGGTCTTCTGGTCATCTCTGGACGCGCTGGCCGGCCCCGACGAGATGGTCGTCTGGGGCACGCCGAACTGCGGGAAGGGTCAGCCGCTGCAGATCGGCCATACCGGTCATCCTGCGGTGCCGGGCCGTTTCCGCGGGGTGAGGGTGGGCGTGCGTGGCTGAGTCGCGGGGGGCCGCGGGTCTGGGCCCGGAAGAGGACGCCGCCCGCGCCTACGCGGCGCAGGCTCTCGACGTCGCGTCCGACGTGGCCGGTCCGGGGGCACACATCGCCGCAACGGCAGAGGTCGGGACAGCGTCGCTGGCCCGCTTTGCGCAGTCATCCATCCATCAGAGCGTCACCGAGGACGTCCGCCGGCTGACCCTGTCGATCACGCTCGACGGGCGTACCGCCGAGGTGTCGGGAAGTGCGGAGGGGTGGCCCGGGGCTGACGGGCTGCGCCGGCTCGCGACGGCGGCGCTCACCGCGGCGCGGCTACGTCCGGTCGATCCGCACTGGCCGGGCCTCGCGCCACCCGAACCGGTCGTTGCCCCGAGTCACGCCGACCGCGCGACCGCTGACGCGACCGGCGGCCGAGCGCGCCGCACTCGTCGCCGCTTTCGTCGAGGCAGGTGGCGGGCTGGAGACCGCCGGCTTCTGCTCGACCCAGGGCACGGCGACGGCGTTCGCCAACACCGCCGGCCAGCAGGCCGCGGGCAGCGTCACCGCGGCGACGATCGACGGCATCGCCCGCTCCCCCAGCAGCGAACCGGCCCCCGCCGACGGCAGCGGACGGGCGAGTTCGACCCGGCTGCACGACCTCGACGCCGCGGCGGCGGGGTTGCATGCGGCGCGCCTCTCGCGCGCCGCCGCCGAAGCTCCGGTCGATGTCACGCCCGGCGAATACGTCGTCGTGCTGCGTCCGGGCGCCGTGGTCGACGTGCTCTCATGGCTGGCCACCGGGCTCTCCGCACGCGCCCATTCCGAGGGTCGCAGCTTCGCGCGACCGGGCGAGCAGCAGTTCGACGAGCTGATCACGCTGCGGTGTGACCCGTTCGACGACCGGATGCCCGCGCTCGGCTTCGATGCCCAGGGCACCCCGCGCACCGCGTACTCCATGATCGCCGACGGGGTGACGGGAGAGCTGTCCAGCGACCGGCGCGACGCGGCGACCATCGACGGCGTCCGCTCGAACGGTGGAGCGCTCCAGCATCGCTACCTCACCTCGGCCACCGCGCCGGCGCTGCTCCTTCGCCCGGGCAGCGAAGCGCCCGACGAGCTGTACGCAGGGATCCGGCAGGCGCTGCTCATCACCGACTTCTGGTACACGCGGCTGCTCGATCCGCGGCGCCTGGTCGTCACCGGCCTGACCCGCAACGGCATCTTCCTGATCGAGGACGGGGTCATCGCCCGGCCGGTGCGCAACGTGCGTTTCACCCAGTCCTACGCGGAAGCTCTCGCCCCCGGACACGTCCTCGGGATCGATGGCGAGAGCGTCCTGACCGAGTCCGATCCCGCGCCCGTGCACACTCCCGGCCTCGCTCTGACGTCGTGGGCGATCACCGGCGGGGCCCAGGGCTGACGCGCCGGCGCTGCCAAGACGGCGTCATTTCGTTAGGGTCGTCCGGTGCCTCTTGCCGCGTCCTCGTTTGCCGGTCTCACCCACCTCGGATCCGGAAAGGTCCGCGAACTGTTCGCTGTCGACACCGCTGCCGGGGAGCCTGCGCTCCTGCTGGTGGCGAGTGATCGGATCAGCGCGTTCGACGTGATCATGCCGACGGAGATCCCCGACAAGGGCGCGGTCCTGACCGCGCTCTCGCTCTGGTGGTTCGACCAGCTCGCCGACCTCGTGCCCAGCCACCTGCTCACGGCGAAGGTGGATGAGTACCCGCCGGAGCTGACGCCCTACGCCGATCAGCTGCGCGGGCGCTCGATGCTGTGCCGCCGGCTCGAGATGTTCCCGGTCGAGTGTGTCGCCCGCGGCTACCTCACCGGCAGCGGCTACAAGGACTACCAGGCGACCGGCATGGTCTCGGGCCACGAGTTGCCCGCCGGACTCGTCGACGGCAGCCGCCTGCCCGAGCCGATCTACACGCCGAGCACGAAGGCCCCGATCGGCGAGCACGACGCCAACATCACCCGCGGCGATGTGGTCGACCAGCTCGGCCAGGCCCAGGCCGACGAGCTGGAACGGCTGACCCTCGGGATCTTCCGGCGCGCGTCCGGCATCGCCACGGAGCGCGGCGTGCTGCTGGCTGACACCAAGTTCGAGTTCGGACGCGACCGCGACGGCATCCTGCGCCTCGCCGACGAGGTGCTCACCCCCGACTCCTCGCGCTTCTGGCCCGCTGATGCCTGGGCGCCGGGGCAGGCCCAGCCGTCCTACGACAAGCAGTACGTGCGCGATTGGCTCATCGAGTCCGGACACCGGGGCGATGCCGTGGAGCTGCCGGAGAGCGTCGTGGAGGCGACGCGGTCGCGCTACGTCGAGGCGTACGAGCGGCTCACGGGAGCCTCGTTCGACGACTACCTGCGGAGCGTCTGACCCAGTGGCGGGCCGCATCGTCGTCCTCGGCGCGAGCGGATTCACCGGACGCCTGCTCGCCCGATCACTGGTGTCGCTCGGCCTCGAGCCCGTCCTAGCGGGCCGGACGCCGGCAAAGATCGAGGCGCTCGCGTCCGAACTCGGCGGCCTCGAAACCGCACGCGCCGACTCCTCCGATACGGCCTCGGTACGCGCGCTGGTCGAGGCCGGCGATGTGCTGGCGACCACGGTCGGCCCCTTCGTCCGCTACGGGCAGGCGGCGCTGGACGCGGCGATCTCCGCCGGCGCTCACTACGTCGACTCGACCGGCGAGGCGGGTTTCGTGCGTTCGGTGTTCGCCGATGCCGGACCCCGAGCGGCCGCCGCTGGAAGTGCATTGCTCACGGCCTTCGGCTACGACTTCGTGCCCGGAAACCTCGCCGCCGCGCTCGCGCTGCGCCAGGCCGGCTCGGCGGCCACTCGCGTCGCGACGGGATATTTCCTCGACGGGCCGGCGAAGATGTCGAGCGGCACGGCAGCCACCACCGCCGGCGGGATGACCGATCCTTCGCATCGTTTGAGCAAGGGCCGGCTGGTGCTGCTGCCGTCGGGACGCAAGGTCCGCAGCTTCTCCGACCGCGGCGTGAGGCGGCCGGCGGTGCTGCTGGGAAGTACCGAATCCCTCGCGCTACCAAGGACTTTCCCGCAGCTCACCGAGGTCGCCAACTATCTCGGCTGGTTCGGCAAGGCGTCCTACGCCGTACCGGCGATGTCCTACGCGATGGGTCTGCTCCAGCTGCCGGTGCTCCGCCAGGCGGTGGCGCGGCGGGCCGACAAGGCCGCCACGGTCACCGGCCAGGGGCCGAGCGACGCCTCGCGCAGCAAGCAACGTTCGGTCGCCATTGCGGTCGCCTCCGACGCGTCAGGCAAGCAACTCACGTCGGTCCGGGTCGAGGGCCCCGATGCCTACGGCCTCACCGCCGACCTGATGGCCTGGGCTGCCTCCGAACTGGTCAACGGACACGTCGAGTCGGTGGGCGCGCTCGGTCCGGTGGATGCCTTCGGGCTCGACCGGCTCGTGGAGGGCTGCCGCTCGGTCGGGCTCGTGGTCTCACCCTGAGACCACGGGTGACCTAGAGAGTCCCGTACGTCCGGATCGAGGCGAGGACGCCGAGGGGCGAATGCTTCACGTCCTGCGTCGAGTCGAGCAGCATCACGTCGTTCGGGATCTGCGCCTGAGCCTCGGCGAGCGCGTCCTCGGGCGCGTCGTTGGCGATGAGGACCTCGTACGTCTCCGTGCCGTCCCGCCAGCGCAGGTGGACGGCGGAGACGACCGGCGGCCGGTCGATGAGTACCTCGACGACGAAGTCCCGGTCCGGCTCCGCCGTAGCGATGTTGAGCATGTCGTCCTCCGAACTCGACGGCCCGTCGCAGAGCGCCGTCGCCCCTGTTAACTCCCTGGCCCGACCGAAACGCATACGGCCGAACGGGTGACGATCCCGGTCCAACCGGGCGGCGTGGCCCACGCTCAGCCGCGCACCCCGGGGCCCTCGAGCAGATCCCGCAGATTCCGCAGGCTGCGCTTGAGGATTCGGCCCACCAGCGGGCCGGAGACCTGGTCGGCGATCAGGCCCAGCAACCCGCCCGGCGACTGGTAGCTCAGCCGGAGCTCGACCTCGGTGAGCCCGGGACGGCGCTGCCGCAGGCGCCAGCGCCCGCGCATCGCCACACCGGTGATGCCGTTGAACGCCAGGTTGCTCGGCGCGTCGAATTCGGTGACCTCCACCAGGCCGCCCACCGGCGCCGACCCCACGCGCAGCCGCACTGCCCAGCGTGCCCCGATGCCGCTTGCCTGATCGCCGACGACGTCCCAGAGTTCGGCGTCGGACATGAAGTCCTGGTAGCGCTTGCCGTCGGAGATGACTTCCCAGATGGTCGCCCGGGGAGCTTCGATGACGAGCTTCTGCGCGACGCGCATCAGCCGATCACCGGCAGCCGGCGCTCCGACGCGAGGGAGTCGAGCGCGTCCTGCATCAGCCCGACCACATCGTCGTAGGCCTGATCCAGATCCGGATCGTCGCCGTACTCGGCCCGCAGATCGATCGGCTCCAGGACCTCGATCGTGATCTTTGCCGGCAGCGGAAGATGACCGAGGAAATCGCCGACGTTGATCCCCCATGGCAACGCCAGCGAGACCGGCAGAACCTTGAGGCGTGCCAGGCGATCCAGCCGCAGGAACTTCGCCAGTCCCTCCCCGCGCGAGAGGAACAGCGCCGTCTCCTGCCCACCGACACTGACCACCGGCACCAGCGGGAACGTTCTCCTCGAGCGCCAGCTGCAGGAAGCCCTTGCGGCCGGCGAAATCCACCTTGAAACGTTCCGAGGTCGGCCGGTGCACCTCGTAATCGCCGCCGGGGTAGACGAGCAGCACCGCGCCTGAGGAGAGCACCTCGTGAGCGTTCGCCGGACTCGCCGCGATGGTGCCGAACTTGCGCAGGACGCCCAGCCCCGGCGCGAGCAGCACCAGGTTGTGGGCGAGCTGGTGAAAGCGCCGCTCGACCCCGAAATACGCCGAGAACGCAAGGGTGAAGACGAGCGTGTCCGGGGTCATGTTGCCGCCGGAGTGGTTGCCCACCAGCAGCACCGGGCCAGTCGCCGGGATGCGGTCGAGATGGCGTACCTGCGCCCGGAAGTAGACGCTCGCCAGCAACCACAGACCGGGCAGCTGATCGCGGATGTAGTCCGGATCGCGCTCGTCCATGTCGGGCGCGGGAACGCGTGATTTGAGCTGGCGGGCACCCCACGACCCGGCGTGACGCCCGAGCGCGCGAAGGTCCGCCAGCGCGCTCACGCGACGGACCGTTTCGCCCGCGACCGGGCCCGGGGCGTCGCACCGCGTGAAGTCCCAGCATTTGCAGGCAGTTTCGCGGGTGCGCAGACCGCCGTGAGGAACTCGCGTACCAATGCAGACGTGAGCTCGGGATGCTCGAAATGTGGCACGTGGCCGCACGATTCCAGCACCACCGACCGGGCTGCGGGCACGGCACTTTCGCACATGGCGCGCGAAGCCCGACGGCACCAGCCGATCCGTGTCGCCCCAGATGAAGAGCGCCGGCGGAGCAAGCGAAGGCAAGCGGCTCCAGAAGCCGCGCTCGCCGAACGCCTCGTCCAGATAGACCTGCCGAAGGGCGCAGAAGAAGGCGATGCGATGCGCGGGCATCCGCATCACGCGTACGAACTCGTCCGCCGCCGCGACGAACCAGGTCTGCGGCACCCGGCGCGGCACCGCGAACATCGCCTTCAGGCCGAGCACGGCCATGGTCCGCGAGAAGCGCAGCGGAAGGCGTGCCAATTCGGGGCGGAGCACGTTGACCACCGGGATGAACTGGCGCAGCTTGCGAAACGCCATGGCGGGCGTCAGCAGGACGAGGCCACGCATTCGATCGGGCGCCAGCAGCGAGGCTTCCAACGCGGTGCGGCCACCGAGGCTGTTGCCGATGACGAACGGATGCTCGAGGTGCGTCGCATCCAGAAACGCCAGCAACCACCGTGCGAGGAACTCGGCGTCGTAGGTGTCGGACACCGCTTCGGTGGCTCCGTGACCCGGCAGGTCGGGCGAGATGACGTGATGGTCCGCCGCCAGGTCCCAGAGCAAGGTGAGCATCGACGCGTTCGTCGCTCCGAGCCCGTGCACCAGCACGATCGGGGGCGCGTCAGTGGGGCCGGCTTCGAGGTAGGACGTGCGGATCCCGTTGGCCAGCACCATTCGCGAACGAGGATGGCGGGCCGGTCGCGGCTCGTCGGTGAAGACCCCGTCCAACGCGAGCGCCAATGCCATGTTGCCGCGGATCGTCAGCTCGCCGGCCAGGAACGCCTCGACGCCGGCCCGCGCCCCGCCGACGACATCCACCAGCACCGGCAGCGACGCCCGGATCACGGTGTCGACCTTGCGGCGCGGACGGCCTTCGCGCACGCTGACCCGGCCCACGTTGACGGCCACGGTCCAGCACTCGTCCTCGCCGGCTTCCAGGACGATCGCCGCCCGGGCACGAGCCAGCACCTCGCCTGCCCCGGCCCCGACCCGGGCCTCCAGTAACCGGCGCAGCTCCGCAGAGCGCGGATCGAGCTGACCCGCCCGTCTCATCCGCGCCCGGTCCGCACCGCCCGCCGATCGCACCGCTGCCACCGTTCTCCCCCCGGACTGATGTCGACAGTGTTACCAGTTCGACGAGTCGATACTCGCCAAACCCTCGCAAACGACGCGGACCACCCCGACTCGCGGCCCCATTTTCTCGGGTTTCCGCCCTACGATCAGCAGGTGGAGCTCACGTGAGAGTCGTCGTCGAAGTCATGCTGAAGCCCGAGATCCTCGATCCGCAGGGCGGCGCGGTGCTCGCCGCGCTGCCGCGGCTGGGGGTGACGGGGGTGCGGTCGGTGCGCCAGGGCAAGCGCTTCGAACTCGAACTCGAGGGCGAGCCCGACATGGAGCAGATCCACCAGATCGCCGACGGTTTGTTATCCAACCCGGTGATCGAGGACTACACGGTGCATCTCGGGGGGTAGTAACCCGGGGTGCAGGTTTCCTTTCACCTCGCCCTTCCGCGTGACGAGGCCTCAGTGCCGGTGACGCGACGTCTCATCGCGCAGGCGCTCCGGGTGGTGGGAGTGGAGCCCGACACCGTGTCCGACGTCGAGATCGCGCTGTCCGAAGCCTGCGCCAACGTGCTGCGCCACGCGAAGGTCGGCGACGCGTACGAGGTCCGCGCCGGGTTCGACCAGGAGCGCGCGTTCCTGGAGATCATCGATCAGGGCGCCGGCTTCGACTCCTCGGCGTCGACGCATCCCGATGACGACGCCGAGAGCGGACGCGGCGTCACCCTGATGCGGGCGTTGATGGACAAGGTGCATTTCGAATCCCGCTCCGGCGACGGCACGTCCGTCGTGCTGGAAAAACGGCTGCGGTTCCTGCCGAATTCGCCCATCAAGGCCATGCGTCCACTGGGTTCCGAGCCGTCCGCAGGCACGCCGGACGAGTCGATGGCGGTTGTTCCCGAATTACCTGACGCCCAGGCTGAGCCGACGGCGTAATCCCCGGGGCTGTCCGGACGGCCAAACCCCGGGCTGCTCCACTACTGTCGAGCCGTGGCGCCATCCTCTTCCACGTCGGCTTCCACGCGCATCGGAGTAGTGACCTTCCCGGGGTCGCTCGACGACCGTGACGCACTGCGCGCCGTCACCCTCGCAGGAGCGGATCCGGTGCCGCTCTGGCACGCCGATCGCGACCTCGACGGGGTCGATGCGGTCGTGCTGCCCGGCGGGTTCTCCTACGGCGACTACCTGCGCGCCGGAGCCATCGCGCGCTTCAGCCCGATGGTCGCCGTCGCTCGTCGAAGCGGCTCGCGACGGCCTTCCGGTGCTCGGCATTTGCAACGGCTTCCAGGTGCTGTGCGAGGCGGGCCTGCTCCCCGGCGCTCTCACGCGAAATGCAGGGCTCCGGTTCGTCTGCCGTGACCAGCAGCTTCGGGTGGAGACGAGCGGTACGCACTGGACCCGCTCGTATCGCCAGGGCGACGTGCTCGTCATTCCGGTCAAGCACGGCGATGGTCGCTTCGTCGCCGATCCCGCGACCGTCGCGCAGCTCGAAGCCGAGCAACGGATCGTGATGCGCTACGTCGGCGGCAATCCCAACGGGTCACTTGCTGACATCGCCGGAGTCAGCTCCGCAGACGGCCGGGTGGTGGGGCTCATGCCGCATCCCGAGCACGCGGTCGAAAGCCTCACCGGACCCGGAGAGGACGGCCTCGGCATGTTCACCTCATTGCTCGCCGGGCTCCCGCAACCGGCTGCTGCTGGTTCTGCTCCGGTGGCCGGCGCCGCGCGATGACCGAACTCGTCCATCCCCCCGCCGGTCTGCACCGCGAGCTCGGACTCACCGATGACGAGTACGGCCGCATCGTCTCCACTCTCGGACGCGAACCGACCGGCCCCGAGCTCGCCATGTACTCGGTGATGTGGAGCGAGCACTGCTCCTACAAGTCCAGCCGCATCCACCTCAAGCAGTTCAGCGATCTGCCGGGCAAGGAGCGGCTGCTCGCCGGCATCGGGGAAAACGCGGGAGTGGTCGACGTCGGCGGCGGGCTGGCCGTGACCTTCAAGGTGGAGTCGCACAACCACCCCAGCTACGTCGAGCCCTACCAGGGCGCGGCGACGGGCGTCGGCGGGATCATCCGCGACATCCTCGCGATGGGCGCGCGTCCCATCGCCGTCATGGACAGCCTGCGATTCGGTGACGCTGACGCGGTCGACACCGCACGCGTGATGCCCGGCATCGTCGCGGGCGTCGGTGGCTACGGAAACTGCATGGGGCTGCCCAACATCGGCGGCGAGGTCGGCTTCGACCCGTCCTACGCCGGCAACCCGCTCGTCAACGCGCTGTGCATCGGCGTGCTGCCCGCAGCCCGGCTGCAGACGAGCGCGGCGACCGGCGCGGGCAACGCCGTCGTCCTGCTCGGCGCCAAGACCGGACGCGACGGGATCGGCGGGGTCTCGGTCCTCGCCAGCGCCACCTTCGACGAGACGGGTGCTCCCGCGCGCCGGCCCTCGGTGCAGGTGGGTGATCCGTTCACGGAAAAGATCGTCACCGAGTGCGTCCTCGAGCTGTACGAGCGCGAGCTCGTCATCGGCGTGCAGGACCTCGGCGGCGCCGGGCTCTCCTGCGCCGTTTCGGAGACGGCGGCGAAGGCCGGCACCGGGATGGACGTCGACCTCGACCGCGTCCCGCTGCGCGAGCCGTCGATGGCTCCGGAAGAGGTTCTGGTCAGCGAGTCGCAGGAGCGGATGCTCGCGATCGTCGCGCCCGAGCAGATCACCGCGGTGCTGGATCTGGCTGCCCGCTGGGGTGTGCTGGCGTCAGTCATCGGCACCGTCACCGACACCGGCCGTCTGGTGATCCGTTGGCACGGCGGCGTCGTCGTCGACGTCCCGCCGGAATCGCTGGCGGATGACGGCCCGGTCTACACCCGGCCCATGAGCCCGCGGGCCCCGCTGCCTGCCGCCGAGCTGGAGCGTCCCGCTCCTGACGCGCTGGGTGACGTGCTGCTGCGCCTGATCGCCGACCCGCAGCTCTGCTCCCGTCGCTGGGTCACCGAGCAGTACGACCGCTACGTGCTGGGCAACACCGTGCTCGCCACCCCTGACGACGCGGGCGTGCTGCGGCTGGAAGGCGCGGGTGGACGCGGCATTGCGCTGGCGCTGGACGGCCCGGCGCGCTACTGCGCGCTCGATCCCTACACCGGCGCCCAGCTCGCCCTGGCCGAGGCGTACCGCAACGTGGCCGCCAGCGGTGCGGTGCCCTACGCCGTGACCGACTGCCTCAACTTCGGCTCCCCCGAGGAGCCGGAGGTGATGTGGGCTTTCGCGGAGACCTGCCGCGGGCTTGCCGATGGCTGCCGGGCACTGGGCCTTCCGGTCACCGGAGGCAACGTCAGCTTCTACAACGCGACCGGCGGCACGGCGATCCTGCCCACCCCGGTCATCGGCGTGATGGGCCTTTTCGACGACGTCGAGCGCCGTACTCCGAGCGGCTTTCTCGCCGAGGGCGACGCGATCTACCTCCTCGGCGACACCGCCGACGAATTCGGCGGCTCGGCCTGGTCCTGGATCGTCCATCGCCATCTCGGCGGCACGCCGCCCGCCGTCGACCTGCAGCGCGAATCGGTCCTCGCCGCGGTCCTGGTCGCGGGGTCCCACGAGGGTCTGCTGACCTCGGCGCACGACGTCTCCGACGGTGGCCTCGCGATCACGCTTGCCGAGATGTGCCTGCGCTTCGGTTTCGGTGCGCGCGTCGACGTCCGCGAGGCCGGCGATCCGTTCGTCGCCTTGTTCAGCGAATCAGCGGGACGCGCAGTGGTAGCCGTGCCGGCGTTGCACGAGGAGCGCTTCACCGAGCTCTGCGCGTCGGGTGAGCTGCCCTGCCGGCGCATCGGCGTGGTCTCGGACTTCGGCGACGACGCGACGCTGGACGTCGCCGGCGTGCTCGCGCTCCCGCTGACGCAGTTGCGCGACGCGCACGAGGGCACGTTGCCGGCCCTGCTCGGCGCGCTCGCGCCCACCATCCCCTAGCAGTGCCACCCGCAAGTCGCCGGTTCGATCCCGCGCAGCTGCTCGCGGCCGCGGATGCCCAGGCCGACGTGCTCGCGTCGGCCGGGCTGCCTGGCCCGGCTGATACGGACCCCGCGCAGCGCGTCATCTCCGCAGTGGCGCAAGCAGTTCGTGAGGGCGTCGCCGCCGAGCCGACAGCACTTCGATTCGCGGTGCGATTGCTCGCCGACCGGCTGGCGACCCGGCATCCGGGACGTTCGGTGGAGGTACGCGTTCCGCCATACGCAGCAGTGCAATGCATCGCCGGGCCACGTCACACTCGCGGCACGCCGCCCAACGTCGTGGAGACCGATCCCGTCACCTTCGTGGGCCTGGCCTGCGGGTTCGTCGAGTGGGACGCAGCTGTGGCGAGCGGACGCGTCAGAGCAAGCGGGGAGCGGGCCGATCTGCGGCCGTACCTGCCGCTCGATGTGCAGCTCCCCGGCGGCCAGGGGCCGTAGACTCGAACACGTGCGGCGCACCCCGGTGACCGGCCCTCCGATCACCCCACCTGCCGATTCACCGAACCCGCTTACGGCAGCTCTTGCCGACGATCTCGGTCCCGATCTGAACGACGATCCCGGTCCCCGCGATGCCTGCGGCGTCTTCGGTGCTTTCGCCCGCGGCGAAGAGGTCGCCAAGCTGGCGTACTACGGGCTGTACGCGCTGCAGCACCGCGGCCAGGAAGCGGCCGGCATCGCGGTCAGCGATGGCGACAGCATCGTGGTCTACAAGGAGCTCGGGCTGGTCTCGCAGGTCTTCGACGAGGTCACCCTCAGCAGCCTCGCCGGCCACATCGCTGTCGGCCACACCCGCTACTCGACCACCGGGTCGTGCACCTGGGAAAACGCGCAGCCGTCCTACCGCTCCCACGACCGCGGCGGCATTGCGCTCGGCCACAACGGCAACCTGACGAACACCGCCGAGGTCGCCGCCCGGCTGGCGCGCATGGGCGGGCGCGGCGCGGTCCTTTCGGCCACCACCGATTCCGAGCTCATCACCGGCCTGCTGGCCAATTCCGAGCTCGGCCTCGAGAAGGCCGCGCTCGACACGCTGCCGATGCTCGAGGGCGCGTTCTGCCTGGTTTTCTGCGACGAGTCGACGCTGTGCGCCGCCCGCGATCCCCACGGCATCCATCCGCTGGTGCTCGGCCGGCTCGGTCCTGCGGAAGCGCCCACCGGTTGGGTCGTCGCGAGCGAGACGGCCGCGCTCGACATCGTCGGCGCCCAACTCGTCCGTGAGGTCGAGGCCGGCGAAATGCTGGTGATCGACGACGACGGCGTCCGCACCCACCGCTTCGCCGCGGCCACCCCGCACGGCTGCATCTTCGAGTACGTCTACCTCGCCCGTCCCGACACCACGATCGCCGGCCGCTCAGTCCACGCCACCCGGGTCGAGGTGGGACGCACCCTCGCCCGGGAAGCGCCGGCGGATGGCGACCTGGTCATCCCGGTTCCCGACTCCGGCACTCCTGCGGCGATCGGCTATGCCGAGCAGAGCGGCATTCCCTATGGCGCCGGGCTCGTCAAGAACGCTTATGTGGGACGCACGTTCATCCAGCCGTCGCAGACCATCCGCCAGCTCGGAATCCGGCTGAAGCTCAACCCGCTGCGCGAGGTGATCGCCGGCAAGCGGCTGGTCGTCGTCGACGATTCCGTCGTCCGCGGCAACACCCAGGCTGCGCTGGTGAAGATGCTGCGCGAATCGGGGGCCGCCGAGGTGCACGTGCGCATCAGCTCTCCGCCGGTGCGCTGGCCCTGCTTCTACGGCATCGACTTCGCCACCCGCGACGAGCTCATCGCCACCGGCCGCGGTGTCGAGCAGATCCGAGAGCTGATCGGCGCCGACTCGCTCGCCTACGTCACGCTCGAGGGCCTCGTCGCTGCCACCAACCAGCCCGACAGCGGGCTGTGCAAGGCCTGCTTCACCGGCAGCTACCCGGTCGCGCTTCCCGATCCCGGTCACCGCGGCAAGGCGATGCTGGAGACCGGAAGCTTGAGCCCGTCCCACGATCCGATCGCCGAAACGGTCGCGCCGGATCCGCTCACCGCACTCGTGACGTGACCGACTACAAGGCCGCCGGCGTCGACATCGATGCGGGCGAGCGGGCGGTCGCGCTGCTGAAGAGCCGGGTCTCGCGAGCCCGCCGGCCCGAGGTGATGGGCGATCTCGGCGGCTTCGCCGGGCTCTTCGCCCTTGATCTGCAGCGGTATTCGTCGCCGGTGCTCGCATCGTCCACCGATGGCGTCGGTACCAAACTGATGATTGCGCAGGCGCTCGACAAGCACGACACGGTCGGCTTGGACCTCGTCGGCATGGTCGTCGACGACCTCGTCGTCTGCGGCGCCGAGCCACTGTTCATGAACGACTACGTGGCCTGCGGCAAGGTCGTCCCGGAGCGGATGGCCGACATCGTCGGCGGGGTCGCCGAGGGTTGTGCGCGGGCCGGCTGCGCGCTTGTCGGCGGCGAGATCGCCGAGCACCCGGGAATGCTGCAGCCCGGTGAGTACGACCTGGCGGGCACCGGAGTGGGGATCGTCGAGGCTGACGCGATCCTCGGCGCCGAGCGGGTCAAGGCCGGCGACGTCGTGATCGCGATGGGCTCCAGCGGCCTGCACTCCAACGGCTACTCGCTGGCGCGCCATGCCCTGCTCTCGCTCGCCCGGATGCGGCTTGATGCAAACGTCGAGGAGTTCGGCCGCACCCTGGGCGAGGAACTGCTCGAGCCGACCCGGATCTACGCGAAGGACTGCCTGGCGCTGATCGCCGAGACCGACGTGCATGCCTTCGCCCACGTGACCGGCGGCGGGCTCGCGTCGAACCTCGCGCGGGTGTTGCCCACCGGGACGGCCGTCACGGTGGATCGCGGCAGCTGGTCGGTGCCTGCCGTGTTCAGCTGCATCGCCGAGCGCGGCCACGTCGCCGCCGAGGAGATGGAGCGCACCTTCAACCTCGGCGTCGGGATGATCGCGATCGTGCCGCCCGACGACGCTGACCGGGCACTCGCCACCCTGCTCGGGCGTCACGTGCCGGCCTGGGTTGCCGGCACCGTCACCGCCGGCGCCTCAGGCGCTCCTGGCAGCGTCCAGCTGGTCGGCAAGCACCCCGGCTAAGAGCCGGCCAGCCCGAGGTCCTGCAGCCCGTAGGCGAAGCGGTAGTCCAGGCCCGCGTCATTGATGCGCTCGGCAGCGCCGGTGCTTCGGTCGGCGATCACGGCAACGCCGACCACCTCGGCACCCTCTTCGCGGAGCGCATCAACCGCCGTCATGACCGAGCCGCCGGTGGTCGAGGTGTCTTCGACGGCGAGCACGCGCCGTCCTTTGACGTCCGGGCCTTCGATGCGCCTTTGCAGGCCGTGCGATTTGCCTTCCTTGCGCACCACGAACGCGTCGAGCTTGCGGCCCTGCCCCGAAGCGGCGTGCAGCATGGCTGCGGCCACCGGATCGGCGCCCATCGTCAGACCGCCGACCGCGTCGAAATCAAGATCCTTGGTGAGCTCGAGCATCACCCGTCCGACGAGAGGGGCGGCCGTCGCGTCGAGCGTGATGCGCCGCAGGTCGACGTAATAGTCGGCCTCGCGCCCGGAAGCCAGGGTGACCTTGCCCCAGACGATGGCTTGAGCCTTGATCAGTTCGAGCAGCTGCGTACGGTCGTCCACGCTGGTCACGTTACGGGCCTGGCAGGCTGGAGGCATGACCGAGGCAGCGAAGATCGCACTGGTGACCGGTGGCAGCCGCGGGATCGGCGCGCGGACGGCGACCACGCTCGCCGCGCAGGGATGGGACGTGGCGATCTCCTACCGGGTGCGGGCGGACGTTGCGCAAGACGTCGTGGACTCATGCCGGCAGCTCGGCCGCCGCGCGTTGGCCGTGCAAGCTGACATGGCGTCCGAGGCCGACATCGTGCGCCTGTTCGAGAGCGTCGACCGTGAGCTCGGACTGCTCAGCGGCCTGGTGAACAACGCGGGGGTCGTGACTCCCGGCGCCAAGGTCGAGGACTTCACCAGTGAGCGGCTGCAGCAGCTCTTCGCGATCAACATCACCGGGGCCTTCCTGGCTGCGCGCGAGGCGGTGCGACGCATGTCGACGTCCCGCGGCGGCAGCGGAGGCGTGATCGTGAATGTCTCCTCGCGCGCAGCAGTTCTCGGTGGCGCCGGCGAGTACGTCGATTACGCCGCCAGCAAGGCCGCGATCGATGCGATGACCATCGGTCTCGCACGGGAGGTCGCTGAAGCCGGGATCCGCGTGGTGGGGGTCAGCCCCGGCCTCATCTCCACCGACATCCACGCGCCCGGAAGGCTGGAGAGGCTGGGTTCGTCACCGCCGCTGGGGCGGCCCGGTGTTCCGCAGGAGGTGGCCAACGCGATCGGCTGGCTGATCTCCGGTGAGGCGTCTTATGTGACGGGTGCGACGCTCGACATCAGCGGCGGGCGTTGAACAATCGGATGGTTTCGAGCTATTGGCCGTCGCGGTTGGCGAAGCGTCCGGCCACCGCCAACAGCCGCCTGGGCACCAGTTTGGTGGTCGCGACCGTCGCCTTGTAGACGGCGCCAGGAGTGCTGATCACCTTGCCGCGGCGCACGTCGCGTAGCGCAATGTCGACGAGCTGGTCGGCGTCGAGCCACATGAGGCGGGCGGTGAGGCCGGTGGTGGGGGTCTCGGCGGCGTCGTGCATCTCGGTGCGCACGTAGCCCGGGCACAGCGCCATCACCGTGACCCCGCGGTGCGCGTAGCGAATGGCCAGGCTTTCGGAAAACGAAACGACGTAGGACTTACTCGCCGAGTAGCTCGCGAAGCCGACGGCGCCGGTGAAAGCGGCGACGGAGCCGACGTTGAGGATCTGCCCGGATTTCGCGGCCAGCATCTGCGGCAGGGCGGCGTGCGTGAGGCGCATGAGCGCTCGCACGTTGAGCGCGAGCATCCGGTCCTCTTCGTCGATGGTGGTGAGCTCGAAGCCCTTGCCGACACCGACCCCGGCGTTGTTCACCAGCAGGTCGATGCCGCCCGCGGCGAGGCGTTCCTCGACCTTCCGGCAGTCGGAGGCATCGGCCAGATCCGCAACGATGATCTCGCTCGCGCAGCCCTGCGCCTTCAGCTCCTCGAGCCGGCTCTGCCGGCGGGCGACGGCAATCACGTCGTACCCGTCAGCCGAGAGGCGGCGAGCGAAAGCAGCGCCGATGCCGGAGGAGGCACCGGTGACCAGGGCGGTAGGCATGCGCCCACCCTAGGGGCAGGGCGGGCGCATGCCGCGTCCTCGAAGGTCGTCAGGCGGCGCGGGCTCCGGCACCGACGATCAGGCTCTCGCCGTCGTTGAACGTGTCGACGAGCACCTCGTCACCGTCGCGGATCTCACCGGACAGCAGCTCCTTGGCGAGCGAGTCGCCCACCGCGGTCTGCACCAGCCGCCGCAGCGGGCGGGCGCCGTAGACCGGGTCGAAGCCGCGTTCGGCCAGCCAGCGCTTGGCGTCATCGGTCACCGTGAGCGTGAGCCGCCGGTCAGCAAGGCGCTTGGCCAGCTGATCGAGCTGCACCTCGACGATGCGGGTGAGCTCGGTCAGCCCCAGCTGCTCGAAGACCAGCACGTCATCGAGCCGGTTGACGAACTCGGGCTTGAACGACTGCCGGACCGCCGCCATCACCGCGTCACGGCGCTGCTCGGGCGTGAGCGTCGGGTCGGTGATGAAGGCCGAGCCGAGGTTGCTGGTGAGGATCAGGATGACGTTGCGGAAGTCGACCGTGCGGCCCTGCCCGTCGGTCAGTCGCCCGTCGTCGAGCACCTGCAGCAGCACGTCGAAGACGTCGGGGTGGGCCTTCTCGACCTCGTCGAGCAACACCACTGTGTACGGGCGGCGCCGCACCGCCTCGGTCAGCTGGCCGCCCGACTCGTATCCGACGTAGCCCGGAGGAGCACCGATGAGCCGCGAGACGGTGTGCTTCTCGGCGTACTCACTCATGTCGATGCGCACCATGGCGCGGGGGTCGTCGAACAGGAAGTCGGCCAGCGCCTTCGCGAGCTCGGTCTTGCCGACGCCGGTGGGGCCGAGGAAAAGGAACGAACCAGTCGGCCGATCCGGGTCGGCGACGCCGGCGCGGGCACGACGGACGGCATCCGACACTGCGCCCACGGCGGTGTCCTGACCGACGACGTGCTCGCCGAGCACCGACTCCATCCGCAGCAGCTTGGCCGTCTCGCCCTCGAGCAGCCGACCGGCCGGGATGCCGGTCCAGGACGCGATGACCTCGGCGATGTCGTCGGGGCCGACCTCCTCCTTGACCATGGGTGAGCTGTCGCCGGAGAAGTCCGCGTCCTCGTTAGCGCTGGCGAGCGCCAACTCGCGCTCGGCGGCCGGGATCTCGGCATACATCAGCTTCGACGCCTCGGTCAGATCGCCGTCGCGCTGGGCCACCTCGACCTGGCGACGCAGATCGTCGAGGCGCTGCTTGACCTCACCGACCCGGTTGAGCCCGGACTTCTCCTGCTCCCACCGCGCGGTGAGCGAGGACAGCTGCTCCTCCTTGTCGGCCTTCTCGGCGCGCAGCCGCTTGAGCCGCTCGACGGACGCGGGATCGTCCTCGCGCTCGAGGGCGAGCTCCTCCATGCGCAGCCGATCGACGTCACGGCGCAGCTCGTCGATCTCGACGGGCGAGGAATCGATCTCCATGCGCAGCCGGGACGCGGCCTCGTCGATGAGGTCGATCGCCTTGTCGGGCAGGAAGCGCGAGGTGACGTAGCGGTCGGAAAGTGCCGCCGCAGCAACGAGCGCGGCGTCGCTGATCTCGACGCGGTGATGCGCCTCGTACGGGCCCTTGAGCCCGCGAAGGATGGCGATGGTGTCGGCCACCGAAGGCTCACCGACGTAGACCTGCTGGAAGCGCCGCTCGAGCGCCGGGTCCTTCTCGATGTGCTCGCGGTACTCGTCCAGCGTGGTGGCGCCGATCATGCGGAGCTCGCCGCGGGCCAGCATCGGCTTCAGCATGTTGCCGGCGTCCATCGCGCCCTCGCCGCCGCCGGCCTTCACGACCGTGTGCAGCTCGTCGATGAACGTGATCACCTGGCCCGCGGCCTCCTTGATCTCATTCAGGACGGCCTTCAGACGCTCCTCGAACTCGCCGCGGAACTTGCTGCCGGCGATCATGGAGCCCAGGTCCAGCGAGACGAGCCGGCGACCACGCAGCGACTCGGGCACATCGCCGGCGATGATGCGCAGCGCGAGGCCCTCGACGATGGCGGTCTTGCCGACGCCCGGCTCACCGATCAGCACGGGGTTGTTCTTGGTGCGACGCGAGAGCACCTGCACCACCCGGCGGATCTCGGTGTCACGGCCGATGACCGGATCGAGCTTGCCGTCACGTGCGAGCTGGGTGAGATCGGTCGCGTACTTCTCGAGCGCCTGGTAGGAGCCCTCGGGATCCTTGGATGTCACGCGCCTCGACCCGCCGCGCACCTGGTCGAACGCGTCGAGCAGCGACTTCGGGGTCGCGCCGGCACCCTTCAGCAGGGTCGACGCCTCGCCGCCCTGGGCAGCCAGGCCGACCATCAGGTGTTCGGTGGAGACGTAATCGTCGCCGAGCTTGGTCGCCTGGGCCTCGGCGTCTTCGATGACCTCGACCAGCGCGCGTGACAGCTGCGGCGCGGCCACCGAGGTGCCGCTCGCGCGCGGCTGCTGCGCCAGCGTCTGGACGACCTGTGGGCGCAGCGCACCGACGGAGCTGCCTACGGCGGCCAGCAGCGGGCCGGCCAGTCCCTCGGACTGATCCAGCAGGGCCGCGAGCAGGTGTAGCGGCTCGACGAAGGGCGCGCCGCTGGAGGTCGCGATCGACAGCGCGGAGTTGACGGCCTCCGAACTCTTGGTGGTGAGGCGCTCGAGATTCATACGCAATTCCAAAGTTGATGAAGAGTGGCTTTACCAATCACAACGGCTGGCAAAGTTGAGTGCTTCCCGCTCAAGTCGGCTATTTTTGCGCAGTTCAGCGGGGACGGCGCCACATCACGACCGAACCCCGATCAACCGGGACGAGATCGCGGCGGTGGGCCCGGTGGGCCTGCTCGACCCGCGCGTCGGCCTCGGCTCGGGCGACCTCGAGCTCCGCCTCCAGCTCGCGAACGCGCAGCTGAAGCGCAGTGACCTGATTGCCCAGCTGCAGGATGCGGCGGATCCCTTCGAGGTTGACGCCCTCCTCCTGCGAGAGGCGTTGCACCTCACGCAGGAGCGAGACGTCACGCGGCGAATACCGGCGTCCGCGGCCGGCCGCACGACCCGGCTGGACCAGGCCCAGCCGGTCGTACGTGCGCAGCGTCTGCGGATGCATCCCGGCCAGCTCGGCTGCTACCGAAATGACGTAGACCGGCGCCTCGTCGGAGTGGCCCGCGTGTGTGGATGCGTTTGAAGACCGGCGCTCCATGATGCTCAGCCTCCAAGCAACGGGTTGAGATGGGCACGGGGATCGTCGGAATGCTCGGCCGCGTACTCCTCCAGCGCCTTGCGGGCAGCCGGCGAGAGCTTGGACGGGACCGAGACCTCGATGGTCACGAGCAGATCGCCCTTGCCCCCGTTGGCGGTCGGCGCACCGCGGCCACGCACCCGCAGGCGGCGGCCGCTTGACGTACCCGGCGGCACCCGCACGGTGACGGCCGCGCCATCAGGGGTCGGCACGCGAACCTCCGCCCCGAGCGCCGCTTCCGGATAGGTGACCGGAACGACGATCGTCACGGTGCCGGCGGTGCCGTCCTCGCGGCCGAAGACCGGATGCGGGTTCACGTGAACCACGACCTCCAGATCGCCGGCCGGACCACCGCGGTCACCCGGACCGCCGCGGCCGCGCACGCGCAACTTCTGACCGTCGGCGACGCCGGCCGGGACCCGGATGCGCTGCACGCGCTCCTGGCGGCCGGTGCCGTGGCAGACAGGGCACGGCTCGTCGATGATCGAACCCTTGCCACGGCAATCGCGGCACGGCTCCGACAACGCGAACCCGCCCTGACTGCGGCTGACGACCCCGAGACCCTGACACGTCGGACAGGTGCGCGGGACGGTGCCCGGCTTGGTGCCGAGGCCCGCACAGTTCGCGCAGGCCGCCGCGCCGGGAAGCCGGACCGTCGCCTCGACCCCGCTCAACGCGTCGTCGAAGCTGATGGTCAGCTCGGCCATCAGGTCGTCGCCGCGGCGTGGACCGCGACCGGGCGCCCGGCTGAACAGATCGCCGAACAGGCCGCCGAAGCTTCCGGAGCCGCCGGCCCCGCCGCTCTGGTTCAGCAGATCGTCGAGGTTGAACGGCACACCTCCGGCGCCGCTCGTGGTCCGGCCGCCGAAGCCTCCCGGAGCACGCCCGCCACCATTGGCGAACAGCGCGCGCATCTCGTCGTACTCCTTGCGCCGCTCCTCGTCGGAGAGCACGTCGTACGCCTCGGAGACGTCCTTGAAGCGAGCCTCCGCCTTCGCGTCGTCCGGATTCTTGTCCGGATGCAGCTCGCGAGCCAGCTTGCGGTAGGCCTTCTTGATCTCGGCTGCGCTAGCGGTTTTCGCGACCCCGAGGGCGGCGTAATAGTCCTTCTCTACGTCACGTGGACCCATTGGCGCTCTCCTCCGGCGCCGGGGGTTCAGCCACCACGACCTGCGCTGGACGCAGCACGCGTCCTGCGTAGCGGTAGCCGGACCGATAGATCTCGACGCAGGTGGGGCCCTCGAGCCCGGGCTGGAACGTGTGTACCAGCGCTTCATGAACCTGCGGGTCGAACGGCTCGCCAGGCTGGCCGTACCGCTCGAGCCCAACGCTCGTCAGGGTGGTCAAAAGCCCCGTAGCAACTGTCTGGAACGGGCCGGTCAGATCTCCGTGCTCGGCGGCCCGATCAATGTCATCAAGGGTTCCCAGCAGGCCGGCCAACACCTTGGCCGTGGCCTGATCGGCGCCCGCCTGCCGGTCACGCTCGACGCGGCGGCGGTAATTGTCGTACTCAGCCTTCAGGCGCTGCAGATCTGCAGTGCGCTCTTCGAGTTGGGTGGTCAACGCACGGACCTCCTCCGACTCTTCTGACACACCATCGACCTGCTCATCGCCGGCCGCCGGGGAAGGCGGGACATTGCCCGCCTCCCCCGTCGAACCGAACGGATTGACGCGCCTCTTGTCACGAATGACGACGGGCTCGCGCTCTTCCGGCTGACCAGCGCCCGAGGGACCCCCCTGGGCAGCGGTCACTTGTCCTCATCCACGATCTCGGCGTCGACGACGTCCTCGGTGCCGGACCCGGCCTCGGGACCGGCGCCGCCGCCGGCAGCGGCCTGCTCGGCATAAAGCGCGGAACCCATCGCGCTGGACGCCTTGGCCAGCTCGTCGACCGCGGTGCGGATGGCGGCGATGTCATTGCCGCCGACGACCGCTCGCAGGGCGCCGAGCTTCTCCTCGACGTCACCGCGCGCCTCGGGCGAGACCTTGTCACCGTTTTCGGCGAGGAAGCGCTCGGTCTGGTAGACGAGCCCCTCACCCTGGTTCTTGACCTCGACCTCTTCGCGCCGCTTCTTGTCGTCCTCGGCGTACTGCTCGGCTTCCTTCATCATGCGGTCGACTTCGTCACGCGGGAGCGCGGAGCCGCCGCTGATGGTCATCGACTGCGTCTTGCCGGTGCCCAGATCCTTGGCGCCGACGTGGACGATCCCGTTGGCGTCGATGTCGAAGGTGACCTCGATCTGCGGGACGCCGCGGGGTGCGGGCGCCAGATCACTCAGCTCGAACATGCCGAGCTTCTTGTTGCCGGACGCCATCTCGCGCTCACCCTGGAAGACCTGGATCTGCACGGACGGCTGGTTGTCATCGGCCGTCGTGAAGATCTCGGAGCGCTTCGTGGGAATGGTGGTGTTGCGCTCGATGAGGCGGGTCATGATGCCGCCCTTGGTCTCGATGCCCAGCGAAAGCGGGGTGACATCGAGCAGCAGGACGTCTTTGACCTCGCCCTTCAGCACGCCGGCCTGCAGGCTGGCGCCGACGGCGACGACCTCGTCAGGGTTGACGCCCTTGTTGGGCTCCTTGCCGCCGGTCAGCTCCTTCACCAGGTCGACGACTGCGGGCATCCGCGTCGATCCACCGACGAGTACCACGTGGTCGATCGCGCTGACATTGACGCCGGCATCCTTGATCGCCTGCTGGAAAGGACCCTTGCAGCGGTCGAGCAAGTCGGACGTCATCCGCTGGAACTCCGCCCGCGTGAGCGTGACGTCGAGGTGCAGCGGGCCGTCGGAGCTCGCCGTGATGTAGGGCAGGTTGATCCCCGTCTGGCTGGACTGGGACAGCTCGATCTTGGCCTTCTCGGCGGCCTCGCGCAGGCGCTGCATGGCCATCTTGTCCTTGGCCAGGTCGACCCCGTGCTGACCGTTGAAGGTCTTCACCAGGTGCTCTACGACGCGCTGATCCCAGTCGTCACCACCCAGCTTGTTGTCACCGCTGGTGGACTTCACCTCGATGACGCCGTCACCGATCTCCAGCAGCGACACGTCGAACGTGCCACCACCGAGGTCGAAGACCAGGATGGTCTGCTCCTTGTCGCCTTTGTCGAGGCCGTAGGCAAGCGCGGCCGCGGTGGGCTCATTGATGATGCGCAGCACGTTGAGGCCGGCGATCTCGCCCGCCTCCTTGGTGGCCTGGCGCTCGGCGTCGCTGAAATATGCGGGAACCGTGATCACCGCATCGGCGACCGGCTCTCCGAGGTAGCTCTCGGCGTCCCTCTTCAGCTTCTGCAGGATGAAGGCCGAGACCTGCTGCGGGTTGAACGCCTTGCCATCGATCGTCTCCGACCAATCGGTGCCCATGTGGCGCTTGACCGAACGGATGGTGCGATCGACATTCGTCACCGCTTGGCGCTTGGCGACCTCTCCGACCAGCACCTCGCCGTTCTTTGCGAACGCGACAACGCTGGGAGTGGTGCGGCTGCCCTCGGCATTCGCGATGACCGTGGGCTCCCCGCCCTCCAGCACCGCCACCACCGAGTTGGTGGTGCCGAGGTCGATACCTACTGCACGAGCCATGGGTGTACCTCTCTTGCTCTCTTGATCTCTGTAGCGAGTCCGTTGGTGGGTCTACTGCTTGTGTTCAGTCTGCTGGTAGATGCGACTTCTGTCAATAGGACTGAGCCTGTCAGACTCAACTTTCCGGCGTCGCCAACCATTCCCTGGCGCGGCTGGCCTGCGTCACAGACCGCGGCCGACTCAGAGGCGACGTACGGAACCCGGCTGCGGGCACTGGGCGCGGCACCGTGGCCTGGCGCTAAATGCGTCCGCGAGTGTCGAATGACCTGCAGGGCAAGAGAAACGTAGGCTACGGCGACTCTGCACTCGGGAGGTTCAGTGGCTGTACGCCTGATCATCGGGCTGCTCTTGACGGTCGTCGCGCTCGCCATAGCCGGCCGTCGGGTGTTCTTCCTCTTCCGGATGATCCGCAGCGGCACACCGGCCCCCGGGCGCTTCGACGGTATTGGCCGCCGCGCCTTCACCCAGGCCCGCGAGGTCCTCGGGCAGAGCAAGCTGCTGAAGTGGACGGGCCCCGGCCTCGCTCACTTCGCCACGATGTGGGGCTTCATCATCCTGATCTTCACGGTGATCGAGACCTGGGGCGCCCTCTTCGACCGCAACTTCTTCTTTCCCGGCATCGGCAAGATGACCTGGCTCGGCTTCCTGGAAGACCTGTTCGGCACCGGCGTGGCCGTCGGTATCGCCTACTTCGCGTTCAACCGCGCCGAGCGCAGCCCCGCCCGCCTGGAGCGCAAAAGCCGCTTCTACGGCTCCCACACCGGCCCGGCCTGGGTGGTCCTCGCGCTGATCTTCTCGGTCGTGTTCACGCTGTTCGTCTACCGCGGCGCCCAGATCAACACCGGCCACTTTCCCTACGGCAAGGACCACCACGGCAGCTGGTGGGAGTTCATGTCGTACGCCTTCGCCCAGGTGATGAAGCACTTCGGGCACACCGCCAACGGCGCGTTGGAGACGACGTTCATCCTGCTGAACATCGCCGTCATCACCGGATTCCTGGTGCTCGTCACCTACTCCAAGCACCTGCACATCTTCATCGCCCCCATCAACGTGCTCACCAAGCGCGAGCCCAAGGCGCTGGGCCCGCTGGCCACCACTCCTGACCTCGAGAGCCTGATGGAGGAGGAGGAGCCGGTCATCGGCGTCGGCAAGGTCGAGCACTTCTCGTGGAAGAACATGCTGGATTTCGCGACGTGCACCGAGTGCGGCCGCTGCCAGAGCCAGTGCCCGGCGTGGAACACCGACAAGCCGCTCTCGCCCAAGCTGTTGATCATGGACCTGCGCGACCACCTGTTCGCCAAGGCGCCGTATTTGCTGGCGGGCGGTGACGGGTCGCCCGACACGCCCGTCGGCGGCACGCCCGGGGCGGGCGAGGACCGCGAGGACGCGAAACACCACGGCGTTCCCGAGTCCGGCTACGGCCGGATCATCGGGCCGGGTCCCGCGCAGAACGAGCGCCCGCTGGTCGGCGACCTGGAGTCCGGCGGCGTCATCGACCCCGATGTCCTGTGGTCCTGCACCACCTGCGGCGCCTGCGTCGAGCAGTGCCCCGTCGATATCGAACACGTCGACCACATCCTGGAGATGCGGCGCTACCAGGTGCTCATCGAGTCGGAGTTCCCGAGCGAGGCCGGTGTGATGCTGCGCAACCTCGAGAACAACGCCAACCCGTGGGGCGTGAACCCCAAGAGCCGTACCGACTGGATGCAGGGCCTTCCGTTCGAGGTCATGGTGCTCGACGCCGGCGACCCTGTTCCGGATGAGGTCGAGTACCTGTTCTGGGTCGGCTGCGCCGGAGCGATCGAAGACCGCAGCAAGAAGGTCACCCGGGCCTTCGCCGAGCTGTTGCACATCGCCGGCGTCAGCTTTGCCGTACTGGGCACCGGCGAGTCCTGCACCGGCGACCCCGCGCGCCGGCTCGGCAACGAATACCTCTTCCAGGAGCTCGCCAAAGCCAACATCGAGGTCCTCGACGCCGCGGTGAAGGCCGAGGGCAAGCCGGCGAAGAAGATCGTCGCCACCTGCCCGCACTGCTTCAACGCGATCGGACGCGAGTACGCGTCCCTTGGCGGGGAGTACCAGGTGCTGCACCACACCCAGCTGCTCAACCAGCTGGTCGCGGAGGGACGCCTCACGCCGGTGACCCCGGTCGAAGGACTGGTCACGTATCACGACCCCTGCTACCTGGGCCGGCACAACGAGGTCTACGCCGCCCCCCGGGAAGTGCTGGCTTCGGTCCCCGGACTGGCCAGCAAGGAGATGCATCGCTGCCGCGAGCGGGGGTTCTGCTGCGGCGCCGGCGGGGCGCGGATGTGGATGGAAGAGCGCATCGGCAAGAAGATCAACGTCGAGCGGATGGACGAGGCGCTCGGGCTCGATCCCGACATGGTCGGCACCGCCTGCCCGTTCTGCATGGTGATGCTCTCCGACGCGATGACGGCCAAGCAGCAGTCCGGCGAGGCCCGCGAAGGTGCGCAGGTGCTCGACGTGGCTCAGCTGCTGCTGCAATCGGTGGGTCAGCCCGCTGACCCCCAGCTCTCGGCGGCGTCGGCGTCCAGCGACGGGAGCTGACCGCTGCCCGAGGGACCCCAGCAACCGGCGGGATCGGACCCGAAAGCGACCCGCGAGGCTGCCCGCCGCGAACGTCGGGAACGCGCCGAGCGCCGCTACAAGATGCTGGAGCAGGCACGCCAGGAGCGCCATCGCACCGTTCGCCACGCGATACGCGACACCACCAGCTTCAAGGGGATCCCGTCCCGCCGCGTGATCGGCACGCTTTTGACTCTTGCAGCCCTGGTCGTGCTGCTCGTCGCCCTGCACAACAACACGACCTCCGGCCCCGCGCTACCCACCAGTTGCACGACGCCGGCGGTCGCGCTCAGCTCCACCACGACCGGCGACGGCACCGGCATCGAGTACACCGTCACCGGGCCGAAGGCCGGCACCTACGTGATCGCCGTGGACGCCGCCACCGTGTCGGTGAAGGGCTCGACAGCTGACGTCACGCCGAGCTCGGCAATCGCCGTCTCCATCCACAACGGCCTCAGCAGCTGCACCGCCCACGGCACACTGCCCGATCTCACCAGCGGCGCCCACGAGGTCGAGCTCTTCCGCGACGGAAGCGTGGTCGCCAAGTCCGCCCTGCGCTGAGCCGGCGTGCCGCGAATCAGCTCGCGGGGGTGCGCCGGTTGTGGCGGTATTCGGACGCGACGGGCCCGGACTGCCCCTGATACTTCGAGCCGAGCTCGGGATGGCCGTACGGACGCTCGACCGGCTCGTCGAGGCGCATGAAGGAGATCTGGCCGATCTTCATGCCGGGCCACAGCCGGATCGGCAGGGTCGCGACGTTGCTCAGCTCGAGCGTGATCTGGCCGTTGAAGCCCGCGTCGATGAAACCGGCCGTCGCGTGGATGAGAATCCCGAGCCGTCCGAGGCTGGACTTGCCGTCGACCCGGGCGACGATGTCGTCCGGCAGCCCGATCCGCTCGATCGTGCTGCCGAGCACGAACTCGCCGGGATGCAACACGAACGGCGATCCTGCGGCGATCTCGACCAGCTCGGTGAGGTCGGTGTGCTCGCCGTAGGGGTCGATGTACTCGGCGGTGTGATTGCGAAACACCCTGATTCCATTGCCGAGTCGCACATCCACGCTCGCCGGCTGGATCTGGTCGTCCTCGATCGGATCGAGCTCCAGATGGCCGTCGGCGAGAAGCTTTCGCACGGTGCGGTCGGACAGGATCATCGCGCTCCCAAGGGGTGCCGGCGGTCAGTGGCTGACACGGAGCCAGGTCGCGGCCGAGTCTAGGCGGGCCGCTCTCGCCTGACCGCTATCCTTGCAGTCGCGCGCCTTGGGCGCGGTCCGCGCGGGTGTAGTTCAGCGGCAGAACATCAGCTTCCCAAGCTGAGAACGCGGGTTCGATTCCCGTCACCCGCTCTGAAGTCGCAGTTACGTGCTGGAGCTCTCGAGCACGACCGCGGGCTCGGCGATCTCCTCGCCGCTGGCGATGTGGTCGACCTTCGGCTTCGCCGGCAGCAGTGTCGCCAACCCCGCGCCGACGAAGAGCGAGACCGCGGTGATGGTGAATGCCCGGTCGGTTCCTGCGGTGGCGCTGCTGGCTCCCGCAGCCACCGTCGCCATGATCGCGAGGCCGACCGCCCCGCCGACCTGACGGGTGGTGTTGATGAGCCCTGAGGCCAGCCCGGCCTGGTGCACGGGCACGTCGGCCGTTCCGGCGATCGTCATCGGCACGAAGGAGAATCCGAAGCCGATGCCGGCGAGCACGAGCGGGCCGAAGACGTGGGTGAAGTACGCGTCTCCCGCCGACAGTTGCGCCAGCCAGATCAGGCCGCTCGCCGAGAGCGCGGGACCCAGGATGAGCTGGCGCCGGGCGCCGAGCCTTCCGACGATGCGGGTCCCGATGAGGGCGCCCACCAAGGTCGTCAGGCCCGCCGGCAGGAAGGCGAGACCGGCCTTCAACGGGCTGTAGCCGTTGATCTGCTGCAAGTAGAGCGAAAGGAAATAGTAGAGCCCGAACAGCCCGGCGCCGATGGTGACGGCGATGCCGTTGGCGACCGAGAGCGAGCGCATCCGGAAAACGCCCAGCGGCACCAGCGGATGTGAGGCCACCCGCGACTCGATGAACGCGAACGCGCCGAGCAGGATGGCGGCGCCGAGCAGGGTCAGCAGGGTCGTCGCCGAACCCCAGGGTCGGGTGTCGGTGCCGACGATCGCGTAGACGAGCAGGGCCAAACCCCCGGTCACGGTCAAGGCACCCGGCACGTCCAGTGGGGAACGGGTCTCGGCGCGCGAGTTGGTCAGCCACGCGGCAGCGGCGATCAGCAACGCCAGGCCGATCGGCACGTTGACGAACAGCACCCAGCGCCAGCTGAGCAGATCCGTCAGGACGCCGCCGCTGAAGACGCCGACGGCCGCGCCACTCGCTGCGGTAGCCGACCAGGCACCGAGCGCCCGGCGCCGAGCAGACGGCTCGGTGAAGGTCGTGGTGATGAGGCTCAGCGTCGCGGGAGCCAAGATGGCGCCGCCGACGCCCTGGGCGGCCCGAGCGGCGATCAGCATGCCGCCGTTCTGCGCGAGGCCGCCGAGCAGGCTGAAGAAGGTGAACAGGCCGAGGCCGAGCATGAAGATGCGGCGGCGACCGAAGAGGTCAGCGGCGCGGCCTCCGAGCATCAGGAAGCCGGCAAAGGTCAGCGTGTAGGCGTTGACGATCCACTGCAGCGCCGTGGCCGACATGTGCAGATCGATGCGCATCTGCGGCAGCGCGACGTTCACGATCGTCACGTCGAGCACGACCATGAACTGGGCTATGCAACAGACCGCAAGCACAGCCCAGGTGGGGATGCGAGCGGGGCGAGGCAACGAGAAGGACACTTGGCACCTCTAGATCTCTTAGCCATGAACTTCTTAATGCTGAACTAGTTCGCTACGCTATGACCGTGGTCAGCGAGTGTCAAACAACTGAACGTTGAAGGATTACCGTGTATGCCGTGAGCGAGAAGGAAGAGCGCGATCAGGTCGACGTGCTGCTCGCTGCCTGGCAGAAGCAGAATCCTGAGCTGGATGTTCCGGCGAAGGCCCTCACCATCCGGCTGCGCCGTCTCACGCACTACATCGAGCGCGAGGTGCGGCGCGAGCTCGCCGCACACGGCATCGAGCTCTGGGAGTTCGAGATGATGCTGGCGCTGCGCCGCTCGCCCGACCAGCGCCTGCACGCGGGGGCGCTGGGACGCTACGCGCAGGTCACGTCGGGTGCGATCACCAATCGCATCGCCCGGCTCGAGGAGCAGGGTTGGGTACGCCGCGACGTCGAACCCAAGGACCGCCGTCAGGTCATCGTCTCCCTGACGGAAGCGGGTAAGGAACGGGCCCAGGCGATCTTCGACACCAAGATCTCCGCGGAACACCGCCTTCTCGGCGGCGTCGATCCTGCCGTGACCGACCGCATGGCCGACGATCTGCGCACACTCCTGATCGCGATCGAGGGGCCGGCCGACAGCGACCTGGAGTTCGAGCCCGGCACCCCCGCCCACCGGCCGCTGTAGCGCAAGCGGGTTCAGCCGTGGGTCTGGCGCAGCTCGTGCCGGCCCTGGCCGGCTGGTAACGCCTGATCCAGCGTCAGCAGCCGGCGGGCGCCGGCGATGGCGCTCGGGGTATCCGGATGGATGCGCCCCTCCCGCTCCAGATTCCGGGCGACCCCCAATGCCTCGAGCATTTCCCGGTGTTCGGGCCGTAGCCCTGAGAGCAGCACGACGATCCCGCGGCGTTCGAGCCGGGTGATCGCGTCACCGAGAACCGCAGCGCCAGTGGTGTCGAGGGTCGTCATGCGCGACAGGCGAAGGATGGCGACGCGGACGTCGGCCACCTCGCTCATCTCCAGCAGGAACCGATGGGCCGCGGCAAAGAACAGCGGTCCGTCGATGCGGTACGCGATGATGTGTTGCGCCAGTAAGGCGTGCTCCTCGGCCGAGTGGTCGCGCGCGTCGAGCGGCTCCTGCTCCACCTGCGTCGAACTCGCCATGGCCCGCAGCGCCGCCACCCCGGCGACGACCACGCCTGCGACAACGGCTGTCACCAGGTCGACGGCCAGCGTGACGCCGAATGTCACCACCAGCACGAGTGCGTCCGGCCGGGAGGCTCGCAGCAGCGCCCGCATCGCGCCGACCTCGACCATTTGTACGCAGGTGGCGATGAGCACCCCTGCCAGAGCCGCCAGCGGAATCACCGACACCAGCGGGGCAGCCAGCATCACGATCGCACCCAGGATCAACGCGTGGCTCAACGCCGCAAGCCGGGAGGTCGCGCCGGCGCGCACGTTGACCGCCGTCCGGGCAATGGCCGCGGTGGCGGGCATGCCCCCGAAGAGCGGGCTGATGACGTTGGCCACACCCTGGCCGAAGAGTTCGCGGTCAGGATCATGGCGCTGGCCGACCGTCATGCCGTCAGCGACCGTCGCCGACAGCAGCGACTCCAACGCACCCAGCGCAGCGACGGCGAAAGCAGCCGGCAGGAATGACCCGAGATGACGAAACTGCAGGAAGCTGAGCGTAGGCGCGGAAATGCCCGCCGGCAGGTGACCGATGCCGGCGACCTTCAGATGCGCCAGCTTCGCCACACCGCTGGCGAGCACCACCGCCACCAGCGACATCGCCGGCACGCCCGGGCGAAACCGCACGACGAGCAGGATCAGCAGCGCCACGCTCGCGGCCAGCATCGGCGCCGCCAGGCCCGGGTGATGCAGGAAGTGGCGCACGCTGTCGAAGGCCGCCGATGCCGCTTTCGAACCATGACCGGAAGCCCCGAGAGCCACCGGGACCTGCTGCAAGATGATCACTCCGGCAATGCCCGCGGTGAAGCCCTCGACGACAGGTGCCGGCAGGTAGCGCACCACCCGGCCCAGCCGCCCCACACCCGCTGCCAGCAGAAGCACGCCGGCCAGCAAGCCGACAGTGAACACGCCGTTCACGCCGTACCTGTGCACGATCGGCACCAGCACCACCGTCATGGCCCCGGTGGGCCCTGACACCTGAAGGTTCGAGCCCCCGAAGATCGCAGCGGCGGAGCCGGCGATGATGGCGGTGATGAGCCCCGCCCGGGCGCCGAGGCCGGAGGCGACTCCGAACGCCAGCGCCAGCGGCAGAGCGACGACCGCGACCGTGAGACCGGCCAGCAGATCGCGGCGTGGGCTGCGCCCCATGGCGCGCAGATCCGCGCGATTCGGAAGCACCCGGCTGAGCCCGCGCGACCAACGCACGAGTTCGCTCATCCGCCGCTGCCGGCCTGCAGTTCGGCGAGCAGCACACCTTGGCGGGCGAGCATCTCCGTGAGGAAGCGCCGAGCCGCTCCCATCAGCTCTGCGATGTCCGACGCGGCGAGCGCGTAGACGACCGTCGGGCCTTCACGAGTCGCCGTCACCACTCCCGCCCTCCGAAGTATCGCCAGCTGCTGGGACAAGCCACTCGGTTCGATTTCGATGGCTGCGAGCAGCTCGCGTACCGGCAGCGGGCCGTCCTGCAGAAGCTCGAGGACCCGAATCCGGACGGGGTGGCCGAGCGTGCGGAAGAACTCAGCTTTCGCCTGATACAGCGGTACGGCCATCGCATGCCCCCATCGCAACCCCGTGACCAGACAAGTTATGTCTATGCGTAGTTTCAAATATCTGCAACTACTGAGCAGCGTGTGATGGGGCACATCCCGCTCCAGAGATCAGAGAACGCTGACCGTGGTCACTCCTCGCTCCAGGGCGTCGGCGCGTACCCGGCGACCTGCCGGCGCAATTCCCCCAGCCACCACTCTGCGAAGCGCACCATCTGCGGGGTGCGCGGCATGGTGAGCATGCGCCCCTCGCGGCAGTACGCGTCAGCACTCTGCATCAGGCTCTCGAGGCGATCCGCGGCTTCCAGCACGCTGATGGGAACGCGGTAGGTCAGATCGATCGTCGGCCGGCCGTTCTGCGCAGCGGCCTCGACGCCCGCGTCGGCCCGCGATCCTGCAGCACCGTAATGCATGCCGAGTTCGCGGACGAGGCGGCGCAGCTCCGGGGGTTGCGAGCCTTCCTCGTCCTGGTGAGCCAGCGCGAGCACGGCGAATTCGCGCATGAGCTCGTCGTGCTGCTGGCGGGTGGCGAGAAAGAGCTCGACGGGGACGCCAACCATGCGGATCTGGTAACGACGGGCGCCCGATCCCGTCTCCGCGGTGTCGTAACGACCCATGGGGGACGGGTAGATCGACGGCTCGGTCATGCGGCTGAGGTCACCTCCGGTCAAACGACGACCGTGATTCGGGGACGGTCGGGTGGCGAAGCGTGAAAGTCACCGTCTTTCCGTCGGTGCCGGAGACCACGTCCCAGGACGATGCGAGCGCGTCGAGGATGCCGAGCCCGCGTCCCGTGGCGGCGTCTTCGGAATGCCGGTGCAAGCGCGGCTCACCCTGAGCCCGGTCGCTGACTGCCACGCTGATGGTGCGGGAGTCGACGCGGGAGATGGTGACGGCCACCTCCGTCTGCGCGTGGACGATCGCGTTGGTCACGAGCTCGCTGGTCAGCAGGACCGCGACGTCGGACAGTCCATCCAGCTGCCAGCGCGAGAGGGCGTGCTCGACGAACCGGCGGCTCATCGACGACGAACGAGCTTCGGGAGGGAGCAGCAGCGTCTCGCTGGATTTCTGGATCATGGTGGTCTCCCCCGCCTATCGCCGCGACAAGGGCGCAATGAAGGCGGCGGCCGCGCGGTCGAGTTCGATGCCTTTGGAACCGCCGGGAGCCGCGCCGCGTGGGGTCGTGGCCGGCACCGGTTGCAGCCGCAGCGCCAGCAGAGCGATGTCGTCGCGCTGCGTGAGGTTCGGACGCGACTCCAGCACGCGATCGCAGAGTGCCTCGCAGCCAGCCTCCGGCGGATGCGCCGCGACCACGCGGGCGAGCTGCGGAATCGTCTCGGCCAGCGACAGGTCAGGACCTTCGAGCAGCCCATCGGTGAACAGCAGCAGCGTGGATCCCGGCGCGAGCATCCGCTCGGTCTGGGAACGTTCCTCGTCGTAGGGAGCGCCGATGACGACCGATGCGCCCTCGGTGATCTCGGTGACGACGCCACGCGGGTCCTGCAGCAGCGGCGGCAGGTGGCCGGCGTTGGCCAGCCGAAGGGTGCGGCTCCCGTCGACGGCGAGCGGGCTGAGCACCCCGTAGACAACGCTGACCAGCTGGGTGAGCTCGAACGTCATCACCAGCCGGTCCAGCCGGGTCAGCACGTCAGCCGGCGCATCGCCTTCGTACGCATAGGCCCGCAGCGCCGCCCGCACCTGGGACATGGCCGCGGCAGCCTCGAGGTCGTGGCCGATCACGTCACCGATGACGAACCCGACGCCGCCGCCGGGGAGCGCGAAAGCGTCGAACCAGTCGCCGCCGACCTTCTGGCCGGCGCCGCCGGCCTGGTAGCGGGCGGCGAGTTCGAGATCGGGGAGCTGCGGCAACGAGGGAAGCAGGCTGCGCTGCAACGTCTCCGCCTGCTGGTGCTCGGCGACGTACAGGGCGAGAGCCGCGTCACGACGCCGGACCGCGAACTCGATCAACGCCCCGAGCAGCAGCGCGGCGGCGACGCCGGCGAGCAGCACGATCCACCAGGCGTTCGCGGCGACGCCGCCGACCAGCGAGCCCTTCGGACGCACCCCGAGCAGCCAGGTCGACGCGCCGATCGGCTCCGGCACGTAGCGCGAGCCCTTCGCCGGCAGCGCCCCGCCTGTGGTGCTGATGATCAGCTGGTCGGGTGTCCTCGCATTGCTCGCGTACAAGACGACGCTGACCTCATGGAAGGGCGCGCTACCGGCCTGGCGACCGGCAGACAGCTTGCCGAGCGAGGACTCCCGGTAGAGCACGTCGTTGTCGATCCCGCCTACCCGAGCCGCCGCGTCGACGGCGAAACCGATGCTGCGATTGACTCCGCTGCCCAGCACGGGCGTGGACACCAGCAGGGAGGTGCCACGGGTGCGGTCCAGTGTCGCGGCGCGCAGCCCGGTCACGACGTCGCCGGTCTTCAGCAACGGTCCTGACGCCGTAACGACGCGATAGCCGCCTCCCGCGACGGGCGCGAGCAGCGCGAGGGTGGTCCTGCTCGCCTTGCCGGTGTCGACCTGCTCCTTGACGGCGCGGCTGAACGCGCTGGATGAGCCGTCCGTGGCCTGCAGGACACCTCGCGTCGCGGTGAGCGAGCTGGTGATTCCGCCGACGGCACTGGTGAAGAGCAGCCCGACCTCAGAAGCGCGCTCGGTGAGCAGCCTGCGCTCCTGGTCACGGACCACCGAATGGGTGCCCCAGGCGCCCACCCCCGCGGCGCCGAGCGTGATGACCATCGCCACCAGGGTCGCCACACTCAGCCGACCCCAGCTGCGACGCGCAGAGGGGCGCGCCCGGCGCGCGACCAACGCCATGATTCCCCCGGTATCAGTCCGAAGGGCTTTTTATACCTTCATGATCAGCCCGCAGGCGAGATCTCCGGAAAAGCGCCGGACTAGCCCTGAGCGGCGCGGTAGGCCTCACGCAATTCGCGGCTGACCCGGCCGCGGGTGGAAACGGCGTAGCCATTGGCATTGGCCCAGGCCCGTACCGTCGCCGGCTGGAGGTCATCGCCGTCGTGGCCGCCCGACCTACGGCCCGATACACGGGACCCGCGCACCGGCCGTCCGGCACTGATGTAGGGGGCGAATATCTGCCGCAGCTGCTCGGCGTTCTTTCCACTCAGGTCGATCTCGAACGACCTCCCGTCCAGGGCAAAGCTGACCGATTCCTCGGCGTCGCCGCCGGACAGGTCATCCTCAAGGTGAACGATCGTTCGTCTCGCCATATTGCGAGCCTAAGCCCAATGCGGGTCTGAACCTGTGCAGATGCTGTTCGCCAATTGCGTACGTGTCGGGCCGGCTACCGAGTGTCGTGTTCGCGTTGCTCCTGAAGGGCTTTCGCAAAGATATCGGCCTCGAGTGGAGGCGCGAAGAAGAATCCCTGTGCCTTGGCGCAGTGGTGAGAACGCAAGTGCGCGAGTTGCTCGGCGGTCTCCACCCCTTCGGCGACGACGTCGAGATCGAGCGCTTTCGCCAGAGCCACGATCGAGGCGACGATGGCGGTGTCCGTGGCCGTCACGCCGATGCCGGTGACGAAACTGCGGTCGATCTTCAACGTGGACACCGGGAAGCGCTGCAGGTAACTCAGCGAGGCGTATCCGGTCCCGAAGTCATCGAGCGCGATCTGCACGCCCTTCGCGTTGAGCGCGCGCAAGTCGGAGACCACGGACTCGTCGGCGTCGATCAGCACCCGCTCGGTCATCTCCAGGCAGAGCCGGCGCGGATCCACCCCGGCCGCCGCGACAGCCGCCAGCGCCCGGCCGGTCAAGGCGCTGTCCGACGCCTGCCGTCCTGAGACATTGACCGCCATCGAGAATTCGGCGAGGCCCGCAATCTCCTGCCATTGCTGCAATTGCCGGCAGGCCTCACCCAGCACCCAGTCGCCGATCGGCAGGATCAGGTCGCTGTCCTCGACGATGTCGATGAACGCGCCCGGCTTCAGCAATCCCCGCTCCGGATGTTCGATCCGCAGCAGCGCTTCGGCTCCCCCGAGCCGCCCGGTCGTCAGATCGATCACCGGCTGGTAGTACAGCCGCAGCCAGCCGTTGGCGACGGCGTCGCGGACCTCCTGCTCGACCTTCAGCCGTTCGGGTGCGGTGCTGGACAGCCCCTGCCGGAAGAGCTCGTAGCGGCGCCGGCCCCGGCGCTTGGCCTCGAACATGGCCCGATCCGCCTGCAGCAGCAGCTGTTCCGGTTCTGATTCCGGGGAGGTGGTGACGGTGATGCCGATGCTGACCGACAGCTGCAGGGTGGCGTCGTCGTTCTCGGGAAGCCGGATCACTTCCCCGAGTACCTCGGACACCTCTTCGGCGAGCCGGGTGGCGACGCCGGTCACCGCCGCGGTGCTGCGCCGCCGGGCAGCCGTCACGATCACGAACTCATCGCCCGCCAGCCGGGCTGCGGTGTCGGGGCTGTCCACGAGACCGTCGAGGCGGCGTCCGACCTCCGCCAGCACATGGTCGCCGACACTGTGCCCGTAGGTGTCGTTGACGTCCTTGAAGCGGTCGAGGTCGATGTGCAGGACGACGATGGCTCCGGGATGGCGATCGAGGTTGTCGACCGCGAGCCGGAACCGGTCGAGCAGCAGATGCCGGTTGGCCAGGCCGGTGAGGGGATCGTGCAGATGCCGGTCGGCGAGCTCCTGCTCGATCTGCCGGCGGCTGGTGACGTCCTCGGCGTGCAGGACGAGGTAGGCGGGCTGGCCACCGAGCGAAACCTCACCGCTCGAGAGCCGCACCCAGACGCTGGAGCCGTCGGCCCTGCGGAGCCGGACCGGCTCACCCGGCCGGCCGAGCAGTTCCCGCGGGCTTCCCGTCGCCAGCAGGTCATCGGGATGCAGCAGCCCGCTCAGCGGCATGCCCAGCAACTCGCTCTGGAAATAGCCGACGAGCGCGGCGAACGCGCGGTTGACCTTGAGCACCTCTCCGGCGCCGGCGCCGCTCAATCCGATCAGTACGGCTCCGACCGGCGCGTCGTCGAATGCTCCGCGCAGCAACGCTTCGCTGTGCGCCAGCGCTTCTTCCGCCCTGACGCGACCGGTGACCTCACGCCAAGTCGCAATGATCTCGTTGTCGTCGAGTCGCGCCGCCCGTACGTCGAAGAAGCGGTCGGATCCGTCGAGCCCGGGTAGGCGCAGGGCGTCGACTTCGAGATCACTGGCTCCGTCGAGCAGCTTCTGGTACTCCACGAGCAGGGCCCGGTGGCCGCGCTTGGGCCACAGGCTCGAGAGTTTCGTTCCTACGCTCGGGGCGCCTGGCCGGTCGTTCACATAACTGATGACGTAGTCCACGACCTCGCCGCGCCGGCGACCCCAGGTGCCGGTGACCGCGGTGATGACGGCGACCGGATCGACCATGCTCGACAGGGCGGTCCGGAAGCGCCGTTCACCTGCCGTCGGTGCCGGATCGCTCGACGCATCGTCCCCGCTGTCCTGCATCGAACCCCCGACTCACCCTTCAACGACAGTCCACCGCGCACGGCACAGGGCGCGTTCAGCGGTCCCGAGTATGTCGTCGGGAAGAGAAGAAGCTCAGGACATTCGATCGTGTCCGGCCGAAGGCAGACCCAGCGTCACCCGGTGCGTTCGTACCGCCACGGGGGATCACCCATCCGCAGCCGATGCCGCGGCCCGGGGACGCTGGGATCACGGTCGACATAACCGGCATCGCCCTCCCACAGCGAGACGACGTCCTTCTTCTCCGGGTCGTCTTCGCGGGCCAGAAACGCAATGTGGGTCTCGAAGAACGGCGGTTCGTCGCGCTCGGCGGCAGCGATGACGTCGGCGACGCCGTCGCGCTGCGACAGCTCCCAGAGCGTCACCCATGTCGGCGGCAGCAGGGTGATGCGACCTTCGTCGCGGGCCGCGATCGCCTCGCCCGGACGTACCCACTCGTGCTCGGTGATTTCGCCCCCGTCGACCGTGACCTCGTGGGCGGCGGGCGCCGGGGCCACGAAGAGCCACGTGAGGAAACGCTTCGGGCTCTCCGGCGGCGGACACCAGCGAGCGAAGGGCACCAGCGAGGCCGGGTCGACGACCATGCCCGCTTCTTCCATCGTCTCGCGTGCCGCGCCCTGGCGAGCGGCCTCGACCGAACCGGGATCCACACCGTCCTCCGGGTCGATACGGCCACCCGGGAAAACCCAGGCGTCAGCGGCGAACGACGCCTTCGCCGTGCGCCGCAGCATGAGGACCTCGAGACCCTGGGACCCGTCGCGCAAGAGGATCACGCTGGCCGCAGGAACGGGCTCGACGCCCTCGGGAACTGGCGCCTTTTCTCCGGCTTGTGACACGCGACGGATCGTAGGCCCCTCCCACTCAGCGCGCGCGTGGCACCGTGAAGCGGTGATCCTCGTCGTCTGCACGGGCAACGTGTGCCGGTCGCCCATGGCCGAAGCGCTGCTGCGCCACCACCTGGATGCCGCCGACCTCAACATTCCCGTCAGCTCCGCCGGCACGATCGGCTGGAACTCCAGCGGCCCGACCGACCACACCCTCACCGCGCTGGCCGAGCGCGGGGTCGTCCTGGAAGGTCACATCAGCCGGCGGATGAACGCCGGGATCATCGAGCCCGCCTGGCTCGTGCTCGCGATGACCAACGACCACGCCGATGCCGTCAGCAATCACTACCCGGAAGCGGCGCCGCGCACCTTCGTGCTGGGGCAGCTGATCCGGCTCGGCGAGCGCGAGGGCCCGCGCGGGGAGCGTTCCGTGCAGGAATGGCTCGCCGCCGTGGACGCCCTGCGTGACCCGAAGCGCCGTCGGGCCCTGCCGCGCGACGAGATCCGCGATCCGCTCGGCGAACCGCTCGAGGCCTACCAGGCACTTGCGCTTCAGCTGGACGACCTCACCGGGCGGCTCGCCAGGTTGATCGCGGGCGGCGATTCGGGGACCGGTCGTACGCAGCCCGTCGCCATCAGCCAAGATGGCGGCAGCTAGAACCTCGTTACAAGCATCGTTGCGAGCAACGTCAGACGCTGAGAATTGTGGGAGTGCCCGTGGACGCGAACGTCACCGCGCAGGACGTCATCGACTTCCAGTTCGTCGGTCAGGACATTCCCTGGCTGGTGAACCACTGGGCGACGGAGAAGCCTGACCACCCGTTCCTGATCTGGGAGCCGAAGGACGGCAATTCGCGCACGTGGACCTATGCGCAGTTCGCCTCCGACGTCCGCAAGGTCGCCGCGGGCCTGCATCAGCGCGGGATCGCCAAGGGCGACAAGGTCCTGCTCCACTGTGAGAACTGCCCGGAGATGGTCATCGCCTGGTACGCCTGCGCAACCGTGGGCGCCGTCGGCGTCACCACCAACACCAAGAGCGTCGGCCCGGAGATCACCTTCCTGGCCGGTCACGCCCAGTGTGTCGCGGCCATCACGCAGCCTCAGTTCGCCTCACTCGTCAGCGAAAACGCGACCGCACTGAAGTGGATCGCGGTCACCGAGGACAACAGCGGCGAGCCGGCGACGGAGACGCTCCCCACCGGGGTCGAGACGTTCGCCGATCTCTACGGCGCCGAGGACGGCTTCCCGGGACGCCCTGTCGAGCCGATGCTTCCGGTCGGGATCATGTACACCTCGGGCACCACCTCGCGTCCGAAGGCGGTCGTGCACACCCACGCCAACGCCATCTGGGCGAGCCGGGTCGGGCCCAACAACATCGACATGACCGGCGACGACATCTACCTGATCTACTTGCCGTTCTTCCACGTGAACGCGCAGAGCTGGACCACCTGGAGCACGCTCGGGGTCGGCGGCACGGTCGTACTGATGCCGAAGTGGTCGGTAAGCCGGTTCTGGGAGGTGGCGGTACGGCGCAACGTCACCCACATCTCATTGCTGCCGTTCGTCTTCACCGCTCTGATGGCTCCGGACAAGCCGGCGAACTCGCTGCGCGTCGGCGTCTTCGGGCTCATCGTCCCGGAGCTCGAGGCTGCGTTCGGTTTCCGGGTGCTGGCGGCCTACGGGATGACCGAGACCGTCACGCACTGCATCCACAGTGAGGTGAAAGGCGAGCACAACCCGGCGCGTTCGATGGGCAAGCCGACACCCGGCTACCAGACGCTCGTCGTCGACCCGGAGACCGGGAAGATCTGCGCCGACGGCTCGATCGGCGAGCTGTGGGTCCGCGGGGTGCGCGGGCAGCAGCTCTTCCTCGAGTACTTCGACAACGACGAGGCCAACGCCAAGGCGTTCACCGACGACGGCTGGTTCAAGACCGGCGACATGGTCCACGTCGGCGAGGGCGGCAACTTCGTCTACAGCGAGCGCGACAAGGACGTGCTGAAGGTCGGCGGCGAAAACGTCTCGGCCCGCGAGGTCGAGGACATGTGCCGGCAGGTGCCCGGGCATCGCCGAGATTGCCGTCGTCGGGCAGACGCACGACTTCCTGAGCATGGTGCCGGTGGCGTTCGTGATCAAAGCGCCGGGCGCCGAGACCGACGACAAGGCGTTCGAGAAGGCGATCATCGACGTCTGCACCAAGAACCTCTCCGGCTTCAAGGTGCCGCGCGCCGTGTACTTCGTCGAGGAGTTCCCGCGCGCGACCCTCGAGAAGGTCGCCAAAAACAAGCTGCGAGAAATGGCAGATGCACAGCTAGAAGTCAGCTAGCGGTAACCCAAACTGGGCACCATCACATTTGATGCCCACCCAACTGCTGACCCGGCCCTCCCCGGCGTACATCTCCCCCAGCACGGCGCCCGACTCCCCGCAGGCGCCGAATCGTCGCATCCCCGCAGGTGGCGGCCTGGAGTGGATGGACATGTTGCGGATCGCCGCGATCCTCGCCGTCGTCGTCATCCACTCCGTCGGCTCCGCGACCAAGCAGTCCGGCACCGGCTGGCACAGCGCGTGGTGGTGGGGTGCCAACCTGCTGAACTCCGCGTGCCTGTGGTGCGTGCCGGTCTTCGTGATGGTCAGCGGCGCCCTCTTGCTGAATCCGGACCGCCGGGTCCCCAGCAGCTCCTTCCTGAAGAAGCGCGCCATACGGATCGGCGTTCCGCTCGCGTTCTGGATCGCCGTCTACCTGATCTTCCAGCGCCAGTTCTACGGCCAGGACCTGAGCGTCGGCGGCACGGTCAAGGCCGTCGCCTCGGGTGATCCGTACCTGCAGCTGTACTTCTTGTTCATCGTCGCAGGGCTCACGGCGCTCACCCCGGTGCTGCGCCGGCTCATCGAGCATTCCAGCCGCCGCGAGCTCGCCATCGTGACCGGGGGCGCGCTGGCCTTCGGGCTCGTGGAGCATGCGGTACGCGAGCTGGGCGGAGGCGGTGGGTTCAACGCCGTCACGCGGTTCCTGCCGTACGTGGGCTACTACCTGGCCGGCTACCTGATCACCACGTTCACGGTGACCGAGCGGGTGCAGCGCATCTCGCGGTGGCTCGTCCCGGTGGGATGGCTCGGGACGGCACTCGGCAGCGGTGCGCTCGCCGCCCGGTACGGGTGGACGACCGACGGCAACTTCCTCTACGACTACCTGAGCCCGACGGTCATGCTGATGTCGCTCGCGGTCTTCACCGCCGCGCGAAGCTGGACCCCCAAGCGGGTGTCCACCCAGCAGATGCGCCGCCTCGGTGGGGCGACGTTCGGCGTCTTCCTGATCCACCCACTGCTGCTCTTCCCGCTCCAGCGGGCGCTCTCCCTGCCGGACTCGTCGGCCATCGGACGCACGGTCGCCTGGGCTGTGCCGGTGGCCTGCCTCGTGTTCGCCGCGACGACCGTCATCGCGCTCGGGGCCTCGAGGATCCCCGGCGTCCGGCGGCTGATCTCCTGACGCATGGCCCACCGGCGCCGCTTCGGCCTCGAACTCGCGCGTTGAACGGGCCAGCGTCGGCGTGTCACCAGTGAACCCGCGAGGCCTCGGGCGGCGTGCTCCTGCCGCGAAGGTTCTGTGCACAGAACTAACTGCTAGGCTCCGCCCGTGGAGCCCGAAGCCGAGAAGCTGGCCGAGCGGCTGCTCGAGGTCAGCAGCTCGCTGATCCGAGCGGCCCGGAGCGCCGCGAGCGCGGGCGCCAAACGCGACGTGACGATGGCGCAGATGGAGTTGCTGCGGCTGGTTCGCCGCCGTCCCGGCATCACCGCTGCGGATGCTGCGGCAGAGCTTCGACTCGCGCGCAACACGGTGAGCACGCTCGTCGGTCAGCTGGTCGCGCTGGGCCTGCTGGCACGCGACCGGGATGACGCCGACGGTCGGATCGTCCGGCTTCGGCTGCTACCCCCGGCGCAGGAACGCATGGCCGCCTGGCGCGAGCGGCGGCTCAAGGCGACCACCGGAGCAGTACAGCAGCTCTCGTCCACCGAAATCGCCGACCTGAAGGCGGCCATGGCCCCGCTCGAGGTCATCGCCGAGTCGCTACGGGAAGCCCACGAATGACGCACGCCATCACGGTCGAGGGACTCACCTACCGCTTCGGTGACCACGTCGCGGTGGACGACATCTCGCTCACGGTCGAGCCGGGCGAGGTCTTCGGGCTGCTCGGACCCAACGGTGCCGGCAAGACCACGACCATCCGCGTCATCACGACACTCCTGCCGCTGCAGTCCGGGCAGGTGCGCGTGCTCGGCCTCGATGTCTCCCGGACGAAGATGCGCGTCCGCCGCTCGCTCGGCTATGTCCCGCAGCAGCTGTCCGCGGAGGCCGCGCTGACCGGCCGGGAGAACGTCATGCTCTTCGCCCGGCTCTTCGACGTTCCCCGCCGGTCGCGTCGTCAGGTGGTCGACGAGGTGCTGGAGGTCGTGTCGCTGTCCGATGCGGCGGACCGGCTCGTCGGCACCTACTCCGGCGGCATGGTCCGGCGGCTGGAACTGGCGCAGGCATTGGTGAATCGGCCCCGGCTGCTCATGCTCGACGAGCCGACGATCGGCCTCGATCCGGTGGCCCGCTCGAGCGTCTGGGACCGCATTCGCGCGCTGGTCGAGTCCGACGGCATGACGGTGCTCGTCACCACGCACTACATGGACGAGGCCGATCAGGAATGCGATCGGGTCGCCCTCATGCATTCCGGGCGCATCGAAGCCGTCGGGACGCCCGAGGAACTCAAAGCTGAGCTCGGCCCGCACGCCACGCTGGACGAGGTATTTCGCCACCACACCGGCGGCGGCCTGATCTCTGGAGGGGAGAGGCTTTCCGATGTCCGTCGCTCACGCCGCACCGCCGGCCGTCTCGGCTGAACCCACGCGGCGGATCGACCCGCCGGCGTGGCGGATCCTGCTCTCGCGGATCGGCACGCTCTGCCTGGTCGAGCTGCAGAAGCTGCGCCACGACCGCACCGAACTGGTGACGCGTGCCGTCCAGCCCGCGCTCTGGCTGCTGATCTTCGGTGAGACGTTCAGCCGGCTGCACGCCATCCCGACCGGGAAGGTGCCCTATCTGGACTATCTCGCGCCAGGCATCCTCGCCCAATCCGCTTTGTTCATCGCGATTTTCTACGGCATCCAGATCATCTGGGAACGCGACGCCGGCATCCTGACCAAGCTGCTCGTCACCCCGACACCACGGGTCGCGCTGGTGACCGGCAAGGCCTTTGCTGCGGGCGTGCGCGCCACCTGCCAGGTGGTGGTGGTCCTCGTGCTCAGCGCCATCCTGGGCGTCAACCTGACGGCAAATCCCTTGAAACTGCTGGCCACCGTCGTCGTTGTCGTACTCGGTGCCGCGTTCTTCTCCTGCCTGTCGATGACGATCGCGGGCCTCGTCCTCAAGCGTGACCGCCTCATGGGCATCGGACAGGCGATCACGATGCCGCTGTTCTTCGGCTCCAACGCGCTCTACCCCGTGAAATTGATGCCGGGTTGGCTGCAGGTGATCAGCCGGATCAACCCGCTGTCGTATGAGGTCGACGCGCTCCGCGGGTTGCTCATCAACTCGGCCGACCATCTCCTGCTCGACTTCGGGGTGCTCATTTTCGCTGCAGCTCTTGGGGTTTGCGCCGCGGCGGCGCTACTCGGCCGGCTGGCCCGCTGACTCCGGGAACAGGTGACGTCGACCCCAGAGCGACGCATAGACGAGTGCCACCAGGACCGGCACTTCGATGAGCGGGCCGACGACTCCGGCGAGCGCTTGCCCCGAAGTGACCCCGAAAACCCCGATGGCCACGGCGATGGCGAGTTCGAAGTTGTTGCCTGCCGCGGTGAAGGCCAGGGTCGCCGTCTTCGCATATCCCAGCCCCAGCCGGCGTCCGAGCAGGAACGAGCCGCCGAACATGAAGGCGAAATATGCCAGCAGTGGCAGGGCGATTCGAGCCACGTCCCCCGGCTGGCGAGTGATCGCGCGCCCCTGCAGCGCGAAGAGCACAACGATCGTGAAGAGCAGACCGTAGAGCGCCACCGGACCGATGCGCGGCAGGAACTCCAGCTCATACCAAGGGCGTCCGCGCCGCGCTTCGCCCAGGCGTCGCGTGAGGTAGCCCGCGGCGAGCGGGATCCCCAAGAAGATGAGCACCGATCGCGCGATGTCCCACACCGAGACGTGCAGATCCTGCTGCTGGAGACCGAGCCACCCGGGCAACACCTGCAGGTAGAAGTAGCCCAACCCCGCGAACGCCACGATCTGGAAGAGCGCGTTGATGGCGACGAGCACTGCTGCCGCCTCACGGTCTCCACCGGAGAGGTCGTTCCAGATCAGGACCATCGCGATGCAGCGAGCCAGCCCCACGATGATCAGCCCCGTCCGGTAGGCGGGCAGGTCGGGCAACAGCAGCCAGGCCAGCGTGAACATCAGCGCAGGGCCGACGATCCAGTTCAGCACCAGCGACGAGACGAGAAGTCGATGATCACCCGTCACGCGACCCAGCTCGCCGTAGCGCACCCTCGCCAGCACCGGATACATCATCAGCAAAAGCCCGAGGGCGATGGGCAGGCTGACCGAACCGACCTCGACGGTGTCCAGATCGCCGCTCAGGCCCGGGATGGCGCGGCCGAGCGCGATTCCCGCTCCCATCGCCAGCACGATCCAGAGCGGCAGTAAGCGGTCGAGGCCAGAGAGCCGCCGCAGCACCGGCGCGTCCCGGGCGGCGGGACTTTCGACGAGCACATCGCTCACGGACAACAGCCGGACGAGGCCGAAGTACCAACGGGCACGCAGGCGCCATCGACCGTCCGGCAGCCGCTCTCCCCGGACACGTCGTCCCCGGGTGCGTCGGCAAGCACGGTGTAGACCTCCCACGCGGCGCCGTCAGGGTCATTCACCCAGACCTTGTCCTGCACGGCGTAGCAGCAGGTGGTGCCGTCCTGATCGAGCGTCTCCAGGCCCTCCCCGGACAGCCGGCGACTGGCTGCCACCACCTCCGCGGGGGTCTCGACCTCGACTCCGAGGTGGTTCAGCGCTCCGGCGACGCCCTTGCCACGGTCCTGCGCGCCACCCTCGATCAGCACCAGCTTGAGCGGGGGGTTGGCGATCGCGAAGTTGGCGTAGCCCGGACGCCGCTTGGCTGGGGCGGTGGCGAACAGTGAGGTGTAGAAGTCCACGGCGGCGTCGAGATCGGCGACGTTCAGGGCGAGTTGGACGCGAGACATGCAGTCCCTCCACGGTGATGGCCCACGAAGCTCATCGACAGGCGTCGATACAAGCAGCTTGGGCCACGGACACGCCACAGTCAATATCGACGATCATCTATTCAGGCCGTGAAGACGTGGCCCGGGCCACACGAAGAAGAATGTGTAAAGGGGAGTTACCGGCGGGTAGCATTCGTTATGTTACTGGTGAGTACATCTCCCGTACTCGACCCCGCCCCGCGGAAGGTACGCAGTCATGGGTCACTACAAAAGCAATCTCCGGGATCTCGAGTTCAACCTCTTCGAGGTCTTCGGTGCCGATAAGGCGCTGGGCCGCGGGCCCTTTGCGCAGATGGACGCCGACACCGCACGCGACGTGCTGCGTGAGATGGAGCGGCTGTCCAGCGACGATCTGGCCGACTCGTTCGTCGACGCCGATCGCCACCCGCCGGTCTTCGACCCCGAGACGCACTCGGTGACCCTTCCCGAGTCGTTCAAGAAGAGCTACCAGGCCGTCATCGACGGCGAATGGCACCGACTGTCGCTGCCGGAGAACCTCGGCGGCCTCGGAGCCTCGCCGTCGATCGTCTGGGCCGCCAACGAGATGATGCTGGGCGCCAACCCCGCCATCTTCATGTACATGGCCGGCGGCAATTTCGCCGCGATCATCGACCGGCTCGGCACCCCCGAGCAGAGGGTCTTCGCCCAGACCATGGTCGACCGCCACTGGGGCGCCACCATGGTCCTCACCGAGCCCGACGCGGGATCCGACGTCGGCGCCGGCCGCACCACCGCCAAGCAGCAGGCTGACGGCTCCTGGCACATCGACGGGGTCAAGCGTTTCATCACGAGCGGCGACTGGGACATCCCCGAAAACATCGTGCATCTGGTGCTGGCCCGCCCCGAGGGCGCCGGCCCCGGCACCAAGGGTCTGAGCCTGTTCATCGTGCCCAAGTTCCACGTGACCGACTGGGCGACGGGCGAGCTCGGCGAGCGCAACGGCGTCTACGCCACCAACGTCGAGAAGAAGATGGGTCTGAAGGTCTCGGCGACGTGCGAGCTGACCTTCGGTCAGCACGGCGCTCCTGCGGTCGGATACCTCGTGGGCGACGTCCACGACGGCATCGCCCAGATGTTCCAGGTCATCGAGTACGCCCGGATGATGGTCGGCGCCAAGGCCATCTCGACGCTCTCCACCGGCTACCTGAACGCCCTCGAGTACGCCAAGAACCGCGTCCAGGGTCCCGATCTCACGCAGATGACCGACAAGTCGGCTCCTCGCGTCACGGTCACGCATCACCCTGACGTCCGCCTGATGCTGATGCGCCAGAAGGCGTGGGCTGAAGGCATGCGCGCCCTCGTGCTCTACACCGCCCACATCCAGGACGAGATCGCGCTGGCCGAAGCCGACGGCACGGATGCCAACGTGCTCATCCGGCTGAACGACCTGCTGCTCCCGATCGTCAAGGGCTACGGGTCGGAGAAGGGCTACGAGCTGCTCGCCACCTCGCTTCAGATCTTCGGCGGCTCGGGCTACCTGCAGGACTATCCGATCGAGCAGTACATCCGCGACGCCAAGATCGACACCCTCTACGAGGGCACCACGTCGATCCAGGGCATCGACTACTTCTTCCGCAAGATCGTGCGCGACAAGGGCACCGCCCTCGGCTATCTGGTCGAGCAGATCCAGGACACGGTCAAGGGCGACCCGGGCGGCGGCGAGCTCTCCACCGAACGCGAGCTGCTGGGCCAGGCCGCTGAGGATCTGCAGGCCATCGTCGCCGCGATGGTGGGCCAGCTGACCTCAGCCGCCGACGATCGGGCCAACGTCTACAAGGTCGGCCTGAACGGCACCCGGCTTCTGATGGCCAGCGGTGACGTCGTGACCGGCTGGCTCCTGCTGCGTCAGGCCGAGGTGGCCGGCGAAGCGCTCAAGCGCTCTGACCTCTCGGCTCGCGACAAGGCGTTCTACCAGGGCAAGGTGGCGGCGGCCAAGTGGTTCGCCCGCAACGTGCTCACCGGAGTCGCCGCGCAGCGGGCCCTGGCCGAGAGCGTCGACCTCAGCCTGATGGAGCTGGCAGAAGAGGCCTTCTGAGTCGGACGCCGGGGCTGCTCGGTCAGCCGCAGCAGCCGCCTCCGCAGCAGCCCCCACCGGCCGATGGCGCCGGCATGGGGGCGGCGGCGGGCGAGGTGCCACCATTGCCGGCGCGCCCGCCGACCGCTACAGCGGTGAACACGCGCGTGGTGTCATCGTGACCCTCCGGGCAGGGGGCCGGCGCGGTGGTGGATTCCGCCATGGCGCGCTGGACCACGAACCCGTCGCCGCACGTCCGGCAGCGGAATTGGTACGAAGGCATGCCGAAAGCGTACGACTGCGCCGCCAGTGAGCGGATCAGCCGGTCAGCAGCAGCCGTGGATCGGTGACCATGGCGCCGACGTCGGCGAGGAACTGCGACGCGACCTGCCCGTCGATGACGCGGTGATCGAAGGACATGGAGAGCGTCACCACCTCACGCACGGCGAGCCCACCCTCGTGCACCCAGGGGCGCGGCGCGATCGTGCCGAGGCAGACGATGGCGCTCTCCCCCGGGTTCAGGATCGGCGTGCCGCCGTCGACCCCGAAGACGCCGACGTTGGTGATGCTGAGCGTGCCACCGGACACGTCGGCGGGCCTGCTGTGACCCTCGCGCGCCGTGGAGATGAGCGTGTCCAGCGCGGCGGCCAGTTGCGGTAACGAGAGGCTGCCGGCGTCTTTGATGTTGGGCACGATCAACCCCCGCGGGGTGGCCACCGCGAATCCGAGATTGAGCTGCTGGTGCAGGACGATCTCTCCCGCCTCCTCATCGAGGCTGGAATTGATCAGCGGTGCGCGGCGGGCAGCTACGCACACGGCCCGCGCGACGAGGGCCAGCGGAGAGAGCGGAGCGTCGGCGAACTCCGGCCGCGTCGCGAGCATCCCGCGCAGCGCCATGGTCTCCGTGGCGTCGACGGTGAGCGTGACGCTCGCCTGCGGAGCAGTGAAGGCACTGCGCGTCATCGCTTCGGCCATCGCTTTGCGGACGCCGTGCAAGGCGATCCGCTCGCCCGGCGTCTGGGCAGAAACACCAGCAGTTGCAGGCATTTTCGGAGGTGCGGCCACCGCACCGACGTCCTCGCGGGTGATGCTTCCCGACGGGCCGGACCCGCGTACCGTTCGCAGGTCGACACCGAGATCGCGGGCCAGCTTGCGCACAGGGGGCTTGGCCAGCACCGTGACGTCGGCCGGTGCGCTCGAGACGGGTTCCGCGGATCCGCGGGCCGCAGCAATGCGGGGCCGGCGGCGGGTCTGGGCGGGACGCGGCCCGTACCCCACGAGCATCGCCTCGCGCGGCTCCTCGGCCTCCTGCGCCGGTTCCACCCCCGCTGGGCCCACAGCATCGACGGTGTCGATGGTGATGAGCGGCGAGCCGACTGCGACCGTCTGTCCCTGCGGCGCATGCAATTGGGTGACCTTGCCGGCCCACGGCGACGGCACTTCCACGGCGGCCTTCGCCGTCTCGACCTCGACGATGGGCTGGTTCAGCGTGACCTCGTCGCCTTCCTTGACGAGCCACCCGAGGACGTCGGCCTCGGTCAGGCCCTCGCCGAGGTCGGGCAGCGCGAAGTGGCGAAGGGCCATCAGAACGCCAGCGAACGGTCGACGGCATCGAGTATCCGATCGATGTCGGGCAGGTAGTTAGCGTCGAGCTTGGACGCCGGATAGGGCGTATCGAAGCCGCTGACCCGGAGCACGGGCGCCTCCAGCGAATAGAACGCTTGCTCGGTGACTTGCGCTGCTACGTCTGAGGAAATCGACGCCGACGGCGGTGCTTCGGAGACGACGACGAGGTGGCCGGTCAGCCGCACCGCGTCGAGCACCGGACCGAGATCGAGCGGCGAGAGGCTCCGCAGGTCGATGACGCCGATGTCGAGGCCGTCGTGGGACGCGACCTCCGCAGCCGCGAGGGCCGTCTGCACGCAGGGGCCGTACGTCACGACGGTGACGTCGCGGCCCTCCCGGAGCACCGCCGAGGAATGCAACGGCGGCAGCGCAGCACCCGGGCTCAGATCGACCTCCGCCTTCTCCCAGTAGCGCCGCTTGGGCTCGAAGAAGATGACCGGGTCATCGCTCGCGATGGCCTGCTGGATCATGCCGAACGCGTTGGCCGGGCCGCTGCACGCGACCACCTTCAGCCCGGCGGTGTGGGCGAAATACGCCTCTGGGCTCTCGCTGTGATGCTCGACCGCCCCGATGCCGCCACCGAACGGAATCCGAATGGTGACAGGCATTTTCACGGTGCCCCCGCTGCGATAATGCAGCTTGGCGAGCTGGCTCACGATCTGGTTGAAGGCCGGGTAGACGAAGCCGTCGAACTGGATCTCGCAGACCGGGCGGTAGCCGCGCATCGCCAGCCCGATGGCGGTGCCGATGATTCCGGACTCGGCGAGCGGGGTGTCGATCACCCGCTCCTCACCGAAGTCCTTCTGCAGCCCGTCGGTCACCCGGAAGACGCCGCCGAGCGTGCCGACGTCTTCGCCCATCACCAGCACCCGCTCATCGCTTTCCATCGCGCGGCGCAGGCCGGCGTTGATGGCTGCCGAGAGGCTCAGATTCGTGGCGCTCATGACGCCTCGAAGCTCATCAGGTAGTCGGCATAGGCGAGCTGTTCCGCCTGCAACGACTCGGTTTGTTGCTCGTAGACCTGCTCGAACATGGTGACCGGATCAGGATCCGCCATGCCCAGGCATTCGGCCCGCAGCCGCCGGGCGAGCTCGTCGGCCTCGCCGTCCAGCTCCTGGAACCAGGCTCGATCGGCGATCTGCTGGCGGTACAGAAAGGCTTTCAGCCGCTCGAGCGGATCTTTGAGCTTCCACGACTCGAGCTCGGCCTGCAGCCGGTAGCGGGTCGGGTCGTCGGAGGTGGTGTGCGCCCCCATCCGGTAGGTGACCGCTTCGATGAGCGTCGGACCCTGGCCGGTGCGGGCGGCGTCGAGTGCCTGGCGGGCCACGGCATAGCAGGCGAGCACGTCGTTGCCGTCGACCTGGATGCCCGGGAAGCCGAAGCCGGCGGACCGCTCGCGGATCGGCACCCGGCTCTGGCGATCGCTCGGCTCGGAGATGGCCCACCCGTTGTTCTGGCAGAAGAAGACGACGGGGGCCTGGAAGACGCTGGCGAAGTTGAAGCTCTCGTTGACGTCTCCCTGGCTGGACGCGCCGTCACCGAAGTAGACGATCACCGCCTCACCGTCGTCGCCGAGCGCGCCGTCCTTGGCGACCCCCATCGCGTAGCCGGTGGCATGAAGGGTCTGGCTGCCGATCACGATCGCGTAGAGGGCGCAGCGGTGCTCGTTCGGATCCCAGCCGCCGAGCTTCACTCCGCGAAACTGGCCGAGCAGCAGCGACGGGTCGATGCCGCGGCACCAGGTGACCCCGTGGTCGCGGTACGTCGGGAAGGCGAAGTCTCGCGGATGCAGCGCGCGGGCGCTGCCGACCTGGGCGGCTTCCTGACCGAGGCAGCTCGCCCAGAGCCCGAGCTCGCCCTGACGCTGGAGGGCGGTGGCTTCGATGTCGACGCGGCGTACGAGCGCCATGTCGCGATACAGATCGCGGTAGTCCTGATCTCGGAAGCTGACGTCGTAATCAGGATGGGCGACGCGCTCGCCCTCCGGAGTGAGCAGCTGGACTGCCGCAGCGACCGATGCGCTCGGGCGCTGGGGCGGCGAGATGGTCATGCCGCACCTCCTGTCGGCCAAGGATAGGACGTCGGGTTCGCCGCAGGCCCTCATTGGCCGTCACGCCGGACGGGGTGTGTCCGGCTGGTGAAACGAAGCGTATCCGGCTCGCCTGGAGTTGAACCGCAGCCGTACCGTGGAGAGCACGGGAGCCCGGCAGCGGGCTGAGAGGGAGGCCACGCCTCCGACCGTCAACACCTGATCCGGGTCATGCCGGCGAAGGGAACGGAGTCGGTGACATGAGGCGAGCAAGCGCCGGCGCGGCGCCGGATGTGGCGATCGTGGGCGGCGGCGTCATCGGGCTGGCCATCGCCTGGCGGGCGGCGGCCGCGGGGCTCGGCCAGGTCGCGGTCTTCGACCCGGAGCTGGCTCACGACGCGCCGGCGCAGAGCAGCTGGGCCGCCGCCGGGATGCTGGCGCCCGTCACCGAGGTGCACTACGGCGAGGAGGCCTTGCTGACGCTCACGCTCGCCGCCCGCGACCGGTGGGCCGACTTCGCCGCCGAGCTCGCGGCGGCCGGGTCAGACCCCGGCTACCGGACCAAGGGCACCCTGAGCGTGGCCCGCGACGCCGACGATCTCGCGCACTTCGAGGAGCTGTCGGTCTTCCAAGCCAAGCTGGGGCTCGAGGTCACCCGGCTGCGTTCGCGCGAGGTGCGCGCACTCGAACCCGCGCTCTCCCCTCGCGTGCGGGGGGCGTACGTCGTCACCGGCGATCACAGCGTCGACAACCGGGCGCTCGTCCATTCTCTACGCACGGCCTGCTCAGCCGCCGGCGTCGACCTTCGGCCCGAGCCCGTACACGAGCTTGCCGATCTCGATGCCGGAACGGTCGTGCTCGCCGCCGGCGCAGCGAGCGCCCGGCTGCTGCCCGAGCTGGGTGTGCGGCCGGTGAAGGGTCAGCTCCTGCACCTGCGCGGCGAACCGCTGCTGACGCACACGATCCGCGGGGTCGACACGTACCTGGTGCCGCGCGGAGACGGTCGCCTGGTGGTCGGGGCGACTGTCGAGGAGAAAGGCGACGACGTCACCGCCACGGCGGGCGGCGTCTACGAACTCTTGCGGGCCGCGTACGAACTGGTGCCGGGCGTCACCGAACTCGCCTTCACCGAGGCGGTGGTGGGGCTGCGTCCGGCTACTGCCGACAATGCCCCGGTGATCGGACGCTGGGACGAGCGCCTCTTCGTGGCGACGGGGCACTACCGCAACGGCATCCTGCTCGCACCCGTCACCGCCGACCTCGTCGTGGAGATGCTGGCGTCGCACCGGATTCCGCAGCTGGCCAAGCCTTTCTCCCCGGACCGGTTCCGATGATCATCACCTTGAACGGCGACGCGACCGACGTCCCGGACGACACCTCGCTGGACGCGCTGCTCGTGCGCAGCGGCCACGAAGTGCGGCGCGGCCTGGCGATCGCGATGAACGGAGAAGTCGTCCCCAGGGGACGCTGGCGCGACCAACGGGTGAGCGAGGGCGACGTCGTCGAACTGCTCGCCGCGACCCAGGGAGGCTGACGTGGACGATCCACTGGTGCTCGCCGGCGAGACCTTTGCCAGCCGGCTCATCCTGGGCACGGGCGGCGCGTCCAGCATGGGCGCGCTCGAAGCCGCGGTGAAGGCGTCCGGCGCCGAGATCGTCACGGTCGCGCTGCGCCGCCTCGACCCGACGGCTCAGGGCAGCGTGCTCGACGTGGTCGACCGATGCGGCGCGCGGGTGCTCCCGAACACCGCCGGCTGCTACACGGCCCGCGACGCCGTGCTCACGGCGAAATTGGCCCGCGAGGCCTTCGAGACCGACTGGGTGAAGCTCGAGGTCATCGGCGATGACCGGACACTGCTGCCCGACGCCGTGGAACTGCTCGATGCCGCCGAGCAGCTGGTGGACGACGGCTTCCAGGTCTTCGTCTACACGACCGACGACCCGATCCTCGCTCGCCGGCTCGCCGACGCCGGGGTGGCGGCGGTGATGCCGCTCGGCTCACCGATCGGCAGCGGCGCCGGCATCCGCAACCCGTACAACATCGCGATCATGCGCGAGTCCATCGACCTTCCGCTGGTGCTCGATGCCGGGATCGGCACCGCCTCCGATGCCGCCCTCGCCATGGAACTCGGGTGCGACGCGGTGCTGCTGGCCACGGCGGTCACCCGCGCGCAGGAGCCGGCACTGATGGCCGAGGCGATGCGCGCGCGCGGTCGAGGGCGGACGGCTTGCCCGCCGCGCCGGACGCATCCCGCAGCGGCTCTACGCCCAGGCCTCCACGCCGACCGTGGGCGTCGCGGATCTGTCGGCGTCACGGCGCGCGGCCGATGCCGGCGGGGAAGCCGGCCCGGTTGACTGACTCCGGGTCCGGCGCGGAGCGACGTCGCGCTCTCCGGGCTGACGACGATCGGTGTCGGCGGCCCGGCGCAGGAGCTGGCCGCCGTGCACACGACCGAAGAGCTGGTCGGCGTGGTGCGAGCGTGCTGACTCGGCGGGACGCCCGCTGCTGCTGCTCGGCGGCGGAAGCAACGTGGTCGTGAGCGACGCCGGCTTTCCCGGGCTCGCCGTGCTCATCCGCACGCGTGGAGTCACGCGCGACGGCGACCGGCTGCGCGCGGCGGCGGGTGAGTCGTGGGACGACCTCGTCGCGTACGCGGTCGACCAGCGGCTCGCGGGAATCGAGTGCCTGGCCGGGATCCCCGGGCTGGTCGGCGCGACCCCGATCCAGAACGTCGGTGCCTACGGCCAGGAGGTCTCCGACGTCATCAGCAGCGTCACGGCGTACGACCGGCGCGACGCGAAGATGTGCGTTCTCGAACCGGCCGAGTGCGGTTTCGGCTACCGCACCAGCCGCTTCAAGTCCGAGGCCGGACGATGGGTGGTGACCGAGGTGGAGTTCGCCCTGCGCCCCGGTGCTGAGAGCCGGCCGCGATACGGCGAGCTCACCCGATCGCTGGGGCTCGAGGCCGGAGGCGGCGCAGCGGTCGAGAGTGTCCGCGAAGCCGTGCTGACGTTGCGCCGCAGCAAGGGCATGGTGCTCGATCCCTCCGACCCGGACACGGCCGGCTGCGGGTCGTTCTTCACCAATCCCGTCCTCGATGAGCAGGCGTTCGCCGCGCTCTCCGAGCGAACCAGCGCCGCGGTGCCGGCGTTCTCCGAGGCCGGCGGGCGATTCAAGGTCCCTGCCGCCTGGCTCATCGATCGGGCCGGATTCGCGAAGGGTTACGGCAGCGGCGCCGCCCGCCTGTCCACCAAGCACGTTCTGGCGATCACCAACCGCGGAGGCGCTTCGGCCGCGGACGTGCTGGCACTGGCCCGCGAGGTCCGTGATGGCGTACGCGAGCGGCTCGGTGTGACCCTGGTCAACGAGCCGGTCCTGGTCGGGCTCGAGCTCTGACAGGTCAGCGCGGCAGCAGGAAGATCATCATGGTCGACCAGACGACATGGGTGATGGCGGGCGCGAGGATGCCGCGGGTGGCGCGCCGCTCGAGCGCGAACACGCTGCCCATGAGGGCGGCGGCGAGCACGAGCATCAGGTTGCCGGCGGCGGCCGTGACCACGACATACGTGATGGTGGTCCAGACAGCGGGACGGCGCCGCCCGTACGCGCTGTAGACCGAACCGCGGAAGAAGACCTCCTCGCCGATGCCGTTGACGATCGTGATCGCGGCGATGAGGGCCCGCGATCCGGAGTCGGCGCGCTTGATGATGTCGTCGACGGCGTGGTGCAGGCTCGGGATCCAGCTGACCGCCTCGGCGCCGGCCGCGAACACCCCGAAGGCGAGCGCGCCGACCAGTGCGGGCCAGAGGATCGGGCGACGCCCGTTTCGTCCGCGCCCGAGATGCACCGGCCCGGAAAGCAGCCCGCCCACCAGCCAGACGCCGGCCAGCACGGCCGCCAGCACGTCGAAGGAATCGCTGCCGTCCGGGCGCGTGAGGGCGAATCCGAGCAGGACGGCGCCGCCGACCAGCGTGACCGCGACGATCAGGCGGCGCCGCCGCTGGATCGGTGGGGCTTCCTGGTGGTACGGGCTCTTGGCGGGAGCCAGCAACGGCCCGAAGCGCTGGACGACTCGGTCGGTAATCGGGCTAGGAGTCCGCACCCTGGACCTCGAGCTCCCCCTCGCGCTCCTCCAGCGCCTGGCGCACCGCCTCGTCGAAGGGGATGGGGGTCAGCCCGACGAGCCGGCGCAGCGACTCGTCGCGGACGATGACCTCGTTGCTCATCGACTCGATCAGGTTGGTGGCGGTCTGCAGGTCGACGCTGGTCACGAGTGCGAGCCAGCGTGAGGACAGCTTCGTGGTCAGCAGCGGAATGGGCACGATGATCAACGGCCGGTGGCGGATGCGGGCGACGCGGTGCATCGCGGTCTCATACGTCATGATCTCCGGGCCACCGATCTCGTAGACCCGGCCTGCGGTCTCCGGAAGTTCGAGGGCGGCCGACAGATAGCGGACAACATCGGCGATGGCGACCGGCTGTGCCTTGGTGCGCACCCAGCGAGGGGTCAGCATGATCGGCAGGTGGGCGACGAGCTCGCGCATCAGCTCCCACGACAAGCCGCCGTTGCCGATGATGACGCCCGCCCGGATGGTCGTCACGGGGACACCGGCCTCGCCGAGCAGCGTCTCGACCTCTTGCCGGCTGCGCAGATGCTCGGAGAGGTCGTCGCCCTCCTGTCCGAGGCCGCCGAGGTAGATGATCCGCTGCACCCCGCACGATCGGGCCGCCCGACCGAAGGTGCGTGCACCCTGGGCGTCCTTGTCGGCGAAATCGGCGCTGTCCAGCGAGTGGACCAGGTAGTACGCGGCGTCACAGCCGACCAGAGCAGACGCGAGGGCATCCTCGTCACTGACGTCACCGCCCACGGGATTCCCCGGTCCGTGGTAGTCCTCAGGGTGGCGGGTGAGCGCCTGAACCTCGTTGCCCGCCTCCTTGAGCGCGCGGACCAGCCGCGATCCGACGAAGCCGGTGGCACCTGCAACGAGCACCTTCATACGCGGGTCATACCCGCAGGAGGGGGTTCCGCGCTACCTGGGGCGACTTCGTGGGAAGTGGCACACCTTCGTCAACAAGGTGCTCAGGACGCGTAGTGCAGCCGGAACGTGTTGGTCGTCGAGGGGCTGAGGATGGTGGCGGCCCGGAATGCTCCGGCAACCTCCGCCACCCAGAGACCGTAGTGATCACTGACGACAGGGACGACCCGGCGGGCGCGGAGGCTGGCGAAACGAACCTGTACCGATTCGTGCGAGCCACCGGCGCCGAAGGCGAGCGCCCACGACGTCCCGCAGGGGCCGCCGCGCCCGAACCAGCCGCTCACCTGCGACTCGAGCTCGCAGCGTGTCTCGGCGAGCCAGCGCCCGTCGGCCGCGACCAGCCGGCCGACGCGTGAACCATCGGGCAGATCCAGGACGGTCAGGCGACAGCCGGAGAGCGGCAGCACGTGTTCGATCGCTGCAGCGGGTACAGCGCGTGCACTGGGGGCGGCGGGCGACGGGGAGAACGTGACCGATTCGAGCTGGGAAAGCGAGGCGGTCGGCGCGGGGATGGAAACGGCCCGGCGCTGACCCGAGCGGCCGGGAAAGACCGACGGCGGGGGGTCGAACGCGATAGTTGCCATGACTAAGTTTTCGCGCTCGCGGCTGGGGTGCGCCTGCGTTAAAGCTGAGCGGTCCCTGTGACGGCAACTTTTCTTTGTCCACAGCGGTGCACATCTCTGTGGATAGCGTCGGATGGGACGCGAATCGGCCGACCTGCGCAGACCCGGCGGCGGGCAGGTGCGGTACGTCCGGAGGCCGCTGGGTGAACGACGGGTGTCCACCGCGTCTCCACCGTGCATCCACACCCTGCCGCGGCGTTGCCCACACCTCATCCCCAGCTCCATCAACAGGCGGCCCGGCAAGTCCTTCGGCGCGTCGCCCTTTCTGTCGTACGGGAGGCGTACACCTGAAAGCAGCATCAGCCGCAGGCGCGCGGAGTCACGCCGCCGGTGTCACGTCGGCTGGTCGCGTCGTTGGTGTCGGCTGTGATGTCAGGTGGAGAGGGCGGTGTTTTCGTGTCGGTGACGACCATCGATCTGCGCGCGCGCTCGGGTGGTCAGGGTGAGAGCGCCGGTTCCGGCCAGGGCCAGAGCCCGGGCGGGGGGCCGCCGCAGTTCGATCGCACGCCACCCCAAGATGTCGCTGCCGAGCAGGGTGTCCTCGGCGGGATGCTGCTGTCCAAAGATGCGGTCGCCGATGTGGTCGAGGTGCTGCGGGTCACCGACTTCTACCGGCCCACTCACGCCACGATCTACGAGGTCACCACCGAGCTCTACAGCAAGGGCGAGCCCGCTGACACCGTGAGCGTCGCAGCTGAATTGCATCGCCGCGGAGAGCTCGACCGGGTGGGCGGAGCGCCCTACCTGCACACGCTGATCGAGTCCGTCCCCACCGCCGCGAATGCCGGCTATTACGCCCAGATCGTCGCCGAGAAAGCGGTGCGCCGCAGGCTGGTCGAGGCGGGTATGCGCGTCACGCAGCTCGGCTACAACGAGTCATCGGAGGTCGAGGACGCGGTCGACCGGGCTCAGGCCGAGGTCTTCGCCGTCACCGAGCGCCGCACCAGTGATGACTTCCTGGTGCTCGAGCAGCTGATCAATCCGACGCTGGAAGAGATGGAGTCGATCGCCAATCGCGATGGCACCCTCACGGGCGTGCCGACCGGCTTCGCCGATCTCGACCAGATCACCAATGGCCTGCATCCCGGCCAGCTGATCGTCGTCGCGGCCCGCCCGGCCATGGGTAAGAGCACGCTGGCTCTCGACTTCGCCCGCGCGGCCAGCATCAAACACGGCCGGGCCTCGGTGGTCTTCTCACTGGAGATGAGCCGCACCGAAATCGTCATGCGGCTGCTGTCCGCCGAGTCGCGGGTCCACCTGCAAAACATGCGATCCGGCAAGATGACCGACGATGACTGGGCCCGCCTCGCCCAGCGCATCGGCGAGGTCACGAGCGCACCGCTGTTCATCGACGATTCGCCTCACGTGACGATGATGGAGCTGCGGGCCAAGTGCCGGCGCCTCAAGCAGCGCCATGAGCTTGCCCTTGTGGTTGTTGACTATTTGCAGCTGATGACGCCGAGCAAGCGGCTCGACTCACGGCAGCAGGAAGTCAGCGAGATGAGCCGCTCGCTCAAGCTGCTCGCCAAGGAGATCGGCGTTCCAGTCGTCGCGCTGTCCCAGCTCAACCGGGCCGCCGAGACCCGCGCCGACAAAAAGCCGCAGCTGTCTGACCTTCGTGAGTCCGGCGCCATCGAGCAGGACGCTGACGTCGTCGTGCTGCTGCACCGCGAAGACATGTACGAGCCGGAATCAGCGCGCGCAGGCGAGGCCGACTTCATCGTCGCCAAGCAGCGCAACGGCCCGACCGGCACGGTCACGGTTGCCTTCCAGGGTCACTACAGCCGCTTCGTCGACATGCGACGCGACGGCTGAGGTTGGCGAGTCCGCCCAAGCTCTCTCGCTGGAGCGGCCCAGACACCCGACCCGCCTCAGTTGTGGATGTGCAGTTCGCGTTCGGTCTGCTCGTACACCCGGTCCTGAGCGTCGTGGTCGCGAGACTGCGTGGATGACTTCTTGAGCTCGGCCGAGCTGTAGTAGCCACCGGTGGCGGTCGCCAGCTCGGGATCGGCCATCAGCCGCACGCAGCCGCGTGACCCCTTCTCCGGAGGCGGGACGAACGGATTGGTCAACGCCTGAATCAACTTGAACGGGCCGCCGGCCTTGCTGCCGAGAGTGGTTTTGACCGCGCCCGGGCTGACTGCGTTGAACGTCAGGCCCTCGCCCTCATGCCGGCGAGCTTGGGCGTAGGTGTACATCAGGGCCAGCAGTTTGGCATCGGCGTAGGCCTGGATCTGCTTGTACTTGCCCGGGTAGCTCCAGTCAGTGATCGGCTTGCCCCGCGACTCGATCAAGGCCGTCATGTTGACGACCCGGGACGGCGCAGCAATGTCGGTAGCTCCCTTGCGCAGCAGTTCGAGCAGCCCGTCAGTGAGGGCCGCGAGCGCGACGTGATTGATGGCGATGGTCCGCTCGTACCCGTCGGGTGACAGTGCCTTGCCGGAGAACGCGGCGCCCGCGTTGTTGACCAGTCCGTTGAGTCCCCTCGGCGCGGCCTCGTGCACCGCGCCGACCAGTTCCCGAACACCGCCTAAAGACCCGAGGTCTCCGGCTACGGCCAGGTACCGGCCCTTTCCGTTGCCATTGCGGACCAGGAGGTCGACCGCGCGTCTTGCGTCTTCAGCGCCTCGCGCGTGCACCAGTACAGTCGCCCCGCAATTCCCTATGCCTTGGGCGGTTTCGTGACCGATACCGCCCTTGGCGCCGGTGACGAGCACGGTCTGTCCGTCCAGTCGATCCGCGAATTGAGCGTCGAACTTGCTCATGCGCTTCTCCTATTGGCTAAGTCGTGCATTCCAGAGCGCAACGGCCGGCAGGCGTCAGGTCGCATTCCGGCCCCCATCGACGGCAAGCGTGACGCCGTGCACGAAGCTGGCATCCTCGCTGGCCAGGAAGACGATCGCCGCAGCAAGTTCCTCGGGCTCAGCTGCGCGACCTGCTGGTGCTAGGGCTGCGAGCTGATTCACCATCTCTTCGGGGACTGTTTCCATCATTCGGGTGCGGGTCGGGCCGGGCGCAACGGCGTTGACCCGAACACCACGCGGGCCGTACTCGGCGGCCCAGGCCTTGGTCAAGAGTTCGAGGGCCGCTCGGCTGGAGCCGTACAGCGCCATGCCGGGTTGTCCGAAGCTGGCGACCATCGTGGAGACGTTGACGATCGAACCCCATCCACGTTCGGCCATGGCTGGCGCCAGGGCTGCGACGAGGAAGAACGGAACTTTGACGTTCAGTGCAAAGGTCTCGTCGAACTCTGCTTCGGTGGCTGCATTGCTTGGTCCGAGCACGGCGACGCCAGCGTTGTTGATGAGGATGTCGACGTGACCGTCGCCGGCCTCAATGGCCCACTCGACGAGGTCATCGGCCGATTTCAGATCGTTCAACGTAGTAAGCCGAAACGCTGCGCTGCCGCCGCTGCCTTCGATCTCAGCGACCACGTCTTTGGCTCGTTGTTCGTCTCTACCGACGACCAGTACATGAGCGCCGCGAGCAGCCAGCGCGACGGCCGAAGCCCTGCCGATCCCGCTCGTCGACCCTGTGACCAGCGCGGTCCGGTCCACCAAGTCCTTCATGTGTTGCTTGCCCTCTCGCTCGAAACTGGGTTGCACGACCCACTATGGCTGGACCGGAGTGGGCTGTCAAACTCAGAAAGTTGTTACGATGGGCGCATGGCCAACGAGACGAGTGACCGGCCGAGGCTCACTCCCAAGGGAGCACTCACCCGGGCGCGAATAGTGAAGGAGGCCGCCGCCCTGATCCATGAGCGCGGGGTGGCCGGCACCAGCTTGGAAGACGTCAAGGTGGCGGCGGAAGTCAGCGGCTCTCAGCTCTACCACTACTTCCCCGACAAGGACGACCTCGTGCAGGCGGTCATCGACTATCAGGCCGACACCATCGTCAATCGCCAGCGGGAGGTACTCAGCGGCGCGAACGGAGTCGAAGCCTGGCGGAAAATGGTGATGAGCGCAGCGAAACGCACCAAAGCAAAGGGAGGCTGCCAACTTGGATCGCTCGTTGGCCAACTCGCCGAGAGTGACCCCGAGGCCCGAGCGCTCATCGCGGCAGGGTTCGATCAGTGGGCGGCCGCCATCGGCGATGGCCTCAGATCCCTTCATGCCGACGGGAAGCTTCCGCCGGACATCGACCCGGATGACCTCGCTACTACGCTGCTGGCCACGCTCCAAGGAGGACTTCTACTCGCGCAGGTGCAACGCAGTACCCGCCCGTTCGAGACTGCCGTGAATACCCTCCTTGCCCTTGCCGTCGGCAGATGAGCCCAAGCCGGGTTCGTCCGCAGCCATTGGCGGCGAGACTCCTGGTTGCGCCAGGCAGGATGGTTCGAGCCGGCGTTCCGGAGCTGAGCCTGCCGGCCCCGATCGCCTGTGCCTGTTGGACATGCACCGCTCTGGTCAACGCCGAGAAGACTTCATGACGAGTCCTCGGCCAGGAGATGCGTTCCACCTGGACCTCGACGGGACGCTGATCGCCGGCCGCTACCTCGAAGTCGATCCCCCGCACCGCCTGGTGATCGAATGGGAACCTCAGGCAGCCGGCCAAGCGACGCCGACACCCGCGTTGGTCGAAATCACGCTGACCCCGACGGATCACGGCACAAATGTGAAGGTCCAGTTGTCCGGGCTGAGTGCCGGGGATACCGCCTTCTATCGGCAACTCTGGGGGCGTCATCTTGACCGGTTCGCAGCTGCCTTCGCTCGCGCCGAACACGGCGCACTTTCCGGCGAGTAGGTCAGCAACCTCAGGCGAACGACTAGGACCGTCGCACTGCATCAATGCTGATAGATGACGGCGAGTCCACCCCCTCCGCCGATAGCGATGTCAGGCATTCCGTTGTGGTCCAGGTCGGCCACCGCCAACGATTCGGCGCCGCTGCCGGGAATGGAATATGGCGACACCCCCAAGCTGTCGACGAGCTGCTCGGGAAGCAGCGTCCCGTTGTTCTGCTGCCGGTAGATACCTACACCTACGGGGTCGCCGTCAGGGGTGAGCACATCGGTCCGGCCGTCCAGGTTGATGTCCGCGATGATCGTTCGCCACGGCTGAAAGGCTGCCGCGTAGGTCGCCGGCTTGCTGCTGATCGAGGTACCCGACGGGGTCGACGGGTAGACCGAAACCGCCGAAAGGCTGTTGGCCCCGCCGCCGCAGGTGATGTCAGGCTTCCCGTCGCCCGTGACGTCCCCGATGCTGACATCGACGAAGGGCTGCTCGCCGGAGGTGCCGATACCGTTGCACGCCGGTATGTAGTGCTCCGGTGAAAACGTATGCGCAGCCGTCTGATCGGCAATCCAGATCTCGTACGGACCCTTGCCGACGAGGTCCGGCCGCCCATCACCGTTCACATCGCCGAGCTCGAAGAAGTTGAAGTCGTCGTACTGCCGCGGGGTGAAGGTCGTGCGCTTGATCCAGGTCGCGCCCGAGCGCGTATAGAAGTCGATACCGGTGCAGCCGGCGACGACGAGGTCAGTGACGCCGTCCCCGTTGTAGTCGACGGCTTTGACGTTCACTGCACACTGCTGGTTCGGCCAGGCGGCTGGCACCAGCGCGCCACCTTTCTGCAAAAAGAGTCGCACCACCTGCTGGCCCGACGGGCTGGATCCGATGACGGCCACGTCATTGAGGTGGTCGCCATTGAGGTCGCCGACGGCGATCCCGCCTTGCGTGCCCTTCGGCCCGAGTGCGTACGACACCGGTGCGGCAAGAGTGCCGTCAGCCGTTTGTCGGTAGACGCGCAATGCCGCGGGGCTGGTGTTGGTCGTCGCGAGGAGATCCGGCCGGCCGTCGCCCGTCACGTCAGCCGTCGCTATCGACAGCAAGCTGTCGGTGGAGACCCGTTTGGCAGCGAAATGCGTCGTTGGCGGGATTCCCGTGTTTGTCGAGCGGAACGTCACCGTGTTCTGCAATTGGGTGCACGTCCAGTCGAAGCGATCGTGATTACCGGTCTCGCCGGGGGGAGGGGTGACGCCCCTGCTGGTGCATTGCCATCCACCGGGGTAGCTGAACGGCTTCCCGATGTCCTCGTCGAAGTGCCCGATGGCAACAAGCGCCAGGCGATCGGCGACGGCACACGTCGTACCGCGAGCAACCAGCCCGCTGGCGACCTGCGAGTAATCAATGCTGTGTGGCGTGCTGACGGAACCGCATGCCACATTGGCGGCGATCGGCTGCGCGCAGCCTGGTGTGAGTAGCGGAACTCCGCCAAGAACCGCGACCATGCCCAGCACCCGCAGAGCAGCGAATCTCGACACGTATCCCCCGATGCAAGTGCCTTGACAGCTGCTGCAGCACGACGTCAATGCTCCATTGGCCGTCTCGCCACACGATGCCAGCAATAGGCCTGCGGCAAGGTGGAATTGGCGCAATTGCCGGATAAATCGGGAGTTCTGTTGGTCCGCTTCTACTGGCCGCTACAACCGGCCGGCGCGAAGCCGTCGCGTCGCATCACATGGCGCCGCAGCTATACAGCATCGGGATCGCCGCGGGGTCCGAGCAGATCCCATCGGTTCCCTGCAATGTCGACGAAGACCACGACCTTGCCGTACGGCTCGTGGCGCGGCTCGGTGACGAACTCGACTCCCGCGCTTTGCATGCGCGCGTAGGTCGCCTCGAAATCGTCGACCCGCAGGAACAGGCCGACCCGACCGGCGAATTGCTCACCGACCGCTCCGGCTTGCCGTTCCCCGTCAGCTCGAGCGAGCAGGATGGCCGTTGCGGCTCCAGGGGGGCGGACGACGACCCAGCGCTTGGGCCGCCCGTCGTTGGTCAGTGAGGGCGAGTCTTCGACGAGCTCGAAGCCGAGGACGTCGACGAAGAAATCAATGGCGGTGTCGTAGTCGTCGACGATGAGCGCGACCTGTTCGAGGTGCATCCACACATGATTTCAGGGCAGCAGCACGGCCGAGTAGTTCACGTCCCGCTGGCCGTCATGCAGGAACGAGACCGGCTCGGCGGCAAGCGTCGTGCTGTCGACGAGGAAGTGGTTGGCCCCCCACTTCCCCGAGCCGTCCTCTCCGCTGGTCCCGCCGACGATGAGCCGGTTTGACGCCGGCAGCCACTGCGCCCACGCGATGGCTTCACCGATGCCGATCGTCGCGCCCGGTACCGACCGCATGGTGCCGGTGGCCACGTCGATGAGGGCAAGCCGGGTTTCAGGGTCGTACCCGCCTGAATTGGTCTTGGCAAAGGCGGCCAGCTGGCGTCCGTCCGGGGAAAACGCGCCGCGCATGTCGAACCCGAAGCCCAGCGGGTTGCGGATCTGGCGCGTCACGCCCGTGTCGACGTCCGTCAGTTGCAGCGCACAGTTCTCGTTGGACGTCACACACGTCGTGGCCGGAAGCCAGGCGACCAGGCTGTCAGCGCCATGCGGATGCGTGTAGGTGGCCACCATGAACCAGGAATTGCCGAAGCCGCGGACACGTCCGGTAGCGGGATCCCAGACGCCAAGCCTCAAGGGTGCCGAGCCGTTCGAACCGGCCTGACCGGGGAACGACGACTGCAGGAGGATCTGACCGTGGGCGAGCGCCGGGCTCGAGGTCCCGAGCGAAAACGTATCCGGCAGGTACCAGCCGCCGGGGAGCGAGAAGCGCGCGACGACCTGGCCCGCCAGGCTGTAGCGCGAAAGTTGCCGGCCGTCATCGGAGGCGACGAAGACGTCACTGCTGCCCTCGGCGTTGAACACCTGACTGCCGCTGGCGAAGCGGCGCGTCAGGCCCGTCTCCGTGTCGTACGCCATCACACCTTGAGTGAGTGAACGCACGCGCCGCGTCTGCTTGTCGTAGACCACCCCGCCCGCGTCGACCCAAAGAAGCGTGCTCGCCGAAGCAACCATCGCGGTGGTGGGACTTCCCGAGCCGTTGGCAACCACGCGCTGCTGCTGCGTCTGCAGGCTCCCGAGGTGCACCTGGCCCTGATAGTCGACCCAGGCGACGTGAGGCGGCGGACCCGACGTCGGGACCGGAGGGCGCGAAACAGCAGGCAGGGCAGGCGGTTTGGGCGCAGGCCCGCTACGCGAGAGGACCACACCGGCGGTCGCGGCGGCGATCGCGACCACCACGGCGGTGGCCATGAACCTGCGGCGGCGACGCCGGCGCTGATGCGCCTCTTTGAAGAGCACCTCGGCCGCATCGGTGGTCTCAGAAGCAGGAACATCCCGCCGGCTCGGCTGCAGGATCGCGCGACTCACGGGTACCTCTCGATCATCTGGAGGACCTCCTCGCGCCGGTAGCCGTGACGGCGCGCCAGGCTGAGCAACGCGCCGATCTCTTGCAGCACAGCGCTTTCGCGCGGGGTGCCGGCGACGGTGATGGCGCGGCCGCGGCCGAACTCGAGCAATCCCTCGTCACGAAGCATGCGCAACGCACGCAGCACCGTGTTCTTGTTGACACCGAGAACCGCCGCCAGGTCCTGGGCCAGCGGCAGCCGCTCCCCCGGGCCGGCCTCCCCCTCTGCGATGGCTCGCCGGATCTCCGCCGCCGCCTGCTCATGCAGAGCAACGGACTCGGCGCGGTCTACCGGCTGGCCGATCAGTGACATCATGGTGCTAGTAAAACTAGCTCCATTTGCGAGAGAGCGCTAGTGAGAGGTGCGCAGCGTCGCCACGTGAAGCGCGACGGCACGGCTGACCCGGGCGTCGTCGCCGGTGGCAAGCAGGTCGAGCAAGGCGCCGCGTAAGACCGCGAGCACGAGCGCCCGTTCAGCAACCCCCTTCGACGACGCGCGGCGGCGGGCCGGCTGATGCGCCGCAAGAAGGCTGTCCCAGTCGGCGACGGTCTGCGCCGCAAAACCCTGCCAGGGACCAGCAACCGAACCCGCCGAACCCACGGACCGGCTGTACGCCTCGAGCCACAACCTCAGCAACGACCGGTGCTCCGGCGCGCGGAGCCATCCCCAGATCTGCGCGGTGACGGTCGCCAGATCTGCCACCGGTTCGCGCTTTCGAAGCCCGTCGAGCAACGCCACCTGCTCAGCTCGGGAACGCGCCAGCAACGCCTGGATCAGCCCGTCCTTGCTACCGAACAGAAAGAGCAGCACCCCGGCACTGGAGCCGATCGCCTCCGCGAGCGGCCGCAGCGAGAGGCCCGCCCATCCGTGCTCCAGCACCCACACATAGGCCGCATCCAGCAGTTCCCGCTTGCGCGCCGAGTCAGCCTGCGAGGGGGTCATCCTCGTCAAGTTTGCCGACACGACACCCATCATGCTTCACTGGAACAGTTGTTCCAGTCACGACGCGCAGAGGAGGCGAGGTGTCCGAGAGCACCGCATCGATCCGAGCGCTCGACCAACCGGGGGATCTCGGCTGGGTCCTCGCCGCCCATGGCGAGCTCTATGCCCGCGAGTACGGCTGGTCGGTCGAAGCCGTGACGGCGCGCATCCTTGCCGACTACGCCGCGACGAGCCGCCCTGGCCGTGACGCCGCATGGATCGCCGAACTCGAGGGCGAGCGTGTCGGGAGCATCTTCTGCGTCGAGGTCGACGCCGAGATCGCTCAGCTCCGGCTGCTGCTGGTGGAGCCTTCCGCCCGGGGTCACCAACTCGGGCGGCGGCTGGTGTCTCAATGCATCACTTTCGCCCGCGAGGCCGGCTATCAGCAGCTGCGGCTGTGGACCAACGAGCCGCTCGCAGCGGCCCGCCGGCTGTACCTCGATGCCGGGTTTCGCCTCGTCGATCAGTCCGCTCACACGGACTTCGGCCTCGAGCTTCTCGGCCAGGACTACCGACTGGACCTGGCCGGCGTCGCCGACCCTACTGATCGTGTCGAGGCACCCGCCGGCCCGTGATCGCGTTGGGGTGAATCACCACCCACTCCGGCTTGGACACGGCGGTGGAGTACGGCTTGAGTCCCGAACGCTCGAGCCGAGCAACGAGGGCGGCGTCTGAAGCGACCTCGGCGCGGCCCTTGATGACCACGCTCCAGCCGGTGCGCTCCACCGGGTCGTACCCGTCGACCTCGAAAGCCACCACAGCCCGTTCGACCGCGGCCTCGAGTTTGGATCCCGTCGCGGTGCGAAACGCGACGCGAGCCCCCTCGATCGTGTAGTTCACCGGGAGTACTTCGACCTCACCATCGGCGAGAAACGCGACCCGCCCGACCCCACTGGAAGCCAACAACTGCTGGCATTCCTCGAACGACAGCACCGCCAGGCCCGCATGATCCGTTGCTGCATTCACGGCCGACCCCACCTTCACGAAGATCCGTGGGTTGACGCGTAAGACGCTACTGATGCGCGGGTGGGCATGTCAGGGCCGAATGTCCCGAAACAACCGCAGAAATTGTCAGAGGTGCGGGGGAATCTCTTCCTGTGTACGGATACAGCGTCATCGGTTTGCGGGTCCGCCGCGCCGATGGCTGCGGCGGTCCGTTGCAGGTCGACAATGTCGACGGTCGCGGCCTTGACCTCGGGGCGCAGTGGCAGACGTTCTTCCGTGATGAGCGCTCCGACCATGTCGTGCGCACCCGGCGCTATTGGCGTAGTTCGCCGGCGCGGCGGTCCATCCAGCCTCCGAGTCCACACCGCTGGATCCGGCTCGACGTCGAGTACGGGCCCAATGGAATCCCCGGTCGCGTGCTGGACACCTCCGCCGGCATGCCCACGGCACGCGTCAGACCTCAGGACGCCACGGTGCATCGCTACCGGCATCTGCTCGCGATCCCCACAGCGGGCACCGCCGCGCTGCTGGCCGCTGAAGTGGTCGGACGAAGCCCCGCATTCCGAGGCCCGGTCGGCGCTTTCGCCGCTGAATGGGAGCGCGCCGTCCCCGGTGTCCGGGTGGAGTTCGAGTACCTCGCGGATGGTGAGTACTGGGAGGGCTTCCTCGCCGAGGCGGTGCTGGTATCGGCGAGTCTGACGCGCCAGGCGGCCCTCCCCGCCTATTCCAGCGGCAGCCTCAGCGGGCAGTCCGTCGCGGCCACCGTGGAGACCACCATCAAGGCGAGTGGGCGCGGGATGCGGCTGCCGAAGGCACTGCTGCGCCCGCTGCTGGAGCGAGTCGTCAGCCCCCGCGATGCGTTCGGCGTCAGCTTCGATCCCGAGCGCACCAGCCTGCTGCTGGAGTGCCGGGGCCAGCGCCGGCAGGTCTACCTCGACGCGACCGAGCCGATGCATCTGGTGTATCCGCTGGGCGATCCGGGCCGGGTCACCCAGCCCGATGATGCGGAGTTCCTCGGCGAGGCGGCTGCCACGATCACCCGGCTGCTCAAGAGGTTCTCGTCATGAGCCGGCCGCGCGATGAGTTCGCGCTTCAGGTGATCGGATGGGCTCTGGCCGCAGCAGTCGCGCTGCTCTGCGCCTTGCGCGGGCTGCGCCTGACCCGTGCCGCTGACGTCCTGTCCGGGGCAGCGATCCTGACCGGCTTCCTTTTCGGCACGCTCGTTTTCGCGTTCCAGTTGCGGCTGCGCGTCACGGATGATCCGCACATTCCCAGCTTCGGACGGCTGCGCAAGCTGATCGATCGCAGCTACGGGAGGCTGACGGCCGCGGTGGTCGCCGCGCTGCTGACCACGATCGGGGCAGTGCTCGCTGACGTCACTGCCCATACCGCCCCCGGAGCGGAGCCCAGCGTCAGCCGGTGGTGGACCGCGGCGATCGCGCTCTTCGGCGTGCGCCTGCTGACCCTCATGCCCCAGCTGATCTGGGATCTGAGCAAGGCCTATCGCGAGGTCCCGGGATGAACGTCGCTTGCCCGGCGATCCTCAGCCAGCGAGCACGATGCCGATCACCAGGGTAATCAGGGCGGTCAGCCCGGTCAGCGCGCCGAAAATGGCGAGCCCCTTGCGGGTCGTGGCGCGCTGGTGCAGATAGGCCGTGAGCCCGGAGAGGATGACAAAGACGACCTTGACCATCACGACGGTCTTGTACGTGTTGGTCTGATCGTGCACCGCGGTGATGTTCCAGATCCCGGTGGCGACGAGGACCGCAAACGCCGGCCACGCCACCTGGCTGAACCGCCTGGCCGCAGCCTTCGGCACGTCGACCCCGGCGGCCTTCAGCGTGGGTACGAGAGCCGCCAGGGTGAGCTGGCCCCCTACCCAGATCGTCGCCGCCAAGACGTGCAGGGAGAGCCGGATCGTGTCGAGCGCCGAAGCTAGCATCTGCGGTTCACCCCGCCGACTCTAGGGCTCCAGCCGCAGCTTTCTCCTGAAGCTCCTCGTACTCCCGCAGGATGCGTCGCCGTTGCTTGGCGGGCAGCCGATCGATGTAGAGATAGCCCGCAAGGTGGTCGGTCTCGTGCTGAAGGCAGCGCGCGGCGCGTCCGAATCCCTCGAGGCGCACCGGCGCTCCTGACGAGTCGAACCCGGTGACCACCGCGTGCTTGAGGCGCGGCACGTCGGTGTAGGGCCCGGGGATGGAGAGGCAGCCCTCGTCGTCGAGTTCGAGCTCGCGATCCTCCCCCGCTGGTTCGAGCCGCGGATTGACGACGTGGCCAACCAAGCTGCCGTTCTCCGAATCGGGGCAGTCGATGACGAAGACCTGCAGGTCGACGCCGATCTGGTTGGCGGCGAGGCCCACTCCCGGCGCGTCGTACATCGTCGCGAACATGTCGGCCACCAGGGTGCGCAACTCGTCGTCGAATTCGGTGACCTCGCGGCACGGGGTGCTCAACACGGGGTCGCCGACAGTCACGATCGGACGGATACGGCCGGTCTCAGGCATGCGTCCATCTTGCCAAGCGCTGCGGGCGAAAGCCTCAGCCCGCGAGACGCTTGAGGACCTCGGAGGTGCCCGGTTCGGCGGGATAGAAGGCCTCGATGGCCAGCTCCGCCACCGTGACGTCCAGGGGCGTGCCGAACACGGTCGTGGTGCTGAAGAACGAGAGCTCGCCGTGCGGGGTGCGGTAGCGCAGCGGGACGACGATCGCCGGACCACCGCCTCCCGGAGCGTCGGCCCGGCCTCCGGGATAGCTGACCAGCTCATCGTGAAGCTCACGCAACTCGGCGTCTCCGGTCGCCTGCGCCTGGTGGGCGAGCCGGTGCAGGATGTGGTCCCGCCAGTGGCCGAGATTCAGGATGCGCGGCGCCATCCCGTCGGGGTGCAGCGACAGGCGCAGCACGTTGACCGGCGGTTCGAGCAGGTGCGCAGCCGCGCCGTCGGTAAGCACGGCGCTGGCCGCATTGGCGGCCACCAGCTCCCAGTGCCTGTCGACCACCACGGCGGGATACGGCTCATGACCCTCGAGCACCGAGTTGATGGCGTCGTTCACCACCGACATCGGTGGCGAATTCAGCTCATGTTCCGGGTAGGCCGGCGCGTAGCCGCCGGCGAGCAGGAGCACATTGCGCTCGCGTAGCGGGATCTCCAGCTGATCCGACAGGTGCAGGATCATCTGGCTCGTCGGCTTCGAGCGTCCCGTCTCGACGTAGCTGATGTGGCGCGTCGACACGTCCGCCGCCAGGGCCAGATCGAGCTGGGTGAGCCGGCGGCGCTCGCGCCACGTGCGTAGCAACTTGCCCACCTGGGACTCACGTGCGACCCGTTCAGTGGCCGGAGCGAGCACCTGCGAGGCGTGTTCGAAGGTCGTCATCTTGTCATCACCAGGCAACGGTAAGACGCCTCGCGTCGCTCGCCCATGACCTCCGGGGTCATCGACGCGGGTGCCTGCCGCCCGGACGCTTGGTGACATTGCGGCACATCAGGTGTCGCTGCAAAGACGAAAGGGCCCTCGCGATGACCACCACTCCAGCCGCCACAGACTTCGACCGGATCGCGTCCACCTACCTCGCGATGTGGAACGCGACGGACCCGAGCGAACGCCAGGCTCTCGTCGCCGAACTGTGCGCCGAAGACGTGCACTACACCGACCCGCTGGTCGACGTCAGCGGACGCGACGGGCTCGCGGCGACGATCGGTGCGGTGCAGGAGCAGTTTCCTGGATTCCGTTTCACAGCCTTCGGCAGCGTCGACGCCCACCATGAGCAGGCGCGCTTCGGCTGGGAGCTCGGACCGGCCGGAATCCCTGCGCCTGTCGCAGGATTCGACGTCGTGACCACCGACGCTGACGGCAAGGTCACTCGGGTGCTGGGCTTCCTGGACCGGGTGCCTTCATGAGCCAGGTCCTGGGGCCTGCCGAGGCAGCCGAAACCCCTGTGGTTACAGGGGTTTCGGCTGCCGATCAAGCCCACGCCATCGGGTCCGAGCAGCTCGCCAGCGAGACAATCAACTGGCCGACGCTCCTGGTCGTGCTGACCGGGATCTTCATGTCGACGCTCGACATCTTCATCGTCAATGTCGCCATCCCGTCCACCCAGAGCGATCTGCACGCCAGCGACAGCGCCGTCCAGTGGATCATCGCGGGCTTCGGCCTGGCGGTCGCCGCCGGCGTCATCACCGCCGGCCGCCTCGGCGACATGTTCGGCCGGCGCCGGATGTTCAGCCTGGGCCTCGGCCTGTTCACCATCGCCTCGGCCGCCTGCGGGTTCGCGCCCACCGCCTCGACGCTGATCGGGGCGCGGGTGCTTCAAGGGCTGGCTGCCGCGCTGCTCACCCCGCAGGTGCTGGCCATTCTCGGCACCGCGTTCCGGGGACGCGCACTGACCACGGCGATCACCGGTTACGGCCTCGCCATGGGCCTGGCCGCCATCTTCGGCCAGCTGATCGGCGGGGCACTGATCCAGGCGAACATCGCCGGGGCCGGCTGGCGCTCGTGCTTCCTGATCAACGTGCCGGTCGGGATTGCGGCGGTGACGCTGGTGCCCCGCGTCGTCCCCGAATCCAGGGCACCGCAGCGCAGCCGGCTGGACTGGACCGGCACCGCGCTGCTCACGGGTTCGCTGGTGGCCGTCGTGCTGCCGCTGATCCAGGGCCGCCAGCAGGGTTGGCCGCTCTGGACCTTCATGAGCTTCGCTGCTGGAGCGGTACTGCTGGCCGACTTCGCCTGGTACGAAAGGAGAATCACCCGCGCCGGACGCGAGCCCCTGATCAACCTCTCGCTGTTCGCCGATCGGGCGTTCAGCACGGGAGTGCTGGTCCAGCTGGTGGCCTTCATGGGTCAGCTGTCGTTCTTCCTGGTGCTCGCGGTCTACGTGCAGAACGGGGTCGGGCTGACGCCGTTGCATTCCGGAGTACTGTTCGTCGCGATCGGCACCGGCTACGTGATCACCGCCATGGCATCCGGTGCAGTCGCACAGCGGCTCGGTCGCCAGACCGTCGCCCTCGGAGCGTTGACCATGATCGGCGGCCTGCTGCTGCTGGACTTCGGCATCCACCGCATCGGCGCCAGTTCCGGCACCGGCACCGTGCTCTGGCTGGTGCCCGGACTCGTCGTCGACGGTGCCGGGATGGGCCTGATCATCGCGCCACTGACCAGTCTGGTGCTGGCCCGGGTCGCCTCCAAGCACGTCGGCCTGGCCTCAGGCGTGCTCTCCACGGTGACGCAGCTCGGCGGGGCGCTCGGGGTGGCCCTGATCGGGATCGTCTTCTACGGGAGCATCTCCCACCAGCACGGCAGCGCTGTTCGCACCATCGGGCGCGCCTTCACCAGCAGCTCCTACCTGCTGATCGCCATCGCGGCCGTCGTGTTGATCGGAATCCAACTGCTGCCCCGCCGCCCCGCACACGAGCGCTAGCCGTGGGTCGAAGTGCGGTGAATGCGTGCCGATGTCCCCGCGGGCTGTCACACTGCGCACACCCGCCAAAGGCGCGGGTGCCATCCGACGCGAGGAATGCGCATGAGCTACCCGAACCCGCCGCAGGGGGGTCAGTCGCCGTTCGACAAACCCACCGGCGACCAGGGCTCCAACCCGCAGCAGGGGCAGCCCTACTACGGGCAACCCCAATCAGGGCCACCACCCCAGTACGGCCAGCCACAGGCCGGGCCGCCCGGGCAGTACGGCCAGCCGCAGTACGGTCAGCCGCCGCAAGGCCAATGGGGTGGGCCGCCCGCGCCGTACGCGCAGGTGCCACCGGGCTACTACCCGGTGTTCAACTCCCAGGGTCAGCAGGTCCTGGTGCCGCTCGCCAGCCCGGGCAAGCGATTCGGTGTCTACCTGCTCGAGATCGTGCTGGCCATCGTCACGCTCGGCATCGGTTACCTCATCTGGCTGCTCTTCGCCTGGCGCGACGGTCAGACGCCGGGCAAGAAGGTCACCAATCTCAAGTACGTCGACATCAATACCGGCCGGGTCGCCACTTGGGGCAAGAGCGCCTTCCGCGACTTCGTCATCCGGGGCATCGTCATCGGATTCCTGAGCGCGATCACGATCTACATCGGTTTCCTGATCGCCGCTTTCATGATCTTCGACCAGGACAAGAACTACCGCGCCGGGTGGGACCGCCTCGCCGGCACGGTCGTCGTCGACGTCTCGAACGTCCAGCTCTAGTCACAACAGCGAGAGGGGCACGACCGTCGACGGTCGTGCCCCTCTTCGTTGTACTGCCAGGGTTTGCCCGGTGTCAGTCAGCCGCCACCACGTCGACGGTGATCGACGCGGTCACCTCTGGGTGCAGCCGCACCGAGACGGTGTGCTGGCCGACGAGCTTGATCGGCTCGGTGAGCTCGATGCGGCGCCGGTCGAGCTTGGGGCCGCCGGCGGAAGTGACGGCTTCCACCACATCGCCCGAGGTGACGGAACCGAACAGCCGACCGCCGTTGCCGGCGCGTACCGAAAGGCGCACGGGCAGCGCGGCCAGTGACGCGGCCACCTCGCGGGCCTGTCCGAGGTCGCGGATCTCCCGCACGTCGCGCGCCCGGCGGATCTGCGACACCTGCTTCTCGGCGCCCCGAGTGGCGAGGATCGCCAGACCCTGCGGCACCAGGTAATTGCGCCCGTAGCCGTCCTTGACCTCCACGAGGTCTCCGGGACCGCCGAGGCTGCCGACTTCTTGCGTCAGGATCAGCTTCATGACGGCCTCAGCGCGCCGTGCTCGAGTACGGCAGCAACGCCATCTCGCGGCTGTTCTTCACGGCCACCGCGATGTCACGCTGGTGCTGGCTGCAATTGCCCGAGACGCGCCGCGCCCGGATCTTTCCGCGGTCGGACACGTAGCGCCGTAGCAGCGCGGTGTCCTTGTAGTCGATGTAGGCCGCTTTGCTCTTGCAGAACTCGCAGACCTTCTTCTTCGGCTTCCGAAGGGGAGCCTTGGCCATTGTCTTCTCCTACTAGAAAGGGGGCTCTTCGCTGAAGTTGCCCGCCGATGAGCTCCAGGGATCATCGCTCGGGCCGGCGGGGGCGCCGCTTGGTGCGCCGCCGCCACCACCCGAATACCCGCCGCCGCCTCCGCCGCCGCCACCACCGCCGAACGAGCCGTTGCCGCCGCCGCGATTGGCCTTGTTGACCTTGGCCGTCGCACTACGCAGTGAGGCACCGACCTCGTCGGCCTCGAGCTCGACCACAGTGCGCTTCTCGCCCTCGCGGGTCTCGAAGCTGCGCTGCTTCAGGCGTCCCTGCACGATGACCCGGGTCCCCTTGTGAAGCGATTCGGCGACGTTCTCCGCCGCCTGACGCCAGACGGTGCAACGCAGGAAAAGCGTGTCGCCGTCCTTCCACTCGTTGCTCTGGCGGTCGAACGTGCGGGGGGTCGACGCGACGGTGAAGCTCGCGACGGCCGCGCCGTTCGGCGTGAAGCGCAACTCGGGATCATTCGTGAGGTTGCCGATCACCGTGATGACGGTCTCGCCTGCCATGGTCTCCCCGGGGCCTTAGGTAGCAGTGGTTTTCTCAGGTGTCAGGAGTGCTGACGTGAGTGACGGTGTGAGGTGACGAACCGTCGAGTGACGTATCACCGGCTGGCGGGACCGGGTCAGGCGGCGGGAACTGCCTCGGCGGCCCGGGCCGGCTTCTTCTCGGGAAGGCGGAGGACCTTGGTGCGCAGAACCGACTCGTTCAGGTTGAGCTGACGGTCGAGCTCGGCGGTGGCGTCGGGCTCGGCAAGCAGCTCGACAATCGCGTAGATGCCCTCGAAGTTCTTGTTGATCTCATACGCGAGCCGGCGACGGCCCCACACGTCCATCTTCTCCACCGTGCCGCCGGAATTGCGGATGACGGTGAGGAACTGCTCGAGGGACGGGGTGATGGTCCGCTCCTCGAGATCGGGCGCGAGGATGATCATCAGCTCGTAATGGCGCGCTGCCAAAAGAAGACCTCCCACGGTCTCAGGCGGCCACGGACGATCCGTGGCAGGAGGATTCGGCGTGACGCCGGGCAAATGCCAGACGAAGTGCCGTGATCGACGGTACCAAGCGCGGCGATCCCGGGCCCACCGGATGTCCCGACTGTGGACAACCCGGCGGTCGGGCGAGCAGCTCAGTCCACCCAGCTGCCCTGCGTGAAGGCGATGACGAACACGGCCATCAACGGCGCCGAGAGGACCGCGTAGACATAGCCGGTGCGCAGGTGCCGGGAGAGCCAGAGGTAGAGCGGAAACGCCACCAGCAGCGCTCGCGCCGCAGCCGCCGAGTAGTTGGTGCTGGTCAGGATCAACATGATCAGGCCGACGTAGGTCGCCTCTCCCCAGCGCCGCTCGCGCAGCAGCACGATCGTCAGCGCGATCAGCACGAAGATCGACGCCAGCTCCGCCCACCAGAAGACCTGGAATGCGCTCGACTGCGCGCTGTCGTTCGCGACGTTCCAGGTGTGGGCGATGTCGTGCCAGGGCCAGTCGGTCTTGCGTTGCCAGTAGGACTGCGCGCGGGTGTAGGCATCCCAATGTCCGGTGCGCACTCGCAGATAGCTCAGGTAGGCGACGATCGGCAGCGCCGGGATCCCCAACCAGGCGATGCTCGGGCGGATCCGCCGCTCTGCCGTCAGGTACTGCACCACCAAGGCCGCCACGAGCGCCACGCCGAGGACGCGGCTCGAGGTCGCGAGGCACGCGCACACGCCGGCCAGTGCCCACCGGCGCTGCCGGGCGGCGAGCCACGCGCAACTGGCGCCCGCGAGGAAAAGTCCCTCCGAGTAGCCGGCGAAGAGGAAGACCGCGTAGGGAAAGAGCACGACGGCGAGCACCGCGCGGGTGCCGGCGAACCGGTCGGCTCCGAGCTCGCCGGCGGCCAGGCTCCAGATCGCCGCGCTCGCTGCAGCCCCGGCCACGAGCGACACGACCAACCCGGTGGCCACCCAGTTCGGGATGATCAGGTGCAGGGCCCGCTCGAGCAGCGGCAGCCCCGGAAAGTCGACCTCGGTGCGCTCCGGATACTTCGGCGAGAGGTAGCCGTCGCGCGCCACCTTGGTGAAAAGGCCGACGTCCCAGCGGTCCCAGATCCGGATGAAGTTCGGTACGGCGCGGCCGGAGTACGCACCCAGGATGTGCGAGGACGCGAACGACAGCACCGCGACGACGAGCCGGCTCCCCAGCCAGATCGGCAGGCTCGCCCGGAAGCCGGCGGCGAATCCGGGCGGGTCTACGGCGAGTGCCACCGACTGCTCCGCGCGGTCGGCGGCCCCGATCACGCGCTCACGCGAGCACGCGCCGGTCGGGCACCCCGTCGAGGATGCCGCCGGCCGGATCGTCGACATTGCCGTAGCCGCCGCCCTGGCGCACCACGTCGTGCTCGGGGTGGTAGATGTCGCGCACGATCAGGCCGGCGACCACGAGCACCGCGACTTGGCGCGCCACCACCGCACTCACGAACCAGCCCTCGGGGACACCCGCCTTGCCGAAGGCGCTGCTGTCGTCGTAGACGAACCAGAGGTAGCGCATGACCACCTCGTAGATCTCCACCAGCTGCCAGCCCAGCAGCACGCGCCAATGCGGATAGGCGAGCACCGCCAGCGGCAGCAGCCATAGCGAGTACTGCGGTGAGTCCACCTTGTTCGACAGCAGGAACGCCACGATCACCAGGAACGCGATCTGCGGGACCCGCGGCCGTCGCGGCGCCGTCAGCACGATGTAACCGATCACGGCGACCAGGAAGATGCCCCACACCGCGCCCGCGGCATTCAGCACCGAATGCGGGATCGCGACCCGCGAGCGCGCATAGCTGACGGTCTGGGTGACCCCGATGGTCACCACGGCCATGGCCGCCGCCGCGATCAGCGCTGCCCTGCCGCTGCGCTTCCAGTAGCCGACACCGGCGGTGATCAGCAGGCCGATGACGATCGTCACCCAGGCCACCGTCGCCGTGCTCTCGGTGCGGCCGAGGTACTGCGCGACGTAGGGCAGTGAATCCCAGTCGGCGGTCCGGGTGCTGTTGAGCTCGACGAAACGCCAGAGATTGTTGTGGCGGTGTCCGGCGTCATCGACGTAACTGCCGGCGAAAGGCCACACCGCGGCATACGTGACGACGAGCGTTCCAACGGCCCAGAGCGCGCAGCGCCGCCAGGCCCCCAAGCGCCCCGCCCGGTACGCGAGAAGGCCGAGCGCGACCAGCAGCAGTAGGGGATACGCCTTCGTCGCGGCGCCGAAGCCGATCAGGATGCCGGCCACCGCCGGCGCGCGTTTGGACCAGGCGAGCAAGCCGCCGGCGGCGAACGCGACGGCCAGCAGATCCCAGTTGGTGAAGGCATGGAAGGCCAGCAGCGGCGCGGCAGCGAGCAGCATCACGTCCATCCGGCGCCGCCCCGCGGTGAGCGCGGTACAGATGACCGTGATGATCGCGGCGATCGTCAGCAGGATCGCCGTGGCGTCGAAGAAGACCGCGTTGCGCGCGGTGAAGTCGTCCTTCGGGGCCGCATGCGAGACGACCGCGCCCGCCTCCATCGCCGCCCCGATCAGCACCGGGTACTCGACCGGCTGATCGACGTACGGGACCTTGTTGTCGCTCAGCTTCTCGGTCGAGTAGAGCGGCAGGATGTCGCTGTAACAGACCCGCGTGTACTGGTAGTTGTGGGTCCAATTGCCGACGTTGCGGCACGGAAACTTCTGCCCGTATCCGACGAGGCAGGTGATGACGGTCGTGAGCACCAGCGCGGAGAGCAACGTCCAGCGCACGCCACGGCGGGCATGGCGTCCGATCGGACCTCCGACGAGTTCGCCGGCGACGTAGGTGGTGTGCGGGGGCCGCGGCTCGGTCGCCGCGTCAGGCGGCGGCGTCTTGTCGAGGGCGACCGTCATGTCAGCAGTTTGAACTATGAGCCCACCAGATCGTCCCTACGGCAGGCTGTTGCCGCTATCGCGGCGGACCGGTGCCGCCTCCGGGGCCGCGCTGCTGGCCCGTGCTGTTACCACCGCCGCCGCCGAGCAGACCGCCCAGCAGTCCACCTGACGATGCCGGCGGGCTGGGGGTCGCGGGCAGCGTCGGAGTCGGCGGCGCCTGGGTCGGCTCGGGCGACGGGGACTGGCTCGGGGTGACCGTCCTGGTCGGCGCCGGCGACGCGGGTGGCTTGGTGGTCGGGGGGGCCGGCGGGGGCGGAGGCGTGTGTCCCTGCGATGTGGTTCCACCGAACGCGGGCGCCGGGAAGGGCAGCACCGGCTGCCCGGCCAGCGCCGCCGCCATGAACGTCTGCCAGGTGTGCCCGGCGGTCGATGCACCGGTCGCCTCGGTGGCGTTGTTGAAGATTCCGTTCAGCGACTGCTGATGATTCGCCCGTGCGACGGCCACGCAGGAAGCGAGTTGCGGGGAGTACCCGCACAGCCAGGTGGAGACGTTCTTGTCGGTGGTTCCGGTCTTACCGGCGACGGGCCGGCCCGGTGACAGGCCGGCGGCGGTGCCGTATTCGAACGGCTGCTGCAATGCATACGTCTCGTCAGCGGCGACCGACGGGCTGAGCACCCGCGTCGCCTTGATCTTCGCCTTGTAGATGACGGTTCCGCTGCTATCGGTCACCTGGGCGACCAGATGCGGCGTCGCCTGCACGCCCTGGGCCGCGAAAGTGGCGTAGACGTCGGTCATGCTGAGCGGGCTGGTCGCGGCGACACCGAGCGGCAACGAGTCGACTGCAGGGAGCTTTTCGGACGTCGGGATCCCCAACGCGTGAGCCATGTCGATCACGTTCTGCGTGCCCGCGTCGCGGGCGAGCGGCACGAAGACGCTGTTGATCGACTGCGCGGTTGCCTGCAGCAGATTGATCTCCCCGACGCTCTCGCCGCCGTAGTTCGGCACGCCCTGGGGATAGCCCGGCGTGATCACCTGGTGGTCGTTGCCGTTGTAGACGCTGTTGAGGCTGATGCCCTTTTTCAACGCAGCGGCAAGGGCGATCGGCTTGAACGACGAGCCGGGCTGGATCGGATCGGTGACGTTGTCGACGTAGTCGCTGAACGAGCTGTTCGGCGCCTTGCCGTAGAACCGGCCGCCGTACCAGGCGCGAACCTCACCGGTGCCCGGCTGGATCGCGACGAGTGCTGGTTCGACGTCGACCGGAGTGAACGCGAAGGTTCCGGTCACCGCGTCGACGGCGGCTTTCTGCGCGACCGGATCAAGGGTGGTCGTGATGTGCAACCCGCCGCGGGTGATCTCGTCCTCGCTGATTCCTTGCGCTCGCAGCTCGCTGATGACCTCGTCGCGGATGTACGCGTCCTGCGCGTTCTGCGGCGCATCAGGACCCGTCGTCGACAGCGGGATCGTCGGCGGCATGGTGAGCGCGTCCGCCTGCGTCTGCGAGAGCCAGCCCTTGCCCGCCATCGCGTCGACGACCTCACGGAAGCGGGTCTGCGCCGAGTCAGGGTTGATCCGCGGGTCGAGCACCGACGGGGCCCGGATGAGTCCGGCGAGCACCGCCCCCTGCGCCGCCGTGAGTTTCGACGCGGGCTCGGCGAAGTAGCTCTCGGACGCCGCCTGGATGCCGTAAGCGCCCCGGCCGAAGTAGATGGTGTTGAGGTAGAACTCGAGGATCTGATCCTTGGAGTACTTCTTCGCGAGTTTGATCGCGATCGCGATTTCTTTGAGCTTGCGGGTGAACGAGCGTTGCTGCGACAGGAATGCGTTCTTCACGTACTGCTGGGTGATCGTCGAGCCGCCCTGCACATCGTGACCGCGCACATCGGCCCACAGGGCGCGCGCGATGCCCGTCCAGGAGATGCCCGACTCGGAGTAGAAGTTCTTGTCCTCCGCCGCGAGCACCGCGTGCTGGGCGTCGAGCGACACCGCCGACAGCGGCACATTGGTGCGGTTCACCGAGCCGATTTTGACGATCTCGGTCTTGCCGTCGCGATAGGTGATCGTGCTGACCTGAGCGGTGTTGATGCTCTGAGGCAGCGGCACCTTCGTCATCGCGTAGAACAGGCCGGCCGCCGCGATCAGCAGCAGCGCCGGCACGACCATCCCGACCACCACGAAGATCCGGAAGCCGCGCGAGCGCCGCTTCCACCAGTGCCACGGGGTACGCCCGCCCAAGCGTCCCGCAGACCCGGGATCGCCCGGCCCACTCGATCCGGCACCCGGACGGTTGTCGGACTGGCGACGGGCGTCGGTGTCGGGGGTGGTCGTCATGGCGCGATCCCCCTGCCCGCTATCGGCGGGCCGTACGCCGCTGCCCGGGCTGAGCCTCGCGTCGGGTGACCGGAACCACGTCGGGCACGGTCGCGGGCGACCCACTTGGCACGGTCGCGGGCGACCCACTTGTCTCGGGCGCCGGCGAGCCCGCGGCAGCCTTCGGCGAATCGGCGGCCACGTTGGTGCCGATCATGAAGGACACGCAGAGGTGGTTCCATCCGCAGGACCGACACACCTCCACCACATAGATCCGCAGCTGCGCGTAACGCGCGGCCAAAGCATCCAGCGAGCGCGACGAGCGCGCCCTGCCCGATGCGTGCTGTAACTCGTCTCCGTACGCATAGGTAACGCGTGTGAGCCGTTCTTTGCGGCAGACCGGACACCCGACGTCGGTGGCTTCACCGTGATAGCGGGCCGCGCGCTGAAGATCCGGGTGGGCATCGCACACGTCAGCCGAACTGAGCTTGCCGCGTGCCAGATCAGCCAAGGTCGCCCGACGCGCAAGCGCGTAGTCGATGACCTGCCGCTGACGGGGCATGCGCGCGAGCCTAGTCACGGTTGCTGTATGCCACAGCTGTCTGCCGGCATCTGCCTCACCACGCGTCCCTGACACCCTCGCGACACTCCCGCGACACCCCGCAGTCGAGGTATTTGCACATTGCGTTCGCCGCGACGTACCTTGTTCGATGTATCGCGCCGATACATAGCGCGGATGTACTGGACACAAACACTGTGCATCCGGACGGTTACTTCCTGCGAGCACTGAGGGGATGACGATGCTCGAGTTCGCCGTGCTGGGACTGCTTGCCGAGTCCCCCCTGCACGGCTACGAGTTGCGCAAACGCCTCAATGCCCTGCTCGGCACCTTCCGCGCGTTTTCCTACGGCTCGCTCTATCCGACTCTGCGCCGCATGCAGGCAGCAGGCTGGGTGACGGCCGATGCCGCCGGCCGCGGCGGGCGCAGCAAGGTCGTGTACTCGCTGACGGCTGACGGCAAGGAGCGGTTCGCCGAGCTGCTGGGCGAAGCGGGGCCCTCCGCCTGGGAAGACGAAGCCTTCGGCGTGCATTTCGCGTTCTTCTCCAAGACCTCCCCCGAGGCGCGGATGCGCATCCTCGAGGGCCGGCGCATCCGGCTCGAGGAGAAGCGCGAACGTTTCCGCGGGACGATGGGACGCGCTCGGGAGCGGGTAGACCGCTACACGGTCGAGATGCACCGCCACGGTCTCGAGTCCGTCGAGCGCGAGGTCCGCTGGCTCACCGAGCTGATCGAGACCGAGCGCACGATCAGCAACGAGAGCGCCCAGAGCACCCCCGAGCCGCGCTCCCCCCATTCCGAGGCACCTTCCGAAGACGTCACACCCGAGCAGCCCCAACCCAAGAGCACCACCGCATAGCAGTACCGCACCGCCAGCACCACCGCCCTACCAGCACCACCGCCCTACCAGCACCACCGCACCGCCAGACCCCCAGCAGCAAGACCGCTGCCTGGGACACCACCCGGACGCCGCGTGCGTTCGGCAAGGCAAGGAGCGCACCGCCCATGGGATCTGTTCGCGTCGCCATCGTCGGCGTGGGCAACTGCGCCGCGTCCCTGGTCCAGGGAGTCGAGTACTACCGCGACGCGGACCCGGAGTCGCGGGTGCCCGGCCTCATGCACGTCCAGCTCGGCGAGTACCACATCCGCGACATCGAGTTCGTTGCCGCGTTCGACGTAGATGGCAAGAAGGTCGGCACCGACCTGTCCGAAGCCATCGGCGCCAGCCAGAACAACACGATCAAGATCGCCGACGTGCCTCCTTTGGGAGTCACCGTGCAGCGCGGCCACACCTACGACGGCCTGGGTAAGTACTACCGCCAGACCATCGAGGAATCCACCGAGGAGCCGGTCGACATCGTTGCCGCCCTTCGTGAGGCTCGCGTCGACGTCCTGATCTGCTATCTCCCGGTCGGCTCCGAGCAGGCCGCGAAGTTCTACGCGCAGTGCGCGATCGACGCCAATGTGGCGTTCGTCAACGCGCTGCCCGTGTTCATCGCCGGCACCCCGGAGTGGGCGGAGAAGTTCCGTGCGGCCGGCGTGCCGATCGTCGGCGACGACATCAAGAGCCAGGTCGGGGCCACCATCACCCACCGGGTGCTGGCACGGCTGTTCGAAGACCGCGGCGTCATCCTCGACCGCACGATGCAGCTGAACGTCGGCGGCAACATGGACTTCATGAACATGCTCGAGCGTGAGCGGCTGGAGTCCAAGAAGATCTCCAAAACCCAGTCGGTCACCAGCAACCTCGACCACGACATGGGAAAGAGCAACGTCCACATCGGGCCTTCGGACTATGTCGCCTGGCTCGATGACCGCAAGTGGGCTTACGTCCGGCTCGAGGGCCGGGCATTCGGCGATGTGCCGTTGAGCCTGGAGTACAAGCTCGAGGTGTGGGACTCGCCCAACTCGGCCGGTGTCATCATCGACGCGCTTCGCTGCGCCAAGATCGCCAAGGACCGCGGCATCGGCGGGCCGATCCTCGGTCCGAGCTCGTACTTCATGAAGAGCCCCCCGGTGCAGTACCGCGACGACATCGCCCAGAAGCTCGTCGAGGCCTTCATCGACGGTGACTCCTCAGGAGTTCCCGCGTAACCAGTCAGGCCAAGGAAACGGCCGCTGCCCTTCGGGGCGGCGGCCGTTTTCGTATCTCCTTGTGTGTCTAGAGTCGTGCGTCTAGAGCAGGGTGGGCTCGACGAATTCCAGCTCGGCCGCCTCCTGGGCGGCGCGCTGCAGCCCGCTGACACTGCGCAGCTGGACCTCGCGCAGCGCGATGGCGAGCCCGATGCAGACCGCGGTCAGCGGCACGGCGGTGAGGAACACATCCCCGAGCGCGCTGGAGTACGCGATGCCGATGGCGTGACGGACGGTCGAAGGCAGCGCCTTGACCGCTTCGGGGCTGGTGACCAGCTTGTCGGCGGACTTGCCGACCTCGCGCGCCACCGCGGGCGGCAGGTGATGGGTCAGCCCGATCGAAAGCCGGTTGGTCAGTAAGGCGCCGAAGGCTGACGCGCAGACCGCGCCGCCCATCGTGCGAAAGAACATGACCGACGAGGTGGCGATCCCGAGATCGCGCGTCTCCACCGCGCTCTGCGTCGCCATGACCAGCGTCTGCATGAGCAGGCCCATGCCGCCGCCGGTGATGAACATCCAGCTGCCGAGCACGACGAGCGAGGTGTGCGGACCGAGCTGGGCCAGCAGCAGCAGCCCGGCCGTCGCGATGATCGTGCCGGAGACGACGAAGCCCTTGTAACGCCCGAACCGTGAGATGAGCCGGCCCGAGACGATCGAGGTGAGCAGCACCCCGAGCAACACCGGCAGCATCATCAGCCCGCTCGCGGTAGCGGACGTTCCACGCACGACCTGCAGGTACTGCGGCAAGAAAATGATCACGCCGAACATCACGCCGCCGGTCAGGAAACCGATCAGCGAGGTGCTGCGGAAAGTGTCGTTACGCAGCAAGCGCAGCGGCAGGATCGGCTCGGCGGCCACGCGCTCGCGCATGACGAAGCCGACGATGAGCGCTGCTCCGGCGACGAACAGTCCGATCAGCGTCGGCGAGGTCCAGGCGAAATCACGGCCGCCGGTCTGGGTGCCGATCAGGATCGCGCTGACCCCGGCGACCAGCAGGGTCGCTCCGGCCCAATCGATCTTCACCTGGCGTGAGGTGAACGGCAGGTGCAGCACCCGGTTGATCACCACGAGGGCGACCAGACCCAGCGGAAGGTTCACGTAGAACACCCAGCGCCAGGACGCGCTGTCCACCAGGAAGCCGCCCAGCAGCGGTCCGATGACGCTCGAGGACACGAAGACGACGCTGAAGTAGCCCTGGTAGCGGCCCCGCTCGCGGGGCGGGATGATGTCGGCGATCACGGCGAGGGCGAGCGACATCAGCCCACCGGCGCCGATGCCCTGCAGCGCCCGGAAGCCGATGAGCTCGGTCATGTTCTGGGCCAGCCCGCACAGCGCGCTGCCGACCAGGAAGATGCAGATCGACAGCTGCAGGACGCGCTTGCGTCCGTAAAGGTCGCTGGCCTTGCCGTAGAGCGGGGTGCTGACAGTCGAGGTCAGCAGGTAGACCGTCACCACCCAGGACAGCAGATCCTGGCGATGGAACTCGCCGACGATGGTCGGCAGGGCCGTGCTGACGATCGTCTGGTCGAGCGTCGCCAGGAACATGCCGAGCATCAGCCCCGACATGATGATCAGGATCTGGCGGTGGGAGTACGCGTTGGGGATGACGTCGTCCACGGCGACCGCAGGCTCCGGCGCCGAGGGTGGCTCGATCGCGTCAGGACGCGGCGGGCGGTGGCCGAGCGTCGTCATGAAGCCACCAGGCTCCGCCGGGCGCCCGCATCAATGCGCTCGCCCTCGGCAACGAGCCGCTCGAGCAGCTCCACCAGCAGGGAACGGTCGGACTCGGGCCAGCCGGCCATCGAATCCGCGAGGGCCTGCAGCCGCAGCGAACGGGAGGCCTCGAGCGCCTGGTGCCCCGCCTCGGTCGGCGTGAGGAGCGCGGCGCGCCGGTCTCCGGGGTCGCTCTCGCGGCCGACGAGACCTGCATTCCAGAGCGTCTTGATGTGGCGGCTGACGGTCGACGGATCCAGCTCGAGAGCGACCGACAGGTCCGACAGCCGGATCGGCGCAAGGCTGGCCAGCTTGGCCAGCACCCAGTAACCGCCGCGGTCCAAGCCCTTCGGAGCTTCGCCGCTGGCCTTGGCGAGCCGGCGCAACGCGGCGAACAGCGCGACTTCAAGGCGCAGTTCTTCATCCACGCCGCCAGTATCGTTCAGTTGCTTGCTGCCTACAACTATAAAGCGAGTGGGGTAATTCACTTCCGAGAAGCGAAGTAACCGCGGCACTGCGCACCCAAGACGCCGCTCTGGGATGGTTCGACGGGGAGCCGGAGCCGGAAACAGCCGCCGATCAGCTGCCCGTGATTCCCTGCTCGCGCGCCCACTCCAGTAACCGCTTACGCGCGTCCTCCGGATCCAGCGGACCTTCGCTCATCCGTAGCTCCAGCAGGTAGTTCCTGGCCCGGCCGACGACGGGCCCGGCGGGGATGTCCAGCAGGCGCATGATCTCGTTGCCGTCGAGATCGGGGCGGATGCGATCGAGCTCCTCCTGCTCGCGGAGCACGGCGATGCGCTGCTCGAGCACGTCGTAGGAGTGCGAGAGCGACGCCGCTTTGCGCTTGTTGCGCGTGGTGCAGTCCGAACGCACCAGCACGTGGAGCCGCTCCAGCAGCGGCCCCGCGTCCGTCGCGTAGCGCCGCACTGCCGCATCACTCCACTCCCCGCGGCCGAAACCGTGAAAGCGCAGGTGCAGCTCGACGAGCTTGGAGACGTCGTCCACAAAGGCCTTCGGATAACGCAATGCCGTCAACCGGCGGCGCGTCATCGACGCCCCGACGACCTCGTGGTGGTGGAAGGTCACCGCACCGGGCCGCGGGGTCTTTCGGGTGAGCGGCTTGCCGATGTCGTGCAGCAACGCGGCCATCCGCGTCTCCAGATCCGGCCCACCCAGCCGGCCCTCCAGCGCGCGGACGTTGTCCAGCACGGTGAGGGTGTGGATGTAGACGTCCTTGTGCTGATGGTGTTCGTCGATCTCCATGCGCAGCGCCGGCAGTTCCGGGATGACGACGTCGGCGATACCGGTGTCGACCATCAACGACAGGCCGGTCCCGGGATCGTCCGTCAGCAGGAGCTTGGTGAACTCGTCGCGGATGCGCTCGACCGCCACGATCGACAGGCGGTCGGCGCGGCTGCGCATCGCCTCGACCAGCGCCGGATCCGGACGTACCCCGAGAGCGGCGACGAAGCGCGCCGCGCGCAGGATCCGCAACGGATCGTCGTCGAAGGATGCCTCCGGCGACGCCGGGGTTCGCAGCACCTTCGCCCCTAGATCGGCGACGCCACCGAAGTTGTCGACGAACACGTGCTGCGGCACCGAGACAGCCATCGCGTTGATCGTGAAGTCCCGCCGCGAGAGGTCGTCGTCGAGCGATTCCCCGTAGGACACCTCGGGCTTGCGGCTCCTGCGGTCATACGCCTCACTGCGGTAGGTCGTGATCTCGAAGCGCACACCGCGGCGCGCCAGCCCGACGGTGCCGAACGCGATCCCCACGTCCCAGGTCGAATCGGCCCAGCCGCGGGCGATCTCCTGCACCTGCTCGGGACGCGCGTCGGTGGCGAAATCGAGGTCGGCATCGGCATGTGAGATATCCAGCAGCGCGTCACGTACCGACCCGCCGACGAGGTAGAGCTCGTGACCGGCGGCGGCGAAGAGCGCGCCCAGCTCATCGGCCGCCTTGGGGACGGTCAGCAGGCTGCTGATGGCACGCGCAGCGGGATCGCTGGGGTCATCGAGCGCAATGCGGGGCACGAGTTCACGAGCCTAGCCTGCGCAGGCTGGTCGCGGTGAGCCGTCACCATGCTGTGACGTTGGACTCGTACGATCCGCTCATGCCACGTCCGTCGCCCAAGCCAGGGCGGCGCCGGTTGAATCGCGTCGAGGAGACCTCGGCTGGCGGTCTCATCGTCGACCGGCGCGCCCCCGGTGCGCAGGCTGCCCTCATCGGGCGGCTCGACCGGCGCGGGCGGCTGCTCTGGTCGCTGCCGAAGGGTCATGTCGAGGAGGGCGAGACCCCGGCCGACACGGCAGTACGCGAGGTGTCCGAGGAGACCGGCATCTTCGGCCGGGTGATCGCTCCGCTGGGAGTGATCGACTTCTGGTTCGTGGCCGGCGGGAAGCGCGTCCACAAGACGGTGCACCACTACCTCCTGCTCGCCGAAAGCGGCGAGCTGTCGGACGCCGACGTCGAGGTCACCGAAGTGGCCTGGGTACCGCTCGCCGAGCTCGAGAGCCGGCTCGCGTACGAGGACGAGCGACGGCTGATCGAGGATGTGCCCGCGCTCCTGGCAGACATTGCGTAACGGGCGGCCGATTGCGCTGCGGGTCGTACGGCTGACGGTCCTTCTTCTCGTGGGGTTGCTCGTGCTCGTGGTCGCGCCGCCCGCACTCGCCGCTGCGCCGCCCGCAGCGAGCCTGCTCGCCGCCCAGACCCCTGACGTGACCGTGCTGATCGACACCATCACCCCGCTCGCGCCGGGGCCGAAGGACACGCTGCGCATCACCGGTCGCGTGGTCGATCGCAGCGCCCCGGGGCTCACCGCAGTCCAGGTCTCGTTGCACATGGGCCAGCCGGTCTCGAGCCGCACCGAACTCCACGACCTGCGTAGCGCCCCCGTCCCGCAAGACCTCGCCTACTTCGGGCCCACCCTCAGGGACGGCAAGCTCAGCGCCGGCCACACCCTCACCTTCTCTATCGCCCGCAAGATCAGCGAGCTGCCGATGCCCTCGGCCGGCGTGTATCCGATGCAGGTCACGGCTACGGGGGTCAAGCAGGGCGATGCCCGTCCCAGCGACTTGGCGACGGCCAGCACGTTTCTGCCTTACATCCCGAAGACGACCGCCGCCTCCGTCACCCCGCTGGCCTGGCTGATCCCGCTGACCGCCGATCCGTCGCTGCTCGCCGACGGCGACTTCACGAGTGATGCGCTGACCGCCGACGTATCGACCGGCGGGCGCCTGAAGCGGCTGCTCGACGCCCTCCATTCGGCGTCGGTCGCATCGGTCACCCTGGACCCGGCGCTGATCCGCACCCTCAGCCTGGCCGCCAACGGCCACTACGTGGTCGCGGTGCCCGGCAAGACCACCGGCAAGCTCGAGCCGGCCAGCACGACGGCGAAGGACTGGCTGAACGAGCTGAAGGCCAGTTCCAACCTCAGCGTGATCCCGTTGCCCTATGACGACGTGGACGTCGAGGCGCTGCTGCACAACAGCGGCGGCAGCCTGGCCGACGCCGCCCGTAGCCGCGGCGCCGATGTGCTGAAGCTGGGACTGCTGCACACGACGACCGGCGTGACGTCCAACATCGCCGTCCCGCCGGGAGGTCTGGTCGACGCGACCGGGGCGAAGTACTACAGCAGTGCCGCGAACGACGCCGCACTCGTACTCTCGCCGGACGCGGTCCCGTCCACCGGCGACAATCCCAGCGCGTCGGCACAATCGTCGAGTTCATCGACCCAACTGCTGCTGTCCGACAGCGTCCTGAACCGCCTCGTGACGGCCGGCGTCCCGGCCACGACGACTCCCCGCCTGGCGGAGCAGGAAGTCATCGCCGAACTTGCCGAGGCCCACATCGAAGACGGGTTCACCACCACGGCAACAAGCAACGCCGCGGGCACCCGGCCGCTGCTGATCGCCCCGCCGGACGGCTGGAACCCGACCAGCGCCTGGCTCAGCCGCCTGCTCGTCGACACCACCCATCTGCCGTGGATCAAGCAGACCTCGGTCAGCTCGCTGCTCGACGCACCGACCGAGCCACGAGCGGCGCTGCAGTACCCGGCGGCCACCCGCGCTGCCGAGATCCCCTCCTACCTCGTGCAGTCAGCGCTCGGCGTCACCACGAGCACCCAAGGACTTTTCAGCAGCCCGCAGCCGGCAGGCGCCGCGCAGCCACAGACTCCGGACAGCATCCTGCAGCCCATCCGGGATGCGGCGCTTGCCTCCGTGTCCAGCCGCTGGCGTGACGATCCCACGCAGGCCTTCCCGTTCCGCAACAGCGCCGAGATCGCCCTCACGAGCATCGCCCAGCAGGTCAAAGTGGTCGCCAGCCCGCAGGTCACTCTCACCAGCCGGTCGGGAAAAGTCCCGGTGACGCTCGAGAACGACCTCGGCGCGGCCGTCGACGTCTCACTGGTGTTGAGTTCGCTCGACCGCTCGCGCGTCAGCTCCGACACCGTCGTCACGCGCAACGTGCGCGCCGGGCAGAAAGTCCAGGTGGAGGTGGAGGTGAAGGCGGCCAGCGCCGGAACCTTCCCGGTCCGGCTGACCCTTTACACCGCTGACGGCAGGCAATTAGGCACGCCGGTGCAGGTCCTGGTGCGCTCGACGAGATACGGCGTGGTCGCCACGATCTTCACCATCGTCGCGCTTTCGGTGCTCGGCCTCGCGGTGCTCTTCCGCGCGGTACGCGGCCTCATCAGGCGCTCCCGCGGGCCCCGTCAGGCCCCGAAGCTTCCGGCCGGCAGTCCGGCGAGCAACCCATGAGCAACCCAGCCGTCAGCACCGCCCGCCTCGGCCGGGCGACGGGGGTGATGGCGCTCGGAACCGTCGCCTCTCGCGGCACCGGCTTCCTGCGCACGGTGGCGATCACCGCCGCCATCGGCGTCCACTCCGTCGGCGACGCCTACAACGTCGCCAACACCACGCCCAACATCATCTACGACCTGCTCCTCGGCGGGGTGCTCACCAGCGTCGTCGTGCCGGTGCTCGTCCGCGCGAGCAAGGAGGACGAGGACGGCGGTGAACGGTTCGCCAGCTCGCTGCTGACGGTCGTCGGTCTGGGCCTCGCGATCTTCACCGTCATCGGCATCCTGATCGCACCGCTCATCGCGCGGATCTACCTCGCCAATTCCGCCGAGGTCTCGCTCGCCACCACCTTCATGCGGTGGTTCCTGCCCCAGATCGTCTTCTACGGGATCGGCGCGACCATCGGCGCAATCCTCAATATCCGCGGGCGTTTCGGGGCTCCGATGGTGACCCCTGTCCTGAACAACCTCGTGGTGATCGCGGTGGCGATCATCTTCATCTTCCTGCCCGGGCCCCGTCCGCCGACGATCGGCGGGTTGACCACCACCCAGATCTGGGTGCTCGGCGCGGGCACCACGCTGGGCGTGGTCGCGATGACGCTGGCCTTGCTTCCTTCATTGCGCGCGAGCGGCTTCCGGTACCGGCCGCGCCTGGACCTTCGCCACCCCGGGCTGCGGCAGGCGATCCGTCTCGGCGGCTGGGTGCTGGTCTATGTCGCTGCCAGCCAGCTGAGCTACTTCGTGGTGACCCGGCTGGCCACCGGGCCAGTCGCCTTCACCGTGTATTCCAACGCCTACCAGCTTTTTCAGCTCCCCCACGCGATCGTGGCCGTCTCGCTGATCACTGCTTTGCTGCCGCGCATGAGCTCTCACGCCGCGGACGACCGGCTCGATCTGGTGCGCAGCGACCTCTCGCTCGGGCTACGCATGTCCGCGGTCGTCCTGGTGCCGGCCGCGCTGGGACTTTTCGCCCTCTCCCGTCCGTTGGCCATCACGCTTTTCGCTCATCACTCGACGAGCATCGCCGACGCCACCCGCATCGGTGCGGCCCTCGCCGCGTTCGCCGCCGCAGTGCTTCCCTTCAGCGCATTTCAGCTGCAACTGCGGGCTTTTTACGCGATGGCCGACAGTCGCACGCCCGCCTTCGTCATGTGCGCAGTGGCGGGCGTCAACATCGCCAGCGGCCTGCTGCTCGCCTACGTGCTACCCAGCCGGGAACGCGCGGTCGCGCTCGCGCTGTCCTTCGCACTCGCGTATGCGGTGGGGGCGGCCATCTGTTTCCGATTGCTTCACCGGCGACTGCGGGGGGTGGAGGGTCCGCGCATCATGCGGACGCTCGCGCGTGCAGCGGTCGCCGGCGTGATCGCCGCCGCCATCGCGTACGCCCTGTCGACCGTGCTGCGCTCGGCGGTCGGTCACGGGGTGGCGGGGAGCCTGCTCGGCGTCGTCGTGGGAGCGGTGGTCGGCGGCGCGTTCTACCTGGCCGCCGCCTGGCGGATGACTGATGAGTTGCGCGGGGTGGCCTCGCTCGTCGGCGGCCGCTTCGGGCGCGGCTGACCTGCCCTGGCGCGAGGCGGCCCGGCTCCGAACCTGGATCACAGATCTCAACCCCGGCGCGATTGCTGCCGATGAAGTTCACCACAGTCGGCAACGGACCGACCCCGAAAACGGCAGGTGGGCGCAATGGTCACGAGCTGGTTCGCTCGTTTGACCGTGGTTTTGGCGATCCTCGGGGTCTTTGCCTTCGACGGAATCTCCGTCGTCGCGGCCCACTTCTCAGCCAGTGACGACGCCGAAACCGCAGCCCAGGCAGCGGCCGCGGCCTACCAGCACAACGGCCTGCTGGGCCCGGCGGTCGTAGCGGCCGAGCAAACGCTCCCCAAGGGCGAGAAGCTCGTCCCTGGGTCGGTGCAGGTGACCAACACCGGCACGGTCAGCCTGGAGGTGCGCCGCACCGCACGCTCACTGCTGCTGCACATGACTTCGGAAACCAAGAAGTGGGCCGTCGTCACCGAAGCCGGGTCGGCCAACCCGCCGTCCTGAGCCGCCGGCCCAACTGGTTTGTGGCCCGGTCATGCGGCGCGCTACCGGCGAGAGCCGACGACCCTCCGTACACTCGCCTTCGAACGGTGAGGCGCTTTCGTGCGCACTGAAAGGGTCCAGGCGCTGTGGGCGCGTGAGGAAGCAGCAGACCGAAGCGGCCGCTGAGCAGGCAGGGCGGAGGGACGGTGCCGGACACCACACCGCCCGCTGTGCGTACCGAAGCCGCCCGTGAGCCGGCGCCTACCGATCCCAACATGGCAGCGGTCCCGCCCACCGAGGAGCTGAAGGCGGCCCGGGCGCCGCAGGCCCCCCCGGTTCGCACCACGCTTCATCCCGGAGTCCTGCTCGACGGTCGCTACCAGCTCCAGCGCCACATCAGCGACCGCGGTGACGTCCAGCTATGGCAGGGCGAGGATCAGGTGCTGGCGCGGCCTGTGGCGATCCGGCTGATCATCAACACCGGCCTTCCCACCGCGCTCGAAAGCATCGACCAGCTCCTCGGCGCCGCTCGGCGTTCCGGCCAGCTGATCCACAACAGCGCCGCCTCCACCTACGACGCGACGACGACCAATGCCGATGGCATGGCGCTGGCGTACGTGGTGAGCGAATGGGTGCTCGGCATCTCGCTGCTCGACCTGCTGCGCGACGGCCCGTTGCTGCCGGAGCGCGCGGCCTCGGTGCTGCTGTCTGTGGCCAAGGTCGTCGCGGCCGCCCACGCCGTCGGCGTCACCCACGGTGATCTGCATCCGGGCGACGTGGTCATCACCTCGCACGGCCTGATCAAGGTGCTCGACCTGGAGATGCGCGCCGCGCTCGGTGAGCAGTCGGCGGCCGAACGTCAGACCCGCGACGTCATCGGCCTGGGCGCGCTGCTTTACGCGAGCCTCACCGGCCGGTGGCCGCTGGGGGCCGGCCGCGGGCTGCCGGCCGCCGAGCTCGACCACAACGGGACCTGCCGATCGCCGCGCCAGCTGCGCGCCGGCGTCCCGCGCGAGCTCGACACGCTGGCGATGACCGCGCTGGGAAGCGCCGCCGGCCCGCAGAGCAGTCCGCAGCCCCGCCCCAGCGCGCCCGAGATGGTCGACGCGCTGCAGATGATCGTGGCGATGCTGCCGACCGGATCCCATCCGGTGCTCGACGACGATCCCGAGGCGTACACAACCGCAGGTCAGACCGCCAAGGCGGCGCAAGCGGAACGGGTGGCCCGGGAGAGCGAGGTGCGCCGCCGCACGATCCGGCGCCGCGTGCTGCCGGTGACCCTGCTCGTGGTCCTGGCGCTCGCCGCCTGGCTCATCGGGGTTGCCGTCGGCAAGCTTCCGGGTCACTCCAACGGCGCCCCTCCGGTCGGAGCCAGCGCCTCGGCGACGCCAAAGGGAACGGCGCTCAAGCTGGCATCCGTGGTCGACTTCGACCCCTCGCCCGGAGACGGCGCCGAAGACCCCAGCGGAGTCCCCTTCGCCTACGACAACAATCTCGGGACCGCCTGGTCCACCGAGGTCTACATCGGCAGCCAGTGGGGCGGTACCGGCAAGTCCGGGGTCGGGCTCAAGGTCGACCTCGGCAAGCCAGTGGCGGTCTCCCAGGTCAGCCTGGTCTTCAACCAGCCCGGGGTGCACGTGGAACTCCGGTATTCGAAGAACGACGCCGCCTCCCTCGACGCGTACACAGTTGCCGCGACCTCGGGGCCCTCGCCCAAAATCGTCCAGGTGCTCAGCCCGCGGGCCGGCGCGTACCGCTATTGGATGGTCTGGCTCACCGAACTCCCCCGCCAGGAGACCGCATCGGGGCCCACCTACTCGGCAGGGTTGGCAGAGATGAAGTTCTACGGCTGAGGTTCCCGATCCCGCGCCGGACGCGGGCGAGGGAATGTCGGCCTCCTACGATCCGTTCTACACACCGGCTGACCGGGATCAACCTGATGCCGAAACGCCGAGAATTCGGAGACGATGTGAGCGAGAGCGTCATGAAGCCGGATGCCACCACGAGCAGCCAGGAGCACGAGGTCCACGACGTCGTGATCATCGGCTCGGGCCCGGCCGGATATACCGCCGCCGTCTACACCGCCCGGGCCAACCTGCGTCCCCTCGTGTTCGAGGGAGCGGTCACCGCCGGCGGTGCCTTGATGCAGACGACCGAGGTGGAGAACTTCCCCGGGTTCGCCGAGGGCGTCCAGGGCCCGGAGCTGATGGAGGCCATGCGCCAGCAGGCCGAGCGCTTCGGCGCCCAGCTGGTCGCCGACGACGTGATCGAGGTCGACCTCAAGGCCGAGCCCAAGGTCATCCGCACCCACGAGCGCACGGTGCTCGCCCGCACCGTGATCGTCTCGACCGGTTCGCAGTGGCGCCGGCTGGGCGTCACCGGCGAGGAGCGGCTGCTTGCCCACGGCGTTTCCGCCTGCGCCACCTGTGACGGCTTCTTCTTCCGTGACCAGGACATCGCCGTCGCCGGGGGTGGTGATTCCGCGATGGAAGAGGCCACGTTCCTCACGCGCTTCGCCCGCAGCGTCACGATCATCCACCGCCGTGACGCCTTGCGCGCCAGCGCGATCATGCAGGAGCGCGCGTTCTCCAACCCCAAGATCAAGTTCCTCTGGAATGCGAAGATCGAGGAGGTCCTCGGCGAGACGTCGATGACCGGGCTGCGCGTGCGCGACGTCAAGTCCGGCGAGCTCACCACCCTCGACGTGACGGGCCTTTTCGTCGCCATCGGCCATGACCCGCGCTCCGAGCTGTTCAACGGGCAGATCGACATGGACGACGAGGGCTACATCAAGGTCGCCTCGCCCACCACGCTGACCAACATTCCCGGTGTTTTCGCGGCCGGCGACGTTGTCGACCACACCTATCGCCAGGCGATCACCGCCGCCGGCACCGGCTGTGCGGCGGCGCTCGATGCCGAGCGTCACATCGCCGACCAGGAGGACCGCCACGACGAGGCCCCCGAGGGTCCCGCAGCGCCGCCCCCGCCGGTCAGCGAGACCGTCGACACCCTTGCGTCAGCTCGTTAACCGCTAGTCGTTCGCTTTCTCTCGCCTACCCAACAACCAGGAGGACCCCCCATGGGGAGCACCCAGCCCGTGACGGATGACACGTTCAACACCGAGGTACTGAAGAGCGACCTGCCTGTGCTGGTCGACTTCTGGGCCGAGTGGTGCGGGCCGTGCAAGATGGTCGGCCCCGTGCTCGAGGAGATCGCCGCCGAGCACTCGGACAAGCTGCGCATCGTCAAGCTCAACATCGACGAGAACCCCGAGGTCGCACGCAAGTACGGCATCATGTCGATCCCGACCATGTCGGTCTTCGTCGACGGCGAGGTCGCCAAGAGCATCGTCGGCGCCAAGCCGAAGGCCGCGCTGCTGCGCGACCTCGAGGGCTTCGTCTAAACCCGCTTGCGTCACGTGTCCTGACCGCGCGCAGAGCCGCCGCCCCGCGGGGCGGCGGTTTGCGCGTATCGGCCCCGCTCCGGCGGGTATCGGTCGCTAAGCTGACACCGTTCAGTGAAGCTCGTTGCCACCGTTCGCCGACCGTTCGCCTCACTGGCCCTGACATGGGCGGGATTTCGCCGATCATCGTGCCACTCTTTCGCCGCGGCTCCACCGGGCCTGCCGTCCAGCACCTGCGCCTGCAGCTGACCGACCTCGGCCTGCTCGATTCGGTCGCCGCGGGTGCTCCCGACGTCTTCGACGACGACGTCGATCAGGCCGTGCGCCGTTTGCAGCAGTCCCGCGGGCTGCTCGTCGATGGCATCGTCGGTCCTGACACGCTCGGCGCCCTGCAGGAGGCGCGTCAGCAGCTCGGCGGCCGGCTGCTGTATCGCAGCGTCAGCCACCCGTTCACCGGCGATGACGTCCTCGAGCTGCAGAAACGGCTCGCCAACATGGGCTTCGACGTGGGTCGCTGCGACGGAATCTTCGCCAAGCGCACCGAGGACGCCCTCCGCGAGTTCCAGCACAACCGCGGATTGGTCAACGACGGCTGCTGCGGCCCGATGACCCTGCGTGAGCTCGAGCGGCTGCAGCGCACCGTGGTCGGCGGCCGGCCCTACGAGCTGCGCGAGTCCGAAAAGCTGCGCGGCGCCGGTCCCTCGCTCGCCGGCAAGACCGTCGTGCTGGATCCAGGTCACGGCGGCAGCGATCTCGGCTGGACCATCGGTGGGCTGAACGAGCGCGACATCGTGGCCGACCTCGCGGCGCAGCTCGAGGGCCGTCTCGGCGCGGTCGGCGTCAACGCCTGGCTGACGCACCGCCACGACGAGAATCCCGACGAGATCCAGCGCGCCAAGTTCGCCAACGCCACTAACGCCGATCTGCTGGTCAGCCTGCATTGCGACGGCCACCAGTCGGCCGTGCCGCACGGGGTCGCGAGCTACTACTTCGGCACCCCGGACACCTCTTCCGTGGTCGGCGAGCGATTTGCAGACCTCATCCAGCGCGAGGTCGTGGCGCGTACCGACCTGCTGGATTGCCGCAGCCACCCGAAGATCTGGCCCCTGCTTCGCGCGACCCGCATGCCGGCTGTGCGCCTCGAGCTGGGCTACCTCAGTAACCCGCACGACGCTTCGGCGCTGGCCTCCCGCGAATTCCGCGCCGTCGTCGCCGAAGCGGTGCTCGCCGCCGTGCAGCGCATTTTCCTGCCCGCCGAGCTCGACCCGCCGACGGGCACGTTCCGCCTTCCTGACGCGCTCCTGCAGCCCCGCGAAGCCCCGCTCGGTTACGCGCGCTGACCCGCCGGACGCAGGATCTCCGGCGTCATCGAGCCGAGCAGCCGCTCCAGCGCCACCTCGACGTCTTCACGCCACGTGACGACGCTCTTCAGCTCCAGCCGCAGCCGGGGCCACCGGTGATGGGCCCGCACCGTCTTGAACCCGACGGCCAGCAGGTAGTCAGCGGGTAGCAGGCAATGGCCGGGCTTGCCCTGCGCGTCACCGAACGCCTCGATCGCCCGGACACCGCGGCGCAGCAGATCCTTGGCGACGCTCTGGATCAGCACGCGTCCGAGTCCCTGACCGGTGAACTCCTCGACGATCTGGCCCGTCATCAGTAGAACCGCGTCAGCGCTGACCGGGCTGGTCGGAAACGCGACCGCGCGCGGGATATAGGCCGGCGGGGCGAAGAGCGCGAAGCCGGCAGGAGCGCTGTCGACGTACACGACCTTGCCGCACGACCCCCAGTCCAGAAGCGTCGCGGAGACCCAGGCCTCCTTCTCGAACGCCGAATCACCGGACTCCTCGGCGCGCGATCGGGCGACCGGATCGAGCTCCCAGAACACACACTTGCGGCAACGGACCGGCAGGTCATCGAGGTTGTCGAGGGTGACGTTGGCGACCCGGCGGCTCATCGGGCGGCCCGCCCCTCGCGCACCGGCGAAAGCAGTGCCGCGGCCATGCCGATCATGAATCCGGCGCCGAACAGGACGACCGAACGCGCTTGCGCCGACCGGCCGACCCCGCTGCGTGCGCCCACGAAAGCTCAGGATAGAGCAGTCGCTCGGTTACCTTGGAATCATGTCGGCGACCTCGCTCGACCCGTACATCGGTCGTTACGCGCTCCGTACCAGAGGCATGACCGCGTCGGAGATCCGAGCTCTCTTCGCCGTCGCGAGCCGCCCAGAAGTCGTGAGCCTCGCCGGCGGCTCGCCGTACACCGCTGCCCTGCCGCTCGACGCCGTCGGCGCGCTGCTCGACCAGCTCGTCGCCGACCAGGGTGCCGTCGCTCTGAACTACAGCACCGGCCAAGGTGATCCGCGGCTGCGCGAACAGATCTGTGACGTGATGTCGCTGGTCGGCATCACGGGCTCGCCGGACGACGTGGTGGTGACCGTCGGCAGCCAGCAGGCCCTCGACCTGATCTCCCGGACCTTCCTCGATCCCGGTGACGTCGTGATCGCCGAGGCGCCGAGCTACGTCGGGGCGCTCGGCACGTTCGCCTCTGCGCAGGCTGAGGTGCTGCACGTCGCCATGGACGAGGACGGGATGATCCCCTCCGCACTCCGCGAGACCATCGCATACTGCACAAAAGCGGGCAAGAAGGTCAAGTTCCTCTACGTCATCCCGAACTACCAGAACCCGGCGGGTGTCTCGCTGAGCCTGGAGCGGCGTCAGGAGATCCTCGCCATCGCCGAAGAGGCCGACCTGCTGATCGTCGAGGACGATCCGTACGGGCTGCTCGGCTTCGACAGCGAGCCCTTCCGGGCGATCCGTGCCGATGGTGCTGATCGGGTGCTCTACCTGGGCACCTTCAGCAAGACGATCGCACCGGGGCTGCGCATCGGCTGGGTTCTCGCGCCCCACGGCGTACGCGAGAAGCTCGTCCTCGCGAGCGAGGCGCAGATCCTTTGCCCGCCTACCTTCAATCAGCTGGCCATCTCCCGCTACCTGCAGACCCAGCCCTGGCTCGAGCAGGTCAAGACGTTCCGCGAGATCTACCGCGAGCGGCGCGATGCGCTGCTGGATGCGCTCACCACGGCGCTGCCCTCGAGCTGCAGCTGGACGATTCCGAGCGGTGGCTTCTACGTCTGGCTCACCCTGCCCGAGGGCCTCGACGCCAAAGCGATGCAGGCCCGCGCCGTCGCCGCGCGGGTGGCGTACGTACCGGGGATCGCCTTCTACGCCGACGGCAACGGCCGGCGCAACCTTCGCCTCTCCTACTGCTTCCCGCCGCCCGAGCGCATCCGCGAGGGCGTGCGCCGGCTCGCCGCCGTGCTGGCCGAGGAGCTCGAGCTGCTGGAGACCTTCGGTCCGGTCCAGCCCCGCGGAGTGGCAGGTCCCTCCGACGGGCCGACGCCGGAGCTCGCATGACCGAGCTGGAGCGCGCGTTCGTGCTGGCCGGCGGCCTGTCGGTGGAGCGCGACGTCTCCCTGCGCAGTGGCCGCCGGGTGGCTGATGCGCTGCGCGGGGTCGGCATCGAGGCCGTTCTGCTCGACGCCGATGCGCAGCTGCTGCCTCGGTTGATCTCCGAGACGCCAGATGCGGTGTTCATCGCGCTGCACGGCGGTCCGGGCGAGGACGGCGCCCTTCGCGGCGTCCTCGACCTCATGGGCGTCGCCTATGCGGGTTCGTCGGCCCACGCCTGCCGGCTCGCGTTCGACAAGCCCACGGCGAAGTCGCTGATCGCCGGTGCCGGTATGACCACGCCGCCCTGGCTGGCGCTGCCCCACGCCACCTTCCGGGAGTTGGGCGCCTCGACCGTCATCGCCCAGCTCGTCGACCGGCTCGGGCTGCCGCTCATGGTCAAGCCCGCGGCAGGAGGGTCGGCGCTGGGCGCGACGATCGTGCGGGAGCCGGGCGAGCTGCCCGGAGCGCTCGTCGCCAGCTTCGGCTACTCCGACACCGCACTGATCGAGCGCTTCGTCGTCGGCACCGAGCTCACCGTCGCCGTCATCGACACCGGCGACGGCCCGCAGGCACTGCCCGCGGTGGAGATCGATGCCCTGGGCGGGCCGTACGACTATGCGGCGCGCTACACAGCTGGATCGACGGAGTTCTATGTACCGGCCCGGGTCAGCGAGGAGGCCGCGCAAGAGGCAGCCCGGCTCGCGGTGGTCGCCCACCAGGTGCTCGGGCTGGCCGACCTCAGCCGGACCGACTGCATCGTCGACCCCGACGGTGGCGTGCACTTCCTCGAGGTCAACGTCTCACCCGGTATGACCGAGACCAGCCTGGTCCCCTTGGCCGTGCACGCAGCGGGCATGGACCTCGGCGTGATCTGCCGCGATCTGCTGCAGGCCGCGATGGCCCGGCCGCCACACCCCGGCGCCTGAGTCCCAGGTCCAGCTCGGACTCAGGCCCAGCTGGGCGGAGCCGGAGCCATCGCCGTCACGATCCGCTCCAGATCGTCGAATGAGGCGAATTCCACCGTTATGCGGCCTTTGCTACGGCCCATCTCGACCTTGACGCGAGTCTCGAACCGCTCGGAGAGCCGGCTCGCGACATCCTCGAGTCCGGGAGGAGCGGTCCGGGACGGGCGGCGCCTGGTGGGCTTCTCCGGCTCGGCGAGAGCCGCCAACTCTTCGACGGCACGGACGGACAGGCCCTCAGCGACGATCCGCGTGGCCACCTGCTCCTGCTGCGACGCGGTCGGGAACCCGAGGAGCGCCCGGGCGTGGCCCGCGGTCAGCACCCCGGCCGCGACCCGGCGCTGCACGGTCGGAGGCAGCCCGAGGAGCCGGATGGTGTTGGTGATGTGCGAGCGGGAGCGGCCGACCCGCGCGGCGAGCTCGTCGTGGGTGCAGCCGAAGTCGTTCAGCAGCTGGGTGTAGGCCGCCGCCTCTTCCAGCGCGTGCAACTGCTCGCGGTGCAGGTTCTCCAGCAGCGCATCGCGCAGCATGGCGTCGTCAGCGGTCTCCCGGACGATCGCCGGGATCTCGGCCAGCTCCGCCACCTGAGCTGCGCGCCAGCGGCGCTCGCCCATGATGAGCTCATAGTCACCGCCCCCGACGGAGCGCACGACGATGGGCTGGAGCAGTCCGACTTCGCGGATGCTCGCTGCGAGCTGCTCCAGGGCCTCCTCGTCGAAGTCCTGCCGCGGCTGCCGACCGTTGGGCGCGATCCGAGTCACAGCGATCATGCGCAGCTGGCCCACCACGGTGCCTTCGGTGGTCTCGGCGGCCTCTGGATTGTCCAGATCGATGACGGCGGGCGCCGCGGGCGAGCCTGCCGCCGGGGCCGGCAAAGTAATGGCGGCCGGATCGGGCGCCGGGCGGGTGGTCGTCGGCGCGATCAGCGCACCCAATCCCCTTCCCAGACCGCGGGTACGCGTCGTCATGCCAGTCCTCCTACGGTTTCGCCGATCTCGGCGGCTGCTACGTCAACGGGCGGCCCAACAGGTGGATCGGTGGGTTCATCAGCCGGCGGATCGGTGAGGTCGACGACCACCGACTGGGCTCCGAGCTCGCGCGCGGCGGCGAGATAGGCCTGCGCCCCGCGCGACACCGGGTCATAGGTGACGACGGTGGTCCCGTAGCTCGGCGCCTCGGCCACCCGCACGCTGCGGGGGATCGGGGTGGGGAGCACCGCGTCCTTGAAGTGCGCCCTGACGTCCTCCACGACCTGATCGGCCAGCCGGAGACGGCTGTCATACATCGTGAGGACGATCGAGCCCACCCGTAGCCCTGGGTTGAGGTGCTCGGCGACGAGCTCGACATTTGTCAGCAGCTGACCGAGCCCTTCCAGCGCGTAGTACTCGCATTGAATCGGGATCATGACCTCCCGGGCTGCCGTCAGGCCGTTGATGGTGAGCAGCCCCAACGCAGGCGGGCAGTCGATGAGGATGTAGTCGAACTCCCGCTCGCTGGCCGCGAGCGCCTGGCGGAGGCGGAACTCGCGGCCCTCCTCATTCACCAGTTCGACCTCGGCGCCGGCCAGATCCACTGCTGCCGGAGCCACCATCAGGCCGGGGACACGTGGGCAGGGCGTGAGGATCGAGTCGAGGGTGGCCTCGCCGAGGATGACCTCGTACATGCCAGGAGTGCGGTCGGGGGGTTCGATCCCCAGCGCGGTACTCGCGTTGCCCTGCGGATCCAGATCGATGCACAGCACCCGCATGCCGTAGAGCCCCAGCGCGGCGGCCAGGTTGACGGCCGTGGTGGTCTTGCCGACTCCGCCCTTCTGGTTGGCAATCGCCAGAATGCGCGTGGCGGCAGGCCGTGTCACCCCCTGCGGTGTGGTTTCACGTGAAACATCGACCGTCGCCTCCACGGTGGTTTCACGTGAAACATCGCCATCAGTCCGTTCGCTTACTCCGCTGACCCCTGGCACGCGACTCGCCCCTTCGTTGGACTTGCTGTCCCTGTTGCCGTTTGGGGACCCGCACCACACGTACCGGACTTCCCAGCAGCTGCTCACCGAGCTCGATCACCACCGGGGTTCCGCCGCCGCTGCGGGTGATCCCCGATCCGGCCTCGCGCAGCTCCTGCTCGACGCGCTCTCCGCGCATTGCCAGCAACTGCCCGGTTGACCGGATCAAGGGCATCGTCCACGACACGAGTCGCTCCAGTGGTGCGACAGCCCGAGCGACGGCGTAATCCGCGAAAAAAGGGAGCCCGCCCACGTTAGCCACGTCCGGAGCCCGGCCCCGAAGCACGCTGACGCGCTCTGCCAGGCCCAGAACCTCGATCGCTTCTTCGAGGAAAACGCAGCGTCGGGCCAGCGGCTCGAGCAGCACGACGCGGCAAGCCGGCCGCACGATCGCCAGTGGGATCCCGGGCAGCCCTGCCCCGCTACCGACATCGATGACCTGCGTGCCGTCGGGGATCACGTCGGCCAGGACGGCGCTGTTGAGCAGGTGGCGCTCCCAGATCCGATCAGCTTCGCGCGGGCCGATCAGGCCGCGCACGATGCCGTCGGTCATCAACAACGCCGCGTAGCGCACGGCAAGGGGCAGCTGCCCCCCGAACACGCTGTCAGCTGCTGCGCGCCACTCGTCCGGAGGGAACCCCAAGACGCCAGACTGCGGGGTACTCAGTCGGGCAGCACCACGACGCGACGCGAGGGCTCTTCGCCTTCACTCTCGCTGTGTACGCCGCTGACCTGCGCCACCGCGTCATGAACGACCTTGCGCTCAAACGGGCTCATCGCCGCCAGACGCTCCGGCTCGCCACTGGTGGCCACCCGCGCGGCGATCTCGGCACCCAGACCGGCCAGCTCAGCGCGTCGCTTGGCCCGAAACCCACCGATGTCCAGCATCAGCCGGCTGCGTACACCCATCTCACGCTGCACCGCGAGCCGGGTCAGCTCCTGAAGCGCCTCCAGCGTCTCGCCCTTGTCGCCGACGAGCGATCCGAGGCCCTTGCCGACAATGGCCACGACCGCACGCTCGCCCTCGACGTCCATGTCGAGGTCACCGTCGAGGTCGAGAATGTCGAGCAAGGACTCGAGATAGTCAGCCGCTACGTCGCCTTCCTGGACCAGGTCACTCGCCGTCGGACGCGATTTCGACCGAGATGGGGCGCTTTCGGATGAATTGCCCTCATCGTCGAGCGGCGTCTCGTTGATCTCGCCGTTGATCTCAGCGGCGCCTGACTGCGCCTCTTCCGGCTGGGAGGCCAGGTCTGTGCTGCTCATCGCCGTCCGCCCTTTCGTGGTCCTTTGCCTTTGGGCTTTGCCGCAGGCCGGTTGTTGCGGCGCGGCTGCTGCCGCGCCTGGCCGCCGCCGCTGCTGACGGTGCGCCCGCCGGAACCGCCTGCTCCCGAGCCGTTGCGATCCTGAGCGCCGCCGCCTTGCCCGTTGCTCTCCGGTGTTGCGGTGTCATCGCCAGCTGCCTGGTCCGGCTGCGGCTCGTTCTTCGTCATGTCTATGCCGCCACTGGCGCTGTCACCCAAGGCTTCAGGGCGCTTCTGCTCTCGCACCTGCCGCTGCTTGGGTGGCGGCGGCGGCAGCGCGGGGGCCGCACCCTTCCGCAGCCCCTTGGCCGGCGCGCTCGCCCGGCCGGTGCTCGCCGAGCTCGCGGTGGTGCCCGGGAGTACCGGAGGCATCTTTCGCAGGATGAAGACCTGCTGCGCCATGCTCCAGGTGTTGGTCGTCAGCCAGTAGACGAGGACAGCGATCGGGAAGCGCAGGCCGAAGACCGCCAGCAGGATGGGCGAGCCGTACAGCATGACCCGCTGGATCTTCTGCTGCTGCGGGTCGACCGGACCGTTCTTGGACATGATCTGGTGCTGGGTGATGTAGACCGTGATCGCCATCACCACGATCATGATCGCGGCCACGATCTTCACGGTGGTGCCGTTGGCGCCGAACAGTTCGAGGGTCTTCTTCGACGAGGTCAGCGCCGAGCTCAGGGTGATCCCACCGAACTTGGCCGTCGCCAGGCCGGCGACCTCGGCGGCCTTGCTATTGGCAATCACCGAGTGCTTGTCGGGGCTCAGAGTGCCAAGGGTGTGGCTGATCTGGTCGTAGTAGCCGCCGGTCAAGCCGCTGGTGGCCTTGAACTGCAGGATGTGGCCCTGGATCAGCGTCGGCGCCCGGGAGACAGCGTTGAAGACGTGGTACAGCGAGATGAACAGCGGGATCTGCAGCAGCAGGGGCAGGCAGCCGAGCAGCGGATTGCCGTGCTCCTTCTGCAGCTTCATGACCTCTTGGTTCATGCGCTGCTTGTCGTTCTTGTACTTCTCGCGGATCTCCTTGATCCGCGGCTGGAGCATCTGCATGGTGCGCTGCGCGCGGACCGAGCGGACGAACAGCGGGAAGATCAGGATCCTGACGATCACGACGATGATCGCGATGGCAATGGCGTACGAGAAGAAGCTGTGCTTGCCGAAGACGGGCGAGAGGATGTTGTGGAAGACGATCACCCCGCGCGCGACGAGGTTGTAGAGCGGGTCTAACACGGACACTCGCCTGCTTCCTGGCTGGACAACGCGGGAACGAGAGCGGGCTCTGCGATCACGTCGGGCTCGGCTGCCGCCGTGTCACCGGTCGCAACGGCCTCAACGCGCTCGGGGCGGCCCCGGGTTCCGCGGGTGCGCGGGGGTACCGGGTCATAACCTCCGGCGCAGAAGGGGTGACAGCGCAGGAGACGGCGAAGTGCGAGCCACGTACCACGTAACGCTCCGTGTTCGAGTAGTGACTCGTACGCATATTCGCTGCAGCTCGGGGCGAAGCGACAACTCGGCCGTAGCAACGGGCTGATCGCCAACTGGTAACCGCGCACCAACCCGGCGAGCAGGCGGGCGGGTCCGAGAGGGCGTCGGGCAGCAGCGACCGCTGGCTGCTCGCCTCCCTGCTCAGACATCGACCAGCCCCGCGCGGGACTGCGCCAGGCACGAACGCACCGCGGCATCGAGCCAACCGCCGAGCTGGGCGAAACCGGCACGCTCAGCCCCGGGAATCGCCCGCACAACAAGGAGCGAGCCCGGTGGAAGCTCCGGCAATCGGGTGCGCAGAAGCTCGCGTAACCGCCGCTTCACCCGATTACGCGTGACGGCATCCCCGACCCGGCGGCCGGCAATCGCTGTGGCACGCGGCTGACCTGCAGAACCGAGCGGCGAAACGTCAGACGCCCGAGGGAGAACCATGGAAAGCACGAGCGAGCCGCGCCGCACTCGGCACCCGGTCTGTGCGACCAACCTGTGGTCGTATCGGGTGCGCACGCGGGCTGCGGCCGGCAGCACGATCGTCAGGCGGAAAGCTCGTGGCGGCCTTTGCGCCGACGAGCGGTCAGGATGGAGCGACCGGCACGAGTGCGCATGCGCAAGCGGAAACCATGCGTTTTGGCCCGCCGGCGATTGTTGGGCTGGAACGTGCGCTTACTCAAGGTCAACTCCGGTGTGGATCTGGATGGCGCGCGGCCTAACTACACGTCTTCAGCCGCGGCACGGCCGACCCTCGACGGTACGGGGCCGCGCGTACCGGGTCAAACGTCAGACCTGCCGTAATGAGCCCGTCACACTCCCTGGGTGGAGACTCGAAATCACGCTCTGTGAGCAAGAAAAAAGAGTCGTTCTCGAGTCTGAACAACCCGTCGACGGGACCGGCCGACCGCTGCTAGCGTCGGCCCCTCACCAACGTAGACATCCGCCGTTCATGACTTGCCTCGAGCTGGCGCGGCCCGTGCTGTGCCGTGCACAGCCTGTGGATAAAGCTGTGGGCCAGGGCGGCATGGTCGATGCTGGGACGTTCCATGCCGCAGGGGGGAAATTTCGTTGGCCTACCGGTCTGCCCCGTCTGAACGGTCCGCCGTGTCGTATGCCGAGGAGTTGCAGATAGTGGCGGATCAGGACTCCGGTCCCGAGGACGCAGCAGTCATCGCGGCGTGGGACGCCGCGAAGCACGAGTTCTCCGAGCAGGAAGGGCTGTCCGCTCACGACCGCGCCTGGATCCGCGGCATCCGTGCGATCGGCATGGTCGAGCAGACGGTGCTGTTCTCCGCTCCGAACGAGATCGTCCGGGAATTGCTGGACAATCGGCTGCGCCCGCTGGTGATCACCCGGATGTCGGCCGCGCTCGGGCGCACCATCACGTTCGCCGTCGTGGTCCGTTCCGCACCTGACCCTGACGTGGTGCCCGATGACGTGTTGCGCGAACAGTCCGAGAGCGCCCGCCGGCTCGCCGCCGTCAGCAGCCGGTCCGAAGCCGCACCGCCGCCGAAACTGAACGACCGCTACACCTTCGAGACGTTCGTCATCGGTGACGGCAACCGTTTCCCTCACGCCGCTGCCGTCGCCGTCGCCGAAGCGCCCGGCCGCTCGTACAACCCGCTTTTTGTCTACGGCGATTCCGGTCTCGGCAAGACCCACCTGCTGCACGCAATCGCTCATGACGTCGCGAAAATGCATCCGGAGTTACGGATCTGCTACGTGAACTCGGAGGAGTTCACCAATGAATTCATCAATGCGATCCGTGACGACAAACAGCAGCAATTCCGCTCGCGCTATCGCGACGTCGACATCCTGCTGATCGATGACATCCAGTTCCTCGAGAACAAGGAACGCACCCAGGAAGAGTTCTTCCACACGTTCAACGAGCTCCACGGGAGTTCGAAACAGATCGTCATCACCTCCGACCGGCCGCCCAAGCAGCTGTCGACGCTGGAGGACCGATTGCGCAGCCGCTTCGAGTGGGGGTTGATCACCGACGTCAGTGCGCCGGATCTGGAGACCCGCATCGCGATCCTGCTGAAGAAAGCCTCCGCAGCCGGCTTCGATGCCGACCTCGAGACGCTCACCTACATCGCGACACACATCGAGCGAAACATCCGCGAGCTCGAAGGCGCCCTCATCCGCGTGGCAGCTTTCGCGAGCCTGCAAGGCGTTCGAATGGATCAGAAGCTGGCTGAGGCCGTCTTGCGCGACCTGATTCCTGACGCCAGTGATCCCGACATCACGCCCGCCCTCGTGATGAGCGAAACGGCCGCCTTCTTCGGCGTCTCGATGGACGACCTGTGCGGTTCCTCGCGCAGCCGCAGCCTGGTCATGGCGCGTCAGATCGCGATGTACCTGTGCCGCGAGCTGACCGATCTCTCCTTACCCAAGATCGGCGCTCACTTCGGCGGTCGTGACCACACCACCGTCATGCATGCCAACCGCAAGATCGAAGCGCTGATGAAGGAAAAGCGGCAGGTCTACAACCAGGTGACCGAGTTGCACGCGCGCATCCGGGCGAAGGGCCGCTGAGTGCTCAGCGCGACGGCGAGCGTGGCTTCAGCGATGGCGATTTCAATCCCCGTTGTGGGCGACATCACTAAAGATGATCTGCATGCACAGCCTGTGGATACCTCTGTGGACGACCAGTGGACTGACGGGGGACGATCGGTGCGGTTCACCCGCCGTCCACAACTCACCCTTGCGTCACCCAGTGGCGATACACAGGTAACCCACCGCCGCTCAAGCCGGGTGAGCTGCGAAAACGATGCTTTTCCACACTGTCCACTCCCCCTAATACGACGTCGTTCCTTGAGATTGATTAACGACAACAACCCTGCATCAGAGGGTTGGGGACAAGCTCTGGAGGTCCTGTCATGAGGTTTCGCGTCGAACGCGACGAGCTCACCGATGCCGTGTCGTGGGTTGCTCGCACGCTCCCGACCCGGCCGACCACCCAGCTCCAGGTCCTGGCCGGCCTGTTGCTCGAGACCAGCGATGCCGGGCTCCGGCTCTCGGCGTTCGACTACGAGGTTGCGGCGTGGGGCGAGATCAACGCTTCGGTCGTCGAAGAGGGCCGCGCCCTCGTCAGCGGGCGGCTCCTCGCTGAGATCGTGCGGTCGCTTCCTGCTGCGCCCGTGGAGTTCGAGATCGAGCCCACCCGAGCCGTCCTGACGTGCGGCAGCAGCCGGTTCACGCTGCCGACCCTGCCGGTCGAGGACTATCCGGCGCTGCCCGGTCTGCCGAGTGTCACGGGCCGGCTCGGCAGCAGCGCGTTCGCATCAGCCGTGTCGCAGGTCGCGATTGCCGCCGGCCGGGACGACACGCTCCCGGTCCTCACCGGCGTGCGCATCGAGATCGCCGGCGAGAAGCTGACGTTGGCCTCGACCGACCGCTACCGGCTCGCGGTGCGCGAACTCGTCTGGCGTCCGGAGGACCCGGAGGTCACGGGCACCGCGCTCATCCCGGCCCGCACCCTGGCCGACGCCGCCAAAGCTCTCGCTGCCGCCGGTGCCGAGACGAGCGTTGCCATCGGAAGCGGGCCGTCCGGCGAGGCGCTGGCGGGCTTCACGTGCGGGGCGCGTCACAGCACGACCCGGCTCATCGACGGGCAGTTCCCGGATTACCGCCGGCTGCTCCCGCCGACCTCGCCCCTGTCGGCCGAGGTCGAGGTCAGCCCGCTGGTCGACGCCGCCCGACGGGTGTCGCTCGTCGCTGCTCGTACCGCGCCGATCATGCTCACTTTCTCCGCCGGCGAGGTCGTGCTCGAGGCCGGCGCCGGCGGCGAAGCGCAAGCACGGGAGGCGATCAGTGCCAGCTACGACGGGCCGACCCTGTCGATCGCGTTCAACCCGGGCTACCTGCTCGATGGCCTCGGTGCGCTGGACTCCGACTCCGTCCACGTGGGATTTGCCACCGACGATCCGGTCGAGGCGCCGCGCAAGCCGGCTGTCTTCACCGGTAAGTCGGCCGATTCCGGGCCCGACTATCGCTACCTGCTGATGCCGGTGCGCCTGTCCGGCTGAGGCTCGCCGACACTGGCACGGCGACTGGCACTGTGATCATCAGTCGAACACTGCAGACGAATCCAAGGAGCACCGGTGGCGACAATCGGGATCATCGGCCTGGGCCGCATGGGCGGCAACATGGCCAAGCGCATCAAGCAAGCGGGGCACACCGTGGTCGGTTACGACCGCGCCCCTGGCGAGCGTGACGTCGACTCGCTCGAGGCATTGGTCAAGGCGCTGCCGACGCCGCGCGTCGTGTGGGTCATGGTGCCCGCCGGCGGGCCCACCCAGCAGACCATCGACGAGCTCGGTGGCCTCCTCGCGCCCGGTGACGTGATCGTCGACGGCGGCAACTCGAAGTACACCGACGACCAGCGCCACGCGGGCGAACTCGTCAACAAGGGCATCGGTTTCGTGGACTGCGGTGTCTCCGGTGGCGTCTGGGGTCTGGAGAACGGCTACGCGCTCATGGCCGGCGGCAGCAAGGAACACATCGCCACGGTCCAGCCGTTCTTCGACGCGTTGAAACCCGAGGGCGACGCGGGCTTCGTCCACGCCGGCGACGTCGGCGCCGGGCACTTCGCGAAGATGGTTCACAACGGCATCGAGTACGGGATGATGCAGGCGTACGCCGAGGGCTATGAACTGCTCGCCGCGGCCGGGCTGCTCAAAGATGTCACCGGTGTCATCAAGAGCTGGACCCAGGGCACGGTCATCCGTTCGTGGCTGCTCGATCTCCTGGTCGATGCGCTCGAGGCGGATCCCGGCCTGTCGAAGCTGCGCGGTTACGCCGATGACTCCGGCGAGGGCCGGTGGACCGTGGAAGCGGCCATCGACCACGCGGTGCCGATGCCGGTCATCTCCTCCGCGCTCTTCGCCCGCTTCGTCAGCCGGCAGGAGGACTCTCCGGCGATGAAGGTCGTTGCGGCGCTGCGCAATCAGTTCGGTGGCCACGCCGTCACGGCGCCGGGTGCCAAGCCCGACGGTTCGTCGGCCGCCGACTCGTTTCCCGACATCGCGCGATAACGGTTCGCCGATCCACTGACGCTGGTGTACCTGTCCGCGCTGTCCCTGACCGACTTCCGCAGCTACGAGCAGCTGGATCTCCAGTTGTCGGCCGGGCGCACGACGTTCCTGGGTTCCAACGGCCAGGGCAAGACGAATTTGCTCGAGGCCGTCGGCTATCTCTCGACGCTCGGCAGCCATCGGGTGGGCAGCGATGCGCCGCTGGTGCGCCTCGGTGCCGAGCGGGCGGTAGTACGCGGCGCGGTGGTGCGCGACGACCGTCCGGTGACGATCGAGCTCGAACTCGTACCGGGTAAAGCGAACCGGGCGCGGATCAACCGCTCTCCTGTCCCGCGGCCGCGTGAGGTGCTCGGGCTGCTCCGCACGGTGCTCTTCGCACCCGAGGATCTCGCGCTGGTGAAAGGAGATCCGGGCGGACGGCGCGGTTTTCTGGACGATCTGCTGGTTGCCCGGGCGCCGCGCTATGCCGGCGTGCGCGCCGACTACGAGCGGGTCAACAAGCAGCGCACGACACTGCTCAAGACTGCCGGGATGGCCCGGCGGGGGTCGCGCTCCTCGGGTGGTTCCGGGGGCGGGGAACTGTCGACGCTGGACGTCTGGGACGAGCACCTGTCGCGCGTCGGCGGTGAACTGCTCGCCGGCCGGCTGCGGGTGGTGGAGGCGATCCGCGGACTGGTGGACGACGCGTATGCCCGGGTGAGCGACAGCCGTGGGCCGATCACGATGGAGTACCGCTCGAGCGTCCCCGAGCTCGGGACCGACGGCCGGGATCCGGCGGCGCTGGCGGCGGCGCTGGCAGCTGAACTGGTCAGGCTCCGCCCCCAGGAGATCGAGCGGGGCGTCTCGCTGGCCGGGCCACACCGCGACGATCTGGTGCTCTCGATCGGCGACCTTCCGGCGCGGGGCTATGCGAGCCAGGGCGAGTCCTGGTCGCTGGCGCTCGCGTTGCGGCTGGCGTCGTATGAGGTGTTGCGTGAGGGTGAGTACGGAGGGGGCGAGCCCGTGCTGCTGCTCGATGACGTCTTCGCCGAGCTCGACACCAGCCGTCGCGAGCGACTCGCGGAGCTGCTGGCGCCGGCTGAGCAGGTGCTCATCACCGCCGCCGTCGCCGGGGATGTCCCGGCAGCACTGAGCGGCCGGATTTTGTCGGTGGGTTCGGGCACTGTCGGCGAAGTCGCAGGGGTGGGGGATAGCCGATGACCGAGCAGGAGCAGCCGGCCAAGGGCGCCGATCTGGTACGCGAGGCGCTGGCGCAGGCTCGCGCCGATGCGCGGGCCAGGGCCACCAAGAGCGATCGTGGTGCGCGGCGGGCAAGCCGGGGAGCAGCCAAGGAGGCCACCCGCGCCGCCCGTTCCACCGGAGAGCCGGTGGCCTTCGGTTCCGCGCTGACGGAGCTGCTGGCCGAGCGGGGCTGGGAGAACCAGGCGGCTGGGGCGAGCGTGCTTTCGCGGTGGGATTCGCTCGTCGGCGAGCAGGTGGCCGCCCATTGCCGGCCCACCCGGCTGCGCGATGGCGAGCTGGTCATCGAGGCCGAGAGCACGGCCTGGGCCACCCAGTTGCGGTTGCTTTCACGCACGCTGACGAGTCGTCTCCGGGAGCAGCTCGGTGTCGATGTGGTTCGTACGCTGGTGATTCGGGGTCCGAGCGGGCCGGATTGGCGACACGGCGCGTTGCGGGTGACCGGCGGTCGCGGCCCGCGTGACACTTACGGATAGCCCCGGCTGATCCCACGTGCGCCGTTCGCCGACGGTCTGATCCGATGTCGCTGAAAGGCGATCAGATCCCAGCAGCCCTGCTTCCACGTAGGGGGGATCGGATCTAGGGGGTTTCTCGGCCTACGTACGAAATAGGCCGCGTGGCGGCGATCCGCGCACGTCATCGGGAAGTAAACTGGTTGTTGCCCGGGAAGCCCGACTTGGGGTCAAGTGGGGCTCGCGTCTTCGGGCAGCCTTTGAGTTCGATGAGACTGACGGGAAGTCTGCTGCGTGCCGAAAGACGATTACAACACTGGTTCGATCAAGGTCCTTGAGGGCCTTGAAGCCGTCCGCAAGCGCCCCGGCATGTACATCGGCTCCACCGGCGAGCGTGGCCTGCACCACCTGGTCTACGAGGTAGTGGACAACGCGGTGGATGAGGCGCTGGCCGGCTACTGCGACAAGATCGACGTCACGATCCTTGCCGATGGAGGTGTCCGGGTCATCGACAACGGCCGCGGCATCCCCGTCGGCCTTCACCCGGTAGAGAAGCGCGAGACCGTCGAGGTCGTCCTCACCACGCTGCACGCCGGCGGCAAGTTCGAGACCGGTTCCTACGCGGTGTCCGGCGGCCTCCATGGCGTCGGCGTCAGCGTGGTCAACGCGCTGTCGAAGCGGCTCGAGGTCGAGATCGAGCGGGATGGTTTTCGCTACTTCCAGCCCTATGTCGGCAGTAAGCCGGCGGCTCCGCTGGAGAAGCTCGGACCGTCCACTCTCACCGGCACCACCATCACCTTCTGGGCCGATGAGACGATCTTCGAGACCACCACGTACTCGTTCGAGACCCTGTCGCGGCGCTTCCAGGAGATGGCTTTCCTGAACAAGGGGCTGACCATCATCCTTCGTGACGAGCGGGTCGACAGCCTCGCCGAAGACGCCGGCGGCGTCACCGAGGTCACGTACATGTACGAGCGCGGCCTGGTCGACTTCGTCGAATACATCAACGCCACCAAGGAGCCGATCCACAAGACCGTCATCCTTTTCGAGGGCAAGGGTGAGGGCATCGAGGCCGAGGTCGCGATGCAGTGGAAGGGCGGTAACAATTACGCCGAGTCGGTGTACACCTTCGCGAATACGATCAATACCCACGAGGGCGGCACCCACGAAGAGGGTTTCCGTGACGCCCTCACGCGGGCGGTCAACGCTTATGCGCGTGACGCGAATCTGCTGAAGCAGGCCAAGCCCGGAAGCAAGGCGGGCGACGAGCGACTGTCGGGTGACGACGCCCGTGAGGCATTGACCGCGATCGTCTCGGTGAAGATCGCCCAGCCGCAATTCGAAGGCCAGACCAAGACCAAGCTCGGTAATACCGAAGCGAAGTCCTTTGTCTCGTCGATGGTTTATCAGGGCTTCAAGGATTGGCTCGAGTCACACCCGACCGACGCCAAGCTGATCGTCAACCGGGCGATCGACGCCCAGCGTGCTCGTATCGCCGCCCGTGCCGCCCGTGACCTCACGCGTCGTAAGAGCCTGCTCGATTCCACCTCGCTGCCGGGCAAGCTGGCCGACTGCCAGTCCAACGATCCGGCCTTGTGCGAGGTCTACGTCGTGGAGGGCGACAGCGCCGGTGGCAGCGCCAAGGGCGGGCGTAACCCGCAGTTCCAGGCCATCCTGCCGCTGCGGGGCAAGATCCTCAACGTCGAGAAGGCGCGGATCGACCGGGTGCTGAAGAACAACGAGGTCCAGGCGATGATCACCGCACTGGGCACCGGCATCCATGACGACTTCGACATCGAGAAGCTGCGCTACCACAAGATCGTGCTGATGGCCGATGCCGATGTCGACGGTCAGCACATCCGGACGCTGCTGCTCACGCTGCTGTTCCGGTTCATGCGGCCGCTCATCGAAGCGGGCCACGTCTTCCTGGCGCAGCCGCCGCTCTACAAGATCCAATGGCTTCGCGAGCCTCCGGCCTACGCGTACTCCGACCGGGAGCGCGACGGCCTGGTCGAGGCGGGATTGGCCGCCGGCAAGCGGATGGCCAAGGACAGTCCTGTGCAGCGGTTCAAGGGCCTCGGTGAGATGAACGCGACCGAGCTGTGGGACACCACGATGGATCCCGATCACCGGGTGCTGCTGCAGGTGACCCTCGATGACGCGGCGGTGGCGGATGAGCTGTTCAGCGTGCTGATGGGTGAAGACGTCGAGGGACGCCGCTCGTTCATCCAGCGCAATGCCAAGGACGTCCGCTTCCTCGACATCTGACCCCTCGGCTCGCCCAACCAGGCCAGCCGGCTAGCTCCGACAGAAAGAGGCCGACCCCGTGGTCGACGTTCTACCTCCGCCGCCAGGCGATCGCATCGAGCCGATCGGGCTCGAAGTCGAGATGCAGCGCTCGTATCTCGACTATGCGATGTCGGTCATCGTCGGACGTGCGCTGCCGGATGTGCGCGACGGCCTCAAGCCCGTCCATCAGCGCATCCTCTACGCGATGTACGACGGCGGATTTCGCCCTGACCGCGGCTACAACAAATGCGCTCGTGTCGTCGGTGACGTCATGGGTCAGTACCACCCTCACGGTGACACCGCGATCTACGACGCGTTGGTGCGGCTGGCGCAGCCGTGGTCGATGCGCTACCCGCTCGTCGACGGCAACGGCAACTTCGGTTCCCCGGGTAATGACCCGGCGGCTGCGCAGCGCTACACCGAGTGCCGCTTGCAGGCGCTCGCGATGGAAATGCTGCGCGACATCGACGAGGAAACCGTTGATTTCCGGGCCAATTACGACGGCCGGCAGCAAGAGCCCACCGTTCTTCCGAGCCGCTTCCCGAACCTGCTCGTCAATGGCAGCGGCGGCATCGCGGTCGGCATGGCGACCAACATCCCGCCGCACAACCTCACCGAGGTCTGCAACGGCATCCAGTGGTTCCTCGGGCACCCGGAGGCCACCGATGACGAGCTGCTCGAGGCGCTGATCGAGCGGATCCCGGGTCCTGATTTCCCGACCGGCGCGCTGATCGTCGGCCGTGACGGCATCTCGGATGCCTACCGCACCGGCCGCGGTAGCGTCCGGATGCGCGCGGTCGTGGAGATCGAAGAGGTCAAGGGCCGCACGCAGCTGGTGGTCACCGAGTTGCCGTATCAGGTGAATCCTGACGCGCTGGCCGAGAAGATCGCCGAGCTGGTGAAGGACGGGCGCGTCGGTGGCATCTCCGATATCGCCGACGAGTCCAGCCAGCGCACCGGCCAGCGCCTCGTCATCACGTTGCGCCGTGATGCTGTCGCCAAGGTCGTGCTGAACAACCTCTACAAGCACACCCAGCTGCAGGACACGTTCGGCGTCAACATGCTCGCGATCGTCGACGGGGTCCCGCGCACGCTGCGCCTGGATGAGATGGTCCGCTACTACGTCGCCCACCAGGTCGACGTGATCGTGCGGCGCACCCGCTTCCAGTTGCGCAAGAAGCGCGAGCGCCTGCACGTCCTCGAAGGTCTGCTGGTCGCGCTCGATCACCTCGACGAGGTCATCAACCTCATCCGTAACAGCGAGTCGGCCGACCACGCCCGCGGCGAGTTGATGAGCCGCTACGAGCTGTCGGAGATCCAGGCCACGGCAATCCTCGACATGCAGCTTCGCCGGCTGGCAGCCCTCGAGCGGCAGCGGATCATCGACGAGGCCGTCCAATTGCGTACCGAGATCGCCGATCTGGAAGACCTGCTGGCCAGCCCGCAGCGCCAGCGTGAGGTCATCGCGGAGGAGCTCGGCGAGATCGCCCGCCGCTTCGGTGACGCGCGCAAGACCCGGCTCATCCCCTACGAGGGCGACATGAGCGCCGAGGATCTGATCGCCCGCGAAGACGTGGTGGTCACGGTGACCCGGGGGGGCTACGCCAAGCGCACCAAGACCGACCTCTACCGCTCGCAAAAGCGCGGGGGACGCGGCGTGCAAGGCGCTGCGCTGCGCGAGGACGACATCGTCGAGCACTTCTTCGTCACGACGACGCATCACTGGCTGCTGTTCTTCACCAACCGCGGCCGGGTCTACCGCGCGAAGGCGCATGAGCTGCCCGAGCAGGCGCGTACAGCCCGAGGCCAACACGTTGCCAACATCTTGGCGTTCCAACCTGATGAGCGGATCGCGCAGGTGATGGCGATCAGCGATTACCAGGTGGCTCCGTATCTGGTGGTCGCGACCAAGCAGGGCCTGGTGAAGAAGACCGAGCTCAGCGCCTACGACTCCAACCGCAGCGGCGGGCTCGCGGCCGTCAACCTCAGGGAAGGTGACGAGGTCATCTCGGCCAAGCTCTGCAGCGACACCGATGACCTGCTGCTGGTCAGCACCGGTGCGATGTCGATCCGGTTCCACGCCGACGACGACCAGCTGCGTCCGATGGGACGTCAGACCTCGGGCGTCATCGGTATGCGCTTCGACTCCGCCGACGAGCTGCTGGCCATGGAGGTCGTGCGCAGCGACGACGTCACGGGAGACCTGTTGGTGGCGACTGCCGGCGGATTCGCCAAGCGGACGCAGCTGGAGGAGTACACGGCTCAAAACCGTGGTGGCAAGGGTGTTCTCACCGCTCGAATCGTTCAGACCCGGGGCGGATTGGTCGGTGCCCTTGTTGTGCAACCCGATGACGAGCTTTATGCCATCACGAGTAATGGCGGCATATTGCGTACGGTGGCACGTGACGTCCGTCGCGCCCAGCGGCAGACCATGGGCGTCCGGCTGATGAATCTGGCTGATGGTGTCCAGGTCGTCGCCGTTGCTCGCAATGCTGATGAGGAGCCTCCGGTGGACGGGGATGCCGGTGAGCCCGGGAAGGACGGCGGGTGAGTTCGAGCGACGCTGCGGCGTCGTCGGCAAGCCGACGCGAGGGAGCGGGCGCGAAGAGCGTTGCCTCCCGGTCCGCCGACGATGAGACAAAACCCCACGTCTTCGCCGTCGGTGACACCACCGAGCGAAGCGTGCCGCTGACGAAGACCGACCCCGCTGAGCGGTCATCTGCCTGGTCCGACGCCGAGGAGCCCGAGACCTCGCCCGTCGATGCCGCACCCACCAGCGCTTACGCCGCAGTCCCTGCTTACAACCCGGGCACTTCTGGTGTCACGGGCAGCGGCGTCTACACCCCCAGCGCCCCGCCGCCCCCTCAGGCGGCCACAGTGGCGCCGCCGAGCACGTCGGCGCGCAGTTCGATGGCCCGCCGGGCGCGGCTGAAGATTTCGCATCTCGGTCCGCTGTCCGTGATGCGTATCTCGCTGACCTTCGCACTCTGCATGTTCATCGTGTTGCTGGTCGCGGTGGCGGCGCTCTGGGCCGTGCTCGACACCTCCGGCGTGTTCAAGTCCATCGCGAATGCGGCCAACACCCTCACCGACAAGAGCAACGCCGGGATCAATCACTGGCTGACCTTCAGCCGGGTCATGCTGATCACCGTCGTCGTCGGCGCGGCCAACGTCATCGCGTTCACCCTGCTGTCCACGATCGGGGCGCTGCTGTACAACCTGTGCTCGGACTTCGTGGGCGGGGTCGAGGTCACGCTCGTCGAGAGATAGCCGGCCGCAAACCCGGCCAGCGGCGCTACCCGGTACGGGTAGACTCGCTTCGCCAGCCAGGACCTATAGCTCAGCCGGTTAGAGCGCTTCCCTGATAAGGAAGAGGCCGGTGGTTCAAGTCCACCTAGGTCCACGGGGCAGCCTTCGCATGCTCGCTGCTTGTGGCAGCTTCGCCCGGTGCCCGCAATGTCTACCCGGGGGCCCGAGCCCCCGGACCCCCGCGTTCGCTCGCGGCTGCGCCGCATCGCTCGTATCGGGCCCCCGCGTTCGCTTGCTGCTTCGCAGCATTGCTTGCTAGGGGATCAGGACCAGGCGTTCTCCTGCTATTTCGGGCTGGGTCCACAACGCCTCGACGTCGGCGAGGGGTTCAGTTCGCGGCGTGACACCGATCGTGCCGGCGTCGATTTCGGTGACGAGCGAGGGGAGTTCAGCGAGGTAGGCGCGGGTGGAGACGGCACCCTGGCCATTGCCCTGCACCCGGAAATTGGCCGAGCGCAGAGCCACTGAGGGGAGCTCGATGGTCGGGCCGGCGACCGAGCCGATCTGAATCCAGTCCAGCGGTCGGCTCCGGTCAGCGCGTTGCTGCAGCAGTGCCGTGATGGCGCGCTCCGCCGGCTTTCCCCACAGGTAGTCGAGGACGATGTCGACCTCGGCGGCCGCAGCCCCCAGCGCGCCGGACGTCTCGGTGTCGTCGTCAGTGAGCCGGACGAGGTCGTCGGCACCGAGCCCGGGCAGCGCGTGCAGCCGCGTCGCGTCGCGTCCCGCCGCGACGACGTGACCGGCGCCGAGATGCTTGGCAATCTGCACCGCCATGGTGCCCGCGCTACCGGTGGCGCCCAGGACGAGGACGGCCTGGCCCGGCTGGAGCGGGACGCGGCGGCGCAGCGCCACCCAGGACGACATCGCGGGATTCAGCGCGGCCGCCACCCCGGCCACATCCGCACCCTCGGGGAGTTCGATCGAGCGGCGTAGGTCAGCGACGGCCTTGTCGGCCATGGTGCCGGTCGCGTCGTCGCCGGAGACGAAGTAGATCAGCTTCCCATCGGGCCGCCGGCCGACGCCGTCGATGCCGGGAACCATCGGCAGGGTGCCCGTACTCGTGTAGTGCGCGCCGGCAGCGCCCGAGCGGGTGCGAGGGTGCAGACCCACGGCGAGGACATCAACAAGCACCTCGTCATCAGAGTTCGGCTGCGGGACATCACATCGCTGATAACTAGGAGGTCTTCCGAACGACGCCACCACCGCGGCGTTCATCGTGTCCATGCAGAGGTCCTCCTCGAGTGCCAGTTTAGTTGGTGCCACAAACGAATCTAGTTCGTGTCACGTACTAAATCAAGTAGGGTCTCCGGTATGGCTCAGGGATCAGCCCGATCGTCCGGGCCGGCGGCGGCTCGAGATCTCGGGACGGTCGACGGGCTGGCCCAGCTCTCATTCCTGATCTACGGCACCCTCGAGCGGTTGGCGTCGGCGCACGAGTTGTCGGTGGTCCAGACCCGGCTCCTCGGCGTGCTCCGAGACCGCACGCCGAGCATGAACGAGCTCGCCAGGCTCCTGTCGCTCGACAAGTCCAGCGTGACCGGATTGATCGACCGCGCCGAGCGCCGGGGCCTCGTGGAGCGCACCCCGTCAGCGTCCGATCGTCGGGCGGTGCACGTCTCACTCACCGCAGAGGGCCGGCGCCTTGCCGGGTCGGTGGCCGCCCGCTTCGATGAGGAGGTCAGCTCGATGCTGGAGTGCCTGAAGGCGCCCGAGCGCCAGCGCCTTTCCGGCTTGATCACCCGGGTGCTGGTTGCTCAGGCAGCAGAGCGGGGGATCGAGCTCTTCCCGGAGCGCCCTCGATCGACGACCGTAACGCGATGAACATGCAGGTCAGAGCTGAGATATATTGCCAAAGCCCAGCCGTCACGAAAATCGCCTGATCCGGGAGCCACGTCATGCGCAAGCTGCTCGTGCTGGCGGCCGCTGCCGCGGTGGCGCTGCGGCTACGCGGACGGCGCAATGATGAAGACGTGTGGCACAAGGCCACCCGTCCCATCGATCTCCGCTAGCCAGGCAGTTGCAGTTAGCGGGGCCGTAGCTCAGTTGGCAGAGCGCCTGCTTTGCAAGCAGGAAGTCAGGGGTTCGATTCCCCTCGGCTCCACAGAATGGTGAGGTCCGGCTGGGCTACTTCGCCTCCGCCGACGGCGAAGGGTCGGCAGCCGGCGTCGCCGTTTCCGTGGGCAGCGGGGCCGGAGCAGCCGCCGGCGCGGTCACGGTGCGTCGGCTTCGCAGCTGCTTGTAGGCCACCAAGCCTCCAGCATTGGCGATCGCCAGCAGGAGCAGCTTCTTGCGACGCCGCTTGCGGGCCGTCAGCTTGGACTTCAAGGCCGAACCGGCGGGAGTACCGGCCAGACGCTTGCCCGGATCGGTCGCCAGCGCCGAGAGCAGGGCGTCACTGCCGCGCTCGCGGGTGACATCTATGGCCCGCTCGAGCGCCTGCTCGCCCTTCTTGGCACCCTTCCTGGCCGCAGCCTTCCCGCGGTTGGTCGCCTCGGCACCGAATTCGGCGCCGCGCTCGGCCGCTACTTTCTGGGCCTTCTTCGCCGCTTTGGTGGCTCGCTTACGCGCATCGGCGAGCTTCTCGGACGCCGCGAGGTTGGCGCGGACCTGCTCAGCCTGCTCACGGGCTTGGGCGACGGCGCTTTCGGCGACCTCGGCAAGTTGCTTGCCAGTGGCCTCTACCTGGTCGTTCACAGCTCTTGCCCCTCTGTCGCAGCGTGCTCGGCTATTCATTGGTCATCCCACCCACAGCCGGTAAGGAAACCGGTGCGCGGGTGTCAGCAGCCCCACAGCCCACTCCCGTGGAACGTACCGGGCCTGCACGTAGGCTCTTGCCCGCGTCGGAAATCCTCCGACTGTGGCGGACCGCCGCCCACGCTGCCGACCTACGTGCTGACGAGGAATCCTGATGGCCGAAGAGCTCTACGCAACGCTGCAGACGAGCAAGGGCGACATCCGTATCCATTTGTTCCCCAACCACGCTCCGAAAACCGTGGCCAACTTCGTCGGTCTCGCCGATGGCAGTCAGGCCTGGACCGACCCGCAGACCCGGCAGAAGGTCGAGGGCCGTCCGCTCTATGCGGGGACGATCTTTCACCGTGTCATCCCGGGCTTCATGATCCAGGGCGGCGACCCGTTGGGAAGCGGCCGCGGCGGCCCGGGATATGAGTTCAAGGACGAGTTCCACCCGGAGCTGTCCTTCGACCGGCCCTACCTGCTGGCCATGGCCAATGCCGGCCCCGGCACCAACGGTTCGCAGTTCTTCATCACCGTCGGCCAGACCCCTCACCTGAACCGTCGCCACACCATCTTCGGTGAGGTCGTCTCCGGTCAGGACATCGTCGACGCGATTGCCGGCACCCCGACCGACCGTTCGGATCGCCCGCACGAGGACGTCGTCATCAACAGCATCGCCATCGAACGCACGCCTGCCTGAGACACGCGATGTCCACGTCCGGGCCGCCGCCAGGTGGCTCCCCAGGGGCGTCGGGTCAAGCGGCGAATCCCGCGCCGCGGGCCTGCTATCGGCACCCCGATCGCCCCACGTACGTCAGCTGTGTGCGCTGCGAGCGGCCGATCTGCGCCGAATGCATGCGTCCTGCGGCGGTGGGCTTTCAGTGCCCGGACGATGTCGCTGACGGCCAGCGGCAGCAACGCCCGCTGCGGACGGCGTTCGGTGGGCGGCAGACGGGGGGCCGTCCCTACGTCACGTGGATCCTTTTCGCGATCAACATCCTGGCGTTCATCGGTCAGGGGTTCCCGCTCTCGCAGAACACGGCACCGAACCAGTTCACGCTCGATTACGTCGACTACAACCTCGACATCGCCGCACGCCACGAGTACTACCGGCTGCTCACCGGCGCCTTCCTGCACGTCGCGATCTGGCACATCGCCGTCAACATGCTGGTGCTGATGCTGGTCGGTCCGGCACTCGAGGCGATGCTCGGGCGGGTGCGATACATCGCGCTCTACCTGCTGTCGGCCATCGGCGGCGGTGTGCTGGTCTACCTGGTGAAGGACCCGGGCTACTCCAGCCTCGGTGCTTCCGGCGCGATCTTCGGGCTGTTCGCGGGGTACTGGGTGCTCGCAAGGAGGGTCAGGGCTGACACGTCGGCGATCACCGGCACCATCGTGCTGAACCTGATCATCTCGGTGACCTTTCCCGGCATCAGCCTGTGGGGGCATCTCGGAGGACTGATCACCGGGGCGATCGTCGGGGCGGTATTCGCATTCAGCCCGCCGCGCCGATGGCAGATCCAGCTCGGTGGGGTGGTCGTCGTCGCGGCGATCCTGGTGGTGGCGACGCTGATCAGGACCTCTTCCCTGACCTCCTGAGCGCGTCCTGCCAACGGGCTTCGACGACGGTGGCCACCTCGTCCGCATCAGCGCCCAGTTGCAGCGCCGACAGGACGATCAGCGTCTCGTCCGAGAGATCGATCTCCAGCATTCTCCCGAACGCGAGCCAGTGGCGTTCCTCCCGCACCCGAATGTCGACCACGCTCACCCAGGTCGCGTATGCGCGATGGAAACCGGCGACATAGTCAAAGCCCGCTTCATCCAGTATCAGCGTCCGGCGAAACCACAGGTCCCGAGCCCCGATGAACGCGAGCACCGCGGCGAGAGCGCCGAATTCCGGGATGAAAAAGGCGGCGGCGACGCTGGCGAGCGCCCCCGCCAGCAGGCTCAGCGCCCGTGCTCGCGGCGGGCCGAAGGTCACCTGCGTCACGCTAGCCGGGACCGTTGGAATCCGGCGCCGTACGGGGATGGTTGTACGTCGTGGACGCCGGCGATGTGACTCGACCGGCAGCTCAGCTCTCACAGGAGGCAACACACCATGGCACGTGACGCGGTCATCGCTCTGGCAGTACGCACCCCGATCGGCAAGCGAGGCGGCGCGCTGGCCGGCTGGCATCCGGCGGACCTTTCCGGGCACGTTCTCGAAGCCCTGGCGCAGCGCAGCGGCATCGATCCGGTGCTCATCGACGACGTCATCTGGGGTTGCGTGAATCAGGCCGGGGAGCAGGCCCTCAACATCGGCCGCAGCGCAGTGCTCGGCGCGGGCTGGCCGGAGTCGGTGCCTGCCACGACCGTGGATCGCCAGTGCGGCTCGAGCCAGCAGGCCATCCACTTCGCTGCCGCCGGAGTCATCTCCGGTCAGTACGACATCGCGGTCGCCGGCGGCGTCGAGTCGATGACCCGGGTGCCGATGGGCTCCAACACCGCGCACGGCCCGGGAATCCCGTTCGGACCGAAGACGCTGGCCCGCTACGACAACGTGCTCTTCAACCAGGGCGTCGGCGCCGAGATGATCGCCAAGAAGTGGGGCCTCTCGCGTACCCAACTGGACGAGTTCAGTGCGAGCTCGCACGAGAAGGCGATCGAGGCCATCAACGGCGGCCACTTCGCCGGGCAGATCACTGCAGTGCCGGTGACCGCCGAGGACGGCAGCGTTTCCACCTTCGACACCGACCAGGGCGTACGGCCCGGCAGCTCGGTCGAATCATTGGCCAAGCTCAAGCCGGCGTTCGATCCGGAGGGTGTGATCACCGCCGGCAACGCCTCACAGATCTCCGACGGCGCGGCGGCTCTGCTGGTCACCACCTCGGAGAAGGCCCGCGAGCTCGGGCTCAAGCCCCTGGTGCGGGTGCACACGGCCGTGGTGGCCGGCGATGACCCGGTCATGATGCTGACCGGTCCGATCCCCGCGACCGCCAAGGCGCTCCAGCGCTCGGGACTCACGCTCGATCAGATCGGTGCCTTCGAGGTCAACGAGGCCTTCGCGCCGGTCCCCCTTGCCTGGCTGGCCGAGACCGGCGCCGACATCAAGGCGCTCAATCCGCTCGGCGGCGCTATCGCCCTCGGCCACCCGCTCGGTGGATCGGGCGCGCAGCTGGCGACCCGGCTCGTGCACCACATGGCCGACAACGGCATCCGTTACGGGCTGCAGACGATGTGCGAGGGCGGCGGCCTGGCCAACGCCACCATCTTCGAGCTGCTCTGATGCGCAGCTAAAAGCAGTCGCGGAGAAGTTGTCCACACTGTGGATAACTGCTGGGGATGAATGACACCGGTGGAGTTTCACGGGTGCCATCCGTCCCCAGCTCGGCCGCCGCGGCTATTTCCACTGGGTGGCCATCCCCAGCCCGCCCACGATGAAGCCGAAGCCGACCGCGAGGTTCCACCCCCCGAGATGCTGCATGCCGAGCACCCCGCCGTTGGAGAAGTAGTAGGTCAGCAGCCAGGCGATGCCGAGGATGAAGAGCCCGGCCAGCAGGCCGCCGAACCAGGGCGGGGAGTGCGCAGCCTTGCGGCTGGTGGGCGCGGCATGACGGATCGGCGCCGCGGGTCGGGCATCCTTTTTCTTGCGACGCCGGGACTCGGGCACGCCGGGCTCCTTTCGCAGTCGTCCCGCGATGAGGACGGGGTCAGGGCAGCGTAACGGCGCGGGCTGGGGGTTTGGTGATCCAACAGGCATGAGTACGCCTGCCAACCGCTCGTTCCGGGTACTGGTCCCGGTCGTCTTCGCGATCGCGGGTCTGCTCGCAGCGACGTCGGTGGCGACCTCTCACGGCAGCCAGCTCCCCGGCCAGCGCGATGATCTGCCGGGGCTCGTCGCCGATCGTCAGGCGGCCGTAGCCAAGCTGGATCGCCAGGCCACGGCGCTGCGCAGGTTGGTCGATGCGCAGACGGCCGACTCGGCGAGCGGCAACGTCCAGGTGCAGCAGGCGCGCAGCAAGGAGGCGCAGGCACAAGCTCAGGCGGGCCTGCCGGCCACCAGCGGAGCCGGCCTCACAGTGGCACTTGATGACGCGCCGCGCTCTGCGCGCAGTCGCCCGCTGCCCGCAGGAGTGCCGCCGCCTACGCCGGACGATCTGGTCGTGCACCAGCAGGACGTGCAGGCAGCGTTGAACGGGCTGCGGGCCGGCGGTGCGCGGGCGCTGAGCGTGATGGGTCAGCGGGTGATCGCGACGACGGCTGTGAAGTGCGTCGGCAACACGTTGCTCGTGAACGGCCGGGTGTATTCGCCGCCGTTCGTACTGGTGGCGCTCGGAGACCCCGATCAGTTGCGGGCCGGGCTGGATTCGGAGTCGGGCGTGGAGATCTACCGGCAGTACGTGGCGGCCTACGGGCTGCGCCTGACGGTGACCTCGAGTCAGTCGCTGCGTCTGCCGGCCTACACCGGCGCCGTTGCCCTGGTGCACGCCAGGGCCATCACCAGCTGAGGCTGGCACACTCGAACGGTGACTCGAGTGCTCGTCGTCGACAACTACGACTCGTTCGTCTACAACCTCGTGCAATACCTGGGCCAGCTCGGAGTGCAAACGGTCGTGCGCCGTCACGACGAGATCGAGACCAGCGAGGTGGCGGATCTCGGGGTCGACGGGGTGCTGCTCTCTCCGGGCCCGAAGGGTCCGTGGGAAGCGGGAGTCAGCGTCGAGATGGTCCGCTATTGCGCCGCAGAAAGGCGGCCGTTGCTGGGGGTTTGCCTCGGGCACCAGGCGATCGGCGTGGCCTTCGGTGGTCAGTGCGTACGTGCTCCGGAGCTGCTGCACGGCAAGACGAGCCTCGTCACCCACACCGGTGAAGGCGTCCTCGCCGATCTGCCGAACCCCTTCGTCGCGACGCGCTACCACTCGCTCGCGATCGACCGCGCCGGGCTGCCGGATGAGCTCGAGGTGACGGCGACGACCGCCAGCGGCGTGATCATGGCGCTGCGCCATCGCGAGCTGCCGATCGAGGGCGTGCAGTTTCACCCTGAGTCCGTGCTGACGTACGGCGGCCATCTGATGCTCGCGCGCTGGCTCGCCGTGTGCGGCGACCCAAGGCCGCTCGGACTCGCGCCCGCCCTGACCGCTGAGGTCGAGGGCCTGCGGGCGGCCGCCTTCAGCTGAGCGCCCCCCGCGTCATCGGCTGGGGGTCGCCGACACCTTGACCGAGGGCGTGTTCGAAGGGCTCGGGCGATGGGTCGGTGTCGGCTTCGGCTTCGGCGTGGGAGTCGGCGTCGGCGGCACGTTGTGGCTGACGATGATCGTGATGACCGTCCCGCGGGCAACCGTGTCCTGTGCGGGAGTGCTCTGGCCGAAGACAAAGCCGTTGGTCACGGTCTTGGAATCCTGCTGGACGACGTTCGTCTGCAAGGCCGCTGCCGTCAGCAGGCTTTGCGCGACGTCGGCTGTGACGTTGTTCAGGTTGGGCACGGTGGTCTCGTTGTTCACCACGTTGATGGTCACGACGACTTCGGGCGTGATCTCGACGGCCGCGCCGGGGATCGGCGAGGTGCCGCTGACGGTGCCGACCGGCAGAGTCGGCGCCTGGACCGAAGCGAACCGGGTGTTGAAGCCCAGATTCTGCAGCACTTTCGCGGCCTCGGCTGCTGTCTCGCCGATCACCGTGGTCGGGATCCGAACCGCGCCTGGGCCGGAACTGTAGGTCAGTCCGACGGCCGCTTTGCGGTGCAGCTTGGTGCCGGGCGCCGGGTCACTGGAGAGCACCGTGTTGGGCTTGGCGGGATCTTGCCGCCCGGTGGTCTTGCCCACCGCCAGGCCCGCCTCGCGGATCGTGCGTTCCGCCGTGGTCAGCGTCATCCCTTGTAGCGGTGGGACCTGCACCGTGGCGTCTGCCGAATTCGGGCTGCGGGCCAGCAGGAGACCACCCGTCACCGCGCCGGCCGCCAGCAGCAGGAGGACGAGTGCCAGCAGCACCCGGCCACGGGACACGCGCCGGCGCGCCGGCCGTTCGGGACGCACCCGACGAGGGGGAGGCGCCGGGCGTGGGGCCGGCTCGCGTAGCAACGGGGTGGCGAGCACCCGGCGGCCGGTGAGCAGCCGCCCGAGGTCATCGGTCATCTCGCCGGCAGTCTGGTAACGATTCGCCGGGTTCTTCGCCAGCGCCTTCATGACGACGGCGTCGACCTCAGGTGGCAGATCGCTCTCGATGTCGGACGGGGGAACCGCGTCCTCCCGCACATGCTGGTAGGCGACGGCGACCGGCGAATCCCCCTGGAACGGCGGCTGTCCGGTGAGCAACTCGTAGAGCACGACCCCGGTGGAGTAGAGATCGCTGCGGGCATCGACCTTCTCACCGCGCGCCTGCTCGGGGGAGAGGTACTGCGCCGTGCCCATCACGGCCGCCGTCTGGGTGACGGTCGCGGTCGATTGCGCGACGGCTCGGGCGATGCCGAAGTCCATCACCTTGACCGAGCCGTCCCGGGTGATCATGACGTTTCCGGGCTTGATGTCACGGTGCACGATGCTCGCCCGATGGCTGTAGTCGAGCGCCGCGCAGACGTCGATGACGATCTCGATGGCGCGGCGCTGAGTGAGCCGTCCTTCGTGCAGCAGGACCTCGCGGAGGGTGCGACCCTCGACGTACTCCATGACGATGTAGGGCAGCGGCGGATCGTGCCGGTCGTCGCTGCCGGTGTCGTAAACCGCAACAACCATCGGATGATTCAGCGCCGCAGCCGACTGCGCCTCGCGCCGGAAGCGGGCCTGGAACGACGGGTCGCGGGCGAGGTCGCTGCGCAGCACCTTGATGGCGACGTCACGGTCGAGCCTGACGTCTCGGGCCTTGTAGACCTCGGCCATCCCCCCGTAGCCGAGAACCTCACCGAGGCGGTAGCGACCGGAGAGCAGCCGGATGCCGGGGGTGCCCGGGGCCGCCTGTGAGGGCACGCCGGCGCCCGGCTCAGGCTCGCGGTCTGAGTCGCCCGGCACCGGGAGCTGTGGTCCCGGATCTGCTCGCTCGGTCACCCGCCTTTTCCGGCCCCCTTCCCCGGCTCGGGCGTCTGCTGGACTCCGACCGCGTTGCCGTTGTCCTGCCCGGTCAGGCTGGAGGCGCTGGCGGACGGAGAGGGCGACTGGGTGGGCGGCGGACTCGTGGTCGGCGTCATCGTGGTCAGCGTGATGATCTGCGTCTTGTTGACGACGCCGCTCGGGCTGATGGCGGTGACGGTCGCCGCCGGGTCGGGTGAGCCCTGTACCTGTACCTGCAGCCCCTTGCGTTCCAGTGATGCTTTTGCGGAGGCCAGCGTGCGGCCGATGTAGTCGGCGGCGTTGATGGTGACGGTTGCCGGCGGCGGGGTCGTTGGCGGGGTCGTGCTCGGCGTGGTGGGCGGTGGGGTACTCGGGGTGTGGCTCGGTGTCGGCGACGGGGACGCGCTCGTGGGCGGTGCGGTGGTGGGGCTGGCGGTCGGGGTGCCGTTGCCACCCTTCTTGTTGTCGTTGCGCAGCAGCAGGATCGTCAGCAGGACGGCGAGCAGGACCAGCAGGCCGATGAGCGGAACCGACAGCGGGATCTTCCGTCGTTGGGGTGGCAGTGGCGGTGGGACCGGCTCTCGTAGCGGCACGGGTGCGACGACGCTGGTTCGCGGCCCCAGACGTTCGGTCGCTGAGGTGGGCGGAGCCATGGCGCCGGTCGCGGCCGGATCCGCCAGGGCGAGAGCACGACGTCCGAACTCCCCTGCCGTGGGCGGGCGATCGCGCGGATCCTTCGACAGCGCCGCATAAACCAGCTGGGCGATCGGAGGCGCGACGGTCGCGGGCAGCGGCGGCGGCGGCTGGGTCTGGTGGGCCATCGCGACGGCCACGGGGTTGGTGTCGGAGAAGGGCCGGCGTCCTGCCAGGCATTCGTACGCGACGATCCCGAGGGAGTAGACGTCGCTCGCCGCCGTCACCTCGCGGCCCGCCGCCTGCTCGGGCGCGAGGTAGTAGGAGGTGCCGAGCACGGTGCCGGTCTGCGTGAGCGGCACCTCGTCGGTGGCGCGGGCGATGCCGAAGTCGGTGACCTTCACCCGACCGTCAGGAGTGATCATGAGGTTGCCCGGCTTGATGTCGCGGTGGATGACCCCGCGCTCGTGTGCGGCCTGCAGCGCCAGCGCCGTCTGCCCGACGATCGACATGGTCTCGCTGGGACGCAGCTGCCCGCGCTCGTGCAGGATCGCCGACAGCGGCTTGCCCGGTACCAGCTCCATCACCAGATACGCGCTGCTGCCGAGCGCGCCCTCCACGGGGACCTCGCCGTAGTCGTACACCGTGGCGATGCCGGCATGCGCCAGCCGTGCGGTGTTACGCGCCTCGGCCCGAAAACGCTCGACAAACGTTGGGTCTTCGGCGTATTCGGGCTTGAGCACCTTCACCGCGACGGTGCGGCCCAGCGTCTCGTCCTGGGCGCTCCACACCTCACCCATGCCGCCGATGGCGATGCGGGTATCGAGGCGATAGCGCTCACCCAGGACACTGCCGGCGCTGATCACGCGAGGGTTCCTTCCACGGTTCGGGTCATGAGATGCCCAGGGCGGTCTGCATCACGGTGCGGGCGATGGGGGCTGCGGTGATTCCGCCCTGTCCATTGGGGTCACCGCCGCTGTTCTCGACAAACACGCACACGGCCACCCGGGGATCGTCGGCAGGCGCGAAACCGACGAACCACGAGTGCGGCGGCTGTCCGACGGCGTTCTGCGCGGTGCCCGTCTTGCCCGCCACACGGACGCCGGGGATCTGAGCGTTGGTGCCGGTGCCGTTGTTCACGACGTTTTCCATCATCGTCGTCAGTTCCGACGCGACGTTACCGTCGATCGGCTGGGCGAGCTGCTGGGGTGAGGTCGTCACCAGCGGCGAGAGATCGGGAGCGAGGGTCTGCTTGACGACGTAGGGCTTCATTTCCTTGCCGGAGTTGGCGATCGCCGCGGCGACCATGGCCATCTGCAGCGGGGTGGAACGGACGTTGAACTGGCCGATGGCCGACAGCGCCGTCTCGGGCAGATCGACCTTGTCCGGGAAGATGCTCGCTGCCTGGCGCAGCGGGAAGCTCGGGATGGTGGTGTTGAAGCCGAACCTCTCGGCCTGGGCGCGAATCGCGTTGGCGCCGAGGGTCAGGCCCAGCTTGGCGAAGGCCGTGTTGCACGAGGTGGTCAGCGCGTCCAGCAAAGACTCCTGCTGGGCCGCGGCGCACGTCTCGCCGCCGAAGTTGTTGAGGATGGCTGTGCTCTGCGGCAGCTGGAGCTGGTTCGGCGCCGGGATCACGGTGTCGGGGGTGTACTTGCCGGAGGAGAGCGCAGCGGCCGCCGTGATCAGCTTGAACGTCGAGCCGGGTGGATACGTGAGCTCGGTGCCGCGGTCGAGCAGCGGCTTGTTGGGGTCGGTCGAGAGCCGCCGGTCGTTGTTGTTCAGCGTGGTGCCGTCGTGCACGGCGAGGAGGTTGGGGTCGAAGGTCGGCGAGGTGACGAGCGCGAGGATCGCACCCGTCTTCGGGTCGAGGGCAACGACAGCACCCTTGCGATTGCCCAGCGCAGCAGCCGCTGCTGCCTGGGTGGCGGCGTCGAGGGTGAGCACGACGGCGCCGCCCTTGGGCTGGCGTCCGGTGAAGTAGTCCGAGAGCCGTCGGACGAAGAGCCGGCTGTCGGTACCGGAGAGCACGCCGTTCTCGGACTGCTCGACCTGCGTCGCCGAGACGATCGAGAAGTAGCCGGTGACCGGCGCGTACAGCCCGCCGCCCGGATATTTGCGCTGGTATTTGTAGACGTCGTTGACCGGCACCGATTCGGCGACCGACTTGCCGTCGACCACGATCGGCCCGCGCGGGCGGGCCAGTTCCATCTGCCGCTGCCGGCTGTTCTGCGGCTTGTTGCGCAGCGATTGCGCCTCGACGAGCTGGATCAGGTTGTCGGCGATCAGCAGGGAGAGCATCAGGACGAGGCAGGCGATCGACAGCCGCCGGATGGGACGGTTCACAGCCGTACCACCTGCGTCGGGCTGTCCACGACGGCCTGCGGGTCATACAGCGGGACGGCGTCGCTGGGCGCGGGCGGTGGGCGCCGGCCCGCGTCGCTGATGCGCAGCAGCAGGGCGATCAGGATCGCGTTGGCGAGCAGACTGCTCCCCCCGTACGCGACGAACGGCAACGTCAGGCCGGTCAGCGGGATGACCCGCAGCACCCCGCCCGCCACGACGAAGACCTGGATGGCGAACGCGGTGCCGATGCCTGCCGCCAGCAGCTTGCCGAAGCCGTCGCGCACGCCGAGGGCGGCGCGCAGCCCGCGGGCGACGAGCAGGAAGTAGAGCACGAGAATCGCCATGATCCCGACCGCGCCGAGTTCCTCGCCGAGGCTGGAGAGGATGAAGTCGTTCCAGGCCTCGGGCACCACGTCGGGGCGGCCGCGGCCGAGCCCGGTGCCCAGCAAGCCACCGTTGGCGAGTCCGAACAGACCCTGGACCAGCTGGTAGGCGTTGCCGCTGATCTCCGCCGGCGCGAAGGGGTGCAGCCAGATCTCGACGCGTTCGCGTACGTGGCCGAAGGCGTAATAGCTCAGCACGGCGCTGCCGGCGAACATCATGACCCCGATGACGACCCACGACGCGCGCTCGGTCGCCACGTAGAGCAGGGCGAGGAAGATCCCGAAGAACAGCAGCGAGGTACCGAGATCCTTGATGACGACCAGGATCAGCAGGCTGGCGAGCCACGCGAGCAGCAGCGGCCCCATGTCGCGCGCCCGCGGCAGCGGAAGACCCAGGAACGAGCGCGTGACGACGGAGAGCACCTCACGCTTTCGCACCAGATAGCCGGCGAAGAAGATCATCAGCAAGATCTTCGAGAACTCACCGGGCTGAATGTTCAACACTGGCAGGGCGATTCGCGCGCCCATCTGCGACGGGGCGAAGACGAGCGTCGCGAGCAATCCGAGGCCGACGAAGGCCGACGTGTAGGTGTAGCGCGCAAGCGTGCGGTGGTCGCGGATGATCCAGAGCACCGCGATCAGGAGCAGCACGGCGACGAAGGAGTACGCGAGCTGCAGCTCCGCCCGTCCCGCCGGAATCGGCTTGCCGAGCTGGCGCGCGCGGTCGGCGTACCCGAGGTCGAGCCGGTAGATCTCCGCCAGGCCCAGCCCGTTGAGCAACGCCATGATCGGCAACAACAGGGGATCGGCGGCCGGCGCGAGCTTGCGGACCGCGAAGTGCGCCAGCAGGTAGACGGCGAGGAAACCCCCTGCCAGATAACCGACTTTGGCGGTCAGCCGGTTGTCGTGAGCCAGCACGACGGCCGAGAGCGCGCCCGTCGCCACGAGGATCGCGAACAGTAGGAGGAACAGCTCGGTACCCCGGCGGTTGGGCCGGGCCGGAGCGAAGGTGGCGGTCGTCACTGCGAACAGGACTTCGGGAGCGGAGTGGCGGGCGGGACGCTGACCGTCGGGGTCGGGCTCGGGCTGGGTGACGCCGACGCCGTGACGGTGCTGGTGGGCGTCGTGGCGCGCCCGGAGGCGGCGGACTTCGATGGCTTCGGCGATGGCGTCGGCGACTGCTTGGCCTTCTCATTCGCCAGCGCTTTGACCGCTGCCTGATGAGCGGCGTCTTCGACGTTGAACTTCAGCCGCGCGAGGATGCAGACGCCGTCGGCATGACTGCTCGCGACGATGCCCCCGCTGACGTGATCGCGGTCGAACTGGTTGAGCTGATCCAGCCCGATCCCGCGCTGGGCGACGCTCGACAGCGAGACCCCGAGGGGCTTGCTCTGCAGGCCGTGGAAGAGCGCGGCTTGGCCGCCGGATCCGGCGACGTACCAGGAGTCGGCGGCGATCGCCCAGGTGACCGCGACGCCGGCGACGATCACCAGGAAGAGGGTGGCCAACGCAAGGGGCACGGGCCGCCGGAACGCACGCCGGCGCGTCGTGCGACGGCGGCGACCGCGCGGCCCGTCGGCGAGCTCACCCGTGATCGGAGGGATGCCGGCGGGCGGGGTGGCGGCAAGCTCTCGCTCGGCGAGGAGACCCGCCGTGCCCGTTTCCGGCAGCCGGAAGACGCCGGTGTCGACGGGACGCTGTGCGCTGCCGCCATAGCTTTCGGGGGGTAACGCCGGCGGGGGAGGGGGCACCCGCCGGCGCCCACGTTTGGCGGCGCGCTCGTCGGCGCTCAGCGAGGCCCCACCGGGCAGCACGACGGCCGGGGCCGCGCTAGGGACGGCGTCCTGCTCGGCTGCGGCGCCGCCGACCACAGGCATGTCCGGCATTCCCGGCTCGTCGTCGACGACGTCGGCGATCACCACTGTCACGTTGTCGGGAGCACCAGCGGCCAGCGCGAGATCGATGAGACGCTCGGCGGCTTCGTCGGCGTTGGCGATGGTGAGCGTCTCGGCGATGGTTTCGTGGGCCACGTAGCCGGACAGGCCGTCGCTGCAGAGCAGATAGCGGTCGCCGCGCCGGGCCTCGCGTACCGAGAGGTCGGGCTCGACCCCGGCTCGCCCGTCCAAGGCCTGAGTGAGCAGCGAGCGCTGGGGATGGGTCTCGGCCTGCTCAGGGGTGATGCGCCCCTCGTCGACCATCCGCTGCACCAGCGTCTGGTCGTGAGTCAGCTGGCTGAATTCACCGTCGCGCAGGAGGTAGGCGCGGCTGTCTCCGACGTGAGCGAGGCCCAGCCGGGTGCCGGAGGACAGCAGCGCGGTCAGCGTGGTGCCCATGCCGTCGAGCGAGGAATCGGCGTCGACCAGGGCGCGCAGGTGGTCGTTCGCCGCCTGGACGGCGCTGGCGAGGACCTCGAGCAGGTCGAGGCCGGCCTCGTCGTCATCCAGCTGTGACAGTGCGGCGACGACTGCAGAACTGGCGACCTCGCCCGCCGCGTGGCCGCCCATGCCGTCGGCGACCAGCGCCAGCCGCGAGCCGGCGTACGCGGAGTCCTCGTTGCCCTCCCGCACCTTCCCGACATGGGAACGCACGGAGTAGCGCAGTCGCAACGTCACTGCGATCGTCCGGCGCTCGGAAGTCGGGGGGTCATCGCCGCAGCTCCAGAACCGTCTTTCCGATGCGGACGGGGACGCCGATCGGCACCGGGGTGGGCCGCACCACCTTCGTGCGATCGAGGTAGGTGCCGTTCGTCGAGCCGAGGTCCTCCACGAACCACTGACCGTCACGCGGGACCAGCCGGGCGTGGTGCGCCGAGGCGAAGTCGTCGTCCAGCACCAGGCTGGAATCGCCGGCACGGCCGAGCGTCACCGGACCCTGGCCCAGCGGCACGGTCAGCCCGCGCGCCCGGCCGCTGACCACGAGCAGCTTGCTGGCCTCACGGCCGCGGCGCGGCTTCGGCGGCGGGGGCGGGGCGAAGACCGGCTGCGGCGCCGCGTCACGGCGCAGCTGGCGTCTGCTCGGCCCGAAGAGGTCGGAGCGCACGGCTCTCACCGCGGCCAGCACGAAAAGCCAGAGCAGGGCGAGGAACGTGAGCCGGATGACCAGGTAGGCGGCGTCGGTCACGGCCTACGCCTCGGAAGCGCGGCCGGAGAGCTCGCCGCCGCTCCGGCCGCTACCTGGGCGCGGCGGTCAGCGACGGGTGGTGATACACCAGCACACTGCGACCCACCTCGATCCGGTCGCCGTCCTGCAGGGTCGCCTCGTGCACCTTGCGTCCGTTGACCCGGCTCCCGTTCGTGGAGCCCAGATCGCGGTAGACGTGCCGGCCCGTCGGCTGCAGCAGGAGCTCACCATGGCGGCGTGAGACGCCGGTGTCGGGCAGCTGGACGTCGACGTCGGAACCGCGTCCGATGACGGTCACGGTGCGGCGCAGGGTGACTTCGTTCACCCGGCCGGCCGCGGCGGCGCTCCCGTTCTCCGCGGACCCGCCGACCGTGACGATCACGTAAGGGAGCTGCGGCTCGCGGTTGACCGGGTTGGTGGGCCGGCTCGCGTCGCTGCGCCCGGTGACCGCCAGCGGCGGCGCCTGCTGGAAGGGCGGCAGTTCCTCGCCGACCTGCGTGGCGCGATGCGCCAGGATCGGGGGTGCGCTGGTGGCACGCGGGCCTTCCACCACATCGCTGCCCACGAGGTAGCGGCCTACGGAAAGCTCCTTGTCCAGTTCCAGGGAGACGCTCACCGGGGCGACGAACGTGTAGCGCTGGGCGGCGGCGTGCTCGCGGACCAGCGTGGCGAGCTCATCGCCGAGCGCCTGGCGATAGGGCGCGAGCCGCTCGTAATCAGGCTCGGAGAGATGGATCGTGAACTGGTTGGGGACCAGCGTGCGCTTGGCGCCCCGGGCCTTGCGCTCGTCGCATTCGCGGGTCAGCGCACCCGCCAGCTCGACGGGCTCGACGCCGCCTTTGAACACGCGGGCGAAGGCGCCTTCGACGATGCCGCCGAGGCGACGTTCGAAGCGCTGCAGCACCCCCACCGGACGTCTCCTTCCAAGAGTGGGGAGATCGTAACGGGGAGGCCTGGCAAAAGCGGGTGATCCGGCGGACGACAAGCTGGCGCCGACGGACGTTTGCGCTGGTGCGAGCCCTGCTTGGGCTGCGCCCTGCGTGGTAGCGTCGGACGGTCGCTCGGGCGAGTGGCGGAATGGCAGACGCGCACGGTTCAGGTCCGTGTGTCCGTAAGGACGTGGGGGTTCAACTCCCCCCTCGCCCACTCAGGTGAATTTCTCGATCACACAACGTCATTAGAATGACGATGTCCGGCGATAGGGCGTTCGCCGTCAGCGGTTCAATGGGAGCTCTGGGCGAGTGAGCCGTTCGACTCCGAGCCCGCCCGGGTCGCCGTGCCGATGGACGGCCGCTCCCGTGGGACGGCTCGCTCGGTCGTGGGCTTCTGCGGCCCCCAGGCAAGCTGTGCGGACAGCCGCTCGGCGGTGAGTGGCCGGGCGAAGAAATAGCCCTGCCCGTAGTCGCAGCCCTGGCTGCTGAGCAGCGTGGCCTGATTCTCGCTCTCGATCCCCTCGGCGATGATGCGCAGCCCCAGGTGGTGGCCGAGGTCGACGATGGCGCGTGCCACGGCCACCGAGGTGGACTCCGGGCCGCCGGTTTCGAGCTCGTCCACGAAGTGTTTTTCCAATTTCAGCACGTCGACCGGAAGCTGCTGCAGGTACGCGAGCGATGAGTAGCCGGTGCCGAAGTCGTCGACAGCCAATTGGATGCCGAGCGCTTTGAGCTCGTTGAGGCGATCGAGCGACGGCTCGTCGTTGGCGAACATGACGCTTTCGGTGATCTCGAGAATCAGCTGTTCGGGCGGTACACCGTGGCCGTTCAGCGCATTCGCGACGTGAGCAGGCAGGTCCCCTTCCCGCAGCTGGCGACCGGAGACGTTCACGGTGACGAATCCGGGTGCCTTGTCCCCGTACTGCTCACGCCAGCCCGCGAAGGCGCGGCAGGCCTGATTGAGGACGTCCTTTCCGATGTCGACGATGAGCCCCGTCTGCTCCGCCAGCGGGATGAAGTCCGCAGGCATTACGCGCCCGAGCGTCGTGTGCCGCCAGCGGGCGAGCGCCTCGACCCCGACGAGGCGCTGCGTCATCAGATCGATGACGGGCTGGTAGAGCACCTCGATCTCGCGACGCTCAACCGCACGCTGCAGCTCGGCCTTCAGTTCCAGCCGGCTGGTGACCTTCGTCGACAGATCCTGGTCATACAGGCAGACCCCGCCGGAATCCTGGGCTTTTGCCAGGTACATCGCGGCATCTGCGTGGGCGAGCAACTCGTCGGCCGACGTCGTCGCCGGAGAACTGATCGCGATGCCGATGCTGCCTTGCGGGTAGATGTCGATGCCTTCGATGCGTGCGGGTTCGTCGAGAGCGCCTCGGATTCGGTGCGCAGCCGCCAGCCCCTCTTGCTCATCCGCCTCCTCGAGCAAGATCACGAACTCGTCGCCGCCGAGCCGCGCCGCCGTATCGCGGCCGCGTAGCTGATCGGCCAAGCGCGACGCCACGGTCTGCAGGAGAAGGTCACCCGCCGAGTGGCCGAGGCTGTCGTTCACTGTCTTGAAGTCGTTCAGGTCCAGGAAAAGCAGAGCCAACGGCCGGTCGGGATCCCTTCGTTGGAGCGCATGCGTGAGCCGGTCGCGCAGCAGGGCTCGGTTGGGCAGCCCGGTAAGGGCGTCGTGGAAGGCCTGATGGCTCAGGAGGTTCTCGAGTCTCTTGCGCTCACTGACATCGCGGATCGTGAGCACGATGCCCTGGACGGCCCGCACCGCGGTCAGGTCGACGATGTGGGTCTCGGTCGTGATGAGCCTGCCGTCGGCGTGGCGGACCCGGAACTCCACAGGGTCGTGGCTGCCGGCTGCACCAGACGGCAAAGCCCCGTCTCCTCGACTCAGCCCTACGGCGTTCGATCAGCCCTTGCGGACCGAAACAGCAGCCTCGCACGTGTGCTGCATGTCGTCATTTCCGACGACGCTGGCGTCCAGATCCAGGCTGCGCAAAGAAGTCCCGGACGCGAGCCTCTTCTCAGCGATGACGGTGTGCTGGTCGCCAGTCGATCGGCCATGTCGTTGAAAGACCCAGCCAGCGCGGCTAGTTCGGGGGTTCGCGGAAGCTCGAGTCGCTCGACACTCTCCAGGTCGAGCTCCTCGACGGCCTGCCGCATCTGCCCGAGTGGGCGGCCGATCAGCCGGTTCAGTCGGTGGCTCCGCCACATGACGAGCAGCAGGCCCAGCACGGCCAGCAGAAGCAAGATGTTCTGCTCGTCCTGCTGGCGATGGTGCGAGCGGCTGAGCTCGCCGGCAAGGCTCACGGCGGTGGCCTTCGACGCCGTCTCCAGCTCGTGATCGGGACTCACGACCTCACCGCCGATACGCATCAGTACCGGCAATGCCGAGGCTCCGCCGTGCCGGGCGCGCGACTCAGGATGAGCGCGGCCCGTTCCAGGTCGGTGTACCTGACCCGCCAGCCGACTGGTGAATGCCCCACCGCGCCACGAGTCTCGGGCGGCACGTCGCGCGCCAGCTCGTCGAACATGGTCGGAACGGAACGGTTGGCCGCGAGGTATGCGTTGATCGCCCTCGCGCCCTGCGACTTCGAGGACAGGGCACCCAGAATGGCGCTGCCGGATCCGGTGATACGTGCCTCGATGTCCGAGATCTGCGCTGAAGCGTGTGCCCGCTGTGTGGCGCGTGCGAAGTCCTGGCTCACCGTTCGCACGAGCAGCGTGGTGACGAGTGCGACGACGAGCAGTGGCACCACCCCGGCCGCGAGCGACAGCAGGAGCCTGCGGCGTAACGGCAATCCCGATCGTGGTCGAAACCGCCACCCGATGTGCAACGTCCTACCCTCGTGGCCGCCCGCTTTCCGAGGGCATCGACCTGCGGTCGTCTGATCGACAACGCGAATCGGAGGTCCTGCGACGTGCTCTCGATCACGCCCGCGACTCGAGCAGGAGGCATCTGCTGGATCAAGATCGCCGGCGGCTACGCTGTTCGGCACCGGGGGTAGCACCTACGGATCGAGGTCGGTTAGTGCAGATCGGTCAATGCGGGTCCAGGCTCGTCGAGACAGCGCCAGGCCTCCCATCTGGTCTACGCCCAAGACCGCGAGTTCATGGAAAGGTTCACGGTCGCCCCGCAGCGCCGGCCTACAGGACGGCCAGCCCGGGATGATCGGCTTCTGGGACCGGGACCTGCGCAACATTCTGGCCAATCGTGCCTACCTGGAGTACTTCGGGATCGCGCCAGAGGCGATGACGGGCATGCACATCAAAGACGTCCTCGGCGCCGGCGTATTCGAGGCCAACTATCCCTACATACAGCGAGTTCTTGCCGGTGAGGAGCAGCTCTTCGATCGGACCCTGATCGACCGGCGCGGCCGGGTTCGGCACACGCAGGCTTCCTACGTTCCGTGCTGGGATGAGGGCAAGGTCGTCGGTTTCGTCGTACTCGTGACCGATGTGACCGAGCGGGTGGTGGCCGAAGAGCGGCTGAAGTCGAGTGCCGATCAGTATCGAGCGCTCGCGCGCACATTCCGGGCGGTTTCGTGCTGCTCTTCGACACCGAGCTCCTTTCGTGGTCGCCGAAGGCGCAGAGCTCGCGACGTTCGGATACACCACCTGCGATCTCGAAGGCCGAACCATCGACGAGGACCTTCATGAAGGACTTGCAGCACAATACGGCCCCGATACCGGGCAGCGCTCGGCGGCGAGACGGTCAGCTGGGAGCGCAGCATCCGTGATCGCACTTTTGCGCTTTCGGCAGCCCCGGTCAGTGACGACGCCGGACACGCGTTCGCCGGGATGGTTGTCGCTCGTGACGTCACCGAACAGCGACGCATTGATGCGACCCACACCGCGCTTCATCAGATCGCCCGAGTCGTCGCACTCAACGAACCGCCCTACGCGATAGCCGGCCAGATCGCCGAGAGCCTCAACACGATCTTTCGCGTGGAAACTGCTCGGTTGTGCGCTTCGACGGTGGACTCACCGGCGAGGTGCTGGCCATGGCTCCCGCCGATCCCGGGTCGGGTTCGCGGTACTTGACCTTCACCCCGGAGGATCTGTCCGCGACCGCCCAAGTCGCCCGTACGGGCGCTGCGGCAAGAGTTGACTATGAGCCGACCGAAACCGCGCTGGCAAGTGCCCTGCGTTCCCAGGGGATGATCGCCGGAGCAGCCGCGCCAATCCGCGATCAGGGGATGTTGTGGGGGGCCATCGCGGTAGCAACGGCCGACTCCGAGAGGCTTTCGGGTGACCTTCTCGACCAGCTGGCGTCATTCGCCGAGTTGCTCGAAATCGCCCTCGTCAACATGCACGCCTGGTCGGCGCTGACCGAACTGGCCGCCGCCGATTCGCTCACCGGTTTGCCCAACCGGCGCACTTTCCAGCTTGCACTTCACCGGGAGATCGGTCGGGCGCAGCGTCAGGCCGCCCCATTAAGCGTCGTCGTGATCGACGTCGATCACTTCAAGTCGGTCAACGACACCTTTGGCCACTTAGTCGGAGACACGGTCCTGACCGAGATCGCCAACCGGCTGAAGGTGGTCACACGCTCCTCTGAGATGGTCGCGCGAACCGGTGGCGAAGAATTCATCTGGTTGCTGCCCGACACGGACAGCCGGGGCGCCGCAGTGGCGGCAGAGCGAGCGCTTGCTGCCATTGGCAACCGGCCCTTTCCGGGGGTCGGACGCGTCACCGTTTCCGTCGGCGTGTGCGGAAGTGATCTCGTCGCCAATCTCGACACGATCGTCGAGGCCGCGGACAGGGCTCTCTATAGCGCCAAACGCAGCGGCCGAAATTGCAGCGTCACGTACACCCCGCTGCAGTGAAAGCCGATCGCTCAGGTCGTTGGCTGGGATGCTCGGCCAGCGTCATGTCCTGCTGGGTGTTTCGAAGTGAGTGGTGGGTCGGGGTTGGAGTCGTTTGTTGAGGTTTGGTTGGAGAAAGCCCTTGCGTTTGCTGATGATCTGGGGTCGGCCGTCGGGCGGGGAGAAGAGCAGCGTGTCCGCGTCGATGATCTTGTAGGTCCAGCCGCCCTCGTGGACGAGATGGTGGTGGAAAAGGCAGAAGGAATCGAGATTCTTCTCGGTGGTGGGGCCGCCGTCGATCCAGTGCTGGCGGTGGTGTGCTTCGCAGCCGGCGGGTGGCCGGTCGCAACCGGGGAACAGGCAGCCGCCGTCGCGGAGGCCGAGGTGGCGGCGCATGGCCGGGGTGGCAAGGCGGTTAGGGGTGCCGAGGTCGAGGATGTCGGATTCGGTGCCCAGGACGGCGGGGATGATCGAGCAGTCGCAGGCGAGGCGGCGGGCTGCTCCGGCGGTGAGGGTGCCGTGGCCTTGGATGTCAGCGGCACCGATCCCGGATTGCAACGCTTCCAGGGTGGTGGCGACGATGAGGCTGTGCCGAGCGCTACCACTGCTACTCCCGGCGCTGGCAGTGCAGTTCGAGTGTGTTCATGGCGTGGCGGGCCAGTTGCAGGAGCGCTTCGGCGCGGCGTTTGCCGATCGGGTCCTCGAAGACGGACAGGTTCTGATCACGCTTGCGCAGGTGTGCCTCGATGGCGGCGGCGATTTCGGCGCCGGCTTCGGTGTCGAGCAGCCCGTCGATGCGGTACATGCCGTCGAACGTTTTCGAGATGTGCAGCGTCTGGCTGGCCCGGTTCTTCTTCGCCGCGGCTTCGGCATCCTCGGGCGCGGCGGCGGCTTTGACCACCTCGGCAAGATCGCACAGCTGCCGCAGACTGATGTGCGGCGCCGCTTCGGCCAAAACCCGTTCGATGTCAGCGGCGAGGTCGTCCTCCAGTGTGGCGACGGCCTTGCGGATCACGCAAGCGTGACCGAGCCCGATGTCGCCCGATTCCCATGCTGCGGCAGTGGCGGGCATCCGGTCGGCCAACGCGCGGCCGAGCAGCACCCGTTCGGATGCCCAGCCGTTCGCCTCACCCGACACGTTCCGTAGATAGGCGGCGGTGGAGGCGGCGCCGTCGACGCCGAACTCACCGGAGCGGTCGACCCGCTCCACCAGCCGGCACGTCGCCAGCTCCCCGGCCGCACCGCGGCGAGCACTTCGCCCAGCGCCGACGCCGCTAACGGCCCGCCGGTCTCCAGCCGTGACGGCGGCGGCGATCCGTTGGCCGAGATCGGCGAACTACGCCGCTCAGCCTCCAGATCACTATCGAACATATGTGCGAGTCTACCAGGCATTTGGCCAGCTCAGCGGCTTTGGGTCGCGATTTCCTTGGCGCGTGAGACGCCAGCTTTACGCTGGTCGACGGAACGGGCCACATCGGCGGCCCGCCACATTTGGGATGTGGTTCCGCCCCTCAAGCGCCCACCGCCGGGCTGCTGAGTTCGTTCATCCGGGCTGAGGTTTCGTCCCGGGCCTGCCGATGGTGTCGGTGATGTCGATCTTCCATTCGCACCTCTTCATCGCTGTCCTGGTGCTGTCCGCGTTGGCTGCTGCATGGGTGTACGTGAGGTGGCGGCTGTCCCTCAGCGACCCCTGGGCGTTCCGCCGCGGTGTACCGAAATGGACCCTCGGCGCTCTGGCCGCGGTCGTGCTGGTGACCGGTTTCTTCACGTACCGCCACGATCAGTTGGAGGCACGGCTCTCACGTGCGGCCGGTGACCTCGTCGGTGCCTCGGTGAAGGTTCACTGTCAGAGCATCGGGGGCGAGATGGTCGACGCATCAGCTGATCTGGGGTTCGTTCGTTACAGCGCCGACGGAGTGCCCGAACACGCCGCCCTGATCAAGTACGACCAGTGCCAGGATCTGAAGGCCTACCTCAGCCACCACGGCCGCAATCCCACGCCTGACCAGGTCGTCGCGGTGCACGTGCTGGCGCACGAATCGATGCACATGCGGGGCGAGACCAACGAAGCTGCGGCGGAGTGCCAGGCGATGCAGCGGGATGCGCGGATGGCCCGCGACCTCGGCGCCTCGCGGGCAGACGCTGCGGCACTCGCAGCGGCGTACTGGCGGGTCGACTATCCGCGGATGCCCGACGCCTACCGAAGCTCGGATTGTCATGCGGGCGGCTCGATGGACGAGCATCTGCCGGACGGTTGGCCCGGTGGTCAGTCCCCGGCTGTCGCTTCGCTTTCCTGACGAATTTCCGGCCCGCCGGTTTCTCGAGCGAGGGCAATCGCCTGCCGGACGAACCTGGCAAAACCATCGGGTTCCTCGCGGTGTGCCATGTGGGTGGCATCGGGCAACGAGAAGACCTCGGCACCGATCACGTCGGCGAGGGCATGCATTCCGGGGCCGAAGGCGGGCAGCGTCGCCGTCCCGTAGCCCACGACGGTTCTGGCGCGAAGGAGCCTCACGTCATAGCGCTGTGACAAGCCATCCGTGGCCTCAGCCAAGAAGAGTTGCCGCTCGTGATCCTGGCGAGGCGTGCCCGGAGGCTTCTCCTGGATCCTTCGGATCGCTCTGCGGACCAATCGTGCGTGGTCTCCCTGCCACCACGGAGCCCACGGCATCGCCGTCTCCCACACGCCGAGTGAGACGATCAGATCGGGCCGGCGCAGAGCGGCAGCGATGGCGACGTGGCCACCCGAGCTGTGCCCGATGACCGTCGCCTGACGTTCATCGATGACAGCCAGCAGGTCGTCAACGTGCTCGTCCAGGTTGGCCGGTCGGCCGTCCCACACCGGATCCGCTCCCCAGCCGCGGCGGTCGTAGGTCAGGACCTCGATTCCGTCGAGCTCCCGAATCACGGCAGCGAAGCTGGCTCCCTCGTCGCGGGTGCCGTGCACGAGGACGACCAGTGGCGGCGCGTTCAGTTCTTCAGACAATGGCCGGCACGCGCTCGCTCTCCCGGCGCGCGGGAAGCATCGAACCCGGACGCCGGCCTGTAGACGCCCCGTCCAGCCAGGTGGGCACGCCGCCGACAATCGTGGCCCGGTAGCCCCCGGGTGTGCGGCTGTATCGCCAAGCCCCGCCGGGTAGGTCGCGCCGCTGCACCTCGGTGCCGTTGGTGAGATCGTCGAGCGAGAAGACCGCAAGATCCGCCGCGGCGCCCGGCCGGATGACGCCTCGGTGCGGGATGCCGAAGAATCCGGCGAGCCGTGAGGTCACCGCCTGCACCGCCTCCTCGATCCGCAGCAGCCCGGTGTCGCGTACGAGGTTCGCCAGGAAGAACGTGCCATCGCCGGCACCGCTGAACATCTGCACATGGGCACCGGCGTCGCTGGCGCCAGGAATTGCCTGCGGCGAGCGCGCCATCTCGGCGGCGGCCGCCAGGTCGATCGGCCGCTCCTTGGTGCGGATGTTTCCCTGCACATCGGTGGCCAGCAGCCAGTCGGCCATCGCATCCGACGGATGCTGACCGGTGCGCGCCATCGCATCGGCCATCGACTCGCCGCTGTGCTCCCCGCCCATCAGCAGCATGCGGTCGGGAATCTTGATCGGTGCCAGCGTGTACGTGCAGGCATCCCAGTCGGCGCGGGCGGCCGCTCGCCAGGCCGGGTCTCGCAGCAGGGTGCGCTTGTCGTCCTCGCTTGCGTGCACGTACGAGTGCCAACTCGCGACACCGCTCCACATGATGGAACGCTCGAAGTGCATGTTGACGTGTGACGGACGAGGGCTGAAGTTCGGCCATAAATCCGCGCCCTCGGCGCGTAGCCGCGACATCAGGTCTTCCAGCTTCGAGCGGCCCTCGGACGCCATCTCCTCCAGCGCATAGCCGGCGAAGATCATGCGTACTCCGGTGCCCGCGACGAGCCGTGACATGCGCTGCAGGTCCTCGTGGAAGTACTGCGGCTGCAGGAATCGCGGGACGTATTGCAGGATCGCGCCGCGGCGGGCCAGCACCCCGATCAACGCTGACAGTTCGGCGTCGTCGGCAAGCCGGCTGGGCACCGGGCGGTTGCCCTTGTCGGTGTCCATCTCGGACGTCGACAGGCCGAGCGCTCCCGCTGCGAGTGCCTCGTCGAGTGCGGCGCACAGCCGGTCGCGTTCCTCGGCGGTGGCGGCCCGCTCCCATGCTGCGGGACCCATGATCCAGGTGCGCAGCATCTGGAACGGCATGAAGCCCACGTAGTTCACGGCGGTCGGGTGTCGGCTCGCGGCGCTGAAGTACTCCGGCCAGGTGTCCCACTCCCACGGCACCGCCAGGTTGAACGCCTCCGCCGGGATGTCTTCGATGAACGCGAACAGGTCGACCAGATCGGTGGATTCGGCGGGCCGCAGCGGCGCGAGCCCGAGGCCACAGTTGGCGAGGACCATGGTCGTGCACCCATGAGCGGGCATCGGGTCGCAGTCGGCGTCCCACCACACCGCCGCGTCGAAGTGGGTGTGCGACTCGATGAGCCCTGGCGTCACGTAGCCGTCGGTGGCGTCGATGACCGGCTCGCCCTCGGCGTCCAAGCCACGGCCAACTTCGACGATCACGCCGTCGCGGACTCTCACGTCGGCGGCCACCGGCGGCGCTCCCGTGCCGTCGACCACGGTCCCGCCGCGGACCAGCACGTCACCGGTATCCGGAGCTTGCGTGTGCGGTGCACTCATCCCGGCGCGCCACCTTTGCCAGTCATGACGCGGGCCGGTCGCCGGTGCGTCACCCGGGAGCAATCATCCTCGCCGCCCCCCGGGGAACGACCGGAGGTGCCAGCACCTCGTGCATCGAGGTCAGCGGCGGGTGATTCGCCTCAACAGGGCAGCGAAGTTGATGCCGTAACCCCAGCCGTAGTTCTTCGGCGTCAGGATCCGATCCTCTTCCTGATCCCAGACGCCTTTGCCGACCTGCTCGCGCGACATTCGCTGCCAGTTGTACGGGATCCCCAGAAATCGTCCCTGTGGCTCTCGGCTCACGCATCCATGGTAGCTGCGGCACGGTCCTCGGCGACTTCCAGCGTGTCCCGGACGGTGCCGCGGACCGGCGCCAGGACGCGTCGCAGCGCGGCTGCCAGCGACCGTGACGTGCCGGAGTCGAGGATCAGGACCAGCTCGCCCTGCCGTTCGACCAGGGCGGCGCGCTCGCCTACCAGTGGCGCAAGAACGACCTTCATTCAGCTGCTGGCTCTCTGTCGCCGGGAAGTCAACACGCGAATCTCGCCACTGAGATGAACGTTCCGAACAAGATCGCCGATGATCAGGTGCCGGGTCAAGCAAACAATGCGAATCCGGAACAGGATGACCCGTTCGGGTTGCGCTCCCGCAAGCATGAGAATCCTCAAATGTGGGCCTCTGCGGGTTCACCTGTCCGTGCTGATGCCGATGCTCAGATGTGAGCCTTGACGGGAATTGGTCCCTGAACGGCCAGGACCTTCGCAGCGACCCGGTGCTGAGGTACGGGCCGCGCGACGCCGTGCCGCCGCCGCGGACCGACGCGCGCCCAGCCTTCGGGGACGGGGCCGGCGAGGCGATGGACCGCGAACGGGCACGGCTTGCCGCGCTGCAGCGCTACCGGGTGCTCGACACCGAAGCCGAGACCTCGTTCGATGACCTGACACGGCTGGCCGCCTACGTCTGCCAGACCCCGATGGCGCTCGTGAGCCTCGTTGATGAACAGCGACAGTGGTTCAAGTCAAGGCTCGGCGTGGACGTCTGCTCCACCGATCGCGAGGTCGCCTTCTGCGCCCACGCCCTGAGCTCGCCCGGCCTCATGGTTGTCCCGGATGCACTCGCTGATCTGCGCTTCGCGACCAATCCGTTCGTGCTGGGGTCCCCGCACATTCGCTTCTACGCGGGGGCGCCACTCGTCACTCCCGAGGGTCACATCATCGGAACGTTGTGCGTGCTCGACACGGCAGCGCGGCAGCTGACGGTGGAGCAGTCGGGGCTCCTCATCGCCCTGGCCGGTCAGGCCATGACGCAGCTGGAGCACCGCCGTACGGCCCATGCGCTCGCCAGCGAGATTGCCGATCACCAGCTGGCCCAGCAGCAGCTCACGCGTCGCAAGCTCTTCCAGGATGCGGTCCTGGAAACCGTCGACGCGGGTGTGATCGCCTGCGATGCCAACGGCACCGTCGTCCTTCGCAACGCCGCTCATCGCCGGGCCACCGGAGTCGTCGACGGGGAAGACATCAGCCAGATCGGACTGAGCGGACGGATCCGGCTGCTACAGCCCGACGGCCACGAGGTCTCCGACGGACAGGAGCCGCTCTACCGGGCCCTGGCGGGAGAAGCCGTCACGGCCCAGCCGATGCAGGTAGGCAGCGTCGACGGGATCGACGCGGGTATGTCCGACATCCTGGTCACCGCCCGGCAGATCCTCGGCACCGACGGGGAATTGCTCGGTGCCGTCTCGGCTTTCACCGACGTCACCACCGAGCATCAGGCGCACGAGCGGCTCAAGCAGAGCGCCGCGTTCCACGACGCCGTGCTGGCCGCCAGCCCCGACATGATCTTCATAGTCGATCCGCGGACGAATGCCACCCTGTGGTTCTCGCGCAACCTGATGCCGATGCTGGGCTACAGCGACGAGGACATGTACGAGCTCGGCGAGACCGTCATCGAGGCCCTGGTCCATCCCGATGACCACGCCAGCATCCTTGCCGCGAACCTTGCCTCACGGGATCTTGAGGACGGGCAGGTCCTGCAGATCCGCTATCGCGTCCGGCACGCCCGAGGGAATTGGATCTGGATCGCTCGCCGGGTCACGCCGTTCGCCCGAAACGGCGTCGGCGACGTCACCGAAATCCTCGGCATCGCCCGCGACATCACCGACATCTCCGAAGCCGAGGCCAAGCTCGAGCACGCGGCTCTGCACGATGCGCTCACCGGTCTGCCGAACCGGATGCTGCTCGCCGATCGGCTCCAGCTCGCGCTCACCCGGGCTCGCCGCACCGGGCTGGAGCAGGCGGTCCTGTTCTGCGACCTCGACGGCTTCAAACATGTCAACGACACCGGCGGCCACCAGGCCGGCGACCACGTTTTGGTGACGTGCGCCGAGCGGCTCCGGGCGGCGCTGCGACCCGAGGACACCATCGCCCGCGTCGGCGGCGACGAGTTCGTCGTCCTCGTCGAACCCGGCCTCAAGCGTGATCCTCAGGCCGGCGCCGAACCTGTCGATGTGCGCTCCGATGCCGTCGCCATCGCCGAACGGCTGCTGACCGAACTCGCCCGGCCGATCCCCGCCTTCGGCGCCGACTACAGCGTCAGCGTCAGCATCGGCATCACGTTCGCCAACGCCGACAGCGATCCGGAGCAACTGCTGCGCAACGCCGACATCGCCATGTATCAGGCCAAGACGAGTGGAAAGAACCGCCAGCAGATCTTTGCCTAGCCAATGAGACAGGCCCACGGCTCGGTCGGTGGACCTTCTTGTCCTGAGCTGGTGTCCGGAGAGCAGCGCTGGAGATCGACGGGGGGATTGCGTGCGAAGTGTGACGTACATCGGGAGGCCATTCGTCCCTACCCGCTGACCGGCCCGAGTCCTAGCGTCGTGGGCGGACCAGGATCAATGATGGGGGCGCCGTCGTGGCCAGCAGAGCGGTCGCCGTCGAGGCGCACATGCGTCCGTCCGACGCGTTCAGCTGGTACATGGAACGCGACCCGCTCCTGCGTTCCACCGTGGTGGCCGTCGGCTTTCTGGACCAGCCTCCGGACCGGGACGCTCTGCGCGCCGCCGTGGAGCGCGCGAGCCGCATCGTCCCGGGGATGCATCACGTCGTGCAGGTCCCCCCGCTGCGCCTGGCGACCCCCCGCTGGACGCGTACCGACGAGCTCGACCTCGATTGGCATCTGCGCTGGGTGACGGCAGCGCCGCCTGGTGACGCGAACGCGGTCGTCGACGTCGCCAGGGTGAAGGCGACGACGGCTTTTGATCCGGCACGCCCGCTCTGGGAAATCACCGTGGTCGAAGGCCTGCGAGGGGGAGCCGCCGGTTTCGTGTGGAAGTTTCACCACGCCCTGACCGACGGCATCGGCGGGATGCAACTGGCACTCGAGATGTTCGACATCGAACGCTCGGGCGGAGCGCGCCCCGCGGCGCCCCGACTCCCGGCGGAGCATCTGGATGGCCCCCACTTGGCCTGGGACGCGGTGGCTCACGAGGCCGGCCGGGTGCTGGGCGCCGTACGGGCGATCCCGGGGGCCGCCGTGCGAACGGCCATCCGCAGCGCCCGGCATCCACGATCGAGCGCTGAGGGACTGCTCGCCGCGACGCGCTCTGTCGCCAAAACCGTTGCGCCGTATAGCGAAACCATGTCCCCGGTCATGCGCGACCGCCAGCTCGGGCGCGAGCTCGACGTCCTCGAGGTGTCGGTCAGCGACCTTCGTAGCGCGGCCGCCGCCTCCGGGGGTCATCTGAACGACGCCTTCCTGGCTGCCGTCACCGGAGGCCTGCGGATCTATCACCAGCGACACGGCGCCGAGATCAACCGGCTGCGCGTCACCATGCCCATCAACGTGCGCAAGGCGACCGATGGTCCCGGTGGCAACCGCATCACGCTCGCCCGCTTCCAGGTCCCTGCCGGCTTGCCCGATCCGGTCGAGCGGATGCGCGCGATGCGCAAGCTCAGCGATGCCTGGCGCGCCGAGCCGTCGCTCGGCATGACGCAGGGCATCGCCGCGGGGTTGAACCTGCTGCCCGCGTCGTTCCTCGGCGGGATGCTCAAGCACGTCGACTTCCTGGCGAGCAACGTGCCGGGTTTCCCGATGCCGGTGTACCTGGCGGGCGGGCGGTTGGTCGCGTATTACCCCTTCGGGCCGACCATCGGCTCGGCCGTCAACGTCACGCTCATGTCCTACGTGGACACCTGCTGCATCGGGGTCAATGCCGACAGTGGAGCGATCCCCGACGCCGGTGAATTCATGGTGTGCCTGCGCGAGGGGTTCCGCGAGGTACTCGCGGCCGGCCGGGGCGGCAAGGTCCGGCTGCCGCTGCACGAATCGGGGCCCCGACCTGGCGCGGATGCAAGCACGTCAGCGGGAGAGTCAACGAGAGGGAAGGGAGGGGAAGCGCCATGGAGGTGATGAGCCCGCTCGATTCGGCCTTCCTGCGTATGGAGACCGCGAACACGTCGCTGCACATCGCTTCGCTGGCGATCTTCGAGGGACCCGCACCGGCGTACGACGACCTCTTCGACCTGATCGCCCGCAAGCTCGTCGACCTGCCGCGCTACACCCAGCGGGTGCGCGAGGTGCCGCTGTGGCTGGGCCGTCCGGTCTGGGTCACCGATCCCCACCTGAATCTGCACTACCACCTACGCCACACCGTCCTCCCGCGGCCGGGAGGCGCCGCCGAGCTGCGCACGCTGATGGCCCGGCTGATGTCGGCGCAGCTCGACCGCAGCCGCCCGCTCTGGGAGGAATGGCTGGTCGAAGGTCTCGACGGTGGCCGCTGGGCCTTGGTCGGCAAGGTGCACCACTGCATGGTCGACGGGGTCGCCGGTACCGACATCCTCAGCAAGCTCCTCGACACCGAGCCTGCGCCGGTCAGGGATCCCTTCATCGGCCAGCCGATTCCGGAGGACGGGTGCGAGCCGAGTTCGCTGCGCCTGCTCGGTTCTGCGCTGACCTCGCTGCCACATCGGCCGATCCGTGGGGTCCGCGCGGTGACGGGGGCGGCCGCGCATCCGCAGCGCACGCTGGAAAGCGCAACGGTGCTCGCTCATGGCGCCCTGTCCTGGAGCCGGCTGGCCAAGCCTGCGGAGTCCTCATCCCTGACCGGGCCGCTCGGCCGGGCGCGGGCATGGGACTTCACCCAGACGACGTTCGACGACATCAAGACGGTACGGGCGGCCTACGGCGGCTCGTTCAACGACGTCGTCGTGAGTGCGATCGCGCGTGGCTTCCGAGACCTGCTCATCGAGCGCGGCGAGCGCCCCGGCGCCCATGCGGTGCGCACGTTGATCCCGGTCTCCGTACGCGGGGGTTCGGAAGGTGTGGCGAACGAGGTGTCGGCCATGATCGCCGACCTTCCCGTCGATGCCGCCGATCCGGTGGCCCGCTACCAGGCCGTGTGCGCGGAGATGAGCCGGCTGAAGGAGTCCGGCGAGATCCAGCTGGGGGAGCTGTTCGCCGATTTCGGTGGCTGGGCCTCACCGCTGCTGCTCTCGATCGGACTGAAGGGCGTTTTCCGGCTGCCGCACCGGCATCTGGTCACGGTCGCGACGAACGTGCCCGGCCCGCGGACCACGCTTTACGCGGCAGGACGGCGGCTGCTCGAGCTCTACCCGTACGTGCCGATCGCCGATCGCATCCGCATCGGGGTGGCGATGACGTCCTACAACCGGGTGCTGACCTTCGGCATCACCGCCGACGCGGCCAGCACCCCCGATCTCGCTGTGCTCACCGCGGGAATCGGCGAGGGCATGCGGGAACTGGTCGAAGCCGCGAACGGGGTGAATCCGCTGGCGACCAGTAAGCGCGCCCGCGCTCAAACGGCCTGAGCGGCCTCCGTCGGCGGCTTCGCGGCAAGCCGCGGCGTGATGTCGGCGCAGTCCTCGCACGCGCTCTCAGGGACGAGGCCGAGCTTGACGAGCGCCGGAAACATCTTGCAGGCCAGGCAGATTCCGAAGAAGGCCTCCAGGCCCGCGGCACCGATGAGGCCGCCGAGCACGGTGTACGCGGCACGCTTGCGTCCGAAGCCGTAGTGCAGCACCAGCGCCGTACCCGACATGCCGAGCCCCATCCCTTGCGCCAGCCGCTTGGGGGGCCCGGGGGAGAAGGTGGCGGGCCGCTTGATCCGCGGCGTGACGACGCGGGTGGCGAACTGGCCGAGCGGGCTGAGCTTCGGCCCGGTCATGACGCGAGCGGCGAACCCGTACGTGAGCGGCGCAAGGACCCACGGCTTGTCGAGGACGATCGTGCCCGTCGCCATCGTGACCACTCCCGCAGCGACGACGCGCGCCGACGTCTCGTTCACGGGATCGGGAAATCCGAACAGGCCCATGTCTAAAATCTACCGGACCGGTGGAGAATTCAGGGCTGGTTCGAGATCGGGGGCGCCGGCAGCACGCGTACCGCGACCAGAGCCACGTCGTCCTCGGCCCCGGCCAGTGGCCGCAAGGCTTCGAGCAGCCGGTCACACATCTGCGGCAGTGGGAGACCGGTCAGCGGCGCGGCCGTCAGCGCAAGCCGGCGCAGACCGATCTCCAGCGGCTGCAGCCGCCCCTCGACCAATCCGTCCGTGAAAAGCAGCACGGTCGAACCCGGCGGTAGCGCCACTTCGTGGTCCGCGCGCTGGGCGGTGGTGCCCAGGCCGAGCAGCAGGTCGGCCGGCGTCTCCAGCAAACGCACGGTGCCGTCGGACTCGATGAGCACCGGCGGCGGATGTCCCGCGTTCGACCAGCGCAGCCGCCGGCCTCCGCCTGGTTCCCCGTCGAAAACCTGTGCCACGACGGCGGTCGCGGTCGTGTTGATGCCGAGCGCCTGCGCCGCCTGATCGACGCGGGTCAGCACGGCCCCCGGTGCCTCACCGCGATCGACCGCGATGGCCCGCACGAGAGTGCGCAGCTGCCCCATCAGCGCGGCGGCCTCGGTGTCATGGCCCATCACATCGCCGATGACGAGCGTCGTGGTGCCGTCTCTGGTCTGGAATGCGTCGTACCAGTCGCCGCCCACCTGCGCGTCGGCGAGAGCGGGCATGTAGCGCGTCACGACCTGCAGTCCCGCCGGCTCCACGACCTCAGACGTCAGCAGGCTGCGCTGCAGGGTCTCAGCCATCGACTTCGAACGGCTGTACATCCGGGCGTTGTCCAGGACGAGCCCGGCGCGCCTGGCGACCTCGCGCGCGGCGTCGAGCTCCTCCTCGGTCGGGTAGCCGCGGGCGCGTGAGTTGTAGAAGCTGATGACGCCCAGGGTGCGGTCGCGAGCGAGGATCGGCAGCGCCGTCACCACTCCTGGATCGAGCTCCTGCAGCATCTGCGCCGACGGGTCCGCGCCCAGACGGTCCCCGAAAGTCACGTGGTCGAGCTGGAAGAGCGGCTGGCCGGCCGTGACGACCTCGTTGAGAAGCGTGGGGTCGCTCAGGAGCGAACCGTGCCGGGCGTCGGTGTAGCGATCCAGCACGTCCTGGGAGCGGGGATCGTGGTGGAAGCTCGCGATGTCCTCGACCCGGCCGTCGTCGTCCAGCAGCGTGACCATCGTCCAGTCGGCCAGCTGCGGGGCCAGCATCCGGGCGAGCCGGGTGGCTGCTTGCTCCGGATCGAGGGTCGATCCCAGCGCGTCGGCCACGTCGGCGAGGAACGCCAGCCGCGCGGTCGCCTGCTCAGCGGTCTGCCGGGCCTGGTCGACCTGGTCGAGGATCTGCGCGCTGTCGATAGCCGACGCGATGCGGGAGGTGATGTCTTCGATGAGCACGAGATCGGGGCCTGACGGGGTCTGGCCGTCGAGTCCGACCAGCCCGACGAAACCGAGCGCCTCCCCGCGCGCGATCAGCGGGACCGCGAGCACGCCCTTCGCGTCGACCGCGAGCAGGCGGGCTCGCAGCTCCGGATCTGAGGTTGCCCGGTTGATCGTGGGCTCGTCGAGATCGCCGATGACCTGGGTCTGGTGAGTGGCGACCGCACGCCCGACTCCGGTGTTCGGGTCGTCGCCGAGCGGCAGGGCCTCAAAGAGGCGACGCAGGTCGTCCTGGGTCTGCGGATCCTGATGCAGCAGGCCGACGAGCCGTAACGGCGCCTGCCCGTTTTCGCGAAGGTAGATCATCGCCGAGGTGGCCAGCTTGGGGACGAGCAGCGCCAGACCGGCCTCGACCGTTTCGGGGACGGCCCGCCGCTGGACGAGTGAGATGCCGGCGTGGGCGAGCCACTCCAGTCGTTCACCGCGGCGCTCGGCTTCGAGCTGGGCCTCCCGGCGGTCCGTCACGTCCGAGACCAGGACGGCGATGCCGTTGGCCACCGGCTGTACCGACACCTCGAGCCAGACCGCCGAGGCGCTCCGCGCGGAGCTCGATCCGCTCCGGATCCTTGCCTGCCATGACGCCGCGCAGCAGGCCGGCCACTGAAGGGTTGGCCAGGCCCGGCACCAGATCCCAGATCGGGGTGCCCACCGGCTCGCGGTTGCGAGCCACCAGGACCCGGGCCGCCTGGTTCACATAGCGGACGGTCCAGTCGGAGTCGACGATCGCGTACGCGGTGGCCATGGTGTCGAGAGCTCGCGCTGCCTGCTCCCGGTCGTCGTGCACGCCGGAGCTGTCGAAGACGGCGCCGACCATGCGGGCGGGGCGACCGTTATCGTCGCCCAGCACCCGGCCCCGGGTGGTCAGCCAGCGCGTCGCCCCGGCTTCGTCGATGATCCGGAAATCGACCCGCAGGTCGCCGCAGCGGGCGATCGCGCGTTCGTTCGCTCGCTCGACGTCGGGACGGTCGGCGGGAAGGATGCGGCGCACGAAACCGTCGACGCTCGGGCGGACTCCGGGATCGACGCCGAGCAGCACCCGCATGCGCTCGTCCCAGATCAGCTCATTGGTGGCCAGATCCCATTCGAACCCGCCGATGGCGGCCGCATCGACGGCCAATTCCAGCCGCAATCGGGCGGCCTGCGCATCTTCCCCCGGAGCGCCGGACTCGGTTTCGCGGGATTCGACAGGACGGCGTGATGAGGGCATCTCGAACGCCTCCATCTACCCCCAGCACAGACCTGCCGGACAGCACAGCACTCAACCACAATGCACGATTCTGAGCCGCCTCGCAGTCGCCCGAACGGGTAGCGCCCCGCACGCAGCGTTAGTGCGCGGAAATGAAGTAAGTACCCCCGGCGGTTAGCGTGAATGACGATGACATCTTCTGCGAATCCTTCCGCCGCGACGCCGCGGGCGGGGTGGCTGCGCCGGCTGGCGGCGTACTGCTGGCGCTATCGCAGCTCGGTGCTGCTCGCGTTCGGCGCCTCACTCGCGGGAATGGCCGTACAGGCGGGCGTGCCGCTGGTCGAGCGGCTGGTGGTCGACCAGGCGGTGCTCAAGCGCACCCAGCCACTGCTCCCCTGGGTGCTCGTGCTGGTCGGAGCGGGTTTCGCGCGCTTCGGGCTGAGCTTCATCCGGCGCTACGTCGGTGGCCGGCTCTCCCTCGACGTGCAGCACGATCTGCGCACTGAGGTGTTCAGCGCGCTGCACCGCCTCGACGGCGCGAGCCAGGACGAGCTCAACACCGGCCAGGTGGTCAGCCGCTCCATTTCCGACATCACGCTGGTGCAGGGGCTGCTGTCGTTCCTGCCGATGGTGAGCGGCAACATCCTGCTCTTCGTCCTCTCCTTGATCGTCATGCTGATCCTCTCGCCGATGCTGACGTTGGTGGCGCTCGCCGTCGGCCCGGCGCTCTGGTTCATCGCCATCCGCAGTCGCCGCCGGCTCTTTCCCGCCACCTGGGCCGCCCAGCAGCAAGCCGGCGACCTCGCAGGCGTGGTCGAAGCCGCGGTCACGGGTGTGCGCGTCGTCAAGGGCTTCGGCCAGGAGGACCGCGAGCTCGGCCGGCTCGAAGGCGCCGCCAAGAGGCTGTTCGGCCTGCGGGTTCGCGCCGTCCGGCTGACTTCCCGCTACAACCCGGCGCTGCAGGCGGTGCCCGCGCTCGGTCAGGTCGGCGTGCTGCTGTTCGGCGGCTGGCTCGCCGCCGACGGCAAGATCACACTTGGGACGTTCCTCGCGTTCTCCACCTACGTCGCCCAGCTCGTCGGTCCCGTCCGGATGCTCGCGGCCCTGCTCACCGTCGGCCAGCAGGCCCGGGCGAGCGTCGAGCGGGTCTTCGAGGTCATCGACTCGACCCCCAAGGTGCTCGACGCGCCCGACGCCTCCGACATGCCTCCGGGCCCGGGCCGGGTGGAGTTCGACGACGTCTCCTTCGGCTACACGGCCTCACAGCCCGTGCTGAGCGGCCTCAGCCTGACCGTCGAGCCCGGCGAGACGCTCGCCCTCGTGGGAGGTGCCGGCTCCGGCAAGTCGACGATCTCGCTGCTGCTGCCGCGGTTCTACGACGTGTGGGGCGGGTCGGTGACCGTCGACGGCATCGACGTGCGTGACACGACCATGGCGTCCTTGCGGGCCCGCATCGGCGTCGTGTTCGAGGAGAGCTTCCTGTTCAGCGATTCCGTCGCGAGCAACATCGCGTACGGGCGCCCCGACGCGACGCGTGAGCAGGTTCAGGCCGCCGCCCGCGCGGCCGAAGCCGACGGCTTCATCCGGGCGCTCCCCGACGGCTACGACACGGTCGTCGGCGAGCAGGGGCTGACACTCTCCGGCGGCCAGCGCCAGCGCGTCGCCCTGGCCCGAGCGCTGCTCTCCGACCCGCAGATCCTGCTGCTCGATGACGCCACCAGCGCCGTCGACGCGCGTATCGAAGCGGAGATCCACGACACGCTGCGCAAGATCATGCGCGGGCGTACGACCCTGCTCGTCGCCCATCGCCGTTCCACCCTCGCGCTGGCCGATCGCGTCGCCGTCCTCGAGGGCGGTCGGGTCGTCGACGTCGGCACCGAGGCCGAGTTGCAAGCGCGCTGCCCGCTCTTTCGCCAGCTGCTCTCCGGTCCGGGAGACGACGTCGAGGGCGTCGATGCCGAGCTCGAGGCCGCGTACGCCGATGAGGAGCAGGTCAACGGCGTCACACCCTCGCTCTGGCGCGATGATGCGGCGCCCAAGCGTGATCCGCTGCAGGTGCGCGCTCCAGCGCCGACGCTCGGCGGTGGGGCGCCCGGCGGAGGTGGTTTCATGGCCGGCCTGCCGCCGTCGCCGCAGCTTTTGGAGAAGGTGGCCGCGCTGCCGCCGGCGACCGAGCTCCCTGAGGTCAACGAAGCCGAGGCGCGGCGGGCAGATCCGACGTTCGGCTTCGTCACGGTGCTTCGCGGGGTGCGCCGCGGTCTGCTGATCGGGCTCGGACTCGTCGCTCTCGACGCGGTCGCCCAGATCGCCCTGCCTGCTCTGATCCGGGTCGGCATCGACAAGGGCGTTTCCCACCATCGGCTGCACGACCTTTACGTGATCTCGGCTGTCGCCTTGGTGATCGTGCTTGCCGACTGGGTGGCCTCGGCGGCGCAGACCCTCGTGACCGGTCGTACGGGTGAACGCCTGCTCTACACGCTGCGGGTGAAGACCTTCGCCCAGCTGCAACGCCTCGGGCTGGACTACTACGAGCGTGAGCTCTCGGGCCGGATCATGACCCGGATGACCACCGACGTCGATGCGCTGTCGACGTTCTTCCAGACCGGCCTTGCGACCGCCGTCGTGAGCATCCTGTCCTTCGTCGGAGTGCTCATCGCGATCCTCGTGCTGGACTGGCAGCTCGGCCTGATCATCGTGGCGCTGCTGCCCATCCTGGCTGTCGCCACGGTGATGTTCCGCCGCCGCTCGACGGTCGCCTATACCGAAGCCCGGGAGCGCGTCAGCACCGTCAACGCCGACTTCCAGGAGAAGGTCGCGGGCGTCAGGGTCTCGCAGGCGTATGGGCGCGAGGGCGACGATGCGACGCGGTTCGGCGGTCTCTCGTCCGACTATCGCCGCACCCGGTTGCGGGCGCAGCGCTACATCGCGACCTACTTCCCGTTCGTCGAGATGCTGTCGGAGGTCGCGGCGGCGCTGGTGCTCGGATTCGGTGCGTCGCGGGTGCACAACGGCAGCCTCACGGCGGGCGGCCTGATCGCGTACCTGCTCTACCTCGACCTGCTCTTCACCCCGGTGCAGCAGCTCTCGCAGGTGTTCGACGGCTACCAGCAGGCCGAGGTCGGCCTGCGGCGCATCCGCGACCTGTTGCGGACCCCGACCTCTGTGCCGCCCGCCGAGCATCCGGTCCCGCTGCCGGACAATGTCGGCAACCTGCAGATGGACGACGTGGTCTTCACCTACAACGGCACGACAACGCCTGCGGTTGCTGGGGTTTCGCTCTCCATCCCGGCGGGCCAGACCGTCGCTCTGGTGGGGGAGACGGGCGCCGGCAAGTCGACGCTCGTCAAGCTGGTGGCGCGCTACTACGACCCGACCTCGGGTGCGGTGCTCGTCGGCGGGACCGATCTGCGCACGGTCGCGGCCGCCGACTACCGACACCGGCTCGGCGTCGTCCCGCAGGAGGCGTATCTGTTCCCCGGCACGGTGCGCGACGCCATCGCCTACGCCAAGCCGGAAGCGACCGACGCCGAGGTGGAGGCGGCCGCGCGGGCTGTGGGTGCCCACACGATGATCGCCCGACTCGCCGGTGGTTACCTGCATCCCGTCGGCGAGCGTGGACGCGGGCTTTCGGCCGGGCAGCGTCAACTCGTGGCGCTCGCTCGTGCTCAGCTCGTCGAACCCGAGATCCTGCTGCTCGACGAGGCGACCGCCGCGCTCGACCTGAACACCGAATCCGAGGTGGCGCGCGCGACGGAACTGCTCGCGGCGCCGCGCACCACGCTCGTCGTCGCCCACCGGCTGACGACGGCTGCCTCCGCCGACCGCGTGCTCGTGATGGACGCCGGCAAGGTGGTCGAGGACGGCACCCACGACGAGTTGCTCGCGCTCGATGGCTACTACGCCCGGATGTGGGCCGCGTTCAGCCACGAATCCCATGACGGCCCGGACTTTCCCGGGATCCCCACCGACGACGTGCTCTCCTCCGCCGGCTGACGCGCTGCGGAAGTGAAAGGCTGCTGCTGGGGAGTTGGATGTGTCTGAACTCGCCGCGGGCCTGGCCGAGCACCTGACCTAGCGCCGGCTCACCATCACCGGCTGGGAGACGAGGGCGACCGGACCGTCCTCATCGCTCAAATGCCCGTGGCACAAGGCGATTCCGTCGGTGCCGAAGGTCGTGCGGGCGGCCATGTGGATCCACTCGCCGACCGGCTCGCGCAGGATGGTCACGGTGAGGCCGGGCGGGATGAAGACCCACCGCGTCCAGTCCAGCGCGCCGCTGATGCCGTTTGCCGCATCAGCCAGAATCATCAATCGTTGCAGGCCTTTCAGGGGCTCACCGGCGATGAGTGGGACGCGCGCCCGGCTCCAGACGCCGGCCGGCCCGAGCTGGTCGAAGCCGCCGGAGGTGAACCGCCACTCGTTGGCGTCGCCGTAGCCGAAGGTCACGTCGTTGCTGAAGAAGCGCTGCGGCTGCGGGCCTGGAAGCGGCGGCGGCGAGCCGAGCGGCGGGACCTCGAGCGAGCCGGTGTCGCCGGCCAGCGCCACCGGTGATTCCCCTTGTGCCTCGGCGGAGTTGATGAACCAGCCGCGTCCGATCATGACGACTCGCCCGCCCGCCGCGAGCGTCGCCTCCAGCATTGCCACCCGTTTCCCCGGACGCGGGACGGTCACGGATGAGGTGAGGTCGCCGACCGGAAGGCCGCCGAGAAAGTCGAGCGTGAGCCGGGCCAGCCGCAGGGTGGGCGACAGCTCGCCTGCCTTGCGGCTCAGCAGCTCCGCCAGGAGCGCCGCCGGCGGGCCGCCGTGCATGGCGTTCGGATCCCACGGCCCCTGGGTGGCCTCGGTGGCGTGGAAGGCGTCAGGCCCCGTGGGCAGAAAGAACGCTGCCGGCCCCGCTGGCCCCGCCGACATCTGGCCCTCCTCGTCGCAGATCCGCTACCAGACGCTGCATCTGGCGTGCCAGCGCCGCGAGCGATTCGTCGTCCCAGCCCGCGAGTGCCTTGTCGAGCAAAGCACGGTTCGCCTTGTCGAACAGGCGCAGGGCCTCGCGTCCGGCATCGGTGATCGCCAGCAAGCTGGCGCGGGCGTCGCTCCCGTCCTCGGTGCGCTCGAGGAAACCACCGTCGACCAGGGTGCGCACCTGGCGGGAAAGCGGCGGCAGCGCTACCTGCAGCCGGCGCGAAAGATCCGACAGCCTCAGGGGTTTCCCGGGCTCGAGCCGGCGCAACAGCGCGACCGCGGAGAGCGGGAGGTCCACCCCCGATTCGGCGCTGTGCACGGCGGCGAGATGACGGCTGTTGGCAAAACGCGCGACGACGGTGATGGCGTCGTTCACCTGTTCGCGGACGACGGGATCGATCACGGCCTGCCGCTCTCCAACTCCGCTTCGGCGACGACGGCGAGGTCGTGGACCATCCGCGTCGAGCGGGCGCGGCGCTGCTCATCGGTGGACGGGTCGAGCCGGGCGAGCGCACCCGCGACGATGACGGCGAGCTTGGTGACGGCGAAGGTCACGTACCAGGAGACGTGAGCGACCCCCGCGTCGCCGGTGCGCTCCGCGTAGCGCTCGATGAGCTCCGAAACGGTGGGTAGCGCCGGCAGGTTGTCGCGGTGGCACACCGGATCCGGCCGGCCCGAGTTCATCAGGCGACCCGCCTCGGACTGGTACGCGATGAGCGAGCCGAGATCGGAGAGCGCGTCGCCGACGGCCGTCAATTCCCAGTCCAGAATTGCTTGCACGCGTGTGATCTCGCTGCCGTCGAACATCACGTTGGCAAAGCCGTAGTCGCCGTGCACGACCCGCGGCGGCGGTACCGGCGGCCGCTTCTGCGTCAGCCAGGCGAAGACGCGATCGAGCACCGGTTCGCCGCCCAAGCCCGTCGCCGCCCGAGCCCGCTCCCACTGACCGGACCACCGCCGCAGCTGGCGTTCGGCGTAGGGCTCGGGGCGCAGGAATTCGGCCATCGCGTCGACCTTTTCGGGATCGATCGCATGCAGCTCGGCAAGCGCATCGACGAGCGCCAGGCCCACGGAGTGAACCGTCTCGTCCGGCAGTGGCCGCAGGGACTCGACGGTGTGGACACGTCCGGTGAGTCGCTCCATCAGGTAGAACGGCGCACCGATCACCGACACGTCGTCGCAGGGCGCGACCATCACCGCCAGCGGGAGGCCGGTGCCGGCGCTCGCCAGTGCGGCCTGGATCCGGTACTCGCGAAGCATGTCGTGCGCGTTCGGCAGCGCGCCGCGCACCGGGGGTCGCCGCAGCACCCAGTCGTGCGCGCCGGACTTCACGCTGGCGGTGATGTTCGAGGAGCCGCCGGCGAGTTGGGTCACGACCGTGGGCGGATCGGATGGCGACAGCAGGCCGGCGGTACGCATCCAGGCATCGAGCGGCTCGGTGGCGACGCCCGGCGCACCTTCGCTCATACGGGCACCGCCGCCGTTGTGTGAGCCGGGATGTCGAGGAAGTCGGCGTACTTGCGCTCGGCCTCCGCCCGCCGGGTGGGGATGTGTTCGGTCGGGTAGCCGTCGACGGCCGTGTAGCGCTTGAGGATCATCTTGGCGACCTGCTCGATGTGGACCTCGTCGGCCCCGTCGGAGATGCGGAAGTTGCGGGCCGTGCGATACATCTCCTCCAGCGGCAGGTCGGCGCTGTAGCCGAGGGCGCCGTGGATCTGGATGGCGCGGTCGACCACGTCGTGCAGGATCTGCGCGCCCCAGTACTTGATCTCCGAGACCGCCTGCCGGGCCGCCTTCGGACCCTCGTTGTCCCACGTCCACGCGGCCTTCAAGGTCAGCAGCCGGAAGGCCTCGATCTCGATCGACGACTTGGTGATCATCTGTTGGATGAGCTGACGATCCCCGAGCGGGGCACCCTTGAGCTGGCGCGAGACCGCGCGCTCGCAGAGCATGTCGAAAGCCCGCCGGCACTGCCCGACCCATCGCATCGCGTGATGGATACGGCCGCCGTTGAGCCGGCGCTGGGCAAGCAGGAACGCATCGCCCGGCTCTCCGATCAGATGCGCATTCGGCACCCGGCAGTCCTCGAAGAGCACCTCGGCGTGACCGCCGCCCGGGAAGTGCACGGCCGGCTCGTAGGGGTGGTGCATGGTCGGCACGTCGCGGACGACGTTCAGGCCCGGAGTGCCGCGCTCGACGACGAACATCGACGCCCGGCGATGACGCTGCGCCTCAGGATCGGTGACCGCGAAGACGAGCAGGAAATCGGCGGAGCTCGCGTTGGAGGCGAACCACTTGTGGCCGTTGATGACCCAGTCGTCGCCGTCGCGTCGCGCGGCCGTGGTGATGGAGGTCGGGTCGCTGCTGGCGATGTGCGGTTCGGTGAGCGCGAAGCAACTGGTGAGCTGCCCATCGAGGAGGGGGTTGAGCCAGCGCTCGCGCTGCTCGGGGTTGGCGCCGACGGCGAGCAGCTCACTGTTGCCGGAATCGGGCGCCTGGTTGCCGAAGATCGCCGGCGCGGATTGCGTACGCCCGAGGATCTCGTGCATCAGAGCGAGCCGGAGCTGGCCGAAGCCGCCGCCGCCGAGATCGGGGTCGAGATGTGCGGCCCAGAGCCCGCGCGCCTTCACGGCGTCCTTCAGCGGCTGCGTCACCGCTTTCCACTGGGTCTTGCTCATGCGCAGCCGGACGAGGTCGAGCAGTTCGATCTCTGCGACCATCTCGCGGATCCACTGCAACTCGCGCTCGGTGTCGGGGTCGGTGCGAAAGTCCCATGCCATGGCGGACAGAGTACTTACCCGAGTCAACTAACTGACATCCGGGGCGCCGGTCTACCGAGCGCTACCGGACAACGAGTCCACAACGCTTGTCCACACCGGTGGACAGGCGCTCTCACGGGCACTAGCCGGAGCGAGCTCGGGCCCTGGACGCTGGACAGGGCTCCCGCCGTCGGGGGGGTGTCGGCGGGAGCCCTGGGCTCAGCGAACGACCGGCGGACCGGTCCGTCGGTGGGGTGAACGGGGGTGGTTAGCCCACCCGTCCGACGTAGTACTGCGAGGTCCAGATCGGAATGATCTGCACGTAGCTACCCGGGGAAGGAGCGTGCTCGATCATGCCGTTCCCTACGTAGATACCAACGTGGTAGATGGCACCCGGGGTTCCGAAGAAGATCAGGTCGCCCTTCTGCGCCCACGACTGCGGGATCTTCTGGACGTACTCGAACTGCTGCTCGGCGCTGCGCGGCAGGTACTTGCCGAGCTGGCCGTAGACGTACTCGGTCAGGCCCGAGCAGTCGAAGCCGCCGGGAGCGGCGCCGCCGTAGACGTACGGGGTGCCGAGATAGGCGTGAGCGATGTTGACGGCGTGGTTGCCCTGGCCCTCCTGGGCCGGTGAGCAGGCCCCGAGAGTGGCGGCGCCGGCGATGGCGCAGGTGGCGATGATCAGCTTGCTGCGGCGGACAGTACGGCTCGCCCGGTTGTGTCGGAGGCGTGCGATGAGGCTGGAGAGTTTCGGGCGCGCAGGGTTTACCGGAATGCGCAGGGCGTGCTCGGGCACGAGCGTTCCTTCCCATTCGCCTGCGAGGTGAGCTGTCGGGTTCGGGCTGGGCTGCCCGGCCGCTACGCAGGACGCGTAGTCGGCTTCACCCCTAGGTTCGCCACGATCGCGGACCCCAAGTTGGGTCCCCCGCTCCTGCCCCAGTCACGTGTTCGAAGGGTGTGTCCGACCGGGGACAGGATTCGGCGTTCGGTCGGAAACTTGTTGACGTGTTCGGGAACGTATCGGACGCAGTCCGGGTTACGCGCAGGGGGTGGGACCTAATTCACAAAGTTTTTTTCGCAGAATGGGATCATGCCGGAGCTCCCCGAGGTCGAAGCGCTTTCGGCGTTCCTCACGCAGCGTGCCGTTGGCCGCACCATCGCCATGGTCTGGCCGGTGGCCCTGAACGCCCTGAAGACCTACGACCCGCCGCCTTCGTCACTGGCCGGCCTGGAAGTCACGGGAGTGCGTCGTTTCGGCAAGTTCCTCGACATCGACGTCAGCGGGCTGCACCTGGTCACACATCTCGCGCGGGCCGGTTGGCTGCAGTGGAAGGAGAAGCAACCCGCTGCTCCGCCGCGTCCGGGCAAGGGGCCGCTGGCCCTTCGGGTGATCCTCGATGACGGCAGTGGCTTCGACCTGACCGAGGCCGGAACCCAGAAGCGACTGGCGGTCTACATCGTCAAGGATCCGCTGGAGGTTCCGGGCATCTCGCGTCTCGGGATCGACCCGCTGGACCCCGAATTCACCCCCGCGACACTTGCCGGTTTGCTCACGAAGCGTCAGCAGGTGAAGGGCGTCCTCACCGACCAGTCGGTGCTCGCCGGAGTCGGCAACGCGTACTCCGACGAAGTGCTCTGGCAGGCGCGCATGTCGCCCTTCAAGCCCGCGTCCAACCTGACGCCCGAGGAGATCCAGGGTTTGTACGACGCGCTCGTCACCACTCTGCGCGACGCTGCCGAGCGGGCCAACGGGCTCGCCGCCGGGAGCCTGAAGGCGGAGAAGAAGCAGGGGCTCGCGGTGCACGGGCGCACCGGTCAGGCATGTCCACGCTGCGGCGACACGATCCGCGAAGTGGCCTTCGCGACCAAGAGCCTGCAGTACTGCGCCACCTGCCAGACGAGCGGCAAGCCACTGGCCGACCGAAGGCTCTCGCGACTGCTGAAGTAGCGCGCCATAGGCTGGGCGACGTACCGCGGGAGCCCGGGCCTGACCGGGCTGAGAGAGCGATTGGCCGGAGCGTGCTCCGGCAGGCGTCGCTGACCGCTCGAACCTGACCGGGTCATGCCGGCGTAGGGAGTGTCGCCAAAATGGGTGCGAGCACCGTCATCGATCCGCGGGCCGAGCCGGGCCGTCGCGAACCCGCCCCCGAAGCCGGGCTGACCCTTCACGAGAGCGCCCCCAAAGCATTGGGCCTCGGCGATCAGCTGGGCCTGTGGGGCAGTCTCGGCATCACCCTGACGCTGCCGATCGCGGCAGCCTTCCTGCCGAAGATGTCGCTCCTGGCGACGCTCGTGGCGGTGCTCGTCGGCAGTGTGGCGGGCTCGGTGCTGCTGGGCCTCGCCGCCCGGGCCGGGGCCGAGACGGGGGCGCCGGCGATGGTCCTGATGCGCGGCCTGTTCGGCCTGCGGGGTTCCTACCTCCCGACGGCGCTCAACATCGCCCAGTGCATCGGCTGGACCACCGTCGAGGTGCTCGTCATCGCCCAGTTCGGCTCGGCCCTGACGACGCATTCGCTGCGCTGGGTCTTCCTCGTCGGGGCGGGCATCGTCGCGACGCTGCTGGCGCTGCGGCCGCTCGGTTTCGTTCGCCTGCTGCGTAAGTACGCGGTCTGGCTGGCACTTGCCGCGACGCTCTACCTTTTCGTCCAGGTGCTGCGCCGGCCGCTGCCGTCGTTCACGCATGGCGGCTGGTCGGGATTCGGTACGGCCGTCGACCTGGTGATCGCGCTGCCGGTCTCGTGGATCCCTCTGGCGGCGGACTATTCGCGGCATTCCAAGACCCCGCGCGCGGCGTTCCTCGGCTCCTTCGCCGGCTTCGCGACGACGTGCACGATCTACTTCTCGCTCGGGGTGCTCGCGCTCGCCGCCGCGCTTCCGGGCAGCGATCCGGCGTCGGCGTTGCTGGCCGTTCCCGTCGCCGGTGTCGCCGTTCTCGTGCTGGTGCTGGATGAGGTGAAGGAGGCGTTTGCCAACCTCTACTCGACCGCGATCTCGGCGCAGAACCTCATACCGGGTCTCGACCGGCGGATCGTGGCGGCCGTGGTCGGCGCCGGGGCGACGGCCGTGGGCCTGCTCATCGACCTCACCCAGTACGAGAGCTACCTCTACCTGATCGGCTCGGTCTTCGTGCCGCTGTTCGGGGTCTTCGCGGTCTCGTACTACGTGCTCCAGCGCGGGCTGTGGGACGTGTCGGAATCCGCCCGCGGCCGCTGGGTGATGACGCTGCCGTGGCTCGCCGGATTCGTCTCCTATCAGCTGGTCAATCCGGGGGCGGTGTCGTGGTGGAAGGGGCTGTGGCCGGCCTGGACCCCGCCTTCCTGGCTGTCCGCGACACTCGTCTCGCTGTTGGTCTCGGCGGCCGGCGCGTTGCTCGTCGGCCTGGTCAGCCGTCGGCGGGCGGGTGGGCGACGCCGATCAGATGCGGTGCCAGCAGCGGCACGTTGACGATGCACGTCCGGTCGGCCAGCCGCGTGGTGTCGTAGCCGGCGGCGACGAAGGCGAGGCGGGTGCGGCGATGGGGTTCGCATCCGCCGGCGATCCGGGCCCAGGGGTGCGCCAGGCGGTCCTGCAGTCGACCCAGCACGCTGCCGTCGCGGGCGCGTACGTGCTCGAGGACGCAGACGTCACCGCCCGGCCGGAGCACGCGGGCCACCTCGCGAAGCACCGCGATCGGGTCGTCGACGCTGCACAGCACCAGCGCGAGGAGCACGGTGTCGACGCTCGCGTCAGGGAGCGGCAGATGCTCTCCGACGCCCGCGATCAATTGCACCGGTCTGGTGCGCCGGCGGCGCCGGGCTATGCGGCGCATCGCTGCGGCGGGTTCCACCGCGACGACCTCGGTCACGGCCTTTGGCAGGTGGGCGAGGTCGTGGCCGGGGCCCAGACCGACGATGAGCAGCCGTCCCTGTGCCGTTCGGAGGGCCTCGGTACGCCAGCGCCCGACAGTGGTCAGCTCGCCGGCCCACGTCAGCCAGTTGTAGAGGCGGGCGAAGACCGGATGGTCATGGGGATCGGCGCTCACTGGCGACTGTCAGGACAGTTCCGCGGCGATACGCCGGCCCAGCGCGCGACCCGAGAGCCACGCCGTCTCGACGCGCGGCGCGCCCCAGCCGTCGCCGGCGAGCCCGATGCGCTCACCGCCGAAGAAGTGGTCCTCCTGGCGGGACTCGGTGGGCCGGGCGAAGCTCCAGCGGTGGATGTGGACCGTTCGCGGCTGTCCGCAGGCGAGCAGCCGGTCGAGCGTGTCTGTCATCTCCGGACCTGCCGCCGCGGGCTGGGCCAGGAACCTTTCGGCGAACGTCGAGGTCGAGTGGGCGACGAGCACCGGGGCGTCGTCTCCGCGGCGGCGCCCGTCGTCGGCGACCCAGCGCAGCGTCGGGTGGTCGTTGATGAACGCCCCGTCGAACGGCTCCCAGGTACGCCGGTTGAAGGTCGCGGTGAGGGCGATCACGGGCTCCCATGAGCGGTGCTCGACCCGCGAACGGACCTCTGGCAGCCCGGGCCCGAGGATGCGTTCGGCCTGGGGATCCGGCATGGCCAGGACGACCGCGTCCGCCGCGTCTGCGTCCACTGCAGGCCCGGGATCAACGCGAGCGACCAGCTCGCCGAGCCGGGTGGCCTCGGGTGCGAGGTCGGCGACGAGGCTGCGCAGACCATCGGGCGTCGCGTAACGCCACGGACCGGCGGCGAGCTCCTTCAGGCCGGTGTCGGTCAGCTGCGGGAAGCGGTCGGTCCAGCGCCTGGCCAGACCGCGGGCGCACCAGTCCTGTACCTGGAGCACGAAGTCCGGGTCGGAGGCGGTGAAGTACGACGCGCCGATGTCGACGCGTCGACCCTCGATTCGCGGGGCCGCCATCCGGCCCCCGACGGCCATCGCGCGCTCGCGCACCTCGACGTCGTGACCGGCCTGGATCAGCTCGCGGGCGCAGGTGACGCCGGCGATGCCTGCTCCGACGACGATGACCCTGCCCACAGCCAGCAGTCTGCCCTGCTCGCGCCCGGTTGCGCTGCCGGCGGCTGGTAGGAAGGGGTCGTGGGCTCCTACGACGTCGTGGTTGTGGGGGCCGGTCCGGCGGGTGCCAGCGCGGCCCGCGCGGCTGCCCGCGGCGGTGCCCGCACCCTGCTGCTGGAGCGAGCGGAACTGCCGCGGTACAAGACGTGCGGCGGCGGCCTGATCGGCGTCTCGGCCGATGTCGCCGAGCTCGACCTGGCGCCGCTCCTGCGGGCGAGTGCCACGCGATTGGAGCTGACGCTCGACGGCCGATGGACCACCCGCCGCCGCGCACCCGATGGCGCGCCCATGTTCCGCCTGATCAATCGGGCGGATTTCGATGCCGCACTCACCGATGCGGCCGTGGCCGAAGGCGTCGAACTGCGCACCGGAGCGGTCGTCACCGGGATCGACGACGACCCGGGCTCGTCAGGCGTCAGCCTGCAGATCCGCGGCAGCGCGGGAGTGCAGGCGCGGGCGGTGATCGCGGCCGATGGTTCGGCCAGCCGGCTCGCGTCCTATGTCGGGGTGCGCGCGGGTCAGGTCGACCTCGGCCTGGAGGGTGAGTTCCCGGCGCCCGACGAGCGCTGGGCGCGGACGGTGCTGCTCGACTGGGGACCCGTTTCCGGCTCGTACGGCTGGGTTTTTCCCAAGGGGGACGTGCTCACCGTGGGCGTCATCGGAGCGCGTGAGCAGGCGGCGCAGCTGCGTGTGTACTACGCGCGCCTGCTCGAACGGCTCGGCCTCACCGGCGTCACCCCGCTCGTGCAGTCGGGACACCTCACTCGCGTACGCACTCCGGACTCGCCGCTCCGGCGCGGTGCGGTGCTCGTCGCCGGGGATGCCGCCGGCCTGCTCGAACCCTGGACCCGCGAGGGCATCTCTTTCGCGCTGCGCTCCGGGCGCCTTGCGGGTGAGGCCGCCGCTCGCGGCCGGCTCGAGGACTACGCGCCTGCCGTCGAACGCACCCTCGAACCCGAGATCACCGCCGGCCGGGTGCTGCTGCCCGCCTTCTCCGGCTCGCCCGCGCTCTTCCACGCCCTGCTCGCGGGCCCGGGCTTCGGCCTGTTCCGCCGCCTCGTCGACGGCCGCAGCACTTTCGGCCGCCAGGTCCGCCGCCCCGGCGCCGCGAAAGTCCTGCGCCGCCTTTCAAGATGATCCTGGTGCGTCGCGGGCGACGGGGCAGCTCATGCAGCGGGGACCACCGCGACCGGAGCCGAGCTCCGAGCCGGGGATGCGCACGACCTCGATGCCGGCGTCTTCGAGGCGGGCGTTGGTCTCGACGTTGCGTTCGTACGCGACCACCACGCGCGGGGCGATGGCGAGGGTGTTGTTGCCGTCGTCCCATTGCTCGCGTTCGGCGGTGACGGGATCCAGGCCGGTCTCGATGACGCGCAATTGCTCGATGCCCATCGCTTCGGCGGCGGCGGCCAGGAACGGGCGCGGGCCTTCCACGCCCGCGGCGGTGACCGGAAATGCCTGCAACGTATGGGCAATCGGCGGGTACATGACGACGGCATCGGTGTCGACCATCGTGCAGACGGTGTCCAGATGCATGGTCGCGCGGCGCTGCTCGACGGGCACGGCGAGCACCACGCGGACGACACCCGCCTCCAGCGCGCGAGCGGCGAGGGTCTCGGCGCCGGCCGGAGTCGTGCGCTCGCCGACCCCGATGGCGGCCACGCCGGGCGCGAGGAGCAGGACGTCGCCGCCCTCGAGGTAGGCCTCCGGGTGCGCGGGGGAGACGTCTCCGTAGAGCAGCGGGGTGCCGGCGAAGCGCGGCGCGTGACGGTAGATCGCTTTCGCCAGCGAGGCTTCCCGCCGCCGCGCCGGCATGGACGGGCTGGTGACCGCCACCTGCTGATCGAGCCACACGGAGCTGTCGCGGGTGAAGAGCAGGTTGGGCAGCGGCGGGATGATGAAGCTGTGCGGCGGGGCGAGCCGGGCGACCACGCCGCTTCGCAGCGCGCTGTCCTTGCTGGCCCCGGTGACCTCCTCATAGGACAGTCCGGCCGTCAGCACCTCCGCTAGCTGATCACTCGAAAGTGCCTGCAAATGCTCACGAAGTACGGGTGCGAGCGCCGGCCCGACCTGGGCCGGTTCCACCGTCGCAGCGAGCACCTCCGCCCGCGCCTGCGCCACCTCCAACGCAGAGATCAGCAGCTCGAAGAAGTAGAGCACCTCGACCCCGCGGTCGCGAAGCGCTCCGGCGAAGGTGTCGTGCTCCTCCTGGGCCCGCTCGAGCCAGGGGATCCCGTCGAAGAGCAGTTCGACGCTGTTGCGCGGGGTGAGCCGCTTCAGCTCGTCGCCCGGCCGGTGCAGCAGGACCGTACGCAGCCTGCCGACCTCGGACGTGACGCCGGGTCACCGGCTACCAATGGACTCCTTTCAAGAGGTGGGCGATCATCAGGGCTTCGTTGGATGCACCGTCGGCACCGTCACTTCGCAGCCGGCGCACCGGGTTTCCCTTTGGCTGCAGTCGATTCCGGGAAAACGCGGTAGGCCATGTGGAGCACCTGATCGACCGCTTTGGGGGCAATGGCCTTCATCACCGAACCGAAGGTACCGAGGCGGGTGTTGATCTCCTTCGGTTTGGCACGCAGCGCGTCGCAGATCATCCCGCCGGCCTCTTCAGGCGTGATCGTCGGGAAGGCGTCGTAGATCTTGGTGGGGGCGATCATCGGCGTGCGCACCAGCGGCATGTGGATGGTGGTGAACGTGATGCCAAGGTTGACCACTTCACTCGCGACGCATGACGTCCATCCGTCCAGCGCCGACTTCGAGGCGACGTAGGCGGCGAAGCGCGGCGGGTTGGTCTGGACGCCGATGCTGCTGACGTTGACGATGTGGCCGCCGCCGGTCTCTCTCCAGTGCGGCAGCAATGACGTGATCAGCTTGATGGTGCCGAAGTAGTTCAGCGTCATCGTGCGCTCGTAGTCATGGAAGCGGTCGAGGCTCTGCAGCACGCCGCGCCGGATCGAGCGGCCCGCGTTGTTCACGAGCATGTCGATGCGCGGGTGGTCCTCGAGCAGCCGGGTGACGAATTCCTCGATGGCGTCGACACTCGAGAGGTCGACCGAGTACGTGTACGCCTCCCCGCCCGCGTCGACGATCTCGGCCCGCGCCTCCTCGAGCTTGTCGGCGCTGCGGGCGACCAGGATCGGGATCGCACCGGCCGCGGCGAGCTGAAGCGCGGCCGCCTTTCCGATCCCGCTCGAACCGCCCGTGATGACGACGGTGCGCCCACGCACGGCGCCCGAAAGCGTGCGGTCGCGATGCAGATCGGGATCGAGGTGACGCTCCCAGTAATCCCAGAGCGCCGGCGCGTAGTCGGCGAGCTCCGGCACCGCAATCCCGCTGCCGTCCAGGGCGCGTTCGGTGTCGCGGGTGTCGAAGCGCGGCACCAGCGCGATGTGTTCGAGGACCTCCTCGGGTACTCCGAGGTCGCTGAGCACCTGGCGGCGGATCTGGCGCAGCGCGGGGAGTTTCATCGCCGCCGAAAGCAATCCCTTCGGGAGCAGGTCGAGCAGCGGCTTGTCGATGCGCAGCGCCAGCTGCGGCGCGTGGCCGGCCTTCGCGAAGATGTTGATCACGTCGCCGGAGCTCATCCGGCGCGGGTTGGTGAGGTGGAACGCCTGCCCGTCCAGGCCCGGCTGATGGGCGATGTGGTCCATGGCGGCGATGACGTAATCGACCGGCACGATATTGGTGTCGCCCATCTCCGGGCCGACCAGCGGCACCCATTCCGGCAGCAGGTGACGCACCTTCTGGATCGGCTTGAAGAAGTAGTACGGGCCGTCGATCTTGTCCATCTCGCCGGTGGTGCTGTGCCCGACGACGATGGCCGGCCGGTAGACCCGCCAGGGCACCTCGGCCCGGCTGCGCACCAGCCGCTCGGACTCGAATTTCGTCCGGTGATACGACGACGGCAGCGGCTGGCCCTCGTCGAACATGTCCTCGCGGAAGTAGCCGTCGTACTCACCCGCGACCGCGATCGAGCTGACGTGGTGCAGGCAACCGACCTCGAGCGCATTGGCGAGCTCCACCGCGTTGCGGGTGCCCTCGACGTTGGCCGAGCGGTTGCGCTCGTCGTCGGCTGTCATGTCGTAAACGGCGGCGAGGTGGAAGAAGTGCTCGACGCTCCCGCGAAGGCCGGCGATGTCGTCGTCGCCGAGCCCCAGCCGCGGCTGCGTGAGGTCGCCCTCGTACAGCGTCACCCGCTCCGTACCGCCGAGTCCTACGACAAGACCTTCCAGCCGCTCGCGGGATGACGCGCGCACCAGCAGCGCGATCGGTGCAGCCGGCTCCCGGGCCAGCAGCCGCTGGAGCAGGAAGCGGCCCAGAAACCCGGTCGATCCCGTCACGAAGTACGTCAAAGCCGAACTCCCCACCTTTGGGCGCTGAGCCGCGTCATTCTCACACCAAGCGGTGCGCAAACCGATAGGGCTACCCGGGCCGTCCTCGAAGCCGCCCTGGATCGGGGCTAGTGGGGGATGACGGCGCCTTCCGTCATCGGCTCGCCGCGGCGGATCAGCGGGGTCAGCGCGGCACCGATCAGCGTGATGACGGCGGCCACGAGCATCGACGTGTGCAGCCCGCTCATGAACGCCGCGTGGCTGCCCTGAGTGATCGCTGCCGCAACATGCTCGGACGTGCCGGGCGGGACAGGGGCGACGCCCTGGCCGACGACTTCCTTCTGCACCTGGAGCTGACGCGCCAGGTCGCTCGTCACCCCGGCATTGGTGAGCTTGTCGAACAGGACGCTGCCGACCCGGCCGGCGAGCACCGAGCCGAGGACCGCCGTTCCGAGGACACCACCGAGCTGGATGGCGGTGGCCTGCAGGCCGCCCGCGACGCCGGCGTGGTCGACGTCGACGTTGCCGACGATGGCCTCGGTGGACGCCGAGATCACCATGCCGATTCCCAGGCCCAGCAGGATGAATTCGGGCCACAGGTGCCAGTACGCGGAGTCGGGCTCGAGGCTGGTCAGCAGCAGCAGCGCGAGGGCCACCGACAGCAGCCCGACGCCGATCGGCACCCGCGGACCGAACCGATTGGTGACGCGAGCCCCGAGCGGGCTGCTGAGGGAGAACATGGCAGTCAGGGGCAACGTTCGCAATCCTGCGCTGAGCGCCGAGTAGCCCGACACGCTCTGCAGATACAGCGAAACGAAGAAGAGCACCCCGAAGAGGGCGAAGAAATTCAGCAGCACGATGAGCGAGCCCATCGAGACCGAGCGGTCCTTGAACAACCAGAGCGGCAGGAGCGGCGCTGCAGCGCGTGACTCCACGACGACGAACGACACGCAGCAATACGACGGCGAGCCCGAGGACACCGAGGGTGCGGCCGGTGACCCAGCCCCATTCCGGCGCCTTCACCAAGCCGTAGATCATCGCTGACAGCCCGCCTGCGAGGGTGAGCACACCCGGCCAGTCGATGGGGTCGCGGTGGCTCTCCCGGCTTTCCAACAGGTACGGGATCCCGAGTGCGAGCGTCGCGATGGCGACGGGAACATTGAGATAGAAGACGCTTTCCCAGGACACGTTGTCGACCAGGATGCCGCCGAGGATCGGACCGGCGGCCGTAGCCGCTCCTGCCGCGGATCCCCAGACGCCGACCGCGCGGGTGAGCTCGTCGGGTGAATACGCGCTGCGCAACAGGGCCAGCGTGTTGGGCATCAGGATCGCGCCGAACGCTCCCTGCAGCACCCGGAAGGCGATGACTCCCGTGATCGATCCGACGAGGCCGATGGCCACCGAGGCGCACGCGAATCCGATGACCCCGATCAGGAAAAGCTTCTTGCGTCCGTAGCGGTCACCGAGCTTGCCGCCGACGATCAGCAGCACGGCCAGCGCCAGCAAGTAGGCGTTGGTCACCCATTGCAGGTCAGCCAGCGACGCGTGGAGGCTGCGGGCGATGAACGGATTGGCGATCGACACGACGGATCCGTCGATGCCGACCATCATGACGCCGAGCGAGACGACGATCAGGGTGAGCCGGGCGCGGGTGCGGTCGGTGCCCTCGGAGTCGACCAGCGGGTCGGCGACGTCACCCTCGCGGTCACCCACCAACGCCATGAAACTCAAACTACCGGTTGCGACAGCGGCTGCCACCTGTCGCATGGTGCCCTTTCCATGGGGTAAACAGCACATTGCGCGTGTCAGACTGTGATCACTCGGGTTCAGGGGAAGCCGGCGAGCGGGCCGGTGAAGGGCAGGTGCCGGTGAGTGCTGCGACGACGGTCCAGGCTGCGAGTTCTGCGACCCCGCCGGCCACCCAAAGCACCGGCGCCCGGCGCCCGCTGACCGAACGGCGGATGGCCCGTACGCGCCGAGAGCTGGCCGATGCCGCTGCCCGGCTGTTCATCGAGCGGGGCTACGACCAGACGACGGTGGAGGACATCGTCGCCGAGGTCGAGATCTCAGCGCGCACCTTCTTCCGCTATTTCGGCAGCAAGGAGGAGGTCGTCGCCTCGCTCTGGCGCTGGGGGGTCGAGGAGGTCGTCGAGGCGCTGCGGGCCGTACCGGCCGACAAGCCGTTGCAAGAAGCGCTGCGTACGGCGGCTACGGCAGCCTGCCAGCACGCCGCCGAGAATCCGGCACAGACCCGGGCGTTCCTGCTGATGGTGCGTGACACCCCGGCGCTACGGGCACGTCGGCTGCAGGAGGCTTACGGCCAGCAGCAAGGCCTGGCTGCATGCCTGGCGGAGCGGCTCTCGCGTCCGGCCACCGACCTGCGGGTGACGCTGGTGTCGGGCGCCGTGGTGATGGCGATCAACACGGCGTGGGAGCGCTGGGCCGGCCAGGCACCGACCACGGGCGACCCCGGCCCCGGACCGCTGGTGACCAAGGCGCTCGCGGAGCTGACCACCCCGCTGCTGCCGGCCTAATCCGCCGGCCGCTCATAGGCGGCTTGCGCCTGAGCGAGGACGCGCTTGACCGGCTGCCCGAGCGCGGCCGCGGCTCGGACCACGTCCTCCCACTCGGGCATCGCGTTCAGCAGCACGCCGTCGGGCCCGCGTCCGAGCTTGACCGCGATGGACTGACCGCCGACGTCGACGGTCCGGAACTCGCGGGTCAGCGCGGTTTTGCTCGCCGGGGTTTCCCGTACCCCGAGCGTGCTGGTCTCGCGGAAGAACGCGGCGCGCACGGCGGCTGCGGCAGGCTCGCTCGTCAGGGCGGTCACCGTGTGGGCCGGGCGGCCCTTCTTCATCAGGATCGGGGTGAGCCAGGCGTCGTCGGCGCCGGCGGCCAGCAGCGCGTCCAGCACCAGGGGCCAGGCCCGAGGGTCGAGATCGTCGACGTTCGCCGCGATGAGGATCGCGTGCGATGCCGGGGTGGCAGCGGTCGGCTCACCGAGCACCAGGCGCACGACGTTGGGACGGCCCGGCGTATCGCGGCTGCCCGCTCCGCTCCCCACGGCGCTGACGGCCATCGCCGGCATGGCGCCGAAGCCCGTGGCATGGGCGGCGACGAGGGCGGCGCCGGTCGGCGTGCACAGTTCGACGTCACCGCCGCCGGCCGCCGGCGCTGATGCGGCGCCCAGGATCTCCAGCACGGCCGGTCCGGGCACCGGGAGCTGCCCGTGCGCCGTGGCGACCGTCCCGCCGCCGAGCGCGATCTGCCCTGCCGTCAGCTCGGACAGGCCCAGTGAGAGCAGCCCCGCGCACGCTCCTGCGACATCGGCCAGCGCGTCGAGGGCTCCCACCTCGTGGAAGTGCACCTCGTCGGCGCTGATTCCGTGGACGCGCGATTCCGCCGCGGCGAGCAGTTCGAACGTGCGGGTGGCGGCAGCAGCGACGGGCGCCGACAAGTGGCCGAGCAACTCGCGTATCTGCGGGAGCGTGCGTCTCGGGGGGTTCTGCTCATGGGTGAGCACGTGGATGCGCGTTGCCGCAAGTCCTGCCCGGGTCGTCTGCTCGCTGACGAGTTCGATGTCCAGGCCCAGGCAGGCGATCTCGGACTGCAGCAGTCCGAGCGGCACCCCGGCATGGACGAGCGCGCCGAGCAGCATGTCTCCGCTCACCCCGCTGGAGAGGTCGAGCCAGCCGATCACCGGAACGTCCCGCTCTGGCGGGCGATGCGGGCTGCCAGGACCCCGGCGCCGAAGCCGTTGTCGATGTTGCAGACGGCGACGCCGGGTGCGCAGGAGTTCAGCATCGCCAGCAGCGCGGCCAGCCCGCCGAAGCTGGCGCCGTAGCCGACGCTCGTCGGGACGGCGATCAGCGGAAGGCCGGTCAAGCCGCCGACGACGCTCGGCAGCGCGCCCTCCATGCCGGCGATCACGATCAGGCAGTCGGCGTCAGCGAATTCGGCGCGGGCCGCCAGGACCCGATGCAGGCCGGCGACCCCGACGTCGGAGATCCGCACCACCTCGCTACCGAAGACCTCCACGGTCATCGCTGCCTCGGCGGCGACGGCGGAGTCCGACGTGCCGGCCGACAGCACAGCGACCCGGCCGCGCGGCGGTGGCGGGGTACCGATGACGACAGTGCCGCCTTCGACTGCCGCGTCAGGCCAGCGCGCCTGCAACGCGCCCAGGGCACCGGGTCCGGCGCGCGTGACGAGGGTCGGCCGGGCGCTCTCACCGCCCTGCAGGGCGGCCACGATTTCCACGATCTGCGCAGGGGTTTTGCCCGCCCCGTACACGACCTCCGGGTCACCGGTGCGCAGCGCCCGATGCGTATCCACCCGGGCGAAGCCGATGTCGCTGACACCCGACAGCGGACCTGACGCGAGCCGCTCGGTCGCGGCTGTAGGCGCCACGTCGCCCCGCGCGACCTGCTCCAGCAGCGCGCGTACCTCCTCGCGGTCCACCCGTCCATGCAATCAGGTAGCCGCTCGGTGTACCTAAACTCGGTGGGTGCAGCTCCTCACCTACCTCGGCCCCGCGGGCACCTTCACCGAAGCGGCCCTGCGCACCACGCCCGAGGCGAGTGCTCCAGACGCGCTGCTGCGTCCCGAGCCCACCGTCATCGCCGCGCTGGACGCGGTGCGCAGCGGTGAGGCCGCCGGTGCGCTGGTGCCGTTCGAGAATTCGGTCGAGGGCGCGGTGCCGAGCACGCTGGACGAGCTCGCGTCCGGAAGCGCGTTGCAGATCCGGCGTGAGGTGCTGCTGCCGATCCGCTTCGCCCTGCTCGTGCGGCCTGGAGCGAAGCTGTCCGACATCGCGACGGTGTCGGGTCATCCGCATTCGCTGCCGCAGTGCCGGCACTGGCTCGCCGAGAACCTGCCCGCGGCGAAATGGCTACCAGCGGCGTCGAACGCGGATGCGGCCCGCGAGGTCGCGGCCGGCTCCACCGATGCGGCACTGGCGGGGGCATTCGCGGCTCCGACGTACGGGCTCGAGGTGCTCGTCGACGGGGTCCAGGACCGCGACGACGCGATCACCCGCTTCGTCCTGGTGACGCGCGCGACCCCGCCGCCGCCGTACACCGGCGCCGACCGCACCACGCTCGTCGCGTTCGAGACCGATGACCATCCGGGCGCGCTGCTGGAGATGCTCACCGAGTTCGCGGTGCGCGGGGTCAACCTCACGCGCCTGGAGTCGCGTCCCACCGGCGAGGGACTCGGGCGCTACTGCTTCTCGATCGACTGCGAAGGGCACATCCTCGAGGAGCGGGTGGGCGACGTGCTCAAGGCGCTGCGCCGGCTCTGCGCCGAGGTCCGCTTCCTCGGCTCCTATCCGCGGGCCGACGGCACCGCGCCCACCGTGCGCCGGGGGACCAGCGACGGTGAGTTCAAGGACGCCGACAGCTGGCTGACCACCCTTCGCGAGGGGTCTCACCAGTAGGGTTGCGGTCGTGATCGACGTCCGGATACTGCGCGACGATCCGCAGCGCGGACGCGAGAGCCAGCTCGCCCGCGGTGAGGATCCGGGAGCTGTCGACCGGCTGCTCGAGGCTGACGCCCACCGCCGGGCTGCGGTGACGAAGGCTGACACGCTGCGCGCCGAGTCCAACGCCGCCAGCAAGGCCATCGGCAAGGCGAGCAAGGACGAGCGGCCGGCCCTGATCGAGCAGGCGCAGCAGAGCAAGCAGCTCGTCGCCGCTGCGGAAGCCGCCCAGGCGGCCGCCGACGACGCTCTCGCGGAGGCCCAGCGGGCGATCGCCAACCTCATCGAGGGCGCCCCGCCCGGCGGCGAGGACGACTACATCGTGCTGCGTGAGGTCGGCGAGAAGCCGACCCTGGCCGATCCGCTCGACCACGTCGAGCTCGGTGCCCGGCTGGCGGCGATCGACGTCGAGCGCGGCGCGAAGGTCAGCGGCTCGCGCTTCTACTTCCTGACCGGGGTCGGCGCGCTGCTCGAGCTGGCGCTGCAGCAGCTGGCTGTTGCCCAAGGAGTGGCGTCCGGCTTCACGCCGATGATCACCCCGGCGTTGGTGCTCGGGCCCGCGATGGAGGGCACCGGCTTTCTCGGTGCCCACGCAGCGGAGGTCTATCAGGTCGACGAGTCGTATCTGGTCGGGACGAGCGAGGTGCCGATCGCGGCCTACCACTCCGGGGAGATCCTCGACGCGTCCTCACTTCCCCGGCGCTACCTCGGGATCTCGCCGTGCTTCCGGCGCGAGGCGGGCTCGTACGGCAAGGACACCCGCGGCATCATCCGCGTCCACCAGTTCGACAAGGTCGAGATGTTCAGCCTGGTCGAGACCGCTGATGCCGCCGCCGAGCACGAGCGGCTGCTGGCGGAGGAGGAAAAGCTGCTGGCGGCTCTGGAGCTGCCGTATCGGGTCATCGATGTCGCGGCCGGAGACCTCGGTTCGAGCGCGGCGCGCAAGTTCGACTGCGAGGCCTGGCTGCCGTCGCAGAGCCGGTGGCTGGAGCTCACGTCGACCTCGAACTGCACGACGTTCCAGGCGCGCCGCCTCGGAATCCGGAGCCGTTCGAGCGAGGGCTCCGTCGCGCCGCTCGCGACGCTGAACGGCACGCTTGTCGCGATGCCGCGCACGATCGTGGCGATCCTGGAGAACCACCAGCAGCCCGACGGTTCGGTGCGGGTGCCGGCGGCGCTGGTGCCGTATCTCGGGCGTGAGGTCCTCACCCCCCAGTGAGCACAGCGAGCGTCCGCCGTCCCCTTGCGCCCAAGGTCGTCGCGTCCGATCTCGACGGCACGCTGGTCGATTCCGACGGCCACATCTCACCGCGCACGCGCAAGGCACTCGATCGCGTGCGCGAGGCCGGAGCCCTGCTGATCTTCGTGACCGGGCGGCCCCCGCGGTGGATGGCCCAGGTCGTCGCCGAGACGGGCGCGTCAGGGCTCGCGGTGTGCGCCAACGGTGCCTTGGTCTACGACCTGGGCAGCGGCGAGGTGATCCGCCAGCACGTGCTTGATCCGAGCAGTGCCGAGCGGCTGGTCGACGCGATCCGAGCGGAGATCCCGGGCGTGACTTTCGCGGTGGAGTCCGGGGCCGGCTTCGCCCACGAGCCCGGCTACGTGCCGACCTGGCCGGCGCCCGACACCGCGGTGGCCGACGTCGCCGTGCTCCTGCAGGATCCCGTCGCCAAACTGCTCGTGAAGCATCCCGACCGCGGACCCGACGAGATCCACCCGATCGTCGCCGGCCTCGCGGGCGATGACGCGACCGTCACCTACTCCGGCAACGTGCTCCTCGAGATCAGCGGCGCCGGGATCAGCAAGGCGTCCACGCTCGAAGCGCTGTGCCTCGAATACGGGTTCGCGGCGGCCGACGTCATCGCCTTCGGCGACATGCCCAACGATGTGCCGATGCTCGCGTGGGCGGGCTACGGGGTCGCCGTCGCGAATGCCCATCCCAGCGTGCTGGCGGTGGCCGACGAGGTCACCGCTTCCCACGACGACGACGGGGTCGCGCAGGTGTTGGAGCAGCTCTACAAGTAGGGCCCGCCGGAGTTCTGCGCCCGCGGGTCCTGCGGCATCATCGGCCCCGGCAGGGCGCGTCCGCGCATCTGCTCTAGCTGATTGCGGGCCGCCATCTGCTGGGCCACGAGCGCGGCCTGCAGACCATGGAAGAGCCCTTCCAACCAGCCGACGAGCTGGGCCTGGGCGATCCGCAGTTCGGCGTCGCTCGGGATCTCCGTCTCCGACAGCGGAAGCGAGATGCGGGTCAGCTCGTCGCGCAGTTCCGGCGCCAGGCCGTCGGCCAGCTCGCGTATCGAACTGGCGTGGATGTCACGCAGCCGGCTGCGGCTGCGGTCATCCAGCGGAGCCGCGCGAACCTCCTCCAGCAGCTGCTTGATCATCGTGCCGATACGCATGACCTTGTCGGGCTGGGACACCATCTCGGTGATCGGATTGCGCTCGCCCTCACCGTCCTGCGCGGCGCCAGGCGTGTCCTGGCCGGTCATGGGCTGGCCGTCGGGTCCGATAACGACAACGCGGGGATCCTGCTCGCTCATGTACCCCATCGTGCCCGCCGCGCCCGGAAGGAGAACAGGTGACCGACGATCCGTGGCGCAAACCCGATGCGAATGCCCCGGTTCCGCCGCCGGCGTGGGGCCCGCCACCTGGGTACCCGCCGGCCGGGCAGGCTTCGCCTCCGGGGTACGCGCCGGGTTACGGGCAGATGCCGTACGGGCCGCCCGGCGCGCCCGGATACGGCGCCTACAACCCGTATCAGGCGCCGCTCCCCAAGCGAGGCGGCGTCAAGCGGCTCGTGTGGATTCTCTGCACGTTCGGTCTGCTGGTGCTCGGAGGGTGCGGCACCGGGATCTACTTCCTGGCCAAGTCCGTCACCAAGAACGCTGATGAGGCCAATTCCTTCCTGCGCAACGTGCGTGACCAGCAATTCAGCGCGGCCTATCAGCAGCTGTGCCCGGGGCAGATGATCACGGAAGCAGAGTTCATCGGCGACCTGCAGACAGCGTCGTCGCGAGGGCACGCGGTGACGTCCTTCGACATCACCAACTCGAACACGTCCGTCGTCAGCGGGAGCGGCACCACGCGCACGGCGAGCGGCAACGTGACGTTCACCGGCGGGGAGACCGGGCCGATCGCGTTCTCGCTCCGAAAGAACGACGGCCACCTGTGCGTCGAGTCCGGATACGCGTCGCTCTTCTAGGATCCTGCTGGCGGGAGTACCCGGCGTGCGCGTCTCAGGGCGAAGGAGAACACGTGCAGGACAAGGCCGCCACGAGGCCGCGGAGCCCGATGGCATATGACCCTGAACTCGCCCCACCGCCGGATCCGCAGGGCGACCGCAGGGTGATGTGGATCCTCGCGGTGCTGACCGTGCTGCTGGTCGCCGGTGTGGGGCTCGCGTTCTACGTCAGGTCGCAGGCGTCGAGCACGCAGAAAAGCACCACCAAAGCGTTTCTGGGAGCCGTTCGCGACCGGAACTTCACTGCCGCCTATGCCCGGCTGTGCCCCGGCGAGCAGGCCAAGATCTCCGCGACGACGTTCACCACCTCGCTGCAGGGTGCCGTTCGCCGAGGACATGGGCTGAGCTCGTTCACGTTCGTGTCGGGCCGCAGCGCGCAGCTCATCAATGGCGGACCGGCGTCGGCGCCCGTCGCTCAGGCGGACGCGCGGCTCACGAACGGCCAGAACATCGTGCTCACCCTCGTCCTGGGCAGCTCGGGTGGGCAGCAGTGCGTCGCGAGCGGGGAGCGGGACCTGTTCACGTAACGGTCAGGTCGTCAGCACGATCTTGCCGATGTGGTGGGAGTCGTCGAGCGCCTGGTGGGCCTCGCCGGCCTGTTCCAGCGGCAGCACCCGGTCGATGATCGGCCGGATCTTGCCGGCAGCGATGGCGGGCCAGACCTCGCGTAGCAGGCCCGCGCAGATGCGCGCCTTCTGCTCCGGCGGCCGCCCGCGCAGGCTCGTCGCGATGAGGGCGGCGCGCTTGTAGAGCAACGAGCCGAGATCGATCTCGGCCTTCGTGCCGCCCTGCATGCCGATGACGACGATCCGGCCGTCGTCGGCCAGGACCTCGATGTTGCGGGACAGGTATTTCGCCCCGATGTTGTCGAGGATGACGTCGGCGCCGTGACCGTCCGTCTGCTCGCGCAGCTCCGCGACGAAGTCCTGCTCGCGGTAGTTGATGGTGATGTCGGCCCCGAGTTCTCGGCAGCGGTCCAGCTTCGCCGCAGTGCCTGCGGTGACGGCGATCCGGCAGGTGGGCCGCAGCGCGCGGACGAGCTGGATGGCCATCGTGCCGATGCCCGAGGAGCCGCCGTGAACCAGGAAGGTCTCGCCGCCGGCCAGACGCGCCGAGGTCCCGGCGTCATCGGTCGCGGTGCTCAGCAGGTTGGACCACACGGTGCTCGCGACCTCGGGGAGGGCGGCTGCGTCGATGAGCCCGATGCCGTCGGGCAGCGGCATGACCTGGCCCGCCGGGACGAGCACTTGCTCCGCGTAGCCGCCGCCCGCGAGCAGGGCGCACACCTCCTGGCCGGGGGAGAGCTCGACACCACCGCCCACGGCGGCCACGCGTCCGCTGCATTCCAGGCCGATGATGTCGGACGCACCGGGCGGAGGCCGGTAAAACCCCATACGTTGCAGGAGATCTGCGCGGTTGACAGCGGTGGCGACCACGTCGATGACGACCTCACCCGGCCCCGGCGCAGGCGGGTCAGGAAGCTCGGCGACGTGCAGGACGCTGGGATCGCCAGGACTGTCGAAGGTGACGGCGCGCATGCCGCGACGCTACGGCGTGGGCTGCTTTTTCGCCGCCGTGGTCAGGCTGCGGACGGCGGCCGCCAGGGTGCTCGGCTCTTCCAGAGACAGCATGTGGCCGGCCGGCACCTCGACGAGCCGGGCATCGGGGAGTGCCTCGGCGAGGTCGACCCCAGCGCGCGGGGGCAGCGTGATGTCGCGCGTTCCCTGCACCACCACGGAGGGCACGTTGGCGTAGGGCACCGTCGCCCGGAGCAGCTCGTCGTCGCGTATCAGGTAGCGCTGCTCGATCGCCGCCGCCGTCCAGACCTTGCGCTCGCGCCACACCGCGATGGCGAGCCTGGCCTCCCGGATGGCCTCCTCGTCGAGCCGGCTGCCGGCCGCTCGGGACAGCGGGGCGGCCAGCCCCACGGCGGCGTGCTGGGCGAGGCGGGCGCCTACTGCCAGCAGCGGGCGTAGCGCCGCCAGGCGGTCGAACAGGGTGATGGCGCCGCCTCCTCCGACGGAGGCGGCGTACACGATGCCGTGCAGCCGCTCGGGAATGCGGGCGGCCAGGTCGATGGCGATCCCGCCCGCCCATGAGGCCGCCACCAGGGCGCAGCTTTCGATGCCGAGCTGGTCGAGCATGGCGAGCAGGGCATCGGCGTTGCCCGCCCAATCGCGGGCCAGCCGCGGATCACCTGCATAGCCGGGCCGGTCGACGGCGATCACCCGATGATCGGTCGACAGCAGCGGGACGACCCGATACCAATCGCCGGCCGTGCCGGGCTGGCCGTGGAGCAGCACCACCACGGGCGCGCGAGAGCTGCTGACCCGGCTGACCGCCCGCGGGCCCTCGTCGACGCTGGGGTGCACCAACCGACCGTACGGGCTCCAATCCCGGCCTCGCGAACCGTTTCAGGTGAGGATGGCGGCATGCAGGACGAGTTCGGGCGCCCGCTGTCCGACGACGGGCAGTGGGTGTGGGACGGATCGGCCTGGCGACCGACGGCGGCGCAGGCCGGCCCGGGGGGCGCCGCCGGCGGTGCCATGGACCCGACGATGCTGGCGCCGCGCGACTACCAAGCCACCGGCGGTCAGCCCGCGCAGGGCGACTACTACCCATCGCAGTACGGCACGCCCTACTCCTCGCAGTACGGAGCGCAAGGGGGTTATGGCCCGGGTGGTCCGACCGGGCCGGGTGGACCGGGCGGCCCCAAGGAGCCGGTGCCCTGGTACAAGCGTCAGGGTTTGATGATCACGCTCATCGCCGTGCTGCTGGTGCTGTCGGCGGTGCTGGTGACGGTTCTGCTGCTGACCCGCGGCGACGACAAGAACAATGCTGCGCCGCCCTCGACGACGCCGACCACGGCCCCGCCCACGACGCAGGCACCGACGACCCCGCCGCCGACCACCGAGGCGCCGACCACCCCGCCGCCCACGACGGTGGCGCCGACCAGCCCCCCGCCCACGAGCGTCGCCCCTCCGGACAACACGGTCGTGCCGGGAATCTATGACTGCACTTCGGGCGGCACCCAGGAAGCGACCGTCAACTTCCAGGGCACTCGCTACACCACCAACGACGGCGGCACCGGGACCTACGCGCTGGACCCCACGACAGGCGACATCTCCTTCACCGGCGCCGACCTCGGGGACTTCACCGGAACCTACGACCCGACCGGCCCCAGCATGGATCTCACGTCATCGAGTGGCTTCGACCTGCACTGTGCTCAGTGAATGGCTCAGTGAATGGCTCGGTGAAGGGCTAGTGAATGACTCAGTAGAGCGCACTGCCGAGTTCGGCGGTCATGGTCAGGTCGAGTCCGTCGCCGAAGGGCATCGGCGCCAGGCCGGAGAGTCCGCACAACCGGTCGATGTCGAGGACGTTGCGCTCCACGTCGAAGGGCCGGCCCGGCAGCCGGACCACCGGCGACCGCGCGCCTAGCAGATTCTCCAGGCGGCCCAGCACTTCTGCGAGGCTGATGCCCACTCCCGATCCGACGTTGACCACCTCGGCGCCGCCACTGGTGAGCGGGTGGACAGGACGCAGCCGGGCGACGGCCGCGGCGACATCGCTGACATGGACGAAATCGCGTATCACCTCGCCGTTGCCGTACAGCGTGATAGGCGCGCCGCTCGACAACGCCTTGAGGAACGCGGCGACGGCACCTTGACCGCGATCGGTCCGCTGCCCTTCGCCGTAGACGTTGGCGCAACGAAGGATGCGGATCGCAATGCCGCTCTGTCGCGAGTAGAGGCCGATGAACTTCTCACCGGCGAGCTTCAGCACCCCGTACGCGGTGATCGGATCGGTCGGGTGGTCCTCGCGGATGCGGCGGCAATTGCTGCGGCCATAGACCGTGCCGCCCGACGACAGGTACGTGAAGCCGGTGCCGGGTGAGCGGGCCACCGCATCGAGCACGGTCAGCAGCGGGCGTAACGCGAGCACCACATCGGGGATGGGATCGGATTGGGACGCGGCCGGGACCAGTCCGCCGGCTCCGAACACGACCCAGCCGACCCCGTTCATGGCGGCGGACACAGCGGCGGCGTCGGTCGCGTCACCGAGCACGATCTCGGTGCCGTCGAGCAACCGGCCGTGGGTGGCTTCGGGGGCGGTGCGGGTCAGCGTGCGTACCTGATGGCCTTCGGCGAGCAACGTCCGGCAGATGTGGGAGCCGATGAAACCGGCGCCGACCACGAGAACCTTGGTCCGGGCCGGCGCTGTCAGATCGATCAACGGGTGCTCACCCGTGCGCGTCCGGAGATCTCGTGCAGCACGTCGGTGAGGCGCTGCGCATAGCCGGCGGAGTCGTACTCCTCGAGCACGTGCCGCTGCCCGGCGCGCGCGATGGTGTCGAGCTCATCGGCGGGCAAGGCCAGGAGCCGATCGAACGCGTCGACAGCGGCCCGCAGGTCGGCACCTTCGAAGAGGAGACCGGTCTCGCCGTCCGTGATGAGCTCAGGCAGTCCGAAGACCGAGGCGGCGGCCACCGGTACGCCGAAAGCCATGGCTTCCAGCACCGATCGCGGAAGGCTCTCGATGTCCGAGGCGCAGATGAGCGCGTCAGCAGCGCGATACCAGGGGTAGGTGTCAGCCACCACGGGCTCGACGCGCACCTGCTGATTCAAGCCGACCTGCTCGAGATATTCGGTCAGGCCGCGGGCGTACGGAGTGTCGCCGCCGCCGACGAAAACCAGCGCCGTATCAGGGTGCGCAGCCGCGATCTGCTGGAACGCAAGGGCAATCATCGTCTGCCACTTGCGTGGTTCGACCGTGCCCATCACGAGCAGCACGCGCCGGAAGTCGGTGAGGCCGAGCCGCTTGCGGGCCGTCCCCTGATCGATCCTCTCGCAGTAGCCGCGGATCTCCTGGGTGCTGATTCCGTATCGCACGACCATCGCCGCACCCGGACGGGTGTGGCTCGCGTAAAGCGCTCGGGTCGCGTCAGCCTCGAAAACGACGGCGTCGCAGCCACCGAGGGCACGCAACGCCGCCTGCTTCACGCCGGGGTCGACGCCGCCGGGAGGGTAGGCCGCCGACCAGAACATCGACGGCGTCCAGCTCTCGTGAATCGCCCAGGCGCAAGGAAGCCCGAGCCGGGTGGCGGCGTCGGCACCGGGAAACGAGAGGAACGTGTTGACCAGGACGCTGCTGAACCCCTGCGGCGCCGCCCAACTCGCCAGTTCGGCGACGCGACCCTCGTAGGCATCGGCCTTGTCGGCGGGCGTCCAGCCGTTCACGTGGATGGTGATGCCGAGCCGGCGCAGCATGGCCGCGAGGGGCCCGGACTGCGGGGTGACGAGAGTGCAGGGGAAGTCCCGGCCTGCACCCATCCGGTCCAGCAGCTCCGACAGCCAGAGCTGGCCACCGCCGTAACCCAGATCGTGAGTGACGACCAGCAGGTGAAACTCCTGCGCCGCAGGCGGTTTCGCGATCGTCACCGGTGCCGCGTAAGGAAGTGTGACGGTGCGGGCGACCCATACCTCTCGCGATGCGACGAGGTTGCGCCGGCCCCGCATCGACGTGGCGAACAGGTCGATGGTGACCCGATCCGCTCCCGCGAAATCCTTGGGGTCACAACGGAAGTCGAAGCCGCTCAGCAGCGCGTGCGGTAGCTGATACTGGTGGCGTACGTCGGCGCGTACGTAGCCGAGCCGGGCCACACCGGCGCGCGTGCCGTTGACGAAGACCTCGAGCTTGCTTGCCGGCGCATGCGCGCTGAACGCCCATCCGCCAAGCAGCAGGGGCTCGCCTTCGATGACGACTGATGCCGGCTCCGGCAGGTCCAGCAGCGCCAGCACGGGACCGTCGGTGTCGTCCCAATCGGGAGGAGTCGCGGGCCAGCCGGAAGGCGCCGATTCTCCTGGTAATGCAGGCAGTTCCGGTGCCACGCCGCGGGCGCGGGCCGGCAGGTGCAGGGCGTTCAGGACCCGGCTGCCGAGGCGGCGTCTGACCGCCGCAAGCTCGCGTTGGACCTCGGTCAACCGCGCCTTTGCGAGCATCAGTTGGGCGGCCGATGCGTCCAGATTTTGTTGGCCGGCTTCCGCTGCCGCCAGTTCAGGGGTGATCCGCGTGAGGTCGACCCGTGCGCGATCGAGCTGCTCGATGAGCCTCGCGTCGTCGAGCTGCAGCCGCGTGACGGCGGCGAGGAGCTCGCGCGATTCGGCGATGGCGACCGCCATCGGAGGGGCCGGGTCGGGAGGGTCAGGAGTCGGGGTCGCCTCCGCGGCGCCCGGCGGCCCGGCCGGCGGGACCGAAACCCGGCGGAGGCGCTGGGCGAGGGCATCGAGCAGCCGGTAGCCGGGACGTCCGGTGAGATCGTGCAGCTGCTCATGCGCATCGCGGGTCGCACTTTCGAGCGCGTCGAGGCTGCGTCGAGTGCCGGTAGCGGCGGCCGCCGTCTCATGCGCGGTCGCCAGCAGGTGCTGCATGGATGCGACGTGACCGCGTGTGCGGGCGACAACAGCGGACGGAATGGGGACTGACGCGTCGACGGCGTCCAACACGTCGCGCAGGGCGGTGAGCGGCGCGGGTTCCGTCATGGCGCCCTGAATGTAGCGGGCGAAATGTCCCGGCCCGGGGACGCAATACCGTGACGCGCCCGGACATTCCGGGTTCGCCGGTCGGCGCGTGAGAAGGTCGGCGCGATGACGAGCATCGCATGGCCGATTCCGCACGGGTTCTCCCGTGTCGGGCCGGCTCTGAGGCGAGTCGCCCGCCATCCTGCGCTGCTGGTCGTTCTGGCGTTGGGCACCGTGCTGCGGATCGCCGAACTCGTCGCGTATCCCGGAGGCATTACCAGCGACGACTCGTGGGACTACATCTACACCGCCCTGCGCACCAGCCCGGTCGGTTTCTCCTACGCCCGGCCCAGCGGCTATCCCGCGTTCATCCGATTGCTCTCCTACATCGGCCCGCCGTTCTGGACGCTCGTGATCGTCCAGCACCTGATAGTGCTGGCGGTCGCGACGGCCATCTACGTCGCGGCCGTCCGGCGTCAGGTGCGCAAGGGGATTGCCGCGGCAGCCGCGGGCACCGTGCTGTTGGACGCCCGACTGCTTGCGTTGGAGCAGTACGTGCTGAGCGAGGTGCTGTTCATCGGTCTGGTGACCGCGGCGGTGTTCCTGGCAGCCCGCGCGAGTACGCGATCGGCGGTCGCCGCCGGCCTGTTGCTCGCCCTCGCCACGCTCACCCGGACCACCGGCCTGTGCTGCCTGGCAGCGGTCGCGTTCGCCTATCTGTGGCGCCGAAACGGGAAGCGACTCGTGGCGTCATTGCTGGCATTTGCCCTGCCAGTGCTGGCATATTGCGCCGTTCACGACTGGCGGACCAAGCAGTTCTCGCTGACCGAGATGGACGGCTGGTATGCCTACGGCCGTATCGGTCAGATCGTCGATTGCACAGCCGCTGATCGCCGCGGCCCCAACGGTCCGCTGTGCCGCACGATCGCGGGAACGCGTGACCCGGCCGCATGGATCTTCCTGCCTGAGTCCCCGGCGTGGCGGCTCCTCGGCCCCCCGTTCCAGCCGAATCTGGAGCTGCGCAAACGCGATTCGGCGCGGCTGGAGGCGTTTGCGATCCACACCGTGCAGGAGCACCCGCTCGCTTACGTCCGGATGGTCGGGCGGGATCTGAACACGCTGGCCTTCACGGACGTCCTGCCTTCGCAGTTCCCGACGTCGTCGCCGGAGATCGTCGTCAACTCTGCGATGCGAAGCCGGTACGTGCCGGCCTATCACCCGAAGGCGCGGCCCCCGGCGGGCTTGCTGCACAGGTATGAGCGCTATTTCCGGGTTCCGCAGGCCGGGTATCCCCTCATGGCGCTGTTCTGCTTCGCAGCTCTGGTACGTCGCCGGGTCCCCGGTCGCCGGCTCGCGGCCCTTGCGGTGACGGTTGCGGTCACGCTCGTGGGGTTCGCGGCTGCGACGGCCGGCGCCGACTTCCGCTACACCGTGCCGGCGCTGCCGTTGCTCGTGCTCGCTACTGCACTGTCGACCGCGCCGGGATCGCGGATCCCTCGCCGGGCACGTCGTGGGGCAACTCCGAGCACTACCGATTTATTCCCGAATTCTGACTCTTTGGTCAGTGATGTGGGCGAGCTCGTCGACTCCCCAGTCAGAAACTGAAGACAACAGGACATCAACTCTCACCCACTTTCGGCTGCTCTGTACGGGTGTTCTCACCCGAAAGGATTCAAGGCCAGCAGGGTCGCTCAAGCGTTGCCAAGGTCCCGCCGAGGACGACTTTGGTCATTTGTCTGCGGATGTACTTAGCCGCCGGTACCTGACCGATGAGTCAAGAGCAGTACAGGTGCTTGCGGAAGCCGGCGCCTTCGGCCGGGGGACATGACCCTCCCCTGCGGAGATCTGGGGTGTAGGGAATGCGGAGTATTCGGCTGGGCGTCAGCAAGGCGCTCGCGCTCGCGGTGGCGTTGGTCCTGATGGTCGCTGTCGTCATCAGCGGACCCGCGAAGGCAGTCGCCGCCGGCCCCCAGACGATCAGCCAGACGTTCTCCTACACCGGTTCGACGTCCACCTTCACGGTGCCGACCGGTATCACCCAGCTCACCGTCACGGCGGTCGGCGCCGAGGGCGGCCGGGGCGGTCCGGACGCATCGGGTCTCCCGCCTGCCGGTGGCTATCAGGGAGTCGTCACCGGCACGATCTCGGTGACGCCCGGCCAGGTGCTGACCATCGGCGTCGGCCAGGTCGGGGCCAGCGGCAACGGTGGCGCCGGTAGCAGCACCCCTTCGCAGTACCTGGTCGGTGCGCCCCTCGGAGGATCGAACCCGCTCGGATACAACGGCGGTAACGGCGGCGTCGCCGGCTTCCAGGGCTCGTCCGGCTACGGCGCCGGCGGCGGCGCGGCATCCGTTGTCAAGATCGGCAGTTCCACCGTCGTCGCAGGTGGTTCGGGTGGTTCCGGTGGTTCCGGGCAGTACGCGCCCACCCTTGGCCGCCTTTCCTACTCGACGTTTTCGCCCCGAACCGACGCCACATCGCTCGTCGGCCAGAACGGCATCACGGTCGCCACGGTGTGCAACAACGCGCCCTCGCCGGGCTGTGACGGCGGCGGCTCCGGTGGTGGCGGCGGCGGCGCCCAGGGTGGTGCCCAGGGCGGCGTGCAGTTCGGTTCTGGCACGTCCAACGAGTGGTACGGCTACGGCGGATACCCGGGCCAGAACGACACCGCCGGAATCTCCGGTCTGACCTCGAGCTACCAGTTCTATGCCGACAACTCCACCAGCGGCTCGGTCACCATCTCCTACGTCACCGGCGTTCCCGGTGCACCCACGAACGTCCTTGGTGTTGCTCAGGATTCAGCCGTCGCGCTGAGCTGGAACCCGCCCGCCTCGACCGGTGGCGCCAGCATCAGCGACTACGTCGTGCAGTACGCCCCGGCGAGCTCGCCGACCAGCTGGACCACCTTCAACGACGGCACTTCGACCAACACCTCCACCGTCGTCACCGGCCTCACCGACGGCACCGCCTACATCTTCCAGGTCGCGGCCGTGAACTCCTTCGGCACCGGTGACCCTTCGAGCGCGTCGGCCTCCGTCTCGCCGAGCGCGCCCCCGTCGGCGCCGACGATTTCCACCGTGACACCGGGCGACGGTTCGCTCTCCGTGGCCTTCCCGGCACCCGCTTCGGGCAGCCCGATCCTGAACTACGAGTACCAGGTCAACGGCAGCGGCAACTGGATCTCCGCCGGCACCGCCACCTCACCCCTGCAGGTCACTGGTCTGGTGAACGGCACGCAGTACTCGGTGCAGATCCGCGCGGTCAGCGCGATCGGCGCGGGCGCAGCATCAGCCGCAGCTCTCGGCACGCCGCAGGCGCCCCCCGGTGCGCCGACGATCACCTCGGTGTCCACCGGTGTCGGCACGGCGACGGTCGCGTTCACCCCCGGCTATCTCGGTGGCGGCACGGCGACCGACTACCAGTACCAGCTGAACGGCGGGGCGTGGGTCTCGGCCGGCACCACCGTCAGCCCGATCACCATCAGCGGCCTGGCCAACGGGACCCAGTACACGATCGCCCTGCGCGCCTCGTCCGTCAGCGGCACGGGTGCTGCTTCGCAGCCGTCGACCGTCACGACGCCCGGTGTGCCGGCTGCGCCTACGGTCTCCTCCGTCGTCACGGGTGACGGCAGCCTCGCGATCGCGTTCACGCCCGGAAACTCCGGCGGGACCACGGTCACCGGCTACCAGTACCAGCTGACAACGAACGGCCCCTGGATCGACGCCCCTTCGATGGCGAGCCCGATCCTGGTGAGCGGCTTGAACAACGGCACCGCCTACAACGTCAGCGTTCGCGCGGTGAACATCATCGGACCGGGCGCTGCGTCGGCTCCGCATGCAGCCACCCCCGCGACCGTCCCGGGCGCCCCGACCATCGTCGGCGACACCGTGGCCGGCTCGAACTCCCAGCTGTCGGCGGCCTTCACGCCTCCTGCTGACAACGGCGGCGCGGCCATCACCAGCTACCAGTACTCGACCGACGGCGGCGCCACGTGGCGTACGCGCGACACCGGAACGACGGCCAGCCCGCTGGTCATCTCGACCCTGTCGAGCGACGGCACCACCCCGCTGCAGAACGGCACGACATATTTCGTCGAGTTGCGTGCAGTCAACAGCGCGGGCGCCGGCCAGGCCTCCGCCGTGGCCACCGGTATCGCCAGCACCACTCCCGCGGCTCCCGTCATCAGCTCGGTGACGCCCGCCTCGAAGTCGCTGCAGGTGACGTTTGCCCCCTCCGCCAACGGTGGCGCGGAGATCACCGGCTACCAGTACCAGCTCAACGGCGGCTCCTGGGTTGACACCGGGACGCTCAGCAGCACCTTCGTCATCGGCGGTCTGGACAACGGAACGCCTTATGACGTCAGCGTTCGCGCGGTGAACTCGCAGGGCAACGGCGACGCCTCCACCCCCGTGACGGCGATCCCGTCGACCGTTCCGTCGCAGCCCTCCATCACGGATGTGACTCGGGCCGACCAGACGCTGATCGCCACGGTGGCAGACGCCTCCGATGGCGGCGCGCCGATCCTGTCGTGGCAGTACAGCACCGACGGCGGTGCCACATGGGCAACGGCCAGCGCGTCCGGTAACACGCTGAGCATCACCAGCCTGTCCAGCAACACCAGCACCCGCATCGCCAACGGCACCAGCTACCCGATCACCGTGCGCGCGGTGAACATCTCAGGCGCCAGCGTGCCGTCCCTCGTGACGACCGTGGGCCCGAGCGCGACCCCGAGCGCGCCGGTGGTCACGCTGACCGGTGGCGACAAGACCATCCGCGTGGCGTACACCGTTGCCAGCAATGGTGGTTCGCCGATCACGGCGGTCGAGTACCGCCTGAACGGCGGCACCTGGTTCGACGCCGGCACGCTCTCGAGCCCGTTCACGATCGCCGGTCTGGTCGACGGGATGCACTACCTGGTCGAGGTGCGGGCCGACAACGCCATTGGTGCCGGAGCGTCTTCGGTCCCGGCGACTGCCACGCCTGCCGGCCTTCCCGGCGCCCCCACCGCTGTGGGCGTGGTGTCGAACACCTCGTCCGCCGACGTGTCGTGGACCGCTCCAGGTGACGACGGCGGCGTCCCGCTCACCGGCTACACGGCCAACGCTTACGCCACTGCCAGCTCGACGACCGTGCTCAAGTCCTGCACGACGACGGGCACGTCCTGCTCGATCACCGGGCTGACCAACGGCACCGGCTACTACGTCTCGGTCGTCGCGACCAACTCCACCGGTACCGGTCCGGAGTCGAGCCCGCGGGTTCTCGTGACCCCGCTGGCCCGGCCCGCCGCACCGACGCTGACCTCGCTGACCGCCGGAAACACCCTGCTGTCGTTGGCCTTTACGGCCGGCAGCGCCGGGGACCGTCCGATCACCAGCTACCAGTACCAGCTCAACGGCGGCAGCTGGGTGACGGCGTCCTCAAGCTCGAGCCCGCTCACCCTCTCGGGCCTGACGAACGGGACGAGCTACACCGTCGCCCTGCGCGCGGTCAGCGCTGCCGGCGTCGGCGTCGCGTCGTCGACCCTGACGGCGACCCCGTACACCTTCCCGGATGCACCGAACCCGACGTTCATCACCGCCAACGGGACGAACGCCAGTGCCGTCATCACGTGGCAGGCGCCGAACAACAACGGCTCGGCGATCACCGGCTACACCGCCACGGCCTTCTCGGCGGCGAGCGGCGGAACCCAGGTGAGCACGTGCTCGACGACCGGTGCGCTCACGTGCACCATCGCCGGCCTGAGTAATGGGACAACCTATTACATCAGCATTCAGGCGCAGAATGCGGCCGGACTGAGCGTTCGCTCCGACCCGCGGATCGCCGTGACGCCGGCGCTGCTTCCCGGCGCCGTCTCCGGTGTCGTGGCCGCGGCCGGCAACGGGCAGGCGACCGTGAGCTGGACGCCGGGCAGCACCGGTGCCAGTGCGATCAGCGACTACACCATCTGGTACTCCAGTGGCGGCGCGTACACCCAGTTCAACGACGGCACGTCGACGAACACGAGCGCCACCGTCACCGGGCTGACCAACGGAACCGCTTACACGTTCGAGGTTTACGCCGTGAACGGCAGCGGCACCGGTCCGGTCAGCGCACCGTCCAACTCCGTCACGCCGCTGGCGCCGGGCACCGTGCCGACCACGTCGGTTCCGGTGAGCACCACCAACGGTTTCACCTTCGACATCACCAACTATTCGGCGGCGACCAGCTACACGCTCACCGCCACCAACGGTGCGCTCGTGACCCGTAACGGCAAGACCGTCACGGTGACCGGCTTGTCGGCCGGTGCGTCGTCGAGCATCGGCATCGGCGCCGCGCTCACCGGCTTCACGCCGACCTCCGCGAGCGTCAACGGCTCCGCGCTGGCGACGGGTATCGCCCCGACGTTCGGCGCGGTCGTGCGTACGCCCGACGGCTACTCGTTCTCCATCACGAACTACGTGCCCTCGGCGCTGTACACCTTCAACGCCACCAACGGCGCGATCGTCAACGTCTACGGCGCGAACATCGTGGTGACCGGCCTCGCTGCGGGCGCCGGCTCCGACGTGGTCGTGGGCATCTCGCGTACCGGCTACACCGACGCCACGGCGACCGAAACCGGCTCGGCCCTGGCAACCGGCACGGCTCCGCTGCTGACCGATGTCACTCCGGCGACCGATGGCTACACGTTCCACATCGCCAACTACTCGTCGGGCCTGGTCTACAGCTTCGACGCGACCAACGGCGGTGAGATCACGCAGGTCGGTTCCACCGTCGTGGTCTGGAACCTGGCACCGGGCGAGTCTTCGGACGTCACGGTCACCGCGACCGACCCCGGCCTCTCGATCGCGTCGGCAACGGTCAGCGGCACCGCTCTGCTCTTCGGGACCGTGCCGGTGTTGTCGGCCCCGGTCTCGCTGGACGGCGGCTTCGCCTTCGACATCAGCAACTTCTCGCCTGCTGTCGCCTACACGGTGACCTCCTCGGACGGCACGGCGGTCCTCAACGGGTCCACCGTGACGGTGAGCGGCCTCGGCGACGGCGCCTCGGCGACGGTCACCGTGGTGGCCGATCGTGACGGGTACACGTCGACGTCCGCCGCCCGGACCGGTTCAGCGCTCCCGGCGGGCGTCACCCCGACGTTCTCCGCGCCGGTGCGCACGGCGGACGGGTTCACGTTCGACATCACGAACTACGACCCGAACACGCTGTACACGTTCGAGGCGACCAACGGTGCGACCGTGGACATCGACAACGCGGGCCACGTGACCGTCTCGGGCCTGGCCGCCGGGCAGTCCTCGACCGTCTCCACGATGGCGAGCGTCGACGGTCAGCTGAGCGAGTTCGGATCCGTGACGGGACAGGCACTTTCGGCGGGCATCATGCCTGAACTGTCTGCCACGACGCGCACGGCGGACGGGTTCACGTTCGACATCACGAACTACGACCCGAACACGCTGTACACGTTCGACGCGACGAGCGGGATCGTCGGCCTCGACGGGACCGGACACGTCACCGTGACCGGCCTCGCGCCGGGGGCCGATGCCACCGTGACGGTCACCGCGACTGCCGACGGTTCGGTCGATGCGTCCAATGCCGTGACGGGTGCCGCGCTGCAGGCGGGGAGCGTCCCGACCTTCTCCGCGCCGGTGTCGACCGTGGACGGGTTCACGTTCGACATCACCAACTACGACCCGAACACCCAGTACGGTCTCGACGCGAGCAGCGGCTCCCTGCACGTCGACAGCGCGGGCCACGCCACCGTGTCCGGCCTGACGGCGGGGGAGTCGTCCACCGTGACGGTGACCGCGTCGGTGGACGGTGCGGTGGATGCGACCGGCTCTGTGACGGGTTCGGCGCTGGCGACCGGCATCACACCGACCTTCTCGGCTCCGACGAGCACGGCCGACGGGTTCACGTTCGACATCACGAACTACGACCCGGACGCCGCGTACACGTTCGAGGCCACCGGCGGAGCCAACGCGACCGTCGACAGCCACGGGCACGTCACGGTGACCGGTCTCGCCGCGGGGGACTCCTCCTCGGTGACGGTGACCGCGTCGGTGGCCGGCTCGCTGGACGCGTCGGATTCCCTTACCGGCCAGGCACTTCCGACCCCGGTAGTGACCCCGACGCCCACACCCACACCCACACCCACGCCCACCCCGACGCCCACGCCGTCCCCGACGCCGAGTCCTTCGGTGACCCCGAGTCCCTCGGTCACGCCGACTCCGAGTCCTTCGGTGGCTCCGGCGGTCGTCCCGGCAGTGACGCCGGCACCCTCGGCCAGCCCGTCGAACAGCGAGTTCGGTCTGCTGGGTGGTGACGTGAGTGACTTCGGTGACGGCGCGCTCCCGAGCGACTCGGTCTCGACTCCGTCAGGCAACGGCGGTGCCGGTGCGCCGACCCCCGCTGACGTGGTGAAGCCTGGTCAGGGCGCGGTGACGGTCGATGGTGCTGCAGTGGCGTCGAAGCTGACGCGCACGGGCTCCCGGCTGATCCTCACGTCCGGTGGTCTCAGCCTCGAACTCGCGGCGCTGATCAACGGCCATGAGGTCATGCTGCCGGCGGGCTCGTACTTCACCGCCGTGCAGGGTGGTCACCTCTACGTCTGGCTGAAGGGCTTCAAGGCCGAAACCCCCGCAACGGTATGGGGTTTCTCGACTCCGGTGATGCTGACGAAGCTGACCATCGGTGCCGACAACAAGGGTGAGACCGGCTTCACCCTGCCGTCCTCGATGAAGCCGGGCAACCACATGCTCGTGGTCTCGGGCACTGCCGCCAACGGCAAGCCGGCGACCATGACGGTGGGGCTCATCATCAAGGCTGCGGCGGTGGCCCCGTCGTCTGCGGTCGGGCTTCCGGCTTCGGGAAAGACGTCGCACTCGAGCTCGGGTACGACGTGGCTCTGGTGGGTCCTGGGCGGCGCGCTCGCACTGGCCGGCCTGATCTTCTTCCTCATCTGGCGCCGCCGGCGCGAGGACGAGGAAGAGGAGACCACGGGGACCGTCAAGCCTGCGCTGCCTTCCACGGCTGCGATGCCGCAGCAGCGCACGTCGGACGAGGCCAAGCCGGCTCTCCCCCAACAGCACGGGACGATCCGGCCGCGCCAGCCCGAGGCTGACCGGGACCGCGACCGCCTCTCGTAGTCCGAGCTGACACCCTGGTGCCACCGGTTCCGCGTCACGTCTGACGCCGGGGCCGGTGGCACCGGCGTGCGGTCAGGTGCTAGCCCAGCGCACCGGCGATCGCCGCCAATTGGCTGACTCCCGTTGACGTCCAGAAAGCAGAATTGTGCTTGCCGGGCGGGAAATCAGCGGCGACGAGATCGGGAACTCCGGGCACGAACGCACGCGTCGCGGTCACGAACGGGTCGGACTGCCCGCACATCACGCGCACCGGAATGCCGGAGAGCTTGGACCGGCCGGCGAAGACGTCGTTGCGAAGGAAGTCTTCGCGATCATCGAACGCTCCCGGCGCGGAATCTCCCGGTTGCTGCCAGAGCGCGGGGCTGTCCACAGCGACGAGGGCGACGCGTGACCGGCCGAGCGCTTCGGCGAGCAGCAAGGATCCGTAGCCGCCCATCGACCAGCCGAAAAGTGCGAACCGGGACGTACGCATGCCTGCCGCCGCGAGGCGCGGCAGCAGCTCATCAATGATCATCCGCTGGGGATCGTCGCCGTCGGCTCTGCGGTGCCAGTACGTATGGTCGCCGCCGTCCATGGCCACGAGCGCGATGGGCGGCGCTCCCCGCTGGCTGAGCGCGGCGAGCGCGCGGTCCAGGTGGACGACTCTGACGACAGCGCGATGGTCGTCACCGCGCCCGTGAAGAACCAGGCAGACGGGAAGCCCCGCAGCGCTTCGGACACCCGGTGGCAGCAGGACTTGGTACGTCTCGGACTGTCCTCGCCGGGCAGCTGAACGAAAGGTTGCCGTCGACACCGACACGCCGGGCGCCGGTCCAGGCCCGGACCCGGACGAGCTGCACCCCGCCAGGGTCATCCCGCCGGCAGCAGCTCCCGCCAACCGCAGGAACGCGCGCCGCTTCACGGCAGGATCTCCTGCGCCCGTCGCATGCTTCAGCATGACCCAGCCCAGCAGCCGTTGCCTGGGCCACCCGTAACTTCCGCGGAACAAACCGAACAAATGGTTGGCGCTGCTGCGCCCACCGCGCTTGGATGATGACGCAAAATGGATCACGCCACGCGTCCCCCAGCTGCGATCGGCATGGGATGAATTGCGGCGCTGGCTGCTACCGCCACCGAGGGCACCTCCGGCTCGTGCCCACAACACCCGGGAGTTTGCGTTGGGATCACTCGCCCGCCTGGCGATCCGTCGCCGCTGGCTGGTCATCGTCACCTGGATTGTGGTCATCGTTGTGGCGCAGGGCGTTGCCAGCGCCCTCGGCGGCTCCTCTTACAAGGACACGTTCAGCCTGCCGCACACCGAGACGGCGTCTGTCGCGAAGCTGCTCAAAAATGCGGGGCTCAACAACCAGAACGGCGTCGTCGGCACGGTCGTCCTCAAGGACAAGAGCGGTGCGTTCCACGGCACTCCCGCAGGGGTGGAGCCGGCTCTGGTCGCGCTGTGCGGATCGGGCAATCACGTCGCGCTCATCGCGTCCCCGTGGCAATCGATCGACTGCTCGAAGCCCAACGCCGTCGTCGGCGGTAACCCGAAGCTGCTGAACACCCAACGCGGCTCAGACACGGCGCTGGTCAACATCACCTGGCAGAACAACCACTACACACCGAGCCTGTTCACCAACGTCTACGACCGCTTGAAGCAGCTGCGCAGCTCCTCGCTGCAGGTCGAGTTCACCGGCAACGCGTTCGGCGGAGTCGGGCAGAGCTCGGGCTCGGGAAGCTCCGTGTTCATCGGCTTCCTGGCCGCCCTCATCATCCTCGCCATCGTGTTCCGCACCGTAGCGGCGACGGTGCTGCCGCTGGCCTGCGCGATCGTCGCTCTCGTCGGTGGCCTCGGGGTGATCTACATCCTGAGCCACGCCATCAACGTCTCGAACATCACGCCATATCTGGCTGAACTGATGGTGATCGGCGTGGGGGTGGATTATGCGCTGTTCATCGTCACGCGACATCGCCGAAATCTGCGGCGCGGGATGTCCGTGCCCGACTCGATCGTCCTGGCCATCAACACCTCCGGCCGCGCCGTGCTCTTCGCCGGAACGACGGTGTGCATCGCCATCCTGGGCCTCATCGCGCTCGGGGTGAGCTTCTTCAACGGCATGGCGGTGGCTACGGCGCTGGCCGTGGGCTTCACCATGGCGGCATCGCTGACCCTGCTGCCCGCGCTGCTGAGCCTGTTCGGGCTGAAGGTGCTGCCGCGCAAGCATCGCGCGGCGGTGCGGGCCGGGCAGTTCATCTCCGACCGGCCCATCGGTCGTTGGGCGCGTTGGGCAGCGCTGGTCGCCCGGCGGCCAGGCCTCATCGCCCTCGGCTCCGGGGCGCTGATCGTCGTGCTGGCGGTGCCCTTCTTCTCGCTGCAGCTCGGTGCCAGCGACCAGGGGACCGACCCGAAGAGCTCGACCACGCGGGTCGGCTATGACCTGATCAGCTCGGAGTTCGGCGTGGGTTACAACTCCGCGGTGGAGGCCGTGGTGAGCGGGCCCGGTGCGTCTCAGCAGGCGTATCTGCAGCGCGTCGAAGCGGCGCTGAAGAGGGTGCCGGGCGTCGACACGACGAGCATCGGCACCATCTCGCTGAAGCCCGACATCTCGTTCGTGACCTTCAAGTCGACCACGTCACCGCAGTCGGAGAAGACCTACCAGCTGGTGCGTCATCTGCGTTCCAGCGTCCTGCCTCCGCTGTATGAGGGCACGCCCAATCACATCTACACCTACGGCGATACGGCCATCAACGTCGACTTCGCGAAGGTGCTCAGCCGCAAGATGCCTTTGTTCATCGGCGTCGTGGTCGGCCTGTCGTTCATCCTGCTGGCGCTCGCGTTCCGAAGCCTCGTCGTGCCTCTGACCGCCGCGATCATGAATCTGCTCGCGGCCGGAGGTTCGTTCGGCGTGCTGGTGGCGATCTTCCAGTACGGCTGGGGTTCTGACGGGTTGGGGGCCGGGCCAGGTGCTCCACTGGATGCCTGGATACCCGTGATGCTCTTCGCGATCCTGTTCGGGCTCTCGATGGACTACCAGGTGTTCCTGGTCAGCCGGATGCACGAGGAGTGGGTGCACAGCAAGGACAACGAGCGGGCGGTGACCTACGGCCAGGCCGAGACCGGTGGGATCATCACGGCCGCGGCCATCATCATGATCGCGGTCTTCCTCGGGTTCCTGACGAGTCCCGGTCGAACGATCAAGATCTTCGGTACCGGCCTTGCGACTGCGGTCTTCCTCGACGCGTTCATCCTGCGCACGATGCTCGTCCCGTCGCTGATGCACCTGTTCGGCAAGTCCAATTGGTACTTCCCGAAGTGGCTCCAGCGATTTGCGCCGCGGATCTCGGTGGAGGCACCGGAGCCGCCTGAGGAGTTCGAGCCGCGACCCGAGGAGTACGCGACCAGCGATCGCTGAGGCGTCGAGCGCCGGCGTCCGTGCAACCGGACGCCGGCGGGCGCGCAAAACTGGGTTCGGGGCGTGAAGACCGCGTCATAACGCGTGCTTCTCAGTTTTGCGCGACGCCGGCCGCCGCCGCTGAGGCCCGCCCGGCTACCGATGCCCAGATGAAGGGCAGCGTGGCGATCAGCAGGATGCCTATGACTCCGCCGCCGACGAACGGTATCCACGGCCGCAGCGAGAAAAGCGAACCGCTGACTCCGGCCGCGAGTGCGGTCGTCGCCGTCTCCGCCGTGGCGAAGATCCCCTGCGCGCGGCCGAGGCGGCGCACCGGGATCCCTTGGCTCAGCAGGGATTGCACCGCCGGGATGGTGACCGCCGTGGCTGCCGCCTCGACGACTCCGAGCAGCATCAGCCAGACGAGGCTGTGCAGGAAGGGGTAGACGGCGCAGCAGGCGAGAGCTATCGAGAACGAGACGACCACCAGGTAGCGGCGATCCACCGCGTCAGCGAGCCGTCCTGCCGGACGTGAGGCGACCACGAACGGCAGGGCGAACAGCGTCCACGACAGGCCCACCTGCCAGTTGGCGGCTCCACGATTCGTGAGCAGCAGGGTCCAGCAGGTTTCGTACACACCGACGGTCAGGCCGAAAGCCGCCGCGGTGAGGACGGATCCGAGGAGCACGCGGCGCGCCACGTTGCTCGAGCGACGTGTGGATTCCTCAGTCGCCACAGGGGTTTCGAGGTCTTCGGGCTCTGAGGTGACGGTGACTTCGGCGGGTCTCAGCGCGTCCGCGCCGACCCGGCGCCGCAGCATCGCGATCGGGATCCAGGCGAGCAGCGAGATGAGGCCGCCGGCGATGAACACTGCCGTCACCGAGAAGGCGCCGATCAGGCTGCCGACGAGTGGACCGACGGCCATCCCGGCCAGTTGATTGCCGTAGATGGAGGCGAAGGCGCGGCCGCGCTCTCCTTCGGGGACCACGGCGCCCACCGCGGCAAGCGCGGCCACCTCTGCGGCTCCGGCCCCGGCGCCCTGCAACAGCCGCGAGATGGCGAACAGGCCGGGCGTGAGCGGCAGCGCCAGCGTGAGCCCGCCGATCGCGAAGATGACGAGCCCCACGCGGAGCACGGGTGCCGGCGTCACCTTGTCGACCAGGCGGCCGAAGACGTACTGCAGCATGACGCCGGCCGCGAAGTAGGCCGCCACGACGAGCCCGACGGTGACGCTGGAGGCGCCGCGGTCTTCCAGGTAGACGGGAAGCAGCGGCAACCCGACGCTGGCGCCGAACCATTCCAGGAATGTGACCGCCGAGAGCGCGCGGACCACCGTCCGCGGGCGGTTCGCTGCTTCGTGCGCAGCGCTTTGCGACGGGGAAGGAAGCTCGAGATGAACCGCCGACCCCATGGGGGTCTCGCTCACCTGCCGGTGCCCGGTCGGGGCAGTCGCGAGGTGAGCACGCTGTCCATTCGGTCGCGGTGGCGGCTTCCTGTCAACCAGGTTGGCGCCCAGGCGGGCTACGGTGATCGCTTATGGCGGAGCGGACCCCCTTGTCGCAGTACTACCGCGAGAGCCGGGAGCGACTGTCAGCGCTGGTACGCCAGCACCCGGACGAGGACGCCACACCCGTCCCGGCCACGCCCGGATGGACGGTGCACGATGTCATCGCGCATCTGACCGGGGTCGCCGAGGATCTCGCGAGTGGCAAGCTGACCAGCGGTCCGACGGCGGAGTGGACGGCAGGTCACGTGACACGCGGCGCCGGCGTCGCGACCGACGAGCTCATCGAGAAATGGTCGGGTGTGAGTCCTGACGTCGAACGCCTCGCCGACGGCGGCGTCTGGGCGGTCGTGATGGACGCGCTCTCGCATGAATACGACGTGCGCGGTGCCCTCGGCGACACCACAGGACGCGACGCCGCCGTCATCGAGGTGGTCGCCAAGGTGCTCCTCGGTGCCCTGGGTCCGGCGACGCCGCTGGTCATCGAGACGGAGCGCAAGCAGATTCGGGTGGGCCCTGAGGAGGGCGAGCCCGTCACCCTGCGGACCACTTCCTGGGAGGCCTTCCGCTGGCGCCTCGGGCGCCGCAGCCGCGCACAGCTCGCGGGAATGGACTGGTCGGGCGATCCCACCCCGTTCCTCGACGGGCTGTGCATCTTCGGTCCGGCCGTGGCCGACGTCGTCGAGTAGCGCGTGAAACACTGACGCTGCCAGGAGGGCTCGCCTAGTGGCCGATGGCGGCGGTCTTGAAAACCGCTATGGGGTTTGCGCCTCATCGTGGGTTCGAATCCCACGCCCTCCGCAACGTTGTGCAACTGACAACAGACGGCCGCCTCAGCATGAGGACGGAGGGCGCCGCCGCCCACCTCCGCCTTCACTCGGCCCTCAGGATCGTCGCGACGCGTAGCCGGGCCGCTCGACGGCCTGGCCAGGCGGCGAGCGCAGCGGCAATCAGGAGCGTGGTCGGCCCCACGAGTGCGAGAGCCCATACGGCTAGGGGTGGTACGTAAGCGATAGGCGTGTAATCGGCGACGGCCCGCCAGACACCGCGTCCTACCGCAAGTCCGAGCGGTACACCGAAGAGCAGACCGATGACTGCGACGACGGTCGCGTGGGTCAAGGTGATCCAGCGGCTCTGCCATTGGGTCATACCCAGCGCACGAAGGACGGCGAGGTCGTGTGCGCGGCGCCGTACGGCCGTTGCCAGAGCGTGCCCCACCGCTCCGACGGCGAGCAGTGCAAGAAACGCACCCAACAGGATCGGAAGCACGCGCACTTCACGGATTTCGGCGATCTCGGTCGGCGGAGCAGAGAGCTCGAAGAAGCCTTGGTAAGCAGGGTTGATCTTGGCCATCGCGGTGCCGAGGTTTGCCGCGGCGTCCGGTCCCCGTGCACCGGGACGAAGCGCGACCAGAACCATGTGGAATTTGAAGCCGGTGAAGATCGAATCGTAGCCGGCCGGAGTGACCCAGCCGCCGTCGGCGTACCCGTTGTGCGACCCCTCGGGGACGAATCCGGTACCGGTGATCAGATACTTCGCCGAACGGCGATTGCCCGACAGCGCAATTCGCTGCCCGACTTTGGCGTGCAGCGCCGTGAGCGTCTGCGGGGCAAGCACCACCTCGTCGCCCGCTTGAACCATCCTTCCCGCGGTGAGCACGACAGGAAGTCGTTTGCTGCCTCCGTAGGCATACAGAGATATCGACGCGTGTCCGTCTGGACCGGTCGCGACGGCGGTACGCGCGTCGTCGATTCCCGTGACGTTCGGGTCCTTCGCAAGGCCGGCGAGCAGGCCGGACGCGGGCAAGAAGTCCTGGCCGTTGACGCCGAGGTAGCCGTCGAGCTGGAAGGTCTGACCGAATCGAACCGGATGCTGAGCAGCATCGGAGACGGCGTGGGAAAAGGTGAATGCCGCGAGGATCCCGAGCACGCCGGCGACCGCTCCAATCAGGGCGGGCCGGACCGGCACCGCATTTCGCCCCCTGCCGGACTCGAGGGCAAATCGTGTACCGACGGTGATGGGCACCGGCAGGCCACTCCTGGCGATGGCGGTCGCGATGACCGAACGGCGAATCCCCGCTCCCCTTTGTGCTGCCCCGAGCGCGAGCCAGGCCGCGGACGCAGCAACCACTGCCACCAAGACTGCGATGACGGGGATTCCCAGGCCGAGCACGACCCAGTCCCATTTCATGCCCGGCGTCGGCTCGACCAAAGACGCGCTGCCTATCGGCATCCAATGCGAGGCCACGTACGCCGCGCCGGCAGCAAGGCCGGCACCGACGACACCCGTCAGGGCGGGGCCGGCCGCTGCCGTGACGATGGCCTGACGGGGAGTCAAGCCCAGCGCTTGCATCGTCCGCAGGTCGGCCACGCTTGCGGCGGAGTAGCGCGCAATTGCTTGCCCCACCAGAAACACGGCGGCGGCAAAGGCAGCCAATCCGAACGCCAGGAGGCAGCGTGCCTCGAAGGAGGTGTCGCGTCTGAGCTGACGCTCTCCCTCCGGCAGATCGAGCACGTCGATGTCCGACCGGCCGGTGAGCTTCTGGATGTCAGCCCGCAGTATCGGAATTGCAGCCTCACCGCCGCGCAGCCGGATGAGAGCGTTGACGAACGCCTCGTTGCCGGGATCTCTGGGATTTCCCACGAAATTCAGCGGATAGCGGGCTGCCACCCCCGGTGAAAGGGTGATCACACCTGGGCCACCCGTCTGATCCACGAACCAGGGCGACGACACCACTCCGACGATCCGCATCCGCAGCCGCGGACCGCCGAGCGTGACCCCGGGACCGGCTTCGAGCCCCTCCTCCACCTGCTTCTGACTCGGCAGATCCACGACAACGGTGTCTCCGACGCCCTTGTGGTACTTGGCGACGAACTGGCGGCTGACCACGACCTCGTCGGCGCGCTTCGGGTCGAACACGCGCCCCTGGTAGACGACCGGTTTCTCCACCGTCCGCATGGTCTGGTCGTCATCAGGTGGAAACGCGCTCGGAGTTGCTGGGCGACCGTCGACGGAGTAGCTGTAATCGACGATGAACGTGGTCATCGCCGCGACTTCCGGAAGCTTGCGGAACTTGCTCCAATCGAAGTTCGGGGTATTCGCCAATACGGCCGCCGTTGCGGGAAATGTGCGCGACTGCAGCCTTGCCCATGCGCTCGCTCCACGTCGCGCGCCGGCCAGAGACGTCATGACAGTCGCACCGGAGATCAAGATCAACAGCATGAGCACCGCCAGCGATCGCCACCGTCGCCGAAAGTCGGTACGCAGCCAGGCGAAGACAAAGTTCACGTTGGAGGGGTCACTGCCGGCCGCCTAGCCCGATCCGGACGATCGGTACCGGCGGCGCACAGGCCAGCGGACGGTCCATGAGCACTATTTGAGGACAGCGGAACGTCTGCCGCAAGGGTTGGCAGGACCACATTGACGGGGGTGCTAGCTACACCAGAACCTTGAGGGGCTCCAGTGTTTCTCGCCTAGAGCTCTTCCATTCGTGGGTTCTGGGGCTGGTCTTCGATGGCCGGGCTCAGAGTCAGTTCGCGGAGGAGTTCGCCGGCGGCGGCGATGATGTGGATGTGGATGGGCCACGGCGTGCGCCGCGGCTCAGTTCAGCCGGGTGGCCACTGGATCAGCATCGTTCGATATTGAGGCTCGCCCCGTTGCCGTCAACCGTCTCCTCGCCTGAGCGGCATTAAGCGTTGGAAATCGGCAACGGCCGGTGTTCTACTCGCCTGATGCGTGTCGAGTTCTACCGCAACGACGAGGCGCGGATCTCCGGCTGGGACGCCTACCTCGGCAAGCGGACCCACGTCCCCGGAAGCATGATGGCTTTGGGCCGCGGTGACATCTCCCATGATCTGGCCCAGTACGTCATCGAGGCGGCGACGGGCTACGAGACGGGATTCTGGGGCTTGATCGCGGCCGGGGCGACGTTCAAGAGCACCGGACGCCGTCGTACGAAGCCCGGCCGCGCGGTCATCGCCGCGCATCGAAGTGAACTCGCCGCCTCCGAGCAGCTTGCAGGCCGTCACGTGGCCGAGTGGAAGCAGGGACGCTCCACCCCGGTCACGACAGCGCTCGCGCGCGCCGCTGCCCAGTTCCAGGCGCTAGGGCCCGGGGAGAGGATCGCCTTCACGTGGCCGTCCAGTCACGGGACCGTCGTCGGGGCCACGGAGCCATCTCGTAACACGGCGAACATCCTTCGGTCATAGCCTCGGCTCGTGGGCATCTCGGACCCTGCAGCGGCCAGCGTCGTCGCGGTGTGGCGTTACCCGGTGAAATCACTGCAGGGCGAGCAGGTTTCGCAGATCGATGTGGGCTTTGAGGGCCTTCGAGGCGACCGGCGCTTTGCCATCTTCGACCGTGAGACGGGTATGGGGGTCACCGGCCGGCGCTGCCCTGAGCTGCTGTTCGCCTCGGCGCGGCTGCGCCCCGATGGAAATGCCGAAATCACCCTGCCCGACGGGCGTATCAGCGAGGGCGACGCCGATCTCTCGGAGTGGCTGCAGCGGCCCGTCTCCTTGCGCCGGGCCGACGAGCCCGGCCCGCGGCGCTACGAGAGCCCCGCTGACTTCGAGGATGAAGCTCATACTGGCTGGCGGGCGTTTGACGGCTCGCCCGGCGCTTTTCACGACCTCGCTGCCGCCAGCGTCTCGCTGCTCGCGACTGCGACGATCGGCGACTGGGATCCCCGACGGTTCCGGGCGAACGTGCTGCTCGACATGGGTCCCACCGAGACCGAGGTGGCGTTGGTCGGACACGAGGTGACGATCGGCGATGCCCGGCTCTCCGTGCGCCGAAGGCTCGGCCGCTGCGTCATGACGACCCGCCCGCAGCCCGGCGGCATCGAACGCGATCTCGATGTGCTGCGCACCATCAACCGCGAGCGGGACGGCAAGCTGGCCGTCGGATCCGTCGTGACAGTGCCCGGCCGGATGGCGGTGGGTGACGTCGTCCGCGGTCGGGTCAGCGAGCCAACGTCAGCGAGCCGTTCGCTGCCACGGTGATGCCTGCTCGATCTGCCCGGCCAGGCGCAAGAGCAGGTCGTCGCGGCCGTACGCGGCGACGAATTGCACGCCGACAGGCAAGCCGGTCTCGTCCGTCGCCAACGGCATCGACATCGCAGGCTGTCCGGTGACGTTGTAGGGGCTGGTGTAGCTGGCGAACCTGGCGGCGTTCTCGAACATGCTCTGCGGGTTGCTGGTGTCCAGCAAGCCGAGTGGGGGGACGGTGGCGGCGATCGTCGCAGTGATGAGCACGTCGTACTGCTCGAAGAACGGGGCGATCGCGCGCCCGGTCAGTTCCACGGTGCGGAGGGCTTCGACGTACTGGTCTGCGGTCATCGACGTCGACCGGTCGTAGAGGAATCGGGTGAAGGGCTCGAGGTCGTCGTCGGTGAGCTCACGTCGCAGCTCGGCAAGCCGGCGGCGGATGGCGGCCAGGCTGACGGCCGACATGACCGCGGCGGAGGCCTGGCCGGCTCCCGTCGCGTCGAACGTCGGAGCGGCTTCGGTGACGTGATGGCCGAGGGACTCGCAGAGTTTCGCGGCGGACTGCGCTGCGGCGAGGCAGGCCGGCTCGGTGGTGTGACCGGACGGGTTGCTCGTGCACAAGGCGATGCGTAACGGGCCGGGGGCCGTGTTGACTTCGGCGGCGTAGGAGCTGCTCGCCGGCGGCGCCGCGTACGGCTCGCCGGGCAGCTGGGCGCAGACGGCGTCGAGCAGCGCCGCACTGTCGCGCACCGTCGTCGTGAGCACATGATGCACCGCGAGTGGATACGCGAATCCGTCGCCGACGGACGCGCCCGGCACCCGTCCACGGGAAGGCTTGAAGCCGAACAGGCCGCACATGGACGACGGGATGCGGATGGACCCGCCGCCGTCGCTTCCGTGAGCAACCGGAACCATGCCGGACGCTACGGCCGCGGCGGAGCCACCGCTCGATCCGCCCGGTGAGTGCGTCGGTCGCCAGGGATTGCGCGTGGGGCCGTGCAGGAGTGGCTCGGTGCTCGCGTTCTTCCCGAATTCAGGGGTGTTCGTGGTGCCCAGCACGACGAGCCCGGCCTCGCGATAGCGCGCCACGAGCGGGCTGTCCTGGGCGGCGATGGCGTTCGCGAACAGCCGGCTGCCGCGCGTGGCCGGGAGTCCGGCGACTTCGATCCCGAGGTCCTTGACCAGGAACGGCACCCCGGCAAAAGGACCCGGGGGGAGTCCGCGGTCGACCTCCGCCAGGGCCTCCTCGTAGCGAGTGTTGACGACGGCATTGAGCTGAGGGTTGAGCTGCTCGATGCGCCCGATGGCAGCTTCCACGACTTCGCGGGCGCTGCACTCGCCACGCCGGATCTGCTCGGCCAATGCTGTCGCGTCGTTCACCCCGCGACCCTGACACGGGCCGATGGGTGCGCACAATGCGGGGGCCGCGGATGGCAGACTCCGGCGGTATGCGCCTGGGCATCGCCCATCATTTCGGCTGGGCGGTGGCGGTCACCGCCTCAGCTGATCACCGGGTGGTCGACCGCCGGCGGATCGAGCTGATCGAACCGGGAGTCGCGGCCGCGCCGATCCACCATGAGGGCAAGGCGTTGGACGATGCTGCTGCCGCGCAACTCGTCGCGCAAGTACGCGCGTCGGCCCTGCGAGCGTCGGCTGCGGCGCTCGACGAACTCGCTGCCTCGTTGCAGGCGCCGATCGAATCGATGTCATTGCGCGCCTGGCCGCAAGACTTTCCCGCCGACCTCGCTACCCAGCGCCTCGTCCCCTACGAGGCGCGCGCCGACTCCGTGATGTACCGCCAGGTGCTCGCCGAACTCGCCCGTGAGCGCGGCTGGGAGGTCCGCTTCTTCGAGGCCAAGGACGTCGAATCGCGGGCGGCTGTTTTCCTCGGGGACCGTGCGGACGAGGTGCTGCTCGGCCCCCGAGCGGCGCTCGGTCCGCCATGGACGAAGGACCACCGAATGGCGCTGGCGGCGACGGTCGTGAGTCGCTAGCTCATTCTCCGAGTCGGCTCGTCGGCGCGCTCCCAGAAATCCACAATGACCGCAGCGAGCTGCGGGGCGCTGCGCAGCAGCGGGCAGACGTGGCCGCCGCCCGGGATCACGACGGTGCTTCCACGGGGCAAGAGCCGGCTCGCGGCCTGCGTTTTCTCCACCGGTGCAAGGGGATCGTCCGCGACGGCGACGAATTGGGTAGGGACCTCGACATTGGGTAGCAGGTCCAGCAGATCGGGACGGTCCAGCATCACCGAGTGCATGGCGTTGTGCATGCCCTTGCGCTCTGATTTACGCAGCGGCTCGCTGACGAACATCCCTTCGTCGGGCGAGTAACCGTCTCCGAGGAGCGCTTTCTCGACGCCTTTGACGAGCGGACCGATCGGACCGAGCGCCCGGTAGAGGACAACGAGCGGGACGATGTTGCGCCGCTCGGACCGGGTGAGGGCCTGCGCCGGCGTGCCGATCGTGACCAGGCTCCTGACGCGCTCGCGGTGAGACTCGGCGAAGACGATTCCGACGTGGCCTCCCCACGCGTTGCCCACCCAGTCCACGGCACCGTCCACGCGCAAGGCGGTGAGAACCTCATCGGCGGCATCAGCGCAGTCGCGCAGCGAGAACCGCTGATGCCAGGGCTCGCTGGCGCCGTGGCTCGGACCGTCAACGATGATCAGCGTGCGATGCTCGGCCAGCTGAGGGCAGACCCGATCCCAACTCGTGGAGTCCACGAAAAGGCTGTGCCACAGCACCGCCGGCGGTCCATTGCCGATGATGCGAACGCTGAGTGTTCCCACCTTCGTCGCGATGCGCTTGACGTCAACGTCCATGGGTGGTGCCCGCCTCTCAAGATGCTTCGGTCTCCGAAGCTTCGGTCACCGAAGTATCGTTCGCGACCATGGCGACGTCAAGAGATCTGCCGACCGACCGGCTGGCCATCGGTCAGCTCCTGGTGCGCCTGCTCGCCGCGTTCCGCCGAGACCTGTTCACCGCCGCCCAAGGCGGCGGTTACGGGGACATCCGTGAGTCTCACCTGCACATCTTCGGAAACGTCGGCGTCAGCGGGATCCGGCTGACCCAGCTGGCGACCAACGCCCAGTTGAGCCTGGCCACCACGTCCGAACTGGTCGCCGAGTTGGAGGCTCTCGGCTACCTGGAGCGTCGCCCCGATCTCTCCGACGGCCGGGCCAAGCTGATCTTCCCGACGCCCAGGGGCAGAGCTGCGCTCAATGACGCGGGCGATCGCGTCGCCGAAATCGAACGGCAATGGGGTGAGCTACTCGGCGCGGCCCGCTTCCAGCGCACCTGTCAGAGCCTGCAAACGCTGCTGAACGAGATCGAAGGCCAAACGTAGGAGTCAGGCTCCGGTGATGACGACCCGGTTGCCGTCGGGGTCTGCCAGCTGAAGGATCCGCGCGCCGCCGCCCGGCTCCGGGCCACGATGGTCGACGCCTGCACTGGTGAGGCGACCGGCGAGAGCGTCCATGTCGTCTGTACCTATGACGACCGTCGAGCGGCCGGCCCGGTCGGGCTCGGACCAGACCTGCAGCCCTGCCGTGGGCCCGAGGTGCCATTCGAGCAGGCCGGGCATGGGCTTCTCGTCAGGGCCGCGCTGCCACAACGTCGTATACCAACGTTCCGCGGTTTCCAGGTCGGAGACGGTTGACTGGGCAAGGATTCGAATGAGAGCCATACCGGTTATGACGATCGGGGGTCGGCTGACTCATCGGTACCAGGGCATCGCTCTCCTTCGACTTCAGGTCACACGCGTCCGACGGCGCTCCACGCCGAGGCTTCCACGACGAAGGCCCCCGCCGGCAGCAATTGCGCGCAGCGGTCCCGGAGGGCGGTTCTCCTTTGCTCATCGAGGGATTCGAGGTACCGGCCGGCCGGTCCGACACCGAGGGTGAAGGGCTCCCACCATTCGGCGAACGACGCGATCTGCACGCTCACGGTCAGTTTTGCGGGCGCGATACGACGTAGGCCCAGTTCCATGAACAACGCGACGAGTTGGCCTTCCTGGGTGCCGGCCCGGCCGGACTCGTCGGTCCGGTCAGGGTCGACATCGCGAGCGGCTTGCCAGAAGGGTGCGATGGGGCCGCCGTCCCCGGAGCCCTGATCCCAGACGCAGGCGGCGACGATTCCATCGGGTCGCGTCACGCGGGCCATCTCTGCGATTCCGGCCGCCGGGTCGGACATGAAGTGCACTACCAGCTGTGCGGCCGCGACATCGAAACTGTCGTCGGCAAAGGGCAGAACCTCGGCTGAGCCGCAGCGGACATCGACCTCCGGCAACCGCTCCCGGATCGCGGCCACGAAGCTCTCGGAGGGGTCGATGGCCGCGACGGCGGCCGGTCCGAGCCGGTCCACCAGCAATTCGGTGAGCGCCCCCGGCCCGCACCCGACATCGACGGCACGCTGGCCGGCAGCCACTCCCATGTGGTCGGCGAACAGGGCAGCCAAAGGCGTCGAGAAGCGGCCCATGAAGCGGTCGTAGGCCGTCGCCGGGACCTCGAAACTCACGGCAGGAAACTAGTCCAACGACGCGTTACGCGCGACTGCGGAAGTGAATGTATGACGCTAAGCCTGCGCCTGCAGCCTTTCGCGGATCTCGTGCAGCGCGAGGAGGCTGGCGCGCAGCCCGGCGATCTGGCGCGGACCGCAGAGCTCGGCGAGCTGGTCGTCCACCTCCGCGATTGCGGCGCGTACCACTGCGGCCGCAGCGAGGCCACGCTCGGTGAGCGCTATCGACATCCGCCGGCGATCCACCGGGTCGATGTCGCGTGACAGATACCCGCGGATGACGAGGGTGTCGATGAGCTGACTCGCGGCCTGCTTGCTGACGTCGAGCTCGCGTATCAAAGCGCCGATCGAGCCTCGCTGGTTGGCCATCCCGCCCAGCACGTACGGGGCATTGCGCGGCATGTCGTCAAAGCCCGCCTCGCCCAGCCGCTCGCGGATGACCAGAGCGTAGGTGCCCCGCGCGGCTCGCAGCAGCGCTGGAATCGCGACCGGCTCTGAAGGCGCAACGTCGGGCATGTGGGCGACCTTAGGTGAAGGAACAGATCAGTTGGAACGGACCGACAGGGCGTAGGGGTATCCCTTGGGAGTCGCACCCGTGGCCAAGGCGCCCGTGGTGACAAGCGGTTCCGACGTGTCACGTGACCAACGCAGGACAGCCTCACGTTCCTCGTCTCGCACCAGGTAGCCGCCGGAGTGCAGCCGGCGCACCAGGTGGAAGGCGAGGCCGTGACGACGATTGACGTAGCCCAGGATCCGCAATGTCGCCTCGCCCAGCGGATCGGTTGTGCCGCCGGGCATCGGGATGAGCGTCACCAGCCACGAGACGGCGATCGCCAATGCGGCACCCAACGCGATCTCCTCGAGCCGGTCGACCAGCAGCCCGGTCCCGCGCTCGCCGTAATACCCGTACAGCAGTGCGAGAACGGACGTGACCCCACCGGCCCAGAACGCATAGTTCAGCGGTCGCAGCCACGCCGCGAACGCCAGCACGACGAAGATCAGGACGATCGACCACGGACTGCGGGCAGGCGCGACGGCGGTCAGCAGTGTCGCGCCCAGCGTGCCGAGGCCGGCCCCGATGACGCGTTGTACCCCGCGCCAGAGCACGTCCGCGTGTTCTGCGCCGCCGCTGCTGACGACGAACGCGGTGATCACCAGCCAGGGCCAGTGCACGCCAAAGATCCAGCGTCCCAAGGTGAAGGCAAGAGCCAACGAGACGAGCATGCGCAGCGCCATGCGGTCGACAACTGCCTTGCCACCGGGCGATCGGCGCTTTGGCTCCCGCATCGGCTCGCCCGGCAGCCAGCCGCGCCATTCCGCAATGGTGAAGCAGATCGTCACCCACATCAGGGCGAGCAGCGCGATGAGCGCAGCCCACCACCGTGAGGACGAGTCGCCGGAAGATGACGCAACTGCAGCGGGCGCCACGAGGATCGCAATCATGGGCAACGCCGCGACCGCACCGATTCGTGCGACCGGTCCAGGAAAGCGGCGGGCCCAGAAACTCGCGCTCACGACCGCGACGAAAAGCGTGTCTCCCAGGTTAGGACGCTCGTAGACCTGGGTTCCGATCTCCGTCGCGGCCACGGAAATGAGCGGTAGAGCTACCAGCGCAAAGAGGCGGGCTTCAGCCGACTTCCGGGGCTGGCGCCGGCTCAGCGAAAGCGCCAGCACCACGGCAAGCACGAGGACCGAGTCCGAGAGCCCGAACGCGTATCGCAGACCCAACGCCGTACCGAAGGTGGCGAGCAGCGCAGCTACCGACGTGACGGCAAGTGGCAGCCCGGCTCGCAGCCGGCGCAGGACATCAGGCACCGTTCCACCGTGTAGTCCTGGCGACAGACTGTCAAGGAGGTTGACTAGTCAGGCGGCTACAGGTACTGGCCTGCACAAGGTGACGATCTCGTCGCCGTCCTCAGGCGCCAGGGTGCCGCCAGGCGTTTCACGTCGGTGTCGTCCACTCCGCGAGCTCGAAGACCACGCCTGCCGGGCCGTCGAGGAAGACGAGTCGGCGGTCGTGGAACTCCATGATGGTGTTGCGCGGCTTGTAGCCGATCTCGGCGAAGCGCTGGAGGGTGTCGTCGAGGTTGTCGGTCCGGAAACACGCATGGTTGAAGCCGGAGCGCGCCAGATTGCCCGATCCGCTGTCGATCTCCAGCGTGGGGTGATGGAAGCGGATCAGCTGAATCTCCTGACGCGGCGTGAAGCCTTCGAGCACCAGCGTCACGTGATCGGACACCCATCCGGGGATGCCCATGTAATCGGCAATCGTCTCGCCGGAGACGACGACGGACTTCTCGTGTGTGAAGCCGAGTACGGCGAGGAAGCGCTGCGCCTCCTCGACGTCGGTGACCGCCAGGGTCATGTGGTCGAAGCCGATCGACATTGGCGCCGCTCCTTTCGCGATTCAGCGGATGATGCCGTCCGGGCGTGGAACGCCCGCCGCTTCACAACTTTCGAGGTAGCCGCGAAGCGCTGCCGCCGCATCGGATGTCCCGACGACATCGCCTGCGGCGTCGAGGTATTCGGTGACTCCGTAGATGACGGAGTAGGTCTCCGTAAGTTCGGTATTGGACGCCGGCACCTCGAGGGTGTGCACGGAGCCCGGCGGCTCGTAGAGGTAGGAGCCGGCGGTGTTGAGGAAACCGTGCTCGAGGTAGCGCCACGATCCCGACAGCGTGAACATGTGCACCGCGCCGTGATGGCGATGCGTGCCGACGGCGAGCCCGGCTCCCATACGCCCGTGCATCGTGTAGAGGCCGACCTGCAGATCTGCCTGCAGCAGCCGAAACCACGTACCCGGATAGGCGACGTTCTCCACCCAGGGCACATCGACGGTCCCCACGTGCACGGCCTGCGGGATCATGTCCCGAGCTTCCCACTCTTGCCCCGTCAGGGGAACCGCCGGGTTCGTCGTCGCGGCCGGTGGGCTATTGGGCCGTCAGAGCTGGGAGTGTGACCAGTCCACGGCCTTCGGCGCGACGGGGGTTCCGACGTCGATCTGGATGTTCTCCCGGGAGCCGAGCGGGATCGTGGTCGGGTCGCCGGTGTAGGCCTTGCCATTCACGTACACCGTGAGGTTTCCGGTAGCGGGCCCGACCCGCGTCTTGCTGAGCGGCTGGCCCCAGATGGCGAAGAACTGGCCGAGGGTGTACGTGGTGTTGGTCGGCGATTCCACGTGGATGACGCCGTCCTGGGCATGCACGTGCAGCCAGTAGTAGCAGCTGCTGGCGGAATCGAAGACGCCGTTGGCGGTCTGCTGGGGGACCGGCGCCACCGTGCCGATTCCGGGGCTGATCGGGCGGAGCACTCCGTTGACGTAGACCGCGAGGTGGGTGTGGATGTGATACGCGACCTGCTCCCCACTGTTGCATTGCACCCCTTGGACGGTGGTGCCCTTCGCTGCCGTGGTGTTCGGCGCGAGCGGGGTGCCCTCTTCCAACGCGATTCCTTCCGGTCCCATCGGGCCGGTGGCTGCAGCAGCTTGCTTCTTGCCTCCTGAAGAGGAAACAGCAACACCGGTGATGATTCCGGCGGCGCCCAGCACCACGATGACGATGGCCGCCCAGATCAGCAAGCGGCGCCGGCGCTCAGCCCGCTGCTGCGCGGCGCGCATGGCCGCAGTCCGCTCGCGCCGGTTGTCTCCGGCATTGTTGGTGCGCGTGGACATGGGCGCCTGACCTCCGATCGGCGCCCAGGGCGGGACGTACCTGGGCGCATGTCGATCGTTTCAACGCTTCCTGAACGTCGCTCGCTCCTGCGGTCCACAGTCACGGCGTTTGCCAGGGTGGCTTTCAGCGCGCGTTCAGGATTGAACCGTGGCACGTCAACATCGTGAATCGGTCACGACCACCGCCATGACAACCGTCCAGTCTCGCCGAGTGGCTGCGCGAAAAGCCTTGCCAATCTAGAATTTTCGTGAGGGCTGGAGTGGTCAGCACCGTGGCTCGCGGGGAGGGTGCATGACCGCGTCCCGGCGCGCCGTCAGCCGTTTACGCCGGCCGTCCCCCAGCCGCGTCGGTGCCGCGATTCTCAGCTTGGCGTGCATGGCGGCCGGGGTCGCCGCGTGCGGCAAGAGCGCCCCGCCGCACCGATCGATCGCCCTGCTGCCCGATGCTTCGGCCAAGGGGCAAAGCTGGGAATGGACGGCCGCGTGCCAATTCGCGCCTAGTACCGCGGGCGGCTGTGCCCCGGCGGGACCACTCGTGGGCGCAGGACAGCTCGCCGGAGACGAGTGGAACCTCGGCGGCGCCGAGAGTGCCGGATCCGTAAGCATGGCAGTGAATTCCGCCGGTGCGGTGAGCGTGAAGGGCAACTTCACGAGTGCACCGCCGTGTACGGCGGCGTCGTGTCTCACCCGGCAGGGCAACACGTGGGTCCGCGGTTATCCGAGCGTCCTGTACGGCACCGATCAGTGTCACGCCGATACGTCGCCGACCCCGTCATCGGAGTTCAAGCTTCCGATGAGAGTCGACGCGATCCCGGGCGATCTGGTGGGCCAGGCCAGCTACGCGGCCCAGGGTTCGCAGGTCACCTACGACGTCGCCTACGACATGTGGCTCAGCCCTTCTGACACCGCCACGCCGTGCCAGAGTGACGGGACCGTCGAGGTCATGATCTGGACCGACTACGCTTCGCAGGCGCTGCTTCCGAGCGCCCTCAAGGTCGGCGCGACGACCATCCCGTATTCGGTGAACGGTCAGTTCAACGCCGGCGATCAGGGCTGGTCGGTCTATGCCAACAACATCTACGGCGGTGGGCATACGCAGCCGTGGGGCGGCACGGTCTGGCTCGTGCTCAACGATCCCGCCAGGTCGGGTGCGGTGAACGTCGACATCAGCGCCGCGTTGGCGGATGTGGGCGGCCTGCTTCAGCAGAACTACGGTTGGGCCGCGTTTGGCGGCAGCCACTGGCTCGACACCATCTCCTTCGGCATGGAGTACGGGCCCAAGGACGCGAGCCCGAGCGGCACCGGTCCTACCAAATTCTCCTTGGATCTCAGCAAGTACTGCCTTCAGGCAGGGACGACCGTCACCGCGGCAACCTGCTGACGGCGCCGGCGAGAATCAGCGTCCCGGCGTGATCGCCGGCTCTGACACCGGAGCCACGCTGCCGACCCCGCCGACAGTCACCGCGTGTACCGGCGCGAGCTTGCTCGGTGCGGAGAAGACGGCGATGCTCAAACCGCCGAGCACCGCGAGTACGAGCGCGCCGATGAAGCCGACGGTGAGGAAGTTGGGCGCGAACCGGCGTGAGCGGCGAAGCTGGCGAACGGTGTAGCGGGCGCGGTACTCCTGGACCGACACGCGTTGCGCGCGGGTGTTCCAGAGCGCGGCGACCGGCGAGCAGAGGAACACCGATCCCTGCACCAGGATGATGGCGGTCAGGATGTACGGGGTGTCCTTGCGGGCGATCAGGAGCCCTGCGCAGGTGTAGAGCGAAAGCGCCAGCAGCGTCTCCACCCGGCTCAGGCGAAGTGCGGTGCGGATCGGACGCCGGTCGGCGCCCTTCTTGGACGTCCGCAGGAAGACGCCTTCGCGCCGGGTGAGTCCCTGCACACAAGCGACGGCCGTGATCCAGGCCGCCGAGAGGCTGATGACGAGCGCCATCCCCGCGCGGCGCCACGAGATCGTGGTCCAGTGGCGCTGGGTCCAGGTCATGCAGAGGGTGGCGACGATGATGAGCGTCATCGGCAGCAACGGCGAATTGCCGCCCAACGGCATCAGGATGAAGCTGGATTGCGTCACCGTCAGGCAGGTGACCACGAGCAGCAGCAGGGCGAAGCCGACCATCAGCAGGTCTCGCAGCCAGCTCAGGCAGGCCATCAGGTAGTCGCGGCGCTGGGCGATCGTGAGGTGGTTGTCGGCCGATCGGTCCCAGGGCATCATGCTGCGCCAGTGCAGCCGCAGGATCTGCATGCCGCCAAAACACCAGCGGTGCCTTTGGGTGTTCAGCCCGGCAAAGGTCGGGGGTACGACGCCGCGGCCGAAGGTGCGGGGCAGGTACAGGCCCGACCAGCCGGCCTTCAGCACCCGCAGCGAGGCTTCGGTGTCCTCGCTGATGCACCACTCGTTCCAGCCGCCCACGCCCTCGAGCGCGCTGCGCCGGAACAGGCCCATGGTGCCGACGAAGGGCACCGTGTCGCGCTCCTGGCGGGAGGACATCATCGCGAGGTAGAAGCCCGAGTAGGAGTCGACGCAGGCGGTGTAGTAGCGGCTGCCCTCGTAGTCGCGGTTGCCTTCACACGTCTGGACGAAGCCGATCTGCTCGTCGCAGAAGTAGGAGACGGTCTCGCGCAGGTAGTAGGGCTTGACGATGTCGTCCGCGTCGACCAGCGCGATGATTTCCGCGGTGGGGTCGGTGAACTTGCGCAGCGCGAGGTTGCACGCGCCGGCCTTGTACCCCTCCAAGGGGGCGACATGGAAGAACTTCAGCCGGGGCCGGTCGCGGCAGTACTCCTCGACCGGCGCCCAAGTCGCCGGGTCGGGGGTGTTGTTGTCGAGGATGATGACCTCGAAGTTCGGGTAGTCCTGCTGCTCGACCGACTTGATGGTGGCGAGCAGGATTTCGGGCGGCTCGTTGTAGGCCATGATGTGCACCGACACCATCGGCTGATACGTCGGGTCGGGCACCGGAAACGGCCGCGAGCGGCGCGTGCGGCACATGACATCGCTGACGTAGCTGATGTTGGAGTTCCAGACCATGAACGCGCCGAGGTCCAGAATGATCAGGATCGATGCCGTCAGCGTCTCGCCGATCGACCGGGCGGAGTTCATGGCGACGAGCGCGGCGAAGGCCAGGAATGTGAAGCCGGCGCAAAGGTAGGACGCGTAGAACACCTTGCCGACCACGCTGTTGTCGGGCCGGGCGATGATCACGACGACGGAGAAGATCAGCAGCAGATACGCGCCCGACTCCACGCTCTTTGCCGGCAGCCCCCACAGCACAACGGTCAGATAGGACGAGACAGCGCCGACCGCCGCAGCCCCCAGCGTGCCCAGCGCAACTTCGGTGAAGCGCGAGCCGGTCCAGCGCAGGCGCGTGTCCAGGTTGCGAATCGGGGTCAGCACCAGCACGGTCGACACGGTCATCTGCACGAAGCTGAGCGTGAAGATGTCATAGAGCCTGAGATGGCTGAACATCGGAAACTTTCCGTTTAGAAGAAGTGCACGGAGGGCCGGCCGTTGCGCGTCGTCGTCGCCAAGACCTTCCCGACGAGCGACGAACCGGCGATCGGTCCGAACGCGCGGGAGTCACAGGGGTCGGTGCGGTTGTCCCCGAGCACGAAGTAGCTGCCCGCAGGAATGACGGTGCGGGCAATTTGCGACGGTCCCAGCTCGCCGAACGGCGGGTTGTACCAGCCCGATTCCTGGAGGGCGCGCCCGTCGACGTAGACGCGACCGCCGGCGGACCAGATCGTCTGGCCCGGTGTGGCGACCACTCGCTTCAGATACTCCGGCGAGTTGTCGCTCGCGCTGCTGCACGTGAAGCCCGAGGGCCGGTGGAAGACGACGAGGTCTCCCACTTTCATCGACCCAGTCAGCATTTTCGGCCGCAGGACAAGAACATCGGTGCCCGGCTTCAGCGTGGGGACCATCGACGTCGACTGCACGGAGTACGGCCGCACCACAGATACCCGAAGGAACACCGCTGTCCCCGCGAGCAAGGCGAGCACGATCGTCCACTGCAGCACGAGCCGCCGCCGACGCCGCCGCCGGCTCGGATGCGATTTCTGGAGCAGCCGCGGCTTGGCCTCGACAAGTGCGGGCGCGTCGAGGTCCAGGCCGCGGAGCCGGTAGTCCGACTTGCGGGTCCGAGTGGGCACGCTATTCGGGCGGCGGACCGGGGCCGGCACCTTCGTTGCTGCTGCTACTTCGAGTTCGGCCGTGTCGAGTTCGGTGGGCAGGAGCTCATCCTCCTGCGGTTCTTTGACGGTCATGGCGAATCAACCCTTGCTTCGGCAGCGTCCGTCAGATCGATGACCACGTTCTTGCGCCTGCGAAACCGCCGCCGCTTGGCGATCGGGGCAGGCGCCAGAGCGGGATTGCCGGTGAAACTGCGGGCGGATGACTCAGCCATGGCGCGCCGGGCCGGCTTCTCGATCTCGATGGACCACGCCCGCCGCTCGGCCGTGGAAAGGTTGGCCCAATCAGACGGCATGCGACGGATGAGCGACGGTCCGTACTCCTGAGCGGCGTCCTCCGGCGGAATCCGGGCGCCCCAGTCCTCGGCGATCGCCGACGCCTGCTCATACGAGATGTGAACGCTCGCGGAGGCGTAGGGCAGGTCGAACAGGCCGGGATCGTCCTGCCAGTCGGTGCGCACTGCACTGATGGCTTGGTAGACGTCAGGCCAGCGGACGCGCGCCAGCAGGAACGGCGATTCCAGGTTGGGCAGCACGAGGTAGGCCACCGGCCTGACATGTCGGTGGGTGCGCAAGGCGAGCACGTCAGATTCGCCGCGCTGCGGGCCGAATCCGGCCACGCGCACAGTGTCGCTGTCGTGGGTCAACTTGCCGTTGGACCCGTCCACCACATATCCCCCTGATCCCCGAATGCTGACCGTAAGGGGGGTTGCAAAAGCCCGCAGAAGAAATTCTGGAAGTTCACCCAAATGGCTCATGCAGACCATGTTTGGTGGTCTGATTTAACTATGTGCTTACGGCCCGTTCATCCGTTGGTGCTGATACCTGCAGCTTTACCGGGTTCGGCGCGGATCTTGGTGACGAAGTGTGACCGGCATGCATGACCTGTCGCCTATCAGGACTTGTCATGGATTGACAGGGAATCAGACCTTTCCGGAATGCTGACCAGATTGCAGCGTCAGAGCGTCCCGCCGGAATGGGCCGCAGAAATGTTTCGGGCTTCATAGGCCGGCCATTGCGTGGTGTCGGCGTAGGGCTCGACCTTGTCGCCGAGCACCGTCACGCGATTCAGGATCCGGGTGCCGGTGAAGTCGTTGACGACGTAGTGCTGGGTGATGCGGTTGTCCCAGATCGCGATGGTTCCAGGCGTCCACGAGTAGCGGCAGGTGAAGATCGGTTGCTCGCTGAAGGCGTAGAGGAATTGCAGCAGCGCGGTGCTTTCGCCGCGGCTGAGCTGGCTGACGTGTGAGGTGAATTGCCGGTTCACGAATAGCGAGGGGGCGCCCGTTTCAGGATGGCGGCGCACGACGGGATGCTCGGCGCGCTGCTCGGGATGGCCGAAGACGGCTGCCGTGTGCACGGCAGTGAGGCCGAGGAGCAGCTGCTGGATGGGTGGGGAGAGCGAGGCGTAGACCAGCGCCTGGTTCGTCCACATGGTGTCGCCGCCGATCGCCGGCACCTCATGCATGTTCAGGATGGAGAACTGCGGCGGCGACTCGGCGAACGTGACGTCGGTGTGCCAGACGTCGGCAATGAAGCCCTGATCGCTGTTCAGCACGCAGATCTCGGGGTGCTCGTCATCGAGCTTGCTGATGAACGGATGCACCTCCAGCTCGCCGAAACGACGGCCAAGGGCGCGATGCGCATCAGGCGTCAGGTGCTGCTCGGGCATGAAGACGACGTGGTGTTCGCGCAGCGCCTCCCGCAGCCAGGCATACCCGGCGTCGTCGAGGCGTTCGAGCTCGATGCCATGAAGCTCAGCACCGAGGGCCCCGGCGATCGTTCGGACACGTAGGTCTTGCGAAGAAGCAAGCATGCTCATGCGTTGACCTAATGCCATCCATTAAAGTCTGTCAACGTGCCGGATGCGAAGCAGGCTCTGATGCGCGCCGGCGAGGAGTTGTTCGCCCGCGAAGGCATACACGGCGCGCGAATCAGCGAGCTGACCGAACGGGCCGGGCAGCGCAACCAGTCCGCCCTGCACTATCACTTCGGTTCTCGGGAAGGCCTGCTCGCCGCCATCGTCGAGCGCCACGTGGGAGAGGTCGACGGAGCTCGTGCCGTCAGGCTGGGAGCGGCCGGGCCCGCACCGGCTTTGCGGGAGCTCGTCGATCTCATCATTCGGCCTCTTGCGTCGCAGCTGAGCACTCCCAGCGGGCGGGATTACCTGCGAATCGTCCCGCAGCTGTTGAAGTCCGACGTCAACCCACCGGCGTTGATCGCTGCCATCGCACTGACGGAGGGGCGCCTCGGCCACCTGGATGAGCCACTACGCAAGGAGCGGCTGCGCGCCCTGATCCAGCTGGCCACCACGCTGCTCGCGGCCCGTGCCGTCGCCGTCGAAGACGATGGCGAGATGTACTTGACCGAGCCCGACTTCATCAACAATCTCGTCGAGATGGGCAGTGCGATCCTGCAGGCACCGTGGGGCAGCAATGACGCCGCCGACGGCTGAGCGCCCGCATTGGCTGCTGCTGCACGGCACCCCGCTCACCCCGCAGGTCTGGGACGACGTGGCGACGCGGCTGCGCAGGTTCGGCACCGTGACCGCGCCCGATCTCAGCCGGCTGGTCACGTCGGACGACGTGCAGCGCTCGCTCGCCGAGGGGGTGCTGGCGCAAGTACCCGGCGCGTGGCATGTGGTGGGCCATTCGTTCGGCGGGCAGGTGGCTCTCGAGGTGTGTCTCGCCGCGCCGGAGCGGGTCCGTTCGGTGACCGGAATCTGCACCAGGGACACACCATTTCCTGCTTTTGAGGCTGTGGCTGACGCGGTGGCCGGTCCCGCTCCCATCGATGTCGAGGGCGGCCTCTCGCGGTGGTTCGCAGCATCGGAACGGCACGCCGGCGGTGCCGTCGTGAGCTACGCCCGGCACTGCCTGGAAACGGTCGACCGGAGACTGTGGGCCCAGGCCCTGCGGGCGATCGCCTGCTACGACAGTTCGAGTGCCGTCCCGAGCATCAACGTGCCCTTCACTGCCATCGCCGCCGAGCTCGACCCCGTGTCGACGCCGGAGGCGATGAAAGCGATGGCAGACCGAGCGCCTGGTGGGGAGTTGCACGTCGTGGCCGGTGCCGCGCACATGTCCCCTTTCGTGGATCCCGACGCGCTCGCAGCACTGATCGTGCGGGCCGCGAGGCGCTGACGACGGTTGATGCCGGCTGCGGAGCCACGGGCCCACTGTGCTGTACTGCCGGACATAGCGAATGCAAGGAAAGGCGGCTGCCAATGCTGGATCTCTGTATTCGAGGTGCGCGCATCGTCGACGGCAGCGGCGGGTCGTCGGCGGTCGGTGACATCGGGATCCGCGACGGACGCATCGTCGCCGTGGGAGGCGTCGAGGAGCCGGCGCTCGAGACGATTGATGCCGCCGGTCTGATCGCCTGCCCGGGGTTCATCGACCCGCATACGCACTACGACGCCCAGCTCTTCTGGGACCCGCAGGCGACCCCGTCGAACGTGCACGGTGTCACCACGGTGATCGGCGGCAATTGCAGTCTCAGTCTGGCGCCGATGTCGGCTGAAAATGCCGACTACAACAGGCGTTTGCTCGCCAAGGTCGAAGGGATGCCGCTCGCCGCCTTGGAGCAGGGAGTCCCGTGGAGTTGGAAGGATTTCGGCGGTTACCTCGGTGCCCTGGACGGGCGGCTCGGGGTCAACGCCGGTTTCCTGCAAGGACATTCGGCGCTGCGCCGTCATGTCATGGGCCAGGAGTCCAACCAGCGTCCTGCGAATGAGGACGAGCTGGCGCGCCTTCGTGCAGCGCTGGGTGAATCGCTGGAGCAGGGTGCGCTCGGGCTGTCGTTCGACGTCTCGGATCTGCACAGTGACGGCAACAACGAGCGGGTGCCCGCACGCGCCGCGACGGCCGAGGAATTGCTGGAGCTCTGCGCGGTCGTCGGCGAGCATGCCGGCACCACGCTCGAAGGCATTTTCGTCGGTGGTGACAACGGATTCGGCGAGCAGGAAGCCGACTTTGTCGCCCGGCTCTCGGCGACGGCGAACCGGCCGCTGAACTGGAACCTGCTCGTGGTCGACGCCCGTGACCCCGACCGGCGCTGGCGTCAGCTGACGGCGTCGCGTCAGAGCGCGCGAGATCGGCGGCCGGGTCGTTGCCTTGACGATGCCGACGATTGTCCCGATGAACATGAGCTTTTTGAACTACTGCGGGCTGAACCTGATGCCCGGCTGGGCAGCCGTGCTGAACCTGCCGGTCGAGGAACGCATGACGGCGCTGAAGGATCCGGAGACGCAGCGGTGGATGCAGGCGCGCGCCAACAGTGACGAAGCCGGCATGTTCCGCCGCCTGGCCGACTTCCCCGGCTACGTCATCGGCGATACGTACAGCCCCGAGAATGAAGGTCTGAAGGGCCGGGTCGTGCGCGACATCGCGGCCGAGCGCGGGACCGATCCTTTCGCCACGCTCATCGACATCGTCGTGAACGATCGCCTCGCGACCGTGCTCTGGCCATCCGCACCCGACGACGACGACGCCCACTGGGCGCTGCGCGCGGAGATCTGGAGCGACCCCGATGTGATGCTCGGCGGAAGCGACGCCGGGGCACATCTCGACCGCATGGTCGGTGCCTCGTATCCCACCCAGTTGCTCGCGGATTGCTTGCACGGCAGGCATTTGCTGACCGTCGAGCAGGCCGTCAAGGCGCTCACTGACGACCCGGCGCGGCTGTTCGGTCTCTCGGATCGGGGACGCCTCGAGCCCGGCTGCTACGCCGACATCGTGCTCTTCGACCCCGAGACGGTCGGCGCGACGCCGGCCGAGCTCGTCCACGACCTTCCCTCGGGCGCCGTACGCCTGACGTCAGGCTCCACGGGCGTGGCCCGGGTGCTCGTGAACGGTGTCACGACCGTCATCGACGGCGCAGCGACGGGGGCGCTCCCCGGTGTCGCGCTCCGGTCAGGACGTGACACCGAGACGGTGACCTGCCGCTGATCAGACGGCGTGCGGACGTCCCTTGCACCCTCTTTGCAGAGGGTCTGGACGTTTCTGCTTTTCACACGGGTCGCACACACGCGACCGGGGTAGAAAGGGCGGTCAGGTCCAGACGGGCGCAACCGTCCGGGAGTACTTACGCCCGCCGATGCGAGAAATCACGAGCACCACCGGAGGCGGGATCTCGCTTCGCAGTCCGCGAGCGGCGTCCGCGTCTGCACCGTCGAGCAACCAGGCGAAGAACGTGCCCTGGTTGCCCTGATGGGCTTTGCGGACCTGCCTGGCCGCCGCCTTCATCTGCGGAGTGCCTTTCTGCGCCGCCGCGAACGGTTCGAGGTTGCGCTCCTCGTCGTCGAGGTGCTCCGTCACTGTTGAGGAGAGCGCGGCAACCGCAGTGTGCGCAGCGGCAGCGTTCTCTCCGGACGGATCTGCGTGAAACTCCTTCATCGCCCGGCCCGCCGAGTCCAGCGCCTCGAGCATCCGAGCATGCTCCGCCTCGAGCGCCGCGATGACGGCATCGTCCGCGCCGATCGTTCGAAAGGCGGGCCAGAAGATGTCCTCCTCGTCCGTGTGGTGGTGGTGCAGCTGAAACGAGAAGTTCTCCCATGCCACGGAAAGCTGATCCGCCCGGCTCTTGGAGCCCGCCGGAAATCCGGAGAGGGCCTGATCGAATCGGCGCAGATCGCGCCGGACTGCCGCATGGATGACGGTGTTCATCGATTGGTGTTCGGTCATGGCAGCACCCGCTCCCTCATCGTCGCACTCAGCCCAGGGACTGTCCCTGCTGCTCCAGCGCTTCCTGCAGGATCCCAAGCGCCTTCGGGCCCATGCCATGCAATTTCTTCAACTCCGCCTGCGGCACCCCGGCCAACTGCGCGAGCTGCGTGTATCCAGCACCGGTCAAGGCCCGCAGGGCCGGTGCTCCCACCTTCGGAAAGTCCACGTTTGCCTCGCCCATGCGGACCACGTTCTCATCCCGTCCCGTTGCTGCCGCGGAACAATGGCCGCCATGGGTGAACCTGCAGCCGAGAGCTCGCACATCGAGGTGCTCGAGAACACCGTCGATCGCTTCTACGAGCTGCGGGTCGACGGTGACAGCGCGGGCCTGCTGGTGTACGAGCTCGCGGGGTCGCGCCGGGTCTTCACGCACACGTTCATCAAGGACGGCTACGGCGGTCGGGGACTGTCCAAGCGGCTGATGCGTGATGCGCTCGACGACCTTCGAGCCCAGCACCGCAGGATCACGGTGTTCTGCCCGATCCTCGAGGCCTTCATCGCCGCCAACCCCGAGTACGAGGTCGTCATCGACCCTGAGCATCCGGGGAGCTGGGCGCGCCGTCCGCACCCCGGCGAGTGACGCGCCGCCGAAAGAGCTCAGTCGCCAGGAGCACCACCAGCAGTACAGCCGGCGTGACATAGACGGTCCAGGTCGAGTGCATCGTCCGGGCGGAGGTCGCCGTGTAGAGCACTGCCGGTTCGTCGCGGACCGCGACGCCCGCGATCTTCTGACCGACGCTGAACAGGCTCGCGGTGCCGCCGATCTGTTCGTTGTATTGATGCCCGGAGAGGCTGTAGCTCCCCCGGCACGTGAAGCCGGTCCCCGTGATGCCGGTACCTGACGCCAACCCCACGCAACCCGTCACCGTGACCTGGACGGGGACGCCCCTCTGCTTCAGGGAGGTGGCGCGTGAGTTGTGATGTATGGCGATGCCGGTGAAAACCGCCGTGAGCACGGCAAAGATGAGCACGCCGAAACCCAGGATGTAGCCCGCGACCCGGCGCCCCTCGACCCGGACCCCTCCGGCGCCGCGGATGTAGCTGGCGGTCTCCTGCTCCGGCTCGGCATCCTCTGTGCGCTGGGGCATCGGTGTCACGCGGCGATCGCGAAGAAGAAGAGGGCAAGGGCGAAAAGGCCGAGAATCAAGGACGTTCCGACGACCTGGGAATTGGCCGGCCGGGCCTCATTCGGATCCTGGGGGTCATAGAGGACGTCGATCCAGTCGCCGAGTGGCAGCGCCCGCGAAGACTGGATGGTGGGGATGAGCGTGAGTACGCGCGATCCGAAGACGTCGTATTCGATGATCGGTCGCCATGTCGTCCGGCCGCGAGCCGAAAGCAGCGGCGCGTTGTCGACGACGCGAGCCCGAATGGGTACTGCCCGAGCCCGCCACCGGTGCGCGCGAAAGGTTCGTCGCGCCCCGTGGACGATGAAGGTGAGCGCGAGGCACATGAAGGCGATTCCCCATGCGCCACTTCGCCCCGGCATCAGCGGATGCGCCCCAGGGTTGCTGACCTGCACGGCAACCAGGCTCACGCCAAGCGTGACGGTCCCCCTCTCACCCGAGCCGTCGAACTGCGAAAAGGGTAGCGCTGTACGCGTGAGAGCGACCCGGCATCTGTGAGCGCCCTCACCTCTGTCACATAGAGACTCAATAGCACACCAATGTTTCCTCAGTAGGTGCGCGAAAGTTAACGCAAGTGAAATCTGAGTGCGCAGGTTCGAGAAACAACCCACTTCTACGTTCCTCTGGATTTAGGTCGCCGTCATGGGCCAGAGCCCAGGTGCCGCGGCACGTATCCGAGCCACGCTTAGGAGGGCGCGTTGATACTCGCGCTGGCAGCAAACACGTGCACAGCTCACGCAGTCCCGTCGGCCTGTCAGCCGTCGTGGCTGGACACCGGCAGCAACTCCTGGCAGCTGACAGCGGCCACCTTCGTGGCCCTGATGAGCGTGCCCGGCCTGGCCGTTCTGTACGGCGGTCTGGTGCCCAAGAAGTGGGTCGTGAACACGATGTTCATGGCGTTCAGCGGCTTTGCGCTGGTGCTCGTCGTCTGGGTGCTGTGGGCCTACAAGATGGGCTTCGGTTCACCACTCGGCGGCGGCTCGGCCGACAAGTACAACTACACCTACGGCAGCAACTTCTTCAAAAACTTCTTCTACAACTTCGTCGGCCATCCGGAGACCTCGCTGCGAGGTTCATCGGAAGTCACCCAGGCTCAACTACCGATCGGCACGTTCCTACCGCTGTCGCAGACGACGACCTCGCTCTTCTACTTCCAGTTCGTGTTCGCGGCGATCACCCCGCTGCTCTTCCTGGGAAGCGTCCTCGGCCGCATCAAGATCCGCGTTTGGATGATTTTCGTTCCGCTCTGGACGACGTTCGTCTACTCCGTCAACGCCATGCTCATCTGGGGCGGCGGCTACTGGTCGCACAAGGGCGCGGTCGACTACTCCGGCGGGTACGTCATCCACCTCGCGGCCGGCACCAGTGGCTTTGTGGCGGCCTGGATGATCGGGCCGCGCCTGGCCCGAGATCGTCAGCGGTTCCTGCCACACAGCCTCCCGCTCGTCTCGATCGGCGCGGGGATCGTCTGGCTCGGTTGGAACGGCTTCAACGGTGGTGACCCCTACTTCGCCAACGCCAACGCCTCCGCTGCCATCGTCAACACCAACCTCGCCACCGTCGCGGCGCTGCTCGTGTGGGTGTTCTGCGACATGTTCCTCGGCAAGGAAAAGAAGCCGACCTTCCTCGGGGCCGTCAACGGCATGATCGTCGGCTTGGTCTGCATCACCCCGGGAGCCGGCTTCGTCAACGGGCTCGGCGCCATGATCGAGGCGGCGATCGCGTCGCTGATCGTGTGGCTCGCCTGGACGTACTTGCAGCCGATCGTTTCCCGCCGGGTCGACGATGCGATGGGTGTGGTGTACACGCATGGCCTCGCGGGCTTGCTGGGCGGTCTGCTGGTCGGGATCTTCGCCGACCCGAGCGTCGTCGTGTATCCCAAGACCACCACAGGCACGCCCTTCGCCGTCACCGGTTGGCTGTACGGCGACCGTCACCTGTTCTTCCAGCAGGCACTGGCGGCACTCACGATCATCATCTGGGACGCGCTCGTCACCTTCATCATCCTGAAGGTGATCAGCCTGTTCACCTCGCTGCGCATGAGCGATGAAGACCTCGAACTCGGCGACCTCGCGGCCCACGGCGAAGAGGCCTACCCAGCCGACGACATCGGGGTACGCATCGGCCCAGGCAGTGAACACTCCATCTCGGCGCCCTCGGGATCCGCGGCCACCATCAAGACCACAGGTGCGGAGCTTTGATGACCCAGACGAAAGCGCAGCCCAAGGAACGAAAAAGCGCTGGGAACAAGGGCAGGAGCGGCAACCCGGCGGCGCGATCCGTGACACCTCGCCCCAAGCCCAAGAAGCCGGATTCTGAAAGGTTCTTCCGGCTTCCGGATGGCAGCCGCTCAGTCAGCTCTCCGTGGGTCTGGCGAGGATTCGCGTTCATGTCGCTCGTCGCTTTCGGCCTGTTCCTGGGCTTCGTCACCGGCGGGCACCACACCTTCCTCGCCGTCGCGTGGGGCTTCATCACCGTTGGCTGGTTCTCGATCGCGATGTGGCTGTGGCGTAAGCACATTCGCGAGGACGACGAGTGGTACGCGCGCCAGCGCGGTAAGCGAGCCGCTTGATCCCGGCGAGCTGATCCCGGCTGCGGAAGGCGAGTGAGACATTGCAGCTGATCAACGCGGTTGTAGACCCGAACAAGGTCGATGAGATCGTCAATGCGCTGCAAACATTCGGTTTTCGAGGCTTCACGGCCCTTGGCGCCATCGGCTTCGGCAAGCGGCGCGGGCGGGTCGAGGTCTACCGCGGCGCCATGTACGGCAGCAGCTTCCGCCAGCGCGTGAAGATCGAGATCGTCGCCCGCGACGACGAGATCGAAGACATGATCAAGGTGATCTGCGAGGTCGCCGCGAGCGGCCACGCCGATGAGGACGTCGGCAAGCTGTGGGTGGTGCCGGTCTCGGAATTCGTACGCATGCGTACCCGGCAGACCGGGGTCGAGGCCCTGTCGGAGCCGGACTGACCACCTGGTCGGAACCCGGTCGGAACCCGGTCGGAAAAGCCAACGGGCTCGTCCGCTGCGCCATGGCAGCCGACGAGCCCGTCACGCGGGTGCGTTCAGATCACGGACCGACGACGATCGTCCAGGCAGCGAAGGCGCCGCCGTTCTGGTTGCCGGTCGCGGTCAGGCCGCTGTTGGGGCCGGAGGTCGCCGCGCCGCCGTCGGTGGCGATGGAGTTGATGTGGCCGCCACCTGAGCCGTCGGCTTGAGACTGGATCGTCGTGGGCACGCTGGTCCAGGCCCAGGCGGGGCTCGCTGCCGAGTTCTTGGCGGCCCAGTACGAGATGACGACGTCACCGTTGGCCTGGACGTTAGCCCCGGGCGTCGTGTAGCTGTTCGCCGTCACCTGCGTCGCCTTCTGGGCCGAGACGACCACCGGCGTGGTCGCGTTGGTCCCGGCGTATGCGACCAGTTGCAACGTGCCGCGAACGGTGCCTGGGTACGTCACCGTCACCGTCGATCCGGGATCGCTCGCGGTCGCCACCTTCGACCAGGCGGCGGTGGCGATGGCGGTGTTACCGGCCGCGGTGCCCAGCGATGTCCACGCCGCAGGAGCCGTGGCTGCCGTGCCCGTGGCACCCGTCGCGATGAGCACCAGGGCGTCGCCTGCCGCCACCGTGGTGGGGATGGTCACGGTCTCGGTCGCCGCGTTGGCGTTGGTGTTGGCCTGGTCGACGAATTGCACCGCTGGTGCCGAACTGTTGACGCTCACTGGCACCGTCTTGGTGCCGGTGTTGTTGTTGGCGTCGGTCACCGTGAGCTTGACCTGGTAGATGCCGGCGCCGGCTGTCGTGAAGTCGTGGTCAGCCGTTGTCGTCGTGCCCTGGTCCAGGAGGTCAGGCGACGGGTCGGCGAAGTCCCACGCGTAGTCGGTGATCGGAGCGCCACCCGGGGTCGACGACGAGGCGTCGAAGTGGCAGACCAGCAGGGTGCAGTTCGCCGTGAAGTTGGCGGTCGGGTTCGCCGGCGGCGGCGGGGATCCGCCGGTGCTGTCGAGCACGATCGTCCAGGCGGCGAAGGACCCAGCGGAGCCGCTCGTCGTGGCGGTCTGGCCCGTGGTCGCGCCGGTGCCGGACGGAGCGCCGTCAGCCGCCACAGAATCGATCTTGCCGCTGGCTGAACCAACGGCCGTCGAACGCATGGTCAGGCTTGCCGGCACAGTCCAGCTGAACGGCGTGACGGAGTTCTTCGCGGCCCAATAAGAGAGGACCACGTCGCCGGCGACCGGGACGTTGGCCGTCGGCGTGGTGTACGACGTGCCACCGGCCTGCACTGCGCTGAACGCGGAGTTGGCAACGGGCGCTGTTCCGTTGGTGCCGGAGTAGGCCAGCAGTTGCACGGTGCCGTGAATGCCGGAGGGGAAGCCGACGCTGACCGACGAGCTCGGATCGCCCGCCGTGGCCACCTTCTCCCAGGCGCTCGTGGTGATGGCCGTGCCACCGGTCTTGGTGCCGAGCAAGGTCCAGCCGGCGGGGCCGGTCAGAGCCGTCGTGGTCGCACCGGTGGCGATCAGGACGAGCCCGTCACCAGCGACCACGGACCCCGGTACGGTGACCGTTTCACTCGTGCCGGTGCCACTGGTATTGGCCTGGTCGACGAACGTGATTCCGGTGCTGGTGAGGGTCGTGACGGTGGCCGTGTTGGTCGCGGTCGCCATCGCGTTCTGCGCGTTGGTGACCGTGAGCTTCACCGTCTTGTTGCCGGTCGAGGTGTAGGTGTGGCTCGGCTTGACGCCGGTGCCGGTGGTGCCGTCACCGAAGTCCCACGAGTACGAGGTGATCGTCGAGCCGGGAGCGGTGGAGGCGGAGGCGTCGAAGAAGCACGTCGCGTTGGGGCAGGAGGAGGTGAAGCTGGCCGTCGGCGCCACCGGCGGAGCGACCGGGGAGACGAACACGGCCTTGCCGGCCCAGTTGCCGGTCGCCGACGTGTCGACGGTGCTGGCTCCGGTGACGGTGGTGCCGTTCCACGGCGCCTTGTGCAGCTTGCCGTCGGCCTTGGTGGCGTACCAGAGGAAGCCGTTGGCGACGAACATGCCGCTGGCGTTGCTGAAGTCCACCGACGCCACCCGATTCGGGATCGACGGTGAGCTTCTGCGGGCTGATGACACCGCCGGTCACCTGGTTGGCCACCGAGGACGTGGTGGTGTCAGGCGAGAACGACCGGCTGAACAGGCCCTTGTTGCCCGACAGCGTGTAGTAGATGGTCCGGTTGGCGTAGAACATGCCGGTCACGTTGGGCAGCTCGGCGTAGAAGTCCGTCGCCTTCCCGGTGTACGTGGAGCCGCTCGGCGGTGAGCCGTTGACGACCGGGTCCCAGTAGGGGTCGTTGTACGGGTCGACGAGCTGCGGGGTGCCGAAGGTGTTGCCGCCGTCCCAGGTCACGTAGTAGAACTTGCCGCCCAGCCCGTACCAGATCCGGCCGTTGAGGACGAAGGCTCCCTGCACCGAGCCCCAGGCGATTCCGCCGCCGTTGCTCGGGTTCGAGATCGGCGCACCGGTGCCCGTGGTCGGGTCGAAACCGTTGGCGGTGAAGGAGTTTCCGCTTGCCCCGCCGACGAAGACGGTGCGGGGGTCACCGGTGTTGTTACCGGTGGCGGCAGCGCCGCCCGCGAAGGGGAAGAAGGCGATTTTCTCGCGCTTGTAATGGTAGTTGCCGATCTCATCGGTGTCGGAGCCCACCCAGATACCGGTGGGGGTCGCGTAGACGACCTCGGCGCCGTGGCCGCGCGGGTTACGCCCGGGGTTCCAGGCCAGCGGGACACCGTTGGCCGGGTCGAGAGCGGCCAGCCCCGGGCGCGGCGACCGCGCCCTTCTGCGCGTTGTCGGCGCCGTAGGGGTTGTTCAGCCAGCGGTTGTGGCCACCGACGTACACCGCGTCAGAGGTGATCGCCACCGAGTAGAGCGAGTCGCTTGCCGGTGTAGTCGACCCAGAACGGGGTGACCGTCTGGCCGGTCGACGAGGCGTTGAAGCGGGCTGGCCGCGTCGCAGTCGATGAAGCTGTTGCTGGGGTATCCGCCGGTGGTCGCCACGACGAAGTACGAGCCGTCCGGCGACCACGCGACGCTGCGGACGTAGGAGTCGAAGGACGCTGAGGAGCAGGCGGCGGTGTAGGCGTCGGTCTTCCAGTTCGGGTCGACGGTCGCGGAGGTCGAGCCGAGGATTGATGCTGACGATCTGGTCACGCGAGTACCCGGTCGGGTTGACCGCGTCAGCGGCGTTGATGAAGTTGCCGTCGACGATCATCCGCGTGCCATCTGGCGAGATGGCCATATCGGTGGCGCCGACACGGGCGCAGGCGGCACCGGCGACCCGGCCGCAGTTGTGGTTACCGGTCAGGTTGATCGACATGTACGGGTCGAGCGCGCCGGTGGTGGGGTTGATCGTGGTCAGGCCGTCGTGGGTGACGCTCTTGACGACAGTGAACGTGCCGGCCACGAACAGCCGGCCCCCCAGCATGGCCATGGCGCTGATCTGTCCGTTGAGCGAGGGGTTGAAGGTGGTGACACGGGCACCCGTCGTCAGATTGAACTCGGCCAGCCGGGTCGAGATGCCGCCCGCGGTGGTGAACTGGCCACCGACGTAAACGCCAGTGCCGTCAGCGGTCGGAAGGATCGAATCGACCTCGCCGTTGACCGCGGGTACGAAGCCGGTGTCCAACGCGCCTGTGGTGGCGTCGAACGCGAAGATGTAGTTGCGCGTGACCGTGGTGCCGGAGCCGGCGCCTGCGGTCGGAGTCACCTGGGTGAACGAGCCGCCGACGACGATCCGGCTGCCGACCTGCACGATCGACTCGACCGCGCCGTCGACGATGTTGGGCGTGAACTTGGCGGGCACCGAGCTCGCAATCACCCCGTTGCTGTTGACCGGGGGGCTCGCGGCCGAAGCCGAGAGCGCGGGCACCACCGCCGACGCCGACACAAGCGTGGCGACGATAGCCCCTGCTGTCACTCTGCGTGACCAACCCATGACGCGATACTCCCCGACTTCGCCTGCTATTGACGCTGCGTAATGAGTAAACCCGGTCAGACCAGGGCGCGTGAGGTTTCCGCAAGAATCCCCTCAGATTGGGCTATACGGGTGATCCAAACGGATAGTTCTGCTCCACGAGTGGGCCTTGGCGCCGCCTTTGGTCTTCGCCGCGGCCTCCCGCGCGCCAGGTCGCTCACCGGCGCCCGAACCTTGATCATCAATTGGGCCCCACGGGGAGTATCAGAGGCCGTTTCACGTCGCTCCGCACCGGACTTTTGCGGCCGGCGCGTCCCCGGGACGATGACGCCGAGCCGCCTCCGTGGACGCATCCGGGCCGGTCATGCGGCCTGCTCCACTGTGACCGGACGTGCGCACAGCGCTAATTCCGCCTCGAATAAAGGCCGCTGCGCTTTTGAATTCGGCGTTATTCATGCGTCTCAGCACAACGGACGATAAAGCCCGCCCCGAGGGTCTTCTACCTTGCCTAGTTTCATGCGAGCAGTCTGATACCTGGGAGTCGCCTGGGTTTGTGCTGCGAATAGGGGTGGGTTCTCCACCCGAACTGACAGGGAGCGGAGTTCGGATGTCCCGATGGATTTCCCGAGGCCTCGTAGTGGGAGCAATGGCTGCTGCCCCGTGCCTCGCGGCCATTCCGGCGCAGGCCAGCGCCTCAACGATCTACGTAGCACCCAGTGCATCGAGCGCTCATCACAACTCCTCGTGCGCTGACGCCAAATACAGCTCGATCCAGGCTGCCGCCGACGCTGTCGCGCTGCACGGCACCGTCGTGGTCTGCAAGGGCACCTATCACCAGACCGTCACGGTCAACAAGTCGCTGACACTCGCCGGCCGCACCGGCGCGATCATCAACGCCAAGGGCTTCCCCTACGGCGTCGGTATGACCGCGTCCTACGTCACGGTCAAGGGCCTCACCGTCGAGAACGCCGGAACCGGGTCTGAGAACGACCCGAACGACGGCATCATCACCGCGGGGTTCGGTGCGCAGGGCCCGGTGCCGAGCAACCACGACTCGATCATCGGCAACAACCTGAAGAGCAACGGCGGGGCGGGCATCGACCTGAACTCCACGTCGTGGTCGGTGGCGGTCGGCAACGTCTCCAACAACAACGGCATCGGCATCAACGTGTCGAACGACCTGGGCGTCCCGGCCAGCCACAACCAGATCCTCAGCAACCTCGCCAACAACAACCCGGGCGGCTGCGGCATCGTGCTGGCGGACCACTCCGGTGTCGGCATCTTCGCCAACACGATCAGCGGTAACACCGCGAACGGCAACGGCCTGGGAACCCCGTCGGCTCCCAACGCCTCCTCCGGCAGCGGCATCATCCTGGCTGGTGGATCCGGCGGCGTTTACAACAACGTCGTCTCCCACAACTTCTTCTCCGGCAACGGCCACGGCGGGGTCGCCCTGCACGCCCACGCACCGGGGCTGAACTTCTCCGGCAACCAGATCGTCCAGAACACCATCGGCCCGAACAACCTGCGGACCGACTTCGCTGACCTGAAGACCACCGGCATCTACCTCGGTGATGTCAGCAAGCTGAACATCAAGATCTCCGGCAACACGTTCCGTAACAGCTTCTACGGAATCTTCACGGCGGGTCCGGTGACCGTGAACGGCCTTTCCAGCAATGGCTTCTTCGGCGTGACCCACACGCTGGGGCACGTCGCTGCTTACGCGGGCTAGCTCCTGAATCCGGCTCGTAGGCCGGATCTGCAGGTCTCGGTGGCGGGCGCCTTTCGGCGCCCGCCACTGCCGTCTCGTGTGCCCGCTGCGCAGGGTTAGCCGCGTCGGGCGGGAGCCGACTTCTGGGCCTTCTTGGCCGGCTTCTGCTTCGCCATCTGCTTGAGCATGTCGTCGTGGATGATGTCGATCCGCGACCTTGCCTCGGCGGCCACCAGCGGGTTGCGGATGACCGTGAGCTGGTTGTCCTGGCGGCTCTCGCCGGACGTCGACCAGTTGGTGCTGCCCGTGATGACGTCGAGCCCGTCGACGATGACCATCTTCAGGTGCATGATCGCGTTCTTCTCGCTGTGACCGATCGCGATGCTGTTGCCGATCTTGTCGTTGTGCCAGGAGGCGAGAATCGCCGCTTCGGCCTTACCGGCCGCCTGGGTGCTGTCCAGGCTGAGCTGGACGAAGACCTGCTCCGACAGCAGCTTCTCCTGCAGGATCGAGTTCAACTTCGGGTCGTCGTAGCCGTACATCGCGACGACCAGGCTCTTGGACGCGGAGTTGAGCAGGTCCACGAGGGCGTCCTCCACCGCGTCCACCGGGCTGTAGAAGGTGCGCGGGCTGTCCGGATAGCCCGGTGCGAACGGGTCGGCCTTGTGCTTGTCCAGCTCGGACAGGTTGGCGAGGGCCATCACGGACTCCGATCAACGGTGGGCGTCGCGGGTCGCCGAACGTCAGCGCTCACGCAGAGGCGACATCCTCCTCCGGCGAATTTTCCCAGCCGCCAACCAGGTGCTCGTGATTCTGTGCGTCACAATGGGGGCACCGGACCGCTGCCGACACCGTCAAAGGCTTGACCGTCAGGAGAGAGATGGCCACCGAGACCACGAAGGGCGGCGGGCAGCGCAACAAGCCCAACGCCCGCGCCCGCGCCGCGGCTGCGCGTGAGGCGCAGCGCAAGCGCGAGGCCCGCAACAAGATGCTGACGGTGGGTGGCATCACCGTGGTGGTGCTCGCGATCGTTGCGGTGATGGTGATCATCTTTGTGACGAAGAGCGACAAGAAGAATTCTGCGCTGCGCCATCCCGCCTCGCCGGCGATCGTCAAGCAGTTGACGACCATTCCGGCGGCGACGTTCCAGAGCGTCGGTGCCGGTAACACGACCGGTGGTCCCGCCAAGGTGAGCGGGACCCCGCTGACCGCGGGCGGCAAGCCGGTCTTCCTCTATTACGGCGCCGAGTACTGCCCGTACTGCGCGACCGAGCGCTGGGCCGTCGTCACCGCGCTGGGGCGCTTCGGCACCTGGTCCAACCTGCAGCAGACCACCTCCTCCAGCCAGGACACGCCGGCGAGTATCCCGACCTTCAGCTTCTACGGGGCCAAGTTCAGTAGCCCGTACTTCGCCTTCCAGTCGGTGGAAACGACGACCAACCAGCAGGTCAACGGGAGCTATCCGACCTTGGAGAAGCCGACCAGCGCTCAGCAGGCGCTGGTGGACAAGTACGACAACGGCGGCAGCATCCCGTTCCTGGACTTCGGCAACAAGTTCACGTCCTCGGGCGCCACGTACGACTATTCGGTGCTGCAGGGCAAGGCGCCGGATGAGATCGCGGCCGAGATCCGTGACCCGAGCAGCAGCACCAGCAAGGGCGTGCTCGGAGCGGCCAATTCCCTCACCGCGGCCATCTGCGAGATGGACAACGGCCAGCCGGGTTCGGTGTGCAACGCGCCGGAGATCAAGACGCTGCGCGCCGCGCTCACCAAGTAACGACTCTCGACAAAGGGCGGCGGCTCGCTAGACGGGCTGCGGTGCGGAGAGCACCGCAGCCAGGGCATCGAGTCGCTCGGGGACGGCGCGGTAGTACGCCCATGTCCCGCGCCTGCTGCGGGTGACCAGCCCGGCGTCGAGCAGCACTTTCAGGTGATGGCTGATCGTCGGCTGGCTCAGGCCGAACGGCTCGGTCAGCTCGCAGACGCAGGCCTCGGCGTCTGCGTGGGCCTGGATCAGGGAGAGCAGCCGCAGGCGGGTGGGATCGGCGATCGCTTTGAGGGTCGTCGCGAGTTCGGCGGCGGCCGCGGCGTCCAGCGGCTCACGGGCCAAAGGTGAGCAGCAGGCGAGCGGATCGTCCAACTCAGGCATCCCCACACTCTCTCTCAGAAATGGTCGACCGTCGTGCGGGGCGGCTCAGGCGGCCGGCTCGAAGTAGCGCCGCGGGTTGTCCACGAGCATGGTGTCGATCTGCCCGTCGGTGACCCCGTGCTCGCGCAAGTACGGCAGCACGTCCTGCTCGAGGTGCAGGTAGTGCCATTGGGGCAGCAGTCCGAGCACGTTCGGATCGATCCAGTCGATGTAGCAGGACGCGTCGTGCGAGAGCACCATGCGCTCGGCGTACCCGCGCCGACACATCTCGACCACCGTGTCGGCGCGCGCTTCAGCCGTCGTCGCGAGGTTGATCCCGAAGCGGTCCATGCCCAGGATGAAGCCCGCGTCGGCGAGCTCGCTGAGGTGATCCACGTCAGCCGAGTCGCCGCTGTGGCCGAGCACGATCCGCTCCGGATGGACGCGCTCCTCATCGCACATCACCCGCTTGACCTCGAGTCCGGTGCGCGTGTCCGGATGGGTGTGGACGGTGATGGGCGCACCCGTCTGGTGATGGGCATTCGCCACGGCACGCATCACGCGTTCGACGCCCTTGGTGAGTCCGGGCTCGTCGATCGCGCACTTCAGAAACGCCGCCCGCACGCCCGTCCCGGCGATGCCGTCGGTGATGTCGCCGACGAACATCTCGACCATGGGATCGGGCAGGTCGAGCTGCAGGGCGGGGCCGCGATGGTGGAAGAAGAACGGGACGTTCTCGTAGATGTAGCACCCCGTGGCGACCACGATGTTGAGATCGGGCACCTGCGCGGCGACCCGCTGGATGCGTGGGATGTAGCGCCCGAGGCCGATGACCGTGGGATCGACGATGGTCCGTACGCCCGTCGCCGAGAGCTCCGAGAGCTTGGCGACGGCATCGGCCACCCGGGCGTCCTCGTCACCCCACTCGTCCGGATAGTTCTGCTGGACGTCAGGGGTGAGCACGAAGACGTGCTCGTGCATGTACGTACGCCCGAGGTCTGCGGTGTCGATCGGACCACGAACGGTCTGCACGTCAGGCATGACGCGAGTCTGAACCACCCCTCAGGCACGCCGCCAGATGAGGCGGTGGACGCCGAGGTGTTTCGGTAGTGAACGCAGGCCCGGGATGAAGGGCAGGAAGACGAAGCCGAGGCTCAGCACCGCCATGAGTCCCCACACGAGTGCGTCGGCATTGCCCGAGGTGGAGAAGGGCTTGATCTGGTACCAGAAGGTGTACAGCCACATCCAGGGCTGCCCGGGATAGCTGCCGGTCTCGTTCATCATTCCCCACTGATCGCCGCCGAGATGCTCGGCGCGAGCCTGGTCCTCCAGGTAGGCACCGTCGGCCAGCAGAAGCAGGGGCTTGGTCTCGTCGCCGTTGTAGAAGGTGTTCTTCGTGGTGAGCAGACCTTCGAGGCCGCCGGTGCCGGCCAGTGCGACATAGCTGCTACCCAGCCGGGGGACCGGTCCGTAGTCGCCCGCCTTGGCCTTCGCCACGACGCCGTCCGGGGCTGCGGCGATGGCATCGGAGTAGTTCGAAGCCCACTTGGTCTGTTGGTCGGCCGAGGCCTGGTCCCAGGTCTTGAGCGCGCCGGTCAGCGCCGGGTCGTTCGGGACGCTGCGCAGCGGATCGATGACGAGATCATTCGCGCTGTTGACCGGGATCCGGATCCCGCCCCATTTCTGGGTCGTGAGGCCCAGCAGCTTTTGGCCGACGTCCGCGTTGTTGTAGGGCGGCCCGTAGCTGGCGCTCGTGCTGGTGCCGGCGAGTTCTGCCGTTGCCGTGGCGATCACGTCGTCCGGAGCGGCTTTTGCCCAACTGGCGAGGCTGAGAGCCTTTCGGTCCGGGGATGACAGCACCGCTGCCAGCGCGCCGGCGAGCAGCCCGACCACGACGAGCGCGATCACGAACTCCTTGACCAGGTCATAGGGCCGTGTTGGGAAGAGGTGGGAGTCAGGCGTCCGGTCGCGGTGTCGTCGTGGCCGGAGGGGGCTCATGACTGGCCCGAGACTGTTGCCGCGTCGCGTGGCTCAACCGCTCCCGACCGGTGCTGGCCCGGGACCTGGGCGGCGATGTCCGCCGATTCCGGCGGGAGGGCGTCGAACGGCGGCACGACGCCGTGCCGGCGGACCAGGACGATGTGCATGACGATCAAGAGGCCGATGACGAGCGGCAGCAGCATGATGTGCCACAGCAGCATCTGGCCGGTGTCCAGAACATTGAAAACTGCTCCGATGCCGACGGAGTTGAGTCCGTCCTTGGCCTGCGTCGAAATCCACTGCGAGTCGAAGTTGGTCTGCGACAGGTAACCGGTGAAAGCAGTGCCGATCGATCCGAGGAACGCGACCGCACCGGTGATCCAGGTCAACGCGCGACGGCCGCGCCAGGCCGCCATGAAGAACTTCCCCCACAGGTGGATCACCATGAACATGAAGAACAGTTCCACGCTCCACAGATGCGTGGAGTTGAAGAAGTGCCCGATCGACGAGGTGTGCCACCACAGCGAACCCTTGATCGCCAGCACCAGGCCCGAGAACAGGACCCACATGAAGGCGGCCAGGCAGGCCACCCCGAAGACATAGATCCACGAGTTCACGTACGCAGGCTGGCGATCGGGTAACACCTGACCGGCCGGTACGGTGCGGCTCAGCCGAGTCCGGAGCCTGACCGTCCAGCTGCTGGACGTCGTTCGCTCATGGGCGCTCATCGTCATCCCTCCGCTCCTCGGCGTCGCGCCGGGTGTGGGGGAACGGGATCACGAGAGCGAGTACGAACAGAACGATCATCGCGATGATCACCAGGAAGTTGGCCAGCGATATCTGCACGACACCCCAGTGCAGGAAATACGCCGGCCGCGACAGCAGGCCGCTCGCGAGGGTCATGAAACCAGCCTCCGATCAGACGGCGAGGCCCTGTTGTCTGCCGCCTCCGTCAGGAAAGCCTGGGAGCCCGCTGATCGGCCGAGGGCCTAAGTCCCGTATCGGGAGGTCTTGGTCCCGACGGCGCTGCCGAGGTGTGCAGGGCGTGTCCGGGTGATCCGAGGACGGCGTGGACCGCCGCCCCGGGCGTCAGTTGCTGTGCTCGACCGCATCCCGGAGCGTGACGGCGTCGGGACCGGGGGAGGCCGCGGTGCCGTAGCTGTAGGTCATACCGATGACGTCGGTGTCCTCGAACATGCAGACGCTGGCGCTCTGCGCGTTCTGGGTGACGGTCGCGCACTTCATCTGGCCGCCGAGCGGACCTGGGGTCGTGTCATTCCAGAAGACGACGTTGCCGATTTGCTCGTCCATCGTCCGGAGCGAAGTGCTCAGGTTGTGGGCGACCTGATCGGCCGTCTGCGGGTATTTGGCGACCATCACGAACGCGCTGGGGTTGTCCGCCGACGCGCCGTAGAACCCGAACAGGTGCGGCTTGGGCACCGCTGTCGAATTCATGATCCGCTGCAGTTCGTCACTGGCGGTGTTGTGGATCTGCGGCATTCCGGCGATCTCGGAGGGCAGCTGGATCGTGGTGTGAGCCGAAACGCGTACCGGTCCGCCGTGGTGCTGGTTCAGGAGGTAGACCGCGCCGCCCATCACCGCGAGAGCCGCGACGATCCCCGCCACCGCGCGGCCGGAGAGGCTGCTCTGCTTGCGCTTGACGGGGGGCAGGTCGAGTCGTTGCGGAAGGGACACCGCGTACTCCGAGCCCCGCGGCCCGGGGATGCCGCCGGGCGGCTCCGGGGTCCGGGCCCACGCGGACTGCCCGCCCTGGAACTGGCTCGTGGACTGAGGCGTCTGGAAGCGGCTCGTCGTCTCGGCGGTCGGTTGCAGCGCGCGCATCGGGGGCGTGGGCAGCATCGGCGCAGGCGCGGCGCTTACCGCGGCAGGCGCGGCGACCGCGGCAGGTGCGGCAGGGCTCGTCGCCGAAGACCAGGCCTGACCGTCCCAGTAGCGCAGGTCGGGCGAACCCGCCGGGTCGGGATACCAGCCCGGGATGGGAGTCACCAGCGCTGCATCGGCGTCCGGTGATCACTTCTTGAGGCCACCGGGCGTTACTGCAGGCTCATGCCGGCAGCTGTTCGCCAGGACATTTCTGCAGCACGCGAGCGATCGCATCGCGCTCGGCCGGCGTCGCCCACAGGTGGTAGCGCACCTTCACGGCCACCTGGCGGCTGACGTAGGCACACCGGAACGACTTCTGCGGTGGAAGCCAGGTCGCCGCATCGCCGTCACCCTTGTCCTGGTTGGCCGGGCCGTCGACCGCGAGCAACTCCAATGGATCGTTGGCGAATTGCAACCGGGTCGCATCCGACCAGCCCTGCGCCCCGGTCTGCCACGCATCGCTCAGCGCGACGACGTGGTCGATCTGAACCTTGGACGCAGCCGACTTGCTGAACTCGATGCGCTTGCCGGTGTACGGATCAGCGAGGATCCCGGCGACCACGACGCATCCCTGCGTCTGGGGCCTGACCTGGATGCTCGTCAGATCACGCCGCAGCACGTCATCACGCGTATCGCAGCCGTTGTGATCGACGTCGGCCCAGGCCTCACCGAACTGGGCGCGCGAGTAACCCGTCTTGGGCGCCCGGCCCTTGACGGCGACCTCGCGGAGCGCCGCCAGCGCCGAACCCGTCGGCGCCCGGGCTATCGCCTGAGTCGCGTCAGCAGCCGGCGAGCCCGCACTTCCCGTGAGCAGCACACCACCGACCACTCCGGCGACGAGGAGCAGCGCAAGACCCAACACGCCGGATGCGCCCGGGCGCACCGCAGCCCTTCGGCGGCGAATCTGCCGGATCCGGCTGCCGATCCCGACCAGCCCGCTTGCGGCGACCGCGAGCAGCACCGCACCCGCCTCGATCCGGTAACTGATGACGACCGCCCCTCTTCGCCGGTGGCCGATGCGGCGTCCCGGTGCAGGGAACGTAGCCCGCGCCACCGACGAAACGGCGGTCGTCCACAGGTCAGGGCCGGCGGATGCGTCCGGACGCCACCAGTGCCGTATGACCGGTCACGCGCACCCGTTCGATCTTCCCGCCCGACGCGCTCACATCGCAGGCCAGCACCGACGGTCGCCCCATCTCATAGCCCTGCTTGATGGTGTACGCGGTCTCGCCGTCGCCCGCCGCAAGGCCGGAGGCGACGAGCCAACCGGCATATCCCAGCGAGGCCGAGCCGGTCGCGGGATCCTCGCCGCCGATGTCGGCGGCGAACATGCGGGCGCGCACCGCGATCGGGACCCCGGGGCCGCTGTCGGTCAGCGCCGAGACGTGCAGCCCGGTCACCGGAGGCGATAGCGCAGCCATGGCGGCAAGGTCGGGCTGCACCTTTTCCAGGGCGGTTGCCTGCACGTTCAGATAGGCGAAGGGGATCCCCGAACCGCCGTGACGCGGCGGGAACGGACCGAGATCCGCCTCGGTGAGATGCAGGGCAGCGAGCAGGGGCGCCGGGTCGACCGGCGCGGATGCAGTGGGGATCGGGCCGCTCAGCGTCACCGGGCCGCCCTCCTCGGGGATGTGCAGGCGTATCAGGCCGGCGCCGCATTCCTGCACCACCTCGCCGGCCGGCAGCTGCCCCAGACCGTGCAGCGTCCAGGCCACGCCTACCGACGGGTGACCGGCGAAGGGCAGCTCGGAGGACGGGGTGAAGATTCGGGCGCGGTAGTGCGCCTCCGGCGTCGTCGGGGCCACCGGGAAGACGGTCTCGGACAGGTTGAACTCGACCGCGAGAGCCTGGCACTGCGCGCTCGACAGGTCGTCGGCGCCGAGGACAACGGCCAGCGGGTTGCCGGCGAACGGCTGCTCCGCCTGCGGGGTGAAGACATCGACGATGAGGTACTCGAGGCCCGAGGCGTCGAGCTGGTTGGCGAGCGTCACTTCCACCCCTGCCAGTCTCGGCTGTCGGCGCCCCAGCGGGGAGCGGCGAACGCCAGGAAAACCAGTAGCGCCACGATCAACAGTCCAACGATCATGGCTTCAGGGTGAGCGCAGGTGGACTTGCCATAAAGAGCCAATTGAAAGAAACTGGCCTGCGTGACGACAGCTATCGGTAGCCGCCAGCTCCATCGGACTCTGAGTGGCTGGCAGGAAACGGGCCACGGTCCGGCCTATCAGCGATTGGCTGACATGGTTGCGGGCCACCTTGTCGACGGGCAGCTGCCGGTGCGCGTCCGGCTTCCGAGCGAGCGGGATCTCGCGTCCGAGCTCGGCGTCAGCCGTACCACCGTCACCTCGGCCTATGAGCGGCTGCGCGCTGAGGGTTTCCTGGTGAGCCGCCAGGGGTCGGGGAGCTGGACGACGCTTCCTCAGCAGCGCGCGGCGGGGATGCTCCCGCTCACCCCCGGCCAGTCACCTTCCGAGACGTTGGACCTGGCCGTCGCGGCGCCCGGCCCGCCCCCGGCGATCCTGGAAGCGGCTACCGAGGCTGCGGCGGCACGGCTGCCGAGTGAGCTTCTCGAGCTTCGCGCCCTCGCCGGCCACGGTTACCACCCGGCCGGATTGCCCGAGCTGCGCGCCCGGATCGCGGAGCGCTTCGCCGAGCGGGGAGCTCCCACCTCCAGCGATCAGATCATGGTGACGAGCGGGGCTCAGGGGGCCCTGCACCTGCTGGCGAGCCGGCTGGTCGGGCCGGGCGATGTGGTGCTCGTCGAGCAGCCCACCTACCCGAACGCCCTCGAGGCGTTCCGGCGCACCGGAGCGCGGCTCGTGCCGTTTCCGGTGACCGCCGACGGGTGGGATCTCGATCTGCTGGGCGAGACGTTCGCTGCCGTCCGGCCCCGTATTGCCTACCTGCAGCCCGACTTCCAAAACCCGACGGGCGCGCTGCTCGACGAGCGTGGCCGGGAGCAGCTCGTCGCAGCGGCCCGTCGCAGCGGCACCCTGCTGCTCATCGACGAGACCCACGCCGAGCTCGATCTGGCCGGCCGGCAGATGCCCTCTCCGATGGCCGCCCTCGAGCGTGACGCCCAGGTGGTGACCGTCGGATCGCTGTCCAAGGTGGTCTGGGGCGGCCTGCGCATCGGCTGGATCCGCAGCACCCCGCGGCTCATCGCCGATCTGGTCTCCGAACGCAGCGGGATCGACCTCGGTGGTCCGGTGCTCGATCACCTCATCGGCGCTGAGGTGCTCGATCGGCTGCCCGGGATCCTCGACGCCCGCCGCCGCAGCCTCGCCGGATCACGCGACATCCTGATCGACGCGCTCGCCCGCCACCTTCCGGAGTGGACCTACCAGACCCCTGACGGCGGCCTGTCGATCTGGGCCCGCCTGGACGGCCCGTACTCCAGCGATCTGGAGGCAGCGGCCGAGCGCCATCGAGTACGGCTCGCGGCCGGCCCGCGGTTCGGCGTCGACGGCACACTCGAGCGCTTCCTTCGGCTGCCGTACACGCTGCCGGCGGAGCAGTTGGAAACGGCGGTGATCCGGCTCGCCGCGGCTTGCTCCAGCCTGTCGATCAGCCGCCGGCCGGTGGCGTACGCCCCGGTGTGCGCCTGACCCTCACCAGCCGAGCACAGCCGTCCCGTTGGTGGAGTTCAGGTCGGAGACGACGAGCAGCTCGCCTCCTTCGCTGAGTTGCAACGCCATGTGGCGACGCGAGACCTGATCGGAAGGCTCGGTGCGAAAGCCACCCGGCTCGTGGCGTCCGAACTCGACCGGATGTCCCGCCTGCAGCTGCCAGGATCCGGCCTCCCCGGGTGCCGCGCCGGGCTGCGTGGCCCACCACCGGCCCTCGCGCTTCGCCACCAGCACCTGAAGATCGGCAGCGGAGACGAGGTACTGCTTGCTCGGCGGGGACAGCGACAGGCTCACCGCGCCGCCGGGAGGCAGGCGGTAGCTGCCGGTCGCGCTTTGGCGCACGTCCATCTCGCGGACGTCGAGCACCAGCATGCTCATGTCGTCGGGCTTGGCGCGTCCGAGGTCGTCGGGCTCCTCTTCACTGCGTCGCCAGGCCTGCGCGACGGCTGCCTCGGCGGCTTCCGGTGCGCTCGTCGAGCCGGCCAGCGCCGCCTCGAGCTCGGCCGTGGTCAGGTTGTCGTGGACGCCGTCGGAGTCGAGCACGAGACGATCGCCGGGCAGCAGGTCGACGAGGTAGTGCCGGACGTCCTGCAGCCCGCCGCCGGTGATCGCATTGGCCAGCAGGTGCCGGTGCGCGAACGCGGCCCGGTCCACCGGATCCTGGAGGGTGGTGAGGTGCGGGGCGCGATCGAGCCGGTCCTGACGCGCCTTGGCCTGCATCAGGTCGGGTTCGCTGAGGTAGGAGTGGTCGAGCGTGACCGTCTGGAGCCGACCCGCGTGCATCAGCTGTACGCGGCTGTCGCCCAGATTGGCGATGACGGCCACCAGCCGGGCACCATCCGCGGGACGCCGGCAGACGACGACCACCGTGGCGGTGGTCGCGCTGGGCGAGGCGGGCGCTCCCGGCGGGCCGGTGCCGAGCGCGGCGACCGCGGCGTCGGCGTCGGTCAGCGCCAGGTCGAGCAGCTGCTGGACGGCCTCGAGGTGCTGGCAGCCCGGCAGCCCGGAACGCACCCGGCGCCCCACCGCCTGGGCAGCCGCAGACGCTGCTGCGGCACCGTCGCCGTGTCCCCCCGCGCCGTCGAAAACGCCGTACAACCCCGCGGAAGGGTCGACCAGCAGCCGGTCCTCGTCGCGATGTGACCGCCAGCTCATGCCGACGCTCAGCTCGTCGGCGGCCGGCTCGATCATCCGGAGCGGGAGCTCCAGCGAGACCGTGGTCATGGGGTCCTCCGGTGTCTGAGGCTGTGGCCTCGACAAGGTTCTTTTTACCTCCCTCGGTGCGTACGTAAGCGGGATCTCGGCTGTCTGCTTGCCGACTGACGCGTTCTCACGCAGCGGCTGAGATGAGTACAGCGGAGGCTCACGCGTCTCACAAGAGCGATCCGGCGCCTGCCGGTCGATCGCGAGTTGTCTCCCGAAATCGGACACGACTCACAGGTGCTTGCTGCAGCAAACGCAGGCCGCAGAGGCGTAACCTGTTCGGAGTCGATGACGTTGGCCGGGTTGATCCCCGTGCCGCTGGCCCCGGCGCCTCGGGCGCATCGGCCCGTTGCTTCCCAGCGAAGCGCCGCCCAAGATCGTCGCGGTTGACGGTCGTCGAGGATCGCCGAGCGTCGGCGCGCCCGCAAACGCCGCGTCGTGAACACGAATCAAGGTCTCAGAACAGGAGGAGCTCCACCCCGATCATGGTTTCTTCAACCTCCGGCCCTTCCCCCCGTCCCGCCAGGCCGAGCTTCACCCAGGTGGCCGCCAGTGCGCTGGCGGCGGTCTCGGCTGCCGTCATCTCGTCGACGTTCGGCGTCGCCGGGACCCTGATCGGCGCCGCGATCGCCAGCATCGTCGCGTCCGTCGGCTCGACGTTGTATCTCGCGTCGCTGCGTCATACGAACGAGCGGCTGCGACGTATGGCGGTCGCCGCGCGGCGCACGGATTGGTCCGGCGGCACCCCGACCCGTCCGGTGCCTCCTACGAGCCCACCGACGGCTGTTCACGAGCCCGAGCTGCCGTTCCCGTCGGCGGTCGGTCCGCCGGCCGGGCAGTCGCCGGACGCGATCGAGGCCGAGCGGCCGACGGGCTGGAACCGGCTCCGGTGGAGCAATCTGCGCGGCGGTCTGCCCACCCTTCGGCGCCGCTGGCTGGCCGTCGCCGGCCTGGCCGTCCTCGTTTTCGCGATCGCCATCGGCGTGCTGACGGCGGTGGGCGCGTCGACCAAGCAGTCGGCCTTCCCGCTCGGCGGTACCGGCGGCTCAGGGAAGTCGCCGACGGCACCCGCCAGCACCCCGGCCACGTCGACGCCCAGCCCGACGGCGGCGCCCTCCGCCTCACCCAGCGCCACAGCGTCACCCACGACCGGAGCGACCCCGAGTGCGAGCCCGTCGGCGAGCTCGAGCGCCGCGCCCGAGCCGGGTGCGACGAGCCCCGCCCCTACCCCGACTCCGAGCCCCACTGCCGGTGTGACGCAGTCGCCGAGTCCCTCCCCGGCAACCGTGCCGTAACACGATGGACCTACCGTCACGGGATGGCAGCGGACCTGGGCGCCGCCTTCTCCCCAGCTCCACCACCGGGATCGCAGGCGAGCATTAACACGGCACAACTCAGCCTCGGGGTCGAGGAGGAGTTCCACGTCGTCGATCTCGAGACGCGCCGGATCGCGCCCGTGGGCCCCCGAGTGCTGGAGGGACTGCCCGATAATTTCGGCGCCGAGCTGCAGCGATCCGTCGTGGAGACCAATTCGTCGGTCGTGCACACGCTGGATGATCTGCGCCGCGATCTCGTCGCCGTCCGCCGCCAGCTCGCCGGTGCGGCCGAGCATCTAGGCGTCGGAGTGGTCGCTGCCGGAAGCGTCCCGCTGGTCGATACGGCCGAGCTCGGCGTCACCTCCAACGCGCGCTACGCGCAGATGCTCGCCGACTACCAGCTGCTGGTGCGCGAGCAGGTGATCTGCGGCACGCAGGTGCACGTCGGCGTCCCGAATCGCGACCGGGCGGTGGCAGTCGCCCGCCGGGTCTCGGCTGATCTCCCGGTGCTGCTGGCGCTGTCAGCGAGCTCGCCGTACTGGCTGGGTGAGGACACCGGCTACGCGAGCTACCGCACCTTCGTCTGGTCGCGCTGGCCCACGAGCGGCCCCTTTCCCGAGGTTGCGACGGCCGCCGAGTACGACGAGCTGATCCGGGAGCTGATCAGCTCCTCCGTCATCACCGATGTCGGGATGATCTACTTCGACGTCCGGCCTTCCGCCCACGTGCCGACCATCGAGCTGCGGCTGTGCGACGCGACCCCCCGGGTGGACGATGTCCTGCTGCTGGCGGGGCTCTTCCGGGCGCTGGTGCTGCGCGCCGGCCAGGAGGAGGACGCGGGCCTGCCCCATCATCCCGTCGCACCGTCCCTGATCCGGGCCGCGATGTGGCGGGCGGCCCGGGCCGGCCTGGAGGGCGACCTCGTCGATCTTCGCGACCGCAAGCCCTTGCCGGTGCAGCAGGTCGTGCGCCGCCTGGTCGATGAGTTGCGGCCGCAATTGGAAGAGGCCGGCGACTGGGAGACCGTGCGCCACCTCACCGACGAGGCGCTGCGCGGGGGGAGCAGTGCCGCCCGGCAGCGTTCGGCGTTCCGGGTCCGCGAGGAGCTGACCGACGTCGTCGACCTCCTGCTGCTGGAGACGAGCGGGGCCGACCTGGAGCCCCATCCGGAGCCGACCGCACACCTCACGCTTGCGGCGCGCTACGAGCTGCGCAAGGGCGATGAGGCGATCCGCGCCAACCGGCGCCCGACGGCGGCGTTCGCGCCGGTCCTGTCGGCGCTGGAAGCCCTCTCGACCCCGCACCTCGAGGCCCGCGAGCGGGCGCGTGATCGCCATCAGACCGAGCGGGACGTCACGTTCACGGTGGACGGGGAGATCCGTCCCTTCCCGATCGACCTGGTGCCGCGGCTGATCGAGCAGTCGCAGTGGCGCCGGCTCGAGCGCGGCCTCAAGCAGCGGGCGCTGGCGCTCGAGGCGTTCCTGCACGACGTCTACGGGCCGCGCAGTTGCGTGCGCGCCGGGCTGATCCCGGCGAGCATGCTCGACGCGGCGCCCGGTCTTCGCCCCAGCGGCGCGCTGGTGCCCGTCAATGCGGTGCGGGCCAATGTCATCGGCACCGACCTGGTGCGCGACACGGGCGGCACCTGGCGGGTGCTCGAGGACAACCTGCGAGTCCCCTCCGGGCTCGCGTATGCCATGCATGCCAGGGATCTGCTGGCCACGGTCATGCCCGAGCTGACGCCGCCGCTCGGCACGCTGACCACCGAAGACGCGGCGAGCCATCTCGCGTACGCGCTGCGTTCTGCGGCCGGACGCCCGGCCGGGGGCGTCCAGCTCGCGGTGCTGACCAGCGGCACCGGCGACTCGGCCTGGTGGGAGCACAAGACGCTGGCCGCCCGGATGCACGCTGACCTGGTGCAGCCGAAGGACCTCGTCGTCACCGACGGCGGCGTCTACCGGCTCGAACACGGTCGCCGGTACCCGATCGACGTGCTTTACCGCCGGCTGGATGAGGACCTGCTCGATCACGTCCCGGGTGCCGACGGCCGCCCGCTCGGGCGCCGGTTGCTCGCCGCGGTGCGGGCCGGCGGGGTGGCTCTGGCCAATGCTCCCGGAAACGGCGTGGGCGATGACAAGGCGATCTATGCGCTGGTGCCTGAATTCATCCGGCACTTTCTCGGTGAGGAGCCGTTGCTCGAGGGCGTGCCGACCTACATCTGCGCCGACCCCAGCGCACTCGAGCAGGTGCTGGACCGGATGGCGGAGCTGGTGCTGAAGCCGGTCGACGGGTACGGCGGTGCCGGCGTGACGATCGGTCCTGACGCGAGTGCAGCCGAGCTCGATGCCCTGCGCCAGCAGGTGCTGCTCGCGCCCTCGCGGTGGGTCGCCCAGGACCTGGTGAAGCTCTCGACGCATCCGACGCTCGTCGGCGGCGAGCTCACGCCGCGCAACGTCGACCTTCGGGCCTTCGTCGTGCTGAGCCGCGATCCCGAGCCGGGCGTCGCACCCCATGCTGAAGTGCTCTCGGCGCCGCTGACCCGCGTCGCGCCGTCCGGGAGCATGATCGTCAATTCCTCGCGCGGCGGCGGGGCGAAAGACACCTGGCTGGTGCCATGACCGACCGCTTGTGGTGGCCGACCACGGTGCACGGGTAACGGGGAGGGGCACGCGGGTGTGCGGGCTGTGCGGAGAATTCCGCTGGGACGGGACGGCGGCAGACACGGAAGCCGTCGGTCGGATGCGCGATCCGCTGGCTCCGCGCGGGCCCAACGGGACCGGGCTGTGGGCCAACGGACCGGCGGCGCTTGGCCATCGCCGGCTCGCCATCATCGACCTTTCCGAGGCCGGCGCACAGCCCATGGTCGACTCCGACCTCGGCCTCACCGTCGCGTTCAACGGCTGCATCTACAACTACCCGGCGCTGCGGGCGGAACTGATCGCCGAGGGCTATCACTTCTTCTCCACCTCCGACACCGAGGTGGTGCTGAAGGCCTACCACCGCTGGGGAATCCGCTGCGTCGACCACTTCGCCGGGATGTTCGCGTTCGCCATCGTCGAGCGGGCGTCGGGTCGTTTGGTCCTGGCTCGTGACCGGCTCGGCATCAAACCGCTCTACCTGGCGCAATCGCCGGGGCGGCTGCGTTTCGCGTCGACCCTGCCGGCGCTGGTGGCCGCCGGCGGCATCGACACCTCGCTCGACCCGGTGGCGCTGCACCACTACCTGAGCTTCCATTCCGTCGTGCCGGCGCCGCGCACGATCCTGCAGGGCGTACGCAAGCTGCCGCCCGCGACCGTCCGGGTGGTGGAAGCCGACGGCCGGATGACGGATGAGGTCTACTGGTCGCCCTCGCACAGTCGCGATCCCGAGCGGCTGTCGATGACGGCGAGCGAGTGGCAGGAAGAGGTGCTCGAGCGGCTACGGGTCGCGGTGGCGCGGCGCATGGTCGCCGATGTCCCGGTCGGGGTGCTGCTGTCGGGGGGCATCGACTCCAGCCTCGTCGTCGCGCTGCTCGCGGGTGAGGGGCAGACCGACCTGACGACGTTCAGCATCGGTTTCGAAGCGGCGGGCGGCGAGTCGGGCGATGAGTTCCACTACTCCGACCTGATCGCCCGTCACTTCGGTACGCGTCATCACCAGATCCGGATCCCGACCAGCGACGTGCTGCCGGCCGTCGAGCAAGCCATCGCCGCGATGAGCGAGCCGATGGTCAGCCACGACTGCGTGGCGTTCTTCCTGCTGTCACGGGAGGTTTCGAAGACCGTCCGCGTGGTGCAGTCCGGCCAGGGAGCGGATGAGATCTTCGCCGGCTACGACTGGTATCCGCCGCTCGCCGGGGTGGCTCGGGAGGATGCGGCGCAGGCGTACGCGCGGGTCTTCGTGGATCGCTCCGATGCGGCGCTGCGAGACCTGCTGAATCCGCAATGGCGGCTGGACAACGACCCGTCGCGGGCGTTCGTGGCACGCCATTTCGATGCCCCGGGCGCCGAGACGGCGCTTGATGCCGCCCTGCGTTTGGACAGCCAGATCATGCTCGTGGACGACCCGGTCAAGCGGGTCGACAACATGACGATGGCCTGGGGCCTGGAGGCCCGGGTGCCGTTCCTCGACCACGAGGTCGTCGAACTCGCGGCATTGTGTCCCCCGGAGCTCAAGCTCGCCGGCGGGGGCAAGGGCGTGCTGAAAGAGGCGAGTCGCAAGGTGCTTCCGGCCGAGGTGATCGACCGCAAGAAGGGGTACTTCCCGGTGCCGGCGATCCGCCATCTCTCCGGGCCGCTGCTGGAACGCGTGAGCGATGCACTCAATTCGCAGGCGGCGCGCGACCGCGGGTTGTATCAGCCCGAGCCGATCCGCCGGCTGCTCGCCGACCCGAATACGACCCGCACCACCCTGGGCTCCAACGAGCTCTGGCAGGTGGCCCTGCTGGAGCTGTGGCTGCAGGAGCAGGGGGTTGGATGAGCACGCCCACGCGTGCCACCGGCGAGGAACTTGCTGTCGTCCAGCCTGACTGGAGAGACTGGGTCAGCGTCCCGGGAAGCTGGGGTGCGGAGCCGTCGCCTGACGGCTCCCACGTCGTTTTCATCAGTGATCGCAGCGGTTTTCCGCGGGCGTGGGTGAGCCGCATCGACGGCTCGGAGACGCTTGCGCTGCAGACCGGGCGTGACCACGCGGAGGCGGTGTCATGGTCGCCGGACGGCGAGTGGATCGCCGTGCTCGGCGCGCCCGGCGGGGAGACGACACGTACCCGGGTGTGGGTGGTCCGTCCTGACGGGCGTGGTGCGCGCCGGGTCGCCGGTGTGCGTTCCGGCACGGCGGCTTTCGGCCCGTGGCTGCGTTCGGGTGCGGTGCTGCCGCTGTCGACCAGTGGCCGCCGGCCGGAGGAGACGTCCTCGACCCTGCTCGACGTCCACACCGGCGTCAGCCGGCCGCTGGGCTACGGCGATCCGTTCACGGTGCTCGACGTTCGCCACGACGGCGGGGCAGCACTGATCCGCGTCGGCGGACGCGGGCGGCGGACCGTCCTGCGGGTGAGCCTGCGTGACGGGCGGGTACGCAACCTGATCGCCCCCAGCCCAGCGGAGGGCGTCACAGATCAGGGGTCGTTCCTGCCCGACGGGCGCGTGCTCGTGCGCAGCAATCTGCGTCGCGACCGATACGCGCTGATGCTGCTGGGCACCGGAAAACCCAGTAGCCGCGGGGTGATTCCGGAAGTCGTCGCCGTCCATCCGGGCGGTGAGCTCGACAGCTTCGCCGTCACCAATTGCGGTGAGCGTGCCGCCCTGCTGTGGAACGTGCGCGGGCTCTCGGTGCTGGAGGTGATGCACCTGCCTTCGGGCCGCAGGCGAAGCGTGGCCGGCTGCCCGGAGCTGATCGACCGGGTGCGGTTCAGTGCCGACGGCAGCCGGCTGGTGGTCTCGGGTCAGGGGCCGTTGACCCCGCGCGGCGTGTGGCACGGCGATCCCCGGGGCAGCGAACTCGTGCTCGAACCGGTGCCGGTCGCGGGAGCTGCCGTGCCGGCCGGAGGGCACCTCGTCATCCCGTCGCGCGAGCGTTTCAGCACCGATGACGGCCTGACGATCGAGGGATGGCTCTACCGTCCCCCCGGAGCGAGCGGCCCGGTTCCCACGGTCATCCATCTTCACGGCGGTCCGGAAGCCCAGGAACGGCTGGGTTTTGCCCCGCTCTTCCAGGCGATTGCGGCCAGCGGCATCGCCGTCTTTGCGCCTAACGTGCGCGGCTCCACCGGCTACGGCCGGGCGTTCGAGCACGCCGACGACGGCGCCGGAAGGTTCGGCGCGATCAGCGACGTCGCCGCTTGCGCGCTGCACCTGTTGCGCGCGGGGATCGCCAGCCATGGCCAGGTCGCGTGTATGGGCCGCTCGTACGGGGGCTACCTGACCCTCGCCGCTCTGACGTTTCACCCGGAGCTTTTCGCTGCAGGCATTGACATCTGCGGGATGTCGGACCTGCTGACCTTCTTCGCCGACACCGAACCGTGGGTGGCCGCCGTCGCCACGACCAAGTACGGCGATCCGGTCACCGACGCGCCGCTGCTGGCGGAGCTTTCGCCGCTGCGCCGCTTTCATCGACTGCGCGCGCCGCTGCTCGTCGTGCACGGCGTCAACGATCGCAACGTGCCGGTGGGGGAGTCGCGTCAGGCTGCTGCGGCGGCGCGCGAGCGCGGGGTCGAGACCCAGCTGCTGCTCTTTCCCGACGAGGGCCATGAGATCGCCCGGGTCTCCGGGAAGGTGCGCTTCGCGTCGGCCGTCATGGAATTCCTGTTGCGCCACTTGCCACCTTCGCCTGCGCAGCCTGCGCCTGCCGTCGCTGCAGCGCCTTCGGTGGCCGCCGGTGCAGTGCGATCTGGATGATGCTGGTGACCGCGGGCAGCAGCAGGAGCAGGAAGACGATCGGCCAGGCCCACTTGTCGCGGAACAGGAACGGGATCGCCGTGCGCTGCAGCCAGGAACGCAGGTGATCGTCGAGCCAGGGTAGCCAGGGTGCGGCTGCCAGCACGACGAGCCCGAGCGCGAGCACAGCGCCGACGATCCGCGGTATCGAGCGCCACGTGGCGACGGCCACCACGAGCATCCCTGCGCCCAACGCTGCGAGTCCCGGAAGCCCCAGCAGCAATGAATGGCTGACGAGCGCGGCGATGCCGAGCACGATCAGCAGCACGCCGACGAGCAGGCTCAGCCGACGGCTGCCATGCGTGCGATCCGTCGCCACCCACGCGGTTCGTGTGATGGTGCGCGCGATGGTGAAGACCGGCGCGAGCGAGGGCGGTGGTTTCTGGAACGCCGTGAGAGCTGAAGTAGTGACCGCGGCGGACTTCGTGGCGGTGCGCAGGAAGAGCGGAGTCGCCCGGTCGCGTTCCTCGGAAAGCGTCTCATCGGGGATCGGGCATTGTGCGAGCAGTGCGGGGATGTGCGTGTCCTGCCCGCCGCGGGCCGCGTAGTCAGCGAGCCAGCGGCGCTCGTTCGCGCTCACCGGGTCCTCACCGTTCTGGATCTGCGCTTGGACGGACCGCAGTTCCTCCTTGGCGATGGACAGCTGGATGGCCGCGGCGACCGCGATGGACAACCGGGGAAGGCTGCCCGGGATGACGGCCCGGTCGTCGTTCAGATAGGCCAGATCATCCAGCAGATCCTGACGATTTCCGCTCGGGCCTCCCGCGCCGCCGAGCGGGCCGAAGGCCGCCTCCAGGGAGGCGAGGAAGGTCGCCGCGCGGTCGGTGGTCGACGTCGGGGTCGCATCATTGGCCTCCGCGACGGCCAGGATGCGGCGCGGATCCAGCAGGATGTGGGTGAGCCAGCCGGCGCCGTCGAGGCGGCCCCACATCCAGTCGTTGGCGCGCCACGACGCTTTGAAGAAGGCGCCGAAGTGGTGCAGCTGCAGGCCGGTCAGCTTCGTCTCGGCGGTCTGCCGGGCATCGCCGGTGAGCTCGTTGCGGGTGTCCGCACTGACCTGGACGAGCTCGACTCGCTGATCGACCCGGTGGCCGGCAGGTGAGAGCGCCCGCTCGGCGACGATGAGGTCGAGCAGGCGATCCAGCAGGCGGTCGGCTGCGGACTTGCCGTCGGTCAGGGTGCCCCGCTCGTCGAGCCCGAGGTAGTCGAGATAGATCGCGATCTGCAACCGGGCGTCGCTGCGTACCTTCGCCCACGAGCCCATGGGTGCGTCAGGAGCCAGCGCGGCCGTTCCCGCGAGGCTGCACAGCGTCGGCGCAATCTGCAGCAGTGCCTGCGTCAGCTTCGTCCACGAAATCTCCAACGTTTGCCGCAGCTTTTCGTCATCGCAGCCCGTCACGACCCGGGCAACAGAGGCCGTCGCGGCTTCGAGCGTCGGCAGGCCGGCGTCCCTGATGGCGGTGAGCACCTCGGCCATCAGGTCCGGAGGAGCCAGGTCACCCTGGACCTCGTGCACCTCGGCGACGGCCGCCGCCAAGGCGTTGGTGTCCTGGTCCTTGGATGCGAGGGCAAATCCGGAGCGCAACATGTCGATGACGACCGCCTTGCCCGCGTTGAACGCCGGCCGTCCCACGCTGGAGGCGCGTGCGGCGGCGTCGCAAAACGCGGCCGGGTCGGCGCCGCCGGTGGGCCAGGCTTTCGTGATCGCGGCTGAGGCTTCGGCGAGCAGGGTCGTGTGTAAGTCGTTGCCGCGGGAGTCTTCCGCGGTCCATTCCGGGCGAAGGCCCGGCTCTGCCCTGAGCCGGCGGATGATTTCAGTGGCGATCGGATCCGCCAGCGACTCCCCCTGCCGCACCCGGTAGGAGGCCCAGGTGCTCGCGTCGGTCAAGCCGCCGGGCTTCAATCGGGCGCCGAGCGCGGCCAGTTGCAGCCGGGTGTCGAGCCGGGAATCGACGCGCTCGTTGTGCTCGCGGATCTCCGTGAGGTCGGCCGCGATCGACTGGTCCTGCGTCGCAGCGAGATCTTTGAGCAACGACATGGCCAGCCCCATCGGCTTGTCGAACTCGTCGGGCACGACCTTCGGGGCCGGGCCGCTCGTCGGCACGATGTACAGCAGCGCGCGGCGCACTTCGCGATCGGCCGGCCGGTCGAAGATGGTGTCGAGCAACGGGGCGATGGGGCGGTTGATGAGCAGCCCGCCGTCGGCCGCCCAGTGCGGCGCCGTGATGGTCGAGTACCGGCTCATGTCCGGGTGCGTGCTGTCGGTGCTCTTCTCCCCGCAGGGTAGGAACGCGGGCTCGAACGCGCCGGGGAACGATGCGCTGCTGCGCGCCGCCAGCGAAAGTGCGGTCACGACGTCCTTGTGGTTGAGGTCGTCGGTGCCGAAGTGAAAGAGGCCGTGATGGTCGGCGTCGTCGATGCTGGTCCCGTAGTCGTCGGTGAAGCGGCTGAGCTCCGGAGTAAGCAGTGTCGCGGTGATGAAGACATCCGTGGGACGCGGATTCTCGGTGCTGGTCGTGTGGCCGAGGATGCGACGGATGCCGGCCGACAGCTGGCGCAGGAGCTGGCCGTCACCCTGCAGCAACGAGGGTGGGGTCGGCTCGTTCGGATCGCGCAGCAGAGTCGAAAGCGATCCGGCCTGCAGCCAGATCTCGCGCAGCGTGGAAAGGTCCTTGCGCTGGGCGTTGACCAGTCCGAGCAGCGCGGCGTTGATGCCGCCGGCGCTGGTGCCGGACAGCACGTCGACGCAGACGGTGACGTCGAGCAGATCCAGGAGTTTGCGGTAGGCGTTCTGCACCGGGTCGGCCGCGGGCCGGCGTTGCTCGATGCGGTCATCGCTCGCGTGCACAAGGATGTCGAGCTCGCGGCAAACGCCTCCCATCCACACGGCAAGGCTCACCCCGCCGGTGAGGGTGGCGGCGAAGCGGATCTCCTGGGTCAACAAGGTGACCGGTTTGCCAGCAGGGGCAGGGCTTTTCGGGGCGTCGCTCATCGCGCTTCCGATCTGTCGAACGGTGCCGACCCCCGAGGCTTCGGTGTGAAACAACCGCGAACGGTGACCCGTTGTCAATGAGCTGTCACGCAGCCGACCCTGACCCCGCGCGGTCCACTTAGCATGTCGGCGTGCGTGCGCTTGAAGGAACCACCGTCGTGGCGGTCGAGCAGGCAGTGGCGGCGCCGCTGGCCACGCGGCATCTGGCCGACCTCGGGGCGCGGGTCATCAAGGTCGAGCGGGTCGACGGCGGCGACTTCGCCCGCGAGTACGACCACGCCGTCCAAGGCAGCGGGGCGCACTTCGTCTGGCTCAACCGCTCGAAGGAATCGATCGCGGTCGACCTCTCACGCGTCGAGGGACGGCGGATCGTCGAGCAGCTCCTCGACTCCGCCGACGTCTTCCTGCAGAACCTCGCTCCGGGCGCCGCCGCGCGGCTCGGCTTCGGCTCCGCCGCCTTGCGTGCGACGCGCCCGCGCCTGGTGACCGTCGACATGTCGGGCTACGGCCGAGGCGGCCCGTATGCGCAGAAGAAGGCATACGACATGCTCGTGCAGAGCGAGGCCGGCCTCATCGCGATGACGGGAACGCCGGAGACGCCGTCCAAGACCGGCGTCGCGGCGGCCGATATCGCCGCTGGGCTCTATGCCTTTTCGGGCGTGCTTGCCGCGCTGGTGCGGCGCGGGCGCACTGGTGAAGGCGGTCATGTCGAGGTGAGCATGTTCGACGCGATCGTGGAGTGGATGGGGTACCCGCTCTACACGACGATGTACACCGGCGAGGCGCCGCCGCGATCAGGCCTCGGCCACGCGGCAATCGTGCCCTACGACGGCTATCCCACGCTCGAAGGCGGCCGGTTGCTGATCGGGGTGCAGAACGATCGCGGCTGGGTTGCGCTCACCCGGGAGGTGCTCGAAAGGCCCGAGCTGGCCGACGATCCGCGGTATGCGACCAACGTGGCCCGGGTGGCCCATCGCGCCGAAGTGGATGCCCTCGTCGCCGATGTCACCCGTACGCTCCCCGCAGCTCAACTGGTGGCACGGCTGGATGCGGCCGGAATTCCCAACGCCGCTCTCAACGAGGTGCAGCAAGTCGCTGAGCATCCGCAGCTCCAGGCCCGTGACCGGTGGCGTGACGTGGGCTCTCCCGGTGGGCCGATCCGCGCAGTGCTGCCGCCGATCTCGCTCGACGGCGAGGAGCCGCGCATGGATCCGATTCCGACGCTGGGCGAGCACACCGACGCGATTCTTCGCGAGTTCGGCTACGCGCCGGCCGAGATTGCGGAGCTGCGTGCGTCAGGCGCTGTCGGCTGAAGCCGCGGCGGTGCGGCGGGGGTGAAACACCCACGAACGCAGCAGAACGAAGCGGATCAGGGTGGCGAGCAGGTTGGCGGCGACGAGCACCGTGACCTCCACCACGCGCCGCGGATGTGCCGACGCCGCATGCACGGCGGCCAGTGCACCGCTCGTCAGACCCAGCCCGATGCCGAACACCACCAGGCCCTCGAGCTGACTGCGGGCGCGCTTGCCCGGCCCGCGAAGCCCGAACGTCAGGCGGCGATTCGCGGCCGTGTTGGCGATGGCCGTGATCAACAGGGCGGTCAGGTTGGCGCCCTGCGCACCCAGCGAGGAACGCAGCAGGAGATAAAGGACGAGGTAGGCCAGGGTGCTCGTGATGCCGATGGCCGCAAAGCGCACCGCCTGCCGTGACAGCGTCACCGGGACGCCCGGCACCGCGGCCGGATGGGGCGTCCGTCCGAGCTGGGAGCGCAGATCGGCCAGCGGCAGCTTGCCGGACGCGAGGGCGCGGCCGAGGCGGGCGACGCCGCGCAGGTCGGCCAGCGCGGTCGACACGATGTCCACCCGGCTGTCCGGGTCGTCGACCCAGTCGACCGGCACCTCGTGGATGCGCATCCCCGACCGCTCGGCGAGCACCAGCAGTTCGGTGTCGAAGAACCATGCGGTGTCCTGCACCAGCGGCAGCAGCTGGCGGGCCGCGTCGGCCCGGATCGCCTTGAAACCGCATTGGGCATCGGTGAATCGGGCCCGCAGCGTGGTGCGCAGGATGAGGTTGTACGTGCGCGAGATGACCTCCCGCTTGGTGCCGCGCACCACCCGGGATGACGACGACAGCCGTGACCCGATCGCCACGTCGCTGTGTCCCGTCAGCAGCGGAGCCACCAGCGGCAGCAGCGCCGCCAGATCGGTCGACAGGTCGACGTCCATGTATGCCAGCACGGCCGCGCTGCTCGCCGACCAGACCTCGCGCAGCGCCCGGCCGCGTCCCTTCTGATCGAGATGACGCGCCTGCACGTGCGAGAAGCGCCGGCTCAGCTCCTGGGCCAGCTGCCAGGTGTCATCGGTGCTCGCGTTGTCGGCGATCGTGATCTGGAACGAGAACGGGAAGTCGCCGTCGAGGTAGGCGTGCAGCCGCTCGATGGAGCCGACCAGCCCGGCGGACTCGTTGTACACCGGGACGACGATTTCGACGGCAACCGTTGGGCTTTCGCCGGTGTCGCCTTCGTGTTCGTCGGTCGGGGAGCCGTCAACCGCGTGACCAACCGGCGTGTCAATGTGCGTCAAGGACATGCCATCACGTTCGGCCGAAGCGCTATCACTGGACTATGGCCGACCTGTGACTTGGCTGGAGGAGCTTTGCAGCTGCTGAAGGCACGTCTCGAAGGCCTGTCGCAGCTGCGGATCCGCAGCCTGCTGACGCAACTGGTTCACCGAGCCGGTGAAGCCCTGCTGGCGCAGGCAGGTCAGGAGTTCCTGCCCGAGGGCCCCGCGGGTGGTGGTGCCGCCGGTGCCGCTCTGCCCACCCGGCCCGCCGAAGTTCCCGCCGCCGGGAGCGGCGCCGCCGCCGGGGATGGTCCCGCCCCCGGGAAGGGTGCCGCCGCCCTGGACGTTGCCGCCACCGAAATTGCCACCGCGGAAATTGCCGTTGCCGATACCCGTTCGCGCGCTCGCCGACGAGGACCCTTCGGTCGCGCCGATCACGATGCCGCCGATGGCGAGACCGGCGAGCACCGCGCCGGCGGCCGCGACGCGCGAACGCAGGCGTGAACCCTTGGGGCCTGCCGCGACGGCGGGTGCCAGCGGCGCGGTCGGCTCACCCGCGGCCGCACGCGTGATGGCTGACGCCAGCTCTGCGAGGGAGGCAGCCGGGCTCATCGCATCGGGTACGCGACCTACCGGCGGAGGCGGCAGCTGGCTCGGACGGTCGGGCGGACCGACGATCAGCAGCCGAACGCCCGCCGGGCGGTGCGCCAGCTGGTTCAGCAGGTCGGTCTCGAAGACTGTGGCGACGCACAGGCTCCCGACAGCCAACGCATCGAGAGCCGCCGGATCGTCGAAGGACGGCATCGAGAAGAGGGCGAGATCAGAAGGGAGCGAAGCCGCCAGCTCGGTACGGTCTGCGGGCAGCCCGGGGCTCAACCACACGAGTGTCACGCGGTCAGCATCGGCGGGGTGGCTGCGTCACGACTTCGAGTGAGCTGTGGACGAGCTGTGAGGACCGCCATGTCCCACAGCCAACTCACAGCCCGGTTACAGCGACGAGTAAGCGCTCGTGCCGACGGTAAGCGTATGAGCGTGAGCGACCCGCGGGACGAACCGCTGCACTGGAGCTACCCCCCGCCGCCGGCGCAGCCCACGCATTCCACCGACGTGCTGGCGGACCAGCCTTACAGTGCACCCGCCGGATCCTCCTTCGGTTCGCCTGCGTACGAGCCGCCGGGCTACCAGCCGCCGACCTATCCGACGGAGCCGCTTCCCTTCGGCCCGCCGCCGGCCCAGCCGCCCTACGCGAACGGTCCGCAGCGCCCGCCCCACCGGCCGGGCCCGCCGTGGGGACGCCGCGCCGGGGCCGCTGCCGTGCTGGTCGCCGTCGCCATCGGCAGCGGGGTCACCGGAGCGGTCATCGCCGGCAACAACACCACGAAGACGGTCGTCTCCTCGCAGTCGCCGGTGAACGTCTCGGGATCCGCCTCGCCGACCGAGACGCTCGCGAAGGTCGCCGCCGCCGTCCAGCCGAGCGTCGTCTCGATCACCGTCGACGCGGGCAACTCGGGAGACACCGGCTCGGGCGTCATCCTGCGTTCGGACGGCACGATCGTCACCAACAACCATGTGGTCGAAGCCGCGGCGGACGGAGCCGGCACGATCAGCGTGAAGTTCTCGGACGGCACCACCGCGTCGGCCTCGATCATCGGTCGTGACCCCGACACCGACCTCGCCGTCATCAAGGCATCAGGGGTCTCGGGTAAGACCCCGGCGACGCTCGGCAGCACCAGCACCGTCCACGTCGGCGACACCGTGCTCGCCATCGGCAGCCCGCTCGGCCTCGACGGCTCGGTCAGCTCCGGGATCGTCTCGGCACTGCACCGCACCGTCGCGCTCGGCAGCGAGACCGGTAGCGGCTCGGGCGCTTCCGTCGGTGACGCGATCCAGACCGACGCGGCGATCAACCCCGGCAACTCCGGCGGCCCGCTCGTCGACGAGCACGGTCACGTCATCGGCATCAACAGCGCCATCGCCAGCCTCGGCCAGAGCGCCGACGGCAGCCAGTCCGGCAGCATCGGCGTGGGCTTCGCCATTCCCGTCGACGAGGTCCGTTCGGTCGCCGACCAGCTGATCAAGGGTCAGACCCCCAAGCACGCGCTGCTCGGCGTCAACATCAGCGACGACCCCAGCGGGGGCGCCGTCGTCACCGCGGTCTCCTCCGGGAGCGCCGCAGCGAAGGCGGGCCTGGCGGTAGGCGACGTCATCACCGAGGTCGGTCAGACCCCGACCGATGACGGCAGCAGCCTGTCGGCCGCGATCCGGGCGCACAACCCGGGCGACAAGGTGACCGTGCACTACCGCCGCAACGGAGTGGCTCACACCACGACCGTCACCCTCGGGTCCGCCTAGCCATCTCCGCCCGCTCTCGCTGCTCTACCGTCGGGTCCGTGCCACTCGCAGCCCGCCGGTCGTCCACCGTGGCCGGTGCCGGTCTGCTCGCTCTGGCAGTGCTCGCGGGATGCTCCAGCTCGCCGCCCGGGCCGCCGGGTTCGGTCGGGGTGAACGTGAAGGCCTCCGACACCGCGTGCGTCGTCGCCGAGGACACGTTCACCAGCGGCACCCAGACCTTCGCCATCTCCAACGTCGGCAGCCAGGTCACCGAGGTCTACGTCTACGCCCCGGGTGACCGGGTCGTCGGCGAGGTGGGCAACATCGGGCCCAGCGCAGGCAAGAAGCTGACCGTCACGTTGAAGGCCGGCCAGTACCAGCTCGCGTGCCGGCCCGGAATGGTCGGCGCCGGCATCCGGACCCCGATCGTCGTCAAGGGCCCGTCCGGCGCACCGCAGACGAGCAGCCCGCAACTCGACGCGGCCGTCGCGAGCTACCGCAGCTATGTGGTGGCACAGGCGCGCGTGCTCGAGGAACGCGCCAAGCCGTTCATCGCGGCTGTGGAAGCCGGCGACATCGCCAAGGCCAAGTCGCTGTATCCCGCCGCTCGCGTGCCGTACGAGTCGATCCAGCCGGTGGCAGCGGCGCTCGGGGATCTCGACTCGCGTATCGACGCGCGCATCGACGACGTGGAGGTCGGCCAGCAATGGACCGGCTTCCACCGGCTGGAGTACGACCTCTGGAAGCCCAACGCCGACATCTCGGCCGACGGTCCGGTGGCCCGCCAGCTCCAGGGCGACATCGCCAAACTCGTCGACCAGGTGCAGCGCGTCGATCTCAGCGTCGACGGGATCGCCAACGGTGCGCGGACGCTGCTGACCCAGGTCGCCACCGTCAAGCTCGCCGGTGAGGAGGAGCGTTACAGCAGGCTCGATCTGGTCGACGCTGCCGCGGATGTGCAAGGCGCGCAGGAGGCATACAACGCGCTTCGCTCCATCGTGATCGACACCCAACCCGACCTGATCGCCAAGATCGACACCCGCTTCGCGACGCTCGAGGAGGACCTGTCGCAGTACGGCAGCGGCGCCTCGTTCATGGCCTACGACTCGCTGAGCAAGGCCCAGGTCAACTCGTTGCAGTCCGAGGTCGATGCCCTGATCGGCCCGATGGGCCAATTCGCCGCCGCCCTGCAGAAGGAATGACGCCTCAGCCGGCGCGGTGCTCCTCCACGAGCCTGGCCTGCTCGTCCAGCACCGGTAGGAGGACATCGCGGGAGGCCGAGGGCAGCCGGAAGACGCATTCGGTGACGCCGATGCTCGCGAAGTAGTCGAGCTTGCCGCGGTCGGGATGCGAACCGAAGGGGACGATCTCGAGTGCATCCGGATCGCGTCCGGCATCCTCGGCCGTCTGGCGCAGGACGGGCAGTGACTTTCCGAGCCCGGCGCCGCCGATGGGGATCCAGCCCTGGCAGTACTCCACGATGTGGGAGAAGAGCTTGGGACCCGCGCCGCCGCCGAGCAGCACCGGCAGCGGCTTCTGCACCGGCTTCGGCCACGACCAGCTCGGCGAGAAGTTCACGTACTTGCCGTCGAAGCTCGCCTCCTCCTGTTCCCACAGCGCACGCATCGCCAGCACGACCTCGCGGGCGTGTTCGCGGCGGGTCGCGTAGTCGACGCCGTGATGGGCCATTTCGTCGACGTTCCAGCCGAATCCGGTGCCGAGCACGAAGCGGCCCCCGGACAGCTGATCGAGCGTGGCCAAGGCTTTCGCCGTGACGAGCGGCTCGCGTTGGGCGGCGAGGGCGACGCCGGTGCCGAGCCGCAGCCGCGTGGTGACCGCTGCAGCGGCGGCCAGGCTGATGAACGGATCGAGGCTGCGCTTGTACTCCTCGGCGAGCTCTTCATCACCCGTCGGCGGTGGGGTCAGCCGGCTCGTCGGGATGTGGGTGTGCTCGGGCAGCCACACCGAATCGAGGCCGCGCTCTTCGACGGCCTGGGCGAGCTCGACGATGCCGATCGCCTTGTCGGTGAGCATTACGGTGACGCCGTAGCGCATGGAAGTCAGCTCCAGTAAGTGCCGGCGAGCATGCGCTCGAGCGGCTCGCGGTTGAATATCAGCTCGTCCGGATCGCCGGGCATCGCCATCTCCCCGAAATGTACGGCTCGCGAACCCGTGCGCAGGAAGACGATCGCGTACTGCAACGCCGCGTAAGCGGTGTAGAAATCGAGGTCCCGCGGCGTGTGACCGGTCCGCGATTCGTAGTACGCGGCCACCTCGTCGCGGCGCAGGAAGTCAGGTATTCCAGGCACTTCGAAGACCGAAGACATGTCCTGGAAGATGTAGTGGGCGTAGATCAGCCAGCCGAGGTCGATCTCGCGCGGGCACACCGCCGCCATCTCCCAGTCGAGCACCGCCACGGGTTGGAAATCGCGGAAAAGTACATTGCCTACACGGGAATCGCCCCACGAGAGCACGGTCGGGCCCGGGTCTTCGGGCCAGTGCTCCTCGAGCCAGGCGAAGCCGCGTTCGACCAGCGGCGAGCGGACCCCTGAGGCGACCGTCCAGTCATACCAGGCACGGGTGCGGGCCACCTTGCGATGCAGCGGGGTCGGCCCCGCCGCCATCTCGGACGGTGTGAACAGGAACCCGAAGCGCTTTTCGGCATCAGGGATGTCGTGCAATTGCGCGAGGACTTCGACCACCGCGCGCTGCATCGTCTGGCGTTGCTCGGGGGACGCGTCCGCCAGCCAGTTGCCGCCGAAGGTGTAGGGCGGGTTGTCCGGCGGTGCCTCGCCGGCGATGCGGTCCATCAGGAAGAAGGGCGTGCCGATCAGGCTGGTGTCCTCCTCGAGCCAGCGCACGTTGGGGACCGGCACCGAGGTCAGCTCGCTGACCAGTCGGATGACCTCGAACTGCCCTCGCATGTCGTAGGAGGGAAAGACCGGCACGTCGCCAGGATGCGGGGCGATTCGGCAGACGAGATCCTCGGTGCGCTGCTCGCCGCCGTCGTTCCACGTGGCCGGGAAAAGCACCGTCTCGCTCGACATCCCGGTCGCTGCTGACGACGAGAGTGCTGGGATCTTGGGGTCGGCCCCGGCGGGCAACCGGCGCGCGAGCCAGGCCTGCAGCGCGAGGCGAAGCTGCTCGCGGTCGCGGCTGGTCCGCCGGATCTCTGCACCCTCGGGTTGCGGCCCCGTCACGGGGCGACGGCGAAGAAGTCGGCGAACCCGTAAGGGCTGTAGCGGCCGATGAGCCCGTGCTCGAAGAGCCCGTAGCCCTCATCGCCGTTGCACCGTGCCCGGGCCACGTGGTCGAGCAGGCTGTACGGGACGCGGCCGGCCACTTCGGGGTCGTTGTAGTCGAGGTGGGAACCGTTGGTCCAGCCGCGACCCTTCCAGGTGCCGTGCTGCCATTCGGGATCGGCGCCGTAGCCCGGCCCGCAGTTCAGCGAGATCCAGCCGAGCGAGTCGATCTCGATGTCGAGGGGCTTGCCGTCGGGCTCGGTCAGGTGGATGACGGCCGTCTCGGGGATGCGCGTCCCGGAGCGGTACTGGATCTCGGTACGCGGCCAGCCGAGCTGCTCCGGCTTGCGACCGGACGCGGCGGGCCAGATCCGGCTCGCCTCGTTCAGCGAGCGGTGCCCGTCGGCGTCCTCCTGGACGATGATCACGATCCCGTACTCGTCGAAGCGCAGCGGGACGTAGAGCCAGTACATGCCGTAGTCGCCGCCCTGCTCGGCGGTGAACCGGCCGGGCGGCTCGGCTTCTCCCACCGGCCGGATTCCCCAGGAGCGGTCACGGCTGCCGACCCAGACGTCGGGGGAGACGGTGATCTCGCGACCGTCGACCCGGATGACGCCCTCCCACGTGCCCACCTGGGCGAAGCGCTGGGCGTCGACGAACGGCCGTACGCCGCCCTGCAGGATGATGTGGCGCGGCTCGTCGACCGCCGGGTAGGAGCCCTGCCACGTCAGATCGAACCCGATCCCGAGCTCATCGGCGTCACCGGTCAGCCGGATCGTGTTCAGCGGATCGACGACCTCCTGGCGGTAGAAGCAGACTTCCTGCACAAGACGGTTGTCATCGAGGGCGTCGGAGGCCCTCACGGTGAACGACCGATCGCCGATGCGGATGGTGAAGTACGCGTCCTTGACACCGAGGTTGGGGTAAGCGCCGTACCCGGAGATGAAAAAGATCTCCCCGGTGCGGTCGTGGCCGTTGAAGTAGCTGCGGTCGTAGAAGTTGCGGTCGCTGGTGCCGACCCGGGAGAACGAGACGGGGTGCTGGTGCAGCGGAAACTCGTCCATCGGGACGGGCATCAGGGGCCTCCGAGCCGGCGGGCGGGTGGCCGGCAAAGCTGGGAACAGGCAAACGGCCGCGCGCGTCCGCGGACGGTGTCCCGCCACGGCGGACACTCCCTGCAATCTGACGGGCCGTCAAGTCGCGCACCGGGCCGCGCCGACACTCACACTGTCGACGAGGGGGAGTACTGCCGGCCTGAGCGAATCGGGGGCGCACGCCAGATGCATGTCCGACCCCGATGGCGCGCTGACGCCGTGAAATCAGGGATCATGGGCCCGTGGTGATCTCGCTGGCGGATCGCGAGCGCCCGCGCGATCGGCCGCCCAAACCCGAACTCCAGCTGAACCTGCTGGGCACCCTGGCGGCGACCTCACTGGCGCTGCTGGCGTACCTCATCGCGCTGCTCGCCCATCTGTCGCTGCCCTCGGGATTCGCCATCGTGCTGCTCGCCGTGGCGCCGGCCTGCGCGATCCCCGCGACCGTGCTGATGGCCATCCGGGCCCGCGCCGAGCAGGACGAGGCGCTGCGCGCGGTGACGGCCGGTCTGGTGATCGCCTGCGTCGGGATGGTGCTCCAGCTGTTCGCGTTTCGCGCGCTCAGCCCGGGCGGCGGGATCTTCGCCACCTCCTCCGGTGGCAGCGCCCTGCTCAACCTGACCTGGCACCTGGCGCTCCCGGCGGGCGCTCTCGCGGCGACTCTGGGCCGGCCGCGCTCGCTGCGGCGCCGCGCCGGTCTCGTCTTCGGAGTCGCGATCCTGCTGGTCTTCGCGATCGCCGTCCCCGGGTCCTGGGTGGTGGTCAACGCCGACGGCAGTTACACGGCCCTCTACGTCGCGGCTCTGGTGACCGTGATCGTCTTCACCATCGCCGTCGCGCTCCGGTGGGTACGGCGCAACGGTCTGCGCCCGACCGCGACCCGTGGCTGGATCACCGTCGCGATGGTCCTGTCGGTCTACGACCTGATCCTCAACGTCCTCGGTCACCGCCGTTACAGCAGCGTGTGGTGGGCCAGCCTCGGTATCAGGTCCGCGACGTACGCCGTGTTGCTGAGCGGTCTGCTCGTCAACACGGCGATCCAGCTGCAGCGCCTCGAGCGCTACGCGACCACGGAGCTCGACCGCGCCGAGGGTGAGGTCAACAGCTGGGCCGAGGTGACCGAGCGGCTGCTCGCGGCGACCTCGGCACTGTCGGCGGCGGTGACCGCCGACGACGTGGCCGTACTCCTCACGGCTGCGGGAGCGGGCGCGGTCGAGGTCGACGATGCGGTGATCTACCAGCTGGAACGCGACGGCCCACATCGCTTCCGGCTCATCGGCGGCCTGCGCGACGGCGGCCTAGGCCCGACGGCGGCCGACATTCCCGGCCATCCGTACACCGACGTGCTGCGCACCAGGACGCCGATCTTCCTCGAGAACGCGGCGCAGATCGCGAAGGCGTACCCGAACGGGACCGGCCAGTCCTCCACCCGTCCCCTGCAGTGCCTGGCGGCGCTGCCGCTGGTGGCCGGTGAGACACCCGTGGGTGCCCTCGTGCTCACCGGCACCCGGCCGCGCGAATTCCGCCGGCTGGAGCAGGAACTGCTCGGTGCTCTGGTACGCGTCGGCGCCCAGGCACTGCACCGGGCGCTGCTCTATGAGGAGCAGTCGTCGCTGTCGACCACCCTGCAGTCGGCCTTGCTCCCGCAGAGCCTGCCGGCGCGTATCGACGTCGACCTGGTCGGCCGCTACTTGCCCGCGACGGTCGGGGTCGACGTCGGCGGCGACTGGTATGACGTGCTCGAGCTCGGCGGCTCCAGCCTGCTGCTCGTGGTGGGCGACGTGATGGGCAAGGGCGTCCCGGCCGCGACGCTCATGGGTCAGATGCGCAGCGCCGTCCGCACCCTGGCCGCCGTCGATCCGGATCCGGCCGCCATCCTCTCCGGCCTCGACCAGCTGGCTCGCGGGTTCGCCCTCGACGACATCGTCACGCTGGTGATCGTCTCCCTCGACGTCGACACCGGGGCGGCGATCATCGCCAACGCCGGTCACCTCTCGCCGCTGGTCTTCGCCCCCGGGGAGCCGGGGGAGCTGGCGACCCCCGAGACGCGCACCTCACCGCCGATCGGTGTCCCGGTGTCCGGTCCGCGGGCGAGCTCGCAGCTGCGGCTGCCACCCGGATCGGGCCTGCTGCTGCTGACCGACGGTCTGGTGGAAGAGCGCGCCAACGACCTCGATGCGGCGCTTTCGGCGCTGACCCAGCGTGCCGCGGGTTTGCTGCAGGACCCAGAAGCAGATCTGGAGACCGTGGCCGACGCGCTCGTGCAACCCCGGGTGCATCGCGACGACGACGTGACCGTGCTGCTTGCCCGGCTGCGCTCGGGACCGGTGGGGGTGGCCTCGGCGAGCGCCGGTACGCAATGCCTGCTGCACGTCCAGCTCGACCAGGATCCCGGAGGAGTCGCCACCGCCCGCCGGTTGGTCCGCGAAGCCGTCCTCGCCGACGGCGCGGCCGGCGGTGAGCTGCCCGCCGAGCTGCTCGACTCGATCCTGCTCGTGACCAGCGAACTCGTCACCAATGGGCTGCGTCACGGGGAACCGCCGGTCCTGCTCACCGTCGACCGCAAGGGCCACCGGCTGCGGCTCACCGTGACCGACGGGGGCTCGAAGATCCCCCGGCCCCGCATGGCCGGCCCGGAATCGACGGGTGGCCGCGGGTTGTTCTTGGTATCGGTGCTCTCCACCGCATGGAAGATCGAGCCGCACGGCAACGAGCGGCTCGGAGCGGGTCAGGGCACCTCGGTCTGGGCCGAGTTCGCCCTCTAGTTCGCGAAGTAATCCGCTCTCCCGGCACACTGGGACTGCCGTCGGCACAGAAAGGTGTGGGGTGCTCGCTTCCGTCGTCGAGTGGTTCGCCCGCCGCACCACCGCGGCCTCGAGCTACCCACCTGCCGTTCTGACGGCGCTCAAGGCAGCTCAGAGCGCTCGGGTCAGCGTCGTCCTGCCGGCTCGCAACGAGGCCGCCACGGTCGGCGCGATCGTCACCGAGCTCCGGCGCCTGATCGGGATAGGCCTGGTCGACCAGATCCTCGTCGTCGACTCAGGCTCCAGCGACGCGACGGCCGCCGAGGCTGCCCGTGCCGGTGCCGAAGTCGTGCGCCAGGACGAGGTGCTCCCGCAGCTCGGCGACCGGCCCGGCAAAGGCGAGGCGCTCTGGAAGTCGATGGCCGCCACGACAGGTGACCTGATCGTCTTCATCGACGCCGACCTGGTGGGCTTCAGCGCCGACTACGTCATCGGCCTGCTCGGCCCGCTGCTCACCGACCCTTCGGTGGCCTTCGTGAAGGGCACCTACGACCGTCCGCTGGCCGTCGGCGGGACGATCACCCCGACCGGCGGAGGTCGCGTCACCGAGCTCGTCGCCCGGCCGCTGCTCAACCAGTTCTGGCCCGAGCTCGCCGGCTTCGTTCAGCCGCTCGGGGGTGAATACGCCGCTCGCCGCGGCGTGCTCGAGCAAGTGCCGTTCGCCGGGGGCTACGGGGTCGAGCTCGGCCTGCTCGTCGACATCTTCGAACTCGTCGGGCTCGACGCGATGGCACAGGTCGATCTCGGCCGCCGCCAGCACCGTCACCAGAGCGACGAGGCCCTGGCGACCATGGCCGGGCAGGTCATGCTGACGGCGTGGGGCCGCCTCGAGCGCCAGGGACGCATCGTGGAGAGCGCACCCCCGTCGACCACGCTGACGCAGTTCCGTCGCGACGAGTCCGGCTTGCGCTGGCTGACCTCGGAGACCGCCGTCGACGACCGTCCGCCGCTGCTCGGAGTGCTCGAATACGCCGATCGTCTCGTGTTCGGGAGTGAGTTGGGCCGGGGCGGCTGCTGACGGCCTGCCTGACCTCCCGGGGCGGCCGCTGCGTGGTACACCCGATGGCATGCCGGAGGTATCGATGAGCGCTGCGGGCCCGGCGGCGGGATCGGCGGACGAGCCACGCCCGCCAGCCCCCACGGAGCCGCCGACCGTACCGGCGGCCGTGAATCTCGCGCCCCCAGCACCGCCGACCGCTGCAGCACCGCCGGCCACTGCAGTCCCGCCGGCCGCTGCAGCACCACCTGCTACGCCACCTGCTCCACGCCACGGCAGGCGGTGGCTGCGCTGGTTTCGGGTGGTCGCTCTCGTCATCCTGCTTCCCGTCGCTGCAGCGGGGATCGGCCTGCTGGTCGCCTGGATCGTGCACACCATCCGGGGTAATCCCACGACCGCACCCGCCCCGTCGGCTCCGCAGCCATCGGCGTCGGCGGTCGCGTCGGCGCCTCCCTCGGCGGCGCCGCAGCGCGTCGTCGTCCCCGCTGATTGGGTCGCGGAATCCGATCCGCCGGCCGGCCTCACCTTCCGCCACCCGCCGGGCTGGATCCGCCGCACGTCGCTGCCGGAGATCTTGCGCTTCGCTCCGGTCTCAGCCGGCTCGACGACCCCGGGCGTGGAAGGCATCGGCGCCGGAATCGAGACCGACACCGCGCCGGCCCAGGCGTTACCGCAATTCGTGACGCGCACTTACGGCACGCAGCCGCAGCTGCAGCGCGGCCCGGTCACGGCGGTCGCCGGCGCTCATGCCGGCGAGCTGCAAGAGATCATCACGTACGCCCGGAGCGGGGTGGCGGTCCGCGTCGTCGTGCATGCCTTCAGCTCCGGCACCGGCAGCGTCGTCGTCCTGGCCCGGGCAGCGAACGCGGAACCCACCAGGGCCGCCGACCTGGAGGCCTGGGCGGAGGCCTCGCTGCAGGTCAGTGGTTGATCGGGGCGGCGGGCTCGACCGTGCTGATCGGGTCCAGCGAGACGCTCCGCAGCTCCGTGACGTTCGAGGTCTCCGGATCTGCGCGGCCCTCGCGTATCGACGCGCGGTAGGCCTCGAAAGCCGCTGAGGCTGCCGCTACCAGGCTCGACACGCGGTCGATCTGCCGGCTGACCCGCCGTTCCCCCGCCGGTCCGGCTGCCAGCAACTCCGAAAGGCAGTTGTCGACCGCACGCTGCGCGCGCAACCAGCCGAGCAGCAGCCGGGCCCTTTCGAGGGAGACCGGCTCATGGGACTGCTCGGTCACATCAACTCCTCGGACACCGCGCAGTCGGGGGGTGGCTGCGACCTCCACACTGCCCGTCCGCGCGGCTGCGCGCAGGCTTTCGGCCGGATCGGTGACGAGTGCCGAAGAGGTGCGCTAACGGCGGCCGGATGGCTAGCGTCGACGGGTGACTGCCGTGCTGTGGTTTCGACGCGATCTCCGCCTGTCCGACCATCCGGCCCTGCTTGCCGCCCGTGACGCTGCGACAGCGTCGACCGAGGCCGATTCCCCCGGCGTCGTTGGACTTTTCGTCCTCGATGACACGCTGCGCCGTCCTTCCGGAGCCGCCCGCCTCGCGTTCCTCTACGAGTGCCTGCGCGACCTCGATCGCCAGCTCGACGGGCGCCTCGTGGTCCGCCGGGGCAACCCCGTCAACGTCGTGCCGGCGGTGGCGCGAGAGGCCGGTTCTCACACCGTCCACATCAGTGCTGATTACGGCCCTTATGGCGCCGAGCGTGACCGCCGCGTGCAGGCGGCGCTGGAGTCCGACGGGCGGCAGCTGGTACGCACCGGTTCCCCGTATGCGGTCGCGCCGGGGCGGGTGCGCCGGGCGGATGGCTCGCCGTATCGCGTCTTCACGCCCTACTCGAGGGCCTGGCGTGCCGCCGGCTGGCGGGCGCCGGCGACGCGTCCCCGCGAAGTGGCCTGGCTGGCGCTGGACGGCACCGGTATCCCGAAGGATCCGGCGCTCGGCGCGACGGTGCTCCCACCGGCGGGGGAATCGGCCGCCCGCGACCGGCTCAACGCGTTCCTCGAATCAGTGGACGGCTACGCGCAGGGGCGCGACCGGCCCGCTGAGGAGGCCACCTCGCGTCTGTCGGCCTATCTCAAATACGGCTGCATCCACCCGCGGACGATTCTGGCCAGGCTCCCCGGCGGCCACGGCGCCCAGACGTTCCAGAACGAGCTCGCCTGGCGCGAGTTCTACGCGGATGTGCTCTTCCACCAGCCGCAATCGGCCCGCGAGGACCTCACTGACGCGTTGGCCGGCTTGGACTACGCGGACGAGACGAAGGGCGCCGCGGCCCGGCACTTCGAGGCCTGGAAGCAGGGCATGACCGGCTATCCGATCGTCGACGCGGGCATGCGCCAGCTGCTCGCCGAAGGTTGGGTGCACAACCGGGTGCGCATGATCGTGGCGTCTTTCCTGATCAAGGACCTGCACATCTGGTGGCGTCCGGGGGCACGGTGGTTCCTGGAGAAGCTGGTCGACGGCGACCTGGCGTCCAACAATCACGGCTGGCAGTGGGTGGCCGGGACCGGGACCGATGCCGCGCCCTACTTCCGGGTCTTCAATCCGCTGCTGCAGGGCGAGAAGTTCGACCCGGAGGGTGAGTACGTCCGGCGCTACGTTCCCGAACTGCGCGGGATCGAAGGGAAGGCGGCTCACTCACCATGGGCGGCCCCCGGTGGTCCGCCGAACGGCTATCCGGCCCCGATCGTGGATCATGCCGCCGAGCGCAAGGACACGCTGGCGCGCTACGAACACGCCCGTAGCAGCAGGCGCTGACCCTCCCCGGTCCAGCCGGGTCGAAGTTGTGTCGGCTTTGAGACAAAAGCTCTCAGGGTTATGACATGAGACGACGATGAACCGGGAGACAAGCGGGCATCGGGGCCCGCTTGAAGGAATTACCGGGGGCTGACTGGCATGAGCACCGTTACGCGTGAAAACGTCCGCGGCACGTTGCCGCAGACCGGCCGGGGGGACGTGGTCTTTGCCGCCGTCGCTCTGCTCGTCTGCCTGCTCGCCCTCGTCCTCAAGGTGTCAGGCATCGCCTGAGCTGGCCTTGCGAGTGGCTATGGCGGCGGGCGGCCTGGTAAGTACAGGACATGGCTGGTCCCGCGGGTCCGCATCCCGGAGCCGGCGCCTGGGTGAAAAAGGGCGCCTCGCTGCAGGAACTGGCTGCGGCGCTGCCCAGCTGCCACGGATGTGATCTTGCCGACAACGGCTCCCGCCCGGTGTTCGGTGACGGTCCCGCGAATGCCCGCGTGGCCATCGTCGGCGAGCAGCCGGGCGACATCGAGGAGCGCCGCGGTCAGCCCTTCGTCGGGCCCGCTGGAAAGCTGCTCGACCGGGCATTGGAAGCGGCCGCCATCGATCGAAGCCTCGTCTGGGTCACCAACAGCGTCCTGCATTTCAAATTCACCCAATCGGCCCCGGGCAAGCGCCGGATCCACCAAACGCCTGACAATTACCAGGTCGCGGCCTGCAAACCATGGCTGGAAGCGCAGCTCAACCGGCTCAGACCCGAGCTGGTGATCGTCCTCGGAGCGACCGCGGCCAAGGCACTGCTCGGACCGTCGTTTCGCGTCACGAAGCAGCGGGGAACCCTTATACAGGGACCACCGGGCAGCGGCGCCCAGTTGATCGCGACCATTCACCCCTCTGCGGTCCTGCGGGGTGAGGAATCCGAGCGGGATGTGATGTTCGAAGGGCTCGTCGCCGACCTACGCGTCGCTGCAACTGTGCTGGCTGACCCATCCGAGTGAAGGAAGTCACAGACCAAAGACCCGTGACGGATAGGGGTGGGGTCAGCTAGCCTCATCCGGTCGGGCGCACCGAACAGGGACGGAACATCAGCCGTCCAATGTCCGTTGTGTCAGGTGCCGTCAAGAATTGCTTCGGCCCAACTGTCCGTAACGATACCGCCCGATACCACTAAGTAGTCCTGATCACCACTTGCCCCGAACTGTCTGAGAAGAGCCGCCACGTGACGCCCCCTACCTTGACTTCTTCTTCCCCGAACGCCCCCGCGGCCAAGACTCGTCGCCGCGCCGCTGCTCACCGCGGCGCTGCCGCTGCGACGCCTCCTACCGCAGGCTCCTCGTCGTCCACCGCGGTCGACGAGGTCGAGGAACTCGAAGTCCAGCAAGTCGTTGACCTGGTCAACCGCGGACGCGAGTCCGGCGAGCTGACGCTTCGCGATCTTCGCGAAACGCTCGACAAGGCTGACCTCGGGTCCGAGTTGCTTCCCGCCTTGGTCCGCCGGCTGGCTGACGCCAAGGTCGACATCGTCGAGGACGAGCGCGACCCGCGTCCCGCCGGGCCGGCCGATTCCGGCTCCGGCACCGGTGACCTGGTGCGCCTGTACCTGCGCGAGATCGGCAAGGTCCCGCTGCTGAACGCCGAGCAGGAGGTCGACCTGTCCAAGCGGGTCGAGGCCGGCCTGTTCGCCGAGCACAAGCTCGCCAACGGCGGGGAGATGACCCCGAGCCTGCGGCGCGACTTCAACGCGCTGGTTCGCGATGGCCGGGCTGCCAAGCAGCAGCTCATCAGCGCCAACCTGCGCCTGGTCGTCTCGGTCGCGAAGAAGTACACCGGTCGCGGCATGACGCTGCTCGACCTGGTGCAGGAGGGCAACCTCGGCCTGATCCGCGCCGTCGAGAAGTTCGACTACGCCAAGGGCTACAAGTTCTCCACCTACGCCACCTGGTGGATCCGCCAGGCGATCGGCCGCGCCATGGCTGACCAGGCCCGCACGATCCGCATCCCCGTGCACCTCGTCGAGCAGCTCAACCGGCTGACCCGTCAGCAGCGCCAGCTGGTGACGAGCCTGGGCCGCGAGCCCACCGACGAGGAGCTGGCCGAGGCACTCGACATCTCGATCGAGCAGGTCGCTGACCTGCGCCGGATCAGCCAGGACACCGTCTCGCTCGAGACGGCGGTCGGCGATGACGGCGAGTCGGTCCTCGGTGACTTCATCGAAGATGCTGACGCGGTCGTCCCGTCCGACGCCGCCGCGTTCGGTGCGATGCAGGATGAGCTCCACGGCGTCCTGCACTCGTTGCCCGAGCGTGAGCGTGAGGTCATCCGGCTGCGCTACGGCTTGGTCGACGGTCGCCAGCACACCCTCGCCGAGGTCGGTTCGCGTCTGGGCCTCACCCGGGAGCGGATCCGCCAGATCGAGAAGGAGACCCTGCGCGAGCTGCGTTCGGGTTCGACCTCCCGCCGCCTCCGCGAGTACCTCGACTGACAGTCGACCCCACCCGCTCGTAGACGTGCCCCGCTGCCCAGTGCAGCGGGGCACGTTGCGTTTTGGGGGCCGCGCGGCTACGGGCCCTGGTCGGTGGTGAGTTCGGCCGCATCGGTGGCTTCGGTCGGGGGATACGGGCGCGGCTCGTCGTGCACCCGCGTCTGATAGCGCCGGAAGCTCGGGACGGCCGCCGCCAGTGCCGCGACGCCGACCAGCACGGCGATGCCCCCGCTGAGCACAGCGCCCTGCAGGCTGAACAGTGATGCGGCGGCTCCAGACTCCAGATCACCGAGCCGCGGGCCACCGCTGACCACCACAATGAAGACACCTTGCAGCCGGCCGCGCATCGCGTCGGGCGTCGCCGTCTGCAGGATGACCCCGCGAAAGACCGCGCTGATGGCGTCGGCCGCCCCGGAGACCGTCAGCACGATGAGCGCCGGGATCAGCGAGTCGACCAGCCCGAAGCCGACGACGGCTGCTCCCCAGGCCGCCACGGCGACGAGCACGGCCAGCCCCTGGCGCCTGATGCGGCTGAACCACCCGCCGAAGACGGTGCCGATGAACCCGCCGGCGGCCAGCGCCGTGTAGAGGTAGCCGACCGTGCGTGCCCCGCCGCCGAACCGGTGCACCGCCAGCGCCGGGAACAGCGCCCGGGGCATCCCGAAGATCATGGCGACCAGGTCGACGGCGAACGTCATCGTCACCACAGGCTGGGTCCGCAGGAAGCGCAGCCCCTCCACCACGCTGGCGTGCCCGGCCTTGGTGCCCCCACCTTCGGGTGGCAGGGCGGGCAGCCGCAGCACCGCTATGAACGCGGCGGCGAAGCTGAGGGTGTCGATCCCGTACGTGATCCCGAGCCCCGGACCGGCGATCAGCAAACCCGCGACCAGCGGTCCCACGGTCGTCGCCAGGGTCATGCCCGCGTAACTGAGCGCTCCCGCAGCAGGTAGGTCCGCCGTCGGCACCAATCGGGGGATGATCGCCGATCGCGCCGGGCTGTCGACCCCGGCCAGCAGTGCCTGCACCCCGGCCAGGCCGTACAGCACGGCGACCGAATGCAGGTGGCTGACGGCCTGCACGATGAGCAGTCCTGACGTGAGCGCCAGCCCGGTCGACGTCAGCATCGCCAGCTTGCGTCGATCCATCGAGTCGGCGATCGCACCGCCGTAGAGCCCGCCGATCAGCAGCGGGAAGAACGAGACCAGGCCGAGCAGCCCTACCGAGAACGAGCTGCCGGTGATCGCGAACACCTGGACCGGAAGCGCGACAACGGTGAGCTGGGTGCCCGACATGGACACCACTTGGCCGATCAGCAGCCGGCGGTACGCGGGTGAGCGGCGCGCTGGACCGAGGTCGGTGAGGATCTTGGCGTACCAGGGGCGGCGTCCCGAATCTGTCGTGCTCAGGGGCCGAGCCTTTCGGTGATCCACTGCTGCGGCACGCCGAGGCTCGAGTGCGCTCCGGTGACGAGCTGGAAGCGCACCCGGTCATGCAGCCGATCCGGACGCCCCTGCCAGAACTCCACCCGCTCCGGGGAGAGCCGGTAGCCACCCCAGTTCGGCGGCCGGTGGACCGGCTGGTCGCCGAAGTGTGCCGCGACATCGGTCACGCGTTTGTCGAGTTCCGCGCGCCCACCGGGCAGCGGCTGTGACTGCGGGCTCGCCCAGGCCGCCAGCTGCGCGCCGCGCGGGCGGGCTGCGAAGATCGCGTCCGACTCCTCGCTCGAGGTCCGCGCCACCTGACCCTCTACGTGGACCTGACGCTCCAGCTCGACCCAGCTGAAGCAGATTCCGGCGTACGGATTGGCGGCGAGGTCCGTGGCCTTACGCGACTCGTAGTTGGTCGCCCAGACGAATCCGGTGTCGTCCCAGGACTTCATGAGCAGTGTTCGGGCGCGCGGCCTGCCTCGCTCGTCGGCTGTGGCGAGAACGAAGGCCTGAGGTTGGTTGAGCGGCTGCGCAGCGGAAAACCATAGGTCGAATTGCTCTCGCCAGGTGGAGGCCACCGCCGAGTCGTCCAATTGATTGGAGCCGTAGTCTCGGCGCAGGTGAGCGGTATCGGGCACGACACCTAGTCTGCCCATCGGTCCGCCCTCCGAGCTGGCCGAGTTGGGATCAGGTAGGCGCAGAAGACGCGAACACGGGACGACAGGAGTGGGCAGATATGCCGGACACGGTTTTCAAGCCGGGGCTCGAGGGTGTCATTGCTTTCGAGTCGGAGATCGCCGAGCCCGACCGTGAGGGCGGCGCCCTGCGGTATCGCGGGGTCGACATCGAAGACCTCGTGGGCGCGTATTCGTTCGGCAACGTGTGGGGCTTGCTGGTCGACGGCAAGTTCCGGCCGGGCCTGCCGCCGGCCGACCCGTATCCGGTGCCGGTGCACTCCGGCGACATCCGGGTCGACGTGCAGAGCGCGATCGCGATGATGGCGCCCGCGTGGGGCATGCAGCAGCTGATCGACGTCTCCGACGAGCAGGCCCGCAACGACCTGGCCCGCATCTCCGTGACGGCCATGTCCTTCGTCGGTCAGGCCGCGCGTGGACTCGGCATGCCGATGGTGCCCCAGAGCGAGGTCGACAAGGCCGAGACGGTCGTCGAGCGCATGATGATCCGCTGGCGCGGCGAGCCCGACCCCAAGCACGTCCAGGCCGTCGACGCCTACTTCGTCAGTGCCGCGGAGCACGGCATGAACGCGTCCACCTTCACCGCCCGCGTCGTGGCCTCGACCGGTGCTGACGCCGCGGCCTGCATCTCCTCCGCCATCGGCGCCCTGTCCGGTCCGCTGCACGGCGGCGCACCGTCGCGAGTGCTGAAGATGCTCGATGACGTCGAGCGTGAGGGCGACGCCCGGCGCTACGTCAAGAATCTGCTCGACTCCGGCCAGCGCCTCATGGGCTTCGGCCACCGCGTCTACCGCGCCGAGGACCCGCGGGCCCGAGTACTCCGCCGCACCGCCCGTGAGCTCGGCTCGCAGCGGTACGAGGTCGCCGAGGCGCTCGAGGAGGCGGCGCTGGCCGAGCTGCACGAGCGCAAGCCTGACCGGGTGCTCGCGACGAACGTCGAGTTCTGGTCGGCTGTCGTGCTCGACTACGCCGAGGTACCGGCCCACATGTTCACGTCGATGTTCACCTGCGCGCGCACGGCGGGGTGGAGCGCTCACGTCCTGGAGCAGAAGCGCACCGGACGGCTGATCCGCCCGTCCTCGCGCTACATCGGTCCCGGTCCGCGTAAGCCCTCCGAGGTCGGCGAGGGTTCGGCAGACGCCGGCGCTCTGGGCTGAGCCGCGCATGGGCACCCGCTGGTACACGATCGTGGTCGATGCCGCCGATCCGAAGGCCCTGGGCCGATGGTGGGCACAGGCGCTGAACTGGGAAGTGACCTACGAGGATGACGACGAGACCGATGTCGCCTCGGGCCGCGGGCCGGACGGCAAGGAGCTCGAGCCTTTCCTGACCTTCGTGAGCGTGACAGAGCAGAAAACAGCGAAGAACCGGCTGCACATCGACCTGGCGCCGGACGACCGTGACGCGGAGGTCGAGCGGCTGCTCGGCCTCGGCGCCACCCGGGCTGACATCGGTCAGGGCGACGACGTGAGCTGGGTGGTGCTGGCCGATCCCGAGGGCAACGAGTTCTGCGTCCTATCGGCCCGCTGAGGCCGAAAACTCCAAGGCTCGCCGGCCCGCCACTACATACGCTGGGGGCATGCCCACGGCGATCGAGATTCCTGCTGACCTCCTGCCCGAAGACGGCCGCTTCGGCTGCGGCCCGTCCAAGGTGCGGCCGGCGCAGGTCGATGCGCTGCACGCCACCGGACGCTCCCTGCTCGGCACGTCGCACCGGCAGAAGACGGTCAAGTCGCTCGTCGGGCGGTTGCGGGCCGGCCTCGGTGACCTGTTCACGCTTCCGGACGGCTACGAGGTCGTCCTCGGCGTCGGCGGCGCCACGGCGTTCTGGGACATCGCGACCTTCGGCCTGGTGCGTGAGCGCTCGCAGCATGCGGTGCTCGGGGAGTTCTCCTCCAAGTTCGCGGCGTCCACGCGGGGGGCCCCGTTCCTGGGCGAGCCGAGCATCGTCGAGGCCGCCCCCGGTAGCGCGCCGAGCTTCCACGCCGAGGCGGGCATCGACGTCTACGGCCAGCCGCACAACGAGACGTCCACCGGCGTCTCGATGCCGGTGCGGCGGGTCGCCGGAGCTGACGAGGGTGCGCTGCTCCTGGTCGACGCGACGAGCGGGGCGGGCGGCCTGCCCGGTCGACATCGCCGAGTGCGACGCCTACTACTTCGCGCCGCAGAAATGCTTCGCCTCCGACGGTGGCCTGTGGGTCGCGCTGATGTCACCCGCAGCCCTCGAGCGAGCCGAGGCGATCGCCGCATCGGACCGCTGGATCCCGCCGTTCTTCGACCTGCCGACCGCGATCAGCAACAGCCGGTTGGACCAGACCTACAACACCCCGGCGCTCGCGACGATCTTCCTGTTCGCCGAGCAGGTGGCATGGATGCTCGATCAGGGCGGCCTGAAGTGGTGCGTCTCGCGTACCACCGAGTCCTCGTCGAAGCTTTACGGCTGGGCCGAGAGCTCGCCTCATGCGCAGCCGTTCGTGAGCGATCCCGCGTTGCGATCACTGGTGGTCGGGACGATCGACTTCGACTCCTCCATCGACGCCGCGGCCATCGCTGCGGCGCTTCGGGCCAACGGCATCCTCGACACCGAGCCTTACCGCAAGCTCGGCCGAAACCAGCTGCGGGTAGGCATGTTTCCGGCCGTCGAGCCGAGCGACATCGACGCGTTGACCTCCTGCATCGATTACGTGATCGAGCGGCTCTAGCTGCGTTCCTGGCGCCAGCGCGGCGCGCCGCCGCGCGATGCTGGGTGACCTGATCCCGTCCGGCGTGCACCATGTGCTCATGCACGTCCCCGAGCTGCGCACGGCCAGCCGCCGGGCCGACCGCGCCGCGGCCGCCCAGTGGCGCGAGGAGCGCCGGGTGCTGCGCGAGGAGGGACGCGAGGACGGCTGGGCGCTGCCGTTGCAGCTTGCGGTGGTGACCGACGGCAGCGACCGCGGCATCGCCGAAATGGTGCGCGCCGGAGGAGCCGATGTCGTCGGGCTGCTCGCCCCGGAAGCACTCGAGTCGCTCGTCTGGGCGGCCGAAGCCCAAGCCGATCACGGCTACAGCGCACTCGATGCGCTGGCCGCCGACGCCGTCGACGCGGCCTGCCTCGACCTGCCGCTGGCCGAGTCCTGCCGCGTCGCCAGCCTCCTGCTCGAGGACGGGGTGAGCGTCGTGCTGGCCCGTGCCGAACTCCCCGAGCGCGCGACGGTACGTGCCCTGCTGGATGCAGCGGGCGTCGGCGGCTCCTCGGCCGTCCTGGCGCTGCGTACCCGTGGCTGGCGCTCGCTGGCCGACGCCGCCCGGCTGCTGCCCGACATCGGTCCCCTCTCGCAGTTGACGGTGATGGGCTGGCCGGCCGGTCGTGCTGCCCGCGCCGAACTCTGCGACGTCGTGCGGCGCCTGTGCGGCGACGTGGTCGCGGTCTGTGCGAGCGCGTCGGCGATGCCCGCTCACGAGCTCGCCCCGACAGCGCCTGTCACGCTGTCGTTGCTGACGTCGACCGGCGCGACGGTCGTCGCCAACGAGTCGCCGAAGGCCGCGTTCTCACAGGCGCAGCTCACGCTCGTCGGCCGGACCGGACGGCTCGTCGTCGGCCAGCGTTCGCTGCAGATCTCCGACAGCAAGGGCGTGCGCTCGATCGCCGTCGCCGCTCCCGCCGATCCGATCCGGGTGGCGACGGAAGGGCTTCGCGACGACCTGGCGGGCCATCCGAGCTCGGCCGCCGGACTCGGCGACGTGCTGGCCGCCGCGCGGGTGATGGAGCTCGCCGCCGTCTCCTACGACTCCGACACCTGGGTCGAGGCCTAGCCGCCCGCGAGGCGGTCGAGGATCGGGATGACCCGCGACAGCGCGTCGAGGTCGGCGGAGGACAGCTCGGTGAGCCGGGCGCTGAGCCACTCGTCGCGGCGCCGCCGGTCGGCGGCCAAAAGCCGGCGCCCCTCCTCGGTGATGCCCACGAGGACCTGACGCTTGTCGCCGGGCCTGCTGCTGCGATCCACGAGCCCAGCCTTCGAGAGCCGGCCGACGACGCGGGTCATCGAGGGCGGGGCGACCTTCTCCCGCGCGGCCAGCTCTCCGAGGGGCAGCGGTCCGTGTCGATCGAGGGTCGCCAGCGCGGCGAGGTGGGTGGCGGACAGGCCGACGTCGTCACGTTCCTGACGCATCCGGCGGGACAGGCGCATCACCGAAATCCGCAGCGCTGCGGAGAGCCCGGGCTCGGGCGGCGTACTCACGCGTCCAACGTAAACGGCTCCCGCCGCGATTTGCGGGCATTCTGCAGGTGTGAGCAGCCCGCCGGTCACGCCGAACACGACGGCGTCTCCGGCCGCGAAGCGTGGGGGCTACCGCCGGGTCTTCGGGGTGGCCGAATTCCGGGTGCTGTTCGCTGCGGCATCAATCTCGATGCCCGGCAGCATCATCGCCGGCTTGGCCGTCTCGGTGTTGCTCTACCGGCGCACCGGGTCGGCGTTCCTGGCGGCGTCGGCGTTCGCGCTGGAGTTCGTCCCGTATCTGGCCGGTGTGGCGCTCTCGGCCCTCGCCGATCGACTACCACCCCGCCGGGGCATGGTCGGCGCGAGCCTGATCAGCGCTGCGTTCGCGGGCACGATGGCGATCCCGCGGCTCCCGATTCCCGTGCTGCTGCTGATGATTGTGGGCATCGGGACGGTCGCGCCGTTCTTCAGCGGCATCCGTACGGCGGTGCTGACCGAGGTGCTGCACGGCCCGTCGTACATGCTCGGCGTGAGCCTGATGTCGATGGTCTCCCAGCTTTCGCAGGTCGGTGGTTACGCGGTCGGCGGCCTGCTGCTGGCGGTCATCAGCCCGAGTCAGGCGCTGCTGTTCGACGCGGCGACGTTCGTGGCTGCGGCGGCGCTGTTGCAGTTCGGCTGCCCGCGCCGCCCGCCCCGGGCCGCCTCGAAAGGACGCGGAGCGTTCCGTGACTCGTTCGCCGTGCTGCCGATGCTGCGCGAGCGCCGGGCGCTGCGCAACGTGCTTCTGCTCAGCACTCTCGCGCCGATGCTGGCGGTGATTCCGGAGGCCGTCGCCAACCCGTATGTCGCCCAGCACGGCGGCAGCTCGGCCCACGGCGCCCTGGGGGTCGGGCTGTACCTGGCGGCGATCCCGATCGGCACGGTGCTCGGTGATGTGGCGGCCGCCCAATTCCTGACGCACGCCGGCCGGATGCGGCTGGTCCGTCCGATGGTCGTCGCCTCGTTCGTCCCCGGACTGCTCTTCGCGCTCTCGCCGGGCCTGCCGTTTGCGCTGGCATTGCTGGTCGTGACGGGCAGCGCGTCGGTCTGGAGCATGGGGCTGGGACAGCTGCGGGTGGAACTTGCCCCGCCGGACATGCTGGGGCGCGTGATCACCCTGTCGACGTCGCTGCAGATGGTGACTCAGGGCATCGGGTTCGCCGTCGGCGGCGCCGTGGCCGATGCGCTCCCCGCAGCCGACGTCGTGGTCATCGGTTCGATCGCCGGTCTGCTGACCACCGCCGCTCTGGTTCGCCGACCGCTAGCGTCGCAGCCGTGACCCGCAAGCCCGATCCGCCTCCGCTGCCCTACGACGGCGTGCTGACGGTGACGATCGGCACCGGCATCTGGCTGGTGGCGTTGATCGTGATGCTGCCGTTCTGGTCGCACTTGCGACGCGACGGTCACCTGTGGTGGATCGCCACCGCTGCGGTCGGATTCGGCCTGGGACTGCTGGGGATCGTCTACTGCCGGCGGCGCGCGGCCTCGCTGCGGCGGCAGGGACGCAACGTCGGCGCCTGAAAGGCGCCGCAGTCCGCGAGTAGTCGGCAGGGTCGGCAGGGTCGGCTCAGCCGTCGAGGTCGGCCTCGGCGTCGAGGGTCTCGCGGCGATCAGGCTCGCGCAGCGCGGCGGCGATGGCGTGGCGCTCGCCCCACCGGCCGCTCGTCCAGGCCAGCGATCGCGCCTGCGCCTCGGGGGTGGCGTCGTGACGCGTCCCGAACCACGACACCTGCCGCGCGACGCCATCCGCGTCGCACACCGTCAGCGGTGTCTCGCTCACGATTCGGTAGTCGGCGAGGCTGCTGGCGAGCGGGATCCCGAGCATGCGAGCAACGTCGGCTGCCCGGTCGATCGGAACACGCAGGGCAGCCCGATTCCCCAGCAATGGCAGCAGATCCGGCCGATCCACCACGACCGCCCGATCCGCCGGCACGACGCCGCGGGGTGTGCGGACGAACTCCGGCGGTTCCTCATCGGGGCCGTCGAGAGCCGTGCAGACGGCGAGATACAGCGCCCGGGCATGCGGCCAATCGAGTGTCCGGCCGCCATCACCGATGCGGTCGAGGATGTCGTAGAGGTCCACCGGATCGCTGAGCGCGGCGACCGTGGTGCGTACGCCGATCGCCTCGAGAAAGGACGGGTCGAAGCCGTCCGGTGCGGGCTCGTAGAGCGCCTCGAGCTCGCCCGGCAGCGCCGTCTGCGCGGGGGTGACCCCGGATGGCAGCACGGGGTGGGTGCGCAGCCACCACCGCGTGTAGGGCGACGCGAGCACATCCGCACGCAGCTGCGGTTCGGCGAGCACGGTGAGCGCGTCGGGCCAGCGGACGAGTTCCAGATCGCGTACCGCCCGGAAATCGGCCAGCACCGGCCCCGCCGTCGCCGTTTCGGCGAGCTCTGCCACCCACCGATCCGAGCCGTCGAGTTCCAGCAGCACCGGATCGTCGGGGTCGAGCAGCACCTCGTCGGCGCGCAGCACGGTGAAGGTGTCGAGCACGCCGGCCGCGCGGAGCACCGCCGGCTCGTACGTCTCCGCGACGTCAGCCGCGAGCTCCCCGAAGGGCGCGTCCTCCCGCACGATCCGGGCCAGCGCCCCACCCGGCAGCAGGAGCTCACCAGCAGGCCAGAGATCGCCGTCGGCCCCCGGCAGGAGCAGGCGCTCGCTGAGCTCGGGCGGCACGCCCTCATAGCCCGGCGCCAGCGCGGCGACCAGCGCGAGCGCCGCGGTGTAGGGCACGTCGTCATCGGTCACGGCGGGATCGGCGAGCAACGTGGCCGGGTCGGCATCGACGGCGCCGAGCCCGCGCAGCAGCTCGCCCGCCGGTCCGGTGCTCACGGCCGGATCGGCCAGCCGCAACGTGAGCTCGGCGAGGGCTGACGCGTCGAGACCGGCCCCCGGAAGCAGCACCCCGCGAGGTCCCGTCACGGTGCGGCCGTCGGCGAGGGGCACCGGCAGCGCCGCCAGCGCATCCCGATCGGTCACTCCTTGCAGCGCCGGGTACAGCGCGGCCCACCAGTGCGCGGGCCTGGCGAGCCCGGCCAGGAGCGTCACGAGTTCGCCGGCGCCCATCTCACGGACGCCGAGCACGCGCCGCGCGGCGGCCCACCGTGGGCCGTTGTAGCGGGCGGGGAGCAGCGCGGGCAGGTCGTCGTCCAGCAGCTCGGTGACCGCGTCGCTGGCCGGGCCGAGATCGAGCACGAGGGCATCGACGCCCCGCAGATCGCCCGGCAGCATCCGGGCCGCCGGCAGCGCCTCGCGGAGCGCGTCGGTGATGACGGCGTCGACCGGACCCGCGGGCAGCCCGGTGGGCACCAGCCGCAGATCGCCGGTGCGTTCCGCCAGGGCCGTGAGCGCCGCCGCGACCTCTGCCAGCATCGCGTCTGCCAGCGGCCCGGGAACGATGCGCCGGCGCCCCGGATCGACGGGCACCGTGGCGACGACGAACGCCGGCAGCGAAAGCGGCTCGTCCGTCGGCTGCGGAGCACGCAGCACCCGCGCCACCTGCTCGGGCCACTCACCTTCGGGGAGAAGCGCGCGTACCTGGAATGTGTCGCGGCGCTGCTCCTCGACCCCGCGCGTCGCCAGTAGCAAGGGGTCGACGCGTCCCGCGCGCACGACCCCGGTCCAGCGTTCACCGTCCAGCACCGCATCGGCTCCACCCCAGCGGCAGGTGAAGGAACGCTCGGTTGTCCGGTCGGGCAGCTCGATCCGGACGGTCACCTCGGCGAGGGCCGGCAGCACCAGCAGCAGCGTCGGATCGAGGCAGTCCAGCAGCTCGAGGGCAAAGGCGAGAGCTCCGTTGTCGAGCGGCATCCGCACCAGGGTGTCGAAGCCGTCCGGAATCCCCTGGGCAGCGATCGGATACGGCAGCCGCAGCACGGGAACCTGACCGTCGCGCTCCGCCAGCTCCTCGGCGAGGGCCGGGATCGCGGCGACTTCTGCCCGGGTCCGGGCGCGCGACCAGCCGACCCCGCCGGTGCGGCTGATCAACTCGGGAGCAGAACTCACGCTGAGCGTCGCTGTGAACCCGACGCCGAAGTGACCGACGGTGCCGGCGGCCCGCTTGGCCGACGCCCGCAGGGTGGACGCGGAGGAGACGCCGGCAACGGTCAGCGCGGCGCCCGTATTGGCCACCTCGAGGGCGTGCTCGGTCAGCCGGATCAGCACCCGGCCGCCCGCCTCGTGCTCGCCGCTCGCGTCTGCCGCGTTCTGCAGCAGCTCGACGATCAACCGGTCACGGTAGGCGCCGAGGGCGGCGTCCTCCTCGGCGTTCGCGTCCTCCCGAAATCGCGGCGGGGAGGCGGCCCACCCGTCGAGAACCGCCTTGCGCAGCGCGGCTGTCCCGAACGGATCGGGCTCAGGAGTGGCCGTAGGGCTCGCCTTCGGCGCCGGCGACGGCCTCGGCACGATCCACCGCGCCCGGATCGTGGCCGAGCACCGGCTCGGTCTCTGAGGTCGTGGAGGCTTCGGGTGCCTCAGCGGGCTCGCTCACCGGCTCGGCTTCGAACGACTCCATCGCGTCGTCGTCGAACGGCACTGGCTGGGGGTGGGCCGAGGGCAGCACGAGGGCCTCGGAGTGGGCGCCGCAGCCGTGATCGTCAGCGACAACGGACGCATCGTCCGGGGCGAACTCGTTGGCGCAGACCCCGAAGAGCTGACCGAGACCGCCGATGAGCCGGACGTAGAAGCCGCAGGTGCCGCACTGGGCGGGCGCGGACCGGCTGATCGCGGCCGACGGGCCCGGCTCGCCCTCATACCAGCGGCTCGCGGCCTGCTCCCGGCCATCGAAGGAAAGCACGCGCGGGCGGCCGAGACCGAGCTCGAAGAACGGCAGATCGTCGGAGAGTTCCTCGACGTCGGCGACCCGAAGGACCAGCCGCGGATCGTCGGCGGCCGTCGGAAGCAGATCGCCCACTCCGAGGTCACCGGCCTGGATCCGATCCGACCAGGGCACCCAATCCGGGGCGAGCATCGCCTCGTCGCCCGGAAGCAGCACCACCTCATCGACGGTGACCAGCTTGGCCCGCGGAGCGCGGGTGACCACCACCGCCCAGTACCAGCCCCGATAGGCCGGGATACGGCACGCGAAACGATGTACGACCAGGCGATCGTCCTCCGCCGAGATCCCGAGCGGCTCCCCGACGAAGGCCGCCGAACCCGCCTCTTCGACGGCAGCGTCGAGCGCCACATCGGTCGCCGCAGCGCATGCTGCATCGGCACTCTTGCTACGCGCCTTCACCGCGGTCATGTCAGCAGACTTTCGGTCCCGTGAATCCGCTGTCGGATTGCCGCGGGCGCTGCGGGTTGGCGCATGCTGGAGAGGGGACTGCACAGGGAAAACTGCGGGGGAGACAACCTCACGATCACATGGTGCCCGAAAGGGCTGTCCACAGATAGCTGAAGTTGTCGTCCGCGACGGTTCGGGCAGGAGAGACTGGGTCCATGGGAGTGCGCGGCACGCTCGACGGCAGCGTGGGCCGGCTGCGGCGCGCCGCCCGGGCGGATGGCGCTGACGAGTCCGGTCTCGCCCCGCTGCTCGAGCTCACGTTCTTCAGCTCCGCGGGTGACGCGCTGGTGACGGTGGCACTCGCCGGCTCGCAGTTCCTGTCGGTCCAGCCCGGCGAGGCGCGCACCAAGGTCGCCCTCTACCTGCTGGTCACCATGGCGCCGTTCGCGCTGCTGGCTCCGGTCATCGGCCCCGCACTCGACCGCTTCCCCAATGGTCGTCGGGTGGCGCTGGGGCTCACCATGCTGGCCCGCGCCGGCCTCGCGATCGTGCTGGCGCGTCACATCAATTCGCTGTACCTGTATCCGCTGGCCCTGGGCCTGCTCGTGCTCTCGCGGGCCTTCGGTGTCGCCCGCAGCGCCGTTGTCCCGCGGGTGCTCCCAGAAGGCTCGACGCTGGTCAAGGTCAACAGCCGGGTGACACTCACCGGAGTGCTCGGCGGCCTGGTCGTCGCGCCGGTCGGTTTCGGTATCGCCAAGGTCGTCGGCTATCCCTGGATGCTGCGGGTCGGCGCCGCGGTTTTCGTCGTCGGCCTGTTCCTGGCCTGGGGGCTGCCGTCGATCGTCGACAGCGCCGCCGGCGAGCGGAAGGCCCCGTTCATCGGCCGGGCCGCGGTCACGCCCAGCCAGGGCGGCCGGGTCCACCGCATTCTCGGCGAGCTTCCCGGTGCGCTGCGCAGCGCGGCGGCCCTGCGGGCTCTTGTCGGTTTCCTCACACTGTTCCTGGCGTTCCGCGCCCGCGAAGACGGGCTGGGCCTGTCCGGGATCGCCATTCTCGGCCTCGCGGCGGGTGTCGGCAGCGCGGTGGGTGTCTTCATCGGCGGCCGCCTCAAGCAGCAGAAGCCCGAGACCCTGCTGGTCATCGGCCTGCTCTGCGCCACGGGAGCCTGCCTGGCCGGCGCGATCCTCTACAACGTCGTCACCTCGATGCTCGCGGCGCTCATCGCGACGCTGGCCGGCTCGATGAGCAAGCTCGGTCTCGACGCCGTCATCCAGCGCGACGTCGCCGAAGACGTCCGCAATTCGGCATTCGCCCGCTCCGAGACGGCGCTGCAGCTCGCCTGGGTCGCCGGCGGCGCTTTCGGGCTGCTCCCGATGCCGGGCTGGCTCGGGTTCGCCTTCGGCTCCGCTTTCGTCATCGCCGCTCTGGTGACCGAGTCGGCTTCGCTGCGGCGAGCCCGTGAGTACCGCCGTTCCCACCACCGGTCGGCCGGTGGCGGTGGCCAGGTGCCCACCCAGCAGCTCGATCGCATGGGCGGGCTCTCTCAGTAGCAGGTGGCGTTACCGTGAGCAGGTGGGTCATCGGCGGGTGTGGGGCGTGCTCGCCCTGCTCGGCGCCGGCGGGGTGCTCACCGCTTGCCAGCAGCCGACGCCCGGCGTGACCCTGCAGTCCGGCTCGCGCGTCGTGCGTTCGTCGGCCACGGTGTATGAGCGCGGCGGCAAGCAGGTGACCGGCTCGCGCTCGGTGAAGGCGCTCGCCGTCCACCCCGGAGCCCTCGTCAACATCGACGTCGACCGTTCGCTGGCGAAAAAGGGCTGGTCCGTTCACATCACGACCGGGAGCGACAGCAGCGGCACGCTGAATTCGGCGGTGTTTCACGGCCAGCAGCACTTCTCCTTCAGCGTGGGCAGCGCCAACACCGACGTGGTGATCTCCGAGCAGGGCAGCGGCAGCACGCCGGCTGGACTGTGGGCTTTCACCCTTCAGCCCACCCTGCAGTGACGTCCGCGCCTGCCCGGACCGGCGGCGGACTGCTGGTCATCACCGCCGTGAACGCCGAGCGTGACGCGATCGGCGAGGGGCTCGAGCTCACTGACCGCGGGAGCGTCGGACCGTACGAGGCGCGGCGCGGAAAAGGCGTCACGATCGTCGCGGGAGGGGTGGGACCCGCTGCCGCAGCCGCGGCGACGGCGACCGCGCTGGCCCTTGCTCCGGGTGGCTACGCGCTGGTGGTGAGCGCCGGTATCGCCGGTGGTTTCGGGGGCCGCGCCGCCATCGGGGAGCTGGTGGAAGCGACCCTGATCGTGGCGGCAGATCTCGGTGCCGAGTCCCCGGATGGTTTCCTGACTCTTGACGCGTTGGGTTTTGGTAGCGGTGAAGCGGTGGCTGCGCCGCTGGGAGTGCGCGGCGCGCGGCGCGGGCCGGTGCTGACCGTCTCGACGGTCACCGGCACTGAAGCCCGGGCCGCCGAACTGGCGGCGCGCGGCGGGTACGCGGAGGCGATGGAGGGATTCGGAGTGGCTGAGGCTGCATCACGACACGGGGTACCCGTCGCGGAGCTGCGGGCGATCTCCAACCAGGTGGGGCTGCGCGAAGCAGCTGCCTGGGACATCCCGGGAGCGCTGGCAGCGCTTCGCGGGGCGGCGCGCGACCTGTCAGGAGTGCTGTCATGAACGAACCGCTGGAGCTGGCCTTCTCGCCGTGTCCCAACGACACCTTCGCGTTCCACGCCTGGGTCGCCGGGCTGGTTCCTGACGCGCCCCGCGCCGGGGTCTCCTTCGCCGACATCGATGTGCTGAACGGCTGGGCGGCATCCGGTCGCGGTGACGTCATCAAGGTCTCCTACGCCGCGCTCCCGGCGTTGCTCGCCGACTACGCGCTGTTGCCGTCGGGCGGGGCGCTCGGACGCGGCTGCGGACCGCTCGTCGTGACGGCCGGTCGCGATTCGCTCGCCGGAGCCACGGTCGCGATCCCGGGCCGGCAGACCACCGCGTACCTGCTCTTCCGGTTGTGGGCGCAGGAGCAAGGTGTCGCGTCGATCGAGGTGCTGCCGTTCGACAAGATCATGCCGGCGGTGGCCGAGGGTTCCGTCGATGCCGGGCTGATCATCCACGAGTCACGCTTCACCTACCCGTCCTACGGGCTGCAGGCGATCGTCGACCTCGGCGACTGGTGGGAGAGCGACACCGGGCTGCCGATCCCGCTCGGCGCGATCCTGGCCCGGCGCAGCTATGGCGGCGAGCAGATCAGCCGGCTCGGCCGGGTCATCCGCCAGAGCGTGGAGATGGCGTGGGCCGATCCCGCCGCCTCACGCGCGTACGTGCTCGAGCATTCGCAGGAGATGGCGCCCGAGGTCGTCGATCAGCACATCGCCCTGTACGTCAACTCCTTCACGGCCGATCTCGGCGACGAGGGCTACGCCGCGATCTCGGGGCTGCTGGATCGGGCAGCGGGCGCCGGGCTCACCGGTGCTTTGACCGGCCCGCTCCGGTGAGCCGGGCCTAGCGCGTGTCGGAAGTCTCGGTACGCCCGCTGCAGGTGGGTGACGATCTCGCAGCAGGCTGGAAGCTGACCAAGGTCGCTTTCGGGTTCCAGAGCGGCGACCCGAGCACCATGCCCGACGCGTCGAACCTGCCCGAGGGGCGCATCGTCTACGGCGCGTTCGACAGCGCCGGACGGCTGACCGGCACCCTGCACGACGTCTGCCACGAGCAGTGGTGGGGCGGGCGCCGGGTGGCGGCGTCCGACATCTCCGCGGTCGCTGTCCTGCCGGAGGCGCGCGGCACCGGTACGGCACGCGCGATGCTCAAGGCGTCGCTCGAGGGTGCGTACGAGCGCGGCGCGGCGGTCAGCGCCCTGTACCCGACGGCGGGTGCGGTCTACAGCGCGAGCGGCTGGGCCTTCACCGGCCGGCTGCGCACCATGGAACTGCCGACCGTCCTGCTTGCCACAGTGCCGGCGCTCAAGGCCAATGGGGGCCGCACGCTGACCCTGCGCCCGGCGGATCCGCGCGGCGCCGATCAGCCCGCCGTCTGCGATCTCTACAACCGGGTCGCCCGACCCCGCGAGGGCCTGCTCACCCGCAGCGGCCCCGCGTTCGCCGAGGACAGCTGGCCCAAGGGCATCGACGGCATGACGCTCGCGTTCGACGAGGACACTCTCGTCGGCTACGCCAGCTGGATGCGCGGCACCGGCTACCGCGCCGACGCCGTCCTCGATGTCCCGGATCTGCTGGCCGTCACCACCGAAGCTGCGCGCGAACTGCTCGCGGTCCTCGCTGGTTGGCGCAGCGTCACCCCGACGGTCCGGCTCCGGCCGCTCGAATTCGACCCGATCAGCCCGCTGCTGCCGTGGGAATCCGCCGCCAAGCTCGACGAGCGTCCCTGGATGCATCGCCCGGTCGATGTGGCGCGGGCGCTGTCGAGCCGCGGCTGGCCGCTGAGCCGGCGCGGTCGCGTCACGTTCCACCTGCACGATCCGGTCGCTTCGTGGAACGACGGCGCGTGGCAGTTCGACGTCGCCGACGGCCACGGTGAACTGGTTCGTACCGGCAACCATCCGGAGCTGCGGCTGCACGTCGCCGGTTTCGCGCTGCTCTACTGCGGGGTCGCGACCCCGGCCATGCTCGCCGAGGCCGGGCTGCTCCACGGCCCTCACTCGTCCATCAACGGCTTGGAGCTGATCCGTCCCAAGTCAGCCGCGCAGCTGCTCGACTACTTCTGACGCGTTCTGACGCGTTCTGACGGGTCCTGTCGCGGGTCAGGCCTCGAGCTCGTCGGCGACCGCGTGGACGACCTTCGCGACCTTCTGTGCCACCCGCTTGTCGGGATGCTTGCCGCGGCGCAGATCCTTCTGGACGGTGTCGAGCAGCTGGATCATGTCTTCGATCATCCCGTGCAGCTCCTGCGGATCCCGCCGCTGCACGGTCGCCAGCCGCGGGGGAGCGCTGAGCAGCTGCACCGAAAGCGCCTGCTCGCCGCGGCGGCCTTCGGCCACCCCGAATTCGACCTTCTCGCCCGGCTTGAGCGCCGTGGTGCCTGCCGGAAGCGCAGCTTTGTGGACGAAGACGTCTCCGCCGTCGTCTCGGCTGAGGAAGCCGAAGCCTCTTTCGGGATCGAACCATTTGACGCGACCGGTGGGCACCGTAGACCTAATTTCTTCATGCGGCATGACCATGTAAGGCATGGACCGCGGGGCGAAGCAGTGTGTCGTCCCCAGGATATTCGTCAGGCGCTGATCGTGCCCCGGGTTAGCGGCCCGCTGGCTGGGCACCGCAACTGACAGGACCATGCACGACCACGCTGAACAAGCCGGAGGAACCGATATGTCGCAGCAGGACTCAGATCTGGATTTCCACTCGAAGGATGCCGAGAGCGAGGCGCACGGCGCCAGCGCGACGGCGGACGAGAGCGTCACCCAGGGCCGTGCTGACGAGATCAACCCGGACGACGAGAAAGCTGCTGAAGGCCTGACGGTCAGCGACAAGGACGCGGCCGCCTACAAGGAGAGCCTCGAGCGCGGCGCCTCGCAGCAGGGCGAGGGAGCCCCCGAGGTCTGAGCGCTAGAGCAGTTCGTTCATCGACCCGCTGCGGAAGCCGCGGGGGTCGACCTCGACCCGGTCGAACCCGGTCACGGATGCCAGCAGGTCGGGCCGGGCGGTGAGTGTCGCCACCTGGGCGGCATCAACCTCGACGCGGGCGACGTCGCCCATGTCGCGCACGCGCAGGTCGCGCACCGGAAGGCCGGCGCCGGCCAGAGCGGTCCGTAGCCCGACCTCGGCGGCTTCCACCCGCGCCAAGCGGTTCGGCGTGATGGCGATCCCGTACGCGATCCGGCTGGACAGGCACGCGGCGGCAGGCTTGTCGGCGGTCACCAGCCCCCACTCCCGGCTGGCCGCGCGCACCTGTGCCTTGGTGAGCTCGGCATCGCGCAACGGGGTGACGGCACCACGCTCGTGGGCGGCGCGGATGCCGGGACGGAAGCCGGCGATCGCGTCATCGGCATTCGTGCCGGTGGCGACGCTTGCCAAGCCGAGCCGTTCGGCGACCGGTCCGACGACGTCGAGCAGCTCGGCCTTGCAGAAATAGCAGCGGTCGCCGGCGTTAGCGCGATAGCCGGCCCGCTCCATCTCGTGGGTGTCGACGAAGAGGTGGCGCACCCCGAGCCCGGCGGAGAAGTCAGCAGCTGCGGCGCGTTCGGCTTCCGGGAGCGAGGCAGAGACGGCCGTCGCTGCCGCCACGCGGTCAGGCCCGAGCGCACGCAGCGCTGCCGCCAGCAGAAACGCGGAGTCGGCGCCGCCGGAGAAGGCCACCAGGAGTGAGCCGAGCCCGCGCAGCCGGCCGTCCAGCACCTGCAGCCGTGCGGCGAGCAGTGCGTCGGCGTCCACAGGCTCAGCCTACGAGCGGGCGCGCCCCGCACCGGCGCGACTAGCCTTGACCGGATGAGCGAACAGGCTGGCGCGGCGGCGGCCGACGTTTCGCCGTCATCGTTCGCCGAGGCGCTGGCCGCCATGTCCGACGAGGATCTCGCGGCGCTGCTGCGCCAGCGTCCGGATGCTGCAGTACCGCCGCCCGCTGACTTCGACGTGCTCGCCAGCCGGCTGTCCTCGCAGCACAGCGTCTCCCGGGTCGCCGAGACGGTCGACCAGTTCGTGCTCGATGTGCTCGAGGCGCTCGTCGTGGCGAGCGCCGATGAGGATGAGCTCGCCCGCTTCTGCCAGGTGCCCGTCGCCGACATCCGGCGGGCCAGTGGCGTCGCCGTGACGCTGGGGATGGCCTGGCGCGATGGCGAAGGCCGGCTGTCGGTCGTGAAGGGCGTGCGCGCGGCGGTGGGGGATTACCCGCTCGGTCTCGGCCGCCCGTTCGAGCGCTTGCTCTCCGAAGTGCCCCAGAACGTCAGGGCGCAGATCCGTGACGATCTCGCTCTCGACGCCGAGGTGACCCCGACGAAATCGCTGATCGCCTACTTCGCCGATCCGGAGGCCGTCAGCGTCCTGCTGGACGAGCTTCCCGAGGGCCAGCGCGGCATCCTGGCCCAGCTCGCCTCGGGACCACCTGTCGGGGAGGTCGAGGGACGGCTGCGCTTCGTGCGCCTGGAGGAGGCCGAGACCGGGATCGAGCGGCTGCTGGCCCGCGGCCTGCTGATCGCGATCGCCTCCGACGCGGTCGAGCTGCCGCGCGAGGTCGGGCTCGCGCTGCGCGGCGACCGCCCAGCCGGCACCCTGTCGCCGCACCCCCCGGCCATCGCCGGCCGCGCGGTCCCGGTCAAGGAGATCGACGGCGGAGGCGCGTCGACCGCACTGGATGCCCTGCGACTGTTCGAGGCGCTCCTGGAGCGCTGGGATTCCACCCCTCCCTCGCTGACGCGCGCCGGTGGCCTGCCGGTCCGCGAACTCCGCGCCGCCGCGAAAGAGCTCGGGGTGGAGCAGGACGTCGTCGCGCTGATCGTGCAGACGGTCGCGGCCGCCTCGCTCGCCGGACGCACGGCCGGGGTCGATCCGGTGATGGTCCCGACCGAGCGATACGACCGTTGGCGCGACGCCCCGATGGCCGAGCGGTGGGCGCTGCTCGCCTCCGCCTGGTGCGGGATGGATCAGCTCCCCGGCCTCGCTGTGCACGAGGACGGCACGAAGGCGGCGGCGCTGCTGACGTATGACATGGTCCGTCCCGGCGCCGGCGAGCTTCGCCGTGATGTGCTGGCGGCCCTCGCAGCGGCCGGGAAGGGTCACGCGCCCGACCTCGCCCGCCTGCCGGCGTGGCTGAGCTGGCGCGTACCCACTCGTAACGGCCGCTACATCGAGCAGGTCTGCGCGTGGACCCTCAAAGAGGCCCAGTTCCTCGGCGTGACCGGCCGGGGCGCGCTCACCACAGCCGGCCGGGTGCTCCTCGATTCGCCGCACGCAGCCCCAGCGCGGGCGGGTGACGAGACCGAGGCGCGGGCGTATCGCGAGGACATCGCTGCGGCGCTCGCCCCGTCGCTTCCGGCGCCCATCGAACACGTGCTGATCCAGGCCGACCTCACCGCCGTGGCACCGGGCCCGCTGCTGCCGCACATCGCCCGCGAGCTCGGGCTGATCGCCGACGTGGAGTCCGCGGGGGCGGCGACCGTCTACCGCTTCTCTGACGCGAGCCTGCGCCGGGCGTTCGATGCGGGCCGCACAGCAGTGGAGATCCACCAGCTGATCGAGCGCCTCGCGCGGGGCACCGTTCCGCAGGGTCTGACGTACCTGATCGACGACATCGCCCGTCGTCACGGGAGATTGCGTGCCGGATCCGCAGCCGGTTACCTGCGCTCGGATGACCCGGCACTGCTCGCCGAGGTCGTCGCCAACCGCCGGACGGCATCGGCCGCGCTCGTGCTGGTCGCGCCGACGGTCGCGGTGAGCCCGCTCGAGCCGGCCCAGATCCTGGCGGTGCTGCGCGAGGCGGGCTACGCGCCGGCGGGCGACGCGAGCCGCGGCGGCGGGATCGTGCTGGAGCAAGCAGGCGGCCGGCGCGTCCCGGTCGCGGCGGCGGCGCGCAACCAGGGCATCGGCTGGTCGGGTGGCGCCAACCTGCCCGACAGTCACGTCACCCAGACGATCGCGATGCTGCGCCGGGTTGCCTCGCTGCGCCGTCCGGGGCGCTCGCGTCAGGCTGCGGAGCCCGACGGCAGCCGCGCTGTCGACACCCCGGAGGCGATCTCCAACCTCCTGCGCGACGCGGCCGCCGACTCGACGGCGGTCTGGATCTCCTACGTGAACGCCGAGGGGCGCCACAGCCGCCGGACGGTCTATCCGACGCTGGTCAGCGGGGGTTTCGTGATCGGGCTCGACGACGAGAGCGGCGAGCGTCGCACCTTCGCGATCAGCCGCATCCAGGAAGCGGCACCTGCCTGACGACCCGTCAGCTGCGGACCTAAGTGTTACTACGCGGTAACGCAAGGGGACTACCGTACGAACATGCGGGTCCAGGAGACGTCGGTCATCGTGCATGGACACCGCCGCGCATTCACCATCGCCGGTGACGGTCCGCCTCTCCTGCTGCTGCACGGGATCGGCTCCAACCGCAGCACCTGGCGTCCCGTACTGCCCGCTCTTGCCCGCCGATTCACCGTCATCGCGCCTGACCTGCTCGGTCATGGCGACTCCGCCAAGCCGCGGGCCGACTACAGCATCGGCGGCTTCGCGAACGGCATGCGTGACCTGCTCGGCGTGCTCGGCATCGAGCGGGCCACGGTGGTCGGCCACAGCTTCGGCGGCGGCGTGGCGATGCAATTCGCCTACCAGTTCCCGGAGCGCACCGAGCGCGTCGTGCTCGAGGCCAGCGGCGGCCTGGGCCGCGAGGTCACCCCATTGCTCCGCGCGCTGACGCTGCCCGGCTCCCGCCAATTGCTCGCGGTGCTCGACTCGATCCCCGGGCGGATGCCGGTGCGGATGGTCGAGGAGTTGGCGCGCCGGCTGCCGGCCGGGCCGTTCGCATCGGATATCGGCGAGGTCGCCAAGGTGGTCGAGAGCTTCCGCGGTCGCGCCGCCCGCACGGCCTTCCTGCACGTGCTCAGCCACGTCATCGACTGGCGCGGGCAGATCATCACGATGCGCGACCGGGCTTACCTCGCGCAAGGCATGCCGATCATGGTCATCTGGGGTGAAGGCGACACCGTGCTGCCGTTCGCGCACGCCACCGCTGCCGTCGAGTCGATGCCTGACGCCCGGCTGGTGACGGTCTCCGGTGTCGGTCACTTCGTCCACGTCGAACGTCCCGCTGAATTCAGCCGTGCCGTCCTGGATTTCGTGAACACGACCGCGCCGAGCTCGTACGACCCGCACCAGTGGCGTGGCCTGCTGAAACGCGGCGCACGGCCGCTCATGTCGGTGCCCGACGAGCTCGAATCGGCGGCCATCGGCTAGGGGTAGGCGTCGACGCGCCGGTAAACGTGACGTGACCTCTCGCGTGCCAGCTTGACCCTGCCTGTGCCGCCTGCCTACCGTTGACCTGACGCTGCGGGAGAGACCTCAGTGCCGGCGGGAAACCGGCGGTAGCTGGGGCGCCGAAGGGGCAACCTCCCCGGAAACTCTCAGGCAAACGGACCGCAGCTTCCGGTGCAACCTCTGAAGGCGCACGGCCGCCGCACAGAGGGGGACGGTGGGCGCCCGCTGCGTCCAGCAGATCCGCTCCGGAGGCGTCATGACCCGCCCGTTCACCGATCGGCACATCGGGCCTGATTCCGCCGAGTCGGCCGTGATGCTCGAGCGGCTCGGCTACTCCGATCTCGAGGCGTTGCTGGCTGCGGCGCTCCCGGCGGGGATCGCCGGCGATCACGTGGCCGAGCTGCCCGATGCGGCCTCCGAGGCCCAGGTGCTGGCCGAGTTGCGCGCGCTGGCTGCCCGCAATCAGCTCGTACGCCCGCTGCTCGGCACCGGCTACTCGCCCGCTCTCACCCCGAGCGTCCTGCTGCGCGGCGTGCTGGAGAACCCGGCCTGGTACACCGCGTACACCCCGTATCAGCCGGAGATCAGCCAGGGCCGGCTCGAGGCGCTGCTGACCTTCCAGACCATGATCACCGACCTGACCGCGCTCGACGTCGCCAATGCCAGCCTGCTCGACGAGGGCACCGCAGCGGCCGAGGCGATGGCCTTTGCCCGCCGGGTGGTGCGCGGTTCTGCCGAGACGTTCGTCATCGACGCCGACTGCCACCCGCAGACCATCGACGTCGTCTCCACCCGGGCGGCAGCCGCCGGGGTGAAGGCCGTCGTGACCGACCTTGCCGATCCCAACCTCGACCTCGCGGGCGTCTTCGGGGTGCTCGCGCAGTACCCCGGCACGTCCGGGCACATCGCCGACCTCGCGCCGCTCGCAGCCAAGGTGCACGCGGCCGGTGCCCTGCTCGTCGTCGCTGCTGACCTGCTGGCGCTGACGCTGCTGACGCCGCCCGGCGAGTCCGGAGCCGACGTGGCCGTCGGCAGCACCCAGCGTTTCGGGCTTCCGCTCTGGTTCGGCGGACCGCACGCCGCGTACATGGCGGTGCGCTCCGACCACCAGCGTCAGCTCCCGGGGCGCCTCGTCGGCACCAGCATCGACAGCGCCGGCCGCCCGGCCCTGCGCCTCGCGCTCCAGACCCGCGAGCAGCACATCCGCCGCGAAAAGGCGACGAGCAACATCTGCACCGCGCAGGTGCTGCCGGCCGTCGTCGCCGCGTTCTACGCGCAGTGGCACGGCCCCGACGGGCTGCGGGCCATCGCGTCGCGCATCGCGGATCTCACCGGGCGCCTCGCCGCAGGCCTCGCGTCCAGCGCCCACAGCGTGCTCGGCGAGAGCGCGTTCGACACCTTGCGCCTGCGCACCTCTGGACCGGCGGCTGAGCTCATCGCGGCGGCGGCCGAGCGCGGGTACGACCTGCTGCAGGTCGATGCCCGCACGATCGGCATCAGCCTCGACGAGACCACCGACGAGGCGGTGGTGCATGACCTGCTCGCGCTGCTCGGCGGCGACGAGGCCGCGGCGGATCAGCCGGCGTCGTCGCTGCTGCCTTCCGGGCTGGCTCGCACGTCGAATTTCCTTACGCACGAGCGTTTTCACGCGTATCGCTCGGAGACGGAGATGATGCGCTACCTGCGTCGCCTCTCCGACCGCGACCTCGCGCTGGATCGCACCATGATCCCGCTCGGCTCCTGCACGATGAAGCTCAACGCGGCGACCGAGATGGCGCCGATCTCGTGGCGCGAGTTCACCGACGTCCACCCGTTCGCTCCGGCCGAGCGTTCTGTGGGCTACCGGGCGCTGATTGCCGACCTCGAGGCGTGGCTGGTCGAGCTCTCCGGCTACGACGCGGTGAGCGTGCAGCCCAACTCCGGCGCGCAGGGCGAGTTCGCCGGGCTGCTCGCGATCCGGCGCTACCACGAGTCGAACGGCGAGAACGCGCGTGACGTCGTGCTCGTACCGGCGAGTGCACACGGCACCAACGCCGCGTCGGCGTCACTCGCCGGTCTGCGGGTGGCCGTCGTCAAGACCGCTTCTGACGGTTCGATCGACCTGGATGATCTGCGCGCCGTGCTGGCCAAGCACGAGGGCGCCGTTGCCGGGCTGATGATCACGTATCCGTCGACCCATGGGGTCTACGAGCCGACCGTGCGTGAGGTCTGCTCGCTGGTGCACGAGGCGGGCGGCCAGGTCTACCTCGACGGCGCCAACCTGAACGCGCTTGTCGGCGTCTCGCGTCCGGGCGATCTCGGTGCCGACGTCTCGCACTTCAACCTGCACAAGACCTTCTGCATCCCGCACGGCGGCGGCGGTCCGGGCGTCGGGCCGATCGGGGTCAAGGCTCACCTGGCGCCGTTCCTGCCGGCGTCCGCCGTGGTCGCGGGCGCGGGGCCGGAGAGTTCACCGGGTGCGGTCGCGGCCGCCCCCTGGGGGTCGGCCGGCGTGCTGCCGATCTCGTGGGCCTACATCCGGCTGATGGGCGCCGCCGGACTGCGCACCGCGACCGCGATGGCGGTCCTCTCGGCGAACTACATCGCCGCGCGTCTCCGCGACGCCTATCCGGTGCTCTACGCGGGAGCCGGCGGCCTGGTCGCCCACGAGTGCATCCTCGACCTGCGCGGGCTCACGGCGTCGAGCGGGATCACGGTGGAGGACGTCGCCAAACGCCTCATCGACTACGGCTTCCACGCGCCGACGATGTCGTTCCCGGTCGCCGGGACGCTGATGGTGGAGCCGACCGAGTCCGAGTCGCTCGCCGAACTCGACCGCTTCTGCGACGCGATGCTCGGCATCCGGGCGGAGATCGAGTCGGTCGAACGCGGCGAGGTGGCCGCTGCCGACAGCGTGCTGCGCGGCGCCCCGCACGACGCCCACACCGTCACCGCCGACGAGTGGACCCGCGCGTATCCCCGCTCGCTCGCCGCGTGGCCGGGCCACGCCGTCGCCGGTGGACCGCGGATCGACAAGTACTGGCCGCCGGTCGGTCGCATCGACAACGCCTACGGCGACCGCAACCTGGTCTGCACCTGCCCGCCGATCGAGGCCTACGCCGACGAGTAGGCCGGCCAAGAAATTCGAGGTTTCCTACGGTTTTGAGCCTGATTTCGTCGGTTTCCTCGAATTTCTGGCTCTGATCACCCATTTGGGCTAGCGACGCGGCGGACAAAGGCGTCGATCCCCTGTGAATGCGCCTTCGCCGACCCGGGATGTGGACGACGCTCGTCGCGCTGCTGATCGGCGTCGCGACGGCTTGCCAGCAGGCGGCTGTCCGTCGTGCCGGGCGTGCGCGCGGACTACGCGGTCAACGTCTACAGCGGCTGGGTGCAGCGCTGGAACCCGTGCGCGCCGGTGCACTACCGGGTCAATCTTTCGCTGGAGCCGGGAGCGTTGCCGGCGGTGCAGGCTGCCGTCGCGGCGCTGTCGAAGGGGACCGGCATCACCTTCGTCTACGACGGGACGACGTCGGCCATCCCGGAAGCCGCCAAGTGGAACCAGCCGGCTCCGCTGCTGATCGCCTTCGCGCATCCCGGCGGTCAGACGTATGGCAGCAGCTACCTGGCCGGCGGCAACCAGCTCGGTGAAGGCGGCTTCCAGTCGCAGTTCTCGACGATCAACGGCAGGATCAGTACGTACAAGATCATCAATGGCTACGCGGTGATCGACGCGAACGGCTACAACCGCGCCGACGCGCACGTGCGCACGGCGGTGTTGCTTCACGAGCTCGGCCACGCCGTCGGGCTGAACCACGCTCACCTGACCAGCGAGGTCATGTACCCGTCGGTGTCCGACGCGGGGCCGGATTACTACAGCGCCGGCGACCTTGCCGGGCTGGCCGCGGTCGGCCGCCCGGCAGGGTGCCTGAGCTGAAGCGGCCTAGAAGATCAGGGCACCGCGCAGGATCTTGCCGGCCTCCAGGTCGGCGTAGCCCTCGTTGACCTGATCGAGCGTGTACGTCTTCGTGATCAGCTCGTCGATCTTGATGATGCCGTCGCGGTACATGTCGAGCAGCTGCGGAATGGCCACCCGCGGGTTGGCAGAACCGTAGAGGCTGCCGCTGATCTGCTTGTTCATCATCGCGAGCATGAACAGGTTGAGGTCGGCCTGGCCCTGCATCATCGGCGCCACCGACGTCACGACGCAATTGCCGCCCTTGGCTGTGAGGTTCAGCGCCGGCTCGAGCAGCTCGCCCTTCATGACGCCGAAGGTGCAGATCACCGAGTCGCACATCTCGCCCCACGTGAGCTCCCCGACACCGGCGAGCGCCTCCTCGATCGAGGCGAACGTGTGCGTAGCCCCGAAGCGCTTGGCCTGCTCGCGCTTGAACTCGATCGGGTCGACGGCGATGATCCGGCGCGCTCCGGCGACGCGAGCGCCCTGGATGGCGTTGATCCCGATGCCGCCGACGCCGAGCACCGCGACGGTGTCGCCGGGACGCACGTTGGCCCGGTTCACCGCCGAGCCGAAGCCCGTCGCCACGCCGCAGGAGGTGAGAGCCACGGCCTGCCACGGGATGTCGGCGTCGACCTTGACGACCGAGGCCTCCGACAGCAGCTGGATCTCGCTGAAGGCGCCGAGCTGGGCGTAGCGGGCGACCGTCTCGCCGTCCTTGCGGTGCGCGATACGCCCGTCGGGCATGCCGATGTTGAAGAGCGTGGCCCCGAGGTCACACAGGTACGCCTTGTTCTTGCGACAGGACTTGCACTGCCCGCACGACGGGACGAACGACATCGCCACGTGGTCACCGGGGGCGACGCTCGTGACGCCCGGCCCGACCTCGAGCACCTCACCGGCACCCTCGTGGCCGCAGATGATCGGGTAGTGGGGCATCGGCATGTCGCCGGTACGGGCGTGCTCGTCGGAATGGCACAGCCCGGTGGCCTTCATCTGGATCAGCACCTCGCCGGCGGCCGGCGGGTCGATCTCAATCGTCTCGATCTTGTAGTCCTGATTGGGACCGTAGAGCAGCGCTGCTCGGGTGCTCACCATGCTGAGATGTCCTCCTGGCTGTAAGCCTTGCGAATCACTCGACGCTACGACCTGCCGGTTCGTAAGTCGAGCGTGACCACAGGTGGCTGCCGTGGTGCAATCAAGGGCGTAAGTGGCAGTCCCTGACAGTTTGCACGACTCTTGGAGGCCCTGGTGCTCGACGCGAAGATTGTCGGAGGACTCGTTGTCGATGGGACGGGCGCGGAGCCCTATCGCGCTGACATCGGGGTGAAGAACGGGCAGATCGTCGAGGTCAGCCGCTCCGGCATCGAGAGCGAGGCCGTCGAGACGCTCGACGCCACCGGCCGCATCGTCACTCCCGGATTCGTCGACATCCACACCCACTACGACGGCCAGGTCACCTGGGACCCCATGCTCGAGCCCTCGAGCCTGCACGGCGTCACGACGGTCGTCTCCGGCAACTGCGGCGTCGGCTTCGGGCCGGTGCGGCCGGGCGGCGAGGCCGAGCTCATCGAGCTGATGGAGGGCGTCGAGGACATCCCGGGTACCGCTCTCACCGAGGGCATGACGTGGGGCTGGGAGTCCTTCCCCGAATACCTCGACGTGGTCGGACGCCGTGAGCTCGCCATCGACTTCGGCGTGCAGGTGGCCCACGGCTCGGTGCGTACGTACGCGATGGGCGAGCGCGGAGCCCGTAACGAGCCTGCCACCCCCGAGGACATCGAGGCGATGGCCCGGATCGTGCAGGAGGCGATCGAGGCCGGAGCGCTGGGCTTCTCGACCTCGCGCACGCTCGGCCACACCGCCATGAACGGCGAGCCGGTGCCGGGGACGTTCGCCGCCGAGGAAGAGCTCTTCGGCCTCGGACGCGCGATGGCCCGCGGCGGCCAGGCCGTCTTCGAGCTCGCTCCCGCAGGTTCGGCCGGCGAAGACCTGGTGGCTCCCGCGCGTGAGCTCGAGTGGATGAGCCGGCTCTCGGCCGAGATCGACCGGGCGGTGTCGTTCGCCCTGATCCAGGTCGATGCGGCGCCCCACATGTGGCGCGAGTTGATGGACAGCTCGGCGGCCGCCTTCGAGGCCGGAGCCCGGCTCTACCCGCAGGTCGCCGCCCGCCCGTTCGGGATGCTCACCGGGTTCGCCGGCAACCACGCTTTCACCCACCGTCCGACCTACCGGGCGCTCGCTCACCTGTCGCCCGAAGAGCGGGCGCTGGAGTTGGTGAAGCCCGCGGTACGAGCGGCGATCCTCTCCGAGGAGGACGTGCCGGTCGATCCCGCCAAGCACTTCGACGGACTCAAGGGCCTGTACCAGATGGCGACCGACCGGATCTACCACCTTGGCGATCCGCCGGACTACGAGCCGACCCGCGAGCGCACCGTGGCCGCCATCGCCGAGGACCGCGGCGTCAGCCCGCTCGAGGCGATGTATGACCTGATGCTCGAGAGCGCGTCAGGCGCCGGGCCGGCGACGGCGATGTTGATGCTGCCGTTCTTCAACTATGCCGAGGCCAACCACGACGCCATCCGCGAGATGTTCCTGCACCCAGCTGGTGTTTCGGGGCTGTCGGACGGCGGCGCGCACTGCGGGATGATCTGCGACGCGTCGTACCCGACCTTCCTGCTCACGCATTGGGCGCGCGACCGCTACCGCGGCAAGGGCCTCCCGCTGGAGTACGTCGTCAAGAAGCAAACCGCTGACACTGCAGCGCTTTTCGGATTGAACGACCGCGGCGTGCTGGCTGCCGGCAAGAAGGCCGACCTCAACGTCATCGACTTCGAGGGCCTCACGCTGCACACCCCGCGGATGGCCTACGACCTCCCTGCGGGCGGGCGACGGCTGGTGCAGGACGCGTCGGGCTACGTGGCGACGATGGTCAGCGGTGCGGTCACGCGCCGCAACGGCGTCGACACCGGTGCCCGTCCGGGCCGTTTGGTGCGCGGAGCGCGGTAGCGGATCTAGCGAGCCTGGTGCGGCGCGGCGTCGGGCTCGCAAGCCGCGTCGAGCACTCTGCGACTCGGTGCGCCGGGGGAGCGCGTCGCGAATTCCAGCGTGAGCGCTGACAGCAGCACGAAGGCGACCTGGGTGGGCCGCAGCATCACGTAACGGCCCTTGCCGAACGCGTTGAACTTGCGCAGGAACCGGTACAGCGATTCGAGCCGGATCCACCGGTCGAGCTCGTGGACGGCGCGCAAGCCCAGCTTCTGGCCGAAGTTGCGCTTCTTCGCGGCGTACAGCTCCGGGAACGCGGCGAAGGCCAGCGAGACCCGCACGGCGCCGTGCTCCTTTGCCCACGTCATCACGTCGGCGATGAGCCGCTCGTCGACCCCGTTGGGCGCATCGGGTACGCGGTAGGGCACGTCGAGGGAGAGCTCGCGGCCACGGTCAGCCGTCGCGTAACGCTGGAAGCCGACGATGCGACCGTCGGCGTCACGCGCGTAAGCGATCATGGTGTTGGCGTGGGTGCCGTCGAGCAGGTGGTCCAGGATCATCGAGAAACCGCGCTCGGACCCGCCGCCCTTGTGGGCGCCGCGGGCGACGGCGACCAGGTCAGCCCGCGTAGCCGGGTCGAGGCCGCGCTCGGAGACGATCGTGGTGGTGACGCCCGCATTGGTGGCGCGCGCGACGGCCTGGCGCACGTTACGGAACTCGCGGCCTTTCATGCTGAAGGTCGCGACGTCGAGCACCACCTCGCGGCCGATGCACAGCCCGCGCATGCCGCGCTCGCGCCAGAGGCCGGTCAACTCCTCGGAGGCGCCGAGCACGGTGGTGCGCCAACCGTTGCGCTCGCTCTCCGCCAGGAAGGCGTCGATGGCGGCTTCGCGCGAATCGGGCGACCCCACCGGATCGCCGGAGGCCACGGCCGTACCGAAGCGCACCTTGTACGCGAGGGCAGCTGACCGGTCGGGGGAGAAGGCATAGGACTTGTCGGTGCGCAGCGCGAACGGCGCGAGCGTGTCACCCGACGTGGCATCCACCATCCCGCGCACCCGCGCGCGCTCACTGTCGCTCGCGGCGCCGGGCGCGCGCCGCGGGAGGCCGACGACGGCACCGGCCGCGATCTCGGCCTCGGCGGTCATCGATTGGTGACCGTTGTACGCGGCGCAGAATCCGAGGAAGAGCAGGAAACCCGATGCCAGGATCCGACCGACGGTGATGGGCCGGCCGAGCCATACGGCGCGTGCAGCGATGAGCAATCCGACTGCGAGACCGAGATGGTGATTGTGGCGCCACCCGTACACGGCCACGACGAAAGCCAGGATGGTGAGAACGCGCACCGCCATCGTGCGCTCGAGGCTGCGGCCGGTGACAGCGGGTGTCGCGGTGGAGCTGAGCGAGGTGGGGGCCACGTGGACGCGGTGGAGCATCCCGCTCAGACGGCCCTGCAAGCCTCTCATCTCCACCTCCCCCTTGAAGTGCTGTGAAGCTGCAAAGAAAGTAGCCGCACCCGCGTTTGCCCGTCTGCAAATTCTGCAGACACGCTGTTGTCCGCCTCACGACAACATTCACGAACGCTCAACGTCAACTGAGTACTCGCCGTGAAACTTCCCGATGGGACAAAAGGATCGTCGCACATTTTCGGTCACTCTGCGTGACGAAATCGCCTATCCGGCGGCGCGGCGCTCCGCGAGCTTCTCGTCGGCCGCCGCCACGCGGTCCAGCAGGTCGGCGAGCTGGCGCTGCTCCTCGAGGCTGAGAACGGCAATCGAGGAGGGGGGCTCGCTCAGCAGATCGAGCACGCTCGTAGCCACGCGCTGACCGGTCTCGGAGAGGACGACCGTGCGCACGCGCCGATCCGTGGGGTGCGGCTCGCGACGGGCCAGCCCACGCTCCTCCAGCGCATCCACCACCGCAGTGATGTAGGAGGCGTCGCACGCGAACGCGGCGGCGAGCTCCCGCATCGCCGTGGGACGGGTACCGGACAGCCGCAGCAGCGCCTTCACGCTCGAGGGCGCCAGATCGTGCTGCTCACAGACACGTGCCAGCCGGTTCTGCCCCTCGCCGTGCAGCTGGATCTCCTGCACGGCACGCCACGCCCGCCGGGCGTCGAGCCCGAGTTCCTCGCGAAGGGCGCTACCGGTAGCAGTGACGGTCACAGGGCGATCGTAACTCGATAGTGGCGAAAACAACACTATGAAGTTGACTCAAATAAATCCTTGACTGTTGTGAAGAATTTTCGCACGATGAGTGCTCCGTCATTTCTTGGGAGGAACCAGCGTGGCCCTCGGCAGTCCGCTCTCGCGTGGCCGTTCGCGTAACCCCAACCGCGAGGTCGTCGTCGATGCGGAGTTGCGCGCCCTCGCGATCGTGGTCGTGCTCGGCACGATCATGTCGATCTTCGACACCACGATCGTCAACGTCGCGATCGACACCCTCGGCCGCACGTTCCACGCACCGCTCTCGACCATCCAGTGGGTCAGCACCGCTTACCTGCTGGCGCTGGCGATCGTCATCCCGCTGTCGGGCTGGTCGATCGAGCGCTTCGGCGCCAAGCGCATGTACCTCATCTCGCTGAGCCTTTTCATCGCCGGTTCCGCGCTCTGCGGGCTCGCCTGGTCCTCCGGCAGCCTGATCGCGTTCCGCGCGCTGCAGGGTCTCGGCGGCGGCATGATCCTGCCGATCGGGCAGACCATCCTGGCGCGCGCCGCCGGCCCGCAGCGCATGGGCCGCGTGATGAGCATCGTCGGCATCCCGATGCTGCTCGGTCCGGTGCTCGGCCCCGCCATCGGCGGCATCATCATCGACAACTTCGACTGGCGCTGGATCTTCTACGTCAACGTGCCGATCGGGCTGCTCGCCCTGCTGCTGAGCGCCCGCACCCTGAAGTCCGACGCCACCGGCACCGCGGGCAAGCTCGACATCCTCGGACTCTCGTTGCTCTCTCCCGCGCTGGCGCTGATCGTCTACGGGCTGTCGGAGGCCGGCAGCAGCGGCGGCTTCGGCGGTACGTCCGTGATCGTCGGGATAGTCGCCGGCTTCGCGTTGCTCGCCGCCTTCATCTGGCACGCCTTGCGCGCCAAGGCGCCGCTGATCGACCTGCGGTTGTTCAAGAATCGCGGCTTCACGTCTGCGAGCCTCACCGGATTCCTGCTGAGCGGCACCGTCTTCGGCGCCATGTTCCTGCTGCCGCTGTACTACCAGGTGGTGCGCGGGCAGAGCGCGCTGTCGGCCGGATTGCTGATGGCTCCGCAGGGCATCGGCGCCATGCTCGCGATGCCGATCTCGGGACGTATCACCGACCGGGTAGGCGCTTACCGCATCGTCCCGTTCGGCATCGTCGTCGTGGTGATCGGCACCATCGCCTATACGCAGGTGACGCCGGGGACCTCGGAGCTGCTGCTCGCCGGCTCGCTGTTCATCCGGGGTCTTGGGCTGGGCATGTCGATGATGCCGTCGATGAGCGCGGGCTATCAGACGCTGGAGCAGTCCCAGGTGCCGCGCGCGACCACCACCATCAACATCGTGCGCCAGGTCGGTGCCTCACTCGGTACGGCGGTGCTGGCCGTCATCCTGCAGCGCCAGATCGTCTCCTCTGTCGGCGGCGGCGGTCACGCGGGCGGTCTGCTGGGCGGAACGGCGGGGATCCCCGAGGCGGCTCGCGGCGCGGTGGCCACCGCATTCGGGCATTCGTTCTGGTGGGCCGCCGGGCTTTCGGTGCTCTGCATCTTCCCGGCACTGATGCTGCCGCGGGTGCGTCCGCAGGCGGCGGCGGCCAAGCGTGATCAGGACGCGGGGGACCGCATACCCGAGCCGGTCTGAGCCTCGCCCCGCGGAAAGGTGCATCCTGGCCGCATGGACGTTGTGGTCGGGCTCGACAACGGCGGCAATGCCAACAAGCCCACCGTGCTCGATGCGAGCGGCCGATTCCTGGTCGATGAGCTGGTGGAAATGCCGAGCCTGGTGCTGAAAGGTCCGGGTGTCGCTGTCGAGGCGCTGGCGGAAGCATTCACCAGCGTCCTGGCGCTCACGGGCGTCCCGTTGTCGTCCGTGAGAGGCGTGGGGCTCGATACGCCGGGGCCCGCGAGCGCCGACGGGGTCATCTCCTCCAAGGGCTCGACGAACTTCTCGATGCCGGCCTGGCGCGGGTTCGACATTCGCGGCGCGCTGGAAGCGCGGCTCGGGCTGCCCGTCGTCTACAGCAATGACGGCAACGCCGCGGCGCTCTACGCCCATCACGTCCACTTCGGCGGCGATGCCGCGCACCGGTCCTCGGTCTCGGTAGTCGTCGGTACGGGGCTCGGCGGCGGTCTCGTCGAGTCCGGTCACGTCGTGCGCGGCGCCGCCGGAATGGCCGGCGAGCTCGGTCACGTGAGCATCCCGATGGAGGGCATTCTCGACCCCGGGCAGCCGCTGCCCGCCTGCAATTGCGGCAACGTGGGAGATGCCGAGAGCATCGCCTCGCTCTCGGCGATCGAGCGCAACCTGCTGCCGTACTGGCTGACCCGCTATCCCGATCACCCGCTCGCCGGCCTCGAGCCCACGGCCGCAGCCAAGCTCGTACGCGGTCACGCAGAGAAGGGCGACGCCCTCGGGCGCGCCATCTTCGCCCAGCAGGCCATGGCGATCGGTCGGCTGTTCACCATCGTGTCCAACGTGACCGATCCCGACGCGTACTTCATCGGTGGCGGTGTGGTGGAGACGACGCCGGAGCTGCGCAAGTGGTTCGTCGACCTGACCACCCAGCACACCAACCTGCGCGAGGAGCAGCTGCGGGTGGCGAGCTTCGCCGAAGTTCCTGATCTCGACATGGCCGGTGCCCGCGGTGCGGCACTGGCGGCCTGGGATCACCTGCACGCGCGCTAGGTCTGACCCGGTGGGGGATGCTGCAGGGATGCGCACCGATGTGGAGTTCCCCGGCTTTGGCGGCGTCACCCTGCGGGGCTGGCTGTATCAGCCGGAAGGCGCGGATGGGCCGGCCCCGGCGCTGGTGATGGCTCACGGGTTCTCGGCGACGCGTCACATGGGATTGGCTGCGTTTGCTGAGGTTTTCAGCACGGCGGGCATCGCGGTGCTCGTCTACGACCATCGCTGCCTGGGCGACAGCGAGGGCGAACCGCGCCAGGAGATCAACCCCTGGGCCCAGTCACGCGACTACCGCTACGCGCTCAGCTGGCTCGCCCAGCAGCCCGGGATCGACCCGCAGCGGCTGGGGATCTGGGGCTCGAGCTTCAGCGGCGGCGAGGTGCTGGTCGTCGGCGCGGTCGATCCGCGCGTCAAGGTCGTCATCGCCAACGTGCCGTTCGCCGGCACCTCGACGATCCGGCGGCGCCGCTCGAGGAGCGGTTCGCGGCCATGCGTGCGGCGCTGGAGGACGAGGGCGGTTCCGGTCCTGCCGACAGCACCGACGCGCCGATCGGTCCGATGCCGGTGATCATCCCGACAGGCGCTGCTGGCGGAGATATCAGTGCCGGTAGCCGGGCGTTCCTGCCGCAACCGGAATCGACGGAGTGGTTCGAGACGGTCGGCGGGTCGGGCTCAGCGTGGGAGAACACGTTCACCTTGCGCGGGATGGGTGGTGCGTCACGACTTCGTGCCCGCCGTCGCGGTGCCGTTCATCGCGCCCCGGCCGTTGCTGATGGTCGTCGCTGATGGCGATCGCGTCGCGCCCGCTGAGATGGCGCTGACCGCGTACGACATCGCCGGGGAGCCCAAGCAGCTGGAGCGCATCGAGGGCGACCACTTCGTTCCGTACTCCGGCGCCGCGCTCGAACAGGCGTCGGCAGTCATGCGGGACTTCCTGCTGAGGTATTTGTAGCCGCTCGCACGCGCAATCCGTTGTTGGCGGGGAGCCGAGCATAAATTCGGGGATACACGCAAAGCGCTGTAACGATCCTGGATCTACAGCGAATCGCGTGTACTCGCAAAAAATGGGGCTGCACCGGCGACACAACGCATCGCGTGTGCCGCCCGGGCGACACGTCGGGCTACGGCGCGGTGAGGTCGCGGAGCTTGAGGACGGTGTTCCAGTTGCGTGCGGTCGCGGCCATCTTGAGGTTCTTCTCCCAGAAGGTGCCGACGAGCTTGGTCTTGGCCTGACCGTTCGCGTACCAGATGAAGAGCTCGCGGCCGAGGAGCTTCCAGCACTCCGGGGCGTAGGCCTCGGCATCGACGGCGGCGAGCGCGTTCTTCGGCGGGGCTGAGCGCAGGAAGGCGACCGCGTAATGCGAGGGATTGGTGGCGACCTTGCCGAGCGGGTCGGCCTTGACGACGGCGGCCAGTTCCTTGTGGGTGCGCGCCATGACTTCGATCTTCAGGTCGAGAGTTGAGGCGATCGCCTTGGAGACGGCGGCCTCGACCTTCTCCGGGGAGTCGGAGGTGGAGACGACGGCGTTGCCACTGTTCAGGATCGTCTTGATGTCCTCGTAACCGAGATCGGCAAGCAGGGCCTTGAGGTCGCTCATCGCGATCTTGTTGTTGCCGCCGACATTGATACCGCGCAGGAGTAGTGCCAGCTTCAAGCCGCTTGCCACTCTCCGCGCGGGACCGGGCCGGCCGCATCGAGTGCCTCGGCCTCCGCGTCGCTGAACAGCCGGGAGCGGGTGAGGAACCGGAAGCCCTCCGGCGCCTCGAGGCTGAAGCCCGCGCCGCGGCCGGGGACCACGTCGATCGTCAGGTGCGTGTGAGACCAGTACTCGAATTGCTGGCCGCCGATGTATACCGGCACCGGTGACTGCGGCGGTCCGATCAGGCCGAGGAACACATCGCGATCGCCGATCATGAACTCGTCACGGCCGTAACACATGGGGGCCGAGCCATCGCAGCAGCCGCCGGACTGGTGGAGGAGCAGCGGGCCGTGCCGTTCGGTCAGCGACGCCAGCAGCTCGACGGCTGCCGGAGTGGCGTCGACCCGCGTCACAGCTTCGCCCACTGCTCCTCCTTCGGTTGGCTCGACTCTAGAAGAAGCCCATGGGCTTCGGCGAGTAGCTCACCAGCAGGTTCTTGGTCTGCTGGTAGTGATCGAGCATCATCTTGTGGTTTTCGCGTCCGACTCCGGACTGCTTGTACCCACCGAACGCGGCGTGCGCGGGATAGAGGTGGTAGCAGTTCGTCCAGACGCGGCCGGCCTTGATGTCGCGGCCGGCGCGGTAGGCGGTGCTGCCGTCACGGCTCCAGACGCCGGCGCCGAGGCCGTAAAGGGTGTCGTTGGCCTTGGCGATGCCGTCGTCGTAGCCGTCGAAGCTGGTGACGGCGACGACCGGCCCGAAGATCTCCTCCTGGAACACCCGCATGTTGTTCTGGCCTTCGAAGATCGTCGGGTGGACGTAATAGCCGCCTGACAGGTCGCCGCCGAGGTCGGCGCGCTCGCCGCCGGTGACGACCTTGGCGCCTTCCTTTCGGCCGATGTCGAAGTAGGACAGGATCTTTTCGAGCTGGTCGTTGCTGGCCTGGGCGCCGATCATGGTGTCGGTGTCGAGCGGGTTGCCCTGCTTTACAGCCTTGGTGCGGATGACCGCCATGGACAGGAAGTCGTCGTAGATCGAGCGGTCGATCAGCGAGCGGCTCGGACAGGTGCACACCTCGCCCTGGTTCAGCGCGAACATCGTGAAGCCCTCCAGGCACTTGTCCTGGAAGTCGTCGTTCTCGGCCATGATGTCTTTGAAGAAGATGTTGGGGCTCTTGCCGCCGAGCTCCAGCGTGACCGGGATGAGGTTCTGGCTCGCGTACTGCATGATCAGCCGGCCGGTCGTGGTCTCACCGGTGAAGGCGATCTTGGCGATGCGCGCGGAGCTGGCCAGCGGCTTGCCCGCCTCGGCGCCGAAGCCCTGGACGATGTTCAGCACGCCCGGCGGCAGCAGGTCCTTCACCAGGTCGTACCAGATGCAGATCGAGGCCGGCGTCTGCTCGGCGGGCTTCAGGACGATCGCGTTGCCGGCGGCGAGGGCCGGGGCGATCTTCCAGACCGCCATCAGGATCGGGAAGTTCCAGGGGATGATCTGACCGACGACGCCGAGAGGCTCGTGGTAGTGGTAGGCGACCGTGTCCTCGTCGATCTCCGACAGCGACCCCTCCTGAGCGCGGATGGCGCCGGCGAAGTAGCGGAAGTGGTCGATGGCGAGCGGGATGTCGGCGGCCAGCGTCTCGCGGACGGGCTTGCCGTTGTCCCACGTCTCGGCGACGGCGAGGAGTTCGAGGTTCTCCTCCATGCGGTCGGCGATCTTGTTCAGGACCACGGCGCGGTCGGCGGTGCTCGTCTTGCCCCAGGCCGGAGCTGCCTTGTGCGCCGCGTCGAGCGCGAGCTCGATGTCCTCGGCCGTCGAACGCGCGACCTCACAGAACACCTGACCGGTGACGGGCGAGGGATTCTCGAAGTACTGGCCCTTCACGGGCTTGACGTACTCGCCGCCGATGATGTTGTCGTAGCGGCTGGCGTAGGTGACGGCGGATCCTGGCTGACCAGGACGGGCGAAGACTGGCACGGGCTGCTCCCTTGCAGACGGCAGGCACTTTGACGAGTGGCCCGACCGTAGGGCGCTGACCGTTGCAAAGCCGTTGCAACCCAGGTCAGCTGCGCAGCTCACGCTCCAGCAGGTGGGCGTGCACCTTGGCGCGCTGCCCCCGTCCGGAGCCCTGCGGCAGGCAGGCGTGCAGCACGCGCCAGGCGTCCAGGTCGTCGCGCCCGGCGGGCGCACTGGTCCAGCCGGCCAGCAGCTCCGGATCCGGGTGGCGCAGCAGGGCGTCGCGGACCTCGGCGTGCAACTCGCGTCGCATCCGCACGACCGCGGGTGCCTGCGAGCGCGGGAGGATCGGCCCGGTGTAGGCGTGCAGTGCGGCGCGGTGGGCGCCCTTGTCGAGCAGCCGGCGCACGCGGCCGGCATCGGTGGTGATCTTCCCGGCGAGCCGGTAGGGGCGTGACTGGATCCGCTCGAGCCCGACGATGCGCCGCAGCCTCGACAGCTCGGCGCGCACGGTGACGGGGTCGAGCGGGCGCTCGTCGAGGCGCACCGCGACCTCCTCGGCGGAAAGGCCCTGCGGCTCGGCGGCGAGGATCAGCAGCAGCTCGCCGTGGCGGGGGCTGGCGGCGATCGCGGCGCTGCCCAGGGTCAGGCGGGCCTCGTCGCGGCCGAGGACGTCGAGTTGGAGGATGCCCGCAGCGCCGACAGTAGGCAGGGTCGGCAGGCCCGGCAGTGCGCCGGCGGCGAAGCGCAGCCGAAGTTCCGCCTCGACAGCCGCCGCGGTCGCCTGCACGAGCGCCAGCATGGTCGGTTGCGCGGCGCGGTCGTCACCGGTCACATCGATGACGCCGAGCGCCTCACCCGTCGGGCTGTAAACCGGGACCGCCGAGCAGCTCCAGGGCTGCACGGCCTGCTGGAAATGTTCGGCGGCGGAGATGCGCGAAGCCTTGCTCGTCGCGAGTGCCACGCCGGGGGCGTTCGTCCCGGCATGTGCCTCGTCCCATTGCGCGCCCTCGACGAAATGCATCCGCTCGGCTGCCCGGCGCAGCTTGGCCTGCCCTTCGACCCAGAGCAGCCGGCCATTGGCATCCCCGACCGCGACCAGCAGCTCGTCCTCGAGCGCATGGGCGACGAGCAGCTTGCGGATGACGGGCATGGCCAGCGCCAGCGGATGGCTCTCGCGGTAGCTGCGCAACGCGTCGTCGGTCATCTCGACGGGGGCCATCGAGCGATCGACCACCCCGAACGCCGCTGAACGGCGCCACGATTGGGCGACCTCAGGGCGGATCGCACCCGGAACCCGGCCCGTGGAGAGGAAAAGATCGCGTGCGGCAGCGACTGTTCGAGCGGCCGAGCCCGCCATCCCGTTCCTCACTGCCGATGTCGCCGTGACCTGCATCACGGTAGGCCGCCGCGCGCGATAGCGAAAGGCGGGCGTCGTGACGGGCTCGTCACACGCCTGGCGTCGACTTGTAACGACAGGTCGGTCTACTGAGAGAAGCCGCAGAACACCACGAGTAGACGCGCCTCCGAGGGGCAGCGGAGTCGGGAGCCGGATGAGCACAGGCAGCCTGCGGGAGCTTGCGACGGCTCACGGCGTGCGCTTCATCCTGGCGATGTTCGTCGACCTGGCCGGCAAGCCGTGCGCGAAGCTCGTCCCAGTGGAAGCGGCTGATGAGTTCCAGGCCGATGGGGTCGGCTTCGCCGGCTACGCGGCCGGCCTGCTCGGGCAGCAACCGTGCGATCCGGATGTCATGGCGATCCCCGATCTGGCCTCCTTCACTCCGTTGCCCTCGGTGCGGCCCGGTCTGGCGCTCGTGCACTGCGACCTTCACGTCGAGGGAGCGCGCTGGGCCTACGCGCCGCGGGTGATCCTGGCCGCGATGCTGGCCCGCGCGGCCGAGCGCGGACTGTCGTTCAAGGTCGGCGCGGAGCTCGAGTACTTCCTGGTGCAGCGCGCCCCCGACGGCACGATCAAGCCGGCCGACGCTGCCGACGTCGCGGCTCAACCCTGCTACGACGCCCGCGGCGTCACCCGGATGTATGAGCACCTGGCCGCGACCTCCGAGGCGATGAACAGTCTCGGCTGGGGCAATTACGCCAACGATCACGAGGACGGGAACGGTCAGTTCGAGCAGAACTTCGAATTCGCCGACGCGATGACGACGGCTGATCGCGTCATCACCGGCCGCTACCTCATCTCCATGCTGGCCGAGCAGCGCGACATGGTCGCGACCTTCATGCCCAAGCCGTTCGGCACGCGCACCGGCAGCGGGCTGCACCTGCACGTCTCGCTGTGGGACGCGAGTGGTCCGCGTTTCCCGGGGCCGGGTCCCGGCGGGCTGGGTCTCTCGCCGCTGGCGTGTCACTTCGTGGGCGGGCTGCTGGAGCACGCGCCGAGCCTGTCGGCGGTGCTCGCGCCGACGGTGAACTCCTACAAGCGCAGCGGTGCCCGCACGACGGCCTCCGGAGCGACGTGGTCACCCCGGCAGGCGACGTACGGCGGCAATGACCGCACCCATCTGATCCGGGTGCCCGATCAGCATCGGGTGGAGCTGCGCAGCGGAGACGGATCGGCGAATCCGTACCTGGCGATGGCGGCTGTGCTCGCGGCCGGCCTCGACGGGCTCGACCGGGAGCTGGATCCGGGTGCTCCTGGTCTGCGTGAGGGCGCGCCCGAGCTGCCCCCGACGCTGCTGCACGCGATCGATGCGCTGGACGCCGATCCGGTGGTGTCCGGCGCGCTGGATGCGGCCGGGCCGGGGGTCGCGGCGTACTACGGCAGGGCGAAGCGCGAGGAGTTCATGGAGTGGCATTCGCACGTCTCCGCCTGGGAGATCGAGCGTTATCTCACGGCGTTCTAACCCCGTCCTCTGCGAAGGAGTCTCCACATGTGCGGCATTGCCGGGTTGCAACTGCGGGATCCGGCGCTGCAGCCGCGACTGGGCGAGTTGCTCACCGACATGCTGTGCCACGTCGCCGAGCGCGGTCCTGACTCCGCCGGCTTCGGGGTGTATGCCGATCCCCCTTTCGTTCCAGCGGATTCGGGCCGTACCGACCTGACGATCGAGCGGCTCGGCGAGTCGTTGACGGTGGTGAAGGGGGTCGGAGGAGCCGCGCAGCTGGCGGCGGACACCGGGCTTGCTTGGGCGACGGGATGGCAGGCGCTGGCGCATACCCGGATGGCGACGGAGTCCGCGGTCACCGTCGCCCATGGCCATCCGTTCACGGCACCGCAGGATTTCTGCTTGGTGCACAACGGTTCTTTCTCCAACTACGCCACGATCCGGCGGGAGCTGCTCGCTGACGGCATCACGTTCCACACCGACAACGACTCGGAGGTCGCCGCCCGGTTCATCGCCGCTCAGCTGCATTCCGGCGACGATCTGGACAAGGCGCTCAGGCGACTGACCGAGCGGTTCGACGGTTTTTACACGTTGCTCGTCACGACTGCCGACGCGATGGCGGTGGTCCGCGATCCCATCGCCTGCAAGCCGGCGCTGATCGCCGAGACCAGCGGCTGGGTCGCGATGGCGTCGGAGTACCGCGCACTTGTCGGGCTTCCGGACATCGCCGGCGCGAGGGTCTTCGAGCCGGCGCCGGAAGAGGTCTACCTGTGGTCCACGTGAGTACGGTGAGCGCCCGGCTGCTGGAATTCGATCTGGCCGAGCTCAGCGTCCGCGAGGTCAATGCGGCCCTGAAGCGGCTCCCCGATGGTGCGTCGGTGCGGCTGCTCTCGGCGCGCGGGCAGCACAACCTGGCCGTCGGGCTCGACGCCGACATCGCGGTGGAAATCGACGGTCCGGCCGGGTACTACGTCGGCGGCCTCGGCAAGCGAGCGCGGATCGTCGTGCGCGGCGCGGCGGGTTGGGGCGTCGGCGAGAACCTCATGTCGGGATCGGTCGTCGTGCACGGCAACGCCAGCCAGAGCGCGGCGGCCACGGCCCATGGCGGCGTGGTGACCGTGCATGGCGATGCCTCGCTGCGCGCGGGGATCTCCCTCAAGGGCGGCACGCTCGCCGTCGCCGGTGATGTAGGGCCGGTACTGCGGATTTCTGGCTCAGGCCGGCACCATCCTCATCGGCGGCGACGCCTCGGCCGGGCTGGGCGATTCCCTTTACGAGGCAGTCATTTACGTGGCCGGTCGGGTGGGCGAGCTCGGGACCGACGCGCAGATCGAGGAGCTCAGTGCGGCTGACGTCGCTCGGGTGTCCGCGCTGTGCGTGGAAGCCGGCTTCGCGCACATCGACCCGGAGAACGTGACCCGGATCGGCTCGGCCCGCCGGCTCTATCACTTCGACACCCAACACGCGGGAAGCTACTGATGAGCGCCACGTTTCCACCGGAGGTCATCGCTGAGATCCGCGAGCGCGCGCGGGTGGGGCGGTATGCGATCCGGGGCTGGGGGGCGCGCCGGGCCCTACCGACCTTCGACGATCTCCTGCTGCTGACGGCAAGTGCGTCGCGGTATCCGCTGGAGGGATATCGCGAGAAGTGCGAGACGCGCACGGTGCTGGGTGCCCGAAACGCGGCGCAGCCGGTGGTGCTGGACATCCCGATCACGATCGCCGGGATGTCGTTCGGGTCGCTGTCGGCGAACGCGAAGGAGGCGCTCGGCCGGGCTGCTTCGGAGGTGGGGACATCGACGACGACAGGTGACGGCGGGATGACTCCCGAGGAACGGATGAGCTCGAAAACCCTGGTGTACCAGTGCCTCCCGTCGCGCTACGGGTTCGACCCTGATGCGCTGCGGTCGGCTGACGCCGTCGAGGTGGTGCTGGGGCAGGGCGCCAAACCCGGCGGCGGCGGCCTCCTCCTGGGGCAGAAGGTCGGGCCGCGCGTCGCCGAGATGCGGACGCTTCCGGAAGGTATCGATCAGCGTTCGGCGAGCCGTCACCCGGACTGGACCGGCCCGGACGATCTGCGCATCAAGATCGAGGAACTTCGCGAGGCGACCGACTGGCGTATCCCTGTTTACGTGAAGATCGGGGCCACCCGGGTCGATCACGATGTCCGGCTGGCGGTGGCGGCCGGCGCCGATGTGGTGGTGGTCGACGGGATGCAGGGCGGCACCGCAGCGACGCAGGACATCTTCATCGAACACACCGGCATCCCGACCCTTGCTGCCGTCCGGATGGCAGCGGATGCGCTCGATGACCTCGCGGTGCATGACGACGTGAAGCTCATTGTTTCCGGGGGTATTCGCAGCGGAGCCGATGTGGCCAAGGCGCTCGCGCTCGGTGCTGACGCGGTGTCCATCGGGGTCGGCGCGTTGATCGCCCTCGGCTGCAACGACGATTCCTGGGCCGATCCGTCGGGTGAACGTCATGATGCACGGCCCGAATACCTGGCGCTCGGGACCGCGCCCGGATCGTGCACCGCGTGCCACACCGGCGGCTGTCCGGTGGGTATCACGACCCAGGACGAGGCCCTGTCGACTCGGCTCGATCCGCACCTCGGGGCAGAGTGGGTGGCCAACTATCTACGTGCCCTCGCGATGGAGACGACGATGCTGGCGCGTGCCTGCGGCAAGTCCGACGTCCACCATCTCGAGCCGGAGGATCTCGTTGCCCTGACGGTCGAATCGGCCGCCATGGCCCGGGTGCCGCTCGCCGGAACCACCTGGATCCCGGGTGCCTGAGACGGCTGACGTCGTCATCGTCGGCGGCGGAATCGAAGGGCTTTCGACCGCGTACGCGCTGACCCGGGCGGGGGTCCGCGACGTGCTCGTCCTCGAGCGCGCGACGCTTGCGTCGGGTGGGACAGGCAAGTCGAGCGGCATCGTCCGCTGCCACTACGGAGTGCCGTCGCTGGCCGCGATGGCGTGGAAAGGCCTGCAACTGTTCGAGAATTCGGCTGACGTGCTCGGCACCGAGGTCGGCTTCGAGCAGGTCGGCTACGTCGTGGGTGTGGGCGAAGGCAACCTTGCCTCGCTCGAGGCGAACGTCGCGATGCACCGGTCGCTGGGGATCGACACCCGGATGGTGGCCGCCTCCGAGGTCGCGGCGCTCTGGCCGCATGCCGACCTGTCGGACCTGGCGGGGTTCGCGTACGAACCGCGGGGCGGCTACGGCGACGGTGCGCGCACCGCACTGGCCTTTGCTGCAGCGGCGCGTCGCGGTGGGGCCCGTATCCGTCAGGGTGCGCCGGTGTCGACGTTGTGCGCCGGCGGCGGGGTCGAGCTCGACTCCGGCGAGCGGCTCACGTCAGGTGCGGTGGTGGTCGCAGCAGGCGTCTGGTCGCGAGATCTCCTGCAACCATTGGGGATCGACCTGCCGGTGCGAGCCCAGCGCGAAGCCATCCTGCTGCTCGAGGCGGGGCCGGACGGGCCGGCGCATGATCAGGTACGCGACCTCCCGGTCTTCTCCGATCTGGCGGATCTGCAGTACGTGCGACCGGAGCGTTCCGGCCAGCTGCTCGTCGGCAACAGCGACCACAGCGATCCCGAGTGGGCCGATCCGGACGACTACCCGAACCGCGCGTCCGACGCCTTCGTGGAGTCGGCGCTGGCGAAGGTGGCGCACCGGTTTCCCGGGTTCGGTGATGTGCGGCTGGCCGGCTCGTACGCCGGCTGCTACGACGTGACGCCGGACTACAACCCGGTGATGTCGGCGACCGCGATCCCCGGGCTCTTCGTGTGTGCCGGGTTCAGTGGCCACGGCTTCAAGATCTCACCCGCCGTGGGCGAGCTGATGGCGGATCTGGTCGTCGCCGGCGGGAGCCGCGATCCGCTGGTGCCCGAGGCCGATTTCGCGCTGGAGCGGTTCGCCGAAGGGCGGTTGCTCGCGAGCGCTCACCCGTATGCCGGCGCCGGACAGATGCGCTGATGGGCACCTCCCGGGAGCTCGAGCGCGTCATCGCCGCCCGAGCTCGCGAGTACCGGCAGGGGGCAGGAGTCACCGTCGCCGACATGGCCGATCGCGTCGGGATCTCCAAGGCGATGCTTTCGAAGATCGAGAATGCCCAGACCTCCTGCAGCCTCACCACTCTCAGCCGGCTCGCGGTCGGTCTCGATGTGCCCGTCACCGCGCTCTTTCGCGGGCTCGATGATGCCCGCGAGGCCGTCTTCATCCCGGCCGGTCATGGCGCCGAGATCGTCCGGCGCGGCACTCGCGTAGGACATCACTACTCGCTGCTGGGCGCGCTTCGCGGCGCCCACAAGCGGCTCGAGGCAGTGCTCGTCACGCTGACCGAATCGAGCGAGGTCTTCCCGCTCTTCCAGCACGCCGGCACCGAGCTGCTCTACATGCTGGAAGGCGAGATGGTGTACGGCCACGGCGATGCCCGCTACACGCTGCGGCCCGGCGATGCGCTGCAGCTCGACGGGGAAGGCCCGCACGGACCGGCTCAGCTGGTGACGCTGCCGATCCGCTTCCTGTCGGTCATCGCGTTCGGGGAGCATCCGCCGGAGTGAGCGGGCGCTGCCAGATGTGCGGCGAGCGTTGGGCTTCCATCGCGCGGGCGACCTTCGTAGCCAGGTCGACACCGAGCTCGCGCTCGACCATCCAGAGCGCCATGTCCAGCCCCGAGGTGACGCCGCCGCAGGTGATGAGGTTGCCGTCATCGACGACGCGGGCGTCGATCAGTTCGGCGCCGCTCTCGCGCAGGTCGTCCAACGCCACGTGGTGAGTGGTGGCCGGGCGGCCCTTCGTCAGGCCCGCGGCGGCGAGCACCATCGCGCCGGTGCACACGGAGCTGACCCATGCGCAGCCCGGTGCGAGCTCACGCAGCCGCTTCGGGAGGTGGCCGTCGTCCACCTGCTGCTTCGTGCCCGTCGGGGCCCCGTCGCCCCAGCCTCCGCCCGGAATCACGACCGCGTCCGGCCGGCCGAGTCCGGCATCCACCTGCAGCCGCATCCCGTGCGACGCGAGCACCTCGCCCGGCCCGTCGACGCCGACCAGCGCGACATCCCAGTCCGATGCCTTGGCGGCGTTGCGGAACACCTCGAACGGCAGGACGGCGTCCAGCTCGTCGAACCCGTCGAAGACCACGATCTCGATACGCATGGGGAGATTCTGCGACGAGTGGCTCCGGATGCCAAGTGGCAGATCTGCCCACCATCATCAGATATCGGCCATACTGCTGCGATGGGTCCGCATCGGGTGGTCGCCGTCGCCGTGCCTGATGTGGTCGCGTTCGACCTCGCGATTCCGGCGCAGGTCTTCGGCCACACCGATGAGCGTGAGCGTTACAGGTTCACGGTGTGCTCCTTCGGCGCCGGTGCGGTCGCGACGACGACCGCGGGCTTCTCCGTGAACGCCTCGGCTTCGCTGGCGGCGCTGAGGCGGGCCGATACGGTCATCGTCCCCGGTTTCGTCACGCACGCTCCGCTCCCGTCCGAGCTCGGCGGCGCCCTGCGCGCGGCCGCGCGGCGAGGGGCGCGGATGATCTCGATCTGCACCGGCGCATTCGCCCTCGCCGATGCCGGCTTGCTGGACGGCAGGCCGGCCGCCACGCATTGGCGTGATGCCGATCGGTTGGCGCGCGAGTACCCGGCGGTCGAGGTCCGTCCCGACGTGCTGTACGTCGATGACGGCCAGGTGCTCACGAGTGCGGGCGTAGCGGCGGGCATCGATCTGTGCTTGTACGTCGTACGCGCCGACCATGGCGCCGACGCGGCGACGTGTATCGCCCGCCGGATGGTGGTGGCTCCGCATCGCGACGGTGGGCAAGCGCAATTCATCGATCGCCCCATCACGGCCGGCGCGCAGACAGGGCTCGCCGATACATGCGCCTGGGCGCTGAACCATCTCGCCGAGGCGCTCACCGTGCCCGTGCTGGCGCGCCGGGCGGCGCTTTCCGAACGGACCTTCCGCCGCAGGTTCGCCGCCGAGATCGGGACGACCCCGTTGCGTTGGTTGAACGCGCAGCGCATCCACGAGGCACGGCGACTCCTCGAGGCCACCAGCCTGTCGATCGACGAGGTCGCGTCTCGGTCGGGGCTGGGCTCGGCGGCGAACCTGCGGGCGCATCTGGCGCGTGGTGCTGCCACCACGCCCACGTCCTACCGCCGAGCCTTTCAATGAGCCGCGGCTACCGGTCCAGGAACGCGAGCACGCGTCGCCAGGCGTCGGCGCAGACCGCCTCCTGACCGTCCTGATGGGCGTCGAAGAAGCCGTGCGGGGCCCCGGGGTAGGTGACGATCTCGTGGGGGACGCCGGCGGCGCTGAGGGCGTCGCCGAACGCGGCTCGGGCCTCGCGGGGTGATGCCCTCGTCTGCGTCGCCGAAGAGCGCCAGGATCGGCGCTCGGAGTTCGTGGGCGAGTCCGGTGGGACCGCTGTCGTAGGGGCCGACGGCTCCAGGGGCACCGTAGAAACCGATGACACCCTGGAGCCCGAAACGTCCGGCAGCCATGAGGAATGCGACCCGGCCGCCCATGCAGAAGCCGAGCGCCACGACATTGTCGATTCCGCTGTCGCGCAGGCTCTGGACGGCAGACATCACGTCGTCCTGCATCTGCGCGCGGGAGAGCGGGGCGTCGTGGCCGTACCAGTCCACGGCCAGCGCGGGGTGGCCTGCTTCGGCGAGCCTGACGCAGAGCTCGTCGTAGAACGGCGCGCGGCCGCGGATGTCGGGAAGGACGACGACTCCGACGGCACGCGGATCGTGACCAGGGCTCGCGGTGGACGCGGCAGGGATGGGGGGTCGGGCACTCATGTCGTAGCACATGAGATTTAAAAACTATCACGAAGATGATCTTGAAGTCAAGCTTCGTCGGTGATCCCGGCGCGTCGCCCTAGGTCGCGCTGTAGACGTCACGCCCGAAGTGCGGCAGGCCCGCCTGGTCCGCATATCCCAGTAATGGCAGGTGCATCAGGTCCTCGATCGAGGCGAGCAGCGAGTAGTGGTTGTACGCGCGTGACGTCGTCGAGCCGGGCTTGATCCAGCGCGAGACAAGCACCGCGCCGACACGGCCGCCGCCGGGTCCGGTGATCCCGGCCAGCGGCGTGTTCACGGCCGTCTCACCACAGCAGGCCGTCGAGTCGGAGTTGGGGCCGTCGGACTCGTCGAACGTGACGACGAGCAGCCCGTCCTTCTTGAACGCTGGGGAGTTGAGGATGCGCGGCACCCACGTCTTCAGCCATGCGTCGGCGGAGACGAGCCCGCCGGGTCGGCCGTTGGCGCAAGGGGAATCGTGGCCGTCGTCGCACAGGTTCGGCGTGATGTAGGACAGCGAACGCGTCGTGGCGGTGGACTTGAGGTCTTGGCGCAGCGCGGTCAGCGGGACGTCGTTCTTCGCGCACGAGCCCGAGTCGAGCAGGGAGTGGAAGTAGACGAACGGGTTGTGTCGGGCGGCGTACTGATCGGCGCTGGTGGCGGATTGAGTCTTGTCCTGGCTGCCGATCGCAGGGTGCCCGCAGGTTTTCGCCTCGCGCGACGGCGTGTTGCCCATGTCCTCCATGTAGCCGCGCCAGGTCTTGTGTACTGCCGTCAGCTGGTCGGCGATCGTCTTGACCGAACTCGGGAAGACGCAGCCCTGGCCGACCGCTTGACCATCGGGCGCGGAGACCGGCAGTTTGACGAAATTGGTGAACAGCTGGCAGTCGGCCTGGGTCTGCGGATTGGGTCCCTGGCCGCTGATCTGGGCCTGGTAGTTGTCGAGACTGTTGTGCCCGGTGCCGTAGTACTGGGTGAGCAGATTCCCCTTTGCCCGCAGGGTTTTCGAAAGATACGGCGCGGGGGAGCCGGCACCGAAGGTCGTCGCGTAGCCCTCGTTCTCGAGGTTGATGACGAAGACGTGACCGACGGGCGGGGGCTTCCAGGATGTGGTTGATGCTGCCGAGGCGCTTGCCGCTGAGGGTACGGCCGTGGCTGCGAGTCCGGCGACGAGGACAGCGCTCGCCAACTTCCTCACGCCGTCATCCCGGCGGCTGCGGCCATGCTGCGAAGCGGCGCCCACTCTTCGGTCCGCGACAGTGTGGCCGGCAGGCACGGGGTGCCGGTGACGCGCGGCACGTTCCACCGCGGAGCCGAGAGGTTGGGCTTGGAACGGAAGTCGAGCACCTCCGCCAGGTTGCGGGCGGCCGCGTCGCGTGGGGTGAGCGGCTTGAGGCCCCAGCGCCACTCGATCATCTTGAGCACCGAGGTGTGGTCGTAGATCCCATGAGCTACGTAACGACGCCGGGCCAAAGGGGAAATGACCATCGCCGGAACCCGGAAACCGCGTCGGGTGTTGGCCGGATTGACATCGGGCGCGGTGCCGGGCACGACGTGGTCGAAGAAGCCGCCCCACTCGTCGAAGTTGATGACGAAGACTGTCTTGGACCATGCGGGGCTGCTGGTGACGGCTTCGTAGACATCGGCGAGGAAGCGCTCACCGACGCGGATGTCGCCATGAGGATGATCGTCGCCGCTGGTGCCGGAATCCTCGTCCTCGAAGCGCGGGTCGACGAAACTGACCGACGGTAGCGTTCCGGCTTTGCAGTCCAGCAGGAACTTGGCGTACGGCTGGCTGATGCCCAGGTGCTTGGTGCCCCACAGCGCGGTGAACGGCACGTCGGAGAAGTAGTACGTGCCGCTGACGCCGGCTGCGGCGAGGCGGTCCCAGATGGTGGGCAGCGTCGAGATCGTGGTGGTGTTGTCCTCGCGGTCGGTCTGCGCAGCGTGCATGTACACGCGGTTCGGATAGGTAGGGCCGAGCAGCGCCGCGAAGTAGTGGTCGCAAGTGGTGAACGTGCGGGCAGCGTTGGCGATGAACGGCAGGTCAGTTGCCGTGTAGTAGCCGATCGGAAAAGTGTCTGTCACGCCTGGGGTTTTCAGCCACCCGTCACACTTTCCGCCATCGAACTGCCGGTGGCCGCCGGCGACGGAATGGTCGGGGTCGGCGAAGCCGCAGCCCTGGAATGTCGTGAGGTGATGGGTCTGCTGGAGCTTGCCGTTCAGGTCGCGATAGCGGAGGCCCGCCTGGCGTCCGTTGGCGCCCGGAAGCCAGCCGAGGAAGTGGTCGAACGAACGGTTCTCCATCATCAGCACGACGACGTGCTCGATACCGGAATGCGCGGGTGCCGGGAGCGACGTGGTTGCCGCCATCGCCGGCGTGTCGAGGACTCGGCTCCCGGCGATGCCGAGGCCGGCGAGGCCGGCGCCCTGCAGGAGCCGGCGTCGTGTCGGGCGTGCTGGTGAAAGGCGATCCCCCGGTGAAGTCACGCAGGTGGCCTACCCGCCCGCGTCCCCTGGCTGGTGAACCGAAGGTGAACATCTCGCGCGGCAGGCAAGATCGAGGGATGAGCCCGCCGGTCACGATCCGTCCTGCCCGGACCTCCGACGTCTGGGCCATCCGTTCCTTCGTCGACTATTACTCCGACGACCGCATCCTGCTGTCGAAAGCGACAGTGACCCTTTTCGAGGACGTGACCGAATTCGTGGTCGCGGAATCGGAGTCGGGCGAGGTGGTCGGATGTGCGGCGATTCACGTGCTGTGGGAGGACCTCGCGGAGGTGCGGACCGTCGCCGTCTCGCCCAGCGCCCGCCGGCTCGGCATCGGCCGGATGCTGCTGGATGAGGTGATTCGCCGCGGCCGGGATCTCGGTGTGCAGCGCCTGTTCTGCCTGACTTTCGCGGTCGACTTCTTTGCCGAAGCCGGCTTCGAGCCCATCGGCGAGGACGCGGGCGTCACCCCCGAGATCTATGCCGAACTCCTGCGCTCCTACGACGAAGGTGTCGCCGAATTCCTTGATCTGGAACGCGTGAAGCCCAACACTCTCGGCAATACGCGCATGATGCGGCATTTGTAGACGCGCCCTGTGACGCAGTCGACGCAATCAGTGGCTGTGGATAACGTTCGCAGCGGTTACTCCTAGTTACCGTCAGGGCATGTGGAGACGGTGTTCCCGGCCTGTGTCGTTGCTCGCCGTAATCGGTGTGGCCGGCGGCGTGGCTCTCGCCGGGTGCGCCTCTGCCCCGACCCGCGCCGCCGCTGTCCCGCCGAGCCCCTCGGTACGCGCCGCTGTCAGTGCTTCGCCGACCCCGAGTCCGTCGCCAACTCCCACCCCGACCGCCTCCGCCACACCGTTCGTGTCGTCGGCCGACGAGGTCGGCGCTCACGCCTTCGTCGTCGCCTACTTCGCTGAGCTGAATCGGGCCTACGCGACGGGGGACGTGTCGCGGCTTGCGCCCTACCGGGAGCCAACCTGTATCTGCGTCCGGTCCGAGAAGCTGATCATCAGCACCTACTTCGCAGGCGGGCGCATCGCCGGGGTCGACGTTCTCGGTGCTCGGAGTGGGCCTACGGAGCCCATGGACCGGCGTTTGCGCGAACGGCAGTCGCAGTTCCATGTACCCGCGGTCCGCCACGAGTTCCCGGGTAAGCCCACCGTGGTGGATCCTCCTGAACACGGCTACTACGCGATTGACCTGCGTAGACAGTCAAGGCCACTGGGTCATCTCAGATATCCGAGTCAAGCAGGTGGCTAGAGTGCGGCGTGTCTTCATGGTGTTCGTGGTCCTCGCGGCCGGACTGTTTGGCTGTGCCTGCGTCCGGCCAGCGCTGCGGGCTCGGCTGCGAGATGCTTCTGTGGATCCGGCGGTTCGGTCGACACGTACGACAACGGCCTCATCACGAGCGTGGGTATCTGGTCCAACCCTTCTCAGATACCAGTGAACCGGCCGGTGGTTCAGGCGACTGGTCCTTTGATCCAGTACGACTACCACCCGGTGTGTGACGGCGTCTGCCATAGCGCGGTTGCGCAGAACCTCTCGAATTCGGTGGGTTGTCAGGGTACCGAGACGGCGGTGTGGGTCGCGACGAGGACCGTGAACCCGCCCGGGGATTGGACGCTGCAAGGACCGCCGGAGTGCCTCTCGTCAGCGCAGGAGCTGCCTTTCGATCCTGCGCAGCTACAGGCGACCGTCGACGCCTACTTCCAGCGAATCCCGCTCCCGGCGCCGAAGCTGCGGCTCGCACCGGCCGACAATGCCGTCGTCAATCTCCCGGAAATCGTCTCCGCCGATGCTCCTGCGCAGACGACGTTCACCGTCGACGTCGCACCCTTCCCGACCGTCACCATCAGCGCAAAGGTCAGCTGGGTGTGGGATTTCGGCGACGGGGCGTCGCTGGTGACGTCGACCCCAGGACGTCCGTACGACAGCAGCGACCCTGACGCGTCGGACTACGTCAGCCACACCTATCGCAGTGCGAGCGACGGCTGGGCTCTCTCGGTGACGTCGGTGTGGACGGCGTCGTACACAGTCCAAGGAATGCCCGGCAGCCTCGCGGTGAGTGGCGCGGTGCGACGCACGACCGCCCACGCGCTTCCCGCGGCGGACTACAGCGGAACCCTCACCGGTAACTGAATCAGAACGGGCATTCGGCAAGGTCGGTTTCGGCGACGGAGCTCTGCGCAATGGGGCTGCGGTGGTCTTCGGGTTGGTCGTCGTAGCGGTGGCCGGTGGGGCTGATCCATGGTGCCGGCACTGGTCGCCGGGTTGGTCTGTAGCGTCCAGCCGGTTTTGTGTTTGAGGGTGTGGTGGGCTTTGCAGAGTGCCGCGAGGTTGTCGCGGTTGGTGCTGCCGCCGGTTGTGTAGGGCTGGCGGTGGTCGATGTCGCAACGTTCGGCGTTGCGTTGGCAGGTCGGGAAAGTGCAGGTGCGGTCGCGGGTTTTGATGTAGCGGGCGAGCGCCTCACTGGGCCGGTAGGCGCTGCGTCCGAGGTCGAGCAACCCGCCCGACTGGGGGTCGAGAATCATCCGCCGCCATTTCCCGTCCGCGGCCAGAGCCCGGGCGAGGGGGGCGGCGATGGGGCCGTAGCCGGCCAGTTCGGCGGGATTGTCCTGCCAGGCCGAGCAGGGTGGGCAGGTCGATGGTGACGTTCACGCCGACTGGTCGTCCGGCTTGCACCTGACCGGCGACGAGGGCGACCAGCGCGTCAGCCCGCCGGGCGTCGATCGGGACGAACTCACCGGTGTCAGAGCCTGCGGTTTTGGCGTGCTGTGCGACCGCATCAGCAGCCTGGTAGACGGCCATGACCTCGGCTGCGGAGGTGATGAGTCGCAGTTCGGCCATCCCGTCGGGTAGTGGCTCCCAGTGCAGGCTGCGGTCGGCATGAGCCTGCCGGGCGCGTTCGGCTGCCGACGTCGGATCGACCGCCAGGACGGCCCGGTTCAGACAGCGGCGTAGTCCGCTGACGGTCTGCTTCGGCGCCCGGGCCAGCACCCGGTCAGCCACCCGTCGGGCGTTTTCTGGTGACAGCGGGAAGGTCACTTCGGCGATCGCCAGCGCATGCCAGAAGGTGATCGAGCCGGCGGTGAGGGCGGCCTGCACTGCCGGCAGGTCGACCGTCAACGCGCGGGCAGCCATCAGCCGTTTGGACGCGGTCACGTCCGACAGGCCCAAGGCCATACCGATCTCGGCGTGTGCGGCCCGCATCGGCAGACCGGCGTCATCCCGCGAATCGAGCACCGCTGCCATCGCCGCTTCGGCCGCATCACCGACCGCAGCGATCGTGTACTGCACCCGCGAGGACAGCCACGAACTCTGCCGCTCCCAGGCGATCAGCAGATCCACCTGAGCCGACGCACTCAACGACAACGGATCGACCCCTGACAGGGCGTCCACACAGTCAGCTCCCGGCGGTGCGATCAACGCCGCCGCGACTCTCCCACTGGCACTCAACAGTTCGAACATGTGTGCGAGTCTACCAGCAGCCAAACCCCGAAACCCCTTTATCCACAGGACTTTTCAAGGATGCAGCACACCCATCGCGTTCGGATAAGGGACCCCGTGCGCGACCGGTCCAGACGCGAGCCGCACGATCCCGTCCACCAACGCACCAGGCGCCGGGATCCCGACGAAAGCCCGTGCTGCCGCGAGGTCCGTCGCCCGCTCGATGTCCGCCCGACCCTCCTTGCCCGAAGGCGTCAGCCCGGAGGCGTCGAGCCAACCGCGTGCCCGCAGCCGCTCGGCAGCGGCCCTCCATTCCCCATCGGTCCACCCCCGGTGCGATTGCTGCTCGGGCGGCAGCGCACCGGTCGCCGCATGGCTGACGTTCGCCTCGGCACCGTCGAGGCCGGCGGCCACCAACGCCGCCACATGCCCGTCGCCGCGGTACTCGCGTAACACCGTGACCGCTCGCCAGAGCCGAGCAACCAAAGAGGGCGACCCGCCGACACCAGCCTGCGCCGCGGCGAGTGGCCGTCCGGCCCAATCGAGGCCGCCCACCATGGCCTCGAGAGCGGCCACTTCCGCCGCGAACGACCCCTCGGGAAGCAACGGCGTCAGCGTCCGAACGGCGAGATCCTCACGCGCTGCGAGCACCGCCGGCGGCGACGACCGTTCCCAGGCGTCGGGCAACGAACGCCGCACCATCGCCGGCGAGAAGTTGAAGAACAGCGCGGTCACCAACTCCGGCGCGGCCGCACCGAGCGCAGCGGAGCGCGACGCGAAGTACCCCATCCAGAACCCGCGCAGGCCGATCGCGTCGTAGCTGTCGCGCGCGTCCGGCGCGAAGTAGACGACCGCGTGAATCGCCTCGACCGCCCGCCAGAATCGCGTCCCCTCTGCCGGAACCACGTCAGCCATCCGGACAGCGTCGCACTGTCAGCTACGCGACGATTCGGCCGACCCCGAGCCGACTAACGACACACTTCGACGGGTCAACCAGTTCTAGATCCGCCGGCCTGACCTTCCCGGCGAGAGGCCCCGTCCCTGACCCCGACTGGGCCCGCCTAGGAAGCCTTGGCGAGCACGGTGTCCATGGTCCGCATGATGGCAATCGATTCGTCCAACGGCATGTGCGGGCTTTCGAGCAGTCCCTCAGCGATGCACCGGGCGACCTCGGCGGCCTCGTAACACAGCCCGTGGACGCGTTCGGGTGCCTCGAACCGGGTGGGCTCACCTTGCCGCGGGGTGAAGGTGAAGCCGACGTTGGCGTAGAACGGGCCGTCGACGTCGATGCGCCCGTCGGAGCCCACGATGCTCGCGTGGGTCGGGCTTGCCGCTGACGACGTGCAGTTCAGCACCGCCTGAGCGCCCCCGTCGTGGCCGAGCAGGATCGAGACCTGGCCGTCGACTCCAGTGGGCGCGGGTTCGATGAGCGCCTCGATACGCGTCGGCGTTCCCAGCACCATCGACGCGAACGAGACCGGATAGACGCCCAGATCCAGCAGCGCGCCACCGCCAAGCTCCGGGGCGAACAGCCGCGAGGACGGGTCGAACGCGAACCATTGCCCATGGTCGGCCATCACCGTGACGACCCGCCCCAGCGCACCCTCCGCCAGCAGCCGCCGGATCTCGACGACGTGAGGCAGGAAGCGCGTCCACATCGCCTCCATCAGAAACAGGCCACGAGACCGGGCCGCCTCGACCAGTTCGACGGCTTCCGCGGCATTCATCGTGAACGCCTTCTCCACCAGGACGTGCTTGCCCGCCTCCAGCGCCAGCAGGGTGTTTTCGTGGTGGAACGGGTGCGGGGTGGCGACGTAGATCGCGTCGACCTCGGGGTCGGCAACGAGCGCCTCGTACGACGCATGACGGCGGCCGATCCCGTATTGCTCCCCGAACCGCTCGGCACCCTCCTGGCTCCGCGAGCCGACCGCGACGATCTCGCCGGAATCGGTGTGGACCAGGTCGGCGGCGAAGGCGTTCGCGATCCCACCGGTGCCGAGGATTCCCCATCGAAGCGTTGTCATTCGGGTGACCTTTCCACGAGGGGACCTGCCCCCGTGCCTCTGGGGTGGGCACGGGGGCAGGGGCTGGGGGTCGGCTCGAGGCGCTCAGGTCGGCGCGGGTACGGCGGCGTCCCAGCAATCGCCGCCGTGGGGAGGGGTGCGGTGCAACAGGGCGAGCGGGATCCAGCGCCGGATCAGCGGTTCGTCGGCCCACACCGCGACATGGCTACGGCCGATGCGCCGCCGCCGGGAGAGCACTTCGCGTAGCGCATCGCCGGCGCCGAACTCCACCTCGGTCGAGGTGATGCGCAGCAGGACGGGAGCGGTGCCGTCACGCGTGAGCTGGGCGAGGACGTCATCGAGCCTGGTGACAGCGTCGTTGCCGAAGCATCCGGAGACGAAGATGCGGGTGGCGGCAGCCGAGCGCGTCACCTCGAGACCGGCCGCGACCGGGCCTTGGACGGCGTCTGAAGCCACCGACATCCTCCGTTCCGGACCGGGGCTGCGGCGGTAGTACCCCGCCAAATAGTGATCCACGCCACCTTTCTGAAACTTTTTTCGGAGGTCTTGATCCGTACCTGCCGACGGGCGCGGCTGCGAAGCGGCGTAGCTTGACGCGCGTGCAATGGGCGGTGGTGAGCGCTGCAGCAATGTGCGCGTCCGGGCTGGCAGGAGTGCTGACACCGAACGATGTCGGCGGCGCTCTCGAGCTCAGCCCCGCCACGTCGCGGGGGCGCACCGAAGTGCGGGCGGGCCTCGGGGGCACGTACGCCGCGCTGGGGGCGTGGGCACTGACCGATCGCTCCGCCGCCGCCAAGCGGGCCATCGGCTTCACCTGGCTCGGCGCCGGCGTCGTTCGGCTCGCGTCGCTGAAGTTCGATCGTCCGCGTACCGATGCCGCGTTCTGGGCGTACCTGGCGGTCGAGCTGGGGCTCGGGTCGGCCGCCGTTCTCGAAGCCGGCAAAGCCCATGGCTGACGCCTCACTTGCACGCCGCGCGGTCGAGCGGCACTGCGAGTACTGGAATGCGCGCGATCAGCAGGCGTGGTCGGCGCTCTTCGCGGACGAGGTCGTCTTCGAAGACCCGGTCGGCGCGCCGCCCAAGCACGGCCGGGAGGCGGTACGCGAGAGCTGGGAACGCTCGCTGACCCCGGGCCGCGAATGGCATCTCGTCCCGACCCGGATCATCGCGTGCGGCTCGGAGGCGGCGGTCGTCATGCGTAACGAAGGCAACCTGCACGGCACGTCGGTGGTCGTGGAAACACTGGAGATCTGGCGAGTACGCGACGACGGGCTGGTCACCTCGATCAGGGCCTTCTTCGAGCCCGATCCTGCGGTGCAGTCGGACTACTTCCAGACCGAGCGGCCTTCGGCATGACCCCGCGCTTGCGTTTCGGCACCGGCACGACCGTCCGTGATTTCAGCGCGTACGGCGAATGGTTGCGCGTCGCTGAGGACTGCGGCTTCGAACTGCTGACGACCGGTGATTCCCAATCGCTGTGGGCAGATCCGTTCGTCTCGATGACGATGGCGGCCACCCGGACGAAGCGTCCGCGGCTGGCCATCACCGTCTCCAATCCGATGACCCGCCATCCCGCCGTCGTCGCGTCAGCCTCGACCGCGCTGCAGCAGATCTCCCGTGACCGCTTCGTCTACGGCATCAGCTCCGGCGATTCGGCGCTGCGCAACATCGGGGTGCGGCCGTCCACCGTCGACGAACTCGAGGAGTACGTCACCTGCGTGCAGGCGATGTGCGACGGGCGTCCCGCTACCTACCAGGGGCAGGCGCAGGAGCTGCGGTGGGATCACCGGCACACGCCGATCTGGATGGCCGCAGAGGGGCCGCGCACGCTGCGCCTCGCCGGCCGGATCGCCCAGGGCGTCGTGCTTTCCAACAGCCTGACGGCTGAGGCGATGACGCGAAACCTCGGTCACATCTCGGAAGGCGCGCAGGCGGCCGGACGCTCGCTCGACGACCTCGAGATCTGGTGCATGGCCAACATCGTTCCGGCGCCGACCGAGGCCGAAGGCATCGATCAGATCCGCTCGGTGCTGGCGGGGACGGCCAACCACGTCTTCCGGTTCACGGTGGAGGGCAAAGGGCTGCCCGACGAGCTGATCCCGAAGGTGCAGGAGCTCAAGCAGCGCTACGACTCCTCCCACCACGCATCGCCGGAGACCGCCGCGCACAACGCCGCGCTGGTCGACGAGCTCGGACTGACAGCCTTTCTCGCGCGCCAGTCGACGATCGCCGGTCCGATCGAGCAGTGCACGCAGCGGCTGCACGAGGTCGCCGAAGCGGGGGTGCGGGGCATCATCGTGGCCCAGTTCGTGCCGGACCAGCTGAACTTCATGCGCCTTTTCGCCCGGAAGGTGCTGGCCGAGTTCAACGAGTAGTCGGGTAGGAGAAACATCAATGACGGCAGGCGGTTTCCGCGTTCTCGACGTGCACCATCATGTCGGCGATCCGGTGCAGGCGCTGGCCATGCCCGGCGCCGAGGGAGCATCGGCGCCGCCCGGGCTCGGGCACGACATGCAGGTCAGGCTCGAGACGATGGACCGCGACGGGATCGACTGCGGCTTGCTCATCCCCGGCCACAGCTACCTGCGGCCGGCAGGCCTTGCCGACACCCGCCGGATCAACGACGGGATCGCGTCCTACCGCGACAGCATGCCCGCGCGCTTCCCCGCCGCGCTGGGCATCGTCGAACCGCTCTACGGCCGGGCGGGGGATGAGGAACTGCGCCGTATCAAGGAAGAATTGGGTCTGGTCGGCGTCAGCTTCCACACCCGCTTCCAAGGCGTGACGACCGACAGCCCGCTCGTGCTGGCGCAGATCGAACTCATGGGCCAGCTCGGGCTGGTGCCGTTCCTGCACTCGGTCGCCGAATCGCCGGAGGAGTCGCTCTGGCGAATTCACCGGGTGGCACGGGCATTCCCCGACCTCACGATGGTCGTGCTGGACACCTTCTCCTCGCACGAGCAATCGAGCCACGCGATGCTCGTCGCGGAGCTGGCGCCCAACCTGGTGTTCGACTCCAGCCTCGCGTATCACATCGATCCGGCGCTTCGCCTCATGGAACGCTTCGGTCACGAGCGGGTCATCTTCGGGACCGATCTGTACTCCTACCCGCTGGGCTATCACCGCAGCACGGTCCTCGCGCACTGGCTCGAATCAGGCTTGAAACCCGAGGTTTTGCAGGATGTTCTGGCCGGTACGGCCGAGCGGATCCTCGGATTGGATAACGCCCATGCCCGGTGACGACGCCTCGTTCGCAGCGAAGTACGGGCCCTGGGCGCTCGTCGCGGGCGCATCGGACGGGCTGGGTGAGGCGTTCGCGCACGAGCTCGGCCGGCGTGGGCTGAACGTGGTGCTGCTCGCCCGGCGCGGCGAACTCCTGGCGAGCGTTGCGGCTGATGTCGAACGTGAGCACGGCGTCTCGACGCAGATCGTGGTCGCCGACCTCACCGCATCAGAGCTCGGCGGGATCGTGTCACTCGGCTTGGCAGGGCTGGAGATCGGGCTGCTGGTCTACAACGCGGGCGCGGTCCACGGGGCGGCGAAGTTCCTCGACCGGCCGCTTTCGGACACCCATGCGCTCATCGACCTCAACTGCCACGGCCCGGCAACGCTTGCCCATCTGCTCGGTCAGCCGATGCGGGAACGCGGGCGGGGCGGCATGGTGTTCATGTCTTCCATGGCGGCACTCGCGGGCAGCGCGTACATCGCGACCTATGCGGCTACGAAGGCGTTCGACATCATCTTTGCCGAGGCGCTGTGGCAGGAGATGCAGGGGGACGGGATCGACGTGATCTCCGTGATCGCCGGCGCCACCGACACCCCGGCGATGCGGCGTTCACTGGAAACGTTCGGCGATCGTTCAGACCTCGCGGAGCCGTCGTTCGTTGCCGTGGAGGCGCTGAACTCGCTGGGGTTCGGCCCGACGTGCGTTCCCGGTGAGGGCAATCGTCAGGTGGCGTCGTATCTCTGGCCGCGCTCGCGGGTCTCGCTGAGCACGATGATGAGCGAGGCGACCGCCGAGATGTACGCGATGGAGGCCACCGGGGCCACCGGTTCTGACTTCAGTGACTTCGGCACCTCGGGTGAGGTCAGCAAGGAATGACGCCCGAGGATCCGGCCAGCGTGCGGCACCGGAGGCGGGTCTACTTCGCCATCATGGTGCCGTGCCTGACCCTGATCATCGCGGCGTGGACGATCGTGCAGTTCTTCTCGACGACGGCTGCGGTCATCATGAGCGTGGTCGCCATGGTGATGCCGCCGGCCGCGGCGATCATGGCCAACGCCGGACGCGACTGATCAACGCAACCAACCGGGCGTCCGGTGCGTCTGAACCGGCATGAGACTGGTGGCGCTCGGCGCGTTGGTGCTTGCTGGTGTCGCGGGATGCGCGACGTCCTCGCCGTCCGGGCTCGCACCGCAGCCGGCGCCGGACCGCACTTTCGCTGCCGCAGCGCCGGTGATCGATCCACCGGCGGGTCCGGGCCCTGGCCAGCGGCAGCGGGCATGCACACCGCAGGACCTGACGCTCTCCGCTCGTCTCGGGCCTGCTGTCGACGGCGTTCTCGGAGTCATCGACATCGCCGGAACGCACTGCAGCCTGACTGTCGACGTGACCCGCCTCCGGCTGCTCGCCGCCGACGGCAGGGTGCTGCCCATCCCGGCAGGTGCCGCCGACCTGACCAACCCGGCGGAGTCGCTGCGTCCGGATCTGGCTGAGGATGCCGGCACCGTGCGGGTCGGGTTCGCGTGGACGGGTTCCTACTGCGGACAGCCTGCGCGCTTTGTGGAGCTCCCGGCGTTGCCCGCAGTCATCCGGATCCCGCTGAGCGGCGCATCGCCGACGTGCCGAAAGGTGAGCACCAGCAGGCTGATTGCGGGTTCGGTCGACTATCCCAACGCACCGGTGGAGCCGGCTCCGCGCGCCTGGAGTTCGCTGCGGGCTCGGCTGATCCTGCCCAAGGTGGTTCGGCCTGGCGCGATTCCTGCGTCGGTGGTGCTGACCAACTCCGCGGACGTGGCCGTGTCGCTCGCGGCACCGTGTCCGACCGTGACCGCCGCCGTGACGATGCCGCTGGTGCCGACCCAGGGTTACGGCGGCAACTTCGGACAGGACGGTGCCGTCGGCGGAGACCTGTGCCGCAGCGCTGTCGTCGTGCCTGCGAAAGGCTCGGTCACCGTTGCCTTGCCGAGTCTCGTGACCCAACCTGAGGACCCGCGAAACCCGTGGAAGAAAGGCGGAACGCTGACGGCGGACTGGGCGATTGCGGGCGTTGCCACGACTCACGCGACCGCCACGATTGGCTGATCCGCGGCGTCTCAGATGGGTTTCAGCGCATCGGCGAGCTTGACCCGGGCGCCGGTGCGCGTCACCGCGTTGCCGTAGATCCGGCCGGCCAGCCACACCAGCGCGGCGATGAAGGCGATCATCACAGCGACGGAAACGGCGGTCTCCCAGATCGGCACCCCGGCAGCGATGCGCATCGGCATGAGCGTCGGGCTGAAAAGCGGGATGAAGGAAAGCACTGCCAGCAAAAGGCTTCCGGGGTTGCTCGGCAGGATCGAGATGCCCAGCACATACGGCACGATGATGAACACCGTCAAGGGTGCTACCGCGCCGCCGACGTCTTCCTGACGCGACACCAGCGCCCCCACGGCGGCGAACATCAGCGCATACGCGAGGTAGCCGAGTAGGAACCAGACGATCGCGCCGGCAAGGGCGCTCGCGGCCACCGAACCAGGCAGCGTCAGGGCATGCGTCTGGACGCCCGTGATCACCCCCGCCACCGCGACGAGCAGCAGCTGTCCGAGGCCCAGAACCCCAATACCCAGAACCTTTCCGAGCAAGAGCTGCCACGGGCGTATGGCGGTCAACAGCAGCTCGACGATGCGGCTGGTCTTCTCCTCGACGACCCCCTGCGCGACCATCTGCCCGTAGAGCATCAGCGCGACATAGACCAGGATCCCGGCGATCACGCCCACCGCGAGCCGCTGGCTGCGGTGCGGGTCCGGCTGGATGAGCGAGTGGACATCGACCCCCGCCGCGGCTACCGCGCTGTTGACCTTCGTGGGATCGACACCGAGCTGCTGCAGCCTCCCGTTGAGCGCGGTGGAACGCGCGAGCACGGTGAACGCGTTGCGCAGCGAATCGCTGAGGTCCTTCTTGACCTCGACCTGGATACCCGACGTCGAACCGGTCACGACGGCGGCGAGCTTGCCGGCACGCAGCCGGCTCTCACCGTCGGCCTGGGTGTTGACGGTGTACGTGTCCACGTCCTGACCGACGGCCTGGGCGACGGAGCGGAAGGGGGCCTCGATCGCTTGCTGCGCCGGGAGAAAGCCGACGCGGGCGACGGACTTGTGGCCGCCCGCCGCCTTGGTGATCGCGACCGTCGCGACGATGCCGACGAGAAGGATGATCGTCGTGATGCGAAAGACCTTGGACCGGCCGCGGGTCATGATCTCGCGCGTCGCGACGAGGGAGACGGCCTGGCGCGCGTCGAGGTCGGCGCCGGGTTCGGTGGTGGGGGCGCTCATGCCGCGTCGGCCTCGCCTTGATGGACCACGTCGCGAAAGAGCTCGGTGAGCGTCGGGAGCTGGCGGGCGAATTCGCGTACCGGACCGGTCGCGAGGGCTGCCTGCAGGATGCGCTGATCGTCGACGCCGTCAGCCAATCGCAGGGCGACGCGCGTGCCGTGGTGGCTGAGCACGGTGACGCCGGCGAGCTCCTGTGCCCAGCCGTCCGGCGCGTCCGGTGCGTCGATCACCAGAGATTCAGGACTGCCCTTGCGGAGCTCGTCGACCGAGCCGCAGGCGACCATGCGGCCGCCGCGCACGATGCCGACGCGATCACAGATCCGCTCGACCAGCTCGAGCTGATGGCTGGAGAAGATGACCGGGACGCCGGCGTCGCAGCGCTCACGCAGCACCTCGCTCATCACGTCGACGGCGACGGGATCGAGGCCGGAGAAGGGTTCGTCGAGGACGAGCAGCTCGGGGTCGTGCAGGAGTGCGGCGGCGAGTTGGACGCGCTGCTGGTTGCCCAGGCTGAGCTTCTGGACCTCGTCGTCGCGTCTGGCCGCGACTCCGAGCCGCTCGGTCCAGCTCTCGGCGGCACGCCTGGCCGCGGGCGCCGACATGCCGCGTAATCGGGCCAGATACGTGAGCTGCTCACCCACCCTCATTTTCGGGTAGAGCCCGCGCTCCTCCGGCATGTAGCCGATCTGGCGGCGGCGCCGGAGAGTCAGCGGCGCCCCGCCCCAGCGGACCTCGCCGGAATCGGCCGCAAGGACGCCCATGACGATCCGCATCGTGGTGGTCTTGCCCGCGCCGTTGCTGCCGACGAAGCCGAAGAGCTCCCCGCGTCCGACGCCGAACGTCATGTCCGAGAGCGCCACCAGCTTGCCGTAGCGCTTCACCAGATGATCGATCTCCAGCGCGCCGTCTGCCACCATGCCCATGCTGCCTCGCGTTCTGTCGGTACCTCCTGTTACACCGATTCCATGGCGAGTTGGAAATCAATTGAAGCCGCGGCGCCGGAGTTCGCGGCCAGGGTCAAGGGGCGGTTCGAGGCAGGCACCAACAAGACGCTGGCGAGCCTGCGGGCCGATGGTTCGCCGCGGATCAGCGCGACGGAGTGCACATTCGCTGACGGCGAGCTGCGGCTCGGGATGATGGGCGGGTCGCGCAAGCTCGCTGACGTGCGGCGTGATCCGCGGGTGGCGATCCACAGCCCGACGCTGGAGCCGCCGCCGGAGCCGTCCACCGAGTGGCCTGGTGAGGCCAAGGTTTCGGGGGTGCTGGTGGCGATCCCGACCCCGGATGACTGGGCCGAGCACGACGTCGACGGGGCCGGCTTCTTCCGGCTCGACATCACCGAGGCGGCGGTGACCTATCTGGGCGGAGATCCGCCTGACCACCTGGTCATCGAGTCGTGGGATGCCAAGCAGGGGTATCGGCGGCGCACGCGTAAGTAGGGGGTCCATCATCACCGCATGGCCCTGCACACCGGTTCACCTCAAGATTCGCGCGGCTCCGATGCCAACCCGTTCATGGGGCTGGCCAATCCCGCGCTGGCGGCCGAAGTCAGCCCGCCGCGGGTGCGGCTGTCGGAGGATCCGGTGCCCGCCGATGTCGCGTATCAGCTGGTGCATGACGAGCTGCTGCTCGACGGCAGTGCTCGGCTGAATCTGGCGACCTTCGTCACGACCTGGATGGAGCCGCAGGCCGACAAGCTGATGGCCGAGTGTGTCGACAAGAACATGATCGACAAGGACGAGTATCCAAAGACGGCCGAGCTCGAGCAGCGCTGCGTCTCCATCCTCGCCGACCTCTGGCACGCCCCGCCGGGGGATGCGACCGGTTGCTCGACCACCGGATCGAGCGAGGCCTGCATGCTCGCCGGGATGGCGCTGAAGCGGCGGTGGGCGGCGCGTACCGGCAATGACCCGTCGCGCAAGCCCAACCTGGTCATGGGTGCGAATGTGCAGGTCTGCTGGGAGAAGTTCTGCCGCTACTGGGACGTCGAGCCGCGGATCGTGCCGATGGAGGGTGACCGTTTCCACCTCGACGCGGCGACGGCTGCGGCGGCCGTCGATGAGAATTCCATTGGCGTCGTGGCGATCCTGGGGTCGACGTTCGACGGGTCGTACGAGCCGGTCGACGAGATCTGCGACGCGCTCGATGCGCTGGCCGAGCGCGGCGGGCCGAACGTTCCGGTGCACGTCGACGGCGCGTCCGGCGGGATGATCGCGCCGTTCCTCGACCCCCACCTGGAATGGGATTTCCGGCTGCCGCGGGTGTCGTCGATCAATACCTCCGGGCACAAGTACGGGCTGGTCTATCCGGGCGTCGGCTGGGTGCTGTGGCGCGACAAGGAGCACCTGCCGTCGGAGCTGGTGTTCAACGTGAACTACCTCGGCGGCAACATGCCGACCTTCGCGCTGAACTTCTCGCGTCCGGGCGCTGAGGTGGTCGCGCAGTACTACACGTTCTTCCGGCTCGGACGCGCCGGCTTCCGGGCGGTGCAGCAGGCGAGCCGCAACGTCGCGACTCACCTGTCCTCGGCGATCGAAGACCTCGGCCCGTTCAACCTGATCTCCCGCGGGCATCAGCTGCCGGTCTTCGCCTTCACCACGAAGCCCGACGTGAAGGGTTATGACGTCTTCGGCGTCTCGCGGCTGCTGCGTGAACGCGGGTGGCAGGTGCCGGCGTACACGTTTCCGGAGAACCGGCAGGATCTCGCGGTGCTGCGGGTGGTGGTGCGCAACGGCTTCTCGCAGGATCTGTCCGACGATTTCCTGAACGACTTGAAGCACTCAGTGGATGAGCTGCAGTCTGCCGACCACACGACGATCTCGGGCCCGTCGGCCTTCCACCACTAGTTCGCGGGCTAGGCCCGGGGCCGGCCTGCGCTCACCTGCGGGCGGACGACTTCCACCCGGATCCAGTGGTGCTGGCAGCGCCGGCAGCTCAGCACCGCGCGGTCGACATAGGGCCACGCGCCGGTCGGCTGCTCGGGTACGGGTCGCTCGCTGACCTCGACGTCCACCGAGCCGCAACGGTCGCAAGCGATGCGTTCGTCGGGCACGGCTGCTCCTCGGGTTCGGCTCTCGGCTCTCTTCATCGGCACGCGAGCGAAGCCCATGGTTCACCCGGTCGGCGCATTTCCGCGGTATTGAGTGCGTAGTGAACGCGCGCGTAACGGGCGAAGGGGCGTTTACTACCTCGCGTGAAGGCGGCCTTCGAGCGTCGGGTGGCGCCGCTTGCTCGGGCTGGGTGAGTCGGCGGAGGCGCTTGCCTTGGCGTGCCGTGACATGGCGGCGCGGTTTTCGGCGGGCGGCCGGCTGCTGGTGTTCGGTTCCGGTGTTGGGGCTACGGACGCCGCGCACGTCGCCGTGGAGTTCGTGCACCCGGTGACGGTGGGGAAGCGGTCTTTGCCGGCGCTTGCGTTGACGGGCGATTTCGCGCATGGGGTGCGGGTGCTCGGGCGGCCGTCGGACATCGTTCTCGGGTTTGCTGGTGTGGGCTCTGAGCGCGTCGCGGCTGGGCTGCGCGCCGCTCGTGAGGCCGGGTTGCTGACCGTGGCGCTGGCGGGGTCGGGCGGCGAGTGCGAGGCCGACCATTGCCTGACGATCGCGTCGCCCGATCCTTTCGTGGTCAAGGAGGGGCACGTCACCGCGTACCACCTGCTGTGGGAGCTCGTGCACGTCTTCTTCGACTCGCCCGAGTCGGCTTCGGCTGGGCCGGCGTCGGGGGTCGAGCAGCTGTACCCGTTCCTGTATGGCGGTGGATCCTCCGCGTCGTCGGTGCTGGAGGCGGCTGCCGAGTCGGCGCGTCAGAAGGTGGCGGAGATCGTTGAGCTGCGACGCGAGGTGGGCGCCGCGCAGCGCGACGCTTTGGCGGAGTGTGCTGGTGAGCTCGCAGCCGCCTTCGCCGCCGGCGGGACCTTGTACGCGTTCGGCAACGGTGGCAGCAGCACCGACGCGGCGGCCGTCGTGCACGCGTTCATGAACCCCTTGCCGCCCGCGGTGCCGCTGCCCGCGTTGTGCCTCGCCGACGATGTCGCCGTCCTCACGGCGCTGTCCAACGACGTCGGCTTCGACGTCATATTCGCCCGTCAGCTCAGGGCTTTTGCCCGTCCTGGCGACATTGCGCTGGGCATCTCGACGTCGGGTGGCTCGGCCAATGTTCTCGCCGGCATCGAGGAAGCTGCCCGCATGGGGATGGTGACCGTGGGGCTGTCGGGCTACGGCGGTGGCCCGATGGCGGAGCTCGCTTCGTTGGACCATCTGTTCGCCGTGCCGTCGTCGTCGGTCCATCGCGTGCAGGAGATCCAGACGACGCTCTACCACGTGCTCTGGGAGGCGACGGTTGAACTCATGGCGGCTCCTCGGATTCCGCCAGGATGAGTCCGAGTTCTTGAAGCATCTCGGCTCCTGCTCCGAGGTCGAAACGGTCGATGTGGCGCAGGTGCACGGCCGCCATCCACGCCGCCCCGATCGCCGTCTCGCGCAGCTGGCGCGGCGTGAGGCCGGCCAGCAGCTCGCGTACCCGCGCCTCTGTCTGGTCGCTCGAGGGCTTGTCGGCGTGAAAGAACTCCGTGACCGCGGCCAGCGCCATCTGTTGCGGCAGCTCGATGGGCAACGTGCGCGCCTTCTTGCGCACGACGCTGTCGCTGAACAGTGACAACTGCCTCGGTCGTTCGTCGGTCATAACTCTGCACACGCTCCCGGATGTCTGGCCGTTCGGGGCGGTGAGCGTATTGCCGAGCCACGACAATCCGGGCTGAGCACGCTGGTTACCCTCGCCTGGGAGCCTCCTCCGAACGCCCAAATGGCCGATGGATCGCGGCGCGCGCGACTCCGATATCTGAAGCGTGACGGAATTGCGTGCCCACCCGTGGAAGCGGTACGGCCATGACAGAGTGTATTTCAAGACCATAGACGGTAATCAAGTCGGTTGGGTCGATCGGGCCACGCAATCGATGCACCTCGAGAATCCAGAATTGGCGGCTGAGTTTTCTGCGGCAGTTTCGCGGCTGATCCCGCGACCGCCCGTGGCGCTTGGGGAACGTTCGCCTTTGCCGGAGCAGGGGCAGGGGCAGGGGCAGCCCAGCCTTAGAGCTACCCCGTCTCTAGCAGGCGATCTGGCATTGAATCGTCCTGGTAAGCGAGCGGCAGAAGCGGAGCGTGCCGCCCGCAGCGCAGCGCCCATTTGCTCTCGGCTAGCGCGACTGTTTGACGTCCGCACCGAAGAACGCAGCTGGCGAATTGGACGTAAAGGCGAGGAAGCCGTCGCGGCTCGCCTGGCCCGACTGCCAGCAGACTGGCACACGTTGCACTCCATCGAAGTGGGGGTCAACGGAAGCGATATCGACCACGTCGCCATCGGCCCAGGGGGCGTCTACACGATCAACGCCAAACATCATCCTGACGCTAATGTCTGGGTGGGAGGCGAGACGTTCCTGGTCAACGGGTACAGGCAGTCGTACGTGCGCAATAGCCGCCACGAGGCCGCGCGCGCAGCTCGTATTCTCAGCCGAAACACCGGTCTCCATGTTCCGGTCGTCGGCGTGATCGCAGTCATGGGTGCTCACAAGGGCTTCACGGTGAAGGCACAACCGGCCGATGGGACTGTCTACGTGATAACCCGGAAGCGGCTTGACTCATGGCTGCGCTGCCGTCCGAGAGTTTTGAATGCCACTGGAATCGCTACGGTTTTCGACGTCGCCCGATGCTCAGAGATCTGGCTCGGTTAGTCAGCCTCGCCGCAGTGGTCGAAACTCGAATGTCATCGACTTGGGCGCACCCACAGCGTTTCGGGGCCAAATTGCCTGCCGAGACAGCGATCCTACGGGTGTGACCCTATGGGTAGCGACAGAAACGGGCTTGGGTGGCCCCACGACCCGAGTGCAGCTCGTAACTGTCTCGACGGTCAGTCGCGGCGGTGAGCCAGGAAGCCGAGGTAGCTGACCTCGAGGAGGCTGGGATCCGGTCGTTCAGCCCGGGCCGCGGGTATTGACATCAGGCGCTGCCCGTGTCGGCCTTGGAGTCCATATTTGAGCATCGGGCCATCTATCTCGTCCAGCAGGTCTGACCTGATCTCGACCACCAGGTCTGGCCGCACACCGAGGATCTGATTGTCGTAAGCGGCGTGGTGGATCTTGCACATAGCGAGCCCGTTGCGGACGGAAGCGATCCCGGCCTCGTCGCGGTCAGGCACGATGTGTGCGGCATCAAGCAGTTCGGAATGTCGCAGTGAGCACACGGCGCAGCGCACTTTGTAGGCCCGGAGCACCGTCGCACGGAAAACTGGTTGATGGAGGCGTTGTCGAGTCTCACGCGTGATGTACCGGCGCAGGTTCTCCTCGAGACGGCTGCCGCGCGTAACCAGTCCCCGCGCGACGTCGGGGTCGATGACGAACTGTTGTTGAGAAGGCTCTTCCCACAGCAGCCAGACTGGCGCGATGGCTTGATAGACGCCTGGGCCAACCCCAAAAAACCAGATCAACGGCAACTGTCGCGCTGCCGCGGCTCGCAAAGCCCGATTTTCGGGATGGTCTGCGTCGTCGCCGCGCCACTTATAGCGAAGCAATCCGTCCGAGCCGAGCCCGTCTTCATACGGACGTTCCCGCCCGTCGCCCCGATATACGGTCCGAATCGATAATGCCGCCGACAGCATCGCGGGCTTGCGGATGCCTCGCTGTGGATCCATTAGTCGGAAAGGCTGGCCGCGAAAGGTGAAGTCGAGCAGTTCCTGACTCGAGATGAAGCCAAGGCCGTCGTTGGTTCTCGCTTTGAGCCATTCGATCGCGCTTCGACGCAAGTCATCGTCGAGCTCATCGTTCTCCACTGGGCCTCAGTTCTCGCAGCGGGAAGCACCTAGTTGCTTTAGGGATGGTAGGCCGTCTGGCCCAGGCTGATGCCACCGTCGTTCGGTGGGACTTGGCGGTGGGTGAGGACGGTGAAGCCGGCGGGTTCGAGGCGGTCCAGGCAGCGGGTCAGCAGCAGCGAGTTCTGGAAGACGCCTCCGGAGAGGGCGACCGTCGACAGGCCGTGCGCGGCGCGGAGCGACTTCGCAGACGGTGAGGACGGCGGCGGCTAGGGAGTTGTGGAAGCGGGCGGCGAGCGTCGGGACCGGCGCCCCGTTGAGGAGGTCGTCGGCGAGGGCTCGGACGAGGCCGCTGACTTGGAGTTGGCCGTCGACGAACGGCACGGGGTAGGAGCCGGGCTCGGTGGGGTCGGCGGCGTATTCGAGTTCGATGGCGGCTTGGCCTTCGTAGGTGACTTCGTCGCGGATTCCCAGCAAAGATGACACGGCGTCGAACAGGCGGCCGGCGGAGGACGTCAGGGGCGCAAGGTCGGAGCGGGACACGGACAGCACAGCGTCCCAGTGGGCGGCGTGGCGTTGGACGACGGCGAGCTCGGGTGGGATGGCGCCGGCGTAGGCGGCGTCCAGGTGAGACACAGCCATGCGCCAGGGGGAGCGGACGGCGGCGTCGGCGCCGGGCATGGGGACCTCGGCGAAGTGGGCGGCGCGTTCAAAGGAGTCCAAGTCGGCGATGAGGAATTCGCCGCCCCAGGCGTGCTGGTCGCACCCGAGGCCCAGGCCGTCGAAGGCGACTCCGATCACTGGCCCGGTGACGCCGTTGTCGACGAGGCACGAGGCGATGTGGGCGTGGTGGTGCTGCACCCCGACGAGGCGCGCTCCGTACCGCTCAGCGAGCTCGGCGGCGTAGACGGTCGAGGGGTAGTCGGGATGCAGGTCGTGGGCGATGACGGTCGGCGTCGACATCCAAAAGGTCAATGAAATGAGCAATTCCGTCGACGTAGGACTGGAACGTCTCGTAGTTCTCGAGGTCGCCGATGTGGTGGGAGACGAACGCGTGACGGCCGCGCGCGATGCAGAACGTGTTCTTCAGGCCGGCGCCCATCCCGAGCACGACCTCGGAGGTTTCGACGGGCAGGGAGATCGGCGAGGGGACGTAGCCCCGCGAGCGGCGGATCGGGATGACGCGATCGCCGGCGACCTTCACCACGGAGTCGTCGACGCGGGTGCGGATGGCGCGGTCGTGAACCAGGAACCCGTCGGCGATCGAGGCGAGCCGGCGCGAGGCGTCGTCATCAAGAAAGGCGATGGGCTCGTCGGAGACGTTGCCGGACGTCATGACGAGCGGGCCGCCGAACGCTTCGAGCAAGAGGTGATGCAGGGGCGTGTAGGCGAGCATCACCCCGAGGGTCGGATTACCTGGCGCCACCGAATCGGCGACGGGCGAGGGATTCCTCCGCGGAAGAATCACGATCGGCCGCGCCGGTGACGTGAGCAGTTCGAGTTCGAGGCCGGAGATCTCGCAGAGCTCACGTCGCCTGAGCAACAGTCGCGACCATCAACGCGAACGGCCGGTCCTCGCGATGCTTGCGGGCGCGCAACCGAGCAACAGCCGACTCAGAGCACGCGTCGACTGCCAGGTGGTACCCACCGAGCCCCTTGACCGCCAAGACCGACCCGGCGCGCAGCAAGGCGACGGCCCCCGCGATGGGGTCGCCGGCGAAACCAACAAGCGAGAGCCGTGGCCCGCACGACGGGCACGCGACGGGCTCGGCGTGGAAGCGCCGGTCGGAGGGATCGGCGTACTCGGCCGCGCACGCAGCGCACATCGGAAACGCAGCCATGGTGGTGCGCGAACGGTCGTACGGGACCGATTCGACAATGGTGAAGCGCGGCCCGCATGACGTGCAGTTAACGAACGGATGCAAGTAGCGACGGTCGCCGGGGTCGTGCAACTCGCGTAAACAATCGGCACACGTCGCCGTATCCGGTGACACCAGAGCGCGCCGGGCTCCGCCCAGATCGCTCTCGCGAATGACGAATGCGCTCTCCCCGACGACAGGCATCGGAGTACACGAGACGCCATCGACGCGAGCCAGCGGCGGTGGCGACGACAGCGCCGTGACCAGCGCGGATACGGCGACATCATCGCCTTCGACCTCGAGCACGACGCCATCAGCGTCATTCCCGACAAAGCCGGAAAGGCCGCGCGAGACCGCCTCACGCCAGACGAACGGCCGGAAGCCGACGCCCTGGACGAGCCCGGTGACAATTACCCGGGTGCGAATGGTGGTAATCCCGCGGCCGCTTTCTGCTGTCAACTTTCTGGCGGTATGCCTACTTTCCTTGACACTCCCTTCCCCGCGGGTCTAAGACAAGCCTTGCGTCGCACAGACCGGCAACGTCGGCCGTCTACGGCGTGGTGGGGTCCCCAGAACGCGGACCCCGACCGGGAGGCGCCTTATGCCATCCGCCGAGGCGATTGCGGCCGAGGACACCCTGGTCCACGTCTTGTGGATCAATGCCGGGCTGAGCTGTGACGGGGACTCCGTCGCGCTGACCGGCGCGACGCAGCCGAGCATCGAAGAGATCGCGCTCGGCGCCTTGCCGGGGCTCCCCAAAGTCGCCGTTCACTGGCCGCTCATCGACTTCGAGTGCGGCCCGGCGGGAGGCGCGGACGACTTCCTGGAGTGGTTCTGGAAGGCGGACCGCGGCGAGCTGGAACCCTTCGTCCTCGTCGTCGAGGGTTCGATACCGAATGAGGCGCTCGCAGGTGAGGGCTACTGGTCAGGGTTCGGCAACAATCCGCTGACCGGCCAGCCGGTGACGACGAGCGAGTGGCTTGACCGCCTCGCGCCCAAAGCCCTCGCCATTCTCGCGGTCGGCACCTGCGCCACGTACGGCGGAATCCACGCCATGGCAGGCAATCCCACTGGTGCCATGGGGGTTCCGGACTATCTCGGCTGGGACTGGAAGAGCAAGGCCGGCCTTCCGATCGTCTGCGTGCCGGGCTGCCCGGTGCAGGGCGACAACCTGTCCGAGACGATCACGTACCTGCTCTATCAGGCCACCGGCCAGGCGCCGATGATCCCGCTCGACGATCAGCTGCGCCCGACGTGGCTTTTCGGCCAGACGGTGCACGAGGGTTGTGACCGCGCCGGCTACTACGAGCAGGGTGATTTCGCGACCGACGTACGACTCCCCGAAGTGCATCGTGAAGCTCGGCTGCTGGGGCCCGGTGGTCAAGTGCAATGTGCCCAAACGCGGGTGGATCAACGGGGTCGGCGGCTGCCCCAACGTCGGCGGTATCTGCATCGGCTGCACCATGCCGGGCTTCCCCGACAAGTTCATGCCATTCATGGATGAGCCGCCGGGCGGGAAGTTCTCGACCGCGGTCGTCGGCACGTACGGCAAGACGATCCGCCTGCTGCGCGCGCAAACCCTCAACACCTTGAACAAGGAACCCAAGTGGCGCCGGCCCGGCCGGCAGCTGCTCAGCGGCGCTCAGCGCACCTGGTAGATCCGGTTCCTACCCGAGCGCCGACGCGCGCCTTGCCCCACATCCGCAAAACTCAACGTTTCCAGGACGGATCACCAATGACGTCGACCATGCCGAAGACGGACAAGCCCAGCGCCAAGGACCGCGGGCTCGTGGAGATGGCCTGGGATCCCATCACCCGCATCGTCGGCAGCCTGGGCATCTACACGAAGATCGACTTCGCGAACAACACCGTCGCCGAATGCCACAGCACCTCATCGATCTTCCGCGGCTACAGCCTTTTCATGAAGGGCAAGGACCCGCGCGACGCCCACTTCATCACCAGCCGGATCTGCGGCATCTGCGGTGACAACCACGCCACCTGCTCGTGTTACGCGCAGAACATGGCGTACGGGGTGCAGCCGCCCCACCTCGGCGAGTGGGTGGTCAACCTCGGTGAGGCCGCCGAGTACATGTTCGACCACAACATCTTCCAGGAGAACCTGGTCGGGGTCGACTACTGCGAGCGGATGGTCAAGGAGACCAACCCGGCCGTGCTTGCCAAGGCCGAGAACACCCCCTGCGCCGGCGAAGCAGCGCATGGTTACAAGCACATCGCCGACATCATGCGGGCACTGAACCCGTTCACCGGCGAGTTCTACCGCGAGGCGCTGCAAGTCAGCCGCAGGACGCGGGAGATGTTCTGCCTGATGGAGGGGCGCCACGTGCACCCCTCCACGCTCTATCCGGGCGGCACCGGGACGGTCGCGACGATCCAGCTGATGACCGACTACATGTCACGGCTCATGCGCTACGTCGAGTTCATGAAGAAGGTCGTGCCCATGCACGATGACCTCTTCGACTTCTTCTACGACGCGCTGCCGGGCTACGAGAAGGTGGGCCTGCGACGCACCCTTCTCGGATGCTGGGGCGCCTTCCAGGATCCGGAGGTGTGCAACTTCTCCTACCGCGACATGGAGCGGTGGGGACGCAAGATGTTCGTCACCCCAGGCGTTGTCGTCGACGGCAAGCTCGTCACCAACAGCCTCGTCGACATCAACCTCGGCATCCGGATCCTGCTCGGGAGCTCGTACTACGACGACTGGGCCGACCAGGAAATGTTCGTCCGCAACGACCCGCTCGGCAATCCGGTCGACCGGCGCCACCCGTGGAACCAGCACACGAATCCGCGCCCGCAGAAGCGCGACCTGGACGACAAGTACAGCTGGGTCATGTCACCGCGGTGGTGGGACGGCCAGGACCACCTCGCGCTCGACACCGGCGGTGGCCCGCTCGCCCGGCTCTGGTCGACGGCGCTGTCGGGTCTGGTCGACATCGGCTACGTGAAGGCCACCGGAAGCAGCGTGCAGATCAACCTGCCGAAGACCGCGACCAAGGGTCCGGTGTCCTTCGAATGGAAGATCCCGCAGTGGAGCAACACCCTCGAGCGCAACCGGGCGCGTACCTACTTCCAGGCCTACGCGGCCGCCTCCGCCCTGCACTTCGCCGAGCAGGCGCTCATCGAGATCCGGGCCGGCCGCACGAAGACGTGGGAGAGCTTCGAGGTGCCGGACGAGGGCATCGGCTGCGGCTTCACCGAAGCGGTACGCGGCGTGCTCTCACACCACATGGTCATCCGCGAAGGGAAGATCGCGAACTACCACCCCTACCCGCCGACGCCGTGGAACGCCAACCCGCGCGACATCTACGGAACCCCTGGCCCGTATGAGGATGCGGTGCAGGACCAGCCGCTCTTCGAGGAGAACTCGCGCGAGAACTTCAAGGGCATCGACATCATGCGGACCGTCCGCAGCTTCGATCCCTGCCTCCCGTGCGGCGTGCACATGTACCTCGGGGAGGGCAAGACACTCAAGAAGGTGCACTCGCCCACGGCGGCGATCTCAGGAGAGGAGTGAGCACACCGGCCCTTGACCCGGCGTCCTGCGGCGAGCGCATCGAACTCCTCCTGGAGGCGAGCGCCGCCGCAGGACCGGTGGCCCGCGAGCGCGCAGAAGAGCTGGTACGCCTCGTCGTCGAGCTGTACGGCGCGGGGCTGGAACGCGTGATGGAGCTGGCGTACGACAACGGCGCGCTGTCGGACCAGCTGCTCGAGGCGATGGCCGGCGACCAGCTGGTCTCGAGCCTGCTGCTCGTGCACGGCCTGCATCCGTACGGGGTCGAGGACCGGGTGGAGCGAGCCCTCGATGAAGTACGCCCGTACCTCGGCTCCCACGGCGGAGACGTCCGGCTGCTGGACGTGACCGACGAGGGCGTGGTGCGCCTGGAAATGCTGGGGAGTTGCGACGGTTGCGGGTCCTCGGCGGCGACGCTCGAGGACGCGGTCGACGGTGCCATCCGCTCGGCGGCCCCCGAGATCGTCGCGATCGAACTGGCCACCAGCGACGCACCCAAGAGCGGCGGGACGGTCATCGGCATCGACCAGCTGACCTCGCGCATCCGCGCCGGCCAACCGAACGGCAGCCGGGTATGAGCATCAGCCCGGGAGCACTCTCGGTCCTCTCGCGTATCCGCGCGGGAAGGCCGGAGCCGCCGGCATACGAGCGCTGCGACATGTGCGGTGCCCCGCGGGCCGACGACCACCCGCATGTGGTGAACATCAATAGTCGCTTGCTGATGTGTACCTGCCGCCCGTGCTACCTGCTCTTCACCCATGAGGACGCCGACCTCGTCTACCGCGCCGTTCCGGACCGCTACCTGTCCTTCGAGACGATCCCCACCCCGGTCTGGGACGAGCTCGAATTGCCCGTAGGCACGGCGTTTCTGTTCCTGAACTCCACGATGGAGCGGGTGGTCGCCTTCTACCCGGGGCCGGCCGGGGCCACCGAGTCCGAACTCCCGCTGCAGGCGTGGGAGCGAGTGGTGGCCGCTGTCCCCGGGCTCTCGACGCTCAAGCCCGACGTGGAGGCGCTGCTCGTCCACACCGGTGAGCAGAACGAAAACCGGACGACAGCGTTCCTCGTCCCGATCGACATCTGTTACGAACTCGTCGGGCATCTGCGGATGCTCTGGCGCGGCTTCGACGGCGGCCAGGACGTCCGCAAGCGCCTCGCCGAATTCTTCGCCGAGCTGCGCGAGAAAAGCCGGCCGGCGGCGGCGTCATGACCGCGCTGTCCTTCGACGTCCTCGACGTCGCGCCGCAGGAGTTCGCCGCCGCGCCGCACCTGCTCTTCCGGATGCGAGTGAGCGAGACCAGCGGGGCGACGGTGCACGCGATCGCGCTGCGCTGCCAGCTGCGGATCGAACCGCAGCGGCGGCCGTACGACCCGGCGGAGCAGGAAGGCGCTGGCCGATCTGTTCGGCACCTCGGACCGCTACGCCAGCACCCTGAAGCCTTTCCTGTGGACGCATGCGACGGCGATGGTGCAGGGCTTCGAAGGTGCCCGTGAATTCGACCTGCCCGTGGCGTGCACGTACGACTTCGACGTCAGCGGCACCAAGTACATCCACGCGCTGAAAGGTGGAGACATCCCCCTGGTGCTGCTGTTCAGCGGCACCGTTTTCACCCGTGGGACAAGCGGATTTGCGGCCGAGCAGCTCTCGTGGTCGCTCGAGGCCGAATGCCGGCTGCCGGTAGGCGTGTGGCATCAGCTGATGGATCTGTACTTCCCCGCCAGCGGCTGGATCCGGCTCGATCGCGAGACCATCGACGCGCTCGCCCGCTACCGCACCGCGCGCGGCTTGACGAGCTGGGAAGAGACGATCGCTGAACTGATCCCGGCGCCGGCGGAGGCCCGCTCATGACCGGTCTGACGCGGGCGCACCAGGTCGCCGATGCCGTGCTGTACGAGGGCTATCTGCTGTACCCGTACCGGGCGTCGTCGCCGAAGAATCAGGTGCGTTGGCAGTTCGGGGTGCTCGGACCGCCGGGCGCTGCCGAAGCCGGGGCCGGGGAGCCGGCGACGATGCTCACCGAGGTCGCGCTGGAATCGGTTGAGTCAGGCGCGGCGGCTTTCGTCGACGTCTACGTGCGTTTCCTGCAGGTGCAGTCGCGCGTCGTCGAGTGCTGCACCGCTCGAGGCTGGCAGGAGGTCGACGAGCTCACTGTCGGAGGCTCGCGCTGGGTCCCGTTCCACGAAGCGGTCTCGCGTGAGGTCGCGCTGCGCAACATCCCGCTGGACGCGCTCGAGTCGCCGCGCGAGCTGCCGGTCAGCGCACCTGCGGGGGAGGAGTTCGAGGACCTGACGGAGAACGGGCGCATCGTCGGACGCCTCACTCGCCGACACGCCGCCCTGCACGGCACCGTCACGCTCACCGCCCGGCGCGGCACCGACCCGCGGCTGACCGTGCTCACCCTGGCGGCGGAGAACAACACCTGGTGGTCGCGGGCCGAGATCGCGGGAGCATCGGCGCGTGACGTCGCCGCCCGCTATTCCTTTGTCGGGACGCACATTCTGCTGACCGCCCAGGGCACGCGGTTCCTCTCGCTGCTGGACGGTCCCGACTGGGCCGACGCGGACACCAAGACGTTCACGCAATCGCGCTGCTGGCCGGTGCTGATCGAGACCGACGAGGGGCCCGACGCCGTGCTCGTCGCCCCGATCATCCTCGGCGACCATCCCTCGATCGCCCCGGAGAGTGCGGGCGACCTCTTCGATGCCACTGAGATCGATGAGATCCTGACCCTGCGCGTCATGACAATGACCGAGCAGGAGAAGGCGGAAGCGCGCGGCACCGACCCGCGGGCGGCAGCGATCCTCGCCCGCTGTGACGCGATGTCGCCGGAGGAGCTTGCCGGGCTGCACGGGGCCCAGCGTCCCGCGCAGGCGCCGCACACCATCGACCTCACCGACATTCCGGTGTTCGGTGAGAACCTCGTGGATCCGACCACAGATGGTGTTGTGGTCAATGGGATTCTGGTCGCCAAGGGCAGCCGGGTGCGGCTGCGACCGTCGCGGCAGGCGGATGCTCAGGATCTCTTCCTCGCGGGCATGACGGCCGTCGTGCAACGCGTCTACTTCGACCTCGACGGTGCCACCCACGTCGCCGTCGTCCTCGAGGACGATCCGGGCCGCGACCTGTACGACACCACCGGCCGCTTTTACTACTTCGGTCCCGAAGAAGTCGAGCCGCTGGAGGTGAGCGACCCATGAGCGACGAGATCCTGGTGGCCGGCATCGGCAACGTCTTCCTCACCGACGACGGGTTCGGCAGCGAGGTCGCCCGGCGCTTGGCCGCGCATCCACTCCCTGACGGTGTGCGCGTCACCGACTACGGGATCCGCGGCATGCATCTCGCGTACGACTTGCTCGATGGATACGCGGGTCTGGTGGTCATCGACGCGCTCCCCGGTGACGGCAAGCCAGGCGACCTGTCGGTGCTCGAGGTAGGCCCTGACGACCTCGGTGAAGGTGAGCTCGACGCCCATGGCATGGCGCCGGTCGCCGTCCTGGCGAGCCTCGGGCAACTCGGCGGTGCGCTGCCGCCTACGTACATCGTCGGCTGCCAGCCGGCGGAGGTGGGCGAAGGCATGGGTTTGACGCCGGATGTCGCAGCCGCCGTCGATCCGGCAGTCGATCTCGTCTTCGAGGTGCTCTCCGAACACCTTGCTGTTGCTGCGATCCCGCGCTCTGGAAAGGAGACGCCATGAGGGCTCTCGGAATCCTCACGTCGATGGTGGGCCTGGCGGTGATAGCCATCGGGGTCGTGATCGGCAAGCAAGCCGTGCCGGATGTCCAGCGGTACATGAAGATGCGGTCCATGTAGGACCGGGAGCCAAGGGATCGCGTCATGCACGAGATGAGCTACTGCGAGGGCGTCCTGGAGGCGGTGACGCGCCGGGCGAAAGGCCGTCCTGTCGTCCGGGTGGGAGTGCGCATCGGCGCGGTCCATCGGGTCGTGGCCGACGCGTTCCAGCAGTCGTTCGAGCTGGCGGCCGCGGGCGGTCCTGCCGCCGGCGCGCTGACCGAAGTGGTCGTCGTCCCGGTGCAGGGGCACTGCATGGACTGCCGGCACGACTTCGAGGCGCCCGATCCTTCGCCGGCCTGTCCGGCCTGCGGCAGCTTGGAAGTGGCAACCCACGGAGGCGATGAGGTCATCCTCGAATGGCTCGAATACGCCGGCGCTGCAGCGGAACCTGACGCTGCGAGCGAGCTCGTCCCTTCGCACACCCACACCCACTAGGGAGACCTGCCAGCCGTGTGCCTCGCCATCCCCGGTCGCATCGTCGAGTTCCTGCCCGGAAACGGCGATCAGCTTGCGCTCGTTGACGTCGTCGGCGTCAAGCGCAAAATCAACATCGGCCTGATGGAGGACGAGGCACTGCGCATCGGCGACTACATCCTGATCCATGTGGGCTTCGCGATGTCGAAGATCAACGAGAGCGAGGCGGCAGAAGCGCTGTCAATGCTGGAGATGATGGGCCAGTCGTTCGAGGACGAGCTCCAGGCCGTGGCCGAGTCGAGTATCGAGTGAGTACGAGCATGACCTACCGAGATTGCTCGGCCGAGCCCGGCTGCATCACGTGCGGCGACGTCGCAGTCGCGCTCACTGTGCTCACGGTCGAGGGTGGCGATGCTCGCTGCCGGGACGAGCAGGGACGCGAGGAGACGGTCGCCGTCGAACTGGTGCAACCGGTGACCGCGGGCGAACGGCTCCTGGTGCATGCCGGTGTCGCCATCGAGCGGCTGGGAGGGTGAGCATGCGATTCGTCGACGAGTACCGCGATCCCGAACTGGCCGAGATGCTGGGCCGGCAGATCACGGCGCTTTGCGAACCCGGCCGCCACTACAAGCTCATGGAGGTGTGCGGCGGCCACACTCACACCATCTACCGCTACGGAGTGCAGGACCATCTCCCCGAAAGCATCGAACTGGTGCACGGTCCGGGCTGCCCGGTCTGCGTCATCCCGATGGGCCGGGTCGACGACGGCATCGCGATCGCCGAGCACGACGGCGTGATCCTCACCTGCTTCGGCGACATGATGCGGGTGCCCGGCGGGCACGGCTCATTCCTTGACGCCAACGCCCGCGGCGCCGACATCCGCATGGTCTATTCGCCGCTCGACGCGCTGCGCATCGCCCGGCAAAACCCCGACAGGCAAGTGGTTTTCTACGCGATCGGCTTCGAGACGACGGCCCCTTCGACGGCACTCACCGTCCAGCGAGCTGCGGCCGAGGGCATCGAGAACTTCTCGGTGTTCTGCAACCACGTCACGATCATCCCCGCCATCAAAGCGATACTGGACTCCCCGGACCTGCGGCTCGACGCCTTCATCGGCCCCGGTCACGTGTCGACGGTGATCGGCTGCCGCCCGTACGAGTGGATCAGCCGCGACTTCGAAATGCCCCTTGTCTGTTCGGGTTTCGAGCCACTGGATCTGCTCCAGTCGGTGTACCTGATCATGAAGCAGCTCTCGGAGGGAAAGGCGGAGATCGAAAACCAGTACGGGCGCGTCGTCCAGTACGACGGCAACCCGGCGGCGCTCAAGGTTCTTGCCGACGTCTTCGCGCTGCGCCCGTTCTTCGAGTGGCGTGGCCTCGGCTCGATCGCCCACTCGGCGCTGGCGCTCGCCCCCAAGTACGCCAGGTTCGACGCCGAGTTGCGGTACGAACTGCCGGGCGTGCGCGTCGCCGATCCCAAGGCGTGCCAGTGCGGTGAGGTGCTCAAAGGCGTGCTGAAGCCCTGGGAATGCAAGGTTTTCGGCACTGCCTGCACGCCCGAGACGCCGATCGGTACGTGCATGGTGTCCTCCGAGGGAGCCTGCGCCGCCTACTACAACTACGGCCAGTACGCGAAGCAGCGGCTGACACTCGAGGTGCTGCGGTGAGCGTCACCACCAGCCAAACCGAGAGCCAGGTCGGCGAGCGTATCGAGGCGATGCGGCGCCGTCCCCAACGTTTCCGCGACGAGCGGATCACCATGGCTCATGGTGCCGGCGGGAAGGCGAGCCGCGCACTCGTCGAAGGGCTCATCGTCCCGCAGCTGGCCAACCCGGCGCTCGAGCAGCTGACCGATGCCGGACTGCTCACGGTAGGCACCGCCCGATTGGCCATGACCACCGACTCCTTCGTCGTGCGCCCGATCCGTTTCCCCGGCGGCTCCATCGGAGAATTGGCTGTCAACGGCACGGTCAACGATCTCGCCGTGAGCGGCGCCCGTCCGCTCGCCCTTTCCGCTGCGCTCGTGCTCGAAGAGGGACTGCCGGCCGACGTGCTGCGTGCCGAGATCGCGGCGATGGGTGAAGCCGCGCGAGCGAGCAGGAGTCACGGTCATCACCGGTGACACGAAGGTGGTCGAGCGGGGCAAGTGCGACTCGATGTACATCACCACCACGGGCGTCGGGCTGCTCGATGACGCGACGGCGCTCGCCCCGGAAAACGTGCGGCCGGGCGACAAGGTCCTGGTCTCCGGGACGATCGGCGATCACGGCGTCGCGATCCTGCTCGCCCGTGGTGATCTGGACATCGAGGCCGATGTCAGCAGCGACACCCGCTCGCTCTGGCCACTCGCGTCGACACTCATCGACACCTGCGGAAAGGGCCTGCGTTGCATGAGAGATGCGACCCGCGGCGGCCTGGCAACCGTGCTGAACGAGATCGCCATGGCGGCCGAGGTCGGCATCGTCCTGGAGGAGTCGCGCGTCCCGCTGCGCGAGGAGGTGAAGGGCGCCGGCGAGATCCTCGGGATCGATCCGCTGTACATGGCCAACGAGGGAAAGCTCGTCGCGTTCGTCGCAGCTGAGCATGCCGATGCTGCGCTGGCCGCCATGCAGCGCCTCGACGGCGGAACCGACGCGGCCATCGTGGGGGAAGTGCGCGACGAGCCACCGGGCCGGGTGCTCGGACGCACCGGCTTCGGCGGCCACCGGCTCATCGACATGCTCGTCGGGGATCCGCTGCCACGCATCTGCTGAAGCCTGCCGAAGCCTGCCCTCTCAGCCGCGCTGGGTGAAGGGCCGCGGCGGCTGCGGCGGCTGCCCGGAAGCCAGCTCGATGAGTTCGGCGGCGATGACGCTCAGCTTGACGTTGCGATGCTGCGAGGCCTGCCGCAGGACGCCGAATGCATCCGGAGCGGCGCAGTGCCTCTGACCCATGATGATGCCGATCGCCTGATCGATGACGGCCCGCGACTCCAGCGCCTCGCGCAGCTGGCCGGCCAGGGTGAGCTGCGAGGCGTGGCGCATCATGATGGTCAACGCCGTCGCCGACTGCCGGCTGAACGCCTCGGCTCGCCGGATCGCGTCGGGATCGAACTGCTGCGCTTTCGTGCCGTAGAGGTTCAGCGCGCCGACGGTCTGGCCGGAGACGTCGAGCGGCAGTGACAGGGAGCTGGCGATACCGCGTTCGAGAGCGTGAACGCGATACTCCGGCCACCGCTCGTCATCGGCGAGATCGGTGACGAGCACCTGTTCACCGTTGTTCATCGCGGCCAGGCACGGACCTTGGCCACGGCCGTATTGGATCTCGTCGACGTCACGGGCGAGTTGATCGCTGCTCGCGACGGTGAACGCGTCGCGTTCGCCGCGCAACGTGATGCCGCAGGCGGCGGCCGGGACGACGGCGACGGACAGCACCGCCAGCTGCTCCAGGAAGCCGGCGACGTCGTCGCTTTCGAGCAGCAGCGACTGCAGCTGACCGTAGGCGGCCGCGAGGGTGATCTCGTCGAGTGGCGCAGGGTCGACGGACGGGTCGGACGGACCCTCTGAACCCACTGGGTGCTCCGTGTCGGATGGGACCGTGACGGCGCCCGGGCCCACCCCCGAAACCTGCAGTGAGCAGAGCAGCGTGGGCACCTATCCGAACCCGAGGTCACGCTATCCATCACGGGCAGCCGACGCCAACATTCGCCGATCCGACGTGCCGAACCGCATCTGAAGCCGGCGTCAGGCTTGCGCGGGGGTCAGAAGGTGCTACCGTTGATCCCGGTTGCAGTTGCATTTCCTCGTACGTATCAAGCGCTCGCGGGATTTACAGCGGGCGCTTGTTGTTTTTTCCGGATCCTTCCGGAGGGGATGACGAACTTCCGCGGCAACCCGGGATCCGCACCATGCGGGTGCTGAAAAATCGTCCCCCCGAAGGAGACAAGCATGACGCAGGGCACCGTGAAGTGGTTCAACGCTGAGAAGGGTTTTGGGTTCATTGCCCAGGACGGCGGAGGCGCTGACGTCTTCGTGCACTACTCGGCGATCGCCACCGACGGCTACCGCAGCCTCGACGAGAACCAGCGCGTCGAGTTCGAGGTGACCCAGGGCCAGAAGGGCCCCCAGGCGGAGCAGGTCCGCCCCATCTGAGCGTCTGACGCTTAAGCACTACTGCCCCGCCGCTTCTCGCGGCGGGGCAGTTTTGCGTTCCAAGAGCTTCAGCTGCTGGGCAGCGCCGTGATCCGTCTCCACAGGATCACCAGGTAGCCGATGGCAAACGCGACCGCGACGCCGCCTGCCGAGAGCCACTGGCCGCTTCCGGTGTTGATGACGGCCCGGTCGACGCCATAGCCGGTCAAACCCACGCCCGCAATACCGAACGCCGTGAGAGCGATGAGCGCGGCGCAGATGCGCACATTCATGGGTTGAGGCGCCGCGGCCCGTCGCCGCTGCCACCAGAACGAGGCGGCGAGCAGGACGACGCCGAGCACACCTGCCGCCCAGCGCTGCACAAGCGCGTCGTCCCTGCCCTCCAGAAGCGCGGCGGCGGCACAGTTGCGTGCGGTCGGCTGGACAGCTAGATAGTGGGCGCAAGCACTAGCCCCGTAGTGAGTGCCCGGCGCGTCGGCAAACACGGCGGACGTGCCCGCGGCCATGGCCGTGAGCCAGGCGACGACACCGCTGATGCCGATGGCGATGAGGCCCACAGCGGTCAGCCGCCACGCCTGGAATGCCAGGCCGGGTGCGAGCGCTCGGAGCGCCTGCGGCCGGTGGGCGTGATTGAAGCGCTTGGCGACCTCGCCGACATTTCCGAACGCCTTCAACGCCTGGGCTTCGGCCTCCCGCGGTTCGCTGCCGGAGGCGATGCGCCGGTCGACGCTCTCACGCAGGTGCGCTTCGCATTCCGCGAGAGAGCGCCGGACGTCACGCGCCGTACCGCGCAGCGCGGCAAGCAACTCATCGAGGTAGGCCTCGATCGGGTCGTCACCCTCGCGGTGACCGCCGGCAATCATGCGGACGCTCCGAGCACGGCACCTACGCCGCGGCTGAAGCGGACCCATGCCGCGCGCTCCGCTTGCAGGGCGGCGGCGCCGTCGGAAGTGAGCTCGTAGGTCCGGCGGCGCCGACCGCCGAGCGTCGTCCAGTCGCTCGCGAGGTAGCCGGCTGATTCGAGCCGGTGCAGCGCCGGATACACAGTGCCTTCCGGAAGGTCGAACGCGCCCTGGCTGCGCTCGCGTAACGAGGCGATGATCTCGTAGCCGTGTGCCGGTCCGCGTTCGAGCACGGTGAGCAGAAGCAGGTCGAGGTGCCCCTTGAGCTGCTCGCGGTTCACGCCGGCGATGCCTAGTAAAGCCATGCCTCGGCATACTAGGTATGGGTGCCGCCGCGCGCAAGTCCAGGTGGGTGGGAAGATTTGCGGGCCGGATCCACACACTCGGAGGGAGGACGAATGTTGCAGAACGTCGTCACCCGCCCTGAGCAGGCCGCGCGCTACCGGGAGCAGGGGCTGTGGACGGCGGAGACGTTGAGCTCGCGGGTGGCCGACGTCGCCTCGGCGGCGGGATCGTCGACGGCGGTCATCGACCAGCTCGGTCAGCGCCGGCGGACGTATGAGGACCTGGCGCGCGATGCGGCCGCCCTGGCGACGCACCTGAACCACCAGGGCGTGGCGGCCGGCGACGTGGTCTCGATCCAGCTGCCGAACTGCTACGAGGCCGTTGTGGCAGCCGTCGCGGTGAACTCGCTCGGTGCCGTGCTCAACCCGCTGCTGCCGAACTATCGGGCGCGCGAGCTGGGCCACGTCTTCTCCACCGCCTCACCGAAGGCGGTCTTCATCCCGGCGGCCTACCGCGGTTTCGATCACCGGGCGCTGCTGGATGAGGTGACGGCCAAGACGGGTGTCGCGCCGTTTCGCGTCGTGGTCGACGTCGACGATCCGCAGCCGATGGCGCCGCCGAGCGAGACTGCCTTGCCTCGCGGGGCGAGCTCGGCCGACGTCTCCGAGCTGATTTTCACGTCAGGTACGGAGGCAACGCCAAAGGCCATCATGCACACCGAGGAGACCGCGAACTTCGCGGTACGGGCGACGTTTGCCGATCTCGGGCTCAGTGCGGCGACGGTGGTCTGGATGCCCTCACCCGTCGGGCATTCGACCGGCTTCAACTACGGGATACGCGCGGCGCTCGTACACGGCGCCACGCTCGTGCTCCAGGACCGCTGGGACGCGGCGGATGCGGCGGCTCTCATCGCCGCGCACCAGTGCAACTACACGCTCGCGGCGACCACCTTCCTCGACGATCTCGTCGGCCACTGCGAGAGGTCCGGCGCCGCGTTGCCCAGCCTGACGCACTTCGGCTGCGGCGGGGCGCCGGTGCCGGGCCCGCTGGTCGCCCGCGCCGAGCGGGCGGGGATCTGCGTGCTGCGGCTCTACGGGTCGACGGAGGTGCTCTGCGCGACGTGGAACCGGCCGGACTCGCCGCCGGCAAAGCGGGCCGCCACCGATGGTTACGCGCTGCGTCACACCGACATCGAGGTGCGGGACGACGACGGAAAAACCCTTGCGCCACCGGCAGAAGGTGAGCTCCACGTCCGAGGCCCGAATACCAGCGTCGGGCTCGCGTACGACCCGGAAAGGACGGCGGCGACCTATCTCGACGGCGGCTGGGTGCGTTCTGGCGACCTCGTGCGCATCGATGCCGGCGGCTACCTCACGGTCGTCGGGCGCAAGAAGGAAATCATCATTCGCGGGGGAGTGAACATCGCGCCCCGTGAGATCGAAGACATGCTGAGCGAGTTCCCCGAGGTCCGTCAGGTCGCGGTGGTCGCGCTGCCCGATGAGCGTCTGGGGGAGCGCGGCTGCGCCTGCGTCGTCCCGCATCCCGGGCGCACGCTCGACTTCGACACCATGGTGGCCCGGCTACGGGAAGCGGGGCTGGCCACATACAAGCTGCCGGAGCGCCTGGAACTGCTTGCTGACCTTCCCACCACGGCATCGGGAAAGGTGCAGAAACACGTGATCCTGCAGCGAATTCTAGGGGACGGCGCACGATGATCGTGGAGTACGCGACGGAGTCGATCCCGGGTACGGAGGGACTCGCGGCGACCATCACGCTGAACCGCCCGGCGGAGCTGAACGCGATGAGCTGGGAGCTGATCGGTGCGTTCGACGAGGCCGTGTCGCAGGCCGCCGGTGATCCGGCGGTGCGCGTGGTCTTCGTGACCGGAAACGGACGGGCGTTCAGCGCCGGCGGCGACCTGAAGAGCTACGTCGAACTGCAGCGCGATCCGGTGCGCTTCCCCCGTTTCGTCAAGGATCTGCACGACGCGTTCCGGCGGCTGCGCGCGCTGCGGGTGCCGGTGATCGCTTTGGTCAACGGCGTCACGGTCGCCGGCGGACTCGAACTCTTGCTCAACTGCGACTTCGCGCTCGCCGCCCGATCGGCGCGGATCGGCGACGGTCATCTCAACTTCGGCCAGATGGGCGGCGGAGGGGTGCTCACCTTGCTGGCCCGCATGATCGGCATCGCGAAGGCGTCGGAACTGGTCATGACCGGCAGGCTGCTGGACGCCGAGACCGCCTCGCAATGGGGGCTGGTGAGCCGGGTGGTCGCTGACGACGAGCTTCGTTCCGAAGGGATGCAACTCGCCGCGCAGATCGCGGTGAAGAGTCCGCTGGCCGTCGCCAACGCCAAGGACGTGATGAACACCATCTGGGCCCAGAACCTCAGCGTTGACAGTGGTTTGCGCGTCGAGCTCGACCGCAACGCCCTGTATTGCCTGACGTCGCAGGACGCGCCGGAGGGATTGGCGGCCTTCAGCGAGAAGCGGCCGCCGCGGTTCACCGGACGATGACTGATTCTGTGAGAGCTCCCGTCGCCGATGAGGACAGCGCCCCCTTCTGGCAGGCGCTGCGGGAGCACCGGGTCCTGCTCCAGAAGTGCAGCAATTGCAGGGAGATCCGCTTCCCACCGATGCCGGGCTGCCCCAACTGCGGCAGCGGCGAATGGGAGCACCTGACCGCCACTGGCCTCGGGCGTATCTACTCATGGATCGTGGTGCACCGCCCGCTCGGCACCATCACCGAGGCCGATCTGCCGTGCACGCTGGCGACGGTCGAGCTCGACGAGGGCTGCCGCGTGCTCGGCCGCGTCACCGGCGAGGCGGGTGTCGATGTCAGGGTGAGCGCTCGCTACGTCGACCACGACGACTGGACCGAGCTCGCCTTCGAGCCGGCAACACCGGCATGAGCGGCTATCGCGCTGCGGTCGCCGGCGTCGGCTACACGGAGTTCACCGCCGCAGCACCCCAGTCGATTCTCGAGCTGGCTAGGGACGCCTGCCGCGCCGCGATCGACGACGCGGGCATCGAGAAGGACATCGTCGACGGCATCGCCAGTTTCATGGTCATGCACGATTCGGTGCCGACCCAGGCGGTCGCGACCGTGCTCGGCCTGCCGCAGCTGCGCTTCTCGCTCGACATCGACCTGGGCGGGCAGGCGCCGTGTCACCTGGTGGCACAAGCCGCGGCGGCCGTGACGACCGGGCAGGCGGAGGCGGTGCTGGTCTTCCGGGCGTTGAAGGGACGCTCGGGGCCGCGGGTGGGTGCGATGGAGTTCGCCGGCGGCGGTGGGCAGTACCGCTACCCGCTCGGCTACGGCGCCTACATGATGTACGTCGCCATGTGGGCGCAGCGCTTCCTGGCAGAAACCGGCCAGGATGCTGAGGATCTGGCCGCCGTCGCGCTGACCCAGCGCGAATACGCGATGGCCAATCCGCGTGCGTTCCGGCGCCGGCCGCTGACCCGCGAGCAGTATTTCGACAGCCCCTACGTCGTCGATCCGTTCCGCGGGCCCGATTGCACGATCGAGGTCGACGGGGCCTGCGCCGTACTCGTGACGACGCTCGAGCGGGCTCGTGATCTGCGGCATCCTCCGGCGGTGGTCGCCGCGGGCGGCTACCGCGCCGGACCCCGGCCGGGCCTCGACATCGGCGACCATCTGGCCTGGCGCGACTACACGCGTAACTACACGAGCTGGCTGGCCGCCGACCTCTACCGGCAGGCCGGGCTGGGCCCGCAGGACGTGCAATTCGCCGAGATCTACGACTGCTTCACCAGCACCGCCCTGATGGGACTCGAAGGCCTTCAGCTGTGTGAGCGCGGCGGATCCGGTGCTTTCGTACGCTCCGGGCAGACGCGTCTCGGCGGCCGGCTGCCGATGAACACCCACGGCGGCTTGCTTGCCGAGGGCTACCTGCACGGGATGAACACCGTGGCCGAGGCGGTGCTGCAGATCCAGGGACGCGGCGGGGAGCGTCAGGTGGCCCGCCACGAGGTAGCCGCCGTCACCTCGGGCGCTCTCATGGACGGCTCCGGAATGATCCTTACGGTTGACCGCTGAGAAGCCCATCCTTTATAACATTGACATGACAGCGCCAGCCCCCCGCGAATACAAGCTGATCTCCGCCGACGGTCACCTGAACGGTCCCGGCGACATCTGGACCACACGCGTCTCGCAGAAGTACGTCGATCAGGTACCGCGCGTCGAGCGCCGGCCCGAGGGTGACGCGTGGGTGTGTGAAGGCTTCGAGGCGCGCGGCTTCGGCTGGGAAGCCTGCGCCGGCCGTGCTCCCGACCAGCAGGGCGAGTGGTGCCGCTACGAGGACATCCATCCCGGCGGCTACGACCCGAAGGCTCGCGTCGAGGAGCAGATCGCCGACGGCGTCGACGCCGAACTGCTCTTCCCGATGGGCTTCGCCAGCGGTTACGTGAAGGGCACCAAAGACCCCGACTTCCACTACGAGATGGTGCGGGCCTACAACGACTTCCTGTCGGAGTTCTGCTCGTACGCGCCCGACCGGCTGGTGGGCGCGGCGATGATTCCGAGCCGCGGGGTCGATCAGGCACTCGCCGAAATCAAGCGCTGCCAGGATCTGCCGGGCCTCGGCGCCTGGCTGCTTCAGTCCTACCCCAACGGCACGACGAAGATCAACGAAGCCGACGAGCCGGTCTGGAGCCTCGTCGAGGAGACCGGTAAGCCGCTGACGATCCACATCGGGCTGACCGACCGGCCGCCGAGCGCCAAGCGGATGAGCGTGCGCGGCCTGCCGGGAACCGGTCACTTCTATGACGCTCCCAGCCGCATGCTGGAGTGGGCGTTCAGCGGGGTCCTCGACCGTCACCAGAGCCTGCGCATCATCCTCGCCGAGGTCGACTGCGGATGGATGCCGTACTTCGCCGAGCAGGCCGATGACAACTACCTGCGTCACGCGTTCGCCGACCTGAAGGACAGCCGGCTGCGGCTGCTGCCGAGTGAGTACATGTCGGAGTTCTTCTTCCCGACCTTCATCACCGACCACTACGCGATCGACAACCGTCACCGGGCGAATCTGGTCAACCGGATGATGTGGTCCAACGACTACCCGCACATCACCTCCGACTGGCCGTATTCGTGGAAGACCATCAACGCGTCTTTCGCGGGGGTTCCGGCCGACGAGCGGCACGCGATCCTGGCGGGCAACGCGCAGCGGCTGCTGGGCCTCGGCGCTTGACCGCGGCATCCACTGCAGCGCTCGCCGCCGATCGCCATACCGGCCTGCTTCTGAAGCCTTTCGGTGGTCGCGGCAGTCAGTACCGCCAGCCCCGGCTGGCCGAAGTCATCGCTGCCGAGCTACGTGACGGAATCCTTTCCGGCGCGTACGAGGACGGCGACAGCCTGCCCAAGCAGGAAGACCTGATCGAGCGCTTCGGGGTCAGCCCGCCGTCGATCCGGGAAGCGCTGCGCGTGCTGGAGACCGAGGGTCTGGTCACCGTGCAGCGAGGCAATGTCGGCGGCGCGATCGTCCATGCCCCGCGGGCCGACAAGGTCGCGTACATGCTCGGGCTCGTGCTTCAGCATCAGGGGGTCGCCGTACGCGACATCGCGGCGACGCTGGTGCGTCTCGATCCGGCCTGCGCCGCTCTCTGCGCGGAGCGCACCAACCGCCGGCGCACCGTCGTGCCGCTGCTGCGCGCCAACCTGCGCGAGAGCAAGCGGGTGATTGCCGATCCCGAGAAATACGCTCCTATTGCTCATGATTTCCACGAGATCATGGTCGACAACTGCGGGAGCCCGACGATGAGCCTCGTCGTCGGTGCGCTGGAGTCGCTGTGGACGGGTCACGTCGCCCGGCTGACGGGCGCCCCGCAGCCGTCGTCGCGCACCACCACTCGCAAGGCTCGCGAGGCGAGCTGGAACGAGCACGCCGAGCTGCTCGAGCTCATCGCCGACGGTGATGGCGAAGGTGCGCAGCGGCTGGCCCATCGCCACCTGACGACCCACGACGACCTGGCCTATCCGTTCTCCCTCGACGCCACCGTATCGGCCGAGGCCGTGCGCGAGATCCGGCGTTGACCATGCCGCTGTCGGGAGCACTCGAGGCCTCACGCGCCAGCACCTTCGTCATCAGCATCACGCCGTTCACCGCCACCGGCGGTTTCGACGAAGCGGGCATCCGCCGCCACCTTCGCCGGATGGCGGCCGCAGGTGTCGGGGTCTATCTCGGCGGCGGCGGCAGCGGCGAGGGCTACGTGCTCACGAGCGAGGAAGCCCGCCGATTGCTGGAGATCGGGGTCGAGGAACTCGAGGGCAAGGTTCCGGTGCGGGCCATGGGCTGCGAACCCCGTACCGCTGCGGAGATGGTCGAGTACGTCGCCGTGGCCAAGCAGGCGGGGGTCGAGGCGACCCAGATCTACTCCCTGGATCCGGGGCACGGCCATCGGCCGAATCGCCAGGAAATGCAGGCGTATTTCGAAGAGATCCTCTCCTCGATCGAGCTGCCGGCGATCCTGTCGACCCACCAGTCGGTCGGCTACAAGGTGCCGGTCGAGATGCTCGTCAGCTTTGCCGAGCGCTACGAGCACCTGATCGGCATCAACTGCACGCATCAGGACACCATGTATCTGGCCGAGATCGTCGATGCGCTCGGCGATCGTTTGGACGTTCACGTCGGCGGCCCGCAGCAGGCGCTCGTCGCCTGGTCGCTCGGCGCGACGGGCTTTCTCAGCTCGGAGGCCAACTTCTCCCCGGAGCTCTGCATGGACGTGGTGCGGGCCTACCGCGAAGGCGATGCGACGGCGCTGACTGCGAGTTTCGGAAAGCTGTTGCGGCTTTTCGCTGCCATGTACGGCGCCGGCGGCATCCGGGCGACGAAGGGCGTCCTCGACCGGCTCGGCTTCGCCGGCGGCATTCCGCGCAAGCCGCAGCTGCCGATCTCCTCTGACGTCATCGACCGGCTCGTGGCCTTCACCCGCGAGCTGGGCGTGGTTCCGGTCTGATCGACCGTGCGCCGAGAGGCTGGATGTTAGCGTTCGCCAGTGCGCTTTGAAGCTTCTCGCAGCAGCCGTTCCGTCGTCGTTCTCGCGCTGGGAGCTGTCGCGATGTCCGGCGCGCTGGGCGCCTGCAGCAGCTCCTCGGGCGGGGCGAAGTCCTCGCCGTCCGGTGCCGCAGCTTCGCAGGCGCCGCCGCTGAGTTCTTCGGCCGCCGCATCCGTCATCACCGTGCTGGTCACCAACGACGACGGGGTGAAAGCTCCCGGGATCGACGCGCTGGTGCAGGCGTTGCGGAAGGTTTCGGGGGTGACGGTGAAGGTCGTCGCGCCGGCCACCAACCAGAGCGGGAGGGGCGGTAAGACCACCCCGGGAACGGTGCTGTACACCAACACCACTACTGCATCGGGTTATCCGGCGGTGTCGGTGAGCGGAACACCGGCCGACTCCGCCAACGTTGCTTTCCACCAACTGCACCTGGCGCCCAATGTCGTGATCTCGGGCGTCAACGCAGGACAGAACCTAGGGCCGATCGTGGACCTGTCCGGCACGGTCGGGGCCGCTCGCGTCGGCGCCCGCCAAGGGCTGCCGGCGCTCGCGGTCAGCTCCGGCGCCGGGCCGAAGTTCGACTTCACCACGGCCGCGCGTTACGCGGTCTCCTGGCTGGCGTCGGTGCGCCCCACGCTGCCGAACGGGCCTTCGAGCAGTCCTGCCACCGTGGTCAGCCTCAACGTCCCCAGCTGCAGCAAGGGCAAGGTCCGCGGTGAGCTGAAGCTTGCGCAGCAGACCAAATTTCTGGGCGGCCAGTCACCGCTCGGGACCTCGAACTGCCTGTCGAAGGCACATCCGACGACCGAGGTCGCCGCGTTCACCGACGGCTACGCCACTCTCGTGCCGCTGCCGCTCAATGCCATTTCCTGACTGGGCCATTCGACTCTAGGAGCGCCGGTCGGCAACCGCCGATGGGCAAGGATGCGACCTTCTCGATCCCTTGCGGCCCTGGTCACCATCGGCTGCGCGGCGAGCGTTGCTGCAGCCGGCCCTGCCGCCGCGCATACGCCCGCCAGTCATGGCTTCCCGTCGGTCAAGAACCAGACGCTGCGCACCCTCGGGGACGACCTCATGGGCCTTCGCGTCGACTCGTTCGTCTTCAATCTCGACCCGAACATCGCCGCCGCCGACACGTCAGCCCTGCTGCCCACGATCACCGCTGACGTCACGGCGCTGACTGCCCTGAGCGCGACGCTGCACGCCGAGACGACCCTGGCGGGTGTCCAGGCCGACGCGGCCACGCTCGCCGGCTACCACGTCAGCGACTTCGTGCTTCCGCAGGCCTGGCTCGTCGCCGCCGCGGACGAGTTCGGTGCCAGTGTGGCAAAGGCCGCAGCCGCGCAGCCGCGCCTGCAGGCGGCCATCACGGCGGCGCAGAGCGCGGGTCGCGATGTCAGCGCGGCGAACGCGGCCTTGACCGACTATGCGGCTCAGGTTGCGGCGGCGGCGTCAGGCGGCATCGCCGTTCACGATTCCGCCATCGCTCTGGCAGCCGGCGCCGCAGGGAACCCGGCCGCCTTCACCGCAGCCGCAAGTCAGCTCGGCAAGGTGGGCGCTGATCTTCACGCGGCTGCTCGCGACGCGAGAACGATCGCCCGGTCGGTGCGCACGAGGTAACCCCGACTATCGGCCGACCTGCGCGGGTTTGCACCGATCGCATACCTTGCAGGCGGAGGTGGTCGGGTGCGCCCGGTGGGACTGCAACGAGCGGCGATCGCGCTGGCTGCTGCGCTTACGGTGGCGGGTTGCGGGTCGAGCGCCGCGGACTCCCAGCAGCCGCAGCCCAGTAGCCTCGCGTCCACCTCGTTGGCGGCTTCGCCTACCGCGCCGGTCTCCAGTTCCGCGAGCGGCGTCGCGGCCGGATCCGTCTGGTCCAGTTACCACTTCGACCAGGCGCGCACGGGCGCAGTGCCCGCGGGTGCGAGCCTGGCCAAAGCGAAGCGTGCCTGGACGGCAGACCTCGGCGGCGCCGTCTACGGTCAGCCGCTCATCGCCGGCGGAAAGATCATCGCTGCCACCGAGACCAATCGCGTCGTCGCCCTCAGCCCGGCCGACGGCAAGGTGCTCTGGTCGGTCTCGCTCGGCACGCCGCTGACCAACGTCCAGACCGTCGCAGGCTGCGGCAACATCGACCCGCTCGGCATCACCAGCACGCCCGTCATCGACACCGCCACGGGGACGGTGTACGTCGTCGGTGAGGTCGCCACCGGCACCACGGTGCATCACCAGCTCGAGGGTCTGAACATCGCCACCGGTGCGGTCACCCTGTCGGAAAATGTCGACCCGCCGCTGCCGTCTGGCGAGAGCCCGGTGAACCTGCTGCAGCGCGCGTCGCTGGCCCTCGCCAACGGCCGGGTGTACGTGGGATACGGCGGCAATTTCGGTGACTGCGGCAGCTACCACGGCTGGGTGGTCGGCGTCGAAAAGTCCGGCGCCGCCGACGAGATCTCGTTCGAGGTGGCGTCCGACGGGGAGGGCGGGGCGATCTGGCAATCCGGGGGCGCGCCCGCGGTCGACTCCAGCGGCAACCTTTACGTGACCACCGGCAACGCCAACCCCGATCCTCCCGAGGGCGGCCCCGACCCCAAGAAATACACCGAGAGCGTCGTCAAGCTATCGCCTGATCTCACGCCGCTGGCGTCCTACAAGGACCAGGTGGCGGGAGGCGACGAGGACCTCTCGACGAGCAACCCGGTGCTGCTGCCGAACGGCACCCTCTTCGCTACGGGCAAGACGCAGATCGGCTTCGTCCTCAGCCAGTCGGACCTCGCACAAAAGGCTGCCATCAAAGGGATCTGCACCAGTGATCCGGATGGCGGACCCGCGTACGACGCCGCGACCAACCGGCTCTTCGTGCCCTGCCGTCAAGGCGGCATCCAGATCATCGACCTCACCGCCGGCAAGCCCCTTCAGGTGCTCTCCGGGGCCAACAGCTCACCGATCCTGATCGGCACCAGCGTCTGGGCCGCGCAGTACCGCGGTGCCGGCACCCTCACCGAGTTCGACGCGGTGAGCGGCAAGACGCTGCAAACCCTCGACGTCGGCGCCGGCGTGCCGAACTTCGCCAGCCCGAGCTACGGGCTCGGACTGCTGCTGCTCGGCACCACGAACGGTGTCACGGCATTCAGCGGTGCTAGCGGCTGACCTCGAAGATCTCCAACGTCGGCGGGGCGGCGCTCACCCTTTGCACCACCTCGACGAAGGCTGCTGACGCCGGCACCCCGAAATGCGCGTTCAGCGCCTGACGATCGGCCCAGCGCTCGACGAACACCAGCCGTAGCGGGTTCTCCTCGTCGCGGCTGACCCCATGGGCCAGGCAGCCGGGTTCGGTGCGTGAGCGGTGCACGTGAGCCAGCGCCGCTTCGAGCAGCTCCCCGAAGCCTTCCGCGGTCGCCGTCGCGGTGCCGAGCACGATGATTCCAGTAGCTGCAGCGTCGTCGCTCACCGCCACATCATCCGCTCGCGGATACGGTGGACCGGTGCCGGGCTCCTTCCGCTATGACGGATTCGATATCCGCGATGGAACGGTCGTTTGCCGGTATTCCCTCGGTGACCTGCAGTTCGTGGAGCAGATCGGCATCAACGCAGCGCTCGACGCGTCGGATCCGGCCGTTCAGGCAGCCGCCCGGCTGATCTTCCTGCTCGCAGGCGTCTCGTACTACAAGACCTCCGCGCCGCCGGTCATCGACCTCGGCGAGCATGCCCTGACGCCGGCGGAGACCGCGTTTCTGCGCGAGTTCTATCTGCAGGGCCTCGGCGAGTTCGCGTATCGCAACGACCTCGAGCTTGACTTCGACATCCGCGCTCGCGAGGAAGCCCCGAACCCGGCGAACTACCAGCCCGAGCCTGGACGTCCGCTGGTGCCGTTCGGCGGTGGGATCGACTCGATCGTCTCGGTGGAGCACGTGCGCTCCCGGTTCGATGACGTCGCCCTCTTCGTGTCGAGCCCGGGCGGCGCGCTCTTCGACGCGATCGAAGCGCCGGCGGCGCTGAGCGGCCTGCCGATCGTGCGTGCCACCAGGACCATCGACCCGAAGGTGCTGCGCTCCCGGGAGCTCGGCTTCCTGAACGGCCACGTGCCGGTGACCGGCGTGCTCTCGGCGGTCGCCGTGCTCGCCGCTGTCAGCGTGGGACGTGACGCCGTCGTGATGTCGAATGAACGCTCGGCCTCGGAGCCGACCCTCGTGCTCGCCGACCGCAGCATCAACCACCAGTACTCCAAGAGCTGGTCGTTCGAGAAGGCGTTCAGCGCTGTGCTGGCCGAGTCGGTGGGGCCACGACTGTCGTACTTCTCCCTGCTGCGTCCGTACTCGGAGCTCTGGGTGGCCGAGCGCTTCGCCGAGCTGCGCGGGTATCACCACGTTTTCCGCAGCTGCAATCGGGCGTTTCACATCGATCCCGCCGCGCGCCTGGACCACTGGTGTGGCCATTGCGACAAGTGCTGCTTCATCGATCTCGTGCTTGCGCCGTTCCTCACGCCCGACGAGCTCGCCACCATCTTCGGCGGTCTGGAGCCGCTGCGCAACGACGCGCTCGACGACCAGTTCCGCGCGCTGCTCGGGCTGCTCGCCGACCGCAAACCCTTCGAGTGTGTCGGCGATATCGACGAATGCCGGGCGGCGATGGCTCTCACCGCCCAGCGCACCGACCGTGTCGACGACACGCTCGTACAAAGGCTCGCCGCCGAGGCGCTCGCCGGCGGCGGCGAGCCCTCATCCCAGCTCTTCACGATGACCCCACCGCACGCCATCCCCGATGAATATTCACCCGAATCTGTCGTGGTCTGACCTTCGCGGCGCCCGGGTCGGAGTCTGGGGGCTGGGGGTCGAGGGACACGCCAATCTGCGCCGCCTGAAGACGCTTGGGGCGGCGCCCGTCCTCGTGGACGACGACCCGTCCGATACCGACGCGCTGCGCACCGACGCGGGCGGGCTGGAAGCGTTGCGTTCCTGCGAGGTCGTCGTCAAGACGCCGGGAATCAGCCGTTACCGCAGTGAAGTCCAGGAGTTGGAGGCCGCCGGGATACCGGTGTTCGGCGGTCTCGGTCTTTGGATGCAAGAGGCCGACCGGGATCGCATCGCCTGCATCACCGGCACCAAGGGCAAGAGCACGACGACGTCCATCGCCGGGCATCTGCTGCAAACATTGGGCTTTCGCTGCGTCATCGGCGGCAACATCGGCAACCCGCCGTGGGATCCCGAGGCCGAGCAGGACGCCGACTTCTGGATCATCGAGACCTCCAGCTATCAGGCGACCGACCTGCGCGTGGCTCCGCGGGTCGTCGCCGTGACGTCGCTGCATCCCGATCACCTGAACTGGCACGGCGATCTCGACACGTACTACCGCGACAAGCTTTCGATCTGCACGCTTCCGGGCGCCGAAGTCACCGTCAGCAATGCTGAAGACCCGGTGGTCCAAGAGCATCGCGCGCAGCTCGGGAAGAATGTGCACTGGGTGCCAGACGCAAGCCTGCCCACGGCTTGGGCGGCCCGGCTTCCCCTGCTGGGCCGGCACAATCACCTGAACGCGTTCATCGCTCAGGCGGTGCTCGCCGAGCTCGGCATCGCCCAGGCCAAGGACGACGAGGCGCTCGGGAAGGCAACGAAGGGCTTCGAGCCGCTGGCCAGCAGGCTGCAAATGATCGGCCACATCGGCGGGGTGACTTTCGTCGACGACAGCCTGTCGACCAACGTGCTGCCCACCCTCGCAGCGTTGGACGCCTTTCCTGACGATCGGGTCGCGCTCATCGTCGGAGGCTTCGACCGGGGGGTCGACTACAGCTCGCTCGCGGCCGGCGTGCAGCGACGGACGGCTGCCTCGCTCGTGCTGGGAGTCCCGGACAGCGGCCCCCGGATCATCGCGGCGATCCAGGCCGCCGGCTCCGCCCCGATGGTGGCGACGAGCCTTGCCGAAAGCGTCGAGGCCGCTGCCAGAATCGGCTTCGAGTGGGCCGCACCCGATGGCGTCGTGCTGCTCTCGCCCGCCGCCCCCAGCTTCGGCCTGTTCCGTGACTATCGCGAGCGCGCCGAGGCGTTTGCCGCTGCCATGAGGAAGATGACGTCGTGACCACCACTCGAGACGCCGGCACCCTGCGGGTGAGCGCCAAGGCCGACACCTTCACCGAGTCCGTCATCCGCGAGATGACCCGTCTCGCCAACGCCCATGGTGCGGTGAACCTCGCGCAGGGTTTTCCGGACTTCGGCTGCCCGCCCGAGCTCAAAGCAGCGGCGAAGGCCGCGATCGACGCCGACGTGAACCAGTACGCGATCACCTGGGGCGCGCAGGATTTCCGGCGCGCGATCGCCGGAAAGATGGCGCGCACCTACCCCGGATGGGAGGTCGATCCGGAGACGTCGATCTGTGTCACCTGCGGCTCCACCGAGGCCATGATGGCGGCGATGCTGGCGCTCGTGGATCCGGGCGAGGAGGTCATCGTCTTCACCCCGTTCTACGAGAACTACGGGCCTGACGCGATCCTTTCGGGAGCGACCCCGCGTTACGTCGAGCTGCACCGGCCCGACTGGAGCATCGACGAGGCGGAGCTGCGCGCCGCGTTCAACGACCGCACCCGGGCGGTCATCGTCAACACCCCGCACAATCCGACCGGCAAGGTCTTCACCCGCGCCGAACTCGATCTCATTGCCGGACTGTGCGAGCAGTACGACGTGCTCTGCTTCACCGACGAGATCTACGAGCACATCCACTACCTCGGCCCCGGCGGCCACGTCCCGCCCGCGACGGTCCCGGGGCTCGAACACCGCACCGTCACCATCAACGCGCTTTCCAAGACCTACGCCGTCACGGGCTGGCGGGTCGGCTGGACCGTCGCGCCACCGGCGATGACCGGCGCGATCCGCAAGGTGCACGACTTCCTGACGGTGGGCGCGGCGGCACCGTTGCAAGCCGCCGGCGTCGCGGCGATGGCGCTGCCGCCGGGCTACTACGAGAGCATGGCCGCCGACTATCGCGAGCGGCGCGATCTGCTGTGCGACGTGCTGCGCCGGACGGGCTTCGAGTTCGTGGCGCCCGATGGCGCGTATTACGTCCTGTGCGATACGCACGCCCTCGACCCGGCGGGTGATGACGTGCTGTTTGCCCGCCATCTCGTGGAGCAGATCGGCGTGGCCGCGGTGCCCGGCTCGTCGTTCTACCCCGACCCGGCCGATGGGCGCCGCACGATCCGCTTCGCCTTTCCCAAGCGCCTCGAGACGCTGCAGGCGGCCGCCGATCGGCTGGCCAAGCTCACCTCAGGCTGAACAGCCCGAACAGACAAGCGACCCGATGCCAGGTCGGGGGTTCCTGCATCGGGCCGCTTGTTGCTGGAAAGCTCGGGTCAGCTCGGGATGGCGCTCGGGTTGATGCCGCACGTGCCCTCGAGGTAGCTGTCGATCTTGCCGATCGCCTGCGTGACGTCAGGCGAATCGAACGACGACAACGTCGAGGTGTCGACCTTCGTGACGTCGAAGTTGGCGGCCTGCAGGGCGCTGAAGAACTTGTTCTCGGCGCCCACGAACGTCGTCACGGAATCCTTGATCTGGGACGGCGCTTCAGCAACCAGCTGGGACAGTTCCGAATGCGCGTTCTCCTCCAGCTGCTTCAGGCTTTCGGTGCTGGCCGTCAGCTTGGTCGCGGCGGATGCGGCGTCGGTCTCGGCCTTGCGCGCCTTGTCGCAGAACGAACCGCCCCCGAGGTTGGGCGCGGAGCCTGATCCGGTCGACGCCTTCGAGGACGCGGCGGATGACGCGGGCGTCGAAGGTCCGGTGGTCACCGTTCCGCCGGTGGACGCAGCCTTCGAGGAGCTGCCGCAAGCGGCGAGCAAGGCGCCGGCGGCGCTCAAAGCCACGCCGACTCGAATGCGGTAGAGGGTGCCCGAAGGCCCTGTGTTCGTCGCCATTTCACTCCCAATCTCGGATATTGGAGATCATCAAAGCATGGGAGGGCCCGGCCTTTCAGGAAACTGTCAGCTAGCCGACGAACGCGTCGTACGCGAGTGATTCATTACTCTCGACTCATCCGAGTCAGGAGCGTGTATGGCTGAACTTCCGGTATCTGCAGCGCCCGCCGTTTCGGTGACCGGGCTGGTCAAGTCCTACGGCGATCTGCAGGCGGTGCGGGGTATCGACCTGACCATCGAGTCCGGCGAAACGTTTGGCTTTCTCGGACCCAATGGCGCGGGGAAATCGACCACTATCAGCATGCTGTGCACGCTGGTGACCCCGACGGCGGGACAGGCGAAGGTCGCCGGTTTCGACGTGGCGCGCGAGCGCGATCAGGTGCGCCGAAATATCGGGCTGGTCTTCCAGGACACGACTCTTGACGGCTACCTGACCGCCGAGCGCAATCTGCGCCTTCACGCCGAGCTGTACGGCATCCCGCGCGGCGCTGTGAACGGCCGGCTGCGGCAGGTGCTGGAAATGGTCGGGCTCTGGGACCGCAAGGACAGCAAGGTGGCGACCTTCTCCGGCGGCATGAAACGCCGCCTGGAGATCGCTCGCGGGCTGATGCATTCGCCGCGGGTGCTCTTCCTCGACGAGCCGACCGTCGGCCTGGATCCGCAGACCCGCAGCTCGATCTGGAGCTATATCCGGGAGCTGAAACAGGCCGAGGACATCACGATTTTCCTCACCACGCACTACATGGACGAGGCCGAGTACTGCGATCGCATCGCCATCATGGACCACGGTCAGATCATCGCCCTGGATACGCCTGAGGCGCTGAAAGCCAGCATCGGCAAGGACCGGGTGCAGATCCACACCGATGACGACGCGGCCGCGATCGCCGCGCTGGAAAGGCAATTCCAGCTGAGCGCGAGCGTCGTCGAAGGGGCCGTGACGTTCGCCGTGGAACGAGGTGAGGCTTTCGTGCCGCGGCTGTTCGCCGAGTTCGCGCTCCCCATCCGGTCAGTGAGCGTGGCGCGCCCGACGCTGGATGACGTCTTCATGTCCTATACCGGCAGCACGATTCGCGACGCCGAAGCCTCGACCGGCCAGCGCGGGCGTGACGCCATGGTGATGTTTCGAGGGGGACGTCGATGACCGCCACCGACACCACGACGACCCCGGGCAGGCCGCGGCCGGGCGGCGGCATGCCCGTCGCCGCCGTGCGGGTGCCTGCCCGTTCGGGCACGAGCGAGGCCCGTGCCATCAAGATCGTCTGGCAACGCGAGCTGATCCGCTTCTCCAACGACCGGCTGCGCATCGTCACCTCGCTCGTGCAGCCGTTCCTGTTCCTCTTCGTGCTCGGCAGTGGCCTCTCGCGGCTGACGCAGGGCAGCACCGGCGGCCTCTCGCTGCGCACCTTCCTGTATCCCGGCATCCTGGCGATGGCCGTCATGTTCACCGCGATGTTCTCGGCGGCATCGATCGTCTGGGACCGCGAATTCGGCTTCCTGCGCGAGATGCTCGTGGCTCCGGTACGCCGCAGCTCGATCGTGATCGGCAAGTGCCTGGGAGGGGCCACCGTGGCGAGCTTCCAGGGCGTCGTGGTCATCGCGATTGCCGGTCTGGTGGGAGTGCCCTACAACGCCGAGCTCATCCTCGCGGTCTTCGCAATCCAGCTGCTGCTCGCGTTTGCCATCACCGCTTTCGGTGTCATGGCGGCGGCCCGGGTCAGCCAGATGCAGTCGTTCATGGCGCTCACGCAGATGCTGATCATGCCGCTGTTCTTCCTGTCCGGAGCCATGTTCCCGGCGTCGCACCTGCCGACCTGGCTCACCGTGCTCAACCGGGTCGACCCGCTCACGTATGCGGTCGATCCCATGCGGCGCATCATCTTTTCCCACCTTCACATCGCGCCGGGCGTGCAGTCCAGCCTGAACCCAGGGGTCACCTGGGGCGGCTGGCGAGTGCCGACGCTGCTCGAGGTCGCGCTGATCGCGGTGATCGGCGTCGTGATGCTCGCCATCGCCATCGCCGAGTTCAGCCACAACGACTAGCCCGGCAACCCGGCTGACATCAGGTCGGTGAGGTGCTCCGCTCGACTTGCGCCTGCACGTCGTGGTCGGGATGAGACGGGCCCCGCTGCATCGCTTTCACGCTCGTATTCAGGAACGCGACCAGGGGCACCGCAATCAACGCTCCTGGGATCCCGCCGAGCGTCGTGCCGGCGATCACCGACAGCACGACGGCGAGCGGATGGATGTCGACGCTGCGGCTCATGATGAACGGCTGCAGCACGTGGCCCTCGACCTGAACGAGGACGATGATCGCGATCGCGACGATGATGGCCGCCGTGGCGCCGTGCTCGAGGAGCGCGACGGCGACCGCAAGCGCACCGGTGATGGTCAGCCCCACCAGCGGGATGAACGAGCCGATGAAGATGAGCACTCCGAGTGCGGCGGCCAGCGGGACCCGCAGGATCAGCAGCAGGATGGTCGTCGTCGTGCCGTGGAAGAGGGCGATGAGCAATTGCCCGCGCATGTAACCGCCGAACGTGCCCCAGCCGGCCCGGCCCGCGAAGTCCAGCCGCGGCCGCGACGCCTGCGGGAACAGCCGGACGAACCAGGACCACACGGCGTCGCCGTCGCGTAGCAGATAGAAGGTCGTCAGCAGCACCAGGAGAAATCCGGCGAGGAACTCGATGACGGCCTTCACGGTGGTGATCGCGCTGCTGATGAGCTGCCCACCGTGCTGCTGGATGGTGTTCGACAGATTCTTGGTGATCTTGTCCAGGTCGGTGGACTTCACGTGCAGCGGGCCGGTCTCGAGCCAGTGCTTCGCCTTGTTGACGACCTGGGTGACCTGATCGGCCAGCTGCTTGTCGTGCGAGCTGATCTGCCAGACCACGAAGTATCCGAGCCCCGCCAGGAAGATGATGCCGACGAGCAGCGCGGCCAGAGCCGAGACCGACCTTCGGGCGTGCAGCCGGCGCAGCCGTACCTCCAGCGGATGCAGGATCGCGGTGAAGAACAGCGCGATGATGAACGGGAAGACGACCAGCCCGATCCGGTTCAGCTCCTTGACGACCACGTAGACCGTGGCGCCGACGAGGGCCAGCCGCCATGCCCAGGCAGCTGCTACGCGCACCGGCCACGTCACCGCTTCGACGGCGTTGTGGCGCGTGTCCGACAGAGGTGGCGTGGACGGCGGCGGAGCCGGAGGCTGCTCGACAGCCGTGTCAGTCGCCGGGTCGTTGCTGCCGGGCGGCTCGGGCGGCTCGGGCGGCTCAGTCACGGAGCGGCTTCCCTCTCATCTCTCACAGCGGATTCACACCCCAGTCAGCGTGCCCCTACGCAGCCCAGATCCTCTCCAGGCGCGGGCTTGTGCAGCACCAACGGCGCGTCGCGAGATGATGAACGCCGGATCGCAGGCGATGAAGGGTGGGGCGCGTGCTGCTCGGTGCTGTCTCGGACGTGCACTGCAACGTGCTCACCCTGACCCAGGCGCTGGCGGAGCTGGACGCGATGGGGGTCAGCACCGTGCTCGCCGGCGGCGATCTGGTCTTCGAGTACCGGTTCTCCTCCGAGGTCGTGCGGCTCGTGCGCGAGCGGGAAATGCCCGCGGTCCAGGGCAACCACGAGATGGTGCTGCTGGGCCCGCAGGGAGTACGTGCCCGCGAGGCCGATCATGTCGATCCGGTCGAGCTCGAATTCCTGACGGGCCTGCCTTTCGTGGTGCGCCGCCAGTTCGGCGGACGGCAGCTGCATCTGACCCACGCGAGCCCGTGGGAGCCCTACTTCGACTACCTCTACCCGGACTCCAAGCGCTGGGAGGACGCGCCGTCACTGGACGCCGATCTGGTCGTCGTCGGCCATACCCATGTGCCGTTCGTGCGACGCGTGGGCGGCACGCTCGTCGTCAACCCCGGGTCGATCGGGCAGCTGCGCGGCCGGGACGCGCGGTTCACGTACGCGGTCATCGACACCGACAGCCTGGACGCCGAGATCCGCGCAGTACCCGGCTGACCCTCCGGGGCCCCGCGATACGGTGCCCGCGGGCTACGGAAGGGAACGTGCGATGAGCGACGGCTGGAAAGCGGTGCCCGTCAAAGATGTGCGGGTCGGTGACGTCGTGCGCACCCAGACCGGTGTGGAGGTCGTCGTCAGCCGCATCGAGGACGCGTTCCTCGGCATGCCGACCATGCTCGCGTTCATCGAGGACACACCCGGTCGCTGGTTCAAGTGCCCGCAGCCGGTGGACGGTGAGATCGACGTGAAAACCGCTGCGGCGTAAGGGCTTCCGCCGGGCTCAACCCTTCGCGGAGTACGCCGCCAGCGCGCACTGCACCAGCAGGTCGCGGGCATCGTCGTCGAGCTCTACCGGCGGGACGGTCATCGGACGCAGGATGGCGCCGAGTGCGGCGGACGCGCGAAGTTTCGCTGACGTATCAGGCGCGGGCCCTTCCAGAAGCGCCAGCATCCGGCTGGTGACCCCCGGACCTGTGGCCGGAAGGTTCAGCTGGGTGATCGAACTGAGGTCACGCACCAGCAGGCGGGTGGCGTACGGGTGCGCGGCGAGGGTCTCGCAGTAGCGCCCCAGGAAGGCGCGTCGCTGGCGGGCAGCAAGGGGGGTCGGCTGCTTCTCGAACTCGGACAGGACGACCCCGATGTCCTCCGACAGCGGCCCGACCACGGCGAACAGCAGTGCCAGCTTGGTGTCGAAGTGGAAGAGGACGGTGCCGCGCGAGACCCCGAGCTGCGCCCCGATCTCCTCGAGGCTGGTGGCGGCATAGCCCTTGGTCGAGAAGAGATTGCCGGCCGCGTCGATCAGGGCGGCGCGGGTTCGCGGGCCTTTCACCGGCTGCTCCTAGGGTCGCCCCACACGAAACGATCTTCGCACGACTCTTTCGGGACCATATACGTGGCATGTCGCGTGTCGCCCCATATCTGACTGCCTAGTCGGTTTTTTCTGACTGTTGGGTCAGAATTGTCTTCAGGTCTTAAGTCCCTCGCTCGATGACGTCCGGGACCACACCCAGCGGGTCACCCGAACAGAGAGCGAGGGCGTCATGCCTGTACCCATGCCGAAATGGCTTCGAGAGCGCAACCGGTTGGCGTTGGCGGCCGGCCTGGTCGGATCCGCGGTCCTGGCCCTGACGACCACCGCAAGCCTCGGCGGGTTCACGGCGTCGATCACCAATACCGGTGACAAGGCGCAGTCCGGAAGCCTGCTCATGCAGGAGCAGGTGACGCCCACCGGCGGTACCACGACCACCTGCCTGTCGACCGGTACCGGCGCGGCGATCGCCACGAACGCCAACGCCGCGTGCACGGCGAACAAGTTCGGCGCGCTCACCAACGCCGCGCCCGGCGCTTCCAGCTTCTCCACCGTCGTCATCACGAACCAGGGCTCGCTGCCGGCCAACACCTTCTCCATGGGCGTCGGCTCCTGCACAGCCACCCCGACCGCGCCGGCCGGTGCCAGCGCGACGAACGTCGGCAGCGACACCGCCGGATTCTGCGGGAAGATGGACGTGACGATCGAGGACGAGACCGGCACCGCCTCCTGCGTCTATCCCGCCGGTGCCGGAGCGTGCCCGGCGCTGTCGAACACCTACAACCTGGCCAGCCTCGCGACGTTCGCTCCCGTGGCCACGCCGGTGGCGCTGACCGCACCCGTGGCTGCCGGAGCCGCGCGTACCTACAAGGTGACCGTCGGGCTCGATGCCTCTGCCACGAACGCGGATCAGGCGATGGCGGCGACCCAGCCGATCACGTTCAACTTCGGTTCCTGAGGCGAGTCGGGAGTCGGCCACCTGTGAAGCGCTGGCTACCGATCGGCGTCGTGGCCCTCGCCGCGGCGGCAGTCGTCCTGACTGCCGCCGCGAGCGGGGGCTTCACCGCCAAGGTGACGAATGTCGGGGACGTGACGCAATCGGGAAGCCTCCTGATGACGGCAACGTCAGGCGGGGTCACCGAATGCGATCTCGGAGCGGCGGCCAACAACCCGATCGGCACCGGGAATGCGGCGCTGTGCACCGGTTCCCTCGGGCCCAGCGGACAGTTGGCCGCATCCGGTACGTCGGCGGTCGCCACCGTCTTCACCGACAAGGGCAGCCTGGCAGCCACGACCGCGAAACTGACGAAATCCACCTGCGGCGCCGTCGCTCTGGCCAATGCCAAGACAGCCACCGACCCCATGCTCGTGCGCGGAAACACCATTGGATACGGCCAGACCGGCCCGCTCACGTCGAGCACCAGCCTCAGTCTGAGTGGCACCAGCGCGTACGCCGCAGAGGTCAAATCCGCTGCAGCCACGACGACTTTCACCGAGCTCGTCTGGTTCAAGACATCGACCAACGGGACGCTCATGGGTTTTGCCACGACCCCCACCACGCTCAGCCCGACCTCATGGGATCGGATGCTCTGGGTGGATCCCACCGGCCACCTCGTCTTCGGCGTGACATCAGGCTCCTCGGTCGAGGTCGTCAGCCCGGCAGCCACCTATGCCAACAACGCCTGGCACCTGGCGGCCGGGACCGTCAGCAGCGCCGGCATGGTGCTCACTGTCGACGGCGTGGTCGTCGCGAGCAACACCTCGGTCAAGACGGCGAGCAGCTACACCGGCTATTGGCACGCCGGCTGGGACAACGAGAACACCAGCTGGAGCGACCCGCCCGCGAACCCCTACTTCGCCGGTCTGCTCGCCGACGCCGCCATCTTCCCGCCGCTGTCGACCACGCAGATCGCTGCGCTCTACGCGGCGGGCAGCCAGACCACCTGGGCCAGCTTGCTCACCACTGACGGGACGACGAACTCGTGGACCCTCGGCGACAACGGCAGCACCGCCTTCACCGGAACGATTCCGAACGTGACGCCCAACGCGTGCGCCTTCGTGGATGTCACCATCGGCACGGCCGCGGGCACGACCCGGTGCGCCGCGCCGTCGAGCACCTCGGCGTGCGTCGCCCCGACGGCGAGCCTGACGCTCTCCTCGCTCGCCGCCACTGTCACTCTCGCGTCGCTGCCCACCCCGGCGCAGGCGCTCACCCTCACCGAGACGCTCGCCCGCGACCCGACCAACACGGTGACGTCTTTTCCTTACGCGACGGGTCTGCACCTGACCACCTCCCTCGCGGTCGTTGCCGGCAATGCGGCGTTCAACGCGACGCTCACCTGGCTGACCCAGGACGTGGTGCTGTGATGCGCCGGCGGCTCTTTGCGCTGCTGTTGCTGGCGGCCCTCGCGATCCCTGCAGGCGCAGCCCTTTCCGGCTGGCGGGCGCATTCGATGACGACGCCGAGCATGGGGCGCAACGCTCCGGTCGGGTCGCTCGTCGTCACCGAGCCCGTTTCGGTGGCTCGCATCCGGGTGGGCGACGTCATCGCCTTCCATCCGCCCGGGCGCAGCGCCACCACGTTCGTGCATCGGGTGGCGGCGCTCAGCCGCACCGGCCAGGGCGTCACGCTGTCGACACGCGGCGACATCAACGGTGTGGAGGACTCCTGGCAGATCTCCGGCCCCAACCTGATCGGCCGCGTCGCCTTCACGATTCCTGATGGCGGATATGCCCTGCAAATACTGCCTTTCCTGCTCCTGGGTGCTTTCGTGGTCGTGCTCGTGACCTCGGGGCTGCGCCTGAGCCGGCGCGGGCCGGCCCGCATCCTGCTCGCGAGCCTGCTCGCAGCGGGTCTGATCGTCTGGTTCCAGCCACTGGCCCGCCTCGTCCTGATCGCCCAGGTGCGCACGGGTACGCAGACGACGGCCGCCGTCGTGCCCACCGGCGTCCTGCCGCTACGAGTGCAGGCGAGCGGCGGTAGCCATGCCGATCTCGTCCCGGGTGAGGTCGGCACGCTTGCGACGCACCACCTCAGCTCCCGCGGCGGTTTCCGAGTCGATGCGGGCGTGCATCTCACCGGCTGGTGGTGGTTGCTGGCCCTCACCTGGCTGGTGCCCCTCGCCGTGGCCATCCGCTACAGTCGGCCGCCATGCTCCGCTTCGACGACAAGGTCGTCATCGTCACCGGCGCCGGACGAAACCTCGGTCGCGAGTACGCCCTGCTCTTCGCCTCCCTCGGAGCCAAGGTCGTCGTGAACGACCTCGGCGTCGCCATCAGCGACACCGAGGACGTCGGCACCGAGACCGTCAGTGATCCCGGAGCCGACGTCGTCGCCGAGATCGCAGCGGCCGGAGGCGAGGCCGTGGTCAACCGTGACACCGTCGCCACTGCCGACGGCGGCGAGGCGATCGTGGCGACGGCTCTCGACACCTGGGGACGCGTCGACGTCGTGGTGAACAACGCCGGCCAGGCACGGATGGGTGCGTTCGCCGACTTCCCGGACGCGCACCTGGAGACGCTGCTCGCGACCCAGCTGCGCGGGCACTTCAACGTCAGCCGGCCCGCCTGGCGGGCGATGGCCGCGGCCGGCGGCGGCCGCTTCGTGAACGTCTCGTCGGGCTCCGCGTGGGGGCTTTCCGGCGGCGCCGGCTACAGCATGGTGAAGATGGGGATCATCGGGCTGACCCGCTCGATGGCTGCCGAGGGTGTCCAAGCGGGGATCAAGGCCAACGTGATCACCCCTTACGCGAAGACCCGGCCCGGCACCGGGATGGGTCCGTTCCCGTGGAGCGAGGCGCTGGGGGAGTGGCTTTCGCCGCGCAAGGTCGCGCCGGTCGTCGGCTGGCTGGCCCACGAATCGTGCCCGGCCAACGGGGAGTGCTTCACCGTCGGCGCCGGACACGTCGCGCGGGTGAGCATCGTCGCCGCCGAGGGCTTCATCGATCGCGACCTGACGATCGACTCCGTTGCCGAGCACGCCGGCGTCATCATGGAGGGCCCCACCAGCGAAGTCACCCCGTTCCGGTCCAACGCATTCGCCCGCATGTTCGAGGGCTACAACGGCTAGCTCGGCTCGGGACCTACGGCCGTCCTCCAAGCTCACCGCGGGCGGATAACTTCGTCAGTACAGCCGATACCAGGGTCTGGCGTTCGCGCGGGATCCGGCTTGACGTGTTCACCGTTGCGGGAAGGCCTCATGAAGATCATCTATACGTATACCGACGAAGCGCCGGCGCTCGCCACCCGCTCGTTGCTGCCGATCCTCGACGCGTTCGCCGCCAAGGCCGGGGTGCCCGTCGAGACCCGGGACATCTCGCTCGCCGCCCGCATCCTCGCGCAGTTCCCGGATCGGCTCGGCTCGAGGGCGGTGCCCGATTCGCTCGCCGAGCTCGGCGATCTGGCCAAGACGCCCGAGGCCAACATCATCAAGCTGCCCAACGTGAGCGCCTCCTTGCCGCAGCTGAAGGCGGCCATCAAGGAGCTGCAGCAGGCCGGCTACGACATCCCGGACTACCCCGAGACCCCGAGCTCGGATGCCGAGAAGTCCGACCGTGCGGCCTACGACGCGGTCAAGGGAAGCGCGGTCAACCCCGTCCTGCGTGAGGGCAATTCCGACCGTCGCGCGCCCGCATCGGTGAAGAACTACGCCAAGTCCCACCCGCACTCGATGGGCGAGTGGTCCTCCTCGTCGAAGTCGCACGTGTCGACGATGTCGGAGGGCGACTTCCGCCACTCCGAGCGCTCGGTCACCCTGCCCGCTGCCGACGACCTGCGCGTCGAGCACGTCGCGACCGACGGAACGGTCACCGTGCTGAAGCCGTCGATCAAGGTGCTCGAGGGCGAGATCGTCGACGCCGCGGTGATGAGCAAGGCCGCGCTCGTGGAGTTCCTCGACCACCAGGTGGCCGAGGCCAAGGAGCAGGGCGTGCTGTTCTCGGTGCACCTGAAGGCCACGATGATGAAGGTCTCCGACCCGATCATCTTCGGCCACGTCGTACGCGCGTATTTCCCTGACGTCTTCTCCTTCTACGCCGACGATCTGGCGTCGGTCGGCGCCGATCCCGACGACGGTCTGGCCGCCGTTCTCTCGGCGATCGAGAAGCTGCCGGTGGAGCGCAAGGCGGCCATCGAGGGCGCCATCGCCTCGGACTACGACGAAGGCCCGAGCCTGGCGATGGTCGACTCCGACCGCGGCATCACCAACCTGCACGTGCCGAGCGACATCATCGTCGACGCGTCGATGCCGGCCGCCATCCGCACCTCTGGTCAGATGTGGAACCGCGAGGGCAACCTGCAGGACACCAAGTACGTCATCCCCGACTCGAGCTACGCGCCGCTTTACGCGGAGACCGTCAACTTCTGTCGCGAAAACGGCGCTTTCGACCCGACGACGATGGGCACCACCCCCAACGTCGGCCTCATGGCGCTGAAGGCCGAGGAGTACGGCTCGCACGACAAGACCTTCGAGATCGCCGCGCCCGGCAAGGTGCGCGTCGTCAATTCCGCCGGTGAGACGCTGCTCGAGCACGACGTCGAGGAGGGCGACATCTGGCGCGCCTGCCAGACCAAGGACGAGGCCGTCGTCGACTGGGTTCGCCTGGCCGTCGAGCGCGCGCGGGCGACCGGTGCGCCGGCCGTCTTCTGGCTCGACGAGACCCGCGGGCACGACGCCGAGATCCTCAAGAAGGTGCATGCGGCGCTGCCCTCGTACGACACCACCGGCCTGACACTGGAGTTCCTGCCCGTCGCCGAGGCCACTCGCTACACGCTCGAGCGTGCCAAGAAGGGCGAGGACACCATCGCCGTCACCGGCAACGTCCTGCGTGACTACCTCACCGACCTGTTCCCGATCCTCGAGCTCGGCACGTCGGCCAAGATGCTGTCGATCGTGCCGCTGCTGAAGGGCGGCGGCCTGTTCGAGACCGGCGCCGGCGGCTCGGCTCCCAAGCACGTCCAGCAGTTCGTCAAGGAAGACCACCTGCGCTGGGATTCGCTGGGTGAGTTCCTCGCCCTCGCCGTCTCCTTCGAATTCCTCTCGGACAAGTTCGGCAACAAGCGCGCCGGGATCCTCGGCCGCACCCTGGACGACGCGACGGGTCAGGTGCTCGAGAACCGCAAGTCGCCGTCGCGCAAGGTCAAGGAGCTCGACAACCGCGGAAGCCACTTCTACCTCGCGCTCTACTGGGCGCAGGCGATCGCCGACCAGACCGACGATTCAGACCTGGCCGCACTCTTCGCGCCCCTCGCCAAGCGGCTTGCCGACGAGGAGGAGACCATCGTCGGGGAGTTGGCAGCGGTGCAGGGCAATCCGGTCGACCTCGGTGGTTACTACTTCGTCGACAGCGAGAAGGCTGACGCGGCGATGCGGCCCAGCCAGGCGCTCAATGCCGCCCTGGCCGAGTTCTGACGCTTGTGAGGTGGCGCGGCCGCCCAGCGGGTAATCTCTACTAACTCAGTAAGACGGGTAGAGAAAAGGACGGGCCATGGCGCTCCCGCATTTCCTTCTGGTGGGCGCGCCGAAAGCCGGCACGACGGCTTTGCATGTCGCGCTCGCCCGCCACCCCGAGGTCGGGATGTCGAGCGTCAAGGAGCCGAAGTTCTTCTTGGCGGACGGCCCTCCGCCGAGCGGCGGGGGACCGGGCGACGCGAAGACCTATTCCGAATACGTCTGGCGCCGCGAGGATTACGAGAAGCTCTGGGATCAGGCGAAGCCCGGCCAGCTGCTCGGCGAGTCGACCACCCTGTATCTCGGCGACCCGCGGGCGCACTTGCGTATCCACTCGCTGGTTCCTGACGCCAAGCTCGTCGCGGTGTTACGCGATCCGGTCGATCGGGCTCACTCGAACTGGTCGCACTTGCGCTCGGCCGGCCTCGAACCCGAGGGCGACTTCCCGCGCGCCTGCATGCTCGGCGAGGGGCGGGTGGCCGAGGGGTGGGGACCGTTCTGGAACTACCTCGAACTCGGCCGTTACGGCGCTCAGCTCACACATCTGTATTCGCTCTTCCCGCGCGATCAGGTGTTGCTGCTGATGTACCGCGACATCCGCGAGCACCCGGTGGAGACGCTGGATCGCGTCTGCTCCTTTTTGGGCATCCAGACCGGGCTGCTGACGGAGCTTCCATCCGAAAACGTCACGGCTCACGTCAGTGACGGGTTAGTGAACAAGACGCTCTTGAGATTCGTGCAGAGCGCGGAGCAAGGAGGCAGGGTGACGTCACCGGCGCGCCACGCCCTCAAGTCGGTCGCGGTGAAAGTGCTGCAGCGTGAGCAGCGCACCCGTCCGGCCCTCAGCTTCGAGGAGCGTCGCCTGCTGCTGCCGCACTTCACGTCCGACGTGGCGGAGCTGGAGCAGCTGACCGGGCGCTCGTTCGCCCACTGGCAGGACCCCCACAACGGCCTGGCGCGTCGCCCGCTGCACATCAGCGGCCGATTCGGGACGGCCTTTCGCAGCATCGACCGACCTGTTGAGGAAACGACGTGACCATCCACGCGAGCAGCGTTCTTGCTCCGCAATTCTTGGGCGAAGTGCCCACCATCAACTGGGAATTGAGCGAGGTGGCCATCGAGCCGCCCGACGGCGGGGCCGGTGCCTGGTCGGGTGCGCCGAGCGCGCTGCTCGTCGACGGCGTCTTCTGGCTCGCCTACCGGGTGCGCCTTCCCGTCGGCGCCGGGCGGGGCATCGCCAACGTCGTTGCCCGCAGCAGCGACGGCGTGCACTTCGAGACCGTCGCCGTCATCGACAAGGAGCCTTTCGGGGCCGAGTCGCTGGAGCGTCCCGCGCTCGTCCGTACGGCAGAGGGCAGGTGGCGGCTCTACGTCAGCTGCGCCACTCCCGGCACGAAGCACTGGCGCGTCGACGTCCTCGAGGCGTCAGACCCGGCAGCCCTGTCCACCGCCGTGGGTCGCACCGTTCTCCCCGGCGGCCCGGACCACGCGGTGAAGGACCCGGTCGTGCTCATGGACGAGGACGGCATCTGGCACCTCTGGGCATCGGTGCATCCGCTCGACATCGTGGGCGCCGAGGACCGCATGACGACCGAGTACTACCGCTCCAGCGATGGCATCCACTGGGTCCACGAGGGACGCGCGCTGGACCGCCGGCCCGATCACTGGGACTCGCGCGGGGTACGGGTCAGCGCCGTGGTGGCCGGCCCGACGGTCATGGCCTGGTACGACGGCCGCGCTACGGCGGCGGAGAACTGGGAGGAGCGCACCGGCTTCGCGACCGGCGCCGACCTCAGCCGCTTCGTCTCCGCCGGCCCTGACCCGGTCTCGAGTTCCCCGTTCGCACCCTGGGGGCTGCGCTACCTGTCCGTCGTGCCGCTCCCGTCCGGTGGATACCGGCTCTACTACGAGGGCACCCGCGCCGACGGTGCCCACGAGCTGCGTACCCAGCTGGTCTGAAGCCGGGCCTGCCATCCTTGGGTCGTGAGCTCCGAGACTCCCGCGCTTTCCTTCGGCGGCGTGGCCGCGGACTACGACCGGCTGCGCCCGTCGCCCGCGCCTGACGCGCTCCGCTGGCTCATCCCCGAGCCGTGTGAGCACGCCGTCGATCTGGCGGCCGGCACCGGGCTGTTCACCCGCGCGCTCGCCGCAAGCGTGCCGCAGGTGATCGCGGTCGAACCCGATGCGCGCATGCGGGAGGTCTTCGCGTTGCGAACCCCCGGCATCGAGGTGCGCGAGGGCACGGGTGAGGTGATCCCGCTGGAGGACGCGAGTGCCGATCTGGTGACCGTGTCCTCGGCCTGGCACTGGCTCGATCCAGAGGCGGCGCCGTTCGAGATCGCGCGCGTGCTCCGGGACGGCGGCCGGCTCGGGATCGTGTGGAGCCACATGACGCACGACGAACGGCTGCCGCGCCTGGACTGGGAGGCGCTCGGCGTCCAGCCGCACGACCGCATCCGGGTCGCCCGGTCACGCGAGCTGAACCTCCCCGAAGGGGCCCCCTTCGGCCCGGTGCAGACGGCGGAATTCAGCTATTCGCGTCCGACCTCGAAGGCCGACGTCGTCGCCACGCTGGCCACGTACAGCCCGGTGATCGCGCTCGACGACGCCACCCGAGCGCGGGCGCTGGACCTGGCCGCCGACCGGCTCGAGCAGCGCTTCCCGGGCCAGGACCCGGTCGACGTCACGATCACCACGCACTGCATCCGGGTCGACCGCCTCTTGCGGTGATCGCGGTCACAGGCTGGCGAAGAGCCGGTCGGGTGTCTCGCCGTGCTCGTAGACGTGGGTGGCCGGCCCGACGATCAGCGGGTCGGGCACTCCGACGACGGCGTGATCCTTGTCGGGGTACTCGAACTGATGCAGGACGTGGCGGAACGCCTCGACGCGGGCGCGTTTCTTGTCGTTGCTCTTGATGACGGTCCAGGGGGCGTGTTCGGTGTCGGTGTAGAAGAACATCGCCTCCTTGGCGTCGGTGTACTCGGCCCACTTGTCCATCGAGGCGAGGTCCATGGGGCTGAGCTTCCACTGGCTCACCGGATCGGTCTCCCGGGCCTGGAACCGGGTGCGCTGCTCGGACTGGGATACCGAGAACCAGAATTTGATCAGGTGGACGCCCGAGCGCACCAGCATCCGCTCGAATTCCGGCGCCTGCCGCATGAACTCCTGGTACTCCTCGTCGCTGCAAAATCCCATGACGTGCTCGACACCGGCGCGGTTGTACCAGGACCGATCGAACATGACGATCTCGCCCGCGGTCGGCAAGTGGTGCGCATAGCGCTGGAAGTACCACTGGCGCTGTTCGCGCTCGGAGGGCTTTTCCAGCGCCACGACGCGCGAGCCCCGCGGGTTCAGGTGCTCGGTGAATCGCTTGATGGTGCCGCCCTTGCCGGCGGCGTCGCGGCCCTCGAAGAGCATCACGATCTTCTCGCCGGTCTCCTTCACCCAGTTCTGCAATTTGAGCAGCTCGATCTGCAGTTCCAGCTTGGCGATCTCGTAATCCTTGCGCGGCATTTTCGTGTCGTACGGGTAGCCCTCGCGCCACGTCGGTAGGGGCTTGGTGCGCGTCTGAACTGCTGAGTTCTTCACGTTTTTGATCGTGTCAGCGTGTGCGCGGTGGCAGGTGGCGGTCAGGTAAACCCCTGGGGTCGGTCGGGAAACGCAACAGGCCAAAAGGGTCGCGAAACCGAGTGTTCTGGTGACCGTTGCACGGCTGTCACGCCCGTCCGGGAGCATGGGGCGCATGGCGAAGCGTCCACGAGGCCGGTGCCCGGTGTGCAGCGATTTCCGAAGTGCTCGATGGGACGGCGATGCGCTCGTCGTCGCGCGTCACAGCACCTCGGGTGTCGTCTGCCCGGGATCGGGACGCACGGCTCCGGAGGACGCTGTCGCCAGACGCTGACTCCTGCTGAGGCGGCGCCTGGCGCCGCGGGCTAACGTCGCCGGGTGAACATCCCCGCGACGAGCAGGAGCGCGCAGTGACGGAAATGGCAGGCCGGGCCGGCGTGGTGACCGGTGGTGCGCAGGGCATCGGCCTCGCGATCGCCACCGCGCTGGTACGCGAGGGGGCGTCCGTCGTCCTCGCCGATCTCGACCCCGACACGGCCACCAAGGCAGCCGAAGCACTGTCGGCCGGCGGGCCTGGGCGCGCGATCGCCGTCGCCTGCGACGTGACGAGCGAGGAGCAGATCGCCGCCGCGGTCATTGCGTGCACCGACGCGTTCGGGAGCCTGGACTTCTGGGTCAACAACGCCGGCATCACCCGCGACAAGACGTTGCGCAACATGACGCTCGAGGACTTCCGCAAGGTGATAGACGTCCACCTGGTCGGCGGCTGGCTCGGCACCCGCGCTGCCGCCGCTGTGATGCGCGAGCAGGGCCGCGGCGCGATGGTCAACATCTCCTCCATCAGCGGCAAGGTCGGCAACCCGGGGCAGACGAACTACTCCGCAGCGAAGGCCGGCCTGGTCGGTATGACCAAGGCCGCCGCGAAAGAGCTGGCGCGCTACGGGATCCGGGTCAACGCGGTGCAGCCCGGCCTGATCCGGACGACCATGACGGCGTCGATGAAGCAGGACGTGTTCGAGTCCCGCATCGCCGAGATCCCGCTGGCACGCGTCGGCGAGCCTGAAGAGGTCGCCGAGGTCGTCCTCTTCCTGCTCTCGGACCGCTCGTCGTACATGACCGGCACGGTGCTCGAGATCGGCGGGGGACGTCATATCTAGCGTCGGGGCGGTGGATGACCCGGAGGAGGTCACCGCCGACTGGCTGACGGCGGTGCTGCAGCAGACCGGCCACGACTGCACGGTGAGCGCCGTGCGCCGGGAGCGGATCGGCACCGGGCAGATCGGTGCGAGCTATCGGCTGCACCTGGAATTCGCGGCAAACGTTGAGGATTCGGTGCCGGCGACGCTCGTGCTGAAGATCGCGGCCGGCGATCCTGAGGCGCGCGCCCGGGTCAACCGGGGCTTTGAGAAGGAGGTCCGCTTCTATCTGGACCTCGCGCCCCGCACGTCGGTCAGCACGCCGGATTGCTGGTTCGCCGACATCACCGCAGATCTGAACACGTTCGTGCTGCTGCTGGACGATCTGGCGCCGCGGGTGCCCGGGCGCCAGGTGGACGGTTGCAGCTTCGAGCAGGCGGTGGCCGCGGTCGAGAATCTGGCGGGACTGCACGCGCCGCTGTGGAATGACGCGCTGCTGCACGAGCATGCCCGCTGGCTGACGCCGACCGACGCGGCGAGCGGGGAGTTTCTCGGGGCGCTGATGCACGCCTCCACCGGGCAGTTCATCGAGCGTTACCAGGATCAATTGACACCCGGGGATCAGGAGACGCTTCGCTCAGCCGCCGCGGCGATCGGTCCCTGGGCGGCGCTGAAGCGTGATCAGTTCTCGCTCGTCCACGGCGACTACCGGCTCGACAACCTGATGTTCGATCCCGGCGACGCTTCCGTGTCAGCTGTCGACTGGCAGACCACCTCCTCAGGGCCGCCGACGCTGGACGTCTCGTACTTCCTCGCGACGAGCGTGCTGCCCGAGGAGCGTCGTCGACATGAACGGCAGCTGCTCACCACGTACCTCGAAGCTCTCGCGAAGTACGGGGTTGACTACGCCTTCGACGACGCGCTGGTGGACTACCGGCGTGATGTGCTCCAGGGCCCGCTGATCACCGTTCTCGGCTGCATGTACGCGACGGCCACGCCCACACCCGAGGCCGATGCGATGTTCCTGGCCATGGCGACCCGCAGCTGTGCGGCGATCCGTGATCTCGATACGTTCGCGGCGATCGGCGGCTGACGCGACATGCCGGGAAAGGTCGCCCTGGTGACCGGCGCGAGCCGCGGGGTCGGCGCAGCTGCCGCACTGGCACTGGCGGCAGAGGGCTATGCGGTCGCCTGCGCCGCGCGTTCCACCCGGGCGCAGCCGCAGCGCACGCCGGGCACGATCGATGACGTCGTGGATCTCATCCGTGACGCGGGCGGCACGGCGATCAGCGTCCCCGTCGATCTCTCCGACCGCGATCAGGTCACGGCGATGGTGGAACGCTCAGTGGCTGAGCTCGGCCGGCTCGACGTGCTCGTCAACAATGCCGCCGTCACGTTCATCGGCGACCTCGACATCCCGCTGCGCCGCCACGATCTCATCATGGCGATCGACCTCGATGCGCCGCTCGTCGCCAGCCGCGCTGCCGTGCCCCATCTGGCGGCGACGGGTGAGGGCCGGATCCTCAACGTCTCCTCACTCGCTGCGCTCTCACCGTTCCCGGGCAACATGTCCTACGGCATCGCCAAGCTCGGTCTCGAGCGGCTGACCGTCGACCTGGCACGCCAGCTCGCCCCTCAGGGGATCGCCGCTAACGTCTTCCGCATCGATGTGCCCGTCGCCTCCGAAGGTTTTGTCGCCAACACCCCGACCGCTGACCACAGTGATTGGGAGCCGTCTGAAGTGGCGGCGGAAGGGATTCTCTGGATGCTGCGGCAGCCGTTGAGCTATTCGGGGCAGTTGGAGAGCATGGCTCATCTCGCGAGGCGCGAGAGCATCATGGCGTCGGTCGCGGCCCGGCCCGGCCCGTTGCCGCCGACCGAACTGTTCACCGGGGTCATGGAGGCGCAGCGCAACATCTACGCCGCCGATGCCGAGCCGTCCTAGCCGGCTACTCCGTTTGCGCGTCGCGTCAACCTGTCGGCCCACATTTGCCACCCGATCGGCGCAAGGCAAGAAGTCCCTTTCGCGGGACATTGAACGGGATGAACACCTCCGTCGACGCCGCGTCGATCCACGACCAATGGGTCGAGGATCCGGCGCGGCTGTGCCCGCGCGATGAATGCCGTCGCGCGCGCCTGGCGTGGGAACTCGTCGCACCCGCCGACGGCGAGCTTCCCGCCGACGCGACACCGTTGCAGTGCATGCTCTACGCCCGCATGACGACCTCGATCTTCGTCTACCAGGCCGCTCAGCATCGCAGCGGGGCGCAGCCTGCCCGCGTCACGCTTTAGCAGCGTCCAGCCCGCGCACGTCCACCGCGCAGGTGGCTCACCCGTGCGCACTACTGTGACGACGATGTCCTGACAGCTCCCGCCGGGATCAAGGCTGCAGAGAAGGGGTGCCACGAGTGGCGACGCCGAGCCCGAAGCCGCTGGCGGGAGTGCGCGTGGTCGAGCTGGGAGTAGTCATCGCCGGCCCGGCAGCGGCAGCCATGCTCGGCGACTGGGGCGCTGACGTCATCAAGGTCGAGCCGCATGCGGGAGACCCCCACCGCTCCAACACTCAACCCGCCTACTTCGAGCTGGACAATCGCAACAAGCGCAGCATCTGTCTCGACCTGAAAGCCGAGGGCGGCCGCGACATTCTGCTGCGTCTGCTGCAGGACGCCGACGTCTTCGTGACGAACCTGAGGCCGGCGGCCCTCGCCGCGCTCGGGCTCGACTACGGCACCCTCTCCGGGCTGCTCCCGCGTCTGGTGTACGCGGCTGTCACCGGTTACGGCCAGGCCGCTCCTGAGAAGGCGGGCTACGACATCGGCGCGTTCTGGTCACGCGCCGGAGTTGCTCTTGCCCTTACTCCAGAAGGGGATGCGCCCCCGGTTTCCCGGCCGGGCCTCGGGGATCATCCCACCGGCTTGGCCATGGTCGCGGGCATCGCCGGGGCGCTCTTCCAACGCGAACGCACCGGAGTGGGCTCCTTCGTCGAGACCTCGCTGTTGCGGACCGGCTTGTACGTCCTCGGCTCCGACCTCATGGTGCAGATGGCAGGAGCCCGGCCCGTGCGGGGCCTGCGACGCGCGCTCTACAACCCCCTGCTGGCCTGCTACCAATCCCAGGACGGCAAGTGGTTCTGGCTGCTCGGGCTGCAGGCGATCCGGTTCTGGCCCGGGCTCACCAGGGCGTTGGAGCGGCCCGACCTGCTGCAGGATCCGCGCTTCAACACCCACGAGGGGCTCGTCGCGAATCGCAACGAGCTGATCGAGGTCCTCGACGAAGCCTTTGCCGCGTGGACCATGGAGGCGTTGGCTGCTGCTTTTGCTCGCGAGGATGTCTGGTGGGATCCGGTTCAGGACTTCGAGGATGTCGTTGCCGATCCCATCAACATCGCCTCGGGCGCCTTCCCCAGGATCGAGGGGTCAGACCGGCGCACGGTCGCGTCTCCCATCGACTTCGGCGGCCGGCTGCCCGATCAGCCCGGAAGGGCCCCTGAAACCGGCGAGCACACCGAGCAATTGCTCCTCGAACTCGGCTACGACTGGCCGGACATCACGCGCCTGCAGGAGGCGGGGGTCATCCCGTAGCAGCCGGGCCGACGACCTCATCGGCTCGCGACTCCCAGCGGTCCAGGTACGTGACGTCGCTGACCGGCCGGCGGCGCAGCGGTCCGTGATTGCCGCGCGGCCAGCCCACGACGACGTGACCCGCGAGCATCCACTCCTCGGGGATGCCGACCGCCTTGCGTATCAACGGTTCACCGCCGTAGGACGCCCACGCCGTGACGCACGCGCCGAGCCCCTGAGCGCGGGCCGCGAGCAGAAAGTTCTGCATTGCCGGGAAGATCGAGCCGCCGAGCAGTAGATCCGAGGCGCTGTCGAAGCTGCGCTGGACGAACAGCACCGAGGTGAATTCGCCTGCCCGGTCGTGCAACTCATACGTCGCGCGATTGCTCCGCGCCCGGCGGCTGTTGTCATCGGGCGCCGGCCGGGTCATGCCGTAGACCGGTTCGATCACCTGCAACGCCTGGGCCGCGGCTTGGGCGACGACGGCGCGCTGCTCGGGGGAGCGCAGGATGACGAACCGCCACTCCTGAGCGTTGGCCCCCGACGGCGCCCAGGTGGCCGCTTGCAGACAGCGCGCCAGCGTCGCGTCATCGATCGGATCGTTGGTGAAACGGCGGATCGCGCGGGCTGTCGACATCGCGGTCCACACGTCATCGGTCGGTCCCGACATCTGCGCTCCTCGTCTTTTCAGCTGCCGGTATGGCCGCGGAACGGGCCCCGCAAGGCTGCCCACTGCAAAAGCATGACGGTCTTCGCGTCAGCGATCTCGCCGCGCTCGATCATCGCCAAGGCTTCGCCGAACGGCAGCTCGAGCACCTGGATGTCTTCGCCCTCGGCGGCGAGTCCGCCTCCATCGGTGACGCGCATGGCCGAGGTGTACGGCGCGGCGAAGAAGTGGATCCGCTCGGTCACCGAACCCGGGCTCATGAAGACATCGAAGACGCTCTCGATCTCACCGAGCTCCACTCCGAGCTCCTCGCTGGCCTCACGCCGGATCGCCGTCAGCGGATCGTCGTCGTCCAGCAGTCCGGCGGCCGCCTCGATGAGCATCCCGTCGGGGTGGCCGTTCACGTAGACCGGATAGCGAAACTGCCGTGACAGCAGGATGGTTCCGCGTTCGACGTCGTAGGGCAGGATCGTCGCGCCGTTGCCCCGGTCGTACGTCTCGCGCCGTTCAGTCGACCACTGGCCGTCGGAGCGCCGCACCTGCAGCGTCGTGCGGCGCAGCACATGCCAGGCATCGGCGAGCACCTCGACATCGGTGACCCGCACGTCAGGATTTGCCGTCAGGTCACGGCCGGTCTGGTCCAGGCCCGTGCGGCGGCCAGGACGCGGGCTGTGGACGCGCCCGAAGGTGTAGGCGTGGGGCCAGCCGCGATCGGCCAGATTCGCCTCTTGCCTCTCGATGACGGCGAGCAGGTCTTCCGGTTGCCAGCCCGCGACGAGCTCATCGCCGTGCAGGTCGAGCACCGGCCGGCGTAACTCCAGCAGGAGCTGAAGGCTGAAGGCGATGCGTCCGGTGAGCACGTCAGGATCGCCCGAACACAGCGCCAGCGCGGCCTCGGCCATCGTTTCGAGCGGCTCGAACATCGCCTCGTCGATCCCGCCCATCGCCACCAGATTCGGCGTGGAGATCGCCGCCTGCGGGGTCAGCGCATTGACCGCCACGCCCTGCCCTTCGCACTCGCTGGCAGCCGCGACCGTGAGCCGGTTGAGCGCGGCCTTCGTGGCGCCGTACTGGAAGCCGGCCTTGGCGGGCCGGTTCGTCGGGAAGGGCGGCCCGGGCGGCAGTTCGGCGGAGAACGTCGTGAGGTTCAGGATCCACCCGCGGCGCCGCTCGCGCATCCCCGTGACCACGCCCGTCATCAGCTCCCAGGGTGCCCAGAGATTGACCTGCAGGCACCGCTCGAGCGATCTGGGCGTCGTCTCGTCGAACGGGACGTAGCCACCCATGGCCGCGTTGTTGACCAGGATGTCGATCGGGCCGAGCGCGGCCTCGGTACGGGCGACCAGTTCGCGGCGTCCACCGTTCGGATCGGACAGATCAGCCTGCAGCACAAGGCATTCGCCGCCCACAGCTTCGATCCGGCGGCGGGTCTGCTCGAGACCTTCCAGGGTGCGCGCGGTGATCGCCACGCAAGCGCCTTCCGCGGCGAGGCGTAGCGCGATGGCCGTTCCCGTACCGCCCTGGCTCGCTCCCGTGACGAGTGCGACCCGACCCTCGCAGGTGCGCTGTGACGCCATGCCGTTAAGGTAACGGCGCTGCCTCGCCGTCACCACATCGCCTCCGCCGGGCGGCTTAAGGAGACCAGATGGATCGGGCCAAACTCAGCCGCCTGCACGACCTGACCGGCCGCGTCGCCATCGTCACCGGTGGCACCCGCGGGATCGGGCTGGCGATCGCTGAGGGCCTGCTGGCGGCCGGCGCGAAGGTGGCAGTGGCCAGCCGGAAGCCGGACGCCTGCGCTGCGACGCAAGCGCACCTGCGATCGCAGGGGGGTGAAGCCATCGGCGTGCCGACCCACATGGGTGACATCGATGCGATCAACGCTCTTGTCGACCGCACGGTCGAGGAGTTCGGCCGGCTGGACATCGTCGTGAACAACGCGGCGAATGCGCTCACGCTCCCTTTCGGTCAGCTCACGGCCGAGGCGTGGGAGAAGTCCCTCGGTACCAACCTGCGTGGGCCGGTCTTCCTGGTCGAACGGGCCCTTCCGCACCTGGAGGCTTCGGGCAACGCCGCGGTGCTGAACGTCGTCTCCGCCGGCGCCTTTCTGTTCTCGGCCAACACCGCGATGTACGCGGCGGCGAAGGCCGGTCTGATGGCCATGACGCGGTCGATGGCGGCGGTGTTCGCGGAGAAGGGAATCCGCGTCAATGCCCTCGCGCCGGGCACGGTCGACACCGACATGGTCCGTAACAACACGCCGGAAGCGATCGAGTCGATGTCGAAGGCGGCCTTCATGCGGCGGGCTGCCCACGCCGACGAGATGGTCGGGCCTGCGCTGCTGCTGTGTTCGGACGCGGGGAGTTTCGTGACCGGCCAGGTGCTTATCGTCGACGGTGGCCTGACCCCGCACTGAGTCACGACGGATGGAGGCGACGATCGCCAGAGCCCGATCCCAGGTGGTGATCGTCGGCGCCGGACCGTCCGCGGCCGTCGCCGCCCTGCGGCTGGTGCGAGCCGGGCTCACGGTGACCTGTTTCGAGCAGGGCGGCTGGCCGGATCGTTCGACGTTCGGTGGTGACACCCCGGCCGGCGAGCTGATCGGCCTCAAGCAGTGGTCGGGCTCTCCGGGCGTGCGCGGCGGCGCCGCGGACTATCCGATCGATGACTCCGCCTCCGACATGAAGGCGCTCAACTACAACGGCGTCGGCGGCGGCACGGTGCTCTACAACGCGCAGTGGCCGCGGATGTTGCCGGGCGACTTCCGGGTACGCAGCGCCGACGGCGTAGCGGCGGACTGGCCGCTGGATTATGAGCAATTGCAGCCCTTTTACCAGGAGACCGACCGCCAGTTCGGCGTCTCCGGGCTCGGCGGCAACCCGGCCTATCCCGACGGCGACGATCCGCCGCTCCCGGCCTTGCCGATCGGTCCGCTCGGGCTCGCCGTCGCGCGGGCCCAGGCTCGGCTCGGCTGGCACTGGTGGCCCGACGCGAACGCGATCCTCTCGGCGCCGCGCGACGGCCGTCATGCCTGCGTGCAACGCGGAACGTGCGGGCGCGGATGCGACGAGGGCGCGAAGGCGTCAGCCGATCTGACGCACTGGCCGCAATTCGCAGACCTCGGCGGCGATCTCGTCACGCGGGCGACCGTGCGCCGGATCCTGGTCGACGCGACCGATCGCGCCACCGGCGTCGAGTGGGTCGACGCCGACGGTCAGGTGCATCAGCACGACGCCGACGTCGTCCTCTGCGCAGCGAACGGGATCGGCACTCCGCGGCTGCTGCTGGCATCGGCGACGGTCTCCCAGCCGGACGGATTGGCCAATGATTGCGGGCTTGTCGGTCGCGGTCTCATGTTGCATCCGATGTCTCTGGTGCAGGGAACACTTCCGGACAGCGCGCCGTGGCACGGGCACAACGGCGGCATCATCAACTCGCTGCAGTTCTACGCAAGCGACGCGTCGCGGGGCTTCGTGCGGGGCGCGCGGTGGGCACTGACCGGCGGCGGCCAGCCGCTCGCCGTCGCGCTGGGACACACCGGCGAATGGGGGTCCGGTCATCACCAAAGGATCCGCGATCAGGTGGGGCGCCGGCTGCAATGGGTGCTGCTCGCCGAGGACCTCCCGGAGGACGGAAACCGGGTGACGCTGGCGGCCGAGTCCGACGGCGCCGGGCTCGCCGGCGCTGTGGTCGATTACCGGGTCGGCGAGAACACCACGCGCTTGCTGGCCTGGCACGCCGAGCGGGCGAGCGAGTCGCTGACCGAAGCCGGCGCGGTGGACATCGGCGTGGTCCAGGCACGGGCCAACGGTCACTTCATGGGCACGGCGAGAATGGGCGTGGATCCCGCGACATCCGTATGCGATCGCTGGGGATTCACCCATCGCATAAGGAATCTCGGCATCATCGACGGCAGCGTTTTTCCCACCGCGAGCGGCATGAACCCGACGAGCACGATCGCTGCCCTCGCCTTGCGGACCGCTGAACACCTCATCACCGAGCGAGGACTACCGGCGCCCGAGCCCAGGCCGCTCAAGGCGTCCCGTCCGGCTGCGACGTTGCTTCCACTCGCTGCTCACCGAGCGGAGATCGTGGGCTTGACTGTCAAGGAGCGCATCGTGCTGGAGCGGGTCGGCGACGTCCTGATCCCCGGATCTGCCGGCATGCCGTCGGCCGGTGATGCCGGAGTGGGGCGTGAACTGCTGGACGCGTTGCTGCGGGCGCGCCCCGACCTGCTCGAGCCGCTGCGGTCGGCGCTGGCCGTCGTGCCGGCAGAAACCCTGACGGTGCAAGGACTTCGCGACCTCGGGCGCAGCACCTTCGCGAGCCTCACGCTGGCCGTGGCCGGCGCGTACTACCTCTCCCCGAACGTCCGAGATCTGCTGGACTGGCACAACGAGCGCGGGCGCCCACTCGAGACCGGAGCCTTCCCGGCCTACATCTCCGAGGGACTGCTCGATCATCTCGTTGGCTAGGCTGCCAGCGTGCGCCGTCTGCAACTGACCGATCACGTCTACGCCTGCGAGCAGGACCGTGCCGGTACGGGCTGGTCCAACTCAGGCCTGATCGATGCCGGACGCGGGCTCGTCGTCGACACGCTGTATGACGTCAAGCTGACCCGGGAGATGGCCGCGCTCTATGCGCAGGTGCGCCCCGAGCCGCCCGGCCTGCTCGTCAATACTCACCACAACGGCGACCATTGCTGGGGAAATCAGGTCTTCCCCGGGGCCGAGATCATCGCCCACCGCGGATGCGCGGAGCGGTTCTCGGGCTTCACCCCGGAGGCCGCCGAGGCGATCCGGACGATGGCGGATCCGCCCGAGCATCTGGTCGATCTGCAGCAGGAGTTCGCCCCGTTCGACTTCTCCGAGGTCGTTCTCACTCCGCCGACGACGGTGGTGGACGGAGACACCACGCTGCAGCTCGGCGACGTCAGAGTCGATCTGCTCCACGTCGGTCCGGCGCACACCGAAGGCGACCTCGTCGTGCACATTCCCGACGAGGGTGTCGTGCTGATGGGTGATGTGCTCTTCAACCGGTGCACCCCGATCGGCTGGGAAGGCTCGACCGGGCGCTGGATCGAGGCCCTGCAACAGGTCGAGGCACTCGCTCCGGCGCACGTGGTGCCGGGCCACGGTCCGGTCGGCGGCGTGGATGACGTCCGCGTCGCGCGGGTCTACCTGCAGGATGTCCAAGCCCATGCCTCCGCCTGCTGGGCCGCCGGCACGAGCGTGCTCGACTGCGCCGCACGCATGGACCTCGGTCCGTACGCGGACTGGGGCGAACCGTGGCGGCTGGCCGCGACCATCCATCGCGTCTACCGCGAATGCGAAGGTGCGCCCTGGGACGCCTCCTTCGATGCGAGCGCTGTCATGCGCGACGTCGGCGAGCTTCGCCATCGCTGGGAGATTTAGCCAACATTTCACGCGTGTGTCGGGTTTACGTCGTTATTAGCTGAGCAGGCTTCGAGCTAATTGATGGCCGACCCCGGGGGAGTTTCACCATGGCGCGTTTGCGGCGGCAGGGCGTATTGATGGCGGTAAGCGGAATCACCGTGGCGGCTGCGGTGGCGGGCTGCGGAGATCCGATCACCGCCAATCACAGCTGGAAGAGCCTCGATGCGCTGGTCACCGTCACCGAAAAGGTGGGCCAGACGAACGTGGACGGCACGGTGCTGGTCGGCCGGCTCACTGATGCCCAGGGCAATCCGGTGCTGTCGACCGTTTTCCAAGAGACGTGCGTCCACGAGGCTGTCCAGCCCAGCACCCCTGCCCCGTCCTACAAATGCCTGGCAATCATCAATACAGGCCCGAAGATTTACGTGGCCGAGGGCGTGGCGGATGGCCCTTACGGCAAACTGACGAGCCTCGCCGGTGGGTCGGCTCCTGGCTCCATCATCATCACGAAGCTCTCCGGTACGCAGCCGGCGAGCAAGCCGCTGCTCATCCAGATCAGCGCGGCGAAGGGCTGAGCCTCGACTTCACGGGACGTTCACGACCTCGGCCGGGACCGGCCGGAGCGTCTCGTTGCTGAACAGCAGCGCCAGTGCGAGGAAGGCCGCCATAACGGCTGCCGTGCCCGTGAAAAGCGCTGCCCTACCGAGATGTTCGTACACGTAACCGGACGCCAGCCCACTGATTCCGGCGGCGGCCAGGCCCGTCGCGCCGAGCAGTCCCTGGCCTGATGACGCGTCCCCGAGCGGTGCAGCCATGGCAGCGGCGACCTGGTTGGCGGGCATGGTGAACGAGTCGGCAAAGGCGTGGACCAACGAGACGGCGAGAAGCATCCACAGACTCGGCAGGACGCCGTAGCTGAAGGTGCACGCGGTGGCGACGGTGATGCTGACCGCGGCGACGCGCATCGGCCCGCGCTGCTGAGCGGCTCTGCCGCCGATCGGTGCCAGGAAAATCATGGGGACGGTGAAGAGCGACAAAGTCAGTCCGATGAGCCACGTCGACGCGCCGCGGTCGCGGAGCAAAATGGCCCACACCGCTTCGAACGTTCCGATGGTGACGTAGAAGGCGACCGCCGAGGCGAGAGCGGCGCGCATCGCGGGGACTTTGAGCAGCCGGCTGAGTACGCGTGGCTCTTCGCTGCGCGGCCCGGCCGACAGGCTGAGCCACGAGCAGCTCACGAGGGCTGCGAAGAAGACGGCTGCCATGAAGATGAAGGGGGCGTGCAGGCCGAAGAGTTGGGCGGCCACGGCGGCGACAAGCGGGCCGAGTACGAAGCCGGAGATCTCAAAGGCCGCAAGCCTTCCGAGGTTCGCGCCGAGCTCGTCGCCGGAGGCGTTCACGACGAGGCGCCGGATGGCCGGGCTGACGGTCCCGCTGCCCAACCCGAGCAGGATCCTGGCGATCAGGAACACCCAGAACTGCGTCGCGACGGAGCTGGCAAGCATCGCCACGGTCGCCGCAATCAGCCCGCCGCGCACCATCGCAGCCGCCCATCCGCGATCGGCCAGCCGCGCCAGGAACAGTTGGGCCAACAGCCCGGCCATGAAGCCCGCGCCGGCAATGAGCCCGAGCTGCGCCTCGGAGAAGTGGTACGTGTCGCGTAGATCCGCGAGCAGCGTGTAGATCGAGCCGTACCCGAGAGAGACGGTTCCGGACAGCGTGCAGTACATCCAGAGCGGTCTTGCTTTGGAACTTTCCTTACTCACGGCCGGACCACCAGACGCTGCGCGACGAAGGCGGAGCCCACTATGCCCGACGTCGGCGGAGCCCACTGTGCCCGACGTCGGCGGAGCCCACTGCAGCCGCTCGTGTCGACGGCCTTCCTCAGCTACGCGCTTTCGGGAGCAGCGACCGACTTCGCGTTGACAGCGTCCGCAATCGTGGCGAGCACGGAGTCGGCGTCCTCGTGCGGAAGCTGGCAGGTTCCGGCATTCGGATGGCCGCCGCCGCCGTAGGTCAGCATCAGCGCACCGATGTCGAGTTTGTTGCCGCGGCGCAGAATCGACTTGCCGACGGCGATCACGGTGTTGAGGTTCTGCTTTCCCGGGATGAGATGCGCGGAGACCTCGCACTCCGGGTAGAGCGCGTAGATCATGAAGCGGTTGCCGGGCTGAATGGTTTCTTCGCCGCGCAGGTCGACGACGACGAGGCGGCCCTCGGCGCGGCTGACGCGCTTCAGCTGGGCGACGAAGAGTTCGTTCTGGGTGCGGTAGAGGTCTACGCGTTCGGCGACGTCCGGGAGCGCAAGCACCTCATTCGCGGGAAGCTGACCGCAAATGTCGATCAGATCCATCATCAATTGGTAGTTGCTGACGCGGAAGTTGCGGAAGCGACCCAGTCCGGTGCGGCTGTCCATCACGAAATTCAGCAGCGTCCAGCCCTGCGGATCGAGGATGTCGTCGCGGCTGTAACGCGCGCTGTCGGCCTGATCGACCGCCTGCATCAATTCGGTGGGAACCGAGTGGAGCCGATCGCCGCCGCCGTAGTACTCGTAGACGACTCGTGCGGCCGAGGGCGCGTCGGGAACGATGACGTGATTGGCCGCGGGAATTCCGTTGCGAGTGATCTCACTGGCGTGGTGATCGAAGACCAGGTGCGCCCGCGGAGTCGTAGGGAAGGTTCGTCAGGATGTCGGTCGGCCCGATGTCGACGACGCCGTCCTGCACGTCTTTGGGATGCACGAAGAGGATCTCGCTGACCAGGCCGAGCTCCTTGAGCAGCATGGCGCAGACGAGACCATCGAAGTCGCTGCGCGTCACAAGGCGGAACTGGTGCTCTGGCGTCATGTCTCCCCCGGCTGTTGGTCGATCCCTCTCTCTTTCGGCAGCTGGGACGCAATCTTCAGGCGTGCTCACCGCAGTCGCTGTTTCGACCTCGATTTCTGCGACCATTCAGGCGCGAGCTGAGGAGGCCGCCATGAGCGCTTACGCTCGGCTGCGCGCCGGTGGGCCGCATTGAGGGAGGCGATGGTGAAGATCGCAAGCCCGGACGACTGTCCCGACGCCATCCGCACCCTGGAGTGCCGCGGGCGGCTCGCCGGACACGACGTCGTCAATCCCGATGTTCTGGTGCGCAGCGACGAGGAATTGGAGGCGATTACGGTCGGCGCAAGGGCTCCGCACAACGCGGTGATCACGCTCGCCGAGTACGACCCGCAATGGCCGGCGCTCTTCGGCCGCGAGGCTGCTCGAATCCGCGGTGCGCTGGGTGAATCCGTCGTGCTGATCGAGCATGTGGGTTCGACGTCAGTGCCTGGCCTGATCGCCAAGCCACTCATCGATGTGCTGCTCGTGGTGCCGGACTCGGGCGACGAGCCGTCGTATGTGTCCGCACTGGAAGGCGCGGGCTACCGGTTACGCATCCGCGAGCCCGATTGGTTTCAGCACCGCATGTTCAAAGGACCCGACGCCGACGTGAACCTTCACGTCTTCAGCGCCGGCGCGTCCGAGATCGACCGGATGCTGAGCTTTCGCGATCGCCTGCGGCGCAGTGACGCCGACCGCGATTATTACGCGGCCGCCAAGCACGAGCTGGCGCAGCACGAGTGGCGTCACGTGCAGCACTATGCCGACGCCAAGACCGCCGTGATCGAAGAAATCATTGCCCGGGCTGACCGGGATTGATCTCGTGAGTGCGCCGTTCGCGTAACGCCCGCAGGTGGACAGACGCCCAGGTGCGGAATGGCCGCCAGGCTTCGGAGACATCGGCCAGGGTACGGCCGGCACCGTAACGCTCGGCGACTTCGGCCTCCAGGCGACGCTCCTTGCTCGGCACCGCGTCGGGAGCGGTCGCCCCGCGCAGCACGATGAGCTCGGCAGCGAAGGGGCCGATTCCCTTTATTTGCTGCAGCTTCTCGACACAGGCGCGAGGGTCGGCGGAGCGGATCGTGGCACCGTCGAGCAGCCCGTCCAGCGCCGCCTCCGCGACGGCATGCAGGTACTCGGCCTTGCGACCGGGGAGGTCGAGATCCAGGTCGCGCAGCAGGGCCGGAGCGGGGAAGGCGCCGCCGTCGCCGTGGTCACGGATGAGGCCGTCGCGTAGCGCAGCGGCTTGCACGATGCGCAGGCGCTGTGAGAGCACCGACCAGGCGGCCGCTTCATACGGCGAGTGGAAGCCGCAGGGCCGAAGGCCGGGCAACCGCTGCTGCGCATCGGCGATGACCTCATCGCGTTCAGCAACCTCGGGCCACTCGCGAGCGTCGACATCCAGCGAAAGGAAGCGACAGACCTGCGCAACGGCGGCGTCCAGGTCGCCATCTCCGGTGACGGTGACCGTCGCTGCCTGGCCCTCCTGAGTCACCTCCGCCTCGGCGCGTGACCAGTCGGCGTCCACCCGGAATATCGTTCGCAGTACTCCGTCCTGCTCGGCTCGGCCGGCCAACGCTGACGGGGTGAAGCCCTCCCAGAACTCCCGGCTGGTCGCCAGCGACCAGGGGCCGAGAATCTCTTTGCGCGCAGTGTGTTTCGGCATCACTCGTCCTCGTCGTCGTCCCGCAAGGCACGCAGCACAGCCGCCTGCTCAGGGGTCACCCCGGCAGCGATCTGCTCCGCCGCTTCACCGGGCGTCAGGCCGGCTCCGAGCCACGCCGCGACCTGATCGAGCGCGATGCCCGCGGCCCACCAGTCGCGGACGACGTCGGTGGCGTGGATCCCTCGAGCCTCCAGGCGCAATGCTTCGCGCGGACGCACGCCGAGCACCAGCCAGACCCGTGCCGAATCAGGCGGTACGTCGGCCTTCGCCCATGGCAACGCGTCGTCGCTGAGCCAACCCGACATCAGGTAGAGGTGGGTGGTCCGGGTGAGCTGCTGACCCTGGTCGAGCCATGCTTGGAAGGCCGGCCCCGCCGGTTGGCCGCCTGGGCCGGCGACCTGACCCAGGGATGCGCGTCTTCGGGAAATCGATGCGCGGCCGGGTCCCCCCACGTTCGCATTGACCTGCCCGGGCGCGACCCCGTTCGCCTTGTTCCGTTTGGCCGTTTCCAGGTCGTGCCCGAGTTGACACCAGTGGAGCGCCTCGATCGAATCGATCCCGGCGGTGAGCCAATCAGCGACACGTTCAGGTGGGATCCGAGCGATCTGCCAGCGGGTTGCCGTCACCCCGTCGGTCACCCCGACCGCGTGCCAGAGTTGGGCCTCTGGAAGGTCGATGTTCCATTCCTGGAAGCTTCGCTGGGCGCGCGGCGTGATCCCGGCTCGGCGCCAACCGGCCCCATCGTCGCTCATCGCGAAGCCCCGCGAGGCGATGGCTCCGAAGTCACGGGATCGACCACGATGCGACTCGCCCAGCTCGGTGATGAGCCTTGCGGATCGAGCAGGGCGACGACGACCCGGCATGCCGGCGGCGCCTCTGAGGGCCATGGGGTGTGCCCATCGGTGAGCACGATGACGAGGTCGGGTCTCGGGCGAAGCGCTGCCGCCGCGTCGATCCCGGCGGCCATGTCGGTTCCCCCGCCGCCGAGAAGCTGAACGTCGCGCACATCGAGCACGCGTTTGGCCTCGTAAGCCTGAGCATCGCAGGACAGGAGCCGCACCGCGTCGTGGCCGCTGCAGACTCCTACCCGGCGAAGCAGGCCGCCGACTTCGGCCAGCGCCTGACCCAACATCGCGTCGCTCATGCTCCCGCTGGTGTCGACGACCACGGCCACCTTCGGGGCCGGCCGGCGCATCGTCGGCAGCACGATCTCGGGCGCCGCGCCGGCCCGGCGTGAGGGTCGGCTGTAGCTGTAGTCCACCCTGCCGGAGGTCACCGCGAGGCCACGTCTGACCGCAAGGGCCAGCTGCCGGCGCCAGTCGACCGTCGGCGACAGCACCTCGTCCGCCCAGCGCTTCCAGCCGGCCGGCGTATCGCCTCGAGTGCGGCTCGACTCGCGAATCCTTCGGGCGGTGTCTGCTGCGAGCAATTGTCGCTCGAGGGGGGAGAGCCCGGGCGAAGCGCATTCCCAGGGCCGTCCAACGCCATCCACACCGCTGCCGCACTCGGACGCGAAACCCTCGCTGCGGTCGGCCTTAGCGCCGGGTCTTGCCGTTCGCGCACGGAAATATGCCTCCGCCAACTGCCCCTTTTCAGCATGAAGATGATGCGGCTGCAGAGCTCGCGGCGGAAGCGGCGGGCCACCGCGCGACAAGTCAGCGGCGAGGTCGTCATTCACCTCGGCGTCGCATCCCTCGTTCCAGGCGCGCTGCTCGTCGGTGCGACCTGTGTCAGGATTCGGCGTGGCTCCTTCGGGCAGCGGGCAGCGCTGCTCATGCCGGCGCAGCAGATGGCCGACCTGATGCAGATGCCAGAAGCCGACCTCTGCGGGCGTTGACCGCGACAGGCTTTCGGCCGTGACGTAGATGTGCCAGCCGGTGTCCGCGGGATAGCAGGACAGGTCCCAGCCGGGACGTGGACGATCAACCACCACCGGCCTGAGCGCGAGTACGGCGCTCGCGAGGTAGGGCAGCGCCCGAGCCGCCCACAGGCGTCCGGCCGCAAGCGTCTGTCGCTGCTCCGCCGACAGGCCACTGCTCCCGCCCTCGGCTGTCACAGCAACCCCGCAGCCCGAAGGACGGGTGCCAGCTCCAACACCGTCGAGGGTAAAAGGGCCCCTTCAGGACGCCTCCTCGCCAGCGTTTTAGCCGCTAGAGCGGCGACTTCTGGCGCCGCCTGGGTCGCCTTGGCGACGACTCGCCAACAGCGTTCCCAGCTGTCGATGCTGCCGTCCTGCACGGCATACGACGTCACCGCGCTCAGCACTGCGTAGGCCCGATCGGAGCGCTCCGGCAGGACGAACGAGTCAGGGTCGGCGAGGATGAGCGCGGGATCCGGAAGGTCGGCGTGCTCCAGCCAGGACAGGAACTCCACGCCGGCGCCTTCGCCGATCGCGCCGATGACCAAGGCTGCTCGCGCCTCGGCCGATGCACCCGACGACGCCGCGGCGGCGAGCAGGCGGGCAACGGTTTCCCATGAGCGGGGGCTCGGCCAGCCGCGACCCGCAGAGCTCGCCTGCTGCGGTACCTGGAGGAGTAAGGCGGGCCGGACGCGAAGGAAGGCGCCTACGGCCGCACGCGCGGCGGCATTCGCCGATTCCTCCGACAGCACCTGCAAATCCGGGACCGACGGCTCGGGAAATCCGAGGGCCAATCCATCGGCGACGGCGAATGCGTCAGCCGTCCAATCGAGATGCACCAGCCGATTCGCCAATGGGGGCGTGAGATCCCAACCGTCGGCCGCCTGCTCAGGCGGGTTTGCGGCCGCCACCACCCTCACCTCTGGCGGCAGTTCGAGGTCACCGACGACGCGCTCCAGCACCACTCGCAACATGGCGGCCTGCACGGCAGGCGGGCTGGTCGTCAGCTCATCGAGGAAGAGCAATCCGCGTCCTGCCACAGCCAATCGCTTCGCCCATGTCGGCGGCGCCAGATGAACGCCGCCGTCGTGAACGACCGGCAGCCCGGCGAAGTCGCTCGGCTCGCGGATCGAACCGATGACGATTTCGACCGGTAGGCCCGCTGCTCTGCCCAACGCCTCGACCACCGACGTCTTGCCCGTACCCGGAGCCCCCCACAGCAGCACGGGAACGTTGGCGGCGATGGCGACGGCGAGTGCTTGACTCGCAACACCGGTCTCCAATTCGCCACCGTCCCCGTGCCGTTCGGTGCTCTGAGCATGCCCGTTCCCGGCGGGAAAAGAAAAGCGTTTCCGCCTCGGCTCTAAACGGATTCCCCAGCCGCGGCGAGACCACGCCGTACCGGGCCACACCACAATTCCAGGTGCCTTTCGGTGAGGTCGTCCGGCATGTCGCCGAGGCTCATCCAGGCGTAGGCGTGCTCGGCGGGTAGGCCCTCGACGCGGGTGCGTAAATCCGCGACGGCAGTGTCGACGTCGAGCACCGCCAGGCTGCCCAGGCGTCCGGTCTTGGCCAGGCTCTCGCGTGCGCGCTCGAGGTCGATCGGGGAGAGCTTCGAGCCGTCGGGCTTGCGTCGCAGCGCCCGGTAGGTGTTCTGCTGATGGACCCAGTGCGGCAGCAGACGTTCGGCGGCGCGCGGGGGGTCGTCGGCCACGATGATCTCGACCAGCCCACCCATGCGGGCGCGGGACCAATCGTCGCCGCGCTCCTCGAGGCCTGCCCGGTAGGGCTCCACCAGCGTGCGGTCGAGGCTGAGCAGGCCGAGCCCGGCGCGTCCGGCTCGCGCCGCGCCCTTCGGGCCCTGATAGCCCAGCCACAAAGGCAGCGGCTGCTGCACGGGGCCGGGAGTCACCTCGCCGCTGGCGAGCAGCCGCTCGACCTCCGCAGCCGCGGCGTCGGTGCGATCGAACCGGCGCGCCATGTCGACGCCGAACTCGTCGTACTCGGACTGGGCGTACCCGGCGCCGAGCCCGAGCTCGACCCGCCCGTTCGAGATGAGGTCGACGAGGGCTGCTTCTTCAGCAATGTGGCGAGGGTGGCGCAGTGCGGCGAGCAGCACGCCAGTGCCGAGGCGCATCGTCTTGGTACGCGCGGCCAGTGCTGCGGCGAGGACAAGCGGCTGCGGGAGGTAGCCGTCCTCGAAGCTGTGATGCTCGGTGAACCACACCGCCTCGCAGCCGAGACTCTCGGCCCCGGCGAGCAGATCGAGTGTGTGGCTCACATGCGAAGCCGGCGACCGGGGCGAGGTGCTGAGCCTCCGCAGGTCGACGAACAGGCCCAGCGCTGTCATGGTCACCCTCCTTCTGCCCGACCATAACGGAGCCCCGCCGCTCGTTCGCACCGTGCGGCTCGCCTTCCATCCGCCAGGGTCCTCGCCGGGCTGCGTGCCAGTTCGCACCGGCGGCCGATGAGTTTCGCTGCCCGCGGGGGTCTACTTGGTCATGGACCTTCTGATGGACGGCATCGTCTTCGGCGAGTCGACGCGGTGGCGCGACGGTCAGGTGTGGTTCTCCGACTGGGCGATGGGCCGCATCCATGCCGTCGCGGCAGACGGCACCTCCACCGTTGAGGCCGAGGTCACGTCGTTCCCGATGTGCTTCGACTTCCTTCCGGACGGCCGCTTGCTCATCGTCTCCTCGGCCGACCGCAAGCTCTTGCGCCGCGAGCCCGACGGCTCCCTTGTGCCGCACGCCGACCTTGCCCCGGTGTCGCTCAAGCCGTGGAACGACATCGTGGTGGACGGCCGCGGCAACGCCTACGTCAACAGCATCGGGTTCGACTTCCCGGGAGGTGAGTTCGCGCCTGGCATCGTCGTGCTCGTCACAGCCGGACGGCACGGTCACCCCGGTCGCCGACGGGTTCGCCTTCCCGAACGGGATGGCCGTCACGGCGGACAACTCGACGCTCGTCGTCGCCGAGTCCTACGCCGAGCAGCTCACCGCATACGACATCGCGGATGACGGCACGCTCACCAATCACCGGGTGTGGGCGCCGACCCCCGGCGACCACCCGGACGGGATCTGCCTCGATGCCGACGGCGCCGCCTGGTATGCCGATGTGGGAAACCGGCGCTGCGTGCGCGTGCGGGAGGGCGGCGACGTTCTCGCGACGATCGACTTTCCCCGCGGGGCGTTCGCGTGTGCCCTCAGCCGAGGCGACGACCCGAGGCTCTTCGTCGTCGGGCAGGACTGGGGTGGCCCTGACGCCGTCGGCGGCGCGACGGGTCAGCTCGTGGCGTATCCCGCGCCTGCGCCCGGCGCCGGGTTCCCGTAGTCAAACGGCAAATACCGCTGGGCTAGCGTGACGGCCATGCCTCAGTACGACGTGACGATCCCGACCGACGACGGCGAGTGCGACGCCAGCCTTCACATCCCCGCCGGCACCGGTCCCTGGCCCGGCGTGATCATGTATCCCGACGCGGCGAGCCTGCGGGACGTCTTTCGCGACATGGGAGAGCGCCTGGCCGGCATGGGCTACGTGACTCTCGTACCCAACATCTACTACCGGGCCGGGGAGTTCGAGCCGTTCTCCATCAGCACGCTTTTCAGCACGCCCAGCGAGCTCGAACGGCTGGGGACGATGGCGCGCACGCTCACCCGTGATGCGGTCAGCGTCGACGCGAAAGCGTTCATCGGCTTTCTGACCGCGCGTGAGGAGGTGTCCGGAGCTTCCGTCGGTACCACCGGCTACTGCATGGGTGGCGGCCTCTCGCTGCTCGCCGCCGGGCTGCAGCCCGACGGCGTGGCGGCAGCGGCGTCGTTTCACGGCGGCAACCTCGGCAACGACCAGAACCCCGACAGTCCCTACCGGTTTGCATCGGCGATGAAGGCCGAAATCTACGTAGCTGCAGCCGAAAACGACGGATCGTTCCCGGCCGATCAGTATGAGCGTCTGGAACAGGCACTCACCGGCGCGGGCGTGCACCACACGATGGAGACGTATCCGGCCGGGCACGGTTTCGCCGTCGTCGACAACCCGACGTACGACCCTTCAGCCGAGCAACGGCACTGGGATGCGCTCGCCGACCTCTATTCGAGGTTGCCGCGCTGAGCTCTCGGGCTAGCTGGAGGCGCCGCCCGAGGATGCTGTGATGATGTGCTCGAGCCACCAGGCCGGCGCGTTGTCGGTGATGTTGGGGATGTTCGAGTAGTCGTGCCAGCGGAAGATCTTGCCATCGCGTAGCTGGGTCACCGACACGAAGGAATGGTCGATCACCTCGCCGGTGTGAAAGTGCCACCGCTCGGTGTGCTCGGTCATGACGAGGTCGCCCTCGGCAATCATGTTGGTGCCGTCGAGATGCTCGTAGCCCGAGAGCGGTTCGAGTCCGATCTTCACCCGGTTCACGACGCCGTCGGGACCCGTTCCGCCGGGGCCTGGGGTGCCGACGTCGGTGTAGTGCGCGTCGTCGGTCAGCAGGCTTTTCATTCCTTCCCAGTCGCGGGCCGCGAGGGAGTCCCAGAACTGGTTGACGACCCGCTTGTTGTCCTGCTCGCTCACAGTCCTGCCGCCTTCGCGAAGGCCCGCAGCTCACGTTTCACATCGGGACCGCTGGGCGCGTAGATGATTTCGGTGCTGCCCTGGGCCTCCGCAGCGGCGATCTTCTCGCGGATGCCGGCTTCATCGGCGACCCAGCCCATGCCGACGATGCCCTCGCCGGCCGCGTCGACGAGGATCCGGTCGAGGTCGGTGACGGTCGTCGCGTGGCCCTCGTGGACGGTGATGTGGCGCTCGTTCTCGGGCCGCATCGACTCGAGCTTGGCGCGCCATTCCGCGCCGCCCGGGAAGCCGTCGACCGCGGCCGGATTGGACTCCCAGGCACCGTGAGCGAGGATCGCGTACCAGGGCCCGGCCGCCTCCTGAACCCGCGGCGCCGTCAGTGCCTCACCGGCGTCGAGCACGGTGCCGACGACGAGTTGCGCGCTCCAGTCGAAGCCGGGCATGCCGAAGCCGACGGTCATGATGCCGTCGGCCACCTCGCGGGTGAGCGCCTGGCCCTTCGGCCCGAGCGCGCTCAGCAGGAACGGGACGTCGATCGGACGCTGTGGGGCATGCGTGGCCGGATGCGCCATCTGGACCTGCTCGCCATCGATCTCGACGACCTCGCCGCGCAGCAGGCCGCGCAGCTGGCGCAGGTACTCGCCCGTCTCCGCCAGCGTGAGCGCGTTCTTGCCCAGCGTCCAACGTGCGGTGGCGCCGGTGCCGAACCCGGCCACGAAACGTCCCGGGGCTGCAGCCTCGACGGTGGCGATCGCCGACGCCGTCGCGATGACGCTGCGCAGGCTCGGCACGAGCACCGCGGTGCCCAATCCGATCCGGCTGGTGCGCTCCACGAGCCGCCCGAGACAGGTCCAGATGTCGAGATAGATGGCGGGTGAGTCATACAGCCAGGCGCGCTCGTAGCCGAGCTCCTCCGCGAGGCTCACCTGGTCGACAAGCTCCAACGATGGCGCAAAACCGCATGAAATCTGCATTTTCCGTTCCTGTCCTCAGGCCGGTACGTCAGCCGCTATCGATACCACGGGAGGCCGCTAGCGCCGGATCTGCCTCCGGAGCCAATCCCGCGCGTCTCGCCCGCTCTGCGCGGTGATCTCGCTGTCGACCGCCATCTGGTAGCCGTGGCAGGCGCCCGGATACACGTGCAGCTCGGTCGGGACGCCTGCATGGTTCAGCCGGGTCGCATAGTCGACATCCTCGTCGAGGAAGCCGTCGACCGAGCCGACCGAGACAAATGCCGGCGGCAGATTCGACAGGTCCTCGGCCCGGCCGGGAGCTGCGGTGTAGGGAATCTTGTCGGTGCCGTAGAGGTCGCCGAGATACGCACGCCAGCCGTAGGTGTTCGACTCGCGGCTCCAGACGGGCAGGCCCTCGACCTGGCTGGAAAGCGTGCGCTGCCGGTCATCGAGCATCGGGCAGTCGAGCAGCTGGAACGCGATGGACACCTCGCCGCGGTCACGCGCCAGCAGGGCGAGCGCCGCGGCGAGACCGCCTCCCGCACTGATCCCGCGAATCCCGATGCGCGTCGGGTCGATACCGAGTTCGTCGGCATGCTCGAAGGTCCATTTCAGTCCGCGGTAGCAGTCCTCCAGCGGACCGGGATACGGAGCCTCGGGCGCCAGCCGGTACTCGACGGAGACGCCGACCAGTTCCAACGCCGGACACAGCTGATCAAACAGCGCGTCGTCCATGGAGTTGCTCCCGATCACGTATCCGCCGCCGTGGATCGAGTAGACGCAGGGCAACGCGCCGGAGGCACCCTTGGCGCGGTGGACGCGCACCGAAACCGGCGGCTCGCCGGGCAGCACGTGGTCGGTGCGTTCGACCGCGTCGGACACCTGAGACGGGAGCTGGACAGAGCGAATCATCGCCACCTGCTCGTCGGTCAGTGCCTCGAACGGCAGCGCTTGAACGGCCTTCGCGATCGCTGGGTCGAGCAGTTCGTTCGGTTTCACAGGCTTCTCCTCCTACGGCTCCGCTACGACGTCCGCACGATTCCATCACCGAGGCGCCGCGCGTCCGTCACGGCCTACCTGCCCCGCTTGGCCGGGCTTGTGCCGGGTTGCTCGACCAAGCGCGCTCTTGTACAAGAGTCCCATGCCGCCCACCGCCGAAGTCGAGTCCGGACGCCTGGAAGGCCTGACGCGCAGGGCCGGGAAGTCGGGACGGCCCGTCACCCAGTTCCTGGCGATCCCGTATGCCGCGCCTCCGGTGGGAGAGCGTCGGTTCCGCGCGCCCGAGCCGCCGATCGGCTGGACAGGCACCCGCGACGCGACCGGTCCCGGACCGGCGCCCATGCAGTCCTTGGACAGCCCGTTCAGCGGCGTCATCCCGGGCAACTCCGTCATCGCCGCAAGCGAGGACTGCCTCACGGTCGACGTCTGGGCTCCCGCCGAACCGGGCACCTATCCGGTGCTCGTGTGGATGCCGGGCGGTGCGTTCCTCACGGGTGGCAGCGGCCTCGCGACCTACGACGGCGCCGCTCTTGCGGCAGACGAGAACGTCGTCGTGGTCGGGGTCAATTACCGGCTCGGCGTCTTCGGCTTCGGCTGGTTCGGCCAGGAGGTCGGCGACAGCAACTGCGGCCTGCGCGATCAACTCGCGGCTGTCTCGTGGGTGAAACGCAACATTGCCGCGTTCGGCGGTGACCCGGGCACGGTGACGGCGATGGGGGAGTCGGCAGGCGCCGGCGCGCTGCTGCATCTGCTGTCCTCACCTGACAGCGTGGGCGTCATCGATCGCTACATCCTGCGTAGCCCCGGCGCCGACCACACGCTCTACCCGGACGATGTCGAACGCGTCAGCAGCGCTCTGCTGCGTCGGCTCGCCCTGTCGCCGGCTGACGTCGGCGCTCTCAGAACCCTTGGCACTGCTGAGCTTTTGAAGGCACAGGAGGCGGTCGTCCTCGAGATGATGCCGGTGCTCTCGTCGATGCCGTTCCATCCGTTCGTTGATGGTCAGCTGTTGTCGGCGAGCCCTTCAGTGGCCGTGGGCGCAGGCGCCGGACGCTCGGTCGACCTCATGATGTCGTGGACGACCGATGAGATGCGGCTCTTCCCCACGCCGTCGGCAAACACCGTCGGCATCGAGGGTTTGGTGCGCTGGACGCGCTCGCTGCTCACCGGACGGATGGGCAGCGACCCGGGTGAGGAGCGCAGCCGCCAGCTGGTCGATTTCTACGTGGATCTGCTGGGCGGTTCGGCTCCGGGCACCGACATCTGGGCGGCGATAAGTACCGACGGCATCATGCGGCTGCCGGCGCGGCGGATCGCCGATGCCCATGCCGATTTGGGCTCCCTGACGTATGCCACCGAGTTCGCCTGGCACGGGCCGGCGATCGAAGGTCGAATGGGACCGCGGCTGCTTCCACGCCATCGACCTGCCGTTCATCTTCGGCACGCTCGACGCCGCGGACTGGCGCGAATTCCTCAATGCCGGCAGCGATGCCGATGACGTCGCGGCTGCGCTCATGCACGCTCATGCGGAGTTCGCCGCGTCGGGGCGCCCGAGCGCTCCCACCGGCGGCGCCTGGCCGCAGTACGAGACGTCCAAGCGATCCACCGTCGTCTTCGACACCCCGTGCCGCACCGCCGACGATCCCCTCGCCGAGATCGCCCAGGCGTGGGACGGACTCTGGACGCCGGCCTGCAGGGCGCCGGCCTTGGATCTCAGCTGATCCGGCTCAGCGCGTCACGTGGGTCGGCTCCTCCACCCGCGAAAGCTTCTCCGGATTGCGTACGACGTAGAGGCCGGTGATCAGGCCGTCGTCGATGCGCAGCGCCACGACGTCGTCGATCTCGCCGTCGATGCGGATGATCAGTGCGGGAAACCCGTTGATCTGCACGGTGTCGACTGCCACCGCGCCGGCTCTGATCGGCATCCCGATGGCGAGCAGGCGAGCCACTCGATCGGCACCGAGGATCGGCCGGGGCACCGCCTGCTTGATGCCGCCCCCGTCTCCCAGGAGGACGACGTCGGGGGCGAGCAGGTCGAGCAGGCCCTGCAGATCGCCGGTCTCTACGGCTCGTTGGAACGCGGCGATGCGCAGCCCGCGTCTGGGCTGCCGAGACGGCGCCGCGCGGCCGGCGCGCCGCGACATGTGCGCGTGCGCGGTGGGCGATCTGCCGAACAGCCGGCGGACTCTTGTCGACAGCGTCGGCGATCTCGTCGTAGTCCAGATCGAAGACCTCGCGCAGTACGAACACCGCCCGCTCGGTCGGGTTGAGCGTCTCGAGCACCAGCAGCATCGCCATCGACACGCTGTCGGCCAGCTCGACATCCTCGGCCACATCGGGCGCCGTCAGCAGCGGCTCGGGCAACCAGGCGCCGACGTAGGACTCCTTGCGCCGGCCGAATGTCCGTAGCCGGGTCAGCGCCTGCCGTGTCGTGATGCGGACCAGATATGCGCGTCGATCCCGCACCGTCGCCAGGTCCACGCCGATCCACCGCAACCACGTCTCCTGCAGGACGTCTTCGGCGTCCGCCGCGGAGCCGAGCATCTCGTAGGCGACGGTGAAAAGCAGGTTGCGGTGGGCGACGAAGCTCTCCGTCGCGGAGTCGATGTCACGCTCGCTCATGGCGAGCTCCTCCCTGTTTCCTCGTGCGCATACCAACCCAAGACGTCTGACCCCGCCGGGTTGTGACATCTGCGCGGCGGTGGGCGGCCTCTCGATTCCCGCTGTCACAGGAGAGGGGCGCTCCGGCGTCTTGTGGTCGTCCGGTGCACAGCGCACACGACGTCACGAGTGAGGACGAAGCCAATGGAACCCCGTATCGACCTGATGACCAACGAGCTCGGCGCCAAGATCGGCAAGCGGCTCTTCAACGTCAACCTGGCGATCGAGCAATCGTCGCTGCCCAAGCTCACGCTCGAGCTGGTCGCACTGCGCGCGAGTCAGATCAACGGCTGCGGCTGGTGCATCGACATCCACACCAAGGAAGCGGCTGCTGCCGGCGAGACCCCGCTTCGGCTCCACCTGGTCGCCGGCTGGCGCCACAGCACCGTGTTCACCGAGGCCGAGCGCGCTGCTCTGGCGCTCGCCGAGGAGGGCACCCTGATCGCCGATGCCCACGGCGTTTCCGACGACACGTGGGCACACGTCACCAAGCACTATGACGACGATCAGATCGCCGCACTGGTCGCTTGCATCTCCCTGATCAACGCGACCAACCGGATGAGCGTGATCCTCAACTACGCCGGTGGTTCCTTCCAGGCCGGGATGATGGACAGCCTCGCGAACCAGTGAGCTGAGGAAGCGGGCCGGCCCGGGATGTCGCGATCCGGGCCGGTCTGCCTCTCATCTGTCAGGTGATCGCCGCGACTGCATCGCCTCGCGGAAGACGGTCCAGCTGTCCGCCACGGGCCCCACGTGCTGGAGCTTGTCGGGGTTCAGCACGGAGCGGATCGCCTGGATCTGCCCTTCGAGGATGTCGAGTACCCACGTCGCGAGGACCTTGCCGTCGCGGTCGTAGAAGATCGCGCCCGGCTGGCCGTTCACCTCGTGCGGTTCGATGGCGCCGCCGACCCGGACCAGCGAGGGGGCGAGCACAGCGAGCACCCGGGCGACGTTGTCGGCGCCGAGGATCCCGCGCTTCCACTGCGGCGCCTTGCCACCGCCGTCGCCGACCATGTGGACGTCGGCAGCCAGCAGTTCGCGTAGCCCATCGACGTCCCCTTCCTTGAAGGCGTCGAAGAAGCGGCTGGAGAGTTCTTCACGCTCGCGCCGATCGGCCTCGAACCGCGGGCGGCCGGCGTCCATGTGGCGCCGTGCGCGGGTGGCCAACTGGCGGCAGGCGACCTCCGAACGCCCAATGGTTGCAGCGATTTCGGGGAAGTCGAAGGCGAACACCTCGCGCAGCACGAAGACTGCGCGCTCGAGCGGTGAGAGCCGCTCGAGCAGAAGCAGCGCAGCCATCGACACCGAGTCGGCGAGCTGCGCCGAACGTTCCGGATCCTGGTACGGATCGCTCAGCAGAGGCTCGGGAAACCACGGCCCGACGTACTCCTCGCGCCTGACGCGGGCCGAGCGGAGGACGTCGATCGAGATCCGGGTGACGATCGCCGACAGGAACGACTTCGCCGACGTCGGCTTCGTCGGCGAAGCCGCGTACCGCAGCCAGGTTTCCTGCACCGCGTCCTCGGCCTCGGTCACGCTGCCCAGGATCCGGTAGGAGATCGCGAACAGCAGCGACCGCAGCTCTTCGAATTCCGAGAGCTTGTCGGACCTCGGTCATGCCAGCGCTACCTTGAATCCTTCCCGCCATGACGGGTATCGCAGCTGCCACCCGAGCTCACGCTTGGCTTTGGCGTTGGAGAAGCCGCGACCCTCTGTCATCATCACCACCGCCAGGTCGCCGGCCAAGAGCCGGGCCAGCCAGACCGGTACCCGGAACGGCTTCTTGGCTCCCGCGCTCGCGGCAAGGTAGGGCAGCCATTCGCTCGCCGGCGCCGGCTCGTCGTCGACGATGTTGTACAGGCCCCTGGCCTTCTGCTCCACCGCGAGAACGGTCGCGCTGGCGGCGTCATCGAGATGCACGAAGGAGGTGTACCCGGTGCCGCGCCCCACCAGTGGGTACTGGCGCTTGCGCAGCAGTTCGACCTGGTCGTCGATCGCGTCGGGCCCGTAGAAAGAGCCGTAGCGCAGGACGGCGCCGTCGGCTCCGAGGACGGCCTCCTCCACGTGGCTCATGGCGTCCATCTGCACCTGCGCCGCCATTCCTTCGAGCCTGTCGAGCGGATCCTGCTCGGTCTTGACCCAGCCACCCTCACGGATTCCGTTCCAGCTGCCGTATCCCTGTGCGACGAAATGGGGAACGCCCACCGCCTCGGCCGCCGAGATCAAGTGATCGGTGCCCTCCGTGCGCAGCCGGTTGGTCTTGGCGAACCAGCGGTCGGGGTGCTTGATGTCAGGCTTGCCGGCGTGCGTCACCGAGATCGCCGTCATCTGGTGGACGATCACGTCAGGCCGGGCCGAGGCCACGGCTTCACCGACAGATGCGGCATCCAGGCCGTCCATCACGACCGCCTCCGCCCCGAGGCCCGTCAGCATCTCCAGCTTGGCCGTGCTCGTCGTCGTCGCCGTCACCCGGTGGCCCCGAGCCACCAGCTGCGGCACCAGCCGCCGGCCCAGGACGCCGCTGCCACCAGCCACGAATACCTGCATCGCTACCACCTCCAGATCGCCGCACGTCTTGTCTGCCAACCCGAGACGAGACGACACCCCCCTTTGTGACATGGGCCGGTCGTCGCATCGAAACTCACCAGGGGGGAACGGAAGGGAGAAAGCAGCAGAATCCAAGGAGCACCAGTGGTTCACGTCCAGCGCACCTTCACCGTCGATCCTCCCATCGATCTCGTCGTCGACTACCTCAAGGACTTCGCGCATGCCGAGGCGTGGGACCCGGGCACCGAGCGCTGCGAGCGCGACGGGTCGGCGGCGGATCCCGTCGTCGTCGGTACGAAATGGCACAACGTCTCGAAGGTGCGTGGCAAGGAGACGGAACTGAGCTACCGGCTCGACCGGTTGGAGGCCGCCAGGCTGACGTTCGTCGGCACCAACAAGACGGCCACGTCGACCGACGACATCACGTTCCAGCAGTCCGGTACCGGCACCTCGATCACGTACGACTCGAACATCGTCTTCCATGGGCTCGCCAAGCTTGCCGACCCGATCATGCGCCGGGAGTTCGAGCGGCTGGGTGACGAGACTGTCCAGCAGATGACGAGCGTGTTGAACCGCCTGCCTGACTAGCGACGCCCGTCACTGCTCGACCGCTGGGTCGTTCAGTGAGACATGGGCACCGGGTTCCCCAGTCCGGCCTGGCGTTGGACGCAGCGCATCGCCGCCGCCGTGGTGGTGGTCCTGTGCGCGTCGGTGGGCGTCGCCGCCGTCAAGCTCGCCCCCCAGACGCGTCCGGCCGCATCGAGTGTCCGGACTCCCACGCCGGTTCCCACCCCGAGTCCGACCGTTGCGCCGCTCGGCCGGCTGGTGGAGGCGGACGTCCTCATCACCTCGGCGAAGAGCTTGGGTCCGGCCGCTGTCGCGGCCGCGCAACGTCTCCCCGGAGTCCAGCAGGCGACCACCTTCGCTTACGGGACGACCCGGCTGCGCGGTTCACCCATCACCACGCTCGGGGTCGACCCGAGCAGCTTCCGCAACTGGGCCGTCGCGACGACCGCGAAGTCCGATCCGCTCTGGACGGCAATCGCCGGTGGCGAGCTGACCACCTCGTTCGACGCCGCGAAGGAGCTCGACCTGCCACTCGGCGGCACGGTGGCGCTCGCCGGTCGCCGGACCCTCCCGCTGCGTCTCGGCGCGTTCGACACGGTCGGCATTCCTGGTGCTGACGCTGTCGTCTCGGCCGGTAAGGCCGCGTCACTCGGCTTGCCGGCAGGTGCCGGGCTGCTGCTCAGCGCACCCGCCGCCAACCTGCGAACGCTCACCGATTCGCTACGCAAGTCCTTTGGTTCAGCGGCGACGGTGAGCCCCTTGCGGGAGTTGCCCCCGCTGCCGCAGCCGTCCGCGGTGCCGGCGACCAGTGCCGTGGCTCCGGCCGCTGCCACCGGCGGGGCGGTGACCGGCGCGGTGACAACGCCAGCACCTGCCGCGGTTTCGCTCCCTGCGCCCGCCTCGGGCAGCCGCCTCGCCGCGCTGTTCGCCGCGGCCCAATCGCGTATCGGATTGCCTTACGTGTACGGCGCAGCGGGTCCCAGCGCCTTCGACTGCTCGGGCTTCACCCAGTGGTCCTTCCAGCAGATCGGCGTCTCCCTCCCGCGCAGCGCCGCCGAGCAATGGGTGGCCGGCCCGCACGTGTCCTACGCGGCGGCCCAGCCCGGCGACGTGCTGGCGTGGGCAGGAGATCCGACCGCGCCCGGCTACGTCACGCACGTGGCGCTCTACCTCGGCAACGGCATGATGATCTCGGCCGCGCACACCGGCACCACGATCGCCATCACCCCCGTCTACACCGACGGTCTGCTGGGAGCGATCAGATTCCTGTGAGCGTCAGTTGGACGGCCCGTCGGTCGGCAACGTGGCGCTCGGCAGGCCGCCGTCGTCAGACGGCGAGGCAGTCGCGTCCGCTTGGATCAGGCTGCTGAGATCGGGTGTCGTGCTGCCGGTGCCGTAGACGCGGTTGCACAGGGTGCCCATCGCCTGCGCGATCGTGTCGTAGTAGTTCTCGCCGATGTTGTTGGTCGCGCCGTGAGCCTCCTCCAGCGGGCCTACTCCAGGGATCTCGTCGCTGGAGCTGTACGTGACGGAGCAGAACAGGTCGCCCTTCAGCGCGCTGACGCTGCCGCTCTCGGTGTCACGGCTGGCCTTGTCGCCGACGCCGGGAACCGCGACCGGCTTGTCCTCGCCGGTGACAGCTTCGTTGTAGGCCTGGGTGCCGCCCGAGCCGCGGAGCACCTGGACGGTGATGGCGCCGGTGGAATCCGAGCCCTTCGCGTCGAACTCGCACTGCTGTCCGGTGCCACCGATGTTCAGCGCGGTCGTCTTCAGGCTGATCACCTTGATGTCGATCAGGGGCTGCACCTGCGCGAAGGTGAGTTGCTTGCACGTCGGCCCACCACCGCCTCCGGAATCGCCCGAAGTGGTGGCGGCGTTCGACGCCTTGGGGGTGCCTGCTGCATTCGCGTTTCCCGAGCTGCTCTTCGAGCAGCCTGTCGCGATCAGGCAGACCGCCGCGAGGGCGGCGGCGCTGGGGACGGCGGACCTCTTCATGTGTTCTCCCGATTGCTGGTAACGGGAGTTGATCCCAAGGCCGTAACGCCTGAGTAATGCCGGAGTGAGCCGTACCGTCGACTCGTGGCCACCGTCCTCGTCCTGATGGGTGTCTCCGGTTCGGGAAAGTCGACGGTGGCGGGCCTGCTGGCAGGTCGGTTGTCATGGGATTTCGAAGAGGGCGACGACCTGCATCCCGAGGTCAACGTCGCGAAGATGGCGGCGGGCCACCCGCTGACGGATGCGGACCGCTGGCCGTGGCTGGACCGGGTCGCCGAGTGGATCCACCACCAGTTGGAGACAGGCCGTTCCGGGATCATCACGTGCTCAGCGCTCAAGCGCGCCTATCGCGATCGGCTGCGCGCACCTGGGGTCACGTTCGTCTACTTGCACGGCACGCACGACTTGATCGCCGGGCGTCTTGCCAAGCGGCACGGTCACTACATGCCCTCCACCCTGCTCGACTCGCAGTTCGCAGACCTCGAGCCGCCGGAGCCGGATGAGAACTCGTTGACCATCGACATCGGCCCCTCCGCCGCAGAGCAGGCGGCCCAGATCGTGCAGGCACTACGGCTGGGCTGATGCGCACGAAAGCGCGGTTGACTATCCCGAGAAGATCTCGTCCATGTCGGCACCCGAGGAGTGCGAGATGACGGAGAACCCAGCAATTGATCTTGGCGCTGCGCCGTCAGGAACGGGCTGCGCCGAGTGCCTCGGCCAGGACCCGTCGGGGTGGTGGTTTCACTTGCGCCGCTGCGCGCAGTGCGGGCACATCGGGTGCTGCGATTCCTCGCCACAGCAGCACGCCCGAGGGCATTTCCACGCGAGCGGTCACCGCTACATCCAGAGCTTCGAGCCGGGCGAGGACTGGTTCTGGGACTTCGAGACCGACGCCTACGCCGAGGGCCCTGCCCTCGCGCCTCCCGACAGTCACCCGCTGGACCAGCCGGCTCCCGGCCCAGCCGGACACGTCCCACCTGACTGGCAGCGCCACCTGCATTAGATCCCCGGCTGCACGTGCGCCCTCGTCGGTTCGTCAAGACGCTCGGAGTGCTCGAACTGCTGGCCGCCGTCGGCCTCGTCTCTGCGGCCGAGGCCCTACGTCTGAGCGAGCGCGCTGGGGGGCGGGGGAGAATGCCGACGCGGGTGCCAGGTGGTCGCCAACGAACTGTTCGTCCGGGGGGCAAGATGCGAGTCGCTGCCCGGCGCGGTGCGGCGGCCCTGCTCCGAACAGCTACGGACAGTCCGCTGCTGGGATGGGCCCCCTGGATCGCGTTGTCGGTACTGGTCGGGCCGGGACGGTTCATCTTCTCCGTGCTGGTTTCACTGGCGATGTCGGTGGCCTTCATCGCCTTGGACCGGCTGCGAGGACGTCACCTGAAGGTGCTCAATGTCGTCGACGCGGCCAGCCTCCTCGCCTTCCTCGTGATGGGCCTCGCGGTGTCGGCGGCCACCAGTAGATGGCTGGAGACGTGGTTCGGCGAGATCTCGAATCTGGCTTTCGTCGTCGTGTGTCTCGTCTCGCTGCTCGCCAGCCGGCCGATCACCCTGCAGTACACCCGCGAAACCATGAGCCGCAGCCGTTGGAACGATCCGCGCTTCCTGCATCTGAACTACGTCATCACCGTCGTGTGGACCGTGGCCTTCCTCGTCGCCGGCCTCGCCGCATTGCACGGGGATGCGGTGCTGCACAACAACAACAACCTCTGGACGGGGTGGGTCATCCAGCTCGCGGCGGAGCTGGCGGCGGCCCAATTCACGATCTGGTATCCGCGTCGCGTCGAGACCGGGGGAGCAGATCCGTTGGGCAAGCTGCTGCTTCCACTGGCGATCTATCTGATTCCCGTCGGCATCGTGTCCATCTGGCTGGGCGCGGCACCGGCAGCGCTTGGAACGGCCTTCATCGTCGTCGGCACCGCAGCCACGGTCTGGCTCGGTCAGCAGCTGCTCGCTTCCAGGCTGCACGCGCCGCAGACGGCCGCGCTTTAGCTGATGGCAGGCGGGATAACCGCCGCTCGTTCGAACTGGAGCCGAAGCGGTAGCGACAACCACCGCCAAAGAGCTGCTGTTAGCGTGGTTTCGCGTGGCAGTCGACGAGGGTGTGGTGTCGCAGATCCAAGGGTCCGTGGGGTTCGCCGGATCGCTGCCGCGGATCCCGGCGTCGGCCGGCGGGCTCATCTGGGATCGGAAGGGACGGCTGCTGATCCTCAAGCCCACCTACAAGTCCGGTTGGACGATCCCCGGTGGGGTCATGGAAGCCGACGGCGAGACTCCGTGGGAAGCCTGCCGGCGCGAGGCGCGTGAGGAATGCGGTCTGGACGTGCGGCGTGGCCATCTGGTGTGTGTGGACTTTCTGCGCCCGCGTCCCGGGCGGCCGGGCGGTATGCGGTTCCTTTTCGATTGCGGCACCCTCAAGCCGCGCAGGTTGAAAGAAATCGTCCTGCAAGAGGAAGAGATCTCCGCGTACCGGTTGGCGCGCGTCGACGACGCGCTGCCGTTGCTCAGCGGGCCCGTGCGCCGCCGGGTCGCGGCGGCGGTCAGAAAGCCGGGCCACACGAGTTATCTCGAGGACGGACGCCTGATCCGTCGCACCCGGAAGCGAGTAGCTGATGCATGAGGACGTACGTCAAGCACTGGCGATCGGGAGCTCGCCGTCCATCGAGCAGCGCACGATCGACATCACCACGACGGGCCGCCGCTCCGGAAAGCCGCGACGCATCGAGATCGTCTTCTACCAATTCGAGGACGCCATTTACCTCAGCGGAATCCCGGCTCCGAAAAGGCGCGACTGGCTGGCCAACCTCGCCGCGGAGCCGCGATTCACTTTCCATCTGAAGCACGGCGTCGTGGCCGACCTGCCGGCGATCGCCACGGTCGTCACGGATCCTGCCGAGCGACGCCGGGTGCTGAGCGAATTCGTCGACCAGTTCAACGCACGCAACGGCCCGGACAGCCCCTGGCCGCGGGCCGTGCTCGACGAATGGGTGGAGCACAGCCCCTTGGCGAAGGTCGGTTTCGTCGAGGACGACTGATCTGGCGTCGTTACGCGAAGGGCCGCCTGTGCCAAAGGCGTGAGCGGCGAGACGTCCACCGATGAGCCGGTGAGTGGCGGAATCCCGACGCGGCCCGTCGGCCATGTTTGCTCCTCTGCGCGCGGAGACGTTTGTCCAACGAACAGTGCAGTTTCCGCGGTATCGGTCGATAGCCGATCAACAGCGTTATGGGGCGCTGTCAACGACGCGTAAACCCGCACATGAGGGGTACACATGACGGCCGACAATGCGACATCCCCCGCACACGCGCGACTTACAGCACGGCCGCTTTCCCGCAGAGGACTGTTGGCGGCCTGCGTCGGCACCGTTGGGCTGGCCGCGGTCGCTGCGTGCGAACCGTCTGCAGTGAGTTCCCTGTCGCCCATCGATCCGAACAATCAGCCGACGACCATCCTGGGTTACAGCAACGGCTACCTTCCCAGCTCAATCCTTTACAGCTATGACAGCAGCTGCCAGCTGTACTGTCCGACCGCCGGCAGTTTCACCGCGATGATGAACGCCGCGCATCAAGCGGGTGTCATGCTGGCGCCGGTTCAGGGATATCGGGACTATGCCGACCAGGTTTACATGCGCCAGTACTGGTGTGGTGCCGGCATCTGCGAAAACGCCGCAACTCCGGGATACAGCAATCACGGCTGGGCCAAAGCCGTCGATTTCCAGGATCAGGACGGCAGTTTGACGTGGACTTCGCCGGGCTACCAGTGGCTTGCGGCCAACGCCGGCGACTTCGGCTGGAACCATCCTGGTGGGGTGAACGAAGCGTGGCATTGGGAGTGGGTCGGCGACGGCGGCTCCATGCACGGCTATCCGATCCTTCCCAATCTGCTCGGCTGGGCACCCCTGCCCCGTCCCTAGCCTCACCTGTTCGGCGCCTGAGGCGCGAGGGCGGCGCCTAGCTGTATGCACATCGTGGTGCAGGCAGACTGCCCACATGGCTCATGGTCATTCGCACGGCAGCGAGGTCAGCTGGCGTCCAGCCCGCCGCACCCGGATCGGGCTGCTGGCGGCTCTCGTTCCGTTCGTCGTTGCCACCGTGGCTGGGCTCGTGCTGCTCTGGCCGTCACATCATCACCAGCCGATTCCCCTGCAGTACCAGACATACGGGTCGGGCAAGTCCGTCTTCGAGAAGGGCGAGGTCAGCTCTGTCACCAGCCGAACGTGCGGCGGCACTCCAGGACCGAACAACACCCCCTCGGTCTGCAGCACGGGCTACATCCGGCTCTCGAGCGGCCCCGACAAGGGCAAGACCGTCACTATCACCACCGGCGGCACTGGGGACGTGACCCTGCATCCCGGCGATCGCATCCGGGTAGTCCGGGGGCCGGTGATCAACCCCGCGACCGGCGCGCGGGTGTATGAGTTCGACGACTACATCCGCGACACCCCGCTGATCGCGCTTGCCGCCATCTTCACGGTCGTACTCGTTCTTGTGGCCCGTTGGCGCGGCTTGACGGCCATGCTTGGTCTCGGGGTGGCATACCTGGTGCTGGTCTATTTTTTGTTGCCCGCGCTGCTCGACGGCAAGTCTCCGGTACAGACTGCAGTCGTAGCGGGGGCGGCGATCCTGCTCGTCGTCCTTTACGTGGCGCACGGCTTCTCGATGCGCACCACGACGGCGCTGCTGGGCACGCTGATCGCGTTGGCCATCACCGCCGCTTCCGCTTCGGTAGCGACGAGTGCAGCCCACCTCACCGGCCGTTCCGTCGACTACGTCGGCGATTTGGAGTCAGCCGGGGTGAAAGTCTCCATCTCCGGACTCATCGTGTGCGGGCTCATCATCGGTGCGCTCGGTGTCATCAACGACGTCACCGTCACCCAAGCCTCATCCGTCTGGGAACTCTCCTCGTCCGACCCGCATGCGTCATGGCGACAGCTGTTCACCCGCGGGATGCGTATCGGCCGCGACCACATCTCGTCGGTGATCTACACGCTGATCTTCGCCTACACCGGCGCCGCACTGCCCGCGCTGCTGCTGTTCAGCATTTCCGGCCGCAGCCTGCACGACGTGCTCACCGGCGACGCAATCGCCGGCGAAATTGTCCGCGATCTGGTAGGCGGAGTCGGCCTGATCCTCGCCGTCCCGTTCACCACCCTGATCGCCGCCATCGTCGCCGCCCGGCCACACGCGCAAGCAGAACCGGCGCCCATCGAGACCCAACGGGAACAGCCACCAGGCGATGACGACCCCGTGCGATCGCAGTACTCGCATCCCGGGCTCGACGACCTCGACGCCCGCATCGCACGATCGACGCTGCAGCGCAAGCCGAGCCCTACCCCACCCGATCACTTCTTCGGCCCCGTCTCGGACGACGGCGATGATGCCCACTGACCGAACCGGAGAAGCAGAACTGCACAAATAGAGCGCGCTCGACAGGATTAGAACCTGCAACCTTGTCCTCGCTACGCCGACCGCGCTCTAGGCGAACTGCTTGCATCTTGCTAGCATATTGCGACATGAGGACGTTGTATCTGCGAAACGTTCCCGATGACGTCGTGGAGCGACTCGAACGACTCGCGGCCCGTGATGCGACCTCGGTCGGAGCAGTCGCAGTGAGGGAACTCGCTGAGGTCTCCCGGCGGGCGGACAATCCTGCCCTGCTCGGCTCGCTCGCTGATCTCGGGGTAGACGTCGCGACGATCGTCGATGACGTTGAGGCAGGCAGATCCGGCCGGTGATTGTGGTCGACGCATCGGCAGCGCTTTCAGCGTTGCTGAACGACGGTCCAGCTCGAAAAGCCCTTGCGAATGAGCAACTTCACGCCCCGCATCTGATCGATTCCGAGGTCGCGAACGCGCTGCGCCGCCGCGTCGCGGCAGAACAGATCAGCGCCGATGCGGGCTGGGTCGCCCTTGATGCTTTTCGCCGCCTCGGCATGACCCGCTACCCCGTCTTCTCCATCCTCGACCGGGTCTGGGCACTGCGCGACAACCTGTCCGCCTACGACGCCTCCTACGTTGCCGTCGCCGAACTCCTGGAGTGCAGTCTGCTCACCGCGGACGCCCGGTTGAGCCGGGCACCGGGGATTCGCTGCCCGATCACCGTGGTCCCCGCCCTCGCCGCATGAACCGATGATCCTGATAGACCCCATCCGCAGCCCCATCGGTAGGGCCATCGTTAAGGTAATCGCCAGCCCATCCGGCGTCACCTCCGGCTGCTAGAACGAAGGTGCTGGTCGCTGGGGCTGGCCGCGGACGATGGTCACCCGGACTTAACAGCCCTGGCCGAATCTCACGGCTGGAGGTGTTCCAGGTCCTGCAGGAGGCTGGGATGTGTCGGTCTCCAGCCGAGTACTTGCCGGGTGTGCGTGCTGGAGGAGGGTTGGTCCATCGCGAAGATCGGGCCGAGCGGACCGAATGTTTCGGCCGGCACCTGGTGTACCGGCAGGCCTAGTCGCCGTCCGATGACCTCGGCGATGTCGCGCACGGCGTCGCCCTCGTCAGCGACGGCGTGCCACGCAGTCCCCGCCGGCGCCTGTTCTAGGGCGAGGCGGAAAAGGACCGCCGCGTCCAGGGCGTGCACGGCCGGCCAACGCTGGGCGCCATCGCCCGGATAGCCGGAAACGCCGCTCTGGCGGGCGATCTGGGTCAGCAGGCCGGCGAAGCCGCCATTGCCCTCGTTGTGCACCGTGCGTGGCAGGCGGATGGCCGAGCTTCGCACTCTCTGCGAGGCCAGGCCGAGGATGGCGTTAACGGTGCGGCCGCGACCGCCGACGGGTCCGTCCGTCGGCAAAGGGTCGTCCTCGGTCGAGAGGCGGCCCGCGACCCAGGGCGTTCCGGAGCACGTGACGAGGGGACGGTCGCTGCCGACGAGGGTCTCGCCCAGTGCCGTAAGGGCGGCTGTCTCCTCGGCGACGGTCCGCGCGACGGCGTCGGCGCTGCTGAAATCGTTGCCGAAGGCGAGGTGGATCACTCCGTCGGCCTGCGCGGCACCCGCGCGCAGGACGTCGAGATCGGCGAGGCCGCCACGGAGCGGCTGCGCGCCGGCCGCTTCTGCTGCTTGGGCCGACGCATCAGAGCGGGCCAGCGCGACGACGGTGTGCCCGTTGCCGAGCAGTTCTGCGACGACAGCAGTGCCGATCAATCCGGTGCCGCCGGTGATGAAGACGTGCATGGGACGCTCCTGGCCGTGATGGGACTGTTGTCCCATGACTCTAACAGGGTGACGGGACACGAGTCCCGTCACCTAGGATGGACGCATGTCGAGGTGGGAGCCTGGCGCGCGGGATCGGCTGGTCGTGGCTGCCGTTGAACTGTTCAACGAGCAGGGGTACGACGCGACGACGGTCGGGCAGATCGCCAAGCGCGCAGGGGTCACCAAGAGCACGTTCTTCCGGCATTTCCCGGACAAGCGCGAGCTGCTGGTGGCCGGGCAGGAGGCGCTCTGCCGGCTGCTGGCGGAGGGGATCGCCGAGGCGCCGGACCATGCCAGCCCGCTGGAGGCGGTGGGCGCCGGTCTCGAACGCGCCTCCACCATGATGGGTCCGATGAACCGCGAGCTCGGCCCGCGGCTGAAAGCCGCCGTCGCCGCGAGCGCCGAACTCCAGGCGCGTGATGCCCTCAAGAGTGTTGGGCTGGCAGGCGCTATGACGGCTGCTCTCGTGGCTCGCGGTGTGCCGGACCCGACCGCGCATCTCGCCGGCGAGTTAGGCGTCCTCGCGTTCAAGCGGGGTTATGCCGAGTGGTCCGAAGGCGAGCACGGCGCCGAGAACGATCTCGCGCACCATGCCCTCGCTGCCCTGGATGACCTGCGGGTCGCGAGCGCTTCGCTCGGCTGACCATGGCCAGGCGTGAGGTCGTTCATGCGCAGCGACCTCGTGTCCTAACCGACGTCCCTCTGAGCAGTCAGTGCAGCTGAAGCGTCGACCACGATCACCGGGGAGAGCTGGCGGCAGCCGGTACCAGACCCGAAACTCGGGCGGCCAGGCCGGATGTACGCGAGCTCTACGCCGCGATCCGCGTCGAAACCGTCGACAGACCAGGCCTGGTGGTTAGGCAGTGACTCATCGAAGCCGTTGGGCAGGAGCACTTCCAGGACGTTCAACAGGTTGTAGCGGACAGTGGTGGGGGCAGATGGCGGCCGTCTTGAACGTCGGCCGCAGCACCATCTACGAGTTGATGAGCAGCCAGCGGCTGGCATCGGTGCGGATCGGGCGCAGCTCCTGACGCACGCACCAGCGCACGCACGCAGATCCCTTTGCGTGAGGGAGACGTCATTTCGTCGTTCTCGCGACCCTGGCCGGCGGCTCCGACACACAGCTCGGCGCTTGAACGGGCTGCGCCACCTCGACTTGCTCAACCACCCAAAGGTCTATGAACAGCGGCGCGCCTGGCTGGATGTTCACCGGGCGCATTGAGCTCGAGCAGACCAGCCCGCCAGTCCGTGCTGCAGTGCCTAGCTGGCCTTCAAGGGAAGTTGTTGGTGCCGTCGCGCCAACAGACTCTTCACCCGAACTGGCGTCTGATCGCGATCCATGCGGATCGATGTCGTTCGAGAAAGCAGGGCGTCCAGGACGAGATTGGCTTCCAGGCGGGCGAGGTGCGCACCGACGCAGAAGTGGATGCCGCGACCGAACGCGAGGTGTACGCGGGGAGAGGCTCGGTCGAGTTTGATCTCGTCGGGATCGTCATAGTGGGCGGGGTCGCGGTTGGCGGCGCTGTAGAAGAGCATGAGCGTTGACCCGGCTGGCACGTCGACGCCGTTGCAGCTGGTGGGCTCGACGACGGAACGCATCTGCATGCGGAACGGCGATTCCAGGCGCAGGACTTCTTCGACGAAGTTCGGCACGAGTTCGGTTTGGCGGCGGAGCCGGTCCTGCAACTCGGGGTTTTCGGCGAGGATGCGGGCGGCGTTACCGATCAGGCTGGTGGTGGATTCGCCGCCGGCGGACAGCAGCGTGTGCAGGATGATGACGCCTTGCTCCAGCGTGATTTTGTGCTCGGCGACGGCCTTGGCGATGGTTCCGAGGAGCACGTTGTCCGGGGCGCCGCCGGCGGTGAGCTGATGGCTGATCCAGGCGCTGACTTCAGCGGTGCGTTCGATGAGTGGGTTGAGCTCATCAAGGGTCATGGCGCCGCCGACCATCATGGTCGAGTCCGCGGCCGATTGCAGCAGCAGCTCGTTGTCGGCGGCGCGGAAGCCGATGAGCCAGCTGATGACGTTGATCGGCACGGGGTTGGCGACCGCGTCCATGAAGTCACCGCCGCCGGCGGTGACGTAGCTGTCCACGCACTGCTGGGCCAGGCTGCTGATGTCGGGAGCGAGCTCGGCCATCTTCTTGGCGACGAGTTCGGGGAAGACGGCTTTGCGGTGCAGGGTGTGTACCGGCGGATCGGCGCTGGCCAAGGCTTCGATGGCGGCGCCGAATTCCAGCTGCTGTGGGACGCCGTCATCGCCGCGGTAGAGCAGGGTGCGTACGACGTTGGAGAAGTCGCCGGTGCGGGCGGTGATCTCGTCGATGACGGCGTAGGAGCTGGCGACGAAGACCGTGGTCCCGGGTATTTGCCAGAACGGCGCCTCTTGCCGAAGCCGGGCATAGAAGGGATACGGATCCTCCAGGACCGCGGGGTCGAGCAGCAGCGTTCCCGGGATGTTCGGCGACGTCATGCCTGGCACGAGTTCGGGTCGTCGCCGAGCTGTCGGAAGAGCTCGCCGGGGTCGCCGAACGCCCAGCTGGTACGCACCAGGCGGGCGGGGTCGCATTCGTAGACCTCGGCGGTGCCGAAGCTGACCGCTCGCTGCGTCGCCGGCATGCCGAACAAGAACTCGCACTGTTCGGCGTTCGGCATCGGATCGGGTGAACCGCCTATCCAGTGCAGGCAATCGGGTTGGAAGTGCGAAAGACACCCGTCCACATCCGAGGCGTTGAGCCTTGCGGCTGCAGCCCTGATGACGTCCACGTAGTAGTGCGCATCCATCCGCGCGTCCCCACTGATCGAGTCCTTACGATTCATACACTGATCGCTTAACCGTATGACTCGCGAACCCTACAACGCTGCCCGTACGGAAGAAAGGCAGGCCATGCAGAGCAGGGGATGGCGCGGCGACCAGCCCGCGAACGATGACGAAGCTCGCGAACGCATCATCGCCGCGGCCATGCGTTGCCTTGACCGTTACGGTCCGCTCAAGACCGGCCTGTCGGACGTCGCTGCCGAACTCGGAGTCACGCGGCAAACCGTCTACCGGTTGTATGCGAGCACCGAGGATCTGCTCTTCGCTGTTGCCGAATCGGCCGCGGACGCGTTCGTCGACCGCATGGTCGCCCGCACCCGCCGCCACACCGATCCCGCGGACATGCTCGTCGAGTGCCTGGCCTTCACCCTCGAACGACTGCCCAAGGAGCGTTACCTGTCGCTGCTGGTCGTCCCCGATCGGCGAGCCTCCTTCACCCGCAACATCACCTCGGCCGCCGGCTTCGACCTCACCAACACTCTGTTGTCCCGGCTACCCGTCGACTGGCCCGATCACGGGGTCGGCCAGCCGCAACGCGAAATCATCATCGAGATCTGGCTGCGCACTCTGCAATCCTTCGCGCTCGACCCGGGACCGGCGCGGACGCGCAAGGAGTTGCGCGCCTTCCTCAGACTGTGGCTGGCGCCCACCATCGACTCGTTGTGCGAGCTACCGGGCACGCTGGCAGGCTGAATCGGGCCAGCGGTCAGCGACACTCCAGTGAGCCTGTTTCGCTGCGGCCCGCAGGACGTCCGCGGCCTTACTGCCGAATGCGCAGCCTTGATCGGGGGAAGGTCGACGGGATGAGCCATACTGAGAGGGAGAGGCAATGAACCCTCGCTACACGCGGGACGAGCTGGTGGCTCGGCTGGTGCGGGCCGGCGAACTTGAAGTGTCCGGGGAGAACCCGGAGGAGGTCGATTCCTACTTCGACACCGAGAAATTCGCCTTTCATGGTCCTGCCGGGTTTGAGTCCGACTACGCAGGATTGACCGAGTATTTCCGGTCGCTGCGCGCTGCTTTCGATGACCGCAACATTCGCCGCGGGATCATCGTCGTCGAAGGTGAATACATCGCCTGTCAGACCTGGATCGAAGGCACCTTCGTCCGTCCCTTCACCCAGTCACCGGCCGGTCCCCTGGAGCCGAACGGAGCTCGGGTCGTCATGGACCTCATGAACCTGTTCCGGTTCGACGATGACGGGCGCCTTGTCGAGGAGTTCGTCCGGACCGACTACCGGTATCTGCTCCGTCAACTCGGTGCTGCGGGATCCTGAACTTGGCCGCTCGGGTCAGCGGGGCGGCCCGACGATGATGTTGCCGTACTTCGCGGATATTGCGGGCTGGGGAGCGACCCGAAAATCGTCGGGTCGAGGCGTGGATTTGTCGCGGCCGGTCTCGCGGAACATCCCTTCAATACCGCCAGGGGTGTTGATCATCAGGAGGTCAGCCTTTTTGGACGTGATCCGGTAGGTGTGCGGAATGGCCTTGGGCAAGAAGACGATGCCGCCTTCGGCCAGTTCGTTTTCCTGGTCGTCGACCCAGACCAAGGCAGTTCCCTTGATGAGGATGAAGACCTCGTCCTCGTTGGTATGGGAGTGATACGGGGGCGCCTCGCCTTCGCTGACGTCGAAACGTCCGATCATGAGTTGCCCGTTGCTTGCTGCACTGTCGAGCAGGATTGCCAGGGTCCCGCCGTCGAGCCATTCGAGTTGCTGTTGCTGCTGCGGTTGTGCGAGATAGGCCATGCTCAAGAGTTGCTCGATTCTCAAGGCTTTATCGATGGATTTCGAGGGTGGCGGTGGCAGGTTTCAACCGCAGCGTTGGCGGCTGACGCAGCGGTGTGCGAGGCCGTCACGCCCAAAAGTTGCGCTACTTTGGGATCAATCGCAAACTCATTCGCGCTCCCGGCGATTGCCTAACGGTGGTCGGTCATGGACCAGGAGCGGCCAGACAACTGGACCAGGCTCGCGTTTCCTTGTCAACCGTGGGCACGCATCGACGAGGAACTTGCCACCGCCGCAACGCCGCAGGCCAGGATGCTCGCCATCTTTGACGCCCTGGCAGACCTGTTCGCCAAGCCCGACTTCAGCGGATGCGCCTTCCTCAAGGCCGCGGCCGAGGCCACACCCAGTAGTTGTTCACGCTCGAAGTCCGTCGATCGCCGCTTGCAGGATCGGCTCGACGTAGTCGGGCTCGCCGTGAATTGACGCGATGGCAACGACCATGTCGAGTACCTGCTCGAGTGTGAGATCTTTGCGAATCTCATGGCTGCGTTGTGCGGCCCTCAGGAGTGGCCGGCCAGACGCCATCACGCGACGGCGGCTTTCGCCCATGACGGGGGCACTTCCGCCGGAGTGCTTGAGGAGCTCAGTGCCGACCGGATGCTTGCTGGTGATGAAAGCGAAGAACCGATGTAGCCACGCGACAAGTAGAGCTCCGGGCGTCGCTGCCTCCAAGGTCTCCGCGGCGTCGCAGACGGTGTTGACCTCATCGACGTACAGGGCCTCGAGGAGCTCGCGCCGGCCAGGGAAGTTGCGGTAGACGGTGGCCATGCCGACACCGGCGCGTCGTGCGACCTCGGCCATGGACACCTCGGCGGCAGGGTCGGCGAATGCTGAGCGGGCAGCCGCGAGAATTTTGTCACGGTTGCGCTCGGCGTCAGCACGCTTCGCAGGTGAGGGGGACTGGTCAGCTGTCATCGTCGGATCCAAGTGGACAGCCTATCCGGTCTTCATCTAGGCTGAAATGGATAGGTTCTCCGTTTACTGATCCATGGGGAGATCGCGATGCAGGACAAGAACGTCGCTCTGGTTACCGGGGCAAACAAAGGTATCGGTCTTCAGATCGCCAAGGATCTCGCGGCACACGGCTTCACCGTGCTGGTCGGGTCGCGCAACCTCGAAGAGGGGCAGATCGCAGCGAAAAGCGTCGGAGACGATGCCCGCGCCGTCCAGCTCGACGTCACGGACCAGGCTTCCATCGCCGCCGCGGCCGAGCGCATCCGCAGCGAACTCGGGCGTCTCGACGTGCTCGTGAACAACGCGGGTATCTCGCATGCGGCACATTCCAGGCAGGTCGCTCGAGGAGGTCGTGGCCTCGGGCCGGCTGAGCGTCGCCTCCCTCGATGAGGTGCACGCGGTGTTCGAGACGAACGTGTTCGGTGTCATTGCCGTCACGCAGGCGATGCTCCCCCTCCTTCGGGAGGCGCCGGCGGCGCGCATCGTCAATGTCGCAAGCTCCGGCGGTTCACTCACGCTGAACTCAGACCCCGCGAACCCGCACCGTGCGATGTTCGGTACCTACTCCGCATCGAAGGCGGCGGCTAACGCCGTCACGGTTGCCTTCGCCGCCGACCTCGAATCGGCCGGCATCAAAGTCAATGCCGCGTGTCCTGGGTTCACCGCTACGGACCTCAACAACTTCCGGGGCACCCGCACCGTCGAACAGGCCGCGCGTGAGCCGGTGCGGCTCGCCCTTATCGATGACAGCGGACCTACGGGAACGTTCTCGAACGAGGACGGTCCGCTCCCTTGGTGATGTGCCGTCCGACGCCTGACGAAGAGCAGGCACGCACTCTGCCGACTTCCCTATAGCGGTCAGCCTTGAGGGCGTACCGGTCGGCCGGAAGGTGACGACGACACGGCACCGCCGCCAAAAGTGGCTGCGGCTACAGGGATTCGAGCTTACGAGTCAGATCTCTGACGTACTCGCCCGCACCCTTTGGGTCGCGTTCGACCAGAAGCTCAAACAGTTGAACCGCCACAGATGCGGCGGCTACGGCTGCTGCCGAGGCGACGAGCGGATCCTGCGCTGATCGGTCGTTCAGGTCGCGGTGCAGGCGACTGACTTCGTCAGCGTTAACGATTTCCGACTCGCCAGACAGGGGGACCTGAAGCCACTGCAGCGTCCAGGACAACCCATCCCGCGTGACCGACCCGAGCTCAACCATGCAAAGGGACTATGCCACTCGCGTGCTGCGTGTACGCCTCCACTTGAGCGGGAGCCGGGACTGGGGTCGCGTCGCCGAGCGACTCCGCGGTCCCGGCTGAGCACTACTCAGCGCATTGCCCGGCTCAATTTCCCCAATCCGGACCAGCTTCATCCGCTCTCCGGGAGCGACGGGCCGGCGAACGACCAGGCTCGGCCTGGTCGATGCCAAGGTGTTACTGCGCGGAGCCCTTGGTGGACAGAACCGGATAGTCATGCACGAGCAGCACGACACCGGGAACATGATCATTCCCGTTGGCTGTACTTTCGAGCCCCAGGCGATCGCGAGTCGGACCCGTAGGCCTCTGACCTGCATAAATAGAGCGCGCTCGGCAGGATTCGAACCTGCAACCTTCTGATCCGTAGTCAGATGCTCTGTCCGTTGAGCTACGAGCGCTTGTGCCCAGGCACCAGCCCGACCACCGCAGAACACCATACCCAAACAGCGCCGATCAGCTCAGCGGAGTCTGAACTTTCGCCGACGCGACCGCGAGGTGAAGCGCCAGGCTCACCTCGGCCAGGGCAGGCGTGGGCCGACCCGGCATTCGGGCGAGCGCGATGCGGCGAAGCTCGTGGGGGCCGTCGCGCACCGTCAGTAGCCGGACGCTGGAAGGGACTGCTGGGGTCATCACCGACGGAACGGTGGTGATCCCGCAGCCTGCCGCGACGAGGTGCAGCTTCGTCAGCCAGTCGCGGGCCACGTGAGCGATCTGCTGCCGTCCCGGCAAGCCCGGCCAGACTCCGAGCAGCGACTCGTCGGCGGTCGACCGGCTGGCGATCCAGCGCTGGCCCTCCAGCTCCGCGAGGTCAACACCGCCAGCACCGCCGAGCGGATGGCTTTCCGGGACGGCGACGAAGGGAGCCGCCTCGGTCAGCGTCTCGAGGACCAGCGCGGGCGTCTCGTCATCGGGCGGCCGAAACGGTGGGGACATGGCGATCACGGCCAGGTCGACGCTGCCGGCCCGCAGCGCCCGCACGAGCGCCGGCGTCGAAGCCTCCCGCGTGGTCACTTCGATGCCGGGGTGGGTGCGGCGCAAGAGCGTCAGCGCATGGGGTACGAGCCAGGCCCCGGCGCTGGCAAACGCACCCAGCCGCAACGAGCCCTCCTCCGGAGTCTGCCCGTTCAGTTCTCGCTCGGCGGCTTCCAGCTCATCGAGCGCGACAGCGGCGTGTCGGAGCACGATCCGCCCGGCCGCAGTCAGGCGTATGCCATCGGATCTTCGCTCGCACAATCGCGCGCCGGCGGCCGTCTCCAGCGAAGCGATCTGACGCGACACGGCTGACTGGGTGTAGCCGAGTGACTGGGCTGCTGCGGTGAAGGAGCTCAACTCCGCGACGGCACGCAGCACGCGGAGTTCAGTCAGAGAGGCATCCATGCCATAAAGGCATATCAGGTGTGCGTAATCTGCGCTGGACGCATACCAAGTGCAGTCCTAGCTTCGAAGCATGACCACACACATCTCGAATGCCCGCACCGCCCTGGTGACGGGAGCGAATCAGGGCTTGGGGCTCGCACTTGTCCGGGGCTTGGCACAGCGGATGAATCGGGGCGACACCGTGCTGGTGACCGGCCGAAACTCGGAGCGTCTGGAGAGTGCCGCCCGCGACATTGCAGACGCGACAGCCGGGGTGCAGACCCGGCTGCTCGACGTCTCGGACGAGGCTTCGATCGCCGCTGCTGCCAGAGAACTCGCGCAACAGTACGGCGGCCTGGACATCGTCATCTCCAATGCCGGCGCTCGCATCTCACCCGAACGCTCGCCCGCCGAGCAGGTCGACGACCTCGTCGCGACCACCAATCTCGGGACCATCCGGATGCTTCGCGAGTTCACCCCGATACTGAATCCCGGCGGCCGCCTGCTGATAGTGGCGAGCAGCTTCGGCACCCTCGGCCACCTTGATCCGCGGGTACGGCCGCAGTTCGACGCGGCCCGAACGCTGGAGGACATCGAGACGATTCTCGAGTCGTGGCGGCAGGCGGTGCACGACGGCACCGCCGAGCAGCAGGGCTGGCCGGATTGGCTGAACGTGCCATCAAAGGTCGCGCAGGTCGCCGCCGTGCGAGTGGTTGCTCGCCGGCGTCGACAGGCAGACCTGAGCGAAGGGACGCTCATCGCGTCGGTCTGCCCGGGGCTGTTCGACACCGAGGCCTCACGGCCCTGGTTCACCGACATGAGCGAGGCGCAAACCCCCGCCCAGGCCGCAGAAGCGCTCCTGCAGCTCGTCCTTGCCCCCACCGTCGATCCCGCGTTCTACGGAGAGCTGGTGCGCTTCGGGCAGGTGCTGGCGTGGCACAGCGAGATCGCGCCGGAAGCTACGGCCGGTGCCCGGGTCGTCCATACGTAGCTCAGGCGTTCAGCCGACGCGTTCCACCTGTGCTGCCAGCCCCACCAGCTCGGCCAGCGCAGCGGCCAGGTCGTCACCCATGGCGTGGATGTCGCCGACGAGTTCGGGGCAGCTGACGATTCCGATGTAGAGACACTCGGCGTAGCTCCACGCCGTCAGGTTGAGGCCGGCGCCTTCGGTGAGGACCGAGAGCGAGTACAGCTCGTCCATCTTGGCGCCGGCGAACCAGCTCGGCTCGCGCGGGCCGGGAACATTGGAGATCACGACGTTGATGGCGGGCGTCGGCAGGCGCGGCATGACGTGCTTCCACATCAGCTGATACGGCCAGCGGAACGCGAAACGGTTCCAGTCGTGCATCAGCTCGCGGCCGATCTCGGTGTTGAGCGAGCGGGCGTTACGCGTCACTCTGCTGATCGCCGCCAGCCGCTCGACCGGGTCGTCGATGTCGGTGCACAGCGAGGTGAAGAACTGCGTGACGTGATTTCCCGAGAGCCGCGGCGGGGCGTCGGGCGCGTCGATCCCCGAAGGGATGGCCGTGACGAGGGGCTTGTCCAGCCGGAATCCCGATCGTGCGGCGGCGCGGCACAGGCCGCCCGCCGCGACCGCCAGCAGGACATCGTTCAGGGTGCAGCCGAAGGCCGACTTGACGTGCTTGAACTCCTCGAGCGGCAGCCGCACGGTGGCGACGGTGCGGCGCGAGGTGAGCCGGCCGTTCCAGGGAGCCTTCCCCCCGGACATCGGCGGCGGCGGGCGGTGGTCCAGCCGGCGTCTGGCGCGCCGCATACGGGTCACGCCGGCGAACGTCCGGGCCAGCAGACCCGGCAGGATGCGCAGCTCGCGTATCCGATCGGCGATCGCGTCACGGATCAACGTCGAACGAGGGGGGAGAGGCTCGGGCTGCCACGTCGCCTCTGCGTCGGCCACGGCCGCATCGGGTCCTGACGCGGCGACGGCGACCAGCGCCGCGGCGGCCGCCACGCCATCAGCGACGGCGTGGTGGATCTTCACCGCCACGGCGATCTGCCCGGACTCGAGTCCGGTGATGAACGTCATCTCCCACAGCGGCCGGTCCTGCCCCAGCGGTTGACCGTGGATCTCCGCGAGCGCGGTATCGAACTCGGCGCGCCCGCCCGGTGCGGGCAGCGCCAGCTCCTTGACGTGACGGCTCACCACGAAGTCCGGATCCTCGACCCACACCGGATGGTGCAGGTCGAACGGCACGCGCACCGGCCGGCGCAGCAGGGAGGGGAGCAGATGCAGCCGGCGCTCGAACTCCTCGACCAGCCGGTCGCGATCGAGCAGCCCGGTCTCGGCCGTCACGTCGAGCACCGCGACCTTCATGGTGTGCATGTGGGCGGTCGGCGTCTCGGAGTACAGCATGCTCGCGTCGAGGCCGGTCATCCGTTCCATCTGACTGCCCGTCCCTCCCCAGCCCCTAGTGGCGGCCCTTCGCGCGTGGTGGATAGTGACCGTCGTTGCTGTGCTCAACGAAGGAGTTCACGAATGGCGACGACGGTTGGCCAGTTTTGCATCTACGTCAGCGATCTCGAGCGGTCCGTCACCTTCTACACCGACATCATCGGGCTGAAGGTCCAGAGCCGCACCGAGATCGATGACGTCCACGAGGCGGTGCTGGCCGCCGATCAGGGCGGGGGCCGCCTGCAGCTGGCGGAGCGCTACAACGGCGGGCAGCCCATCGATCACGGCTTCGCGCTCTGGAAGCACTACATGATCGTCGATGACGCCATGGCCGTTCACCAGAAGGCCGTCGACGCCGGCTACACCTCCACGATGGTCCCCGAACGGCTGGAACGCTGGCCGGTCATCGTCGGCTTCATCAACGACCCCGACGGCTACAGCATCGAGCTCCTCCAGTACATCCAGGACTGACGGCATGAGCACGCCGCGGATCGCGATCATCGGTGCCGGGCCCGGCGGCCTGTGCATGGCCATCAACCTGAAAGCCGCCGGCTACGACGATTTCGTCATCCTCGAGCGAAGCGCCGGGGTCGGAGGCACCTGGTATCAGAATCGCTATCCCGGCTGCGCGTGTGACATCCAGTCGCACCTGTATTCGTACTCGTTCGAGATCAAGCCCGACTGGTCACGCCCGTACGCGACGCAGCCGGAAATCCTTGCGTATATGGAACATTGCGCGAACAAGTACGGGATCCTCCCGCACTGCCGCTTCGGCAGCGAAGTGGTGCGCGCGACCTGGAACGAGCCGACATCGACCTGGACGGTCGAACTCGCCTCGGGAGAGAGCGTCGAGGCCGACGTGGTCGTCAGCGCCCTCGGCATGTTCAACGATCTCGCCTGGCCCGACATCGAAGGCCTCGATTCCTTCGCGGGCACCAGCTTTCACTCCGCGCGCTGGAACTGGGATCATGACCTCACCGGCGAGCGGGTCGGGGTCATCGGAAGTGCGGCGAGCGCCGTGCAGTTCGTCCCCGAAATCATCAAGCAGGCCGGCCAGGTTCACCTCTTCCAGCGCACCGCCAACTGGGTGCTGCCCAAGCTCGACGAGCCTGCCACGCCGGAAGATCTCGAAGCCCGGCGCCGCGATCCGAACCTCGCGCTGGCCATCCGAAAGCAGATCTTCGACGCGGTCGACAGCGGCCAGACGTTCTCCAACCTCGACCTGAATGCCGAGCGGGAAGCGGCGGTGCTGGCGGCCATCCAGGTGGTCAAGGATCCGGCGGTGCGGGCCAAGCTCGTCCCCACGCATCCCTACGGCTGCAAGCGCCCGCTCAACTCCAATTCCTACTACCAGGCCTTCAACGAGCCCCACCTCGAACTCGTCACCGACCCCATTGCCCGCATCACGAAAGATGCGATCGTCACGGCCGATGGACGCGAGCGGCAGGTCGACACCCTCATCATCGCCACCGGGTTCGCCGCGACGCGATACCTCTCGGCGATCGATGTCGTGGGGCGCCGCGGCCGCCACATCAGCGACGCCTGGAACGACGGTGCCATCGCCTATCTCGGCATCACGACGGCGGGCTTCCCCAATGTGTTCATGCTCTACGGGCCCAACACCAACAACGGCTCGATCCTGGCGATGATCGAGTACCAGGTGAACCATGTCATGGGCCTGCTGAAGCTGCTGGGCAGCGAAGAGCTTGCCTGGCTCGACGTGCGCCCCGACGTCATGCACTCCTACAACGAGGAAGTCCAGGAGGCCATCGCAGGGGTCAAGGTGTGGCAGGCCGGCTGCAGCGGCTATTACCGCACCCCGAGCGGGCGCGTCGTGACGCAGTGGCCGTACTCGATGACCGAGTTCCGCGAGCGCTCGTCGGAGATTGATCGCAGCGCCTTCGAGCTGGCGGCTCGCTAGGTGGTGGAGACGACAATCGTCTGTACTCGTAAATAACGCTACGGCAGGCCCAGGACGCCGGATTGTGTGTCAGCAGCTGAACTTCTGCTCGTACACGTCAGCGAGAGTGCGAAGCAGTGCGCCGCCGTCGCCGTGGAACGACGAGCCGTGCATCACCGCCAGGGTCTTGGGTTCGAGCGCGGCGAGCCGGCGCAGCGTCGCCGGGACGGCCGGGCCGAGCGAGGTCGAACGGAAGATTTCTTCGGCCTGGATGGAGTTTTCGATGATGTCGCCTTCGGTGATGGCGGCGCCGTCACCGAGCTGGCTGAAGAGATCACCGGCAAAGAGCGTCGCCGACTGCTGCTCGAACATCAGGTGCGATTCCCAGTTGTGCGGGACGTGCGGGGTGGCGATCTCGAGGACCCGCTGGCCACCCGCCCCGCCGCCGAGTTCGAGGACGTCACCGTCACCGAGCGGGCGCGGCGGGCGGTCCGCAAGGTCGTTCACCGACACCAGGCAGCCGAGCCCGCTGTGGGCCACCTGCGCCTGAGGTGCGATCGCGAGGAACTCGTTCATCGCGCCGCACTCGTCAGCCTCGACGTGGGCGAAGGAGATCCACCGCAGCCGGTCGACCGGCATGACACGCTCGATCGCCTCGCGTACCAAGGGAAACAGCTGCCGCATGCCGGTGTGGAACAGCATCGGCTCGGGGGCGTCGATCAGGAACTGGTTGAACGAGAAGCCTCCTGGTGCGACCTCCTCGACCAGTGTCGAGATCCGGTAGACCCGATCGGCGATCTCATCTACGCGTGCTTCCATGACTCCTCCTTGTGGTGCGGGACGTGGGGGTGCGGGACGTGGTGGTGCGGGACGTGGTGGTGCGGGACGTGGGCTGGGCCGGACCCGTTGCAGGCCGGTAGAACTGCAAGAACATGGCGATCAGCTGGGGCAGGCCGGAGCTGAAGGTCCCACTGTCGAAGGACTCGTGGGGGGCGTTGGACAGCTGCTGGCTGACCACGCCGGCGATGAGCACGGTCCACTGCCGGAAGGCCTCGTCGGTATCGATGTCGGCGCGGAACAGGCCCCGCTCGCGAAGGCCGAGAAATGCCCGCTGGCCGAGTTCGAACACCTCGACAGCGGGGGCATACGCGGCGGGGGAGGGCTCGTAACCCGGCACCGGGCGCCAGAACATGAGCTGCGCGTACGCCGGGTGCTCGATGCCCCAGCGGGCGAAGCCGACGGCCGCGTCCAGGGCGATGGCAGCGAGATCCTCGTGACTGCCGGCCGGCTCCTCGGGCAGCGTCATCAACGGCGTCATCGCTGCACCCAGCTCGAGCCAGCCGCGCTCGAAAACCGCGTCGTACAAGGCGTTTTTGGAGTCGAAGTAGCCGTAGAGCGACGGGGTGCGGATCCCCATCCGGCGGGCAACGTCGCCGAGTGACAGGCCGGCAGCACCGTGCTCGGCCATCAGCTCGATCGCGACATCGACGATCTCGCGGATCGTCTCCTCACGACGGCGGTGCCGGCGGTCGGTGCTCGGTGCCGGGTCGATCGCCATGAGCAAAAGGTTGTCCTAACACCGTTAGGAAGTCAAGCCCTTCGAGTGAACTCGGCTTAGCGTCTGCAGGCATGAGCCTGCGCACCGGCGTCGTGATCCTTCCGGACCTGTCTTGGCAGCAGTCCCGTGAGCGCTGGCGCGAGGCCGAGCAGCGCGGCTTCCACGCTGCGTGGACCTATGACCACCTCAGCTGGCGGTCGCTGCGCGACGGGCCGTGGCACGGAGCCGTTCCGCTGCTGGCCGCCGCCGCTGCGAGCACCACGACGTTGCGGCTCGGCACGCTCGTCACCAGCCCCAACTTTCGCCATCCCGCCGTGCTCGCCAAGGACGTCATGACGCTGGATGAGATCAGCGGCGGACGCTTCGAACTGGGGATCGGGGCGGGCGGCACGGGATGGGACGCGACCGCGCTAGGAGGGCCTGCACCCACCCTGCCCGAGCGGGCGGCACGCTTCGAGGACTTCGCCGCCGCGCTCGACGTGATGCTGCGCGAACCCACCGGAACGTATGCAGGGCCGGTGTTTTCGGCGCCGGAGTATCGGACGTTGCCGGGCTGCACGCAGCGCCCCCGGGTCCCGTTCACGATCGGTGCGGCCGGACCGCGCGCGCTGGCGGTCGCTGCCGAGCACGGGTCGTGCTGGGTGACGTACGGACCGGTGCAGGACGTCGAGGGCGAGGACTGGTTCACCGCCGTCGCAGCGCAGGCGTCACGCCTTGATCAGGCCTGCCGCGACCGGGGACGCGAGCCGTCCGACATCCGGCGGATGGTTCTGGTCTCGCTCGAGGCCGGCTGGGCCGACGGCACGCGCTCGCGCTGGAACGACTTCACAGCACGTATCGCGGAGCTCGGCTTCACCGACGTCGTCGTGCACTGGCCGCGCCCGGGCATCGATCTCCCCGGCTGCGACCCCGACGTCTTCGACGCGATCAGCACTGCCCTCTGACCTTTGATCTTGTGACCCGCGTCGATTTGTCGCCGGTGTCGTTGTCGTCACATGCGGGTTGACCGATCCGGGAGGCGCCGCATACTTACCCGATACCCCGGGTAACACGTAGATAGCTCACGGAAGGAGCTGCTATGGGCGCCGTGCCAGGCTTCAAGATCAGTGCCCCGCGACTGGCTGCGGGCACCGCCAGCGCTGCTGCAGCCCTGGCCGGGGTGGCGGTGACCGCAGGCAGCCGGGCGCGCCGCTCTGTTCCCGCAGGTCAACCGCTACGTGGGCCGGCCGGACGGTTCACCACGCCGCTGCTGCCCGACGACTACCTGCAGCTGATCAATCCACTCTGGTCAGCGCGCGAGCTGCGCGGCCGGGTCGAGCGGGTCGAGCCCGAGACCGACGACGCCGCGACGGTCGTCATCCGTCCCGGCTGGGGCTGGTCCTACACCTACCAACCGGGCCAATACGTCGGCATCGGCGTGAGCGTCGACGGGCGCTGGCACTGGCGCTCCTACTCGCTGACCTCACCGCCCAAGCGCGTCCAGAAGCACATCGCCATCACCGTCAAGGCGATGCCCGAGGGCTTCCTGTCGGGCCATCTGGTACGCGGTCTGGCGCCGGGAACGATCGTGCGGCTCGCCTTGCCGCAGGGCGAATTCGTGCTGCCGAACCCGCCGCCCCGCAAGATGCTCTTCATCACGGCAGGCAGCGGCATCACGCCGGTCATCGCCATGCTGCGCACCCTCGACCGCCGCGCCACCATGCCGGATGTCGTCCTCGTGCATTCAGCGCCGGATGAGTCGGCAGTGCTCTTTCGCGAGGAACTGCACGGGATGGCGAAGACGTATGAGGAGTTCTCGCTCGTCGAGCGGCACACGTCGCGCGAGGGCCGGCTGAACTTCTCCGACCTCGAGACGCTGTGCCCCGACTGGCGCGATCGCCAGGTCTGGGCGTGCGGCCCCGAGAAACTGCTGAACGACGCCGAGTCGCACTGGAAGCAGGCCGGGCTGTCCGGTGCGCTGCATCTGGAGCGCTTCAGCGCCACCTTCGTGGGCGGGGGCGAAGGCGGCCACGTGCGTTACGCCGTGTCCGGCAAGGAAGTCGACATCGACGGCGCCACCACCCTGCTCGAAGCCGGCGAGAAGGAGGGCATCCAGATGCCTTTCGGCTGCCGCATGGGCATTTGCCATACCTGCACGGTCCGCATGGTGTCCGGAGCGGTCCGCGACCTTCGCAGCGGCGAAGAGACGTCCGGGGAAAACACCAACATCCAAACCTGCGTCACGGCTGCGGCCGGTGACTGCGTGCTGGAGGTCTGAACCATGGCCGTTTCCGACGTCAAGGAATACGCCCATCTCACCGAGGCCCAGGTCGAAGAATTGGGCCGCAAGTTCGACGCGATTCGCAAGGAGATCGAGGACTCCCTCGGCGAGGAGGACGCCGCCTACATCCGCAAGATGATCACCTTGCAGCGCCGCCTCGCGGTGGCGGCCCGGGTGACCCTCTTCGCGAGCGCCTTTCCGCCGGCCTGGCTGGCAGGAACGGCGATGCTCGGGGTCGCCAAGATCCTCGAGAACATCGAGATCGGCCACAACGTCATGCACGGCCAGTGGGATTGGATGAACGATCCCGAGATCCACTCCACCACCTGGGAGTGGGACACGATCCAGCCGGCCGACCAGTGGCGACACTCGCACAACTACATCCACCACACGTTCACGAATGTGCTCGGACGCGACAACGACGTCGGCTACGGCATCCTGCGCGTCACCCGTGACCAGAAGTGGCGCCCCGCCCACATCGGCAACCCGCTGTGGAACCTCATGCTCGCCGGGCTCTTCCAGTGGGGTGTCGGCCTGCACGACCTCGACATCGAAGCCATCCGCAAGGGCGAGAAGGACATGAAGGAGCTGCGCCGCCAGCTCAAGCAGATCGGCCGCAAGGTCCGCAAGCAGGCGGGCAAGGACTACCTGCTCTTCCCGCTGCTCACCGGACCGTTCTTCATGACGACGCTCACCGCCAACATGACGGCCAACCTGATGCGCAACCTGTGGGCCTACCTCGTCATCTTCGTCGACCACTTCCCGGACGGGGTCACCTACTTCACCGAGGAAGAGCTGGAGAACGAGACGCAGGGGGAGTGGTACCTGCGCCAGATCCTCGGCTCGGCCAACTTCCGGGCCCGCAAGCTGACGCACGTCATGGCCGGCTATCTCAGCTACCAGGTCGAGCATCACCTCTACCCCGACCTGCCGAGCCGGCGCTATCCGCAGATCGCCAAGAAGACCAAGGCGCTGTGCGAGGAGTACCAGATCCCCTACATCCTCGGCGGCCTGCCCGGGCACTACTGGCAGACCTTCCGCACGATCTGCAAGATGTCGGCCCCCAACGGCAAGCTGTGGAACAAAGACCTCGATCCGGTCGATCCGGAGCGTGCCGATCGCCACGTGAAGGAGCTCGCTCACGCCGCGTAGTCGAGGCATCGCGGCACCCGGAAGGACCCGGATAGCCTGTCTGGGTGTCCGCCATGGCTCACTGGTGCTTCCGGCACCGGCGCCTCGTCCTCATCCTGTGGGTCGTGGGCTTCATCGCCATGGGGGCGATCAGCAACGGGGTGGGTTCGAAATACGCGAACTCCTTCACCCTTCCGGCCACTGACTCCTCGCGTGCCCTCACCCTGCTGCAGACCGAATTCCCTGCAGCATCAGGGGAGACGGACACGATCGTCTGGCATGTGACCTCGGGCAAGGTGACCGATCAGGCCGTGCAATCACGCATCAGCCCGATGCTCGCCAAGGTCGCGAAGCTGCCCCACATCAAGTCGGTGGTCAGCCCGTATACAGCTGCGGGCGGGCGCCAGGTGTCGAAGGACGGCTCTATCGCGTATGCCAATGTCACCTTCGCGGGCACCGGGCCCGCGATCCCCAACAGCGCAGCCAAGAACGTCATCACCACGGCACAGAAGGTCGCGACTCCCGGCTTGGCGGTCGAGCTCGGCGGCCCGGCGATCCAGGACGCGGGTGGCCGGCCGGCGACGGGGCTGTCGGAGCTGATCGGCATCATCGCCGCGGGCGTCGTCATCTTCCTGGCGTTCGGCTCCTTGCTGGCGATGCTGCTGCCGATCCTGTCGGCCCTCGTCGGCATCGGCACCGGGCTCTCGTTCGTCAGCCTGCTCTCGCACGTGTTCCACATCGCCGTCTTCGGACCGACCCTCGCCACCCTGATCGGGCTCGGCGTCGGCGTGGACTACGCGCTGTTCATCGTCAGCCGCCACCGGGCCAACCTGCGGCGGGGGATGGACGTCGAGACGTCCACCGTGCTCTCGATCAACACGTCGGGGCGCGCCGTCATCTTCGCGGGCGTGACGGTGTGCATCGCCCTGCTGGGGCTGCTGATCGTCGGGGTCGGATTCCTCTACGGGCTGGCGGTGTCGGCGGCCATCGTGGTGGCGTTCACGGTCGTCTCATCGGTCACGCTGCTGCCCGCGTTGCTCGGCTTCTTCGGAAACAGAGCGCTGAACCGCCGCGAAAGGCGCCAGCTCGACGAGCACGGCCCGGCGGGGGAACGGCTCTCACCGCGGTGGTGGGCCTGGGGCAAGCTCGTCGAGCGCCGCCCGATCATCCTCACCGTCGCCGCGACGATCATCCTGGTGCTGCTGGCGATCCCGTTCCTCTCGCTGCGCCTCGGCTCCTCCGACGAGGGCAACAACCCGCCGTCGACGACCACTCGCAAGGCCTACGACCTACTCGCGACGGGCTTCGGGCCGGGCTTCAACGGCCCCTTCACGGTGACGGCCGCGACCACTGGCGCGGCTGACCTGCCGCAGTTGGACAAGCTGGCGGCAGCAATCCGCGCCACTCGTGGGGTTGCGGCCGTACAGGATCCGCACCTGTCGCCGAGCGGGCGTGCGGCCATCATCACGGTCGTCCCGACGACGAGCCCGCAGGCGGCGCAAACCACGTCGCTGCTGCATCATCTCCGGCGCGACGTCATCCCCAGGACGACCCCGGGGATGAAGGTCTACGTCGGCGGGCTGACGGCCATCTTCGCCGACTTCACCGCTGTCATCGACGGCAAGTTGCCTTTGTTCATCGGCATTGTCGTCGGCCTGGCTTTCATCCTGCTGGCGACCGCGTTCCGCAGCCTGCTGATCCCGCTGACCGCCTCGATCTGCAACCTGCTCGCCGCCGGCGCAGCTTTCGGCGTGGTGACGGCCGTCTTCCAATTCGGCTGGGGGGATCGGTCATCGGGATCGGACGCGCCGGCCCGGTCGAGCCGTTCCTGCCCGTCATGATGTTCGCGATCCTCTTCGGATTGTCCATGGATTACGAGGTTTTCCTCGTCTCACGGATGCATGAGGACTGGCTGCACAGCGGGGACAACCACGACGCCGTGACCCGCGGCCAGGCGGAGACCGGACAGGTCATCACCGCCGCCGCCACCATCATGGTGCTCGTCTTCGCCTCGTTCGTCTTCGGCGGCGAGCGCATCATCAAGGAGTTCGGGATCGGCCTCGCGACAGCCATCCTGATCGACGCCCTGCTCGTCCGGACGGTACTGGTGCCGTCCGCGATGCATCTGATCGGACCGTCGAACTGGTGGCTGCCGCGCTGGCTGGATCGGATCCTTCCGCGGATCTCGGTGGAAGGTCCTGACGCCGACCTCGAGGCCGAGCCGGGACTGGATGCTCCTCAGGCTCCCGAAGAGGTCGTCAGGTCATAGACCGTCTCGCCGCCGATGGTGCTCGACTTGTAGTGCGCCTGGACCCAGGCCGCGATCTGGCTGCTCGTCCCTGAGGACGAGCCGCCGACCGAAGCCGCCGAAGCCGCCACCGAGACCGCCGCCGCCGATGAAGTAGTGGATCTTGCCTTCGCTGACCCACTTCTCGAACTGGGCGAGGGTCGGGCTCGGGTCGGTGCCGTTGAAGCCGCCGATGGCCATCACGGCCTTACCGGTCGCGAGTTGCAGGCCCGCGGCGTTGTTCGAACCGACGGTCGCCGCGACCCAGGTGTAGTTCTTGGCGTTGGCGAGCAGCGCGGCCTTGAGGGCGGCTGACGGGGTAGAGGCGTCAAGCAGGCCGCCGAGCCCCTCCGCCCCTCCGCCGCCTGCCGTGCGCCCACCGAAGCCACCAGCACCCAGCCCCAGCACGTAGGCCGCCGGGAGCAGCACCGCCGCCCGGGCCACCGCGTCCGCCGAAGCCGCCGAAGCCACCGCCCTGACCGGCGGGTCCGGCCGAGGGGATCGAGCCGCTCTTGCCGGTCGATGCCGTCGCCACGGAGTACGCGAACGGTCCGGCGAGGCCGACGAAGATGGCGAGGGTGGCCACGCCGACCGTGATCATCCGCGACAGGCGCGGCATCACCAGGACGTAGCCGGCGACGGCCAGCCCGGCCATCAGGACGACGAAGCGCAGCCACGGGTGCCAGGACGAGGTGCGCTGCAGCAGCAGGTAGGCCCAGATGGCGGCCGCCCCGATGCCCGCGGCGAGCACCGCACGTGCGGTGAACAGGTGGTGCGCCTTCCACAGCGAGACGGCGCCGATGCCGACGAGAGCGCCGATCGCGGGGGCCAGGGCCACCGTGTAGTACGGGTGGAAGATGCCGGACATGAAGTCGAAGACCAGGCCGGTGACGAGCAGCCAGCTGCCCCAGAGGATCAGCGCGGCGCGCCGTCCGTCGGTGCGCGGCATCCGGCGCGAGAGCCAGAGCAGGCCGCCGAGGAAGATGAGCGCGGTCGGGATCAGCCACGAGATCTGACCGCCGATCTCGCTGTTGAACATCCGGGTGACGCCGGTGATGCCCCACATGCCGGTGCCGCCCGCGCCCCCGCCGCCGCCGACGCTTCCGGTCTCGTTGCCCGAGATCCGGCCGAAGCCGTTGTAGCCGAAGATCAGGTTGAGGATCGAGTTGTCCTGCGAGCCGCCGATGTAGGGCCGCGAGCTCTTCGGCCACAGCGTGACGATCGCGACCCACCAGCCGCCGGCGACCACCATCGCGATGCCGCCGTAGAGGGTCTGGCGGACCCGGCGCCAGAACGTGGTCGGCGCGGCGATCAGGTAGACCAGCGCGAAGCCCGGCACCACGAGGAACGCCTGCAGCATCTTGGTCAGGAAGCCGAAGCCGATCAGCACCCCGGTGTAGACCATCCACTTCGTCTCGGCCTTCTCCATCGCCCGCGTCAGCGTGTACGCGCTGGCGACGAGGAGCAGGACGAGCAGGGCATCGGGGTTGTTGAAGCGGAACATCAGCGTGGCGACGGGGGTCAGCGCCAGCACCCCGCCGGCGAGCAGGCCGGCCGCGGCACCGAAGCGCCGCTTGACCGTCATGTACAGCAGCCCGACGGCTCGCGACGCCCATCAGCGCCTCGGGAACCAGGATGCTCCAGGAGTTGACCCCGAAGATGCGGGCCGAGATGTCGGTGATCCACAGCGAGGCCGGCGGCTTGTCGACCGTGATGGCGTTGCCACCGTCGAAGGAGCCGAAGAAGAAGGCTTTCCAGCTCGTCGATCCGGCCTGCACAGCCGCGGCGTAGAACGCATTCGCGTAGCCGGAGGCAGCGAGATTGACGATGTACAGCAAGCCGGTCGCGGTGAGCAGGCTCAGCAGCGCGGGACGCGCCCACCTCGGGTCATCCGGGCTCCCGGTCACGACGCGCCGCAAGCGACCCGTGCCGGCCGGCGCCTGGGCCCGCGGGCTCAGCCGGTCATAGGGCAGCCCAGGGGAGGGTGCGGGAGAGGTGATCGTCATGGGATTAGCTTCGGGTGACGGCCGGTGACGGCGCTGAAGGAAACCTGTGCGGATGCTATGAAGGCTGGGGGAGCTAGCAGGCGATGGACCAGTTCCGTAACGGCCCGCTGACGTTTCCGCTGCGCGACAGCGGACCGCCGGACGGCGAGCCGGTGGTGCTGCTGCACGGTTTCCCGCAGGTCGGCTCGTCCTGGGACGGGCTGTCCCCTACCTGACCGGCGCCGGCTACCGCGTTCTCGCCCCTGACCAGCGGGGTTACGCGCCGACCGCGCTCCCGCGGGGCCGGCGGGCGTACCGGATGTCGGAGCTCGGCAGCGATGTCGTCGCGCTGCTCGACGCCGCCGAGATCGAGCGGGCCCACGTGGTCGGCCACGACTGGGGAGCCGCCGTCGCGTGGACGGTCGCCGCCGCGGCCCCCGAGCGCCTGCTCTCGCTCACCGCGCTCTCGGTGCCGCATCCGGCGGCCATGAGACGGGCCGCGCTGACCGGCACGCAGGGGCTGAAGTCCTGGTACATGCTGATGATCCAGCTGCCGTGGCTGCCCGAGTTGCAGCTCGGATCCGCGCCGCCCGCGGGGCCGCCGGCGGCTGGTGCGCGTCCTCGTCGACTCGGGCCAGGAGCGCGGTGCCGCCGAGCGTGACGCCGCCGCGCTGGCCGAGCCCGGCGTCTTCACGGGCGCGTTGAACTGGTATCGCGCAGTGCCGTTCGGACGCGTGCCGGGTCCGGTGCAGCGTGCCCACGCTCTTCCTCTGGGGCCGGCGTGACCGGTTCATCGGGCGCCGTGCCGCCTCCCTGTGCGCGCGCTACGTCGACGGCCCCTACGAGTTCCGCGAGCTTCCCGGCGATCATTGGATCCAGGATGACGTCTACTACCCGTTGCTGTCGCATCTGGCCGCCCTTCACGAGCGCCTTCCGGGGTTTGCGGGACAGAGAGAGCGGAGGCTCCGGGATTCGAACCCGGGAGGGAGTTGAAGCTCCCAACCGCATTAGCAGTGCGGCGCCATCGACCAGTCTAGGCGAAGCCTCCAAAGCGAACGGGCCCGAGATTACCTCAGTTGCTCACAGGAATTGGGTCGGCGAGGGCCTTGAGCACCGCGTCTCGCAGCTCTTCACGCGGGGCACCGTCGGGCAGCGGGCCGTCGGACGTCCGCACGTAGAAAGAGTCCACGACATCAGCCCCGATGGTCGAGACGATGGCCGTCCTGATGTCCAGGCCCGCGCCGACGAGCGCCTCGACGACCCGGTGCAGCACGCCCGGCCCGTCCGGAGCCCGCACCTCGACGACGGTGGAGCCGGTCGAGCGGTCCTCGAAACGGACTTCGGGCGGGGCCGGCGGGAGCCCCCGCCGGCGCGAGGGATAGGCCCGGTCGCGCTCGGCCAGCCGCTCCGACATCGGGCGTCCCTCACCGGACAGCGCGGCCGCGACGTCGGCGGTGAGCCGGCCGGCGGGCGGCAGCGCGTCGCCATGGCGCGCCTGCACGGAGAGCTCGATCAGCGCCCGACGATCCGGAGCGCCGGAGACGGCAGCCGACGCCCGTCGCACATCGAGGCGGTGCAGCGCCACCGCTCCGGTCACAGCCGACATGAGGCCGACCTGATCGGGGCCGGTCGCGATCACCAGGGCGCCGTGATGGTCGGGCTCGATCGTCAGCACCAGATCGTCACCGCCGCGCTGCATAAGCGTGAGCTGCTCCGTGGTGAGCTGCTTGGTCTGCTCGCCGCTATGGGTCCCCGCCAGAACGGCTTTCACGCGCCGCACGAGATCGGCGATGAGCTGCGCCTTCCACGGCGACCACGCGGTGGGTCCGGTCGCCCGGCCATCGGCCTCGGCAACGGCGGCGAGCAGGTCGAGCACCATCGGGTCGTCGACGACTGACGCGACGAACTGCGCCGTCGCGGGATCCTCGAGGTCGCGCCGGGTCGCGGTGTCGGGCAGCAGCAAGTGGTGACGCGCGATGGTCACCAGGGCCGCCCGGTCGGCCTCGTCGAAGCCCATCGAGGCGCCGATGCGGTCGGTGATCTCGGCGCCGACGATGCTGTGATCGCCCGGCAGTCCCTTGCCGATGTCGTGCAGCAGCGTGCCGACGAGGAGGAGATCAGGACGAGCCACGGTGCGGGTGAGTGCTGCCGCGTTGGCGGCTGCCTCGACGAGATGGCGGTCGACGGTGAAGCGGTGGTACGGGTTGTGCTGGGGGCGGCTGCGGACGTGACCCCAGTCGGGCAGGAGCTTGATCAGGATCCCGGCGTGGTCGAGCGCCTCGACGACGGCGACGGCGGGCGGCCCGGCGGCGAGCATGCCGACGAACGCCTCGCGGGCCTCCTGGGGCCACGGCACCGGCATCGGCGCGCTCTCGTTCGCCAGCCGCTCCAGGGTGTGTGGGGTCATCGGAAGGTCGGCGACGGCGGCCGCGCGGGCCGCTCGCAGCACCAGCACGGGATCGGTGGCCGGGTCGGCGGAGACGGCCAGCGTCACCTCGCCGTCGTGCTCCACGACGCCTTCATCCAGCCCGCGGCGCACGACTTTGCGGCCGCCCCAGCGGCGCGGCTTGATGCTGCGCGACGCGCGATACCAGGCGGTGTTCCACGAGTACGCCACCGTGCGGCCGGCGTCGGCGACGTTGCGCGCGAGGACGTCGAAGTCGGGCAGCCCGAGGGCTTCGGCGATGGCCGGCTGCTCCTGCAGCAGCAGGCGATCGCGTCCGGTGCGGCGATGCAGCTCGCCGCGCACGTCCAGCAGCACGGTGCCGGCAGCCAGCACCTCGGCCGAAGGCGGATCGGCGACCCAGGCCGTCGCCAGCGCGCGCACCGCCGTGATGTCGCGCAGCCCGCCGCGCGACTCCTTCAGGTCAGGCTCGAGCAGGAACGCGACCTCACCGTTGACGCGGGCGCGCTCGGCGACCGCTTCGGCGAGCTCCGGCAGCCGGGAACCGGCCTTGGCCCGCCAACGGGCCCGCACCTGCGTGCTGAGGTCGGCGGAGAGTGCGGCGTCGCCGGCGACGTGACGCGCGTCGAGCAGCCCCATCGCGGCTTTCAGGTCGCTGTCGGCGACGGAGACCGCTTCGGCAATCGTGCGGACGCTGTGATCGAGGCCGACCCCGCTGTCCCACACGGGATACCAGACGCGGTCGGCGATGGCAGCGATCGCTTTTGCGCTCTGCTTGCCGTCGTGGACGAGCACCAGGTCGAGGTCGGAACCGAGCGCCGGCTCCTGTCGTCCGTATGCGCCCACCGCCACCAACGCGATCCCCGGACCGGGATCGCCGAGCAGGCCGGTCAGCCATTCGTCGGCTGCCGCCACCAGTTCGCGCCGAAGGGCCGGCCCGACGAGGTCGGACCGGCCCTTCAGCTCGTCAAGACGTGTCTTGATCGAAAGTGCTCCGCTTCTGAAGAGATACGGCTCTAGATGGCGTCGCGCCCGCGCTCTCCGGTGCGGACGCGGACGACCGTCTCGATCGGGGTGACCCATACCTTGCCATCACCGATCTTGCCAGTCGCTGCCGACTTCACGATGACCTCGACGACATCGTCGCCGTCGTCATCATCCACCAGCACCTCGACACGCACCTTGGGCACGAAGTCCACGCGGTATTCAGCACCGCGGTAGACCTCCGTGTGACCACGCTGGCGGCCGTACCCCTGCACCTCGCTGACCGTGATGCCGGCAACCCCGAAACTTTCCAGGGCGGCCTTCACGTCATCGAGCTTGAAGGGCTTGATGACACCGGTGACGAGCTTCATGCGTCCACCTCCTCGCGGGGAATGCTGATCGTGCTTGCGGATGAGCCGGCGAGGGCACTGCCGCCGGTGAGACCGCCCCAGTCGTATGCCGTCTCGTTGTGCAGGACGGTGTCCATGCCCTCGAGCTGCTGGTCGTCGGTCATCTTCATCTTCCAGATCTTGTTCATGACGTAGGCGATGATCAAGGTGCCGACGAAGGAGTAGGCCACCGTGCGAACGACGGCGAGGGCCTGCTTGCCCATCAGGGACCAGCCACCGCCGTAGAACACGCCATTGGCGCCGAGTTGAGTCCTTGCGTGCCCAGGAAACCGATGAGCAGCGCACCGAGAACGCCGCCGACGAGGTGGACCGCGCCGACGTCGAGCGAGTCGTCCAGACCGAGCTTGAACTTCAGCGTGGTGCACAGGCAGCAGATCGCGCCGGCGAGCAGCCCCAGCAGGATCGAGCCCATCGGACTGACGAAACCTGCCGCAGGGGTGATGGCGACGAGCCCGGCTACCGCTCCGGACGCGGCGCCCAGGGTCGTGGGATGCCCGTCACGGATCTTCTCCACGATCAGCCAGCCGAGAAGCGCAGCAGCCGTAGCGGTGTTGGTGTTGACGAATGCGATAGCCCGCCGACGTTGTTGGCGCCCAGGGCCGAACCGGCGTTGAACCCGAACCAGCCGAACCACAGCAGTGCCGGCGCCCAGCAGGACGAAAGGCACGTTGTGGGGACGGAAGTTGTCCCTCGGCCAGCCGCGCCGCTTGCCGAGCACGATGGCCACGGCCATGGCGGCGGCACCGGCATTGGCGTGGACCACCGTTCCACCGGCGAAGTCCTCAGCGCCCCGCTTGAACAGCCAGCCGTCGGGCGAGAACACCCAGTGGGCGATCGGGCGCGTAGACGACGATTGCCCAGATCGTCACGAACAGCACGAACGGGCCGAACTTCCAGCGGTCCGCCGTAGAGCCGGTGATCAGCGCGGGCGTGATGACCGCGAACATCAGCTGGAAGGCCACGAACACCAGCGGTGGAATCGTGGCGCCGATGCCGCCAGGCACCTGCTCGGTCCATGTGCTGCAGGCCGGCGAAGTGGAATCCGCCGAAGATACGCGTTGCTGCCGCCGAAGGCGATGCTGTAGGTGACACGCGCACCCAGAGCACGCTGACGATGCCGATGCAGATGAAGTTCTGCATCAGCATGCCCAGGACGTTCTTCGCGCGGACCATGCCGCCGTAGAAGAACGCGAGGCCGGGTGTCATCAACAGCACCAGGGCGGCGCTGGCCAACACCCAGGCGGTGTCGCCAGCGTTGATGGATTTGAGGTCGAACGGCAAGGTTCCTCCAGTCGCCGTACATGGACATGAGCCGGCGGCGACGGTGACGCACGGCGTTCAGGAGTGAGAATCCTCAGTCGTGATTCCGGGCGCGTCACGGGATTGTTTCCTGCGGGTGAAATCAGCCCTGCGGCGGTTTAGTCCTCTGCAGGAGGGCGGTGACGCGACGCTCACGCTCGTACAGGCGGCACCATTCCACCGCAAAACCGGCACGGCGCCCGATGTCGAGGGCGATCTGCAGACGCTCGTCATCGTTGCTCGACGGGCCTGCTGAGACGAGGGTGAGCGCACCCAGCACCCCGTCGTGACCCATGAGCGGAACAACGAGCAGCGATTGGCCGTCGGGGTCGGCGGGGTCCTGCACCGTCACCGGGCGCGAGGTGCGCAGCACCCGGCCGAGCAGCCCCGGGTCGCCCACCTCGGCGTCAGCGCTCACAGCTGCCGAGGCCACGCGTTCCGATCGCGGGTCGGCGGACGTGCCCGCCTCACTCACGAGGTCAACGGCACATCCGTCGGCAAAACGCGGCACCAGCAGGTGCACCAGGGCATGCATCGCCTTGTCCAGATCGAACGTCGACACGAGCTGATCGTTGACCTCGGCCAGCAGGCTGAGAGTGCGCTGCGCCTTCTCGGCGGAGATCCTGCCGGCTTGCTCGGAGCGCAACCGATCCTCGCGCTCGCGCTGCGCCAGCACCGATTCGGTGACGTCGACCTGGATGCCGATGAAGCCGATGACCCCGCCGTCCTCGTCGAACACGGGCGCGGTGGAGGCCGAATTCCAGAACGTGGAGCCGTCAGCCCGGTAATTGATGAGGGTCACCATCGAGGGCCGGACCTCGGCGATGGAACGGCGCATCTCGGCGACGACGACCGGATCGGTCTCGGGTCCCTGCAGGAAACGCGGATTGCGTCCGATGGCCTCGTCAGCCAGGTAACCGGTGGTACGCGTGAAGCCTGCATTGACCCAGACGATCGGGTTGTCGGGAAGCCGCACATCGGTGATCACGACGCTCACGGTGGTGGCTTGGAGCGCGCGCTCCCGGAGCAGCAATGTGTCACGAAGGCTGGGAGTGACGGACCGGAAGTCCAGCGGTCCGCCCTGCGGGCGACGCACGTTGTGAAGGCTACCCACTCACAGCCCGGCGCAGCGGCGGCTCGCCCGGTTCGGGCCGCGTTCTAGAATCGAGCCATGCCCATCACTCGCCTCGATCCGGATGTTCGGCCCGAGACCCGCACCGGCAGCACCGATGAGGGCGACGACTTTTCCCACTACGCGCGCCGCGAAGAGATCATGAAGGCGAACGTGAACGGCGGGAAGATCACGGCGCTGTGCGGGTGGGAGTTCGAGCCGGTGCGTGACCCCAGCCGCTACCCCGTGTGCCCGCGCTGCAAGGAGCTTGTCGCGATGGCCGAGGAGCTCGGCTAGGCCCCAAGATCAACGCCAGGTCGCTGCGTCGTCGAGGACGCGGGCGAGTTCCTCTGGCTCGCCGAACGCTGAGCCCGGCGAGACCGGGACCTCTTCCAGCGGCGTGTGCACGAGCTCGACCGGCGGCCCGATGCGCTCGGCGAGCGGAGTGAGTGCGATCGCGTCGAAGTGGTACACGCCGGCCGCGGTGCCGGTGAGCATCTGCCGGCAGTCGGCGTCGGTGAAGTCGGCGAAGTTCAGCCGGAGGGCATCGGTGGTGCGGCCCGACGAGCCCTCCGGATGCGGGAAGTCGTGACCCCACATGATCCGGTCGGCCCCGAGGACGTGGATGTAGCGCACGTCGTGGGGTGCCAGCAGGCTCGCGCCGATGTAGCAGTTGCGCCGGAAGTATTCGAGCGGAGTGAGTGAGAGGCCTTCGGTCGTCGCGGAGCCGAACGAGCCTGCGAAGTTCAGCTGCCTCGGATCGCCCGCGTAACGCGACTGGATGACCTTCAGCTGCCGGGTGAGGCGTTCCAGATCCTCGACGACCCAGCGCAGCCCGGGCATCTCGGTCCACACGAACCGCAGCTCGGGATGGCGCTCGAAAACGCCGCCGACGATGAGATGGCTCAGCGTCAGCCGGGTCCACAGCTCGTGGTTGACGTAGCCGACGCTGCGATCGACCTCCTCGCCGGCGCCGACATCCGGGCTGCCCGAGCCCTGGTGCTGGTGCACCGCGAATCCGTGCTCGACCGCCTCCTGCCAGAGGGCGTCGTAACGGCGGTGGAAGTAGGGCTCGACGGGATGGTTGGGCGGCACCGCCGGGAGCATCACGCCGCCGATGACGTCATGCGCGGCAGCCCACCGGATCTCGGCGACGGCAGCGTCCACGTCATTGGGCATGAGCTGGATCAGGCCGCGGCGGCGCTGCGGTGCTTCGGCGCAGAAGTCGACCAGCCATCGGTTGTGGGCACGCAACCCGGCCCACCGGCGCTCGAACTCCTCGCGGGTGCGCGGCACCCCGCTGAGGTGAGCGAGGATGTCGTAGAAGGGCGGCAGCGTGTTGGGGAAGAGCACCTCGCCGGCGATGCCCTCGGCGTCCATCGCGACGAGCCGATCCGCACTGTCGTAGTTGCGGGTGTCGCTGGTGTCGACCCATGGATTGACGACGGCGGCGAGCCAGGCGTCGAACTCCTCGTGCCACGCCGGCTCGAGGTAGGCCTTGTAGGCCGCCATCGGCGCCCCGGCGTGTGCGTCGGAAGACAGAATGAGATAGCGGTCCAGCGTTTCCCACGAGCTCATGCGGTCATCCTGACCAGTTGCGGGCGGGTTGGCTAGATGTCGCAAACGCGACTGAAAAGAACGGGAGTTTTTCCCGCGAACGCCATAAAGTCGGCCAATTGGCGGATGCTCTGCGCCTATGACTCCGCAAGAGTTGTGCTCGCAGTATCCGGCCTAGGCACTCACCCAGCGAGGCGCCGCAAGGTTGTCACAACGGAGGACACCACATGGCAGCGATCGTCGTCGATGGTCTGCGCAAGAGTTATGGCAATACCAAGGCCGTGCAGGGAGTGAGCTTCAGCGTCGCCGAGGGCGAGTGCCTGGCGTTGCTCGGCCCCAATGGCGCCGGCAAGACCACCACGCTGGAGATCCTCGAGGGTTTCCTGAAGCGCGACGCCGGCGAGGTGCAGGTGCTCGGGGTCGACCCGCAGCACGGCGACCGGGCCTGGCGCGAAAATGTGGGCATTGTCTTGCAGGGCACCGCGGCTGACCCGTACCTGACCGTCCGCGAGACGCTCACGCGTACCGCCGGCTTCTACTCCAATCCGCGCGATGTCGACGAGGTCATCGAGCGGGTCGGGCTGGCGGAGAAGAAGAACTCCCGCATCGCGAAGTTGTCCGGTGGTCAGAAACGCCGGCTCGACGTGGCGTACGGGATCGTCGGCAATCCCCGGCTGCTCTTCCTCGACGAGCCCACCACCGGTTTCGACCCCTCGGCCCGCCGCGGCGCCTGGGATCTGGTCAGCGATCTGCGCACGCTGGGCACCACGATCCTGCTGACCACGCACTACATGGACGAAGCGCAGGCGCTCGCCGACCACATCGTCGTCATCGGTGCCGGTCGCGTCGTCGGGCAGGGCACGCCTGACGATCTGGGCGGCCGCGACATGGCGGCGCTGCAGATCCGCTTCCGACTGCCCGCCGGCGTCGATCCCGCGTCCCTGCCGGTCGAGGTGACGCTCGATCAGCACGGCTATTGCGAGCTGACCACCACCGAAGACGCGCGGGTACTGCACACTCTCACCGGCTGGTCGCTCGACCACGACATTCGCCTCGAGGGCCTGGTCGCCTCGCGGCCCAGCCTCGAAGACACGTATCTCGCCCTCGTACGCGGCGAGCAGGACGCCGGAGATGAAGCGGCCGAGACCGTAGGAGCCTCACGATGAGCGACGTCGCCCTCGTCACCACCCAGCTTCGATACGAGCAGAAGAGCTACTGGCGCAACCCCGCTGCGGCGTTCTTCACGTTCGCGTTTCCGCTGGTGCTCTTCTTCATCCTGGTCGCGACGGCAGGTAGCCAGCACGACAAGGATCTCGGCGGCGTGAAGCTGGCGCAGTACTACACGCCGAGCATCCTGTCCTTCGCCGTGATGAGCGCCTGCTTCCTGAACATCGCGATGAACCTGGTGCGTCAGCGTGAGGACGGCGTACTCAAGCGGATGCGCGGGACGCCGTTGCCGGCATGGGCGCTCATCGGAGGCATCATCGGCAGCTCGGTCGTCATCGCGGCCCTGCTGTCGACCGTCACGATCGTGTTTGCCATTGCGGTGTATGGGGTTTCGCTCCCTGCCTCGCACGTGCTGCCGGTGATCGTGACGATCCTCCTTGCCTCGCTGGTGTTCTGCGCGCTGGGTGTCGCCATCTCCTCGCTCATCCCCAACGTGGACTCCGGCCCGGCCATCATCAACCTGCCGTTCTTCGTCATGGTGTTCATCTCGGGCACCTACTTCCCGATCAGCGGGGGGCTGGCACAGGTCGCGGCGTGGCTGCCGCTGCGGCCGTTCATCGTCGCGCTCTACTACCACGCCTTCAATCCGCTGACGGCACACGGAAGTGGCTGGGCCCCACACCAGCTGGAGAGCCTGGCGATCTGGGGGGTCGTCGCCACGTTCGTCGCCGTGCGCACCTTCCGCTGGGTCCCGCGCCGCTCCTAGCGGCGCAGGGCATCGACGGCCAACCGGGCCGCCTGACCGATGACGGCATCCACGCCTGGTAGCAGGCGGTCCGGCCGGGCGGCGCGGGTGAAAACCGCTGCGGCGTAAGCGGTTCCGTCGGGAAACTCGACGACGCCGACGTCATGGCGCAGCGAGCCGAGCGTGCCGGTCTTGTCGGCGAGCGTGATCGCGTCGTGCGGGAATCCGGCGCGTAGCCGGTACGGGCCGGTGCGCTGCGCGAGCACGGTCTTGGCGAAGCCGGTTTGCTCCGGCGATGCCGCCCGGCCGGTCCAGAGCGCGGCGAGCAGTTCGGTCATGTCACGGGCGGTCGACGCGCTCGCCCGCAGCGGGTCGTAGCCCGAGGGAGCCGCGACGTGGTCCAGATCGGTCAGGGCAGCAAACGCGTCGGCTACTGAACTTGCGCCAGTCTCGGAGACGAGCCCGGCGAGTTCTTCGGCGGCGCCGCGCGTGACGGTGGTGGCGTTGAGGCCGAGGGCTCGCAGCGTCGTCGTGACGCGTTCGAGCCCGACCTTGTGCAGCAGGACGTCGGCGGCAGCGTTGTCCGAGACGGTGATCATCTGCACCGCGAGATCGCGGTAGGACATCGTCACCGGATCACGCATGATCGACAGTCCGGTGGTTCCCGCCGTTCGTGGGCTTGCGGGGACGGTGACCCGTCGCGTCGGATCGAGCTCACCGGCGTCGACCATGCGCAAAAAGGCCACCAACAAAGGGAGTTTGTAGACCGAGCTGAGCGCGACTGGGTCGTCGGCAGCGAGCGCCACCTCTGCCCCGCCGGGCTCCACTTCGCGGACGTGCAGCCACCCCTGGACGCCGGCATCGTCGAACGTCGCCCGCAGCAGGCGGCTGACGGCCGTCACGAGTGCTCCAGGGCGGCGGTCATCGCGTCGGCGAGGCTTCCCGGCGCTCGCCCTGTGGGCCACGCGATGCGCAATCGCAAGGGGAGCGGATCTCCGTCGAGCGCGACCCTGGCGACCCCGCGGCCGCGCAGCGACGGGTCGGCGGTGAGCGCCATGACATCGCCTCCCGCCACGGCCAGCAGGGCCTCCTGATCGTCCGCAACCCCCGTCGGAGCGAGGTGCACTCCCTCGATGCCGACGAGGTCGGCGACGAGGTCGAAAGCTGCGGGCCCGTGGCGCCGAGGCTCGATGGCGAGCGGGGTGCCGGCCAGCCGGCGCAGCGGCACCGAGCGGGCTTCGGCGAGTGGATGACCGGCCGGGACCAGCATGTCGCGCGGCAGCCGGATGACGGGGCCGGCGTCGAGATTGGGCAGCAGCGCGGGATGGATGACCACCGCCGCATCGAGCTCGCCCTCCCCGAGGCTGCTGGTGGAATCGGCCGTCGGCAACACGCTCACAGCGACGTGCTGACCGCGCGACCGGACGGCCTCCACCAGTCCGGCGGCCACCCCGCGCGGAAGCTGCGGAACCACTCCGAGTCGGAAGACCTGGCGTCGATGGTGGGTGGTGGGCTGCAGGACGGCCTGGGCGGCGGCCAAGAGCTGACGGGCGCGCGGCACCAGCCCCGCGCCGAAGGCGGTGAGCTCGGCACCGCGTGGACCGCGCACGAAAAGCGCGCCGCCCAGCAGCTTCTCCAGCCGCTGAATCCCCTGTGACAGCGGGGGTTGCGACATGGACAGCCGCTGCGCCGCCCGGCCGAAGTGACCCTCGTCGACGACGGCGAGGAAATACTCGATCTGGCGCACCAGATCCAGCCTCGGCCGCCCCGTCATATGCAAAAGATACTGACGAGAGCGTCATCTGGTCTTGGACTGACCGGCTATGTGGTGATTCGGTAGGTTCATGACCGACGGATCAGCCCGATGGTGAACCGACAGGCGGAACGCCGCGTGATGAGCAATGTGAAGCTGAGCCCCGCGTCGCCTCGTCGAACCAGCCGGCGCAACTGGCTGATCGGCCTGGCTCTCGCGGTGGTGCTCCTGATCGGCGGGGGCGCGGCGGCGGTGCTGGCGACGTCGTCGAGCTCCAAGCCTGACGCCTCGCTCGCCGCCCTGCAGACGTTCGCCCGCGACTGGTCGGCGGGCAAGCCGCAGGACGGCCCGCTGGTCGACGCGACCGGCGTGGCAGCGGCCTACACGGCGGCGACCAGGGGGCTGAACGCCGGCCCGCCGACGGTGACCGTCCTGACGCCTGCATTTGCGGCGGCGCCCGCTGGCGGTTCGGGTCAGTCGCAGGCGCGCGTCGGCCGCCTCCACGTCCGCTGGACGCTGCACGGCGGGACCGTCTTCGCCTACGACACCACGGTCAACGTGGTCCCCGCGACGAACGGGCATGGCCGGCAGGTGCAGTGGAGCCCATCCGTCATCCATCCGGGATTGGGAGCCGGCGACACCTTGGTCGGCGAGACCGTCACTCCTGATCGCGCCGACATTCTCGGTGCCGGGGGCAGTGCCCTCGTCACCGAGCAGCCGGTGGTCGACGTCGGGGTGGAGCCGTCCCGGGTCACGAACCTGCCGGTGCTGGCCCAGCAACTGGCCACCTTGCTGCAGATCGATCCGGCGGCGCTCACTGCACGGGTGAAGGCGGCGAGTGCCAACGCCTTCGTCGATGTCATCACGCTTCGCCAGGCCGACTACGAGCGGCTCAAGGCGCAGTTGCAACCGCTGCCGGGCACGGTGTTTCAGACCGCGCAGCTGCCGCTGGCGCCCACGCATGACTTCGCCCGTGCGCTGCTCGGCACCGTCGGCCCGGTGACCGCCGATCTGATCAAGGCGCACCCGGGGCGCTATCACGTCGGCCAGCAGGTGGGACTGACCGGCTTGCAGGCGCAATACGACCAGCAGCTCGCCGGCACCGACGGGTACCGCGTCGTCCTGCATCGCACCCCGGGCAGCGTGGCTGCTGATGCCACACTGCTCAGCGTTCCCGCGCGTCCGGGTCAGCCGCTGCGCACCACGATCGATCCCGCCATCCAGACCGCCGCAGACAATGCCCTGGCGGGTCAGGCGAAACCGAGTGCACTCGTCGCCATCAGGGTCAGTACCGGAGAGGTGCTTGCCGTCTCCAACGGACCCGATGGCGGTGCCTACGACCTGGCGCTGACCGGCCAGGCGCCGCCGGGTAGCACGTTCAAAATCGTGACGACGCTCGCCCTGCTCGAGGGCGGCCTCACGCCGGATACGCCGGTGGAATGCGCGCCCACCATCACGGTCGACGGGCGCACGTTCCACAACGCGGAGGAGGAGTCCTTCGGGCTCATCCCGTTCCACACCGACTTCGCCCGCTCCTGCAACACGGCTTTCGTCTCGCTCGCCCCTCGACTGTCGGCGGACAGCCTGCACAACGCCGCGAGCAGCCTCGGCATCGGCGTCCCGACGAGCCTCGGGATCTCCGCGTACGCCGGCAGTGTCCCGGTCAACACCGACTCCGTCGACAAAGCCGCCAGCGCCTTCGGGCAGGGCCGGGTGCTGGCGAGCCCGCTGGCGATCACGACGGCAACGGCCTCGGTCGCCCGCGGGGTGAGGGTGGCTCCACGGCTCGTGCTGAGCGCTCCTTCAGCCCCCGCCGGTGCGGCGCTCCCCGCGGGCCCCATCGCCACCCTTCGCGATCTGATGCGTGAGGTCGTGACGTCGGGAACGGGAACCGCGCTGGCGGGCGTACCGGGGCTGCCGGTCTACGGCAAGACCGGTACCGCCGAATTCGGCACGGGTCCGAACCCGCCGAGCCACGCCTGGTTCACCGGCTGGCAGGGCGACATCGCGTTCGGAGTGTTCGTGCAGGGCGGCGAGTTCGGCGGCGACACGGCCGCCCCGATCGCCGCGCGTTTCCTGACCGCGCTGGCAGCGGGAAACTAATCGGTCGCGGCAGCCTTATCGGCGCTCTGGATGACGTCGAAGCTCCAGGTCTCACTGCCCATCGCCGCCGGGCCGCCCTCGGCGCGCTGCGCCTCGGCCTGCCGGTGGCCGGCGCCGAAGGCCTGCGATTCGGTCCAGCGGACGAAATCTTCCTCGGTTCGCCAGCGGGTGTAGACCAGGTAGGAATCGCTGCCTTCGGTCGGGCGCAGCAGCTCGAAATGCTCGAAGCCCTCGGCATTCTCGACCATCCCGGCTCGCCCGGAGAAGCGTTGCTCCAGGCTCTCGCGGGCCGATTCCGGAACCGTCAACACGTTGATACGCACCACGCTCATGCGCCCAGTGTGCCTGCGCGGGTGTGGCCGCAGGTAGCCGGACGGTAGGGTCGTATCGAGCGTTACCCGCCCTCGTAGCTCAGTCGGATAGAGCGTCCGCCTCCTAAGTGGAAGGCCGCAGGTTCGATTCCTGCCGGGGGCACCTTGTGATCTCTCGAAGCGGCCCGCAAGCGCGACCCCGCGGGCGGACTCCGGACGGGCCGGACCAGGCCTCAGATGTGTTGCGCAACGTGCATCCCGGGCAGTAGCTGCTTGAGGTCGGTCCGGGCTCGCGTCAGGCGGCTTTTCACCGTCCCTACGGGAATCCCCAGTGATGTCGCGATCTCGTTCTGGGAGTAGCCCTGGACGAAAGCCAGGAGCAATACCTCTCGTTTGGCGGGTGTCAGCAACTCGATCGCCGCTTCGACGCGCGCCGCATAAAGGGCACCGACTGCCTGCTCGTGCACGTCAGCGTGTTCGTCGATCACCTGGTCGACCTCGCTGAGCTTCGTCGTGGGCGGCCCGCTCGACCGCTTTCTGATGATGTCGACCGCGCGGCGTTGCACGAGGGTGCGCAGCAGACCATGGGCATCGGGGTGGCTGCCGGCATCCCGGTTGCGTAGCAGCCACAGCGAAAGGAATGCATCCTGCACCGCGTCGGCGGCGAGGTCATGGTCGTGCAGTATCCGAAGTGCCAGCCGGTGCGCAGCACCTGCGTGGTTTCGATACAGGGCAACGATGTCCAGCCCGCGCGATGCACGGCGGTCGGGCTCCAAGCCGGCCATCAGCTTGAGCCGGACCGAAGGGACGATCCGGCGGCTCGCTCGACCGAACTGACGGCCACCAGGCCACGGAATCCGCGAGCACGCACAAAGAGCGTTCGAAACAGAGCGCGTTCCGGTTCGGACCTTCTTCCGCGGGGTGACGTGAGCTCGAGAGGTGGGGACGCCCTCGGGTGTGACGCCGGCCACATTTGCCGATCCTCTGGAACACCTTCGCCCTCCGGATCGAACTGTCCCTAGGCGTCTTTTCAGGGCGTCCCAAATGTCGAGCCCGGGCGCGGGATGTCGGGCCGAGCACCTCAACAGATGCGAGGAAGGGCAGCCGGTGTCTGATTCGACGCGTCGGACGTTTTTGGTGGCCGCGGGAGCGGGCGCAGCAGCAGTGGGGGTCGCGGCCATCGCGCCAGCGGCGCAGGCGGCCCCGGCCGAGAGGCCGCCGGCCGGCAAGAGCTCACCGGGCGGGGAGCCGATGGTGGCTTATGTCAGCAATCCGGGCAACGGCCAGCTGACCCTGCTCGTCGGCGAACGTGAAGTCCTGGTGACAGACCGAGAGCTGGTAGCCCGTCTGGCGCGCGCCGCCGCGTCCTGACCAGCGGGTGGCCCCGACAGTCCGAATTTTGCTGTGCTTGAAAGGGAATCGTCATGTCTTCGCATCGTGAGGCTCCAGAGATCTCCAAAGATCCTGCTGTCGACAACACCGACGTGTATGCGTTCGTCAGTCCGGATCTGCCTGACTACGTCACGCTGATCGCGAATTTCAACCCCTTTCAAAAGCCTGACGGGGGCCCGAACTTCTACGAGTTCGATGAGAATGCGCTGTACGAAATCCACATCTCGAACAGCGGCGATGCCCAGCCCGACATCACCTACCAGTTCCGGTTCCAGACGGTCATCCGCAACAGCGCGACCTTCCTGTACAACACGGGTCCGATCAAGAACGTCTCGGACACCACGTGGAACCGCCCGCAGTACTACTCGGTGACCCGCGTGCTCCGAAACGGCTCCAGCACCGTGCTCACGTCCGATCGCATCACTGCCCCGGTGAACATCGGCGTGCGGAGCACACCGAATTATTCGACGCTTGCCGCCCAGGCCGTGCATGGCTTCGGCGGCGGGCGCATGGTTTTCGCCGGCCCCCGGGCGGACCCCTTCTTCGTCGATCTCGGCAGCGTGTTCGACCTTGCCGGCCTGCGGCCGTTCAACTCCGCCCACCTGATCAAGGAAAAGGTCGTTCCCGGTGTGAACGGGCTCCAGGGGTTGAACGTTTCCACCCTGGCGATCCAGGTACCCAAGTCCGACCTCACCCAGGGCGGAAAAATGCCGACCGATCCGATGGCAGCGAGTTCTGTCATCGGAGTATGGGCGTCGGCCAGCCGGCAGCGGTCACGGATCTACGACAGCAATGGCGGCCAATCCGTCTTCAGCGGTCCGTTCGTCCAGGTGAGCAGGCTCGGCTTCCCACTCTTCAACGAGCTCCTCGTGCCGATGGCGCGTAAGGACTACTGGAACACCCAGCCCCCGAGCATGGACTCGCAGTTCGCTTCGGGGGTGACCCAGCCCGAGCTGGCCGGGCTGCTGCCCACGCTCTATCCCGGCGTTTTTCCCCATCTCGCGTCGTACAAGAAGGCGCGGGCCGACCTGGAGGCCATCATCCTCACCGGAATCCCCAAGGGGATCATCCCGGGCTTCCAGAACAACACCGGCACCGTCCTTGCTGACATGCTGCGGCTCAACATGGCGATCCCGCCGGCGAAGAAGCCCAACCCACTGGGGCTCATCGCCAACGACGCAGCGGGCTTCCCCAACGGCCGGCGCATCTTCGACGACGTCGTCGCGGTCGAACTTCGCGCCGTGGCCGGCGCGCTCATCCCCCTCGTCGACCCTTCTTACAAACCGGATGCCGCGGCCAGCCAGCTCACGGATGGGACCAGCAACACCAATCCCCCCTATTTGAACAAGTTTCCCTATGCAGGCCTGCCCGCCGGTGGATATCAGACCGTCGAAGCCGTCCCCCACACGTAAGGCCGGGGCGTGGAAGACAACTCCCATGCCGGGCAGGGTGCGGTCGTCCTGGACATCGGTGGCGACATCGGCGCCCTCGTCGTCTCGATGCCCTCGCACATGAAGGGCATCGAGGTCGAAATCAGGCCCGTAGGCCAAGCCTTCACCACGCCTGCGCCGCATGTCGCCGTGACCGGCCGGCCGTCTTCGACGGGTGTGGATTTCACGCTTGTCTTCCCTGAGGTTCGCGAAGGGACGTATCAGCTCAACGAGCGTCATCACGACACCCTTGCGCTCACCGCACAGGTGCAAGGCGGGACGGTCACGTATGCCAACTGGCCCGGCCACGAATACCCCGGCCGTCCTTCGGAGCACCAGAATTCAAACGCCCAGCTGAGCGGCTCGGTCGATGGGTGAGGTAGTGCACCAGCCGGGTCCACAGGGGGCCGCCATGTGGACGCAGCGGGCGACCGGCGTGTTGGTGAGCGTCTGGACGCTGGCGCTGCTCGCCGTGGTGGCCGGTGCGGGCACCTCCAGCGGACCGACGATCGCCGGCGGTCTCTTTGCTCTCGCCGTGACGCCTGCCCTCGGATTGCTGCTCTTCACCGCGGTGGTCCTGACGGGTCTTCGACGCCGGCACTGACGCCTAGCGCACGGCGCGCAGCGCGCTCCGGACTGGCCCCGGACGGGCCGTGTTACTTTCAACGCGCTTCTGACCTGCAATCTCGTCTTCCGCGTCACCTGTCAGCCGAGGGACCGCATATGGCCTACACGGTGGATTTCCAAGACGTCTCGACCGTTGGAGTGCAATCGTCGCCCGTCGCGTCTGCGCTCGCGGGGCTGCGGGCGAATGAGGCCCGCTATTTCAAGAACAAGTACGACCACGTGTTCGTGGTGGAACCCGCAGGCGAAGCCAGCGCGACCATCGACTGGGTGCACGGAATCCTCAAGGATGAGCGTGATCTCGTCATCGAGTCTCCGCCGCTGGAAGCGACGCAGTTTCAGGTCGAGAACATCCGGATGGCCTATGTCTTCTACGAGAGCGGCTTGTCGATCAACGTGATGTACGCCCTCGACGACGGGGGCAAGCGGGCTGTCGGGTTCAAGCTCTCCGATGGGATGGAAGTCCCTGAGGAGCTCGCCTCGAAATTCAAGTTCGCGAGGCAGAAGTCGAAGCTGGCCGGGACCATCCGCGGCTCGTACTTCGTGATCAAGAACGAACACTGATCCGCCCTCGGGCGCGTGATCCGAGGCATTGCCGGGCAAGAGTCAGGCCATGCGCCCGGCCCTGCTCTCAGGCCTCACGGTCGCGGGCCTCCTCACCAGTTGCTCGTCCGCCGGACCGCCGAAATCCCAGGCGCAGCCGACCGCGTCACCGCTCCCGTCGCTGGCCTGCGCGAGTTCGATGCGCGCCGCCTTCGTGCGGGGAGGCGCGACCGGCGCCGTCACCGCCCAGGCCGATGTCACCGAAGGATTCTCGACGTGTTCCTACCGGACGGTGGCAGCGAAGGCTGATGCCTGCAGCGCCGCCACCGTCACCCTCAGCACCAATCCGCAGCCGTTCAAGGACTTTCAACGCTGGGTGGACGAGAGCGGGCAGAACGCCGCCGTCGGGCCCGGCGAAGACCTCGCACCGATAGCGATTTTCGGCATCGGGATAGAGGCCGACTGGATCCCCGGCACGCTGACTTTCGGGACGGCCAACAACGACCGGTGGGTCACCGTCCGGCTGACGTGTCCGGACTCCGGACCGCAGAGCCTCGCATTGGCCGAAGCGCTGGCGCGTGCCGGGCTGGCCGCGCCGCCTACGGCTCGATGATCAGGTCCTGGATCAGCCCGTTGCGCATGGCGAATTTGTAGTGCAGATCGGCGACGCCGCCCGGGAAGTCGCCTTCCAGATGGTGCGTCGCGACGTAGTGGCTGTCATCGATCTCGCGGGCCGCGGTGAGCTCGATCGTGTACGTGTATTCGCTGGCCGAGGTCGCCAGCCATTGCCGGATTGCCGCCGGCCCCGAGTAGGTGTGACCCTCGTCGGTCACCGTGGCGTCCGCTGCGTAGTGCGGCATCGCCGCATCGAGGTCACGCGCCTGGTGGGCGCGCAGGTAGGCGGTGATGGCGTCCGGCAGTTGGGTGGCCGGGATCGAGGTCCCGCTGCTCCAGTTCGTTGTCATGAGTTGACCGTCGGGTCTCCCCCTGCGGGAGAGTCAAGCGGTTGACCCTCTCGCTAGGGGAGGGTGCACAGTGGCCGGATGCGGGCGGGACTGACCATCGGCGAATTCGCGACGCTGACCCACCTGAGCGTTCGGACGCTGCGGCGCTATCACGAGGCCGGCTTGCTCGAGCCGGCCGCCGTGGACGAGTTCTCCGGCTACCGCTACTACGACAGCCGCCAGATCCCCTCGGCGCAGGTGATCCATCGGTTACGCGAGCTCGAGGTCCCGCTTGCAGAGGTGAAGGCGATCATCGCCACCGACGACGCGGGGCGCCGCGCCGATCTCATCGCCGGCCATCTCCAGCGCCTCGAGGACCAGCTCGACCGCACCCGGGCTGCCGTCGCCTCGCTGCAGCAACTATTGCGGCCGGATCTCGAACAGTTCCAGGTGCAGTTGCGTGCGGAGCCCGTTCAGACCGTGGTCGCCGTCCGCGACGTGGTCGAGAGCGTGGACGTCTTGCCTTGGTATGACGCGGCGATGGCGGCGCTCGATTCGGCGTTTCCGGCGGCGGAACGCACCGGGCCGCCGGGAGGGTGCTACGCGAACGAGCTCTTCACCGAGGGCCGCGGCGAGATGACGGTCTTCCACCCGGTGCGCGAGCCGCGGGCGTCAGGGCGGATCGAGGTGGTCGAGCTTCCCGCGCTGGAGCTCGCCGTCACCGTCCATCGCGGCCCTCACGACGACCTCGACGTCACCTACGGCAGGCTCGGAGCCTGGGTCGTCGAGCATGCGCTGGCGGTCGACGGTCCGATCCACGAGACGTACCTGATCGGTCCGCGTGACACGGATGAGCCGAGCGAATGGCGTACCGAGATCGGCTGGCCGATCTTTCGCGTAGCGGCAAACTGAACGGATGTCACCGGATCAGGAAGCCGCCGTCTCGCGGGTACGCGCCAATGGGATCGAGCTGGCGTATGAGACTTTCGGCGAGCGCGGCGCACCTGCGATCGTCCTCATCGCCGGCCTCGGCACCCAGATGCTGATGTGGCCCGACGAGCTCTGCGCTCAGCTCGCGGCTGCTGGGCATTTCGTGGTGCGGTTCGACAACCGCGACATGGGATTGAGTACGCACCTCGACCAGCTGGCGGCCCCCGGCCTGCGCGACATCGTGGCTCGCCGCCGGGCGCCGTACGGGCTCGACGACATGGCTCAGGACACCATCGGCCTGATCGACGCGCTGGACCTCGGCCGGGTGCATCTGGTCGGGGTGTCGATGGGTGGATTCATCGCGCAGACGGTCGCGCTGCGCGCTCCTGAGCGCTTGCGCACGCTGACACTGCTGATGACCTCGACGGGCTCGCGGCGGGTTGGACGCACGAGCAAGCGGGTGCTGATGACCGCGCTCCGGCGCCGGGCGGACGGCCGGGCCGCGGCGATCGAAGGCTCGGTCAACACGTTCCGGGTGATCGGCTCACCCGGCTATCCGTTCGAGGAGCCGCTGATCCGCGAGCTGGCCACCCGCAGCTATGAGCGCGCGCACGACCCGGCCGGCCAGCGACGCCAGCTCGCTGCCGTCGCGACGCAGGTCGACCGCACCGCCCAACTGCGGGGGCTGCAGACCCCGACACTGGTGATCCACGGATTGAACGATCCCGTGGTCGATTGCAGCGGCGGATTGGCTCTCGCGCGAACCATCCCGCATGCGCGTTTCATCGGCTTCGAGGGGATGGGACACGATCTGCCCCGGGAGCTCTGGCCCGCGGTGTTGACGGCGATAGCCGCGCACACAGCCGGCCCGGCGCAGGCCTGAATCCCCTAGCGCTTCCAGCTGATTTTCGGTGGGTTGACTGCTTCGTGGCCGGCTTGCCGACGAGCCGGCTCGTCACGCCGGCTCGGTCACGTCAGTCGGCGACGGCGACCGGACGGCGCCGGATCTCCAGCGATCCGAGCAGCTCACGGGTGGCTTCGGCGACGGCGTCCACGGCGTTGTTGAACGCCTCCACGTTGGCTTTCGCCGGCGCCCGCATCCCGCTGATTTTTCGCACGTATTGCAGGGCAGCAGCGGCCATCTCCTCCTCGGTGGGGGCCTCGACGTAGGGCGGACGCAGCGTCTTGATGCTTCGGCACATGCCTCAAAAGTAGACCGTCGAATTCCGGGCGGCGGCTACTCTGGCCATTGGTGCGCCGGGAAGTCTGGTCGGCAGTAGTGCCGCCATGCCCCGTTTCCTACCTACGCCCAGGAGAGCCGCACCGTGACCGACACCCAGCCGTTCGCTCTGGCGGTGCTGGTCTTCGCTGCGGTCGGGATCGCGGCGGTGCTCTCACACCGCCTCACCGAGCGATTGAAGGTGCCGGCGGCGGCCTTGCTGCTGGTGGCCTCGGCGATCGCGGTGAAAGCCATCCCGAGCCTGCACGCCCCGTCGGAAAAGACCGTCGAGCGGCTCGTCACGCTGGCGCTGCTGGTGATCCTCTTCGACGGCGGCATGCACATCGGCTGGCGTCGGTTCAGCGCCTCGGCATCGCCGATTGCCGTGGTCGGCGTGCTCGGCACGTTCCTGACCGTTGCCGGTGGGGCCGTGCTGGCGCGCTACGCATTCGACCTGTCCTGGTACGCCGCAATGCTGCTGGCGACGGCTGTGGCACCGACCGATCCCGCGGTGGTGTTCTCGGTGCTGGGCAGGCGGGAGATCGCCGGCCGGGCGGGGACGATTCTCGAGGGCGAGTCAGGGGCCAACGATCCGGTCGGCATCGCGCTCATGGCGAGCCTCATCTCGGCGGGCAGCCTGAGCGGGGGCGCGGCGCTGCACGTCGTCGGCGAGTTCGTGTTGCAGATGGGCGTCGGCGGCGTCATCGGGGTGGCCGGGGGATGGGCGCTGCTCGCGTTCATGCGCAAGGTCCCGCTGCCGAGTGAAGGCCTGTATCCGCTACGCACATTGGTCTGCGTGCTCGGGCTTTTCGCGGTGGCGACGCTCGCCCGCGGCTCGGGGTTTCTCGCAGTGTTCGTCGCGGGCATCCTGATCGGCGACCGCAAGGCTCCCTTCAAGCGCGAGATCGAACGCTTCCATTCGGCGCTGGCGAGCCTCGGCGAGATCGTCGCCTTCGTCGCGCTGGGTCTGACAGTGGACCTCTCGGTGCTCTCGCGGGCCAACGTCTGGGTGCCCGGTCTCGTTCTCGGCGTCGCGCTCGCGGTGCTCATTCGCCCGGTGCTGGTGGGACTTTGCTTGCTCCCGGCCCGGCTCGCGCGAAATGAGCTGAGCTTCGTCGTGCTCGCCGGGCTGAAGGGCGCCGTCCCGATCCTGCTCGGGGTCTCGCTGCTGTCGGCGCACATCGCCGGCGCGACCCGGCTCTACGGAATTGTCGTCGTGGTCGTGGTCTTTTCCGTCGTGGTGCAGGGCAGCCTGGTGCCCTTCCTGGCAGGAGTGCTACGGCTGCCGATGCGCAGTTCCGAGCTCGAACCGTGGACGCTCGGGGTGCGGCTGCGCCACGAGCCCGAAGGCGTGCACCGCTTCGTCGTGGCTCCAGGAGCGAGGGCGATCGGTTGTGCCGCGGGGGAGCTGCCGGGCGAGGTGTGGGTGAGCTCGGTCGTGCGCGACGGGCACCTGGTACGCGTGCACGAAGGGACCCGGCTGCGCGCCGGGGACGAGGTGGTCGTGTTCGCTGATCCTGAGCATTCGCAGCAGCTTCGGCGCGACTTCGAACGCGGGCAGGCAGAGGGCCCGGAGATCAGCTGAGGTCGGGAAGCATCGCCGTCAGGAGCTCGACGAGCTCGCGGCGGGTCAGGTTCGGCAATGATTCGAACGATCCGAGCGAGCGCGCAAGCAGGATCCCGACCAGGGCGGAGACCACGACCTCGGCGCGCACGCGGGCGTCCGGCACTCCGCGTCGCTCGAGCATGCCGTGCAAAGGATCGACGAGGCGGCGCGTCAGATGGCCGCGTGCGGCCTCCCGGATCTCGGGGGCGGAGTCGGAGCGCACCAGCGCCTGCATGACCGATCCGGGCCCCCGCGCTTCGACGCGTGCGACGAACCAGTCGACGAGCTGCGCCGGATGTTCGAGGTCGTCCGGGCGTCCGGAGTCGGCGTCTTCTGCCGTGACCGTCGCCAGGTAGAGGTTGACCTTGCTGCCGAAGTAGCGGGCGATCAGCGCCGGGTCGACGCCCGCCTCCTCTCCGATCTCGCGCACGGTGGTGTGCTCGAAGCCGCGCTCGCTGAAGAGGGTTCGCGCGGCAGCGAGCAAAGCCTCCCGGCTGGCGGCGGCGTTGCGGGTGCGGGTGGTACGCACGGGACCCGCAGGCGCCGTCATCGCGCCGGCCCCTCACCCGTCGCGTCAGCGAGCATCAATCCGGAGCCGCCGAGTTCGGCGTTCTCCTCCATGGCCACCAGTTCTTCGGCGTCGACGGGATGGGCCTCGTTGCTCAGCGAGCGGCCGGGCAGGAAGTAGCAGAGCACCGCCGTCACGAGGCAGAGCACCGCGCCGAGCAGCAGGGCCATCCGGAAGCCGCCGACCCCCGGGAAGTCGTGGTGCGCGTGGGTGTACGCGGCCAGGATGACGCCGCTGACGGCGCTGCCGATGGCGAGGCCGATGCTGCGCAGCACCTGGTAAAAACCCATCGCACTGCCGGTGTCCTTGGCATCCACGGCCTTCACGATGAAGCCGGGCATGGCCGCGAAGGTGAAACCGATACCGATTCCGGCGATCCCCATCACCAGGAATGCTTCCCAGAGCCCGCTGTGCTCGATGGCGAAGACCCCCATGGAGATCGCGAAAAGCACGGCTCCGAGCGGGATCATGATGCGCCTGCCGTAGCGCCGCTCGAAGTAGGGCGCCAGCCGGCTGGCACCGAGGGTGCCGATCGAGAGCGGCACCAGGACGAAGCCGGAGACGAGGACAGACGCGCCGAAGCCGAAGCCGTTGCTGCTCGGCACCTGGACGAACTCGACGACGATCGGCAGGAACAGGTACATCGTCAGGGAGATGATGAGACCCGCGATGTCGGCGGTCAGCACCATCCGGTTGCGCGCCTGCCGTAGGTCGACGAGGGGATCGCGGCGGCGCAGCTCGTAGCGCGCCCAGCCGGCGGCGAGCACCACGGAGACGGCCAGCAGGATCAGCACCCGCGCGGAGAGCCAGCCCCAATCTTCGGCCTCGCTGAGCACGACGATGAAGATGGCGAGGGCCAGGCAGAGCAGGGCGGCGCCGACGGTGTCGAAGCGGCGGGAGGTCATGTTGGCCGAGCTACGCGGCAGCACGATTGCGGAGAGCACGAGGCCCGCGATGACCACCACGGCCCCGAACCAGAAGGAGGCGTGGTAGTCCGAGAGTTCGGCGAGCAGGCCGGTGATCGGGTAACCGAGCCCGACGCCGACGGCAGCCGTGACCGACAGCATCGCGATGGTCTTGGCCGCCTTCTCCGTCCCCAATTGCCGGCGCGCGACCGCCATGGTCACCGGCATCAGGCCGACGCCGACGCCCTGCAAGCCGCGGGCGGCCACGAGCACCGGGAAGGAGCTCGACGTGGCGGCCAGCACCAGGCCGACGAGCACGATGGCGAGCGCCACGAGGATCACGCGGCGCTGATGCGGACCGTCCGCGAGCCGGCCCATGATCGGGGTCGCGAGCGCTCCGGTGAGCAACGTGATCGTCAGCAGCCACTCGCCGGCGCTCAGCGAGACATGACTCGCGGCTGAGATCGTGGGGATGAGCGGCGCACCGAGGCTGCTCATCACCGCCACTACGAGGCCGACCAGGATCAGCGTCGGGACGAGCGCGCGTTCCCTCAGCGCCCCGGTGTCGGAAGGGGATACCACCGCGGTCGCGGCCATGCCAGCAGCTCCATCACGCGTAAGTCATCAAGTGATGTCATCGTACGCTGACTTACGGCGAACGAACAGGGGGTTAGACGTCGCTGGCGGGGTTGCTGTTCTTGCGAGGGTCGGGGACGAGGAGTTCGACGTTGCGGTCGGAGGTCTTGCCGCGGCGTCCGTCGATGGTGGCGCTGTGGCCGGTGCGCTCCTGCCAGTCGTTGGCCGCGAGCAGCCGGGAGAGGGCCGCGAGCTGTGCCGGGGTTTGCAGCTTGGACGGGTCGGGCGACGGGGCGACGAAGTCGATGATCGTGCCGAACACCGAGAGCGTGCCGTCCTTGTTGTCCATGATCTCCACCAGCCGGCTCTGCTGCGGCCAGTCGATGTGCGACGCCGTGTTCAGCTCCCAGAAGCCGCCGGCGCCGGTCGCTTTCTTGTGGGCGAACACGGCATTCACGTGGGTGTGGCCGTTGACCCAGAGCACCACCTGCGGGTAGTCGAGCAGGAACGTGGCGACCTGCGGGCCCAGGATTCGCGGGCCCTTCTCGCCCGGTGCGAGGCTGGTGTTGTCCATCGTGGCGATCGTGTGGTGGCTGAACAGGACCACGATCTTGTTGGCTGCCGCGGTCAGTTGCGTCTTCAGCCAGGCGAACTGCACGGAGTCGAGCGAGCCGTTGGAGAGCCCACCCGGGTTCACCGTGTCGAGCACGATGCCGAGGATCTGGTCGGACGCCTCGAACGTGTAGTACGCCGTCCCGCTCGAGCGGTTCTGCGCGGTGAAGCCATGGCCGACGGGGGTGCCGGTGGTGGTGAAGTGCGCGGCGATCGTCTCGGTCCGGGAGACCACCTTGCGCTTCGGGTCGGCGGTCACCGTCCGCGAGGGAAGGCCTTCGGGCAAAGGCTTTCCGGCCAGCAGGTCGGAGGCGAAGCCGAGTGGGCTGATCGACGCGGGCAGTCCGATGATCTTCGTGGAGCCGGTGGAGATCTTCGAGAATGCGCCGCCGATCGGGGCGTTGCCCTGGATCAGCCCGTCGTGGTTGCCGTAGGCGGCGTACCAGGAGATTCCCAGGCCCGTCGCGGTGAAGGGCCGTCGCACCGCATCGAGCAGTCCGGGCACGCGCGGGAAGCCGTACTTGGTCATCGCGTTGTCGGCGGTCTTACCTGCCGGTGGGCCATCGGGATGCCAGTAGTGGACGTCGTAGTACGTGGGGTCGCTGTCGGCGACGCCCTCCCATTTCGAGAGATCCCCCGAGTCGGCCTGCACGGTGCCGCCGCCGTCGAGCAGGTCGATCATCCAGCGCAGCTCGTTCTGCTGGCAGTTGTCGACCGCGTCGCCGGTGCTGATGGCGAACGACGGCTTCTGCTTGCTCACGGGTCCGGATCCGAGCGAGCGCACCGTGGACGCCATCGTGTCGGCGACGTGAGCGGTGAGGAACTCATGAGGCCGGTAGGCGGCCGTCAGGATCCCGTTGGGGGTCGCATCATCGGCCCGGTCGAGGAATTCGACGCGGGCCGGCGATTGGGCATCGACCACGTGCATGTCGGTCAGGTGGGAGAAGGTGAGCAACGCCGAACGCCGGGTCTCGCGTCCCGCCTGGGCGGCCACGCCGAGGTCGCTACGCGTCAGATGGGGCTCGCCCGCGCCGGCGACCAGTTGCACGAAACCGCCGGTGCCGGCCGGCCCGCGCAGCAGCGTCTGGTCGAGCGTTGTCAGCGCGGTCGTCGCGGGGCTGGCCGAGGCCGAAGCTGTGGCACTGGGACCGGCGCTCGGACTCGCGGACGGCAACGGCGGCTTCGCCTTGGAGCTGCTGCACGCGTCGGCGACCGCGATCGCCGGCACGACGAGCCCGGCCTGGAGAAGTGAACGGCGGGTGAACGGCACGCGCGCCATCATGCCCCGGCGGCCTGTGTCTGCGCTGGTTTCGAGCTGCTAGGGAGCCTTCACGTCGTCGTTGCCGTAACCGGGCTGATCGCCGAGCAGGCCGGTGGGGGTCGGGGCGTTGCGCGCCCCGCGGACCAGCTGGTTGGCATTGGTCGGCAGCTTGCAGGTCATGTTGTACGGGAAGGCGTTGGTCGTCGTGTAGTCGCTCGCGTCACGGTCGTAGCTGGTGTCGTAGCCCTGGGTGCAGGCCGACGGCTGCTCGGTGAACGGGGTCGGCACGCCGAAGCGGGTCTGGCCGTTGTTGAAGACGCCGAAGGACGTCGCGATGACGTACGGGTAGAGGATCAGCGCCATCCGCGTCTCCTCGATGCGCGGCTGGACGACCTGGCCGAGGCTGATGCCGTTGTTGAGCAGGGTCGTCAGCGGGACGTCGAGCCGGTTGATCAGGTCGGTCACCTGAGTGCTGGCGGGCACGCCCTTGTCGATGACGCCGCGCAGGTCCGCATCGCTCTTGCGGAGCTGATCGGAGAACGACGCGAACGAGCTCGTGAAGTCCAGCGTCTGCTGGCTCAGGTCGTTCTGGGTGTCGAGCACCTTTCCGCCGTCCTTGATGAGGCTGAGCGTCTGCGGAAGGTTGGCGGTGGCCGTCGTCACGAGTGAGTTGGTGGCGTCGAGCAGCCGGCTCAAGGACGGACCGGTGTCGCGGAAGGCATTGCCGAGTTCGGTGACGGTGGTCTTCAGGGCCGGTTTGGGCAGTGAGTTGACCAGCTTGTCGAGGTTGACCAGGAGCTCCTGGGTGGAGACCGGCAGCGAGGTGTCCTGCTGCGGGATGACCATCCCCCCGTGCAGGTACTTCGTCGACGCACTGATGGGATGCTGCGGCTGCAGATCGATGTACTGCTCACCGATGGCTGAGCCGTTGCCGACAACGGCCTTCAGGTCGGTCGGGATCGGGGTGTTGCCGTCGATCTTGAGCGCGACCCGGATGCCGGTCGGGGTCAGCTTGATCTGCCCGACGCGTCCCACATCGACCCCGCGATAGGTGACGCTCGCGGTGGTGAACAACCCGCCGGAGTCACGCATGTCGACGTATGCGGTGTAGCCGTTGCCGAACAGCGCCTTGCCGACGCCGATGTAGTGCAGCAGGACGTAGCTGACGCCGACGATGGTGATCACGGCGAAGGCCGTCACCTTCAGCATGACCGAGCGCCCGATCATTGCAGCGGCTCCAGCATGATCTGGTCCAGCCGGCTGGTGATTTTCACCGGTAGGGCTCCGTTCAGGACAACTGGCTCGGTGGCCCCGTTGGCACCGAGCAGACCGGAGACGCCGCCGAGCAGGCCGCCGTTGTTGCCGCCGCTGCTGGTGCCTCCGCTCGTGCCCGTGCTGCCACTGCTGCCGCCGATCTTCGGCAGCGGCAGGGTCGGAAGCTTCGGCAGCGACGGCACCGGGATCGGCAGCTTGGGCGTCGTCGGTGAGGTGGTCGGGGTCGGTGATGGAGTGGTGCCGGTGGTGCCCTTGCTCGTGCCGGTCGAGCCGAGCCCGCTGAGCCCGAAGTTCTTCATCAGCTGCGTGGTGGACAGGTCGATCTGCAGGTCGACGTTCGTGTAGTCACCGCGGTAGACGTCCTGCGTGCCGTCGGCCTCCGGGAAGGTGACGAGGATCTGCAGCGACGGCGGGATCTGATCGCCCGCCTTGGCCAGCTCGGTGAGGGTCGGCTCGAGGTTTCGGAGGTTGGCGAGCAGGTCGTCGCGGGAGCCGTTGATGACCTGTACTGCGACGTCACCGAGACGGGAGAGCTCCGTCAGCATCTTCGTCAGCTGGACCCGGTTGTCGGCAAGGATCTGCAGCGCGGTCGGCAGCCGATCCAGCGCGTTGGTCACCGAGGATTCCTGCGAGCGCACGGTTGTCGCCAGGTGATCGACCCGCTGCAGCGCCGTGATGATGTCGTCCTTCTGGCTGTTGAGCCCGGTCGCGAAGGTCTTCAGCTGCTCGAGCAGATCGCGGGTGTTGCTCTCGCGTCCCGACAGCGCCTGGTTGATCTCGGTGCTGATGGTCTGGATCTGCTCGAGGCCGCCGCCGTTCAGCACCAGCGAGAGGGCGCCGAGCACCTCCTCGACGGTCGCGTCGGAGTCGGTCTCGGCGAGGCCGATCGTCATGCCCTTCGTCAGCTTGCCGCGCCATTGCGCATGGTCCTGCGGCGGCTGCAGCGCGACGAACTTCTCACCCAGCAGGCTGGTCTGCGAGATGAGCGCGGTGGTGTTGGCGGGCAGCACGACAGAGTCCTTGAGCTGGACGACGACGAGGGCGTGAGTTCCCTGCACCGCAACGGATTTCACGTGTCCGACCGTCGCGTCGTCGACCTTGACCGCCGAGTAGGGAACCAGGTCCTGGACGTCGGCGAACTGCACGTTGAGCGTGTACGTGTGGCCGCCGTTGGCGACCGCGCCGGGCAGCGGGAAGGAGTAGATGCCGTTGAACTTGCAGCCCGTCGCCGCAATGACGACGAGTGCGATGACCGCTGCCAACCGGCGGGCTCGTTTCATCCCGCTGGGGTTCACTTGCCCACCCCCAGCAGCCCGTTGAGCGACGGAGTGGAGCTGCCGGACCCGAGCGAGGACAGCTGATCGAGCGGGATCTTCACCTTGTCGAGCCCGAAACCCTTCAGGATGTTCAGGCACGAATCGGCATTCACGCCGACTGCTCCCAGCACCGAACACGCGAACAGCGCCGGGGTGGAGATGATGTTGTTCTCGGAGAAGCGCCCGTCGAAGGACTGCGAGCCCGGGTCGTACACGTGGGTGTAGTTGGTGGCACCGAGAGCGCCGATGTCGATCAGCTTGCCCAGTGTGTCCTTGTCCTTCACGAGCACGTTGGTGACGCGGGCGAGCGCGGCGACGTTGCTCTGCAGATCTGCCTTGTTGTTCTGGACGAACGAGGTGACGTCGCCGAGCGCGCTGTTGAGGTTGGAGAGCGCTGCTGCAAGCGCCGTTCGATCGCCGTTCAGCTCGTTGCCGACCTTCGCCAGATCGTCGGTGAATGCACGGGTATCGGAGTCGTGCTGGGCCAGCAGCGTGGTGAACGCCTGCAGGTTTCGGATGGTCTGGAAGAGCGCGCTCTTGTTGTCATCGAGCGTGCCGGCCAGCTGCGAGACCGACGTGATGGTCGAGTGGATGTCGTTGCCGTTGCCATCGAGGTTGTCGGCCGCGACGCTGAACAGGTTCGACAGCGCCCCGTTCTTGTTGGCGCCGTTGGGGCCGACGTCCTGGGCGAGCTCGTTGAGGTTCGCGAAGACCTGGTCGAGCTCGAGCGGGACGCCCGTCTTCTGCAGCGGGATCGTCGCCTTGTCGGCCAGCAGCGCTCCGCCGGTGTAGGCGGGGGTGAGCTGCACGACGCGGTCGGCGACGAGGGTGGGGGTGAGGATCACGGCCGACGCGTTGGCCGGGATGCGCTGGCTCGCGTTGTACTTGATGGTCACCTTCACCCGATCGCCATCGGGGTGCACACCGGTGATGCTGCCGACCTTGACGCCGAGCACGTCGACGTCGCCGCCCTTGTAGATGTGGACGGTGCGGGAGAAATAGATGGTCGCGCTCTTCTGCGCCTTCGAGGGCCAGGCGTAGACGATGATTCCCAGCAGCAGCAGGGGAATCAGCACCTTGGAGATGCGGCGCAGGCCATCGGGACCCAGGAAGCGTTCGGTCATGACTACTTCCCGCCCGTCGGGGTGAGCGGGGTGACGCCGAGCAGATCGCCGAGCGACGTCGGCAGCGGAAGCGTCGGAATGCCCTTGCCGCCCAAGAGCTGGAAGGGGTTTGTCGCATTGACGACGGTGGCGTCATACCAGCCGCCCGAGCCGACGACGTCGATCAGATTGCGGGTGGTCGGGTAGAGCAAAGTCACGGTGTCGTCGAGGGATTTCTGGTTGTTGTCCAGGATCGAGACCACGCTGTGCAGGTGGTCGAGCGCGGGCTTGAGGGTGGCCTGGCTGTCCTTGGTGAGACCCTCGAGTTGCACTGCCAATGTTGAGGTATTGGTCAGCAACTGATTGATGACGTCTCGCCGGGCGTCGAGCTCCTGCAGCAGCTTGTCGCCGTCCTGCAGGATCTGCACGAACTGGGTGCGGCGCTGGGCGAGCACACCTGTGACACCGGCGAGGTGCTGCAAGAGCTCGCTGATCTGGTCATCGCGCGAGGCGATGGTGTTGGACAGGTTGGTCAGTCCGCTGAGCGTCGACTTCAGCGGCGCCGGCGAGTTCTTGAACGTGTCGGCGATCGTGGTGAAGGCGTCAGCCAGCTGCTTTTTGTTGATGCTGCCGACCGTCGACGCGAGATCCTGGAACGCGGGACTCACGTCGTAGGGCGACGTGGTGTGGTTCAGCGGGATCTCCCGGCTCGTCGGCCAGCTGCCCGGCCCGGCCGGGGCGAGCCCGAGGTACTTGTTGCCCAGCAGGGTGAAAATCTGAATGCTGGCAGTCGTTTCCATGCCGAGGCGCACTGACTTGTTGTGCACGCTGAAGCGCACCCGCACGTGCGAACCCTCCAGCGAGACCTGGTCCACCTGGCCGACGTCGAGCCCCGCCACCCGCACCTTGTCGCCCTTGCGCAGACCGGCCGCCTCGGCGAAAGCGGCGGTGTAGCTCTTGCCGCGGATGAACGGCAGGTTCTGGATGGTGAAGGCGAAGTAGAGCAACGTGAGCATGGCGACGATGAACAGCGCGCCCACCGCTGACGGGTTGAACGACCGGAACGACGGGATGCTGATCCGCAGCAGCCCGCGCTTGCCTCGCCGGGCCATCAGCTGCACCTCGGTGCGGTGTTCGTGTACTTCTGCGTCGTCGAGCCGTCGGGGAGCACGAACGACACCGCGCACAGGTACTCGTTGAAGATCGACGCGTACGCCGCTGCCGGTGCGATGTTGCGCAGTTTCGCGGGGGTGTTCACGACGAAATTCGTCAGGTACTGGCGGGCTTGCGTGGTGTCGAGCTTGCTGACCAGTTGCCCGAGCTGAGCGACGTCCGTCTTCAAAGCGGGCCGCGCCTGGGTCAGCAGATCGGCCGTCGTGCCTGCCAGCGCGTTGATGCTGGTCAGTGAATTGCCGATCGCCACCCGGTCCTGCGAGAGCCCGCTGATGAAGGTCTGGAGATTGCCGAGCAGCTTGCTGAGCTGCTGATCGCGCTGGTCGATCGGGCCGAGGACGTCGTTGAGCTTGTTGATGACGTCGCCGATCAGCTGGTCGTTGCTGGCGAGCGTCGTGGTGGCGCTGCCGACCTGGGAGAGCAGGGTGTCGACCGTCCCGCCCTCGCCCTGCAGCACCTGCACGAGTTCGTACGAGAGCTGGTTGACGTCGTCCGGGCTGAGCGCCTGCAGCAGCGGGCGGAATCCGTTGAAGAGGGCGTTGAGGTTCAGCGCGGGTGAGGTGCGCGCCAGCGGGATCGTGGACCCCGGAGGCAGCGCCAGACCGGTGCTCGGCTGGGCCGACGAGGCCGTCGTCAGCTGGGTGGTGACGGCTCCCTTCTTGGCCGGCGTCTGGTTGGAGCCGGAGCTCGTCAGCTCGCCGAGCGCGAGGTAGCGCTGACCGATCAGGTTGCGGTAGTTGATGGACGCGGTGGTCTGCGTCGTCAAGGGGACGCTCTTGTCGACGTTGAACGACACCAGTGCCTGCGTGCCGTTGACCAGTTTGACGCCGGTGACGCTTCCGACCTGCACGCCCGCGTAGCGCACCTCGTCGCCGCTGTTGAGATTCACCGCATCGGTGAACAGCGCCTTGTAGCTCGCGGTGCTGCGGAAGGTGACGTTGCCGATCGTCAATGCCAGCAGGGCGGTTGCCAGCAACGTCACGACCGTGAAGATCGCGAACTTGATCGCCGCAGGAGTCGTGGAAATCATCCGACGTCCACCTGCGTCCCGCGCGCCATCGGTCCCCAGAGCAGGCTCGCGATGCCCGGCACCTTGCTCGCCGGCTTGCCGACGATCGGGCCGAGGATCTGGTTCATCCAGGCGCGCTCGGTGGCGGTGCCGGCGTCACCCATCGTGGGGCTGCCCGCGGCCGCGGCGCTCGAGGGCGAGAGCACCTTGCTGAGCGGGTTGGTCAGGGGAGCGATGGGGCTGGTGCCGTTGGAGCTCGGGGGCAGGATGTCACCCAGCGAGGGGATGACGCCCGGGTCGGTGGTCTCGCCATTGCGACTGGCGAAGCGCGGGTCGTCCTGGGTGCCGTCGTCGAACTGGATCGTCGGGAGAACCAGTGGTGGGTTGGGCAGGCCGTAGCAGCTCGGGCCGCGGGTGTCGGTGTACTGCGGCGAATCCAGCGGGTAGACGTAGGCCGGCTTCGGGCTGTGAAACTCCACCCGGACCGACGCGGTGTGCTTGGTGTCCTTGGTCGCCTTGATCTTGGGCAGCAGGTTGGCGGTGCCCTTGAAAAGGCAGTCGTACTCGGGGGAGTACTCGGCCAGCAGCGAGATGAAGTCCTTGTTGACGACGTTGACCTGGACGATGCTCTGGGCGTTCTGGGCCAGGAAGTCGTGCGTCGTCTCGGCAGTGCCGGTGAGGTCCTTCAGCAGCGCACTGAACTGGGCCGATTTCGCGGTGAACGTGTCACCGGTGACGGTGAAGTTGCGCAGCAGCGCGAGCAGGGCCGGAGCAGCCTTGTCGTAGGTCGTGGCGACCTTCGCAAGCGCCTGGAAATCATGCTGGATCTGGGGCAGTTGCGGGTTCAGCTTCTTGAGGTAGTTGTCGAGCGCGACGGTGGTCTGCCCGAGTTCCTCGCCGCGTCCGGAGAGCGCAGACGCCATTGCCGAGAGCGTGCTGTTGAGGTCCTGGGGGCGCACCGTGCGCAGCAGCGGCAGCAGGTCGTTGAGAGCCTGGTCGATCTCGAGGGCCGGCGTCGAGACGTCCTGGCCGATCACATCTCCAGCAGCGATAGGGGTTTTCGACGCGTTCGCCGGCGTGACGAGGTTGATGTACTTCTCGCCGAACACCGTCTTGGGGATGAGTTCGGCGTGGACGTTCTGCGGAATGTCCTTGATGTACTTGGGATTCAGGCTGAGCTGGATGACCGCGCCGTCACCGTTGCTGTTGATGGATTTCACGTCGCCGACGATGAGCCCGCGCATCTTCACGTCGGAGCCCTTGAGCAGCTGAAGGCCTGCCCGCTGGATGTGCATGGAGACCGGCACGGTGGTGGTGAAGACCTGCTTGAAGGCCATGATGCAGATGGTCGCCAGCAGCACGATGACGCCGAGCATCGCTACGCCGTAGAGGACGTAGGGCTGGCGCTTGGGCCGCGGCATGAACATGCGATCAGCCTGCGATCCGCACGCTGACGGAGCTGCCGTAGAGGGCGAGGTCGAGGAAGAGGTCGACGGCGACGACCGCCGTGATGGCCAGGCGCACCGCCCGGCCGACGGCGACGCCCACTCCGGCAGGACCGCCGGCGGCCTTGTAGCCGTAATAGCAATGGGTGAGGATCACGATCATCGCGAAGACCATCACCTTGACGAACGAGATGATGATGTCGGTCGGCGGCAGGAACTGGTTGAAGTAATGGTCGTACGTGCCCGAGGACTGCCCGAAGAGCTTGGTCGTGATCAGCCGGGTCGAGAGGTAAGACGCGAGCAGACCCAATACGTACAGGGGGATGACGGCGAGCGCTCCGGCGATGAGGCGGGTCGTCACCAGGTACGGCACCGACGGGACCGCGATCGCCTCGAGTGCGTCGATCTCCTCGTTGACGCGCATGGCGCCGAGCTGTGCGGTGAAGCCGCATCCCACGGTGGCTGACAGCGCGATGCCCGCGATGATGGGGGCGATCTCGCGGGTGTTGAAGTAGGCGGAGATGAAGCCGGTGTACACGGCCGCACCGAGCGAGTTCAGCGACGTGTAGCCCTGCTGGCCGACCTCGAGACCGGTGAAGAACGTCATGAAGATGACGATCACGACGGTGCCGCCGATGACCGCGAGCGCGCCGGTGCCGAACGCGACTTCTGCCAGCAGCCGCAGGACTTCTTTCTTGTAGCGCACGACGACCTTGTACGACCAACCGATCGTTCGTACGTAGAACGAGCCGGAGCGGCCGAGCTCGTCGAGGCTTCCGGTGATGCGGCTGCCGGCCGATCCGAGCTTGCGCAGGGGTGAGGGGATCAGCGGCCTCGGCGGGCGCGCGTGGGTGGCCATCTAGAGCGCCTTCTGCGGGACGATCTGCTGGTACAGGGTGCTGGCCGCGAAGTTGATGGCGAACAGCAGCATGAAGGTGAAGACCACCGTTTGGTTGACGGCATCACCGACCCCTTTGGGACCGCCCTTCGCCGTCAAGCCCTTGTAGGACGCCATCAATCCGGCGACGAGGCCGAAGATGAGCGCCTTGGCTTCCGCTTGATAAAGGTCGGGTAACTGGGCGAGTTCGGTGAACGAGGCGAAGTACGGACCTGGCGTGCCCTGCTGGATGACGACGCTGAAGAAGTAGCCACCGGCGACACCGACCACCGAGACCAATCCGTTCAGCAGCACCGAGACGAGCGTGATCGCGGCGACGCGGGGGACGACCAGGCGCTGCAGCGGGCTGATCCCCAGCACCTCCATCGCGTCGATCTCCTCGCGGATCTTGCGAGCCCCGAGGTCGGCGCAGATCGCCGAGCCGGCCGCGCCGGAGATGATGAGTGCGGTGACGATCGGGCCGGCCTCGCGCACGACGGCGATGACGGAGGCGCCGCCGTTCAGTGAGACGGCACCGAGCTGGCGGATCAGCGCCCCGGTCTGCAGCGCGATGATGGCGCCGAACGGGATCGATGTCAGCGTCGTCGGCAGGATCGAGACGCTCGCGACGAACCAGCACTGCTGGATGAATTCACGCCATTGAAAGGGCGCCTTGAACGCCGCTCGAAGGGTGTCCAGCGACATCGCCGCGAAGCTGCCGGTCTCCCGCAGGAAGGCGTTTCCTGCTCTGGCGCCCGCGTAAGCCACCTGGTGTCCTCCTCGAAAACCTCGAAAACTCCACGCCGGCTGGGGTTGGTGAACGTGGCGTCGAACACACGGAACGACTGGTCGGCGGGAAAGTGACGCTGCGTCAGGAACTCGGCGAAGACCCGCAACCTTTTTTCTGCGCCTGCGTTGGTGAGGTGTGTCACCACTTCCCAGCCAGTACCAGCAGGAGAGGCCGCATGGCATCGACTGACCTTTTGGAAGCGCCTCCGGATGCCGTCCGGCAGCCGCCGTCACACGCCGCGCCGCCCCCACGGCCCAAGCAGGTACGGGCAGCACGCTGGTCCGTGGCCCTGCTGGTCCTGCTCTGCGTGGCGGGCGTGACGTGGCTCGTCGTCGAGCTGATGCAGCGCCCCGGGTCCAAGCCGCCGGGTGATGCCACCGCCGCCGTGACGGCGGCCCAGAAGCAGGCCCTGAACATCATGACGCTGGACTACCGCAGCGCGAAGACCGATCTGCAACGCGTCATCAACGGCTCCACCGGCACCATGCGTACGCAATACAGCCAGAGCGAATCCGGCACAGCTTCGCAAGCGACGAGCACCAAGTCGGTCTCCACCGGCACGGTCGCCTCCGCCGGTCTCTCCTATCCCAAGGGCCAGTCGTCCTTCACCGGCACCAAGGCCGAGGTGCTCGTCGTCGGCGACGCCACGGTCGCGTTCCCCAAGACGTCGACGAGCGCCGCCAGCAAGGTCCAGGTCCACTACCGCTTCGCCTTCGAGATGCAGAAGGTCGGCGGCGTCTGGAAGTCGGCACAGCTGAACTTCGCCGGGCTTCCCTCCTACTCGCAGGTGGGTTCATGAGCACCATCACCAAGTCGCCCACGAAGTCGCCCACGAAGTCGCCCACGAAGTCCCCGGACACCGGTAAGCACCGGGCCGGCAAGCCGGCCAAACCGGCCAAACCCCCGAGGCCGAGCAAGCCCGCCAAGGCGGCGCGCGGCGTCGCTGCGCCGATCGGCCGGCCGGTCAACCTCATCAAGACGCCGCCGGAGGCGCAGCGTGCCCGCAAGGGACATCCGAAGCTGCGTGTGCTCGCGCTGCTCGTCCTCGTGGTGGTGACGATCGGCTCGGCCGTCTCCGCGTTTCTCGTCCACCGCAGCAGCTCGCATACGCGCACGCTGCAGGGCGTCGAGTCGGCGCGCACGGGCGCCGTCGCAGCGGCCATGAAGGACGTCCCGAAGATCCTCGGCTACGACTACCGCCATCTGAGCGATGACATCAAGGGCGCCAAGGCGATCTCGACCGGCCAGTTCTTGACCGACTACACGTCAACCGCGCAGAAGGTGCTCGCGTCAGCGCCGTCCATCAAGGCGATCGTGACCGCGACCGTCTCCGGTCAGTCGGTTGTGCACGCTCAGGACGATCGCGTCACGCTGCTGCTCTTCGTCGACCAGGAATCGGTCAAGCAACTCAAGGGCCAGAAGACCGCGACGACCCGGATCGATCCGTTCCGCGTGCAGCTCACCATGTCGATGGTGGGCGGTCATTGGATGGTCTCGAACCTGGAGCCGATCTAGCAGATACCGGCCGCCGGACCCTGACCTGGCTGCGGCTACCAATCGCGGCGGGGCTGCGTCTCGCCGATGTAGACCTGGGTGGGCACGTGCCGCTCCGGCTCACCGACGTACACCTGGCGCGGCCGGCCGATCTTGGTAGCCGGGTCCTGGATCATCTCGCGCCACTGGGCGATCCAGCCGGGGAGGCGGCCGAGCGCGAAGAGCACCGTGAACATCTTCGGCGGGAAGCCCATCGCCTCGTAGATGACGCCGGTGTAGAAGTCGACGTTGGGGTAGAGCTTGCGCTCGGTGAAGTAGTCGTCGGCGAGGGCGATCTCTTCGAGTTTCATGGCGATGTCGAGCAGCGGGTCGGGCTTGCCGAGCCGGTCGAGCACCTGGCGGGTCGCCTTCTTCACGATCGCGGCCCGCGGGTCGTAGTTCTTGTAGACGCGGTGGCCGAAGCCCATCAGCTTGACGCCTGGCTCGCGACTCTTGACCCGCTCGACGAAGCCGTGGACGTCGCCGCCGTCAGCGCGGATGCCCTCGAGCATTTCCAGCACGGCCTGGTTGGCCCCGCCGTGCAGCGGCCCGAAGAGCGCGTTCACTCCCGCGGATACCGACGCGAAGAGATTGGCGTGGCTCGAGCCGACCAGCCGCACGGTGGAGGTCGAACAGTTCTGCTCATGGTCGGCGTGCAGCAGGAAGAGCATGTCGAGCACCTGGGCGGTGACCGGGTCGACCTCGTAGGGCTGAGCGGGCACGCCGAACGTCATCCGCAGGAAGTTCTCCGCGTAGCCGAGCGTGTTGTCGGGGTAGAGGAACGGCTGGCCGATCGACTTCTTGTACGCGTACGCGGCGATGGTCGGCAGCTTGGCCAGCAGCCGCACGGTCGAGATCTCGACGTGCTCGTCGTCGAAGGGATCGAGGCTGTCCTGGTAGAAGGTCGAAAGCGCGCTGACGGCGGAGGAGAGCACGGCCATCGGGTGGGCGTCGCGCGGGAAGCCGGCGAAGAACTCCTTGAGATCCTCGTGCAGCATCGTGTGCTCGCGGATGCGTGACTGGAAGCTCGATTCCTGCTCAGCGGTGGGCAGCTCGCCATAGATCAGCAGGTACGCGACCTGCAGGAACGAGCGGCGCTCGGCGAGCTCGTCGATCGGGTACCCGCGATAGCGCAGGATCCCGGCGTCACCGTCGATGAACGTGATCGCCGACGTGCAGGCGGCGGTGTTCACGAAGCCGGGATCGAGCGTGACGTGGCCGGTGTCGGAGAGCAGCTTGCCGATGCCGAGCCCGGACGGGCTCTCCGTACCGACGGTGGTGGGCAGGCTCATCGTGTGGTGGTCGTACTGAAGCTTGAAGTCGGTACCTGCGGAAAGCGAATCGTCGGTCATGAGATGGCCCCTTTGCGGTGCATCAGCGCATAGCTGCGAGCTTCTGAGTTTGTCAGAGAAGCGGGGCGCCGGTGCAGGGAGGCGGGGATCACCGGCTCACATCACGTCGGCTGTCCATTGGCTGGGAGAAAGCCGCCGTGAATGCCTGGGACAATGGGGGCGTGACCAACCCTTCGCCGGACGGCGAATCCGGGCCGAGCGCCGATGAGAGAGACGTCGGCTGGGGCGGGCGCGACTGGGAGCGGGACGGCCCCGAGGGCGACGAGGCGGACCTGGACCGGCTGCGTGCCGACCGGCCCCCTCATCACGAGGAACGCGAGCGCTAACCCGCTTCCAAAGTCATGGACAGGCGTCCTCCTGCCTCGGCGCCGGCCAGGGCCTGCGCGTCAGCCCGGCTGACCGCCACCACCACCAGGGTTCCGACGCTGGTGTCGCCGGTGCTCGGCGCGGTGACGGCCAGGACCCGCACGCCCTCGGCAATCACGGTGGCCGGCGTCGCGACCGCGCTCCCGTCAGGACTCTCGGGAGCGGCCAGCACGTCGACCACGGCTCCGGAGTGCAGCAGGGGCGCGACGCCGGGATCGACCAGCCGGATCGGTGCGGCGACCTGCCCTACGCGCAGCCCGCTCAGCAGGGTCGCGGACGGAGATCCGGTGTTGGCTCGTACTGCGGACGGGGCGGGCTTGCGCAGGGACGAGAGGCCGATCAACACCGCGCTCGCGGCCAGCGCTGCCGCCAGCAGGCGGCGGCGGAGGTGGCCGGGGAACCACGACCCGCGCCAGCCGTGCGCGAACGTCATGCTGAGCATCGGGGCGGCCTCCTGAGGTCAGAAGGTCACGCTAGCGGCGTAAGGGCCCGTCCCGGGGGCCTGGCTCGCGCCTGTGGAGAACGCGCGTCAGGCCGCGCTGGTCGCCTTCGAGCCGCTGCCCGAGGAGCTCGACGACCCGCTCGAACCGGAGCCGGACGAGCCGCTGGAGCTTTTCTTCGCTCCGGAGTCGGACTTGGTCTCGGACTTGGTCTCCGACTTCGACTCGGACTTGGTCTCGCTCTTGCTCTCGGCCTTGGTTTCGGTGGTGCTCTTCTCACCGTCGGACTTGCGCTCGCTCGACCCGCCGCGGCCGTCGCTGCGGCTGTCGTTGCGGTAAAAGCCCGAACCCTTGAACACCACGCCCACCGCGCCGAAACGCTTGCGCAGCTTGCCGCCGCAGCTGGGGCACACGCTCAGCGACGGCTCACTGAAGCTCTGCACAGCTTCCAGATCGTTCTGGCAGTCGGTGCAGACGTACTGGTAGGTCGGCACGTGGTCCTCCGCAATCGGCGCCTGATTTAGCACTCGGCAGTCTTGACTGCCAAGTGTAGTTCGTGGCCCCGGGTAGTTCAGGTGTAGGTCGAATCTCGCCAGCTGTAACGCTGCGGCCAGCCCATTTCCATCCCGACCTGGAAGCGCGGCCGGCATGTGTCGGCAAAGTAACGGCGGGGGCACGGTTTTTAACGTGGCTTTGTTCCGTCCGGAACCAGGGCGACGCGGCTAGTGCTTTGACTTGCGGTTATGGGCACAGTGCAGCGCCTCGCGGTACGGGCCGACGCGTGAGCCCGGTCCGTGTCGCGGGTGCGGCGGCCCATTTCGGGCGCGACCTCGACGCGGCCATGCACCGCATCGAAGCGATCGTCCGCCACTCTCGGCGGGCGGGCGTCCGGCTCGTCGTGCTGCCGCACGGCACCCTCGGCGGCAGCGCGGTCGATTCGCCGCCGGACGATCTGCCGCAGAGCTTTCCGACCAGCGACGCGATCTTCGACGAGCTGCGCACGCTCGCCGGTGACCTGATCCTCTGCTTCGGGTTCACGGAGCGCGACGGGCCTCGACGGTTTCATTCGGCGGTCTGCCTCACCGGCGACGGCGTGCTCGGCCGGCAGCGCAAGGTGCATCTGCGCACGCATGAGACGCCCTGGTTCTCGGCGGGGGATTCGTTCAACGCGTTCGACACCCCGATCGGGCGCATCGGCATGCTGATCGACTACGACAAGACGTTTCCGGAGGCCGCCCGCAGCCTGGCCCTCGACGGCGCCTCGGTCATCGCTTCGCTGTCCGCCTGGCCGGCGAGCGTCACCCAGCGCACGAGCCAGCTCACGTCCGACCGGCAGACCCGGCTGTTCGACCTCTACGACGTTGCGCGCGCAGCGGAGAACCAGCTCTTCGTGGTCTCCGCCAACCAGACCGGAAGCCTGGGAGAGCTGCGCTTCCTCGGCCATGCCAAGGTCGTCGATCCCGCCGGGCAGCAGCTTGCTCGCACGGGTCCCAAGGCGGGCCTGGCCACCACGGAGATCGACATCGAGGGCGAGCTCAGCCGGGCCCGCCGTCCCGTCAGCCATCTCGAGGAGCGTCGTCTCGAGGCGTACCGCCAGACTGCGGGGCGCCGGAAGGCCCCGCGGCCCAGCGAGTTCGCCGCGCCCGGCGCGAACTAGCGTCCGGCTGGAGCTCGCGCGGCCCTCGTACTCAGAAGCGTGCCTCGCCGAGCAGTACCTCGACGGTGACGATGTCACGCCAGAGGCCGTCCAGGCGGCCGTGGCGCAGGTGGACGCCGACCTCCCGGAAGCCGACGGAGGCGCACAACGCGCGGGAGGCGGCGTTGTGGCTGAAGACGCGGCTGGTGACTTTGTGGATGCCGGCGCGTTCGGCCTCGGCGAGTAACTCCTGGAGCACGAGCCGTCCGGCGCCCCGGCCCTGATGGGCGCCGGCGACGTAGATGGAGAACTCCGCGACCCCGTCGTACGCCGCCCGGCTCGAGTACGGCATGGTCGCCGCCCACGCGATGACCTCACGTCTATCAGCGCTGCCGTCGCCGGCGTCGTCCACGACGAGCCAGGCATGCCGGTCGTACGCGTTCGCGATCCGGCGCTCCATCTCCGAGGCGGTGCGCAGCTCGGTGTCCAGGGTGGCCCGGCGTGAGGCGATTCCCTCGTTGTAGATGGCCGTGATCGCGGGGACGTCGGCCATCGTGGCCCGCCGGACCTTCACGAGCCCACCCGGATCAGCTCGGAGCCGGCAAGCACCGCGCCCACCGCCATGTCGTGGTCTTCCACCGGAACTGCCGCCAGGAGCTCCTGCGCATGCACGACCGCGATCACCAATGCTCCCGCCCGCACGCGCGGGAGCGCCCGGTCGTAGGAACCACCGCCGCGTCCCAACCGGTGGCCATCGCGATCGGCTGCCACCGCGGGCACCAGCACCACGTCAGCCTTCTGGATGGACACCGGTATTTCGCCTCCATCGACCCGAAATTCCAGATCCCGATCCGCAAGCATCCTCGGCAACAGCACTTCAACGCCGCGCATCCGCAAAGCCTCCAGCGCCTCGCCCACGTCGGGCTCACCACGCAGCGCCGCATAGCCGGCGACGACGCGAGCGTCGGCGATCTCGGGGATCGCGAGCAGCGCACGGCAGCGTTGCCGGTCGCCTTCGGCATCGGTGACGCGGGCGGCCAGCAGCGACGCTCGCAGCGCGGCCTTCGCCGCCTGGAAGCCCATGCCTAATAGTCTGCCGACATGCCCGTCACTAAGGCTGTCATCCCCGCCGCGGGGCTCGGCACCCGTTTTCTTCCTGCCACCAAGGCGATTCCCAAGGAATTGCTGCCCGTCGTCGACAAGCCAGCCCTCGAATACATCGTGGAGGAGGCAGCGCGCGCCGGGCTCACCGACGTCCTCATCATCACCGCCCGAGGCAAGAGCGCCATCGAAGACCACTTCGACAGCGCGCCCGAGGTCGAGGCGGCGCTGGAGAAGAAGGGTGATCTCGAAAGGCTCGCCCGGGTCCGCGCGTCGACGAAGCTCGCGCGCTTCCACTTCGTACGTCAGGGGGTCGCGGCCGGGCTCGGTCATGCGGTGCTCGTGGCGGCCGAGCACGTGGGCAACGAGCCGTTCCTCGTGATGCTCGGCGACGACGTGGTCGATGAGCGGGATCTGCTGCTCGAGCAGATGCTGGCCGAGCGCGAGAAGCACGGCGGCAGCGTCATCGCGCTGATGGAAGTGCCCCAGGAGATGGTGTCCCTGTATGGCGTCGCGACGGTCGAGCCCGCGCAGGCGAGCGGGAAGTACGACCTCGTGCGCATACGCGACCTGGTCGAGAAGCCGCCGCTGGAAGAGGCCCCGAGCAACCTTGCCATCATCGGCCGCTACCTGCTCTCACCGACGATCTTCGACATCCTGAGGGAGACCAAGCCCGGCCGCGGCGGGGAGATCCAGCTGACCGATGCCATCAAGACGCTGGCCGGCATCGAGCCCGTACACGGCGTCGTTTTCTCGGGCCGCCGCTACGACACCGGCGACCGGGCGGACTACGTCAAGGCCGTGGTGCGCCTGGCCTGCGAGCGCGAGGACATCGGACCCGAGCTCTGGTCGTGGCTGAAGGAATTCGTGGCTTCCGGCGGTCCCGAAGCGGCAGGATCATGAGACCAGTCGTGAGGGGCCCGTCATGAAATCGGTCGACCAGCATCTGGCCGACGTGCTGGGAGCGGTGCGTCCGCTGCCGCCGCTTCCGCTGCCGCTGGTCGACGCGCACGGCTGCACCCTGGGCGAAGACGTCATCGCGACGACCCCGCTGCCCGGGCTTCGACAACTCGGCGATGGACGGCTACGCCGTGCGGCTGGCGGATGTCGCGTCGGCAACGCCGGGCACCCCCGTCACGCTTCCGGTCGTCGGTGACATCGCCGCGGGCAGCAATACCGGGATCAGCATCCAGCCGGGATTCACGGCACGCATCATGACCGGAGCGCCCGTCCCGCCCGGGGCCGACGCGATCGTCCAGCTGGAATGGACCGACGGCGGCACCCGCTCGGTCGTCATCAATCAGGCGCCCCGGCTGGGTCAGCACATCCGTCATGCCGGTGAGGACCTGGCGGCCGGCGCTCTCGTGCTTCCCGCGGGTACGTATCTCGGTGCGGCCCAGATCGGTCTGCTCGCCGCATCCGGCCGGGCGTCGGCGATGTGCCGCCCGCGTCCCCGCGTCGTGATCGTCTCCACCGGCACCGAACTGGTCGACGTCGGCGAGCCGTTGGGGCCGGGCCAGTTGCCCGATTCCAACAGCCACATGCTGGCCGCCGCCGTCCGTGAAGCGGGCGGGATCGCGTATCGAGTGGGCCTCGTGCGCGATGACCCTGCGCTCCTGCTAGGGACGCTCGAGGACCACTTGATCCGGGCGGATCTGCTGCTGACGACCGGCGGGGTGAGCGTCGGCGCGTACGACGTCGTCAAGGAGGTGCTGACCCGGCTCGGGACCGTCGCGTTCGACAAGGTCGCGATGCAGCCCGGGATGCCGCAGGGTTTCGGAACCCTCGGCGCCGAGCAGATTCCGATCCTCACGCTGCCGGGCAATCCGGTGAGCGCCATGGTGTCCTTCGAGGTGTTCGTGCGTCCTGCGCTTCGTCGCATGCTCGGTGCCGACGTCCTGCTCCGGCCCCAGGTGACGGCCCAGGCGGGGGAGTTGCTGACGTCACCGGAGGGCAGGCGCTCGTTCCTGCGGGGGATCGTCGAGCGGCATCCGACCGGACGGTTGACGGCGCGGCTGGCCGGCGAGCAGGGTTCCCACCAGATGGCGGCACTGGCGGCATGCAACGCGCTGCTGATGATTCCGGAGGATCAGACCCGAGTGGAGTCCGGCGATTCGGTGCTCGCGCTTCTGCTGGAGCGGAGGGGCCGGTGACGGAGGGCAGGTCCGGCCGGCTCACCCACGTCGACGAGCGCGGGGCCGCGCGGATGGTCGACGTCGGCGACAAGGAGGTCACCGCCCGGGTCGCGGTGGCCGCCGGTCGCCTGCTGGTCTCGCCGGCCGTGATCGACCTCCTGCGCGGCGACGGCGTACCGAAGGGTGATGCGCTCGGGGTCGCCCGGGTCGCCGGAATCCTTGCGGCCAAGCGCACGCCCGACCTCGTGCCGCTGTGTCACCCGCTGCCCATCTCCGGCGTCGAGGTCGACCTCGAACTGTCCGACACTGCCGTGGAAATCAGGGCCCGGGTGAAGACGACCGGGCGCACCGGCGTCGAGATGGAGGCGCTCACATCCGTCGCCATCGCCGGTCTGACGCTGCACGACATGGTCAAGGCGGTCGATCCGGGAGCGGTGCTCACCGATGTGCGGGTGCTGAGCAAATCCGGTGGGCGGTCAGGGAATTGGGAGCGCGGGGATGCTCCCCTACAGCACCGTCATGCCGAGCCTCTCGCCACGCCGGCCGCTCACGTCGCCGGAATCACGCCCGGCTTGCCCAGTGGTGCGTTGGCTCGCGTCTTCACGGTGTCCGACCGCTCGCACGGCGGGGTGCGCGCTGACACGTCGGGGCCGCTGCTCGCGTCTTTGCTTGCAGACATTGGGTTTCTCGTCGACGGGGTGACGGTCGTCCCGGATGAGGCCGATGAGGTCGCCCATGCCTTGCGCGACGCCGTAGCCGCGGGCATCGACCTCATCGTCACCACTGGAGGTACCGGTTTCTCGCCGCGTGACGTGACTCCCGAGGCCACCCTTCGCGTCATCACGCGAGAGGCGCCGGGCCTCGTCGAGATGCTGCGCGCCGCGGATCGTGAGCGGGTGCCGACCTCGATCCTCTCGCGCGCCGTCGCCGGGATCGCTGGAGGCAGTGTCATCGTGAACCTGCCCGGGTCCACGGGTGGTGTCCGAGATGGGGTTGCCGTGCTGGCTCCGGTGATCGGGCATGCGATTGCGCAAGTGCGCGGCGGGGGTGACCACGGCTGAGCGCTTCGGGCTGGCCGGCCAGACTCGCCGACGGGCCGGTGGGCGTACGCCCGCTCCGGCTGCGTGACGGCGCGTCCTGGGTCGAGGTCCGCACGCGTAACGAGGAGTGGCTGGTGCGCTGGGAAGCGACGCCTCCCGGCTTCGACAATCCCCGCCTCTCCTGGAACGATCGCCAGTCCATCGGCATCTACACCGCCATGCTCCGCAGCCTTCGCAAGCAAGCCCGCGAGGGCAGCGCGTTGCCTTTCGCGATCACCTACGAGGGCCGGTTCTGCGGGCAGTTGACCGTCGGCAACGTCGTGCGCGGCGCTTTCAACAGTGCTTACGTCGGCTACTGGGTGGACCAGGCCGTGGCCGGGCGCGGGGTGATGCCGACGGCCCTGGCGCTCGTCGTCGACCACTGCTTCGGTCCCGCGCGGCTGCATCGCATCGAGGCGAACATCAGGCCCGAAAACGTTGCCAGTAAAAGGGTTGTGGAGAAGCTGGGCTTCCGCGACGAAGGATTGCATCAGCGATATCTCGCTATCGACGGCGCCTATCGCGACCACATCGGCTACGCCGTGACGGTCGAGGACGTTCCAGAAGGCATGTTGCGCAGGTGGCATCGGGTGCGCCAGCAGCAGTCTTGATCGCGACACGCCGCCCAGCGTGCGACTGATATCGCCACCTGCGACTTAGCTTTTGAAGCAGACTCCGTCAACTGATGGACTCTTGCCGCCCGGAGGGACGATGAGCGCAGTCATCTGGTGCGGCATCGTGGCTGTCTGGGTTTTCGTGCTCATACCCACCTGGGTACGCCGTGGGGATTTGCACTGGCACCGCGGGAATGTCGGCACCACCGTTGTTGCCGAGGGCCCGGCTGAGAAAAGTTCCGGCAGGGCGGGCCATTCCGAGCGCGCCACCGGTCGGCGGCTGCTGCGCCGCTCCCGTGCTGATTTATCCATCGAGGTGGAGGCCATGGCCGAGCAGGATGCGCAATCCCCAGTGGAAGCACGTGTTTCAGCGGCTCCCGCGCCCCGCGCCCGAGTTGCCGCCGCGCCGAGTTCTGGACGGCTCGGCAGCACCGTTCGCGCCAGCTTCGGCACCGGACCCGAGGGCTCCGGTCGCAAGAAGCCGCCCCTTCGAGTCCGTCGCGCCCGCCGGCTCGTCCTCCTTGCCGCGCTTGCTCTCGGCACCCTCATCGCTGCGATCGCCAGTGGCGGGCTGATCATCGCGCTGAACATCGTCTGCGACATCGCGCTGATTCTCTACGTTCGCCACCTCCGCAGCGTCGCCCGCGCCAAGGCCGCCAAAGCCGCCCGCGAGAAGCGGGCCCGCATCGCGCGTCAGGCATGGGACGAGGCGTCAGCTTCAGACCGGGCGAGCCAGCTCGACGGTTGGAGCGCGGCGGCGGCACCGGTGATGCCCGAGACCGAGCCGTACGAAGCCACCGAGGTGCCATTCGTCGACGAGGAGCTCGAGTACGCCGGCGGCGAGGTGGCGTACGAAGAGGTGGCGTACGAGGAGGTCACCTACGAAGAGGTCGCGTACGAAGAGGAGCCCGCGGAGATCGACCTGAACGCCATGGAGCAGCCCGCCCTCATCGACCTCACCGACGCGCCGACCGAGGAGCTCGCCGCCGCCCAGGCCAGCTGATCGTCTGACCTGCACGGTTGGGCTCTCCCCAGGTCCTTCGTGGTACGTTCGTCAGGCTTTCCTGGGGGTGTAGCTCAGCCTGGTAGAGCGCCTCCCTCGCACGGAGGAGGCCAGGGGTTCGAGTCCCCTCACCTCCACCGAGACGTCCTTGCCTGCTCGCCGCTAGCGCGGCTTCGCCGGGTGTCCGCGATGTCTTCCTGGGGGCCCGAGCCCCCAGACCCCCACGGGTCGTCCTTGCCTGCTCGCCGCTAGCGCGGCTTCGCCGGGTGTCCGCGATGTCTTCCTGGGGGCCCGAGCCCCCAGACCCCCACGTCGGCTTCGCCGTAGCTGGCGTGCGTGTCGGGGCCGCCGGCTTCGCCGTGCTCCGTACTTGCCCCCGCCAACTTTTCTCGCCGTTTTGCCTGGGACACGCCGCGGTGGGCGTGCGAAAGGGCGAGCGTGCCCCCGTTCGGCTACGCAGCTGACGTCGCGTGCACCGATCCCGCTCGCCACGGGACGAGGTCAGCGTCGGCGCCGGCGGCGATTGGTCACTGAACGAAAGGCTGCTAGGGGCAGGTGGCCCCACCGAAGCGGAGCAGACCGCAGTACGTGGACTGCGTCACCAGCCACTTGCCGTCGGCCAGGACAGCCGACCCGTTCTGCTTGCCGTACGCGGCGCCCTGGCTGTAGGTCGGGGTGAACTCGATGACCGCATGGGTCGGGTCGGTGAAGACGATGTCGCCGGTCGTCACCGTGATGGTGTCGAAGGCGGTCGGGAAGTTCTGGCGGACCTGATCCACTGCGTTGTGCAGTTGGTCGCCGTCCTGCACCGTCGCGAGCCCGTGGTAGATGTCGCCGCCCGCCGGCGCGTGAGTGAAGGCGTTGTCGAAGGCAGCCCGGACGGCCGCAACGGCTGCCGGGCGATCGGCCGGCTGCACTCCCGGCTTCGGGAGCTTGATGGGCTGCGGCTGACACTCGCTCGAAGATTGGGTACGCGCGGCCGGAATCTTCAATTCCTGCAGGCTCTTTCCGTCCGCGTCGTACGCGGTGAGCGTCCCGGTGGCCGACGAGCCGCTGAGTGCCAGCGCGACCAGTCCCTGCACCGGCGTCGTGACGTCCTTGCTCGAACCGATGGCCAGCTCGACATGGTCGACGTCGCCCGCGGCTTTCGCGATGACCACCTGTACAGGGTCGCCCTCGAACGTGCCTTCGGTGACGCTGTCGAGCACGGAGAGGTGACTTGAGGGCCCGATGCCGATGTTGTCGGTGACCTCGCGCGCGGCAATGGCCTCGGTCGACAGCTCGAGCACGACCTGCGAGGTCGGTTGGCACCAGTCGGGAATGCACTGGGACGTATACGGATCGCAGGCGGTGACGGAATGCGAGGCGGTGGTGAACATCCGTAGCGACACCGGGCCCGCGCTGCGGCGGCTCACCGACGTCAGCGGTCCGGTCGGCAACTCTGCATATATCTCGCCGCCGGGCGGGATGCCCGGATCGGTTGTCACCGTCCCGTTGGAGGACGTTCCGTAGGTCCCGCCTGCTGCGGGCGGCAGGGTCGTCGCCGCGGCGGGCGTCGGGGTGACTGCCGAAAGGTTCTGGGCCGTCTGATGGCCGGCTCCACTACCGCAGCCGACGAGCATCGCGGCCGATATGCCCGCCACCCCGAGCACCGACGCCTTGCGCATAGCGACTCCCTATTCGGCTAGCAGTAGAACACGGCCCTGCCGGACTAGACGCGCAAAAGTTCGGATTGGTTGTCCGCGAAGCCTCAAAAGGCGTGTCAGACAGCCGAAGGCTGCGGCGACTGACGTTTATCAAACGCGCCTCCGGGCGATGTTCAGGGGATGAAATCACCGATGTCTCGGTCGCTCCGGTTTCGTTTGACAGTGGTGCCGGCTCTGCTCTCCGCCTCTCTTTTGGCCACCGCCTGCGGCAGCAGTTCCTCCGGTAACGGGGAGGCGAAGAAGACCGGCCCTGAGGTGGCGAAGGACGCCGCCGCTGCGCTCGGCGCATCCGGCGCGGTGCACATCGCGGGCCAGGGCATCGACTCTTCCACGAAGAAGCAGCTGACCATCGACGCGCAGCTGCAGTCCGACGGCACGAGCGGCACCTTCACGCTAGGGGGGAGCCCGGTCAATGTCATCGAGATCGGCAATCTCACCTACGTCAAGGCATCGGCCGCCTTTTACGAAAGTCAGGGCGCGACCTCAGCAGTGGCGACGAAGGTCGCCAATCGCTGGGTCAAGGTGACGGGCAATTCCGACTTCGACTCGTTCACGCTGTCGGGGATATCCAAGTCACTGACTCAGCCCAGCAACGGCGCCAAAATCAACGACAAGGTCGACACCGGCAAGCTCGGCAGCCAGAAGGTTGTCATCGTGAGTGAGAACGACGGCTCGCAGTTGTTCGTCGCCGCCACCGGCAAGCCACTTCCGTTGAAGATCGTGAGCTCGGCGAAGAGCACGGACGGTGCCGGTGCCCTGACCTTCACCGACTACGGCAAGCGTCAGAGCATCAAGGCTCCCGCCGGCGCGCTGGACGCCACCAGCTGAGCGTGACGTAGCCGCACCACCGTCACGGGCGGGATCCTTCGTCTGATATCCCATGCACATGAACTACGTGCCGAGTGACGAGGTTCAGCAGATCCGCTCGAAGATCGACCACCCCGTCATCGACAGCGACGGGCACCTGATCGAATACATCCCGGTCGTGCGCGATTTCATCGCCGAGGACTTCGGCAAGGACATGGCGGCGCAGTTCGATCGGATCACCCACTCGGCTGCCGGCCGGGTCGCGTTTCCTGATCCGGCGGAGCGCCGGCGCAACGGCATCTTCAGTACCGCGGTCTGGGGCATCCCGACCGAGAACACGCTGGACCGCGCCACAGGCATGCTTCCCGACCTCATGTATCAGCGGCTCGACGAGTTCGGCATCGACTTCGCGGTGCTGTATCCGACCTATGGCCTGACGGTCACGGCGCTGCCGAACGATGAGCTCCGGCGCGCTCTGGCCCGCGGATTGAACCGCTACTACGCCGAGGCGTACGCGGGCTATCGGGATCGCCTCGAGCCGGTCGCCGCCATCCCCACCTTCACCCCCGACGAAGCCATCGCCGAGCTCGATTACGCGGTCGGCGAGCTCGGGCTGAAGGCGGTCATGATGAGCGGCGCCGTGCCCCGTCCGCTCGGCGGCCCGCAAACGCCGGGCGGGGCCAAGTGGGTCGACACCCTCGCGCACGACTCGATCTACGACTACGACCCGGTCTGGCGCCGCTGCGTCGAACTCGGCGTCTCGCCCACCTTCCATGCCGGAGCGCAGGGCTGGGGCAGTCGCATGTCGACGACCAACAACTCCTACAACCAGGTCGGCAACTTCGCCACGGCCGACGAGGCGATCGCCCGTTCGCTCATCTTCGGCGGCGTCCCCCAACGCTTCCCCGATCTCACGTTCGCCTTCCAGGAGGGCGGCGTCGCCTGGGCCACCGAACTACTCGGAAACCTGCTCGGCCACTGGGAAAAGCGCAACCTCGCGGCGATCCAGCACAACGATCCGGCCAAGCTCGACAAGGCGTTGCTCGACGAGCTGTTCGCCCGTCACGCCAGGGGAAAGTCGGCCGAGCGCCGCGACCAACTCTTCGGCGACCTCGCGATGCTGTCGGATCCCGATGAGCTGGCGGGCGACATCGACATGTTCGGGGAGTCGGGGTTCGCGAGCAAGCAGGAGATCATCGACGTCTTCAGCGAGCGCTACTTCTTCGGCTGCGAGGCCGACGACTCCATGAACGTCCTCGCGTTCTCGAAGAGCCTCAATCCGGGAGGGGTCACGCTGCCGGCAATCTTCGCCTCCGACGTCGGCCATTGGGACGTGCGGGACATGCGCGAGGTGCTGCCCGAGGCGTACGAACTCGTCGAGCACGGCCAGATCACCGAGGACGACTTCGCGCACTTCGTCTTCCGCAATCCGGTCGATTTGTGGACCTCCATGAATCCGTCCTTCTTCGCGGGGACTAGCGTCGAGGCGGCGGTGGAGAAGCTCCGGGCATGAGGAGGGGAACCTGATGCACGACCTCGTGATTCGCGCAGGGACGGTCGTCGACGGGACCGGAGCCGCGCCGCAGGTGGCGGATGTCGCGGTGCAAGAGGGCCGCATCGTCGCCATCGGACGTGACGTGGGAGCCGGTCGCCGTGAGGTTGACGCCGGCGGGCTCCTGGTGACGCCCGGCTGGGTCGACATCCACAGCCACTACGACGGGCAGGCGCTGTGGGACCCGATCCTCGAGACCTCGGCGGCGCATGGCGTGACCACCGTCGTCATGGGCAATTGCGGCGTCGGCTTCGCGCCCGTCCGACGCGATCAGCAGGCGTGGACCATCGCGCTGATGGAGGGGGTCGAGGACATCCCGGCGTCGGTGCTCGAGGAGGGCCTCGGCTGGCAGTGGGAGTCGTTCCCGCAGTACCTGGACGCGTTGGACGCGGCGCCTCATGTCATCGACATCGCGGCGCAGGTGCCCCATGCGCCGCTGCGGGTCTTCGCGATGGGGGAGCGCGGCATCGACCACGAGGAGCGGCCCACCGAGGACGAGATCGCGCTCATGGGTCGCGTCGCGGCGGAGGCGATCGAGGCCGGGGCCGTGGGCTTCAGCACCTCACGTTCGCAGAACCACAAGGCCTCCGACGGGCGCATCACCCCCTCCTACTCGGCGAGCGATGCCGAGTTGCTCGGTATCGCCGAGGCCATCGGGCGTACGGGCAAAGGCGTCTTCGAGCTGAACGTGGAGAACTGGGACATCGACGCCGAGCTCGCCCTCATGCGCCGCATGTGTGAGGTGAGCGGGCGCCCGCTGTCGGCCGCGCTTCTGCAGAGGGGTGGGCAGCCGGCAGACAACTACCGCCGGGTGCTCGACGGCCTCAGCAAGGCGGCCGCTGACGGGCTCGACATGTGGGCTCAGGTCGCTCCGCGCCCTACCGGACTGCTGATGTCCTTGCGTGGCAGGGTGAATCCGCTCGCGGCGTCGCCGGCATACCAGGAGCTCGCCCGCCAGGGGATGGACGATCTCCCGCGCAAGCTGGCCGATCCGGAGAATCGCTCCCGCATCCTGTCCGAGCTCGATGCGGCCGGCGATGCAAACGTCCTGAACCGGATGCGGGTCGCGTTCGAGCTGGAAAATCCCAAGCGTTACGACCTTTCTCTGGACTCGACGCTGGAGGCTCGGGCGAGAGCTTCCGGAGTCTCGGTCAACGAGCTGGCGTACGACGTGCTGGCGGCCGAGCGCTTCATCTACGTCCCGGTGTCGAACTACGGCGAGGGCAACCTGAACGCGGTGCGCGAGATGCTCCTGCACGAGCGGACCGTGCCCGGCCTTTCCGACGGCGGTGCACATTGCACGATGGTCGGCGACTTCGACTATCCGACCTTCATGCTGAGCTACTGGGGGCGTGACGCGTCCGCGCAGGAGCGGCTGCCGGTCGAGCTCGTCATCAAGCAGCAGTGCGCCGATACCGCGGCACTTCTTGGCTTTTCTGACCGCGGAGTGCTCGCCCCCGGCAAGCGGGCCGACATCAATCTGGTCGACCTGGCGGCCGTCGGTTCGTCGTATCCCACGATTCGCGCTGACCTGCCGAGCGGGGGATCTCGTCTCGTCGGTCAGGGCATCGGCTACGTCGCGACCCTCATGGCAGGTGAACTGATCTACGACCGTGGCCGGTACACGGGCGCGACACCGGGACGGCTGGTCCGCAGCACCGCAGCATGAGCGCGCGCACCCTGGTCGAGAAGATCTGGGACGAGCACGTCATCACCGAACTCGACGACGGCTTCGATCTGCTGCACGTCGACCGTCATCTCGTGCACGATGTCACGTCGCCGCAGGCCTTCACGACGCTCGCCGAACGCAATATCGAGGTCTTCTCGCCCGAGCTCACCTTCGGTTCGCCGGAGCACAGCGTCACGATCCTGGCGGGACGCGATGAGGACAGCAATCCGCTGAGCCGGCAGTTCGTTCCGCTGATGCGCGAAAACTTTTCCAGCCGCGGCCTGACCCTCTTCGACATCGATTCACCCGATCACGGCATCGTCCACGTCATCGGTCCGGAGCTGGGACTGACACTTCCAGGGACGACGGTGGTCTGCGGGGACAGCCACACCTGCACCAACGGCGGCCTTGGCGCGCTCGGCTTCGGGGTCGGCACCAGTGAGGTCGCGCATGTGCTCGCCACCCAGAGCCTCGTGCAGCGCCGGCCCGCGATGATGCGCATCGAGTTCATCGGCGAGCTGGCGCCCTATGTATCTCCAAAAGACCTGATCCTGCACACGATTGCGACGTTGGGCGCTGACGCCGGCACCGGGTGCGCCATCGAGTTCGCGGGCCCATTGATCGAGCGCCTCGGTGTCGAAGAGCGCATGACCATCTGCAATCTCGCGGTGGAAATCGGCGCGAAGATCGGCCTCGTCGCGCCCGATGACACGACGTTCGAGTACGTCGCCTCGCGTCGCTATGCCCCCAGCGGGCCCGCGCTCGCTGCCGCCGTCGATTACTGGCGCGGCCTGGTCAGCGACGACGGCGCGGTGTTCGAGCGCCAGGCATCCATCGATGCATCGGGCATCGCGCCGCAGATCTCCTGGGGGACGAGTCCCGCGCACACCGCGCCGGTCGACGGCAGCGTCCCGGATCCCTGCGAGGCTCCCGACGAGGCGGCGAAACGTCAATGGGCGCAGGCGATCGCGTACATGGGGGTGCAGCCAGGAGAGCCGCTCGAGGGCTTGCCGATCCAGTGGTGCTTCATCGGCTCGTGCACGAACGGACGCCTTTCTGATCTGCGCGCCGCTGCCGCGGTGATCGACGGTGGACGAGTCGCCTCTGGAGTGCGCGCGCTGGTCGTTCCGGGTTCGGCCGCGGTGCGTCGCGCCGCCGAGAGCGAGGGGCTGGATCGCGTCTTCACCGCCGCCGGATTCGAATGGGGTGAGGCCGGGTGCGGGCTGTGCCCCGGACTCGGCGGAGTTCAGCTCGCGCCGGGAGATCGCTGCGTCTCGACGTCCAACCGCAACTTCATGGGACGCCAGGGCACGGGTGTGCGGACCCATCTCGCCGGGCCGGCGATGGCCGCGTACGCCGCGATCCACGGCTGCATCGCTGATGTGCGGAGGGCGTCGTGATGGAGGCGTTCACCGTCGTCCGCGGCCCGGCCGCGCCGCTGCTGCTTCCCGACCTCAACACCGACGTCATCTCTCCTGCACACGGCGGTAAGGGCAGCATGACGGCGAATGCCTTCGGACCGCTGCGCTACCTCCCGGATGGCAGCGACAACCCCGATTTCGTGCTCAATCAATGGGCTTTCAGCGGCGCGCCGATCCTGCTGGTCGGCCACAACTTCGGGTGCGGCAGCTCGCGGGAGTCGGCCGTGTGGTCGCTGCTCGCGCTCGGCATCCGCTGCGTGATCGCCGAGAGCTTCGGCGACATCTTCTTCGGCAACTGCTTCCAGAACGGTGTGCTTCCGATCGTCCTCGAGCCCGGCGAACTCGGTGCTCTGGCCCGCGAGTCGGCTTCCGGTGCTGATGTCGACGTGAATCTGCAGACGTGTCGCATCACCGCGCCGGGCGGCCGGGAGATCGCGTTCGAGGTGAATCCCACTCGACGCACGCAACTGCTCGAAGGCCTCGACGACCTCGATCTCGGGGTCCGGCGGCGAGCCGACGTCGCCGCCTTCCAGCGCACCGACCGTGAGCGCCGGCCGTGGGTGTATGCGCATGCGGGATGAGCCCACCGGAGCCGCGTGGGCGGATTTCTGCCGCCGGCTCGCTGCTCTCGGCGACCGGGTCCAGGCCGAAGCTCCGACCGCGGCAGCCGCGGCTGAGGGCGTCCACCATCTCGCGAATCAGGTGGCCTGCTGGCTCACGTACGCCATCGGACACAACGACCCCGTGCACCCGGCGCTGTTTCGCAGCAGCGACCCGGTGTATCAGTGGGGCGGTCCCAACGCCGATCAGGTGGCGCGCCGGGCGGCCATCGACGGGTCGGGCACGTATCGACTCGTCGGCAACATGGGAACCTGCGAGGAATTCGTCCTGCAGATGAAGGCAGGTACGGCCCAGAGCGGCGGCGCTGGCGTCGCGCGTGAGGTGTCCGCGTCCTCGCTCGGGCTGGGACCGGGCGATCCGATCGAGCTGCTCCTGAGCGCCGGCGAATCGCATGGATCCTGGGTTGCGCTTCCGCCGGACACGGCTTTCGTGCACATCCGCGACTACTACTTCGACTGGCAGCCCGGGGAACCGGCCACGTTCGTGCTCGAACGCGTCGACGATCCGGGCGAGCCCAAACCCGCGCGTACCTCGCAGCTGGTCGCGGCGATGCTGGCCGACGCGGCGCAGGAGATCGAGCATTCCTTCGCGTTCTGGTCGGGCTATCAGGAGCGAATGCTCAACGGTCAAAGGGTGAATTCGTTCACCGCGCCGGGCGGAGCAGCCGGCGGGGTGCAGGCGATCACCTATGCCCATGCCGGTGTCGCCCTCGCTGCGGACGAGGCGCTCGTGGTCGACATCGATGCCGGCGCCGCACCGCTCTGGGACGTCCAGCTCTACAACCGGCCCTGGTATGAGGCGCTGGACTTCGCGTATCGAAGCACGAGTACGAACCATCGCATGGCGCAACGGCAGGCCGACGGAACGGTGCGCGTCATCATCGCCGCCCGCGACACCGGTGCAGCCAACTGGCTGGACACCGAGGGCCGCGACGCCGTGCTCGCGACCGTCCGGTGGTGGAACGCGCCCGCGCCGCCCTCGGTACGGTCCCAGGTGCTGCCGATCGCCGACATCAGCGGGCCCATCACCGCCCAGCAGCGGCGCGTCCAGATCCGCCGCCGCGCCGCCCATGCGGCCTGGCGCTATCGAAGCTGAGGCTCGGATTCTGCAGCAATCGCAGCGTATTCGCGCAGATCCCAGCCCGACTGCACCGCATCACGCATGCCTTCCCAGCCCTCACCGTGCCGGTCGAGATGGCGGTGGGTGAGCTGAACATGTGTACGCGTCGGCGAAATCTCGGCGAAAACGATTTCGATCTCGCTGGCCTTCGCCGGATCAGTTTCCAACTGCCATTGCAGGTTGATGTCCCAGCTGAAGCAGACCCGGCTCGGCGGCTCGTAGGCAAGGACGCGCGACCAGCGGCACTCGCTGCCGTCCGTCCCGCGGTCGATGACGTGTCCGCCGACGAAGGGCTCGAAGACCATCTCCGCCAGAGGGGCCTGCAGGATGTGATGGTCCTTGTTCCACCACGTGCCGATCCCGTCGGTGAAGACCTGGAACGCATGCGATCGAGGCGCGTTCACCTCGATGGCCGTGCTGACCTCTGTCGTTGCGGTCTGCGTGCTCATTGGTTCTCCTGGTGTAGTTCGGCCGCGGCTTGGAACGCGGCGAGGGATCGGGTCCAGAACGCGTCGAAGTAGGCGCGGATCAGGGCCAGCGCGTCGGGGTCGACCGTGTAGACGCGGCGGGTGCCGACCGCGCGGTCGGCCACGAGCCCCACCGCTTTCAGGATCTGCAGATGCTGCGAGACGGCCGAGCGACTGATGGGCATGTCACGCGCGAGATCGCTCACGGCAGCCGGCCCGTCTGCGAGGCGCTCGACGATCGCGCGCCGGGTGGGTTCGGCGATCGCGTCGAGCATGGCAGAAGCGTTAGTCATGACTAACGCAAGCTACGACTAACGTTTGGTGGCGTCAAGCCCTCGCGCCAGAACCTGGAGTGCCCGCGCGGCGATGTGCCGACGGCGGGCTAGCGTCGGTGGTGTGAGCCCGGCCGATGTGTCGTACGCGCGTGACAGCCTTCCGGTGCTGAACCTCAACGCACCCGAGATCTGGCAGGACATCCACGCGCCGTTGCGGGAGGCGCGGGAGGCCGCGCCTTTTGCGGTGTCGGGTGAGGGCGCGGTCCACGTGCTGCGCGACGCGGCGGTCGAGTCAGTCCTTCGTGACCCGCGGTTCCTCGCTGCCGATCTGATGGCGTTGAACGGGCTGCGCAGCGGACCGCTGTGGGAGTGGTGGAACTCCGTCATGTTCAGCAAGGACCCGCCCGAGCACACCCGGCTGCGCAAGCTGGTCAGCCGCGCCTTCACGCCGCGTTCGGTGGAGCGTTTGCGACCCCAGATCGCTGAGCACGTCCGGACGATCCTGGCTCCCGGGTTCGAGCAGGGCCGCTTCGACGCGCAAGGCGATTTCGGCCATCGGCTTCCGCTGGCGGTGATCTCCGACCTGCTCGACATCCCCGAGGCCGACCGCGCCACGTTCGGCGTCTGGACCAAGCAGCTCGGTCTCGCCTTCAGCGCGATACGTGATCCGCTCATCCATCGCCAGATCGAAGACGCGCTCGCTCAGCTCGACGGATACGTGAAGGGACTCATCTCCGAACGCCGGCGGGCTCCCGGAGAGGATCTGCTCTCGGCGCTGATCCAGGTCGAGGAGGCCGGCGATCGGCTGAGCACCGACGAGATGGTCGCACTCACCGAGAACCTGATGTTCGCCGGGCACGACACCACGCGCGGCGCCCTGGCAGCCATGGCGGTGCTCTTCGCCCGCCATCCTGAGCAGCTCGCCGCGGTCGCCGCTGATCCGAGCCTGATTCCCCGTGCCGCCGACGAAGTGCTGCGCTACGAGCCGATCACGTTCGGCACGGCGCGGCTCGCGAGCGAGGAGATCGACCTCGCGGGGCTACGCATCGGCAAGGGCGAACCCGTGGTCCTTTGCCTTACCGCTGCCTGCCGTGACCCGCGGCGTTACCCCGATCCCGACCGCTTCGAGGTGCGACGAGGTGACGTGAAGTCGACGACGTTCGGCGCCGGCATCCATTTCTGCCTGGGCGCCAACCTGGCCCGCGTCGAACTCGAAGAAGCCATCCGCGCGCTCGCGCAGCCCGGAACGGCGCTCGGTCTCGAGGACGATCCGCGCTGGGTGCCGCTCGCGCAGATCCGCTGCTACGAGCCGCCGGTGTGGGTCAGCCTCAGCTAGCTGAAGCGCATCTCGAGGCCGGCCAGCTCCGCGGTCGACCGCCAGTCGGCCAGCAATTCCTCATATTCCGTGGGGGTTCCGAAGAAGAAGCCGCCCTGTCTCGCGCGGGCGTCAGGATTGCCCTCGTTGTTGTAGTAGCCGGGCGTGCAGCTGTTGGCGGTGTCGACGCTCGTCGCGCTGCGCGCCAGGATCGTGTCGACCCAGCCCTGCTCGCCCGCCTCGTCGGCTTCGAACTCCTTGACCCCACGCCCGAGCGCTTCGGCGATCACCCACGCGACGTGCTGTGCCTGGGTGTCGAATACGTAGACGAAGTTCACCGTGAACCCGGACTGCTGGATGCCCATCACCATGCAATTGGGAAAGCCGTTCACGTGCACCCCGTGCAGGGTGCGTACGCCATCCGCCCACTTCTCGGTGAGGGTGAGCCCGTCACGGCCGATCAACTGGAAGCCCGCCCGCCGCTCGTAGTCGGTGCCCACTTCGAAGCCGGTCGCAAAGATCAGGCAGTCGAGCTCGTACTCGGTGTCGTCGACCACCACCCCGCGCTCGGTGACGCGGCTGACCCCGCGGCCATGTGTGTCGACGAGGGTGACATTGGGCCGGTTGAAGGCCTCCAGATACTCGTCGTGAAAGCAGGGCCGCTTGCAGAACTGCCGGTACCACGGCTTCAGTGCGTCCGCCGTCGAAGGGTCCTGGACGATGGAGTCGATCCTCGCGCGGATCGATTCCATCTTCTCGAAGTCGGCGAGCTCCAGAGTGGCCGCCAGCTCCTGCGGGCTGAGCGCCTCGGGGTTGCTCACGCGCACGCCGATCAGCTTGCGCATGACGTCGGTCCAGGAGTCGTTGACGAGGTCCTCTTCGGCGAAGCCGCCGGCGGTGAAGATCTGGAAGTTCACCCGACGGTTGCTGTGCCAGCCCGGACTCAGGCTTGCCGCCCACTCCGGATCCGTCGGCCGGTTACCGCGGACGTCGATGGAGGACGGGGTGCGCTGGAAAACGTAGAGCTGCTGGGCACTTCGGGCCAGATGCGGGACCGACTGCACTGCCGTCGCGCCGGTCCCGATGATGCCGACGCGCTTGTCCGCCAGCTTGTCCAGGCCACCGGTCGAGTCGCCGCCCGTGTAGTCGAAATCCCAGCGACTGGTGTGGAACGCGTGGCCCTGGAAGGACTCGATTCCCGGAATGCCAGGAAGTTTGGGCTTCTGCAGGAAACCGTTGGCCAGGCAGACGAAGCGCGCCCGCATGGCATCGCCGTGGTTGGTACGGATCACCCAGCGGGAATCGCCCGCATCCCAGCGGATCTCGGTGACCTCCGTCTGCAAGCAGGCGTTGCGATACAGGTCGAAGCGCTCGGCGATGCGGCGGCAGTACGCGAAGATCTCCCCGCCCTTGCTGTACTTCTCGACCGGGACGTAGCCGACCTCTTCCAGCAGGGGCAGGTAGACGTAGGACTCGACGTCACAGGCGATTCCCGGATAGCGGTTCCAGTACCAGGTCCCGCCGACGTCGGCTCCCTTGTCGATCAGCCGGATGTCCTGGACGCCGAGCTCACGCAGCCGCGCTCCCGCCAGCAAGCCACCGAAGCCTGCCCCGACGATGGCGACGTCCACCTCATCGGTCAGCGGCTCGCGAGTGAATTCGGGATCGGCCCACGGGTCGTCGGCGAACCGCGCGAAGGCCCCGGCGGTCTCGACGTATTGCCCGATGCCGTCGGAGCGCAGCCGGCGGTCGCGCTCCTCGCGATACTTCTGGCGAAGGGCTTCAACGTCGAGGTCGGACGCGAGCGGTGCAGGAGGCGCAGGCGGCACATGGGGCACGCGAGGCAGCGTAACTGTCAACCGAAACCGGCCCGTCAGCGTCCTAGCCATTGACGGCGAACGAACGGAGCCCAGCGAGTGGATCGCAAACAGGTGAAGGCCTTCGAGGCGTTCGTCGGCGACGCCGGCGACACGCTCTTCCGGATCGCCACACTGCTGACCAACAACCGGGCCGAAGCGGAGGATCTGTACCAGGACACCTTGCAGCGCCTTGCTTCGCGCTGGAGCAGGGTCGACAACGCGATGGCCTTCTCCCGCAAGGTGATGCACAACCTCGCCATCGACGAGCACCGGCGCACGGCCCGGCGGCCACGTCAGGAGCACCTGGTCGACGGTCACGATCGGGGCGATGTCCAGGCCGGCGATTCCCACGAAGCCGTGGAGTTGCGTGCTCCGCTGTTGCGCGCGCTGGACACGTTGACCGCGCAGCAGCGCACCATCGTCGTCCTGCGCTATTTCGAGGACCGCAGCGAGGCCGACGTGGCCGCGCTGCTCGAGATCTCACCGGGCACGGTCAAGACGACCGCCTCCCGGGCGATGGCTCGCCTGCGCAGCCATCCCGAGCTGGTCCAGCTCTTCTGCCACCACACCCCGACCATCTGAGGACGCACCAATGCTGCTGGAAGACGACGTACGCGAACTGATGCACAACGCCACCGACGACGTGTCCGCTCCGATCCATGTCGGTTCGTCCATAGCCACCGCGCATCGGCGCCGCCAGACCCGCCGGGCCGTCACCTCGCTGGCCCTCACCGGGCTCACCGTCGGGGCTGTCGCCGTCGCCACCTACCCGCACGGCAGCTCGAGCCCCGGGAGGGCGCAGCTCGACCCCGCGACTGCGAGCCCGAGCACCAATTCCATTCACCTGACGGCCGCCCAGCGCACGCTCATCGGGCTCAGCGAGGTGGCCGCCAAGGTCGAGCCCCCGTCCGGCCGGTACGTGATCATGTCCGAGATCCAGGACCGGGCACAGCGCACCAGTGTGATCGACGCGATCACCGGCGACGTCTGGACCTATCAGCACGGCGCGGGCGTCCCGAACGGTCTCGCGGTTGCGCGGCACTTCTCGCCGACCGAGGCCCAGTTCGACGCCATCCCGACCGGCCGGCAGCAGCTGCGCGACTACCTCATCGGGCAGTTCGACAACGACCAGCGGAAGGCCTTGGCCGAGGAGCGCCCCCTGCCAACGACCGGCCCCAAACCGGTGAAGCTGCATCCCGATCCCGTCCACACCGCCGATGACAAGGTCTTCGAGCAGGCGACCGACATGCTGTGGAATCCGATGGTCGGCCCGCAGCTGCGTTCGGCCCTTTTCAGGGTGCTGGCGGGAACGTCAGGGGTACAGGTCGACCCGCACGCCGTCGACGCCGAGGGTCGCGCCGCCGTGAAGATCAGCCGTTACGACGCGAGCACCGAGGTCACTGCCGCCACCTTCGAAAGCCCGACGACGTCACGGGTGCTGCAGACGACGTACAACTACGCGGACGGCACGACGGGCAGCGACCTCTACCTGTCGACCTCCCGCGCCGACGTCGTGCCCGCCGATCCGTACCCGAACTGACAGGAGGGGCCGCCCGTGGCCCGCTCGGACGCCGGTGGCAGGATCCCGTTCTGCCCGCTGGCAACCACGTTTCGAGCAGGAGACCGGTCGTGACCACTGCGCAGAACACCCTCCCCGACACCGCTCCCGACACCATGCAGGCATGGCAGGTCGTCCGGTACGGCTCGCCGGTCGAGGCACTCGAACTCACCCGGCTCCCGATGCCGGTGCCGGGCCCCGGCGAGTTCCTTGCCCGCACCTCGAAAACGGTCCTGAACTACAACGAGGTCGACGGCTGCCGCGGCCGCTACCTCACCATCAACCCGCCCCTGCCGTACACGCTGGGCATGGAGCTCGTCGGCACCGTGCTGGCTGCCGGAGCCGGCGCCGAGCATCTCCTGGGCCACCGCATCATGGGCATTGCGACGGGGGCTTTCGGCGCCCATGCCGAGTACGTCGTCGGCCGGGCGGATTCGGCGTTCGACGTTCCCGAGGAACTCGACGACACCAACGCTGCTGCGTTCTACTTCCCTTTCCATCTCGCCTATCTCGGGCTGCACGAGCGCGGCAAGCTCCAAGCCGGTGAGACGGTGCTGGTCCACGCCGCAGCCGGCGGGGTCGGCTCAGCAGCGGTCCAGCTGGCGAAGGCCGCGGGTGCTCGCGTCATCGCCACCGCAGGCTCGGAGGACAAGCTTGAATTCGCCCGCGCGCAAGGGGCCGACGTCGCCGTCAACTACCGCAACGGGTTCAAGGATGCGGTCATCGAAGCGACCGAGGGCCAGGGCGTCGACGTGGTCTTCGACGGGGTGGGCGGCGAGGTGATGATGGAGTCGCTGCAGTGCCTGCGCCGCGGCGGCCGCCACCTCATCATCGGCTTCGCCAGCGGCATCGAGGCCGAAGAAGTTCCGATGGTGAACGGCCGCAAGCTGTGCTTCGGGAGCTTCTCGCTCGTGGGTGTGATGCTCGCGTACGGCGAGAGCCCGCCCATCGGGTACGGCACCAACATGACCCCGTACTCGGTGGGCCTGCAGGTGCACGAGCGGCTGGTCGAGATGTTGCGCGCCGGCCAGATCAGGCCGTTGGTCACCGAGACGTATGACTACGGGAAGCTGCCGGAAGCCCTGCTGCGTATGGAAGATCGGGGCACCGTCGGCCGGGTCGTCGTCGACTTCGCTTCGGGTAGCTAGTCGCAGAAAAGCCCGGCTGGGTCGCAGGTGCGCGACCCAGCCGGGCTCTTTCTTGCTACCGGAGTATCAGGTGCCGCTCTGGTAGGTGTTGGTCAGCTTCACCACGTTCCTCGGGTCACAGTTGTAGATGCCGTTGTTGGGCTGGGTCACGTCCTTGTCGTAGACGAACCCGTTCGGCGTCACATCCATCATCACGTAGCACGTGGTCTGGTGCTTGTTGTTCGGGTTGGTGTCGCGCGGCGGGAACAGACCGCCGGCGGTCCACGCCGTTTCGCTCCCGGCCTTCTGCAGGACGCAGGCCTGGGTCAGGTCGTTTCCGCACGCTGTAGCCGACTTGGCCCACAGCGTCCAGGCGTTGAACGCGAGCGCGGTGAAGTCCGTGTACGTGGCCTTCGGGACGACGCTCATGATGCTCTTGATCTGCTTCACCAGTGGGTTGCTGTCCATCTCGAACGGCAGGTGGCTGAAGTACTGGTAGAGCGGCGACGTCGTGCCCACGCTCTTCACGGCCGCGATGGTCGCCGGCTCGTAGTAGGCGTTGCCGAGCAGCATCCAGGTCAGCTTCAGGCCGATGTCCTTGATGGCGGTCAGCTCCGGCGCGATGTACGGGGCGCTGCCGGTGGCGTTCATGTATCCGCCGGCACCGGAGGTCTTGACTTCCTCCATGTACGGACGCCAGTTCGTCACCAGCGGCGGACGCTCGGAGTAGTCGGCCTCCTTGAAGCCGATGGCCTTCGTCGCGTCACGGGTGCGCAGGCCCTGGGCGCGCAGCGAAGCAGTGTTGCTGCTGCCGACCGCGATACCGGTCTTGAGGGTTTGCGGGTACTTCAGCGCCAGCAGCCGGAACGGGCCGACCTGGAACTCGTTGGCCGGGTTGGGCGTCGGCTGCACCTGCAGTCCTGCCGCCGTCGCCGCAGGCGAGACGACGTAGGCCGGGATCTGGCCGAGGCCACACTTCACTCGCGGTGCGGCACCCGGGTCATCGAGGCCGTTGCCGTTACCGACGAGCATGAACTCGGTCTGGCAGGCCTGGATCATCTGCTGGGCGACGTTGAAGAGCTTGGCGTCGTACTCGGTGAGCTGGATCTTGCGACCGTTGATGCCGCCGGCGTCGTTGCACCACTTGACGAAGGCGGTACCCACGTCGAAGAACTCCTGACCGAGGCCCGGTGCCACCGACGACCCGGTGTCGGACATCGTCCCGACCTTGATGCTGGTCGCGCTGATGCCGCGGCCGCTGCCCCCGGTCGCGTTGCCCTTTCCGCAGATCCCCTTCAGCGTCCCGAAGTCGCCGGGACCGGGACCGCTCGAGGTGGCGGCCGAAGACGGCGCGCTGCTCGACGCGTTGGTGTTGCCACCACCCGATGACGATGAGCGTCCGCAGGCGGCGAGCGCCACGAATGTTGTTGTCGCGACGGCCACGGCGACTAGCCGCGTCGATCGCTGTACTAAGCCACGTCTCACTGCAGCACCCTGTGCTTTCGGTCAGCTGATGGGGATGGAAGCCGCACGCCGCCCGGAGGCCGAAGTGTGGTGCGGGTCATAGTAGGGCACGTCATCGACCGCAAGGGCGCGGGTTGGACACGTTTAAACATCGATTTGGTAACTTTCGTAAGTCCGGCAATCAACTCGTTCAATCTCGGCTGAGATTGCCCTTTCCCTGCCGATATGGCGACAGGCACCCTGGGTATCACGACCTCAACCGCGTGATCGAAGGAGTCGCTACGCCATGCATATCCGCACATTCCTGACGGCCCATCAGGTCCGGTGCCGGTCATGAGCGTGCCCCTGTGGGCCTGGTTCGCGTTCGCCTCCGTCGTCGCGGTGATGCTCGCGCTCGACGTGCTCGCGCACCGCGGCGCACACGTCATCGGTTTCCGCGAGGCTGCGCTGTGGAGCGGCGTGTGGGTCGGGGTCTCGCTCGTCTTCGCGCTCGTGCTGGGCCTGACGCTCGGCGGTCATGCGGGGGTCGACTTCACCACCGCCTGGTTGCTGGAGAAGAGCCTGTCCGTCGACAACCTGTTCGTCTTCGCGCTGATCTTCGCCTACTTCAAGGTGCCGCGGGCCTTCCAGCACCGGGTGCTGTTCTTCGGAGTGCTCGGCGCACTCGTCTTCCGGGGTGTCTTCCTGGCCGCCGGCGTCACGATCGTCAACCGCTTCACTGCAGTGCTCTTCGTCTTCGGCGCGATCCTCGTGTGGAGCGCGATCAAGCTCCTGCGAGGTGAGGACGACTCCGTCGATCCGGGCAGGAGTCTCTCGGTTCGCCTGCTGCGCAAGGTGATTCCGATCGCCGACGAGTATCGGGGCACGAGGTTCTTCGTCAAAGACGCCGGCAGGCGAATCGGCACCCCGCTGCTCGCGGTGGTCGCCGCCATCGAAGCGGCCGACCTGGTCTTTGCGGTGGACAGTGTTCCTGCCGTCCTGGCTGTCAGCGACGACGCCTTCATCGTCTACTCGTCGAACGCGTTCGCAATCCTGGGCCTGCGAGCGCTGTACTTCTTGCTGTCCGGAATGCTCGAGCGCTTCCACCATCTGAGCAAGGCGCTCGCGTTCATCCTGGCCTTCATCGGTGGGAAGCTCTTCCTGCAGGCCGGACACAAGACGATCAGCCCGTCGATCCCCGAGATCCCCTCGCTGCTCAGCTTGGGCGTCATCATCGGTGCGCTCGCCGTCGCCGTCATCGCCGGCGTGCGGGCCCCGCGACTGAGCAAGACCCGCACGCCGGCGGACGACCTTTCGGCATCGAAAGAGATCAGCAGGTCGTCGGCGGCGTCCTCCCAGCCATGACGGTGTCGACGAACTGCTCCGCGTCCGCCAGTGAAGCGCCCACGCTGCCCCGGTGGTCCTGGCCGGCATAGACCTTGTAGTCGATCCGGGCACCCTTGCTGCACAGGTTCGCCACGAGGGCGTCCGTCGCCGGTTTCGCGACGAGGGTGTCGGCGGTTCCCTGCGCGATGAGCGTCGGGACCTTGGGATCGGTCGTGTTCGGGTCCTGCTGCGCCAGGTAGGCGGTGAGCGGGCCGACGTCGGCGCCGGAGCGGAACACCGTCGGTCCCGGAACGGGCGTCACTGCCCGAAGCTGGGCCAGGCATCCCGTACGCGCCGCGGTGAGGCTGGGAAGGGCAGCATCGCTGAGCAGCGCAGCGGGATCGATCGCCGGATCGGCGGCCTGCGCTCCGAGCAGGATGAGCGGCAGGAACGCCTCAGCTGCTTCGGCGCCGGGCTGACCCGACTCGATGTAGGGCACCAGTTGAGCAATGCCGCTTCCACCGGGTGCGATCGGCACCGCTCCCCGAAGGCGCAGCTCCGGCGCGCGCTTGCCGGCCAGCTGGGCGGCGAACAGAGCGGCTTGGGCGCCCTGGCTGTGGCCCATGGCAATCCAGTTGCGGCCGATACGCCCGTCGAGCTCGCGCCCGGCACGCACGATGTCCACGACGGTGTTGGATTCGCTGACGCCATTGAGATACGGGTGGCCCCCGGGCGTTCCCAGCCCCTCGTAATCGGTCTGGACAACCGCGTACCCGCGCGCGACCCAAGCGTCCAGGGTCGGGTCGATGACGGCGAAGTAGTCGTGGTCCGGGCCGTCCGCCGTGTCGTTCGACGGGGCGCAGATGTCGGCGTAGCCGCTTGTGCCGTGGGCCCAGCTGATGACCGGCCACCCGCCCGACGGTGCCCTTCCCTTCGGGACGGACACCGTTCCCGACACCACGATCGGCTTGCCGTGTGCGTCATCCGAGACGTACGTGATCAGGTCGGTCCAGGCCGCGCTCGGCAGTGCGGGCGTACCGGACAAGCTCTGCGAGGTCAGCAGCTCGCCGGCGTGCAGCCGGGGCGCCGGTCCGCCTCGTCCCGATCCTTGCGCCCGCGCCGGTCCCGGGGCAGCCGCAAGTGCGGTCCCGCCGAGCAGGGCGCTCACCGCAACTCCCGCACCTAGCATCCGAAGCGTTCGGCCCGTCCGCAGCACCGCCATGTACGTTCTCCCACCAGATAGAAATTAAGAAGGGCTTCTTAATACATGGGTAGAGGGACCGGGTCAACCGCCAAGCAGACTTTGGTGACGCAGGCGGAACGGTTGGTCGCCGAGCGCGGCTTTCGCGGCGTCGCGGCCTCGGAGGTCGTCCGGGCCGCGGGGCAGAAGAACAATTCGGCGATCGCCTACCACTTCGGATCGTGGGACGGACTGCTCGACGCCATCTGGGAGCGGCACACCGTGGCCATCAACCAAAGCCGTCGTGAACTGCTCTTGGCCGCACGTCGCAGCGGGCCCGTCGAGTTGGCGACCCTGGTCCGGATCTACGTCGATCCGATCGTTGCGGAGATGGCTCGCAATGAGCCGAGCTACTGGGCGCGCTTCAACGAGCAATGGCTCGCGTGTGCGCCGCTCAACGTGTTCGAGCCCGAGCTGGACTCGGCGGTCGCCGGGCGCCACAACCCGCAACCGGATTCTGTTGCGCCGCTCACGCATCTGCTGAGTCAGCTCATCGACAGCGTGCCGCACCTGCGAGCTTCCGAGCGGTCGCGCCGCGTAGCGCTGATGACCCGTTTCGTCATCGCTGCCCTCGCCGCCTGGGAGCGCGATACCCCTGCCGAACGCGAGGATCTGACGGAGTTCGGCAGGGAGCTCAACACTCTTGCGGTGGCGTTGTTGCACGCCCCGTCAACGTCGAGCTGACCCCGCTGCGACACGAGCGAAGAGACCGGTGTGACCCCGATTACTCCTCCAATGTGATGCGTGTTACGTTTCCGCGCGAGCCAGCGGGGTAACGCTCGCGGACTCGCGTACGCCTGACCGCAGTGCCTCACGTCCATGGAGACCAGATGCATTCACGGCATACACGCCGCGCCAGTACCGCGATCGCCCTCCTTGCAGCAGCGTCCCTCGGGATCGCCGCCTGCGGACGCTCGTCGTCAGGAGGTGGCGGCGGAACGAGTCCCTCGAGCAGCGGCGGCAGCAGCGGCTCGTCGGCCCCAGCCTCCTCAGCGGCCGCGGCCGGCAAGGGCGACTTCGGTGACCTGAAGGGCATCTGCGGCCCGGGTACCGCCACGGGTGCCACCGCCAAGGGCGTCACCGACTCGACGATCCGGATCGGAACCACCGCCGACCCCGGTGCGGCTGCCGCACCTGGTTTGGAGCAGGAGTTCTTCGACACCGCCGACGCCTTCAGCAAGTGGTGCAACGCCGCCGGCGGCATCAACGGTCGCAAGATCATCGTTGACAAGTGGGACGCGAAACTCTTCAACGTGGGTCAGGCCTTCACCAACGCCTGCCAGAAGGACTTCATGGTCGTCGGCAACGGCAACGCCTTCGACTCCGCAGGTGTGAAGCCGCGTGTCGACTGCAAGCTCGGTGACATCTACGCCTACACCGTCGCCCCGGAAGCCGCGACGGCGCCCTACCAGGTGTCTGTCAACCCGTCGAACCCCACGCAGTACCCGTACGGGCCGTTGCGCCTGCTGATCGCCGCCTATCCGGACAGCAAGAACGGCGTCGGCATCGGATCGAGCACGCTGGCCTCGCTGATCCCGCAGGGCAAGCGGATCGAGGAGTCGCTGAAGAACAACGGCGTCAAGGTCCCGGTGCTGCAGGAGCAGCCGCCGCAGGTCGACAACTACCGGCCGTATGTCGAGCAGCTCAAGGGCGCCGGCGTCGTCGGATTCGACACCATCAACGGCCAGGACATCACCGCGCCGTTCCAGGCCATGAAGAACATCGGCTACAACCCTCAGTGGGTCCTGTTCAGCGTGCAGTACTACCTGGACGCCAACGTGCAGGCCGCCAAGGCGCTCGGCACCTTCCCGACTTCCTACGTGGGCTTCAGCCACCTCGCGTTCGAGATGGACCCGACCAAGTTCCCGATCATCGCTCAGGTGAAGAGCATCGAGAACGCCGCCATCGCCAAGCCGCGGTACACCGACTTCACGGCGTCGTCGTTCAGCGCCTGGGCGCTGTGGGCCAAGGAGGCCACGGCGTGCGGCTCCAACCTGACCTCGGCGTGCGTGCTGCAGAAGGCTGCCGCGGAGACCAAGTGGACCGGCGGCGGGCTGTACGCGCCACTCAATCTCGACCCGACACATCCGAACATCGCGCAGTGCTGGCTCGACATCCGGCTGACGACGTCGGGCTGGGTCTACGACCAGAAGGTCACCGACCCGAACAACGGCGTGTACAACTGTGACCCGAAGAACGTCACGACGGTGCACAGCTACCAGTAAGCAGAAACGAAAACACCTTGCCGCCCGCCCGGGCCTCGCTCCGGGCGGGCGGCGCCATAACCGTAGAAGGAGAAGGTCATGGGACGTCTCGACGGCAAGGTCGCGTTCATCACCGGCGCCGCCCGCGGGCAGGGGCGCTCCCATGCCATGCGGCTGGCGAGCGAGGGAGCCGACGTCATCATCAGTGACATCTGCGGCCCGGTCGGCACCAGCATGATCCGCCCGTCGACCCCGGCGGATCTCGAGCAGACGGTGAAGGACGTCGAATCGACCGGCCGGCGCGTCGTTTTCGAGCAGGTCGACGTCCGCGATCAGGCCGGGCTGCGGGCGCTTGCCGACCGCGGCGCGAGCGAACTCGGCCACATCGATGTGGTCGTGGCCAATGCCGGCATCCTGAATTGGGCCAAGACCCACGAGCTCACCGAGACGCAATGGCAGGACGTCATCGACGTCAACCTCACCGGCGTCTACAACACCATCGAGGCGACCCTGCCACATCTGCTGCGGCAGGGCACCGGCGGATCGATCATCGTCACCAGCTCGTCGGCCGGCCTGAAGGGCCAGCCGTTCACGCTCTCCTACACGGCGGCCAAGCACGGCGTCGTGGGGATCGTCAACGCGATCGCCATCGAGTACGGCGATTACGGCATCCGCGCCAACAGCGTCCATCCCTGCGGAGTTCGTACCGACATGGGCGACGCACCCGGGCTGATGGAGCTGATCAACGAGCGGGCCTCGACGATCGGGCCGGTCTTCATGAACACCTTGCCCGTCGACTTCGTCGAGCCTGAGGACATTTCCGCGACGGTGGCCTACCTCGCCAGCGACGACTCCAAGTACGTCACCGGTGTGCAACTGAAGGTCGACGCCGGCACCGTCGGGCGCTGATGGACGCGAGCGTCCGGCAAATCCCCGGGCAATCGCACCAGCTGCGGCTCGCGCTGGTGCTCAATGGCGGCGTCTCCCTCGCCATCTACATGTACGGCGTCACCAAGGAGCTGCACAATCTTGCGCGCGCCTCTGCGGCTCGCGATGCCGGCAGGCCTCGGCCGGAGGGGGTCGAAGGCGTCTATTACGACTTCCTGGCGACGGCCTCGAAGGACAACGCACCCATCTCGGTATCGATAGATCTGATAGCCGGGACGTCGGCAGGCGGGATCAACGGAGTCGTCCTCGCGAAGGCTTTGGCGACCGACCTGAGCATCGATCCGTTGAAACTGGTCTGGTTCGACGAGGGAGACATCGGCCGCCTGATCCTTCCGGATACCAGCGGCCAGCAGCTGCCCGGATGGGCGAAGCGGGTCTGGGGCGCGCTCGGCAAGGCACTGGACCCGATACTCGCCGCGGGCAACGGCTTGCTGGACGTCGTCACCAATCATTCCCCGCTTCACGGCAGCAACATGGTGCGCTGGATTTTCGCTGCGTTGTCGGACATGGATGGCAAGCCGCTGTCTCCGGCGTTGCCGCTGGTGCCCATGGGGGAGACCCTTGAACTGCTGGTGACCACGACGGACATGACGGGCTACCGGCGCGACATCGTTGATCCTGATACCGGATTCCTGCCGCCCGACACCACCTTCCGGCAGGTCTTCAGCTTCCTGCATCGGAGCGACTCAGATCCTTCGCCCGAGGGCGGTCTTCGCCTCGCGACGGGCACCGATGTCAATGCGCGGCTCACCTTCGCCGCGCGGGCCACCTCGAGCTTTCCGGGAGCGTTTCCTCCGGTGAGCATCAGGTTGTTCGCCGAGCAACTGGCGAAGCGCGCGTCCCTCGATCCGGACGAGTTCGGCACTGCCTTCAAGGACGCCGGCTTCCCGGCCTACCGGGCCGCCGCCGCTGACCCGATGCCACGCGAATTCATCGACGGTGGGGTGCTGGACAACACCCCCTTCGACGTGGTCATCAAGTCGATCGCTGCCAAGGAGTCCGCGACCCAGGTCACCCGCCACATCGTCTATGTCCAACCGGTCCCGGCCGACGATCCGCCGACGGCCTCGGCCAGAGCCGGGCATGAGAAATGGGCTCCGCGAACGGGCATCGTCGGGACGCTGTATCACGCGCTGATTTCCATCCCCCGGAGCACGTCGATGCTGGCTGATCTGCAGCGCCTGCAGAACCTCAACGTCTCCATCCAGACGGTGGGAAAGCTGCTGAGCCTGCTCGATGACAAGGCGGCCGAGCGCTCCTCGGCTGCTAGCGACGACCTGCCTGCGGATCCCACGTATACAGCGCTTCGCGAGCTGGACGAGCGCCGCGACGTCGTCAGGGCCGTCGGTCGCCGGCTGCGCTTCCCCGAGGACTCCAACCCGATGATCGGCATCGAGGAGGAGCTCGCTGCCCACGACTTCAGCAGCTGCGAATTCGCGTTCGCGCGACGCCTCCGGCAGGTCGCGATGCAGGCCGTCAACCAGCAGCTGAGAAGCGCAGCCGACCTTGATACCCGCAAGAAGCTGGCGCAGGTGAAGCAGCTCCTCTATGCGTCGCTGAACGAGCTCGCTGCGGCGCTGGAGGCAGCGCTCGTGGCGGTGCCGGCGCTCCCGGCCAGCGCCTGGGCGAACACCCCGCAGGATCCACTCACGCCGTGGATCCGTCCCGCCGGCCTCCCCGGAAGCGTGTGGTCGCAGATCACCGAGCAGGCCTGCGAGGCGAGCCGGGCGATCGAGTCCTCCAGCTCACTCGTCGAGCGGATCCAGCAGGTGTTCGGCTCCCGGGATGGTGCGGCCGCTACCGCTGGGCCGAGTGCGTCCTGCGACACGATTGTCGGTCGCATCGAACAATTCCTGTCCTACGATCGCGAAACGCTGCCCGTCACCAGTCTCGCCGGTCTCCCGCAGTTGAGCCCGATCAAGACGAGCCGGTTCAGCCCCGCTGACGTCGAAACGCTGGATGCCGGACACAAGCTGAAGGGTCTGCGGCTCGGGCATTTCGGTGGTTTCTTCGACCGGAAATGGCGAAAAGAGGACTACCTGTGGGGGAGGCTGACGGCGGCAGAGCAAGTGATCCGCCTCATCGCTTCCCTCACCTATCCGCAGGGGCCCATCGATGACCCGGCGCCCGAAGTGCAGAGCGCCATCCGTAGCGCTCTGAAAGCGGTGTTCGAGGAAGAGCCAGATCTCGCCGACCTCAGCGGTGCCGACATCGATCGGGCGCGAGAGCTTGCCGGTGACGCGCAAGTAGCGACCGGCGCCTGACCCCGACGAGCCTCTTGCGGCATGGCTCGACCCTCCTCATCGCGGGGGGCGGCGGCGTTCCACGAGCCCGCCTGTAGAAGTATCAGGCTGACTCGGGCGTGGTCGCCCTCGAATGCGGTGACTCGAGGGCTTGGCCGCCGCATCTGGAGCATCGGAGAGGGGACGCCCATGTCGGCCTATCGCTGAGCGCCCCCACTCGCCGTCCGGTCGGGCGGTCACCTTCGCAGGGGCGACGTCACCGGCTAGCCGGGCGGCTCCTGCGGTCTTTGTCGATGCACAGACCTAGCAGGAGGAACGACGTGACAACCCTTGACGTCCTTGCCGACGTCATCTCAGAAGTGATCGCCCCAGCCGCGGCTGAGGTCGATCGAACCGGCGCCTTTCCGCGCCGGCAGATCCAGGCGCTGCAAAAGGCCGGGATCCTCGGACTGACCGTCCCGGAGGCCTTCGGCGGCGGCGGTGGCAGCGTCCCGGAAGCGGCGGCAGTCGTCCGGGAGATCGGCGCGGCCTGCAGCTCGACCGCGATGATCGTGACGATGCACTACAGCGCCACAGCGGTGCTCGTCGCCACCGAACGCTCCGCCGTGCTCACCGAGATCGCCGCCGGGCGGCATCTGAGCACCTTGGCCTTCTCGGAGTTCGGCTCGCGTAGCCACTTCTGGGCTCCGGTGAGCACGGCGACGCACGAGGGCGGCGACGTCCGCCTCGACGCGCGCAAGAGCTGGGTGACGGCCGCGGGTGAGGCCGACAGCTACGTCTGGTCGAGCAAACCCCTTGCAGCGCAAGGGCCGATGACGCTGTGGTTCGTGCCGGCGGACGCGCCAGGACTCGACGTTCCGGCGCCGTTCGATGGTCTGGGACTGCGCGGCAATGCCTCGTCGCCGGTGACCGCCGCGGGGGTCTCGGTGCCTGAATCCGCGATGCTCGGCGCCGACGGCGGTGGCTTGGATCTGGCGCTCACGGTGGTGCTGCCGTTCTTCCTCGTGCTGAACGCGTCAGCGAGCGTCGGACTCATGCAGGCGTTGACGGCGGAAACGGCCCAGCATCTGCAGCAGACGCGCCTGGAGCATCTCGGCCAGACGCTCGCCCAGCAGCAGACACCTCGCGCGCAACTGGCCCAGCTGCAGATCGCGACAGACCGCACCCGCGCCCTCGTCGATGACACCATCGCCGCCATCCAGCAGGGCCGGGGGGATGCGCAGTTGCTGGTCCTCGAGGTCAAGGCGGCCGCCGGGGAGGCTGCGGCTGAAGCGGCGGATCTGGCCCTGAAAGCCGGCGGAGGATCCGCGTATCGCAAGGAGTCCGCGATCGAACGCCGCTTCCGCGACTCACGCGCGGCCCGGGTCATGGCGCCGACGACGGAGGCGTTGCTCGACTTCATCGGCCGCGCACTGTGCGGCCTCCCACTCTTCGACGAGGCGGCGTCATGACGCTCCTCTTGGGTGCCGTCGCGTACGACCCGAAGGTCGTCACCATCTGGGAGGGCTTTCGCCGCTGGTTCCGCGGGCACGAGCTGGACTTCGATTTCGTGCTCTATTCGAACTACGAGCGTCAGGTCGAGGAGCTCGTCGATGCGCGCATCGACGTCGCCTGGAACTCGCCGCTGGCGTGGGTGCGGGCCCGCCGGCTCGCTGTGGCTCGCGGCATCGAGCTCGTCCCGGTCACGATGCGCGACACCGACTGCGACCTGACGTCGGTGATCGTGACCCGCGGCGACAGCGGGCTGTCCTCCTTGGACGAGCTGCGCGGGAAGACCATCGCGACCGGCGCAGCCGATTCGCCGCAGGCGACGCTGATTCCCCTGCAATTGCTTCGTAATCGGGGCTTGCAGCCAGGGGATGACGTGACGGTGCGGCGCTTCGACATCGGTGTCGGCCTTCACGGCGACCACATCGGCGGGGAACGTGACGCCGCGCGTGCGCTCGCCGCGGGCAGCGTCGACGCCGCCTGCATGATCGACAGCAACCTGCTGCTCTTCGGCCAGGAAGGCGTGCTACCCGGCGATGTCCACGTGCTGGCGCGCACCGGTGCTTACGACCACTGCACGATGACGGCGGGGCCGGGCGCCGATCAGCCCGAGCTCGGCCGCTTCACCGAGCTCCTGCTCGGGATGTCCTACGCCGATCCGGAGGTGCGCGTCCTGCTTGACCTCGAGGGCCTGAAGGAGTGGCGGCCGCCGCGGCTCGAGGGTTACGCGCAGCTCGAGGAAGCCGTCGACGCGACGGGTTTCTACGACGCCGCAGGCGGTATCGGTGCCGGCGACTACCGACCTTGACGACCTCGGGCTCGACGCCGGCGGTCACCTGCTGCTGGAGCGGGGGCTGGCGGCGTTGGCACCGGGTGATCTGCTGGAGGTGAGCGGCCGGCACCCGGCGCTGGGCATTCACCTCGCGGCGTGGTGCCGGCAGCGCGGTCATCGCTTCAGCGAGGTGTCCGACCGGATGGTCGTCGTGAAAGGAACGGCGGAACGCGATCGCTGGTCCGGTGCGGTGCGGGCGGGCCAGGCGAAGGGTCCGCCCGACCTGAAGGCCGATGCATGCTGGGGTTTGGCGGCGCGGGGAGCACTGGTCGAGCAGGGCGGCCCGCCGATCACCAGTGACATCGCCGACCGTGAGCTGGTGTGGGCCGACGCGGCGCCGCGGCTGTACGCGGCTGCCTGCGCCTCGCAATGGGATCCCGCCACTGCCGTCGACTGGGGTGCGGCGACCGACCTGGCGCCGGACATCGAGACCGCGGTCGTGCAGCTGATGACGTACCTCGTCGAGAACGAGCAGGCAGCGCTGCTCATCCCGGCGAAGCTGCTGGCGCGCGTGCATCCGCACTTTCGGGAAGTGCTGCAATTGCTGGCGATCCAGACCGCCGACGAGGCGCGCCACATCGAGGTCTTCACCCGCCGCGCGCTGCTCGGCGGCGGCGAGATGGGGACATCCGGTGCCGGCGGTCGGGCGTCACTCGACACCCTCTTGCAGGAGCACGACTTCACGCTCGCCGGCTTCCTGCTCTCGGTGCTCGGGGAGGGGAGTTTCCTTGACCTGCTGCGCTTTCTGCAGCGACATGCACCGGACCCGATCACCGCCGAGGTGTGCCGGCTGGCCCTTGCCGACGAGACGCGCCATGTCGCGTTCGGCGTCGCGCATACCGCGTACTCCACCGCTGCCGATCCGGGACTGCTCGCGAGGCTGCGGGCAGCCGTGGAGCGTCGCCACTCCGCGCTGTTGAACACCGCCGGGCTGAACCAGCAGGTGTTCGACTCCCTGGTCATCCTGGCCGCCGGCTCCTGGGCCCCCGCAGCGATCCACCGGGGCTGGCTGGCGGTCCAGCAGCTGCAAGCTCAGATGGACGAGGGGCGCCGGCGCCGGCTCGCCCACATCGGCTTCCCGGCCGATGAGGCGGCCGAGATCTCGGCGTTGCACACGAAGAACTTCATGTAGGCGCGGCTACGGAACGCTTCTCGATGAGCGCCGAAAGCCTCACTGCTTCAAGGCGGATCTCGCGCAGCATGCCGGCGGGCGAGACGTACATCCCGCAGAAGTAGAGGCCGTCGAGAGCGGTCGGCGCGCCGGAGGTGATGGGAGTTCCCGAGGCGTCGCACACGGCTTCCCAGCCCACCAGGAAATCGCCGACGGCGGCGCGGTATCCGGTGGCCAGGACGACGGCTGCCACGTCGAGCTCTGAGCCGTCGGTGAAGCGCACCCCGCCGGCGGTGAACCGCTCGATGTCGCCGTGCACGGTGATGTTGCCCCGCTTGATCTGCTCCATGGTGCCGATGTCCAGCAACGGCACGTGGTTGTCGCGCGCTATCTGGGTGTTGGGTCCGTACGGCAGCTTTTGCAAGCCGGCCTTCGTGATGTCACCGATCGTCAGCTTGATCATGGGAGCAGCGAGGGCATCGGCGACCCGCGGCGGGAGGTGGCGCATCGCGATCCCGACCTGAAGGATGGGTAGCACGCCGAAGATGTCACGAGGTACGACGTTGACCGGTGAGCGCACGGCGAGATGAACCTGGGCTCCGCGTTCGAGCAGATCGAGCGCCTGCTCGCACGCCGAATTGCCGAAGCCGACCACCAGGACAGCCCGGCCCTTCCACGCGTCACCGTTGCGGAACTCGCTCGAATGCAGGATGTCGCCGCCGAACTCGTCCATGCCCGGCCATGTCGGGCGCACCGGAATCCTCGTTCGTCCGGTCGCGATCACGACGTTCTCCGAGTGCCAAACCCCTTTGTCCGTCGTGGTTTCCCAGGCGTCGCCCACCCGCTCGACCCGCTGCACGCGTTCACCGAAATGCGGCTCGAGGGAGAAGCGCTGCTGATAGCTCTCGAGGTAGGAGACCACCTGATCGCGAGAGGGATAGCGCGGCCAGCTCTTGGGCATCGGCAGGCCCGGCAACGCGGAGGTCGCTTTGGGGGTATGCAGATGCAGCCGGTCGTAGTGGCGGCGCCAGGCGGCAGCGACGACGGGTTCGGCTTCGATGAGCTCGAACTCCAGGCCGCGCTGCCGGAGCTCGGCGGCGGTGGCGAGACCGGACGCCGAGGCACCGATCACCAGGGTCTGGGTGGCTGCGACCATCGCGCAAAGCTAGCAGTAGGTCTTGCGGATATCTCGCTTGACGAGCTTGCCGCTGGCGGTGCGGGGGAGTGGCTCCTGGACGACATGCCATTGCGTCGGCACCTTGTAGTGGGCCAGGGTTTCGCGGCACCACGCCGTGAGGTCTTCGGCCGTCACGGCTGATGCATCGGCCACGACGACCGCGCAGACCGCATCGCCGGTGAGGGGATCATCGACGGCGAAGACCGCGGCCTCGGTGACGTGCGGATGCGCTTCGAGGCGGTACTCGACCTCGGTGGGTGAGACGTTTTCCGCGTTGACCAGGATCAGGTCGCGCGCCCGGCTGTCGATGTAGAGCAGCCCGTCGATCCGGCGTCCCACATCGCCCATGGCGAGCCAGCCGCCGGGCTTCAGGACCGCTTCGGAAGCGGGCGGATCGTTCCAGTACCCGAGCATCACGTAGGGGCTGCGGACGTGGACCTCGCCCATCTCGCCATCGGGGACGGGCGAGCCCGACGGGTCGCGCAGCTCGATCTCGACGGTGACCGTCGCACGACCGGTGGAGGTGGGATGGACGTTGAACTCCGGACCTCCGATGGAGGCGACCGTCGCGACGCTCTCGGTGCTGGCGTAACCCATGCTGAGCCGATCAGAGATGCGCGGGAAGGTCTCACGAAGGCCCTGCTGCACGGCTGGACTGACCGGTGCGCCGCCGACGCCGACGTGCATCAGACTGCTCGTGTCGTAGCGGTCGCGATCGGGGAGCGCGCACACCCGGGCTGCGGCACTGCCGAGGGCGAGCCAGCTGGTGACGTGCTCGCGGTCGATGGCGGCCAGTACACGCTCCGGCTCGAAGCGTCCCGGCAGCAGCACCGCGGCCGACCCACGCAGCATGGCGCGGACGAAGACGCCGTAGAGCATCGAGGTGTGAAAGAGCGGGGAGGTCACCAGGATCACGTCGTCCGACGGCGGGACGTCGGCGAACGTCTGCGGGACGGGGCCGCCCATCATCACCCGGGCGAATGCCTCCTGGTAGGCACTGAGCTGGGCGAAACCGACGACCCCGCGGTGTGAGGTGGACACGGCCTTCGGGTAGCCGGTGGTGCCGCTGGTGAAGATGAGCACCGCCGGGTCGTCCTCCGCGACGGCGACGGGATCGGCAGGCGTACCTCGATGCGATTCCGCCAGTGCGCTGACGTCATCGAGATTGAGGACGCTTCGACCGCCGATCGCCTCGGCCACCCGCGCCAGGCGATCGGTGTCACCGATGATGAGCGAGGGCTCGACGAGCGCGGTCGCGTGGGCGAACTCGTCCTGGGTCCAGAAACCGTTGTAGGCACAGGGAATTGCGCCGGCGGTGGCGATTGCCCAGAACGCGACCACCCACTCCCAGCGGTTGGCGGCGAAGATGGCGACCCGCTGGCCGGGCTTGATCCCGTAGCCCAGGCGCAGCGCGGCGCCCAGCCCGTCGACGAGTTCGAGGTGGGTGCCGTAGCTGATGCGGGTGTCGTCCTCGATGAGATACAGGCGCTCGCTGAAGCGCCTGGTGTCTTCCAGCAATTGGCGAAGCGAGCGGGCGCGCTGCGTGAAGACCGGCAGCACGGTCCCGCGCACGACCTCGTCGCCGATCTCGAAGTACGAGCCTGGCGCGGTGAGGGAGGGCTGCCCGTTCGTCACACGGGGGAGGGTATACATCTAGAGAATTGGCCCGCAAGCGGGTGCCGCAGCGGTAGCAGACGGACCGGTCGAGACTATTCGAGGCCGCGCTTCCCGGGCGTCCAGAAAGGCTTGACGAGCATGGACGTCTTGGCCGGCCAGCCGCGTTCGTCGATGAAGTGACGACGGATGGCGGCGCAGGTCTTGGCCTCTCCGGCCAGGTACAGGAAGCCGGGGCTGCCGGGCAGTTCCAGCGCCCGGGCAGCGGTGAGCAGCGTGGCCGAGCTATCTGCCGGGCGGCCGCGGCGGTAGGACCATGCGAGATCGTCGCCGCGGGGGAGGGTCAGCCGGTCGGCTTCGGCGTCGACCTCGATGGCGCCGAAGACTCGTTCGCTCGCAGGGAGCGTGTGCAGCATCGCCCCGAAAGGCACGGCTGCCGTCTCTTCACCGATGAAGACGTGATAATCGGACGGCTGCAGGACGAACGTGCCCTCCGGCTCGCGGAAGGCCACTTCGTCACCGACAGCAAGGCTTTTCGACCAGCGGGCGCCGGGACCGTCGCCGTGTTCGAGCACGCACAGGTCCAGGCTCGCGGAGCCCGGATCGTGATCCCAGACCGAGTAGGTGCGCAGCGCATCGCGAAAGGCGCGGCGGGCCGTCTCGAAGGAGAACAGTTCGCTGACCAGAACGCGTACCTGCTGACCCGGGGTCCATGACAGCTCCGCGACGCCTGGGCCGGTGAGCCGGATCCGCCTCATCCGCGACGCTACCTGCTCGATCTCACTGACTCCTGCGCGGATGAAGAGCCGATCGAGCAGTCGCTTTCCGCGCATCTGCGTGGTGGCCACCGTCAGTCCGTCGTACGGCGCCGGTAGAGCAGGCTGGCGAGCGGTGCGAAGATGGCCAGCAGCACGACCGACCAGATCACTGATGCGAGCACCGGATGCTGCATCGGCCAGGCGTGGCTGGTGGCTGACGGGTTCGGATTGTGGAACAGGTGCCGTGCGGCCGCCGTCACGGCGCTGACCGGGTTCCAGTCGGCGATCGTGCGCAGCACCAGCGGCATGTGAAGCGTCGGAACCAGCGAGTTCGAGACGAAGGCCAAGGGAAAGAGGATGACCAGGCCGATGCCCTGAGCTGACTCGGGTCCCTTGCTCACGATCCCCAGGCACGCGCAGCCCCACGACAGGGCATAGCTGAAGAGCAGGAAAACCGCGAAGCCGCCGATGGTCGACAGCACGCTCCCGGAGGGCCGCCAGCCGATGGCCAGACCCGTCACCGCGACGATGGCGGCACAGATCGTCGCCGTCAGCAGATCAGCAAGGGACCGCCCGACGAGTACGGCCGGACGCCACATCGGCAGGGTGCGGAACCGGTCGATGACGCCGCCGTTGAGATCGGTGCTCAGCCCGACCGCTGTGCCCATCGAGGAGGTGGTGAGGTTCAGGGCGAGCAGTCCGGCGATGGCGAAGTTCTTGTAGCTACCGCCGCCCGGCAGGGAGACGCCGGCGCCGAAGACGTAGACGAACAGCAGGGTGAACAGCACCGGCTGGATCGTCACATCGGACAGCTGCAAAGGCTCGCGGGCGATGTGGACGAGGTTGCGACCGGTGAGCACGGCGACGTCGTTGAAGCGGCGCAGGAAGCCGGTGTGGCCGGGTGGACCAGCGATCGGCCCGACGCGTTCGAGGGTGGCTGCGGTCATGACAGTGCGGGCTCCAACTCTGATTCGGGACGGTCGGCGTCAGGTTGATCGGGGTCGTCCACGGGATGACCGGTGAGGGCGAAGAACACGTCGTCCAGGGAAGGCTGGTGAACCTCGACGTCATCGACCAGCACGCCGGCGCCGTCGAGCGCGCGGACCACCGTCGTCGCCAATCCGCTCACGCCCGGCACGGGTGCGCGCAGCCGCCGGCCGTCGTGGCTGACGTTCACCTCACCCGAGACGTAGGGCGAAAGTGCCGATGCCGCAGCGGGATTGGCTTCGCTCAACGTCACCTCGAGCCGGGCGCCGCCGACCTGGGCCTTGAGCTCCGCGGCCGTTCCGAGCGCGATGGCGTGGCCATGGTCGATCACGACGATGCGGTCGGCAAGCTCGTCGGCCTCATCCAGATACTGGGTGGTCAGGAGCAGGGTCGCCCCGTCGGCCACGAGCTCGCGGATCACTCCCCACATCCGCACCCGGCTCGTCGGATCCAGCCCGGTGGTCGGCTCATCGAGGAAGATCACCGGCGGCCGCGTGACGAGGCCGGCGGCCAGATCGAGCCGCCGCCGCATGCCGCCGGAGTAGGTCTTCAGGATGCGTCCGCCGGCGTCTGCGAGCTCGAAACGGTCGAGCAGCTCGGCTGCCCTCGTCTTCGCTGCTGAACGGCTGAGGCCGCTCAAACGCCCTATCATCACGAGGTTCTGCACGCCCGTGAGCACCTCGTCGAGGGTGGCGTCCTGCGCCGTCACGCCGATGCTGCGCTGCACCGCCGCCGTCTCGGTCACCACGTCGTGACCGGCGACGCGCGCCGATCCGCTGTCGGGATGGGAAAGCGTGGTCAGGATGCGAACGGCGGTGCTCTTGCCCGCGCCGTTGGGCCCGAGGACCCCGAGGATGGCACCGGTGGGCACTTCGAGGTCGAGCCCGTCGAGAGCGACAGTGGAGCCGTAGCTCTTGGTGAGGCCGTGGGCCTCGATCATCAGGGAGTTCGTCACGCCGGGAGTTTCCTTACCGGTCGGCAAGCTAGGACTCGTTCACCATGGTTCCTAACTAACCGGCTGTCAAGTAAGATTGCTGCACTATGCGAGAGCAGCGTGCCCGCGCGGGGCGACCCCGCGGCTCCACCAAAGAGCGGATCCTCGACATCGCGCTCGAGCTGTTCAACGAGCAGGGCTATGACAAGACCTCGCTGCGTGAGATCGCCGAGCGGCTGCAGGTCACGAAGGCGGCGCTGTACTACCACTTCGAGCGCAAGGAAGACATCCTCCTGCAGCTGCACCTGCGGCTGCATGCGCTGGGTCGCGACGTGCTGGATCGGCTGGGAAACCTCGACGCTTCCGCCGACCGCGGCGAGGCGTGGCTGGAGCTGCTCGATCAGTTCATCGACCAGATCGTCGCCAACCGTGACCTTTTCCTGCTGCACCAGCGCAACCACAACGCGTTCGAGGAGCTGAACCACAGCGAGCATCACGACGCCGAGCACGAGGACCTCGAAGAGATGCTTCGCCGGTTTCTCGCGGATTCGTCGCTGCCGCTGGCTCAGCGGGTCCGGATGGCGTGCTCATTCGGTGCCGTCATCGGTGCCCTGATGGGTGCCGGCGAGGCTTTCGGCGATGCCGACACGACGGAGGTCGCCGATCTCGTACGCGAAGCGGTGCGCGATCTGTTGCAGCCGCGTGCCGAGCCGCGCCGACCGCGCGAGCGCGCGTCCCGCCGCACCGCGCGGTAGCGAATCGCGGCCGGCGCTAGTCTGCTCGCCGTCCCACGGATTCACCGCCGCTGACCGGGCGGCCGAGGAGTGGATGTGAGCAATGAAGGCAGCCCGCGTTGAGGACGGCGTCCTGCACATTCGCGATCTCCCGATGCCGGTGCCCGGCGAGGGCGATGCGTTGATCCGCATCACGGCGGCCGGCGTCTGCCACTCCGACCTGCATCTCGCCCGCGGCGAATGGCTGGGCGTCTCAGCGAATCTCAACCTTGGCCATGAGGCGATCGGCATCGTCGAAGCGCTCGGGCCCGGCGCCGACCATTTCGTTCAGGTCGGTGATCGGGTGATCCTCGGGCTCGGTGGCAGCGGCGGCGGCTACTGGTGCGGCGCCTGCCGGTTCTGCCTCTCCGGGCAGCCCCGTCATTGCCGGGAGTCCAAGGGCATCATCGGGACGTTCGCCGAGTACTTCTGCGTATGGGCGCGTTCGCTGGTGGCGATCCCCGACAGCCTCGATGACCACGAAGCCCCGCTCGCGTGCGGCGGGCTCACCGCGTACGGCGCGGTGAAGAAACTGCTCGACCACGGGGTGCGGCCAGGGCGGCCGGTCGCCGTCGTCGGCGCTGCCGGCGGCCTCGGCCACTACGCCGTTCAACTCACGAAAGCCTTTGGCTATCAGGTGATCGGGGTCGATGTGGGCGCGCAGCGGCTCGACTTCGTGAAATCGCTCGGCGCCGACATGACGGTCGATGCCACCGACCCGAAGGCCGCCGACATCGTGCGCGAGGAATGCGGCGGGGTAGACGCCAGCCTGATCTTCTCGGCGAAGATGGCCGGCTTCCGCCTCGGCTTCGACCTGCTCGGCCCCCGCGGGTTGTTCGTCGCGGTCGGCCTTCCGGCTGCCAGCGAAGGCAACCTGGAGTTCAACCCGTTCCAGCTCTTCATGAAGGACGCGACGATCATCTATTCGGCCGTCGGCACCGTGCAGGACATGCGCGAGCTCATCGACCTCGCCGCAGCCGGGCGCGTCGCCAGTCATGTCTCGCGGGTCGGGGCGCTCTCCGAACTCGGCACCATCTTCGACGAGCTCGCCGAAAGCCGCTACCTCGGCCGTGCTGTACTGACCGATCTGGGCGGTTGATTCCGCAGGCCCCTGCGATACGCCGGCGGGTGCTGTCAGAATGTCGCCGTGGACACGACACAACGTGAGATCGTCAGCTCCGGCCACGGCTTCTTCGCGGCCCTCGACCAGAGCGGCGGCAGCACGCCCAAAGCCCTTGCCGACTACGGCGTCGCCGAGAGCCGCTACAGCTCCGACGCCGAGATGTACGACCTGGTACACGCGATGCGCACCAGGGTCATCACCAGCCCCGCGTTCGACGGCTCGCGTGTCATAGGCGCGATCCTCTTCGAGCAGACGATGGAACGCGACATCAAGGGCGTCTCGACAGCGCAGTACCTCTGGGAGCAGAAGCAGATCGTCCCGTTCCTGAAGGTCGACAAGGGCCTGGCGGACGAGGCCTCCGGGGTGCAGCTGATGAAGCCGATGCCGACTCTCGATGAGCTGCTGGAGCGGGCCAATCGCCACCGCATCTTCGGCACCAAGATGCGTTCGGTCATCAAGGACGCCGACAAGGGAGGCATCAGCGCGATCGTCGACCAGCAGTTCGAGGTCGGCGCCCAGATCTCGGCAGCCGGTCTGGTGCCCATCCTCGAGCCGGAGGTGAGCATCAAGAGCCCCCACAAGGACGAAGCCGAGTCGCTCCTGCTCGACGCGTTGCAGAGCCACATCGACGCGTTACCGGCCGACGCGGCGATCATGCTGAAGCTGACGCTGCCCAGCCAGTCAGGGTTGTACGCGAGTCTCGCCGCCGACCCGCGAGTGCTGCGCGTGCTCGCTCTGTCCGGCGGTTACAGCCGCGACGAGGCCTGCCGGCTGCTCGCCAACGACGCGAGCATGATTGCCAGCTTCTCCCGTGCCTTGCTGCAGGGCCTGTCGGATGAGCAGACCGACACCGAGTTCAACGAGGAGCTCGACCGGACGATCACCCAGATCTTCGACGCCTCGGTGACCAAGACGTCAAGCTGACGCGGAACCGACCTCGTGAGGTGAGCCGTTCAAGGACGGCGCGTCGGCACGCTCGGGCACTCGGATGGTCTCGGGCGCTTCGCGGTCGCTCAGCAGATCAGCTCGCAGTTGCAGGACCAAGCTCTCGAGCTCGGCGATACGCCCGAGAACCTGCTCGTGCTCGGTGGCTTCCGGACGCTCTTCGTTGCCGACCTTGACCAGCCAGGCGGCCAGGGCGGCAGTGATGATTCCCAGCACCGCGACGCCGATGAGCATGAGCGCCACGGCCACGACCCGGCCGAGCGTCGTCACCGGATAATGGTCGCCGTAGCCGACGGTCGTGACGGTTGTCAGCGACCACCAGACCGCATCACCGAAGGTCTTGATGTTTCCGCGGCCGCGTTCGGCATCTTCGACGATCGCCGCTGAAGCCAGCGTCAGCACGATGGCGACGCCGAGCGCGTACGTGGGTCCACGGCTCGCCAACTTGTGCCGCGACAGCCTGATGCCGTTCGTCGCCACCGTGGCGAGGCGGGCCAGCCGTAGCAGCCTGAGTGCCCGGACGCTGCGCAGCAGCCGCAGCGGTCGCAACAGCGGAAGCGCCACCAGCAGCAGGTCCAGAACGTGGGTTCGGACGTAGCGCCAGCGGTTCATCGACAGGCTGAGCATGGTGACGTACTCGAGGGCGAACGCGGCCCAGATCATGAGGTCGAGATCATCCAGGGTGGTCTGCCAGTCCGGCGACAGATGGGCCACGATCGGCAGGATGAGGATGGGGATCATGGCGATCGACAGGATGAGCAGCGGCAGGGTGAGTGCGCGTTCGACCCGCTCATACGCTTGCTGCCGCCAGGGGAGCTCGTCGCTCATACCTCCAGCGTCGCCCCTGGGCAGATTCATTCAATGCAGTTGGGCCGCAGTTAACAAGCTTGTTCCAAACGGCGGCTAACCGAGCGAGGCCTTCTGCGCGTTGTAGTCGATGGTCACCTTGCCGAAGGTCGAGAGCACGTCGGAGCCGAGCAGGCCGACGATCCCGACTCCGAGATGGATGGTGCTGACGGTGACTGTGGACGTCGGAATCGCGGCGCGACCGATCTTCCAATGGCTGATGGTCGCGAGGTAGGCACTGCCGGAGCCGGTGACCCCCATGACCGGGATCGGCGCCTGCTTGGTCTTCTTCAACCCCAGCACCTTCGCGTAGGAGGAGTCGATGAGGGTGGCCGTGGCACCGGTGTCGACAACGAACGCGTAGGTCTTGCCATTGATGACGATCGGCGCGATGACGAGGGCGGCGCCGTTGCGTTTGATCACCTGCAGATCGACGGAGGCGGGCTGCGGCGCGGGGGATTGGGTCGGATTCGTCGGCCCCACCGACGGAGGCGCCGACGAGCCCGCAGCGCTGGCTGCCTGGACCCGGCTGGGCGCGGACGAGGAGGAGGAACCACACGCCGTCAGCGCCAGTCCGGCGACAACTACCGCAACGATCTTTCGCACGCGGACCCCGCTCCCGAAAGGCCCGCTTTGAGCCCGAAGGGGATATGGCCCGTTATTTCGGAATCAAAACCTGCGACCCGAAACCGCTGATGCAGCAGGCGCTTTCGGGCCCGCAGGCCGGATTTGCGGCTAGCCGAAGTTCATTCCAGGAATCATCATCGCCGGGGTTCCGCTATTGCCTCCACCGAACAATTGCTCCTGCTGGGCAGCCAGGTCGTCGACCGTCCATTGCTTGTCCTGCTGCAGAATGCCGGTCTGGTGCCAGCCCGAAAGCCAGACGACCGTGCCCCCGCCGACGGCGAACACCTGACCATTGACGCCGGCGGCACCGGGCCCCGCGAGCCACGCGACGACGGGCGCGACATTGGCGGGAGACAACGCGTCGAACACATCGCCGTCAGGGGTCTCGGTGACGCCGACCGTCGCGGTGAGCCGGGTGCGCGCGCGGGGGGCGATCGCATTCACCCGCACGCCGTAGCGCTCGAGTTCGCGTGCCAGGCAGAGCGTGAGCGACGCGATCCCCGCCTTGGCCGCGTCGTACGCCGACTGGCCCGCATTGCTGAACAATCCGCTGTCGCTGCTGGTGTTGATGATGGCGGCCGAGACGCCATTGCCGGCCTTGCTCTGCTCACGCCAGTAGGCGGAGGCGAATTTCGTCGGCGCGAAGTGGCCCTTCAGGTGGACGCGGATGACGGCGTCCCAGTCGTCCTCGGTGGTGTTGAAGCTCATCGCGTCACGCAGGATCCCGGCATTGTTCACGAGCACGTCGAGCCGTCCGAACGCCTCGATCGCCTGCGTCACCAGATTCTGCGCACCGTCCCAGGTGGCGACGTCGTCACCGTTGACGACCGCTTCGCCGCCAGCATCCTTGATGAGCTGGACGGTCTCCTGGGCCGGGGTGTTGTCGTTGCCGACCCCGCGGCGGTCTCCGCCGAGATCGTTGACGACGACCCGGGCTCCTTCCGCCGCGAGGGCGAGTGCTTCCTCGCGTCCGATGCCGCGGCCTGCTCCGGTGACGATGGCGACTTTGCCGTCCAACGTGGTCACGTCTTGCTCCTGTCGTTCCATGCACGCTCGTTGCTGCACGCTGCTGATGTGCGGGGCAGCAACTGACGTTACTGTTATCTGGTGATCACCCATTCGCTGCAGGTCGATCCGCAGGAATTCGCCGCCGCCACCGGGTGGGAGATCAAACCCCAGGGTGCCTGCAAGGCCGACGTTTGCGTGCCGCTGGAGACTGCCGGCGAGTTCGATCTGATGGCGACGGCCGACCGGTTGGGGATGGCCGTGGTGGCTGACCGCGAGGCCGGGCTGTGGGCGATCGGACCGGAGTCGCTGGGTGGCCGCGCGCTGGTGAGCGCCGAGGCGCCGGAGCTGGTGCTCGACGACCTCGAGGGCCAGGAATTCCGGCTCTCCTCGCTACGCGGCCAGAAGGTGGTCCTCGTCGCCTGGGCACCTTATTGAGGCTGCGCCTTCGACCTGCCCGGGTGGCAGGCGCTGCGCAGTGAGCTTCACCCCGCCGGCCTCGAGGTCGTCTCTGTCTCGCTGGAACTGAGCGATGCCGATTCCGACTCAGCGGCGTCGCGGCCCTACATCGAAGCGGCTCACCCGGAGCATCCCTCGCTGCTCGACCCGACGCACCGGATGGACGCGCTCTTCGGCGTCGTCAACATTCCCAACGTCGTCTGGATCGACGAGGCCGGGATCATCGTGCGTCCGGCGGAGCCGGGCTGGCCCGGTGGGCAGCACGAGATGCCGCGCAACATGCTCAGCTCGATCCCCAAGCTCGGCCGCGCCCAGACCGCCCCGCAGGCACCGAAGGCAAGCCGTGGCCTCGCCGGCATCGCCGCGGGACAGGACCGCCGGGCCTATCCCGACGCGATACGCGACTGGGTGGCCAAGGGGCCAGAGAGCGTGTACGCCCTCACCCCGGAGCAGGTGGTAGCGCGCTCGCAGGAGCGCTCGCCGGGCATGTCGGAGGGAGCGGCGCACTTCGAGCTTGCCAACCATCTGTGGCGAGCCGGAAGGCGTGACCGGGCCATTGCCCATTTCAACGAATCCCATCGGCTGCAGCCGGCCAATTGGACCTACAAGCGGCAGGCGTGGTCGCTCGTCGGCAACGAGCGCGTCGGCGGCGACTTCGGCCGCTTCGCGCAGGCGCCGGTCGAGGGCGAGGAGGGTGATTGGCCTTTCACGTCGGACTTCTTCTCCGACGTCGCGCTGCTCGACGAGGGTGAGTACTACCCGAAGACGTTCTAGGGCATGGCGTAGGCACAGGCCCGGCCCGCGACACGTTCAGGGCCGGGTGCCATTATGCGTAGGACCTCGCTGTGGGTGGTCCGCGTCGAGGGCTTGGCGCCACGATGGGAGCAACGATGACCCTGGCAAACGAGACTCGCTCGCCGCTGCAGAATGCCGACCGCTTCTTCATCGGCGGGGAATGGGTGCAGCCCTCGTCGAACTCGATGATCGACGTGATCGACTCGGCCAGCGAGGAGCTCTACTTCAGCATCGCGGAGGCCCAGGCCGCCGACATGGACCGGGCGATCGCGGCCGCGAAGCAGGCGTTCGACGAGGGCCCGTGGCCCCGGATGAGCCACGCCGAGCGCGCCGGTTACATGCGTGCGCTGTCGAAGGAATTGCAGGCGCGCGTCGAGGTCCTCGCCGACCTGTGGCCGCGCGAGTCGGGAGTGCTCGCGAAGGTGGCCGGCCCGGCCAGCTTCGGCGCCTCGATGGCCATCGACTACTACGCGGGCATGGCTGACACGTTCGCCTTCGAGGAGCCGGCCGACCCGTCGAGCGGCGGCGGCTACGGCCTCCTGGTACGCGAGCCGGTCGGCGTCGTCGGCGCCATCATCCCGTGGAACGCGCCGCTCTCCCTTGCCATCTACAAGATCGCTCCGGCGTTCCTGGCCGGCTGCACCGTCATCCTGAAGGCGTCTCCGGAAGCGCCGGGTTCGGCCTATGTGCTGGCCGAAGCCGCCGAAGCTGCGGGCCTCCCGCCGGGCGTCTTCAATGTGCTGACGGCCGATCGCGAGGTATCTGAACTGCTGGTGCGTGACCCCCGCGTCGACAAGATCGCCTTCACCGGATCCACCGCGGCCGGTCGGCGCATCGCGTCGATCTGCGGCGAGCGGATCGCCCGCTACACGCTCGAACTCGGCGGCAAGTCGGCAGCGGTCATCCTCGACGACGCCGACCTCACGCAGGCGGCGATGACGATTGCCGGCGCCGAATGCTTCCTTTCAGGCCAGGTCTGCTCGTCCCTGACCCGGCTCGTCGTCAGCCGCAACCGGCACGACGAATTCGTCGAAACCCTGGCCGGCATGTTCTCCCAGGTGAAGGTCGGCGACCCGTTCGACCCCGAGACGCAGATGGGCCCGCTTGCCATGTCCCGCCAGCGTGACCGGGTCGAGGGCTTCATCGCCCAGGGCGTCGACGAGGGCGCCAAGCTCGTCACCGGCGGCGGGCGTCCCAAGCACCTCGAGCGCGGCTACTACATCGAGCCGACCGTCTTCTCCAACGTCAGCAACTCCTCGACCATTGCCCGCGAGGAGATCTTCGGCCCGGTGCTGAGCGTCATCCCCGCGGACGACGAGAAGCAGGCGGTGCGGATCGCCAACGACACCATCTACGGCCTGAACGCCTCGGTGTTCACCGCTGATGTCGACCGGGCTCGTCAGGTCGCCGGCCAGCTGCGTTCCGGCACCGTCGGGCACAACAGCTTCCGCACCGACTTCGGCATCGCCTTCGGCGGGTTCAAGCAGTCCGGCATGGGCCGCGAGGGTGGCCGCGAAGGGTTGCTCCCTTACCTGGAGACCAAGACCGTGATCCTGGAGAGCGCACCGGGAAGCGCGGGCTGATCCGGCCGGCTCAGGTCAGGCCGTGGGCCTCGAGCCACACTTTGGCGCGGCGGGGCGAGGCCCGGGAGAGCCAGGCGTCCTGAACGACCTCGGCGAGCTCGTCCCGGGTCAGCTGACGCAGTTGTGACGCGCGCAGCAGCACCGAGAGGTGGCCGTTGAAGTGCGGGGTGGTGAAGAACGGTGAGCTCTCGTCGGTCACCAACGCCTGCTTGTCCGCCTCCGACGGCACCCAGAAGACGATGACGTCCGGATACCGCTCCCCGGTGTCCGGGTCGAAGGCATCAGGACGTGGATTCCTGAAGAAAATGAACGACTTTCCGCCGACCTGGTAGACGGGCCTGTCCTCGGTGCCGGGGTAGACGGTGACATGCGGCATCGCCTGCGCCAGCGAGTGGACATCAGCCACCGTTGCCCGGCGGCTCGGCCGAGGACTCATCGCCCGAGCCTAGGACGCCCCAGCAGCGTCAGCCGAGATAGGCGGCGATCGGCCCCACGGCGTCATCGATCTTCAGCAGCGGCGTCACCTCGAACTCGAGCCATTCGCTGTAAGCAAGGGCCGACTCGTACACCTTGACGGGGTCGTCCTGCTCGATCAGGACCAAACCGCCGGTGGCGTCGGCCTTGACGTAGTGGGCGACCTCGCCCTCCTCCGGGCCGCGTTCTCCGAACACGGTCATGAGGGCTGCGGTGTCCGCCTTGGTCAAGCCTGGACGGAGTTGGTAGGCAGTGAGGAAAAGCAATGGGACTCCCTTCGTCGGACCGTTCCTTCCGATGACACCCGGGCTCATCGGGACACACCTTGGCATCAGCTCCATGGGCGGGCAATAGCTTTGGGGATACGTTGGGCGCGCGTATTCGACAAAGGTCGCGGTGCACATCAAAGCACCGCGGGAAGCCGTTTATCGGGCGCTAACGGACGCAGCCGCCATTGCTCGTTGGCGAGTGCCCGACGGGATGAGCACGCACATTCACGAATTCGACGCCACTCTTGCTGATGCCGACGGCGGCACCGATGTGGTGCTGCTGCAAGAGGCAGTCCCCGACGTCGTTCCCGTCGCCGACAACGAGACGGGCTTCCGGATGGCAAGCCAGAAGCTGGCCAAGCTCGTGGAGTCCGGCCGACGCGTCCCTTGAGTTCATCGTTCAAACTCGGGGGATGCGTCGCCCTGCGCCTGCGACCCGATCAGGCCTTCTCGCCATCATCCTGATCGCGGTGTTACTCGCCGCCTGCAGCAACAGCTCCACGGCTGCGAAACCGTCGGGACCGCCGACGTCTGCCACCTCAGGACCGGCTCACCCGAACATCGTCTTCATCCTGACCGACGACCTGTCGTGGAATCTGCTCACGCCCCAGATCGCGCCGCACATCACGGCATTGGAGAAGCAGGGCGAGACGTTCAACCACTATTTCGTCGCCGACTCGCTGTGCTGTCCCTCGCGATCGACGATCTTCACCGGGCTCTTCCCGCACGACACCAAGGTCACGACCAACATGGCACCGGACGGCGGTTTCGCGAAATTTCAGACCGAGGGTCTGGACCACAAGACGTACGCGGTGGCGCTGCAGTCGGTGGGCTACCAGACGTCGATGCTCGGCAAGTACCTCAACGGCTACGGCGACCCGTTGAACAAGCGGACCGCGCCGGTGCCGCCGGGATGGTCGGACTGGCACGTCAGCAACAGCACGGGCTACGGCGAATTCAACTATTTCCTCAATGACAACGGCGCCTTTCACAAGTACACCGGTCCGCAGAACTACGGGGTCGACGTGCTCAACAACGACGCCCAATCGTTCATCAAACGTTCAGCGGGCAAACCGTTCGCGATCGAAGTGGCGACCTTTGCACCGCATCAGCCCTTCACGCCGGCCCCGCGCAACGCCAATGACTTCCCCGGGCTGACCGAGCCGCGCGACCCGTCGTTCAACACCGACAACGTCAATCCGCCCGCCTGGCTCGGTCAGCGCAAGAAGATCGGTCCCAAGCAGGTCGCGAATCTGGACAGCATCTATCGCAAGCGCGCGCAGTCCGTCGAGTCGGTCGACAAGCTCCTTGCCGACACCGAGGCCACGCTGGCGGCCGAGCACCTGACGAAGAACACCTACATCGTCTTCAGCTCGGACAACGGCTATCACCTCGGCCAGCACCGGCTGAACCGGGGCAAGCAGACCGCGTTCGACACCGACATCCACGTGCCGCTGATCGTGGCCGGGCCGGGCGTGCCGAAGGGCCGCGTCGTCTCCCAGGTTGCGCAGAACGACGACCTCTACCCGACATTCGTTCAGCTCGCGGGAGCGACGCCTGACTCGCCCGTCGACGGTCACAGCCTGGTGCCGTTGCTGCATCCCGCCGCGACCACACCCACGTGGCCGACGGTCGCGCTCGTCGAGCACCATGGCGACAACAACGACCCCGCCGACCCGGATTTCGAGAACGGCGGAAGCAACCCGACGACGTATGAGGCGATCCGCATCTCGGCCCGCCACCTGAACGGTTTCCCCGGGCCGGTCGAAGCGGTCTACGTGGAGTACGCCGATCGCCAGCACGAGATCGAGTACTACGACATCAGCAAGGATCCGTACGAGATCGACAACATCGCCGCGACGCTGACGGCCGCTCAGCGCACCGAGCTGCATTCGATCCTGAACGCGCTGGCCAACTGCCACACCGAGAGCAGTTGCTGGACGGCCGCTGCGCCGCAGTGACGCGGCGAGTTCCCGTGATCGACGTCAGGAAGTCGGGGCAGGCCTGACGCGCCGGCGCAGGCTCGGATCTTTCAGCACGGGTGGGGTCCACCCCGCGTCATCACGGCTGACGGTCGTTCCCGGCGGCACGATCGCGTCGATGCGGTCGAGCACGTCCCACGACAGCGTCACGTCGGCGGCCTCGAGCTGATCCTCGAGCTGCTTCATGGTGCGCGGTCCGATGATCGGCGCCGTCACCGCCGGATGTGCGAGCAGGAAGGCGAGCGACATCGTGATGAGCGACAGGCCTGATTCCTCGGCCAGCAGGGCCAATTGCTCGACGGCCTCGAGCCGCAGCTGCACCTCGGGGTTGTTCAGGTCGTAACGGCTTGGAGCGCGGGTCGTGCGGTTGGTCTTGGGCACGCCCTGACCCTTGCGGAACAGGCCCGTCAGCCAGCCACCGGCGAGCGGGCTCCACGGAATGACCGCCATGCCGTACTTCTGGCAAACGGGCAGGATCTCGGTCTCGATCGCGCGCACCAGGATCGAATACGGCGGCTGCTCGCAGACAAACCGCTCGCGACCGCGCTTCTCGGCCACCCACTGCGCTTCGACGATGTCGGACGCCGGGTAGGTCGAGCTGCCGAGGTAACGGATCTTGCCGGCCGAGACCAGATCGGTGAGCGCGCCGAGCGTCTCGTCGATGTCGGTCGTGGGATCGGGCCGGTGCATCTGGTAGAGGTCGATCCAGTCGGTGCCGAGCCGGCGCAGGCTGTTCTCGACCTCCATCGTCACCCATCGCCGCGACGCTCCCGAGCGGTTCGGCTCGCGTCCCATGGGGGAGACGGCCTTGGTCGCGAGCACGACGCTGTCCCGTCGCCCGCGCAGCGCCTTGGCGACGATCTCCTCCGACTCGCCGGCCGAGTAGACGTCGGCGGTGTCGATGAAGTTGATCCCGGCGTCCAGCGCGCGGTGAATGATGCGCACCGAGTCGTCGTGGTCCTGATTGCCCCACTCGCCGAACATCATGGCGCCGAGGCAGAGGGGGCTGACCTTGACGCCGGTCCGGCCGAGCGTTCGCATTTTCACGACCTTGTCTTACCTGACGCGGCCGGGCTGACCTCAAGGGCGGGTCATTCACAGCCGATTCCTACAGTCACCGCGTACGCTCTGGCGCGTAAGAGCTGACCCGCTACGCGATACCAGGGGTTAGGTACGCAAGCGGCAGGTCCCCGGCCCGTCGACGTTCGATGCCGTTCCATCCCGTCGACCACCCGGAGCATCCGTGTCGTCAGCTCTTCTTGCCGTGCCGCCTGCGTACGACACCGCCCCCTTCGACACGGGGGAGCGCGGCCGGCTCGGCCTCTTACCGCTGATCGTGACACTGCTCGTGGTGGGCCTGCCGGTCGTCGGGGTGGTCGTGGTGTGCACCGCGGTGCTGCACAGCAGCGTGACGGCCATCAATCTCGGGCTGCTGGCGGTCTTCTACCTGATCACCGCGATGGGGATCACCGCCGGCTTTCATCGGTTGCACACCCATCGCAGCTTCACCGCCTCCCCGGTGTTGCGCGCCTCTCTCGCCATCGCCGGGAGCATGGCGTTCGAGGGTGGTGTCATCAGCTGGATCGCCGCGCATCGCCGCCACCACGCCTTCTCCGACCAGCCGGGCGATCCGCACTCGCCGTACGAGTACGGCGGCGGCCTCGTCGGTCGTGTCCGCGGAGTGGTTCATGCGCATATGGGCTGGCTGTTCCGGGCCGATTCGACCTCGGTCGAGCAGTACGCGCCCGATCTCAAAGCCGAGCCGATGATGGCCGCGATCGACCGGGCCTTCCCGCTGCTGTGCCTGCTCTCGCTCGGGTTGCCCACCCTGCTCGGTTACCTGCTCACCGGCACGGCGCACGGCGCGCTCACGGCGCTGCTCTGGGGCGGCCTGGTGCGCATCTTCCTGCTGCATCACGTCACCTGGAGCGTCAATTCGCTCTGTCACCTCTACGGCAGCCGGCCTTTCAAGCTGCGCCGCTCCGACCGCGCCACCAACCTGTGGCCGCTCGCCGTGCTCTCGATGGGCGACAGCTGGCACAACCTTCATCACGCCGAACCGACCTGCGCGCGTCACGGCGTCGACCGTCATCAGCTGGACATCGCCGCCGGCTTCATCAGGGTCTGCGAGAAACTCGGCTGGGCGACGGACGTCCGCTGGCCCACCGCCGAACGGATCGCCGCGCGCCGCGTCTAACCTCTGGTCGTGAATCGCTTCGAGGGCAAGGTCGCGATCGTCACCGGCGCGGCCTCGGGAATCGGTCGCGCGTCAGCCCTGGGCTTCGCCCGCGAGGGCGCCTCGGTCGTGGTGGCCGACATCGATGACGAAGGTGGCGGCGAGACCGTCCGGCTGATTGCCGACGCGGGTGGCACGGCCTGCTTCGCCCATACGGATGTGGCGGATTCGGAGTCCGTACAGGCGATGGTGAACACCGCGCTCTCCGAATACGGACGGCTTGACTACGCGCACAACAACGCCGGCATCGTCGGCGCGGGTGCCACGATCGCCGAGATGGACGAGGAAGTCTGGCAGCGCGGCATCGGCGTCATGCTGACGGGCGTCTTCCTGTGCCTGAAGTACGAGATCCCGCACATCGTCGCGCAGGGTCCGGGCGGCGCCATCGTGAACACGTCGTCGGGCGCCGGGCTCATCGGCTTTCCGGGGATGGCCGATTACGTGTCCAGCAAACACGGTGTCATCGGCCTGACCCGCACCGCAGCGCTGGAGCTGGCCACCACGGGCGTGCGAGTCAACGCGATCTGCCCCGGCACCGCCCGCTCGCGCATGGTCAACGAGTGGATGGGCGATGATCCCGCGCTCGAGAAGCAGGTCGTCGATCTGCATCCGATCGGACGCATTGCCGAGGCGGAAGAGATCGCCGCCGCGGCGCTCTGGCTCTGCTCGCCGGAGTCGTCGTTCGTCCTCGGTCACGCGCTCACGGTCGACGGCGGCTACTCGATCCAGTAGCGCGCCGCCCCGATTTGATCGTCGACATTCGGGGGTAGGCCGCATGATGACCTCCCCAGACCCTTTCGGAGCCTTCGTGCGCGCTCAACAGCTGGACCAGGCGCTCTTCTCACGCGTCGCCGCTGCCCATACGCCGGTACTGGACGGCGTCCTCCCGCGCCTGTCGCGGGCGGCGGACCACGGGTTGCTGTGGTGGGCAGCCGCCGGCGCCCTCGGGGCCAGCGGTGGGCAGCGCCGGCGGGCAGCCCTGCGCGGTTTGCTGAGCCTGGGCCTGGCGAGCGCGGTCGCCAACGTGCCGGCCAAGCTGTCGGCCCGCCGCACCCGGCCGGCACTGAACGACGTCCCCTTGCCGCGGCGACTGCGCCGCCAGCCGACCACCTCTTCCTTCCCGTCGGGACATTCCGCTTCGGCCGCCGCGTTCGCCGCGGGCGTCGCATTGGAGACGCCTGCCGTCGGAGCGGGTGTCGCGCTGGTGGCCGGCGCGGTCGCGTACTCGCGGATCTACGTGGGAGTGCACTATCCCGGCGACGTCCTCGCCGGCGTCGCGCTCGGCGTCGGTGCGGCGGCTCTGACGACGAGGACCTGGCCACGCCGGCCCGCCGGACCCGCGCGCGCCGAGCCGGCCTCGAGCGAGGCGCCCGCCCTGCCGCAAGGACGCGGCCTCGTCATCGTGGTGAACTCCGGAGCCGGCAAGGCCAGCCGCGACGACATCGCGAAGGAGCTTCAGGAGCTGCTGCCGCAGGCGCGCATCGTGCAACCGGGCGACGGCGACGATCTCGATGAGGTCATGGCCAAAGCGGCCAGCGGTGCCCCGGCGCTGGGCGTTGCCGGCGGCGACGGCACCGTCAACTGCGCGGCCGCGGCGGCGCTCGCGGCGAACATCCCGCTGGCGGTCTTTCCGGCGGGAACGCTCGACCACTTCGCCCGCGACGCCGGCCTGCACGAGCTGGGCGACACCGCGGCTGCCGTCGAGAGCGGGACGGCCTCCGCTGTAGACGTGGCCTGGGTCGAGGGCGATCCCGAACGCCCACAGGGGCAGATCTTCCTCAACACGGCGAGCCTCGGCGGGTATCCCGAGCTGGTGGAAATGCGCGAGCGCCTGGAGGACACGATCGGCAAGTGGCCGGCTGTCGCGGTCGGGACGGTGCGCGTGCTGCGGCGAAGCGAACCGCTGGAGCTCGAGATCGACGGTGAGCACCGCCGGCTGTGGCTGCTCTTTGCCGGCAACTGTTGCTACCGCCCCGCGGGTTTCGCGCCGACCTATCGCCCGCGGCTGGATGACGAACTGCTCGATGTGCGGCTGCTCGACGCGGCGGCCCCGTTCGCGCGTACCCGGCTGGTTCTCGCGCTGCTGTCGGGCCGCCTCGGCCAGAGCCACGTCTACGAGGAGCGACCGACCGCGCGCCTGAGGGTGCGGCTGCGCGAAGGCGATGACGGGCTCGAGCTCGCCCGCGACGGAGAGGTCGGCAAGCAGGCGCCGGAGCTGACGCTGGCCAAGCATCCCCAGCGGCTGGTCGTGTACCGGCCGCTGGAGTGAGCGGGACGCGGCCGAGCCGGCTCGGATCCATCGCCCGCCGCGCGCTTCCGGCTGCTGGCGCGGTGTTCGTCGTCGCCGCGGTCACCTTCGCGCTGCTCGCCGTTGCCGTGGCGCACCGCGGCGGATCGCTCGGTCCCGATGAGCGTGTCCTGCACGATGTGGTCGACTGGCGTAGCGGGGCGCTCACCACGCTCGCCAGGACGCTCACGGCGTTCGGCACCGACATCGTCGTCTATCCGCTGCTGCTGCTCGGTGCGATCGTGTGCTGGCGGCGAACGGGCCGGCTCCTCGCGGGCTATCTGGCCGTCGTCGTTCTCGTCAGCGGTCAGGTGATCCGGGTCGTCGTCAACCGCACGATCGGGCGTCCTCGTCCGCCGGCGCGCCTTCATCTGGTGGATGCCGGTGGCTACGCATTTCCGTCCGGCCACACGGCCAACGCGACCATGGCCTACGCGCTGCTGGCGGCCTTGCTCGCGCTGAGTTTTTCCCGCGGACGTTGGGCTTTCACCGCCGGCGCCGCCATCCTCGCGATCGGCGTCGGGTTGTCACGTGTCTACCTGTCGGTGCACTGGGCCACTGATGTCGCCGGCGGCTGGCTGCTCGGCATCTCCTGGCTGGCGCTGGCCGCCACGGCCGGTGGGATCGTTGCCACCAGACGCGCTCAGGCGGCGGGGCGCTCCTCGCTCTCGTAGACCGAACTCGCGGGTCCGACGAGTAGCGGGTCGGGATCGCGGGCGATCTCGCGGTCCTTGTTCGGATAGTCCAGCTGCGAGAGCACGAAGCGCAGCGTCTCGATCCGAGCCCGCTTCTTGTCGTTGCTCTTGATGACGGTCCAGGGCGCGTGGCCGGTGTCCGTGTGGCGGAACATGACCTCTTTCGCCTCGGTGTATTCCTTCCAACGGTCGAGTGAGGCGATATCCATCGGGCTGAGCTTCCACTGCCGGACCGGGTCGATCCGCCGGATCAGGAAGCGGGTGCGCTGCTCCCCGCGCGACACCGAGAACCACAGCTTGAACAGGTGCACGCCGTCGCCGGTGAGCATGCGTTCCAGCGCCGGCGCCTGTTCCAGAAAGCGGTCGTACTCGTGCTGAGTGCAGAAGCCCATGACCCGCTCCACACCGGCGCGGTTGTACCAGGAGCGGTCGAAGAGCACGATCTCGCCGGCGCTCGGCAGATGCGGCATGTAGCGCTGGAAGTACCACTGCGACGCCTCGGTCTCGGTGGGCTTGTCGAGCGCCACCACTCTGGTACCGCGGGGATTGAGGTGCTCGGTGAAGCGTTTGATGGCGCCGCCTTTCCCGGCGGCGTCTCGGCCCTCGAAGAGGATCGCGACGCGCTGGCCGGTGTCCTTGACCCACTCCTGCATCTTCAGCAGCTCGATCTGCAGCAGGCGCTTGTCCATCTCGTAGGCCGCGCGCGAGAGCCGCTCGTCGTACGGGTACCCCTCGCGCCAGGTGTCGATGAGGCGCCCTTCGGCAGTGACCAGCGCGGGGTCGTCGAGGTCCTCGTTGTCGGCGGTCAGCGTGAACCCGTCGAGGTGGGCGAGCAAGTCCCTTCCGGTGTGCGTCAGCGCTTCGGTGAAGACGCGATCGACCAGCCCGCGGTCCACCACGCCCAGCCCACCGTTCTGAGACACCTGAGAGTTCGCTTCAGCCATGTCGACCACTGAAGTACGTGCAGCGCTCCGCTCCATTTCGCGGAGGCGAGCAGCACCGAAACAATCGCCGAACTCTGGGCGACGCGTAAGGGCTATTCGCGGCGCTGGCGTTGCAGTGCCGCCCTCGCGTCCACCTGCTGCTGCGTGATGGCCCGCTGCGGGCGGCCGTGACCGATGAAGGCGATGAACCAGTTGAACACCGTCGCGACCCGGTTCTTGAACCCGGTCAGGAACGTCAGGTGCACGAACAGCCACAGGAGCCAGCCGAGGAAACCGGCGACCCGGAAGGGTCCGAACGACGCGACGGCCTGGAACCGGGAGATGGTCGCCATGTCGCCGAGGTTGCGGTAGTGGAACGCCTTGATGGGCGTTTGCGGGTCGCCCGTCTCCACGCGCCGCCTGATGGCGTGCGCGGCATGGATCCCGCCCTGCATCGCCACCTCCGCGACGCCCGGCAGCTTGTCCAGATTGATCATGTCTCCGACGAGGAAGACCTCGGGGTGGCCGGGCAGCGTCAGGTCGGGATTGATCTTGACCCGGCCGGTCTTGTCGACCTCGGCGCCGCTCTGCTTGCCGAGGATCCCGCCCAGCGATGACGCTTCCACCCCAGCGGCCCAGATCTTCGTCTGCGCCCGGATGCGTAGCTCGCTCCCGTCAGGGCGCTTCGCCTCGACCCCGTCGGCGTCGACGTTCGTCACCGGCGTCTTGAGATGCACCTCGACGCCCAGTTTGCGAAGTCCGGTGAGCGCCTTTCCGGAGAGCCGGTGGCCGAAGGCCGGGATGAGCGCATCGCCGGCGTCGAGCAGGATCACCCGGGCGCTCGCCGGATCGATGTGGCGGAAGTTGTCGTGCAGTGAGCGGCGGGAAAGCTCGGCGATCTGGCCGGCCATCTCCACCCCGGTCGGGCCGCCACCGATGATGACGAAGGTGAGCCACTCGCGTCGCTTGTCGGGATCGCTCTCCCGCTCGGCCATCTCGAACGCGCCGAAGATCCGGCCCCGGATCTCCAGGGCATCGTCGATCGACTTCATCCCGGGCGCGTAGCGGCTGAATTCCGGGTGGCCGAAATACGACTGCCCGGCTCCGGCCGCCACGATCAGGCTGTCGTAGCCGACCTCGGCCGTCTCGCCGAGCTGCACGACCTTCAGCGAGCGCTTGGCGAGGTCGACCTCGGTGACGTCGCCGATCATCACCTCGGTGTTGCGGTAATGGCGCAGCACGTCACGGATCGGGGGAGCGATGTCTCCTTCGGAGAGGATGCCGGTCGCGACCTGGTAGAGCAGCGGCTGGAAGAGATGGTGATTCGTGCGATCGATCATCGTCACGGCGACGGGTGCCTTGTGCAGCGAGCGGGCCGCGAACAACCCTCCGAATCCGGCGCCGATGATCACCACCCGGTGCGTCGGTCGGGTGTTGCTGGGTGACTGTGCGCTCATGGCGTCTCCCTACCCCTTTTCACACCGTTGCTTGAGCCCCTGCACCTCGGCGGTCAGGTAGCGCTTGGTCAGCCGGGCGAAGAACACCTTGGCGAGCAGCGAGAGCGGCCCGTGCTGGTCGATCTCACCGCCGACCCGAGTGCCGCCCTCCCCGCGTGCGGCGACGGTGTGACGCGCCACCGTGGTGACCCCGCGCGAACGGGTGCTCCAGGTGAAGGACTTCTGTGGCACCAGCGCCGAGACCCGCCAGACCGTCTCGGGCAGCTTCGGCTGCTTCACGCGGGCGCTGCTCCCCGGGCGGAACAGACCGGATTCGAGCCGCTTCACGCTCGTCATCGTGGGCGTCCAGTCGGGCCATTTCTCGACGTCCGTCAGCACGCCCCACACCAGCTCCACGGGCGCATCGATGTCGATGCTCGCGCGGTAGGTCACGGGGCTATTTTCAGCCCACAGGAGCGGGGGGTACGCCGCCGGGTCAGCAACGGGCCGAGGAGATCGGGTGAGCGAGGACTCCGACTGTTCAAAATCTGGATCTTCCGGACATTCCACCCCTTCGAACGGTCCAAATGTGAATTTCTGATGACGAGGGCCATTTTTTCGTCACCGGTCATGAAGTAATCGCCGACCCGTGCCGACAGGCATCCGGTGAGCAATCCGTCGCGGGTGGCGGGACGTCTGCCACGAGCCCGCAACGGACCTGTCCTCGGTGATGTGTCATCGCTGCTCGTTCCCGGCGACATCTCGGCCGTCACCCAGCCCATCGTGCGCGTGGCCGATGGCGTGACGGTCGGGTTCGAGGTGCTGGCGCGTTCGCGCAGCTTCTCGTTCACCTCGCCCGACCAGTGGCTCGCTCGGGCCGAAGCGGCCGGCTGCCGTACCGACGTCGAACTCGCCTGCCTGCGCGCCGGCCTCGCTCTCGGGACGCCTCCCGGGGGTGCCCGGCTCTTCCTCAACGCCAGCGCCGGCCTCCTGCTCGACCCGCGTATCGACGATCTGCTCGCGGGCGCGCCGGAGCACGTTCTGGAAGTCACCGAGCACGAGCGGATCGCCGACTACGCGCCGCTGACCGATCGTCTCGTCGGCCTCGCTCGCGCGGGCACTCTGCTCGCGGTCGACGACGTCGGCGCCGGCTACGCGAACATGGCGCACGTTCTGCGGCTGTCCCCGCACTTCATCAAGATCGACCGAAGCATCGTCAGCGGCCTGCACCGCGACCGCGACCGCCGGGCGCTGATCGCCGCGCTCGTCGCCTTCGGCGTGGCCTGCGGCGCGCAGACGGTGGCCGAGGGGGTCGAAGAAGCCGCTGAGCTGAACGCCCTCGGTGAGCTCGGCGTCGACCTCGTCCAGGGCTATCTCATCGCCCGGCCCGCCACCGGGTGGCCGGTGCCCGCTCACACCGACGCCCGACCGGCGTCCCGGCAGGAGCTTGCGCTACTGCCACTCGCGTCGCGCATCGAGCGGGCCGGCGATGTGCAAACGCTCGCCGACGTCGTCACCGGGTGGCTGTATGAGGAACACCGGCTGATGCCCAGCATCTACGTCGAGCGCGGGGGAGTGCTGCGCTGCCTGTCGCGCCGCGGCCAGTGGATCGTGCACGACGGCATGGCACCGGGCGTCGGCGTCACCGGCCGCACGTTCGCCCGCGACCAGGAGGCGTGGGTGCCCGATGTGCGCGCCGACCCCTCCTACCGGGCCGCCATCCCCGGTGTGCGTTCGGAGTTCAGCGTGCCGCTGCACGCGCGCGGCCATCGCTTCGGAGTCCTGAACGTCGAGTCCTACAGCGAGCTCAGTCTCACTGCCCGCGAGCACACCCGCGAGGCTGCCCTCCTGCTGGAACGCCGGCTCGACGCGCTCGGGCCGCGCCAGGTGCGCGACAGCCCGCTGCGCGCCCTGAGCCGCTCGGCTCCGGGGCTCGCCAACGCCGGATCACGCGCCGAGCTCTCCGAACGTGGCGTGCGCGCGGCGATCGACGTCAGCTCGCTCACCAGCGCCGCCCTCTGGTGGTACGGACCCGACGGACCCGAGCTCGGCGCCGCCATCGGGCCCGCGCTCAGCACGTTCGCCGAGCTGGATCGTCCCTCCGTCGACAAGCTCTTCGCGTTCGCCTCCGGCGTCACCTCGTGCCACACCGGCGGCGGTCCGCGCGACCTCGCCGCGAGCTTCCTCGGCGCCGGCTTCGAGGCAGCGGCGCGCGCCATGCTCGTCGTCCCGCTGCGCAGCCACGGATCGACGCTCGGGCTCCTCGTCGTCACCAGCGGTCGCAGCCGCGACATCGGCAGCGACGTGGTCGAGGCGACGGAGCTCCTCGGACTGCACATCGCCGCGACGGCAGCCGGCTACCCGGTCGCGTAACCGGGCGGGGTAGCGTCCCGCCATGCTGTCGGGCAAGAAGATCCTGATCACCGGTCCCGCCGGGCAGATCGCGTTTCCACTCGCGGAGTACCTGGCGCGCGAGAACGAGGTCTGGGGTGTCGCCCGCTTCACCGTCGCGGGATCGCGTGAGCGGGTCGAGGCGGCCGGCGTCAAGGCCGTCACGGCCGACCTGTCCGCCGGCGACCTCTCCGCGCTGCCCACCGACTTCGAGTACGTGCTGCACCTGGCCGCCGACCAGTCGCCCGGCTACGACTACGACGCGGCGATCGCCGGCAACGCGGAGGCGACCGGGCTGCTGCTCGCGCATTGCCGCACCGCCAAGGCGGCGTTGGTGATGTCGACGCACTCGGTCTACAAGCCGGTCGAGGATCCGCTGCACGTCTTCAAGGAGACCGACCCGCTGGGCGATGTGAACTCGTCGCTGTCCCCGCCGTACTCGATGTCGAAGATCGGGCAGGAGGCGGTCGCTCGCACGTGTGCGCGGCTGTTCGACCTGCCGGTGATCATCGCCCGGATGAACGCGTCCTACGGCCCGAACGGCGGGCTACCGGCGTATCACGCGGATGCCGTCGCGGCAGGCCAGCCGGTGGTGACGCGCTGGGATCCGTGTCCCTACAGCCTGATCCACCAGGACGACATCAACACTCAGACCGAGGCGCTGCTCGATGCGGCTTCGGTGCCCACGACCATCGTCAACTGGGCGGGCGACGAGGCGGTCTCCGTACAAGAATGGACCGCCTACCTGGGCGAGTTGTCCGGTCGCCCGGCGAAGCCGGAGGTCGTATCGACTCCGGGCACGCTGCGCGGCTCGATCGCCGACGTTTCACGACGCCGCGCCTTCACGGGGCCGTGTCTGGTCGACTGGCGCGACGGGCTTCGCAGCACCTGGGAAGCACGCGCCGGCACCGCTGCCGGCTAGGGGAGCGCGCGAGCTCATGGGGCGATGCTAAGCCCGCTGGAGCGCCTGCGTGGCCAAGTGATGTGAGAACACCGTCATCAATCTTCTGACGCCCCGTCAGGCGGCCCGTCAGGCCTCGTTATGGTGGCGTGGTGCTCCTCGGAGAGATCGCTAACGCTGAAGCCGCTGGGCGGGGCAAGCCGCTGGACGGGGTCCGCATCCTCGCGCTCGAGCAGATGCAGGCGCTTCCCTACGCCACCCAGCTGCTCGCGCGCCTGGGTGCTGAGGTCGTCAAGGTCGAGCCGCCCACCGGCGATCTCGGCCGCGGATCGACCCCGGCCATGACCGATCCCGAGGGTCGCCAGATCGGTGCCACCTTCCTGCGCAACAACCTGAACAAGCGCAGCGTGAGCATTGATCTGCGCAACCCGCGCGGGCGTCAGCTGGTGCTCGACATGGCACCGCACTTCGACGTCATCGCCGAGAACTCGAAGGCGGGCTCCCTCGGCCGGCTCGGCCTCGCCTACGAGGACATCGCCGCCGTGCATCCGGCGTGCATCTACGTGTCGATCTCCGGGTTCGGCAACACCACGCCGACCCCGTACGGGAGCTGGCCGGCTTTCGCCCCCATCGTCGAGGCCATGAGCGGCATCTACGAGCTCAAGCGGGAGGGCGACAACCCTCCGCTGGTCTCACCGGTCGGCGCGCTCGGCGACATCGGCGCGGCGCTGTACGCCACCATCGGGATCCTTGCCGCGCTGCGCCAGCGTGAGCGTGACGGCCGCGGGCAGTACGTCGACATCGCCATGTTCGACGTCGTGACGGCGATGACCGACATCGTCACGAACTACTGGTCGCTCGGCCTGAAGAGCGGCACCCCACCGCAGCTGATCAACCACGGGTTTCGGGCGGGCGATGGCTGGTTCGTCATGCAGGTCGGACGCGAGGCGCAGTTCGCGAAGCTGGTCACCCTCATCGGCCACCCGGAGTGGATCGACGACCCGCGCTTCGCCACCCGAGCGGGCTGGCTCGAACACCTCGACAGCGTGCTGCGCCCCGCGATCGAAGGCTGGGCCGGCGGGCTCACCCGCATCGAGGCGTGCGACGCGCTGGGGCCCGCCGGCATCGCCGCCGGACCGTGCTTCATCGATGAGGAGGTCGTCGTCGATCCCCACCTCGCCGCCCGCCACATGCTGGTGGAGATGCCGCGCAGCGACGACGTGGAGCAGCCGGTGCTGATTCCGGGCAATCCCGTGAAGCTCTCCGGAGTCGCCGAAGGACCCGAGACCCGGGTGCCCTGGCTGGGTGAGCACACCACCGAGGTGCTGGCTTCCGAACTGGGTCTGAGCGCTGCTGAGATCGATGCGCTACGGGCCGACGGTGTCGTTGCCTGACGCAAGTGGCACGATCCGAAGCGTGGCTTCAGATCCCAGTCCCGTGCTCGCCCCGCTCCCTCCTGTAGAGCAGATCCGTCCGGGCTTGTGGGTGGTGCCTGTCCCGATCCCGATGAACTCGCTGCGTTACGTGCTCGTGTACGTGTTCGCGACCGAGCGCGGCGCGTACCTCATCGACGCGGGCTGGAACACCGACGAGGCATTCGATGCACTCGCCGATGGCCTGAAGCAGGCCGGCTTCGCGATGGCTGACGTGCGCGGAGTGATGGTGACCCACATCCACCCCGACCACTACGGTCTGGCCGGCCGCATCCGCGAGGCATCCGGCGCCTGGATCTCGCTGCATCCCGCCGACGCCCGCCTCATCCAGTCGCGCTACATCGACCCGGACGAGCTGCTGAAGATGGTGAGCACCTCACTCACCCGAGCGGGTGCGTCCGAGGACGAGCTCGTCGGCATCGGAGCCGCGTCGATGCCGGTACGCGAGCTCGTCAAGCCGACGCTGCCCGATGTGCTCATCGAGGACGGCGACCGTCCTGATGTTCCCGGCTGGAATCTGCGTGCCATCCACACCCCGGGCCACTCTCCGGGCCACCTCTGCTTCTACCTGGCCGAGCAGCGCCTGATGCTCACCGGCGACCATGTGCTTCCGCGGATCACGCCGAACATCTCCTATCACCCGCAGTCCGGGAAGAACCCGCTCGGTGATTTCCTCGACTCCCTCGACAAGGTCGCGGCCGAAGACGTCGAGCTCGTACTGCCCGCCCACGAGCACCGCTTCGTGGGGCTCTCGGCTCGCGTCGATGCACTGAAAGCCCATCACCATCAGCGCTTTTCCGAGGTGGTGGCCGCCATCCGCGCCGGTGACAACACCGCTTTCGCGGTCGCCGCGAGCATGAGCTGGTCGCGCTCGTGGGACCGGATCGACGGTTTCATGCGCCGCGCGGCAGTGGGTGAGGCGCTGGCACATCTCTATGCATTACGCGAACGCGGCATCCTCACCTACGACGAGCCGGCCGACCCCGAAGAACCCATCCGCTGGCGCATCGTCGACAGTGCCACAGCTGAAGGGCTGACCGCGTGATCCGCATCGAGGACTCCGGACGCGTCCGCGTCATCACGCTGGACCGGCCGGAGGCGAAAAACGCCTTCAACGAAGAGCATTACGACGCGATGACCGAGGCGCTCATCGCCGCCGACGCCGATCCGGCGGTGGCGGTCGTGGTCTTCACCGGTGGCGGTTCCGCGTTTTGCGCGGGCACCGACGTCCGCGAGATGGCCGCCCGCGTCGCCGATCCTGCAGGGTTCACGAACGGCAAGCACGGCTTCCCCGGACTGATCGATCAGCTGACCCACTTCCGCAAGCCCTTCATCTGCGCGGTGAACGGGCTCGGCGTGGGCATCGGCGCGACCATCCTCGGCTTTGCCGACTACGCCGTCATGTCGACTTCCGCGCGCTTGCGCTACCCGTTCACGCGTCTGGGCGTGGCGCCGGAAGCGGCGAGCAGCGTGCTGCTGCCGATCCTGATCGGACGGCAAGCGGCTGCGTGGGTTCTCATGTCGGCGGAGTGGGTGCCGGCCGAGGAATGCGTGCAGCTCGGCATCGCGCGGAAGCTCTGTGCGCCCGAGGAGCTGATGGACGTGACGATGCGCTACGCCCAGGTGCTCGCCGCCGCGCCGGTCAGCTCGCTGATCGCCACCAAGCAGGTGATGATGGCGCCCCTGATCGAAGCGATCGTCGCCGCCCGGGGCCGGGAAAACGCTGCCTTTGCTGAACTTCTCGGGGCTCCGGCCAACATCGAGGCCATGACCGCATTCGCCGAGAAGCGCGAGCCGGACTTCTCACGCGTCTGAAATTTCAGTAGTTCCAGGCCATTTGAGCATGAAGTAACCAGACAGGGAGTCATCGTGGCAGAGGTCAGTCAGTACTCGTTGCTGCCCGGCGAGGGCGAGTACGAGGTCAAGGTGGGCTCGGCGCTCATCACGATGGTCGAGCCGCACGTCGGGCACGAGAAGGCCTACAACCGCTGGTATGAGGACGACCACTTCTACGCGGGCGCCATGGCGATGCCGTGGATGTTCGCCGGCAAGCGCTACGTGGCGCCGCGCGACCTGCAGGCACTGCGCATTCCCAAGGACTCCTCGATCGCCAATCCGATCGAGATGGGCAAGTACATCTCCACCTACTGGATCACCGACGGCCGCTACGACGACCACCTGCGCTGGACCGTCGCGACCAATCAGCGACTGCTCGCCGACAACCGCGTCTACCTCGACCGCACTCATGTCTTCACGGCCTTCCAGCGCTACCTGGGTCCGGTCTACAAGAGCGACGAGGGACCGCGCGACATCCACGCGTTCGACTACCCGTTCAAGGGCCTCGTGGTCGAGGTAATAGACGCGCCGGAGGGCTCGAACACCGACGCGGTCGTCGAGTACATCAAGAGCGAGCGGGCGCCGGTGGTCTTCGGCGCCGGTGTCGGGCTCGGCACGCTGTTCACGCCGTTCCCGCTGCCCGAGGACAAGATGGCCTACGTCAAGCAGCCTGACGCGCTCGGTCGGCGGGTGACGGCGCTGTGGTTCACCGAGGGCGATGTGCGTGACTCCTGGGAGGCGGGCTTCTCGGGTGCCGTCGAGCAGGCGGAGAAGTCGGGCGCCGGCAAGACCGAACTCGTCGCGCCCTTCCAGCCGACGATCCCGGGCACCGACACCTACGTCGACCAGTTGCGATGAGCGTGCTGCCCGGCCCGCGCGAGGGAATGCATCCGGACGACGAGTTCCACCAGCCGACGTCGGACACGACCGACTGGTCGGAGACGTGCTGGTTCACCTTCACCGTCCCTGACCGCAAGGTCTCCGGCCAGCTCTACCCGTTCTTCCGGGGCAATCTGGCGACGATGGCGGCGGGCGCCTACTTCTGGGACCCGAGCGGCTCACGTCCCGAAACGTGCCTGTACTCCAAGAACTTCTGGCACCTGCCCATCCCGGATCAGCCGCTGTCGGACATCACCATCGGCAACGGCATCCACTACAAATGCCTGGAACCACAGCACAAATGGGAGATCGGCTACGACGACCCGGATGACGGCAACGAGATCCACGCCGAGCTGACCTTCACCGCCGTCGCCGAGCCGCACTACCTCGGGCAGAGCCATCTCGACCAGCCGGGCCGCTATCAGGGCACGCTCGTCATCCGCGGCGAGACGATGAAGGTTGACTCCTTCGGCTTCCGCGACCGTTCCTGGGGTCCGCGCACGCAGCATGGCCAGGGGCTCACCGGCGGCCCGTGCCCGCACGGGGGTTACAGCTACGCGACCGCGTCGGACCGCGATGGGTTCCACACCATCACGATGGACTGGGGCGAGGGGATGAAGAGCATCCACGGCTACCTCAATCGCGGCGGCGAGTGGGCCAAGCTCGCTAGCGCCGAGCGCACCGTCGTGGAGCGCAATGCCGAGGGCTTCCCGACCCACGTCGCTCATCGAGGGAGTCGATGAGAAGGGCCGCACCCTGACCGCCCACGGCACCGGTCACAACGGGCTGTCGTTCTTCATCAACCCGAACATGTACACGATGAATTGCTTGTTCGAATGGACTTTTGACGGCGTCACCGCCTGGGGCGAGGACCACGACAACTGGAGCCATCCGGCGATCCGCCGCTTCCACCGCGAGAGAAAGAGCCAGGCATCCGTATGAGCGAGGGCATGCTCGAAGGCAAGACCATCATCATCTCCGGTGTCGGCCCGGGGCTCGGACGCGAGACGGCATTGGTCGCCGCCCGCGAAGGGGCCAATGTCGTGCTCGCGGCGCGCAGCGAGGACAAGCTCGCCGCAGTGGCCGCTGATGTCGAGGCCGCCGGCGCGAAGGTGATCCACCGCCGTACCGACATCGGCTCGGCCGACGATCGCGCCGCGCTGGTCGCCGCCGCGGTCGACACGTTCGGCGGCATCGATGCGCTCGTCAACAATGCGGCCTTCGAAGCGACCTTCGGCGGTCTCGAGACGACCCCGCCCGACGACTTCGAGAAAGCCATACAGACCAACCTGTTTGCCACCCTCGGCCTCACCCGGGAGGCGCTGCCACACCTGAAGGCCTCGCGAGGTGCGATCGTCTTCGTCGGCTCGCAGACCATGTTCAAGCCGCCGCCGGAATCCATGCAGATCGCGTACGCGGCCTCGAAGGGCGCGCTGCTCGGCGCGAGCCGCCACCTCGCGATCGAGGTGGGCGCCCACGGCGTGCGGGTCAACACGGTGGCGCCCGGCTGGATGTGGGGACCGCCGGTCGAGTTCTTCGTGAACTACACGGCCGAGCAGCAGAAGCAGACGCCCGAAGAGGTCATCGCCCATCTCACCGCCCCGCTGGCGATGGACTTCTTCGCCACCGACGGCGACGTCGCCGAGGTCATCGGATTCTTCGCGAGCAGCCGCGCCAAGGGCGTCACCGGTCAGACGATCATGGTCAACGCCGGGGAGACGATGACCTGAGCGCCCCGCCGCGTCGCCCTCCCGCCTTCGCTTCCCGGGCCGCGCTTCAGGTGCGACCGCGATGCGTCGAGGAGTGATGGGCCCCACGTTCTGATCACTGGACCGAACCAGAACGTGTTCTATCGTTGAACTGCACCCGTTTCTGGCGGCGTGCCGGGTCGTTGCCCCAGCTAACCCCCGCTCAGCCCATAGCCGACGCTCCCATGCTGGCGAATCCTGGAGGACCCGTGACCGCTCCGGCCCTGAACATCGACATCTACGACCCCGACGTCTTCGTCCCGGGCGTGCCTCATGAGCAGTTTGCGATCCTGCGCGCCGAGGCGCCGGTGTATCACCACGCCGATCCGCAGCAGCCGCACGGCTACTGGGCCGTCACGCGCCACGAGGACTGCGTGACGATCTCGCGCAACCCCGAGATCTTCTCCTCCCACGAGGAGACCTGCTTCCTGTTCGAGATGCCAGAGGACCAGAAGGCACAGCAGCAGCTGATGCTGGTCAACATGGACCCGCCGGATCACACCCGCCAGCGCAGCTTGGTCAACCGCGGCTTCACCCCGCGCACGATCGGCAAGCTCGAGGAGAAGATCGCCAGCGTCTGCGACGAGATCGTCGACAAGGCCGTCGCGGCCGGCGAGGGTGACTTCGTGACGATGGTGGCTGCCGAGCTGCCGTTGGTCGTCATCGCCGAGCTGATCGGCGTGCCGTTCGAGGACCGCCACAAGCTCTTCGAGTGGTCCAACCGCATGCTGTCGGGTGACGACCCCGAGGTCGTCGTCAGCGAGGAGGCGGGTGCCGCCGCGGCGATGGAGGTCTACGCCTACGCCAACGAGCTCGCCGCCGCGCGTCGCGAGTGCCCGGCAGACGACATCATCAGCAAGCTCATCGCTCCGGATGAGCAAGGCAACGTGCTGGATGAGTTCGAGTTCGACCTGTTCTTCGTGCTGCTGATGGTCGCCGGCAACGAGACCACGCGTAATGCGATCTCGGGCGGGATGCAGGCGTTCATCGAAAACCCCGAGCAGTGGGAGCGGCTCAAGGCCGACCCCGAGCGGCTGAAGAGCACTGCTGCGGACGAGATCGTGCGCTGGGTCAGCCCGGTCATGGACTTTCGCCGCACCGTCATGCAGGACACCGAGCTCGGCGGCGTGCAGCTGAAAAAGGGCGACAAGATCGTCATGTACTACCCGTCGGCCAACCGTGACGAGACCGTTTTCGAGAACGCATCGACCTTCGACATCGGCCGCGATCCCAACCCCCACATCGGCTTCGGCGGCGGTGGACCGCACTTCTGCCTCGGACGCCACCTTGCCAAGCTGGAGATCGAGCTCATGCTCGAGTCGCTGGCGCGCAAGGTCGACAAGGTCGAGCTGACCGGCCCGGTCAACCGGCTGCGTTCCAATTTCATCAACGGCATCAAGCACATGCCGGTGCGCATCACCGCGAGCTAGACGAGCAGGCTCAGCCGCCGGTCATGCGCTCCGATTCCGGCAGGTCGAGGTAGCGCTCGAGGTTGCGGTGGGTGTTGATGAGCCGGCGTTCCTCGTTCGAGAGCGTCAGGTGGGTGAAGCCCGGCGAGTGCAGCCCGCGCTGCACCTGATCGAGCATGGTGAGGTCCTGGTCTAGCACGAGTCCGAGCGTCGCCTGCTCCGCCGTCATCTTCACGTCGATCGGGTGCGTACGCGGGGTGCCCGGAGGCATCCGCGTCATGGAGAACATGACCAGCTCGCCGGTGTCCGGCGTCGGACCGGGGCGGCCCATCAGCGCGGTCAGTTGATCGGCTGCGGCAAGCGTCGACATGTTCGGGAAGACGTTGTACTGGTGCAGCCGGGTGATCTCATCGGTGGTGTAGGCGCTGAGGTCGACGCCCTTCTCCGCATAGAACTTGCGGGTCTGCGCGGCGACGGCGTCCTGCACCGTCTCGCCCGGGCCGAGCGGCGGCAGCGGCGTCGACTCGGTGATGCCCATCCGGCCGCCCTGGCTCGTGATGTACGCGTCCCACACCTCCTGGTCGGAGAGTGAGCCGTTGAAGCGCGGGCTCGCGACCCCGTACGGCTGGTGTGACTTGCCGACGTGGCCCCAGATCTGCTGCGGCGCATGGATGTCGTCGACGCAGCGCAGCAATTCCGGGTGCAGACCCTGGATGTGGTAGGTCTCGCTGAAGCCGTCGGCGACGGTCTTCCAGTTCGCGTCGACGGAGATGGTGACCGTCGCCGTGCAGTGGAACTCCGAGAGCCCGCACCACGCGATGTCAGCGGGCATCTCCTCCAGCCACTCGGCGAGCGGGATCGCCTCGACGTCCATGTTGATGAAGACGAAGTTCTCCCACGTGTCGACCTTGGCCGGCAGCAGTGGGTAGTCCGACAGATGCAAGGATCCGAACCCCTTGCGGGCCGGGACGCGGCGCAGCATTCCTTCCAGGTCCCAGGTCCAGCCGTGGTAGCCGCACTTGAGCTCGCGCAGGCCCGATCCGGTGCCGACGCAGAGCGCATTTCCCCTGTGGCGGCAGGCGTTTTGGAAGGCCCGCAGCACGCCGTCGGTGCCGTGCACGATCAGCACCGAGTACGGGCCGACGCGGTACTCGAAGTAGTCACCCGGCTCGGCAAGGTGGTCGGTGGTCGCCGCGAGCTGCCAGACCTTCGGCCACATCTGCTCGATCTCCAACTGCGCAAAGGCAGGGGAGTAGTACCGCTCGGCCGGGACCTTCCACGGTCCCGCGGGCACCGGGCCGATCGCGTCGTCGTCGTCGCGGGCTCGCAGCGCACGGGCGATTTCCCGGGCAGCTTCGAGCGATTCGATACGCGAGCCGGTGGCAAAGGTGGTCATAGTGAGTCCCTCACAGTGGTCATCGAGATCCCCTCACGAGACGACCGGGACGAGCTCCAGTGTCCTCCCCGGCCGAAAGCGTCACCTCACCGCCGACCACGGTCGCGACGTAACCGGTGGCGGACTGCACGAGCCGCCGCGCGCCGCCCGGCAGGTCGTAGGCGACCTTGGGCAGCTGCAGGGCGAGCGCATTGAAGTCGAGCACGTTCAGGTCGGCCTTGTAGCCGGGCTTGACGACCCCGCGATCGCCGAGCCCGTAGAGCTTCGCCGTGTCCAGCGAGGTCTTGCGCACCACGAGCTCGAGCGGCAGCCGGTCGTACTTGCGGTCACGTGCCCAGTGGGTCAGCATGAAGGTCGGCATGCTCGCGTCGCACACGGCGCCGACATGCGCGCCACCGTCCGAAAGACCCAGCGCCGTAGCAGGATGCATGATCATCTCGCGTACGGCGTCGAGGTTGCCGTAGGTGAAGCCGAGCAGCGCGAACATCAGCAGCTCTCGTCCGTCATGGGCCATCATGAGGTCGTAGAGGACCTCCTCGTCGGGCCGGTTCTCCCGGGCGGCGATGGCGGCGACGCTGTCACCCAGATCGGGCTCGTAGCTCGGCGGCTCGCCCATCGGGAAGATGCGGTCGAGGCTGCCGCCGATGAACTTCATGATGGCCGCGTCCTGCGCGGGCTCGGAGAGGATCGCCTCGCGGATCTCCGGCTTGCGCAGCTGAGCGATCCGCGCCTCGAACGGCAGATCCGCAAGCTTCATATAAGTCTCGCGGCTGCTGAACGGATGCAGCGTCTGCCAGCCGACGAGCAGGTTCAGCGGGCGGCCGGCGACCTGCGGGCGAAGGTCCGAACCGTTGGCGTTGGCCTCCTCGACCAGCCGCAGTGTCTCGCGCCAGGCCTCCGGCGCGTGGTTGTGCTGGGCCAGCCCGAAGCTGATCGGCCGGCCCGTCTCGGCGGACAGCTTGCGCATCCAGGCGACCTCGCTGGCCGGCGCGAGCAGGTCCTCGCCCATGATCCCGGCAGGGGCCAGCTCGATGATCCCGGTGCCGAGCTCGCCCAGCACGCGTCCGATCCCGAAGAGCTCGTCCTCGGCCGCGAACGTGCCGGGCACCGGCTCGCCGTCGACCGCGGTGTGCACGGTCGTGCGAGAGGTCGAGAAGCCCAGCGCGCCGGCTTGGATCGCGGCGCGGACGACATCGGCCATGGCCGCGATGTCTTCGGGGGTGGCCGGCTCGTTGCGCGCGCCGCGCTCGCCCATGATGTACGCGCGCACCGCGCTGTGCGGCACCTGAGTGGCGACGTCCAGCGAACGCGGCATCTTCTCGATCGCGTCGAGGTAGTCGGGGAAGGTCTCCCAGCCCCACTTGATCCCTTCCGAGAGCGCGCTGCCGGGAATGTCCTCGACGCCCTCCATCAGCTGGATGAGCCAATCCTCGCTGCCCGGGCGCACCGGCGCGAAGCCGACGCCGCAGTTGCCCATCACGACCGTCGTGACGCCGTGCCAGGAGGACGGGGTGACCAGCGGGTCCCAGCTGACCTGGCCGTCGTAGTGCGTGTGGATGTCGACGAACCCGGGGGTCACGACGAGGCCGTCGGCGTCGATCGTGCGCCGGGCCGAGGCCCCGCGAAGGTCTCCGACCTCGGTGATCACGCCGTTGTCGACCGCGACGTCCGCCTGGCGCTGCGGATCTCCGGTGCCGTCGACCAGCGTGCCACCACGGATGATCAGGTCGTGCATGAGTCCTCCCAGACCGCCCCGATTTGTGAGCGGGTTCTTGGCAGACTCTGACACGTCGTCAGGTCGGATGCCACCTTCTCGCGGCAACTGGCCGGACTTACCCAGGCAACGACCCCGTCATCTGAAGCGTCCTTACAGCGGGACGGCGAACGGCTTGAAGTTCGGGCCGCGCCGCAGGCTGTGGCCGCCGTCCACCTCGATGATCTGCCCGGTGATCCAGGTCGACTCCGGGCCGATCAGGAAGCGTGCGAGGTTGGCGATGTCCTCGGGCTCACCGAGGCGTGGCAGCGGCGTGTTCTGCACGTAGCTGTCGTAGATCGGACCGTCGCGGTCGATGCCTTCCATGATCTCGGTCGCGACGAAACCCGGCCGGATGGCGTTGACCCGCACGTTCAGATGTCCGTACTCGTCAGCGGCCACGCGCACCAGCTGCTCGAGCGCGGCCTTGCCGGCCCCGTAGCCACCGAAGTAGGGGTGCACGAGCTTGCCGGCGATCGACGACATGCCGACGAACGAGCCGTGCCCCGACTCGACGAGCTTGGGCAGCGTGTGCTTCAGGCACAGGAAGGTGCCGAGCGCGTTGAGCTCCAGCACCCGCGTGAATTCCGCGGTGTCCTGCTTGCTGGTCGGCGCGAGGCCGCCGCCGCCGCCCGCGTTGGCGATGCATCCGGAAAGGCCGCCGGTGGGCTCGGACGCGAACGCGACGGCCTCCTCGACCGAACCCTCGTCCGTGATGTCGGCGACGAGGTAGCGGACGTTCTTGCCGCCGATGCGCGAGGCCGCGTCCTTGAGCTTGGACTCGGTACGCCCGCAGATCGTCACGTGCGCGCCGTCGGCCGCCAACCGCGCGGCGCACGCTCGTCCGATGCCGGTGCCGCCACCAGTGACAAGAACTGCGTGGTCTGAAAGTTCTGCTGCCATTCGGCGAGGCTAGCGTGAGTGTCGTGAGCGATGATCTCGACCCCTTGGACCGGCTGGAATCTGCCGAGGAAATCAGGCAGCTGGTCGCCCGCTTCGCGATGTCCTACGACGCGCGCGACCTCGACACGATCGCGGGCCTCTACGCGCCCGACGTCCGTGAGGGCCTCATGGCGACCCTGCTCGAGCGCATGCCCGCGGGACGCACGTTTCACCTGACAGCGAGCCCGGTCCTCACTTTCGAGACGGCCGACGTTGCCTACGGCGACGTGGTCGGGCGCTCCGAGGCCGAGGTCGGCGAGCAGTGGATGGTCATGGGGGTGCGCTACTCCGACCGCTACGTCCGTTCGGGCGGTACCTGGTACCTGCATTCCAGGGAGCTGCAGCGGCTGTACGCGTCCGACGTGCTGGCCCGCCCGTGAGTGCTGAAGGTCCCACGCGGGAAGAGCGGATCGAGCGGCTCGACGCGTACTCCCAGATCCGCGACCTTGCGGTGCGTTACGCGGCGGCGATGGCCACCAAGGACAGCGAGACGCTCGGGTTGCTCTACGTCGAGGACGTCCGCGTGGGCGGCGGGGTCACCGGCCGCGAGGCGTTGCGCGGGGCGTACTTCGGCGCCGCCCTGCACCGGCTCGAGATCAGCGTGCTGCACGCGGGAACGCACGTGATCGAACTCGACCCCGAGCGTCGCGACCGGGCGCGAGGCAGCGTCTACACGATCGCCCAGATCCAGCACGGCGAGCGCTGGATGCGCCAGGCCATCTGCTACTTCGACCGCTACGCCAAGCGCGACGGCCAGTGGCTGTTCATCAGCCGTGACCATCAGCTCTTCTACGGCGCCGAGTACGACCAGCGCCCCAACCACCTGCCGCCGGCCAACTGGCCCGACTCCGACACCGGCACCGGCACGCTGCCGTTCGGCTGGCCGACCTGGGCGAACCACCAGGCCAGGAGCTAGGAGCCAGCGGGCGAGATCGTCGAGGTTCCCGGCGCCAAGCTGTTCTTCCCGGACGAGCGGGCCGAAGAGTTCGCGTCCGCCGCGCGTCAGGTGGGCGTGACGACGGCGCGCCCGCGCAGCTGGCCGGAGTCGAGCGCCTCGTACGCCTCAGCCACCTGATCGAGGCTGAAGACGTCGACGTCGCTGCGGATGAGGCCCTGCTCGGCGAGGGTCATCACGGCCTGCGCGTCGGAGATGCACGAGCCCTGAAACGTGAAAATGTCTGCATCTTTCGGCAGGCCGCCCATCCACGGGCCCTTGAAAGAACCGCCGGCCGCCCCGACCAAGGCGAACGCGCCGCCGGAGCGGACCGATGCCAGCCCGGCCGCGATGCTCGCATCGATGCCGACGAAGTCGAGGACGAGTTCGGCACCTTCACCGGAGGTCAGCTCGCGTATCCGGCCCGATGTCTCGCGATCGACGCCGGTGAAGGTCTCGGCCGCGCCGAGTTCACCGGCGTAATCGAGCCGGGCCTGGTGCTGGTCGACGGCGACGACCCTGGCGGGCGAGAGCGCACGCAGGAACTGGATCGCGAACGAACCGAGCCCGCCGGCGCCGAGCACGACCGCGGTCGAACCGGGTTCCAGCAGATGCAGCGCCCGCTTCACCGCGTGGTAGGACGTCGATCCGGCATCGGTCAACGGCGCGGCAGCAATGGGATCCAGCGACGAGAGCGGCAGCACCGCGCGGGCCGCATCGGCCACGACGTACGGGGCGAGCCCGCCGTCCCGCCCGTAACCACGCCCGGCCAGGCCGTTGGGGCAGGCGCTGTCGAGGCCGCGGCGGCAGAAGCGGCACTGCCCGCACGACGATGGCGACACCAGCGCCACGGCAGCCCCGACGGCGATCGGGTGTCCGTAGGTGTCGACGGCGCCCTCGCCCACCTCCTCGACATAGCCGCCGATCTCGTGCCCGAGCGTGAACGGCATCGACCAGCCGACGAGTTCGCCGACCGAGGCGGGCATCAGCGCCATACCGATGTCGGAGTGACACAAGCCGTTGCCCGCCACGCGCAGCAGCACCTGACCCGGACCGGCACTCGGTACGTCCACCGTCGCCATCTGGGGCTGGCGCTCCCATTCGAGCAATCGGTACGCCGGCATCTGCGGTTTCATGCTCGCGTTATATCCCGCACGGTGATTGCCATCTCCAGAAGGGATCCGGGGATGCCTTCTCCACACAGGAGGGATAACCTGTGCTCCAGACCTGACGGGGCGTCAGGTGCAGCGATGTGCAGGAATTTGTTCGCGGATAGCGATCTCCGCGCGCAGGACACACGGGATAGGGGAGGGCTCGCGCCATGGCGGTCCTGAACGACGAACCGGTCCGCGAGGGCACTCACTCCTTCGGTGAGCTTCCGAAGATCATCAGTGTGGACGACCATGTGGTCGAGCCTCCGCACGTCTGGACCACGTGGTTGCCGGCCAAATTCCGCGATCGTGGCCCGAAGATCGAGCGCCGCGGCATCGGCGAGATGGAGCACATCGGCGGCGGCGCCTACCGGCAGTCGTTCGACGAGAGCGGCCCGAAGGCTGACTGCTGGGTCTATGAAGACCTGGTCTACATCCACAAGCGTCACGTCGCCGCGGTGGGTTTCGCCCGCGAAGACATGACGATGTCGCCGATCACCTACGACGAGATGCGTCCGGGTTGCTACGACCCGAAGGCGCGTATCGAGGACAACGAGCTCAACCACGTCAGCCATTCGCTGTCGTTTCCGAGTTTCCCGCGGTTCTGTGGCCAGACCTTCACCGAGGCCAAGGACCGCGAGCTCGCCGAGGCGTGCGTCTACGCCTACAACGACTGGATGGTCGAGGAATGGTGCGGCGATTCGAACGGCGCGCTGATCCCGCTGATCATCATCCCGCTGTGGGACGTGCAGCTCGCTGCTGCCGAGGTGCGTCGTAACGCCGCCCGCGGCTGCCACGCGGTCTGCTTCTCCGAGATCCCGCCGCACCTGGGCCTGCCGAGCATCCACTCCGGCTACTGGGACCCGCTGTTCGAGGCGTGCGAGGAGACGGCGACCACCGTCTGCATGCACATCGGCTCGTCCTCGCGGATGCCGGCGACCTCCGGTGACGCCCCCGTCGCGGTCGCGGCCACGCTGTCGTTCAACAACGCGATGGCGTCGCTGGCCGACTGGCTGTTCTCCGGCAAGCTGGTGAAGTTCCCGAAGCTGAAGATCGCCTACTCCGAGGGTCAGATCGGCTGGCTGCCCTACGCCCTCGAGCGCGCCGATGACGTGTGGCTCGAGCACCGGGCGTGGGCCGGGGTGCAGGACATCGTTCCCGAGGCACCGTCGACCTACTTCAAGCGCCAGGTGTACGGCTGCTTCTTCCGCGACAAGCACGGCCTGGATTCCCTCGACGCCATCGGCATCGACAACGTCACCTTCGAGACCGACTACCCCCACACCGACTCGACCTGGCCGCACACCAAGAAGGTCGCCGAGGAAATGATGGAGGGTCTCTCAGCCGAGCAGGTCTACAAGATCGTGCGCGGCAACGCCATCAAGATGCTCAGCCTCGACATCACCTGATCAAGCGGCTGAGTTAGCAGCCGCAAGCGCCTCGTTGAGCGCGACGAGCGCTTGCGGCCGATCGGGTCCCACCAGGATCCCGACCATGCCGAGCGACTCGGCGGCGCGGATGTTGCCGGGGTGATCGTCGACGAAGGCGGCCTCGTGCGCAGGGACGCCGAGGGCATCGAGTGCGAGCTGGAAGATGCGCGGGTCGGGCTTGCGTACGCCGACCGCCGAGGAGTCGATGACGACCTCGAAGAGCTCATCGACCGGCACCATCTTGCGCCAGCCGTCACCGAATTCGGCGACGTTGTTGGTGACGAGCGCGGTCCGCAGGCCGCGCGCGCGGATCTGCCGCGCGCCTTCGACCATCGTCTCGCGATCAGGGTCGGGCTTCCCCATCCGGCCGAAGAGCGCCAGGATGTCGATCTCGATCTCCTGCTCGCGGGCAAGAGCTGACAGCTCGGCGCGCGCCGCTTCAAGGGTGATCTCGCCGCGCTCGAGGCGATGCCACGGGTGGTCGCCGTCCTGGTCGTAGACCCCGAAGCAGAGCTCGATGGCAGCCTCGGGGGTCAGGCCGAGCTCGGGGGCGGCGTCAGCGATGACGGGAAAGGGCGAGAGGGTGAAGACCCCTCCGAAGTCGAAGAGCACGGCGCGCAGCACTCGGTCAGTCTGCCGCACCCCCCGGGGCCATTCGCGGCCGGTGTCGCGTACAAACGACATACCCGATGCCAGCAAGGTGGAGATGACGTGACGAGTCCTGCAGCGCCCGCTTCCGGAAGCCCGGCCATGGGCGGAGGCGTGAACCAGCGCGACAAGATCAAGATGTCGCAGGAGGAGATCGACGCCTTCCTGAACGAGCGCAACAGCATGTCGATGGCGACGATCGACAAGGACGGGCGCATCCACATGGTGGCCATGTGGTACGGCTTCCTCGAGGGCGCCGTGGCGTTCGAGACGAAGGCGAAATCGCAGAAGGTCGCTAACCTGCGCCGCGATTCGCGCCTCACCGTCATGGTCGAAACCGGCGACGTCTACGACGAATTGCGCGGCGTCGAGCTGGTCGGGACCGGCGAGATCGTCGAGGAGCCCGACCGCATCTGGGAGCTCGGCGTCAGCGTCTTCGAGCGTTACAACGCGCCGTACACCGAAGAGATGAAGCCGTTCGTCGAGATCATGCTGCGCAAGCGCGTCGTCGTGAAGCTGCACGTGGAGAAGACCGTCTCCTGGGACCACCGCAAGCTCAAGGGCTGAGGTGCCTAGCCCTCGTCGACGACTTTCGCGCCTTCGAGGACGTCGGCGGCGCGCAGCGTCCACTGTGGGTCGCGGCGCTCCAGCCACGCCCGCGGACCCTCGGCGGCATCGGGCGTGCCCATCAGCAGCAGGTGGTAGCCGCTCTCGCGGCGGATGACCTCGTCGAGGCCGAGGTCGGCCCAGAGCAGCCGCTTCGACAGCGCGAGTGACGCGGGGGAGGCGGCGCGCGCCATGTCCGCCGCCATTTCGAGCGCGGCGGGCAGCACCTCCTCGGCCGGCAGCGCCCGCGAGGCGAGGCCGAGCGTCACCGCCTCACTCCCGCGGAAAGTGCGCCCGGTCAGCAGCAAGTCGGCCGCCACGGCCTGCCCCGCGAAGCGGCGCACCGTCCAGTGCGACCCGGCGTCGCCGATCATCCCGCGGCGTGCTTGTGGGATCGCCAGCTTCGCGTCCTCGGCGACGATCCGGATGTCGGCCTGCAACGCGATCGTGTAGCCGATGCCGATCGCGTGGCCCTGGATGGCGGCGATGACGGGGGTGCTCAGCGCCCAGGCCGGTGTCTCGAGCGGCTGCGAGGAGAAGCCGGCCCCTGGCGTACCGAAGGAGGCGCTCTCGGGAGTCATGTCGGCGCCGGCGCAGAAGGCGCGTCCGCGCCCGGTCAGCACGATGACGCGGACGTCGGGGTCGGCGTCGCACTCGACGTAGGCGGCCGACAGATCAGCTCCCATCCCGCCGGAGAAGACGTTGAGCTTGTCCGGACGGTCGAGCACGACGGTGGCGACACCTGGGACGTCTCGCTCGATGGTGACGGCGGAGTCGCTCATATCCCGAGGGCGTCGCGGGTGCGGTCGAGTTCGGTGACGTCGGTGGTCGTCGGGACGAGGAACATCTCGTCGCACCCGGCGGCCTCGGCGGCAGCCAGGTTCTCGCGCAGCGCCTCAGCGGTCGACGCGGTGCACGCACCAGCCATGTAGTCCGCGATCTCAGGACCCATGAGCTTCATGTACGTGTAGGCGTAGTCGTGCAGCCGTCGTGCCGCGCCGTCGCCGAGCGCGTACCAGAGGCTCGCCGAGATGTGCGGCGGCTCGTCGCGCCCGGCGTCCTTCCAGGCCGCGCGGATCCGCTCGACGTTGGCCCCGAACGACTCCTGATCGACCGCCGTGACGGTGCCTCCGTCGTCGACGCCGGCTGCCCAGTGTGCGGCGCGGGCCAACGCCTTCGGACCCATCACACCGGCGATCAACGGCGGTCCGCCCGGCTGCACCGGCGGCGGGCCGACCGGGTCGGCGCCCTCGAACGGCGGTTCGCCGGCCCAGATGCGTCGCATCGTCGCGACCCCGTCGTCCATCCGCTGCCAGCGCCGGGTGAAAGGCGCGTCGATGGCTTGGTAGTCATGTTCGCGGCCGCCGACGCCCACGCCGACCGTCAGCCGTCCCGATGCGATCTGGTCGACGCTCGCCATGTCCTTCGCGACCTGGACCGGCGGATGGGCCGGCAGGATCACGATCGTCGTCCAGAGCCGGACGCGCTCGGTGAGAGCCGCCGCGGCGGCGAGTTGCGGCACCAGCGCGTGGCTGGTGTACGTGACCCGCTCGGGGACGGCGAGGCTCTCCCACGGCCCTTCGATCCACGGCGGCGCACCACGCCAGCAGTTCGGCGCGACCCTGCGGCAGCATGGTCGGAAGGGTCATCGAGACGTGCATGCGTTGCAGCTCCAGATTGCGGTCAGGTTGATGGTCAGATCTTGAGGGTGACCGGTACCCCGAAGCCCGGGTGCTCGCCGTGTTCGAGTTCGGCGCCCACCGTGTCGGCCAGTTCGTCCGGGGTCCAGGTGATGCCGCCGCTGGCGAAGGTCGCCTCGACCGACGGGGCCGAGATGATCGCGACCTTGCCGCCGTAGGTCAGCAGGACCTGGCCGGTCACGTGACTGGCGGCGGGGGAGGCGAGCCAGGCCACGACCGGGGCGATGTGGTCGACGCTGATCGGATCCATCCCGCCCTCGGGATCGGTGGGCGCCGGCCCGAAGATGGGCTCGGTCATGGCGGTGCGAGCGCGGGGCGCGAGCGCGTTGGCGCGTACCCCGTACTTGGCGCAGCTCTGCGCGATCGAGAGCGTGATGGCGACGATGCCGGCCTTGGCCGCCGAGTAGTTCGGCTGGCCGGGAGCGCCGAACAGGAACGATTCCGAGGCGGTGTTGATGATGCTGGCCCAGACCGGGCCGCCGGAGGCTTTGGACGCCTCGCGCCAGTACGCCGTCGCTGCGCGGCAGGTGCCCATGTGACCCTTGAGGTGAACCCGGACCACGTCGTCGAACGCGTCCTCGGTCATCGAGAAGATCATCTTGTCGCGCGTGAAGCCGGCGTTGTTGACCAGGATCGAGAGCGACCCGTACGTCGTCACGGCCGTGTCGATCAGCGAGCCGGTGAAATTCCAGTCGCCGACATCCCCGCGCGCGACGGTCGCCTCGCCGCCCGCCGCGCGGATCTCGTCGGCCACGTCCTCGACCTTGTCGCTCATGTCGTTGAGGACGACCCTGGCGCCGCCCGCCGCAAGCGCGAGCGCCTCGACCCGGCCCAGCCCCTGCCCCGCCCCGGTGACGATGGCGACCCCGCCCTCGAGGCTGGTGGTCTGCTCCGGTGAAGCCATCTACTCGCTCCTTGCTCGAGGCGGATCAGCGGCGGCACAGTCGGCGGGGGACAACGGTAGCCGACGTGATCTCGAGCCCTTCCTCGGGCGCACGCCATTGCCAGAAACTTGCATGACGTATGGATGTAACTCTAGGGTCGGACGCGTGACGATCCAGGCCGGGAGCGCCCGCCGACCGGGCCGCCGGCGTCGCGCGCCGGCCACCGGCGATCTGGAACGCATCGAGCAGGGGCTGTCCGACCTGGTGCGCCTGACGTCCTCGGCCCGGGTGCACGATGCCCGGGTGCGCGGGAGCGGGGTCGCCATCTCGCGGACCAACCTGCGTTTCCTGGACGCCGTAGAGGAGCTCGGCCCGGTCTCGGTCTCCAAGCTCGCGTCGCGTATGGACCTCTCGCAGCCGACCGCGAGCCGCGCGCTCCAGCAGCTGGAATCCGACGGCTACGTGCAGCGCACCAGCGATCCGGCCGACGGGCGGGTGGCCTTCTACAGCGTGACCTCCGGGGGGTTGGCCGCGCATCAGCGGATGCGCACGTTCATGGCGAGCCAGCTGGCGCATGCGCTTCGCGATCTGCAGCCCGCGCGTCGCGACGCGATCGCCGACGCGCTCACCGAACTCGTCGCCCGGCTCTCCGTGCAGCCCGGCCAGTCACCTGAAACAACCCGCAACGATGAGGGGAACGCGTGAGCACCGCACCTTCCGAAGCCCCACCCGCTGAGCAGGATTCAGCGGCACATGCAGCGTTTCTCGCCGAGGCACGCTCGCATATCGGCACCGCCGGCAGCCCCCAGGTCGCCCGCCATCCCGTGAACGCCCCGGCGATCGCCGACTGGTGTGACGCGATGGGCGACGACAACCCCGTCTACAACGACGAGGCCGCAGCGGCCGCCTCGATCCACGGCGGCATCGTGGCGCCGCCCGTGACGCTCGACATCTGGGACCGGGGCGGCCTGAAGCAGACCCGCTCCACCGACGACCCGCAGGCGCAGACCATCAAAACCCTGGAGTCGCAGGGCTTCACCTCCGTGGTGGCCGTCAACTCCGAGCTCGAGGTGCAGCGTTACCTGCGCCCGGGTGACATGTTGCAGAAGGTGCTGAGCCTGGAAGACGTCTCGGACGAGAAGGCGACCGGCCTGGGCGTCGGTCACTTCGTCACCACCCGCCAGCGCTACACCACGACCGACGGCGAGCACGTCGGCGACGTCCTCTTCCGCATCCTGAAGTTCAAGCCCGGCACCGGACGCCAGGCCCCCGCCGGAGCGAGCAAAGCGGTCGACCCGGCCCCGCACCTGCGCCCGCGCCCGGCCATCAACCGTGACAACGAGTTCTTCTGGGAGGGCTGCCGCAAGCATGAGCTACGCATGCAGCGCGACCCCGCTACCGGTGAGCTCTTCCACCCTCCCGGCCCCAAGCGCAATCCCGAAGACCGGCACGTGGGACCTGGAGTACGAGGTCGTTTCCGGACGTGGGCGGCTCTACTCATTTGCGCTGCCGCACTACCCGCAGGCGCCGGGCTTCACGTACCCCGTGATCGTCGGGCTCGTCGAGCTGGAGGAGGGCCCGCGGCTGGTCTCCAACATCGTCGGCGTCGACCGCGACCAGCTCGAGATCGGCATGCCGCTCGAGGTCACCTGGCTCGACTCGCACCCGGCGCTGGTCGAGGGCGCGACCGACTCCCGCGGCCCGATCACGATCCCGCAGTTCCGGCCGGCCGCCCCCCAGCGCCGCGAGACGACGCGCACTGCCGACAGCGTCAGCGTCGGGGACAAGCTGCCGGCCTGGGTGAAGGACATCCCGCCGACCCAGGTGGTCAGCGGCGCGCTCGCCACCCGCGACTTCCAGGACGTCCATCACGACCGCGACCTCGCCCACGCGCGCGGCTCGGCCGACATCTTCCTGAACATCAACACCTCGGTCGGGCTCATGGCCCGTTACGTCGGTGACTGGGCGGGCCCGGAGCACATCGTCACCGCGACCCGCGTCAGGCTCGGCGCCCCCGCGTATCCCTACGACCCGCTGACCTTCACCGGTGAGGTGATCGAGGCGGACGCCACCACCGGCCGCGTGGTGGTGAAGGTGCGGGCCCGCAACAGCCTCGGAGACCACGTCTCGAGCACCGTCGAGCTGTTGTTGCCCGGCGGCACGGATTACGACACGTTCGTCAACAACAGCGCAAAGAAGGCTTCCCAGTGACCCGCCACAAGTACGCCGGCAACACCGCGATCGTCGGGATCGGCGCCACCGAGTTCTCCAAGAATTCCGGACGCAGCGAGCTGCAGCTGGCGATCGAGGCCTGCACGGCCGCGTGTGAGGACGCCGGCCTGCCGACCAACAAGGTCGACGGTCTGGTCACGTACACCATGGAGACCAATCCCGAGAACGAGGTCATGCGCGGGCTCGGGATCGAGGAACTGCGCCACTTCAGCCGGGTGCACTTCGGCGGCGGCGCCCCGTGCGGCACCGTCGAACTCGCGGCCATGGCGGTCAACGAGGGCGTCGCCGATTACGTCCTTTGCTACCGGGCGTTCAACGAGCGCTCGGGCCGGCGCTTCGGCTCCGGGGTGGGCGACCGGCCGGCCGGGCTCACGGCGGAAGAGGCACAGTTCGCCTGGACCTCTCCGTACGGGCTGCTCACCCCCGCATCCTGGGTCGCGATGTTCGCGACGCGGATCATGCACGAGTACGGCGTGACGAGTGAGGACTTCGGGCTCGTCTCGGTGGCCGACCGCAAGCACGCGGCGACCAACCCGGCGGCGCATTTCTACGGCCAGCCGATCACGCTGGCCGACCACCAGGCGAGCCGCTGGATCGTCGAGCCGCTGCACTTGCTCGACTGCTGCCAGGAGACCGATGGCGGGCAGGCGCTGCTCGTCACCACAGTGGAGCGGGCGCGCGACCTTGCGGGCAAGTCGGCCGTCATCACCGGTGCGGCGCAGGCCATCGCGGGCGAGCAGCAGATGATGCGCTCCTACGGACGCGAGAGCATGACCGGCCTTCCGGAGATGGGCATCTGTGCGCGGCAGGTCTGGGAGAGCTCCGGCCTTGGCCCCGACGACATCCAGACCGCGATCATCTACGACCACTTCACCCCGTTCGTGCTGCCGCAGCTGGAGGAATTCGGCTTCTGCAAGCGCGGCGAGGCGAAGGACTTCATCGCGGGCGGCGCCATCGAACTCGGCGGCCGGCTGCCCATCAACACCCACGGCGGCCAGCTCGGCGAGGCCTACCTGCACGGGATGAACGGCATCGCCGAGGGCGTCCGGCAGATCCGCGGCACCTCGGTGAACCAGGTCGACAACGTGAGCAACGTGCTCGTCACGGGTGGAACGGGAGTGCCGACCAGCGCGCTCCTTCTCGGTCAGGAGGGCTAGCGGGATGGGACAGCTGGACGGTCGCGTAGCGATGATCACGGGCGGCGGTGAGGGCATCGGACGCGGCATCGCCGCCGCATATCTGAAGGCCGGTGCCAAGGTCGTCATCGCCGAGTTCAACGAGCCTCTCGGCAAGAAGACCGCCGCCGACCTGTCGGCCGAAACCGGCGGCGAGGCGAGCTTCGTGCTCTGCGACGTCGGGGTCAAGGAACAGGTCGAGGCGGCGGTGAAGCAGACCGTCGAGCAGTTCGGGACCATCGACATCCTCGTCAACAACGCCTGGAGCGGCGGGGAACTGAGCCGAATCGAGAACAAGTCCGACGAGCTCCTGCAGTACGGCTTCAAGATCGGCTACTGGGGTCCGTGGTGGGCGATGAAGACGGCCTTCCCGGTCATGAAGGCCCAGGGCTACGGCCGGGTCATCAACATGTGCTCGCTCAACGGGGTCAACGCCCACATCGGTTCGACCGAGTACAACTCGGCCAAGGAGGCCTTGCGGGCGCTGTCTCGGACGGCGGCGCGCGAGTGGGCGTACACCGGCATCTGCGTCAACGTGATCTGCCCGGCGGCCAAGAGCGCGGCGTACCTGCGTGTCGTTGGCGAGCACCCTGAGATCGAAGCGTCGGGTGACGCGGCCAACCCGATGGGCCGCCTCGGCGATCCCGAGAACGACATCGCTCCGGTCGCGGTCTTCCTCGGCAGCGAGGGCGCGCGCTACCTCACCGGCAACACACTCTTCGTCGACGGCGGTTCGCACATCAACGGCTCGAGTTGGGCGCCGGTGCTGCCGGAGTGAGCACGGGGCACGGAGCAAGCGTCCTACCTGGGGAGCGGCCGACGGCGATGGTCACCGGCGCCAGCCGGGGGATCGGGCGGGCGTGTGCGCTGGCGCTCGCCGGGGCCGGCTACGACGTGGCCGTGACCGCGCGGACCATCACCGAAGGCACCTCGGACGAGGGGTTGCCGGGAAGCCTCGCGACCACGACGGCCGAGATCGAGGCGCTCGGCGTGCGGTCGCTTGCCGTGCCGTTGGACCTGCTCGACCGGGATTCGCTCGTACCGGCCGTCGAGACGGTGCTCCTCGAGTTCGGCCACCTCGACGTGCTGGTGAACAACGCGATCTACGTGGGCTCCGGCAACGATCAGCGCTTCCTCGATGTCTCGATCAGCGATCTGGAGAAGCGGATCACCGGCAACATCACCGCGCAGCTGGTCCTCACCCAGCGGGCCCTGCAGGCGATGGTGTCGCGCGGCGGCGGCACGGTCGTCAACGTCACCTCGATGGCCGGCATGGTCTCCCCGCCCGGGCCGCTGGGCGACGGCGGTTGGGCGCTGGGGTATGCCGTGTCGAAAGGTGGTTTCCACCGGGCGGCCGGCGTCATCGCCGCCGAACTCGGCGATGCCGGCATTCGCGCGTACAACCTGCAGCCCGGATTCATCGCGACCGAGCGGGTCACGCTTCAGCCCCACCTGGCCTGGATCGCCGAGCGCGGTAACCCGCCGGAGCTCGTCGGTTCGGTGCTGATGTGGCTGCTGTCGGATGAGGGCAGCCGGGTCCGCAACGGCAAGACGATCCACGTCGCGGATGCTGCGAAGGAGCTGGGACTGCTCCCGGCCGAAGCCTGAACCGGTTAGATGGTCGGGCGGTGAGAGGTGACCGTGGGGCAGCAGATGGCAAGCACTGAAGTGAGGTGAAGCCCATGCAGCGATTGAGCGCGGTCGACGCGCTGTTCGTCGACATGGAGACCAAGCGCATGCACAACAGCGTGGTCGCCGTGCTGGTGGTGGATCCCGCGGGCGTGCCGGGTGGTTACACCTACGCCAAGATCCGCCAGCACTTCGCCGATCGCCTCGATGAGATCCCGGCCTACCGGCGCCGGCTGGTGCACGTGCCTTTCGGGCTGGCACTGCCGCTGTGGGTGGATGACCCCGACTTCGACCTCGATGCGCACATCCACCGCGCCGGGCTGCCCTCACCGGGTGGCCGCGGCGAGCTGGCCGAGTTCGTCGCCGACGTCGCCGGCCGCGCCCTCGATCGCGACCGGCCGCTCTGGGAGACGTGGGTGGTCGAGGGGCTGGAGGGCGGCTATGTGGCGGTCGTCGCCAAGACCCACCACAGCCTGATGGATGGCGTCACGGGCGCCGACCTGATCTCCCGGCTGTTCGACGTCACCCCCGAGGGGCGGCCGTCGGAGCCGTCGGAGATCTGGGCGCCGCCGCTGCTGCCCTCGCCTGCGCGGCTGCTGGCCGAAGCCCTTCCCGGTGCGTTGCTGCGCCCAGCCACTCTCGTGCGCGCCGGTATCGGCGCGGCCCGGGGGGCGTTCGGGCTGGCTCGCGGCGCGCTGTTCCGCCCGCAGGACGGCCCCGCGCCGGCATTGCCGTTCACCGCGCCCGACACCCCGTTCAACGGCGCGATCTGCGGGCAGCGGACCGTCGCGTACGGACGCACGAAACTGTCCGACCTGAAGACCATCAAGAACGCGTACGGCTGCACGGTCAATGACGTCGTGCTCACCGCCTGCGGGCTCGCCCTCCATGACTGGTTACGCGACCACGGCGGGGTCCCCGATCGGCCGCTGATCGCGACACTGCCGGTCTCGGTGCAGGAATCCGAGCGGGTCAGCGGCAACAAGGTCTCGGCGATGTTCGTCCGGCTGCCCACCACCGAGACCGATCCGGTGCTGGCGCTGCGAGCGGTACAGGAGGACACCCGCGAGGCCAAGGAACTCCATCAGGCGATGGGCGCCGAGACCATCATGGAGCTGGCCGAATTCGCCCCGCGGCGGTTGCTGAACCTCGCCGCCCGGCTCTACTCGAGCTGGAACCTCGCCGACATGCACCGGCCGGTCTACAACGTGATCGTCTCCAACGTTCCTGGCCCGCCGATGCCGCTGTTCATGAACGGCGCGGAGCTGGTGGCGTTCTACCCGCACGGCCCGATCTTCGAGGGCAGCGGCCTGAACATCACGGTGATGAGCTACCAGGAGAGCGTCGACATCGGCGTGATCGCCTGCCGCGAGTCGGTGCACGACGTCGGCCAGATCACCGAGAGTTTCACCGCTGCCATCGCGCGCCTGAAGACCGCCGCCGAGCAGGAGAGCGCGAACAAGGACAATGGTGGGCGAGCAAGTCGTCAGCGTCGTGCCCGCACCTCGCCGTCCAACTGACCGACCACCTGACCGAGCCCACTCACCCGTTCCATTCACCCGCTCCATTCACATCAACCGACTGCTGGGAGCTTGTCGTGGCCACCGGGCCGAATCCTTCGCCGCTGTATGACGTTTCGACCCTCTGGGAGCTGGTGCGCCGGCGCGCCGATGCCACCCCTGATGCGCCGATGCTCTTCGACGAGTCCGAGCGCACGCTGACCTTCGGCGAGTTCGCCGCCCGCGCCGAGCGGGTCGCCGCCGGCCTGATGGAGCTCGGCATCGGCCCCGGGAGTGCCGTCACCTGGCAGCTGCCGACCCGCATCGAGACGGTCATCCTCTCGATGGCGCTCGCCCGGCTCGGCGCCATCCAGAACCCGATCATCCACATCTACCGTGAGCGCGAGGTCGGCTTCGCCGTGCGCCAGACCGGCGCCGAGCTCGTCATCGTGCCCGGCACCTGGCGCGGCTTCGACTACCTCGCCATGGCCGAGCGCATCGCTGCCGGGATGGACAAGAAGCCGCGCATCCTCGTCGCGTACGACGAGCTCCCGGAAGGTGATCCCGCTGGCCTGCCGCCGGCGCCGACCTCCGCGGATGACGTGCGGTGGATCTACTACACGTCCGGCACGACGAGCGATCCCAAGGGTGTCCGCCACAGCGACGGCACGCTGCTGGCCGGCGGCATCGGACTGGCCGTCGCGCTGGAGATGTCGCCGTCCGACGTCGGCTCGATCGCGTTCCCCTTCGCCCACATCGGCGGACCCGACTACCTCGTCACGATGCTGACGCAGGGCTTCCCTGCAATCCTGATCGAGGCGTTCGACCCGACGACCGTGGTCAGCCTGCTCAACCGGGTCGGCGCCACCATGGCCGGCGGCAGCACCGCGTTCTACTCGACGTTCCTCTCGCTGCACCGGGCGAAGGTGGCCTCGGGTGACACCAGCCCGCTCGTGCCGACACTGCGGATCCTGTCCGGCGGCGGCGCGCCCAAGCCGCCGGAGATCTTCTTCGAGGTCAAGCGCGAGATGGGCGTGACGGTCGCCCACGGGTACGGCATGACCGAGGTGCCGATGATCACTCAGACCTCGCCCGAGGACACCGACGATCAGCTCGCGTACACCGAAGGCGCGCCGGTCCGCGGGACCAAGCTGCGCATCGTCGCCGCCGACGGCTCGGACGCCGCACCCGGCACCGAGGGAGAGGTGCGCATCGCCGGCCCCGTGGTCTTCCACGGCTACACCGATCCCGAGTTGAACGCTGCTGCCTACGACGAGCAGGGTTACTTCCGCACCGGCGACCTCGGGGTGCAGCGCCCCGACGGTCACGTCACGCTCACCGGCCGGCTCAAGGACGTCATCATCCGCAAGGGCGAGAACATCTCCGCCAAGGAGATCGAGGACCTGCTCTACGAGCACCCGCTGATCGCCAACGTCGCTGTCATCGGCTTGCCCGACAAGGAGCGCGGCGAGCGCGTCTGCGCCGTGGTGGAGAGCGTTCCGGACGGCCCGTCGATCACGTTCCAGGAGATGTCGAGCTATCTGCGCGAGCACGGCCTGATGACGCAGAAGATCCCGGAGCAGCTCGAGATCATCGACGCCATGCCCCGCAACGCGACCCTGAAGATCCTCAAGCACGAGTTGCGGGCCCGCTACAAATAACGCTCCCAACGGTTGCCGCCGTGTAACGCGCCCGCCATCCGGTTCAGGCACCCTGGGGGCATGCAGGCGGGCACCGGTGGCTCGGCGCCGGACGAGGAACTGGCGCCCGTCGATACGTTGCTGCTGCATGGCGACGCGGATCCGCGGCGGCGCTCGTCGCTGATCGGGCTGTGCATGCTCGAGCGCGCGCCGGAGTGGCCGGCTCTGATGGCGACCGTCGAGCGGGCGGCCCGGCGGGTGCCGCGGCTGCGCCAGCGCGTTGTCAGCCCGCTGCTGCCGATCAGCCGACCGCACTGGGTCGACGACCCCGACTTCGAGCTGACGTATCACCTGCGCCACGTGCGGGTCCCCGACCCGGGCGGGTTCGCCGAGCTGATGACGCTGACCGAGCTCGCCGCGATGGCCCCTCTGGACCCGGCGCGTCCGCTCTGGGAGCTCACGCTTGTGGAGGGATTACGCGATCCGGCTGAGCCCGGCGAAAAGGCCGCGCTGCTGTGGAAGTTCTCTCACGCGCTCGGCGATGGCGTGGGGGTGCTGAAGATCGCGCTGGCGCTGCTCGATCAGGAGCCCGATCCGGAGTGCGAGGCCGTCGAGCAGATCGCGGCCCAGCGCGCGCCGCGCAAGAGCCGGGCCGCGTTGCTACGCGATCGGCTCGTCGAGCTGCCTGCTGACCTGACCGTCGATGCGCTCCGCGCCGGCAAATGGGCGACCGCCGCCGGCCTGCGGGCTGCCGTCGATCCCGCGCAGGCTGCCGGTCAAGTGGTCGGTTTCGCGCGGTCGCTCGGCCGCCTCGTCACCCCGCCCGCTGCGGCGCCGTCGCCCGCGTTGCGCGGCCGCGGGACCAAGCGCCGCCTGCTGGTGCACGAAGTGCCGCTCGACGGCCTCAAGAGGGCCGGGCGCGCGGCCGGCGGCACCGTGAACGACGCGTACCTCGCCGGCGTGCTCGGCGGCATGCGCAGGTATCACGAGGCGCTCGGGGTCTCGGTGGAGCGGCTGCCGATGGCCGTCCCGGTCTACGGCCACCCGGGCGGTCCGACCGGCCTCGCCGCGGCCACCGACGACTCTCCAGGTGGCAACCACTTCAGCGCCGTGCGCTTCGCCGCGCGGGTGGGCGAGCGCGATCCCGCGGAGCGCATCCGTGAGGTCCACGACCTCGTCGCCGCCGGCCGCGCCGAACCGGCCCACGGAGCGACGGATGTGCTCGCTCGCGTCTTCGCCCGCACGCCTTCCGTGCTGCTCGCGGAGATCGCCCGCCAGCAGGGCCAGCTCGATCTGCAGGCCAGCAACGTCTCCGGCTTCCCGAGCCAGGTCTACCTGGCCGGCGCGGCCGTCGACGGCATGTTCTCCTTCGGTCCGGCGCCGGGCGTGGCGGTCATGTTCGTGCTGCTGTCCTACAACGGCACCTGCGGGATCGGCGTCACTCTCGACCAGGCCGCGATTGCTGACACGGCGCTCTTCCAGCGCTGCCTGGTCGCCGGCTTCGACGAGGTGCTGCGCCTCGGGGAAGCCCCCAAGACCGTCCAACCTCGCGGCCGGCGGCTGATCCGTTCCTAGCGTCCGCTCGTAGGGTTGGCGGGATGACGGACAGGGCGATCGATCCGCAGGCTGCCGCGGAGCTCGGGCGGCGGGCTCGCCAGAGCGTCGAATCAGGTGACGTGCCCTCGTGCCAGATCGCCGTTGCGTATGAGGGCGAGGTCGTCCTCCACGAGACCTATGGGGCGCCGGCCGACAGCCGCTACGTCATCTTCTCGGCGACCAAGCCCGTGGTGGCCTCGGTCATCTGGATGCTGCTGAGCGAAGGCGTGCTCGAGCTGGAGCGGCCGGTCGCGAAGGACATCCCGGAGTTCGCCACCAACGGCAAGGACGCCGTCACCCTCGAACACGTCCTGCTGCACACCGGCGGCTTCCCGACCGCGCCCATGGCGCCGAAGCTGTGGAACGACCGCGAAGGGCGGCTGCGACGCTTCTCGGACTGGCGGCTGAACTGGCCGGCCGGCACCGCGTTCGAGTACCACCCGGCGTCAGGGCACTGGGTGCTCGCCGAGCTGATCCAGCGTGCGACCGGACGCGATTTCCGCGAGGTGGTACGCGATCGCGTCCTGCACCCGCTCGGGCTGAAAGCGCTGGCGCTGGGCGTCGAACCGCAGGACGCCGGCAACGTCCAGGACGTCGTCGTCTCGGGAACCAAGCCTGATCCGGACGAGCTCGAGCGCACCCTCGGTATTCGGGAGCTGCCGGCGGCCAGCGATGACGTGACGCTGCTGGAGTTCAACACCGCCGACGGCCGGCGCGCCGGGGTGCCCGGCGGCGGCGGCATCTCCAGCGCCGCTGACGTGACGCTCTTTTACCAGGCGCTGCTGCACGATCCCGAAGGGCTGTGGGATCCGGCGATGCTCAATGACGTCACGTCGGTCGCGCGCAACCACTTCCTGGACCCGATGACCGGTGACCCGGCCAACCGCAGCCGCGGGCTCGTCCTGAAGGGTGACGACGGCAAGGGCGAGCGCCGTCACGACTTCGGCCCGTCGACCTCCTCGCGCACCTTCGGCCACTCCGGCGTCGGCGGCCAGATCGCGTGGGCCGACCCGCAGACCGGGCTCAGCTTCTGCCACCTCACCAGCGGCCTGGACCGCGACCCGATCAAGCAGGCGAAGCGTTCGTACGCGCTCAGCAAGCGAGCCGGCTCGTTGCGCGCGCCGGTTTCCGGAGCCGGGTCATGAGCCGCAAGCCGGGCGACTGGCTGCTGCGCACCGGCGCGGTGGAAGCCTTCACCACCCTCGACGTCTACCGCCCTGTCTCGCGCCGCGGGCCGCTGTCGCCGTTGGTCTTCTTCAGCACCTGGCCGGTCTCGGAACTGCCGGTGCAGGCGGCCATGTTCCAGGTGGCGACGGCGGCCGCGCTGGCCCGACCGCGCGATGTGCGCAGCCGCCGGGGGATCACCGGTCTGGCGCTGACGGCAGCGAGCGTCGCCGGTCTGCTGGGCGTGCGTCGCGCCGCCGATCGCGTCGAAGGGGAATTGGAGCTCGCGCTCGTCGACGCGCTCGGGCCGGACTACCGGCATGACATCCGCCGACCCGTGTGGCCCGAGCACGACACGGCAACCAAAGCGCCCGGCGCGGTCCGCTCATTGCTCATCCGCAAGCGTTTCGCCCAGGACACCGACGTCGCCTACGGCCCGCACGGGCGCTACAACCTGCTCGACGTCTGGCGCCACCGCGACCTCCCGAGGGACGCGAAAGCGCCTGTGCTGCTTCAGGTTCCGGGCGGTGCGTGGGTCACCGGCAACAAGCAGGTGCAGGCGTATCCACTGATGAGCCATCTCGCCGAGCGGGGCTGGATCTGCGTCGCGATGAGCTACCGGCTCGCTCCCAAATCCACCTGGCCGGACTTCCTGATCGACGTCAAGAAGGCGATCGCGTGGATCCGGTCCAACATTGCCGAGCACGGCGGCGACCCGGATTTCCTTGCTATCACTGGGGGTTCGGCCGGCGGCCACCTGTCGTCATTGGCCGCGCTCACCCCCAACGAACCTGCGTATCAGCCGGGTTTCGAGGACGTCGACACCTCGGTCAAAGCAGCGGTGCCGCTCTATGGCGTCTACGACTGGGTGGACGAGACGGGCGTCGGACACTCCGGCTTGCCGCGGATGCTCGAACGCATGGTGGTGAAGGGGAAGCTCAAGGACGACCCGGCGCCCTACCGGGCCGCGTCGCCGCTGTATCAGATCGGAGCGGATGCGCCGCCGATGTTCGTGTTGCACGGCGCGAACGACTCACTGGTGCCGGTGGAGCAGGCGCGCCTTTTCGTCGAGCGGCTACGCGAGACGTCCAAGGAAACCGTCGCCTACGCCGAACTGCCCTTGGCCCAGCACGCTTTCGACCTCTTCGGTTCGGTCCGCGCTGCGGCGACGGCTGAGGCGATCGAGCGGTTCCTCGGAGTCGTGTACGGGCGGGTCGTCCACGGGAGCGAGAAGGCCTGAGTATTCAGCCGATCTCGGCGGCGAACGCTCGCACCCGCTCGCGCGATGCGCCCTCGCCGAGCAATCCCCGGTAGCGGCCGAGCAGGGCGGGCGCGCTGATGCCCGCGATCGCGACGAGACGGTCGCCGGCGAAGTACCCGGCGAGCAGCTTGCGCGGGGCCGGTTCGTCAGGATCGGCGGGCTCCTCGCCATGCAGCAGTTCGACGGAGTCGGCGAGGCCTGGCCGTCCCAGCAGCTGCACCTTGCGTCCGAACTGGTCGGACCAGAAGTAGGGCAGGAGCGGCTCGACCGGTTCGGCGGGCTCGCCGGCCAGATCACGCACCAGCGCCCGGGCCAGTACCGGAGCCTGATCGACGGCGGTGGTCCAGTGCTCGAAACGCAGGTGGCGGTCGTGCGATGCGTCGTGCCAGGCGGCCACATCACCGAGGGCGTAGACGCGGCCGAAGGAATCATCGAGCCCGAGCGCGCGGCCCGCGCCGTCGCAGGTGACTCCCGCTTCCCAGCCGGGGGTGCCCTCGGTCGCCGGGTGCAGCAGCCACTCCACGTTGACCTCGGTTCCCACCCCCACTACCGCGATGTCCGCCTCGATGCTCGTGCCATCGGAGAGCCGGACGTGAACGCTCTCGGGGCTGTCGATGAGTTGGTCGACGCCGGTGCCCGTGCGCAGCGCCACCCCGTACCGGCGGGCCATCCGCCCGACGATCCCGCCGAGCAGCTCGCCCAGCGTGCGCTGATACGGGACGTCGAGGGCCTCGATGACGGTGACGGCGACGCCGCGGTCGTGGGCGGCCGTCGCGACCTCGGCACCGATGAATCCGGCGCCGACGACGAGCAGGCTTTGCGCGGTGTCGAGCGAACTTCTGAGGGCAAGGACGTCGTCGAAGGTGCGCAGGAGGTGGACCCGAGGGTGACCGGACAGGGCGGGCAGCTCGCGGGCGCGTACGCCGGTGGCGACGACCAGGGCGTCATATGCCAGTTCGGCGAGACCTTCGGGGCCCTCGGTGAGCACCACCCCCGGCCGGAGTCCGCTCGCCCGCACGCCGCGGCGAAGCTCCAGGTCGAGGGTCGATTCGTCGCTGCCTTCGCGCGCCAGGTGGATCGGGCTGGCTTCGACGTCAGCCTTGAGCAGCCGCTTCGACAGCGGCGGGCGGTCGTAGGGCGGATGCTGCTCGTCGGAGAGCAGCGTGAGACGTCCGTCGAAGCCGGCAGCGCGAAGCTCTTCGGCGGCGCGCCAGCCCGCCAAGCCTCCGCCGACGATCACGACGTGCTCTGTGGAGGCCATCGGCCCTGCCTTTTCGGATCAAGTCGGACATGTGGATGAACTGCTGAGCCCTTGCCTTCGAATGCTTGCTCGGGTAAGCAGGCTGCTAGCACCACTAGGGGGGAACTAAATGGTGCCCTATTCGCGCGACCTGTCATACGAGCGTTCGTCCGAGAATTCACCCGGCCATGTGCATCGCTGGGGTTGGCCAGAGGATTCTTCACCCGAGCGGCCCGCGCCGCGGCGTCGGGGCCTCGCCCGCGATCCCTTTCTGGCCGTCGTCGCGGTCATGCTCGGCGGGGAGGCGCTCGCACCCGTGCGCACCCGGCTGATGAAACCGGCAGACGTGCTCGCCGAGGCCGGCGAGCCCCTGCGCGTCGTCTACGCCGTCCTGTCAGGCCGGCTCGGCGTCTTCCAGACCGGACCCGTGGCTGCGCCCGGCCGTCCCCGGCTACGCGAGGTGCTCGGCGCCGGGCAGCGGGCCGGCGAGGCCCATCTGCTCGGTTCCCGCCACGCACCGACCGATTTCAAGCTGCAGTGCCTGACCAGCGGCCTGGTCGCGGTCATCGAGGCCGACCTCTACCGGGAGTGGTGTCAGCGTCCCGAGGTGGCTCTTCCCGTGCTGCGGGAGCTGACCGAGCAGGCCCGCGCCCGGGAGCGGCTGCGGATGAGCTGGCTCGAGCTCGACGTGACCGCCCGGCTCGCCGCTCTTCTGCTCGATCTGCACGAGCGCTTCGGTGACGCCGCCGTCGCCGGCGGGCTCTCGCAGGCCCAGCTCGGTGACCTGATCGGGGCCCGTCGCGAGACCGTCAACCGGGCGGGCCGGGCGCTGCAGGCAGAGGGTCTCGTGCAGGACGGCCCGCGGGGCATGGAGCTGCGCGATGTCCAGGGTCTGGCGGCCCGAGCCGGCAGGACGGTCGGCGATGACCTGCAGGATCGCCGCGCCGTATCGTGACAGTGGATTGTCAGGTGGATCTCAGCACCCCGGGGTGACTTCCCACGCCGGGTGGGGTTACATTCCTGATGTGAAACGCGTTCTAGTTTTTACGAGTCGGGGCGAATTCGCATGAGCACCAAGGTGGCGGCCTCGCCGTTCGCGGCCGTCGAAGACGCGCTGGCGGCGATCGCCCGCGGCGAGCCGGTGGTCGTCGTCGACGACGCCGACCGCGAAAACGAGGGCGACGTCATCATGGCGGCCGAGCTCGTCACCGCTGAGCAGATGGCATTCATCGTCCGCTGCGGCGGCTTGGTCTGCGTCGCGCTCGAGGGCGATCGGCTCGATGATCTCTCGCTGCCGTTGATGGTCCCCCCGGATGACAACTCTGACTCCCAGGGCACGTCGTTCACCGTGTCCGTCGACGCTTTCGGCACCACGACCGGCATCTCGGCCGCCGATCGCGCGCTGACCGTCAAGACCCTGATCGACCCCGCCACCGTTCCCGGCGATCTGCGCCGTCCGGGTCACATCTTCCCCTTGCGCGCCCGGCGCGGAGGCGTCCTCAAGCGCGCCGGTCACACCGAAGCGGCGGTCGACCTGGCCCGGCTCGCCGGCCTGCGCCCGGCCGGCGTGCTCTGCGAGATCGTCAAGGCCGACGGCACCATGGCCCGGGTGCCCGACCTCGTCGAGTTCTGCGCCGAGCACGGCCTGCTGCTGATCTCGATCGACGACATCGTCCGTTACCGCCACCGCACCGAGCGGCTCGTCAAGCGGGTCAGCTCCGCGACCATCCCCACCGAGTGGGGTGCCTTCGAAGCCGTCGCGTACGAGTCGGTGCTCGACGGCGAGCAGCACCTCGCGTTCGTCGCCGGCGATCCGACCGGCACCGAGCCGGTCCTGGTGCGCGTCCACAGCGAGTGCCTCACCGGTGACGTCTTCGGCTCCCGCCGTTGCGATTGCGGCACCCAGCTCGCTCAGGCCATGGACGCGATCGCGCGCGCCGGCCGCGGCGTCTGCGTCTACCTTCGCGGCCAGGAAGGCCGCGGCATCGGGATCGCCCACAAGTTGCGCGCGTACGGGCTGCAGGACCTGGGCCACGACACCGTCGATGCGAACATCGCTCTCGGGCTCCCGGTCGATGACCGCGAGTACGGCATCGGCGCGCAGATCCTCGCCGATCTCGGCGTCGGCCCCATGCGCCTGATGACCAACAACCCGGCCAAGTACACCGGTCTGGAAGGCTTCGGCCTGCGCATCAGCGAGCGTGTCCCGCTGGCCCCGACGGTCACCGCCGAAAACCTGCGGTACCTGAAGACCAAGCGCGAGCGCATGGGCCACCAGCTCGACGGTCTCGACGCCTTCTCCGCCCCGCCCTCGACCGGTGGGGTCGGCTCCGCCTGACGGAGGTGGGTCGGTGGCACCCGATCGGCTGCGTCCCGCCCCGCCGCTCGGCGTGATCGGGCGGGGCGGCAGGATGGTCACGTGATTCTTGACGCCTTCTCCCTGACCGACCGCGTTGCCATCGTCACCGGAGCCGGGCGCGGGCTCGGGGCGGCCATCGCCCTCGGGTTCGCCGAGGCCGGCGCCGATGTGGTGATCTGCGCGCGTACCCAATCGCAGCTCGACGAGGTGTCGAAGGCCGTCGAGGCGGCCGGCCGGCGGGCCGTCGCCCTCTGCCTGAACTCGGCGGAGTCCGGCGCCGCGGAGACTCTGGTGTCCACCGCGGAAAAAGAGTTCGGACGCCTCGACATCGTTGTCAACAACGTCGGCGGCAGCATGCCGGCTCCGTTCCTCGACACCACGCCGAAGACGTTCAACGAGGCGTTCATGTTCAACGTCACCACGGCGTTCTCGCTGACGCAGCAGGCAACCCCGCTCCTGCTGCGCTCGCCCGGCGGGTCCGTCATCAACATCACCTCGACCATGGGCCGGGTACGCGAGCGCGGCTATGTCGCGTACGGCACCGCCAAGGCCGCGCTCATCCAGATGACGCGTTTGCTCGCCGCCGACCTCGCCCCGCGGATCCGGGTCAACGCCATCTCTCCCGGTTCCATCGCCACATCGGCGCTGGAGATCGTCAGCGGCAGTCCCGAGCTCAAGGCCGAGCTCGAATCCAAGACCCCGCTCGGACGCATCGGCGTCCCCGAGGAGATCGCCGCCGCAGCGCTCTACCTCGCGTCGGACGCCGCTGCTTACGTCACCGGCAAGGTGATCGATGTCGACGGCGGCATCGAGGCGGCCAACCTCTCGATGAAGCTGCCCGACCTCACGCCCTGATGGAGGACGCGGGAGCGGAAGCGGCCGAGCTCCGAACGGGTGCGACCTTGGCCCGTCGATTGGCCGCAGCTCTCGGGTTGCCTGCGGATCTGCGAGACGTCGACAAGTACCGGATGCAGGCAGACCCCGCGCTGCTGCGCGATGTGGTTTCCGCGTTGGCCGCGATGCTGCCTCCTGAAACTGAGGTGCTGGTGGGGCTCGAGCTCGGCGGGGTCCCCCTAGCAGTGGCGTTGGCGCTGCACACCGGCCTCCCGGCGGCGATTCTGCGCCGCACCGGGCGGCCGGGGGTTGCTGGTTTCGTGGCCGGAGCTCCGGTGACGGGTCGCCGAGCGGTGTTGATCGCCGACATGGTCCAGGGCGCCGGCAAGCTCGTTCCCGCTGCCAATGAGCTTCGGGACAATCACGCGGTGGTGGATCACGCCTTGGTCGCCGTGTGCTGGCTTCCGCAGGCCTTCGACACCGCCCGGCAGGCAGGCCTGCAGCTGCTCGCGGCCGTTACCCCGGGCGACATCGAGGCCGCGCTGCGGCCGAGCGCATGACGGCCCGTGACGTGGGCGTACCTAGGCCCGGCTGACGGCGTCCAGCGCGTCGGCAACGACCCACATCGCGAAGTACTGAGCCCCGCCGCCGTACGCCTGCGCGAGCGCGACGTGGGCATCGTCGACCTGGTGCTCGCCGGCCATGCCTCGCACCTGAAGCGCCGCCTCAGCGAAGCGGATCAATCCTGACGCGCCGATCGGGTTCGAGGAGAGCACCCCGCCGGACGGGTTGACGGGGAAGGCGCCGCCGATCTCCGTCTCGCCCGAGTCGGTCATCTTCCAGCCCTCGCCGATCGGCGCGATGTCGTGGCCCTCCAGCCACATCGGCTCATACCAGCTGAACGGCACGTAGAGCTCGGCGACATCGATCTGCTCGCGCGGGTTGGTGATGCCGGCGCCCGCGTAGACGTCAGCGGCGCACTGCACGCCCGCCGCCGGACGCACCGGATCGCGCCGCGGGAACTGGGTCGGCTCGCTGCGCATCGCCGTCGACAGGAGCCAGGCCGGCTGACGACCCGCTTGTGCCGCCGCCTTGCCGCCCGCCTCGTCGGTGAACACGACCGCCATCGCGCCGTCCGAGGACGGGCAGGACTCCAGGAAATGCAGCGGATCCCAGAGCATCGGGGACTCGCGCACCTTCTCGATCGAGATGTCGGTCAGCTGCAGATGGGCGTACGGGTTCTTCAGCGCGTTGAGCCGGTCCTTGACCGCGACCTTCCACCCGATGTGCTCGGGTGCCCCGCTGCGCTCGATGTACGCGCGGATCCACGGCGCGAAGATGCCTCCGGCGCCCATCGACCCGCTCTTGCCGCCGCCGAGCCCCCATTGGGCATTGCCCTCGGACTGCTTCTCATACGCGACAGCCAGGACCCTCTTGTGGATCCGGTTGCTGACGAGATGTGACGCGACGATTCCGGTGGAGCCGCCGACCGATCCGGCGGTGTGCACGCGCATCATCGGCTTGCCCGCGGCGCCGAGCGCGTCAGCCAGATACAGCTCCGGCATCATGACGCCCTCGAACGCGTCGGGAGCCTTGCCGATGACGACGGTGTCGATGTCCTTCCACGTCATGTTGGCGTCGTCGAGCGCGCGCTCCGCCGCCTCGCGCAGCAGGCCCGCCTGCGAGACATCCTCGCGACGCGTCTTGTGCTTGGTCTGGCCAATCCCGACGATGGCCGTGGGCTCGGCGCTCACTGCTGATTCCCTTCGGACTGCGCTGATTCCAGGATGGCGACGAGGTTCTGCTGCAGCAGCGGACCGCTCGTGGCATGGGCAAGGACGCGGTGGCGTCCGTTTTCGCGGATCTGCCTCGCTGCTTCGGCGATGCGCACCAGCCCGGTCGCCATGATCGGGTTGGCGGCCAGCGCCCCGCCGGACGGGTTGATCTCGGTGTTGCCGTCGAGCCCCAGCGCCCGGGTCAGGATGCCTTCCTGATGGGAGAACTGTGCCGACAGCTCAGCCACCTCGATCGGTCCGGCAGCAAGCCCCGCCACGTCGGCGGCCTTGCGGGTCGACGGCGAGGTCGTCAGATCGCGGACGCCTGGGTAGTGCGGCTCGATGCGGTGGTCGATCCCGGTGATCCACGCGGGCGTGAACCCGCCGGAGGCCGCCAGTTCGAGTGCCTTCTCCTCGGTGGCGAGCACCACCGCTACGGCGCCGTCACTGATCGGTGGAAGGTCGCTGGCCCGCAGCGGATTGCGCACGTACGACTCCGCGAGCAGCGCGTCGGCGCCGGCGGAACCCTTCACCTGCGCATACGGGTTGCCCTCGGCGCTACCCCGGCTGCGCGCCGCTGCCTCGGCGAAGTCGCGCTCGGTCGCGTCGCCCGCGTCGAGCACCGCCCGCGCCTGCAGCGCCGCCAGTGAGACCGGATCCGCCCCCAGCGTGGCCAGGTAATACGGGTCCATCTGCAGCGGCATGACCTCGTTCAGGTCGCCGGTCGAGCTCTTGCCCGAACCGAAGACGAGCGCGGTGTCGATGTCGCCGTGCTGCAGGCGTACCCACGCCTCGTAGAACGCCCACGCGCCGTCCATCTCCACGTGTGACTCGTGGATCGGCGGCCAGGCGCCGACCGCGTCGAGGTTGGCGACGAAGGTGAACGTGCCACCGGACAGGTAGTCACAGCTGCCCGAGCAGGTGAAGCCCACCTCCTGCCGCTTCAGGCCGGCGTTCTTCAACGCGGCGATGACGACGTCCTGGACGAGCTTGACCTCAGCCTGCTCGCTCTGGCGGACCATCGGCGTCTGCGCATAGCCGACGACTGCGATACGTGCGGCCACGTCAGCTCACCCGCCCGATGTCGACGTTCGTGGCATCCGGTTCGCCGGTCGGCTCCCACCCGGCGATGCACCCGTCGACCGAACCCCAGCTGCGGGTGCCGAGCTCGGCGACGTTGCGCTCACCCTCGGGCACCCACACGGCTTTCACGCGAATTCCCGGGTGGACCTCGGCAGCCGAGAGCCCGATGACCGACTGCAGGTTCAACAAGCCCTCTTCTCCATCGAGCAGCACCGAGACCCTGGCGAACGGCTCGGTCTCGCGCTGTCCGGGGTACTGCACCGGGAGCACGACCGTGTAGTTGGTGATGATCCCGCGGTCGGGAAGGTCGACGTCGTTGTCCGGGCTGACCGGAACGCCGTCGACCGTGCAGCTGTCGCGGGGAGGGAGATAGGTACGAGAGCACACCGGACATTTCTGTCCGATGATCCGACCCTCCAGCAGCGCGCTCGCGAACCGTTCCGCGGCTGGGGCGACGGCCTCGTTGTAGGTCAGCGAGACCCAGTGCTCCATCACCCGCAGCGGCTCGGTGTTCTTCGCCGGCACCGGTCCGGCTGAGTCGGCGGCCGCCGCGGACTCCGGCACGAAGTAGGCGAGATCGTCGATGCGCCCGCGAGGCTCGTCGCGCCACTGCGGCAGCACCCTCGTGCCGCGGGTGATGGCGTCCTCGCTGCCGGCGTCCACGGCGTGGAACATCTCGGTGTCGGCGCCGTCCAGCTTGATCAAGGCGAACGCGAACGGCCGGTCCAGCGGATGGGTGGGCAGCGGCTCGGCCACCCACGTCCACGAGGAGACCGTGCCGGCCGGGCCGACGTCGATCAGGGTCGGATCGTTGCCCTCGCCGGTCTCAGGGTCGTACTCGAGCGGCGGGCACAGCACTCGCCCGGCACTCGTGCGCACACCGGTGATGCGGTGCTCGGCCAGCGCGGCACTGAAGGGGCCGATCACCGGACCCAGGCTGCGCTTGTAGGGGAATTCGATTTTGGTTTCGACGAGCCGCACCACGGGTGGTTCGTTGTCCTTTCGGTCAGGCCATGCCGCTGAAGTCGACCTGGCCGGTCGCCATGGCGGCGGAGAAACCGTAGTCGGCGTAGACGTTCTCGCCGTTGATGAGTGACGCGGCGCTGCTGCCGAGGAACGCGATGACGTCGGCGACCTGGCGCGGCGTGCAGAGCACACCGGTGGACTGCGAGACCGTCCAGTCGATGACCTGCTCGCCCATGGTGGCGCGGAAGTCGGTCAGCAGCGGGGTGTCGATGATGCCGGGGCAGACGCTGACGGTGCGCACCCCGCGGGCGATGGTCGCGTGGGACGAGCGGCGGGTCCAGATCTGGTTGATCTCCTTGGAGAACCCGTACGCCTGCGGGAACAGCGTGGGCTGGTTGACGTCGACCCATTCCAGCGACTTCTCCCAGTCGCCGATCGAGATCAGCTCGTTGATCTCGGTGAGGTGGGCGGGCCAGCCCTGGCCGGCCATCGACGCGGTGTTGACGATGGCGCTGCCAGGGGGCATGCGGTCGATCAGCTTCTCCGACAGCCGCCGCAGCGCCAGGTAGTTGACGGCGATGACGACGCGCGGCGGGAAGGTGTCGGCCACGCCGGCGTTGTTGACCAGGACGTCGAGGCGCGCGGGCGCCTGCTCGATCGCCGCGTCGACGGAGGCCGGGTCGGAAAGGTCGGCCTTGATGAAACCGCTCACCGACGACTGGATCTGCGCCGGTGGGTCCTGGCGGTCGAGCACGGTGACGGATGCGCCGAGGCTCGCGAGCAGATCGACGAGTGAGGCGCCAACTCCTGACGAACCGCCGGTGACGAGCACGTTCTTGCCGGTGTAGTCGATGAATCCAGCCACTGGGTTCTCCTCGTTCTGTATCAGGACAAGAGTTCGGTCATGACGCGCATGGTCGCGATGTCGGGTGGCAGCAGCATGCAGGTGACGAACGATTCCTGCCAGGCGGCGAGGTCGTCGCGCAGCTTGTCCATGGGACCGATCAGCGCCGTCTCCTCGATGAGTCGAGTGGGGACGGCAGCGATCGCCTCGTTCTTCTGGCCGGAGAGATAGAGGTCCTGGATCTTGGCGACCTCGGCCTCGTAGCCCATCCGCTCGTAGACCCGGGCGTGGAAGTTGACCTCCTTGGCGCCCATCCCCCCGATGTAGAGCGCGATGCCCGGACGGATCATGTCGGCGGCGGCCTCCACGTCATCGGTGACGATGACGGGCGCACCGGCGAACACCTCGAAGTCGTCGGCCGTGCGGCGAGCTCCCGGCCGGGCAAAGCCCTCGTCGAGGTACTCGCGGTACATCCCCTCGTGCTTGGGCGCGTAGAAGATCGGCAGCCAGCCATCGGCGATCTCGGCGGCGAGCGCGATGTTCTTGGGCCCTTCGGCGCCGAGGATGATCGGCAGGTCGGCGCGCAGCGGGTGCGTGATCGGCTTGAGCGGCTTGCCCAGGCCGGTGCCTCCCGGGTAGGGCAGCGGGTAGTGCGGCCCGTCGTTGGTCACCGGCTTCTCGCGGGCCATGACATCGCGCACGATCTTCACGTACTCCCGGGTGCGGGCGAGCGGCTGGGCGAACGGCTCGCCGTACCAGCCTTCGACCACCTGCGGGCCGGAGACGCCGAGTCCCATGACGAAGCGCCCGTCGGACAGCAGGTCCATCGTCAGGCCGGCCATCGCGGCAGCGGTGGGCGTGCGGGCCGAAAGCTGCATCAGCGCCGTGCCGAGCCGGATCTGCGTCGTGCGAGCGCCGAGCCAGGCCAGCGGGGTCAGCGCGTCAGAGCCCCACGACTCCGCGGTCCAGATCGAGTCGAAGCCGAGCCGCTCTGCCTCCGCGACCGCCTCGGTGTGGTCGGGCTTGCCGGCCCCCCAGTAGCCGAGCGAGAGTCCGAGCTTCATCTGCTTGCTCACGAGTGCACCCTAGCTGCCGTGTCGGCCGCCTCGCCCGGCCGGGACCAAGCGCTTGTTCAGGACCCGATGTGAAGCGGCGAGGACCCTGCGAGCAGCGCCTCGAGCTCGTCCCTGATGCCGGTCATGTCGTCGAGATTCTCCGGCAGTTCCATCTCGCCGAACAGCAGCTGCCGGCGCCCGATCCGGAACATGACGATCGCGTAGCGGACCGCGTTGTAGGTCAGGTACCAATCGAGGTCGCGCGGTTCGTAGCCGGAGAGCTTGGCGTAGGTGGCGGCGATGTCGGCCGGCTTGAGCAGGTCGGGCAGTCCCGACAGCCCGTGCTTGCCGAGCATGCTCTCGAAGAAGAAGTGCATGAACGCCATCCATGCCAGGTCGACCTCCGGCGGGGCCACAGCGGCCATCTCCCAGTCGAGGACGGCGACGGGCGCGAAGTCGCGGTACATCATGTTGCCGATCCGCGAGTCGCCCCACGACAGCACGGTCGGTCCCTCGTGCTCGGGCCAATTCGCGTCGAGCCACTCGAAGGCGCGCTCGATGAGCGGCGAGCGCATCCCGTCGGAGGAGGTCCAGTCGTAGTAGCGGCGGGTGTCGATGACGTGTTGGCGCAGCGCGCTCGGATCGGTGGCGTGCGGCTGCAGGAACGCGAAGCGCTCGGCGGCATTCGGGATCGCGTGCAGGTCGGTCAGGACCTTGACCGACGTGTCCTGCAGCCGTTGCCGCTGTTCGGGGGAGCCCTCGGCGACCCAGCCGGTCAGCGCGTACGGCGGCAGGTCGGTCGGCACGACACCGTCGATGCGATCCATGACGAAGAACTGCTCGCCGAGGACGGAGCGGTCGGTCTCGAGCCAGCGCAGGTTGGGCACCGGCACGGCCGTCAACTCGCGTACCTCCTGGATGACGCGGAACTGCCGGTCGAGGTAGTACGCCTCGAAGACCGGCGCGGCCGCGGGGTCGGGCGCCACCCGTGCCACCAGGGATTCGCTGCGCCGGCTGCCGCCCTCGGTCCAGCTCGCCTCGAACAGCAGCGTCTCGCTGGACATGCCATTGCCGCTCGGCACGTCGAGCTGACCGAGGACCGGCTCGGCGCCGCTCGGCAGGATGCCGCCGAGCCATTGCGTGAGGTCTGCATGCAATTTGCCGTAGTCGCGGGAGGACGTCTTGGGCCGGTCGGCGGGGTCGCCGCCGATGGCCTTCACAGCCGATGGGACGTGCGACTGCTCGGTCGTCATAGCGGGTCCTTCGGGTTGCAGTGAACGGGCGATCGATGAGCGGGAGCAGGCTGGGGAGGGCCGGTCAGAACCGGTGAACGGCCGGTGAATAGAGTGCTGCCTCGCTGTATACCTGACGGCGACTCAGGAGTTTCTGACATTCCGTCAGGCGAGGGGACGGCATCCGCCAGATGTCACCTTCTGCCATATAGAAAAGATTGCTTCGCAACGCCTGTGAAATGCGTGATCCGGTTGCAGCGCGTGACCGGAACAGGTTTCATAGCGCGAATGGCGGGAGTGATCTGCGCCACCCTGGTTGCCGAGCCGCCTGTTCGGCAGCGACGGGTGGTTCGGTCCCGACGCTGAGCTCGCGCGCGATCCCACCAATAGCTCCGGCCGGACGAAAGAGGCCCTCCGCGGATGCATGAGTTCCTGATCTACGCAATCAGTGGTCTGACGACTGCCGGCATCTACGCGATCACTGCGAGCGGCTTGACGCTGACCTACGTCACCACCGGCGTCTTCAACTTCGCCCACGGCGCGACGGGCGCGTTCGCGGCCTTCGCCTACTGGCAGATGCGCTTCGCCTGGAACTGGCCGGCACCCATCGCCATCCTGATCACCTTGGGGATCCTGGCTCCCGGTCTCGGGCTGCTGCTCGAACGCTTCATCATGCGGCGTTTGGAGGGCACCTCCGACGCGACCAAGCTCGTGGTGACCGTCGCCGTCCTGGTGGCCACCGTGGGAATCGTCCAGACGATCTGGGACCCGACGACCTTCCGGACGACGCACGAGCTGTTCGGCAACAAGTTCACCGTCGCCAACATCGACATCCCCTACAACGACGTCACCGTGCTCGTGCTCGCCGGCCTCGTCGCCATCGGACTGCGGCTGCTGCTGTACCGGACCCGTCTCGGCATCGCGATGCGGGCCACGGTCGACGACCGGTCCCTGGCCGTGATGAACGGAGCGCGCCCCAACCGCGCGTCGCAGGCGTCCTGGATCATCGGCACCCAGCTCGCTGCCCTCGCCGGAATCCTGGTCGCGCCGAAGCTGAACCTCTCGGCGCTGCCTCTGACGCTGCTGATCGTCAACGCCTATGCCGCGTCGATGATCGGACGCCTGCGCAGCCTGCCGATGACGTTCGTCGGAGCTTTGATCCTGGGCCTCGCCAACGACCTCGTCGTCGGCTACCTGCCGAAGATCAAGACGGGTCAGCAGTACGTGAGCGGGCTCGGGGCCGTCACCCCGGTGTTCGTCCTGCTGCTCGCGGTCCTGCTGTTGAAGCAGACCAAGCTGCGCGGCTCGTCCACCCAGCGAACGCGCGAGATCAGTCCGACACCTACCTGGGGCGGAAGCCTGATCTTCGTCGGGATCATCGTGGTGATGGCGCTTGCCGCCACACCCATCATCTCCGCGGGCGACCTGTTCGCCTCGTTGAAGATGTGGGGTATAGGGATCATCGCCCTGTCCCTGATTCCGCTCGTGGGCTACGCGGGCCGAATATCCCTGTGTCAACTGTCCTTCGCCGGCATCGGGGCGGTGGTCGTTGCTCATGCCGGTGCGAATGGGGCGCCTGCCTCACTCTTGCTGGCGGCGCTGGTCGCCGCCGTGGCGGGAGCGATCATCTCGCTTCCCGCACTGCGACTATCGGGGATCTATCTGGCCCTGCTGACCGCAGCTTTCGCTGTGACGCTCGACAACTGGGTGTTCCAGTTGCCCGCGTTCAACTCGTTCGGTCACAAGAAGTTCGACCTGTTCGAGTCGGGGTCGCTGTCGTTCAACCCGTTCAGCATCGGCAGCATCTCGGTGAAGTCGCCCAAGACCTACTTCGTCTTCGGGGCGATCATGTTCGCGCTCATGGCTCTGGTGGTCGTCGCGGTCCGGCGCAGCCAGTTCGGTCAGCGCTTGCTCGCCCTCAAGGAGAGTCCGGCGGCGTGCGAGACGCTGGGCATGAACCCGCGCATGACCACGCTGGCCGTTTTCACCCTGTCGGCGGCCATGGCCGGTTTCGGTGGAGGTATCTACGGCGCGGCCTTGCAGACGGCGACGCCTGACACGTTCCAGTTCTTCAACGGGCTCGCCATCTTGCTGGTGGTCGTCATCGGAGGGGTGAGCTCCATCGGGAGCGCGTTCTTTGCCGCGGTCTTCCTCGGCATGCCGATCACGTCGAACATCTTCAACGGCCAGCGGCTGACCCAGGCGTCCTCGATCCTGACCGGCTTCGGTGCCATCGGCCTCGGCAACAACCCCAACGGCTTCATCGCTGCTGATCTGCGACCGAAGTTCGGGCTGACCATCCGCTACCCGGCGCTGATCGGCGGCGGCGTCGGTCTGGTCGGGCTGCTGTATCTGCTGCGTACCAACAACGTGGTGGACGGCTGGACGCTGGTGATCGGTGGGTTCGTCATCCTGCTCGCGCTGCCTGGCATCGCGCAGGCGCTCGACGACCGCCGGGCAGCCAAGGAGGCCGGCCCGAGTGCGGTCTCGGCCGACGGCACGTCGGTGCCTCTGGAGTGGCTGGGCCTCGACGGCCCCGTCGCCGACGAGGATGTCCTCGTGCTCGACCGCACGCTGCATCTCCCGGAGGTCTCGAATGTCCCTGCTTGAGGTTCAGGACGTCACGGTTCGCTTCGGCGGCCACACCGCGCTCTCGTCGGTGAGCCTGGCTGCCGAAGCGGGACGGATCACCGGTCTGATCGGTCCGAACGGTGCCGGCAAGACCACGATGTTCAACGTCATCACCGGCCAGCTGGATCCCACCCGGGGCAAGGTGGTGCTCGACGACAAGGACATCGGCGGGATGCTGCCCTACAAGCGGGCCCGGCTGGGGATGGCGCGCACCTTCCAGCGGCTCGAGCTCTTCGGGCAGCTGACCGTGCGGGAGAACATCCACGTGGCGGGCGGCCTGCGCAAGCAGTGGGGGAAGCGCGCCAACACGCTCGAGGGCAATCCGCCGAGCGTCGATGACCTGCTCGCCCGGGTGGGCCTCACCGAGGTTGCCGACGTGCGTGCCGATTCCCTGCCCACCGGTCAGGGCCGCCTCGTCGAGCTGGCCCGGGCGCTCGCGATCCGTCCGCGGCTGCTGCTGCTGGACGAGCCGGCATCGGGTCAGGACGAGGAGGAGACCAAGACCTTCGCGGACCTGCTCCACTCGCTCGCCGCGGAGGGCATGGCGATTCTGCTCGTCGAGCACGACATGGAGCTGGTCATGCAGGTCTGCTCCAACATCTTCGTGCTCGACTTCGGCCAGCTGATGGCCGAGGGCGACCCCACTACCGTGCGGGCCGACCCGAAGGTTCAGGCTGCCTATCTCGGCACCGCCAAGGAGGTGGCCGCGTGACCCCAGCTGCGGCAGGGGACGCGTACACCGTCCCGAGTCAGCGAGCTACGGCGCAGAGAGGTTATAGCGACTTGTCAGTGGTCATCCCGGAGCCGCTCCTGCAACTGCGCGGAGTACGCGCGGGCTATGGCGCCATCGAGGTCCTGCACGGTGTCGACCTGACGGTGCCGGCGGGCGGCGTGGTCGCCGTCCTCGGACCCAACGGCGCCGGCAAGTCGACGATGATGCGTGTCGTCGCCGGTCTGCACACACCGACCGCCGGCGACGTCATGCTCGGTGGGCGACGGGTCAACGGGGCAGATCCCGTCGCCCTGGCCCGCGCCGGACTGTGCACCATCCCGGAAGGTCGGGGCGTCTTCCCCAACCTGACGGTGAAGGAAAACCTTCAGATGGTGACCTACCGGGGGATGAGCCGCAAGGAGGTCGAGGAGCGGGCGTTCTCCTACTTCCCGCGCCTTTCCGAGCGCCGCACCCAGATGGCCGGGACGATGTCCGGAGGCGAGCAGCAGATGCTGGCCGTCGCCCGGGCCATCGCCAGCGACCCGAGCCTGCTGCTGCTGGACGAGCTGTCGATGGGGCTGGCCCCGCTGATCGTCGACCAGCTCTATGAAGCCGTCCGCACGATCTCCGCCGACGGGGTCACCATCCTCGTCGTCGAGCAGTTCGCGGCGGCGGTGCTCGACGTCGCCGACACGGCGGCGGTCATGGTCAACGGCCGGGTCGTCCTCACGGGAACCCCCAAGGAGGTCGAGGCCGATCTGTCCAACGTCTATCTCGGTGGCGAAGCCGCACCCCGGCTCTCCGCGGAGGAGAACCCGCTTGCCGATCCCGATCTCCTGATTTCAGAGCTTGCCGAGCCCGACTCAACGCCAGAGGTGAACGAATGACCACGAAGACCGACGCCACCCCGGCCCCCGCGGGGAGCCGGACCGAGAGCTTCAAGCAAGAGGTCCAGGTCCTGAAGATCAAGGACCCCAACGCCGGCAACGACAAGAAGTTCATGATTGCCGGCCTGGCTCTCATGGTGATCGGGATCGTGGTCAGCATCATCGGCTACACGATTTCCCACGGCACCACCAGCTCGCTCACCCAGAACGACGCGGTCACCATCGCCATCATCGGTGTCGGGGTGACCGTCGCCGGTGCGGCGATCTTCCTGCGCTACTCGATGGCGCAGTTCCTGCGCTTCTGGCTCGCCCGCTTCATCTACGAGGCGCGCAACCGCGACTGATTCTTCGCTTCGGCAAGCGGGCCGCTCGGGGGAGACCCCGGGCGGCCCTTTTGCGTGGGGGCTCCTGGCCCCCGCGCTCAGGGCAGTTGCGGGATGACATCGGCGGCGAACGCGTCCATCGCGGCCAGCAGCTTCTTACGAGTCCCTGCCGGAAAGCTCAGGGTGAGCTGCGAGACGCCGGCTGCCGCGAGCTCGCCCGCTTCGTCGATGAGTTGCGCGGCGGAGACGGGGCCCTTGCTGCGGGCCATCAGCAGGCTCGGGGGAGTGAACGCAATCGTGGGTGCGCCGTCACGACCGGCGTCGGCGAAGAGCTGGCGCAGCTCGACGATCCGTTCGGCAAGAGCAGCCGTGGTGGCGATCGACGCCGTCTTCAATCGCGAGGAAACGGCGTCCTCGGTCATGCCCGTGGTCGGCATCGGGATCCAGCCGTCGGCGAGTTCGGCGACGCGGCGCATCGCCCGCCGGCTGTTGCCGCCGATCCACAGCGGTGGCCGGGGAGTCTGCAGCGGGCGGGGGAGCATCACGTTGCCGGCGGCGGTGAAACCCTCGCCGTCGTAGGTCATTTCCTCACCGGCCCAGGCAGCTGTCATCGCCCGGATGGACTCGTCGGTCAGCTCGTTACGCCGCGCGTGATCGGCTCCGAGCGCCCGGAACTCGCCCTCGAGATAGCCGGCGCCGACCCCGATGATCGTGCGTCCACCCGACAGCACGTCCAGCGACGCGATCGACTTGGCCGCGAGGAACGGGTTGCGATAGGCCAGCACGACGAGATTCGTCTGCAACCGCAGGCGTTCGGTGGCCGCGGCGGCGAAGGACAGCGCGACGAAGGGGTCCAGCGCGTGGTGGCCGCCGGTCTCGAGCCAGCGCACGTCGGGGAACGGATGCTCGGTCACGTAGACGGCGTCATACCCGCCGTCCTCGGCGGCCCGGGCCAGCTCCGTGATGGCTGCCGCACTGACGAACTCGGCCCCGAGCTCGACCCGGTGGGTGGGCAGCCCGAGGGAGATGCGCATGGTCGGCATGAGTCGGATCAGGCCCCTTTCTGACGGCGCGTCAGGCTAGCAGCCGGGCAGTCGCTAGGTTGTTCCCACACACGTCACGGGCGCCGCGGGCGTCACGAGGAGGCTGCAATGGGGCTGCTGGACGGCCGGGTCGCATTTGTTACGGGAGCTGCCCGCGGAATGGGCCGCAACCACGCGGTGCGCTTCGCAAAAGAAGGCGCCGACATCATCGCGGTCGACCTGTGCGCACCGATCGCCGCCGCCGACTACGACCTCCCCGGGCCGGCCGACCTCGAGGAGACGGCCCGGCTCATCGAAGAAGCGGGCGGGCGCGCGTTCACCCGGATCTGCGATGTGCGTGACGCCGCCGGGCTCGCCTCCGCCGTCGCTGACGGCGCGCAAGAGCTGGGTGCCGATGGCGGAGCCGCCGACATCGTCGTCGCGAATGCGGGCATCAGCCGCAGCCAGGGCGGCTTGCTCGACACCGACCCGGAGATCTTTCGCGAGACGATCGACATCAACCTCACGGGCGTCTTCCTGACGATGCAGGCCGGCGCCAAGGCGATGGTCGCGCGCAAGCGCGGCGGGTCGATCATCCTGATCAGCTCGATCATGGGGATGCGCAGCTACGGCGGCGTTCCGGCCTATACCGCGGCCAAGCACGCGGTGGTCGGGCTGATGCGCACCGGCGCGCAGGAGTTCGCGCATGCGGGCGTTCGCGTCAATGCGATCCACCCGGGCAACGTGAATACCGACATGATCAACAACCAGGCGATCCGTCACCTCTTCCGGCCGGATCTGGAGAGCCCGACGGCAGAAGACGTTGCGTCCGGGTTCCAGGGCATGAACCTGATGGCGCATCCCTGGGTGGAGAAGGACGACATCACCGAGGCCGCGCTGTGGCTCGCATCGGACCTTTCCCGTTACGTCACCGGGATCTCGCTGCCGGTCGACCTCGGTGCGCTGGCCAAGTGAGTGCTGGTCACGTGAGCTCTGGGGATTTCGTCCTCACCAGCCGTCCGCGTCCGGGCATCACGCTGGTGACGCTGAACCGCCCCGAGCGGATGAACGCGATGGCGTTCGACGTGATGGTGCCGCTGCGGGATGCGCTTCGCGAGATCTCGGTCGACAACGACACCCGGGTGGTCGTGCTCACCGGCGCCGGACACGGCTTCTGCTCGGGTGCCGACCTCGTGGGTTCCGGGCGCGTCCCGTACATCGATGACCTCACTCCCGTGAGCATCGCGCGCCGGGCCCTGCAGGTGCTCGATGACGTGATCCTCACGCTGCGCTCGATGCACCAGCCGGTCATCGGCGCCATCAACGGAGCGGCCATCGGCGGCGGCTTCTGCCTCTCCCTCGCCACCGACATCCGCATCGCGGCCGAGAGCGCGTACTTCCGCGCCGCCGGCATCAACAACGGGCTGACCGCCAGCGAGCTCGGCCTGTCCTACCTGCTGCCGCGCGCCATCGGATCGACCCGGGCGTTCGACATCATGCTGAGCGGACGCGACGTCGACTCGGTCGAAGCGGAGCGCATCGGGATCGTCTCCCGTCGCGTTCCCGATGAGGAACTGCTGGATGCCTGCTACGAGTTCGCCGATCGCATCATCGGCTTCTCGCGGCCGGGCGTCGAGCTCACCAAGCGCACGCTGTGGAGCAGCCTCGACGCGTCCAGCCTGGCCGGTCACATGGAGTACGAGGGCATCTCGCAGCTCTTCGTGCGGATGACGACGCAGAATTTCGACGAGGCCATCCTGGCCCGCAAGCAGAAGCGTCCGCCGATCTTCTTGGATTAGCCGCACCTGAGTACCGTCGAGTGCGTTGGCGCAATCAGCAGGAGGAACCGTGGGAAATCCGGTCATCGTCGAGGCGGTCCGCACCCCGATCGGCAAGCGCAAGGGTGGCTTCGCCGGCCTCAAGCCCATGGGCCTGCTGGCAGCCGTGCAGCGCGGGGTGATCGAGCGCGCCGGAATCGATCCGATGCTCGTGGAGCAGGTCATCGGCGGCACGGTCACGCAGGGCGGCGAGCAGGCCAACCACCTGGCCCGTTACGCATGGCTCTACGCGGGCCTGCCCTACCAGACCGGCGGCACCACGATCGACGCCCAGTGCGGTTCCTCGCAGCAGGCGACGCACCTCATCGCCTCGCTCATCGCCAACGACGTGATCGACGTCGGGGTGGCGTGCGGCGTCGAGTCGATGAGCCGGGTCTCCTTCGGTGAGGCTTCGGGCGGCAAGTCCGGACGTCCTGACGACTGGTCGATCGACACCGGCGACCAGTTCACCAGCGCCGAGCGCATCGCCGACAAGCGCGGCTTCACCCGTACCGAGCTCGACGAGCTCGGCGTGCGCTCGCAGCAGCTGGCCAAGCAGGCGTGGGACGAGGGCCGCTTCGACCGCGAGATCCTCCCCGTCGTCGCTCCGGTGCTCGGCGAGGACGGCCAGCCCACCGGCGAGACCCGCACCGTCAGCCGCGACGAGGGACTGCGCGAGACGACGCTGGAGGGGCTGGCGAAGCTGCGCACGGTGCTCCCCGAAGGTCGCCACACCGCGGGCAACAGCTCGCAGATGTCCGACGGCGCAGCGGCTCTGCTGCTGATGTCCGAGGAGCGCGCGGCCGCGCTCGGCCTTCGCCCGCGGGCCCGGATCATCACCCAGGCACTCGTCGGTGCCGACCCGTACTACCACCTCGACGGGCCGATCGACGCGACCCAGCGGGTGCTCGAGCGTTCCAAGATGGCCATCTCCGACATGGACGTCATCGAGATCAACGAGGCGTTCGCGTCGGTCGTGCTCTCCTGGAATTCCGTCATCAAGCCCGACTTCGACCGGGTCAACGTCAACGGCGGTGCCATCGCGCTCGGCCACCCCGTGGGCTCCACCGGCGCCCGGCTGCTGACGACCGCGCTGCACGAGCTGGAGCGCACCGACTCCAGCCTCGCGCTCGTGACGATGTGCTGCGGTGGGGCCATGGCGACGGGCACCATCCTCGAGCGGCTCTGACCCCTGGGCAGCTAAAGTCGCCGCCATGGCATTGGCGGTCACCGAAGAGCAGGTTGCACTCGCAGAATCCGTTTCCGGATGGGCGGAGCGCGCGTCGTTGCGCTCGTTGGCGCGCCAGCAGATCGACATCCCGGCGGACAGCCGGGCGACCTCGCGCCCGCCGTGGTGGCCGGGCGCGGTCGAGCTCGGCCTGATGGGTCTGGCGCTGCCCGAGGAGGTCGGCGGTTCGGGCGCCACCGTGGTCGAGTTGGCCGTGGCGGTCGAGGAACTCGGGCGCCAGATCGCCCATGGCCCGTTCGTCGCGAGCGCGGTCGCCGGTCTCGCACTCACCGTCGCCCGGCGCAGCGCGTCAGACACCAAAACGATCGACGCACTGCTCACTGTCCTGGCCGAGGGCGAGGCGAGCGGCGCCGTCGCCCTCGAGGCTGAGGTGACGGCCGCAGATGGACCGGAGGGGCTCGAGCTTTCCGGCAATGCCGGCCTGGTGCTCGGCCTTCCCGGAGCCAATTGGCTGCTCCTTCCGGCCCGCCACGGCGACACCCAGATCTGGGCGGTCGTGGAGATCGGCGGCGGGGTGAGCGTGGATCCGGTCGATTCGATCGACGTCACGCGGCGGATGTCGCGAGTCACGCTCTCAGCCGCACACGTCCCTGCCGAGCGTGTGCTGACCGGCCTTGACGCCGCACTCGTACGGGACCTCTACGTCACGGTGGCGGCCGCTGAGGCAGCCGGCATCGCCCGCTGGGCGCAGGAGACCGCCACCGCCTACGCGAAGGTGCGCGAGCAGTTCGGCCGCCCGATCGGCAGCTTCCAGTCGATCAAGCACCTGTGCGCCGACATGCTGGCCCGCAGCGAGCTCGCTGCTGCCGCCGCCTGGGACGCGGCCGCCGCTGCGTCCGAGGTCGTCGGCGGAGAGGCGTCGGATGAGGACCGGGCGCAGCTCGAGCTCGCCGCCGCGACGGCAGGAGCCATCGCGTTGCAGGATGCCGTCGCCAACGCCAAGGACTGCATCCAGATCCTCGGCGGCATCGGCTTCACCTGGGAGCACGACGCCCACCTCTCGCTGCGCCGGGCCATGGCGATGCGGGCGCTGTGCGGAGGCACCTCCTTCTGGAACGCGCGCGTCACGGCGATCGGCCGCAGCGGGCTTCGGCGCCACCGCACCATCGACATCGGCCCCGAAGCCGACCCGCTGCGTCGCCAGGTGCGCGAGGTGCTGGCGGCGCTGCCGGAGGAGCCCAAGGCCCGTCGGGTCGCCCTTGCCGATGCCGGGCTCATCGCACCTCACTGGCCCAAGCCGTACGGGCTCTCGGCGACCCCGGTGGAGCAGCTGGCCATCGCCGAGGAACTGGCCGAAGCCGGCGTGCGCCCGCCTGACCTGGTGATCGGTAACTGGGCCGTCCCCACGATCATGGAACATGGCAACGAGGAGCAGCGCGAGCGCTTCGTGCGTCCGACGCTCATAGGTGAGATCGCCTGGTGCCAGCTCTTCTCCGAGCCGGGCGCCGGCTCTGACCTCGCCTCGTTGCGTACCAAGGCCACCAAGACCGATGGCGGTTGGTCGCTTTCGGGCCAGAAGGTCTGGACCTCGCTCGCCCGGCAGGCCGACTGGGGGATCTGCCTGGCGCGTAGCAACCCGGATGCCCCGCACCACAAGGGGATCACGTACTTCCTGGTCGACATGAAGTCGAAGGGGATCGACGTGCGCCCGCTACGGGAGATCACCGGCGACGCACTCTTCAACGAGGTCTTCATCGACGACGTCTTCGTCCCTGACGACTGCGTGGTCGGTCCCGTCGACGGCGGCTGGCGGCTGGCGCGCACCACCCTGGCCAACGAGCGGGTGGCGATGTCGTCGACCAACGACATCGGCGGCGGCCTCGACGGCCTGCTCGCAACGTCCAAGCCCGAGCCGGTGCTCGATGACCGGATCGGGGCTCTCGTCGGCGGCCTGCAAGCAGCGGCTGCGCTGGGGTTGCAGATCACCCTGCGCCAGCTCGGCGGCCTCGACCCGGGGCCGTCGTCGAGTGTCCGGAAGCTGGTCGGGATGTATCAGGTGCAGGACGCTCGTGAGCTGGCTCTGGAGGCGCTCGGATCCGGTGGCGCCGACATGTCCGATCCCGCCGCGAGCGACGCTGCGCGCTCGGCGCTTTCGACCCGGGCACTGACCATTGCCGGCGGCAGCAGCCAGGTGCTTCGCAACGTCATCGCCGAGCGCCTGCTCGGGCTGCCGCGCGACTGACTGAGCCTGCCGTGCGACGGAGCATGCCGCTGCGCTAGCGTCGCAAGCGTGTTCCTGGATTACACGCCCGAGCAGCGCGCTCTGCGGGCAGAGCTGCGCGCCTACTTCGCCGAGATGCTCACCCCGGAGGTGAGGGAGAAGCTCGGAGTCGCCGGCGAGGGCAGCGAACTCTTCCGCGTCCTGGTCCGCAAGATGGGCCAGGACGGGTGGCTCGGTCTCGGTTGGCCGAAGGAGTACGGCGGCCAGGGTCGCTCGGCGATGGACCAATACATCATGTTCGACGAGGTCCAGCGCTCGGGGGCGCCGTTCCCCTTCGTGACGGTGACGACCATGGGCCCGTCGCTGATGCGCTTCGGTACGGCCGAGCAGAAGGCCAAGTACCTGCCCGGGATGCTCAACGGTGACCTGAACTTCGCGGTCGGCTACACCGAGCCGGGCTCGGGGACTGATCTCGCGTCGCTTCGCACGTCGGCCGTCCTCGATGGCGACGAGTGGGTCATCAACGGCAACAAGGTGTTCACCTCCGGCGCGAATCAGGCCGACTACATCTGGCTCGCCTGCCGCACCGACCCGGATCTGCCCAAGCACAAAGGGATTTCGATCATCCTGGTGCCGACGTCATCGGCGGGCTTTCGCTGGACCCCCCTGCACACCGTCGGCGATGTGATGACGACCGCGACGTACTACCAGGACGTGCGCGTGCCCAAGGACAATCTGGTCGGCGAGCGCGGCGGCGGCTGGTCGATGATCACCACCCAGCTGAACCATGAGCGGGTCGGGCTCTCCGCTCTCGGCGGCCGGTGCTGGCAGCTGTGGGGCGAGGTGCGCAAGTGGGCGCTCAGCACGCCCCTGCCGGAGTCGGACGAGCCGGGTGCAGTAGTCGCCGATGTGCCGTGGGTGCGGGCCGACCTCGCTAGGGCATACGCACGGATGGACGTCATGAAGCTGATGAACTGGCGCATGACGGCTGACATCGCGGCCGACAACCTCAACCCGGCCGACTCCTCAGCCGTGAAGTTCTACGGTACCGAGACCCATGTCGAGGTCTACCGGCTGCTGCTCGGGATTCTCGGTGCCGGCGGCTGGCTGCGCCCGGGCTCGCCGGGTGCTGCTCTGTCGGGTGACGTGGAGCGGGCGGCCCGTTCGGCGCAGATCAACACGTTCGGCGGCGGGGTCAACGAGGTGCAGCGCGAGATCGTCGCCGCAGCTGGCCTCAAGATGGCGCGTCGAGCGCGATAAGGACTGGTATCCATGGACTTTTCGCTGACCGACGACCAGGAATCGATCCGCACGCTGGCGGGCGAGATCTTCGGCGACAAGTCGACGCCGGATCGCGTGGAAGCGATCGAGAACTCTGCCGAGCGCTTCGACCGTGACCTCTGGCGCGAGCTGGCCGGCGCCGGGTTGCTCGGCATCGCCCTTCCCGAGAGCGCCGGCGGCGCCGGGCTGGGACTGGTGGAACTGGCGCTGGTGTGCGAGCAGCACGGCAAGGTCGTCGCACCGGTTCCGCTGGCCTGGACGACCACGGCGGCCCTGGCGATCGCGGCGCACGGGTCGCCCGAGCAGCAGCACTGGGTCGAGGGTGCTGCTTCCGGTGAGGTCGTCCTCACCGGAGTCACGCCGGTCGCCGCCGCCGGCTTGCGCGTCGTGGAAGGGACCGTCAGCGGCGAGGTGGCGGGTGTGCCCTACGCCCACGTCGCCGGGGCGATCGTGGTGCCGGTACGCGGCGAGCTCTACCTGCTCGACCCGGCAGGTCCGGGTGTGACGGTCGTTCCGTCCATTGCCACCACACGCGAGATCCATGGCCTGCTGATCCTCGACCACGCCCCGGTGACGCAGGTCGGGTCCGGCGCGGCCGAGTGGTGGGAGGCCCGGCTGATGGTGGCGCTGGGGGCCACCGCCGCCGGCGTCACGGATGCGGCGCTGCATCAGACCGCGAAGTACACCTCCGAGCGGCTGCAGTTCGAGAAGCCGCTGTCGACCTTCCAAGGTGTCGCGCTGAAGGCCGCCGACGCCTACGTCGACAACGCCGGAATTCGAGCCGCGGTGCTGCAGGCGGCGTGGCGCCTGGATGCCGCCGACGAACTGGGGACCACGCCGGCGGAGGCGAGCGCGTACGTCCTCACGGCGGCGTGGTGGGCGGCGGAAGCCGGTCAGCACTGCGTCCACATCACCCAGCATCTGCACGGCGGGCTCGGCGCGGATACGACGTACCCGATCCACCGCTACTTCCTCTGGGGCAAGTCCATCGAGCTCTACGTCGGCGGCGCGTCACGCACGCTGGCTCGGCTCGGCGACGTGCTCGTCACTCTCGACGCTCCCGGCGACGACATCACGATCCCCGGCTACGCGACCATTTGAGGGACCGATCGCCGGGACGGCGTGCTCGCTGACGCCGATCCGGTTGTGCAGCCTCCTCAGCGGCCCCGGCGCCCACCAGCTGCGCTCGCCGAAGGCGCGCATCGAGGCGGGCACCAGCACGCCGCGGATGAGCGTCGCGTCTATCAGGATCGCGAGACCGCTGCCCAGCCCGAAGAACTGGATGAAGCTGACCTTGCTGGTCCCGAAGGCGAAGAAGCTGACGGCCAGGAGCGCCGCGGCGGTCGAGACGATCCGCCCGGTGCGGGCCAGGCCGTTGGTGACGGCCTCGGGCGTGCTCGCTCCGCCGTCGTGCAGTTCCTTGATCCGGCTGATCAGGAAGACCTCGTAGTCCATCGACAGCCCGAACGCTATGCAGAACAGCAGCACCGGCATGGAGGTGTTGATGGGCGTCGGGGTGAAGCCCAGCAGGCCCGACAGGTGGCCTTCCTGGAAGATCCAGACCATCGCGCCGAGCGTCGCGCCCAGCGTTAGCGCATTGCCGATCAAAGCCCGGACCGGCTGGATGACGCTTCCGGTGAACAGGAAGAGCAGCACGAGCGTCGTCACGGTGATGATGAGCGACGCGAGCCAGAGGTGGGAGGAGATCGCGTGTTTGGCATCGATGAGCTTCGCGGTGGCGCCGCCCACGAACGCGGTGGTGCCGGGCGCCGCGGGAATCGCCCTGACCTCGCGCACCAGGTGTTGGGCCGAGCCCGAGACGCTGTCGAACCGGGTGCTCAGGCTGATGCGCTCGGTGCCCTGTGACGTAGCGGTGGTGACGCCGACGACGCCGGGGAGATCGGAGACCTGGGCGACGTAGGCGCGGCCGGCCGCAGCCGATGGAGGCGGGGTCATCAGGACGTCGATGACATTGGGCTTCGTCGCGAAGTCGGCGCGCAGGATGTCACCGACCTGGTGGGTGGCCGTGCTCTTGGGCAGGACGCGCTCGTCAGGGGTGCTGAAGGTGACGTGCAACAGCGGGACCGCCATGAACAGCAGCACGGCGATCACGGGTACCGCTGCCACGAGCGGGCGACGCATGACCGCCGTCGCGAGCCGGCCCCAGAACGGCGCGTGCGGAGAGCGGGTGGGATTGATGCCGGGGACGCGGCCGGAGTTGACCCGGTGGCCGAGCTTGGTGAGCATCGCCGGGAGCACGATCAGCGCGCTCAGCGCAGCGAAGATCGTGACGCCTACTCCGGCGTAGGCGAAGGACTTCAGGAAGTACACGGGAAAGACGAGCATGGCCGACAGCGCAGCGGCGACGGTGAGCGCGGAGAACGCGATGGTGCGGCCCGCGGTGGCGGTGGTGCGGGCGACAGCCTCGACGACCTCGAAGCCGTCGGCCAGCTCCTCGCGGAAACGGCTGACCATCAGCAGTGCGTAGTCGATCCCGAGGCCCAGCCCGAGCGCGGTGGTGAGGTTGATCGCGAAGATGCTGACGTCGGTGACGTGGGTGAGCAGGCTCAGTTCGGCGAACGTGCTCAGGATCGCGATCAGGCCGATGCTCAGGGGCAACAGGGCCGCGACGGCACTGCCGAAGGCGAGCAGCAGCAGGATCAGCGTGATCGGGACGGCGATGGCTTCCGCAAGCGCCAGATCCTTGCCGACCTGCCCTCCGACGTTGGTCCCCTTGTCGCCGCCGATCCGCAGGGTGGCGGCGGCGGTGTCGACGTGGCCGTAGTCGTGCAGGATTCCGTCGGCCTTGTCGCCGACGACCCGGGCGAGAATCAGCGCGTCGGTGCCGTCACGCGAGCGCAGCGATGCGACGCGAGCCGGCCAGTACGACGTGATGCCGCGCAGTCGGTGGTCATGGCTCAGGGCTGCCGTCAGCCGCTCGCCATCACTGGTGACCGCCGCGGAGTCGACCGTTCCGGTGCGGGCGTGGACGAGAAAGATGATGTTCGGCTCGCCGCCGAACTTCTGGTTCAGCAGGTTGTCCGCCTTCGTGGACGCCGCCGAAGGGTCGGCGAAGCCCTCGTCGAGCAGGCGGCCGAAAGCCCCGAAGCCGAGGACAGCCGCACCGACCACGACGACCGCCGTGACCAGCAGCACCAGTCGTGCCCGAGAGGCGATCCGCTCGCCGAGCCGATGGAACACGTCGCCTCCCGGGGGTGCGATGCAGCCACAGTTGCCCGATGTGGACGCTGTGAACACTTGCGTATTGAGTTCACAGTGTCAACATGGTTTTCGTGCCGTCGACCTCCTACCACCATGGGTCGCTTCGCGCTGCGCTGGTGGACGCCGGTGTTCAGCTGGCTCGCGAGGGCGGGCCGGGCGCGATCGTGCTGCGGGAGGTGGCGCGCCGGATCGGGGTGTCGCCCAATGCCGCGTACCGGCACTTCGCCGCGCTTCCCGAACTGAGCGACGCCGTGGCGGATGCCGGGCTCGCGGCGCTGGCCGCGTCGATGCGCCGAGAGCTCGCCGCGCTGCCTGTCGGCGACGATCCCTTGCTGGCCTTGCTCGCCGTCGGACGCGGTTACGTCCACTTCGCGCTGGACGAGCCGGGGCTGTTCGCCGCCGCGTTCAGCCGCGCCAAGGATCACCTACCGGACGAGGACACCGCCGACGGTCAGCGTTCTGCCAGCGGCTTGCTCCACGACGCCCTCGACGGCCTGGCCGCCGCCGGGCTGCTCGCGTCCGAGGACCGCGACGCCGCCGTCACGATGGCCTGGTCCTCCGTGCACGGCCTCTCGATGCTGCTCCTCGGCCCGCTCGGCGCCGTGCCCGCCGCCGACCGCGAGCCGATGATCGACGCCGCCCTCGGCCTCGTGTGCCGTGGCCTCACCAGCCAGGGCGTCGCGTAAGCACCACGGCTGGCCGAGGCGGTCTCTGGTGCTTACGCGAGCCCTCCGGTCAGCTGCCGGTGAACTCCGGCGGCCGGCCTTCGGCGCGGGCGGCGCGCAGCTCGGCGAAGTCATCGCTGCGGTTGATGAAGGTCTGGTAGATCAGCTCGTCGTGCATGGAGGCGCGGAGCTGCGGCTGTGAGAGGTGGCGGATGATCTCGCGGGCCATCCTGACAGAGATGAACGGCGCGGCGGCGATGGCCTCGGCCATCTCGCGAACCGTCGATTCCAAGGCCTCCGGTTCGACGACCCGGCTGACGATGCCGTGGCTCAGCGCCTCGTCGGCCTGCATCACCCGGCCGGTCAGGACCAGATCGCTGACGACGCCGTGGCCGCACATCTCATACAGCACACCGAAGCCGCCGGTGTCGGGGATGACGCCGTGGGTGAGCTCGGGTAGCCGGAAGCGCGTGCCCTCGGCCGCGACACGGATGTCACACAGCAGGGCGCGCTGGAACGACCCGCCCATGACCCATCCCTTACACGCGACGATCACCGGCTGGTCCATGTCCCACAGCTGCTGGATCCCGCGATGACCGCCGCGCATGAGCTCGTGATGCGAGACCGGCTTGACGTTGGTGCCGATCGACGCGACGTCACGGCCCGAGGAGAAGGACTTGCCCTCGCCCTGCCAGATCACCACGCGTACGTCTGAGCGCTGCTTCAGTTCACCGAGGATGGCGAAGAGCTCGCTGTCCATGTCGTCGTCGAAAGCGTTGTGCTTGTCGGGATTGTGGTTGGTGATCGTGGCGATCTTGCCGTCGATCTCCAGGCTTACGTGACCGCTCATGACAGGCTCCTTAAGCCTCGTACGTTCCGTCGGCGCGGCGTAGCCAACCTGACGCCGCCGAGCTGCCACCGTCCACATGCAACGTGGTCCCGGTGACGAAGCGGGAGAGGTCGCTCGCGAGGAACAGCGCGGGTCCGGCGCAGTCGTCCTCGTTGCCCCAACCCATGGGGACCTTGGGGTCGTACTTCTCGCGGCCGCCCTGCATCGCGGACTCGCCTAGCCCCTCGTCGCCCGGGGTCGGGATCGCGTCAGGGGCGATGGTGTTGACGCGGATGCCCTTGAAGACGAGTTCGAGCGCGAGCGTGCGCGAGAGGTGCTCGACCGCCGCCTTCATCGCCCCGTAGATGCCGAAGCCGGGCGCCGCGCGCGTCACCTCGACGGTGGTGATGTTGATGATGGATCCACCCTCGGTCATCAGCGGGACGCAGCCGCGGACGAAATGGGTGACCTGGGTGAAGTTCTCGTTGACCAGCGCCGTCTGACCGCCTGGCGAGACGTCCATCACCGCGGCGTAGAAACCGCCGCCGGCGTTGTTCACGAGGATGTCGACGCGGCCGAAACGTTCTTTGATTGCAGCGCAAAACGCCTCGACGGCAGCAGGATCGCGGACGTCCATCACCGAGAGCAGGGCGTCTACGCCGAACTCCTCGCGGATCTCCTTGGCGGTCTGCTCGAGCCCTTCGCCGATCCGGTCGCAAAGGGCGAGCTGCACACCACAAGCGGCGAACGATCGCGCGATCGACTTTCCGATGCCCTGCGCGGCACCGGTGACCACCCCGATCTTGCCGGTCAGATCCAGAGCGCGCGCATCAGTGACCACGGCGCCGGACGATAGCTGACGCGCCGTCAGCTGCGCGCCTCGGGGCGCGTCACGACCCGCAGCGAACCGGTCTGCGACCACGGCTCGAAGCCTTCGGCGACGGCCCGCTCCCAGACGTGAAAGGGAGCCTGACCGCCCTCGGCCGGATCGGGGAAGACGTCGTGGATCACCATCACGCCGCCGGGACGCACGTGGTGGACCCAGGCGTCGTAGTCGGCCTGGGCCTGCTCCTCGGTGTGTCCACCGTCGAGGAACAGGAACGCCAGAGGGGTCGACCAGCAGGCGCCGACCAGCTGCGAACGGCCCACGATCGGCACGACGACGTCTTCCACACCGGCGTCGTAGAGATTGCGCCGCAGCTCCGGCAACGTGTCGAGGCGCCGGGCATGAGGATCGACCAGCTCCGGGTCGTGCCACTCCCAGCCGGGCTGGTTCTCCTCGGAACCGATGTGATGATCGACGGTCACCACCGTGCCGCTGCCGGCCTCACGCACGGCGGCCGCGAGGTAGAGGGTCGACTTGCCGCAGTAGGTGCCGACCTCGCCGAGCACCGGGTCCGGGAAGCGCTTCACCGCCTCGACGGCAGCTTCGTACAGTGCCGTCCCCTCGTCACTCGGCATGAAGCCCTTGGCATTCTCGGCGGCGCGGCGCAGCAAGTCATCCACACCCGCCAGCCTTCCACAGCAACTCGTTACAGTTCTTGCTATGGCTAATGCGCAGGTTCCCGCGGTGGAGGGCTGGTTCACCAGCCAGGGTCCGGGCGGAGTGCCCGCCTTACTCGGGAGCCGCTGCACCTCGTGCGGCACGCTGTCCTTTCCGAAGGCGACGATGTTCTGCCCCAACCCCGCCTGCTCGGGCAGCGAGTTCGACGAGGCCCCGCTCTCCACCCGCGGGCGGGTGTGGAGCTACACCGACGCCCGCTACAAGCCGCCGCCGCCCTACGTCCCCACGGCCGATCCGTTCGAGCCCTTCGCGATCGTCGCGGTCGAGCTCGAGGCGGAGAAGATCGTCGTGCTCGGCCAGGTGGTGCCCGGCGTCAGTGTCGATGACCTGCGCATCGGCATGGAGGTGGAGCTCGTCATCGACACGCTGTTCACGGAGGCAGCCGAAGACGGGGCGAGCGTCGATCAGGTCGTGTGGAAGTGGAGCCCGGTGGACTCCGAGACGCTGGATGGAGAGGTGGCGGCATGAGCACCGATCGCCGGGTCGCCGTCATGGGCGCAGGCATGCACCCCTGGGGCAAGTGGGGCCGCAACTTCGTGGAGTACGGCGTGGTTGCCGCCCGCGCAGCGTTGGCCGACGCCGGAATCGCCTGGAGCGACGTGCAATTCGTCGCCGGCGCCGACACCATCCGTAACGGCTATCCGGGCTTCGTCGCGGGCGCGACCTTCGCGCAGGCGCTCGGCTGGACCGGGGCCAGCGTCTCCAGCTCGTACGCGGCCTGCGCCAGTGGCGCGGCGGCGATCGCCAGCGCCCGCGCCCAGATCCTCGCGGGCCTGTGTGACGTCGCCCTCGTGGTCGGTGCCGACACCACGCCCAAGGGCTTCTTCGCCCCCGTCGGCGGCGACCGCAAGGACGACCCTGACTGGCTGCGCTTCCGGCTCGTCGGTGCTTCGAACCCGGTCTACTTCGCGCTCTACGCCCGCCGCCGGATGGAACTGTTCGGTGCGACCGAGGACGACTTCGCTCAGGTGAAGGTGAAGAACGCCCGCCACGGCGTGAAGAACCCCTACGCCCGTTACCGCGCCGAGGTCACCGTGGAGGACGTGCTCGCGTCGCCCATGGTGAGCGATCCCCTGCGGTTGCTGAACATTTGCGCCACTTCAGACGGGGCGGCCGCTCTCGTGCTGACGAGCGTGGAGTACGCCAGAGCCCACGGTCTCGGCGATTCCGGCAGCCCGCTCGTCGGCATCGATGCGGTCTCGACCGTCACCCCGACCTTCCCCAACCCGGTCATCGAGATGCCCAACTTCGCGACGGACGCGGGAGAGGCGAGCGGGCCGACCTTCCGCGACTCGATCGCGTTGCGGGCCTACGAGCAGGCCGGGGTGAGCCCGAAGGACGTCGATGTCGCCGAGGTCTACGACCTTTCCAGCGCTCTGGAACTCGACTGGTACGAGAACATCGGCCTGTGCGACGTGGGTGAGGCGGAGAATCTGTTACGCAGTGGGGCGACGGCGCTCGGCGGCCGGGTGCCGGTCAACCCCTCCGGCGGCCTGTCGTGCTTCGGGGAGGCGATCCCGGCGCAGGCGATCGCGCAGGTGTGCGAGCTGGTCTGGCAGTTGCGCGGGCAGGCCGGCGACCGTCAGGTCGAGGGCGCCCGGCTCGGAATCACCGCCAACCAGGGCCTGTTCGGCAACGCTTCGTCGGTGATCGTCAGCCGCTGACGCCCGGTCGGCGCCGATGATCAGGGCGTGCCAAGCAAGCGCTTGGGCGGCATACTCCTGAGGGTGGCTCAGCACACTGTCGGCTCGCCGACGCCGCCTGCATCGCCTCCCTCCGAGCGCCGCGCGGCGTTGGTGGCGCTGGCAGCTGAGCTCTTCGCCGAGCGCGGCTATCGGGCCACCACCGTCCGCGAGATCGCCGACGCCGCCGGGGTGCTGTCGGGAAGCCTGTACCACCACTTCGACTCCAAGGAGTCGATCATCGATGAGCTGCTCTCCAGCTATCTCGACGAGTTGCTCGCGCAGTACCGGGCGATCGTCTCCGAGGGCGGCAGCAGCATCGATGTCCTCAGCCGGCTGGTGCAGGCCGCGTTCAGCTCCTTCGACCGCCACCGCGCCGCCATCACGGTCTTTCAGAACGAGCGTCAGTACCTGCTGAACTTCCCGCGCTTCGCCTACCTCGCCAAGAACGAGCAGGCGGTCAGCCGCATCTGGATGAAGGTGATCCGCGAGGGCATCGCGGGCGGCGATCTGCGCGGCGATCTCGATGCGAAGCTGGCCCACCGCTACATCCGTGACGCGATCTGGGTGGCCGTGCGCTGGTACCGGCCGGGGGGTCGGCTCTCGTCGAGCCAGCTGGCCGAGCAGTACCTGACGCTCATGCTGGACGGAATGCGTATGCCTCCAGCAGGGGTTACACCTCAGCGAACCAAGCGCTCGCTCGGGTAATCTCAAACGCGCCGCATCCGCTGACGGAAGTGGCAGTGACAGCCGGGAGGTGCAGCTCATGGCTGCTCGTGAGGCCTACATCGTCGACGCGATCCGCACGCCGGTCGGCAAGCGCGGCGGGGGACTGTCCGCAGCCCACCCCGCTGACCTCGGCGCCCACGTGCTGAAGGCGCTGGTCGAGCGCTCCGACATCGACCCGATGGCCGTCGAAGACGTCGTCTTCGGCTGCGTCGACGCGATCGGCCCGCAGGCCGGCAATATCGCCCGCACCTGCTGGCTCGCCGCCGGGCTGCCGGAGGCGATCCCGGGTGTGACGATCGACCGGCAGTGCGGTTCGTCGCAGCAGGCGGTGCACTTCGCGGCCCAGGCGGTGATGTCGGGGACGAGCGACCTGATCATTGCCGGCGGCGTGCAGAACATGAGCATGATCCCGATCGCCAGCGCGATGACGGCCGCCGAGCCGCTCGGCTTCACCGATCCCTTCTCGGGCTCCATCGGCTGGCGCGAGCGCTACGGCGACCAGGAGATCTCGCAGTTCCGCGCGGCCGAGATGATTGCCGAGAAGTGGGACATCTCCCGCGAAGACATGGAGGCGTTCGCGCTCGCCAGTCACGAGCGCGCGCTTGCCGCGATCGACGAGGGCCGCTTCGAGCGCGAGATCGTTCCCTACGTCAACCTCGCCGGTGAGAAGGTCACCACCGACGAGGGTCCGCGCCGCGGCACCACGCTCGAGAAGATGGCGTCGCTGAAGACGCTCGTCGACGGTGGCCGGCTCACCGCCGCCGTCAGCAGCCAGATCTCCGACGCGGCCAGCGGCATCCTCATCGCCTCGGAAGACGCGGTGAAGCAGCACGGCCTCAAGCCGCGAGCGCGTATCCACCACCTGTCGGTGCGCGGTGACAACCCGGTCTTCATGCTCACGGCGCCGATCCCGGCGACGGCATACGCGCTCGGCAAGACCGGCCTGACGATGGACGACATCGATCTGGTCGAGATCAACGAGGCCTTCGCCAGCGTCGTCCTGGCCTGGCAGAAGGACACCGGCGCCGATCTGGCCAAGGTCAACGTCAACGGCGGCGCGATCGCCCTCGGCCACCCGCTCGGCGCGACCGGAGCGAAGCTGATGGCCACTTTGCTGCACGAGCTCGAGCGCACCGGCGGCCGCTACGGCCTGCAGACGATGTGCGAGGGCGGCGGCGTCGCCAACGTGACGATCATCGAGCGGCTGTCCTAGACCCGTGGATCTGACGCTCACCCCGCAGGAGGAGAGCTTTCGGGCCGCTGCACGTGAGTGGCTCGAGGCGCACGTACCGGCCAAGCCGTTGCCCTCACTGGATACGCAGGAGGGTTTCGAGGCGCACCGCGTCTGGGAGCACGAGCTGCACGCCGGGGGCTGGGCGGTCGTTTCCTGGCCCGAGGAGTACGGCGGCAAGTCGGCCTCCCTCGTCGAGTGGCTGATCTTCGAAGAGGAGTACTACCGGGTCGGCGCTCCGCGCCGGGTCGGGCAGAACGGAATCTTCCTTCTGGCGCCGACGATTTTCGAGTTCGGCTCGCAGGAGCAGCAGCAGCGACTACTGCCGCGCATGGCATGCGGTGACGACATCTGGTCGCAGGCCTGGTCCGAGCCTGGCGCCGGAAGCGATCTGGCGGCCATCCGCAGCACCGCCACCAAGGTCGAGGGCGGCTGGGTGCTCAACGGGCAGAAGACCTGGAGCACGCGCGCGGTGTTCGCCGACTGGGCTTTTGGGCTGTTCCGCTCCGATCCCGAAGCGCCCCGGCACTCCGGGCTCACCTACTACCTCTTCCCGCTGTCGGCCAAGGGCGTCACGGTGCGCCCTATCCGCCAGCTCGACGGCGAGGCGGGTTTCGCCGAGATCTTCTGTGACGACGTCTTCGTCCCCGAGCAGGACGTGCTGGGCACGCCCGGTTCGGGTTGGAAGGTCGCGATGTCGACCACCGGTTCCGAGCGCGGCTTGACGCTGCGGAGCCCCGGACGTTTTCTCGCGTCCGCCGATCGGCTCGCGGCACTGTGCCGTAGCGAGGGTGAGCGCGTCGATCCCACCCTTCGTGCTGACGTGGCCCAGGCCTGGATAGATGCCGAGGCCTACCGGCTCTACACCTTCGGCACGGTCGGACGCATGCTGGCCGGCGAGAGCGTCGGCGCCGAATCGAGCCTGAACAAGCTCTTCTGGTCCGAGCTCGACATCGACATCACGCAGACGGCGCTGCGCCTGCTCGGCCCGCGCGGGATGCTCGGCGCCGATGCGCCCGACGTCGAGGGTCAGTGGCTGGCCGACTTCCTCTTCGCCCTCGCCGGTCCGATCTACGCGGGCACCAATGAGATCCAGCGCAACGTCGTCGCCGAGCGCGTCCTCAAGCTGCCCAAGGGGGCGTGATGCGCTTCGGGTTCACCTCCGATCAGCGTGAGCTGGCCGGAGCCGTACGCGAGATCCTCAGTTCCGAGCTGACCCCTGAGGTGCGGGCCGGAGGCGCCGACGCGGCCGGCCGCCGCGGGCCGGTGTGGAAGGCCCTCTCGGAGGCCGGGGTCTTCGGCCTTCTGGTGCCCGAGGAGCATGGCGGGCTCGGGCTCTCCGAGCTCGACTCGGTGCTGGTGCTCGAAGAGCTCGGCCTGGCCGCGGCGCCAGGCCCGATCGCGGAGACGGCCTTCGTCTGCGCACCTTTGCTGGTCGACCGTCCCGGGATTGCCGACGGAGCGGTCGCCGCGGTCGCGGCCGAGACCGGTGGCTACCTTCCCGACGCCGACGTCGCCGATGTGCTGATCGTGGTCGACGGTGAGCAGGCCCGTGTTGTCGACGGCAGCGGCGAGCTGATCCGCCAGCCGACCGTCGACCCGAGCCGCCCGCTCTTCACGCTGCCCACCGGTTCGGGCGAGACGCTCGACGGTGGTGCCTCCTTGCGCGACCGCGCGGTGCTCGCGTCGGCTGCCCAGCTCGTCGGCGCGTCCCAGCACCTGCTCGATGCGGCGGTCGAATACGCCAAGACCCGCAAGCAGTTCGGACGTGAGATCGGTTCGTTCCAGGCGCTCAAGCATCAGCTCGCCGATCTGATGCTGGCTGTCGAGTTCGCCCGCCCGCTGGTCCACCGCGCCGCGTACTCGCTGGCCGAGGGCAAGCCGACCGCCTCGCGTGACGTCTCGGCGGCGAAGGTCAACGCCGCCCGGGCGGGCGAGCACGCGGCCCGCACCGCGATCCAGGTGCACGGCGCCATCGGCTACACCGACGAGCTCGACCTGCAGTACTGGCTCAAGCGCGTCTGGTGGCTCGTCCCGTCGTGGGGCGACGCGATCCACCACCGCGCGAAGGTGGCCGCCGCCGTCATCGATGACGGGACCACCGCCCGTACCCCCTGACCCCCGAACTGAGAAGGCGGTGTTATCGGTCGCCGATAACACCGCGATCTCAGTACGACGGCTCTAGCGGAGCCGCTCGATGATCATCGCCATGCCCTGGCCGCCGCCGACGCACATCGTCTCGAGGCCGATCGTCTTGTCCTCGGTGGCGAGCCCGTTGAGCAGGGTGGCCATGATGCGGGCGCCGGTCATGCCGAAGGGGTGGCCGACGGCGATGGCGCCGCCGTGGACGTTGAGCTTGTCCTCGGGGATACCGAGCTGGCGGGCCGAGGGCAGCACCTGAGCGGCGAAGGCCTCGTTGATCTCGACGAGGTCGATGTCGTTGATGCTCATGCCTGCGCGGGCCAGCGCCTGCTGGCTGGCTGCCACCGGGCCGAGGCCCATGATCTCCGGGTCGAGCGCCGAGACGCCGGAGGAGATGATGCGAGCGAGCGGGGTGATGCCGAGCTCGCGGGCGCGGGTGTCACTCATGACGATGACGGCCGCGGCGCCGTCGTTGAGCGGGCAGGCGTTGCCGGCGGTCACCTTCCCGTCGGGGCGGAAGACCGGCTTGAGATCGGCCAGCTTCTCGGCGGTGGTGGTCGGGCGCGGGCAGTCGTCCCGGTCGATGACGGTGCCGTCAGGCAGCGTGACGGGGGTGATCTCGCGGGCCCAGAAGCCGTTCTCCTGCGAGGCGCCGGCGCGCTGCTGCGAGCGGGCGGCGAAGGCGTCCATGTCTTCGCGGGAGACGTTTTCCAGCTCCGCGACGTTTTCCGCCGTCTGGCCCATGGCGATGTAGATGTCGGGCAGCCCGCCGATCGGCGACCAGGTGCCGCCGTCACCGAGCAGCCGGCTTTCGGTACGCGATTCGGCGCCCCCGAAGAGCGGGTTGTGCGAGCCGGGCGCCCCGTCGGCGCGACCGATCCCGAAGCGGCTCACGCACTCGACTCCGGCGGCGATGAACGCGTCGCCCTCGCCGGCCTTGATGGCATGCGCGGCGATGCGGATGGCGGCGAGCGAGGACGAGCAGTACCGGTTGATGGTCAGGCCCGGCACGGTCGGGAGATCGGCGAGCAGACCGACGACGCGGGCCAGGTTGTAGCCCTGCTCGCCGGCGGGCTGGGCGCAGCCGAGGATCAGGTCGTCGAACGCTGTCGGCTCGAGCTCGGGCACCTGCGCGCACGCGGCTTTCACCATCGCGGCGGCCAGGTCATCGGGGCGCAGCTCCGTCATCGTTCCTTTGGATGCGCGGCCGATCGGGCTACGCGTGGCGGCGACAATGACGGCTTCACTCATGACCTGTCCTCTGCTGAGCTTCTCGGGGGAACCAAGCACTTGCTTGGTTGTCAGCGTAGGAGCGGACAGCGCGCGAGTCAAAGCCGTGACCCGGTACCGTCAGCCCCATGGACTTGCGCGAGAGCGCGAAGGAGCGCTCCTTCCGCGCCGAGGTGCGGGAATGGCTCGAGGCCAACCTGACGGGCACGTTCGCTGACGCGCGCGGGCTCGGGGGTCCGGGCCGCGAGCACGAGGCGTTCGAGATCAGGGCCGAGTGGGAGCGTCACCTTGCCGCCGCGGGCTGGACCTGCCTCGGCTGGCCGGTCGAGCATGGCGGGCGCGGGTTCGACCTTCGCCATCAGGTGATCTTTCACGAGGAGTACGCCCGCTCCGACGCGCCGGTGCGGGTCGGGCTGATCGGTGAGGGCATGGTCGGGCCGACCCTGATGGCCTTCGGCACCGACGAGCAACGCGCCCGGCTGCTCCCTCCGATCCAGCGCGGCGAAGAGCTGTGGTGCCAGCTGTACTCCGAACCCAACGCCGGCTCCGATCTGGCTAACGTCTCCACCCGCGCGGTACGCGACGGCGACGATTACGTCATCAGCGGCCAGAAGGTCTGGACCTCGCTGGCGCACTGGGCCGACTGGGGTTTCGCGATCGTCCGCACCGAGCCGGGAAGCAAGCGGCACCGCGGTCTGTCGTATCTCCTCGTGCCCATGCGCGAGCCCGGCATCGAGCTGCGCCCGATCATCCAGGCGACCGGCACGTCCGAGTTCAACGAGGTCTTCTTCGACGGTGCCCGCTCGGCGGTGACCAACCTGGTCGGCTCCGAGGGAGACGGCTGGAAGATCGGCATGGCGACGCTCGGCTTCGAGCGCGGCTCGATGACGCTCGGCCAGCAGGTCGGCTTCCGCCGCGAGCTCGAGCGCATCATCGAGCTCGCCCAGCGCACCGGCGCCGCCGAGCGTCCCGACATCCGGCAGCGCCTGTCCAACGCCTGGATCGGCGTCGAGATCATGCGCCTCAACGCGCTCCGCACCCTCTCCACGTCGGGGCGCGACTTCGAGCGCACCGCCTCCATCGGCAAGCTCTACTGGTCCACCTGGCATCGGGAGCTCGGCGAGCTCGCCATGGATGTGCTCGGGATGAGCGCCACCGTGGTCGAGGAACCGCCCTATGAGCTGCGCCCGGAGCAGTCACTCTTCCTGTTCAGCCGCTCCGACACGATCTACGCCGGCTCGAGCGAGATCCAGCGCAACATCATCGCCGAGCGCTCGCTCGGCCTGCCCAAGGAGCCCACCGGTGCCTAGCCCCGCTCCCGCTTACCCGGCGGCGCACAACCTGCTCGAAGGCCGGATCGTTTTGGTGACGGCCGCTGCCGGCACCGGCATCGGGTTCTCCACCGCCAAGCGGGCCGCCGAGGAGGGCGCGACCGTCGTGGTCTCGGACTACCACGAGCGCCGCCTCGGCGAGGCCGCCGAGCAGCTCACCGAGATCATGGGCGAGAAGCCGCTCGCGGTGCCCTGCGACGTCCGCAGTGAGGAGCAGATCCAGGCGCTCTTCGACGCGGTCTACGAGCGCCACGGCCGGCTCGACGTGCTGGTCAACAATGCCGGTCTCGGCGGCGAGGTGCCCCTCGTCGACATGACCGACGAGCAGTGGACGAACGTCCTCGACATCACCCTGAACGGCACCATGCGCGCCACCCGGGCCGCGCTGCGCCGCATGACGCCGGCGGGCAGCGGCGTCATCGTCAACAACGCCTCGGTCGTCGGCTGGCGCGCCCAGGCCGGGCAGGCGCACTACGCGGCGGCGAAGGCCGGGGTCATGGCGCTCACCCGTTGCGTCGCGATCGAAGCGGCCGCGTCCGGGATCCGGGTCAATGCCGTCGCCCCGAGCCTGGCGATGCACCCGTTCCTGGCCAAGGTGAGCAGCGAGGAGTTCCTCGCCGAGCTCGCCGAGAAGGAGGCCTTCGGACGCGCGGCAGAGGTGTGGGAGATTGCCAACGTCATCGTCTTCCTGGCGAGCGACTACTCGTCCTACATGACGGGTGAGATCGTCTCGGTCAGCAGCCAGCACCCCTAGGAGTCGTTTATGTCAGCGCTGGACACCGTCAACGCCTTCATGAAAGCGGCCGCTGACCGCGATTACGACACCGCCGTCAGCTACCTCACCGACGACATCGAGTACCAGAACATGCCGCTGCCGCCGGTCAACGGAAAGGACGCGGTACGCGGGACGCTCGACATGCTGCTGGCCAACGCTGACGGCTCGGAGTGGGTCGTGCACCGCGAGGTCGAGAACGGCAACGTCGTCATGAACGAGCGCACCGACCGTTTCAACATCGGCGGAAAGTGGATGGAGCTCCCGGTCGCCGGCGTCTTCGAGCTGCGCGACGGCAAGATCTTCCTCTGGCGCGACTACTTCGACCTCGAGACGATCATGAAGCAGATGGCGCCCCCCGCCTGACCTAAGGCCAGCGTCCAGGGCGCGGTCGCCGTGGGCAGAAATTCGAGGAAACCTACGGTTTCCCGCCTTCAAGCGCAGGTTTCCTCGAATTTCCTGACGGCACCGACCATCAGCCGTGCGATGTAGGCCGATTGCTGGAGATTCAACCCTGCGACGGATGCGCGTAGCGGGTGGCGATTTCTACGGTTCTCCTACGCCGTGAGCTTCACGGCCGGAGGGAAGGACCGTCAATGATCGAGGCATTCGGCTTGAGCAAGCGCTACGGCGCGAAGCTGGCCGTCGATGACCTGAGCTTCACCGTGCGGCCCGGCACCGTCACCGGCTTTCTCGGCCCCAACGGTTCCGGCAAGTCCACGACGATGCGCCTGCTGCTGGGGCTGGACCGGCCGACGGCCGGATACGCGACCGTCAACGGGCAGCGCTACACCGACCTGAAAGCCCCATTGTGTGAGGTGGGTGCGCTGCTGGAAGCCCGGGCGATCCACACCGGGCGCTCAGCGCGCAACCACTTGCTGGCGCTCGCCGCGACGAATGGCATACCCAAGCGCCGGGTGGATGAGGTCATCGGCATCGTCGGGCTGGAATCGGTGGCCTCGAAGCGCGCCGGCAGCTTCTCGCTCGGCATGGGGCAGCGGCTCGGCATCGCGTCGGCACTGCTCGGCGACCCGCACACGCTGCTGCTCGACGAGCCGATCAACGGCCTGGACCCCGAGGGGATCCTCTGGATCCGCACGCTGCTCAAGCGGCTCGCCGCCGAGGGGCGCACCGTCTTCGTCTCCTCGCACCTGATGAGTGAGATGGCGCTGACGGCTTCGCACCTGATCGTCGTCGGCCAGGGCCGGCTCATCGCCGATTCCAGCGTCGAGGAGCTGACCCGCACGACGGCACGCGACAGCGTCCTGGTGCGCACCGACGAGACCGCCCGGTTGCGCGAGATGCTCGCCACCGCAGGTGCGGCCGTCACCGCGACCGACGATGCGGCCCTGCACGTCACCGGGCTCACTGCCGTCGTCGTCGGACGACTCGCCGCGCAGGGCGGCATCGCCCTAGCTGAGCTCACCCCGCAACGCGCCTCGCTGGAAGAGGCATTCATGGAGATCACCCGCGACTCCGTCGAGTTCGACGCGCCTCTGGAGGCTGCCCGATGAGCACCCTGACTGCCGATACGCTGCTGGCCCCGGAGCCGGCTCCAGGGGTCACGCCGCCGCGGGTGACCAGGGCCGAGTGGATCAAGTTCCGCTCGCTGCGTTCGACGTGGTTCAGCCTCGGTGCCGCGATGATCGTCGCCAGCGGGCTGGGCATCCTGGTCGCGTATCTACGCGGTAACGATCTGGCCAATCACGGTGGCTTCAGCCCGGACATCGATTTCGTGCGGCTGAGCCTGAGCGGGACGCTGCTCGCCCAGCTCGCGGTGGGCGTCCTCGGAGTGCTGATGATCACCGGCGAGTACAGCACCGGGATGATCCGGGCGTCGCTCGCGGCCGTTCCGCATCGCAGTCCCGTCCTGCTGGCAAAGGTGGTCGTGCTGGCGGCGGCAGCATTCGTCGTCGGGACGGTCTCGAGCCTCATCGCCTTCACCGGCGGCCAGGCGGCGCTCAGCGTGCACCACTACGGGGTGTCGCTCTCCTCTCCGGGGGCGCTGCGCGCGGTCCTCGGCGGCGGCCTCTTCCTGGCGCTCGTCGCGCTGCTCGGACTCGGCTGCGGCTTCGCGCTGCGCAGCACCGGAGGCGCCCTGGCGACGCTGTTCGGCCTGCTTCTGGTGCTGCCACTGCTCGCCCAGGCGCTGCCGACCAGCTGGCAGAACGACGTCTCCAAGTACCTGCCGTTCAACGCCGGCACCGCGGCGATGGAGACGATCCAGCGGTCCGACTCGTTGAGTCCGTGGGCAGGCCTCGGAGTGCTCGCGCTCTACGTCGCCGTAGCCTTGAGTATCGGTTTGGTGCTGCTGCGTCGTCGCGACGCGTGAGCGGCGAGGTGCGCGGCCCCCAGGGGGAACTTCGATGTGGACGCTCTGGCCGGCCAGTGATCAAGGGTCGCAAGAGGCGCCGGCGGGCGCCGTGACCGCCTCGGACCATCGACCCGGCTTCCTGCGCCGGCACCCGAAACTGGGTGCCGGCGCGCTGGTCGTGGCTCTGCTGCTGACCAGCCTGAACCGGGTCCGGGAGTCGCAGGGCGGCCCCCACGACCGGGCGGCGGTCCTGTTCGTCTCCCTGGCGGTCGTGCTGCCGCTGCTCTGGCGCCGCCGGTCACCACTGCTGACGTTCGGGATCTCCTGCGCCGCCGCGGCGGTGCAGTGGACGCTGGTCGGCCCGCTGTTCGCCGACATCGCGCTGCTGATCGGCTTCTACACGGTCGCCGCGACCTCCTCTCGGCGCCGCACGATGCTGGCCGCCGCCGCCCTGGAGTTCGGCGTCGTCATCGCCGTCGCCCAGTACGGGCGGGGCGCCTACGCCCTCACCGCGCTGCTGCTCACCGGCCTGGTCGTCGCCGCCGGGATGATCGGCATCAACATCCAGGTGCGGCGGGCGTACATCGCCGAGGTCGAAGCCAAGGCCGCCCGGTTGGAGTTCGAACGCGATCAGCAGGGCCGCCTCGCGGTCGCCGCCGAGCGCAACCGGATCGCGCGCGAGATGCACGACATCGTGGCCCACAACCTGTCGGTGATGATCGCGCTGAACGACGGGGCGTCGTTCACCATGCGTACCGACCCGGGCAAGGCCGCCGACGCCGTGCGCGAGGCGTCGGCTGTCGGGCGCACGGCGCTGGGCGAGCTGCAGCGCGCCCTCGGTGTCCTGCGGGTCGCCGATTCGGGAAGCTCGGGCCTTCCGGACGACGCTGACGCTCGGGTACCCACGCCCAAGATCGCCGATCTCGACCGGCTGCTGGCTCCGATCCGCCGTACCGGTCTGGACATCGCGCTCACGGTCGAGGGACCGGTCGGCGCGCTCTCGTCCGGCATGCAACTGGCGATCTACCGGCTGGTGCAGGAGTCGCTCACCAACACCGTCAAGCATGCGGTCCACGCCGACCGGTCGAGCGTCACGATCCGCACCGGCACCGGCGGCACCGATGTCGTGGTCACCGACAACGGACGTCTCGAGGGTGACCTCCCACGTCGCCCTGCGTCCGGTTCGGGTCAGGGCATCATCGGCATGCGTGAGCGTGCTTCCGGCCTCGGCGGCCGCGTCGACACCGGACGCACGTCGACCGGCTGGATGGTCCGGGCAACCTTCCCCGCCGAGTTCCCCGCTGAGTCGCCGGTGACGGCACCCGGCGCCCCGTACCAGCGGACCGCAGAACTGCCGCGAGCGGTCGGCTCCTACCTGTGACGCGAGTCCTGCTGGTGGACGATCAATCCTTGCTCCGTATGGGCTTTCGCATGGTCCTCGGCGCTCACGAGGGCATGGACGTCGTCGGGGAAGCGGCCGACGGCGCCGAGGCCGTCGCCGCCGTTGCCGAGGTGAAGCCCGACGTCGTCGTGATGGACGTGCGGATGCCGGTGATGGACGGGGTGGAGGCGACGGCGCAGATCACCGCCCAGCATCCTGATGTGCGCGTGCTCATCCTGACGACGTTCGATCTCGACGAGTACGCGTTCGCCGCTCTGCGCGCCGGTGCGAGCGGTTTCCTGCTGAAGAACGTGCCCCCGGAAGAGCTTGTCGCCGCCATCAGAACCGTCGCCAGCGGAGATGCCGTCGTCGCTCCCAGAGTCACCCGGCGCCTGCTCGAGACGTTCGCAGAGAAGCTCCCGACGGCCCCGCGCGAGGACCAGCCCGACACCCGGCTCGCCGCGTTGACCGACCGCGAACGCGAGGTGCTCGGCTGCCTCGCACTTGGCCAGACCAACCTCGAAATCGCTGCAGCGCTTCACCTTTCCGAGGCCACGGTGAAGACGCACGTGAGCCGGATCCTGTCCAAGCTCAGCCTGCGCGACCGGGTCCAGGCCGTGGTGTTCGCCTACGAGACGCGCCTGGTGCGCCCCTCCTAGCCGGCTTCCTTCAGGCGGGGCGGGCGTAGCTGTTGGTGCCGCTCGCCCAGCACGCGATCTCGCCGCGATCGCCCGTGGGGCGCCCGAGCAGGTAGCCCTGCGCCGCATCGATCCCGAGGTCGCGCACCGCCGTCAGGTCAGCAGCGAGTTCGACGCCCTCAGCGATGACGATCGCCCCGAGGTCGGCGGCGAGGGCGACGAAGGCGCTGATGGCACTGCGGCGAGCGCGGTCCCTCGCCGAGCCGTCGATGAGCGATCGGTCAATCTTGATCATGTCCGGCTCGAGCTCCACGACGTGCTTGAGCGAGGCATAGCCGGCGCCGGCATCGTCGATGGCGAGCCGCAGCCCCTGCTCCCGCCAGCGCCGCAGCCTCTTGCGCAGCTTGGCGTAGCTCTCCACGGCGGCATGCTCGGTGATCTCCAGCACGAAGGCCGAGAGGTCAGCTTCGGTCTGTTCGGGTGTGGTGGCCGCCAGATCGTAGGCGACGCTCGGCGTGAGGTTGAGCGAGAGGAACTGGTCGGGGGCCAGCATGGGCAGCAAGGTGACGGCGCGCTGAAGGGCCAGCCGCTCCAGGGCGAAACCGAGGCCGGCGCGGTGGGCGGCCCCGAAGACGTGTGCCGGACTGCTGAACGCGGCCGGCTGCAACCCTGCACCCCCGAACCGGGAGAGTGCCTCCACCCCGAGGCAGTGACCGTCACGGATGTCGAAGATCGGCTGCAGGAAGATGTCCAGCTCCTTGGCTTCGATGAGCCGGCTGATGCGCAGGCCTTCCTGCTCGCGGTCGCGGATCGTCTGCACGGCCTCACCGATGGACTCGCCGAGTAGCCGGATCAGCCGGACGTCCCGCTCGTCGAGCTCGCGGGGCTCGTGGTTGAGGCACCCGAGGCTGCCGAAGATGCTGCCGTCCTCCAGCGTCACCGGGACGGCGATGTAGGAGCCGATGCGCCGGCTTCGCGTGATCGGCAACGCACTGACCCGCGCGTCAGCCATGGTGTCCGGGATGACATTCGGGAGGTCGCCGCGGACCATTTTCATGCAATAGGTGGCGTCCCCGGGAAGGCCCTCGCCCTCCAGCAGCCCGAAACCGGCCGCGTCTCCGCTCAGGACCCGGTACACCTCGCGTCCGTTGACGAATTCGACGATGAATCCGACATCCATCTGCAGGTGGCGACATGCCAGCCGCAGGACCCGATGGATCTCATCGTCGATTTGCGCATCGAGCGCCGCGCCGAGCGGAAAACCTTCCGGCGGGGCGGACATCACCAGGACACGCGATCCGAGCACGCACGAAGGCGATCGCCAACCGCTTGTCGGTAGACCACGCGCCTGAGTAACCCCTTTCTCCCTGCTGTGTCAAGTGCCCGTGAGCGGGCAGCGACGGATTTCGCCGCCTGGCCTGTCAAGGGCTCAGCGGATCTTGTCGATGACCTACCGCGGCGTGAGCACACGCCTGCGGGAGCGGGGTGGTGAGTTGGACGGCGACGTGGTGGTCACCGAGGAGCAGTGGCAGGCGGAGCGTGAGCGGGCGCGTCGCATCGCCTTCGTCAGCTCGGCCCTGGGCTTCCTGCTTGTCCCCGGGCTGGGACTCGTCGGCCTGCTCCTGACCGATGCCACCGCTTCAGGGGCGGCCCGGTACCCGGTGCTCGTGGCCTGGTTGCTGGCGCTGTTCACCCCGATGACGTTCGGCATGGTGCGAGCGAGCCTCGTGCAGCAACGCAAGAGTGATGACGTCGTCGCCGTGCTCGCCCGCCAGTCGGCTGAGGCAGCCCGGATGGCGAACCAGGGCGCTGCGGTGCGCGAGCTGCAGGCCAGACGTCAGGAGTTCGAAAGCCGGCTGGCGAACGCCATGGACATGGCCGAGGACGAGAGCGAGGTCATCGACGTCATCGAACGTTCGATGGCGGCGACTCTGCCCGCTGCCGCCGCCGAGCTGCTGCTGGCCGACAACAGCCATGCACACCTGCTGCGGGTGGCCAGCGTCTCGCCGGACGGTGACGTTCCCGGCTGCACCGTGAGCTCTCCCGATCACTGCCCGGCCGCCCGCCGGTCCCAGGCCCAGCACTTTCCCGACAGCGACGCCCTGGACGCCTGCCCCAAGCTGCGGGCCCGCGCGCAGGGTCGCGTCGCCGCGGTCTGCGTGCCCGTGTCGATCATGGGCCGTACGGTCGGCGTGCTGCACGCCGTCGGCGAGCCGAACCAGCCCTTCGCCGCCGACAAGGTCAGCGAGCTCAGCACCCTGGCGAACCAGGCCGGTGCCCGCATCGGGCTGCTGCGGGTGATGGCTGACACCCAGCTGCAAGCCGCCACCGACAGCCTCACCGGGCTGCTGAATCGGCGCTCTTTCGAAAGCCGGCTGACCTCCGTACGCGCCGGTGAACCGACGTTCGCGCTGGCCATGGCCGACCTCGATCGCTTCAAGACGCTCAACGACACCTACGGCCACGAGACCGGTGACCGGGCACTGCGGCTGTTCGCCGACGTGCTGCGCGGCTCCTTCCGCGAAACCGACCTGCTCTGCCGCCAGGGCGGCGAGGAGTTCCTCATCGCGTTGCCCGCGAGCACGGCCGAAGGCGCACGTCGCGCGCTCGACGCCGTCCGGGAACGACTCGATGCGGCGCTCACCGTCGCCGGGCTGCCGAAATTCACCGTGTCCATCGGCGCCATCGACGCGACCGCCCGGGAAGAGCTTCCCGACCTCACCGCCCGGGCTGACGCCGCCATGTTCGCCGCCAAGCGGGCTGGACGCGATCAGGTCGTCATCCACACCCGCGACGGCAAAGCCCTCGCTCCCGCCGGGCGTTCGGCCCCGCTGAGCCTCGCCAAGAACCCTCGCTGACCCTGCGCGCGGGCGCTACCAGTCGGTCGGCCCGCTCCCCGGACGCGGCGGCAGGTCGCCCATCCTGCGGGCGAGTTCGTCGGCGGTCACCGCGACGCCGCCGCAGTGCCGGCAGCGCGGTTCTGAGAAGAGCACCTCACGCTTGCAACTCGCGCACCACAGCGGATCGCGGTCCCATTCATCAGGGTCTTCGCGGACGACTCCCGGAGCGTCGTGCTTCTTGACCAGGCGCCGGATTCCGGGCGCCCGGCCCATCCGCGTGATGATGCCCATGACGCGCGAGGGCGCCTAGGACGCGTAGGGGAGCACCTTGTCGACGTAGAGCCGCAGCGACTCCCAGCCGACCTCGGGCGGCATGCCGCCGACCATCGGGTGCAGCACGCAGGTGGCGAAGTCGCCCTGCGTCTTGGCGCGCTCGATGCACTGGTCGGGGGTGATGACCTCGTAGATGCCCTCGGCGCGCAGTTCCTCGGCGGTGGTGGCGTGGGAGTGGACCGCCGAGTGGATGTCGGGGGTCTGCCAGCTCGCGTACGTCGTCGCCTCGTGCAGGAAGTACTTGCCGTAGTCGGCCCACGCCTTGTCGGGATCCTCGGCGATGTAGCTCATCGAGGTGTGCTCCGGCGGCATCATGATGAAAGGGTTCACGCCCTTTTCGGCGCACTGCTGGTTGTAGTACTCGGCCAGCTCAGGCAGGTTGGCCGCGGGCAGGAACGGCAGGTCGAAGCGGGCCGCCCGGCGGGCACCCGGCTTGCCGGAGCCGCCGACGAAGATGAGCGCCTGCGGCGGCGAGATCGGCACCGGGGTCGAGCGGGTGCGGTGGCCGTCGTACTCGAATTCCTCGCCCTTCCAGGCAGCGAGGATGGCGGTCAGCGAGTCGTCGAGGATCTTGCCGCGGTCCTTCCAGGACTGGCCGGCCGCCTCGTACTCCTCGGGCCGGTAGCCCAGACCGGCGACGACCGAGACGCGGCCGCCGGAGGCGAGGTCGAGTACGGCGATCTGCTCGGCGAGACGGATGGGGTCGTGCAGCGGCACCAGCAGCGCCTGCACGATGATCCGGACGTTCTTCGTGGCACCCACCATCATTCCCGCGTTGAGCAGCGGGGTGGGACTCCAGCCGTCGTCGGCGCCGTGGTGCTCCTCGAAGCTGAGCGAGAAGAAGCCGTTGTCATCGGCGTACTTGGCCATCTCGATGCCGGCCTTGTAATGCGCGGTCAGTTTCTTGGGATCGAGATCTGGGACGACGAAGTTGAGCCGGAGTACGGAGAGCACGGCAGGCGCCTTTCGGTGTGCAGGTGAAGCTGACTATGCATCAGGTCGACGCGCGTGGACGAGCAGGGCCTCAGCTGGCTCCGTAAACCGGGTCGGGAGCAGGACCCTCGGCGATGAGCTCGCTGATGACCGGGGTCAGCTCGGCAGGGTCCCAGCGGGCGCCCTTGTCGTGGACCTTGCCGTGGTGCCAGCCGTCGGCCACCGACAGCATGCCGCCCTCGATCTCGAAGATGCGGCCGGTGACGGAGCGGGCCTCGTCGCTTCCCAGCCAGACCACGAGCGGGGAGACGTTGGAAGGGTCCATCGCATCGAAGCCGGACTCCACCGGCGCCATGGTGTCGAAGACGCCTTCGGTCATGCGGGTGCGGGCAGACGGGGCGATCGCGTTGACGATGACGCCGTAGCGTCCCATCTCCGCGGCAGCCATGATCGTGAGTGCGGCGATGCCGGCCTTCGCGGCGCCGTAATTGCCCTGGCCGATGCTGCCGAGCAGGCCGGCGCCGGAGCTGGTGTTGACGACGCGCGCTTCGACCGGAGTGCCCGCCTTGGACTGGTCACGCCAGTAAGCCGCGGCATGACGCAGCGGCGCGAAGTGGCCCTTCATGTGCACCCGGACGACCGCGTCCCACTCCTCCTCGGACATGTTGGCGAGCATCCGGTCGCGGACGAATCCGGCGTTGTTCACGAGGGTGTCGAGCCTGCCGAAGCGGTCGATCGCGGTGCGGATCAGCGCCTGCGCGCCGTCCCAGTCGGCCACGTCATCGGCATTGGCGACGGCCTCTGCGCCCAGCGCCTTGATCTCCTCGACGACGGCGTCGGCCACCTCGGTCGAGCGTCCTCCGCCGTCGAGCGCCGTGCCGAAGTCGTTGACGACGACCCGCGCGCCCTGACGCGCGAACTCCAGGGCGTGTTCGCGTCCGAGCCCGCGGCCCGCGCCCGTGACGATGACGACGCGGCCGTCGCAGATGCCGGTCATGTAGCTCCGTTCGTTTGTTGCCTCGACTGCTCGGCGAGCGCCGCCTCGACGACCGCCAGGAATTCGGGATGCTCGCCGCCGCCGTGCACCGAAAGGTCGGCCCCCGTGACGGAGGCGGCGAGGTCGCTGCCCAGAAAAAGGCACGCCCCCGCCACGTCGGCCGGCGACACCATGCGCTTCATCGGCACCGTGGCCTCGACTCCCAGGAGCCCGGCCTTGCCGCCGTAATGGCTGTCGGCCTGCTCGGTGGCGACCAGCCCGACGATGAGCGTGTTGACCCGCACCTGGGGCGCCCATTCCTGGGCGAGGGTGCGCACGAGATGGTTCAGCCCAGCCTTGGCGGCGCCGTAGACGGCCGTACCCGGACTCGGGCGCACCCCGCTGACCGAGCTGATCATGATGATCGAGCCGCCCTCGGGCTGCGCCTGCATGATCGCATTGGCCCGCTGCGAGATGTGCAACGGCGCCAGGAGATTCAGCTCGATGACGCGGGTGGAGATGCGCGGCGACGCCGTGGCAGCGTCCAGCATCGGGCTGCCTCCCGCGTTGTTCACCACCACATCCAGCCGGCCCATCCGCTGGGCTGCCGTGTCGACCACCATGGCCGCGGCTTCGGGGTCGCGGATGTCGGCAGCCACGAAGCTCGCGGTACGCGTACCGGATGCGGATCGGGCGGTCGGGAGGGACTGCGGCTCGTGGCGCGCGCAGACGACGACATCGGCCCCGGAAGCCAGGAAAGCCTCGGTGATTCCGAGCCCGATTCCCCGCACCCCGCCGGTGACGAGCACCCCACGACCTGCATAGTCGACACTGCCCGGGGCTGCCACGGGCTGGTACGTTACCAAGCAAGCGCTTGGGCGAGAAGGGCGGTCCTGCCAGTGGGTATCGAGGTCAACCGGTACGGACCGATTGCCGAGATCGTGGTCGACTACCCGCCGGTGAATGCCTTGCCGGTGGCCGGTTGGTTCGACCTCGCTGATGCCCTCATCGGTGCCGGTCGCGACGAGAGTGTCCACGCCGTCGTGCTGGCGGCCGAGGGCCGCGGCTTCAACGCCGGGGTCGACATCAAGGAGATGCAGCGCACCACCGGCTTCGGCTCGCTGATCGGGGCCAATCGGGGGTGTTATGCGGCGTTCGCCGCCGTCTACGAGTGCGCGGTGCCGGTGGTCGCCGCAGTGCACGGCTTCTGCCTCGGCGGCGGCATCGGGCTGGTCGGCAATGCTGATGTGATCGTTGCCAGTGACGATGCGACCTTCGGCCTTCCCGAGGTCGACCGCGGGGCCCTCGGGGCGGCGACCCACCTGGCCCGCCTGGTGCCGGCGCACCTGATGCGCGCGATGGTCTACACCTCCAAGATCGCGACGGCGCAGCAGCTTCACGAGTTCGGCTCGGTCTTCAAGGTGGTGGCGCGCGAGCAGCTTCGCGAGACGGCCCACGAGGTGGCCGGTGAGATCGCCGCCAAGGATCCGTACATCATCCGGCTGGCCAAGGAATCCCTGAACGGCATCGACCCGATCGACGTCAAGCGCAGCTATCGCTTCGAGCAGGGATTCACCTTCGAGATCAACCTCTCCGGGCGGGCTGACGAGCATCGCGATGCGTTCGTCGGGCAACCGGCCACGGGAAACACCGGGGATCAGGAGAAGAAGTGACCGACAAGCGGATGTCCGTCGCCGATGTGGTCGGCAAGCTCGAGAGCGGGATGACCATCGGCATCGGTGGGTGGGGTTCGCGGCGCAAGCCGATGGCGATCATCCGGGCCATCGCCAATTCGCCGCTCACCGACCTGACGCTGGTGTCCTACGGCGGCCCTGATGTCGGCCTGCTCGTCGCCGCGGGCAAGGTACGCCGGCTCGTGAGCGGTTTCGTCTCGCTCGATTCCATCGCGCTGGAGCCGCATTTCCGCGCGGCCCGCCAGCGCGGCGAGGTCGAGTTCTTCGAGGTCGACGAGGGCATGTTGCAGTGGGGGCTGCTCGCTGCTGCGCAGCGGCTGCCGTTCCTGCCGATCCGGGCGGGCCTGGGCTCTGACGTCATGTCGGTCAACCCGCAGTTGAAGACGATCACCTCGCCTTATGAGGACGGTGAGGAACTCGTCGCGATGCCGGCTCTCACGCTCGACGCGTCGATCATCCACATGAACCGGGCGGATGCGGTGGGCAATGGCCAGTTCCTCGGCCCCGACCCGTATTTCGACGACCTTTTCTGCGGAGCCGCGCAGCAGCGCTTCATGTCCTGCGAGCGCATCGTCGACACCGCCGAGCTGACCAAGGAAGCGTCCTTCCACACGCTGAAGATCAACCGGCTGATGATCGACGGCGTCATCGAGACCCCCAACGGCGCGCACTTCACGACGTGCACGCCGGACTACGAGCGCGACGAGAAATTCCAGCGCGCTTACGCGGCGGCCGCGGCGGATCCCGAGGCGTGGGAGACGTTCCGGCAGCGCTTCCTGGCCGGGGATGAAGCGGCCTACCAGCAGGCGGTCAGCGCGTTCGCGCAGGAGGTTCAGGCATGAGCGACACCGCAACCCAGGCTCCCACCACTGTGCGCCGCGCAGACATCTGCGCCGTCGCGATCGCCGAAGCGTTCCGCGGCGACGGCGAGATCCTGGTCAGCCCCATGGGCACGCTGCCCAGCATCGGCGCCCGGCTGGCACGCCTCACGTTCGAGCCCGACATCCTGCTTTCCGACGGCGAAGCCTTCCTGCTTGCCGACGTTCCACCGCTGGGCACGCCGCTGTCGCAGAGCGTCGTGGAGGGGTGGATCCCTTATCGCCAGGTGTTCGACGTGGTTGCCTCGGGGCGCCGTCACGTGATGATGGGCGCCAGCCAGATCGACCCGACCGGCAACCAGAACATCTCCTGCATCGGTCCGCAGGCGCATCCCAAGTCGCAGCTCCTCGGAGCCCGCGGGGCACCGGGCAACACCGTCAACAACCGGACCAGTTACTGGGTCCCCAAGCACTCGACCCGGGTCTTCGTCCCGTCGGTGGACATGGTCTCCGGTGTCGGTTACGCGCGGGCGGCCGCGGCGGGGGCCGCGGCCGCTCGTTACCACCGCCTCGGTCGGGTCGTGAGCGATCTCGCGGTGCTGGACTTCGGTGATGCTCCCGGTGCTGACGCGAAGATGCGGCTGGTCTCGGTGCATCCCGGCGTCACCGTCGCCGACGTGGTGGCGGCGACCGGCTTCGAGCTGGAGGGCGCCTCGGGCGACGTCCCCACCACCCGCGAGCCCACCGAGGACGAGCAGCGCATCATTGCCGAGCTCGACCCGAAAGGCCTGCGATACAAGGAGGTTTCAGCGTGAGCATGCCGGTTTCGGGGTCGGCTCCGGCCCTGTCCACGCGCTTCACCGAGCTCACCGGCGTCCGCTATCCGATCGTGCAGACCGGGATGGGTTGGGTCTCCGGTGCCCGGCTGACCGCGGCTACGGCAGCTGCCGGCGGCCTCGGGATCATCGCCTCCAGCACGATGAGCGTCCCGGAGCTGGAAGCCGCGATCCAGACCGTCAAGGAGCGCACCGACGCGCCGTTCGGCGTCAACATCCGTTCCGACGGGCTGGATGTCGGTGAGCGGGTCGACCTGATGATCCGGCTCGGGGTCAAGGTGGCGTCCTTCGCGCTCGCCCCCAAGAAAGAGCTGCTGCAAAAGCTGAAAGATGCCGGCGTCGTCACGATGCCGTCGGTCGGCGCGCGCCGCCACGCGGAGAAGGTCGCGAGCTGGGGCGCCGACGCGGTGCTCGTCCAGGGCGGCGAGGGGGGCGGCCACACCGGTTCGGTGCCGACGACCCTGCTGCTGCCTCAGGTCGTCGACGCGGTCGACATCCCGGTGGTGGCGGCGGGCGGTTTCTTCGACGGACGCGGTCTGGTCGCCGCGCTGGCGTACGGCGCCGAGGCGATCGGAATGGGCACCCGTTTCCTGCTGACGTCGGACAGCAATGTCAGCAACGCCGTGAAGGAGATCTACCTGTCGACGGACGTCAACGGCACGATCGTCACCACGGCGGTCGACGGGGTTCCGCATCGCGTGCTGCGCACCGAGCTCGTCGACAAGCTGGTCAAGGCCGGCCCGGTCGGCCGGCTGCCCCGCGCCGTCCGCAATGCAGTCGCGTTCCAGAAGGAGAGCGGCACCCCGTGGACCTCGATGCTGCGCGAGGGCAAGGCCATGAAATCCGGGCACGAGCTGGCCTGGAGCCAGGTCATCATGGCCGCCAACACCCCCATGCTGCTGAAGGCTTCGATGGTCGACGGTCGTGCTGACCTCGGGCTGATGACCTCAGGTCAGGTCGTCGGGCTGATCGAGGATCTGCCCTCCGTCGAGGAGCTCATCGGCCGGATCGTCAAGCAGGCGGGCGAGGTCCTGGAACGCCTCGCGGCGCCCGTGCCGGCCACCAAAGTCTGAGCACGCTCAACGTCGCGCAGTGACCTGCCGATGACCGAACGGTGGCCCACCCCGTCCGGCGGCTGATCACTGCCCTGCTCGCCGTCTTCAGCGTGCTCGCCTTCGGTGCCGCCTGCCTCCCGCCGGCCGCGCCTCCGGCGCCGCAGAACGACGCGATCCCCTCGAACGGGACGCCCGGCTGGTTTCAGGCCGGACGCCAGTGGCAGGGCGACTTCGGCGACCCGGACATCCTGCGCATCGGCAACGTGTACTACGCCTACAGCGCGGGTGCCGGCGGCCGCTACCTTTCGGTGCTGACCAGCACCGACCTGACGCACTGGACGATCCACCCCAACTGGAACCCGCTGCCTCCCGAGATCGCCAACGACGGCGAGACGGCGGGCAACAAGCTGAACAACAACGATGCGCTCGTCCGGCAGGCGTCGTGGGCTCTGCCGACCCCCATTGCCGGCAATCCATGGCTGAACAAGACCTACTGGGCGACGTCGGTCTTCAGCATCGACGTCAACAACGTCACCACCTGGTACGCCTACGCGGCCGTCAAGGTCAGCACTCACGGCGACCCGCTGGACCCGCACAACTACGGGCGTTTCTGCCTGACGGTGGCAAGTTCGTCGAGCCCGCTCGGCCCGTTCCGTGACATCAGCGGCAGCGCGCCGATCCAGTGCCAGCCGGCGTCGACCGACCCCTCCGGCTCGATCGACCCTTACCCCTACCACGATCCGGTCAGCGGCAAGAACTACCTGCTGTGGAAGGCCGCCGGCAAGCTCGGCGGCGCCGAATCGTCGATCATGGTGCAGGAGCTCGGACCCAACGGCAAATTGCTCCCGGGTTCGACGCCGAAGAAGATCCTGGCGACGAACCGCGCGGCCGCCTGGGAGGGCAGCACCATCGAGAACCCGTCGATGGTCGATTACAACAACACGACCTACCTGTTCTACTCAGCGAACGACTCGTTGTGGCGCGACTCCGCGGGCGACAGCAACTACGCCACCGGTTACGCGATCTGCGCCGGACCGATGGGTCCGTGCACGCGACCGGGTGGTGGCGTGACACCCCTGATGGCGAGCAGCGGCGTCAATCAAGGACCGGGTGGAGCCTCACCCGTAGTGGGCCCGAGCCCGAGGAATCAGCTGTATCTGGCCTATGCGACGTACTGGCAGGGCGAGAACCGTGGCGGCTACCACCCCCGGCGGCTGCACGTCACGGGGTTCCTGCAGACCCCGTCCGCCAGCCTCATGGGCCGCACTCTGCGCGTCGGCTGACACCCGCCGCCGTTCCCACAGCTCGGCCACGAGCACGCCGATCGCGATGATCAGCAGCGCGTCGTCAGGCGCCCGCAGCCGCGGGACCGAGACCGTCAGCACCGACACCACGAAGAAGTACAGGGCGGTCAGGGGAATGACGCCAGACCCGAGCCGGCCGTCACGTCCGGGCCGCGACCGGTAGTCCCGGTGGGCTTGGCGCGTCATGCGGATCAGGCCGACGAAACCGACGAGCTCCACCAGCCACACCAGCGGCAGGCTCACGTGACGCAGCCCGAGAGGTCGGCCGTCCTGCGCCTCGGGCCCGTCGTTCAGCCCCCACGTCTGATCGACGAGTCGGCGCACGTTCAGCCAGACGACCGAAGGCACCTGGCCCGGATGCTCGCGGATGCCCTTGAGCCCGTCGCGCCGGAAGGCGCTGTCGAGGTTGGCCTCGTTGAGATTGACGAACGAGTGTCCGAAGTCGCGGATGGGAGCGAACCGCGGATCGAAGACAGGGTCGACGAAGTGCCCGGCGGCGAGGGCGACGGGGGAGTAGATCGCCGCCAGGTTGAAGCCGTTCGACGTGACGATGACGGGCCGGTCGAAGATCGTCTCGTTGCGGATCACCCAGGGGGCGACCACCGCGACCGCGATGACGGCGAAGCCGAGCGCGCGCTTCAGCCCGGCCTGCCGCCAGAGCACCAGAGCGATCAGCGGCACGAACAGCTGCGCGCTCGGACGGGTGAGCACCAGGAGGCCGGCAGCCACCCCCGCCCAGCCCGGGCGTCCGGCGAGCAGCGCCCAGATCGCTGCCAGCATCACCAGCAGGCCGATCGGTTCGCTGAGTGAAACGCCGTCGTTGGCGAGCAGCGGTGGGTAGATCGCCGCCAGGCCCGCAGCGATCAGGCCGGCCCGGGTCCCCCCGACGCGGGTGGCAAGCAGCGCGATGAGTACGACGACGACGCTGCCGATCACCACGTTCAGCGCCTGCGCGACCGCGAGATGGACGCCGAGCACGGCAAACGCGGCGCCGAGGATCAGCGGGTAGAGCGGGGGCCGGAAGGCGGTCGCGTGCTGGAAGCCGTACGGGTACTTCGCCGCGAACCCGTGCCCGTGGGCCACGCTCGTCGCGATGTCGATGTAGTGCTGAGCATCGGTCTGCGGGTGGTAATTGCGCAGGAAGATGAGCACGTACGCGATCCGGACCGCGACGGCGACGGCGAAGATCTGCGCGGCGCGGCGGCGGCCGAGGCGTGGCCCCAGCGTCCTGCCCCGCCCGTCGCCCGTCGCATCCAGCACCTGCGAAGCCTACGAAGCGCGCATGTGGCCGACCGGCAGGTGACACCGGCGTAACCGGATGCGGGCACTATGGCGCCCATGCCTGCACGCGATCCGGTGGAGACCCACGCCGGCGTGGTCTCCGAGGCCGGCCACACCGCGATGCGCGCCGACATCCGCCGCCTGGGCGGGATGCTCGGTGACACGCTGGTGCGCCAGGCCGGCCCCGAGGTGCTGGAACTGGTGGAGCGCGTGCGCCGGCTCGCGCGCCAGAGCGCGGCGGAAGCCGGCGGTTCACACACCGATGAGCTGGCCGAGCTGCTCTCCGAGCTTGACGTGCCGACGGCGGTGCTGCTGGCCCGCTCGTTCTCGACCTTCTTCCAGCTGGCCAACGTCGCCGAGCAGCTGCACCGCTCGCGAGAGCTGGCCGCCCGGCGCCTCGATGACGGCGGGCCACTGCATCGCCTCGTCGAGCGGCTGCATTCCGACGACGACCGTGACCGGCTGCTGCACACGCTCGCCAAAACCGAGCTGCGGCCCGTGTTCACGGCACATCCGACCGAAGCGTCGCGGCAGTCGGTGCTCGCGACGCTGCGCCGGGTCGCCGACCAGCTCACCGATCCGGCGGCGACGGACCGCCGGCTCGCCGAACTCATCGACCTGCTCTGGCTTACCGACGAGCTGCGCACCGGCAAGCCGACCCCGGTCGACGAGACCCGGGCCGTCACGTACTACCTCGATCAGCTGGCGCGCACCGTGCTTCCGGGAGTGCTCGATGACCTCGATGCCCAGCTGCGCAGCGCCGGCCTCGAACCGCCGCCCGATCTGCGTCCGATCCGGCTCGGCACCTGGGTCGGCGGCGACCGCGACGGCAATCCGAACGTCTCCTCCACCGTCACCATGGACGCGCTCCGCCTCTACGCCGACCGGGCGCTGCGCTACCAGATGGAGGTGATCGACCAGCTCATCGAGGAGATCTCGGTCTCGACGCGCATCGCCGGCATCTCCGGCGAACTCGAAGCGAGCCTGGCCGCCGACCGGGAGGCGCTGCCCCACATCTACGAGCGCTACATCCGGCTGAACGCGGAGGAGCCGTATCGGCTGAAGTGCTCCTACATCCGCACCAAGCTCGAGAACACCCACGAACGCATCGCCGCCGGCCGCCGCCACGACCCGGCGCGCGACTACCTCGGCGCCGCCGGTTACGTCGCCGAGCTCGAGCTCATGGGGCGCTCGTTGCGGGAGCATCGCGGGGAGCGGATCGCCGACGGTGCTCTCGGCCGGGCGATCAGGGCCGCCCGCACGATCGGCCTGCATCTCGCCACGCTCGACCTGCGCGAACACGCCGGCCGCCACCATGCGGCGCTCGGCGCGCTGTACACCCGGCTCGACGAGCTGCCGACCCCGTACGAGGAGCTCGACCGCGAGGCCCGCACCGCGCTGCTGTCGCGCGAGCTCGCCGGCCACCGCCCGCTCGCCGCCTGGCGGGCCCCGCTCCCGGAGCCCGCAGGGGAGGTGATGGCCGTCTTCGAGACCGCCCGGCGGGCCGCCGAGATCTTCGGCGACGAGGCCGTGCAGACCTACATCGTCTCGATGACCCAGGGGGTGGACGATCTGCTGGCCGTGGCCGTGCTGGCTCGTGAGTCCGGATTGGTCGAGCTCTCACCCGATGGCCAGCCGGACACGGCGGCGCTGGATCTGGTGCCGCTGTTCGAGACCGTCGCCGAGCTCCGCCGCGCCGGTGAGCTGCTCGATGAGTTGTTACGCGACCCGTCCTACCGCCGGATCGTGGCGGCCCGCGGCGATCTGCAGGAGGTCATGCTCGGCTACTCCGACTCCAACAAGGACGCCGGCGTGACGACCTCCCAGTGGGAGATCCACCGGGCCCAGCGCCGGCTGCGTGACGTGGCCGCCGAGCACGGCGTGCGGCTGCGGCTCTTTCACGGCCGCGGCGGCTCGGTCGGCCGCGGCGGTGGTCCGGCGGGTGAGGCGGTGGCGGCGTCGCCCTACGGCGTCCTCGACGGGGCGATGAAGCTGACCGAACAGGGGGAGGTCGTCTCCGACAAGTACGCGCTGCCCAGCCTCGCCCGCGACAACCTCGAGATCCTGCTCGCCGCCGTCATCGAGGCCAGCGTGCTGCACCGCACCTCGCGCATCGACGACGAGCGTCTCGCCCGCTTCGACGACGCGATGGACGTCATCTCCGCGGCCGCCGCCGCGACCTACCGCGAGCTGGCCGACACTCCCAAGCTCGCCGACTTCTTCAGCGCCGCCACCCCGGTGGAGGAGCTTGCCGGCCTGAACATCGGCTCGCGTCCCGCCCGGCGACCCGGGGCGGGCGGCACCGGGCCCGCGTCCCTGGAGAGCCTGCGGGCGATCCCGTGGGTCTTCGGGTGGACCCAGACCCGGATGATCGTTCCGGGCTGGTACGGGGTCGGCAGCGGCCTGCTGGCGGCGCGCGAGGCGGGCCTCGGTCACGTGCTGGACGAGATGCTCGACTGGGCGTTCTTCACGACGTTCCTCGGCAACGTGGAGATGACGCTCGCCAAGACCGATCTGCGCATCGCCCGGCTCTACGTCGACGCGCTCACCGACCCCGCGCTGCACCCGATCTTCGAGCAGATCTGCGCCGAGCACGAGCGCACGCTCGAGCAGGTCCGGGCGCTCACCGCCGGCTCCGGGCTGCTGGCGAACTACCCGCTGCTACGTCAGACGCTCGCCACCCGTGACCGCTACCTCGAGCCGCTGCACCACCTGCAGATCTCGCTGCTGGCCCGCCGCCGCGAGGTGGCGGCGGACCCGGGGTCCGATGGGCCGATGGAGCCCGATGAGCAGCTGCAACGCGCGTTGCTGCTCACGATCAACGGCATCGCGGCCGGCCTGCGTAACACCGGCTGAGCCGGCCGCCGTCAGAACCGGTCGGTCTTCTCCCGAAGCCGGGCAGCGAGACCGATCATGAGGCGCTGGGCGAGGCCTGGCACCGTCTCGAGCAAGGAGTCGAAGTCGCGCCGCTCGACGACCTCGACCGTGACCGGGGTGATCGCGGTGACGGTGGCCGTGCGGGGGCCGCCGTCCATCAGCGAGATCTCCCCGAAGTAATCGCCGGGGCCGAGCTCGGCGAGCTCAGCGCCATCGCGCGTGACCTTCACCGTGCCCGCCCGGATCACGACGAACTCCTGACCCGGGAGGCCCTCCGTGGCGAGCACCTTGCCGGGCGCGACGTCGAGCGTCGTCGACAGCCGTGCGACGGCCTCGAGGTCCTTGTTGGAGCAGGCCGCGAAGATCGGGAGTCGCTTCAGCGACTCGGTCATCGAATTGGACACGCCGGTACTCCTCGTTACGCAGGGTGCTGAGAGACAGCTACTACAGGGCTACCAGTGCCGAACCGTCTCAGCCCGGTCAGCGTACGGACTGTAGCGACCCGCCCGACCCTGCCCCGCAGACACACTCCGCGTCTAGTCCCCAAGGGAGATCATTTGCACAGAAGAGCTGGCTGCTGGGGCCGCCCGCGAGCGCGTCGACGGCCAGCAGCACGGCTCCAGCCGTCCAGTTCGAACGCTCGCTGGGCCACATCACCTGATTGGCGAACTGCCACCCGGTCCAGTAGCCGCCGTCGTCGTGACGGGTGTGCTGCATCTCGCGCACGAGCCGGCGGGCGGTCTCGTCCTCGCCGAGCGTGTGCAGCGCGATCGCCAGCTCGCACGTCTCGGCGCCGGTGACCCAGGGCTGATCGCTGACGCACCGGGCGCCGAGCGAAGGGACGACGAACGTGTCCCAGCCCTCGCGGATCCGCTCGAGACCGCGATCACCGCGAAGCGCACCGCCGAGGACCGGGTAGTACCAGTCCATCGACCAGCGGTCCTTGGGGGTGAAGACCTCGGGATGGGCGACGAGCGCATGGTGCAGCGCCCCGCAGGCGAGCTCCCAGTCGGGCTGCTGCTCACCGAGGAGATCCGCGAGCGCCAGCCCGCAGCGCAGGCTCTGCAGGGTGCTGCTGCAGCCGGTGATCAGTACATCGCCGCGCAGCACGCCCTCGCCGTCACGGGCATAAGGGATCTCCCCGCCGGGAGACTGCATGCCCACGACGTAGTCGAGCGCGCGGACGACGGTCGGCCACATGAGGGTGACGTAGGCGCGGTCGCCGGTGGTCAGCCAGTGGTGCCAGGTGCCGACGGCCACGTAGGCGGCCTGGTTGCTCTCGCCGTCCGGCTCGATGACCTTGTCGTTGATGTAGCTCGTCGCCCAGGAGCCGTCGGGACGCTGGTGGCTGCGCAGCCAGGAGTACGCGTGTTCGGCGGCTTCCCGCTCGCCCGAGACCAGCAGTCCCATCGCCGACTCGACGTGATTCCACGCGTCGGTATGGCCATCTGGCCAGGGCAGGGCGCCGCTGGGCTCCTGGGCAGCCTTGATCGCCGCCCCGGTCTGGGCGACATCAGCGCGGCTGAGGATGCCGGGCAGCTCAGGCGGCCGCACGGGTCTCCCGCTGAGGCTTGAGCGGCTGCTCCCGAGGGGGCTTGCGCAAGTAACAGACCAGGCTCTTGCCGATGATCGGGTTGAGCGCGCGCTCGGCGGTGCGGGTGGTGCGCGGCGCCGCCATCATGTCCCAGACCAGCAGGCGGTGGTAGAGCTTCGTGGCGCGGTGGCCGTCGTCGTGCACGCCCACCATGCAACGCAGCCACCAATAGGGCGCGTGCAAGGCATGGGCGTAGTGGTGGCCGACGTGTTGCAACCCGGCCGCTTCGAGCCGGCCGCGGATCTGACCCTTGCGGTAGATCCGGACGTGGCCGCCCTCTACCTCGTGGTAGGCGTCAGAAAGCGCCCAGCAGACCTTTTCGGGACCCCAGCGCGGGACCGTGACCGCGACCAGGCCGCCCGGACGCAGCACCCGGGCGAGCTCGGCCATGGCGGCCTCGTCGGCGGGGATGTGCTCGAGCACCTCAGCGGCGATGATGCGGCTGAAAGTGCCGTCGGCGAACGGAAGCCGGAGAGCATCGCCTTGCACGGCGATGCTGCGCTCGCGGTCGGCATCGACCTCGCCGAGCCGGTCGCGGGCTTCCTTCAGGTCGGGCGCCGACATGTCGAGCGCGACGACGGCGGCACCGCGCCGGCAGGCTTCTGCGGCATGACGTCCCGCCCCGCACCCGAGGTCGAGCAGCACGTCGCCCTCGGTGATCGGGAAGCGGTCGAAATCGACGGTCAGCATGGCGCGGCCACCCGGGGGTTCTGGGGCTCCGGCGCCGGACCACCTCCGCGAAGCGCCGCGATGCGCTCGCGGTACCACTCGGCCGTACCGGCCGCGGCCGCCCGCCAGGTGAAACGGTCCTGCACGCGCAGCCGACCGGCAGCGCCGAGACGCGCCCGCAGCTCCGGGTCGTCCAGCAGCCGCCCGAGCGCGGCAGCGAGCGCTTCCGCATCGCCGGGCGGGACCAGCAGGCCCGCTTCGTTGTCGGAGCCGACGATCTCAGGGAGGGCACCGACCCGGGTGGCGACCAGCGGCAGGCCGACCGCCATCTCCTCGACGGCCGGCAGGCAGAAGCCTTCGTAGAACGACGGGACGGCAGCGACCTCGGCCGACTGCATCAGCTCGACGAGCTCCTCCTGGCTGAGCCCGGAGCGGAAGGTGACCGCGCCGCGGATGCCCAGCTCGTCCAGCCGCTTGTCGGCCGGCCCGTTGGGCTTGGCACGCCCGACGCACACCAAATGGGCATCGGGACGCTCGACGCGCAGCTTGGCGAGCGCATCGAGCAGCACCATCAGCCCCTTGAGCGGCACGTCGGCACTCGTGACGACGATGATGCGGCCCGGGACGCTCTTGCCCGAGGCCGGGCTGAAGACGTCAGGGTCGACGCCGAGCGGCACCATGTGGACCCGGTCCGCCTCGACGCCGAGCTCGCGAGGGATGTCGACCATCGACAGATCGGAGACCGTGAGTACGCCGTCGAGCTGGCGCGCGACCTCCAGCTGCATCGGCAGGAAGGAGTACCACCGGCGCTTGGTGAAGCGGCGCCAGGCATTGGCGGCCGCCTCGATGTCGAGCCGGCGGTCGACCGTGATCGGGTGGTGAATCGTCGCGACGACCGGAACCTTCAACGGCAGCAGGGCTTCCCGCAGCTTCGCCAGGCCCCGGCCGAGCCCCTGGTTGTCGTGGACGATGTCGTAGCGACGCTCGGGGGTCCATGTGGACGGATGCAGCACGCGAGCGGTACGCAGGCTGCCGGTCAGCGGCTCCGGGAAGGCGCCCGTGCACATCAGGGCGAATTCGAGCAGATCGATCCGGCTCTTGAACTCCTTGGGCCACGGCACCCGGAACGGGTCGGGCTCGCGGTAGAGATCCAGGCTCGGCACCTTGGTGAGCTCGACCCCGGGGTCCAGCACCGGGTAGGGCTGGCCGCTGAAAACCTCGACCCGATGGCCCAAGGCGACGAGCTCGCGCGACAGATGCCGGATGTAGATGCCCTGGCCACCGCAGGTAGGTGTACCCCGATAGGTCAAAAGGGCGACCTGCAACGACTCGCCCGCCACCCGGTAACTCCTTCTCATCCGCGCTCAACTAGCGAGCACCGGTGAGAGGCGCCGCAATCGCTCAACTCTAACCCGGCTGTGTAACAAGCACGTGGCGAGCTGTCATAACAGGTAGCTGACTGTGACCAGCACCATCGCAGTACGGTCACTGGCATGACTGTTTCGGCCGACTCCGCGCTGTCCTTCGACGACCTTCCCAACTCGGTCGGGCGCACCTTCGGGCCCACCGACTGGCTGACCATCGAGCAGTCGCGTATTGACCAGTTCGCCGAGGCCACCGGCGATCACCAGTGGATTCACGTCGACCCCGAGCGGGCCAAGGACGGGCCGTTCGGCGCGACCATCGCCCACGGCTACCTGACGCTTTCGATCGTCAGTTACTTCGCGTCGCAGCTGGTCGTCGTCACAGGAATGTCCATGGGCATCAACTACGGGGTCGACAAGGTCCGCTTCCCGGCGCCGGTGCTGGTCGGCTCGCGCATCCGGGCGCGTGCCGAGATCATGGAGGTCACCCCGATCGACGGCGGCTACCAGGTCAAGACCAAGTTCACGATCGAGTCCGAGGGCGGCACCAAGCCCAATGCCGTGATCGAGTCGCTGAGCCGCTACCTGCGCTGACGCCCGCGGCATGCGCAAGCTGCCACCAGCTGCGGCGGTGGAACGCCTAGACTAGAACGCGTTCCAGGTACGCCGAGGGGGTCAACGCATGTCGAGTCCAGCAGCGCCCTCGTCCGCCGGGGACCTGGGGGACGCGGGCGACCTCGCCGAGTGCACCGATCCGGTCGCCGGGCCGGCGATGCCTGCACGGGCGACGACGGCCTCGCAGCGGGCCCGTCGCCGGCGCATCCTGAACGCGGCCGTCTCGCTGGCACGGCAGGGGGGTTATGACGCCGTCCAGATGCGGGAGGTCGCCGACCTCGCCGAGGTGGCGCTCGGCACGCTCTACCGCTACTTCCCGTCCAAGGTCCACCTGCTCTCGGCGGCGATGGTCCGCCAGCTCGAGTCGCTGCAGGAGCAGCTCGTCCGCGAGCAGCCGGAGGCAGCCGATCCCGGGGAACGCGTCCTTGCCGTCATCAACCGGCTGATCACCGCATTGGCGCGCGACCGGCTGGTCAGCGATGCGCTCGTGCGCGCCATGATCGTCGCCGGCGCCGATGAGATCGACCAGGTGAACACGGTCAATTCCGCGATCATCGCCACCGCCATGCACGGCCGGGGCGCCGAGGTGACCGAGCGCGACTTCGCCGTCTCGCTGCTCATCGGCAAGGTGCTGCTGACCGATCTGATCGGCTGGCTCTGTGACCGGATGAGCATCGAACAGGTTCGGGCCTCGCTGGCCGACATGGTGGCGGTGACCCTGGCCGGTCAGGGCGTGCTGCAGGAGGGCGCCCCACATCGGCAGAAGCGCCGCACCGACTTTCCCGGCTGAGCTCAGGCGGTAGGCACCCGGGGGTTGTTCACGCCCCAGTAGATGAGACGCGCCATCGCCTCCTGCAGCTGGGGAACCTCGATACGCCAGTGCTCCATGCCTTCGCGGTGGGCGGCGACGTGGGCCAGCATCGACACCAGCGCGCTGGCCGTCGCCATGGGTGCGATCGCGGGCGGTGCGCCGTCGGGCTTGGCCGAGGTGATCGCATCAGCAAGCGCCGTCGTGATGCCGTTCAGCATCTTCACGCGGGCCGCCCGGAAGCGCGCGTCACCCTCCTCGGTGAGCAGGTCGACGACGCGCAGCACCGGCAGGTGGGCCTGCCAGAAGTCGAGGAAGCCGTCCACCAGCTCGCGGGCCGTCGCGTAACCGGCCTTGCCGCGCCAGCGCCGGTTCTGGATGAAGCCGGCGAGCTGCGAGCCGATCTCGGTGGTCTGGGTCGCGAGCACCAGCAGCGCCGCGTCGATGTCGACGAAGTACTGGTAGAAGGTCGCCGGTGAGGTACCCGCCGCTCGTGCCACGTCGGTGACCCGTAGGTCGGAGTAAGGGGTGGTGGCCACGATCGCCGCGGTGCACTCGATCAGCCGATTTCTGGTGGCCAGACCACGCGGACCGGGGATCCGGCCGTCACTGGCCGGCGCCACTTCGGCCGCGACATCGGCCGCGACATCAGCATCGTCGGGCATGGCCATCGGGCGATCCTAGCCACCCTCAGACACGGGCCGTGCACGCTGGGCGGTACGTTCCCACCTGACGACCTGTCAGAAGGAGCACGAATGACCGGCTTTGACCCCACCCGACCTCTGGCCGGGATCCGCATCATCGAGTGTTCGATGCTCGGGCCTGCGGGGGTGACCGGGCCGTTCGCCGACATGGGCGCAGACGTCATCAAGATCGAGCCGCCGCAGGGCGATTACGCGCGCCAGATGACCTGGCCCATCGTCGAGGGCACCTCGCTGCTCTTCCTGCATTCCAACCGCGGAAAGAGCTCCGTCGTGCTGGATCTGCGAACCCCCGAAGGTGTCGAGGTCTTCCTCGACCTGGTACGGGGCGCCGATGCGGTCGTCGAGGCCATGCGCCCGGGCGGTCTCGAGCGCCGAGGCCTGGGCTTCGACAAGCTGCTCGAGGTGAACCCCAAGATCGTCTTCCTCACCATCTCCGGCTACGGGGCCACCGGCCCGTACCGCGACTACCCGAGCCATGGCATCGCGTACGACACCTGGGCCGGGGTCATCAACCCCGCGGTGGACGAGGACGGGTTCACGTACATCCCGGAGCACGTCTCGATCGGGATCAATGCCGGACCGCTGTACGGCGCCTTCGGCATCCTCGCCGGAATAACGCAGGCGCGGGCGACGGGACACGGCTGCCAGATGGAGGTCGCGCAGTCCGACTCGGCGGCCGCGATCGACTGGCTGCGTTCGGAGACCTACCGCGCCTACGAGCGCCCGCAGGAGGAGGTCACCGGTAACGCCTCCGACGACTACCGGCGGCGGGCACCCGGTACGGCCGGAATGGCCGAGGGCGTGCGCTACAACATCTACGAAACCGCCGACGGCTACGTGCTTTTCATGGCGTCGGAGCAGGCGTTCTGGAAGAACTTTGCCGAGGGGGTCGGCCGGGCGGATCTCTTCGAGAAGTGGCCCGGCTCGAAGTACGCCGACCATGCCGCCGGCAACAAGGAGCTGCGCGCCGAACTGCGCGACATCTTCAAGACGAAGACCACGCAGGAATGGCTGACGTTCGGCGGCGAGGTCAACACCCCGCTGGCGCCCGTGAACACGCCGCAGACGCTCGCCGCCGACCCGCAGTTCCAGGCTCGCTTGCCGTGGATCCCCAAGGAGCAGCTCGGCGCCGACATGCTCCCGTTTCCCGTGTTGCTCGTCGGCGAGGAGCTGGCCTGGCCAAGCCGCGCCCCGACGCTCGGTCAGCACACCGACGAGATCCTGAAGAGCCGCCTCGGCTACGACGACGCCCGCATCGCCGCCCTCCGCGACGCCGGCGCCCTCGGCAAGGAGTAGCAGCTAGAGCAGAGCGGCGAGGACGTCGGCGTTGGTGTCGGCATCGCCGAACTGGGACTGGTGGACCCAGCCGCGCTTGAGGTAGTAGTGCACGACCACCTCCCAGGTGAAGCCCATGCCGCCGTGCACCTGGATGCTCGTCTTGGCGTTGGTCGTCGCGGCCTCATCGGCCAGGATCTTCGCTGACGCGATGGCGCGCGCCGGGTCGCCGACCTCGGGGTAGTCGAGGGTGACTGCCGCGGAATGCACTGCTACGGAAGCAATCTGCGCGCGCACGTGCATGTCCGAGCACATGTGCTTGACGGCCTGGAACGCTCCGATGGGACGGCCGAACTGCTCGCGCTCCTTGGCGTACTGCACCGCCAATTCGCAGGCAGCCATGGCGATCCCGGTCTCCAGGGCCGCCGTCAGCACCGCGCCGCGGGTACGCCAGGGCGCGGAGCCGCCCTCGAGTGGCGTGCCGGCAGGGAGGCCGGCGATCGCGCCGAGCGGGGTGAGCGGGTCGGTGAGGATCGACACCGGGCTGGTCGAGAGTTCGGAAGCGTCGATGATCCGCGCGTCAGGACCGTCGAGCACGACGAGCTTGGTGATGACGTCAGGGTGCTCGATCAGCAGGGTGCGTCCGGGCTCTTCGGCGGAGAGGTCGAAGATCCCGACCGGCTCGCCCACCTCGACGCCGGGGAGGCCGGCGGCCAGCAGCGTGCCGACGAGCGGGCCCGGGACGAGCGCGCGGCCGAGCTCTTCGAAGACCAGCACCGCATCGCCGAGCCCGAGCCCGAGGCCGCCTTCGTCCTCGGGCAGGAGCAGCCCGAAAACACCAACATCCGTAAGGGTTTTCCAGAGGTCGGGATCAAAGCCCGCACCCGTCTCCGCGAGCTGACCGAGCCGCTCGCGGGGGAACGTGTCGGCGCAGATCTCGCGGACCCCGGCGCGCAGCGCCTCTTGATCCTCGGTGGGCAGGAAATCCATCGCGGGGCTCCGTTACCGCTCGCGGGGCAGGCCGAGGACCCGCTCACCGATGATGTTGCGCTGGATCTGAGACGTGCCCGCGGCGATCGAGAGGTTCAGCCACTGCAGGCGTTCTTCGGCGAAACGCGCGTTCGGCAGGCCGTCGAGATCGTCCATGGCGAGCGACGCGCGGCCGAGCAGCCGGGCGGCGACGTCAGCCAGGTGCTGGCGCACCTCGGAGTAGCGCAGTTTGAAGATCGAGCCGCCGAAGCCGACGCGTCCGACCCGCTGTGCCTCGGAGACGTTGCGCTGGGTCAGCGCCCAGAGCCCGTCGAGCTCCGCGGCGATGTGGGCGAGTTCGCGACGCAGGGCACGGTCATCCCACGCCGTCGCGCCGTGCCGCGTCACCTTCTTGGCCAGCGCCGAAAGTTCCCCGACGAGTTCGATCGCATCGACGACGTCACCGACGAACGCGGTGCCGCGCTCGAAGGACAGGGTCACGTTCGTGACGCGCCATCCGTCGTTCTCCGCGCCGACCCGGTTGCTGACCGGGATGCGTACCTCATCGAGGAACATCTCGGCGAATTCAGCGGAACCGATGATCGTTTTCAGCGGGCGGATCGTGATGCCGGGTGAGGTCATGTCCATCGCCAGCCACGTGATCCCCTTGTGTTTCGGGGCATCCGGGTCGGTGCGCACCAGCATCTCGCAGTAGTCGGCGACCTCCGAGTGCGAGGTCCAGATCTTCTGGCCCGTCACGACGTAGTGGTCACCGTCGAGCACCGCCTTGCACCGCAGCGACGCGAGATCGGAACCCGAGCCCGGCTCGGAAAAGCCCTGACACCAGATCTCATCGCCGCGCAGGATCGCCGAGAGGTGGGCCTCCTGCACCTCGGGGCTCGCCTCGGCGATGAGCGTGGGACCCGCGTGCAGCAGGCCGACGAAGTTGACCCCCACGTACGGCGCGCCCGCCCGCTCGGACTCCTCCAGGAAAATCAGGTGTTCGGTGGGGGTCGCGCCGCGCCCGCCGTACTCCTTGGGCCAGTTGATGCCCGCGTAGCCGGCGTCGAAGAGCATGCGCTGCCAGGCGGTGTCGTACTCCCGCCGCCCCGGCCAGTCATTGACCGACGGCCGCGGACCGATGGTCGGCACCACCCCGGCGAGCCAACTTCGCAGCTCCCCGCGAAACTCTTGCTCCGCAGGGCTGTAGCGCAAATCCATTGAGGTTCAGACTCCTGCGGGCTGGGCGGTGCCGAGCTGGGCTTCGCGCTGGCGAGTGGTGCTGTGGACCGGGTCCTTGTCGTAGGCGGGAAGGACGGTGCGTCCGAATGTCTCGACGGCCTCGATGGCGATCTCGACCGGCATCGTGGTGGAGAGCATGCCGAACGTCAGCTGATCGGCGCCGGTGTCGACCCACTTCTGGCAGGCCGCCTCGCACTCCTCCGGCGAGCCGATGAGCACCGCGCCTTCCTTGACCGCCATCTCGAGCATCTCGACCGACGGCTCGGGGATCGTGGCCGGCCAGTCGGGGACGTACGGAGGCTTCGGGAAGGTGTCGAGGTACTTGTAGACGAGGCTGTTCTGGTAGCCGCTGGTCATGTCGGCGGCGATCTCGCGCGCCCGGTTGCCGTCCTCCAGGCAGAGCATCTGGCTGGTGACCATGACGTTGTTGTTGACGTAGCCGCCGACCGGCTCGGCGTCGTCGATCGCGTTCTTGTAGACCTCGATCAGCCGGGCGAGATCCTCGCGGCTGGTGCTCGCGAAGCACAGCACGCCAAGGCCCATCCGGGCGGCCTTCTCGAAGGTCGACGGGTTACCGGCGGCGACCCACAGCGGCGGGTGCGGCAGCGTGTACGGCTTGGGGAGCACCTGACGCTCGGGCATCCGGAAGTACTCGCCCTCGTACGCGTAGGTGCCCTCGGTCCACATCCGCGGCAGCTGCCCGACGACCTCGTCGAACATCTTCTTCGTCAGCTCAGGATCTTCGATGCCGAAGCCGCGCTGCTCGGTGCTCGAGGAGCCGCGGCCCATGCCGAGCTCGAAGCGGCCGAGGGAGAGGTGGTCGAGCATCGCGGTCTGCTCGGCGACGCGGGCCGGGTGGTTCACCGGCGGGGTGATGTTCTTGATGCCGGTGCCGATGTGGATGCGCTCGGTCTGGCCGGCGATGAAGCCCAGGAACGACTCGTTGGCCGAGAGGTGGGAGTACTCCTCGAGGAAGTGGTGTTCGGTGGCCCACGTGTACTTGAAGCCCGCCTTGTCAGCGGCCTTCGTCCAGTTGACCTCATCCATCAGACGCTTGTGTTCAGCGTGGACGGGATCCGCTTCCTTCATGCTGTGGTGCAGGTACAGCGAGTTGAAGATGCCGAATTCCATGGCGTGCTGACTCCCTCGGCAGCCGTCGGCAGCGCGAGCGCGCCCGACTCTAGAACAAGTTCTATGACCATAGCCGAGCCCACCTGCCCGGCGTCCGCCCGGTACGGTGCGGCTCGCAGGCATGCCAGCGCCTGCGGACCGACAGCCAGGAGGATGACGTGTTGTACGCCGAGGATGCCGCCGTCGGGGGTGCGGCCCCGGAACGCTCGCACGAGCTGACCCGCACTGATCTCGTGCGCTACGCGGGCGCGTCCGGCGACTTCAACCCGATGCACCACGACGAGGTGCTGGCGAAGGCCGCCGGGATGCCGAGCGTCTTCGGCCACGGCATGTTCTCGGCCGGGCTCCTCGCGTCGGCCCTCACCGATTACGTCGGCGAGGGCACGCTGACCCGTTACGCGGTCCGCTTCACCAAGCAGGCGTGGCCCGGTGACGTGTTGCAGACCAAGATCGCGATCACCGCGGTCAACGGCGACTCGGTCGACCTGTCCTGCGACCTCGTCACCGACCAGGGAGTCACTGTCATCAGCGGCGAGGCCAGCGCGACGCTGCCGTCCCGCACCGCAGCACAGGAAGGCCGCTGACATGTCCGCCCAAGACCTCCTGGGCCGCAAGATGCCCGAGTCCGTCGTCATCGTCGAGCGCGGCCCGGTGGCCCGTTTCGCCGAAGCCGTCTACGCCACGAGCCCGGTCTACTCCTCGGCCCCGGCCGCCGAGGCCGCCGGATTCTCCGCCGTCCCGGTGCCGCCGACGTTCTCCTTCGTCGCCGGCTACTGGGGCGCGCTCGCCGAGGATCAGCCCGCCCGCGACCCCGAGGCCGCCGACCTCGGCTCCGTACTCGCCGACCTGCGCCGTGACGGCGGCCTGCTGCTGCACGGCGAGCAGGAGTTCCGCTACCACGCGCCGCTGACCGTCGGGATGCGCCTGCACTCCTCGGGCGTCGTCGAGGACGTCTCGGTCAAGGAGGGCAAGGGCGGCGCCACCATGACGGTGGTCAAGGTGCGCACCGATCTGAAGGACGATTCGGGTGCCCCGGTCGTCACCCAGATCATGAGCTTCCTGCTTCGGAAGGCGGCTCCGGCCCAGTAGGGCGGGCGCGATAATCTGACGGAGCGTCAGGTCATCGCCATCCCCAGGACGGAGCGTCATGTCGCTTGCGGTTGAGCCCGGTCGATTGCTGCTCGACGGCGAGTGGGTCGAGCCGGGTGGCGGTCACTACGACGTCGTCAACCCCGCGACCGAAGAGGTCGTCGGTCAGGCGCCCGAGGCGAGCGTGCAGCAAGCCCTCGAGGCGGCAGCCGCGGCGAAGCAGGCGTTCAGGAGCTGGTCTCGCACGACGCCGGAGTATCGCGCCGAGATCCTCGACCGCGTTGCCGATCTGCTCGTCAAGCAGGGCGAGGAGATCATCCCGCTGCTGCAGGCGGAGACGGGCGCGACCATGCGCGTCGCATCCACCATGCAGGTACCGGTGGCGGTGGATCGTTTCCGGCGCTACGCCCGCGGCGCCACGATGTCCGACACGACCCCGCTTCCCCCGTCGCTGATGAACGCGACGCCACTTGCTCCCGGCGGCATGATCAATGCGGTCGCGGTGCGCGAGCCGGTGGGCGTGGTCGCCTGCATCACCTCCTACAATTTTCCGCTGGTGAACCTGGCCGGCAAGATCGCCCCGGCGCTCGCGATGGGCAATACGGTCATCGCCAAGCCGGCGCCACAGGACCCGCTGCACATCCTGCGGTTCGGCGAGATCTTGCTGGAGGCGGGCCTCCCGGCCGGGGTCGTCAACATCATCGGCGGCTCCGGCGCGGCTGCTGGTGCCGCCCTCACCACCTCGCCCGACGTCGACATGGTCAGCTTCACCGGCAGCACCGCGGTCGGCCGGATCATCGCGACGGCGTGCGGTGACGGCATGAAGCGCCAGCTGCTCGAGCTCGGCGGCAAGGGAGCGGCCATCGTCTTCGAGGACGGCGATGTCGACCTGGCGGTGGGCGGCATCTCCAGCACCTGGACCTTCCACTCCGGGCAGATCTGCACCGCGCCCACCCGGGTGATAGTCCACCGAAGCAAGCGCGATGAGCTCATCGGCAAGCTGTCCGGCTGCGCAGCCGCGCTGAAGGTCGGTGACCCGCTCGCCGCAGACACGGTCGTCGGCCCGCTCATCACCGATGCCCAACGCGGCCGGGTCGAGGCCGGGATCGCGAGTGCGGTCAGCGCCGGCGCCGAGCTGGTCGCGGGCGGCGGGCGTCCGGAGCTGGACAAGGGTTTCTACGTGAAGCCGACGCTGCTCTCCGGCGTGGCGCCGGACAGTGCTGCGGCGCAAGGGGAGTTCTTCGGCCCGGTCGTCGTCGTGCTCACGTTCGACGACGAGGACGAGGCGCTCGAGCTGGCCAACGGAACCCCGTACGGCCTCTACGACTACGTCTACACCGGCGACACCGGACGCGGCTATCGCGTCGCGCGCCAGCTGCGTACCGGCCTGGTCGGCGTCAATACGGCCCAGCGCAATCACGAGGCGCCGTTCGGTGGGTTCAAGATGAGCGGCGTCGGTCGCGACGGCGGCGTCTATGGCCTTCACGCCTACAGCGAGCTCCAGAGCATTGTGTGGCCCAGCTGAGCCAGAGCAGTCCGGACGGTCTTTCCTGAGCTCATTCACCGAGAGAGGTAGCCAGCGTGCGCGCCATCGTGTTCAACGGAAAGACCGCGGAGATCCGCAGCGACGTGGAAGTCCGCCAGCCCGGCCCCAATGAGGTACTCGTCCGCGTCGCGGCTGCCGGCGTCTGTCACAGCGACATCAGCGTCGTCGACGGGACGATCCCGTGGCCGGCGCCGTCGGTGATGGGCCACGAGGGTGCGGGCGTCGTCGAGGCGGTCGGCAATCAGGTGACCCGGGTCAAGGCGGGCGACCACATCGTCATCGGCACGGTTGCCAATTGCGGCATCTGCGACCGGTGCAACGCCGGCCACCCGACGTGGTGCAAGCAGTCCATCGGCAACCGCACCGAGCCGTTCACGGTCGGCGGCGTCCCCGGCGGCAACTTCGCCGCCACCTCCTCCTTCGCTGAGCGCACGATCATCAAGGAGGTGCAGGCGGTCCCGATCGACAAGGACATCCCGCTCACCTCCGCGTGCCTCATCGCGTGCGGCGTCGTGACCGGTGTCGGCTCGGTCTTCAACCGGGCCAACATCCAGCCGGGCGACAACACGGCCGTCTTCGGCGCCGGCGGGGTCGGCCTCTCGGTGATCCAGGGGCTGCGCATCAAGGCCGCCGGGAAGATCATCGCCGTCGACACCCTCGCGTCGAAGGGCAAGCTGGCGCTCGAGCTCGGCGCCACCCACTTCATCGATGCCAGCAAGGAAGACGCGGTCGCCAAGATCCGCGAGCTCGTGCCGTGGTCGGAGCAGCAGGACGAAGGACCGTTCGGCGGCGGCGGCGTCAACTGGTCGTTCGAGTGCGTCGGCCACCCTGCCGTGACCGATTCAGCGGTGCGCTGCCTGGACTGGGGAGGCACCTGCGTGCAGGTCGGTGTCCCCGCGCCGGGCGTCACCTACGCGGTCCCGATCACCCACCTCACCCAGGTCGACCGCGGGATCATCGGCAGCCGGGCCGGCGGCGTGCGCGCCCAGAAGGACATCCCGGTGATCGTCGACATGTACAAGAAGGGCCTGCTCGACCTCGACCGGATGGTCTCGCAGGTCTACCCGATGGAGAACTTCTTCGACGTCGTCCAGGACATGCACGACGGCAAGCTCGCCAGGGGAGTCATCACCTTCTGATCCCTCAGGCGGTCATGTCGAACGCCGAGATGACCTTGGTGGGCGTGACCCGGACTGTGTACTCGCCGGGCACGCCGTTGCGGGCGCCGAACTCCTCGGCGCGGTCCTCGCCCATGTAGCGGGCACCGACGATGGTGGAGATCCGGCGGGCCTCGTCGACGTCGTCGATCAATTCGGCGACCCCCTGGATCTGCACGAACGCGTACGGCCGCGCTTCGAGGTCGACGCAGATGCTGACGCGCGGATCGCGGCGCAGCGCGCGTCCCTTGGCGGTATCGGCGCCGGTGCAGAACGTGACGGCGTCGCCGTCGACGGTGAACCACACGGGTGCGATGAGCGGTCGGCCATCCGCAGCGGTGTAGGCGAGTTTGGCGGTGCGCGTACCAGCGAGCAGGAACTCGCGGTGCTCCTGTGTCAGTGCGTTAGTCGTTGGCATATGACGTCGCAACGGCCGTAGCGTCGCGGGTATGCCGAGCGCCCGGCCGAACGCGCGGCAGACCCTCAACGGCGTGTTCTTCATCCACGGCCTGCTCTTCGCGTCGTGGGCTGCGCACATCCCCCATGTGAAGGCGCATCTGGGGCTTTCCGACGGCAGTCTCGGGCTCGTCCTGCTGGCGACGCCGGTCGGGTCGATCTCGGCGATGGCTGTCGGGGCGTGGCTGCTCCCGCGGGTGGGGAGCAAGCGGATGGTGCTCGGCTGCCTCGTGGGCTACGCCCTCGCCGGCCCTTTCGTGGGACTGGCCGGATCCCCCCTCCTGCTGGCCCTGGCGCTCCTGGTGTGGGGTGGTTTCCAGGGGACGCTCGACGTCTCCATGAACACCCAGGGGGTCACGCAAGAGCGGGCGGCGGGCCAGACGATGATGTCCGGCCTGCACGGGCGGTGGAGCCTGGGCGCGCTGGCGGGTGCGGGAGCCGGTGCGTTGGGCGTGTGGCTCGGGCTCTCACTCACCGTGCAGCTGGTCATCCTCGGCGTCCCGGTGCTGCTGGCCGCGCCATTGACCGCAGGGCTGGTGGCCACGGACATGGCGGCCCCCTCCGATCCGCGCGGGGGACATGTGCGGCGCTGGACGTGGATGGTGGTTCTGCTCGGAGCAATCGCCTTCGCGTCGATGCTCGGGGAGGGCGCGGCAGCGGACTGGTCGGCGGTCTACCTGCGCGACTCGCTCGGTTCCACGGCACTCGTGGCCAGCCTGGGATACGCGGTCTTCGTCCTGGCCATGGTCGTCGTCCGGCTACGGGCGGACTGGCTTTTCGCCCGCTACCGGATGGTGCGGGTCCTGACCGTGCTTGCCGGTACGGGGGCGGCTGCCTTCGCGGCCGGGCTGCTCAGCGCCGATGCGTGGGTCGCGCTGGTCGGCTTGGCAGCGCTGGGCGGCGGATTGGCCGCGGTGGTTCCGACCGTGTTCAGCGAGGCCGGCCGCCTGCCCGGCTTGCCGGCGGGAGCGGGGATTGCGGCCGTCTCGGCCATGGGATGGGCCGGATTCGTCTTCGGGCCACCGATCATCGGCCAGCTGGCATCGGCGACGTCGCTGCCGGTCGCGCTCGGGGTCGTGCCGGCATTGACGGCCTTCATCGCGCTCGCGGTTGGCCGGGCCGTGCGTGATTCGAGAGCGGCGGCGACGCCCGCGTCAGCGGTCCATTGACGCGACACGCCGCGTTCGAGCGGCCGGATCGCGGAAATATCGGACGGTCGGTCGCATGATCGCGCCATGGCCGTCCATTCCCCGTACTACCTGCCCGTTGTCGACGTGCCGCTCCAGCGCCTCCTGGAGCAGAGCCCTGACGTGCGCGCGTACCGCAAATGGCTGACGTTGGTGCCGGTCTTCCTCGTCAGTGCCATCGTCGTCGGGCTGGTGTTCTGGGCGATCTTCATGGGCATCGACTTCGCCTTGAATTCCGCCGCCGACATCCACACCAGCCTCTGACGGCTGCGCCTTCGGGCGTGGCTCAGTGGGTGTTGACCGAGACGGTGTCGCGTCCGGCCCGCATGAGCGTGCCGGGCAGGGCGCCGGAAGCCTTGCCGTCGCGGACGATTTCGGTGCCGTTGACGAGCACCCGCACCATGCCCTGCGACCCTCCGGTGAGCCGGGCGGATCCGCCGGGAAGGTCGTGTACCAGCGTCACGTCGTCGGACGTGATGGTCTGCGGATCGAAGACCGTGACGTCGGCCCAGTAGCCCTCAGCCAGCCGCCCGCGCTCGCGCAGCCCGAAGAGCTGCGCCGGCTCGTCGGTCATCATCTGGATCGCTCGCTCCAGCGGCAGCAGCTTGCGCCCGCGGATGCAGTCGCCGAGGAAGCGCGTGGGATAGGGCGCCCCGGCCATCCGGTCGAGGTGAGCGCCGGCGTCGGAGCCGCCGAGCACGACGTCGGGGTTCTCCCAGGTGTCAGCACGCAGGCCCCACGAACTCGGGTCGTTGTCGGTCGGCATCGGCCACAGCACGGTCTTCAGCTCGTCGGCAGCAGCGATGTTGACGAGCGTCTCGAACGGATCGGCGTCGCCCCGCTCTTCGGCAATGTCTGCGACCTTGCGGCCCTTCAGGCCTTCGTTCTCGGCGGAGAACGTGTCACCGATGACGTAGCGGGCGAAGTCGGCGAGCCGGCGGAAGACGCCGGCCTCGGGGCTGTTGGCCCGGCGCAGCATCTCATCGCGGGTGGCCTTGTCCTTCAGGGCCGCGATGCGCTCGGGGATCGGCAGGCCGAGGACGTCGCCCCAGCCGGGGATCAGGTTCAGCGCGCAGAAGGTGCGCAGGCTCATGTTCATCGGCACCAGGGTCGGCATCGTCAGCGCGACGACCCGGCCGCCCTTCTCACGTGCCCGGGCCGAGGCCTTCAGCTGGTGCTCGACCTTCTCGGGAGTGCGCCCGTCGATCGTGAGGACGTTCCAGTTGAGCGGACGCCCGGCTGCGGCGGACATGTCGGCGAGCAGTTCGATCTCGTCGTCGGAGAACTTGTCCAGGCAGCCCTGCACGATGCCTTCGAGCAGGGTGCCCTCGTGCTCGCCGGTCGCCTTGCACAGCGCGATGAGCTCGTCCTTGCTCGCCCAGCGCGACGCGACCGGCTTGCCGTCACCGTCGGAGTGGGTGGAGGAGAGGGTGGTCGAGAAGCCGATGGCACCGGCCTCGATCGAGGCGTGCAGCACCCGCACCATCTCGTCGATCTGCTCGGGGGTCGCCTCGTTGCCGATGGCGTCCTCGCCCATGACGTAGCGGCGCAGCGCGCAGTGGCCGACGAGGAACGCGGCGTTGAGCCCGATCTTGCCGTCGAGCAGATCGAGGTAATCGCCGAAGGTCTCCCACTTCCAGTCGACGCCCGTCTCCAGCGCGACCAGTGGCATGCCCTCCACCTTCGCCATCATCCGGCGCAGGTAGTCGGCGTCCTTGGAATGCAATGGCGCCAGGGTGAAACCGCAATTGCCACCGAGCACGGTGGTGACCCCGTGGACGTTGGACGGGGTCGCGTAGGGGTCCCAGAACAGCTGCGCGTCGTAGTGCGTGTGGACGTCGACGAAGCCGGGGGAGACGACGAGGCCGTCGGCCTCCAGGGTCTCGGCGGCGTCCTCGGAGATGGTGCCGCCGACGGCGACGATCCGGCCGTCGCGCACCCCGAGGTCACCCTTCACACCGGGGGCGCCGGTGCCGTCGACGAGCGTGCCACCGCGGATCAGGTAGTCGAGCATGCAGCTTGCCTTTCACGTCTTGAGCGAATGAGCTGGTTGTGCTCTAGCGGGCCCAGCGACCTTCCGGGGTCAGCCCGAGCATCGTGATCGCATTACCGCGGACGATCATTTCGACGGTCTCGCGGTCGAGGTCCTTCATCTGTTCCTCGGCGATGTGGCGCGTCTTGGGCCACGTGCTGTCCGAATGCGGGTAGTCGCTCTCGTAGGTGACGCGGTCGACGCCGATCTCATCGAGCGACTTCAGGCCATGCGGGTCGTCGAAGAAGCAGCCGTAGACGTGGCGGCGGAAGATCTCGCTCGGCGGCTCCTTGACCTTGTCGGCCACACCGCCCCAGCCGCGGTTCTCCTCCCACACCGTGTCAGCGCGCGAAAGGACGTAGGGGATCCAGCCGATCTGGCCCTCGGAGTACGCGATCTGCAGCTTCGGGTGGCGGGTGAAGGTGCCGCTCATCAGCCAGTCGACCAGGGAGTACGCCGAGTTGGCGAACGTCAGGGTCGAGCCCACCGCAGCGGGCGCGTCGGCCGACGTCGAGGGCATCTTCGACGACGAGCCGATGTGCATGTTGATGACCGTGCCGGTCTCGGCGCAGGCCCCGAAGAAGGGGTCCCAGTAGTTGTCCGGGTCGTGCACCGACGGGAGCCCGAGGTAGGGCGGGATCTCCGAGAAGCAGACGGCGCGCACGCCGCGGGCCGCGTTACGCCGGACCTCTTCGCCCGCGAGCCTCGCGTCCCAGAGCGGAACGATGATCAGCGGGATGAGCCGGCCGGACGGGTCGGCGCACCACTCCTCGACCATCCAGTCGTTGTAGGCCTGCACGCAGGCGAGAGCGACGTCCTTGTCCTTCGCCTCGAGGAACGTCTGGCCGCAGAAGCGCGGGAACGTCGGGAAGCAGAGCGAGGACTCGATCCAGTTGGCATCCATGTCCTCGAGGCGTTCCTTGACGCTGAACGCTCCAGGGCGCATCTCGTCGTAGCTGACCAGGCGAAGATCGACCTCGTCGCGGTCGTAGCCCACCGCGGCGTCGAGGCGCATCAGCGGGCGCTGCAGGTCGCCGTACATCCACCAGGCGACGTCCTTGCCGCTTCCCGGCTCACCCATGCCGACGGTGAGCTTGCCGCCGATGAACTCGACGTCACCCGGCGGCGCCATGACCACCTTCGGCCCGGCGTCCTTGAACTTCTGCGGCAGCCGGTCCTGCCAGAGATTGGCCGGCTCGACCACGTGGTCGTCCACCGAGATGATCTTCGGGAACTCATCCATCGTCGCAGCCTAGCCCGCATCTGACGGCAAGTCAGATCCGGGTGCTGCGCTAGGACGCGCTGGGCCCCTGCGCCCGCAGGTCGCCCTTGCGCACCTTGCCGGACGCGTTGCGCGGCAGTTCTGTGACGATCTCGACGAAGCGGGGGACCTTGTAATTGGCCAGCCGTTCGCGTGCCCAGCCGATGAGGTCGTCGGGCTCGAGCGCCGCCCCCGGCCGGGTCACCACGTACGCCTTGCCGACCTCGCCCATCCGCTCGTCCGGCACTCCGATGACGGCGACCTCACTGACCGCGTCGTGCCCGGAGAGGGTCTGCTCGATCTCCGCCGGGTAGGCGTTGAAACCGCCGACGACGTACATGTCCTTCAGCCGATCGGTGATCTGCAGGTAGCCACGCTCGTCGAGGACTCCGATGTCGCCGGTGTGCAGCCACCCGTCGGCGTCGATGGTTTCTGCCGTTGCCGCCGGATCGTCGAAGTACTCGCGCATCACGTTGTAGCCGCGCACGAGAACCTCGCCCGCCTCGCCGGGTCCCAGCGTCTTGCCGTCGCCGTCGACCACGATCACTTCGGTGTCGGGGATGGCGCGTCCGGACGTGGTCGCGATCGTCACGTCGTCGTCGTCGCGCAGGCACATGGTGACGGTGCCGGTGGCCTCGGTGAGCCCGTACGCCGTCAGCACGGTGCGAAACGTGAGTTCTGCACGCATTCTCTCGACCAGCCGCACCGGCACGTTGGCCGCGCCGGTCACCGCGAGGCGCAGCGAGCTGAGGTCGAGGCCGCTGCGGTCGGGGCCGTCGAGGATCGACGCGTAGAGCGTCGGCGGACCGGGCAGCACCGTCACCTTCTCCTGCGCAATCCGCGCGAGGACAGCCGGGACGTCGAACACCGGCTCGGGCAGGATCGTCGCCCCGCGCAGCAGGCAGGCGATGATCCCGGCCTTGTAGCCGAACGTGTGGAAGAACGGATTGACGACGAGGTAGCGGTCGCCCTCGGTGACGCCGACGATGTCGCTCCAGGTCCAGAAGACCCGCATCGTCTGGTGATGCGTGACGACGACGCCCTTGGGCTTGCCGGTGGTGCCGGAGGTGAAGAAGACGTCGGCCACGTCATCCGGGCCGATGGCCGCGATGCGGGCGTCGATCTCCTCGGCCGGTACCGAGGCGCCCGACGCGATCCACTCCGAGAAGCCCACCGTCCCCGGCGCGGGGGAGTCGGCCAGCGAGACGATCGTCTTCAGCTCAGGGGTCTGTGCGGTGGCGGCGGCAAGCATGCCGGAGTAGTCGGCGCCGAGGAAGCCGTCGGCCACCACGAGCAATTTCGCGGAGCTGCGGGCCAGCACGTAGCCCGCCTCCTCGCCCTTGAAGCGCGTGTTCAACGGGACGAGTGCGGCGCCCGCCGAGACCAGGCCGAGGGCCGCGATCACCCACTCGACCTGATTCGGCGCCCAGATCGCCGCGCGGTCACCCGGCTCGATGCCCGACGCGATGGCTGCGGCCGCGGCTTCGCGCACCCTTTCCCCGAGCTCGGCGAACGTGAAGCGCTTCGGGCCGAATGCGAGCGCCTCCCCGGAGGCGAAGCGGACGGCACTGTCCTGCACCAGGGCGCCGATGCTGGGCGGCAGTTGATCGGAGGTTGCGGGCATTGGCCGAATCTAAGCGGGAAGGCAAACCGGGGATATAAAGAGGGCCTGCTCGCCCCACCAGCGGCAGACCCGAGGGAATGAGGGCCGCCATGCGCACTCCGATCTGCGACCAGCTCGACATCGAGTTCCCGCTCTTCGCGTTCTCGCACTGCCGGGATGTGGTGGTCGAGGTCAGCAAGGCCGGGGGCTTCGGGGTGCTCGGAGCCCTCGCGTTCGACGCCGAGCAGCTGGAGGTCGAGCTCTCGTGGATCGACGAGCACATCGGTGGCCGGCCCTACGGCGTGGACTTCGCGATGCCCGCCAAGTACGTCGGCCAGGGCGGCGGCGAGGCGGCGAGCCTCGCCAGCCTCTCGGAGATGATCCCGGCTGAGCACCGGGCGTTCGTCGCGAAGCTGCTCGACGAGCACGGGATTCCGCCACTCGCCACTGAGGCGGCGCCGATGCGGATGAAAGCGGCGGGGCTCAACGTCGACGCGGAGGGTCCGGGTCAGGTCGAGGTGACCCTGAAGCACCCGGCGCGAATGATCGTCAACGCCCTCGGCCCGCCGCCCGAGTACGTCATCGAGCAGGCGCACGCCCATGGCGTGCTGGTCGGCGCGCTTTCGGGCAGCCCGCGTCACGCCCAGAAGAACATCGACATCGGGGTCGACGTGATCGTCGCCCAGGGCACGGAGGCGGGCGGCCACACCGGCGAGATCTCGACCATGGTCCTGATACCGGATGTCGTCGACGCGGTCGGCCCGGACGTGCCGGTGCTCGCAGCAGGCGGCATCGGCACCGGCCGCCAGATGGCCGCGGCGCTTGCCCTCGGTGCCCAGGGGGCCTGGACCGGCTCGATCTGGCTGACGGTCGCCGAGGCCAACACCTCGCCGGAGTCGGTCGAGAACCTGCTCGCGGCCGGTTCGCGTGATGCGATCCGTTCTCGTTCGATGACCGGCAAGCCGGCTCGCCAGATCCGCACGACGTGGGTCGACGCCTGGGAGCGCGCAGACACCCCCGATCCGCTCCCGATGCCGCTGCAGGGAATCCTGTTCGGTGAGGGCGCGCGGCGATGGACGCGGGCCCGCAGCCGCGAGTTCGCCGGCTCGCCCGCCGGCCAGATCATCGGCCGGGTCGACCGGGTCCGGCCCTCACGCGAGGTGGTCGCCGACATCATCGAGGAATGGATCGCGACCACCGAGCGGATGGCGGCGCTGCTGGGCGACGATTGACCCGCTGACCCGCTCGAAGCCTTGCTCGCAAGGCGCGTCACAATGCCACCACTGGCAAGTGCACAGAGCTGCCGGCCGAGCTACGAACCCGTGCTACCACGAGAGGACGAACATGCGCGTTGAGGTCTACCCGGACGAGTGCGAGGCCAACGCCATCTGCTGCGGCATCGCGCCTGACGTCTTCGAGCTGGACGACGACGACAACCTGCACATCCTGCAAGCCGAGGTTCCCGCCGGCGAGGAGGAGAAGGTGCGTCGCGCCATCAACTCCTGCCCCAAGCGCGCCCTGTACGAGCGCTGAGTTCTCGAGGGATCACTGATCGCATGAGCATGGACGGTTTGCTGGAGGCGGCCCACGAGCCGGTGTTCGTTCCCCATCTGCTGCTCGCCGGGCTGGAGCGCAGCAAGGATTCGCCGTGCGTCTACCTCGGCGAGCGGGTGCTCACCGGCCGCGAGGTCTACGAGCAGATCAGCCGTTACAGCCAGGCGTTCGCCAAGGTCGGCCTGACCCAGGGCAGCCGCATCGCCGTGCTGTCGCCCAACCGTCCCGAGGTGCTCTTCGCCATGGGCGCCAACCAGGTGACCGGCTGCCGGACCTCGGCGCTGCACCCGCTGGGCTCGCTGGACGACCACGCGTATGTCATCGAAGACGCCGAGGTCGAGACCCTGCTGATCGACCCGAGCTTCGCCGAGCGAGCGGCGGATCTGCGCGAGCGCGTGCCCACGCTGCGTACGGTGCTGGCGTTCGGTGAGGTCGAGGGCGGCACCGACATCACGGCGCTCGCCTCCGGGTTCACGCCGGGCAAGCTCACGGTGCCGATCCTGAACCCCGACGACGTGACCGGCCTGTCCTACACGGGCGGGACGACCGGCAAGCCCAAGGGCGTGATGGGTACCCACCGCGCCGGCATCACGATGACCCAGATCCAGATGGCCGAATGGCAGTGGCCGTCCGAGGTGCGTCACCTCATCTGCACCCCGCTGTCGCATGCGGGTGCCGCGTTCTTCGTGCCGGTGCTGCTCAAGGGCGGCTCGATGGTCGTGCTGCCCGGGTTCGAGCCCGGCAAGGTGCTCGCCGCCATCGAGAAGTACAAGATCACGTCGATCATGCTCGTGCCGACGATGCTCTACGTCCTGATGGATCATCCCGGACTTCGACAAGACCGATCTGTCGAGCCTGCAGACGGTCTTCTACGGTGCCGCAGCGATGTCGCCCACCCGGCTGTCGGAGGCGATCAAGAAGCTCGGGCCGATCTTCTTCCAGTTCTACGGCCAGGCCGAGTGCCCGATGACGATCACGGTCCTGCGCAAGGAGGACCACGACCCCGACAACCTCGACAAGCTCGCCTCCTGCGGGCGTCCCGTTCCGTGGGTACGCGTGGCGCTGCTCGACGAGGACGGCAACGAGGTTCCCGATGGGGAGCCCGGCGAGATCTGCGTGCGCGGGACCCTGTCGTCGGCCGGCTACTGGAAGAAGCCCGAGCAGACGGCGGAACTGTTCGCTCACGGCTGGCTGCACACCGGTGACATCGCGCGGCGCGACGACGAGGGTTTCCTCTACATCGTGGACCGCAAGAAAGACATGATCATTTCGGGCGGCTTCAACATCTTCCCGAGAGAGGTCGAAGACGTGCTCTCCTCGCATCCGGGCGTGGCTGCCGCGGCGGTCATCGGCGTGCCTGACGAGAAGTGGGGCGAGGCGGTCAAGGCCGTCATCGTGCGCCGGCCTGGCTCAGAGGTGACCGAGGCGGAGCTCGCGGCTCTCGTGAAGGAGCGCAAGGGCGCCCACCACAGCCCGAAGAGCATCGACTTCGCCGAGTCCATCCCGGTTTCCGCCCTCGGCAAGCCGGACAAGAAGGCGTTACGCGCGGCCTACTGGGCGCAGGCCGGCCGTCAGGTGAACTAGAACCAGCCGGGGAACCAGATCCGGTTCTGCCAGGCGCTGTAAGGGATCCGGACGTACGTCCAGACCGGATAGAAGTACCAGAAGCAGACGATCACGAGCATCGCGTAGGCGCCCACCGACAGGGCGCCTACGAGACGTCTGGTTTCGGAGTCGGTGCGTTGCCCGAGTGCGAGTCCGGCCGTAGCGCAGAGCCCGAGGATGAGGAACGGCAGCATCGGCAGGGAGTAGAAGTCGAACTTGGTCCGGCTCGGGTAGGGCAGCCACGGCAGGATGTCGGCCACGACCCCGACCAGGACCAACGCGGCGCGCCAGTCACGGCGACCGATCCAGAGCCAGCCGCAGACGAGGATGCCCAGGATCGCCGGCCACCAGACGGCAGGACTGCCGAGGTCCAGCACGGTCTGTGAGCAGCCGTTGAGGGCTGAGCAATGCGCGCCGTGCGGGGTGGACGTGTAGGCGAACAGCGTGGGACGGCCTTGCACCAGCCACTGGAACGGGCTGTCGGATTGATACGGATGCCGGGTGTCCAGGGTGGTGTGGAAGTCGTAGGCCCACTGATGCCAGTGCCACCAGGCGCGCCAGGTGTTGTAGATGCCCTTGCCGTAGTCGTTGCGCATGTAGCCGTAGTGCGTGACGAACCAGCCGGTGAATGACGCGGTGTAGACGACGACCGGGACCACGATGAAGTTCGTGGCCCAGCCGATCCCGTCGCGCCGCAGGGCGTTGCGGACCGGTCGCGCAACGCCTTTGCTGCGGCGGGCGCCGATGTCCCAGGCGAGCACGACGGCGCTGAGCGGGATGAGCACGTAGAAGCCGGTCCATTTGGTGGCGATGGCCCCGCCGAAGCAGATGCCGGCGGTCAGCCGCCAGGGGCGCCAGAAGCCGACCCTGATGTTGTCGGCCAGCCGTTCTCGTCCCCAGTCCCGATCGCGGACGATGGCGCCGAGCCCGGCCACGATCCAGAACATCAGGAAGATGTCGAGCAGGCCGGTACGCGATTGCACGAGCTCCAGGCCGTCGAGTGCCATCAGCAGGCCGGCGAGGCAGCCGATGAGCGTGCTGCGAAACATCCGGCGGGCGGTGCGGGCGAGGATCAGCACGGCGAGCGTGCCGAACAGCGCCGCCGAGAAACGCCAGCCGAGCGCCGGGTTGCCGTGGGGGTGTCCGGCGCAGTCGATGTAGCCGAACATCCACTCGCCGATGGCCATCAGCCACTTGCCCAGCGGGGGGTGCACGGCGAGGCCCGGCCCGACGCAGTGATCGCCCCGCTCGACACCGAATTGCAGCATCGAGTGCGCGTCGACCGTGTAGTAGACCTCGTCGAAGGTGTAACTCGGCTTGCCGTTGACGATCGCCGGCGGGAGCGAGATCCGGTAGAAGCGCAGGAAGCCCGCCATGACGGTGATGGCGAGCGGCCACAGCCAGCCGGCCAGGCGGTCCTGGAGCGGCGGCGGGCGGAGGGCTTCGCCCGACCGGCCTGATATCGCAGGTGCCCGCGGCGGGGCGAGCGTCGCGGTCATTGCGTGACAGCGTAAGACTGCGAAGCGTGGCGGACGCGACCATAGGCGCTTTGGTGTTGTGCGGGTCGCCGATCGGCAATCCCGGCGATGCGTCGCCGCGGCTGCGCGAGACGCTCGAATCCGCCGACGTGGTCGCTGCCGAGGACACCCGCCGGTTGCGTCGACTCGCATCTGACCTCGGTATCCACGTCGGCGGCGAGGTCATGTCGTACTACGAGGCCAATGAGCGGGGACGGGTTCCGCAGCTGCTCGAGCGGATGCTCGCCGGCAGCACGGTGGCGCTGATCACCGACGCCGGGATGCCGGCGATCTCCGATCCCGGGTACCGGCTGGTGCGTGCGGCAGCCGAGGCCGGCGTCCCGATCCGGGCAGTGCCGGGCCCGTCCGCGGTGACGACGGCGCTGGCGGTGTCGGGGCTCGCGTCGGATCGCTGGGTCTTCGAGGGGTTCCCGCCGCGGGGGCCGGGGGAACGCCGCTCCCGGCTTGCGGCCCTGGCGACCGAACGCCGCACGCTCGTCTTCCTGGAATCGCCGCGCCGGATCGGGCGGACGCTCGAGGAACTTGCTGCCGCCTTCGGCTCCGAGCGCCCAGCCGTGCTCTGCCGCGAGCTCACCAAGACCTACGAAGAGGTGGTCCGCCTGCCCTTGGCGGGCCTCGCCGCGTGGGCGGCCGAGCGCGAGGTGCGCGGCGAGATCACCCTCGTCGTCGGCGGCGCCCCCGACCCAGAACCCCCTGCCGCAGCCGACCTCGCGGCCATGGTCGCGGCTCGCGAGGCGTCCGGCCTCGACCGCAAAGCCGCGATGACCGAGGTCGCCCGAGCCGCCGGCGTTCCACGCCGGGAGGTCTATGACGCCGTCCTCGCCGCGCGGGTCATCGACTCCTCCGCCAAGAATTCGAGGAAACCTACGCATCTTCGGCCCCAAGCGTAGGTTTCCTCGAATTTCCGGTTGAGGGGTGCGGGAGGGCGCCAACCGTGCGTGATCCATTTCATTTGCCTCGCTCACTACCCTCAGAGGCATGACTAAGGCGTTCTTTGTGTCGACGCCGATCTACTACGTGAACGATGCGCCCCATATCGGGCACGCTTACACGACGGTGGCCGGTGACGTACTGACCAGGTGGCACCGTCAGCGCGGCGAGCGCGTGCACTTCTTGACCGGCACCGACGAGCACGGCGAGAAGATCCTGCGCGCGGCGGCCGAGCATGACATGACCCCGCAGCAGTGGTGTGACTTCATGGTCGAGACGGCCTGGCTGCCGATGCTCGGCGCGATCGACGCGGCCAACGACGACTTCATCCGCACCACGCAGCCGCGGCACACGACCCGCGTGCAGGAGTTCGTCCAGCGGCTGTATGACAACGACCAGATCTACAAGGGCACCTACACGGGCCCGTATTGCGTGCACTGCGAGGAGTTCAAGGTCCCTGGCGAGCTGATCCAGCCGGGCAACCTGTGCCCGATCCACCACCGCCCGGTCGAGATGCTCTCGGAGGACAACTACTTCTTCCGGCTGTCGGCCTACCAGGACCGGCTGCTCGCGGCCTACGCCGACGGCACGCTCAAGGTCGAGCCGGAGAGCGCCCGCAACGAGGTGCTGCGTTTCGTCGAGAGCGGGCTGTCCGACATCTCGATGAGCCGCTCGACGTTCGACTGGGGCATCACCGTGCCCTGGGACTCCTCACACGTGATCTACGTGTGGATCGACGCGTTGCTGAACTACTGGACGGCGGTCGAGGGCAGTGAGGAGTACTGGCCGGCCGACATCCATCTGGTCGGCAAGGACATCCTGCGCTTCCACGCGGTCATCTGGCCGGCGATGCTGATGGCCGCCGGGCTGCCGTTGCCGAAGCAGGTGTTCGCCAACGGCTGGCTGCTCGTGGGCGGCGAGAAGATGAGCAAGACCAAGGCGACCGGCATCCCGCCGCAGCAGATCACCGATCATTTCGGCAGCGACGCCTACCGCTACTACTTCCTGCGCGAGATCGCCTTCGGCCAGGACGGCAGTTTCAGCTGGGAATCGATGAGCGCGCGCTACCAGAGCGAGCTCGCCGACCAGCTCGGCAACCTCGCGAGCCGGCTCACCAGCATGGTCGAGCGTTACCGGGAAGGATCCCTGCCGACCGGGAAGCTCGACCAGGGGCTGGCGGACGGGCTCGCTCTCGCGGCGTCGACCGCCGACGCCGCTGTCGAGCGCGTCGACTTCCAGGCCGCGCTCGCCGCGATCATGGGTTTTGTCCGCACGGTCAACGGCTATGTCACCGAGCGGGAGCCGTGGAAGCTGGCCAAGGATCCGGCCAACGCCGACGCGCTCGACGACGTGCTCTACTCGACCGCTGATGCGCTTCGGGGGACGGCCGTCCTGCTGAATTCGTTCATGCCGAAGGCCTGCCACCTGCTCTGGGAAAGTCTCGGCGCGCCCGGCGAGCTGGCCGACGCCCGGATCGGCTCGGTGACCACCGATCACCTTCCGGCCGGCGCGACCGTCCGCAAGGGGCCGATCCTCTTTCCCCGGCTCGAGTCGTGAGCCGGGACGAGATTCCCGCGCCGCCGGATCCGTTGACGGTGCCGGCGGTCGACAGCCATTGCCATCTCGATCTGCTGACGATTCCGGTCGAGGACGCGCTGGCGGCGGCCCGCTTGGCCGGGGTGCCGCGGGTGGTCACGGTCGGCATCGACGTGCCGTCGTCGCGGTGGTCCGCCGAGACCGCCGCTGCGTACGACGGGGTGGTGGCTGCCGTCGCGATGCATCCCAACGAAGCCCCGGAGTCCGCCGACCTCGACTCCGACCTCGACGCCATCGCCGAACTCGCGAAACTCCCGCAGGTACGGGCGATCGGCGAGACCGGGCTCGACTACTACCGCACCGAGGAAGGGGGCCGGCCCAAGCAGGAGGAGTCGTTCCGGCGCCACATCGCGCTGGCGAAGGCGTCCGGAAAGGCCCTCGTCATCCACGACCGTGACGCGCACGCCGACGTCCTCCGGGTGCTCGACGACGAGGGTGCTCCTGACCGCGTCGTCCTGCACTGCTTCTCCGGTGGCCCGGAGTTCGCCCGGCAGTGCGCCGAACGCGGGTTCGTGCTGTCGTTCGCCGGCAACGTCACCTTCAACAGCGCCGGCCTGCTGCGCGATGCCCTCGTAGTCACGCCGCTCGATCAATTGCTAGTGGAGACGGATGCGCCGTTCCTCACGCCAGTGCCGCATCGTGGCAAGCACAATGCGCCGAACATGGTCGCGCTGACGCTGCGGGCGATGGCGGAGCTCAAAGCGGTTCCCGTCGAGCAGCTCGCGGAGTCGGTGAGCGCTACGGCCACCCGGGTCTTCGGCGCCTGGTGACGCTGCTCTCGCCGGCCGACACCCGGGCGCTTGCCGCGCGCCTCGACGTGTCGCCGGTGAAGTCGAAGGGCCAGAACTTCCTCGTCGACCCCAACACCGTGCGGCGCATCGTGCGGCTCGCGGACCTCGCCCACGACTACCACGTGCTGGAGATCGGACCCGGCCTGGGATCGTTGACGCTCGGGCTCCTCGGCGCGGGCGTGCGGGTGACGGCGGTCGAGCTCGATCCCGTCCTCGCCGCGGCCTTGCCCGAGACCGTCGCCGCCCGACTTCCCGATGTCGCCGATCAACTGACGGTCATCACCGGCGATGCGTTGCGCGTCGACATCCCGGGCATTCCCGACAGCGCGACGGTGCTCGCGGCGAACCTCCCCTACAACGTGGCGGTCCCTCTTCTGCTGCGCCTGCTCGAGATGCTGCCCGCACTCGCGCACGGGGTCGTCATGGTGCAGGCCGAGGTGGCGCAGCGCCTCGCGGCGCCGCCCGGTAGCAGGGTCTACGGCGTCCCGAGCGCGAAGCTCGCCTGGTACGCGCAGTCGCGGGTCGCCGCGCCCGTTCCACGCACGGTGTTCTGGCCGCAGCCCCGAGTCGACAGCGCGCTGCTCACGTTCGTCCGGCGGGAGCCTCCTGAAGGAGACCGGCGGCTGACGTTCGAGGTGATCGACGCCGCCTTCGCCCAGCGCCGCAAGACACTTCGGGCCGCCCTGGCCCGGTGGGCGGGCGGGGCGGCGGCGGCCGAACGGCTGCTGCGCGCCGCGGGCGTGGACCCGGGCCTGCGGGGTGAGGCGCTGGACGTGAACGCCTTTTCGCGAATTGCCCAATCCCGTATTGCTCAGCAGCGTGCCCTAGATTGACCAGCTATGCGGGTGGGGGAGCTGACCGTCCGCGCACCCGGAAAGGTCAACCTCTATCTCGCCGTCGGCGCGCTGGACGACGAGGGCTACCACGAGGTTCGCACCGTGCTGCAGGCTGTTTCGCTCTACGACGAGCTGACCGTCGAGGCCGCTCCGCCCGGGACCGTCAGCCTCACCATCGAGGGCGAAGGCTCGAAGGTGCTTGCCACCGACGAGAGCAACCTCGCGGTACGCGCCGCCCGCCTGCTGGCAGCGAAGGCCGGCGTCTCCGCCGGGGTGCGGATGGCCCTGCACAAAGCGATCCCGGTCGCGGCCGGCATGGCGGGTGGAAGTGCTGACGCCGCAGCCGCTTTGGTGGCTTGCGACGCGTTGTGGGAAACCGCGATGAGCCGCACCGATCTCGAAGCGCTGGCGCGAGAGCTCGGCAGCGACGTCCCGTTCTCGCTCACCGGCGGCACCGCCCTCGGGACGGGACGCGGCGACATCCTCTCGCCGGTGCTGTCCCGCGGCTCGTATCACTGGGTCTTCGCCATGGCCGAGGGAGCGCTGTCGACCCCGGCTGTCTATGCCGAACTCGACCGCTACCGCGAGGAACTGCCGCGTCCCGCGCTCTGGTCGCATTCGGACACGCTGGCGGCCGTGCGGCAAGGTGATCCGAACGCGTTGGCCGCGACGCTCGCCAACGACCTGCAGACGCCGGCCATCCGGCTACGCCCGGCCCTGCGTCGGGTGCTGGAGGCGGGCACCGAACTGGGCGCGGTGGGTGCGCTCGTGAGCGGATCGGGGCCGACGTGTGCCTTCCTGGCTCGCGACGCACAGGACGCGGTACGCCTCGCGTCGGAGCTTGCCGGGCTTGGCTTGTGCCGCCAGGTGCGTTGCGCGCAGGGACCGGTGCACGGAGCCCGGGTGGTGGCCTGATCGGGCGCTAGAGCGGAGCTGAAGCCGTCGCAGGAACCGCGATCGCCAATCGCGCCAGCCGCGCCGGATCCGGCCAGCGGACATCGCTGGCCCAGCCGAGCTTCTCGAAAGCCTGGATGAGGCGGGCGCTGCTGTCGATCTGGCCGCGCAGGACGCCGTGGCGGGCGCTCGTCGGCTCCGCGTGATGAAGGTTGTGCCAGTTCTCGCCCATGCCGAGGACGGCCAGCGCCCAGACGTTGGACGAGCGGTCGCGGGTCTTGAACGGCCGCTTGCCGACGGTGTGGCAGATGCTGTTGACCGACCAGGTCACGTGGTGCAGCACGGCGATGCGGACCAGCCCGGCCCAGAAGAACGCCTCGAGCCCGGCCTCCCAGGACCAGCCCCACAGCCCCCCGACGACGGCCGGGAGGATCAGGCTGGTGGCGGTGAGCGCGCCGAACATCTTGTGGACGATCACGAGCGAGCGGTCGCGTAGCAAATCAGGCGCGAAGCGCTTCTGGTCGGTCTGCTCGGTGTCGAACAGCCAGCCGATGTGGGCGTGGAACATGCCCTTCAGGAGCGGGCCGAAGCCGCCGCCGTTGATCCACGGCGAATGTGGATCACCCGCGGAGTCGGAGAACGCGTGATGGCGACGGTGATCGGCGACCCAGCGGATCACCGGGCCCTCGACCGCCATGCTTCCCGCGACCGCAAGGGCGACCCGCAGCGCACGCTTGGCCTTGAAGGCGCCGTGGGTCAGATAGCGGTGGAAACCGACCGTCACGCCGTGTCCGGTGATGGCATAGAGGACGACCATCAGAACGACATCGCGCCACGTGATCCAACGGTTCCACAGCAACGGAACGGCGGCCACGACAGCGGCGAGCGGGACCAGGATGATCGTGGCCAGCAGCACCTGCTCGGCATGGGCCTTGAACCTGCTGCGGGGAACCGACGTCAGCGGCAGATGGGGGCGACGCGGAGCCCGCAACGGCGGCCGGGAGGCAACGGGCAGGTCGGAGATCGTCAAAGCTGGTAACCACCTGTCGTACGGCGATGGCGCAAAGCGATCGCCGGGAGTGCTACCAACGGTATCGGTAAAGGAGGGTCCACCGGGACCCCTTCGCCGGCGTCAATCACGTGGCATCGTGATTGGTGCTCGTCCCGCGTGGTGTAACGGCAGCACCGGTGACTTTGACTCACCTGGACCAGGTTCGAATCCTGGCGCGGGAGCGGCAGGTCTACCGGCCCCGGGTGGCTGCGCCTCGGTACAGTCGGCGCGTGTCCGACGCCCCGCCCGCGGCAGTCATCGTGCTGGCGGCCGGCGAGGGCACCCGGATGAAGTCGCAGCTCCCCAAAGTTCTCCACGAGCTCGGCGGCCGCTCGATGCTCGGACATGTGCTCGCCGCCGCCCTCCCGCTCGGGGCTCCGCTTACCGCTGTGGTCATCGGCGCCGGACGCGAGCAGGTGGCCGCGAGCCTGCCGGGCGGCAGGCCGGGCGAAATAGTTCCGGTGGTGCAGGAGCAGCAGCTCGGCACCGGCCATGCGGTACGCGTCGCGGTCGAGGCGCTCGACGCGGCTGGGGAGCTCGCTGCTGACGCTGCGGTGCTCGTCGTTCCAGGGGATACGCCGCTGCTGCGCACCGAGACCCTGGCCGGCCTGCTCGAGCTGCACGCCGAGCACCACGCCGCCGCCACCCTGCTCACGGCGGTCATCGACAACCCGACCGGCTACGGACGGGTCGTTCGCGAGGGTGACCCGCTCAGCGGCAGTGGCGCGGTGCGCGAAGTCGTCGAAGAGCGCGACGCCGACGACGTCACCCGTGAGATCAACGAGGTCGCCACGGGCGTGTACGCCTTCGCCGCCGGCCACCTGCGGGCCGCGCTCCGCGAGCTGACCACCGACAACGCGCAGGGCGAGCAGTACCTGCCCGACGTCGTCGCCTGGCTGGTCGGCACCGGCGAGGTCGTGCAGGCCAGGCAGGCGGCCGACCCGGCCGAGACGGCGGGGGTGAACGATCGCGTCCAGCTCGCCGCGGCCGGACGCGTCCTCAATGAGCGCCTGCTGGAAGCCGCCATGCGCGCGGGGGTGACGATCGTCGATCCGGCGACCACCTGGCTGTCGGCCGAGACCGCCCTCGAGCCCGACGTGACCCTGCTGCAGGGAGTGCGGCTGGAAGGTCGCACCACCGTGGCGAGCGGCGCCGTCGTCGGCCCCGACTGCACCCTTTCCGACACCGAAATCGGCTCAGCTGCACGGGTTCGCGTCACCACCGCCGACAGCGCGATCATCGGCGCGAAGTGCGACGTGGGGCCCTACACGTACCTGCGGCCCGGCACCCGGCTCGGCGTCGGCGCCAAGGCTGGTGCCTACGTGGAGATGAAGGCAGCGACGATCGGCGCGGGCACGAAAGTGCCGCACCTGACCTACGTCGGTGACGCGGAGGTCGGAGAGGGCAGCAACATCGGCTGCGGGGTCGTCTTCGTCAACTACGACGGGGTGAACAAGTCCCGTACCGTCGTGGGTGATGCGGCGTTCGTCGGCAGCGACTCGTTGCTGGTGGCACCGGTGACCATCGGCGATGGCGCTTACACGGCGGCCGGAAGCGTGGTCACCGATGACGTTCCGGCGGGGGCCATCGCCATCGGCAGGGCGCGTCAGGTGAACAAAGAGGGCTGGACGGAACGCCGGCGGCCGGGCACCCGGTCGGCGCAGGCAGCCGCGCAAGCGCGGCAGGCGAAGGAGTAGGGAACCGCGATGGGCAGCGTCATCAAGGCGAAGAGCAAGCGCAACCTGATGCTCTTCTCCGGGCGCGCGCACCCGGAGCTCGCGCTGGAGATCGGTACCGGCCTCGGGGTGATGCCGGTACCCACGAGCGCCTACGACTTCGCCAACGGCGAGATCTTCGTCCGCTTCGAGGAGTCCGTACGCGGGTGTGACGCCTTTGTCGTGCAGAGCCACTGCGCTCCCATCAACACCTGGCTCATGGAGCAGCTGCTGATGGTCGACGCGCTCAAGCGGGCCTCCGCCAAGCGGATCACCGTCGTCGCGCCCTTCTATCCCTACGCTCGCCAGGACAAGAAGCACCGCGGTCGCGAGCCGATCAGCGCCCGCCTCGTCGCCGATCTGTTCAAGACCGCCGGCGCCAACCGCCTGATGACCGTCGATCTGCACACGGCTCAGATCCAGGGTTTCTTCGACGGCCCGGTCGACCACCTCTTCGCGCTTCCGCTGCTCGCCGAATACCTCGAGGGCCGCATCAGCGGCGAGGTGACGGTCGTGGCTCCGGATGCCGGCCGGGTGCGTGTGGCCGAGCGCTGGACCGATCGGCTCGGCTGCCCGCTGGCGATCATCCACAAGAGGCGCGATCCCGATGTGCCCAACGAGGTCAAGATGTTCGACGTCGTCGGTGAGGTCCGGGGCCGCACCTGCATCATCGTCGACGACATGATCGACACCGCCGGCACCATCACCAAGGCCGCCGAGGCGCTGATGGAGAACGGCGCGACCGAGGTCATCGCCGCCGCCACGCACGCGGTGATGAGCGGCCCGGCGGTTGACCGGTTGAAGAACTCGCAGATCAGCGAGGTCGTCGTGACCAACACGCTGCCCATCCCGGCCGAGTCCCACTTCGACTCGCTGACGGTGCTGTCCATCGCTCCGCTTTTCGCGCGAGCCATTCGCGCGGTGTTCTCCGACGGTTCGGTCACGGACTTGTTCGGTGGAGTGGCCTGAGCGCGTAAACTGACCGGTCGCGCCCACCGTCCGGTCGTGGCCCCCTGTTCTCGGGTTTGACATCGCTAGCGTTCGAGGAGTTTTTCAGCCGTGGCCGAAGTCCGTATACGCGCAGAGCAGCGCACCGAATTCGGCAAAGGCGGAGCCCGTCGTACGCGACGTGCCGGTCTCGTCCCGGCCGTGATCTATGGTCACGGCCAGCCGCCGCGCCACATCTCCCTGCCTGCCCGGGAGATCCAGCTCGCCTTGCGTAGCGATGCCAACGTGCTGCTCCGCCTCGATCTCGACGGCGGCTCGGAGCTTGCGCTCGCCAAGGACGTCCAGCGCGATCCGCTGAAGCAGAGCATCGACCACATCGACCTGATCGTGGTGCGCCGCGGTGAGAAGGTCCGCATCGACGTCCCGGTCCAGCTGACCGGCGAGGTCGGTTCCTCCGACATCCTGCTGAACCACGACCTCACGAGCATCACCGTCGAAGCCGACGCCACGTCCCTTCCGCGCGGCTTCGAGGTCGACGTCTCCGGCGTCGAGGTCGGCACGTCGATCTTCGTTCGGGATGTTCCCCTCCCCGAGGGCGTGACCCTGGTCACGGATGGCGATGCGCTGATCGTCAGCGGTCTTGCCGCCCCGACGGCCGAGCAGCTCGACGCCGAGCTTTCCGAGGCCGAGGCCGAGACCGGCGCGGGTCAGGTCAGTGGCGCGGAGCCCAGCGAGGGTGCAGAAGGCGCTGCGGACGAGGCTGCCGAATCGGCCGAGCAGCCCGCCGAGGCGTAAGTCATGGGCCCGACAGGTCCGCGGATCGTCGTCGGGCTCGGTAATCCCGGTTCCGAGTACGCGGGTAACCGCCACAATCTGGGCTTTCACGTCGTCGATCTGCTGGCAGAGCAGCAGGGTGCCCGTTTCAAGAAGGGCGCCCGCGGCTTCGCTGACGTCGTCGAGACCCACCTCGGTGACGAGCGGGTGGTGCTCGCAAAGCCGCGCTCGTACATGAACGAGTCCGGCGGCCGGGTCAAGGCGGTCCTCGGCTTCTACAAGGTGACGCCCGAGCAGCTGATCGTCGTGCACGACGAGCTCGACATCCCCTTTGGGTCGGTACGGCTGAAGGTCGGCGGCGGTGCGGGCGGTCACAACGGCATCCGCTCGATCGATTCGGCGCTCGGCACTCCTGACTACTCCCGGGTGCGGGTCGGCATCGGTCGCCCTCCCGGGCGGATGGAGCCGGCCGATTTCGTGTTGCGTGACTTCTCGGCGGCCGAGCGCAAGGAGCTGCCGCTGCTGATCGAGCGTGGTGCGGATGCCGTCCTCACACTGCTCCGGCAGGGGCTCGCCGCCGCGCAGAACCTGTTTCACAGCAATGCCTGACGGCTCCTGCGACGTCCTCATCGTCGGGGCCGGCATCGTCGGCCTGTCGACGGCCCGTGCCCTCCTGGAAGCCTCGCCCGGACTGCGCGTCGTCGTCGTGGAGAAGGAAAAGCACATCGCCGCCCATCAGACCGGGCGCAACAGCAACGTCGTGCACAGCGGCATCTACTACCCGCCGGGCAGCCTCAAGGCGAAGTACGCGATCGAGGGCGGCCGGGCGCTCGAGGCTTACTGCGGTGAGCGGGGGCTGCCCTTTTCGACCACCGGCAAGGTCATCGTGGCCACCGCGGACGAGCAGCTCAAAGGCTTGTCAGCACTGGCTGCCCGGGGGCGGGAGCACGGACTGGCCGTCCGCGAGCTGAGCGCGGCCGAGCTCTCCGTACGCGAGCCCCATGTGCGAGCCGTCGCGGCGCTCCTGGTGCCCTCGACGGCAGTCACGGATTTCCCTGCTGTCGCTCGGGCGTACCGCACGGATGTCGAGGCGGCAGGAGGTCGGCTGCTGCTGGGCAATGCCGTGACCGGGATCCGGACGCGGGCGAGCGAGGTGGTCGTCGACACGTCGGACGGCGCCGCCACCTCGGCCCGGTTGCTGGTCAATTGCGCGGGCCTGCAGAGCGATCGGATCGCCGAGCTGGCGGGCGACATCCCGCCGGCGCGGATCCTGCCGTTCCGCGGCGAGTACTACGAGCTGGTCCCCGAACGTCGCGAACTGGTCCGGGCGCTGGTGTATCCGGTGCCCGATCCGCGCTTTCCGTTCCTCGGCGTGCACCTGACGCGGGGGATCGACGGCGGGGTCCACGCCGGGCCGAATGCGGTGCTGGCGCTGCGCCGCGAGGGCTACCGGCGCTGGTCCAGCAGCCCGTCCGAGCTGGCGGACCTCGCCCGCTTCCGCGGGACCTGGGCGCTCGCCCGGCGCTACTGGCGGACCGGGATGGGGGAGTACGGCCGCTCGCTGTGGCGGCCTGCCTTCGTTCGCGCCTTGCAGCAGCTCGTCCCCGAGCTGACCGGGGACGATCTGGTGCCCTCAGCTCCGGGAGTCAGGGCGCAGGCCGTCGGTCGCGACGGCGCGCTGCTCGACGATTTCCTGATCAGCGAGGGCCCTCACGCCGTTCATGTGCTGAACGCCCCGTCACCTGCGGCGACGGCCTCGTTGCCGATCGGTGCCCACATCGCGCGCGTGGTCCTGGCCCGGCTGTCGGCCCGTGATTCTCGCTACGCTGGCTGATCATGCGGCTTTTGGTGACCGGGGGCGCCGGGTTCATCGGGGCGAATTTCGTCCACCATGTGGCGGCGGCGCGGCCTGGGTGGGATCTCGTCGTCCTCGATGCCCTCACCTATGCCGGCGACCGTGACACCCTGGCCGGCCTGGCCGAGCGGATCACGTTCGTCCACGGTGACATCACTGACGCCGCCCTCGTCGATGACCTCGTCGCCGACTGCGATGCCGTCATACATTTCGCGGCCGAATCGCACAATGACAACTCCCTGGACGACCCGTCGCCGTTCGTGACGACGAACCTGGTCGGCACCTTCACGCTGCTGGAAGCGGTACGCCGGCGGGGCAAGCGCTACCACCACATCTCGACCGACGAGGTCTTCGGCGATCTCGCGCTCAACGACCCGGCCCGCTTCGACGAGTCCACGCCCTACCACCCGTCGAGCCCCTATTCGGCCACGAAGGCGGGCTCCGATCTGCTGGTCGGCGCCTGGGTGCGCTCGTTCAAGGTGGAGGCGACGATCTCCAACTGCTCCAACAACTACGGCCCGTGGCAGCACGTGGAGAAGTTCATCCCGCGTCAGATCACCAATGTCCTGGACGGCGTACGGCCCAAGCTCTACGGCGACGGGCTCAACGTGCGCGACTGGCTGCACGTCGAGGACCACTGCTCCGCGGTGCTGGCGGTGCTCGAGGGCGGCCGGATCGGCGAGACGTATCTGATCGGAGCCGACGGCGAGGCGTCCAACCGCCAGGTCGTCGAGACGCTCCTGGTCGCGATGGGCCGCGAGCCGGACGACTACGACCTGGTGTCCGACCGTCCCGGACACGACCGTCGCTACGCGGTGGATTCCTCGAAACTGCGGGCCGAATTGGGGTGGCAGGCACGCTTCAGCGACTTCGGCGCCGGGCTCGCGGCGACGGTCGAGTGGTACCGCGAGCACGAGAGCTGGTGGCGCAAGCAGAAAGCCGCTGCCGAGGCCAAATATGCGGTGCTGGGCAGATGAGCGGGGTTGCGGTCGAGCCGACCGAGATCGACGGGCTGCTCGAGATCACCATCCCGGTGCACGGCGACGAGCGGGGCTGGTTCAAGGAGAACTGGCAGGCCCAGAAGATGCGCGACGCGGGCCTGCCGGAGCTCGACTTCGTGCAGCAGAACGTGGCCTTCAACGCGACCGCCGGGGTGACTCGAGGCATCCACGCCGAGCCCTGGGACAAATACGTCTCGGTGGCGTGCGGACGCGTGTTCGCGGCGATCGTCGAATTGCGCGAGGGTCCCGGCTTCGGCACGGTCGTCTGCCGCGAACTGACGCCCGAGAAGGCGTTGCTCATCCCGACCGGCTGCGGGAACTCCTACCAGGTGCTCGAACCGGCCAGCGCGTACATCTACCTGACGACCGGGCTGTGGAGCCCGTCCATCACCTATCCCTCGGTCTCCCCACTCGACCCTGCCCTCGCCATCGCCTGGCCGCTCGCCGGGGACGCGGCCGTGCTGTCGGCGAAGGACCTCGCCGCCCCGCCGCTCGCCGATTTCGCCCCGCTGACCGTGGATTTCGGGACGGCGCGATGAAGGGGATCGTGCTGGCCGGGGGCACCGGTAGCCGGCTCTTCCCGGTGACGCGAGCGGTCTGCAAGCAGCTGCTCCCGCTCTACGACAAGCCGATGATCTACTACCCGGTCTCCACGCTGCTCATGGCGGGGATCCGGGAGATCCTGATCATCACCACGCCTGACGACGGCGGCGCCTTCCGCCGCCTGCTGGGCGACGGCACCCAGTTCGGCTGCTCGTTCAGCTACCTGGCCCAGCCGCATCCGGGCGGCCTGGCGCAGGCGTTCACCCTCGGCGCCGACTTCATCGGATCCGACCCGGTGGCGCTGATCCTCGGCGACAACGTCTTCTACGGCGCCGGTCTCGGCCAGCAGCTGAAGGGCTGGACAGACCCTGACGGCGGCGTGGTTTTCGCCTACCACGTCGCTGATCCGGAGCGGTACGGCGTCGTCACGTTCGACGACGAGGGGAAGGCCGTCGCGATCGAGGAGAAGCCCGACAAGCCCACCAGTCCCTACGCCGTCACGGGGCTCTACCTCTATGACAACCAGGTCGTCGACATCGCCGCGAACCTGCAGCCGTCGCCCCGCGGCGAGCTCGAGATCACCGACGTCAACAAGGCCTACCTCGCGGAGGGCAGGCTTGCCGTCCACACCCTCGATCGCGGCACCGCCTGGCTCGACACCGGCACCTTCGATTCCTTCATGGACGCCGCCCAGTTCGTCCAGGTCATCGAGAGCCGGCAGGGCCTGAAGGTCGGCTGCCTGGAAGAGATCGCCTGGCGCGAGGGCTACATCGACGACGCCCAACTCGCCGCCCTTGCCGCCCCGCTCGCCGCCAGCGGCTACGGCGACTACCTGGCCGGCCTGCTCGAATCCGGCCGCCGCTGACGTACGGCCGTAGGCTGGAGGCAGCGCCATGTCTACGTCACTCACAGCGGTTTCCGCTGCTTCCGTCACGCCCCCGCCACCCGACCTCGCACCCCTGCTCGACGCGGCCGCAGCCGACCCGGCGATCAGCCGCTGGGTCGCCGGCGCGGGGCAGCCTCACCTTGACCTGACCGCCCCGGCCGGATTGCGGCCGCTCGCGTTGGCGGCGCTCGCCCGCGAGCGTTTCGTGCTGGCCGTCACGGCGACCGGGCGCGACGGCGAGGACCTCGCGGAAGCGTTGGGAAGCCTGCTCGGCCCCGAGTCGGTGGCGTTCTACCCGTCCTGGGAAACCCTTCCGCACGAGCGGCTTTCGCCCCGCGCCGACACCGTCGGCCGCCGCCTCGCCGTGCTGCGGCGGCTCGCCCATCCGGAGGAGTACGCCGACGGAGCGCTGCGGGTCGTCGTCGCGCCGGTGCGCAGCATCCTGCAACCGCAGGCGACCGGACTCGGCGAGCTGGTGCCGGTCCGGCTCCGCGCTGGCGATGAGGTGGAGCTGGAAGACGTGGTCCGCCGGCTCGCCGGGCTGGCTTACGCGCGCGTCGAAATGGTCGAGCGGCGCGGCGAATTCGCCGTCCGGGGCGGGATTCTCGACATCTTCCCGCCGACCGAGGAGCACCCGCTGCGGGTCGAATTCTTCGGCGACGAGGTGGAGGACATCCGCGCTTTCGCCGTGACCGACCAGCGCTCGCTCGGCCCGGCGCCGGACGGCGTCCTTGCCCCGCCGTGCCGCGAACTGCTGCTCACCCCCGAAGTGCGGGAACGTGCCGGAGCGCTGGCCAAGGAGCATCCCGAACTGGCGGAAATGCTCGACTCGCTCGCCGACGGCCGCCCCGTCGAGGGCATGGAAGCGTTCGCCCCGGTCCTCACCGATCACATGGTGCTGCTGATCGACGAGCTGCCGGCCGGCGCCCATGTCGTCGTCACCGATCCGGAGCGGGTACGCACCCGCGCGTCGGATCTCACTCGCACCTCCGCGGAGTTCCTGGAGGCAGCCTGGTCTGCGGCGTCGGTGGGCGGCAGCGCGCCGATCGACCTCGGCGCGGCGGCCTACCAGCCGTTCGGCGAGGTGCGTACCCACGCGGCCGACCTCGGCGTGCCGTGGTGGACCGTCACCCCCTTCGCGGTGGGTCCCGACGGGGTGGCCGACGAGTTGGAGGACGAGGGCTTCCTCGCCGCAGCCAAGGCCCCTAACGCCTACCGCGGCGACACGTCGGCGGCGATCGACGACGTACGCGGCTGGCTGGCTTCCGGGTGGCGCGTGCTGCTCGTCACCGAGGGCCACGGGCCGGCCAAGCGGATCGCCGAGGTCCTGCGCGACGCCGGCGTCGGTGTGCGGCTGCATGCGGACGAGCCCGGCTTCACGCTGGACGACGGTGTCGCCACGGTCACCACCGGCTGCCTGACGACCGGCTGGACCTCGGATCTGCTCAAGCTCGCCGTGCTCACCGAGACGGATCTGGCGGGGACGCGTGGGGTCGGTACCAAGGATCTGCGCGGCCGGATGCCGAGCCGTCGCGGCCGCGGGATCGATCCGCTGCAGCTGATGCCGGGCGATCTCGTGGTGCACGACCAGCACGGCGTCGGGCGTTATGTCGAGATGGTGGCGCGCACGGTCGCCGGTGCGACGCGCGACTACCTGGTGCTCGAATATGCCCGCGGCGACAAGCTTTTCGTGCCCACCGACCAGCTGGAGCAGGTCACCCGTTACGTCGGTGGGGAGGGCCCGAGCCTCGACCGGATCGGCGGCGCCGACTGGGCCAAGCGCAAGGGCAGGGCACGCAAGGCGGTCAAGGAGATCGCCGCCGAGCTGATCCGGCTCTACAGCGCTCGCATGGCCTCGCCCGGCCACGCGTTCGGGCCTGATTCGCCGTGGCAGCGCGAACTCGAAGATGCCTTCCCGTACCGCGAGACGCCCGACCAGTTGCGGGTCGTCGACGAGGTCAAGAACGACATGGAATCGGCCGTTCCCATGGACCGGCTGGTGTGTGGTGACGTGGGATACGGCAAGACCGAGATCGCCGTTCGGGCGGCGTTCAAAGCCGTCACCGACGGCAAGCAGGTCGCGGTCCTCGTCCCCACGACTCTGCTGGTGCAGCAGCACTTTGCGACGTTTTCCGAGCGCTACGCGGCCTTCCCGGTCACCGTCAGGGCGATGAGCCGCTTCAACTCCGCCAAGGAGCAGAAGGCGGCGCTCGACGGGATGGCGAACGGTGAGGTCGACGTCGTCATCGGCACGCATCGCCTCCTCTCGCCCGGCACGAAGTTCAAGGATCTCGGGCTCGTCATCGTCGATGAGGAGCAGCGGTTCGGGGTCGAGCACAAGGAACTGCTCAAGCAGATGCGCACCGCGGTGGACGTGCTCACCATGAGCGCCACCCCCATCCCGCGCACGCTGGAGATGGCGATCACCGGGATCCGCGAGCTGTCGACCATCGACACCCCGCCCGAGGAACGCCATCCGGTGCTGACATTCGTCGGCGTCTACGAGGACAAGCAGGTCGCCGCCGCGATCCGGCGCGAACTCCTGCGAGACGGGCAGGTCTTCTACGTCCACAACCGGGTCGAGTCCATCGAGAAGGCGGCCGCGCGCTTACGCGAGTTGGTGCCCGAGGCCCGCATCGCCACTGCTCACGGGCAGATGAACGAGGACACGCTCGAAGGGCACATGCTCGCGTTCTGGGAGCGCACGTACGACGTCCTGGTCTGCACCACCATCGTCGAGAGCGGCCTCGACATCGCCAATGCCAACACGCTGATCGTGGAACGGGCCGACAACTTCGGGCTTTCCCAGCTCCACCAGCTGCGGGGGCGCGTCGGTCGAGGCCGGGAGCGGGCTTACGCGTACTTCCTCTACGACGCGCAGCGCCCGCTGACCGAGACCGCGTACGACCGGCTCGCCACGATCGCGGCCAACACCGATCTCGGCGCGGGCATGGCCGTCGCCATGAAAGACCTCGAGATCCGCGGCGCGGGCAACCTGCTCGGCGGTGAGCAGAGCGGTCACATCGCCGCCGTCGGCTTCGACCTGTACATCCGGCTCGTCGGCGAGGCCGTCGCCGACTTCCGCGGTGAGGCACCCGAGGAGCTGGCCGAGGTCAAGGTCGAGCTGCCGATCGATGCCAATCTGCCGCGTGACTACATCACCGGCGAGCGACTGCGTCTCGACGCGTACCGCCGGGTCGCCGAGGTGGCTACCGCCGAGCAACTGGAAGAGGTGCGGGCCGAACTCATCGACCGCTACGGCGCGCTGCCCCAGCCGGTCGAGAACCTGCTTGCGGTCGCGGCGTTCCGGCTTCATGCGCGCCGGTACGGGGTTGCCGAGGTTGCGCTGCAGGGCCGCTACATCCGCTTCGCCCCGCTGGAGCTGCGCGAATCCCAGACGCTGCGCCTGCAGCGCCTCTACAAGGGCACCCTCGTCAAGGCACCGACACGCACGATCCTCGTGCCGGTGCCAACCGCGAGCGGCCGGATGGGCTCGCCGCCCGTGCGTGACAGGGCCCTGCTCGCCTGGGCCCAGGAGCTGCTGGACGCGGTCGCGGGTGACGACATCTCTGCGGCGGCCAGTGCTTCCGCGGCGGTCCAGTCGGCCACCAGCGCGACTCACCCGTAGGCTCGGGCTCGTGAAACTGCGCTCAATCGCCAGCCGGCGGTTCATCAGCCGGGCCGGGATCGCGGGGCTTGCTCTCGTCGCCATCCCGCTCACCACCAGCTGCCAGACCCGCATCGGGCTGGCCGCCTCGGTGGGCAACCAGCAGATCGACACCTCCCAGCTGACCTCCGTGACCGCACGTTCGGCCGCTGCCCTTGCCGCCACCGGTCAGGCCGTGCCGGCCAATCAGCAGTCGGCGCTGCAGCGCGGAGTGCTCAACCTGCTGGTGCGTGACGCGCTGCTGGAGGAGATCGGCAAGGCGCAGGGCCTCACCGCGACGCCGGCGGAGCTGGCGACCGAGCGCGCCTCCGAGGCGCAGCAGGCCGGCGGCGACAAGGCGCTGATCACCCAGTCCGAGCAGGGCGGGGTCGCCGAGGCCGACCTCGACATCGTGGTGCGCGAGAAGCTGCTCATCACCAAGCTTCAGAGCAAGTTCGGCTCCAGCGACACCACGGCTTTCGCCAACAAGCTCACGGCGGCCGCGCAGAAGATCAAGGTGCGGGTCAACCCACGCTTCGGTGCGTGGGACGCCAAGAACCTGACGATCGTCGGCGCCCCGAACGACATCTCCTCGACGGTCACGAAGAAATGACGGGGGCGCCTGAGGCGCCTGGGGCGGCGCTGCTCGAAGCCGTCGCCGTGATGGATCGGCTGCGCTCGCCGGGGGGTTGCCCGTGGGACGCGGAGCAGACCCACCAAAGCCTGGCGCCCTACCTGCTGGAAGAGGCGTACGAGGCCTATCAGGCGCTGGAGGACGAGGACTCCGACGGCCTGCGCGACGAACTCGGCGACGTGCTGCTTCAGGTGCTGTTCCACGCCCGCGTTGCCGCGGAGGAGCCGGGCGGCTGGGACATCGACGACGTCGCCGCCGGTCTCGTCGCCAAGCTCGTGCGGCGCCATCCCCACGTCTTCGCCGACACCGAGGTCAGCGGCAGCGCCGACGTCGAGGCCAATTGGGACGCCATCAAGAAGGCCGAGAAACCAGGCAGAAGCGTCGCCGACGGGGTGCCGCTCGCGCTGCCCGCGCTCGCGCTCGTCGCCAAGCTCCAATCGCGAGGATCTCGCGCCGGCAGCTGGACCGCGCCCGAGGATCCGGCCGCGATGGTGACCGCCGCAGCTGAGGCGGCGGCCGGCGATGCCTCGGCGGAGAACCTTGCCGATCTGCTGCTCGCGACGGTGACGCTGGCCCGCCAGTCCGGCCTCGACCCAGAGGCTGTTCTGCGCCGCCGTGCGCTGCAATTTCGGGACGAGCTGGCCGGCTCAGCCGGCGCCTAGCCGTGTCTGTGGCTCACCCGTTCGCTACCGGCGCTGCGCCGCCGGCAGCTCACCGACCCGCGTTACAGTCGCGCCGTCGGTCTCGCCTCGTCATCAGCCTCGACCGACGCTAGGAGCGCCCGTGCCTTTCATCGAACTCGTCACCGCTCGCGAGATCCTCGACTCCCGAGGCAATCCGACGGTGGAGGTCGAGCTCGTCCTCGATGACGGCAGCGTCGGGCGGGCAGCGGTTCCGAGCGGTGCCAGCACCGGCGCGTTCGAGGCTGTCGAGCTGCGCGACGGCGGCAGCCGCTATGGCGGCAAGGGCGTGCTCAAGGCCGTCGCCGGGGTCGAGGACCGGATCGCCGACGAGATCGTCGGCTACGAAGCCAGCGAGCAGCGGCTGCTGGACCAGAAGCTGATCGAGCTCGACGGCACGCCTGACAAATCCTCCATCGGAGCCAACGCGATCCTCGGCGTCTCCCTCGCAGCGGCCCGAGCGGCCGCGGAAAGTGCCGGATTGCCGCTGTTTCGCTACGTCGGCGGCGCCACCGCGCATCTGTTGCCGGTCCCGATGATGAACATCCTCAACGGCGGCGCCCACGCCGACACGAGCGTCGACATCCAGGAGTTCATGATCGCCCCCGTCGGGGCGCCGACGTTCCAGGAGGCCGTGCGCTGGGGTGCTGAGGTGTACCACGCGTTGAAGGCGGTCCTCAAGCAGCGCGGGCTGGCGACCTCCGTCGGCGACGAGGGCGGGTTCGCCCCTGACCTGCCGCACAACCGCGAGGCGCTCGACCTGATCATCGTCGCCATCGAGGCCGCCGGTTTCCGGCCCGGACAGGACATCGGGCTCGCGCTGGACGCCGCCGCCACCGAATTCTTCGCGGCCGACAGCAACACGTACTCCTTCGAGGGACAGAGCCGCTCGGGCGAGTCGATGCTCGGCTATTACACCGAGCTCGTCGATAATTACCCGATTGTGTCGATTGAGGATCCGCTGGCCGAAGATGACTGGTCGGGCTGGCAGGCGCTCACCAGCGCGCTCGGCGGCCGGGTGCAGATCGTCGGTGACGACCTGTTCGTCACCAACCCCGAGCGCCTCGCCCGGGGCGTACGCGAGGGCTCGGCCAATGCCTTGCTGGTCAAGGTGAATCAGATCGGCACGCTGACCGAGACCCTCGACGCCGTCGCTCTCGCTCATCGCTCGAGCTTCCGCACGATGATGAGCCACCGCTCGGGCGAGACGGAGGACACCACCATCGCCGACCTGGCCGTCGCCCTCGACTGCGGGCAGATCAAGACCGGTGCCCCGAGCCGCAGCGAGCGCGTCGCCAAGTACAACCAGCTGCTGCGCATCGAGGAGTTGCTCGGCGACGCGGCGCGCTATGCCGGACACGGCGCCTTCCCACGCGCCGGTCAGGGAGTCACGTGACGGCGCCGTCCCCGCCGCGTCGTTCCAACGCGCAGAACAGCCGCCGCTACGCCTCGCCGGCGGCGGTGCCGACCCGTGGCCGCCCGCGGCCGACCTCGGCGGCGCGCAGCACCGCGGCGGGGGGCAATCGGGGCAAGCGTCCCGTCACCCCGCCGGCGCGCAGTGTCCGCGGCTACGCGCGAGCTCACGGCGGCGGCCTCACCCTCACCACCCGGGCCGCACTGCTCGGGCTCGCGCTCTGTGCCGTGGTGCTGACCCTGGCCTATCCGCTGCGCGAGTACCTCTCCGAGCACCGCCAGATCAACCAGCTGGCCGCGCAGGTCGCGAAGGACAAGGCCACCGTCTCGGCGATGAAACTCAGCGGGCGCCAGGATGCCGACCCCGCCTACATCGAGCAGCAGGCCCGGATCCGGCTGCACATGAAGCGCCCCGGCGACCTGGTGTTCCAGCTGCAGCCGCCGTTGCCGGCGAAGATCACCAAACAGCAGGCCGGCGCGGTACGCACCCCCGTCCTGCCTGGCCACACCACCCAGCCGTGGTACTCCCAGCTCTACCGCAGCACCGTAGAATCCGGAAAGTGAGCGAACCGGCCCAGCAGCCGGCGCCGCCGCTCGATCCCCGGGTCAAAGCCGTCGTCGAGGCTCAGCTCGGACGTCCCCCGCGGGCGATCAGGCAGGTGGCCCACACGTGTACCTGCGGGCTGGTCGACGTCATCGAGACCTCACCCCGGCTGCCCGACGGCACCCCGTTCCCGACGCTCTTCTACCTGACCTGCCCGAAGGCATCGAAGGAGATCGGGCGGCTCGAAGCGTCGGGCCTCATGCGCGAGATGACCGAGCGGCTGCGGACCGATCCGGAGCTGGCGGCGAGATACCAGGCAGCCACCGAGGACTACCTGCGGCGGCGTGACGCGCTGGGCGTGCTGCCAGGAGCACCGACGGCCGGAGGGATGCCGGGACGGGTGAAATGCCTGCACGTGCTGGTCGGCCACAGCCTCGCGGTCGGCCCTGGCGTCAACCCGTTCGGTGACGAGGCGCTCGCGCTGATGCCGGACTGGGGACGCGCCGGTCCCTGCGTGAGCGCATGAGGGCAGCCAGGTGACGCGGGTCGCCGGCCTGGACTGCGGGACGAATTCCTTGCGCCTCCTCGTCGCCGACCTGCAGCCGGACGGGACCCTGCGTGACGTCGTCCGCGACATGCAGGTGGTACGCCTCGGCGAGGGTGTCGACCGTACGGGTGAGCTCTCGGCGGCGGCTCTGGAGCGCACCTTCGGCGTCCTGCGGGAGTACGCGAGCCGCTGCCGCGAGCTCGGTGCCGAGCGGGTGCGCATGGTCGCCACCAGTGCCACGCGCGACGCCCGCAACCGCGACGACTTCACCGGCGGTGTCCGGGACATCCTCGGCGTCGACCCGGAAGTGATCACCGGCGAGCAGGAGGCGGCCCTGAGCTTCGTCGGCGCGACCGGCGATCTGCGGAGCCGGCCGGACCTCGGACATCCGTATCTCGTCGTCGACATCGGCGGCGGCTCGACGGAGTTCATCCTCGGCGGGCCCGACGGCCCGGCGGCGAGCCGCTCCGTCGACATCGGCTGCGTGCGGATGACCGAGCGGCACCTCCACAGTGACCCGCCGTCGCCCGGCGAACTGCAGGCCGCGGAGGCCGACATCGCCGCGGCCATCGCTGACGTCCGGCGCACGGTCGACCTGGCTGCCGCCCGCACCCTGGTGGCGGTGGCCGGCACCGCGACCACCGTGACGGCCCTGGCGCTCGGACTGCCCGCGTACGACCCCGACCGCATCCACCTGTCGTCCATCAGCGCGGCCGACGTCGAGCGCATCTACGACGAACTCGCCGGCATGGACGCGGCTCACCGCGCCGCGCTCGGCCCGATGCATCCCGGCCGGGTGGATGTCATCGTCGCCGGAGCGCTCATCCTGCGCGAGGTGGTCCGTGCGACCGGCACCGGCGGGATGGTCGCCAGCGAGCACGACATCCTCGACGGGATCACGCTTTCCCTCGGCCGGCCTTGACCGCTCAGCCCGACGCGGCCGGCGTCGCCCGGGCAGCGGCCGGCTGCCGCACCACCGATGAGCTCGACACGGCCGTGGCCGGCTGCCGGGCGTGCCCGCGTCTGGTCGCCTGGCGCGAGCAGGTCGCCCAGACCAAACGGGCCGCGTTCGCCGACCAGCTGTACTGGGGACGTCCGGTGCCCTCGTGGGGTCCAGGCGATGCCGCGTTGGCCATTCTCGGACTCGCACCGGCGGCTCACGGCGGCAACCGGACCGGCCGCATCTTCACCGGAGATCGCAGCGGCGACTGGCTTTTCGGCGCCCTCTACCGGGCCGGCCTCGCCGCGATCCCGACGTCGGTGTCGGCCGATGACGACCAGCGGCTGTTCGGCACCCGGATCCTCGCCGCGGTCCACTGCGCCCCGCCCGACAACAAGCCCACCCCGCCCGAGCGCGACGCCTGCCGGCCTTGGCTGGTGCGCGACCTGCAACTGCTAGCACCGACACTGCGCGGCGTGCTCGTCCTCGGTGCGTTCGCCTGGAACGCGCTCTGGCCCGCACTGGCCGCCTGCGGCTTTACGGTCCCGCGTCCCCGGCCGGTGTTCGGCCACGGCGCCTACGTCGAGATCGACGGCCTCACCGTGCTCGGGTGCTATCACCCCAGCCAGCAAAACACCTTCACGGGCAAGCTCACCACTGCGATGATCGACGACGTGGTCGGACGCGCAGCGAACCTCGTACCGGGCCGATCGTGAGCGGCGTCCCGCCCCGGATCCTCGTCGTCGGCGGGGGATACGTCGGGCTCTACGTGGCGATGCATCTGCAGCGCCGGCTCAAGCCAGGCGAAGCCAAGATCACCGTCGTCGATCCCAAGTCCTACATGACCTACCAGCCGTTCCTGCCGGAGGCCGGGTCGGGCAACCTCGAACCGCGCCACGTCATCGCGCCGCTTCGCCGGGTGCTCAACAAGTGCGAGATCATCAACGGCCGCATCGTGAAGATCGACCACGCCTCGCGGGTCGCTGTGCTCGCTCCGCTGGAGGGCCCCAGCCGGGAGTTGGCGTACGACACCGTCGTCGTCTGCCCCGGCTCGATAGCCCGCACGCTGCCGATCCCCGGGCTGCATGAGCAGGGCATCGGCTTCAAGTCCGTCGCCGAAGCGATCTACTTGCGTAACCACGTCCTGGAGCGGATGGACGCGGCCTCCTCCAGCACCGATCCCGCGCTGCGGCGGCGGGCGCTCACGTTCGTCTTCGTCGGCGGCGGTTACGCAGGTATCGAGGCGATGGCGGAGCTGGAAGACATGGCGCGCGACGCCTGCAAGTTCTACCCCAACCTCGGCCACGACGAGATGCGCTGGGTGCTGGTCGAAGCGAGCGGGCGCATCCTGCCGGAGGTGTCGCCCGCGATGGGCGAGTACACGGCGATGCAGCTCACCCAGCGCGGGATCGAGGTCCGGCGCAACACCCGGCTGACGTCGGCCGTCGGCGGACACATCGTGCTCGACGACGGCGACGAGTTCGACGCCGAGACCCTGGTGTGGACCGCCGGGGTGCGCGCCAACCCGATGCTCGAATCCACCGATCTGCCGCTCGATGACCGCAAGCGCGTCATCTGCACCCCGTTCTTGCAGGTGAAGGGAGTTCCTGGGGCTTGGGCCTCGGGTGACAGCGCCGCGGTGCCCGACCTGTCGGTGGGCGGCGACGCGACGACCGGCCCCTCAGCCCAGCACGCCGTCCGGCAGGCGAAGCGGCTGGCGCAGAACATCCTCGCCGAGATGCGCGGCGAGCCGCTGGTCGCGTACGAGCACGCCTATGCCGGATCGGTCGCCTCGCTCGGGCTCTACAAGGGCGTTGCCGAGATCTACGGGATCAGGCTGCGCGGTTTCCCCGCTTGGTTCGCTCACCGGACCTACCACGTCGCCCGGGTGCCCACGTTGAATCGGAAGGTCCGGGTGCTGACCGACTGGACCATCGCGCTGTTCTTCCGCCGCGAGATCGTCTCGCTCGGCGCGTTCCAGGATCCGCAGGCCGATTTCCGCGCCGCCGCAGCTCCCGTGGATCGCGCGGGCTGAGTCACCCCGCTTCTGCCAGGACGTCTGGCAAGCTCTCACCGTGCCCCTGCTCGCGGTCGCTGCCCTGGGCCCTGACCGTCCCGGCGTCGTCGCCGCCCTGACCCGGGTGCTGCTGGCCCGATCGGGCAACCTCGAAGACGCCTCGATGCATCAGCTGAGCGGCCAGTTCGCCATGACGCTGGTGGTCGACGTTCCCGGCAGCGCCGAGTCGGTACGCGCCGAGCTCGAGCCCGTCGGTCGCGACCACGAGCTGCTGATCTCGGTACGCGAGGTGGCGGCCCAGGAACAGCAGACCGCGGCTCAGTCCTACGTGATCAGCGTCCACGGGGCGGACCGGCCGGGCATCGTCCACCGGGTAGCCGAGGCGATCGCTGAGGCCGGCGGCAACATCACCGATCTGTCGACCCGGCTCGCGGGCGACCTCTACGTGCTCGTCGCGGAGATCGACCTGACGGCAGACCCGGAGCCGCTCACCCGCGTGCTCGCGTCGATCGGAGCCGAGCTCGGCGTCGACGCCCGCCTTCGTCCCGCCGATTCCGACCTGCTCTGACCCCGCCGACCGATGCTCAGGCCCGTCTTGCGCGCCCCGGATCCGGTGCTGTCACGTCCCACCGCGCTGGTGGATCCCGACGATCCGGAGGTCATGGCCGTCGCGATCGATCTGGTCGAGACGATGCGGGCATCGCCCGGTTGCGTCGGGCTGGCGGCGCCTCAGCTCGGCGAGCCGGTGCGGCTGTTCGTGCTCGACGTCACCGACCACCCGAAGGCACGCAGCTGCGCCGGGCTCGTGGTGCTCGCCAACCCGGTGGTCGTCGAAGCGGGTGAGCTGCGCAAGGGACGCGAGGGCTGCATGTCGGTGCCGGACTTCACGGGTGACGTCGGCCGCCCGTCCACCATCGTCGTGCGGGGGATGGTCCCGGGCCCGGTTCCCCGCGAGCGCGTCATCGAGGCGAACGCGTTCGAGGCCCGGGCTTTCGGCCACGAGCTGGATCACCTGGACGGGCTGCTCTTCCTCGATCGGGTCGTCGGCGCGCAGGCGGTGCATCCTCGCAAGCGTTATCTGTGATGCTGAGACGCGGTTTCGAAGTACTGGCCCCCGTACCCCAATCGGCAGAGGGAAGCGGCTTAAACCCGCTCCAGTGTGGGTTCGACCCCCACCGGGGGCACCAGAGCCCATCCGCGTGGGCCTCGCGGTTTCCGCGGTGACACGCCGGTGCCGGCCGCGCAAACCGCGAGTTGGGTGCGGCCTCGGTCGCTGGGAGGTGAACAAGGCGATATGGAATCCGATCTCGCCACCGCAGAGCGGCTGCGCGGGGTGCTGGCCGAGTTGATCGCGCGCGAGCCGATCTTTCATCACCGCGAGCTGGTCCACGACCGGGAGAGCTTCGAACGCGAGACGGCGCCGGACTTCTGGGAGATCGGAGCTTCGGGCCGGGTTTACGACCGCGAGTTCGTCTGGCGGACCCTCGCCGAACGCTTCCGAGGCGACGAGACCGGGACGTTCTGCGATCAGCGATGCCCAGGTGCGTGAGATCGCGCCGCAGACGTACCTGCTGACCTACACGCTAGGAGACGGCGCCCGGCTGACCCGGCGACTCACGGTCTGGCAAGGCAGCTCGGAGGCCGGCTGGAAGATCCTCTTCCATCAGGGCACCGTGGTCTCCCGCGAGGATCTGGGGTAGCCGGGGCTCGATCTGGGCGGCGACACGCTTGGGGACGCACATGCGCCAGGCGTCAACGACGAGTTCGCGCATCTCTTCGTCGGGGAGTGCGGCGAGGCGGACGTGGATCCAGTTGTAGCGAAGGTCAGATGTGCTGGGATACATGAACTTTTCGGGTTCCGCGGCGATCACCCCGTCGCGCTCCTCCTTCGGAAACGCCAGGCCCGCGATCGAGTCGTCGGCCGAGAAGGCGAGCCAGACGAGCCGCCCGACGCGGAACTTCTCGACCCCGCGCACCTCGACCTGATAGCTGCGAGGCAGTTCGAGCGCAAGCGCGCGAACGTCGTCAGCCGAGGCCATGGCCGGAGCTCTCGCCGCTGACCGGACGCACCAGCACTCGCACCAGCCGCTCGTGCTCGGCCGCCGGGTCATCGGTGAGCCCGGTGTGAACGGGGCCGGGCTGGATGACGGTGCTGCGCGGTGCCGTCAGCCAGCGGAAGAACTGCCCCCGCGCGTCGCGTCCCGCCTCGGCCGCGGCCGCGCACGCTTGCGTCGACGCTTGCAGCGCCTGACGAATCGGCTCCGGATCGGCGGCGGGATCGAGTGCGTGCAGACGTGAGATGTCGAGTTCGGCGCGGATCGCCAGATAGTCCAGCTGCCGGCAGTAGAGGACGACGGCGGCGTTGAACCGCTCACCCCGCTCGACCCGCGGCACCACCTGAAGCACCGCGTACTCGAACACCTGCCGGGGCCCGCTCACTGCGGCACGCTTTCGATGAGCGCGGGAAGCCATTGCGACCGCGCCTGCAGTCGCCGCACGATCTGCTGCACGTACGCCGCGCGCAACTCCGGTAGCCCGCCGAACGCGTCGCGGGTGATCGGATCGACGAGCCACTCGTCGGGTGCTTCAGCGACCGCCATCGTCACCAAGATCCTCCGTGACGAGCGGGGCGAGAGCTTCGTCGGCCTCCGCCACCTCCGGATGGCCGGCGATCAGCGCGTGCTCGCGGGCGTTGTATTCACGCCCGATCCAGGCCTCGGCGCCGGGCCAGTGGTGGGCGAAGGTGAGCGTCGCGCCGTGGTCGATGAGGTACGGGCGGCCGTGCCAGCTCAGCATGTTCGGATTGCGCCACGAGCGGTCCATGTTGGCCACGAGCGCGTCGAACCACAGGATCCGCCCGGCGAGCGCCGGGTCGACCGGAAAGGCGCGCACGTCCAGGTCGAGCGCGCCGGGCAGGAAGTCCATGCCGAGGTTGCGGCCCGGGCTCGCCCGCAGCAGATCCTGCACCTCCTCGTCGGGCTCGCCGATCGACAGCGCCGGATCGATGTCGATCGTCACGAGATCGGGCACCGGAAGCTCCAGCGCACGCAAGAGGTGAGCGCAGATCACCTCGGCGACGAGCGTGCGCGGACCCTGGCCGGCGCCGGTGAACTTGACGACGTAGGTGCCGTCGTCGTCGCCCTCCATCACGCCCGGCAGCGAACCGCCCTCGCGCAGCGGGGTGACGTAGCGCAGCGCGGTCACCTCGGCAAGCACAGCTGGTCACCCTATCCAGCAGCCGGCGGTGCACTGACAGCGGCGATGACCGCCTGCGCGATGGCCGTGAGCTGCTCGATCTGCTGGTCGGTGAGTTGCTCGAAGAGTGCCCGGCGCACTGTCTGCGACGTGTCCCGGCGCGGCGGCTTCCAGGGTTTGAAGACCGCGCTCGGTGAGGACGGCACAGAGCCCGCGGCGGTCATCCGGATACGGCTCGCGGCGCACCAGGCCGGACTTCTCCAGTCGGCCGACCGCGTGGGAGAGCCGGCTGCGGGAGAAGAGCGCCCGGTCAGCGAGCTCGCTCATCCGCAGCGCGTGCTCCGGCTCCTCGGACAGCCGCACCAGGATCTCGTAATCGGCGTGGGAGAGCCCGCTGTCGCGTTGCAGCTGGTTGTCGACCGCGGAGTTCAGGAGCTGCACGGCCGACAGGGACGTCCTCCAGGCCGCCTGCTCGGCGCCGGAAAGCCACTGGGTGGGCGGAGGGGGAACCGGTTCGGCGCCATCCGGCATGCCAGCGAGCTTACGGGCGGCGATCTTGCCGGCAGCGCGCCGCGAGGAGCCAAGAAGCCGAAAAGGAACGGTGACGTCGGGCTTTACGTTTCAATGAGTGAGCGTGTCAGCGCGACGCGGCAGGTCCGGAAGCGTTCCGGACCAGCACCTGTGGAAGGAGCTCGGCCTCCATGGCCCAGTTGAGGTCGTCCAATCCGGCGTTCCGGCAGAAGTTCGCCACCGAGCCCGTCGTTGCACCGCCGCCGGATGCCACGCCGGAGCAGCTCGCCCAGATGTACCGGGCGCCGTCGCGCGCTCACGATCGACGACGTCGTCATCCACACGCTGGGCCTGTTCGCGCTCCTCGGCGCGGCCGCCGCCGTCGGCTGGGGCATCGCGCCGAACAACCCCGGCATCGGGATCGCCGCCGGGCTCGCCGCGCTCGCGCTCTCGTTCGTGATCGCCTTCAGCCGGGTGATCCGGCCGCCGCTGGTGGTGGTCTTCGCCCTGCTCGAGGGCCTCGCGATCGGCCTGATCAGCCGGTTCTACGAGGACGCGTACCACGGCATCGTGCTGCAGGCGCTGCTCGGCACCGGCGTGATCTTCATCGTCATGCTGGGCCTGTACCGCAGCGGCCGGCTGCGGGCCACCCCGCGGATGCGCAAGATCGTCTACTCGACGCTGATGGGCGTCGTGGCGATCGGCCTCATCGACCTGGTCGTGCGGCTCACCACGGGCAGCCACCTGCCGATCATCAACTCGTCCTCGCCGATCGGGATCATCTTCAGCCTGGCCGTGCTCGTGGTCGCCAGCCTGCAGTTCATCCTCGACTTCGACTTACATCGAGCGGGCCATCGCCGCCGGCGCACCGCGCAGCGAAGCGTGGCGCGCCTCCTACGGTCTGCTCGTCGGCTTCGTCTGGGTCTACCTGGAGCTGCTGCGCCTGCTCTCCAAGCTGCGTAACTAGCGGCTACCCGGTCAGCCCTGCCTGCTCGAGCGCGGGACGCAAGGTGCTCGCGAACCATTCGCAGAAGGCGGCCTGATCGGGCCCGACCTGGACGAAGGCGAGTTCCGTGAAGCCGGCGTCGGCGAACTCCTGGGCGCTTTTCACGTAGCTGTCGACTTCGGGTCCGTGTGGGAGCTGCTCGCCCAGGTCCTGCTCGCGGACGAATTGGGACGCGGCATCGAAGGCTGACGGCCCGGGTAGCTCGGCGTTGACCTTCCAGCCGCCGGCGAACCAGCGGAACTGCTCGTGGGCGAGGGACAGGGCGCGTCCGGCATCGGGGCCGTAGCAGCAGCCTGCCTGGCCCACCATCGGCTTTCCGCCGCCGCCGGCATCCGCGAACAGCCGGACCAGTTCGGCTTCCGGTTCGACGGCGACACCGATGTCGGCGTGCTCGCCGGCCAGAGCGCACGACTGCGGACCGGAGACCGCAATGCCCAGCGGTATCGGCGATTCGGGGAGGTCGTACACCTTGGCCGAGGCGACCTCGAAGTGCTTGCCGGTGTAGTTGACGAAGCCGCCATCCCACAGCGCCCGGATGATCTCCACGGCTTCGACGAGCTTCTCGTGGCGGACGTCAACGCCGGGCCAGCCGCCGCCGATGACGTGCTCGTTCAGGTTCTCGCCGGCTCCGAGGCCCAGCCGGAAGCGGCCCTCGGACAGCAGGGCGACCGTCGCCGCCTTCTGCGCGACGATCGCCGGGTGGTAGCGGAAGGTGGGGCAGGTGACGTAGGTCATCAGCCCGATCCGCTCGGTCTTGGCTGCCGCCGCGCCCAGGACTGACCAGGCGTACGGCGAGTGCCCCTGTGCCTCGAGCCAGGGCGAGAAGTGGTCGCTGATGACGGAGAAGTCGAACCCGGCCTGCTCGGCGAGGACGACGTCGTCCACCAGCTCGCGAGGCCCGCGCTGCTCGCACATCATCGTGTAGCCGATCTTCACGAGTACTGCACCTCCTTGATTCCGTGCTTTGAACGTGCCCGGAATCGAGAAAATGCATCGCGGATCAGCCGTGCTTGTCGGGCCCCGCCCGGTCGGGGTCGATACGGATCAGGCAGCGCTGGTCCTTCACCATGGCTGCGCGGTAGTCGTCCCAGTCGGGATGTTCGCCGGAGAGGCTGCGGTAGTACGCGACCAGACCGTCCATCGCATCAGGTAACGACTGAATGGTCGCTGGGCCCTCGATGTAGATCCACTCGCCGAAGAAGCTGTCCGGCATCACGCAGACGTAGGCGCGTCCCGTACGCCGGATGTGCTTGACCTTGAACGCGGTCTCCCGCGAGCTGATCACGACCAGTCCGGCATCATCGACACCGACCGACACCGGGGTCAGCTGCGGGCTGCCGTCCTGGCGCAAGGTGCCCAGCACGCCATGGTGATGCTCGCGGATGTACGCCCGAGCGGCGTCGAGATCCACCCGCGACTAGAGCGTGCGGAGCGCGCCGCGGCGCAGGTCCTGCTCGTGGACGATCGCCGACGCGTAGCCGTGGGGGATGCTGTGCTCGTCGCGCAGCCAGATGACCCGCTCCTCGAAGCGCATCAGGCTGGGACCGCAGTCCAGACATTCCAGCCACTCGGATATTGGCTGTCCGGTCACCTCGGGCATCCGCGAGATCAACGTCTGATGGGTCTGCGCCGAGTGATGAACGGACATGCGCGCCTCCTAGGACTGGACCGTCAGCGGTACATGTCCAACAGGGTGACGTACGGAGGCGTCCAGGACAAGTGTTCGTGAGGGGCACATCAACGATCTGGGACAAAGGTCCCGGTCAACCGCGTATGACCCGGGGTTTTCACGGGTGCGCGCCGTACCGTGCCCCCGTGTCCGGCGTCGACCCACTTACCAATTCGCTGCGGCGCCTGGACGCAAGGGTCCGGCGCTGGTCGTCCGCGCGGTGGTCGAGCCGGGGCTCCGACGGTCGCCCGCGGGCCGACTCGGCTCACGAATTGGCGGTGACGCTCGCCCTCCTGGGACGACTGGCGGGCAACGGTGCGCCGGGCGATCCGCCGCCCGTCGTGGAGCCCCATGCCATCGCCGACCAGCTGATGGTGCTCGGCCGGGAACTGCAGGAAGCGCCCGACGCTGCCACCCAAACCGAGGCTGGAGTGGCAGCGGTCGAGCGCTTCCTTTCGACGCTCTGAGTGCCCTGGAGCTAGGAGAGGCGCTCCAGCACCATCGCCATGCCCTGACCGCCGCCGACGCACATCGTCTCGAGGCCGAAGGTGGCATCGCGCGTGGTGAGCCCGTTCAACAGGGTGCCGGTGATACGCGCGCCGGTCATGCCGAATGGGTGGCCGACGGCGATCGCACCGCCGTGGACGTTGAGCTTGTCGATGTCGATGCCCAACTCGCGGTAGCTCGGGATGACCTGGGCGGCAAACGCCTCGTTGATCTCGACGAGGTCGATGTCGTTGATGCTCATGCCCGCGATGGCCAGTGCGCGGCGCGACGCCTCGATCGGACCGAGGCCCATGAGCTCGGGTGACAGGCCGCTGACGCCGGTGCTGACGACCCGGGCGAGCGGGGTGAGGCCGAGCTCGCGGGCCTTGGTGTCGCTCATGACGATCACGGCCGCGGCGCCGTCGTTGAGCGGGCAGCAGTTGCCGGCGGTCACGGTGCCGTTGGGGCGAAAAACGGGCTTGAGTGCGGAGATGCCCTCGAGGGTGACGCCGGCGCGCGGGCCGTCATCCTTGGCGACGACGCTGCCGTCGGGCAGCGTGATCGGGGTGATCTCGCGCTCCCAGAAGCCGTCGGCGATGGCCTTCTCCGCGAGGTTCTGCGAGCGCACGCCGAACTCGTCCTGCTCCGCCCGCGAAACACCCTTGAGCTGAGCGACGTTTTCCGCGGTCTGGCCCATCGCGATGTAGACGTCGGGCAGCTTGCCCGAATCGCGGGGGTCGATCCACGGCGCCTCGTTCGCCGCCTGCTCGACTGCGGCCTCGGTGGCCTCGGCGAAGAGCGGGTTCATCGTGTCGGGGAGGGAATCGCTGCTGCCCTTGGCGTAGCGGCTGACCATCTCGACACCGGCGGAGATGAAGACGTCTCCCTCGCCGGCCTTGATGGCGTGCAGCGCCATCCGGGTGGTCTGCAGCGAGGAGGAGCAGTAGCGGGTGACCGTGGTGCCGGGAATCGAGTCATAGCCGAGCAGCACCGCTACCACGCGGGCCATGTTGAAGCCCTGCTCGCCGCCGGGAAGGCCGCAGCCGAGCAGCAGGTCGTTGACGTCGTTGGGGTCGAGCTGCGGGACCTTGTCCAGGGCGGCGCGGACGACGGTGGCGGTGAGATCGTCCGGGCGAAGATCCTTCAGCGAACCCTTGAAGGCGCGTCCGATGGGCGACCGGGCAGTGGCAACGATGACAGCCTCGGGCATGAGAATTCCTCCGCATCTAGCAAGCGCATCCAGCAAGCTACTCGTCAGTAGGTACGAGCTTCTGACGGAAGCCTACGTGCGCGCGGGCGCTCTGCGCCGCCCTATCGAACGGGCTGCGGGAGGATGACGTCGGAGAGCTTGGCCTGGCGGGGGAACGGCTCGCCAGGGAAGGGGATCAGGCGTCCGAGCGACGGCCCGTCGGGCATCAGGGGGTCTCCCGCGAGGAGCCAGCCGGCCGCGCGGCCGCGCCGTTTGGCCTGGTAGAGAGCCTGATCTGCGAGCTTGATGGTGGCAGCGGGGTCGCCGCCCCGGTGCGCGACGGCGCCCGCGCTGAAGGTGGTCAGCGGCGAGCGGGCCCACCAGTCGGAGGCGAGGCGGCCCAGGAGCGTGGCAGCGGTCCGGTGGTTTGCGTCACTACCGCTGATGATCAGTAGGAATTCCTCGCCCCCGGTCCGGATCGCGAGCTCTCCGGAGCGGGTCAGCGCGGTCAGATGGCGACCGAAGGAGCGCAGCACCTCATCGCCGACGTCGTGACCGAGGGTGTCGTTCACCGACTTGAAGTTGTCGAGGTCGATGGCGATGACGACGTCGCCCGGCTGCAGCTTCGTCAGCGCGGTGTCGAGCCGGCGACGGTTGCCCAGGCCGGTCAGCGGGTCGACCTCGGCGCGTACCCGCAGCCGTGAGTTCAGGGCGACGCTTTCCAGAGCAGCGCTGGTGGCGGCGGCGAGGCTGGTCAGCAGTGTCTGGCCGAACGGATCGAGGCGCTCGCCGGGACGCGGGTGTGCGGTGAGGACGCCGCGGACGCCGACGCCGCCCCGGCCGTTCAGCGGCACCTCGAGCGGAATGCAGTCGGGTTCGCAGGTCTGCGGCTCGCCCGGCAGGCCCGGCTCGGCGGACATCACGATCCGGACGCCGTCGCGGTCGAGCGTGACGGATGTGGTGTCGGCGTCGAGGATGTCGCGGGCGACGGTGGCCGCGATGCGGGCAGCCTGGCGAGCGTTGGTCGCCCGGGCCAGTTCGAGCTGGCCGGCGGTCAGCCGCTCCAGGGCGCGGGTGCGTAGCGCGTCACGGCGGGCGTCACGGCGGACCCGGTCGGCGAGGCGGGCGAAGATCTCGCCGGTGACGGTGGCCACGACGATGGCCCCGATGCCGGTCAGCGCGCCGCCGGGGCGTCCGGCCCAGGCCGGAACCGTGGCGCAGGCGAGGGCGAGTGGCGCGAGCTTCAACGTGTAGGACGGGCCGAGCGCGAGGCCGCACCAGGCAGCGACGACGACGAAGAGCGGTCCGTAGGCCGCCGATGATCCGCCGGCCAGGCCGCAGACACCGAGGGCGAGATAGGCACCGGCGGTGAGCACCATGCCGGCGCGGGTGGCGTCCTCGCTCCAGCGGGCGCGCAGGGCAGCCAGACCGCCGATGGCAGCGCCGATGGAGACGGCGATCGTGACCGGAGAGCCCGGCGTGTCCCAGTGCGGCAGCCCCATCAGGGCGAAGAGCGCTACGGCACCGGCCAGCAGGCCGGCGCCTCCCAGGCGGCCGAGCAGCCGCAGGTCCAGCGCGCTCACACGCCTCCATCGGCGTTTGCTGCCCGTGGGCAAGCGGTCGGGTCTCGTACGCTCGGCACTGCCGGACCCCCGGGTCACGGGCGCGACCGGACGGAGGTGGATCCGAGGTGGCCGCAGTCGTCGATTCGCTGGCGGAACTGGTGGGGGGTACGCCGCTGGTGCGCCTGCGCAAGGTCACCGAGGGGATCGCCTGCCCGGTCTACGCCAAGCTCGAGTACCTGAACCCGGGCGGCTCGGTGAAGGACCGCATCGCCCAGATCATGATCGAGGCCGCCGAGCGCGACGGCCTGCTGAAGCCCGGTGGCACGATCGTGGAGCCGACCAGCGGAAACACAGGCGTCGGGCTGGCGATCGTGGCTGCCCAGCGGGGGTATCACTGCGTCTTCACCATGCCCGACAAGATCAGCTCCGAGAAGGTCGACGTCCTTCGCGCGTACGGCGCCGAGGTGCTGGTCTGCCCGACCGCCGTCGCCCCGGACGATCCCCGCTCGTATTACTCGGTGGCGCGCCAGCAGGTCGCGGCGACCCCGGGTGCGTGGAGTCCCGACCAGTACTCCAACCCCAACAACCCGCTCGCGCACTACCTGGGCACCGGTCCTGAGCTGTGGGAGCAGACCGGCGGACGGATCACCGCGTTCGTCGCCGGGATCGGCACCGGCGGCACCATCTCCGGCACCGGCAAGTACCTCAAGGAGGTCAGCGGGGGACGCGTGACGGTGGTCGGGGCCGACCCGCAGGGCTCGGTCTATTCCGGCGGCACCGGCCGTCCGTACCTGGTCGAAGGCGTCGGCGAGGACATCTGGCCGGCGACCTTCGACCCTGCCGTCCCTGATCGCGTCGAGGCTGTCAGCGACCGGGAATCATTCGTGATGACGCGCCGGCTCGCCCGCGAGGAAGCCCTGCTCGTCGGCGGATCGTGCGGGCTCGCGGCCGTGGCTGCCCTGCGCGTCGCAAGTACGTCGCCGCCGGACGGCATGGTCGTCGTCCTGCTGCCCGACTCCGGACGCGGCTACCTGTCGAAGATCTTCAACGACGACTGGATGAGCCGCTACGGGTTCTTGAGCGGAACCGGTGACGAGGCGACGCTGGGCGATGTGCTGGCGCGCAAGGGCGATGAACTGCCCGACCTGGTGCACGTCCACCCCGACGAGACGGTGGGGGCAGCCATCGCCGTGCTCCGGGAGTACGGCGTCTCGCAGTTGCCCGTCGTGAAGGAGGAGCCGCCGGTCATGGCCGCTGAAGTGGTCGGCGCGGTCGCCGAACGCGAACTGCTCGATGCCGTTTTCCGGGATCCCTCGGCGCTCGGTGCGCCGATCTCGGCCCACCTTTCACCGCCGCTGCCGACGGCAGGGATAGGCGAGCCGGTCTCGGCGGTGATGCCGGTCCTGGAGCACTCATCGGCGGTGCTGGTGCACGACGGCGGGCGTCCGCTCGGCATCGTGACGCGCTCGGACGTGCTGGGTTTCCTGGCGTCGCACTCCCTGGACGGCTCGTGACGAGCCCCGAGCGCCATGTCCCGCCGCGCTCCGATGTGGTAGCGGCGCCGCTTCAGCCCTGGGCATCCCCTTTGGCCGGACGCCTCGAGACGTCGACCTTCACCAGCACCGTGCTGGTCGGAAATCCGCTCGGTGATCCGGCCGAGCGTCCGCTCTCGGTCTACCTGCCGCCCGGCTACGACGAGAACCCCGACAAGCGCTACCCCTCGGTGTACGTGCTGCAGGGCTACAGCGGTTCGCTCGGGATGTGGTCCAACCGCCCCGCGTTCCGCTCCACCTACATCGAGAGCGCCGATGCCATGTTCCAGCGCGGCGACGCACCGCCGTGCATCGTCGTTCTCGTCGATGCCTGGACTGCTTACGGCGGCAGCCAGTTCGTCGATTCACCCGGCACCGGGCGCTACCAGACCTACATCTGCGACGAGATCGTGCCGTGGGTCGACGCGAATTACCGCACTCTGGCCTCGGCTGGGCATCGCGGGGTGAGTGGCAAGTCCAGCGGCGGTTTCGGCGCGATGATCTTCGGGATGCTGCGCCCTGACCTGTTCGGGGGGCTGGCGACTCACGCCGGCGACAACCTCTACGAGGGGTGCTACATCCCCGAATTCCTGCGCGCCGCTCGCGCGCTGCGGGACCGCTACGAGGGCTCCTACGAGAAGTTCTGGGAGGACTTCTGGGCCCGGGCGCGCGTCGGGCAGGCGATGTCACGGCCCGACGACGGCTCGCTGGTCATGGTGTATGGCTGCGCCGCGGCGTTCAGTGCCGAGCCCGACGCCACCGTGACGCTGCCGTTCGACATCACGACGGGCCTGCTGCGCGATGACGTCTGGCAACGCTGGCTGCAGTGGGACCCGGTGCGGATGGTCGCCGGGCATGCTGATGCCCTCCGCCGCTGCCGCGCGATCTGGATCGACGCCGGCCGCAGCGACGACTGGTGGCTCGACCTCGGCGCCGAGGCGTTTCGCCGTGAGCTGGCGAAGATCGGGGTCGGCGAGGACGACGGGACCGTGCACTTCGAACTCTTCGAGGGCACCCACGCCGCGATCGACTACCGCTACCCGCTCTCGCTCGCGTTCTTGGCGTACCGGCTCTCTCCCTGACCGCACGCCCTGACCCACGCTCCACGATCGGGAGGTCGAGATCAGGGAGTCAGATGCCAGTCCTTGTTCATCGCGGCCAGGACGAGCGCTGGCCGCCAGGTTGGCCCCGTCGGTGCTCAGGTGGATGCCGTCCTGGGTACGGGCGAGGATCGTCTGCCCGTTGAGGCCGGGCAGGTAGTCGGAGTACTGGCCGTTGTTCGACAGCCGCGGGACGATGTTGACGTCGGTGACTCCAGGGACGACGGCCGCGGCGTCAGCCACCGCCAGGTCCATCAGGTGGTAGTCGACCGCGAGCTTGGCGCTGCGCGGAACGGGCATCGGCACCCAGTAGACGCGGCGCTTGCCATTCCCGCTGAAGATGCGCATGACGACCTCGACGCGGCGGCGGTACTCCTTCGCCCAGGCATCGGTGCCGTCCGGCAGCACGGTGCCATTGGCGAGCGTGATGCCCTGCCCGTCGTTGCCGCCCATCATCACGACGACGGCTTCCGGGTGCTGGGAGTCGACCAGCTGCTGGGCGTAGATCGACCAGTCGAAGAAGTCGGGCCGCACGAGCCCGGTGCCGTACTTGGTCTCGGTCTGGCCGACGGCCTTGCCGGCAGCCGCCGCCTGGTTGATCAGATCCGGGCCGAAGAACTCGGTCATCGAGTCGCCGGCGACGAGGATCTTCAGCGGTGCCGCCTTGGTGGGCACCCGGAGCTTGGGCTTGGCGGGCACGACCGGGGCGGTGACCTTCGCTTTGGCCGAGGCGGACGCGGAGGGGCCTGATGCGCCAGGGGTCGCAGGCGCGCTCGGCTTGCCGCCGCTGCCGAGCGGGCGGTTGTCGGCCTGGGACGGCAGCTGCGAGAGCGCCGACGGTCCGGTGGGCGCCGGCTTGTGACCGAACAGCGAATCGAGCCACTTGCGCGGGCGGTCGAGGTAGAGCGCGTGGGCGAACGAGTTGACAGGCTTGGCGACGTCGAGGGTCAGATCCCGGGTGGTCCCGTTCGGCATCCCCTCGCCGGCATGCACCATGGCGGCGCTGTTGAAAACCATCGCGAAGACGAGCGCTCCGACGACCACCAGGATCGCGTGGCCTGCCGGCAGAGCACGCGGAACGGCGATCGGACGCTTGCGGCGCCCGCGTCCACCGGATCCCTGCGGCGACTGTTCTGGCGGAGGGGGCGGCGGGCCGGGCGCGTCGTCCTTGATGGGTGCCGTGATCGGCTCGAGGTCGACGGTGTCGACCATTTCATCGACGGTGTTCTTGTCCGTGACATCGTCGACGGCGCGTGGCGGATCCATGACGTGATCAGTGTCGCGCACCCTCCGCGGGCGGGTGTCGGGGCGCAGGTCGGTCATCGGCTCAGAACCTGAAGTAGATGAACGGGGCGACACCCTGCTCGCCGACGATGGCGTTGCACACGACGATGAGCGCGCCGAGGCCGACGGCCTGCCAGGCCAGGCTGAGCGTCGCGAACCGGACCTGGACCGCGGGCCAGAAACCGACCGGGACGAACTGCACGCCGAGCCCGACCGCGATGGCGACCAGCACGCTCGTGGTCACGAGGGGGGAAGGCCCGCCGCCGCTGAAGAGCCGGCCGAAGATGGTCATCGCGCCGCCGAACGAGGTCGACCGGAAGAACACCCAGGCGAAGACCACGATGTGGAACGTGATGAGCCCCCGGATGAACGCCGGCATCCGGACGCCTGACGGGGCGACCTGAGGCCGCCGGGTCAGCACCGCCGTCCCACCGCCGCTCCCGACCCCGCCGCCGGGGCCGCCACCGTTGCCACTCTCGGGCAGCGTCACCTTCCGACGGTCGCCCCACCAGCGTTCGACCGCGAGGCCGAACCCGTGGATGCCGCCCCAGATCACGAAGGTCCAGGCCGCCCCGTGCCAGAGCCCGCCGAGCAACATGGTCAGCGCCAGGTTGCGGTAGGTCTTGCGGACGCCCTTCCGGTTGCCGCCGAGGGAGATGTACAGGTAGTCCCGCAGCCAGCGCGAGAGCGTCATGTGCCAACGGCGCCAGAAATCCTGCAGGCTCGTCGCGGTGTAGGGCCGGTTGAAGTTGTCGGGGAAGGTGAACCCGAGCAGCAGAGCGAGGCCGATCGCCATCTCGGTGTAGGCGGAGAAGTCGCAGTAGATCTGCACCGCGTAGCCGTAGATCGCGACGAGCACCTCGAGCGAGGAGTGCTGCCCCGGGCTGTTGAAGACGGGATCGACCAGCCGGGTGGCCAGCAGATCGGCGATGACCACCTTCTTGATCAGCCCGCCGCCGATCAGGAAGAACGCCCGGGTGGCCTGGACCTTGCGCGGATCGCGGGGGGTGGCCAGCTGCGGGACGAACTCGCTGGCCCGCACGATCGGGCCGGCAATCAGGTGCGGGAAGAAGGACTGGTAGACCGCGAAGTCGATGCTCTTGCAGGGCTTGATCGTCTCGCGGTGGACATCGATCACGTACGAGATCGCCTGGAACGTATAGAAACTGATCCCGACCGGAAGCACGACCTGCAGCAGCGGCACCGGCATCCCGAAGCCGACGTTCTTCAGCGCGTGATCGACCTGCAGGCTGAAGAAGCCGTAGTACTTGAACCAGCCGAGCAGGCCCAGGTCGGCACAGATCGCCGCGATCAGGATGCGCTTGTCGCGCCAGCGGTTGATGGCGAGCGCAGCCGTCTGATTGACGACGATCACGGTGGCGAGCAGCAGCGTGAACCGCGCATCGGCATACCCGTAGAAGAAGAACGACGCCGCGATGATGAACGGTTTCCAGATGCGCGGGTGGGGCATCAGCAACCACGACAGGGTCAGCACGACCGCGAAGAAGGCGGCGAACTGGATCGTGGGAAAGACCACGACCCAGAGGCTAAGGGAGCCGACCGACAAAACAAGGTCGCTCGCTCGCCACTAGGGTCGGCGGGCGTGTCGCAATTCGCGCAGAACCGCCCCGCCGGGCCGCCCCCGGATCACCAGCCTCCCGGCGACGGTTTCGCCACCCGGGCGATCCACGCCGGGCAGGATCCGGATCCGACCACCGGCTCGGTCGTGGTGCCGATCTACGCGACGAGCACTTACGCCCAGGACGGGGTCGGCGGGCTGCGGTCGGGCTACGAATACAGCCGCTCTGCCAATCCGACGCGCACTGCGCTCGAAGAGTGCCTAGCGAGCCTCGAGGGCGGCGCGCGCGGGCTGGCGTTCGCGTCAGGGCTCGCCGCGGAGGACTGCCTGCTCCGGGCCACCTGCGCGCCAGGCTCAGGTGACAGCGCGGCTCACGTGATCATCCCGAACGACGCGTACGGCGGTACCTATCGCCTCTTCGCCCGGGTGCTCGCCGAGTGGGGTGTGCAGTTCACGCCGGTCGCGATGCACGACCTCGATGCGGTACGCGCCGCAGTCCGCCCGGGCGTCACGCGGGTGCTCTGGTGCGAGACGCCGACCAACCCGCTGCTCGGGATCGCCGACATCGCCGGCCTGGCGACCATCGCCCATGAGAACGGGGCGCTGCTCGTCGTCGACAACACGTTCGCCTCGCCGTACCTGCAGCAGCCGCTCGCCTTGGGGGCGGGCGTCGTCGTGCACAGCACGACGAAGTACCTCGGCGGCCACAGCGACGTCGTCGGCGGCGCCCTGGTGACCTCCGATGCCCCGCTCGGGGAGCAGCTGCGCTTCCTGCAGAACGCGATGGGCGCCGTACCCGGGCCGTTCGACGCGTGGCTGACGCTGCGGGGGATCAAGACGCTCGCGGTCCGCATGGAGCGCCATTGCGAGAACGCGCGGGCGATCGTCGAGCTGCTGACCGGCCACCCCGCCGTGGGCGACGTGCTCTACCCGGGCCTGCCGGAGGCGCCCGGTCACGAGGTGGCCGCCCGCCAGATGCGCGACTTCGGCGGGATGGTCTCGTTCCGGCTGAGGGCCGGCGAAGCCGCGGCGCTCGACGTCTGCCGTCGCACCCGGCTCTTCACGCTCGCGGAATCGCTCGGCGGCGTGGAATCGCTGATCGAGCATCCGCATCGGATGACACACGCCAGCGTTGCCGGGAGCGCGCTGGAGGTGCCGGGAGATCTCGTCCGGCTCTCGGTGGGGATCGAGGATGCCGCCGACCTCGTCGCCGATCTCGCGCAGGCGCTCGGCTGACGCGCTACTTCCCGGAGCGCCTGGTGGGACGCAGGCTCTGGGTCGCCAGTTGCAGGTAGCGCTTCCACGCGTCGCTGTCGTGGGTGTCCGTGGCGCTCTCGATGACGCCGCGAAGGCCGTGCAGGATCAGCAGGATGTCAGGCTGACCGATGCCGGCGGCCAGGGTGTGGTGGCGGTGACCGTCCTCGACCAGCTGGGTGATGATCTCCCGGATGGCCGCCACCCGCTCGGGCCGCCGTCCCTCGCGCCACAGCAGCCCGAGCAGACCCTGGCTGTCGGCCTGGATGGCGCCCGTCGCTTCCATGAATTCCCAGATGCCCGAGCCGTCCTGATGCGCGAGGGCTGAGCGGGCGCTGGCGAGCACCTCGTCGGAGAGGTCCTCGAGCAGCGCTGAGATCAGGTCGTCCTTGCTCGGGAAGTGCCGGTAGAGCGTTCCGGTGCCGACGCCGGCCTGCTTGGCGACGGCTTCCACGCCGGACTCCAGCCCGTCGCGTCCGAACACCTGGCGCGCGGCGGCGACGAGATGGCGCCGGTTGCGGACGGCGTCCTGCCGCATGGGCCGGGCTACAGCGTGGGACCCGGCGGCCGGCGTCATTCCGATTCACTTCCGACGAGGGTCCCGGCCGGGATCAGGGCGAGCTCGGCGTGGGCCTGCTCGGGGACGTGCTCTTCGCCGTTTTGATCTCGGCGCGCCGACGGGATCAGCGGGACGGCGATCGAGGCGAGCAGCCCGAAGCCCGCCAGCACCGCGAAGGCGTGGGTGAAACCGGCTTCCTTGGGCAGGCCTCCCGAGGCCAAGCCTGCCGTCACGATCGTTCCGGTGACCGCGGCACCGATAGAGCCGCCGATGGTGCGGATGTTGGCGTTCATGCCGGTGGCTACTCCGGTCTGTTCCGGAGGCACAGCGACCACGATGAGGTTGGACATCGCGGAGAAGGCAACGCCGAACGCGATGCCCATCAAGCCGGAGGCGACGAAGACCTCCCAGCGCTGGGTGTGAGCGAACGCGATCAGCGCGTAGCCCAGGGTGCTGAGTACGGCTCCGGCGAACACCATGAGCTTCGAGCCGAACCTCGCGCCCAAGCGCCCGGTCATCATGCCGAACAGGAACATGCCGACGACGAGCGGGAGCATGAACAGGCTCGAGCCGGTGATCGACGCGCCGAAGCCGTAGCCCGTGCTCTTCGGGGTCTGCACGAACTCGGGCAGGAACGACATCGCCGAATACATCCCGGCGCCGAAGAGCAGCGCCACCAGATTGTTCGTCCACACCGCGGGCTTGCGCATCATCTGCATGTCGATCAGCGGAGCTTTGGAACGCGACTCCGCGAAGTACCAGATGACCGCGATCACCGCGGCGATGCCGATCAGGCCCAGGGTCTTGCCCGACGCCCAGCCCCACGTCGATCCCTCGCTGACGGCGATGAGCAGCGCCACCAGCCAGAGCGTCAGCAGCAGGCCGCCGACGACACTGATCGGGCCCTCGGCCTTGACCGGCGACTCCGGAATCATGAAGTGCGCGGCGACGGCGGCCAGCGACGTGACGATCAGCGGGATCCAGAAAAGCCAGTGGTAGCCGAGGTTTTCCACGATCGGGCCGGCCAGCACGATGCCGGCTCCGCCGCCCACGGCGGTCAGCGCGGCGCTCACTCCGACGGCCCCGCCGACCTTCTCCGGCGGGAACTCGTCACGAATGATGCCGAAGCACAGCGGCAGCACGGCGCCGCCGATGCCCTGCACCGCGCGGGCGACGATGAGCAGCCCGATCGAGGTGGCCAGCGCCGCCATCAGCGAACCGACGGCGAGCGCCGCCATCGCGAAGACGAAGACCCGCTTCTTGCCGATCTTGTCGCCGATCCGGCCGAAGATCGGCGTGAAGACCGATGCCGACAGCAGGTAGACGGTCAGCACCCAGGTGACAGTGTTCTGGGAGGTGTGCAGCGAGTGCTGGATCGTGGGCAGCACAGGCGAGACGAGCGACTGCAGGACCGCGTACGCGAGCACACCGACGGCCAGGACGCCGAACGTGCCGCCGTAGCTGCGCCGTTCCGCTGGGGCGTTCGAAGTCACGTCGGGATCCTATCCGGAAGCGGAGTCACGGTTCCGGATGAGTAACGATGCTCACGTCCACCGGCTCCCGCCGGTCGCCGCGGTTGGCCGCCGACGAGGGCGCTAGGTCGCGTCGTGCATGCGCACGTGCGGGCCGATCTCCGGGTCGTCCCAAGGCTCGGAGACGACGACGAAGCCGAGGGCGCGGTAGAACCCCTCGGCGGTGACGCGGGCGTTGCACCAGAGCAGCCCGCCGCCGGAGCGCGTCACGAAGTCGCGCACCCGCAGCAGGAGCGCACGTCCGACACCCGACCCGCGGTGAGCCGGCGAGACGGCCATTCCGCGCAGCCGCCACAGCCCCGGACCGTCGGCCTCCGGCTCCTCGATCACCGTGGCGACGCCGACCACCTCGTGGTTCACGTACGCCGCGAAATGGCCGGTGCTGTGCTCACGATCGCCGGGCAGCGCCAGCTCCTCCCAGCCCCTTCCGGGCCGCAGGATCTGCTGCCGGAGCGCGTAGGTGATCTCGGGACGCACCTGCTCCACAGTGACGTCGGATGGCTCGCCGATGAATGTCACATCCTCAGCATCAGGGGTGCCTGCACGAAGTCGGCAGCCGTCTCATAGCCTCAGGTATGCCCACGGGACAGGTTCGCAGCGCTGACGGCGCGAGCATCGAGATCGCGTACGAGACGCTGGGGGATCCCGGGGGCATTCCGCTGCTCATGGTGCACGGTCTCGGCATGCAACTGGTCGGCTGGCATCCCGATCTGCTGAAGCAGCTGACCGCCCGCGGGTACCAGTTGACGATCTTCGACAACCGTGACGCGGGCCAGTCCTCGCACTTCTCCCACGCGGGCTCGCCCGACATCGGTCAGCTGCTGGCGCGCGACGCCTCGGCCGCCGCGTACACCCTCTCGGAGCTGGCTGACGACGCAGCGGGGCTGCTCGATCTGCTCGGCTGGCCCACCGCTCACGTGATGGGCGTCAGCATGGGCGGCATGATCGTCCAGACGCTCGCCCTGCGGCATCCGCACCGCCTCCGGAGCCTGACGACGATCATGGCGACCACCGGAGCTGACGGCGTCGGCCAGCCGACCGACGCCGCGCTGGGCACGCTGCTCTCACCTCCCGCGCTCACTCGCGAGGACTACATCGACAACGCGGTGCGCTCGTTCTCGATCATCGGTTCCACCGACTTCCCCCACGACTACGAGCACATCCGCACTCGGGCCGGGCAGTCCTGGGATCGGGGTCATGACCCGGAGGGCACGATCCGTCAGGTCGCGGCGATCCTCGCGAGCGGTGACCGTACCCAACTGCTCGGCGAGCTGCGCCTGCCGACCCTCGTGGTGCACGGCACGGCCGATCCGCTCGTCGATGTCTCCGGCGGCCGCGCTACCGCAGCTGCCATCCGCGGCGCCGAGCTGCTCGAGGTCGAGGGCATGGGACACGACCTGCCGCGCGAGGTGTGGCCGCGTTTCCTCGATCGGCTCGACGATGTCGTCTCCCGCGGCGAGAACACCATGAAGGCCACCGCCGCCTGACGCGAATCTCTTACCGGCCGCGGCGGCCTTTGCGCGCGGTCAGGTAATCGCGCACGACGTACTGCCCGAGGTTGCGCGCGTCAGGTGAGAAGACCCGACCACCGTTGCGCCGGGCCACCTCGTCGACGAACTCCACCAGCCGCGGCTCGTCATCGAGCATGAAGACGTTGATGGTCGCGCCGCGCCGGGTCAGCTTGTCGACCTCGGCCAGGGTGAGTTCGAGCGTCTCCGGCAATGCCGGCCAGTGAAACCACGGGGTGCCGTCGCGCAGCAGGTGAGCGGTGGGCTCGCCGTCGGTGACCACCAGCACCACCGGCTCGGCATCGGGGTATTTCGCGAGCTGGCGGCCGGCGAGGTGCAGCGCGTGCTGCAGGTTGGTCCCCTGGACCATCTCGCTGTCGAGGCCGGCGAGCTCGGTCGGCTGCAGCTGACGCGCGAAGTCGGAGAAGCCGATCACGTGCAGCGCGTCCTGCGGGAATTTCGTCGAGATGAGGCTGTGCAGCGCTAGCGCCGTGGACTTCGCGATGCCCCAGGTCCCGCGCAGGGCCATCGAGTACGAGAGGTCGACCAGCAGGCAGACGGCAGCGGAAGTGCGACGCTCGGTCTCGAGCACCTCGAAGTCCGACGCGGCGAGCGTGACGCGTTCGCCGCGGGCCTCCAGTGGTTCGCCGGCCCGCCGCAGCAGCGCGTTGCGCACTGTGCGGACGACATCGAGCGGCTGCTCGTCGCCGAACTGCCACTCCCGGCTCGCACCGGTCGCCTCGCCGGCGGCACCCGCATCGCGAACGTCGTGATCGCCGCGGCCGCGGGCGTCGAGCTGGCGGAAGACCTTCGTGAGTGCAGCGGCGCCGAGGCGACGGACGGCCTTCGGCGTGAGTTCGAGCTTGCCGCTCTTGCGGGTGAGGTAGCCCTGGCGCTCCAGCTCGCGCTCGAGCGTCTGCAGCGCGCGCAGGTCATCGACCGCCTGCCGGCCCAGCGCGTTCTGGACGGCCTCCGGGTCGACATCGTCGAGCGAGGCGCCGGGATAGTCCTGGCGCAGCGCGGACGCGAGCTCGTCGAGCTCGGCCAGTTCCTCGAGCGCGTCAGTGGCTTCGCCGAGCCCGAGCGGCTGGTCTCCGGTCATCCGCTCGCCGCGGGAACGCCGCCCCTGACCCCAATCGAGATCGGGACGCGCCGACTGCAGCGCCGACTGCAGCCGCGACATCTCCGCCTGCAGACCGAGGTCCTCCATCGCCGTCGCCATGAGATCGGCGAGTTCCTGGCGCTGCTCCGGCGAGAGGCTGCGCATCAGCTTGGCGGCCGCGGCAGCGCGCCGGGCGAGGGAGTCGGTCAGCTCCTCCAGGCTCTGCGGATTCTCCGGGAAGAAGTCGCCGTGCTTGTCCATGAAGTCGCTGAACATCTGGTCGGTGTCTTCGCCGCGGGCGTCGGCCTCGAGCATCGAGTTGAGGTCGGCGAGCATGTCCTTCACCCGCTGCATGTCCTCGGGCGTCGAGTTCTCCAAGCGCCTGCTTCATGCCCTTGAACTGGCTGTCGAGCACCTCGCGGCGCAGCAGGTCCTGGATCTGCTCGAAAGTCTCCCGCGCCTCGGGGGAGCGCCAGTCGTACTCCGTCAGCGCGCGGACCGCCCGCGCCGGGTCGTTGGGGAGGGTGTCGAGCTCGGCCTCGGCGAGACGCGCGTCGTCGGACGGGTCAGGAAACAGCGCCTGGCGCTCCTGCTCGAGCGCCTTCTCCAGCAGCTCGCGCACCTGCTCGAGGGTGCCGTCGAGGCGACCGCGCTCGCGGGCTTCGCGGCGGCGCTTCTCGATCTGGCGGCGCAGGTCGTCCAGCCCGCGCCGGCCTTGGGCGCCGCGGCGCAGCAGGGCTTCGAGCGCCTCCCGCGGGGTCGAGCCTTCCAGGACCGACTCGCCCATCTCGTCCAGGGCAGCCGCGGCGTCGAAGGGCGACGCGAGCGGATCCGGGCCGCCGTCCCAGGGCCCGTACCGGTAGCCCGGGATGCTCACCCGTAGACCGTCCGGCCGGGCAGCTCCTCCTTGGCGAGGCGCCGGTGAAGGTGCAGGCCCTCCATCGCGAATTCGACGGCGCTGGCAGCAAGACCCGGCGACTCCGAACCCTCGCCGTCGAGCCGGTTCAGCAGCGCCGCCAGCCCGGGGATCGTGCCCAGGGCGGCCAGCAGAGCCGACCCGGGCAGCAGTTCACCGGTCTCCACCGGACCCGACGCTTCGACCCGCTCCTGCAGGCCGGAGAGGTCGAGCCCGGAGAGCCGGGCGCGGAACGTGTCAGCAGTCGCGCGGCGCAGCAGGTGGGCGAGCACCTCCTCCTCGCGTCCCTCCTCGAGGGCGTCGAACTCGACCTTGCCGCGTACCGCGGGCACGACCGACGCCAGGTCGACGACGCGGGCGACCGGCGGCATCTCACCGGTGACGGCAGCACGCCGCACGGCACTGGCCGCGACGGTCTCCGTGGCGGCGATCGCGAGCCGGGCCGAAACGCCGGAGCGGCCGTCCACCTGCGGCGCCTCGCGGACTGCCCGGGTGAAGCGGGCGAGGACCTCGACGAGGTAGTCGGGCACGACCGGCTGGCCGAATGCGCCGTCCCACTGCAGCAACGCCTCCTGACGCATGAGCGCGAGCTCGTCGTCCAGCCGCAGCGGGTAATGGGTGCGCACCTCGGCGCCGAACCGGTCTTTCAGCGGCGTGATGATCCGGCCGCGGTTGGTGTAGTCCTCGGGATTGGCGCTGGCGACGAGCATGAGGTCGAGCGGCAGCCGGAGCGCGTAGCCACGCACCTGGATGTCGCGCTCCTCGAGCACGTTCAGCAGCGCGACCTGGATGCGCTCGGCGAGGTCGGGCAGCTCGTTGACGGAGAAGATGCCGCGGTTGGTGCGCGGCACGAGGCCGTAGTGCACCGTCTGCGGATCGCCCAACGTGCGTCCCTCGGCCACCTTGATCGGGTCGATGTCGCCGATGAGGTCGCCGACGCTCGTGTCAGGCGTCGCGAGCTTCTCGCCGTAACGCTCCGAGCGGTGCTTCCACGCCACCGGCGTCTCGTCGCCGAGCTCGGCCTCGATCTCCAGGCAGCGACCGCACACGGGCGCGTAGGGATGGTCGTTGATCTCGCAGCCGGCGACGACCGGGGTCCACTCGTCGAGCAGGCCGACGAGGGTGCGGATGAGCCGGGTCTTGCCCTGCCCGCGCTCGCCCAGCAGCACGACGTCGTGACCGGCCAGGATCGCCCGCTCGATCTGAGGGAGCACCGTCTCGTCGAAACCGACGATCCCGGGGAAACGCTCCTGGCCGCCGCTCAGGCGCTCCAGCAGATTGTCGCGCAGCTCAGCCTTGACCGAACGGTGCACATGACCACTGGCGCGCAACTCGCCGCGCGTGGTGGGAAGGGGGGCCTTGCCCGTGGAAGGGTCCGTCGCCCGAGTCGCAGAACTCACTCTTCGGACGCTACGCTCCGCCTCCGCCCGCCGCACCCCCAGATGCTCAAGGGTTGCTGCGCGTTCGCCAACAGCGCGATGGCGTTAGACGCGACATGATCGGGGGAAGAGCGGCGCCAGGAGATCGGGAGGGACGAGCGTGAGTGACGGGTCCACCAGCTCCCACCGGTTCGGGGCCGGCTTTGCTGCCGCCGGAACGCTTTCGGCGCCCGATCATGAGGCGGCGACGCGCGTCGCCATCGAGGCCGCGCTCGACGGGCTGAGCGGCCCACCCGATCTGCTGGCCGTCTTTGCCAGCGGCGACTCCGTCGATGACCTCGACCTGGTCGGGCCGCTGGCCCAGGAGATCTCCGGTGCCGCTCATGTCATCGGCTGCTCGGCCGCGGGCGTCTGCGGTGACGGGCAGGCCGTGCTGGGTGAGCCGGGCGTCAGCGCCTGGGCGGCGGTGCTGCCCGACGTCGCTCTGCGGGTTTTCCACCTCGAAGTGATGCGCAGCGCCGACGGGCTGGCCGTCGTGGGGTTGCCGCAGCCACGTGAGGACGAGACGGCGGCACTGATCTTCGCCGATCCCTTCAGCTTTCCGGTGGTGTCGTTCGTCGAACGCTCCGCCGACGTGCTGCCGGGCATGGCGCTGGCGGGCGGCCTGGCGGGTGGTGCCGGCGCGTCGCCGACGGCCGGTTCCACCCGGCTCTATCTCGACGGTCGCAGCATCGAGCGCGGCGCCGTCGGGATGTTGTTCGCGGGTGCTCCGGGACAGGTGGTGGTCAGCCAGGGCTGCCGTCCGGTCGGGCCCGAGATGGTCGTGACGGCCGTCGACGGCAACGTCGTCCTCGAACTGGCCGGAGCTCCGGCGCTGCGCAAGCTGCGTGAGGTGCTGGAAGGGCTGACGCCCCAGGAGCGGCTCAGCTTCGGCGGCGGACCGCAGCTCGGCGTCGCGATGGACGAGTACCAGGACGAGCACGAGATCGGCGACTATCTGATTCGCGCAGTCATCGGCATCGATGAGGGACGCGAGGCAGTGGCCATCGGAGACGTCGTCGATGTCGGGCGCACCGTGCGCTTCCAGCTGCGTGACGCCGACGCGGCCCGCGCCGATCTGCGGCTGCGGCTGGCGCCGGCGCATGACGCGCAGGGAGCACTGCTGATTTCCTGCAACGGCCGCGGGCCCGGGATGTTCGGTTCTGCCGATTCCGACGTGTCGCTGGTGGCCGAGTGTCTCGGGGGGATCCCGGTCGCGGGCCTGTTCGCCGGCGGGGAGATCGGCCCGGTCGGCGGGCAGAACTGGCTGCACAGCTTCACCGCCTCGGTGCTGGCATTTCTGTGACCGGCGCGCGAACCGGGCTGCAGGATCCGGTGCTCGCCATCGACATCGGCGGGACCAAGATGGCGGGCGCGATCGTCGATGTCGACGGCCATGTCCACGGTCGCTGCCAAGTGGCGACCGCCCCTGATCCGGCGGCGGCGTTGGCCCAGCTCGTCGCCGAGGTCCTCGACGTTGCGGCGGGGGTGACGATCGCGGGGGTGGGAGCCGGCTGCGGTGGTCCGATGAGCTGGCCGGACGGGGTCGTCCATCCGCTGAACATCCCCGACTGGCGCGCGGGTTTCCCGTTACGCGAGTGGCTGCGTCGGCGGATACCGGGGGTTCCCGTGCGGGTGCACAACGACGCGCTCTGCGTCGTCGCGGGGGAGACCTGGTGCGGCGCCGCGACGGGCCTTCGCGACGTGCTCGGCATGGTGGTGAGCACGGGGGTCGGCGGTGGCCTCGTGCTGGACGGCCGGCTACGCGACGGCGCCACCGGAAACGCGGGCCACATCGGCCACATCATCGCCGAGCCCGGCGGCCCCGTCTGCGGCTGCGGGGCGCGCGGGTGCCTGGAGGCGGTCGCCCGCGGACCGAGGGTCGTCGCGTGGGCGGCGGAGCGGGGTTGCACCGCTCGCGACGGGCGCGAGCTCGCCCAGCTGGCGCGCGAGGGCAACGAGGTCGCGCTCGCCGCCTTCGACCGTGCGGGGTCGGCGGTCGGGCGAGTGGTCGCCGGTGTCGTCGCGCTGCTGGAGCTCGACGCGGTCGTCATCGGCGGCGGCCTGACGAGCGCCGGTGACCTGCTCTTCGACCCGCTGCAGCGCGAGTACGCCGCTCACGCCCAGCTGCATTACACGCGCGACGTCCCGGTGCACCGGACCGGTCTCGGGCAGGACGCCGGCCTGGTGGGCGCGGCCGCGCTCATCCTGGAGGCCGACCGCTTCTGGTCGGGCGACTGACCTCTCAGCCGAGGCCGTCCAGGAAGCCGGCCAGCTCCTCGGCGACGCGTTCGGGGCGTTCGCGGGCGAGCAGATGACCGGCCCCGGCGACCGGCACCCACACCCCGCCGAACTGCGTCGCGACCCGGCGGCCGTACTCGATCGACAGCAGCGCGTCCTGCTCGCCCCACATCACCAGCGTCGGCGGCGGGGAGATGCCCACGAGCTCCCGCGATCGGGCGAGCACCTGCATGTCGACGGAGCGGAACACGCGCAACATCGCCCGCGCGCCATCGCGCAGGCGCAGTGGCTCGACGTAGTGGTCGAGCTCGGCGTCCGGCTCGGTCCCCAGCATCCGGGCGACCCGGCGCCGGCCGCGATCGCCGCCTCCCCGCAGCGCGGTGAAGATTGCCTCACCCGGACCGACCGGCAGCAAAGGGAGCACACCCGCGGTCGGCCAGGCGTCGCCGTGCACGACCGCGCCGATGAGCGCGAGTGCCGCGACCCGCTCGGGCAGCCGGGCGGCCAGTTCGACAGCGATCGCCCCGGCCAGGCCGGACGCGACGACCGCCACCCGAGACAGCTGGAGCACGTCCAGCAGCCCGGTGAGCGCGGTCGCCTGGGCGTCGATCGCATACGCGCGTCGCATCGGCGGCCGCTCGCTCGCTCCGGTCCCGACCAGGTCGGGCATGAAGCTGCGCCACTCGCGCTGCAGGTCACGGGCGACGTCTCGCCAGAGGTAGGAGGTCGCCGGCGGCTCCGCGAGCATCAGCAGCGGAAGGTGTCCCCCGTCTCGGCCGTGCTCGGCGACGTGGAGCCGCAGGGGCTCACCGGTGACACCCGCGACCAGGACTTCGTTACCCGGCAGCGGGTGGGAATCCGGTGCCGGCATGTCCGGATGCTCAGCCGCTGTAGGGCTCGACGGAGACGATCTTGACCTTCATCTCCTTGCCGTTGGGCAGCTTGTAGTGGGCCGTCTCGCCCTTCCCGAGGCCGGTGACGGCCTTGCCCAGCGGGGACTGCGGTGAGTAGACCTCCACAGAGGTGGAGTGGTCCTCACGGGAGCCCAGCACGAAGCGGCTGGTCTCCTTGTCCCCCGGAAACTTCACTTCGACGACCATGCCAGGACCGGCGAGCCCACCGGTCGCCGGCGTCTCGCCGACCGAGGCCTCGCGCAGCAGCTGCTCGAGCTGGCGGATGCGGGCTTCCTGCTTGCCCTGCTCCTCCTTGGCAGCGTGGTAGCCGCCGTTCTCCTTCAGGTCGCCCTCTTCGCGAGCCGCCTCGATACGTGAGGTGATCTCGGCACGGCCCGGACCGGCGAGGTGGTCGTACTCGGCCTTCAGCCGGTCGTACGCCTCCTGCGTCAGCCATACCTGCTGGGTCGTCATGGACGCTCCTTGTTTGGGGAAATCAACGGCCAGAAATCGGGGCCTACTGGCCGAACGGAGGATGTTACCCGTCGTCGGCCTTGGGGTTGCCGAAATGGGATTGTTCGGTCTCTCGACCAGGGAGCTTGCGCTTCGCCACCGGCGCAATCGCCCATCGCCGGGAAAGGACGCACAATTGAGACATGCGTTCCGCTGCATCCCGCCGCCTCCTGTGCGTTCACGCCCATCCTGACGACGAGTCCAGCAAGGGCGCGGCGACCATGGCGCGATACATCTCCGAGGGCGCCGACGTGCTGGTGGTGACGTGCACCGGTGGCGAGCTCGGGTCCGTGCTGAATCCCGCGATGGATCGTCCTGACGTGCGGGACAACCTGCCCGAGGTCCGCCGCAAGGAGATGGAGCGGGCGCGTCAGATCCTGGGAGTGCAGCAGGAGTGGCTCGGTTTCATGGACTCCGGGCTCCCGGAAGGCGATCCGCTGCCGCCGCTGCCCGAAGGCTGCTTCGCGCTGATCCCGGTCGAGGAGGCCGCGAAGCCACTGGTGCGGATGCTGCGCGAATTCCGGCCGCAGGTCGTCGTCACCTATGACGAGAACGGCGGTTACCCGCATCCGGACCACATCCAGACCCACAAGGTCTCGATGGCCGCGATCGAGATGGCGGCCGACCCCGAGCAGCTCCCCGAGCTCGGGGAGCCCTGGCAGGTGCTGAAGACGTACTACGTGATGACGTTCCACAAGGCGCGGGTCATGGCGCTGCACGAGGCGATGCTCGCCGCCGGACTCGAGTCGGCGTATGACGACTGGCTCAAGCGCTGGGAGGACCGTCCGGAAGATCTGCACCGGGTGACGACCCAGGTTCCGTGCGCCGACTGGTTCCCGGTACGCGACCAGGCGCTGCTCGCACACGCGACGCAGGTCGACCCCAACGGCTCGTGGTTTCGGGTGCCGATGTCGCTGCAGCAGCAGGCCTGGCCCACCGAGGATTACCAGTTGGTCTCCTCGAAAGTGGAAGTCGGGCCGCTTCCGGAGAACGATCTGTTCGCCGGAATCGTTGGAATTTCGTGAGGCTGCTGGCGGCTAGGCTGCCAGTCGACCCTCGATAGTCGACCGGGTGCAGGGTTTGCGACAGGAGTAGGCAATGGCGCTGTGGAATCAGCTCCGCCAGCAGGCGTCGTCGATGCAGTCGACGCTCGTGGCGAAGAAGAATGACCTCAAGTCCGGTGGCTTCCGCGACGCCTCGATGGCGATCTGCGCGCTGATCGCTGCTGCCGACGGAAGCATTGATGCGGAGGAGCGGCGCAAGGTCGCCGGGCTCATCAGCAGCAACGAGGTCCTGCAGAACTTTCCGGCCGACCAGTTGCAGGCCAAGTTCAACGAGTACTGCGACAAGCTGACCGCCGACTACGACTTCGGCAAGGTGTCGGTGATCCAGGAGATCGGCAAGGTCAAGAAGAAGGACAGCGAGGCGCGTGCGGTGATCCAGATCGGGATCATCATCGGCGGCGCCGACGGCAACTTCGACGAGGCGGAGAAGAAGGCCGTGCGCGAGGCGTGCCACGCGGTCGGTCTCGCGCCTTCGGAGTTCGACCTCTAAGTGGCTGCCACTGCGGGTACTCGCGTCCTGGCCGACAGCGTCGGCCCGGGCGGTACTGCGGCGATCGTCGTCCTGGTGCTGATCCTGGCCTGTCTCGCGATCTTCGTCGGGCTGCTCGGCAGCTTGAAGCGGCTGCGGCAGAACGCGAGCAACGGGACCTTCAACGCTGCCGACCGGGCTCACGAGGCGCACGGTTCTCATGAGGCGGTGTCGAATCAGCCGACGCAGACCCGCAAGACCGAGAAGACCGTCACTCCGGACCCGGGTTCGGGCGGCGCAGGCGCTTGATCTCCGCGCGCTGACGTTTGCTGGTGAGCCGGCGCTCCACGGCGCTGCGGGTCGGCCGCGTGCGCCGGCGCTTCGGCGGCGGGGGTGCCGTAGCGGCGCGGAGCAGGTCGAGCAGCCGCGCGGTGGCCGACGCCCGGTTCTGGAACTGGCTGCGCCGTTCGGAAGCGACGACCGTGATCACGTCGTCGACGGAATGCGCGGCGCAGCTGGCGCGGGCCCGGCTCCGGAACGGTTCGGGCAGCAGGCGCAGGTCGTAGGAGAGCTGTACCCGGCTGTCGGTGGTGTTGACCCCCTGACCGCCGGGCCCGCTCGCCCGCGAGAAGCGCCACTGGAAGTCGTCGGTGGAGACCTTTAGTCCCGGTCGGATCTCCAGCTCGTCAGGCACGATTTCAGTGTGCCCGCAAGGACGGATGCGCTGACGAGGAGCGTCGGATGAGAAACGCGGCCGAGTGGGACGAGGCCTACAGCGGCAGCGCCCTGGTCTGGAGCGCCGAGCCCAATCGGTGGGTCGGGAGATCGCCGGCGGCTGGCCGCCGGGCAAGGCCATCGACCTCGCCGCGGGAGAGGCGCGCAACAGCCTGTGGCTGGCCGGCCTCGGCTGGTGCGTCACGGCCGTCGACTTCTCGCAGGTGGGCTTGGAGAAGGGGCGCCGGCTCGCCGAACGCTTCGGGGTGACCGAGCGGCTGACGTTCGAGTGTGCCGACCTGACCGCGTACACCCCGGAGCCAGGCGCGTATGACCTCGTCCTGCTGTCGTATCTGCATCTGGGCGCGGCGGACCGGCCCGGGATCGTGCGCCGCGCCGCTGACGCGGTGGCGCCGGGCGGGCGGCTGCTGATCGTCGGGCACGACCTGGCAAATCTCACGCGTGGGGTCGGAGGGCCGCAGGATCCGGCCGTGCTTTACACCGCCGACGACCTCCGCGCCGAGATCGACGGCTGCGGGCTGACGGTCGAGTCGGCGGGCGAGCGGCTGCGGCCGGTGGAGGGCCACCGGCCCGCAGTGGACGTCGTGTTCGTGGCGCGTCGCTAGCCCGGCTGCTCCTTGGTGAGGTGCAGCAGCCAATCGCGTGACGTCTGGATCAGCGCGTAGCGCCGCGCGGGCAGGACCCCGTGCAGGGTGAAGACGATCCGGCGGTCGTTGCGGTCGTGCTCCTCCCACCAGCCGATGTCGGCAATGGATTTGTCGGCGTCCTCGTACGTGAGGTGCTCGAGGTCGTGGTCGGGCACCGCGACCGCAAGCCGGTTCTCCCCGGCGGAGGTGGGCATGCCGCGGGGTACGGCCCACGACCGCAGGACGCCGTTCTCCTCGAGCCGCAGGTCGAAGTGCGGCCGCGGCTTGCGGTGATCGTGCAGCACGAAGGCGGGCTGGGCCACCGCCTCAGACTCCCACCCACGCCCGCGTTGGGGCAGGGTGAGGGGATGGCGAACCGTTTGGCCCAGGCGCAAAGTCCGTACCTGCAGCAGCACGCGGACAATCCCGTGGACTGGCAGGAGTGGGGTCCGGAAGCGTTCGAGGAGGCGCGTCGCCGCGACGTCCCCATCCTGCTTTCGGTCGGCTATGCAGCCTGCCACTGGTGTCACGTGATGGCCCACGAGTCCTTCGAGGACGAGGCGACGGCCGCGCTCATGAACGCCGGCTTCGTGAACATCAAAGTCGACCGCGAGGAACGACCTGACGTCGACGCCGTCTACATGGAAGCCACCCAGGCGTTCACCGGACAAGGTGGCTGGCCGATGACGTGCCTGCTGACCGCCTCGGGTGATCCGCTCTTCTGCGGCACTTATTTCCCCCGCGAGCAGTTCCAGCAATTGCTGCGTAATGCAACGGAGGCGTGGCAGACCCAGCGCGACGCGGTGCAGGCGCAGGGCGCCGACATCGCCCGTCAGCTACGGGAGCAGCTCGCTCCCGCGGCCGGTGCGGGACGGCTGCCCGACGCCGAGGCGCTCGATGCCGCGGTGCTCGCCCTGATCCCCGAATTCGACACGCGCTTCGCCGGCTTCGGGCGCGCGCCGAAGTTCCCGCCGTCGATGCTGCTGGAATTCCTGCTGCGCGCGTACGCCCGCGGCGCCGACGTCAGGGCGCTGGAGATGGTCGCCGCGACGTGTCAGGCGATGGCCCGCGGCGGCATGTACGACCAGCTCGGCGGCGGCTTCGCGCGCTACAGCGTCGATGCCGCGTGGGTCGTCCCGCACTTCGAGAAGATGCTGTACGACAACGCCTTGCTCCTGCGGGCTTATCTGCACTGGTGGCGGATCTCGCGCGACCCGCTGGCCGAGCGCGTCGTCCGCGAGACCGTCGGCTTCCTGCTGCGGGATCTGCTGACGCCGCAGGGGGGCTTCGCCAGTTCGCTGGACGCCGATGCAGCCGGCTCTGAAGGTTCCACCTACGTCTGGACGCCGGCGCAGCTCGTGGAAGTGCTCGGCGCCGAGGACGGTGAATGGGTGGCCGGCCTGTGCGTCGTGACGCCGGCGGGCACGTTCGAGGAGGGGGCGTCGACGCTTCAGTTGCCGGGTGACCCGATCGATCCGGCGCGCTGGGAGCGGCTGCGGGCCAGGCTGCTCGACGCCAGGGCAAGCCGGGTGCAACCGCCGCGCGATGACAAGGTCGTTGCCTCGTGGAACGGCTGGGCGATCTCCGCCCTCGCCGAGGCGGGCGCGCTGCTCGAGGAGCCCGAGTGGGTGGCCGGCGCGGCGCGTGCCGGGGCCCTGCTGCGCGATCTGCACCTGATCGACGGCCGGCTGCGCCGGGTCAGCCGCGACGGCAACGTCGGCAGCGCTGCCGGTGCGCTGGAGGACTACGGAGCGGTCGCGAGCGGCTGGCTCACGCTGTATGAGGTGACGGGCGAGACGAGCTGGCTCGAATCCGCCGGCGCGCTCCTCGACGTGGCCCTGGCCGATTTCCCTGACGGCACAGGCGGTTTCTACGATTCGGCGGCCGCTGCCGATGGTGTGCCGCTGCTGCGCCGCCCGCAGGACCCGACCGACAACGCCACCCCTTCCGGTGCCTCGGCCTTCTGCGCCGCGCTCGTCAGCTACGCCGCGATGACCGGAGCGCTGGACTATCGCGAGGCCGCCGAGACGGCGCTGGCGAAGGTGGTGCCGCTCATCGCCAAGCACCCGCGCTTCGCCGGTGAAGCCGCTGCGGTGGCCGAGGCGATGATCGCCGGGCCGGCGGAAGTGGCCGTCGTGGGGCGTCCCGATCTGGAACGCATCGCCCGGCTCTCACCGTCGCCGGGGGCGGTGGTGGTGACGTCCGGACCGCTGACCGACGGCCGGCCCGAGCCTGCGGCCTACATCTGCCGGCACTTCGCCTGCGAGCTTCCGCTGACGGACCCGACCGAGGTGGCCGAGCGGCTCGGAGTGGCTCTCGGCTGACCCTGGGAACAATCTCTTGCAGTAGTACGTATGTAAGTGTGTAATCAGACGTACGTGAAGCGAGAGAGGAGTCCCCATGGGACTGCACGAGAACCTCAGAGCCGCGTTGGACGAGGCCGGTTGGCCCGGTCCGCGCGAGTTCGGCAGGCATCAGGGCCAACCCGGACACCATCACCGGGGTCATGGAACGTCCGAGAGCGAGCGCGGCGAGCGCCGTGAGCGCCGGGGCGGCCACGGCGGCCCGGGCGGACGCGGTCGTGGACCCGGCCATGAGCGTCACTGGCACGGCAGCGGACCCGAGCAGGTCAGCTCCGCCGACGTCAGTGGCTGGCTGACCGGGCGGCTGCCTGACGGCTGGGTCTCCGGTGCACCGCAGGTCAGCGTGGACCGTGACGAGATCATCATCGTCGTGCCGCTCGAAGCCCCCGAGGTGGCACAGTCCGAGTCCGAGTCCGACGGCGCGGCCGCGAAGGCTGCCGCCGAGGCCGGACGGATCAGCCGCTTCCGCGAGGAGACCCGCGACGAGCGCATCCGCATCGCCCGTGAGGCGGAGCACCGCTACGGCCGCAAGGTCGCGTGGGGTGCCGCCGCGGGTGAGAGCACGGAGCTGTTCACGACGATGTCGGTTCCGGTCATGACGCGGCTGCGCCAGCCCGAGCGCTCGGTGCTCGACACGTTGGTCGACGCCGGAGTGGCTCGCTCCCGCAGCGATGCACTCGCCTGGTGCGTGCGCCTCGTGGGGGAGCACACGGAGGACTGGCTCGGCCAGCTGCGTGAGGCGATGACCGCGGTGGAGCGCGTCCGGGCCGAAGGTCCGCAGCTGTGAAGGCCTAGGGCCGAGAGGCTCGCCCGCGGATTCGGGTGATGCTGGTGCCGAGATCGGTTGTGTCACACAGCACCGATCTCGGCGCCTGCGCGAGTGCCTCGGGGTAATCTCAAAGGTCTGCAACGCAGGTAATGCGGCTGCTTTAAACGCTGCCGCTGTACTGCTGACCACTGAGGGAGACGCCAGTCGTGACGATCGCCGCCAGCATCCCGGGTCTTGATTCTGCCCCGACCAAGCATGCCCGGCTGCTGGCGTGGGTTGCGGAGATCGCCGAGCTGACCCAGCCCGACCGGGTCTACTGGTGCGACGGATCCGAGGAGGAGTGGCAGCGGCTGTCGACGGAGCTCGTGGACAACGGCACGCTGACCCCGCTCAACTCCAAGAAACGCCCGAATTCGTTTTACGCCCGGTCAAATCCGAGCGATGTCGCGCGCGTCGAGAGCCGCACATTCATCTGCCCGGAAAAGCAGGAAGATGCCGGCCCGACGAATAACTGGGTCGAGCCCGCGGAAATGCGCAAGACCCTCAAGCCGCTGTTTCAGGGCTCGATGCGTGGTCGCACGATGTACGTCGTCCCGTTCTGCATGGGCCCGCTCGGGTCGCCGATCAGCGCGCTGGGTGTCGAGATCACCGACTCCGCCTACGTCGCGCTGTCGATGAAGGTCATGACCCGCATGGGTACGGCCGCTCTCGAGCTCATGGGTGATGACGAGTTCTTCGTCCCGGCGGTGCACTCGGTCGGAATGCCGCTCGCCGAGGGCCAGTCCGATGTGCCGTGGCCGTGCAATGACGAGAAGTACATCGTCCACTTCCCGGAGACGCGGGAGATCTGGTCCTACGGATCGGGCTACGGGGGCAACGCGCTGCTCGGCAAGAAGTGCTACGCCCTGCGTATCGCGAGCGTCATGGCCCGCGATGGCGGCTGGCTCGCCGAGCACATGCTGATCCTCAAGCTCACCTCCCCCGAGGGGAAGGTCCACTTCATCACCGGCGCCTTCCCGAGCGCCTGCGGCAAGACCAATCTGGCAATGCTGCGCCCGACCCTGCCCGGCTGGAAGGCCGAGACCGTCGGCGACGACATCTGCTGGATGCGCTTCGGCGAGGACGGCAGGCTCCACGCGATCAACCCCGAGGCCGGCCTCTTCGGCGTCGCGCCGGGGACGGGGCTGTCGACGAACAAGAACGCGATCGACACTCTTTACGCCAACTGCATCTTCACCAACGTCGCCCTGACCGACGACGGCGACGTCTGGTGGGAGGGCCTCACCGACGAGCCCCCGGCTCACCTGATCGACTGGAAGGGTCGCGACTGGACCCCCGAGTCGCCGGAGCCGGCAGCTCACCCCAACTCGCGCTTCACCGCCCCCGCGGCGCAGTGCCCGACGATGGCCGACGAGTGGGACGACCCGGCCGGCGTGCCGATCTCGGCGATTCTCTTCGGAGGCCGCCGGGCGAGCGCCGTCCCCCTGGTGACCGAGTCCTTCGACTGGGCTCACGGGGTCTTCCTCGCGTCCAACGTCGCGAGCGAGGGCACCGCCGCCGCCGAGAACAAGGTCGGCGAGCTGCGCCGCGACCCGTTCGCCATGCTGCCTTTCTGCGGCTACAACATGGGCGATTACTTCAGCCACTGGCTGTCCATCGCCGGCAAGACCGACGCCGACAAGCTGCCCAAGATCTACTTCGTGAACTGGTTCCGCAAGGACGCCAGTGGCAGCTTCGTGTGGCCCGGTTTCGGTGAGAACAGCCGCGTGCTCGCCTGGATCGCCGGCCGTCTCGAGGGCACCACCGAGGCGACCGAGAGCCCGCTCGGCCTGCTCCCCGCCAAGGGTTCGCTCGACACGACCGGCCTCACGCTGAGCGAAGCCGAGCTCGATCTGCTGCTCACCCTCGACCGTGAGGTGTGGCGCGAGGAGGTCGCGCTGATCGGCCCGCACTACGAGAAGTTCGGCGATCACTTGCCCAAGGAGCTGTGGGCGCAGCTGCAGACGCTTCAGGATCGGCTCGCTGACTAGTCGGCAGGTCACCACCATCGGCGCCGACCACGGGCGTACCCTCCGGCTCGTGAGGCTGCGCAGGCTGGTTGGCGGTCCGATCTATCGGGCCTACGAGCGCCGCCTGACCCAGCAGTTGCGTGGGCTGCAGGTTCCGCGCCACGTCGGCGTCATCCTGGACGGCAATCGCCGCTGGGCACGCGAGCGCGGGGCGGCCAACGTCTCGCAGGGGCACCGGCGCGGGGCCGACAAGATCGACGAATTCCTGGTGTGGTGCAGCGCCGCCGGGGTCGACGTCGTCACGCTCTGGCTGCTGTCGACCGACAACCTCTCGCGTCCGCCGGAGGAGCTGAGCCCGCTGCTCGCCGTCATCGAACAGGTGGCCAGCGACCTTTCGGCACCCGACCAGCCGTGGCTCGTGCACCCGGTCGGTGCGCTCGACCTGCTGCCCGACTCGACGGCGCGCGCCCTCAAGGAAGCCGCCGCAGCCACCACCGACAAGCGCGGGCTGCACGTGAACGTCGCCGTCGGCTATGGGGGCCGCCGCGAGATCGCCGACGCGGTCCGCAGCCTGCTGCAGGAGAACGAGGCCAACGGCCTGACGATCGGCGAGGTCGCCGAGACCCTCGACGTCGACCACATCGCCGAGCACCTCTACACCAAGGGCCAGCCCGATCCTGATCTCGTCATCCGTACCAGCGGCGAGCAGCGGCTGTCGGGCTTCCTGCTCTGGCAGAGCGCCCACAGCGAGTTCTACTTCTGCGAGGCGTACTGGCCCGACTTCCGGCGCACCGACTTCCTGCGGGCGTTGCGTGCCTACGGGGAGCGCAGCCGGCGCTACGGCGCGTAAAGATTCGTGCGCCGGCGTGCGTAGCGCTCAGGGGGCGAGCTTGCGGAGCAGGCTCGCGAGCACCCGGCCGCCGAGGAGGTAGGCCAGCGCCGCGATCCCGTAGTTGACGGTCTCCGTCAGCTTGACGTTCGGCTTGGTCTTGCTCTTGAACGCGAAAATGGTGCGGAACGGGCCGGCGATGTGATGGGCGTAGCTGTTGACGTGCTTGACGATCCCGTTGGTGGGTGTCGCCTTGAAGAGCACGAAGACGATGTGCAGCACGAGAATGGCGGCGAGGATGGCGGCCGCGGCGGTGACGACGACGGCAAGCAGGTTGCCGACCTGCCCGGCGCCGGTTCGCAGGTCACGGATGATCTCTGCGCGGGTGGGTCGCTGCCGGGAAGGGGAGTCGGTGCCGGGGGAGTCGACACCAGAAGAATCGAGACCGTGGCGGGTCATCGTGGCCATGCCTGCTCAACGAGCGGGCAGGTGATGAGTGACGGGCCGGCGAGCGGGGCTTACGTCGCCGGACGGGTCATCGCGAGCACGTTGAGCGCCTCGTCGAGCTGGCCCTCGGTGAGGGTCCCGTTGGCGACGTGGCCACGCTCGATGACGACCTCGCGGATCGTCTTCTCCTCGGCGAGCGACTGCTTGGCGACCTTGGCCGCCTCCTCGTAGCCGATGTAACGGTTCAGCGGGGTGACGATCGACGCCGACGATTCGGCGTAGCGCCGGCAGCGCTCGATGTCGGCCGTGATGCCGTCGACGCACCGGTCTGCGAGCAGCCTGCTGATGGTCGACAGGATGCGGATCGACTCGAGCAGGTTGCGCCCGATGACCGGCAGCATGACGTTGAGCTCGAAATTGCCGGCCGCACCGCCGAACGCGACTGCCGCGTCGTTGCCGACCACCTGGGCGACCACCTGGCAGACCGCCTCGGGGATCACCGGATTGACCTTGCCGGGCATGATCGACGATCCGGGCTGCAGGTCGGGCAGGTGGATCTCGGCGAGGCCGGCGCGCGGTCCCGAGGAGGCCCAGCGCAGGTCGTTGGCGATCTTGTAGAGGCTGATCGCGTAGGTGCGCAGCACTCCCGAGCACTCCACCAGCGCGTCGCGGGAGGCCTGCGCCTCGAAGTGGTCACGCGCCTCGGTGAAGGGCAGTCCGAGGTCGGAGGAGAGCTTGCCGATGACGCCGGCGGCGAAGCCGGCGGGAGTGTTGATCCCGGTGCCGACGGCCGTGCCGCCCAGGGGCAGCTCGCTGACGCGAGGCAGCACGCTTTCGAGGCGCTCCCGGCCGTAGGACACGGCTGCCGCGTAGCCGCCGAACTCCTGACCGAGCGTGACCGGAGTCGCGTCCATCAGATGGGTGCGCCCGCTCTTGACCACCTCCGCGAATTCGGCGGCCTTGCGCCCGAGCGAGGCGGCGAGGTGATCGATGGCGGGGAGCAGGTCGGCGTTGATCAGTTGCGCGGCGGCGACGTGGATCGCCGACGGGAAGGTGTCGTTCGAGGACTGCGAGGCGTTCACGTGGTCGTTGGGGTGCACGCTGCTGCCCAGACGCTCGGTGGCGAGCGTGGCGAGCACCTCGTTGGTGTTCATGTTCGTCGACGTGCCGGAACCGGTCTGGAACACGTCGATCGGGAACTCGTCGTCCCACTCGCCGGCCACGACCTCGCCGGCCACGGCGATGATGGCCTTCGCCACGTCGTCCGGGATCACGCCGAGCTCGGCGTTCATCGCCGCGGCTGACCGCTTGATCGCCGTCAGCGCGTGAAACAACGACGGTTCCACGCGCAGCCCGCTCACCGGGAAGTTCTCGACGGCGCGCTGGGTCTGCGCGCGCCACTTGGCGTGGATGGGCACCAGGACATCGCCCATCGAATCGTGCTCGGTCCGGTACTCGCTCTCAGTCACAATCTGCAGGCTAGCTGTTCTGCGAGGGCGAGCGACGCCCCCCTAGAAGGGGACCGTGGAGTACGCCTGCAGCTTGGTCAGCTGGTGGTGGCTCTGTACCCGCCGGATCGTGCCGCTGCGTGAGCGCATCACGAGCGATTCCGTGGTCGCGCCGCCCGGCCGGTAACGCACCCCGTGCACGAGCTCACCGTCTGTCACGCCCGTGGCGACGAAGAACACGTTGTCGCTGGCGACGAGATCATGCGTGGTCAGCACTCGCGTGATGTCGTGGCCCGCGTCCTTGACCCGCCGGCGCTCGGCGTCGTCCTGCGGCCAGAGCCGGCCCTGGATGATCCCGCCGAGACAGGTGACGGCGCAGGCCGCAATGATCCCCTCAGGCGTACCCCCGATGCCGAGCAGCAGGTCGACGCCGGTGTCCTCGCTGGCCGCCATGACGGCACCCGCGACGTCGCCGTCCGACAGCAGCTTCACCCGTGCCCCGGCCTCGCGCACGTCGCGTACCAGCTGGTCGTGCCGCGGCCGCTCGAGGATCGCGACAGTGATGTCGCGGGCGGCGATGCCCTTCGCCCGGGCGACCGCGGCGATGTTGTCGGCCACCGGGGCGTTGATGTCGACCTGGTTGGCCGCCTCCGGGCCGCAGACCAGCTTCTCCATGTAGAAGCAGGCGCTCGCGTCGTACATGGTGCCGCGCTCGCTGACCGCCATCACCGCCACGGCGTTGCTCATGCCCTTCGCGGTGAGCGTGGTGCCGTCGACCGGGTCGACCGCCACGTCGCACTCGGGTCCGCGGCCGTCGCCGACCTCCTCGCCGTTGTAGAGCATCGGCGCTTCGTCCTTCTCGCCCTCGCCGATGACGACGACACCCGCCATTGACACCGTTCCGACCAGCCGGCGCATCGCGTCGACAGCGGCCTGGTCAGCCCCGTTCTTGTCGCCGCGCCCCACCCAGCGGCCGGCGGCGAGCGCGGCGGCCTCGGTCACCCGGACGAGTTCGAGGGCGAGATTTCGGTCGGGCGCCTGGCCTTGGACGGCAAGGGGCGCGGGCGGGCGGGCGGCGGCGGGGTCGTGCGAGGTGTCAGCGGTCACGCGCCGGATGGTAGATGGATCCGGTAACGAGAAGGAGTCGCAGCGGCGACGTCGAACAACTGAGGTGGTGCCGCTGCCCCTGGCGGGTCGTCGATCGGCTGGGGAGTCCGACGGCCCCTTGTATCGGGGGCGGCGACACCAACCGTCCGGGCGCCGCCGGCTGCTGGGGGCCGGCGGCGACCGGACTGCTGGTCGCAGGCCCGAGCTCAGGACCTGCTGATGAGACCGTGGCAGCGCCTCGGGGGCGACGCCGCCACGGCCGCTTTTGCCCAGCAACCTCCCAGACTCCCTGCCCATTCGGGATGCGGATCATGCGCCGGCGTCGGCTCGCAGGCGGCACTGGTTCCGGGCGGCAGGCAAGCTGGAGGGGTGGCCACGACCGCACCCACCCCAGCTTCGTCACCGGAGCGCAAGCGCCGCGCCAAGCCGTCCACGGTTCGCGACATGGTGCTCTCGCTGGCGGTCGTCGGCGCCGCGATCGCCGTCTTCGTCCTCCTGCTGCCCAAGACCGCCCACCAGAAGGTGACGCCGGTCGAGTACCTTCCCGCCGCCCAGGCGCTCGCCAAGGAGAGCACGCTCCCGGTCCTCGTCCCGCAGCCGTTGCCGAGCGGTTGGCAGTCCAGCTACGTGCGCATCGACGGCGCCCCGGACGGGCTGCACATCGGCTTCGTCCTGGACAGCAAGCGTTTTGCCCGGCTCGACGAGACCGCGAAGCCGACGCGCGACCTACTACCGCGAGTCGTACGTGAACCCGCAATCGACCCCGGCGCAGGCAGCCGATCTTGCGGCACGGGTCCCCGCCGGCTTCGAGGTCCGCCACAGCGGCGATCACGTCGCCCTGCTACGCCACCTGGCCGGTGGTGGGGTGCTGACGATCAGCGATGGGGGCACGAGTACCGGTGCCAGCCTGAGCGAATTGGCGACGCTCGCCCGCAGCCTGCGCGAGCAGGTGCAGTAGGTCAGTCGCCGGTATCCGGCTCGACCCCGGGTCGCTGCGCTGCGGCGGAAGGCTCGCGTACCGCCTCCAGCCGGCGACGCGCCCCGTCCAGCCAGTCCTGGCACTGCTGGGCGAGTTGCTCGCCCCGCTCCCACAGCGCGAGCGATTCCTCGAGCGCGACGCCACCGGTCTCCAACCGCCGCACGACGTCCTCGAGCTCGGTCCTGGCCTCCTCGTACGTGCGCGGTACGTCCTTCGATTCGTCCTTGCTGTCGTTCTTGCTCATGCGACCACCTCGACCTCGAGGCGTCCCCCGGACAGCCGGACCGCCAGCCGGTCGCCGGCTGTGACCACCCCGGCGTCGCGTAGCACAGTGCCGTCCTGCTGCTGCACGACCGCATAGCCGCGGGCGAGGGTCGCGGCGGGAGAGAGGGCCCGCACCCGGGCCAGCTGGTGTTGCAAGCTCTGATCCTCGCGGTCGATCAGCATCTGCGCCGTACGGCGCGCTCGGGCGAGCATCGCGGCCACCTCTTGTGACCGGTGCAGCAGGCCCGACTGCGGGTCACGCAGCGCCGGACGGGAAGCCAGGGCGTCGATACGCGCCTGCTCAGCATCCAGGCGCCCGGTGACGGCCCGGCGCGCCCGGGCCCTCAACTGCTGGACGGCCTGCGCCTGCTCGCCCACATCGGGGACGACGTGCTTGGCCGCGTCGGTCGGGGTTGATGCGCGCACGTCGGCGACCAGGTCCAGCAGCGGGGTGTCCTGCTCGTGGCCGATCGCGCTGACGATCGGGGTCAGGCTGGCCGACACAAGGCGGCACAGCGCCTCATCGGAGAAGGGCAGCAGGTCCTCCAACGAGCCGCCGCCGCGGGCGATCACGATGACGTCGATCTCCGGGTCGCGGTCGAGCACGCTGATCGCGTCACACACCTCGGTCACGGCGAACGGGCCCTGAACGGCAACCTCGCGGAGCGCGATGCGTACCGCCGGCCAGCGGCGGCGAGCGTTTTCCACCACGTCACGCTCGGCCGCGCTGCCCCGGCCGGTGATCAGTCCCACGGTGTGGGGCAGGAAGGGCAGCGGACGTTTGCGCGATGCCGCGAAAAGGCCTTCGGCGGCGAACACGGCCTTCAGCCGCTCGATTCGCGCCAGCAGCTCCCCCGCCCCGACCGGGCGGATCTCGTGGGCGACGAGTTGCAGGGAGCCGCGCGTCAGGTGCATCTCGGGCTGGCCCCAGAGCACCACCCGGGCACCCTCGCGTAGCCCCTCGACCATGGCCGGCCCCGCTGCCACGCGCAGGCTGACGTCAGCCACCGGATCGCGCAACGTGAGGAACGCCACCCGCATCCCGCTGCGCCGCGAGACCTCCGTGATCTGGCCCTCGATCCAGACCCGCCCCAGCTTGGCGACCCACGCCGAGATCATCCGGGCAACGGTGCGCACCGGCAGCGGCGACTCGGGACTGGACTCGGCACCCACGTCGCGAAGGTTAGTGCCCTTCCCACGGTCAGGAAGTCGCGAGCGTCTGGAAAGCTTTGCGTGGTGGACGCCGTTCTTCTCGTCGGGGGCCAAGGCACCCGGCTCCGCCCGCTGACCATCTCGGCGCCCAAGCCGATGCTGCCGACGGCCGGGGTGCCGTTCACGGCGCATCAGCTGGCGCGGGCCCGCGACGCCGGGGTGGACCATGTCGTGCTGGCCACCTCCTACCAGCCCGAGGTTTTCGAGCAGTACTTCGGCGACGGATCGGCGTTCGGCCTCGACCTGGAATACGTGACCGAGGTCGAGCCGCTCGGCACCGGCGGTGGCATTCGCAATGTCGCCGACCGGCTGCGCGGCGGCCCCGATGACCCGGTGCTGATCTTCAACGGAGACGTGCTTTCCGGCGTCGACCTGCGCGCCCTGGTTGCTCACCACACCGACGCCGGCGCCCAGGTGACGCTTCATCTGGTGGAGGTCGAGGATCCGCGCGCGTTCGGCGTCGTGCCGACCGACGAGACCGGCCGCGTGACGGCGTTCCTCGAGAAGACCCCGAATCCGCCGACCAACCGGATCAATGCCGGCTGCTACGTCTTTCGCCGCAGCGTGATCGACGCGATCCCGACCGGACGTCCCGTCTCCGTCGAACGCGAGACGTTCCCCGGACTGCTGGCGGGAGGCGAGCTCGTCATCGGTCACGTCGATTCCAGCTACTGGCTCGACCTCGGAACGCCGGCCGCTTTCGTCCAGGGCTCGTGCGACCTCGTGCTCGGCCGTATCGCGTCCAGCGCGCTGCCGGGGCCGGTGGGCGAGTCCCTGCTGCTGCCCGACGCGATCGTCGCGGGCGACGCGACGGTGGACGGGGGAACGACGATCGGCCGGGCAGCGGAAGTCGGGGCCGGTGCGAGCGTGACGGCGAGCGTGGTGTTCGACGAGGCGGTGATCGAAGCCGGCGCGCAGGTGCGCGAGAGCATCGTCGGACGCGGAGCGGTGATCGGGGCCGGCACCGTCGTCGACTCCGCCGTCATCGGCGACGGAGCGCGCGTGGGCGCGCACAACGAGCTGCTGGCAGGCGTGCGGGTCTTTCCCGGCGCCGAACTTGCCGATGGCGCCGTGCGCTTCAGCTCGGATCGCGCCAGCAGCTGACGCTCAGCGCGCCGGACTCGCGGTCACCTTCGGCAGGGTGCTGCTGCTCGGGACGGTGACGCTCGCGCTCGGCGTCAAGGTGGCGGCAGTCGGGCTGGCCGAGGGTGAGGCCGATGCCTTCGCCGATGCCGATGCCGATGCAGATGCCGATGCAGACGCGCTGGGCGACGGGGTGGGCGAGGCGGCACCGTTCGGCGTCGGAGCCGTGGGCGAGCCCCAGCCGGTGCCGCTGGTGTCATCGCCGTACGTGCCTGCAAAGGACGTCAGCACCGCCGAGGACACGGTCTTACACCGCTGCGTGCGGTCCCATGCCGTGAAGACGACGTGCTGGCCGTTCGGGAACACGCTGCGGGTCCAGGGGACGATCAGTGTCCGGGTGTTCTGCGAGCTGGCCGCCTGCAGCAGCTTCACCTGCGCCGCCGGAAGGTCGTTGTCGTACCAGACGATGACGTAGCCGTGGTCGAGGTTGCCGATGGCGCGTTCGGGATGCGGAGCGGCTGAGCGGGCGATGAAGGCCGGTGAGTCGGGCAGCAGGTTGGCATCGCGCGGCCCGCTGGTCGGCGGCAGCTGCTGGCCTGCCTTGGCGACGAGAGCTGCGTAGTCCACGGTGGTCCCCGACGTGATCACCGACGTGGCCATCTGCTGGTCGTTGCGTACGCCGGTGCACCCGGCCTTCTTTGGCGGCGCTGCTGGCAGCGCGGACGTAACCCACCGAGTGCTGGATGCCCCGCTGGTGGGCGTGCCACCAGTTCGTGAAGGGGACGATCGCGATGATGATCAGCGCGACGGGGGCAGCCACGCCGTAGACGATCCGGCGCTGGCGACGGTCGCGCGCCTGCTGCTCAGCACGTTGCTGGGCGGTCCGCTGCTTGCGCTCGTCACGGCTGCGTTTGGCCCCCATGCTTGGCAGGCTAACCGCGCAGGCTGTCCGTGACGGGCGCGTCACGCCGTCCGGCGCGTTCTCGCACGCGCTCCCGCGCTGCTCGCGGCAGACTGAGCAGGTGCCCGTCCTGCGCTACGCCCCCGCGCATCGGCTGGACACCCGGCGCACGCTCTCGTTGCTGAGCCGGGGCGGCGGCGATCCCACGTTCCGCCGCGACGAGCGAGGAATCTGGAGCACCGCACGTACGGTGGCCGGCCCGGCGACGCTGCTGATCGCGTCCGACCCCGCCAGTCCCGGTGAGCTGCGCTGCGAGACGTGGGGTCCCGGCGCAGACGAGCTGCTCGCGACGGTGCCGGGGATGCTGGGCGCGGACGACGACCCGTCGGGCTTCGCGCCCGAGCATCCGTTGCTACGCGACCTGACGCACCGCTACCCGGGGCTGCGCGTGATCCGGACCCGCCGCGTCTTCGAGGCGCTGGTGCCGGCGGTGCTCGAGCAGAAGGTGACCGGCAAGGAGGCGCGCGGTGCCTGGCGCTGGCTGGTCAACCGCTACGGCGAGGCCGCGCCAGGTCCTGGTCCGGCCGGGCTGCGGGTCTGCCCGCCGCCGCAGGTCTGGGCCCGGATCCCGTCGTGGGACTGGCACCGCGCCGGGGTCGACGGGAAGCGCTCCCGCACGATCATTGCTGCCGCCCACGTCGCCGGAGCGCTCGAAAGAACGCTGACGCTCAGCAACGGTGCGGCGGTCGAGGCGGCGCTGCGGGCCGTTCCCGGGATCGGGATCTGGACAGCCGCCGAGATCGCCCAGCGCGCCCACGGTGACGCCGACGCCGTCTCGGTCGGCGATTACCACCTGGCGGCTCACGTGGGCTGGGCGCTCACCGGTCACCGCGTCGATGACGCGCGGATGCTCGAACTGCTCGAGCCCTTCCGTCCCCACCGCTTCCGCGTCACGCGGCTCATCGAGCTAGGCGTCCCGCGTCCGCCCGCCTTCGGCCCCCGCATGAGCGTCCGGAGCTACGCCGCCATCTGAGCCGTTTCTTGATCTTGTCAGCGGCGGAGGGTGAAGTCCTCGGCATCGGCCGAGGGGCGCGGGGGCGGGTCGGCGGCGGGATGGCCGATGCCGATGGTGCCGAGCGGCTGCCAACCGGCGGGAAGGTCGAGCACGGTGCGCACGGTGTCGGGGCAGAACAGCGCGGACGACACCCAGCACGAGCCGAGCCCGCGGGCGGCCAACGCGACCAGCAGGTTCTGCACGGCGGCGCCGCCGGAGACCAGGAACATGCGCTCCTCGGCGGAGGCGCGGGCCGGGTCGGGATAGTCGTGGGCGCCGTCGGTGAGCAGGCAGGGCACCACGAGGACCGGTGCCCGATGAAGGACGTCACCGCGGCGCAGGCGGCGCTCGATCGCCCCCTCGTCGAAGCCGTCGGCGCGCAGGTCGGCGATCCACGCCTCGCGCATCGCCTCCAGGAAGGCGGCCCGCCGATCGGCGACGATCACAAAACGCCAGGGCTGGGTGTGGTGCGGCGCGGGCGCCGTGAGCGCGTCGGCGATGGCGGCGTCGACGGTGGCCGCTTCGACCGGGTCGGCGGTGAACGTGCGGACCGTACGGCGGTGACCGGTGGCCGCCTGCAGTCCCGCGTCGAACGCCTCGGTGGCGCCGACCCGGAACATGTCCTCCTCCGCGGGGCGCACCAGCGCCTGCGCGCCGCGACCGTCGTCGGGTACGCCCTCGTAGCCGCGGATGACCACGACCGGGACGCCGGAGAGCTTGCCGGCCACCAGCTCGGCGGCGGCGGCGATCTCGTCGGCCTCGGCCATCTCGGTCATGCCGAGTTCGTTGCCGTAGTCGTCGACGGCGCCGATGTGCGAGCGCAGCGCCGCGATGCCGGCGACCCCGATGGCGACGTCGGTCAGCCCCTGCCGCCAAGGCCGCCCGAACGTGTCGGTCACCACCACGGCGACATCGGCGCCGCTTCGCGCCCGCAGCCCCTCGCGGATACCCCGGGCCGACGCATCGGGATCCGCGGGGAGCAGCGCGATCGTGTCCTTGTCGATGTTGGAGGTGTCGACGCCGGCGTTGGCCATGACCAGGCCGGAGCGTGTCTGGACGATCCGGGTGCGGCCGCGGGCAGCGACCACGCGGACCATCTCCGCGTCGACCGCGGCGAGCCGGGTGGCTTCCCGGTCGTCCCCGGCGGGCAGCAGCCGTCCTTCGGCCTTGCTGACGATCTTGGACGTCACGACGACGACGTCGCCGTCACGAAGATCGGGTGCAGCTGCGGAGATCAGTGCTGCCAGGTCGTCCCCGGCGGCGATCTCCGGGAGTCCGGGTACGGGCTCAACCGACAGCACGGGCGACCTCCAGGGCGGCGGAGGCCAGCGCGGCAGCCTCCGCCGGGGTGGGCATGAGAAGCGGCATCGCGACCACGCGCATGCCGTCGATCTGCGCCGCGGCGTCTGTGGTGTCGACCAGCCAGGCGTCGAGCAGTCCGTCGCCGGGGTGCGAGCGCGCGCCGTAGTGGCGCCCGACCGCCTCGGCGCTGACCTCGATGCCCGCGCTGCGCAGGCACTGATCCGCCATACCGCGTACGGGCGCGCCGCCGATGATGGGGGAGACGCCGACCACCGGAGCCGCGGCAGCCCGGATCGCCTCCCGAATCCCTGGGACAGCCAGGATCACGCCCACCGAGACGATCGGGTTGGACGGCGGCAGCATGACGACGTCGGCCTCCGCGATGGCTTCGAGCACCCCGGGGCCCGGCTTCGCTTCCTTCGCGCCCACCGGAACGATCGCCTCCGCCGGAAGGGCGGCGCCGTAGCGCACCCACCACTCCTGGAAGTGGATGGCCCGCCGGCCCGCATCGGGCTCGTCAACGGTCACGTGGGTCTCGACCCGGTCATCGCTCATCGGCAGCAGCGTGACGCCCGGCTTCCAGCGGGTGCAGAGCGCGGTCGTCACGGCTGAGAGCGGATAGCCCGCGTCGAGCATCTGCGTGCGGACGAGATGGGTGGCCAGATCGCGGTCGCCGAGACCGAACCAGGCCGGCCCGACGCCGTACTCGTTCAGCTCATCGCGAACTGCGAAGGTCTCGCCGACCCGCCCCCAGCCGCGCTCCTCGTCGAGACCGCCGCCGAGCGTGTACATGATCGTGTCGAGGTCGGGACAGATCCGCAGGCCGTGGAGCGTGACGTCATCGCCGGTGTTGACGACGGCCGTGATCTCGGCGTCGGGGACCGCGCCGAGCAGGCCGCGCAGGAAGCGGGCACCGCCGAAGCCGCCGGCCAGCACCACGATTCGCATCATGCAAGTCAACCACTGCAAATCCGCTGGGCGGGTCGACATACGGTGGCGACGTGGGGACCCAGTGGTGAGCGAGCCGCCCGACGGGCACGATGTCCGCGTCGCGGCCAAGGGGGCGCCGAGCGCTTCGGCGATGCGCCGGGCGCTGCGCCGAGCCCGCGACGGCGTGACCCTCGACGCCACGGAGGCGCTGATCCTGCTGTCGGCGCAGGGCGACGACCTTCGCGATTTGATGGCGAGTGCCGCGCGGGTGCGTGACGCGGGCCTGCAAGCGGCGGGCCGCCCCGGCATCGTCACCTACAGCAAGAAAGTCTTCATCCCGCTCACCCGGCTGTGCCGGGACCGCTGCCACTACTGCACTTTTGCCACCACGCCCGGCCGGCTGCCCGCGCCCTACCTCTCCCCGGACGAGGTCGTCGCGATCGCCCGCCAAGGCGCTGCGCTCGGCTGCAAGGAAGCCCTTTTCACGCTCGGCGATCAGCCCGAGGACCGGTGGAGCGCGGCCCGCGAATGGCTCGACGCCCACGGTTACGACTCCACGCTCGGCTACCTGCGGGCGATGGCCATCCGCGTGCTGGAAGAGACCGGCCTGCTGCCGCACCTGAATCCGGGGGTGCTCACCTGGGAGGACTTCCAGCGCCTCAAGCCCGTCGCACCGTCGATGGGGATGATGCTCGAGACCACCTCGCGGGCGATCTTCGACGAGCCCGGCGGGGCCCACTTCGGCAGTCCCGACAAGGACCCTGACGTCCGGCTGCGGGTCATCGAAGACGCCGGCCGCTGCACGGTCGCGTTCACCACGGGAATCCTGGTCGGCATCGGCGAAAGCCTGGCGGACCGGGTCGACGCGCTCTTCGCCCTGCGGCGGATGGCCCGCCAGTACGGGCATCTGCAGGAAGTGCTGATCCAGGGTTTCCGCGCCAAGCCCGACACCGCGATGCGCAGCAGCGACGATTTGGAGGCCGACGAGCTGCTCGCCGCGATCGCCGTGGCGCGCCTCGTGCTCGGTCCGGGGGCTCGCGTCCAGTCGCCGCCCAATCTCGTCGAGCCGGATGACGTTGCCCGTCTTCTGGCGGCGGGCGTCGACGACCTCGGCGGGGTCAGCCCGCTCACGCCCGATCACGTCAATCCCGAACGGCCCTGGCCGCAGCTCGACGCGCTCAGCGCCTGGTGCGCTGATGCCGGCTTCACCCTTCGCGAGCGGCTGACGGCCCACCCGCCCTACCTGGCCGAGCCGTGGCTCGACCCACGGCTACGCGCCCACGTCGCGGCGCTCGTCGATCCGGCGAGCGGTCTTGCCCGTGAGGACGCGATCCCGCAGGGGCTCGTCTGGCAGGAGCCCGACGGGGGCCTGGAGAGTGCCGGGCGTACCGACCTCGACACCGCCATCGACACCGAGGGCCGGCGCACCGAAACGCGTAGCGACTTCGACTCCGCCTACGGGGACTGGGGTTCGCTGGTCGTCTCCCAGCAGGCGCGCACCCGGGGGAGTGCCGCCCCGGCGATGTCGCCGCGCGAGCGGATGCGTCCGGAATACGCGACGGCGCTACGCGAGGCCGAGGCGCGCGGCCCGGCGATGAGCGACGCGACCGCTCTGGTCCTGTTCGACCCGGAGCCCGGCGCGGAGATCGACGCCTTGGCCGCGCTTGCGGATGAGGTGCGTCGGGAGAAGGTCGGCGACGTCGTGCACTACGTCGTCAACCGCAACATCAACTTCACCAACGTCTGCTACACGGGCTGCCGCTTCTGCGCCTTCGCCCAGCGGCGCAGCGACGCCGATGCGTACAGCCTCTCGCTCGACGAGGTCGGTACCCGGGCGGAGCAGGCGTGGGCCGTCGGTGCCAGCGAGGTCTGCATGCAGGGGGGCATCCACCCCGACCTGCCGGGTACCGCGTACTTCGACCTCGCTGCCGAGGTGAAGCGGCGCCAGCCCGCGATGCATGTGCACGCGTTCAGCCCGATGGAGGTCGTCAACGGCGCATCCCGGGCCGCGATGTCGATTCATGACTGGCTCGCCGCGGCCAAGGAAGCGGGCGTCGACACCTTGCCGGGCACCGCCGCCGAGATCCTCGACGACGACGTGCGCTGGATCCTCACCAAGGGCAAGCTGCCGGCCGCCACCTGGGTCGAGGTCGTCACCACCGCGCATCGCCTGGGCATCCGCACCAGCTCGACGATGATGTACGGCCACGTCGACACCCCGGCGCACTGGCTGGGCCACCTGCGGGTGCTGCGCAGCATCCAGGAGGACACCGGCGGCTTCACCGAGTTCGTGCCGCTGCCGTTCGTGCACCAGAGCGCGCCGCTGTATCTGGCCGGCGTCGCGCGTCCGGGCCCGACGATGACCGAGAACCGCGCCGTACACGCGATGGCCCGCCTGCTGCTCGCCGGGGCCATCGACCACATCCAGACGTCATGGGTGAAGCTCGGGGTCGACGGCACCCGCACGATGCTGGCCGGCGGCGCCGACGACCTCGGCGGGACGCTCATGGAAGAGACCATCAGCCGGATGGCGGGCTCGGAGCACGGCTCGCTGAAATCGGTCGCGGAGCTCGAGGAGATCGCCGCGGGGGCGGGTCGCCCAGCCGCGCAGCGCACCACCACGTACGGCGAAGTACCGGTGGAGCGTCAGGCGCTGGCTCGAACGGGCACCGCAAACCTGCGCCCGGTGTCCCTGCCCCTGGTCACCGTCCAGGGCTGAAATACGCGGGCTCGGGCGTCGGTGATCAACCGCTGACACTCCGTCGATCTGGCCCGCGAGTCGTGCGGGACACGCCGGAATTCGGGCGGCTGTCGTCAAACATTCAGCTGCGTCGCCGGGACGTCCGCTGTGCCGAGAGGCGCCCGCGGCACGCGTCAAGCGGCTGTGCTGCGCAGATCGCTCTGCGTAATTAATCGAATACTTTTCTGCGAAACGGTTGACGTGGCGTCTCACAGCCGATGTAATTTCAAGCGTGTCATTCCCCCTGCCGGGGGCTCAGATGCGCTACCAGGCGAGTCTGAGTTGTCGGCGTGGACACCTGCGACTCGCATCCGGCAGTCAATGGGTGCTCGCCACGGAGTCTCGGAGGAGTCCATGAACGTCGATGTCCAGCCCGAGAGTTTTTTCCTCGATGTAGACGAGGAGATCCTTGAGTGGCAAGCCAAAGCACTGTGCTCGCAGACCGATCCGGAAGCGTTCTTTCCGGAGAAGGGCGGCAGCACCCGTGACGCCAAGAAGGTGTGCCACGAGTGCGAGGTGAAGGTCGAGTGCCTGGAGTACGCGCTGGCCAACGATGAGCGCTTCGGCATCTGGGGCGGCTTGTCGGAGCGTGAGCGCCGAAAACTGCGTCGCCGCGCCAGCTGACCCAGGGCGTCCCGCGGAAGCAGCTGCGCAGCGGTTTCGGCAGGTCAGACCGCTACACAGATGGCCAGTCAGTCGTCGTAGTCCGCATCGCCGTGGCCTTCGGGGTCGATGACCTCGGGCCCGACCCCCAGCAGGTCGGCCACCTCGTGGATGAGCACGTCGAGGACCAGCTCGGCCAGGTCGTCGGGATCGAGCGCACGCAGCTCGAGCGGGCGGCGGTACAGCACGATCTGCGGAGGCCGGGTGTTGCGCCCGGATCCGCTCGCCGGCATCAGCCGCGACAGGCGCACCTGCTCCTCTTCGGGGTCGAGCGGGTCGCCCTCCCCCTCGCTGGTGCCCGGCTCGGACGGCGGCACCTCATCCACCACGAATTCGACCTCGGCCAGCTCCGCCGACCAGCGGTGGTCGAGATGGGCGACGGCCTCCCGCACCACGTCGTCGAACTGATCCGCGCGGGTGCGGCTGAGCGGCACCTCCGGAGGTGCGAGCCGGCCACGCAGCCCGCGCCCGCGGCGGTCACGCAGGCGCCGCGCCCGCCGCGCGCGAGTGGGTTCGGGAGCCATGCGGGCAGCGTACGAGAGCCGTGAGCCGCGACACGGCCGCGCCTTCAGCGCGGCGACCCAAAGCGGGGCTAACGTCACAGCGGTGATGCCCCGGCGCTGCTCGCGGGCGGCGTGCAGTTCGGCCGCCGTTGCCACCCTTACGTATGCCTACGTCGAATCGACGGCGGTGCTCGGCCCGCTGTCTCCGTTCGTCGAGCCGCACTCGTATGACCTGTGCGCCGAACATGCCGATCGGCTGACCGTTCCCCGGGGCTGGGCGGTGGTGCGCGTCGAGGGCGAGACGGCCCCGCAGCCGCCGAGCAATGACGATCTCGAGGCTTTGGCCGATGCAGTACGGGAGGCCGCCCGTCCGGCGCCACCCGCCGTGCCGGGTGTTCGCAGCCGCGGCCACCTGCGCGTTCTACCCAGACCGTAATCAGATAGTCGCTCAGAGTCACCCGTACGGGTGTTCCAGGGCAAGCCGACACGCCGATAGGTGGCCAGTCGAACCGGTAGATGGTCGCCGGTACTGGTGAAAGGTGTCTCCCTGTGCCCGTGCGTCGTCCGGTTTCGCTGCCCAGCCTGAACGGAAGCGTCGGGATGCGTCCCGACCCCAACTACCTGCAGGGCGTCACCTGCTCGGCCTGTGGCAGCGGCCGCATCACCCGCATTTCCATGACGCTGACGGACGGCACTCCGGTCGACTTCACCTCCTGCCACGACTGCGAGCACAAGCTGTGGTCGGACAACGGGGGCGACGGGCTGGCCCTCACAGGCGTGCTGGATCGCACCCGGCGCCAGTAGCCGCCGGACTCCGCACGACTCCCGCCCACCCCGTCGGAGGATGTCGGCGGATAAGGTCGCCACGTGCGCGACCTATCGAAAATCGTCAAGGCGTACGACATCCGCGGGCTGGTCCCGGAAGAGGTCGACGAAGACCTGGCGCGCACGGTCGGCGCCGCGTTTGTCCGCCTGACCGGGGCGTCGTCGATCGTGACCGCCCACGACATGCGTACGTCGTCCGGGCCGCTTTCCGCCGCCTTCGCGCAAGGCGCGACCTCCCAGGGTGCTGACGTCGTCGAGGCCGGCCTCGCCTCCACCGACATGCTGTATTTCGCGTCCGGTTCACTGGACATGCCGGGCGCCATGTTCACCGCCTCGCACAATCCTGCGAAGTACAACGGCATCAAGCTGTGCCGCGCCGGGGCAGCGCCGGTGGGCCAGGAGAGCGGCCTTGCCGAGATCCGCGATGCGCTGGAAAACGGGGTGCCGGACTACGACGGAGCGCCGGGCAGCGTCTCGCAGCGCGATGTCCTCACCGAATACAGCGCCTTTCTGAAGCAACTGGTGCCCGGGGTCCGCGACATCCGGCCGCTGAAGGTCGTCGTCGACGCGGGCAACGGGATGGGCGGCCATACGGTGCCCACGGTCTTCGCCGACCTGCCGATCGAGCTCACGGAGATGTACTTCGAGCTCGACGGCTCCTTCCCCAATCACGAGGCCAACCCCATCGACCCGAAGAACACCGCCGATCTGCAGGCGAAGGTGCGCGAGGTCGGGGCAGATGTCGGGCTGGCCTTCGACGGCGACGCCGACCGCTGCTTCGTCATCGACGAGCGCGGCGAGATCGTCTCCCCGAGCGTCCTCACCGCTTTGATCGCCGTGCGCGAGCTCGAGCGCGAGCCCGGCTCCTCGATCATTCACAACCTGATCACGTCCCACGCGGTTCCCGAGATCGTCACCGAGCACGGCGGGATTCCGGTACGGACGCGAGTCGGTCACTCGTTCATCAAGGCCGAGATGGCACGCACCGGCGCGATCTTCGGCGGTGAGCATTCCGGCCACTTCTACTTCCGCGACTTCTGGCGGGCCGATTCCGGGATGCTGGCGGCGCTTCACGTGCTTGCCGCGCTCGGCAGCCAGGACGGGCCCCTGTCGGCAATGCTCTCCCAGTACTCCCGCTACGCCGCGAGCGGTGAGATCAACTCCGAGGTGAGCGATCAGGGTGCGATCACCAAGGAGATCGAGCAGACCTTCGGGGCTCGGCCCGGAGTCGAGATCGACCACCTCGATGGGCTCACCGTGCAGCTGCCCGACGGCGGCTGGTTCAACGTGCGTCCCTCGAACACCGAGCCGCTGCTGCGGCTCAATGTCGAGGCCAAGGATCAGAAAGCGATGTCGGCCCTGCGCGATGATGTCCTCACGATCATCCGTTCGCCGAAAGGTGACAGCAAGTGAATCTCGATCCTGCGCTGCTGGAGATCCTCGCCTGCCCCAATTGCCATGGCGAGCTCACGGCTGACGAGGCGGCCGAGCGGCTGATCTGCAACGACTGCGGCTACAGGTACCCGGTCCGCGACGACATCCCGGTGATGCTGATCGATGAGGCGGAAAAGCCTGACAAGCAAGGCGATTCGGCTTCGCCGCCGCCCTCCCACGGTGCCTAGCGTGGAACTGGACGAAACCCTCCTCGACAGCGCCGACAAGCTCACCGCCGCCGATCCGGGCGAGATGCTCCGGGCGGTGGCGACCTCGGGCGCCCAGGTCCGGGAAGCGGCGGCGCTCGCCGCCGACGCCGGACTTTCGAGCCTCGCGGAGGACGGCCGGCCACGCGCGATCGTCGTGCTCGGCATGGGCGGGAGCGGCATCGCCGGCGACGTGCTCGCGGCAGTGTGCGGCACCGAGTGTGCCGTGCCGATCGTCGTCGTGAAGGGCTACACGTTGCCCGGCTGGGTCAGCGCGACGGATCTGGTCTGCGGCGTCTCCTGCTCGGGCACCACCGAGGAGACCCTCTCCGCCTTCGGGGAGGCGCAGCGGCGCGGCTGCCGGCTGCTCGGGGTGGGCAGCATCGATTCACCGCTGTCGTTCATCGCCGAGCAGGGCCGCGGACCGTTCGTCCCGGTGCGTCCGGCGGGCCGCCTTCCCCGCGCCATGGCCTGGGGGCTGTCGGTGCCCCTGCTGCTCGCCGCCGCCCAGCTCGGTCTCGTCGATGTCACACCCGATGCTCTTGAAGCCGCTGCTGTCCGGCTCGATGAGATCGCCGCGCTGTGCCGGCCGGCCAGCGAAGCATTCGTCAACCCCGGTAAGGAGCTCGCCCTCGCGTTCTCCGACACCCTCCCGATGGCCTGGGGTTGCTCGCCGATCGCCTCAGTCGCGGCTACCCGCTTCGTCAGCCAGTGGAGCGAAAACGCCAAGCTGCCGGCCATCGCGGCGCCGATGCCCGAGGCCAACCACAATCTCGTCGTCTCCTTCGACGGCCCCTACGGTTCGCGCGGCGCCGGCGCCGACATCTTCGCAGACCCGCAGGACACCGCCGGGCGCCTGCGGTTGCTCCTGCTGCGCGATCCCGCCGACGAGCACCCGCAAGTCATGCGCCGGGCCGAGGCGTCCAAGGACATCGCCGAGAACCGCGGGGTGCCGATCACGGAGTTGTTCACCGCGGGGCAATCGCGTCTCGAGCGGCTCGCGTCGCTGCTCGTACTGATCGATTACGCATCGGTCTACACGGCGCTCGGTCTGGGGATCGACCCCACACCCATCGCCGCGATCCAGGATCTGAAGGCCCGCGTCGCCCGCTGAGCCTTCGGCGGGCTCGCTAGAGCGTGAACCAGACGCGCTTGCCCTCAGGGGTCGGCGCCCATCCCCAGGACGCCGCCAGCGAGTCGACGAGCAGCAGCCCGCGGCCGTTGGGTGCGTCGTGTGGGGCGTCGCGGACCTCGACCGGCCCCGGCGACGCGTCTTGCACGGCGACCTTGACCGCGTCCCCGAACACATCGATGCGCATCACCGGCGCGGAGTTGGCGTGCGCCACGGCATTGGTGACCAACTCGCTCACGAGCAACTCGGCGATCTCCACCACCGGAGCAGCAAATCCATCCAGGGCGTTGCGGACGAGTTCGCGGGCGAGCCGGGCGCTGGTGGCGCTCGCCGGAAGCTCATAGGTCGACGCGGCGCTGGGTTGGCTCTCGCCGCGGCCGAAGGCCGGCTTGGCGGGATCCATGCGCGACCACCTCGCGTCGTGGCGCCGGAGCGCCTGCGCGGCAGTCAAGCAAGGACCCGACTCGACAATGCCGAACGTTCTGGATTTGGCGGAATTACACCTCTATCAGCCGCGAATACCCACATTTACCTTCGGCGAATCCGGCATCGGCGATTTTCCGGCAGCTAATAGCCGGGGGTTCCCGCGAGTGGTCACGAGGGTGGTGCGAATGGTCCTGGAGGGGCGGGCGCCGGTGCGTCTGGGGCCGCCGCTGCCGGCGGAGCCGGCTTGTGCAGTTCGACGGAGGCCGGATGGCCGACCGGCGCCGGCCACCCGGCGGCCGATGACGGCGCGCCGTGCAAGCGCATCTCGTCCCGGCGCCGACGTTCGGCGAGAACCGCCGTCAGGTAGGCCCATCCCGGGGTGCCGAGCGGCGCCGGCGGCGTCACAACGGACTGCACGGTCACCACCAGCGATCCGCCGAGTCGCTCGCGCGCGGCGTCAGACAGTTGCCCGGCGCGGCCGAGGAACTGCCGGCATTGCAGGGCGAGCATGTCGTCGAAGCGCGAAAGGTCGAGGGTGCTCGCCCAGCCGGCCAGCGGCGGGGGCATCGGAGGCACGTACGCGCCGGAGGCGGGGAGCCGCACCTGCAGGACGACGGTGCCGGCGAGGAGATCGCCAAGACGTTTGCCGCGCGAGGACGACATCGAGCAGATGACCGCCACCAGTCCGAGAGAAATGCCGGGCTTTTCCACGAATAGACCGATTAGCCCGCGTACTAAAGCGTGCCGGAAACGCAGCGGACCGCCATCATCACGGGCCGCTCGCAGTCCCATGGCCGCCTTGCCGATGGTGCGCCCACCCCACGCCGCCTCGCAGACCACCGGATAACCGATGAGCACGAGGACCGCCAGCGTCAAAGAGATGGCCTGTTCGGCCGCGAGGTCCAGGTTGGCGAAGTGCAGCAGGAACGCGTCGAAGAATCCCAGCGCGAAGATCTGGATGACGAAGTCGATGGTCGCGGCGATGGCGCGGCTGCCGATCCGGGCCACGCGCAGGTCGATCGGGACAGCCTCGCCGCCAACGAGCGGCGAGTAACCGTCGCCGTACGTGCTCACACCCTTAGCATCGCCCAGACGGCGCCCGGGCAAAGCGGACGAAGCGATCGGGGTGATCACGCGTGGATCTCGACGTCTACGTCGCCGCGCATCGCGCCGAGTGGCAGCGCCTGGAACTGCTCGTGGTGCGCGCCGGCCGGCCGCGGAACATGGCGCCGGGAGAGCTCGACGAGCTCGTCGACCTCTATCAGCGGGCAGCGACCCACCTGTCCGTCGTGCGGACGCGCTCACCCGACCCCGTGCTGGTGGATTCGCTCTCCTCGCTCGTGACCCGGGCGCGGGCCGCCACCACCGGCGCAGGAAGGCTCAACGCGGCCGGCGTCAGACGCTTTCTCACCGTCGACTTCGCGTCAGCCCTCTACGTTCGCCGGTGGTGGATCCTCGGTGTGGCGGTCGGGTGCATTCTGATCTCGTTGGGGATCGGCGTGTGGATAGCGAACGACCCGAAGGTCGCGCAATCGCTCGTCCCGGCGAGCCGGGTGCGGATGCTGTGTGACACCGAGTTCGCGAGCTACTACCGCAGCCACCCGGCCGGTTCGTTCGCCGCCCAGGTGTGGACCAACAATGCCCTCGTCTCCGCTGCCGCCATCAGCTTCGGCGCGCTGCTCGGAATCCCGACCGCGTACGTGCTGGTGTCGAATGCGGTCAACATCGGGGTCGACGGCGGCTACCTCGCGACGTGCGGCAAGAGCGGCCAGTTCTTCACGCTGATCCTGCCGCACGGCATGTTGGAGCTGACGGCCGTCTTCATCGCGGGTGCCACCGGACTGCGGATGGGTTGGAAGCTCATCGATCCGGGGCCGCGGCGGCGCGCGGAAGCGCTCGCACAGGAGGGACGGGCCGCGGCGGCGATCGCGGTGGGCCTGGTGCTGGTGCTGGCCGTCAGCGGGATCATCGAAGCATTCGTGACCCCCTCAGGGCTGCCGCCCTGGGCCCGTCTGACCATCGGTGCACTCGCCGAGATCGGCATGCTCACCGTCATCGTGCGCCTGGGCCGTCGCGCCCGGGACCTCGGCGCGACGGGTGATCTCAGCGGGCTGGACGAGGTCGACCTCGCGCCCGTAGCGGCACCGACCTGAGCAATCGGGTTCGCGCTCAGAGCAGACCGGCGGCCTTCAACGCGAGGTAGCGATCGCTGACGGCAGAAGCGAAATGCTCGGGTGGCACGTCGATCACCTCGACCCCGCGGCGGCGAAGCAGCGCGGCGAGGCGGCGGCGTTCGGCCACGGCGCGTTCGGCGGCGGCAGCGCTGTAGACGGCCTCGGCGCTCCCGCGAGCGCCGACCAGCTCGGCGACCAGCGGATCGGCCACAGCGGCCAGCATCACCTCGTGGCGGCGCAGCAGTGGGTCGAGGGCGGGAAGCAGCCCTTCCTCGACGGTCGCGGCGGTGAGGTCGGTGAACAGCACGACGAGGCAGCGGCGGCGGGCAAGCCTCAGGAGCTGACCGACCAGCGCGTTGGCGTCGGCCTCCAGCAGCGCCGGCTCGAGCCCGGTCATCGCCTGCGAGAGAGTGCCGAGCGTCGCGCGTTGCAGGAGCGCTCGAGGCACGGCGTCGGCCGCGACCATGTCCACCCGATCGCCTGCGCGGAGCGCGACGGCGGCCAGCAGGAGCCCGGCGTCCAGCGCCGCGTCGAGGCGGGGGATGTCGCCGACCCGGGCGGCGCTCGTGCGCCCGGTGTCCAGCGCCACGATCAGCCGGCGGTCGCGTTCCGGGCGGTACTGGCGCACCTGCAGGGTGGTCCCGGATGCGCTGGCTCCCCGGCGAGCTGACGCGCGCCAGTCGATGGCGCGCACGTCGTCGCCCCGGACGTATTCGCGCAGGCTGTCGAACTCGGTGCCGCGGCCCGGACCGCGGGCGGCGACCATGCCCTCGATGACCCGCAGGCGCGAGAGTTTCTCGGGAAGCAGCTTGCGGGACGGAAAGGCGGGCTGGACCCGGATCCGTCCGGGGACCGCGACCCCGCTCTGGCGGGCGCCGAGCCCGAGCGGCCCGAAGGTGCGGACGGTCACGACGACCGGCGAGCGGTCGCCGCGCCGCGTCGGAACCAACTGCTGGGCGAAAGTGCGCTGCTCACCCGGGGCGATCCGGGTCTCGACCGTCGGACGCGCCAGCCCTGCCGAGGGAGGCCACGCGTCTCGGATGCGGGCGTGCACCCTTCGCGTCCCGGAGTTGGCGACCAGTAGGCGCGCGGCGGTCGGTTCGCCGAGCCGGCCGGACGACGGCAATTCGCGCCGGATCGTCAGCCGGCGCGGGCTCGGGGCGAGCGCCACGTCGGCAAGCACCGCCAGCAAGAGCGCGCCGTCGACGACCCCCAGCACGGCGCCGGGTGCGGACGCGACGAGCACCACGACGGTGAGCGCGAGTGCCAGGAGTCCGGCGCGACCGGTGACCGCCATTGGGGGCGAAGGCCTAACGCGGGACGGCGACGGTCGCCAGCACCGAATCCAGCACGCTGTCGGCCGAGACCCCCTCGAGTTCGGCTTCCGGACGCAGCGCCACCCGGTGACGCAGGGCGGGGCGGGCGAGCGCCTTCACGTCGTCGGGCGTGCAGTAATCGCGTCCGGACAGCCACGCCCAGGCCTTGGCAGCGGCGAGCAGGGCCGTCGCGCCGCGCGGTGAGACACCGAGAGAAAGCGAGGGGGCGACTCGCGTCGCGCGCACGATGTCCACGATGTAGCCGATCATTTCCGGCTGGACGCGGACGGCGCCGACTCCCGCCCGCGCCGCCGCCAATCCGGCGGCGCCGGTGACCGCGCGCACCCCCGCCGCGCCGAGGTCTCGAGGGTCAAAACCGCTGTGGTGCAAGGCAAGTACCCGCATCTCGTCCTCGCGTGGCGGCACCGGCAGGGTGAGCTTGAGCAGGAAGCGGTCGAGCTGTGCCTCGGGAAGCGGGTAGGTGCCCTCGTACTCCACCGGGTTCTGCGTCGCCACGACCATGAACGGGTTCGGCAGCGGCCGCGGCTCGCCCTCGACCGTCACCTGGCGCTCCTCCATGGCTTCCAGGAGCGCTGCCTGGGTCTTGGGTGGGGTGCGGTTGATCTCGTCGGCGAGCAGCACGTTGGTGAACACCGGCCCGGCCCGGAAGTCGAAATCAGACGAGCGCGAGTCGAAGACGAGCGAGCCGGTGATGTCGCTCGGCATCAGGTCGGGGGTGAACTGCACTCGCTTGGAATCGAGGTCGAGGGCACGCGAAAGTGTTCGTACCAAAAGGGTTTTCGCGACTCCGGGCACTCCCTCCAGGAGCACGTGCCCTTCGCAGAGCAGGGCGACGACGAGACCGGACACCGCCGCGTCCTGACCGATGACCGCTTTGGCGACCTCGGCGCGTAACGCGATCAACGCATCCCGGGCGTCGGACTCGGGCGGGCCGCTGCTCATCGGCTTGTCATCTCCTTTGTCTGGCTTTCCAGCCGGTCGAGCTCGTCAGCGAGACGCACCAGAGCCGCGTCGCCGGCGCTGGCCCTATCACTTCGCGCTGCGCTCACGGTGGCGGCACCGTATCCACTGGCAGGCGAGCCGTCGTAGAGCAACGCCGAGACCACCGCCGGTTCCCAGCCGGTGCGGGAGGCCACCGCCATGACCAATGCCTCGGGCGTGGCGTGTGGATCGAGATGGACGAGACCTGCCAGCCGGGCCCGGCTTCCGGTCCGCAAAGCCTCTGCAGCGGTGTCCCGCGCCCGCGCGGCCGCGTAGAGCCGGGCGCGGCCGAGCACGGTCTCCCCAGCGCGGACGACGACGGGAAGCGGTTCGGTCACCACCGGCCCCAGCCGCCGTCCTCGCCAGAACCCGATGACGACCAGGGCGATGGCGATCTGCAGGACGGCCCATGGAATCGCCTTGGGCAGCAGGCTCGTCAGCGTCGCCCCCGAACTGGCCCGCCGCGCGGTGTACCAGGTGAGCCGGGGCTGCCCGGAGAGCAGTCCGAGGGCGAGTGCGGCATTGCCCTGCTGATCCAGCCGCGCGTTGGTGAGGAAGTCCGCCGAGCCGAGAACGGTGATCCGGCCGGCCCCGGGCGCGCTGCCCGCCGGCAAAGCCAGCAACGTGCCGTCATAGCAACTGACCGCCGCGTTGGCGCTCGTGTATCGGGTACCGCCGAGCCTTGCCGGGCCGGCGACTACGGCGGCCGGAAGCGAGCAACCGGGAGATCGGGTACGGACGCTGATGCCCGCCCCGGAGGTCAACTGCGCCACGTCGAGCGAACCCGGGTCGACGAGCACGACATCGGCGCCGGAGGTCACCAGAGCCGAGAGGCCGGCGGAATCGAGGGCCTCCGGGAACGGGACCAGCACCGTGCGTCCGGCTCCCGTGCTCGCGCCGCGATCGACCTGGATGCCCCGCTCGCGCAGAAGGGCGGCGAGCGCCCGGGTCCCGTCCGGCCCGGCGGAGCGCGGGTCGAGTGCTCCGCCGGCGGATTGGCCGGTCGTCAGCGCGACGAGGGCAATCAGTAATACCAGCAACCCCAGGGCGATCAGGGTCAGCCGCCGGCGCCGCCCGAGGCGCGGGCCCCGGCGATCGCCGTCAGGTAGGAGCAGCCCCGGTGCCTCGCTGGCGAGCGAGCCGATTCCGGGGGCCGCCTCGGCGCGAGTGCCCGTGTCTGCCGTCATCGGGGCGGCGGCGCGTCGCGGTAACTGCCCGGTCCGGCGGTCGTGACGGCCGTCTGCGGGGTGCGCGAGCGGCGCAGCGTGGTGTCCAAGTCGCGGAGCACGGCGTCGTCCTCGGCGCTCGCGGGGCGGTGGCCGTACCAGATCTCGCCGAACGTGAGCGCCCCCCTCCAGAGCGCCTCGCGCCATTCCGGACGCGCGCTGCCGGCCTCGGCGGCAACCTCCGCGGCGGTGCGCCCGGGCCGCGGGTCGAGCACCCCGCGCTCCTCCAGCGCCCGCACCACCGCGCGCAGTCGGGCGCGTACCGCCTCCGCCCACTGGCCCCGGTTCGCGAACGCATCCGCCTCTGCGCGCAGCTGCTCGGAGGAGACGTCAGCGGGCAGATCGAGCCCGCTCGTCCCGCCGCTGCGGCGCTTTCCCGAAACGCCGCGGCGGGTGACGAAGACCGTCACCAGGGCGAGCAGCGCGATGATCACCAGCAGCCCGACCGCGCCGCCCGGGGTTGCGTCGACGATGCGGTGGTAGGCCTTGACCACCCAGCGCCAGATGGCGCCGAGCACCTGCTGCGTGATCGACGGACGGGCCTGCTGGTAGATGTGCTTGGACAACTCCGAATGGGCGGCATGAGCGGCGCCGTCACGGGTGATCGGCGCGGTCATCGCCTCAGGACCGGCCCCGGCGCTCGCGCGCGGTTTGCGCCAGCGCCAGGTCGAGACCCTCGCGGCGCATCCGGCGGTCGACGTACATCAGGGCAATCGTCCCGGCGAGGATCGGCGTGGTGATGGTGCCGCCGATGATGCGTCCCACCGCCAGCAGGATCTCGCCTCCGGTGCTGATGTCGGCGCTCGGTGTCGTGGTGAACAGGCCCGCAGAACGTGCCGCGAAGAGAGCGAAAGGCAGCTGGATCAGGCCCCCGATGACGACCGCGACGATGTAACCGAGGATCGCGACGCCGAAGGTGCGCCACCACGATCCACGTACCAGCTCCGCGGATCGGCTGATCGCGGCGGAGACGGTGGTCTTCTCCAGCACGAAGACCGGTGTCGCGAAGATCAGCAGCACGAAAACGTAGATGGCGCCGACGATCACGAGGGCGATCCCGAGCACGCTCAACAGCCCGACGAGCAGGCTCAGCCCGACCAGCCGCCAGATCCGCCCGCGCAGGCGGCTCAATGCCTCGCCCGGGGACAGCCGGGTGCCCAGCACCGCCTCGCCGATCACGATGATGATCGCCCCGGTCACGATGGCGCTCTGCAAGAGCGAGACCGCCGTCGTGGCTGCCGCGGCGCCGAGCCTGGCCCCGGTGCTCGCGCCGCGGGCTTCGAGGTTGAGGATCAGGATCAGGATCTGGCCGATCAGCACCACCACGAACGAGAGCCCGAGCAGCGCCTTGGGATTCATCCGGATCGACGCGAAGGCTCCGTCGAGCACCTCACCGACGGCCAGCGGCCGCAGCGGGATCACCCCAGGCTTGTCAGCAGGCGGGGGTGCCCACCCAGGAGCCGAGTACTGGGGCTGGCCGGCGGGAGGTTGGTAGCCCGGTGGCGGCGCGTAACCCGGTGGCGGCGCGTAACCCGGCGGCGGTTGGTAGCCCGGGGGAGGCGGGTACTGGGGTGCGCCGTACTGCGGCTGCCCGTATTGCGGGGCTCGTACGGCGGCTGCCCGTATTGCGGTGGTGGGCCGTATTGCGGTGGTGGCCCGTACTGCTGGGGAGGCCCGTACTGGGGCGGCGGGCTGCCCGACGGCGGCTGCCAATCCGGCGGTCGTTCCTGCCCGGCATCCTCCTCCGACGGACCCTCGGCCATGCCCCTCCCAGATTTCCGGCAGCTGATCTTCAAAGGTAGACGGCTCTACAACGTGCAGGATGCACCATGGTGACGTACGGCCCCACGCGTCGCGGCCGTCGCTGAGAGGTGGCGTCTCCTGTGATGGCACACGCGGCACCCTCCCCGCACCCCGGTGAGGGCAGCGCTTCCGGCAATTCCAGTGGCGCTCCCAGCGGCCAGCTTCGCCCGGGGCCGCCTGGCGCTGCCGAGCCCGCCGGCACCCGCCCGCCTCGCGTGCTGGTGGTGGACGACGATGCCGCGCTCGCCGAGATGCTCGGCATCGTGCTGCGGCGAGAGGGCTTCGAGCCGGCCTTCGTGTCGACCGGGGATCGCGCCATGGATGCGTTTCACCGGTCCCGCCCCGACGTCGTGCTGCTGGATCTGATGCTTCCGGGCCGCGACGGCCTCGACGTCTGCCGAGATCTGCGCGCGGAAAGCGGCGTCCCGATCGTCATGCTGACCGCCCGCGCCGACACCGCAGACGTGGTGCGCGGTCTCGAGGCCGGCGCCGACGACTACATCGTCAAACCGTTCAAGCCGACCGAGCTCGTCGCGCGGATCCGCGCCCGGTTGCGTCACCTCACCGGCGGAGCCGCCGAGCAGTTGCGGATCGACGACATCGAGATCGATGTGGGCAGCCACGACGTCCGCCGCGAGGGCGTCCCCGTGTCACTGACCCCGCTGGAGTTCGACCTGCTGGTCACGCTGGCGCGCACGCCGCGGCAGGTGCTCACCCGTGAAGCGCTGCTCGCGCAGGTGTGGGGTTATCGGCACGCCGCTGACACGCGTCTGGTGAACGTCCACGTCCAGCGGCTGCGAGCCAAGGTGGAACGCGACCCGGAGCATCCGCGCGTCGTCATCACCGTCCGCGGGGTCGGCTACCGGGCAGGACCGCCCTGATGGTGCGTACCTCCCGGATGCGGCCCACCAATTGGGTACGCGCTGCCACCCGGATGTGGCGACGCTCGCTGCGCCTGCGCGTCGTCGCGCTCACCCTGTTGCTCTCCAGCTTCGTCGTGGCACTTCTCGGTGTGTTCCTGATCGGCCGGGTGGGTCAAGGCCTGCTGAGCGACAAGCGCCAGGCCGCGCTCGGTGACGTCTCCTCCGGGCTCGTGTACGCGCGTGGCCAGCTCGAATCGGCGGTGCGCAGCGATCCCAACAGCGTCGACGCGCTGGTGGAAACGATCACCACCGAACTCGGCCGCCGCGGCAGCCCCAGCGGCCTGTTCGACGTCGCCGTGCTGCCCACCAACGGTTCGAACGTCTACTACAGCGGCACCATCCTCGTCGCCGACATCCCACACTCGCTGCGCGTTCAGGTGCGCGGCGGCGCCGAGGCGGAGACCTACGCCGACGTGCATCTCGACGAAGGCCTGGAGCGCGCGCTGATCATCGGCGCGCCGCTGTCCGCGGATGTCGGCAGTTACGAGGTCTATTACGTCTTCCCGCTGCACAACGAGGAGCAGACGCTGGGCCTGGTCCGCCGGGTGCTGCTGCTCGGCGGCGCCGCGCTGGTCGGGCTGCTCGCGGCCGTCGTCTGGCTCGTCAGCCGCCAGGTGGTCACGCCGGTGCGGATGGCGGCGCGCATCGCCGAGCGGTTCGCCGCCGGCAACCTCGCCGAACGCATGGTGGTGCGGGGTGATGACGAGATCGCCCGGCTGGCGGCCTCCTTCAACGACATGGCCGGTGTTCTGCAACGCCAGATCGATCAGCTCGAGGACCTGTCGCGGGCGCAACGCCGTTTCACTGCTGACGTCTCCCACGAGCTGCGCACCCCGCTCGCCACCATCCGCATGGCGGCCGACGTGCTCTATGAATCCCGCGGCGACTTCCCGCCGGCCATGTCACGGTCCGCGGAGATTCTCACCGGCCAGCTCGAGCGTTTCGAACGCCTGCTCGCCGACCTGCTGGAGATCAGCCGCTACGACGCCAGGGCGGCGATCCTCGAGCCCGACACCGTCGACGTCGTGGGCCTGGTACGCACCACGGCCGCGGAATTCACCGATGCTGCCGCCCGCGCCGGCACCAGGATCGACGTCGACATCAGCGGCGACCTGACGCCGGCGGGCAGCGTCCTCGCTGAGGTCGATCCCCGCCGCGTCGCCCGCATCCTGCGCAACCTCCTGGCCAACGCCATCGACTACGCCGAAGGCGCCCCGATCGAACTGGCGCTGGTGGCCTCTCCTGACGCTGTGGCGATCCGCGTCCTCGATCATGGAGCCGGCCTCAGCGCCGGTGATGCCGAGCGCGTCTTCGACCGGTTCTGGCGTGCCGATCCCAGCCGATCGCGTACGACCGGAGGCACTGGACTCGGCCTTTCCATCGCCCGGGAGGACGCCCGCCTGCACGGCGGTGAGCTGGTCGCGTGGGGTCGCCCCGGCGAGGGTGCCAGCTTCCGGCTGCTGCTGCCGCGGCGCGCCGGCGGCACCATCGGGACGTCTCCGCTGCCGCTGAGCCCCACATCGCTGCTGGTGCGCGCGACGTGAGACGGCTCGCCCGGACCATCGCCGGGGGTGCGGCGCTGGTCCTGCTCGGGTTCCTGCTCGCGGGCGGCTGCGGTCTTCGTACTCCCGCCGGGATCCGGGTCGATCAGCGTTCCGTGGACACGGCGATCGACGATCCCGACATCAGCAAGGTGCCGCCGGGTCCCCCCGCGGGCGCGTCCGCGGCCGACATCGTGCGCGGCTTCCTGGACGCCTCGACCGCCGATTCCGAGCACACCTTCGCCCAGCCGTTCCTGGCGCCGGGAGTGCTCTGGCCCGACCGGTCGGCGGCCACGGTGTACGACCCGGAAACCCTCTCGACGTTGAAAGAGACGCTCAAGGGTTCGGCGAGCATCGTGAAATTCACCGCCGTCAGCATCGGAGAACTGACGAGTTCCGGGGCGTTCCTGCCGGTCGAGCGACCGCTTTCGGAGAGCTACGAGCTGCGCCGGGTCGACAAGCAGTGGCGCCTGTCGAAGGTGCCGCCGGGGGTGCTCCTGACCCCGCGTGACCTGGCGCGGGTCTACCGGCCGGTGCGCACCTACGGCTTCAACCCCAGCGGGTCCCTGCTGGTGGCCGAGCCGGGATTCGTCGCGTCCGATCGGGCGGGTCTGGCGGGCGCAGCGCTGCACGCCCTGCTGACGCAGTGGAACGCCCCGACCAATCCCAAGCTGTCGGCGTCGCGGAGCTTGGCCAGCGGGCTCAGCTCGCTGGGCAGTGTCGTGGTGCAGAACGGGCAGGCCACGGTCGATCTCGGACGCGAGGCGTTCTCGGTTCCTTCCGATCAGCGGCCGCTGCTGGTCTCCCAGATCGCGGCCTCGCTGGCGAGCGTCCCCGGGGTGTTCACGGTTCGCGTCCTGGTGGAGGAACGTCCCTACGCCGGGGGACCCGTTCCGGCCACGATCCCTTCCCATCTGCAGCCCTCGGCCACCGGCCCCGCCCTCGCGCTGGCCGCCGACGGCTCCCTCGAAGAGCTGACGTCAACCGCGCCTCGTCCGGTCAAATGGCTCGCCAAGGACAATTCCCCACAGGGCCTGCTGACCGACCCGGTCGCGTCACCCGACGGCGCCGCACTGGCTGCCCTCCGGCCTGGGCCGGCCGGCTTGGAGCTCGTCATCGCGGACTTCAAGGACTCCGGATCCGGAGGTCAGGCAACCGCGACACTTCGGCATGCCGTCGCTCTGCCCACGGCATCCGGGTCGCAGGAAATGCGCCCGGAATGGCTCGACTCCGGTCGCATCCTGCTGGCGGTCGGTGGGGCGACGCCGCGGCTGGAACTGATCGACGCCGTGACCGGAACCCTGAGCTACGTGGCCGCCCCGGGCCTTCCGGCACCGCTGTCGTCGCTGGCCGTCAGCCGCGACGGCACGCGGGTCATCGCGATCAGCGGGGTTCCTGGTGCCCGGCAGGCTTACCTCGGCCGCATCCTGACACCGACCGGCACCCCGGTGCGAGCGGCTGGTGCGACCGTCGCCGGATGGACGACGATCCCGACCGACATGTCGGACATCGTGGCCGTGAGCTGGTCGGGGGATCTGCAGCTCACACTGCTCGGCAGGCCTACCGCTGCCCCCGCCGCATCGGCGGCCGTACGCGCCGAGGTGGTGGCACTGGACGGGGTCGCCGACCCCCTCACCCTTCCCGCTCTTCCCAGCGAGTTCGAGGAGCTGGTGGTCGTGCCGGAGCGTCCGCTCATCACTGCTGCGCCAGGGCGGCCGGCGATGATCGACATCGGGACGAGGCGCTGGCTGCTGAACGCCGGCCGGTGGGATGTCGCCACGCCGGCGCGTGACCCCTCGTATCCGTAGATCCGGCTGTATGGGTCCGGCTGTGGATCGGTCCGGCTGTGGATCGGGCCGGCTGATCCACCACGCCGTCGTGGCGGCCATCGGCATCGCGCCGACGTGAGCAACCTGGATGCATGCGCGCGCTGACAGAGCTGGTGATGCCACTTCGGTGCCCGTGCGGAGAGGCGGCCGGCGGCCACCGGCGGCGAAACCCGGCCGCTGCCGTCTGCGAAACGTGCCGCCCTTTGCTGCTGGACGGGCCGGTACGCGACGTGCGGCCTTATCCGCGCCCGGTCGGACTCCCTCCGTGCTCGGCGGCTGCCGCCTATGCGGGCAAGATGCGACGCTGCCTGATCGCGTACAAGGAGCGGGGCCGGCGCGACCTTGCTCCGGTGCTGGCTCTGGCGCTCGTCAAGGTGCTTCGCGAGCTGGACAGGAACATCCCGGGCCCGCTGCTGATCGTGCCCGTACCGCCGAGTCGGGTGGCCCTGCGAACGCGGGGGTTCGACCATGTGGCGCTGCTGGTCAGGCTGGCCCTACGGTTCCTGCCGCCGGCATCGTCGTCCGGTTGGGGATGGAGTCCCTTGCTCTACCCGACCCGGCGGGTGGCTGACCAGGCCGGTCTTCCGGCATCCGCCCGGGCGCGAAATGTGGCCGGTTCGCTGAGCGCCCGGCCCGGGATCGGGCGCCGAACGCTCGCCGGTCGGCCGCCGCTGCTCGTGCTCGTCGACGATGTGGTGACGTCGGGCGCGACCATGGCAGAGGCGACGCGGGCGCTTCGGGCGAGCGGTCTGCGCGTACACGCCGCGGCCGCCGTTGCTGCGGTCCTTCGTCCCGAACACCGGGGAACCTCTGCCCTGCCAAGTCGGGGCAAGACCGGCTAACGTGACCAGACCGGGTGGCGGCGCGGTCAGCGCCCCGGCCCGGTCGTCTTGCCCAGGCGAGAGGAGGACATGTGGACCGAACCGAGCGTGTTGATCAGATCGAGCGTCTCGACATCGTTGTGAAAGGTCGCCGTACCGAGGTGACCGAACGCTTTCGGGAACACGTGAAGGACAAGCTCGGACGCCTGGAAAAGCTCGACTCCAAGGCTTATCGCGTCGACGTGGAGATCTGTCACGAATCGAATCCGCGCCTGGCCGGTTCCTGCGACCGGGTCGAGCTGACGCTGCGCTCGCGGGGTCCGGTCGTGCGGGCCGAGGCCGCCGCCCAGGATCCCTACGGCGCGCTCGACATCGCCGTCGCCAAGCTCGAGGAACGCCTGCGCCGGGCGGCCGATCGGCGGCGGACGCGTCACCAGCAGCATCACGGTCACGCCTCGCAGGTACGCGGCGCAGCCCGGCCCGAATTGGAGCCGGCCACCAATGAGCAGGAGCCGCCTGCCCCGGAATTCGCGTCTGCCGGCGCGGACCTCGATGCCGAGGAGTCGGCGAGCCAGAACGGTGCTTCCGCCGAAGATGGCGTGGTCATGGCCGCCGGTCCGCTCGTGGTCCGGGAGAAGGCGCACGACGCGACCCCGATGTCGCTCGATGACGCGCTTCACCGGATGGAATTGGTGGGGCACGACTTCTATTTGTTCTGCGATGCCGACAACGGCTTGCCGAGCGTCGTCTACCGGCGCCGCGGTTACACGTACGGGGTGCTCCGGCTTCGTGCCGGTGAAGAAGCCACCGGCTGAGCCCTGGGCCGGGCGAAGCGCCGCGGTCCATAGAAGCGCCTCTTCGGGACTATGGCCCGAATAGGCGGCCTGCCCGTGCTTTGGCCGCTCAAGCTGGCTATGTGACATGATCCCTTTTGATGGTGGGGGAGCCGCCGATACTCCACCAGCAGGTGATTCATCCAGGGCTTACCCAAAAAGCCCGGGCGGTGAGCTACGGCCGAGGGGCCGGGGAGGTCCGTCGTGACAGAGCAGCAGACGTCGTCGGCCGGCGCGGAGCCGATCAGGGTGCTCGTCGTCGATGACCATGCGCTCTTTCGTCGGGGCCTGCAGATGGTGCTCGGCGCCGAGACCGACATCGAGGTCGTCGGCGAGGCGAGTGACGGCGCCGAGGCGCTGAAGGTCGCCGCCGAGACCACGCCCGACATCGTGCTGATGGACGTCCGGATGCCCAAGCGCGGCGGGATCGACGCGACGACCGCGATCAAAGACGCGGTGCCCAGCGCCAAGATCATCATGTTGACGATCAGCGACGAGGAAGCCGATCTGTACGACGCCATCAAGGCCGGTGCGATGGGCTACCTGCTGAAGGAGATCTCGATCGAAGAGGTCGCGAGCGCGGTCCGGGCCGTCTACAACGGGCAGAGCCTGATCAGCCCGTCGATGGCATCCAAGCTGCTGACCGAGTTCGCCACGATGGTCCGAAAGGACGACGAGCGCCAGCAGGTCCCGACCCCCCGTCTCACCGACCGTGAGATGGAAGTCCTCAAGCTCGTCGCCAAGGGCATGAACAACCGCGATATCGCGAAGAAGCTCTTCATCAGCGAGAACACGGTGAAAAACCACATCCGCAACATCCTCGAGAAGCTTCAGCTGCACTCCCGCATGGAAGCGGTGGTTTACGCGGTGCGGGAGAAGCTGCTCGAAATCACCTGACGTGGCAGCTCGACGCCGGCGCGGTGCGATTGCCACGGCCGGCGCCATCGCCGCGACGGCGGCCGGAGTGGCGGGCGTCGCCGTCAGCAGGTCGCCGGTGCTGCGCAAGCAGGCCGGGATGGCCGTCGGCTTCGTCCGCGGCGTCGACCATCCGCCTTCGTCGCCCGTGCCGCCCACCCTGCTGCCCGGGCGCATCGTGCTGCTCCCGGAGCGCGGCGAGGTCTTCGTCCGCGATTCCGGACCGCGCGGCGACCCGGCTGACAAGGCACCGACGGTGCTGCTCCTGCACGGCTGGACCGTCGGCGCCGACCTGAACTTCTTCGCCGTCTACGAGCAGCTGGCTCGCTCCTACCGGGTGATCGCGCTCGATCATCGCGGTCACGGGCGGGGCATGCGCAGTACCGAACTGTTCTCCCTCGAAGACTGTGCCGACGATGCAGCTGCGCTGCTCGAGGTGCTCGACGTGAAGCCCGGCCGCACGATCGCGCTCGGCTATTCGATGGGCGGTCCGATCGCCCTGCTCCTCGCGCGCCGCCATCCCGGACTGGTCTCCGCGCTGGTCTGCCAGGCGACGGCGCTGGAGTGGCGTGCCACGCTGGCCGATCGCAGCAAGTGGCGCTTCCTCAGCGTCGCCGAGGTGGGGTTGCGGGTGAGCAGCGGTGACGGGGTCGTCGAGCGCGTCATCGACCAGGCGGTGAAGGCCTCGCCGCACCTCGAACCGATCCGGCCCTGGCTGGAGGCCGAGATCCAGCGGGGACTGGGCCGGTCGCTGATCGATGCCGGCCGCGCGCTCTCGCTGTTCGACAGCCGGCCGTGGGCGAAAGAGATCGGTCTGCCGGCCGTCGTCTGTGTGACCACCCGGGACCGGCTGGTGCTCCCGTCCAAGCAGCGGGCGCTGGCGCGGGCGTTGCGTGCAGAAACATTCGAGATCGAGGGCGATCACGACGTGACGCTCGTCGACGGTGCGACATATGCCGCCGTGACGCAGGATGCGGTCGACCGGGCGGCGGCACTGCTGGCCGCGCCCGGCCGCTCGCGTCACAAAGCCCGGAGCTAGCCGGCTCGCCGCACGGTCGCCGGCCATCCCGGATCGCCGGGGACCAAGGCGTAGAGCCACGTGTCGCGACGCGGATCGCCCGGCTTGCGAGGCGGCCAGTACGCGCGCCGCAAGCCTTCCGATCGCATGCCGAGGCGCTCGGCGAGGGCGATCGAAGCGGCGTTGCCGTCGAAGATGCCGGCGGCGAAGCGAACGGCACCCTGGCCCGCCGCCCACTCGAGCGCGAGCCGCACCGCCCGGTAGGCCAGACCCTGGCCGCGCGCGGCCGGGCCGAGCCACCACCCGACCGAAGTGGATTCGGACATCGGCTCCTGGCTCAACCGGATGAAACCGTGCAGACGCCCGGAGCCATCGGTGATCGCGAAGCGCGCCGCAGGGGGCCGGGAGGGCCTGCGGGCCACGTCGAGCCAGGGCCTCAGATCCTCCAGTGAACGGCTCGGCACCCCGGTCCAGGCCAGCACGTGCTCGTCGACGAGCTCGGGTAGCGCGGCCAGGTCGGCGCCCTGCGGCCCTCGAAGGGTGACGACGCCGTCGGTGAGCACGGCCGGCGCCGGCAACGGGGGATCGCCCGGCAGGAGCGTGCCGATCCAGCCGTCCACCCGTTCCCCCCGGCGGTCGAGCAGCGACCGCACCGGCGTGCTGGTCTGGAAGCCGACCCGCTCTGCGACCCGTCGCGACGCTTCATTGCCGACGATCGCCGTCCACCGGATCGCCCGCTGCCCGGCCTGCTCGAAGCCGAAACGGCAGACGCCGGCCAATGCCCGGGTGGCCGCCCCGCGCCCGCGTGCCTCGGGCGCCAGCCAGTAGCCCACATCTGCGAGGCCGGCACCGGGATTGCGCAGGCTGATGACGCCGATCAGCGCGTCGCCATCGGGCTCGGCGATCGCCCAGGTGTACTCGCGATCCTCCTCCCACGCGGTGGGGACGTGCTCGTTCACGAACCACTCGGCGTCGGAGCGCGCGTATGGCACCGGGACCGCGACCGTCCACCGCTGCACCTCGGGGTCCTGGCAGGCCAGGTAAATGGGCTCGATGTCGGTGTTCGCGAGGGGCCGAATGTGCAGCCTCTCGTCGCCGATCGCTCGTGGCTGCACACCGATATCCTGGCTGGCCGGTCGCGTGCCAGCCACCTGGTTATCCGTTGCACGCCTACCATCGACCTCACCAGGTCTGATACCGGAAGCGAGTCCACGTGGTCCTGCAGAAGATGCTTCGCGCCGGCGAAGGTCGCATCCTGCGCAAACTCAAGGCGCTCGCCGACACCGTCGAAGAGATCGAGCCCGACTTCGAGGCTCTCTCCGACGACGAGTTGCGTGGGATGACCGGGGAGTTCAAGAAGCGGCTGGAAGACGGCGAAACGCTCGATGACCTGCTGCCCGAGGCCTTCGCGACGGTGCGGGAGGCGAGCCGCCGCACGCTCGGCCAGCGTCACTTCCACGTCCAGCTCATGGGCGGTGCGGCGCTGCACCTCGGCAACATCGCCGAGATGAAGACCGGCGAGGGCAAGACCCTCGTCTCGACCCTGCCGGCGTATCTGAACGCCCTCGCCGGCAAGGGCGTGCACATCGTGACGGTCAACGACTACCTGGCCCAGCGCGACGCGGAGACCATGGGCCGCGTCCACCGTTTCCTGGGGCTGACCGTCGGGGTGATCCACCCCGCGATGGCGCCCGACCAGCGCAAGCCTGCGTACGACTGCGACATCACCTACGGCACCAACAACGAGTTCGGCTTCGACTACCTGCGCGACAACATGTCGTGGTCGCTCGAGGAATGCGTCCAGCGCGGCCATTTCTTCGCCGTGGTCGACGAGGTCGACTCGATCCTGATCGACGAGGCCCGCACCCCGCTGATCATCAGTGGGCCGGCCGACCAGCCGACCCGCTGGTACATGGAGTTCGCCCGCATCGCGCCCATGCTGAAGAAGGACGACGACTACGAGGTCGACGAGAGCAAGCGCACGGTCGCGATCACCGAGGCAGGGGTGGAGAAGGTCGAGGACCAGCTCGGCATCGACAACCTGTACGAGTCGATCAACACCCCGCTGGTCGGCTATCTGAACAACGCGCTGAAGGTCAAGGAGCTCTACAAGCGGGACAAGGACTACATCGTCTCCTCCGGCGAGGTGCTGATCGTCGACGAGTTCACCGGCCGGGTGCTGCAGGGCCGGCGCTACAGCGAGGGTCTGCACCAGGCGATCGAGGCGAAGGAGAGCGTCGAGATCAAGCAGGAGAACCAGACTCTCGCGACGATCACCCTGCAGAACTACTTCCGGCTCTACGACAAGCTCTCCGGGATGACCGGTACGGCCATGACCGAGGCCTCCGAGTTCAGCCAGATCTACAAGCTCGGTGTGGTGCCCATCCCCACGAACCAGCCGATGGTCCGGGAGGACAAGCCCGACGTCGTCTACAAGACCGAGGAGTCGAAGTTCGACGCGGTGGTCGAGGACATCGCCGAGCGCTTCGAATCGGGCCAGCCGGTGCTCGTCGGCACCACCAGCGTGCAGAAGAGCGAGTACCTCTCCCAGCTGCTGACCAAGCGCGGGGTGAAGCACGAGGTCCTGAACGCCAAGCAGCACGATCGTGAAGCGCTGATCGTCGCCCAGGCGGGCCGCCTCAAGGCCGTCACGGTCGCGACCAACATGGCCGGCCGCGGGACCGACATCATGCTCGGCGGCAACCCGGAATTCCTGGCCGATCACGAGCTGCGCCAGCGCGGGCTGTCTCCGGTGGACACCCCCGAGGACTACGAGACCGCCTGGACCGAGGAGCTCGACCGCAAGCGCAAGGAGGTCCTTGCCGAGCACGAGGAGGTCGTCGAGCTCGGCGGGCTGTACGTGCTGGGCACCGAGCGCCACGAATCGCGCCGCATCGACAACCAGCTGCGCGGACGCTCGGGCCGCCAGGGGGATCCCGGCGAGTCGCGCTTCTACCTCTCGCTCGGCGATGACCTCATGCGCCTGTTCAACGCGAACGCGGTCGAGTCGATCATGAACCGGCTGGCGATCCCGGACGACGTTCCGATCGAGTCCAAGCTCGTCACCCGGGCTATCCGGTCGGCGCAGACGCAGGTCGAGCAGCAGAACTTCGAGATTCGCAAGAACGTCCTCAAGTACGACGAGGTGCTGAACAAGCAGCGCATGGTCATCTACGGCGAGCGGCGGCGGGTGCTGGAAGGTGAGGATCTGCACGAGCAGGCTCGACACTTCCTGTCCGACACCGTGACCGGCTACGTCAGCGCCGCGACGGCGGAGGGCTACCCCGAAGAATGGGACCTCGACCAGCTCTGGACCGCCCTCGGCACGCTCTATCCCGTCGGGGTCGAGGTGCCGGCGGCCGGCGCCCGTGAAGGCCTGACGAGCGAAGGGCTCGTCGAAGACCTGCTCGAAGACGCCGCGGAGGCCTACGACCGCCGGGAGGCGAGCCTCGGCGAGGGACCTGACGGCACCCCCGTCCTGCGGGAACTCGAGCGGCGGGTCGTCCTCTCCGTGCTCGACCGCAAGTGGCGCGAGCATCTCTATGAGATGGACTACCTGCAGGAAGGCATCGGCCTGCGCGCGATGGGCCAGCGCGATCCGCTCGTGGAGTACCAGCGCGAGGGCTTCGACATGTTCGGCTCGATGATGGAGGCGATCAAGGAGGAGTCGGTCGGCTTCCTGTTCAACGTCGAGGTTCAGATGGTCGAGGAGCCGACCGGCGAGGTCGACGTAGAGCCGGCGGCGCCGGTGATGGTGCAGGACTGGGTCAACGACCCCGAAGGTTCGGCAGCTCCCGCCGCTCCCGATGCGCCGGCTGCCCCACGCGCCATTCCGCAGGCGAAGGGGTTCGACGCCGGCGCTCGCCCTCAGGCCCTCACCTACACGGCTCCGACGGTGGACGGCGACGGCGCGGTGGTCTCTGCTCAAGGCGGGACCGACCTGGGCGACGGTGTCATCGACGCGACCGGCGGCAAGCCCGGCCGAAACGACCCCTGCCCTTGCGGCTCGGGCCGCAAGTACAAGCGCTGCCACGGCGATCCGGCCCGGCGGTCCTCGGCCTGACGTCCGCGTCTGCCGGCGGCGCTCCGGTCATCCGGCCTGCAGCCGGGTGACGATCCACTGCTCGCCGCGACGTTCCAGGCGAAGCGCCATGACGCGGATCCGGCCGCGGGTGACGTCCTTGGTGAGGGCGCAGACTTCCGCAATCCCGGGCGCCGGCTCGGTCAACCGGATGCGCAGCAGATGCTGGCGGTGACCGGTCGGACGCCGCGGGGCGCGGCGCTCCAGATCTTCCTGGAGAGAGACGCTGGTCCAGCGCATGAGCTGACTGGCCGGGCGCCACCCGGAAAGCACCTCCAGCAGGGCTCTCGTGACCATCACCGCCGCGCGCGTCGCACCGTCAGCCGAATTTGCAGCGGCCTCAGCCGGTGGATCGACCGTCCAGCGGTTCTCCCGGAGGGGACTGTCGGTCTTCAACGCCAGCGCGCCTTCGGTCTGCCACGGGCCACCCGAGGCGGGCCGGTCCGGTAGCCGGGTCACGCGAGACGCGGTCATGACGCCAGCCGCGGGACGAGCAGGGTCTCCCCGAGCAGAAGCAGGCCGGGATCGGGGCCGATCTGCTGCCGGTTGGCCAGGTACCAGGCCTGCCAATCGCGGGTGACCTGCTGCGCGGTACTGCCTGCCGGCAGACGGGCGGCGGCGAGCCCCCAGAGGGTGTCGCCCGAGCGCACCCGATGGGTCAGCGTCGGGTGGAGCACGGGCGCCGGCGACGCGGGCGCCGGCGAAATGCTCGCGGGCGGCTTCACGTCGGGACGGTCCAGATCCAGCAGCGGTGGCAGCTGCGGCGGCGCGACCAGAGGGGCCGGGACCGGGGCGAGGCTGGGCTGGACACCTGCCGTGACCGCCGCTGGGGCGCCGGCGGCCAGCGCCGGACCGGCGCCACCGACAGCCAGGGCTGCGCCCAGCAGCAGCTCGAGCGCACCCCGGGCGAAGCGGGGAGTGAGCAACACCGCCGCCCGTCCAGCGACGCCGCCTGCCGCGTGAGCGCCGGTGGCGAGCAGGCTCAGGGCGGTCACCAGGAAGAGCCATGCCGCGATCAGCCAGCCCGCGCAGCCGGCGAGAAACGCCAGCGCGCGCTGCGGATCGGCCTGCACCCAGGACCACCACGGGCCCCCACCGCCGGCGGGCAGCGGCGGCGCCCATGCCGGGGAGGCGACCAAGAATGCCGCGCAGCCGATCAGGAGTGCGCCCCCGCGCCATTGCTTCATTTGACTCCTCTTTGCTTTCGTTTACCTACGTTTGCCTGTGTACAGGGGTGTTACCGGCGAGTCAACTCCGTACAGTGACCTGTGGATGAGTGGAGGGAGGCTCTGGATGCGTTGGGAGGCCTTGTTCGCCGACCTTGAAGCAGAGCTCGACGCGGAGGCCGAGGCGGAACGGCGCAGCGAGCTCGCCGATCGAATTCGTTCCGAGTACGGCCGGCTGCGCCTGATCGACCGGCTTCAACCGATGCTCGGCCGCGCGGAGACGGCGATTCGCGTGGGTCTCCCCGGCGGCGAGGTGGTCGCCGGCTCGGTGCTCTCGCTCGGGAGTGACTGGGTACTGCTGGCCCAGGACGGGGCGGCGGAGTGTCTGATCCCGCTCGGCTCGGTGCAGTGGATCGACGGGCTCGGGCCGCAGTCCGCGGAGCCGGGCTGGGAGGGCAAGGTGGGTGCGCGACTCGGGCTGAGGCTTGCGCTCAGACGGATCGCGCGGGACCGTTCTGCAGTCGCGATATCGCTGCGCGGCGGGCAGATTCAGCGTGGCAGGATAGCCCGGGTCGCGTCAGATCACATGGTGCTCGAGGCCGTCGAAAGCGGCCGTCGAACGGGCAGCGGGATCACCCTTCCACTCGACGCCATCGAGTGCGTCCGGCGGAGCTGAACCGACCCGCCAGGGGCTCTTGGGCGATCAGTCGGTCGGGGTCGGCTCGCCCCGCCCCAGCGGATTTGCCCGGATGAACGCCTCGGTCTCGGAGTAGGCCCGCTCGATGTAGGCCTCGAGCTCGCTGCGCTCGACCCGCCATTGGCCGCGCCCGCCGACCTTGATCGCGCGCAAAGAATTGTTACGCACCAGCGCGTATGTCTGGCTGGCCGAGATGTTGAGGATCTCGGCGACATCGCTCAATTGCAGAAAGCGCTGCTCCATCGGTTGTCCATCCCTCGCTTCCATTGACCCCAGTGTGCCTTCGAACGCGTGGACTTGCCTCGGGGTGTGGATAACGAACGAGCGGTCCGAGTAACAGTTACAGTGCGTAGCAGCTCCCGGAACAACCCCGAAGTCCCGGCATCGCTGAGATTCCCTTGCAAATGTTGATAGGAGCGCGATGTCTCAGGTGCTGACGAGGGTCACCGCGTCACGCGAAAAGGTCGAATCCGGTCACGCTGCGCATTCGCCTGCGGGTCGTCGAGTACAACGACCACGCTGGCGCGACGCAAAGTTGATGACGGGCGTGCTGCTCATCCTCGCCTCGGTGGTGCTCGGCGCACGGCTGATCGGGTCGGCTTCGCGCACCACCGGCTGGCTGAGCGTCACGCACGCCCTGCCGGCCGGTCACGTCCTCGTCGCCGCAGATCTGCGCGCGGTCCAGGCTCACCTGCCGGCGTCCTCGGACGGTCGCTACTTCGCCTCCGATCCGTCGCCGCTGATCGGCAAGACACTGACGTCGGCGGTGGCCGCAGGTGAATTGCTGCCGGCAGCTGCGGTCACAGCGGCGAGCAAGGCCGACAGCCGGATCGTGCCGGTCATCGTGCGTTCCGGCCGGTTACCGGAGCTGGCGGCGGGTGACCGGGTCGATGTCTATGTGCTCTCGAAGGTCAGTGGCACCAGCGGGACTGCCGGCATAGCCGGAACCGCCAACGGCCGGGAGGTCCGCGTCCTGACCGGCGCCGAGTTCGTCGCCGAAGACGTCTTGAACTCGGGGGACACGTCGGTGCAGCTGCGGGTGGCGCCCGCAGAGGCGATCACCGCCGTCGCCGCCAGCCAGTCCGGGCGGGCCGACGTGGTGCGCGTGGAGGGCAATGCCGCCCAGCCCGGCGACCCAGGGCCTTCGAGCATCGATGGCTTCGGGAGCAGCTGAGATGGCCGGCAGCCCCACGGCATTCGATGAGGATCACGACGGCCGCCCGCTGACCGTCCTGACGGCTGTCGCTGTTCCTTCGGTCGAGGCCCGGCTCGTGGCCGGTTTTGCCGATCCCGACCTCGCCGTTCTGGTGGTGCGCCGCTGCGTCGACCTCGTGGAGCTGCTCGCAGCAGCAGCCGTCGGCACCGCGCGCGCCGCTCTTCTCAGCGCCGATCTGCGGGGGCTGGACCGCGCAGCGCTCACCCACCTCGCCTCCGCCGGGCTGGCGGTCGTCGGGCTCGCCCCGGACGAGCCTGGAGAGCGGCTGCTGCGCCAGCTCGGTGTGGGGTTCGTGGTCTCCGCTGCAGCGTCTCCGGAGCAAGTGGCCGGCGCCTTGCGTGCTGCGGCGCAGGTCGGGCCGGGCCTGACGGCGCTCGCCGCGCCCCCTTCCGGCGACCCGAACGGATGGGAGGCGCTCGCGTCCTCGCAGGAGGCCGTGGGTGGGGGAGAGGCGAGCGGCCCGGGCACGATCCTTGCCGTCTGGGGGCCCGCCGGTGCGCCAGGGCGAAGCACCATCGCGCTCGGCCTGGCCGATGCGCTGTCGGGTCGGGGGGTGTCGACACTGGTCATCGACGCCGACCCGTACGGCGGGTGCGTGGCGAGCCTGACCGGGCTGCTGGATGAGGCACCGGGCCTCTCGGCGGCGTGCCGGGCGGCCAATGCCGGTGTCCTCGACGTTGCTCGGCTGGCAGAGTGCTGCCGCGCGCTGGGCACCGAGCTGCGGGTGTTGACCGGCCTCGCCGATCCTCGTCGCTGGCCCGAGGTGCGCGGGTCAGCCCTCGAGGTGGTCCTCTCGTTGAGCCGATGGCTCGCTGAGGTGGTCATCGTCGACTGCGGCTTCAGCCTCGAAGAGGACGAGGAACTCGCCTACGACACTGCAGCTCCCCGCCGTAACGCCGCGACCCTGACGTCCCTTCGCGCGGCGGACAGCGTGCTTGCCGTCGGGAGCGCCGACCCGGTGGGACTCTCTCGCCTGATCCGGGACCTTCCGCGCCTGGATGCTGCGCTGGAAGACGCACCGGCGGCCGGGCGGGTGCTCGTCGTCGCCAACCGGCTGCGCGACGGGTTGCTGCCGGGCGATCCACGCGGTCAGGTCGAGCAGGCTCTTGGCGCGGCACGCGGGCAGGCCCGTTTTCGCCGCCGTCCCCCTGGATGTCGCGGCGGCAGATGCGGCACTAGGGCGCGGTCAACTGCTCTCCGAAGCGGCTCCCGGCTCGGCGCTGCTGGCCGCGCTCACCGCATTGGCTGACGCCGTATTGCCTCCTCCGGCGGGCGGCGAGCACACCGCCAGGCGGCCGTTCGGACGACGTCCTGGCCGCCGCCGCCGGGGCAGTATTCCGCTCCGCTAGTTGTCCGGCAGGTGAACGCCTGGTTACCAGCGTGATGCTCCTCACATGCGCAAATGGCCAATTCCTGTGTGACGATCGACGTTGTGTCGCTCTTCCCCTGGAACTTCCCCACGGGCCACCCTTTCGGGTTCGTTCGTGGCTGAACCGCGTCGCGGCATCGTTCTCGGTGCCGGTGGCGTGCTCGGTGCGGCCTGGACCATGGGGGCGCTCAGCGCCCTGGTGGCCGAGGCCGGTTTCGAAGCCTCCTCCGCTGATGTCGTTCTCGGCACCAGCGCCGGTTCGGTTCTCGCCAGCTTCATCGCCCGCGGTGTCGACACCGAGGCACTCGCCCGCCACCAGCGCGGTACGGCAGCCCCGGGAGATCCTGCGGTCGATTACGACTACGACGCCGCCGGCCCGCTGCCCCCGAGCCCGCGCTGGGGAACCATCGGCTCCCCCCGGCTCCTGGCGGCGACCGCGCGTCGCCCCCACCGCATCCCTCCCGCGGCGGCGCTCTCCGCGGCGCTTCCGGTGGGGCGCGGTTCGCTCGAGCCGATCGGCAAGCTGGTCCAGGGTCCCGATGGCGCGGAGCCTCCGTGGCCGACCAGCCCGCAGCTGTGGATCGTCGCCACCGATTTCGAGACGGGGCGGCGCACTGTCTTCGGCGCCGACGGGGCGCCCGAGGCGAGCGTCTCCGAAGCAGTGATGGCCTCGTGTGCCATTCCTGCCTGGTATCAGCCGATGGTGATCGGCGGCCGCCGCTACATCGACGGCGGGACGTGCTCGGCGACGTCCGCGGATCTATTGGCGCGCCAGCACCTGGACGAGGTCTACGTGCTCGCCCCGATGGCCTCGTTCGAGCTCGACTGCCCGTCCTCCGCGTTGGCCCGCATCGAGCGTCAGCTGCGCCGTGCGACGACGCGCCGGCTCCTGCGTGAGGCGGAGAAGCTGCGGGCCGTGGGCACCACGGTGACGATGCTCGCTCCCGGGCCCGAGGACCTCGAGGTCATCGGTGCCAACATGATGGATCCGCGGCGCCGCGTCGAGGTGTTCGAGACCTCGCTGCGCACGTCGTCACGCTCGCTGCGGGCCGCTGCGACGCCCGCGAAACACGAGGGTCTTCCCGCAGCGGGATGATCAGGACCCATGAGGGTCTACCTGCCGGTCACGCTGAACACGCTCGCTGAGGCGCTCGCGCCTGGCGCCTCGCGCGAGCTTCCTGCGGGCAGCGGCTTCGCCGTGACCCCGGGGATGCGTGAGTGGTACGCCAGCGGCGACACCGAAGAGCTCGAATACATCGCCCTGAGCCTGGCTGCAGCGGCGAGCCTGCTGCTGATCAGCGCGGATCCTGACGCACCTCGGCGACGAGTGGTCGTCGCGGCGGACGTCGAACCGGCGACGGTGACCATCGCCGACGACGCCACCCGTGCCTCTCGTGGCCGGATCACCATCACCCAGCCGATCGCCTTCACCCGGGTGGCCGCCGTACACGTGGACGACGAGGGCGCTGCTGAGGCCGTCCGGGCGGCGGCGCTCGCTCCCGCGGACGATTTCGCCGCGGAAGAGGCGGCAGATCACGAACTGCTCTGGTACGCCACGCAGGAAGTGGACCAGCTGCTGGCGGAACTGCGAAGCGAGTGAGGACGCCCGGGCGCTCTACTTGTCGGGGGGAGTGCCCCGGCCCGGCAGGATCGTCACCAGCAGCATCGCGCCGAAGAAGGCGGCGAGCATGTAGAAGCTCTGGGAAAGGATCAGCCGTCCACCGCTCTGTACCGACTGGCCGATCAGGAAGAACGCGATCGTCAACCCGAGCATGACGGCGGCAAATGCTCCGCGAGCCACAACGTCTCCTTCGGGGCCGGATGGTGAGTGCCAACAGACTAGCCCGCCCCCGGGCCCGCGGGCACCCGTGGGGCCCTGGTTTCCCACGCCGGTATGCCGTCCTGGATCAGCTGAGGACCGAGTGGCCGATCAGTAGACGTGAACGGCGTTCTCCTGCAGCCGGTCGATGGTCCCGGCGGCCTCGGCCTCGTTCATGTCATCCCTGACCTCCTCGTTCTGGCTCTCCGCCAGCGGTTCGAGGTAGGTGCGCTGAACGTCGGACATGGGCTTGTCCGGATCGCGACCGGGAGCGCTGGCGTCAGTTCCGGCGGTCGATTCATCCGTTTCCGGGCTTTCGTCCTTCTTGTGCGCCATGCGCAACGGCGTACCCGGCGTGACCGGGCTCACGCGCGAGAACGGATATCAGCGGGTGAAATCGCGGGCGAGAGGGGTGCTCCGGGCCGGGACCGGGATCCGCGGAGCCAGCGGCTGGCGCGTGGCCCGATCGATGACGCCCTCAGCCGCGGCCTTCGCGACCGCCGAGTCGGCGCGCTCCGCGAGCAGGTCGGCCGGCACCGGCTTCGAGAGGAAGAAGCCCTGCGCCAGGTCGCAACCCGCCAGGTGCAGGGCGTTGAGCTGCTCGGAGGTCTCCACACCCTCCGCGACGACCGTGAGGCCCAACCCGTGGGCGAGCGCGACGGTGGCGCCGACGATGGTGGCCGCCGCCTCGTCCTCGAGCATGTCGGCGACGAACGCCCGGTCGAGCTTGACCTCGGCGACGTCGATGCGGCGCAGGAACGTGAGGCTCGCGTAGCCGGTGCCGAAGTCGTCGACCGACAGCCGCACGCCGAGGTCGCGCAGGCGGGCGAGCACCGACTCGCAGATCTCGGTGTCGTTCATCGCCGCGGTCTCGGTGATCTCGAGGACGAGCTTGCGGGCCGGCAGGCCGTGACGGGCCAGGATGCGGGCCACCTCGTCCGGAAGGTCGCGGTGCATGAGGTTTCGGGCCGACAGGTTGACCGCGACGCCGACGCCGTGCAGCGACGCGTCGGACTGCCAGCCGACGCAGCAGCGCACAGCCTCTTCGAGGACCTTGGCGGTGAAGGGTCCGATCAGCGCGCTGTGTTCGATGACCGGGACGAATTCGGCCGGCGAGAGGTTGCCGCGCGTCGGGTGCCTCCACCGCACCAGCGCCTCGACATTGCCCGGAAGGCCGGTGCGCAGGTCGAGCTGCGGCTGGAAGTGCAGATGAAGCTGGTCATCGGCGTCGAGTGCACTCTGCAGATCGGCCAGCAGGCCGAGGCGCTCCGGGCTCGCCAGATCCTGCGAAGGGTCATAGTGCACGACGCTGTCGCCGCGGCGCTTCGCGTCGTACATGGCGACGTCGGCGCACCGCAGGAGGCCGTCGACGCCGGTGGCGTCGTCCGGATAGATGGCGACACCGGCGCTCGCCTCGACGGCGAGGCGCAGCCCGTCGATGGTCACCGGCACGCTGATCCGCTCCACCAGCGTGGCGGCCAGCCGTCCGGCGTCCACGTCGCCCTCGAGCCGGTCGAGCAGGACGACGAACTCGTCGCCGCCGAGCCGGGCGACACAGTCACTTACCCGCACCGAGGACGCGAGCCGGCTGCCGATCTCGACCAGCAGCTGGTCGCCGGCGGCGTGGCCGAGGGTGTCGTTGACGTTCTTGAAGCCGTTGAGGTCCAGCAGGATCAGCGCGCACCGGTTTCCGGCCGCGGAGGCCGCCCCGAGGGTCCGCTCCGCGTTCTCCGCCAGCAGCGCCCGGTTGGGCAAGCCGGTCAGGCTGTCGTGCTGCGCCGTGTGCAACTGCTCGGCGTGCGCCAGCACCGTCTCGAGCGCGGCCGCCGTCGTATTGGCGAAGGTGACGAGAACGTCCCGTTCCTGCCGGGTCAGCCGTCCGGACTGGGCGACGTCCAGCGCCAGGAAGCCGAGGCTGCCCTTGCGGCCGATGAGTTCGACGACGACGCCGCTCTCCTCGACGCTGGGCTCCACCTGGGCGATCAGCCGCTGAGCGGACGGCTCCGAAAGGCGCAGTTGGACACTGCGGGCGCCGAACAGATCAGCTGCCCGGCGACGAACCTCGTCGGTCATCTCGACCAGCGAGAGTGCCGGCATCGAGGCACTGGCAGCAGCGAGGCGGCGCAGCGCGTCGCGCTCGGTGCCCTTGTGCATCTGCCGGTCGTTCACCTGCCACACGAGCATGAACAGCAGGGGCAGCGCGAACAGGCTCGCGCGGCTGTAGCGCCAGGCCGCCAGGCACAGCAGGCTGACGGCGATGTTGGCGCCGCAGTTCGCCAGGTAGCCGAACGCCGTCGAGCGCGCCACGGACAGCCACTTGCCGCCGCCGGTCGCGTTCACTGCTCCTGCGACCCAGCAGCTCAAGACGATGGTGGCGACCAAGCCCGTGACCGCAAGGGCGGGCCAGCTCGCCGGGGAGCCGACCTTGATCCCGAAGGGCCGGACCATAAGCAGAAAGGCCCCGGCGGCGGCGTAGACCGTCAGCGGGGTGTTGAGCGTGTTGAACAAGGTGCGGCGCCAGTCGCGCCGGCGGTAGCGGTGCTCGACGAAGATGGCGAGCGTCTTCATCAGCACCAGCAGCGGAAGCGGTACGAAGGCCAGCCCGATGATGAGGCTGGTCTCTCCCCAGGCCAGCCCGAAGCGGCGGGCGCCCAGGGCTACTTGTACTTCAGCGAGCTCGCAGCCGAGCGCCAGCGCGAGGTTCGCGGCCACGGCAGCGACGGGAAGCGTCCACCCCATTGAGGACCACTGGATGAGTGCGCCGCAAACGGCGGCAAGGCCCAGGACAGAGGTGATGAGGATGAGACGGTCGATGGGCGCCATGCGGGAACGGCGAAGCGGCGCCGCGGCCGGGGCAGCTGGTGCATCGGCGGCGGGCGACGGCTCCTCGCAGACGGGTTCTCCGTCTGCCATCGCGCTCACAGTTTGATCTTTCGGAACGCAAAGGTCCCTGCCCAATGGGCTGTTCGGAGTACTCCGCATCGGCCGGGAGTGTGGTGCATCCGGGAAGTGCTTCAGTTTTGGCCGGCCCCGGACGAACGAGAACCATCAAGGCTTCAGCCTTCGGACATGACGAAGGCCGGACCCCACGGTGTTGCAGCACCGAGCGTCCGGCCTAGGCCAAGAGAGAAAGGACCTGACTACCACCGAGGACTACGCATTGTGGCACCCCCTCTTCCACCTCGGCACCCGGCACGAGTGCTACCTGTTACTTAACGGGTTAACTGACGCGCTGCTAGCAGCGATGACTAAATGTCGCGTTCTCAAATGCGACATTTCGGGACGACACGCCCGACCCAAAACGTAAAACCACCCGTCTGGATGAACAGTCGGGAGCTTTCGCCTGCCCAAAAGCTGAAGGCCAGCTGAGAGGCCCTTTGGGGGGCTTCATTACCCTCAGTAACAGTGACGGTTTGCACCAATTGGCGCCGGTGAAAATCAGCCCGGCGCGGGGCGCCTTCCGCGGGCTCCGTCGATCAAGGCGAAGACCACCGCTGCAAACCCAAGCACACCCATCCACCCGACCGCGAGGCGGGCGTCGATGGCGGTCGCGAGCCAGCCGGCGGCAAGCACGCCGAGGCCCTGCCCGACCAGCATTCCGGTGCCGACCAAGCCCAGGGCGCGGCCGCGCACCTCGGGTGCCACCCGGGCCACGAAGGCGGTGCTCGCCAGGACGTTGAACGCCAGCCCCACTCCGGACAGCAGCCCCATGCCGATCAGGACCGCCAGCGGAGGTTTGCCCAGCCCGAGCAGGAGGGGAGCGAGCGAGAGCAGCGCCAGCAGCTCCATGGCGCTCTGGCGGCGAGGCGCTGGAACCCGGGTCGCGAGGACCGCACCCACGACCGTCCCGGCGGGCTGAGCCGCCAGCAGGACGCCGACAGCCCAGGCGTGCGAATGAGTGGCGCGCGCGAGCGGTGCCCCGAGCGCTTCGAAGCCGATGACGAAGGTGGACGAGGCCCACGCCAGCAGGGCCAGCGAGCGCAGGCCTGGCTTGCCGAGCACCAGCCGCACCGATAGCCGCACGTCGGCCATCGCATGGGTCCACCAACGCCACGCGTGGGTGTCGGCGCTGGCTGCGGCGGCGGGCCGGGCTCGCACGCCGCGAGCGACCAGGATCGCCGACACCACGAACGTCGCCGCGTCGAGGATCAGCAGCACCCGTGGCGACAGGCCGATGAGCAGCACACCGGCCACCCCGAAGCCCCCCACCTGGGCGGCTTGGACCAAGATCTGCGAAAGCGCATAGCCGGCGGGATACCGCTCGCCCGGCAGAACATCGGGCAGCAGCGCCCCGCGCGCCGCGTCGAAAGGTGCCTCGAACAGGCCGGCCATGGCGAGCAGCACCAGGGCCAGTGGCAACGGGATCGACGGGATGGCGATCAGGCCGATCAACGGCGCGCGAATGAGATCTGACGCGATCATCACCGAACGCCGCGGCCGCCGGTCGGCCAGACCCGCGAGCAGCGGGCCGCCGATGGCCGCTGGAACGAACGTCAGCGCGTACGCGATTGCCGCCTGAAGGGCCGAATTCGTCCGATTGAAGACCAGTACGGAAAGCGCGACCCTCGCGAGCTGATCTCCGGCGAGGGAGAAGAACTGGGTGACGATCAGCGTGCGGAATTCGAGGTTGCGCAGCAGCGAACGCATCGGGATGCGCCGCGGCGCCTCGGCGGCCGCGGACGGGGCCGGTCGCGTCAGCCGCTGCCGCGGCGCCGTGGGCAGCCCTCGCGTCGTCGGCGTCGGGAATCGGGCCGGAACTCCGAGAGGGGCGTCAGCGGGCGTGCGAGGGTCCTCCGGCGGCGCCATCGCGGGCACCGCTGGAAACTCTCCGGACACCGGCCGACCCTCCTCTCCCTGCATTTGTCACCCTCGGCAGTATGTCGGTTACGGTCGCGGACGTCATGGTCCGGCTCTGATTGGCGTGGGCTGTCCCCACTGGAGCGCTGAATCAGTCGTGATCAGTCGTGATCAGTCGTGAAGGGCACTTCCGGGGTGGTTCGTCACCGCAGACCTCCGTGGAGTAAGCAAGCCGTATGAAGATGCGCACACTGGGCCGCACCGGCGTCAAGGTCAGTCCGCTCTGCCTCGGCGCGATGATGTTCGGCGAATGGGGCAATCCGGACCATGACGATTCGGTCCGCATCATCCATCGGGCGATGGACGCCGGGATCAACTTCATCGACACCGCTGACATCTACTCTGCCGGTGAATCCGAGGAGATCGTCGGTAAGGCGCTGCGCGGCGGTCGGCGCGAGCACGTGGTGCTCGCGACCAAGGCGTACGCGCCGATGGGCGACGACCCCAACTTCACCGGCAGCTCCCGCCGCTGGCTGACCATGGAGGTCGAGAACAGCCTGCGGCGCCTCGGCACCGACTGGATCGACCTCTACCAGGTCCACCGCCCCGACCCGACGGCTGACATCGACGAGACCCTCGGCGCCCTGACCGACCTGGTGCGCGCCGGCAAGATCCGCTACTTCGGCAGTTCGACGTATCCGGCGTCGCACATCGTCGAGGCACAGTGGGTCTCCGAACGGCGTGGACGCGAGCGCTTCGTCTGCGAGCAGCCGCCGTACTCGATCCTGGCACGCTCCATCGAGGCCGAGGTGCTTCCGGTCTGCCAGCAGTTCGGCATCGGCGTGATCCCCTGGAGCCCGCTCGCCGGAGGCTGGCTGACCGGCCGGTTCCGCAAGGGTCAGGACGCGCCGAAGTCCAACCGGGCGAGCCGCATCCCCGATCGTTACGACCTGTCGAGCCCGGAGAACCAGCTCAAGCTCGAGGCGGTCGAGCAGCTGGCGGCGCTGGCCGAGGATGCCGGCGTCACGATGATCGACCTGGCACTGGGCTTCGTGCTGGCGCACCCGGCCGTCACGGCGCCGATCATCGGCCCGCGCACGATGGAGCAGCTGGAGTCGCAGCTGGACGCCGCTGACAAGAAGCTCGCCGACGACGTGCTCGACCGGATCGACGAGATCGTCCCGCCCGGCACCACGCTCAACCGCGCGGATGCGGGCTGGGAGTCCCCGGCTCTGGCCAACAAGCGGCTGCGGCGCCGGCGCTAGACGATGACCGACTCCGCAGGGCCGCACCCGCTGGCCGAACAGTTCCGGCTGACCGGCCGCGTCGCGCTCATCACGGGCGCCGGCAAGGGCATCGGCGCTTCCATCGCGACGACATTCGCGGAGGCAGGCGCCGACGTCGCGCTGACCTCGCGGACAGCAGATGACCTCGAAGCCGTCGCCGCAGCGGTCAGGGACCACGGGCGCCGGGCGCTCGTCCTGCCGGGTGACGTGAACGACCTCGAGTTCCTCGCCCGGCTGGTCGACCGGACCGTCGCCGAACTGGGCGGCCTCGACATCCTGGTCAACAACGCCGGCGGATCGGTGTCGCGGCCCTTCCTTTCGACGACCGTCGATCAGCTCGCGAAGTCCTTTCATTTCAACGTTCTCGTGCCGTTCGAGCTCAGCCGGCTCGCGGTGCCTCACCTGCTGCGCCGGGGTGACGCGTCGATCCTGAACATCGGCTCGGTGGTGGGCGAGCTGGCAGTGCGAGGCCAATTCACCCACAGCCTCACCAAGTCGGCGGAAGGGCAGCTGACCCGGCTCATGGCCGCCGAGCTCTCGCCCCGGATCCGGGTCAACGCGGTGCTGCCCGGTGCCATCGAGACGGATGCGTTACGCGGCTGGCTCGAGCGCTTCGGGCCGGAGGTACGCGAACACATGATCTCCCAGACCGCGATGCGGCGGAACGGGCTGCCGCAGGACATCGCCAACGCGGCGCTGTTCCTGGTGAGCGACGCGTCCTCATTCGTCACCGGCAAGCTGCTGATGGTGGACGGCGCCGCCAGCACCGGGCTGCTGCCCCGGGAGATGCCGGACCTCACGGCAGCCGAATAGCGGGTCACCCCCGCAAAATCGGACAAGCGCGACGCGATCTTGATCTTTGGGGCCGCCGACCGCCGGATCCGGCGAGTTGTTGAGAGTCGCTTGATATTGGGTGACCCGAATGGCCCACGCTGGGGCCAGGACCCGCCGCGGTAGCCTGCCGCTCGAGGTGGTGGCGTTGACGCAGGGGCCGGGGCGATCGGGTGACGATGCGCCGAAGCTGGTGCACATCCCGAAGTCGGACCTGACGGCCCCCGCGGGGCAGAGCAGCGGCATGCAACGGCTGGAAGCGATCTCCGGCCGCACCGCCGGGTCGGCCAGGCTCTGGATGGGCGAGAGCCATGTTGCCGCCGGCACGCGCTCAGCGGATCATCACCACGGCGAGTCCGAGAGCGCGATCTTCGTCGTGTCGGGACATCCCGAATTCGTCTTCCTGGAGGACGGCGTCGAGCGCCGGATCCGGACCCGGCCGGGTGACTACGTCTACGTGCCGCCGTTCGTGCCGCACCGCGAGGAGAACCCCTCGAGTGACGAGGAAGCGGTCGTCGTGCTGGCGCGGAGCACGCAGGAAGCGATCGTCGTGAACCTGCCGAGCCTGTCGGGCGAGTAGCTCCTTCAGCGCGTTCCCGGCAGGAGTTGAAATGACTCCCGGCCGAGGCTGTGGCCGGTCGGTGCAGGGCTGATGACGGCCTGATTCGGGACGTTGTGCCCTCCCTCCTGGCGCGTGATCCGCGACACGCTTAACGGGCTCGCTTTATCCCGCCAGTTGGAGGCTTCTCATGCTCGGTCTCGATGCCGACATCCTCGACGCGACACTCGACGCGATTCGCGAGTTCGCCGAGCGTCAGCTCCCGGTCGAGCGTCAGCTCCAGCTCGACCACGAGGACGAATGTCCTGTCGACATGGTGCGGGCCATGTGCGGTGACGAGCTGGGCGTGCAGCTGCTCTTCATTCCCGAGGAGTACGGCGGCATGGGCGGCGGCACGTTCGACGTCTACCGGGTCTGTGAAGCCATGGCGCGCATCGATCTCGGCGTCGCCACGAGTGTGCTCGCCACGTTCCTCGGCAGCGACCCGATCGTCGTCGGTGCGACCCCTGACCAGAAGAAGCGCTGGCTCACCCAGATCGCCGAGGAAGGCACCCTGCTGGCGTACGGCGCCACGGAACCCGAGGCCGGCAGCGATCTCGGTGCGCTGAAGACGAAAGCCGTTCCGGTCGAGGAAGACGGTCACGTCGTCAGCTACAAGATCACCGGCCGTAAGCAGTGGATCAGCAACGGTGGTATCGCCGACATGGTCACGGTGCTCGCCAACGCGCCCGGCGGGCCCACGTGGTTCTACGTGAAGTCGGACGCCCCCGGCTTCACCGCTGCCAAGCCCGAGGACAAGCACGGCATCCGGCTGTCGAACACGGCGGCGCTCTACCTCGATGACGTCGACGTCGACGCCGAGGACCTGATCGGCCTCGTCGAGGGCCAGGGGCTCGCGCAGGCGCAGGCGGTCTTCGGCTACACCCGCCTGATGGTCGCGGCCTTCGGACTCGGTGGCGGCTGGTCGGCCCTCGACCGGGCCATCCAGTACTCGCTCGAGCGCCGCGCGGCGGGTACCCCGCTGGCCGAGAAGCAGGGCTACACCCACAAGCTGCTCGTCCCGCACGCCGTGCGGCTGGAGGCGGCGCGCTCGTTCATCGAGGAGACCGCGACCCGCATCGACGCCGGCGAGGAGAACCTGCAGACCGAAGGCGCGATCGCGAAATATCTCGCCAGCGAGTCGGGCAATGCGGCGGCAGAGGCGAGCATCCAGGCGTTCGGCGGCTACGGATACACCAAGGAGTACCTGGTCGAGAAGATCAAGCGCGACGTGCGTATCACCACGATCTACGAGGGCACCTCGGAGATTCTCGAGATGACCATCGCGCGTGACCGTTGGCAGCTGCACCTGAAGACGCGCGGCGAGCACTACCGGCAAGAGGCGGCGGCACTCGCTCCGCTGGCGGCGTCATCGCCCGAGTGCGGCGCCGACATCGCAGCGCTCGCGTTGAACGCGCTCGCCGAGGTGCTCGAATCGTCCCGCATCGGTCGCCTCACGCGAAACCAGCACGTGCTGTTCAAGCTCGGTGAGCTCATCGCCAACGCAGAGACGGCAGCCGCATTTGCGCGTCGCGCGGCCCGTGCTCTTGACGGCACCAGCTACGAGAAGACCGACCGCGGCTTCGCGCCGGCAGCCGTGGCAGCCATGAGCCGCATCTTCGCCAGGGAGGCGGCGCTGAAGGTCGCCTCCGAAGGTGTGCGGCTGCTGCGCGGCACGCCCGGTCTCGTTCCCGGTGCGCCCGGTGCGATCGCCGCGAGCCTGCGTCTGGACCTGATCGAGCAGGCTCACGACGGGCTGATCGACGACATGGACTTCGTCCGCACTGCGCTCTACGCCCGGCCGGTCAGCCACCGCTGACGGCTGTTCTCCCGCCCCACTCAGCTACCGCTGTCGGCAACCCCATAACTGGAGCAAGAACATGACCGCTTCCACGCCTTCCGGCCGCCTTCACCCCGCCGTCCCGCCGACACCGATAGCCATCGTGGGTATCTCCGCGGTCATGCCCGAAGCGCCTGATGCAGCAGCGTTCTGGGACAACATCAAGGGCGGCCGCTACTGCATCAGTGACGTACCGCCGGAGCGCTGGGATCCCGCGCTCTACTACGACGCCGACCCGAAGGCTCCGGGCAAGTCCTACTCGGCGATCGGTGGCTGGGTGCGCGATTTCGAGTGGGACCCCTTCGCCTGGAAGCTGCCGATCCCGCCGCGGGTGGGCGAGCAGTTCGACGAGGGCCAGAAGTGGTCGGTGGCACTGGCACGCAACGCGCTGCTGGACTTCGGTTGGCCCGAAAAGCCCATGGATACTGAACGTTGCGCGGTCATCATCGGCAGCGCGATCGGCGGCGAGAAGCACTACGCCACCAACATGCGTATCCAGTTCCCCGAGTTCGAGCGCGAGCTGCGCGCGGCGCCGAGCTTCGCGAGCCTGCCGGAAGCGGTACGCGAGTCGGTCGTGGCCGAGGCCCACAAGTCCTTCGACATGCTGACTCCTGACATCACCGAGGACACCATGCCGGGCGAGCTGGCGAACATCATCGCCGGCCGGGTCGCCAACCTGTTCAACCTGCGCGGCCCCAACTTCACCACGGACGCGGCGTGCGCGTCCGGGCTCGCTGCCATGAGCGCCGCGGCCAACGGCCTTGCCGTCGGCGATTTCGACACCGCCATCGCCGGCGGCGTCGACCGCAACATGGGCATCGCCGCGTTCGTGAAGTTCTGCAAGATCGGTGCGCTGTCGGCGACGGGCACCCGGCCGTTCGACGCGGGCGCCGACGGTTTCGTGATGGGCGAGGGCGGAGCCCTGTTCGTCCTCAAGCGGCTGGCCGACGCCGAGCGCGACGGCGACCACATTTATGCCGTGATTCTCGGTATCGGCGGGTCTTCCGACGGTAAGGGCAAGGGCATCACCGCGCCCAACCCCGTCGGCCAGAAGCTGGCCGTCCAGCGGGCCTGGGCGCGAGCCGGCGTCGACCCGGCGACGGTCGGACTCATCGAGGCGCACGGCACCTCCACCCGGGTCGGCGATGTCGGCGAGGCCGAGGCGCTGACCGAGGTACTGCTCGCGGCGGGAGCCCGGCCGGGCTCGATCGCGCTGGGCAGTGTCAAGTCCAACATCGGTCACCTCAAGGCAGCAGCCGGCGTCGCGGGTCTGTTCAAGGCCGCGAAGTCGCTCTCGGAGAAGGTGCTCGCGCCGAGCCTGCACTTCCAGACCCCGAACCCCAACATCGACTGGGCGAACACGCCGCTCAAGGTCAACACCGAGCTGCGGGAGTGGACGGCTCCGGCACAGGGCGTGCGTACGGCGGGCGTGAGCGCCTTCGGGTTCGGAGGTACGAACTTCCACGTCGCGCTCGAGGAGTACGTCCCCGGGCGGCACCGTGACGACGAGCGCAGCCGCTCGTTCGCCGGCGCCGAAATCCCCGCAACTGCAGCGGTTTCCGCCCCCGTGGTCGCGGCCGCTCCGGCAGCTGCAAAAGCCCCGCTGCGCGGCGCGATGGTGATCGGTGCGGCCGATGACGCCGCTCTCGCGGCGCGTCTGGAGCAGGTTGCTCGTGATGCTGCCGATCTGGCTGCGGCCCCGCTGGCCGCGCCCGCGCGTGCTGACCTCGCCGCGCCGGTGCGCGTCGCCATCGACTACGCCGAGGCGAGCGACCTCGCCGACAAGGCGACGAAAGCACGCGAGGCGCTGCTGTCCGGTCAGCCGGTGCGTTGGCGTCCGCTGCGCAGCCGGGGCGTGTTCCTCGGTCGCGGTCCGGCGCCGAAGGTGGCGTTCCTGTTCACCGGCCAGGGTTCGCAGTACGTCAACATGTTGAAGGGTTTGCGCGACACCGAGCCGATCGTCGCCGAGACCTTCGCGCAAGCTGATGCCATCATGACGCCCCTGCTCGGGCGCCCGCTCTCGGAGTTCATCTTCGGCGACGACGCCGATCCGGCCGAGAAGGAACGGCTCACCCAGCAGCTGCTGCAGACCGAGATCACCCAGCCGGCCATGCTCACCGCCGACGCGGCGCTCATGGCTCTGCTCGGGGAGTACGGCATGCGTCCGGACATGGTGATGGGCCACAGCCTCGGCGAGTATGCGGCGCTCGTGGCCGCCGGATCGCTGACGGTGCCGGCTGCGCTCGAGGCAGTCAGTGCCCGCGGTCGCGAGATGGCCGGAATCAGCGTTGATGACAACGGCATCCTGGCGGCTGTGATGGCGCCGCTGGAGGAGGTCCAGCAGATCGTCGACTCCGCCGAGGGCTACGTCGTCATCGCCAACGTCAACAGCAGCCGCCAGGCCGTCATCGGCGGCGCCACGCCGGCCGTGGAGAAGGTCATCGAGCGGATCACCGCCGCCGGTGGCACCGCCGTCCGGCTGCCGGTCAGCCACGCCTTCCACACCTCGATCGTCGCGCCGGCCAGCGCTCCTTTGAAGGACCAGCTGCGCCGCCTCACCGTGCAGCCGCCGAAGATCCCGATCATTGCCAACGTCCACGGCGGGTTCTACCCGTCCGGCGCCGACAGCCACGACGCGATCATCGAGCTGCTGGGACGTCAGGTCGCCGAGCCGGTGCAGTTCGTCAAGGGATTGGAGACGCTCTACGACGCGGGCGCCCGGGTCTTCGTCGAGGTCGGCCCGAAGAAGGCGCTGCACGGCATGGCGGAGGACGTGCTCGGCAAGCACGACGACGTCAGCGTCTTGTTCACCAATCATCCCAAGTTCGGCGATGTCGTCAGCTTGAACCAGGCGCTTTGCGGGCTCTATGCCGCCGGGCTCGGAACAGCCGTCGACGATGCCAGAACCTTTGCACCGCAGGCGGTTCCGGCGCCCAAGCCGGTCCAGCCTGTGTCGGCCGCCGCGCCGCTTCCGGCGCCGCATCCGCCCGTTGCGACCACTCCGGGAGCAGCCTCGCCGCCCAGCTCCGATCGGTACGCCGAGATCGGTCATTTCGTCGCGGACATCGTCGACCGCGGACGGCAGCTTTTCGGCACTCCGGCACCTTCCGGCAGCGGGCACGTGGCCGCCTCCGAACCCGTGGTCATCAGCGGCGCGTCACTCGGCCTGCCCGGCACCGATCACGTCTTCGACGACTCCAACGTCGGACGCATCCTGGCGGGTCAGCAGTTCATCGCCGCCATTCCGCCGCGGCTACGCAAGCGCATCCTGGACAAGAACATCACGCGGCTGGTCAAGAGCGACGACGGCTCCGCCGGCTGGCTGACGCTCAGCAACGACAGCGAAATCATCAAGCTGGCCGGGCGGGCGGGGGCCCTTGATGCCGTCACCGAATTCGGCATCGATCCCGACCGGGACGCCGCACTGGACGCCGTGACCCGGCTCGCGATCGGCGCCGGCATCGACGCGCTGCGCGACGCCGGCATTCCGCTCGTGCTGCGCTACCGGACCACCAGCATCGGCACCGAACTGCCCGATCGCTGGATGCTCCCCGATGAGCTGCGCGACGACACGGGCATCGTCTTCGCTTCAGCGTTCCCCGGCCTCGGGGAGTTCGCCGACGAGCTGGAGCGCTACTTCGTGCACGCCGGGCGCCTGCACGAGCACGATTCACTGGTGGCCGTGCGGGCTCGGGTCGGCGAAGGCGAAGCTGCCGCAGCAGATCTGGACAATCGCATCCGTGAACTGCGGGCGACCCTGGAAGCCGAGCCTTACGTCTTCGATCGCCGCTTCCTGTTCCGGGTGCTGTCCATGGGGCATTCGCAGTTCGCCGAAATCATCGGCGCGCGCGGCCCGAACACTCAGGTGAACGCGGCCTGCGCCAGCGCCACCCAGGCCATCGGCGTGGCCGAGGACTGGATCAAGACCGGCCGGTGCCGCCGGGTGCTGGTCGTGTCGGCCGACGACATCTCGCAGGACCATCTGATCGAGTGGATGGGCTCCGGCTTCCTCGCCACGGGCGCTGCTGCGACGGACGAGCGGGTCGAGGATGCCGCGTTGCCGTTCGACAACCGGCGCCACGGCATGCTCATCGGGATGGGTGCGGCGGCGTTCGTCATCGAATCCGCAGCAGCTTCACGCGAGCGGGGAATCGCACCGCTGTGCGAGGTGCTCGCCACCGTCACCGCCAACAGCGCCTTCCACGGGACCCGGCTCGACATCGACCACATCGCCCAGGTGATGGAAGGCTTGGTCGCCTCGGCGGAAGCTGCGCATGGCCTGCGCCGAAGCGAGATCGCCACGCACGCGATGTTCATGTCGCACGAGACCTACACGCCCGCCCGCGGCGGTAGCGCATCGGCAGAGATCAACGCGCTGCGCAAGGTCTTCGGAGCAGACGCCGACTCTGTCGTCGTCACCAACACCAAGGGTTTCACCGGCCACGCCATGGGGGCGGGCATCGAAGACGCCGTCTCGGTGAAGGCACTCGAGACCGGAATCGTCCCGCCGATCCCGAACTTCCGCGAGATCGACCCGGCGCTCGGTGCGCTGAACCTGTCCCGCGGCGGCTCATATCCGCTGGAGTACGCGCTTCGGCTGGCGGCGGGCTTCGGTTCGCAGATCTGCATGTCGCTGGTGCGCCGCGTGCCGTCACCCACCGGGGTGCGGCCGCGTCCGGATGAGCTCGGCTTCCAGTACCGGATCGCCGATGAGACGACCTGGCGCAACTGGCTGCGAGCGCATCAGTGGGCAGGACGATCCCGCGCTCGAGGTCGTCTCGCGACGGCTGCGCGTCGTCGATCCCGGCTTGGTCGGGCGGCAGTCGGTCGCCGCCCCCGTGGTGGCGACTCCGGTGCCTGCGCCGGCTACGGTCGTCGCGGCTGGTCCGGCACCCGTGGCTGCGCCCGCCCCTGTGGTGGCCGTCGCTGCCGTTCCGGTCGTCGAAAAGCCTGCTGGTGATGATGTTCTGGAGCGTGTCCTCGCGATCGTGGCCGACACGACGGGCTACCCCTCGGAGATGCTGGATCCAGAACTCGATCTCGAAGCCGACCTCGGTGTCGACACGGTGAAGCAGGCGGAGGTCTTCGCCGCGGTGCGGGCGGCCTTCGACATCCCGCGTGACGACAACCTGAAGCTGCGGGATTATCCGACCCTCGCGGCCGTGGTGGGCTTTGTCCGCGACCGTGCCGCGCTGCCGGCCGCAGCAGCCGCTGCGGTCGCCATCGATTCCGGCGCAGGCGGCGTCGGTCGAGGACGCACTGGTTTCTGCCGCGAGCGACAGTGTCCTCGAGCAGGTGCTCGCGATCGTGGCGCAGACGACGGGTTATCCGCCCGAGATGCTGGATCCAGAACTCGATCTCGAGGCCGACCTCGGTGTCGACACGGTGAAGCAGGCGGAGGTCTTCGCCGCGGTGCGGGCGGCGTTCGAGATCCCGCGTGATGAGAACCTGAAGCTGCGGGACTATCCGACTCTTGCGGCGGTGGTCGGCTTCGTCCGCGAGCGGGCGCAGGTGGCGACGGCGCCGCCGAAGGTCGCAGCAGTCGCGGTGGCGGCTGCGGTCGCCCCACCGGTAGCTGCCCTGCCGGTGCGCGCGGTCGCCGTCGCACCTGCCCCTGCCTCGCAAGCTCCTGCGGTTACTGGGGATCCGGTGCTGGAGCAGGTCTTGGCGATTGTTGCGGAGACGACGGGCTACCCGCCGGAGATGCTCGACGTCGAGCTCGATCTGGAGGCTGATCTCGGCGTCGACACGGTGAAGCAGGCGGAGGTCTTCGCCGCGGTGCGGGCGGCCTTCGACATCCCGCGTGATGAGAACCTGAAGCTGCGGGACTATCCGACCCTTGCGGCCGTGGTCGGCTTCGTCCGCGAGCGGGCCGGCCTTACCGAGGCTCCGGTCGCGCCGGAGGTGACCGTTACCCTTCAAGCTTCGCAAACCGCTGCGGCTACTGGGGATCCAGTGCTGGAGAGAGTGCTGGCGATCGTTGCGGAGACGACGGGCTACCCGCCGGAGATGCTCGACGTCGAGCTCGATCTGGAGGCTGATCTCGGTGTCGACACGGTGAAGCAGGCGGAGGTTTTTGCTGCCGTGCGTGCGGCTTTCGACATCCCGCGTGATGAGAACCTGAAGCTGCGGGACTATCCGACTCTTGCGGCAGTCGTGGGCTTCGTGCACGAGCGGGCGCAGCTGACCGAGGTCGCGGCGCCGGCCGGCGCGGCGCCGTCAGCGGCGCCGGTCGAGAGCGGGACTGTCTCGCCCGAGACCACCGGCTTCCCGGCCCCGCCGCTGGGCAGCATCGAGGCTGCCAACGCGATCACCCGGCGGGTGCCGGTCCCGGTGCTGCGGCCGGCGCTGGCCCAGTGCAAAACGACGAATGTGGTGCTCGACGGTTCGGCACGGGTCATCCTCGCCGCCGACCAAGGTGGTGTCGGCGACGCGCTGGCGAAGCGGCTCGGCAAGCTCGGCGTCACCGTGCTCGAGCTCGATCCGAGCGCCGATGCCGCTGCTGTCACGGAGAGGATCGGCGGCTGGCTCGCGGACGGTCCGGTGACCGGCGTCTACTGGCTACCGGCGCTCGATGACGAGGGCCCGGTCGACGCGATGGATCACGCGGCCTGGCGCGAAGCGCTGCGCGTGCGGGTGAAGAGCCTGTACGCCACCATGCGCGCGTTGAACGCGAGTTCGCCGTTCCTGGTGACCGGTACCCGGCTCGGCGGCCGTCACGGCTACGACGCGGCCGGCGCGACCAGCCCGCTCGGCGGAGCGGTGACCGGCTTCGCCAAGGCGTACAAGCGCGAGCAGCCCGACGCCCTTGTGAAGGCGGTCGATTTCGCTGCCTCGCGGCGCACCGCCCGGCTGGCAGACGTTCTTGTCGATGAGACCCTGCACGACCCCGGCTGCGTCGAGATCGGCATGGACGACGTCGGTGCCAAGGGCTCGTCGGCTGACGGCGGACGTCCCACCTTCCGCTGGGGGGTCGGCCTGCAGGTGCAGCCGGCCGTCGACGGCAACCCGGGGATGGATCTGAATCCCGGCAGCGTGTACGTCGTCACCGGCGCGGCCGGAAGCATCGTCTCGGCGATCTCGGCCGACCTCGCCCGCTCGGGCGGGGGTGGCGTCTTCCATTTGCTGGACCTCACGCCGAAGCCCGATGCGGACGACGCCGACCTGCGCCAGTTCTTCACCGACAAGGAAGGCCTGAAGACCTCGCTGATCGCGCGGATGAAGGCCGACGGCACCAAGCTCACCCCGGTCATGGTCGAGAAGGAGCTGGCCCGCATCGAGCGGCTGGCGATGGCCGAGGCGGCGATCGCGGCCGTCGCCGATGCCGGTGGCACGGCGCACTACCACTGCGTCGACCTCACTGATGCCGAGGCCGTCCAGCAGGTGATGGCCGGCGTCGCCGAAGAGCACGGGCACGTCGACGTCGTGCTCCTGGCCGCTGGTGTCGAGATCAGCCGGCTGCTCGAGCAGAAGGAGCCGCGCGAGTACGACCTCGTCTTCGATGTGAAGGCCGACGGGTGGTTCAACGTGCTGCACGGTCTCGCCGGTACTCCGGTAGGAGCGACGGTGGCGTTCAGTTCCGTGGCCGGACGCTTCGGCAACGTCGGCCAGACCGACTACTCCGCGGCCAACGATCTGCTGTGCAAGCTCACGTCCAATCTGCGGCGATCACATGAGGGCATGCGCGGCATCGTCATCGACTGGACCGCCTGGGCCGGCATCGGGATGGCGACCCGCGGCTCGATTCCCACGGTGATGGCTGCTGCTGGAATCGACATGTTGCCGGCGGACGCGGGCATCGCCACCATCCGGCGCGAGCTGACTGCGGGAGGGACTCGCGGAGAGATCGTCGTCGCGGGACGGCTCGGCATGATGGGCGCCGAGTTCGACGAGACGGGTGGTCTCGACCCGGCTGCCGTGGACCTTGCGCTCACGGGTCCGATGATCGGCCGTGTGACGGGAATGGGCATCCATACCGGCCTGTCTGCCGAGGTGGACCTCGATCCCACCGTGCAGCCGTTCCTCAACGACCACCGCATCGAAGGCACTGCCGTGCTGCCGGGCGTGATGGGCGTCGAGGGCTTCGCCGAACTGTCCGGGCTGCTGCTGCCGGGATGGACGGTCAGCGCGGTCGAGGACGTCGAATTCCTCGACCCGGTCAAGTTCTACCGTGACGAGCCGAGAACGCTTCACCTGTCGGCGATCCTGCACGACGGCGACCCGGACGCGGATGATCTGGTGGCCGAGTGCAGCCTGACCGCATCCCGCACCTTGGTGACGAGCCCGGATCCGATCGTGACCGAACACTTCCGGGCCCGCGTGCGGCTGACGCCACAACCGGCGCCGGCGGAGACGGGTGAGGCCGCTCCTGAGGCGGCTGAGGTCACCACGACCACCGACGAGCTCTACCAGGTCTACTTCCACGGTCCGGCCTACCAGGTGCTCGGACGCGCCTGGCGGACCGACGGGGGAGTGGCGGGAGAGCTGTCCGCCGGGCTCCCGGACAACCACGTTCCGGCCGAGCTGGCGCTGACGGCGAAGCCGCGGCTCATCGAGCTGTGTTTCCAGACCGCAGGGCTGCTCGGGCTCGCCAGGGAAGGGGTCCTGGGGCTGCCCGCCGCCATCGCTCGGGTCGTGCTGCCCAACTACCCGGCGATCGGGGAGCCGGCGGGGTTGATCGCGCTCGCCACGCCGCGCGGTGATGACCTGTTCGACGTGCGGGTGGTCGATCCTGAGGGAAGGACAGTGCTGCGCCTCGAGGGATACCGGACCGTTGACTTTCCTGCGCCGGTCGCCGCAGAGCGTCTGGAGCCCCTTCGCCGAGCGGTGGGCAGCTGACCCGCGCGGGTCGGCTGCTGCCGTCCGCCAGCGGCGAAGGAGACCTCATGTCCGCCGATGAGAACGAGCAACACGCCCTGCGGCGCTTGGCCATCCTCAGCGCCGCGGAACCGGCGACCCGGGTGCTCAACGCTGTAGCCGAACTGCAGCGCGCAGGCGGTCCGGACTACCACACGATTGCGCTCTTCCCCGAGCGGGACCGGCGCGCGTGGTACGTCCGGGCCGCCGACGAAGCCGTCTGCTACGGCACCGATCCGCTGGACCTCGACGCGCTCGAACGTGCCCTCACCGAGTGCGGCGCCACGCAGGTCTGGGTCGGCTGGGGTGCGGCTGCCGAGCAGGTGGGTTTCGTCGCCCTGTGCGAACGACTCGGCATCACGTTCGTCGGTCCGTCCGCCGCCGCGTTGAGCCGGGTGGTGGACCGGATCTCAGCCAAGCACCTTGCCGAGTCAGCCGGGGTCGAGGTCGTGCCATGGAGCGGCGGTGAGGTGGAAAGCGTTGCAGATGCTGAACTTTCGGCCTGCTCGCTGGGCTATCCGCTGCTCGTGAAGGCGGCGGCCGGCGGCGGCCGGCAGCAGGTCCGGATCGCCAACGATCCGGCTGAGCTGGCGAAGGCCGTCGAAGGGGCGTCGGCTGCTGCGGCTCGCAATTTCGGCGATCCGAGGATTTACCTCGAAGCGTGGGTTCCGCGGGCGCGTCAGGTCGAGGTGCAGTTCATCGCCGATTCTGCAGGACACCTGTGGATGCCGGGAATCCGCGACTGCACCGTGCAACGCGGCCACCGCAAGATGCTCGAGGAGTCCTCCTCGTGGCCGGCGCTCACCCCCGCCCAGCTGGTGGCGCTGCGCCAGGCGACCGAGCGCATCGTCGCCGCGACCGGATGCATCAACGCGGGAACGGTCGAATTCTTCTGCGACCCCGGGGACCCGGCCGCGGCGCCGCGCATGGTCAAGGTCAACCCGCGACTGCAGGCGGCGCATGCCGTCACCGAACTCACCACCGGGATCGATCTCGTCAAACTCCAATTGCACATCGCAGACGGCGGGCTGCTCGTAGGCACGGCTCCGGAGGCGACCGGCCATGCTGTCGAGGTACGGCTGCACGCCGAGAGCGAGCCGGACGATTTCGCTCCCGCACCCCCGGTCATCGACTACCTGCGACTGCCCTCCGGGCCGGGTATCCGGGTCGACGTGGGCGTCACCGAGGGCGATGAGGTCCCGCCGGCTGCGGACTCGCTGATTGCGAAGATCGTGGCCTGGGCGCCGGACCGGGCCGAAGCTCTCGCCCGCCTCAGCCGTGCCGTCAACCAGGCGTCGATCGTCGTGCGCGGGGCCGCGACCAACAAGGCGTTCCTGCAGACTCTGGTCGACCATCCGGACGTGCGCGCCGGACACGTGGACACCGGCTGGCTCGATGATGCCCTGACCCATGGGGATTTTGCCCCCGAGCGCTTTGCCGACGTCGCTCTGCTCGCCGCCGCTACCGAGGCGTACGAGCAGGACGCTGATACGACCCGCGGGCGTTTCCTGACGTCTGCCGCGCGCGGGCGGCCGGAGCTCGATGCCGAGATCGGACATCGCATCCAGTTGCGACAGCGCGGGATCTCATACGACCTGCAGGTGTTCAAGGTCTCCGATGAGCACTATCGGATCCGGGTCGAGGGCGCCTCGGTCGATCTCATCGTGCGGTCGGTGAGCCGCTATGAGCGTCGCGTCACGCTGGCAGGTCAACGCCATCGGGTGCTCACGGTCACCGAGGGTCTGCGCTACTTCGTCGAGGTCGACGGTGTCAGCCACAGCCTCGCCCGCGACGACGGGGGAGTCATCCGCGCACCCGCGCCGGGAGTGGTCGTCTCGGTCCGGGTGCGCCCGGGCGACGAGGTCGCGGAGGGCGACACTGTCGCCGTCATCGAGATGATGAAGATGGAACTTGCGGTACCCGCGCCGTTCGCCGGGCGGGTGCGCGAAGTCCAGGCCGTCATCAATGTTCAGGTCGATGCCCGAGCTGTGCTGCTCCAGCTGGACCGGACCGTCGACGCCGCCCCCACCTCGCCAACCGGGCGCCGGCTCACCTTCACCGCGGCGACTCCCGCCGCCGCTGGGTCGTTGGGTGACGTCTACGACGGGCTCGTCGCCTACGCGCTCGGGTATGACCTGGAACCGGCCCATTCAGGCCGTCTGCTGGCCGCCCAGGGCGCACTCTCTTCGCCAACGAATGCGGCGGACGCGCGGCTGCGGTCACGCGAGAACGAGTTCCTCGATCTCTTCACAGACCTTTGCGCACTCTCGCAACGGGTCGCCGGAACGGCGGCCGACTTCGGCGGCGGCATCGTGCCCGACGCGGCGACGGCAGGTGCTGAGCAGGCGCACAGCCCGCAGCAGTACCTCTATACATTTTTGCGCTCGCCAGGAAGGGCGGCGGACTCGGTCCCGCCCTGGTTCATCAAGCGCCTCCAATCGGTCCTCGCGCGCTACGGCGTCCACAGTCTGGCGTGGCCGAGCACGGCTCTGGAACATGCGCTCGTGCGGCTCTTCCGCGCGACGCTGCGGGTGGATGGGCTCGTCCCCGCCGTGACGCAGATCCTGGATCGGCGAGCGGAGCAGCCCACGTGGCTTCCGCCGACGGAGTCCGAACGCGCCCGCGAGCGCAGCCGGCTCAACGACCTGGTGCTGGCCGCCCAATCGCGCTATCCGGGGATCGGTGACCTCGGACACGAGATCCGCTACCGCTGGTTCGATGCGCCGTTGTTGGAGACCGTGCTCACCCGCTGGCGCGCAGAGGCGCAGGAGTCGCTCGGGCTCCTGCGTGACGATCCCGAGCGCGGCGACCGCGAAAAACTGATCGATGGACTGGTCGCTTCTCCGCAGCCACTGCGTCCGTTGCTGCTCGACTGGTACCGCCGCAGCGATGCCGCCATGCAGGGGGTGTTGCTGGAGACCGCCATCCGACGCTACTACCGGATCCGCGAGCTGAAACACCTGCAAATACTCGGTGATTTCGGTGCTCGGTGCTGCGTCGTCGAGTTCGACGAGCCGACGCAGCGCGTTCACCTCGGCTTCGCCTTCGGCGAGCTGGACCAGCTGGGGGAGCTGGTCGACAGCGTCTGCGGCCAACTCCACAGGAAGCTGGTCGGCAGCGAGCCGCCCGCCCAAGAGGTGCTCGACTTCCATCTGTGGAGCAATCTGGCGCTGCACTCCATCGACGAGGTCGAAGCGGCGCTGCGCGAGCGGTTGAATGCCGCCGGCTGGGATCATCCGCGCGATCGCAGCGCGCTTCTGTGCCGGCTCGATCTCACCGTGACCGTTCCGGGCACGTCCGCACGCGGCGCGCAGACTTACCACGTCAGCTACTTGTGCACGGATTCCGGACTCGTCGAGGACCGCCGTCATCGCAACATGCATCCGATGCTCGCGGAGAGGCTCGACCTCGGCCGGCTCGCGGAGTTCGACATCGAGCGGCTCGATTCGGCCGAAGACGTCTACCTTTTCCGCGGGGTGGCCCGCTCCAACAGCCGGGATGAGCGGCTGTTCGTCGTCGCCGAGATCCGCGACGTCACGCCCGCGCTGGACGAAGCCGGACAGGTCGTGGGGCTCCCGCACATGGAGCGCATGTTCGGCCAGGCGCTCTCGGCGATGCGGCGCTATCAGGCGCACCGCACCCCCGGAAAGCGCCTGCTGCACAACGAAGTCCTGTTGTACGTACGGCCGGAATGGTTGCTGCGCGGAGCGATCTGGCGGGACCTGGCCCGGCGCTACGCCCCCGCCGCTACCGCGTTGGGTGTCTGCGAAGTCGTCATCAGAGTCCGCGTTCCCGGGCCCTCAGGCGTCGCCACGCCGTCGGAATTGCGGATCTCGACCCAGCCTGCCGGGGGCGTCCTGATGCGCATCACGCTGCCTCAGGAGGCGCCGATCGCACCGATGTCGGAATACGAGTGGCGGGTGCTGCAGACGCAGCGGCGCGGGGCGTACTACCCGTACGAGATCGTCAAGATGCTGACCCCGCCGGCGGATGCCACGTCGGACTTCCCACCCGGTGACTTCGTCGAATACGACCTCGACGAGGCCGGCCGTCTGGTGCCGGTCGACCGCCCGTACGGAGAGAACGCGGCGAACCTCGTCGTCGGCGTCCTGCGCAACTATCCGGCTTCCCATCCCGAAGGTCTGGTGCGCGTCGCACTGCTGGGTGACCCGAGCCGCAGTCTCGGCGCCGTCGCCGAACCCGAGTGCCGGCGGATCAACGCTGCGCTCGATCTCGCCGAGCAACTGAAGGTTCCCGTCGAATGGTTCACGATCTCTTCCGGCGCGCGCATCTCGATGAGCAGCGGTACCGAGAACATGGACTGGATCAGTGCCACGCTGCGCCGCATCATCGAATTCACTCAAGCCGGCGGTGAGATCAACGTCGTCGTCACCGGGATCAACGTCGGGGCCCAGCCGTACTGGAACAGCGAAGCCACGATGCTCATGCACACCCGTGGAATCCTCATCATGCTGCCCGAAAGCACGATGGTGCTGACCGGCAAGACCTCTCTGGATTTCTCCGGAGGCGTCTCGGCGGAGGACAACCTCGGCATCGGCGGCTATGAGCGGGTGATGGGCCCTAACGGGCAGGGGCAGTACTACGCGCGCAACCTCAAGGATGCGTGCAGCCTGCTGCTGCGCCACTACGGATTCACCTACGTCATCCCCGGCGAGCGCTTCCCGCGCCGGCTGCCGACGAGCGATCCGGCCTCCCGTGACGTTCGCGAGTCACCGCACGCCCACATCGAGGGTGTCAGTTTCACGACCGTGGGCGAGATCTTCTCGAGCGAGCACAACGCCGATCGCAAGAAGCCGTTCGACATCCGGTCGGTGATGCGAGCGGCGAGCGACGCCGACAGCCAACCGCTCGAGCGCTGGTCGCGCTGGCGCAACGCCGAGACCGTCGTTGTGTGGGACGCGCGGATCGGCGGAATCCCCCTGTGTCTGCTGGGAATCGAGTCGCGCCCGCTGCGCCGCGAGGGGTTCATCCCGGCGGACGGGCCGCAGACCTTCACCGCCGGAACGCTCTTCCCGCAATCGTCGCGAAAGGCGGCCCGGGCGGTCAACGCCGCCAGCGGCAACCGTCCTCTCGTCGTGCTGGCGAACCTCTCCGGCTTCGACGGCTCACCGGAATCGATGCGGGGCTGGCAGCTGGAGTACGGCGCCGAAATCGGTCGCGCCGTCACGAATTTCAAGGGTCCGATCGTGTTCGTCGTGATCTCGCGCTATCACGGCGGAGCCTTCGTGGTGTTCTCCAAGACGCTGAACGACGGGCTCGAGGTGGCCGCGGTGGAAGGCTCGTACGCGTCGGTCATCGGCGGCGCGCCGGCGGCGGCAGTCGTCTTCGCTCGGGAGGTCAGCACCCGCGCCCAGGCAGACCCGCGGGTCGTCGACGCGGCTGGCCAACTGGCGTCGGCAGATGAGACCGAACGCCGGAAGCTGCAGGCGAATCTGCGGGACCTGACGGTCGCGGCAAGGGCGGAAAAGATCGGTGAGGTGGCCGCGGAATTCGAGGCGATCCACGACATCGAGCGTGCCCAGCAGATGGGCTCGGTCGACGTCATCATCTCGGCGCAGATGCTGCGGCCGTATCTCGTGGACGCTCTGGAACGCGGGATGGCTCGCGAGCTCTCATAGCTCAGAATGGCTCTATGGCTTCTGATGGCCTCTGATGGGTGTGGGCCGATCTACACCAGAGGCTTGCGCAACCAGCTGTGGGACGCAGAGCCGGTCGCCAGGCCCGCAGGGGCCAGCAGCGGGGTCGGCGCCGGCAGCGGGTCGCCGGCGTCTGCGGCGACGGTGAGGACGAAGTCGCCGAAACGCTGCCACCAGCCCGGGAAGACGCGCCTACCGTCGACCGTGAGCGTGATCTCGCGCCAACCCTGCAAAGTGCCGGAACCATGGGTGATTTCGACGGAACGGGTGTCGCGCCGCAGCCCCGTACGCAGCACCTTGAGCCCGCTCTCCTTCGCCGACCACAGCAGGTTTGCGGAGAGGTCGCGCGCGGGGCCCGCGGGTTCGGCAAAGACAGCCTCGGCTTCCCGCGCCGTCAGGTAGTCGCGAATGAATCGCTCCGAGCGCGGCTCGATGAGTTCGAGGTCGCAGCCCAGACTGCGTCCGGGTGGGCCGCACAGGCACACCGCCCAGCCGGCCCGGTCGGTCATCGAGATGCTGAGCGGCGCGGCCTGCCCATCGACCCGCGGGTCGGGTGCCCCATCCGCAGCGTTACCGATCTCGACGCGCGTCAGCGCTTGCACGTCTCCCGGCGCCGCCAGCTCCAAAGCGGCCAGCAGCGCGGACTTGGCCGTGTACCTGCCGAGCAGGAAGTCGGTGCGCCGCTTCGCGTAACGCATGCGTCCGGCGCGTTCCCGCTCCTGCGCGGACAGCCACTCCATTCCGGCAGGGATCTCCTCCTCGCCGGCGGAATGCCATTGCAGCGCGTGCGTCACGCCTCCATGCTCTCGCGTCGACCAGCCATGGGCCAGCCCGTCATGTTTACCGCTGCTGACGGTTCCTCAAGGGTAGAGCCCGTTCGGGGTGACGATGGTGCCGGCCTTGCCGTCGAGGATGGCCTGCGAATCGGCCAAAGCCCCGATGGCAGCGAAGTTTCCGGTCATCTCCACGAACCTGCACACGGCGGAAACCTTCGGCCCCATCGAACCGTCGGGGAACTGGCGGGCCCGAAGCCCCGCCGGCGTATCGCGGTAGATCGGCTGTGCCTGCGGCGTCCCGTAGTCGGTCTCCACCACGGGCACGTCCGTCAGCAGAAGCAGTCCTTGCGCGTCCAGCGCTTCGGCGAGCAGCGACGCGGTGAGGTCCTTGTCCACCACAGCCTCGACGCCCTGCAGCTGCCCCAGCGGTCCGCGGACCACCGGTACCCCGCCGCCGCCGGCGCAGACGACGATCGCTCCGCCGCTCAGAACCTGCCGGATCATGGGGGTTTCCACGACCCGGTGAGGGGTGGGGGAGGGCACCACGCGGCGCCATGACGAACCGTCGGGCTTGACCGTCCAGCCCCGTTCGGCGGCGAGACGCTTGGCCGTCTCCTCGTCATAGATCGGGCCGACGAACTTCGTCGGGTCGGCGAAGGCGGGATCGGCTGCCGAGACGAGCGTCTGGGTGATGAGGCAGGCGACCTGTCGGCCCGGCAATGCGTTCTGCAACGCCTGCAGCAGCCAGTAGCCGATCAGGCCCTGGGTCTCTGCTCCCAGGGCGTCGAAGGGATACGGCCGGCTGAGCGAAGGATCCTTGGCGCTCTGCAAGGCCAGCAGTCCCACCTGAGGTCCGTTGCCGTGGGTGATCACCAGTTCGTTGTCCACCGCGAGCGGGGCGAGGGCCTCGATGGCCCGGCGGACGTTGGCTTCCTGGGCATCGGCGTCGGGCAGCTGGCCGCGCTCGAGGAGGGCATTGCCCCCGAGTGCGACGACCAGGCGCATGTCAGCCGCCACTTCGCTTGTGAGCCCCATGGGACCGGGTGCCGGGACGCGTCGCCGGCCGCTTGGACGAACGCACCGCGGGACGCGCATTGCGCGACGGGGCGGCCTTCGCCGGCCGCCGATCGCCCCGGCGCACGTCGAACAGGACACACATGAACGCAGCGACGACAAGCAGAATCACGAGGACAATCACGCCGACGCACCTCCTTCTTCTGCCGGCACGGGCCTGATACCGCGAGCGGGATCGCCGTGGCTCCTGCGTAACGCGTTGAGATCGTTGAAGACCACGGCCGGGTTGGAGACGATGAAGCGCTGCTTTCCGGTCGCTGTGGTGACGGTGACGCGCAGCTTGCGCAACGTCGGCTTGAGCGTCACGTCGATGATCGAGGACAGCTCCCAGCGGCCAGTGCGAGCACCGAGGATCGTGTCGATTCCCCGCGGCTTGAAGCCGAGGATCTCCTCGTTCATGTACAGCACGCCGCCGCGGGCGACGGGCCGTTGCATGTGACTGGCCGCCCGAGCCCAACGCAATCCGGGGTCCGCGCTGACATCGGGCAGGTCGAACAGCCGGTTGAGCACCGGCGCGCGGGTCGGGGAAACGTCAGCGGACATCGGCCTGGCGCGTCCGCTCGGCGAGTGCGTTCACCGCGTCGACGAAGACCGATGGCCGCGGGCTGACGATGCCCGCGCCCACCTGGCCGATGCCTGGTTCGCGGCCGGCGATCCCGGTGTCGATGACCGGGAGAATTCCGGTGCGTACGACGAGGGTGGCATCGACCCCTGAGGGTGAGCCGCGGAAGTCCAGCCCTGGGATCTGGTAGAGCGGATGCTCGGCCAGGGTGATCTCGTACATGCGTTGAGTGGTCTCGATCGCCTGCGACACCTGGCCGCCGACGAAGCGGACGATCGCGGGTGAGGCCGCCATGGCGAACCCACCCAGGCCGAGCGTCTCCATGATGGCGGAGTCGCCGATGTCAGGATTGGCGTCCTCCGGGCCGAAGCCCGCGAAGTAAAGCCCTTCCGGTACGTCGCACGGGCAGGTGAACCATTCGTCGCCGGTGCCAGATGTCTGGATCCCGAATTCGGTGCCGTTGCGGGCCATCACGACCACGAGGCTCGAGCCGGGGACATCGCGAGCGGCGTCGGTCGAGGCCTTCGCCGCAGCCATGGCGAGGTTCAGCAGGAAGTGGTCGTTGGAATTCACGAACCGCAAAGCCACTGCAATGTCGGCAGAAGGTGCGTCCAGCTCGACAAGATCGGCCACGATCTCGCGGATCAGCAGCGAGGTGCCGGCTCGGTTGCGGTTGTGTGCCTCGTCGCCCATCTGGATCGCCTGAGCCAGTATCGAGGACAGGTCGACCGGCCCGTGCTGCTCCAGCGTCTTCGCCAGCAGGGGAGCGAGGCCGGTCTGCAGCCAGCGCAGCCGCTCGACCACCTCCGGGCCGTAGGCCCCCATCCGCAGCACCTTGCCCAGACCTTCGTTCAGCGTGCTGTAGGAGGTGGTGTCGTTGACGTCGTCATGGACGACGAAGACCGGCATCGAGGAGCTGACGACCCCCGCCATCGGGCCGACGGCGCCGCGGCTGTGGCATGGGGCGAGAGCGACGGTGGGGCCCAGCTTCTCGGCCTCTTCGAAATTCGAAGCGAGGCCCTCGTAGATCATCGCTCCGACGAGCGCGCCGCGCAAAGGACCTGACGCGTCGGCCCAGGCGATGGGCGGTCCGGCGTGCAGGAACTCGCCGCGTCCTACGCCGAGCACCTCAGCGGCGGTGGCAATTCCCACCAGCTTCGGGCGGGCTGAGGTGAGCTTGCGCGCCGCCTCGGCATTGGCGTCGATGAAGCGCGGGTCGCCGATCACTGCCGCGAGTGCTGCTTCGGTGCCGCCCTGCGGCGGCCGCCACAGCACCGGGGTCACGTCGACGGCTTGGGCCCTGATCTCGTCCGCGAACAGGTCGGCGCCGACGGTGGCGATGGTGGGCGTGGAGTCGAGCAACATCAGGCACTCCCCTTGACGAGCCCAGCAGCGACCCGGGCAGCAGCCGCGTTGGACAGATAGACACTCGCTCCGGCCGATTGCAGCGCCAGCGCGGTCTGTTCCAGACCTTGCGGGTCACCGGAGGTGCCGATGAGTGAGACCACGACGGCGACGCCCTGCTCCGTCGCGGCGCGTACGTGAGGCGCAAGTACTCCGGCCGGATCCATGTGCGAGCCGTAGCCCAGCACGACGTCGACCAGCAGCACACCGCAGTCGGGATCGGCGATCTCGGCGTCGAAACGCTCCATGCGAAGCGTCCAGTCGATCATCGGGTGCGGACGGCCCTGGGTCAGCTTGTCGTCTCCGAAGTCGATCATCAGATGCCCTGGAGCAGTGAGGCTCGCCGGCAGCGACCAGGCCTTGTCGAGCGGGATGTTCGACGCGATGGGACCCAGCGATTCCAGCGCCACGACCATGGCCTCATCGCACAACGTGCCACCCGAGTACAAGCCGCGAACGGCACCACCGCGAAAGTTCAACGGCATCGGTGCGGTCCACTCCGGAACCTGCAAGGGGGGTTCGCCGAGGGCGAGAAGCACCTTCGCTGTCAGCTTGGTGAGATCATCGCGGCCTCGGCCGAGAAAGCCGACCACGCTTGGGGTTTTGAGCGCAGCAGCGGCGGCGGCGACCTTCTCGGCGACGTCGGCCGGCGGCGGCTTCGAGAGCATGACGACCAAGCCGGTGCCCTCGTGCTGATCGAGCATCTCCATGGCGTCGAGGCTCGACCGCGCGCCGACCGCCTGCGACAGATCGCGACCGCCGGTGCCAAGGACCGCACTGACGCCGACCCCGGCCGCGTCGAGCAAGGCGCACACCTGCTGGGCGCCGGTGCCGGAAGCCGCGACGATTCCGACGCTTCCCGGCTGCATCACGTTTGCGAAGCAAAGGCCGACACCACCGACGATTGCGGTGCCGCAGTCCGGACCCATGACCAGGAGACCGCGGCGATGCGCCGCTTCCTTCAGGCGCACCTCCTGCTCGACCGGGATGTTGTCGCTGAAGAGCATCACGTCGGCGCCGGCGGCAAGTGCATCCATGCTTTCCACGAGTGCGCTCTGCCCTGGCAGCGAGACGACCACGAGGTTTCCGCGACTGCGGGCAAGTGCGCTGCGCGTGGTGTGTGCGGGTTCGACGTCGACGCTTCCGCCGGTGACCTCACGAGCGGTGAAAAGCTCGTCGATACGAGCTAGTGCGGCGACCAGCGCCCCGTCGTCCTCGGCCTCGATGGCCACCAGCAGATCGTCCGGCCGGGCGTCCGGTACGGGCTCGAAACCAAGTCGCGGCAGCAGATCCAGGTTCAGTGGAGTCGCCATCGCGACCAGCGCCGAGGTGATGCCAGGCAGCTCCGACACGGTGCGCGAGATCTGCATCAGCGTCACGGAGTCGCGGTACACGCCTTGACGGAGATCTACGGTGCTACTGCCCATGACTGTGGCCTTTCTGTCGCGCCGCCGGAGCCGGGATGTGAGCTCCGCGGGTCAAGCTCTGGGTCGTGCCGAGCGGTGGCAGCGGCGAGCGCGGCCACCATGCCGATGGCGAGTGCGGTGCCGGACGTCGATCCCACGGCCCGCAGCCGCTTCAGTGCCGGGGCGACTGCCGATCCGCTTCCCAGCACCCGCAGGAGCTCGGCGGCTTCCGGAACCACCTCGCCGCGGGCGGCGCAGGACAGCAGCGCCGCCGACAGCGCGGTGGTGGCGAGACGAGCGCGGGCGATCAGCATCTGCAGCTCGAGCGGATGCGGTCCGGCAGCGAGGAGCGCGCAGGCGGCCATGGCGCCGGCGACCACATCATCACCCGCAGGCGTCAGGCCCGGACCGGCGCCGAGCAGACTTCGACACGGCTCGGGATCGCCTTCGGCGAGCGCCGTTGCCGCCTCCCACGCGAGAGCGGCTGACAGCCCCACCTCGGAATCATCAATATTCCAAAGGGTTTCTGCGGCCTCGGCAAGCGCCGCCGGACGCGGCTCACGGTAGCCGCTCGGGCGCGGGTCGAACCAGCGCAGCGCCCGCCACACGTGCGCTCCAATACGCAAGGCCCCGTCGCCGACGACGATCGGGTCCTCCGCTGCGACGAACGGCAGCGGTTCGGAGGTCACCATGGCCAGCGGCAGGCGTACCGAGGACATCGGCAGGAGCGCGATGACGACCGGCCCATCGCCCTGATGATCGGTCTGGTCGATGCACAGATACACGCCCGCGGGGGATGCTCCCAGCAGCCGCCCGCAGACCGATGCTCCCATTACCACGGGGAGCAGAACAGTGCTGCTCGCGGCGCCGTGTCGAGTCGCGCCCAGGGCAGCCATATTTGTCATTGAAGCCCCCCGAAAGAGGCCTCTCCCAGGGCCGTAAGTCCTGCGTAGCGGCCCTCAAGGTCCCAGATGCACAAGGGGTCACCGGCGTACCGTCAGGCGTGATCAACGTCACCCGTTTGATCATGTCATCGTTGACGAAAGCGGTGTCCCAATGACCACCAAACCACGCCTCTGGCAGGTACACGGCGACGGCAAGCACATCCCTCCCACGGAGGTGGTGGCACCCGATGAGCGGTTGGCTTGGCCTCAAACGATAGGTCTGGGTATCCAGCACGTCTTCGCCATGTTTGGTGCCACCTTCTTGGTGCCGGTGCTGATCGGCTTCCCGCCGAACACCACCCTCTTCTTCTCGGGTCTCGGCACCATGATCTTCCTCTTGGTGACGATCGGTCGCGGGCAGCGCCTGGGCCTCCCCAGCTATCTGGGAAGCAGCTTCGCCTTCATCTCCCCGGTCATCATCGCCAAGGAGCACGGTGGCATTCCTTCAGCGCTGGCAGGCATTTTCGCCGCCGGCGCGATGCTGCTGATCATCGGCTTCCTGGTGAACAGATGGGGCACCCGCTTCATCGAGTGGCTGATGCCGCCGGTGGTCACGGGCACCATCGTCGCCCTCATCGGTCTGAACCTTGCGGGCAGCGCGTTCAACAACATCAGCCTGCAGCCCTGGACCGGCGTGATCTCGCTGGTCGTGGTTGTGGCCGTGACCGTTGGCTTCCGCGGTTTCTTCGGCCGGCTGTCCATTCTGATCGGTGTCGTCGCGGGGTACCTGTTCGCCATGACGCAGGGCAGTTTCCTCTGGCATGTCGGGGGCGCCCTGACCGACGCGATCCGGCAAGGCGATCCCCGCAGTGAAGGGTCAGATCAACTTCGACGCCGTCAAGCACGCCGCCTGGGTCGGTCTCCCGCACTTCACCGGCCCGCACTTCAGCATGCGACCGATCTACCTCGTCCTGCCAGTGGTGCTCGTCCTGATTGCTGAGAACACCGGCCACATCAAGGCCGTCGCCTCGATGACCGGCAAGAACCTCGACAAGTCCCTCGGGCGTGGATACATGGCCGACGGTGCGGCGACGATGCTCGCCGGACTCGGAGGGGGAAGCGGAACCACCACGTACGCCGAGAACATCGGTGTCATGGCGGCCAGCAAGGTCTACTCCACCGCCGCGTACTGGGTCGCCGGCGCGGTCGCCGTCGCCTTCGGCTGCGTTCCCGAAGCTCGGCGCGCTGATCGACACGATTCCGGTCGGTGTCCTCGGTGGTGTCGGAACGGTCCTGTACGGCATGATCGCCGTCCTCGGTGGTCGCATCTGGGTGGAGAACCGGGTCAACTTCAACAACCCGGTCAACCTGCTGCCCGCAGCGATCGGCCTGGTCGCCGGCGCCGGCAACTACACGATCAGTGCCGACAAGGGCAACTTCGTCCTCAACGGCATCGCCGTGGGTTCCTTCGCCGCGATCATCGTGTACCAGCTCATGAGTTACCTCAGCAAGCGCGGCGTCTTCCGCGACCATGCGCCGGACGTCCTCGCTCCGGTCATCAGCGCTCCCGTCGACGCTTCGGTGCCTGCACCGCGCGTGACTGACGAGAGCGGACACGAAGCGCGACCCCCGGCGCCTGCTGTCTAGCCGGTGGTCTCCAGCAACATCCCGTAGCCGGCTGCAGTTTCGCAGAAGCAACCGCAGCCGGTTGCGGGCCGCCTGGCCACAAGTCGTGACCGGGTGTCCGTCCCACAACAGACTCCCGAGAGGAGTTTCGGCATGCGGCTCGAATCCCCGACCAAGGTTTCCCAGGACCACATCAACATCGACGTGAGGGAAATCGAATCTCTGCTCCAAGGTCCGGCCTCGACCATGGCGCGCTGGCCCGGCGCCACGTGCCAGCTCAAGGACGGTCGCACCCTCTACATCCGGGAAGCCACGCTCGAAGAGGCCCCCGAGATGGCGAAGTACATGCAGCGCGTCATGCAGGCGGAGAACGACTTCTACGACGTCGTCGGCGCCCGCGTCAACGCTGAGATCATGGGCTGGTACCGCAAGCGGCTCAAGGACCCGTACCACCTGGTCGGGCTCATCGACGGCGAGTGGGTAGGCCTGGCCAACGGCCGGCAGATGAGTGACGACGTCAACATCAGCCTGCACACGGTGGCGCTGACCCGCGGGCAACCGCATCGGCGCGATCATGTACTACGCCAAGGCCTACTACGCGTTCGAAATCCTGAAGAACAAGGAGTTCTGGGCGACCTACGAGAGCTACAACGGCTGGTACCGCTGGGGTCTTGGCATGGCACAGCCCAGCTACCCGTGGCCGGAGATCCAGCACGAGCTCGGCGGGGCGAAGGTCTACTACGTCCGCAAGAACTACTGGGACTCCACGGTCAAGAACTACGTGCAGCAGATGGTCGGAGCTGACCTCAACTTCGACGTTCCGCAGAGCATCGTGACCGCCAACGAGAAGCTCATCGTGCCGCTTGAAGTAACGGTCTGAGGAGGCGTTGGAAATGCCAGACCCGATTGAGGTCCGCAAGGTTCCGCTCGAGAGTGTCAGCGATGCGTCAGGCCTGCAGCAGCTGATCGATGACAAGGTCATCGACGCTGACCGGGTCGTCGCCATCGTCGGCAAGACCGAAGGAAACGGCGGCGTCAACGACTACACGCGGATCATCGCCGACCACGCGTTCCGTGACGTGCTGGTGGCCAACGGCAGCCGTACGGCTGAGGAAGTTGCTCAGATCCCGGTGCTCTGGTCGGGTGGCACGGACGGCGTCATCTCGCCGCACGCGACCATCTTCGCGACGATCGACCCGATCCATGTCACGCCCACCGATGACTACCGGCTGGCCGTCGGCAGCTCCATGAGCGCGGTCATCCTCCCCGAGGAGATCGGCCGGCCGGCGATGGTCGAGAAGATCGCCGCCGGCGTGAAGGTGGCCATGGAAAGGGCCGGGATCACCGACCCGAAGGACGTGCACTACGTCCAGACCAAGACGCCGCTGCTCACCCTGCCGACCATTGGCGAGGCGAAGGCGCGCGGCAATGAGGTCTTCACCGAGGACACGTTGCACTCGATGGACGTGTCCAACGGCACCGCCGCTCTGGGCATTGCTGTCGCGCTGGGCGAGATCTCGATGCCCAAGGCCGAGCAGATCATGAAGGACACGTCGCTGTTCTCGGCAGTGGCCTCGTGCTCGTCCGGTGTCGAACTCGACCAGGGTCAGATCGTCGTTGTCGGCAATGTCCGTGGGGTCGGCGGCCGCTACCGCGCCGGTCACTCGGTCATGAAGGACGCGCTCGACGCCGACGGGATCTGGGAGGCCATCCGGTCCGCCGGTATCGACCTGCCGGACCGGCCGCATCCGGATGACCTGAAGGGCAGGCTCGTCAACCTGTTCCTCAAGTGCGAGTCCGACCCGACCGGTCGGGTGCGCGGGCGTCGCAACATCATGCTGGACGACTCCGATGTCCATTGGCACCGCCAGATCAAGGCGTGTGTCGGCGGCGTTGCGTCAGCGGTGTCGGGTGACCCGGCGATCTTCGTCTCGGTCTCGGCCACGCACCAGGGTCCTGCCGGTGGCGGGCCCGTCATCGCGATCGCTGATCTCGGCTAGCCGACTTCGCTTTCGCGCTGGTCCGTGCGAGCCGCTCGGTGTCCGACACGTCTGACACCGAGCGGCTTGCCGCCTTGAAACTTCTGGAGGAGACGCTATGACCAACGTCTTCACCTACCAGGCTCCGGTGCTTCGCGCCCAGGTGCTCGATCTGCTCGACGAGCTGGGTTCGAGTGCGAGAGTCATGGCTGGTGGCACCGACGTGATGATCGACCTGCGGGCCGGATTCGCCCGTCCCAAGACAGTCGTGGATCTGAAGCGAGTGCAGGGCTTCTCCGACATCTCCTGGAGTGACGCCGACGGGCTGATCATCCGGCCGGCGGTGTCGCTCACCGCAATCCTGACGGACGCGCGAATCCGGGAGGCCTACCCCCTTCTGATCGCCTGCGCCAAGGACCTTGCGTCGCATCAGTTGCGCAACCGGGCCACGGTCATCGGCAACGTCGTGAACGCGTCACCGTGCGCCGACATGTCGCCCGCCCTGCTCTGCCTCGGGGCGAGCGCGGTGCTGTCCTCCAGGTCCGGTCAGCGCGAGATCGCGTTCAAGGAATTCTTCACCGGTGTGAAGCGCACGGTGCTGCGTCCGGACGAGATCCTCGAAGAGATCCATGTGCCGACGCAAACAGCTTCCGCTCGCGGTGCCTACAGCAAACTCAAGCGCATCAAGGGACACGACCTCGGCATCGTCGGCGTCGCCGCCATGCACAAAGACGGCCTGCTGCGGCTGGGGATCAGCTCCTGCGCACCGACACCCCTGCTCGTCGACGGTCTTTGCGCGACCGACGAGCCCGATGCGGTCGTGGCCGCCGCCAAGAACGCGATCAGCCCGATCAGCGACCTGCGCTGCAGCAAGGAATACCGGACCCACATGGTCGGCGTCTTCGTGCGCAGAGTCCTGCGAGAGGTGGCGTGATGAAGGTTGTGGCGACCGTCAACGGTCATGTGTACGAGCGCGAGATCGGAGAGCACTGGACGCTGCTGCGCTTCCTGCGCGACAGCGTCGGGCTCACCGGGACGAAGGAAGGCTGCGCCGCCGGGGAGTGCGGAGCGTGCACCGTCTTCCTGAACGGCATCACGGTCAACTCGTGCCTCGTGCTCGCCGCTGAGGCCGACGGCGCGGTCATCGAGACCATCGAGGGCGAGGCGCACGACGGCGAACTCTCCAACATCCAGGCGGCTTTCGCCCGTCACCACGCCGTCCAGTGCGGCTTCTGCACGGGCGGCATGGTGCTGTCGGTACGCGACCTGCTGAGCAAGAACCCCAAGCCGTCGGTGGCCCAGATCAAGGACGGCATCGAAGGAAACTTCTGTCGTTGCACGGGTTATCAGCAGATCATCGAGGCCGTCCTCGACGCATCGGGTCAGTCCAACTCCGGCGCACAAGGGGAGCTGAAATATGTTTGACGTCGCGGCTCGCACCGAGATGAAGTCGGTCGGGGTCAGCCACCCTCGGGTGGAGGCGACCAGCAAGCTGACCGGTGACGCGTTGTACGCCGGCGACCTCATCCTGCCCGGCATGCTCCACGCGAAGGTCAAGGGCAGCCCACATGCCCGGGCCAGGATCTTGAGCATCGACACCGCGAAAGCCAAGGCGCTGCCGGGAGTTCACGCCGTACTCACCGGCCACGACCTCGATTACAAGCTCGGCCTGTACGTCGTCGACAAGGACATCATCGCCAAGGACGAGGTGCGCCATTTCGGCGAAGCCGTCGCCGCCGTCGCCGCCGAAACCGTCGAGATCGCCAGGGAGGCCGTCGATCTCATCGAGGTCGAGTATGAGGTCCTGACCCCGATCCTCGAGCCGAAAGAGGCGATGAAGCCCGACGCCGAACTGATCCACCCCGATCTGGGCAAGTACGCCTTCGTCGAAGCCGCTTTCAGCCCGCAACCGGGCACCAACATCGCCAACATCACCAAGATGCGCAAGGGTGACATCGAGCAGGGCTTCAAGGAAGCCGAGTGGGTCATCGAGCGGGAGTACACCAACCCGTCGGTGCAGCACGTCCCGATGGAGACGCATGTCGCGCTGGTGCAGTGGAAGATCGGCGACGAGGTCACCATCTGGTCGAGCGCGCAGTCGCCGTTCACGGTGCGCAGCCTGTTCTGCGCCGCCATGCGGCTGCCGATGAACCAGGTCCGCGTCGTCATCCCGCATGTCGGCGGCGGCTTCGGCGGCAAGGCCGGCATCCACCTCGAACCCCTGCTGGCCTGTCTTTCCCGGGCGGCGGGCGGTCGGCCGGTACGGATGCAGGCGACCCGCGAAGAGGAATTCAGCCTGCTGCCCTGCCGCAGTGCGCTGACGTATCGCATCAAGACCGGTGTGCGCTCCGACGGAAAGATCACGGCCCAGCAGATGACGATGCTGTGGGACGCCGGCGCCTACGCCGACTACGCGGTCAACGTCACGCGCGCCTCGAGCTATTCGGGTGCCGGTCCCTACGAGATTCCCAATGCCTGGCTGGATGCGTACACCATCTACACCAACAAGCCTTACGGCACCGCCTATCGCGGCTTCGGCCACGTCGAGTTCTTCTGGGGCCTCGAGCGTCACATGGAGCTGGTGGCTATCGCGATCGGCATGGATCCGCTGGAGTTCCGGCTGAAGAATCTCCTGAAGCCGGGTTCGCTGACGCTGACCGGCGAGAAGATCCACGCGAGCACGGGCAATCCCACCAAGTGTCTGCGGGCGGCGGCGGACGCCATTCACTACGGGAAGCTGACACCCGAGGAAGCGGTGCACCAGGAGCTCACGGGGCGCCGCATCGGCAAAGGCCTTGCGACGCTGCACAAGGCGCCCGCCATGCCGTCCTTCACGGCGACGGCCGCGGTCGCGAAGATGAACTCCGACGGCACCGTCGTCATCAACATGGCACTCACGGAGATGGGGCAGGGCTGCGCGACGGCGGTCGGGCAGATCGCCGCAGAGACGCTGGGCTTTCCGGTCGGGAAGGTGAAGGTTGCGGTCGAGACCGACACCGACAAGGAGCCCTACGACTGGCAAAGCGTTGCCTCCAAAGGACTTCTGCTCAGCGGCAACGCGACGATCCTCGCGTGCAAGGACCTGTTGAAGCACGCCTATCACGATGCGGCGCAGGTGCTGCGGGCCAATGTCGAGGATCTGACGCACGACGACGAGAAGGTCTTCCTCAAGCACAACCCTGATGAGGCGGTGACATTCGCTTCAATGGCGATCGGCTACGCCTACCCCAACGGCAATGGCATCGGCGGCCCGCTCATCGGGGTCGGCCGCTACACCGCGCAGGGCCTGTCGAACATCGACAAGGAGACGGGTCAGGGCCGGCCGGCGCTCGACTGGACGTATGGCGCCCACGGGATCGTCGTCGACGTCGACCCGGAGACCGGCGAGTACAACCTTCTACAGATCGCCTCCGTGTACGACGTGGGTCAGGTCATCAACCCGGAACTCGTACGCGGCCAGTGCATCGGCGGGATGATCCAGGGCCTTGGTACCGCCGTCTGCGAGGGCTACATCTACGACAAGCAAGGACACTTGCTGAACCCGTCCTTCACCGACAACAAGATCCCGACGGCGAAGGACCTGCCCGCCGAGATCGACTGCTACGTCGTGGAAACGCCTCAGCTGGACGGCCCGTTCGGGGCTCGCGGCGTCGGTGAGCACCCGATGATTTCGGTGGCGCCCGCGCTGGGCAATGCGATCCACGCGGCGGTGGGGGCCGAGCTCATGCACATGCCCATCCGCTTCGAGGACGTGTGGCGGGCGATCAATGCCCACGAACCGATCGACAACTGGATCACCGATTCACCCGTCGGCTCCTGCCGTTCCCAGCTCGCCAGTGCGACAGCTTGGGAGACGCCCGGCGATTCGTGAAGCCGCCGCCGTCACCACGCCGAGCGGTGCTCCTCCTCTCGCCCGGCGATCCAACTACCGGGATGTGTCATGCAGCCGTTTGTCCTCAACCGCCACGACCGGATCGTCTTTCCGTCGAACTTTCGACCCGAGCTCGACGTCTCGGTCATCGCCAGCGCCGAGCAACTCGACAAGGTGATCCGGCGCGACTTCGAGACGAAGGCGCCCGACGGCTCCGACATTCTGCAGCGCATCACCGACGGCGCCTACCCGAGCCGTTATGCCCTGATGCGCGACGTCGCGCTCAACCTCTTCTGGGCCGGTCGATTCGCGCTCACCATGTACGACAAGCGCGTGCTTCGCTGGGGCGACGTGCCGCGCCGTGGCAGCGAGATCTTCATGGAGATCAACACTCCGTGGGAAGACGGTGAGAAGAAGATCGCCGCCGTTCGCGAGGCCTACGACGCGCTGGACGCGACGTGGGACGCGAAGGTCGAGGACGGCATCTTCGCGATCCTGTTCGACGCGTTCGGCCATCGCAAGCAGCACGCCACCGAGCTGACGGCGGTGAAGCCGACGATCGCTGAGGTGTTGTCCGACCCCGCCCATCTGGTTTTCCGGCTCACTGACTACGACCCGGACTTTCCGACGTTCAGCTACGACGACATCATCGACTGCAGCGAGGACGTCCCCGAGCTCGAGGCGCTGCACCGGTGGGTGATGGTGCTCCACAACCAGTACCCGTGGCAGCGCGGCCACACCGAGCTCGTCCCGGTGGGCCTGCTGTCCCCGGACGATCACGTGGTGGTCCTCGAGCCGCGCAGCGATCAGGTGCGCAGCTTCCTGCGCCGGCTGCGCACGCCGGCCGTGCACGTGCCCCGTCCCCGGCGCGCGCCGTCCTCACCGGCGCAGGCCTATCCGCCGGTGCAGGTGCGTACCCACTTCGCGGTGATGCCCCGGATCGAGGCGATCTCCGCCGTACACGGGGAAATCGCCTGCACGAACGACGATCTCACGCGTAACACGGCCTACAACTGGTCGCCGATGTCAAGCGCGGAAATCGTCGACAAGACCGGGATCGAGCAGCGGCTGTACTCCCGCCTGACGCTCGAGGAACTCGGGCTCGAGGCGGCGCGGGTCGCGCTGGCGCATGCCGGACGCGAGCCGGGCGAGCTCGGCGGAGTGGTCGTCGCGACGTGCACCAGCACCAAGCTGATTCCCTCGGTCGCGACGTGGATCTGCGGCGAGCTCGGCATCACGCAGACACACGCGGCCTATGACATCGTCGCCGCCTGCGCAGGCCTGCCGTATGGGCTGCTCGACGCGACCCGGCTGCTGCAGGAGGTCAAGGCTCCGGTGCTGCTGGTCTGTGCGGAGAAGTTCTCCGACAAGATCGGCAACGTCCGCCCATCTCGGATGATCTTCGGTGACGGGGCGGCTGCCGTCGTGGTCGGCGTGGCGCCCGAAGGTGTCGCGCCCGACATCGAGTACCTGCAGACATTCGCCAGTGGACCGGCGAGCGAGGTGAATTCGATCATCTGGCCCAACACCGAGTTCGACAACAACATCACGGTCTACGGCCCGGAGGTGAAGGCGCTCGCGGGCCGCTACCTGATGCAGATGGTCGACGAGCTCCGGGGGCTGCCCGCGCCTGACGGGGGCGCCGGCAGTCTGCTGGACGCCGTCGATCTGATCGTTCCGCATCAGGCCAACAAGACGATGGTGACCCAGCTGGCGACCAAGGCGGGGCTGGACCTCGATCGCCTCTACTTCAACATCGCCAAGGTGGGTAACGCCTCCGCGGCGAGCATCCCGCTGGCCATCCACGACGCCGTCCGTGATGGCGTCCTCAAGGAGCCGTCCCGGATCTTCGCACCGGGCTACGGCGCGGGGGCCGTGGCTGGATATGCGGTGCTGCGGGTGGATCCGGCCGTCGTGGCGACGCCCGAACGCGCAGCGCAGCAGCACTCCTAGAACACGCCCTCGCGCGCGCCCGCCTGGCGCCAGTACTCTTCGCGGGTGTCGTTGCCCTGTCCTTGCAACGTTTTTCGGCGATCCGGAGAAGTACGCCGTCCTCCGGCATCGCCGCGCGCCATCGGTCGGGCAGGTTCACACGGCATTTCGCAGAGATTGTGCGCATCACAACGGATGCCCAAATCGGCCCGTCGAAGCGCGCTTTCTGCTGCGATTCAGCAGGCAGGACACCATTCCGGTGCCCTGCGTTCTCCGGAATGTTCTCGGGCGGGTGTTCAGGCATGAAGACGACGTCACGCCGCTTTGGCCGGTCGACGCATCCGGAAACGATGGATGAAGGAATGGGCGGCGGCGACTATCCCGTCGTCATTTCCGACCTCTCCGTGGATTCACCCATTCAGGTGATTCCGGATCCCGCCACCGACGAGCTGAGCGTCGCCGCCGAACCGCCGCTGTACGGCGATGACGAGAACTTCTGGGGAACCGGCGACAAGGAGAAGAAGCCCCGTCCGTGGCTTCACGCCCGCCGCACCTGGTACATCGCGACGGCTCTCGGCTGCATCCTCGCCCTCGTCGCGACGATGGTCACGCTCAACGCCGGGGGCGACAAGCCGACCAAGCGCGTCGCCTTCACTTTCCCCGTCGAGGCGTTCCCGCAGACCGGTGTCACCGTCAGCCGCACCTGGACGATCTACGGGGGCAAGCACCCCACGCTTCAGGGTTCCCTCATCTTCTACTCGTCGCGCTCCGACGAAGTGACGGTGGAGGAGCTGCTGCCGAAGTCGCTCGTGACGAAGGCGTCTCAGGTGTCCTTCCTGCCCAAGCCGCGCATCGTCAGTGAAGACCCCGTCGTCGCCAGCTACACGATCGCGCCCGCGCTGGACGGCGTCACCTCCGTGACCTACCAGTTCCCGATCCCGGCCGGGGACCTCTCCATGGCCGCCCTGCACCGCTGGGCAGCTGAGCAGACCACCGAGACGGGGCAGCGCTACCTCGCGTCGCATCAGCTGGCGAGCGTCCACATCACGCCGGCGAGCATCGTCGTGAAGAAGGGCGGGGCGCCCTACCAGCTCGCCGTCAGTGGGCTGCTCACCAACCAGGACGCTGCTCCGACCGTCGCCTTCGGTGACGCCACCTGGTCCGTCGCCAACCCGAAGATCGCGAAGGTCAGCAGCAAGGGTCTCGTGACCGGGCTCGCCGCGGGCAAGACCACCGTCAAGGCGACCGTCGGCAAGCTTTCGGCCACCGCGACCGTCGTCGTCTCGGCCGCGAAGAACGTCAAGGTGACCCCGCCGCTGAAGTTGCTCACGCCGGGTGCGTCGCTCTCGTTGACGCCCGCCGGTGACGTCATCCCGTCGTCCATCGGGCCCATCCCGTCAAGCGGGGGTTCGGGCGGGAACCACAAGGTGAAGAAGCCGCCGGTGACGACTCACAAGCCACCGGTCACGACGCATTCCCCGCCGCCCGTGGTGGTGCCTCCGGTGACGCCGCCGGTGATCACGCCGCCGGTCGTGTGTAGCGCGCCTGCGCCTGGGGGCGTGTCAGCGGCCGCAGTGGACGGGACGACCATCAGCGTGACCTGGACGCCGCCGGCCGCCGCGGCGGGATGCACGCTCAGCGCGTACTTCCTGAGCGGGACGGGCGTGGCTCCGCAGGTCCTCAGCGACACGAGCTTCACCTACAGCGGTCTGGCTGCCGGCACGTACTCGTTCTCGGTGTCCGCCGGCTACACGACCTCAGGGGCTCCGGTCACCAGCGGGTCCGTCGGCTCGGCTGCGGTCACGATTGCCGGGCCGCCGCCCCCGCCGCCGGTCTGTGACCCGACCACAGAGACGCCGCCGGGTGGTCTCGCCGCGACTCCGACGGGGACAGCTGACGAGTTCACCGTTTCGTGGGGCGACGCAGGTGCGACGTCACCCTGCGCTGTCACTGGTGAGACCGGCGCCGTTGATGGCGGCCCGGTGGTAAATGGTGGCGTGGTCACGCTGACGACGGGACCGCACACGCTGACGGTGACGGCGACGTTCGCTGATGGCACCAGCCAGAGTTCGCAGATCGAGATCGACGCGCCGTAGCTCCAGCAGTTCCAGGAAGCCTAGGGAAACGTGACTTTCTCGAGCTCCACCAGTGAGTCCTCGAGCCAGCCGATCAGGTTCCAGAGATCGGGCATCTGCTCGCGGTCGGCGAGGATGCCGACGTCGAGGTGGCCGGCGTAGCTCATCACCGTGATGTTCAGGCCGAGGCCGTCGGTGATGACGGAGACGGGGTAGTTGGCGAGCAGCTTCGCGCCGGCGCAGTACAGGTCGAACTGCGGGCCCGGCACGTTGGACACCACGAGATTCCACGTCGGGTGCCCGACCGAGGAGCTCCCGAGCGAGAGCGTGAGACGTGCCGCGCGGCTGAAGAGCGCGGGCGGGATGAAGTTGTTGGCGTCCGAAAGCAGCTGCGCCGGCAAGGCTTTGTGCCGGTCCTTCATCACCGTGAGGTCGGCTGAGGTCTGCTTCAATCGCTCGACGGGATCGGAGATCTCGGTGTGCAACGCGGCGGCCAGCATCAGGATCCGATTGCCGTAGGTGCCGGCCTCTTCCTTGGTGCGTACCGACACCGGCACCTGGGCGACGAGCGGCTCGGCAGGCAGCTCGTCGTGCGCGATCAGCCACTGCCGTACCGCTCCGGCGCACAGCGAGACGATCACGTCGTTCACCGTCACGTCATGGGCTTTCTTCAACGCCTTCACCCGGTCGAGCGGGAGCTGGCCGAAGACGAACCGGCGGTGTGCCGTCACCTTGCCGTTGAAGGACGTTCGCGGTGCCGCCTGGGTAGGGCGGATCACCTTGTTGCCGTCGCCGCGCAGCAGACCCTCGAAGCGGCCCAGCAGGCGTCCGACCCGGGCTGCGCCTGGAATCACCGAGAACACGGTCTCGTCGAGATTCGGCACGGCACGCGGGATGGATGTCAGCAGCCGCAGCGGATATCGCGGCACGCCGAGGACCGCGCGAGCCACCAGCCCGGCCGTGCTCGAGCGCGGTCCGGCCTTCGTCGAGACGGCCCCGTCGGGGGTACGGACCTCGGGCGTCTGGTCGAGCAGCAGGCCGACGATCTCGCCGCCGGAGATGCCGTCGATGACAGCGTGGTGGATCTTCGTGTAGATCGCGACGTGGCCGGATTCGAGACCGGAGATGACGTACATCTCCCACAGCGGCCGGGCCCGATCGAGCCGTCGCGAATGCAGCCGGGCGACCTGCCTTGCCAGTTGCCGATCGTTGCCGGGCGCCGGCAGCGCCAGGTCCCGCACGTGGAACTCGAGGTCGAAGTGCTCGTCCTCCACCCAGTACGGGAAGTCCAGTCCGAGCGGCACCTCGAGCAGTCGCCACCGCAGCACCGGAAGCAGGTGCATCCGGTCGTTCAGCAGCCGCATCATGACGGCGACGTTCAACTCGCCGAACGGCGCCGTGCTCGGGTCATAGATCCCGAGGCTGCCGACATGCCCAGCCTGACGACCGTCTTCGATCGCCAGGAACTGCGTGTCGAGACTCGTGAGCTGTCGCATGCGGGTCCTTCGTTGAGCAGCCGACGTTTCGGGATGAGTGTGGACTACCCCGAAAGCCGCCGCCTTGAAGCGTCCCTCAGCGATGCACCGGATTGCCGGGAGCGGTGAGCCGGATGCGGCGCGGGTTGGCCTGCAGTCCGGTGTAGAGCGTGCTCGATCCCGCGACATTGCGGGTCTTGCGCGCGGTGAGCATGGGCAGGGCCGGCGCGTCGTCGACAACCGGCGGGGGCGTTTCGGTCATGAGCATCATCGCGGTTCCTCTCCACTGAGAAGAACCGGGACGCCCAGCAGCTCGTTACGCACGGTCACCCATTTGCCCTGAGGGTTGCCTCGTTCGGCGGAGTAGCCACGCGGCCGGTCGCGCGGCACGCATAGTGACAGTCATGCGGTCGACAACGGGGCGTGCCGCGATCGGCATGCTGCTGGCCGTCGCACTGCTGGCAGCAGGGTGCAGCGCTTCGTCGCGTGGCCAGTCTCAGGCTTCACGTCCACGCGCCAAGCCCTCGCAGCCGTCGCCGCCGCCCGCGCCGCCGGTCGTGGCGTATCAGACTCGGCCGGCCAAGAGCGCCCCGACCGTGACCGGCGCCGGCAGCCTCGGGCCGGTGCTCGCCGCCGAGCGTCCGACGCTTCAGCCGGCCAGTGCCGGACCGGCCCTGCAGGGCAAGGCGTTACCGACCAACACGTGGTGGACCTCCGCACTCATCGGCAACTACACCTCTGCACTCTGGGCATTTCCGGTGGTCGCCACCGGGGCCGCTGACGGTCTGGAACTCTCGGCGCCGGAGCCGTCGGCATCGCAGAATTCCGTCGTCGCCTCGGCGGCGCCGGCCCTCACCGTCGGCGGTCCGCTGAAGGGGGTCACCGTCACCGGGTACGGGGACTTCTCCGTCGACCTCAGCCTGCAGGGAGCTGACACGACCCTGACGACCATCATCGCGCAGGGCAGCCCCTTCGTTCCGGTACGCGCACCTGCCGGGACATTGCCCATCGCGCTTGCGGCGGCGACGAGCGTCAGCGACGGGCAGGGCAAGGACCTCGCGGTCGGGCGAGAACGTCGACAGCGACACGCTTGTCGTGCAATCGCTGGGCCAGACGTGGGTGCTCGCGGCAGCTGAACCGGTGACCTGGATGCGTACGGCCCAGGGGGTCGACGCGTCGTCGAGCAGCGCGCTCACCTACGTCTTCTCGCCGGTGCCGGATGGTGGCCCGAGCGATTGGGCTGAGCGCGCCGCCGGCTACGCCCGCAGCCCCGTGACGACGACCGCCTCTGTCCTCTCCCGCGGGGTCGGCGAGGTGACCCAGGACCTGTACTGGGAGGGCGCTGCGACGTCCAGCGTCATCGCCGTGCTCCCGCATCAGCAGGCGCTGCTGGGCTCCGGCATCACGACGGTTCCCGGGCACTACGACACCTCGCGCGGACAGCTGACACTGGTGCAGGCGAATGCCCTTCATCTGAAGGTGCCGCTGCCCGGACTCCTGCCGGGCATACCACAGATTCCCCTTACGCCATCGAATGTTTCCGACCTTCGAGCTGATCTGACATCCGACCTCGCCGTTCCCGATTCCGAGGAGGCAGGCACCTATTACGGCCCGAAGGCGCTCGGACGGCTGGCGACCTTGCTGCAGATCGCGCGCCGGATCGGCGACACGACTGCGGCGTCAGCGATTCTGGCGAAGCTTCGGCCCATTGTCATCGACTGGCTCACCTACAGCGGACCGGATGACAAGCACTGGCTCGCGTACGACTCAGTGTGGGGCGGAATCGTCGGCCATCCGAGTGAATTCGGCAATTCCGACTTCTACAACGACCACCATTTCCAGTTCGGATATCTGATCGCTGCGGCAGCCGCCGTCGCCGAGGCGGACCCGACCTTCGTCGCCAGCTACGGGGCGGTTGTCGATCTGCTCGTGGACGACATCATGGGTGCTCCGACCGGCAGCGCGGCAGCCGCGTCTTTCCCGCCGTTCCGGGTGTTTTCCGCCTACGAGGGCCATTCGATCGCCTCGGGATTGACGACCGGGTCCGACGGTGACAACCAGGAGTCCACCAGCGAGGCGGTGAACGCGTGGGCCGGGATCGCTCAATGGGGGATGGTGAGCAACCGTCAGCAACTCGTCGATGCGGCAGTCAGTCGATACGCCCTCGAGGCCGACAGCGCCCGTACCTACTGGCTCGGTGAGTCCGGCCGGCTGTGGCCCGCTGCCTACGCGCACGACACGGTCGGCATCCTCTGGGGTGGCAAGGTGGACTTCGCGACGTTCTTCGACGGGCGCGCGGGATACGTCATCGGGATCCAGCTGTTGCCCTTCACGTTCGCCTCGCTCTACCGCACCGATGCGGCCGCTGCCGCCCAGCGCTCCGCGACGGTCGCGACGGCCGACGGCGGGCCGGAATGGCCGGATCTGTTCCTCATGGACGACGCGCTCGCCGACCCTGCGGGCGCGCTCGCGAAGTTCACTCCGAGCGTTCCCATCGAGGGCGGAAACTCGCGCTCGTTCACGCTGTACTGGCTGCTGACGTTGAACAATCTCGGCCGCCCGCGCGCTGACATCTTCGCCAGCTCTCCCTACGGTTTCGCCTTCGGCAACGACGGCGCTCTACACCTCGCCGCCGTCAACCCCACCGGCTCGCCGCTCACCGTCACCTGGCGCACCAAGCAGGGTGACGTGGTCGGGTCTGTTCGGCTGGCGGCCGGTGAGGCGAAGACGGTCAACGGCCGCTGAGCCCCGCGCTCAGATCGTGGTGACCATGCCGCCGTCGATGACGAGATCGGCGCCGACCCGTGCGCCGGCGTCCACCAAACCCTGGGTGATGGCGAGTCCGATGCCCCGGCTCGCACCGGTCACGACGGCGACCCTGCCCGCCAACCCGAGATCCATGAACCCTCCTTGTCCCGGTTCGCACCTTAGGACACACTGCATTCGAAGTCTCCCGTCATCCCCCGCACACCAAGAACGGAGACCGGCATGGCCGCTCCAGCAAACCCCGTCATGTTCATCCACGGTCTGTGGCTTCACGCGTCGTCGTGGAGTTCGTGGAGTGAGTACTTCACCGAAAAGGGATACGCCTGCACGGCGCCCGGCTGGCCGGGTGACGGCGACACCGTGGAAGCCACGCGTGCCAACCCGGATGCCGTCGCCGACTTCGGGGTCGAGGAGGTCACGGCCCACTACCGCGAGCTGATCGACCACATGGACAGCAAGCCGATACTCATCGGTCACTCCTTCGGCGGGATGATCGCGCAGAAGTTGCTCGGTGAGGACTACGGAATTGCCGCCATCGGGGTCGATGCCGCGCAGATCAAAGGCGTTCTCCCGTTGCCGCTCTCGGCGTTGCACTCGACGCTGCCGGTGTTCAAGAATCCCTCCAACCGGCACAAGGCCGTCTCGTTGACGGCGGAGCAGTTCCGTTACAGCTTCGGCAATGCGCTCAGTGAGGACGAGTCCAACGCGCTGTATGAGAAGTGGGCCATCGCCGCGCCGGGCAGGCCGCTCTTCGAGGCTGCCGCCGCGAACTTCTCGCTGCACTCTCCCCTGAAGGTGGAGACCGGCAACGAGGCCCGCGGGCCGCTGCTGCTCATCATGGGCGGCAAGGACCACACCGTTCCCGAGGCGATCACCAAGTCGACGCTCAAGCAGTACCGGCATTCCTCGGCGGTCACCGACCTCATCGAATTCGAGGACCGCGGCCACTCGCTGACCATCGACGGCCGCTGGCGCGAGGTCGCCGACGCGTGCCTGAACTGGCTCGGCAAGCAGGGCCTGTAGCAGCGTCCCGTCAGCTCGGGCTGGGAGTCGGGCTGGGCAGGATCCGCACGTGCAGCCGGGAGAAGCGGCCGGCCGTGACGTCGGTGCCCTTGAGCTCGGAGATCTCCAGCGTGGTGGTGGGTTTTTCCAGCGTTTTCGCGACGGGACCGAGCATCTTCTTGGCTTGAGCGACGGAGATCTCCGGCAGCTTGGGGAGATTGTCGAGCTGCTCCAGCGCGGCATCGGTCGTTGCCGGATTCAACCGAAACGCTTCTATTGCACTGGTTTCGGTGCCGGCCACTCCAGTGAGGGTGGCCACAGCCGCGTTGAAGGTGTCACAGACGGATGTCGTGTCGCCTATGCCGAAGAAGTCGACGGCGAGGATGTTGGGCAGCCGGCGGCGTTGGTTCACGCACTGTTCGAGCCGGTCGGTGAGCTCGTCCGCGGCATTGGTCGCGGCGGCCTCGACGGGGTCGGGAGGGCCGGGCGCGCGTAGCCAATGATTGACCAGCAGCATCGGGTTGGTGGCCGCGCCGCGGTTGGGATTGCAGTTGAACTGCGCGGTGCTGTCGAAGGTGAACGGGGTCTCCTGCATCCAGTCGTAGCTGCCGACGAGCCAAGGCGCCTTGTTGGCCTGGTTCTCCGACGTCACGATCACCCGGCGTTGCTCCTGGTCCTGACCCGGCGGCGGATTGACCAGATCGAGCAGGGTCGGCATCGGCTTGGAGAGATCGAGGTGGTAGAGGCGATCCCACAAATGCCCCTGTTTCAAGGCGTTTTCGAGGTCGTCCGGCGTCACGTAGTCCTCGACATCGAGGATCACCACGTCGGTCAGATGCGTGTTGAGGTAGGCGTTGACCTCGGAGAAAACCTTCGTCGCTTTGACCGCACCGACCTCGCAGTAGAGGTGACACAGGTAGACGTCCTTCTTCTTGCCCGAGGTGTCGGCAGCCCCGGTGAGCGCGCCGACGCGATCGAGCTGGCGCAGGGCATCGCCGCCGAGTTCGTCGGTGACCTCCTGCCGGTTGACCTTGCCGGTGAAGTTGGTACGCACGAGCCCGTGGTCCTGGTAGCCGTTGTAGGCGTCGATCAGCAGCGCGTTGGCGCCGTCGTCCAACTGCTCGGTGATGCTGCCGATGTGTTCGGCGGTGAAGAAGTTGTAGGCCGCCGACGACATCGCGTTGTGGCTCCCGGCCCACACGATCTGGTTCAGCGGTTGGAAGCACAGCTCGATGAATCCGTTGCAGCCGTCCTGGCGCGGGTTGGCCTTCGAACTCGGTTTGATGACGTGGACGACCGCGGCGGTGGCGGTCGTCGTCAGCGCGATGCTCACGACGATTCCGGCGGCGACCGCTCCGAGCGTTCGCCGCCGCAAACGGGCCGTGCCCGGTGAGGTTTCGATGATTCCCGTGCCGCGCAGCACGAGCAGCAGCCCGCAGTACACGACGAGCAGGGCCGCCAGAAAGCCCACATACACCGCGAGCTTCTTGGGCACCGTCAGCAGGCCGACCCCGAGCAGGATCACCACGATGCCGACGCTCAGCTTGGCCCGCCGCAGCCGCCACCAGCGAGCCGTGGCGACGCGCGCCCGGCCGAAGCGCACGGCGACTCCGGAGCCGTCACGTCCGGGTGCAAACGCGAGCAGCAGCCCCAGGAAACCCAGCGCCCAGCCTGCCCCCTCCAGCCGGCCGAACAGGACGTGGACGAAGGCCGCGACGGCCTTGCCCCGTCCGGACTCCTTGTCGCCCGCGAGCGCTGCGAACAGCGGCGTGGCCAGACCGAGTCCGATGAACAGGCCGCCGCCGATGGCCAGTGCGAAGCCGCCGAAGCGCAGCGAATGAACGGGATCCCGGGCTTTGGTGAACGACAGGAACATCAGCAGCGCGCCCAGCAGCCCCACCGGGATGTAGAGCCAGCGGATCAACCGGCCGGCATGCGCCGCCACGTCGATCGACTCGTTCTGGGTGATGTTGGTGGCGATGGTGAGCACGCCGTTGGGGACGCGTCTGGCGAGGTTCGGATCGATGGCTTCCAGGGTCGCGCGCAGCGTGGCGGCCGCGTTGTCGGCAGACAGCCCGACCTGCGCATCGTTGTTGCCCAGTGCGAAGAAGTGCCGGTGGACACCGGCGACGACCGTGCGCACGGTGTTGCCGACCGCCTGCGTCCCGAGCGCTTCGGCGACGACCGTGGTGGCGACCGGCCGGGCGGCGGTGATCACCTTGCTCGTCGGTGCCAGCTTGAGCGTCACCTGTTCGGCGATGTAGCGGCTGACCGCCGGCTGCCGGACGGTCTTGGCCATGACGTCGGCGAATCCCGTGTCGCTCAGGACGCGGGTGGTCAGCCACCAGCCGGCGATCCCGAGCAGCAGCAGGCCGACGCTGAGGATGCTGAACACCCGTACGAGGCGGCGCGACCAGGCCTGGGTGGTGACCCATCCCCACTGGGGACGCGCGTGATCCTCGCTCGACGCCGATACCCCTGCGTCGCTCACGCCGTGCCTCGCTCCCGCGCCGGGACCGGCAACGGGGCCATCGGATGTGCCTGGGGATAGCCGGTCGACATCTGACTAAAGCACGCGGCGCTTTCCGTCAATTCGCCGCAACCTGATCGTCGCGCGCTCGTTACCGGTTCATGCGCCGAACAGCAGCTGTCATTGCCGTGCTCGCCACCGCCGCTGGTCTCGCCATGGCGTCACCTTCGGGGGCGGCAACCGCGCCGCTGCGCTACGTGGCGATGGGGGATTCCTACAGCGCCGCCTCCGGCAACATCCCGCCGGATCCGACGGCAGCCCCGCAATGCCTGCGTTCGACCGTCAACTACCCGCACGTCATCGCCGCCACGTTGGGTGCCTCGCTCACGGATGTCACCTGCGGCGGCGCCGATACGAGTGATTACGCGTCAGGGCAGTACCCGGGCGTCGCCCCGCAGCTGAACGCACTGCAGGCGAACACGCAGCTGGTCACGATGACGATCGGCGGCAATGACAGCAGCGTCTTCATCGACTCGATCCTCGAGTGCGGCGCGGCGGGCCTGTCCACCCTCGGCCAGGGCAGCCCCTGCAAGGACAAGTACGGCGCGTCGTTCGACAACACCATCCGGGGCACGACGTACCCGGCTCTCGTGGCAGCACTCAAGTCGGTACGGGCCAAGGCGCCGCACGCCCGCGTCGCGATCCTGGGCTACCCGTGGATCCTGCCGGCAACGGTGGGTTGCTTCCCGCAGATGCCGGTCGCCTCGGGCGACGTCCCTTACCTGCGCGATGAGCAGGCGACCTTGAACGACGCGGTCCGCCGTGCTGCCGCGGCCACGGGCGTCACGTATGTCGACATGAGCAAGGTCTCCAACGGACACGACGCCTGCCAAGCGATCGGGGTGCGCTGGATCGAGCCGGTGCTGTTCGGCACGAACCCGGTCATCGTGCACCCGAATCCGCTGGGCGAATCGCAGCTGGCGGCTCAGACGCTGAAGGTCCTGCACCTGGGCTGAACGGACGCGCCCGCCAGCAAGACGCGAAAGGGCCCCGGGGACTTGACGTCCCCGGGGCCCTTTTCGCGCGGCGCTATTTCTTCTTGATGGGAGTGATCGATTTGACCGCGCCGTTCGACTTCAGGATGACCCGCTTGTTGTTGGAAGCGGTGAAGTTGAACAGGTTGTCGAGGCTTCCCGCGCGCTGGTCGAAGGAGGCGTCGCCGATGCGGGGGGTGAACCAGTTGTCCTCGATGAACTTGGTGATCGAGGCCTGCTCGGTGGCCGTGTGGTCGACGTAGTTCGTCTTCGACCACGGGGAGATCACGAGCAGCGGCAGGCGCGGCCCGGGCCCGCAACGGTCCTCGTAGCCACCCGCGACCTTCGCGGTCGAGGTGGTGCAGATCGCGGCGTTGTTGGTGGCGTCGTGCGCCGAGTTCTTGATGGTCGACGCGACGTGGTCATACCAGCCGTCGGAGTCGTCATAGGCGATGACGACCGCGGTGTCCTTCCAGAACTTGGAGTTCTGGACCGCGTTGATCTCCTTGACGAGGAAGTTCTGCTCGTCGATCGGGTCGGAGTATCCGGCGTGACCGTCCTGGTATTCAGGGGCCTTCAGGAAGCTCACGGCCGGCAGCACGCCCTTGTTCAGCGCGGTGTTGAAGACGCTGAGGTCGTACTGGTGGTTGGCCTGGTCGGTCTTGCCCACCTTGCTGATCGACGACGGCGGCAGGTGGTGCGGGTTCGACGTCGAGGCGTAGTAGGAGAACGGGTTGTGGTGCGGGCTGTAGTCGACCACCGCGTTGCCGCCGATGTTGGTGTGGGTCGCGCCGCAGACGGCGAAGGGCTGGCCGGCGCCGGCCTTTGTCGTAGGAGCGAAGCCGCCCTGAAACCAGCCCCACGTCACGCCGCGGTTGTTCAGCAGATCGCCGATGTTCTGTCCCGGTGGCAGCGGCGAGGTTGTTGGTCGACGTGTGGTTGCTGTCCGAGCAGTCGTCGTAGGCCGGGTCGGGGTCGTTGATGACGGTGCCGACCCCGTTGGCGTCAGGCGCCACGACGGCATAGCTGTCGGTCGTCGGCTGGTGCGTCACCGACGTCACCGCGCGGAACCCGTGGGTCTGACCCGAGATCAGGTTCAGCGCGCCGGGGGTCGAGGGACCGAAGACGCTGTCGAAGGAGTTGTCCGACATGGCGAACTGCTGGGCGTAGTTCCAGATCCCGGTGACGGTGTTGCCGTCGTAGTAGTCCATGCCCAGCCCCGGTGCGCCGAAGACGACCGGCTGACCAGTGCAGGTGTCGGTGCTGGTGTGCTGGACGAACTGGTCCATCTTCCCGTTGTCGAATGCCAGCTGCTCGGGCAGGTAGCCGTGGTTCTGGTCGCACGTGAGCGCCTGGCTGGGCGAGAGCCGGGTGGGGTTGTATTGGTTCGGGTTGCTCACCAGCAGGCCCGAGCTCTTGAGGTTGTTGTTCTTGGGCGTGCTCGTCGTCGCGACGAACTTGGTGCCGTCGGTGTTCTTGGCCGTCGGATAGGTGGCGAAGTAGTGGTCGTAGGAAACGTTCTCGTCGAAGATCACGACGAGATGCTTGATGGGGCTTGCGGTCTGGTTGGAACGGTCGGGAACGTTCTTCGTTCCTGCCGTCGCGAAGACGGTGTTGGCACTGACGAGTCCCACGGCCGCAATGGCGGCGACGCCGGCGGCGGCGCTGACACGAGCTCGTTTTCCCCTGATCTGCACTGGTGGCTCTCCCTCTCGACGGCAAAGGTCGGGGCCGGCGCCGGTTTCCGACATTGTGCACAAGGGCGCGGGCCGCGGTTTGAGCCTCTTTCAAACCAATGGTCCGGATGTGGGCCTACTCGTTAATGCTTGGTGAACCTTGGGAAGCGGCCCAGCATCGCCCGACGTGAAGATGAACGTCAGGCGAGCAGTTGGCGCCCGTACCAGTCGGAGCGATCGCGCACGCCGGGCAGGGCGTAGAAGTAGCCACCGCCTACCGGGGAGATGTAGTCGACCAGCGGCTCGTCGGCGAGACGCTTTTGCACCGCGACGAACTGGCGGTCCAGATCCTGCTGGTAGCAGGAGAAGACCAGGCCCATGTCGAGGTTGCCGTTGCTGTCGAGGCCGGCGTCGTAGTTGTAGCCGCGGCGCAGGATCCGGCTGTTGTCACTCTGTGCGGTACGCGGATTCGCCAGCCGGATATGGGCGTCCAGCGGGATCGTCGAGCCGTTGGGATCGTTGGCGTACGCGGGGATGTCGGTCTCTTTCGAGCCCGAAAGCGGGGCTCCCGTGTCGCGCCGGCGGCCGATCATCCGTTCCTGCTCCGAGAGCGTGACCCGATCCCAGAATTCGGTCAGCATCCGGATGACGCGCACCACCTGATAGCTCCCGCCGGCAGCCCAGGAGGGTTCCGAAGAATTCGGCTGCACCCAGATCAGCCGGTCGGTGACCTTGGGGTTGGTGACGTCGGGGTTGGCCGTTCCGTCCTTGAATCCCAGCAGATTTCGCGGGGCGCCGTCGGGCCGCGGCTGCGTCGTGAAGCCGTCGACCCGCCACCGGGGCTGCATCCCGCCGCGGGTGTGGCGCGTCAGGTCGCGTAACGCATGGATGACGGTGTCGCGGTCGTCGGCGCAGATCTGCAGCAGCAGGTCGCCGTCGCAGCGGGTGCGGTCGAGGTTGTCGTTGACGAAAGTGTCCATCGGGCGCAGCAGTTTCGGCTTGCTGCCTGCCAGCCCGAACCGGTCGTCGAACGCGGTGGAGCCGAGCCCGACCGTGACGGTCAGCCCTCCGGGAAGAACGGTCGCGCCGAGCAGTCCCGAGTCCGACGGCGGTGCCGAAATCCCAAGATCAGGCGGGATTCCGCCGGTGGTGAGGAAGCGCGCGCGGGCGGTGAGTGACTGCATCAGGTCGGTGAGGTCGCTGCGGTTCTCGGCGGTGAGATCGAACGCGACGAACGCCGCCTGCTGCTGGCGTTCCGTGGTGATGCCCGCCTGGTATTGCCCGTGGAAGGGGATGGTGCGGTCGGCCGGCTTCGCGGTGGTGTCCGCTGCGGCTGCGGCGATCCCGGTGGCGGACCCGCCGACGGCTGCCACCCCGACGGCAGCGGCGCCGGCGCGCAGGAAGTTGCGGCGTTCGATCTTCATCAGGCGCGCCTCGGCTCGAGGATCGATGCGACGGGAGCGAGCCGTTCGCTGAGGTCGCTGATGGTGGAGTCGAGACGCTCGCGCTGAGGCCTGGAAAGAGCTGCGAGCGCAGGCCAATTCGCGCCTTGTTTCAGCCCGTCGAGCTGTGTCTTGGCGTTCTGGAGAGCGGTGTCCAGGCTCGGCAGGCCCGGGTAGCGCGGGGCCAGCAGCGGGCGGATGAGACCGAGCACGGTCGTGGTCCCATCGAGGTTGGCGCGGACGGTGGCGAGGGCGGAATGGCTGCCGAAATCGGTCTCGCCGGTGAGCTCGAATTGCAGGGCGTTCTCGGTGATCTCGTGGGCTCGGATGGAAAGTTCGGTGGGGTCGATCTGCGCGTCGGCCATGGTCTTCTGCAGCGCTTCGACCGAGCTGAGCAAGGCTGCCGTTGCGGGTTTCAGCGTTGGCAGCGAAGCGCCGTGCCAGAGGCCGTACTCGACCTTGTGGAAGCCGTGCCAGTCCGGGTCATCGACGCCCTTGGGGAAGCCCGTTCGGCAGGCCGTTGATCGCCGAGTCGAGATCGCCGAAAGCGCCGTAGGCCGCGCCGAGACGTTCGTACTCCGTGTGGGCCGTGAGCCACGCAGCTTCGGCGCCCGGCCGGTCGCCGCTGCCGATCGCCGCCGTGAGGGCCTGCGTCTGTGCGGCGAGCGTGGGCAGCTGGCCCTTGACGTACGTCTCGTAGCCCTTGGTCGCGGCGATGAGGTCCGCCTGCGCGACCGGTTGAACCGGGACGGCGGCCCCGCTGGTGGAACCGTGCAGGGTGACGACTGGCCCGCTGATGAGGTCCTCGTCCTCCATGGCGCAGACGAAGCGGTAGGTGCCGGCGCCGAGCGTGATGGTCAGGTGAGTGGTCGTACCGGGACCGATCGGTTCGATCGAGTCGTAGACCGCGCCCGATTTCGCGTCGGTCAGCGAGACCTCGCCGGCGCGGACATCGACATTCGCCAGCGTGAAGTGCTGCGGCCCCGCGGTGGTCGCGGTCCAGCCCTTGCCGCACTGGTCGACCGAGACGCTGACCCGCGTCCCGTCAGCCGCCGCGGTCTTTGTGGAGTGTGTCGATCCGCCGCAGGCGACGAGCGGGACAAGGGCCGCGGCAGCGACGAGGGCGGCACCGGCTCGTGGCACTCACGAAGGTTATGGCCGGATTTCGCCGGATGCACAGGCCCCCGCGCCGTTCACCGATTCTTCACCGCAGGGTTCCCCTCCGGATCGCGCGTCTGCCCTACCCCGCAACGAGTTGGCACGACGGTTTGGGCGCGCTTTGTCCGGCTTCCCGCGTGACGTTATCCACAGCCCTCACATCTGATTTGGCACGCGCCCTCATGTCACATAGCGTCACCAGCAATTCGAGGTCGGGGGACCCTTCGTGGCAGTGCCTGCAGTTCGTCCTGTCGTGTCCGGGTATGCCTCAACCGACGGCGGGGATCCGGTCGGGAGCGCTTCAGCACGCCTGGAGGAGCAGCTCAGAGTACTTATTCGGGACGGCAGCATTGACCCCGTCGCCGATCGAAGCCGGGTCATGGCACTCGCCGCCGAACTCGTCTCGGCCGATCAGCACCATGCGGGCAGTAGCGACGAAATGTCACGCAGCGTGCGGAGCCTGGTGGAGTCGGTCTCGGGTTTCGGACCGCTGCAGGCCTATCTCGACGACCCGACCGTGGAAGAGATCTGGATCAACGAGCCCGGCCGCGTCTTCGTCGCCCGCCGCGGCGTCAGCGAACTGACGACGACCATCCTGGGCGACGAGCAGGTCCGTGACCTCGTCGAGCGGATGCTCATGAGCAGCGGCCGCCGGCTCGACCTCTCGCAGCCTTTCGTCGACGCTTCCCTGCCTGACGGTTCCCGACTGCACGTCGTCATCCCTGATGTCACCCGCCGGCATTGGGCCATCAACATCCGCCGCTTCGTTCTCCCGGCCGTCCGCCTCGACGAGCTCGTCGCCCTCGGCGCCCTTCCACACAGCGTCGCCACCTTCCTCGAAGCCTCGGTGGCGGCAGGCCTGAACATCGTCGTGGCGGGTGGGACGCAAGCCGGCAAGACCACGCTGCTCAACTGCCTCGCCGCCGCCATCCCGGGCCGCGAACGCATCATCACGTGCGAGGAAGTCTTCGAGCTACGCCTCCCCGCTGCCGACTGGGTCGCCCTCCAGACGCGGCTGCCCAACCTCGAAGGCGCTGGCGAAATCCCCTTACGCCGCTTGGTGAAAGAGGCCCTCCGGATGCGTCCTGACCGGCTCATCGTCGGCGAGGTCCGGCAGGGCGAAGCGCTCGACATGCTCATCGCGCTCAACTCCGGAATCCCTGGAATGGCAACGATTCACGCCAACTCGGCGCGCGAAACCGTCACCAAACTCTGCACGCTGCCGCTCCTGGCTTCCCCCAACATCTCCCACGCGTTCGTCGTCCCGACGGTGGCGAGTGCCATCGATCTCGTCGTGCACATCTCCAAGGACGCGCGGGGGCAGCGGCGGGTGGGCGAGATCGTCGGCCTTTCCGGACGCGTCGAGGAATCGGCATCGGGCGCGGGCGTCATCGAGCTCTCGCAGATCTACGCGACCGATCCGGCCGGAAACCTTTGCCGCGCCGATGGTTTTCCGCCTCACGCCGAGCGTTACGCCTGGGCCGGGTTCGAGCTGTCGGCCCTGCTTGCCGCCGAACGCCGGGTGGCCTGATGGGAATTTTGATCGGACTGTTGCTCGGCATCGGACTCTTCCTGTGCCTGCTGAGCGGTCCGTCGCAGCAGCGGGTGAAGACCCGCCCGCGGCTCGACGCGTGGCTTGCCGAAGCCCAGCTGCCCGCCCTTCGCCCGGTCCACCTGGCGCTCGGGTCGACCGGCGCTGCGCTCATCGCCGGTGCGCTCGTGCTGACCCTTTCGTCCACGTGGTCGGTGGCGGCAATCTTCACTGCGTTCGGTGCGGTGGGCCCTGGCTCCTGCTTACACCGCCGGGTTCAGCGCAACCGGCGCGAACGGCGCGACCTTTGGCCTTACGTCATCGACGATCTGGCCAGCGGGATCCGCGCCGGGCTGTCGCTTCCCGAGGCCGTCGCTGCCGTCGCCGAACGCGGCCCGCTCCCGATGCGTCCGGCCTTCGCCACCTTCGCGGCCGACTATCGCGCCAGTGGCTCGTTCGCAGCGAGCATCGACCGGCTGGCTCAGCAGCTCGCCGATCCGGTGGCTGACCGGGTCGTCGAAGCGCTGCTGCTCGCGCGTGAGGTCGGCGGCACGGATGTCGGACGCCTGCTGCGCAGCCTCGGCCAGGCCCTCCGCGACGACGCCCGCGCCCGCGGTGAGATCGAGGCCCGGCAGAGCTGGACGGTCAATGGTGCGCGCCTCGCTGTCTGCGCACCCTGGGCCGTGCTGCTCCTGCTCGCCAGCCGCAGCAACGGCATCAGGGTCTACGACCGCCCGGCGGGCCTGCTGGTGCTGGCGATCGGCGGTGGCCTCTCGGGGCTCGCGTACGTCCTCATGCAACGCATCGGTCGGCTGCCCTCCGAGCCGCGAACTGCCGCGAGCGCAGGGTGATCGGGGCGGGCGCGCTGCTCGGGCTCCTGGCGGGGCTCGGGGCGCTCCTGGTCGTCAGGCGCCTTCCGATCGTGCGACGCGTCCGACTGGCCGACCGCGTCGCGCCGCCGATCGTGGTGATGGGCACCGGACGAGCCGGGGTGCCCACCCGCCGCTCACTCCTGCATTCACTGGCGACGCGATTGGACCGCGTGGTCGGCGGCCGGGCCGCGCTCGCCCGCAGGCTCGACGCGTGCGGAGGCGAGCTCAGCATCGAGCAGTACCGCGCATCGCAGGTCCTGTGGTCGGCGAGTGGAGCCCTGCCCGGTGCGGCGCTGCTCGCGTTCGGTGGGCTCAGCGCGAAGCCGAGCGTCTCGCTGGCGGGTGCCGCGCTCGTCATCGCCGGGCTGGCCGGGGGAGTGGCCGCCCGCGACAGCTGGCTCACCCGCGCCATCAAGGATCGTGACGCGGCGATGCTGGCGCAATTGCCTGCGGTTGCTGACCTTTTCGCGCTCGCAGTCGCCGCTGGGGAAAGCCCGCTCGGCGCGTTGCAACGCATCGCCCGCGGAGGCGGCGGACCGCTTCGCGACGAGCTGCGACGCGTCCTGGCTGACGTCCGAGCGGGCACGCCGCTCGTCACCGCGCTCGACGCCTTCGCCGCCCGTACCTCCGTCACCGCACTCGCGCGCTTCCTCGACGGTCTCGTCGTCGCCGTTGAACGCGGCACCCCACTGGCCGACGTGCTGCGCGCTCAGGCCGGCGACGTCCGTGAAAGTGCCAAGCGCCAGCTCATGGAATCCGGAGGCCGCAAGGAGATCGCCATGATGATCCCGGTCGTCTTCCTGGTGCTGCCGACGGTCGTCGCTTTCGCGGCCTATCCCGCCTTCACCTCGCTCACGTTCGTCACGCACTGAGCCCCAGCAAGTCTTTTCCCCGCCCCGCCCAGCCCAGCCCGGAGGACCGCTCATGTTTCAACGCACCCTGCTCAAGATGCGTGACCTCGGTCGCCGCTTCGCTCGTTCCGACGAGACGGGCGACGTGCCCGGCTGGGTCATGGTCACGGTGATGACGGCAGCCCTCGTCGCCGCGCTCCTCGCCATCGCCGCGCCCAAGCTGACCGACGCCTTCACCCACGCGATCTCCTCCATCACGGGTTGATGACGCCGCGAATCCGGGACGACGCGGGCGCGGCAGTCGTCGAGTTCGTGCTCGTCGGCGCCCTGCTGCTCTTCGTTGCCTTCGGCGTGCTTCAGGTCGGCCTCGTGCTGCACGCCCGCAACGTGCTCGCTGCTGACGCGGCCGAAGGAGCTCGCCACGCGGCCTCGCTCGGCGTGCCGGTCAGCTCCGGCGCTTCCGTCGCCAAGGACCTTGCGCAGCGCAGCGTCCCGGGGCTCGCGTCAGGCATGACCTGTCGCGCGCAGGAGACCGCCGGGCCCGACGGAATGAGGGTCACCGAGGTCACCTGCGACGCCCAGCTGCACCTCGCCTTCCTTCCGGTCGGCCCGATCCACGTCTCCGTGACGGGCCGCTCGCTCAAGGAATCAGCGCAATGAGAAGCAGCGGCCTGAGAGAGCCCACTCAGGACGAGGAGGGCAGCGCGCTGATCGAGTTCGTGGGCCTCGCCGTTCTCCTGCTCGTACCGCTGATTTACCTTCTGCTGTCGGTGTTTTCGGTGCAGCGCGCCGCGTTCGCGGTCACCCAGGCAGCGCGCGAAGCCGGACGCGCCTACGCCACCGCGCCGAGCACCAGTGCCGCTGCCACCAGAGCCGCCTACGCCGCCCGGCTCGCACTCAGCAGCCAGGGCGTCACGGCAGCGGTTTCGCTGACCTACGTGCCAGCCGGCGCCGGCTGCGGCTCAGCCGCCGATGGTGGAGCGAGCCTGCAACCCGGCGCCCGGTTCGTCGTCTGCGTGCGTACGCAAGCTGCCCTTCCGCTCGGCGGCTCCCTGACGGTCAACGGCCAGTACGCCGTCGCCGTCGACAGCTACCGGACGGCCCGCGGATGACCCCACGCCCAAGGCGTGACGACGACGGCACCATCCTGCTGCTGACGCTCGGCTGCGTCGCGATCGCCCTCATGCTCGTCGTGGTGGTCGTCGACGCGTCGGCCGTGTTCCTCGCCCGCCGCAGCCTCGCGTCGGAAGCCGACGGCGCCTCCGTCGCGGCGGCGCAGTCCGTCAGCAAAGCGACCGTCTACGCGAACGGGGCCGGCGCCCGCCTCCCGCTGGCGCAGGTCCAGGAGGCTGTCGCGACGTACGCCCAGGACCACGACCTGCAGGCGAGCGTCGAGCACGGGCCCGATGGGGACACCGTCGTCGTCACCGGTCATCGCGGCGTCAACCTGCCGTTCGTGAGCTTTCTCGGCGTCGGTCCGGTGGCCGTCACGGCCACCTCGCGGGCCTCCAGCGTCCGGTTGGGCACCTAGACCAACATCGCCTTTCCGTCACGTGAAGTTCACGCGCGCCTGCACGCCGCAAGCCATTCGCGGACTTAACGTCATTCGTGGTGGGCACACCGGGAGATCGACTTCGAGAGCGTCGCGTGCGCGCGCGGCCGCCGCCTTGAGCGGGAGAGCAGACGCGCCCTGTCCCCGGCTCCAAGAACCAGAAGGCGACCCGTGACCGCTCTGACTGCTCGAACCTCAGCTATGACGTACGTGCTCGACACCAGCGTCCTGCTCTCCGACCCGGCGGCGCTTCGCGCCTTCGAGGAGCACGACCTGGTGCTGCCCCTGCCCGTGATCAGCGAATTGGAGGCCAAGCGTCATCACCCTGAGCTCGGCTGGGCCGCGCGCCATGTGTTGCAGCGCCTGGAAGAACTCCGCGTCGAGCACGGCCGGCTCACCGAGGCCGTCCCGGTCAACGACGCCGGGGGCACTCTTCGCGTCGAGATGAACCATCGCGACCTCGCAGCCCTCCCCGCCGGCCTGCGTCGCGACACGAGCGACAGCCGGATCCTGGCCGTCGCCGCGAATCTGGCTGCCGAGGGCATGGACGTCGTGCTGGTCAGCAAGGATCTCCCGCTGCGCCTGAATGCCTCGGTCGCCGGCATCGCCGCGCAGGACTACCGGCGCCGCCAGGCCGTCGACGCGGGATGGACCGGGCTCGTCGAGCTCGACGTCGCCAGCCACACCGTCGACGACCTCTTCGAATTACGGAGCCTCGACGCCGCCGATGATCTCGAGGAGGTACGCGATCTGCCGGTCAACACCGGGCTGGTGCTCTCCGCCGGCAGCCAGAGCGCCCTCGCCCGCCTCGGCGCCGACAAGCGGGTGCACCTCGTGCCACCCGACCGCTCCCTGTTCGGGGTCACCGGCCGCAGCGCCGAGCAGCGCATCGCCCTCGATCTGCTGGCCGACCCGAGCGTCGGCGTCGTCAGCCTCGGCGGCCCGGCCGGCACCGGCAAGACCGTCCTGGCGATCGCCGCCGGGCTGGAAGCGGTGCTCGAGCGCCGTACCCACCGCAAGATCATCGTCTTCCGGCCGCTCTACGCGGTCGGCGGCCAGGACCTCGGCTACCTGCCCGGCAGCCAGGACGAGAAGATGGAGCCCTGGGCGCTCGCGGTGATGGACGCGCTCGAATCGTTCGCCCACCGCGAGGTCATCGCCGAGATCAAGGCGCGCGGGCTGATCGAGATCGCCCCGCTCACCCACATCCGCGGCCGCACCCTCACCGGTGCCTGGGTGATCATCGACGAGGTCCAGAACATCGAGCGCACCGTCCTGCTCGCCGCCCTCTCCAGGCTCGCCGCCGACAGCCGCGCCGTCTGCTGCTGGGACATCGCGCAACGCGACAACCTGCATGTCGGCCGCCACGACGGCATCGCGTCGGTGGTCGACGGGCTGCGTGGCCATCCGCTCTTCGGCCACGTGACGCTCACCCGCGCCGAACGCTCACCGGTCGCGGCCCTCGCCAGCCGGCTGCTCGAGGAGGCCACCGACTTCTAGAGCCGGCCGCTCAGCGGCGTAGGGGCAGGAAGCCGAGCGCATACGCCTGCGCGCTGAGCTCGTCGCGGAAGCGTGGATGCGCGATCGCGATGAGCCGCCGCGCCCGCTCGGCGATCGGCACGCCACGTAGTTCAGCGACGCCGTACTCGGTGACGACGTGGTCGACGATGTTCTTGAACGTCGTGACGGCAGCGCCGGGACTCAGCTGCGGAACGATCCGCGAGACCTCGTCGTCCCTGGCCGTCGAGTGCAGCACGATGAACGCCGAACCGTGCTCGGAAGCGACGGCGCCGCGGGCGAAATCTCCTTGCCCGCCTGAGGATGAGAGGTAGTGGCTGCCCAGAGATTCCGACGCGCACTGGCCGAGGAAATCGACCTCGAGGCTGGCGTTGATCGACACCATCCTCGGCTCGCGGGCGATGACGGCCGGGCTGTTGGTGTAGTCCACGGGGTGGAACTCGACGCCCGGATTGTCGGCGACGAAGTCATACAGCCGCTGCGATCCGTGCGCGACGGTCGTGATGATCTTGTTGCGGTGCGTGGCCTTGCGGGTTCCCGTGATGACGCCGGCCTCGACCAGGTCGACAACCCCGGTGCCGAGCAGCTCGGTGTGCACGCCGAGCTCGCGGTGATCGCGTAACGCAGCGAGGACGAGATCCGGCACGCCGCCGATCCCTACCTGCAGCGTCGAACCGTTCTCGATCCGCTCGGCGACCAGCCCGGCAATCGTGCGATCGCGCTCGTCGGTCAGCGGGGCCGGCATCTCGTTGAGCGGTGCTGACGTCTCACACCAGCCGACGACGTCGCTCATGTGCAGCTGGTTGGCACCGAAGGTGCGCGGCATCTGATCGTTGACCTCGACGAAGAACGGCACCTCGCCGAGGAATGACGCGACGTACCCCGCGGTGCACCCGAGTGAGAAGTAGCCGTGGCGGTCGGGCGGGGACGCGGCGGTGACGATCAGATCGGGTCGGACGGTCTGGCGCAGGATTCGCGGGACGTCGCTGAAGTTGTTCGGGACCAGGTCGCAGGTGCCGTTGCGGTAAGCCTCCCGCGTGGTTGCCGACAGGAAGTACGAGACGTGGCGCAGCCCCGGCACCTCACCGGCGTGGTAGCGGCGCGGCCGGATCGCCAGCATCTGGTGCAGCCGCACGTCGTCCCAGCCGCCGGGCCGGGTGTCGATCGCCGCGAGGACGGTATCGGGCTCGCCGATCCCCGGGCCGAGGACGACATTCGCCCCGGGCCGGATGTGCTCGTAGACGTCGGTGGGCTGGCCCGGCATGCGCGCGAGCATCCCACGACGGCGCCGCACGCCGGCCGCCCGGCCCTCGTGGCTCACAGCGTTCACCAGGGAAGGCCTCTAGCCTGAGCCCGTGGGTCCGAGCGCCGATGGTGAGCACGTCGGCTCGCGCGTGCGCCGATGGTGGCGCGACGGCCCGATGCACCGCCCCGGTGCACCTCGCCGCTACGTGACTGTCGGCGTCGCGATGGCCGTCCTCGTCAGCCTCCCGGCGATCGTCGGAGCGATCCCGGTCTCGGCAAAGAAGATCCCGGTGGCGACGCTGCTCGCGGAGGTGCTGGCGTCCGAGCAGGTCAAGTACACCGGGCTGGCGTCGGCGTCGGGCGCGCTGCAGATCCCCGACCTCGGCGTCGGCACCGACGTCACCGAGGAGCTGTCGGGGACCAACCGGCTGCGGGCCTGGTGGGACGGACCGACGCAATACCGGGTCGACCGGGTCACTTTCGCGGCCGAGAGCGACGTCTACCGCACCGGCGATCAGATCTGGACGTGGGACTCCGACCACCGCATCGCGGTGCTCACCGCCGGCAAGCCTCAGATCCCGCTCCCGGGCCCGCAGGACGCACTGCCCGGCAACCTCGCCCGCCGCCTGCTCGCCCAGGCCAAGCCGGCCGACTTGCATCCCGCGGGTGCCCGGCGCATCGCCGGCCACACCGTCCTCGCGATGACCTGGAAGCCCAACGATTCGCGCTCGACGATCGCCCAGGTCACGGTGTGGGTCGATCAGGACAACGGGCTGCCGCTGTCGGTCGAGGTGCGCTCGATCAGCGGCGGGCGCGCATTCAGCTCCTCCTTCCTGGACATCCACTTCGCGGCGCCGAACCCGTCGGTGCTGAAGTTCGACCCGTACAAGGACAAGACGGCCATCGTGGAGAACACCGAGCCCGGTGCCCCCGAAAGCGCAGCGGCGACCTTCAGCCTGCCGGCCAAGCTCGGCGGGCTTGACCAGCGCAGCAAGCCGAGCCCGCTGATCGCCACCTACGGCACCGGACCGTCGATCGTCGCCGTGACCGCTCTCGACCCGCAGGCCGCCGGGGCGCTGCGCGGGCAGATCGACTCGCCGGGCCGCCCGCCCGTGAAAGGTGCGTTCGGCGTGGGGTCACTGATCGAAACCCCGCTGGTCACGGGATTGGTGTTCGCCACCAACACCAATGGTTACGTGCTGCTCGGCACCGTGACCCGTGATCAGATCGAACGCATGGCCCTCGATTTGGTACGCCATCCCGCGAAGCAGATCCCGTGATTCGCACCGAAGGCCTGACCAAGCGCTACGGGAAGATCACCGTCGTCCATGACCTCAACCTCGACGTGCGTCCCGGCGACCGCTATGGCTTCCTCGGGCCCAACGGCTCGGGGAAGTCGACCACCGTCCGCATGTTGCTCGGGCTGGTCTTCGCCTCCAGCGGCCGCATCGAGCTGATCGGCGAATCGGTGCCCAAGCATGCCCGTTCGGCGCTGGAGCGGGTCGGCGCGATCATCGAGTCGCCGGCGTTCTGGCCCAACCTTTCCGGGCGGCGCAACCTCACCCTTCGCGATGCGGCCGGCCCCGGTGGTGGCCGGCGCAACCGGGCCAATCGCGTCGCCGAAGCGCTCGAGCGGGTCGGGATGACCAACGTCGACGAGCGGCCGGTGAAGGCGTATTCGCTGGGCATGAAGCAGCGCCTCGGGCTGGCCGCCGCGCTGCTGCGCAAGCCCGAACTGCTGGTCCTGGACGAGCCCACCAACGGCCTCGACCCGCAGGGGATCCTCGAGGTCCGCAAGCTGCTCATCGAGCTCAACGAGGCCGGTACGACCGTCTTCCTGTCGTCCCATCAGCTCACCGAAATCGAAGCACTGTGCACCCGGGTCGGGGTGATCAGCGGCGGCAGGATGATGGTGCAGGACGACCTCGCCGCGCTGCGGACGCCCACCGGAAACGTCCGCGTCCACACCCCCGACCTCGCGAAGGCCGCCGAGGTGCTCGGTGGGTCGGTGGTCCACGCCGACGGCGATCTGATCGTCGTGCGCAGCAACACCCCCGAATACGTCAACTCCTCGCTGGTGCAGGCCGGCGTCCGGGTGACGGAGCTGCACATCGAGCGACGTTCGCTGGAAGACGTCTTCCTGGCCTCGACGCAAGCGAGCGTCTTCGCGTGATCGGTGTCGAACTGGCGGTGCTGATGCGCCGGCCGCGCACGTGGATCTCTTTGGCGATCCTTGTCGCGTTGCCGATCACGGCGGCGATCTTCCTGGCCGTCACCAAGATCGCGCCCGCGCCGGGTCAGGGTCCGGCGCTGCTCAGCCAGGTCCTGTCCAACGGCACGCTCTTCGCCGCCGCGGCGCTCGCCGTCGATCTGGTGCCGCTGCTTCCGCTGTCGGTGCTCGTCGTCGCCGGCGACTCGATCGCCGGCGAGGCCAACTCCGGCACGCTGCGCTACCTGCTCACCCGGCCGGTTTCCCGCAGCCGGCTGCTGACCGCCAAGCTCGTCGCGATCCTGACGTTCGTGCTGGCGGCCGTGGTGACGGTCGCCATCTCCGGCTACATCGCCGGTGTCATCCTCTTCCCGAGCTCCGGCTCGGTCACGACGATCTCCGGCGGCGAGCCGCTGACCTTCCCGCAGGTGCTGCTGCGCACCGTGTTCGCCGTGCTCTACGTGGGCGTCTCGATGATCGGGGTCGCCTCGTTCGCACTGCTCCTGTCGACGATCCTGGACAACCCGCTCGGTGCCGCGCTCGGCGGATTCGCCGTCCTGGTCGCGTCGACCACCCTCGACGCGCTCGACGCAGCGGGCTCGATCCAGCCGTATCTGCCGACGCATTACTGGCTGAAATTCGTCGACCTGTTCCGCAATCCGGTGCTCTGGCGTGACGTCGAACGCGGGCTGCTGCTGCAGCTGGTGTACATGGTTGTGCTGCTCGGGGCGTCCTGGGCGTACTTCACGACCAAGGACATCAAGAGCTGAGCGGTACGCTCGCCAACGTGTCCGCTGACCTGTCCGACGAGCTGAAATCGCTCGACGCGACCCTTGCCGGCATCGAAAAGGTGCTCGATGTCGAGGGATTGCGCAACGAGTTGAACGCGCTCGAGGCGCAGGCGTCAGACCCTGACCTCTGGAGTGACCAGGCTCGAGCGCAGAAGGTGACCAGCGAGCTCTCGCGGGTGCGTTCCGACCTCACCCGGATCGAGGCGCTTCGCGTCCGGCTCGATGACGCGCTCGCCGCCGTCGAACTCGACGATCCCGACCTCACGGCCGAGGCGGAAACGTCGCTGCCGGGGCTGAAGAAGGAAGTCGATTCCCTCGAGGTCCGCACGCTCATGTCGGGGGAGTACGACTCCCGCGAGGCGATCATGCAGCTGTCCGCCGGCGCCGGAGGAGTCGATGCGGCCGACTGGACCGAGATGCTGATGCGCATGTACTTGCGCTGGTCGGAGCGGCACGGCTGGAAGACCGAGGTGCTCGACACGTCCTACGCCGAAGAGGCGGGGCTGAAGAGCGCGACGTTCCGGGTCGAAGCGCCTTTCGCGTACGGCACCTTGCGCAGCGAGCACGGGGTGCACCGGCTGGTGCGCATCAGCCCGTTCGACAACCAGTCGCGGCGCCAGACGTCCTTCGCCGGCGTCGAGGTGACCCCGGTGGTCGAAAGCACCGACGAGGTCGACATCGACGAGAAGGATCTGCGGATCGACATCTTCCGCAGCTCCGGGCCCGGTGGCCAGGGCGTCAACACGACCGACTCGGCGGTGCGCATCACCCACCTGCCGACCGGCATCGTCGTCACGTGCCAGAACGAGCGGTCACAGCTGCAGAACAAGGCGGCCGCGATGCAGGTGCTCGCCGGAAAGCTGCTCGAACGTCGCCGGCAGGACGCTGCCGAGGAGCGCGCGCGGCTGACCGGCGGTCCGCAGGACGTGAGCTTCGGATCGCAGATCCGCAATTACGTGTTGCATCCGTACCAGATGGTGAAAGACCTGCGCACCGAGGAAGAGACCGGCAACACGGGTGCGGTGCTCGACGGCGACATCGACGGCTTCCTCGACGCCGAGATCCGGTGGCGCCGGGCCCACGAGGTCTGAGGCCGCAGCCAGAGCAGCTAGACAGCGTGGCGCGCGGCAAAAACGATCATGAGCGTGACCAGCGCGACCATCAGGGCGACGAGCGGTGCCGGAACCTGGAAACGCTGGCGGTCGAGCTCCTCGCGGGTGACCCGGCAGACCGAGCAGCCGCCATCAGCGACGATGCCGCCGCAGTGGGCGCACGCCAGGTGGTCACTACGCACGTGCCACCTCCGACCTGCGCATCGCCTCGCGACACATGATTCTCAAAAGGGTCTCACCAGCGAAGCCAGAGACTTCCCCAACCAAAGGATAAGCCCCAGCCCCGGTGAACACCACCGTCACATTGAGCAACGATTTCAATGCCCCCGATCGTGCCCGCCGGATTAGCCCATTCGGGTGTAGCTGACCGGGGCCCGGCACCGTGCTGCACGTCGGCGTTTTGCCGCCGATACGAGAGTGCATCCACTTAGGCTTCGCCGAAGGCCCAAGTGATCTTTTGCGCCCGTATGCCGCTACCAGTCGAGGCCCCCATTGATCGAGCTCAGAGCTGTCACCAAGGTCTACCCGGCCAATCCGAAACCCGCGCTGTCGAACATCTCGGTCGAGATCGCGCGAGGCGAGTTCGCCTTTCTGGTCGGCACCTCCGGCTCGGGCAAGTCGACCTTTCTGCGCCTCCTGCTCCGCGAGGAATTGCCGACCGCCGGCTCCGTGCACATTGCAGGCCGTGACATCACGCGTCTTTCATCGTGGAAGGTTCCGGCGATGCGCCGCCAGATCGGCTGCGTCTTCCAGGACTTCCGGCTGCTGCCCGATCGCAGCGTCTTCGCCAACGTCGCCTTCGCCTGCGAATCGATCGGCCGGCCCGCCTCGATGATCCGGCGCCTCGTTCCCGAGGTGCTCGAACTCGTCGGCCTGTCGGACAAGCAAGACCGCATGCCCGGCGAATTGTCCGGCGGTGAGCAGCAGCGCGTGGCCATCGCCCGCGCCTTCATCAACCGCCCCGTCATGCTCCTGTGCGACGAGCCGACCGGCAACCTCGACCCGGCCACCTCCGTCGGCATCATGCGACTGCTCGACCGCATCAACCGGGCGGGCACCACCGTCGTCATGGCGACTCACAACGCCGACATCGTCAACGCGATGCGCCGCCGGGTGATCGAACTCGATGCCGGCCTGCTGCTGCGCGACCAGCAGCGCGGCGTCTACGGCAGCGGCGCCGCCGTCACGGTGGGGAGCACCGCATGACCCGCGTGCTTCCCATGCTGCGCGACGCGGTCAAGGGCCTGCGTCGCAACCTCGCCATGACCCTTGCGGTCGTGCTCTGCTCGGCCGTCTCGCTGACGCTCTTCGGCGCCGGCCTGCTGCTCAACCGCCAGGTCGACATCACCAGCCAGCACCTTTTCGGGCGCGTCGAGCTCACCATCTACGTCAATGACGGCATCACGTCGGACCAGCAGGACGCCCTCGCGACCAAGCTCTCGCACGACCCGCTGGTCAAGGCGGCGGCGTATGAGAGCAAGGACCAGGCGTTCGCCGAGTTCAAGCAGCTCTACAAGAGCCAGCCGGAATTGACCCAAGGGGTCACCGCCGATCTGCTGCCGGCGAGCTATCACGTCAAGCTGGTCAACCCGCAGGACTTCACCAAGGCCGCCGCGGAGTACGCCCACCTTCCGGGCGTGAACCAGGTCCAGGACTGGCGCGGACGGCTGAAGGGCTTCTTCCGCTTCTTGCACGGTTTCCAGCTCGCGGCGTACATCCTCGCCGCGGTGCAGGGCCTCGCCACTCTCGTGCTGCTCTACAACACGATCCGGATGTCGGCTCACAGCCGCCGCCGCGAGACCTCGATCATGCGGCTCGTCGGCGCGACGCGCTTCCACATCCAGCTGCCGTTCGTGCTCGAGAGCGCGATCGCGGGCCTGGCCGGCGGCATCGTGGCGGGCGGTGCGCTGTTCGGTTTGCGGGTCGCGCTGATCGACCATCGCTTCAGCCACCAGGAATTCACGCCGGTGCTGACGCACGGCGACGTGTGGACAGTGATCGGCTACGTGCTGCTCGCCGGTGCGGGCGCGTCGTCGCTCATGGCGTTCATCGCCCTGCGCCGCCACGTCAATGCGGCTGAGCCCAAGCGTCCGTCGCGTTCGCTGCGCAAGTCGATCCCGCCGCCGCGAGTGGGGCTGGAAGAGCTCACCAAGAAGCCGCTGGTCGGCGCCAATTCAGCCAACGGCAATCATCGGCGCCGCTGACCGGCATTGGTCCTGGGCACCGGGCGGTCCGCCCGTAAGCTCGGAAGGTGCCCAAGGAGACCGGCCGCAAGGTCGTCGCGCAGAACCGGAAGGCGCGTCACGACTATTCGATCGTCGATACGTACGAAGCGGGCTTGGTGCTCACCGGCACCGAGGTGAAATCGCTGCGGATGGGGCGCGCCACGCTCGCTGACGCCTTCGTCCAGATCGAAAGCGGCGAGGCGTGGGCCCACGGGCTGCACATCCCCGAGTACACGCAGGGCACCTGGACCAATCACACCCCGCTGCGCAAGCGCAAGCTGCTGCTGCACCGTGACGAGATCGAGAAGCTCGCCCAGAAGACCAAAGAGGGCGGCCTGACGATCGTCCCGCTGGCGCTGTACTTCAAGGACGGCAAGGCGAAGATCGAGATCGCGCTCGCGAAGGGCCGGCGGGCTTACGACCATCGCCAGCAGCTGGCGGAGCGCGACGCCTCCCGCGAGATCGCGCGTGCCATGGGCCGGCGCCGTAAGGGCATGGAGTAGCAGGGCTTGCCGGCCATCGCGCCCGCGCTCGCGGTCATCGCCTGGATCCCGGGGGTGCTGCTGCTCGACCGCGGGGCGTCGCTCGGTGAGCAGCGCCTGCTCGGCCTCGCGTCGTGGGTGCTGCTCGCGGTGCTGCTCTGGGGGCAGGACGCGCTGACCCGGCTGTCGGTCGGGGTGGTCGTGGTCTACGCGTCACTGATCGAGTACACGTTTTCCGGCTACCTGCACGTGTACGTCTACCGGCTGCACGGGCCGGGGCTCGACGCCTTCGACAAGGTGCCGAGCTTCGTGCCGCCCGGGCATGGGCTGGTCTACCTGGCGGCCGTCGTGCTGGGCCGGAAGATGCCGCGCTGGTCGGTGCCGGCGGCGGCGGTGGGCGTGAGTGCGTACGCGCTCTGGGGGCTCTTCCTCTCGCCGCAGACCGACGTGCTCGGGGCGCTGTGGGCCGGCTGCCTGCTGTGGTGGCTCTGGCGCGGCCGCGACAAGCGGGTGTACGCCTCGGCCTTCATCGTCGTGACGTATCTCGAGCTGCTCGGCACCGCCATCGGCACCTGGCGCTGGCAGCCGCACAACCCCATATTTCATTGGATTGCCACCGGAAATCCGCCCTCGGGAGCGGCCGGGGGCTACTGCTTCTTCGACGCTGCCGCGCTGGCGATCGCGCCGGTGCTGCTGCGCTGGATCCGTCGCCGCCGCGACCCGGACGAGGAGCCCGAAGTGATCGAGCCGCAGCAGGTAGCCGCATGAGCGCACCCGCGCCGGCGTGGCAGGAGCTCGGTCTCCCGGGCCTCGTCGACGTCCACGTTCACGTGCTGCCGCCCAACGTCGAGCGCAAGGTGTGGGCGTACTTCGAGCGCGCCGACGGCCATTACGGACGCCCGTGGCCGGTGACCTACGCCTGGCCGCTGGAGGAGCGCCGCGCTGAGCTGGCCGCGCTGGGCGTGCGGGCGTATCCCGGGTTGGTCTATCCGCACAAGGCCGAGATGGCCGAGTGGCTGAGCACCTGGGCGCTCGACTACGCGGAGGCGACCCCCGAGGTGGTGCCGTCGGCGACGTTCTACCCGGAGCCGGGCGCGGGGGAGTACGTGGCGGCGGCGATCGAGCGCGGGGCCCAGATCTTCAAGGCCCACCTGCAAGTCGGCGGCTACGACCCGCGTCGACGAATTGCTCGACGAGGTCTGGGGAACCCTTGCAGATGCTGGGATTCCCGTGGTCACGCACTGCGGCGACGGCCCGGTGCCAGGGCCGTTCACGGGAGCCGGCCCGATCGGCGACGTGCTGGCCCGCCATCCACATCTGCGCATTGTCATCGCCCACGCCGGCCTGCCGCGCTACGCCGATTTCCTCGACCTCGCCGCCCGGTACTCCTCCGTCATGCTCGACACGACGATGGCGTTCACCGACTTCACCGAGGCGACGGCGCCCTTCCCGCGCGAGCGGCTGCCTGAGCTTCGCGATCTCGGCCTCGCCGGTCGCGTCCTGCTCGGCAGCGATTTCCCCACCATTCCTTACGGTTACGAGCATCAGATCGACGCGCTCGTCGGGCTCGAGCTCGGCGACGAGTGGCTGCGCCAGGTGCTCTGGAGCGCGCCGGCGGCGGTGCTCGGCGTCAGCTAGTGGAAGGCACGTGTCGGCCCCCACACGCAATCCGATGTGCGCTGGGAGGTGGGCATGTTTTCGGCGGTACAGACAAACCGATGTGACGCCGTCCTCGCTACGTCGGATTGCCTGTACGCCCGAACCAATGGCCGACGCCCTGAGTACATCGCTTTGCATGTGGTCGGGCGGCTCGGCCGTGCGACAGCCGGGGACCAGCGCGCCTCGTGAAAGCATGGCTCGATGACATGGACAGTCCCCGACCCGGCGCCCGCCGACGGGCCCATGACGGGTGCCGACCGTCCGATCCTCGAGGCCTACCTGGCCTACCAGCGAAACGTCTTGCTCAACATCTGTGCCGGCTTGACCGGCGAGCAATTGGCATCGCAGCCCATCGCGTCGACCGATCTCTCATTGCTCGGCCTGGTGCGTCATCTGGCTTGGGTGGAGCGGACCTGGTTCCGCGAGCGGGCGCAGGGCCAGCAGCTGGAGCCGATGTATGACCCGGCCCGCGGCAAGAACACCGACTTCGACGACCTCGATCCCGCCGCGGCGGAAGCCGATTTCGCCCGGCTGCAGAACGAGTGGAAGCTGTGCGACGAGGCGGTGGCGGGAATGGCCTTCGAGGACACCTTCGAGCATCGCGGTGAGCTGCAGTCGCTGCGGTTCACGTACGTACACATGATCGCCGAATACGCGCGTCACAACGGCCACGCCGATCTGCTGCGTGAAGCCATCGACGGGGCGACTGGTCGCTGAGATGCGGGTCCTTCTGGTCCACCACACGCCCTCGCCGGCGATGCAGGAACTGTTGGAGGAGGCCAAGCGCGGGGTGGGCGAGGTCGAGGGAGTCGAGGTCGTCGTGCGTCCGGCGCTCGCCTGCGGTGCCGCCGAGGTGCTCGAGGCCGACGGCTACCTGCTCGGGACGCCCGCGAACATCGGCTACATGAGCGGCGCCCTCAAGCACTTCTTCGACCAGATCTACTACCCGTGCCTGGAGGCGACCGTCGGGCGCCCGTACGGGGTCTACGTCCACGGCGGCAACGACACCGGCGGCGCGATCCGCGGGATCGAACAGATCGTCGGCGGCTTGCGGTGGAACGCTGTGCGGCCGCCGTTGACGGTCGTGGGGCAGCTCACCAAACAGGTGCGCGAGGACGTATGGGAGCTGGGTGGCCTGGTTGCGGCGTCGGTGGCCGGGCTGGTCTGACCGGGTTACCCGCTGGACTCCGGGGGGATGAGCTGGGAAGATGGGTAGCCGCCGTAGCGTTGCTGCGGGGGAGGATGTTCGCTCAACAGCAGGGTTTTCCTACCAGGGGGTGACTGGCTTCGACTTCGGATGTCGGGGCAGGTGAAGCGGGCCGAGGATGAACGGTTATCTCGTAAACGATCCGTTCAAGAAACAACTGCCAATTCTGAGCAGCCTGCTTACGCTCTCGCCGCCTGAGGCGAGTAGCTAAGTCGTCAGCCTAGGAGTGCCTCCGGCCTAGGATCTGGCGTCGCTAGGAGGATCACCGTCCAACCCGGTCGCGGGGGTGGACGGAAAATCAAACAGCGACTGGGCAACCACCAACTCGCCTGAGTGATTGGTGGGGCCGAGGTCGAAAATCAGGCTGCGCCCGGAGAAGACCTGTTGCGGTACCGAAGGACGCGGGTTCGATTCCCGCCACCTCCACCGACGTTCCATCAGATATCCATCAGGCCGTTCGGATGATGCGTCCGGACGGCCTGATGACGGACTGCGGCACATACGGGCAGCCGCCCCTGGTGGTAACGGCCCACACCGGCGTACTCTTTACTCGTGGATATCCCAGTAAAGAACCGCCGTAGGCGCGGGACCACCGCCATCAGCAGCAAACACCAGGTGACGATCCCTGCTGACGCCATGCAAGAGGCGGGCTTCCAGGCGGGCGACCGGCTTCGTGCTCGTGCCGACGGTGCGGGGCGGGTCGTGCTGGAGCGTGTGGCCGAGCCGATTGATGAATTCAGCGGCGCGCTCACGGGCGTGTACGACGGCTTCGATCTCGACGCACTTCGCGACGAATGGGCTTAACGGTTCTGGACGCCGGCGTTGTCATTGCTGGCCTCGATGCAGGGGACGCGCATCACGAGCCAGCCGTCAATGCCCTGCTTGAAGGACGCGAACGGGGTGACGCCTTGGTGCTCCCTGCTTCGGCGTACGCGGAAATCCTGGTGCGACCCGCGCAGCGAGGCCCCGAGGTCGTTGCTCGAGCTGATGCTGGCCTCGATGCCATGGCGATCTCCATCGCGAGTGCAGATCGCAAGGTCGCACGCGCTGCCGCGATGTTGCGCGCCCGTTACGCAGCTCTCCGGCTGCCTGACGCACTCGTCATCGCGACGGCGATACAGCTCGATGCCGATTTCCTGCTCACCACGGACCTGCGGTGGAGGAAGCTGGCTCGGCTGGGCCTTCGAGGTCGGCTCGTTCTCGTCGGCTAAAGGGTTGGCGGTCGGTTCCGCGTAGCCGGGCCGTTGCCCGAAAGCCGCCAGTGACCCGGCGAGGTAAGGCGTTGAGAATTCAAAGTCCGGACTGTACATCTCTTTGCGCATATATATGTCTTGGCATATGTTCTAGGGGTGCCCGCTGCTCTCGACGTCCTCGACGCGATCGCCGAACCGACCCGGCGGCGCATCCTGGATGCGGTCCGCGACAGCGAGTGCTCCGTCAACGACCTGGTCGAGCTGGTCGGGATGCATCAGCCGGGCGTCTCTCGACATCTCAAGGTGCTGCGCGACGCCGGGCTGGTCGACGTCCGCCGTGATGCGCAGCGGCGGTTCTACCGGCTGCGCCCGGAGCCGCTGATGGAGCTGGACACGTGGCTGGAGCCCTATCGCGCCCACTGGGCCGGCCGGCTCGATGCGCTCGAGCAGCACTTGAAGCGCACCTCCGTACCGATCCCCCCTCCTTCGAAAGAGAAGAGTCGATGAAAGCTCCGGAATCCGCCCTGTACGACGGCACCATGGACCGCACCGCCGACGGTGGGGTCATCCGATTCGAACGGCAGCTCGCCTACCCGGTCAGTGACGTCTGGGACGCGATCACGAACCCGGCGCGGCTGTCGGAGTGGTGGCTGCCGTTCGACGCCGACATCACGGTCGATCTGCGCGTGGGCGGGGAGATGGTGATCGTCGGCACCGGCGATGAGCCCATGACGATCACGTGCACGTTCCTGCGCGTCGAGCCACCCGTGCTGCTCGAACACACCCACGTCGATCCCAGTTCGGTGATGCGGTGGGAGCTCGAAGCTGTCGACGCCGGATGTGTCCTGCGGCTGAGCCACTTCGTCACCGACACCTCCGCTGCCATCGACAACGGTTACGTCGTCGGGCTGCACGCCTCTCTCGCCCGGCTGGAGCCATGCCTCGCGGGCCGTCCGATCGCCTGGGACTGGGATGCTTTCGCTGAGGCCCAGGCCCAGTACGCCGCCCTCGGTCTTGCCGGAGCCGCGTCATGAAGCAACTCGTTCGCGTACAGAACTTCGGGGTCTCCAGCGACGGGTTCGGCGCCGGCGAGGGACAGAGCCTCGAGCACCCCTTCGGCCATGCCAATCCGGGGGAGCTCCTGTCATGGATCTTCAAGACCGCTCACTTCGCCAACCGGACGCAACCCGGCGGCACCTACGGTCTCGACGACTACTGCGCGCGTGACTTCGCCAACAACATCGGCGCCGAGATCATGGGCCGCAACAAGTTCAGCCCGCAGCGCGGAGCGTGGGAGAACGAGGACTGGCAGGGCTGGTGGGGTGACGAACCGCCTTTCCACACACCGGTTTTCGTGCTGACGCACCACGTGCGGCCGGCGTTCACGCTTTCGGACACCACGTTCCATTTCGTCGATGCGACGCCGCAAGAGGCGCTGGCGCAGGCGTTCGAGGCGGCCGACGGTAAGGACGTTCGCATCGGCGGGGGTGTGGCCACGGTGCGGGAGTTCCTGGCCGCCGACCTCATCGACACGTTGCACGTCGCCGTGGCGCCGTTGCAACTCGGCAGCGGCGAGCGGCTGTGGGAGACGCCAGAGGAGCTGACCGACCGCTTTCACCTGGAGAGGATCCCGAGCCCGAGCGGGGTCACGCATCACTTCTTCTGGCGCCGCTGAAGGACGCTCAGACGCCGGGGCCGGGCTTCAGCCGTCGGCTCAGGTCCAACCCGGCGTGCGTCCCGCCTGCTCGATCCACTGTCGCAGCTCGGCGCGCTCCGCCTCCTCCAGGCTGGTCACCTTGAAGTACCGGGTGCGGTCGGTCGTTCCCAGTGGGGGCGGGGAATCGAAATCGGCGCCGCCGAGGAAGACCACATTCACGGAAACGTCGTACGCGGCGATCTCGATGATCCAGCCGAGCTTCGGCAGGCCGTAATACGCCCGCTTCCACTTGACGGCGTAATGAAGGCCCGGCACTGTCGCTCGGATCACGTCATCCAACCGCTGGACGATGGGCTGCAGATCCGGCACCAACCGCCGGGACCAATCGTCGATGTCGGAATGGGTCGCCGCTGGCTCAGGCGGCTTTCGCCCGGCATTTCCCTTGATGGCTTTCGGCATCGTCCGTCCTCCTCGATCAGGGAGTCTCGTCGGAATCGGCCACGACCTCCAGCGTGCCCTTGGGGCTGCGCAGGTTCAGCGATACCAGGATGGCTTCGATGGGGTGGCTGCCCGGCGCGGCTGCCTTGTCGTGGCTGAAGGCGACGGGTAGTTGCAGCGATTCTCCTGGGGCCAGCGAGACGCCTTTGAACTCGTGCGGGCTGAGCCCGTACGCGAAAGAGCAATGGGCAGGGCTGTTTCCGTCGTCGTCGAGAAAGTGGCCGTGGACGAAGCCGTGGTCCTCAGGGTCGGGTGTCCAGACCGAGCCGGACGTGTTGGTCAGGGTGACGCTGACCGCGTCCAGTTCGGGGGCCTCGGCGCGCAGCGGCTCGGTCCAGCTCAGCGCGAGACCTTGCCGACGGATCGACTGCGTCGGGCGGAGCCGGTACGTCGACAGGTCGCCCATGAATGTGGGCGGACCCTCGTGCTGCGGCCACACGAGCGCCGTGACCCACGCGGTCACGTCGTCGGCTGCATCAGTCACCGGGCCAGAATGCCTGCCGGCTTTCGCATCAGGAAAACCTGGGGTGTGTCGGGAGGCGAGATGGCTGGCAAACGCGCGGATGTCTGGCGCAGGTGGATGACGCTCACCGATCGCCATACCCTCGGCCGGGCGTTCCACCGGCTTCCTCAAGGCGAGTGCGACTGGGAGCCGCATCCGGGCGCAGGGGGAGGTTCAGGGTGAATGGCGTGAACGAGTCGGCGGGCCTCTGATGGCGAGCCTGCAGATCACGCACGAACGCGACGCGCCGCCGGCGGCCGCGTACCCACCGCCGGCGTGGGACGTCCGGGAGCCTTCGGACGCGCGGTTGCTCAGCCCGTCCGGAGTCTCACTGTGGCTTCACCGGATCACCGTCGGGCCGGGCAGCCGGCTGCGCTGGGCGGGCCGGCACGGCGACGAGGCCGTGTACGTGCTCGCCGGAAGCCTTCGTGTCGGAGCCGCCGAGGTCGCCGCCGGGGGTGCGGTGATCGTCGAAAGTGGCGTATCCATTGAGGTTTTGGCGACGACCGGCTGCCGGTTGCTGCACTTCGGAGCTACCTCGCCGGAGCTGCCGGCAGACGGACCGAATGGCGCTCCTGCGGCCGGTGGTCACGTGGTGCATGCCGTGGGCCCGGCAGGCGTCTACGCCGCTTCCGGCGAGGGGCGTGACACCCGGTTCTACGCCGATTCGTCGTGCCGCACTTGCCGGATCACCCTCATGCGGACCGGACGCGACGGGCCCTACGTCTCGGCTCCGCACAGCCATTCTCAGGACGAGCTGATCCATGTGCTTTCGGGGGAGATCACGCTCGGCCGAAGCACGCTCGGTCCAGGAGACACCCTCTACGTCCAGGCCCATCGCCGTTACACCTTCACCGGCGGTCCCGACGGATTCAGCTTCCTGAACTACCGCCCTGACGCGTCGCTGCACGCTGTCGTCCGCGGCGGTGAACCCAGGCTCGAGGGCGGTGCCGCGCACGGTTTCACCCACATCGCCGACGTGGTGGACATCAGCCCGCCGGTGCCGGACGCCGGTGCGCGGTAGCCGATCGCGTCGTGTCAGGGTGAATGCCGTGAGTACGCCATGAAATTCGGGATCTTCTTCGAGATGTCGACGCCGCGGCCGTTCACGACCGAGGCGCAGAGCGCGGTGTTCCACAATGCGCTCGAGCAGGCCCGGCTGGCCGACGAGCTCGGCTTCGACCACGTGTGGTGCGTGGAGCACCACTTCCTGGAGGAGTACTCACACTCGTCGGCTCCGGAGGTCGTTCTCGCAGCGGTGGCGGCGCAGACCGAGCGGATCAGGGTCGGTCACGGAGCAGTGGTCTGCGTGCCGGAGATGAATCACCCGATCCGGATCGCCGAGCGCTGCGCCGTGCTCGACATCGTCTCCCGCGGCCGGCTCGATGTCGGCACCGCGCGCAGCTCGACCTGGACCGAGCTCGGCGGCTTCAACGTCGACCCGGACCGGACCAAGAAGACGTGGGACGAGTTCGTACGCGTGCTGCCCAAGATGTGGACGCAGGAGCACTTCTCCTACGACGGGCTCTCGTTCTCCATGCCCGAGCGCAACGTCCTGCCCAAGCCGGTGCAGCAGCCGCACCCTCCGATGTGGGTCACGGTCACCAGCCCCGGCACCGAGCTCGACGCGGCCGAACGCGGACTCGGCTGCCTCGGTGTCGCCGCGGCGGGCTACGCCGAGCAGGAGCGGCGAACCAACGAGTACTTCCGCCGCATCCAGAGCTGCGACCCGGTCGGTGCGGTGGTCACCAGCGAGGTCTCGACGCTGAATTTCCTTTACTGCCATGAGGATCCGAAGGCCGCCGCCCGTGCGGGCATGGGAATGGTGGGCGCCTTCGGCCTGACCAACTCCCACCTGATGTGGACCCGCGAGGCCTACCCGACCCGGGCGTATCAATCGCTCGGCAACCTCGCGCCGAAGACCGACCGCGCCAAGACCGGTGGCCCGGGGGATGCATACGGCATCCCCGAGGGGATCTGCGTCGGCGATCCCGAGATCATCGTCGCGGCGCTCAAACGCTGGGAATCCCTGGGCCTGACCGGCATCAACTTCTTGCTCAACGGCCTCGAGATCATCCCGCAGGAGCAGGTGCTGGCATCGATGCGGTTGTTCGCCAAAGAGGTCATGCCTCAATTCCGGGAACGGGGGTGACCTCATGTTGATCGGCACGGCAGACGTGCGTGATCTCGTACCGGACCCGCCCATGCTGGACGCGTTCGCGACCGAGCCGGTGCAGCTGCCTGGCGCCGCCGTGCTGCAGCTCATCAGCGAGATCCAGGTCGGGGGACGGGAGACGTCGCTGCCGCCCGGGCTGCACCCGACCAACCCGCCGTCTGTCGTGTTCCAGTTCTGGGACTGCCCGCAAAGCCCCTGGGGACCGTTTCGGCTCGCCCAGGGCCGGGTCGCCTGCCGCAGCGGGTTGCGTCCGCGCGGATTCGTGCAGGGGTGTGTGACCGACAATCCGGCTGCGGCCGAAGGGCTTCGCACCAGCTGGGGATTCCCGGCGACCCTCGGCGAGGTCGTCGTCGACCGCGGCTACGACCGGGTGCGTGCTGAGGTGAGCATCGGCGCCCACCCGGTGCTCGCGGTCACCGGCCGCGATCCCGACCCGCTCGGCAACGGCGACATCGCCTTCACCACCACCATCGCGCTCGCGCACACGCCGCGAGGCCTGCGGTTGGTGCAAATCGACTGCGAATACACAGCAAATCGAGCCGAGCGCGTGCGGCCGGTCGTGGATTTCTTCGAGCCGGGCGCGTGGCTGCCGGCGAGTGTCGCGCTGACGTGGCCGATCTCGGCGGCGGTCGCGATCGCCGACATCACGCTCGAACCGCACCGATACGTGAGCAAGCCGGACGAGCTTGCCTTCACCGGCACCGAGACGCTGTAGACGCCGCGCGTCCGTACGGCGGTCAGCGCCAGCCTGAGGTGGCCCCCTGCGTCATGCCGAAAGGGCCGCTGGGCCAGCGGAAGCAGTCGATCATGAGCGCGTCGATCTCCTCGCGTGTGGCGAGGCCTTCGTCGGCGACCCGCATCGCTTCCCGGATCATCGCGCCGTACACGCGATTGGCGACGTACCCCCACGCCATCGCCGAATCCTTGACAACGATGGGATTCTTACCGGCTTCGCGCGCCAGCCGGACCACCGTCTCGACCGTCTCATCCGACGTCGACGGCGCGCGGACGATCTCGGCGAGCTTCATCACGGGCGCCGGCGAGGCCCAGTGCCAGCCGACCACCCGATCCGCCCGGTCGGTGGCCGCAGCCAGGCCCGCGATCGAGAAGCCGCTCGAGTTCGACGCCAGGATGGTTCGGGGCGAACACTTGCGGTCGAGGTCTCGCATGACGGCGACCTTGACGTCGAGTCGCTCCGGCACCGCTTCGATGACGAGGTCGGTCTCGTAGAGCGAGTTGACGTCGGCCGCAAAGTCGATACGCGAGAGCGCCGCGTCGGCCTGCTCGTCCGTCAGCTTTCCGCGGGCGACGGCACTGCGGACACCGAAGCGACCGGTGTCGACCTCGCTGCGCGCCGCCTCCAGCGCTTGCGGCGACACGTCGTGACACACCACGTCGTGGCCGGCTACTGCCATCACCTGAGCAATGCCGGCACCCATGACACCGGCACCCAGGACGCCGATCTGCATTGGCTAGCGCCCCAGCGGGCTGTAGAAGACCAGCCCGTTGCCTTTGTGGTCGTAGACGACGGCCCGGCGCTCGTGCGCGTCGTCGTACGGGGCCCTGACGATCGCGCCTCCGTCAGCTTCGATGGCCTTCGCGGCGGCGTCGACATCCGCGGTCTTGATGCCGACGACAACGTGCCCCGGGAGGGGGTGGTCCACGGCCGTAGCCAGGGCGAGCGTGATCGAGCCGCCGTCGAGTGCGGCGTAGTGCGCGCCATCGCGGAATTTCAGCTTCATGCCGAGGGTGTCGCTGTAGAAGCGGATGGATTCATCGAGGTCGTCGGTGGACAGCACGACCATCCGTACGTCGTAATCGCTCACTGGTGGCTCCCTTGGGCAGGCTGATCCCTTTGCGGCGATGAGAGTAACTGCGGCTGCGGAGCCCCTTGACGCGAGGGGCAGCACCTCGCTCTTATAGTAAGAACTATGGAAGCGACGGCTCCCTGAAGGAAGGCTTCCGATGCGTCCACACTTCGACCTACTGATCCGGGGCGGGTTGCTCGTCGACGGCACCCGGCTGCCCCGCCGCCGCGCTGATGTCGCCATCACCGATGGCCGCGTCGCCCGCATCGGCCTGCTCGACGACGCGACGGCAGATCGCGTCATCGATGCCGATGGCCTGGTCGTGGCGCCGGGCTTCGTCGACCTTCACACGCATTACGACGCGCAGGTCTTCTGGGATCCGTACTGCAGCATCTCCAGCTGGCACGGCATCACGTCGGCGGTGATCGGCAATTGCGGCTTCGGCTTCGCGCCGGTGCGCCCCGATGACCGCGAGCGGGCGATGCGTTCGATGACCCGCGTGGAGGCGATCCCTTACGCGTCGATGCAGGCGGGCATGCCGTGGTCGTGGGTGAGCTTCCCCGAGTTCCTGGACGCGCTGCAGGCGACGCCCAAGGGCATCAACATCCTTCCCTACGTCCCCGTCGGGCCGCTGCTGGTCTGGGTGCTCGGCTACGAGGACGCGAAGGCCGGGCGCCTGCCGACCCATGCCGAGCACGACGAGATGGCCCGGTTGCTGCACGAGGCGATGGACGCGGGGGCGAGCGGCTGGTCGGCGCAAAGGCTGCTGCCGTCGGGTGGTTCCGCGGTGCAGCGTGACTGGGACGGCACGCCCATGGTGTCGGACGTGATGCACGACGAGACCTGCTACGTGCTCGCGGACGTCCTGCGGGAGCGGGGCGAGGGCTTCATCCAGATGACGCTGCAGAGCGGCAACCCGAAACACGATGCTGCCTGTTACGAGGAACTGGCGATCCGCAGCGGCCGTCCGGTTCTTTACAACGTGGTGATCGCTCATGACGACAACCCGAACATCCATCGCGGCGCGCTGAAATGGTTGCGGTCATGCCGGGAACGCGGCATCCCCGTCTACGGCCAGGGCCTGACCACCGACGCGGGCTACACGTTCACGCTCGAGGACTGGAACCTCTTCGACGACATCGAAGCCTGGGCCGAGGCGACCACCGGAACTGCCCGCGAGAGGCTGGTCAAACTCGCCGATCCGGCGCGCCGGGCGGCTCTACGCGAGACGCGGCCGCGTACCACGACCGGTCCGATCGAGGGCATCACCGTGCTCGGACCCCGCACGCCGGAAACCAAGCAGTACGAGAACCTGACCATCGCCGAAGTCGCCGAGCTGACGGGCAAGGATCCCGTCGACGCGCTCATCGACATCGCGGTCGCCGACAACCTGGCAACGCTCTTCTTCGCGAACCCGCCCAACGTCTCCCTGGTCCACTTGAAGGAGATCGTCGACGATCCGTACGTCGTGCTCGGGGTGTCCGACGGTGGTGCTCACACCAAGTTCCTCACCGCCGGTCGCTACCCGACCGAGAGCATCGTGAAGATGGTCCGTGAGAACCACATGCTGAGCCTGGAAGACGTCCACTGGAGGCTGAGCGCGCTACCCGCCGCGGTCGCCGGCTTCACCGATCGGGGTGTCATCCGCGAAGGGGCGCCGGCCGACATCGTGGTCTACGACTTCGAGAATCTTCAGGTGCTGCCGAGTGAAATCGCGTATGACCTGCCAGGCGGCGAGTGGCGCCGCGTCCAGCGCGCGAAGGGCTATCACTACGTCGTGGTGAACGGCTCCGTCACGGTCGAGGACGATCAGGAGACCGGGGTGCACGGCGGCAGGCTGCTGCGCCGCCGCGATCGCGAGCCGGCCGCCGAGGCAGCGATGGCCTAGCCCGGGCCGGGCCGACGGGCCTCGATGAGCAGGCTCAGCGCCTCGGCCGCCAGCTTGGGATGGTCGTGCAGATAGCGGAATCGGGGCGCGGCCGGGGTGTCCCAGGGCTGGGAGCCGAGCATCACCTCGCTGATCGAGAGTCCGCGCAGGACATGGAAAATCAGCGAGCGGATCTCCGGCGAGTCCGCGGACGTCTCGCTCAGCACCTGAGACATCAGCCGGTCGAGTTCGAGGCGTACCGGCTCGTTGATCCGCATCAGGTTCTCGCGAGTGCTTTCGGCGGTGCGCGGATCGTGGGAGAGGTTCAGCTGGACCTCGGTGAACGCGATGAAGCTGGGCTGACCGTAGTAATTGGCGAGGATTTCGAAGAGTTGCTCGAGTCGCCCGCTGAGTGAGTCCGCGTCGACATTCGCCGTCGCGAGGGTCTCCTGCAGCCGGCCGGCCGCCTCCTGCAGCACGGCGAGCATCAGGCTCTCGCGCGTGCCGAAGTGGTACTGGATGACGCCCCAGGTGACGCCGGCGCGCTCGGCGATCGCATTCGTGCTGGCGCGGTAGAAACCCTGTTCGAGGATGCAGTCGATGGCCGCCTCGATCAGGCGACGCTGCCCACCGGTCTCCCGCGTCGCCGCCACGCGCCCATCATCTCAGCCCGGCAGGACCGGGAGCAGCACTCCCTGCGCGGGATACGCCTGCCGGTAGGCGGTGGCATCCCAGCCGGGGAGTTCATCGCCGGCTCGGGCGAGCATTTGCCACACCTGACGATCGTCGACGTTCAGCTCGGCCAGGATCAACTCGGTCTCGCGAAGGTGGACCACCTCCTCGCGGCTGGTGTGGGGCGTCGATTCGGCGGTGGTGACGGCGCTGCGCCAGCTGGAGACCGCCAGCACGCCGGGCCACTGACGTAGTCGCGCCGTCGTCTCCGGAACCGTCTCTTCCCGATCAGAGGAAGGGCGAAGCAGCTGCAGGAAGGCGCTACCAACGGGCTCGGTGGCGCCGCCGAGCCCAGAGGTCCGTTGCAGGATGCGTCGGTGGAAGGTGACCTTGCCGTCGAGCTCGCTCGGCATCAGCGTGAAATGCGGCGGCCGCGGCTGATCCGCAGCAGCTGGGGCGCCGATCCCGTACATCGCGATGATGGGTGCACTGCCCTCAGGGGCGATGAGGTGCCCGCGCCTGGCCCACAGGAACCCGGGAAGCGTCAGGAGTTCGGCGTGATGGAAGTCCTCCCACCACCGGGCCAGCATCGGACGCAGGTCGGGCGTCAGATCGCACTGCAGGTGCAGCAGCGCTGGGGCCGCCGGCTGCTCGTGCATCGCGGCATTGTGTCAACCCTTCAGGCCGCGACGTGCGGGCACCCACCTATGCTGTTGGGGTGTCGGTGGAAGAGTCGCAGGGCTTGGGGCAGGGCGCTCGTCTCGCCGGTTATTTCGCGACGGAATCCATACGGACCGGTGAGTCAGCTGTCAGCACCTGGCTGCAGGTCCGTGATGACTTGCGCGACGCCCACGGTGATGTTCGGATCGGTCCGCTGGTCTATTCCGTCGACGTAGCAACGGGTTTGGCGATGGGCGTGACCGTGCTGGCGGACGACCGCTGGGTGGTGACGACCGATGTCGACCTCCGGTTGGTCACCCCGGTGAAGGACGGCCCGGTGCGGGTCGATGCCGAAGTGCTGCGCGCCGGAGCCACCACCGCCGTCTCCGCGTTCACCCTGAACGACGAGAGCACAGGCTGCATCGTCGGCGGCGGAACGTGTACGGGGCGGCCGTTCCCGTTCGACTTCGACCGCACCATGCTCGAGGTCCCCATCGGGGTGCGGCGGTTGCATGCCCCTACCGAGCCCGTCGCGGCCGAATCGTTGCCGGAGTATCTGGGCTTCCGGGTCGCCGAAGGCGGCGCCGTCGAGGTCGAGATCGGCAGCTGGTTGCGCAATCCGTGGGGGATCCTGCACGGCGGAGTGACGGCATGCCTCGTCGACGTCTCGGCCGAAGCAGCGGGCGCTGCGGCGCTCGGACGCGCGGTGCGCGTCGCCGACACGACCGTGCGCTTCCTGGCGCCGGGTCGCGCCGGTCCGGCGAGGGCCATACCGCGAGTGCTCACCACAGGAGACGGCACGGCCCTGATCGAGGTCAAGGTGACCGATGCCGGAGCCGGAGACCGACTCCTCGCGGTGGCCTCAGCCGTCGTCAGCTGAGCCGGCGGACCGGGCCGCACTGCCGTTGAAGAACTGCAGCGCGACCCGACCCGCCCTGGATCAGCTGGCGTAGTTGATCGATCCGGACGGCTTGTCGGCGTCGGGCTGGCCGGCGTCGCTCGGCAGGCCTTCCCGGTCGGTCGTGCGGTAATCGCCGAACTGGCTGTCGCGGCGGTCGAGCGCGCCGGTGAGCCCGTTGTCGCGGATCGACGCGACGAAGTTGGCCATCGACTGGGTGTGGGTGCCGAGGGCGCACAGTTCGGTGCCGGCGCGGATGCCGTCACGAATACCCATGGCCTCCATCTGGCGGTGGATGGCCCGCTTGTTCAGCTGCAGCACGTCGAGCGGAAGCTTGGTGATCTGCTCGGCGAGCTTCAGCACCTCACCCTCGAGCTGCTCCAGCGGGAACGACGCATTGGCCCAGCCGTAGCGAACGGCCTCGACGCCGTTGACCGAGTTGCCGGTCATGAACATCTCCATCGCCTTGCGCATCCCGAGAAACCACGGGTGGAAGTGCATGTCGGGCACGCCGAAACGCACCGCGGGGTACCCCATCTGGGCGTCGTCGGCCATGTAGATGAGATCGCATCCGGTCGCCAGTTCGCTGCCGCCCGCCAGGCAGTAGCCGTGCACCTGGGCGATGACCGGCTTGGACATGTCCCAGATGCTCATCCAGGTGTCCGTCACGTGGCGCGGCCACTGTCCCTCGCCGGGCGCCGTGTAGTGCGGGTACTCCAGGCCCTCGTTGCCGCCGCCGAGGTCGTAACCGGCGCTGAACGACGGCCCGTTGCCGCGCACGATCATCACCTTGATGTTGTTGTCGAGGTCGCCCTCGCGAAGCGCGTCCATGATGGCGCCGCGCAACGGGTGGAACAGCGCGTTGCGCTTCTCCGGACGGTTCAGGGTCACCCGCTTCACGTGGGGGAGCGGGTAGTCGATCAGCACCAGTTCGTCCGCCATGGTTTCTCCTGTCTCGCTCACTTACTTCAGTCGCAGGGAAGTTTGCCCCGTCGCCTCCACCGCCCGAGCGGCGGCCCTGTATCGGCGCCGAAAGCTGCTGCTGTTGCTCGACCGAGCCGCAGCAGTGCCGACAGGGAAGACATGTGCCCGATTGCCACTCGCCGGGGGCTCCCGTCGCGCATCCGGCGCGGCCGGTGGGGACTCGCCGCTGCCCTGCTGGTGCTGGCGGTAAGCGCCTGCAGTGCCGTCACGACGGGACCTTCCGATGTGTCCGCTCCCAGCTCCGCGCCGGCGTCAGCGCTCCCCACGACCGGCAGCGTCGTGGTGACGACCGCCAACCCGTACTACCCGCTGGTGCAGGCCGCCGCAGCACCGAGCATCGAGTACGGGACGACCATCGCCGGATGCGTGGTGAAACCCGAGACGAGCTGCCCCGGAGCCGATCTGCACCAGGCCAAGTTGCAGGGCGCCCTGTTCGACTACTCGAATCTGACCGGTGCGGATCTGAGCGAGGCCACGCTCGCCTTCGCCGGGTTCACCCACGCCACGCTGACCGACGCGAACATGAGCGGGACGGTGCTCACCGCGGTGGAGATCCAGGAGGCATCGGCCCAGCGGCTGTCCCTGCGGGGCGCGACGCTTCGCCTGAGCAGCATCGCCAATTCCGATCTGGAAGATGCCGATCTGCAAGGCCTCGATGCGAACTTCGGCTCCGTGATCGGATCGAACCTTCGCGGCGCGCACCTTTCCGGGGCGAACCTCTCGGACACCGACTTCAACGGTGACGACCTGCGCGGCGCAGACCTCAGCAACGTGAACCTGGCGAACGCGGACCTGACCGGATCGACACTGGACGGTGCGCGTCTGGACGGTGCCTCGTTCTGCAACACCCTCATGCCGAACGGCACGGTACGCAGCCCGCGCAAGGGGTTGTGCCCGGGGCAGCGAGCCACTGAGCCGCTCAGCGGTCCGCCCCTCTCGGTCCCGGCGAGCAGCCCTTATTTCGGCGCGATCAGTGCGCTGGTGTTCGGCACCCAAGCGCAGGCGGGCACGAAGGTCAACGGCTGCCGCATTCAGGCCTTCGTGACGTGCACGGGAGCGCACCTGGCAAATGCTGATCTGCAAGGGGGATTCCTCGGTTACGCGAAGCTGGACCGGGCAGATCTGTCGGGCGCCAACTTCTACCTCGGCAGCATCGCCTTCGGTCAGGCGAACAACGCTCGGCTGAAGGACATCCGGCTGGGCGGGACGGCGGCGGTCAACGCCTCCTTCCAAGGCTCCGACTTCAGCGGCGCGAAACTGAGCCTGGCCAACTTTCTCGGCGCCCGGCTGCGGGCGGCCAGCTTCGCCGATGCCGACGGGCGGCTCGTCGTCTTCGCCGGCGCCGACCTGCGGGCGGCGAACCTCACCCGGGCCGACCTCTTCGAGGCGAGCTTCGAAGGGGCCGACCTGCGCGGCGCCGACCTGCGCGGGGCCAACCTGACCGACGCCACGCTGATCCGGGCTGACCTGACCGGAGCCGATCTCGACGGCGCCACCTTCTGCGACACGCTCATGCCCGACGGGACGGTCAAGAATCCGACGCTCGGGACGTGCCCGCAGGCGCACCCTTAGACCTCTTCAGCCCGAGCGGCGTCCCACCGCGAGCAGTTGCTTGCCCAGATCGGCCAGCTCGTCGTGCGCGGCCCACTCCCGTTCGAGGTCGAACTGGCCGTCGGGGTCGTCCGCGAGTTGCTCGAGGAACCGCTCGCGGCCCAGCAGAGTCCAGCTCACGAGCAAGCCCCGGATGTCGACCTGATGGATGCCGGCGGCGGCGTACGCCGCTCGTAGCGACCTCGCGTCGAGCAGGTGCAGATCGGCACTGCGGCCGTGCTGGGTCCAGGTCCCGCGCCGGGATCGCAGGCGCTCGCGGGCCTGCGTTTGGTCGCCGCGCGCCGCGAGTTCGGCGACCAGGCCGACGAGCGAGTCCACGAGGACCGCGACGCAGCCGCCCGGCCGTACCCAATCGACCAGGCGCGCCAGCGTTTGCTCCACATCGGCCGAGTACTGCAGCGAGCCCATCGCCAGTACGGCGTCGACACTGCCCGCGGCGAGTTCGACGGTCTCCATCGGCTGCTCGATGATCGTGACGCCGGAACTGGCGCCGCGGCGGGCAGCAGCGGCCATTCGCGGTGCGGGTTCGATTCCGATCACGCGGTAGCCCATCGCCGAGAGCCGCTGTGACCAGCGTCCGGCTCCGCAGCCGACGTCGACGATGGTGGAACCGGTGGGTGGCAGCTCGGGGACGATCAGCTCCCACGCCAGGCGGTCGTAGGCAGCGCGATGGGCTACGGCGAAGTGGGTGTCGTAGTCGTCGGCCAGCTCGTCGTAGAGCGGAGCACTGCCCGCGATCGCAAGCGGGCCTCCGATGGACTCAACCATCGCGTCCGGCTGTCGCGAGCTCGTCGAGCAGCGAACGGCGTCCCCGGCGCCAGAGCATGTCGTCCACATAGGTGCGGGGCCGCCAGCGCAGGTTGAGGCTGTAGTTGCTGCCGCAGCCGACGCATTCCTTGCGGAAGAGCTTCTCGTGCTCGTCGCGATATTCGGGGCTGGCGATCACGTCGTGAATTCGCCTCTCCCGTATGGACATCCCGGCCGCGTGGCCCCAGCACCCGCCGATCTCCCCGCGGGAATGAATCATCAGTTTCAGCTGCGACTCGGCGCAGGGCAGATCTGCCTGCAGCACGTCGGCGAAGTGCCTCGGTATGTAGCGCAGATCGGAGTAGCGCGGGAGATGGCGCGGGTCGCGGCGAGCCAGAATTTCCAGTTCCTGCAGGACGCCCTCGAGTGCCTGGTCCTTTACCCGAGCCTGTTCGGTGACCTGCTCGTGCACGAAGAGGAAGGTGTGGTCGGTCGCCAGGTTCAGGTACAGCCGGACGCCGAGTTCTTGGGCCAGCCGCGCGACCTCGGGCAAGGCGCTCACGTTGTCGCGCATCACCGTGAAATTCATCCGGATCTTGACGCCGAGACGGCGGCCCTGGTCGGCGAGCGCGCGCAGATGGCTCAGTGTGGTGTCGAACGCGCCGTCCCTTCCGCGGATCAGGTCGTGCTTGTCCCGGGTGCCGTCGACGGAGATGTTGAAACTGCGCACGCCGGCGTCGAGTACGTCGGTGATGCGGGGCGGCGTCAGCAGGATGGCGTTGGTGTTCAGGTGCAGATGCCGGATGCCGAGGCCGGTCGCGTGCTGCATGAGCTCGATCGCGTCGCGGCGCATGAGCGGCTCACCGCCGGTGAAGTTGACCTTGTAGATGCGCTCCTGCGCGAGCTGCTCGAGGACGTCTTTCCACTCGGCGGTGCTCAGCTCGTCCTTGGTGTTGGTGCGCCAGCAGGCGCAGCTGACGCAGCGCAGGTTGCAGTTCTCGGTCAGGAAGAGCTCGGCCACCAGGGGGCGCACGTGCAGGTCGGGTTTCAGGTGTTCCTTGCAGGCGAGGGCGAGAAAGAATGCGCTGAGGCGGGTCAGGTCAGCGAGCCGGCTCATCGACCCTCCTTCTCCAGCGTCAGGAAGAGGTTGGCGCGCTTGAACATTCGCCCGTCGAGCAGGAGTGCCCGATCCAGCGCAGCTGCCAACCGCTGCCCCGCTAGCAGGCGCGGACCGTGCAGGAGCCGCCAGAAGAAGTTGGCTCCCGATACATCGCGGACGCCGAATCCCTGTGATTGCAGGGTTTCGAGCAGAGCCTCGGGGCGGTAGTTGGTGTGCTCGCCGCGTCCGATGGCGATGTCGCCGATGAGCCCGTCGGCCGGATCCACGAAGCGCTGGTGGTAGGTGGCCGCGCCGAAGCGCGCGGAGTAGACCGCACGGTGCACGCGCGGCAGGCGGAACTTGGCGTTGTCCGGATCCAGGAACGAGAAGAGGTGACGCGCCGGCACCGTCAGAACAAGCCGGCCGCCCGGCTGCAGGACCCGGTGTGTCTCGCGGAGCAGCTGCTCGTCGTCGGCGCAGTGTTCGAGGACGTCGAGCAGGCTCGACCGAGGCAAAACTCGCGCCGTCAAAGGGCAACGGCCCGGTGAGCGTCACCTGACGGGTGGGCAGATCGGGGTGCCGCTCGCGAGCGCGCGCCAGGTAGCCGGGATGGACATCGACCCCCTCACACGTGCGGCCCGTGGCGGCGATGGTGGCCAGGAAATCCCCGTCGCCGCAGCCGATGTCGAGGTGCGGCCCCGGCAGCTCGTCGCCGGTCAGCTGCTCCCAGGCGTAGGCGTAGCGCCGGGTCGGATGGTGCCGGAAAGGGTTGTCGCGAACGGTGGCCCACATCCGGTCGAACGCGCGGCCCACGCCTACCGGATCAGCAGCGGGGTCCAGCGCCTCCGGAGCGAGGACGGGCCGGGAGCGCGCGTGCTTGGCAACGACGGCTCCGAGCGTTTCCACGTCCCAGACCGCGCAGACCCGGCGTCCGGCTTCTTCTGCCCGCAGGAAGGTGACTTGATGGTCGTCGGCCATCTCGCCGCGGGCACGCTCGCGCGCGACGGTGACGGGCACCTTGCCCATGCGCTGGACCAGCCGCACGGTGTTGCCGGCATGGGTGATGACGACATCCGCGCGCTCCAGCCGGCGGGACAGCTCCTCAGGTGTGACGTAAGGCCGTTGCTCGCAGGGCAGCGCCAGCATCGACGGGCCGGTCTGGGCGAACACGTCGTGCTCGGCGCACAGCGGCGCCACCGCCGTCAGCAGCCGATCGAACGGCCACCGCCCCATCCCGACGGTCACGACGATGTCGAGCCGCTCCATCAGTAGAGCTCGCCGATCAGGACGGCGCCCGGGTGCATCTCGCGCTGGACGGGCCGCTGCACCAGCACGCGCGACGCGAGCCGGGCGCAGATCCGGGCGGCCATCCCCGCGTGGCCGGAGACGTTCAGGGTCGAGATCCAAAACGTCGGAATGCCTGTGGCTGCGGCGATCAGGAAGAAGGGAATGGCCGGTCCGGAGCCGGCCGAGACGATCAGCGTCGGCCGGAGGCGTCGCAGGATCCGCCGGGCCCGCCAGCAGTGCCGGCAGGAGTGCAGTTGGCCGGCCGGCGGACAGTTCGGGCAGCCACGAGACCTGACATCCCGCCAGCGCCGCCTGGGTGTCCGGTGCCCGTACGGCCGCCCAGGCGACCTGATGCCGGCTCCACCACGGGCGCAGCGCCAGCAACTCCAGCAGCACGCCGCCGCTGCTCGACACGAGCAGGACGGTGCCCGCTGAACGATCCGGCGCTGCTGAACGGCTGCCGTCGACGGTGCTCACGCGTCCCTCGCCTCGTCCCCAGCGGCGAACGCGTGCGGCGCACCAGCATCCACGACATCGGCGACGGCGATCTGCAGCGCGCGCTGCACTCGCTGCACCTGCCGTTCGGTGAGCTCGGACGAGGTGGGAAACGCCAGTGCCTGGGCGTCCAATTGCTCGGTGACGGGAAGCCGGTCGCCCCGAAGAGCGCCCGCGTGATGGCGGTGCTGCGCCGGGAAGTAAGGCTTGGTGAGTACGCCCAACTCGGCAAGCCGCCCGGCGAACGCGTCACGCTCAGGCACCCGGGCCACGTAATGCACGTAGCTGTGCACGTCACCGGGAGCCACCTGCTGCGTCGAAATCCCTGAAAGCCCTTGCAGCACCGCGGCATACGCAGCGGCGACCTCTCCTCTGACCGCCACCATCCGGTCCAGGACCGCGAGTTGGTCGAGCGCGGCGATGGCGTGCATCTCGTTCATCAGCTGCGAGCCGGTCCAGTCGGACAGGTCGACCCGCAACGTGTCGCGGCGAAAGGTGACGGCTCCGCCGGCTCCGGCGGCGGTGAGCACCTTGGCGAAGCTCATCGAGAAGGAGTGGGCGTCCGCCTGCTGCCCCACGGGACGGCCGCGGTATCTGCTGCCGAAGCCGGCGGCGGAATCGGCCACCAGGGTCACCCCGCGCGCTGCGCAGAGCGGCCCGAGAGCCTCGTAGCTGCAGGGATTTCCGAACGTGTCGACAGCCACGACGAGCCGCACCCGCTCGTCATCGAGCGCGCGGGCCAGCGCTGCGGCGTCCAGGGTCCAGGTGAACGGGTTGACGTCGACGTAGCGGATCCCGTAGCCCAGCCGCAGCAGGACGTCGACGGTCGCCCGGAACGTGAAAGAGGGCAGCAACGCCACGGCGCCGGGGACGGCGGGTCCGGCGGTCGCGACGATCGCCAGCTCGAGGGCGGCCGTGCCCGATGTGGTGAGCAGCAGCTCGTAATCGGCCCCGAGCTGCAGATGCGCGCGGAGCTCGTGCAGGCAGCGGTTCCCCCACACGTTGCCGGCCTTGAGTTGACCGCTCCACATGGCTTCCTGCTGCCGCGCGGCCACCACGTCGGGCAGCGCAGGCCGCGGCGGGATCACCACGGGAAGGGGCGGGTGGAACAGCGATTCGCTGGAGACCGCCGGCTCGGGCATGTCAGCGGCCGCACCGCAGCTGCCCAGCAGCACCCGCGCGAGTGCGCGGGCCCACGCGTGGGCCGACGCATCGGTGTCCTCCGGCAGCTCCGGCAGCTCTGACAGCTCGGGCGCCGCAACCGTCCTCAGGTCCCGCAGCCGCGCCTCTGCGGACACGAGCAGAACGCGCTGCGCGGCCAACGCACGGCGCATCGCGGCATCGCCCGCAAGCGCGTCAACGAGTTCGCGGCACATCCCCGCGACGGACGCGCGATCGCATCGTTTGTTCGTGAGCGTCGTCAGCCGCCGGCACCAGTCGGTGAGGTCCTCCTCGCCGGGGCCGGCGACCGTCGACGGGGGGCAGGCGTCCCACAGCGGGAGGACCACGTCGCGGCCTTCGAGCGCCGGCAGCAGCCGCGCGGTCGGCACTGCCACCTCGAGGGGCGCCCGCCAAGGCCAGCGCGGGGATTCGCCCTCGCCGAGGAGCAGGACGACGACCCCTGGGGGAAGGCTGATGTCGTCGCTGAGCAGATCGCCGGGCAGCCAGGTCACCCGGTGCGGGTCATCGGGGTGCGGGGGCACCGGGTCGATCACGGTGATGTCGGCACCGGCCGCCGACAGCAGGGCGATCAGCCGGCGCCCGACGGGCCCTGATCCACCGACGAGGACGAACTCACCACGCGCAGCTTTCATAACGGTGAGTGATGGTTGGAGAGACGGAGCGGGGCAGCGTCCAGCGCGCCCGGGCCGGGCCACAGCATCATCGGCAGCCGCCCTCCCCGCGATCAGCAGCAGCTTTGCAGCAGGCTACAAGGGGTCGGCTGCGGGGTCGCGGGTTTTCATGTGAAAGGCCCGGTCCGATTCGGACCGGGCCTTCCCGCTAGCCGCCGCGGCGGCCTAGGTCACCGTGCGTGTGCTTGCGGTGCGTGCCGCACCACCGGGGTGCGGTGGTGGGCCCAGGATGCGCCGCGCGCGGTGGTCTCCGGGGTCGAGTGCCGGCCCGCGCGGCTCAGTCGGAGCCGGAGCTGGCTGAGGCGCGGACGCCGGTGGGCGCCTCGCGGGAGGCCGCCGTCGGAGCGAAGCACCTCACCGGTGAAGCGCTCGCTGCGATATCCCATCTCGGAGACGGAGGAGTAAAGAGCCGCCGGGTACTGGTGCAGTTCGCTGTTCATGAGAGTGAATCTGCGCGGCTAAGGAGGGCTCTGACATCCGATTTTCTTCCTATCCAGGACGCGGCGCCGTGCCTAGGCCGGTCCTCTGAGGCCGATTAATCGACGTGGTGTCCTAGGACGTTCGGGCCAAGATGGGTTCATGACCGTAGAACCGTCGCCTCAGGCTCGCAGCCTGGTCGGGCGCGCCGAGGAGTTCGACGCCCTCATGCGCCTGGTCGGGCTCGGGAGTGACGGTCCCGGCCGGGGCGGCGCGGTGCTGCTCGCCGGCGATGCGGGGGTGGGCAAGACCCGGATCCTGACGGAGCTGGCGGGCCGGGCGCGGGAGTCGGGCTGGCATGTCCTCGTTGGTCATTGCCTGGATTTCGCCGGCGACTCGCTCCCGTACGTCCCCTTCTCCGAAGTCTTCGGCCGGCTGGCGCGCGATGCCCCGACGCTGAGCGACACGTTGCTGCAGGACGCGCCTGCGCTGGCGCGGCTGCTTCCCGGAAAGCGCCTCATCACCGCCAGCAACGAGGGCGATCGCCAGGGCGCTCACACCCGGGAGGAGCTTTTCGAAGCGGTGCACGGCGCCCTGCGCCTGGCCGCCCGCAGCGCCCCTGTTCTGCTCGTGATCGAAGACGTGCACTGGGCCGATCCTTCGACGCGTGATCTGCTGCGTTTTCTCTTCACCCGGCAGCCACCCGAGGCCGTTTCGGTGGTCGTCTCCTACCGTGCCGATGATCTGCACCGCCGCCATCCGCTGCGCGCCGATGCCGCCGAGTGGGGCCGTCTCCCGGATGTCTCGCGCCTGTATCTCGCCCCGCTGCCCGACGACGCGGTGCTGGCGATGGTGCACGAGTTGCAGCCTGAAGGACTGCCCGAAACGTCGCTGCGCAGCATCGTGCGCCGCGCGGAAGGCAATGCGTTCTTCGTCGAGGAACTGGTCGTGGCCGCCAGGCGCGGCCAGCTGATGCTGTCGGCCGATCTGGCCGATTTACTGCTCGTCCATCTCGACGCGCTCGACGCCGATGCGAGAACTGTCCTGCGCGCGGTGTCGGTCGCGGGCCGCAGGGTCGGCCATGCGCTGCTCGCTCAGGTCATCGGACCCGACGGCCCCGATCTGGACCTGGCGCTGCGTTCGGCGGTCGACCGCGGGCTGCTCGTCGCGCAGCCGGAGGGTTACGCGTTCCGCCATGCGTTGCTCGCCGAGGCGATCTACGACGACCTGCTTCCCGGCGAGCGGATCCGGTGGCATCAGGCCTATGCCGACGTGTTGCGATCGGGTCGGGCCGAAGGCACCGCGGCGGAGCTGGCTCGCCATGCGTTTGCGGCCAACGACGTTGCCACGGCCTTGAACGCCGCGATCCGCGCCGGCGATGAGGCGATGACGGTCGGCGGGCCCGCCGAGGCCACGAGTCACTACGAGATGGCGCTCGGTCTGCTCGCCCAGCCGGGGGTCGCGGCCGAGCAGGGAATCGATGCGGTCGAGGTCGCGCTGCGGGCCAACGAGGCGGCCATCGCCGCCGGCACCCTGCACCGCGCGCTGGCCCTGGTTCAAGAGCAGCTGCACCAGCTGCCACCGGACGCCGATCCGCAGCAGCGGGCCCGGCTGCTGCACGCCGTCGCCAGCACCGCGCTGCTGGACGACTCGCCCATCGACGCACTCGAATACACGACCGAAGCGCTGCAGCTGGTTCCCGACGTCGGGCCGCTGCGTGCCCGGATCCTGGCCGCCCACGCGAGGGCCAACCGGGTCCGTGCCCGCGAGGAGGAGGCCTGGCGCTGGGCGACGTCCGCCGCCGAAATGGCCACGGCCCTGAACCTGCCGGCCGTGCTGGCGGATGCGACCACCACGCTGGCGAGGCTCACTCCCGACCTCGAGCCCGACCGTGCCGAGCAGGCCGAGCAGTCGCTGCGCACCAGCATCGCGCAGGCTCGTGAGGGGGCCGATGTCGCCGCGGAGCTTCGCAGCAGCCACGGCCTCGGCACGCTGCTGTATGACCTGGGCCGGCTGGAAGAGGCGCGAGGGGCCTATCAGCAGGCCGCCGACCGGGCGGTGCGGATGCGTCGTCCGTGGGCACCTTTCGGCCTGGACGGGCGCTCGATGGCCGCCGTCGTCAGCTACATCCTGGGCGAGTGGGACACCGCGCTGGAGCTGGTCGACGTCCGCACCGAGCATCCGCCGATGTTCGCCCGGGCGATGCTCGGAGGGGTGGGCTTGGCGGTCCCGGCCGGCCGGGGTGAGACCGGCGCGCTGGAGCTGCTCCCGCGGCTGCGGCCCGCCTGGGATCGGGAGGGCTTCATCGCCGTGACGTGCGGCGCGGCGGCGATCGATCTGTACGGCGACAGCGGTGATCTCGCCGCCGCGATCGCCGTGCACGACGAGGTCGTCGAGCTGGTCGGCAAGCTCTGGGTGGATTCGTTCTTCCAGGCGCGGATCCGGCTCAGCGGCCTGCTGCTCGGCCAGTTGGGGACGGCGGCGCGGCAGGCGGGCTCAGCTGAGCGGGCTGACCTGATCGAGCGCGGCGGACTGCTGCAGGAGACGGCGTTCCAGGCTGCCGACAGGGCCGCCCGTCGAGGGCCTGAGACGCTGGCGTGGCTGGCCCGGGTGCACGCGGAGCAGCTGCGGCTGGAGTGGCTCTGCGCGGCTGACGATGCGCAGCGGGTGCCGCCCGCGGTCATGGTGGAGGCGTGGCAAGCCGCCGTCGACGCGTTCGACCGCTACGGCCACGTCTTCGAGGCGGCGCGTTCGCGGGCCCGCCTGGTACGAGCGCTGCGCAATGCCGGGGAGCCGGCCCGGGCCGAGGCCGAGCTGACGGCGGCGATGCAGGTGGCTCGTGCGCTCGGCGCCCGGCCGCTGATGACCGAGCTGCGATCCGGAGGCAACCAGCTGCCGGTCCACAATGACGACCGCAGCCGCGAACTCACCGCCCGGGAGCAGGAGGTGCTCGCGCTCGTGGCACAGGGCCGCAGCAACCGTCAGATCGCCGATCTGCTCTACATCAGCGCGAAGACGGTCAGCGTCCACGTCTCGAACATCCTCGCCAAGCTCGACGCCGCCGGCCGCACCGAGGCTGTCGCCGTGGCGCGCCGCCGGGGCCTGCTGACCGAGGATTCCGGGAGTGCTGCCGGGGTCGGGTGAGCGGCCCTGCCGAGCGAGCCGACGCCTCCTGATCTCTTAGATTCTCAGGAGTTTCGCGGCGGTCTGGCCCGCGATGAGACGAGCCTCGTCCTCGGGTACGTCACGCAATTGCTCGGCCAGCCCCGTCCGGCTGTTGGGCCAGACACAGTCCGAATGCGGGTAGTCGGCCTCGAACATGATCTTGTCGACGCCGATGCGGTGCCGGGCTTCCAAGCCCGCCTCGTCGCGGATGAAACAGGTCCACACGTGCTCGCGGAAGGATTCCGATGGGCGATGCGCTGACGTTGATCTTGCTGTGATGGCGGTGGCGGTCGTAGACCTGCTCGAGCCGTTCGAGGATGTAGGGCACCCAGCCGATGCCGCCCTCCGACAGCAGGACGTTCAGCCGTGGGTGGCGGTCGAACAGTGGAGAGAGCAAGAGATCGACCAGTGCCTGCATCGACAGCAGCCCGAGCAGCGAGATGATCTCGGCGATGGGCGCATCGGCGTGCGGGATGATCGGCCGCGAGGACGATCCGATGTGCAGGCAGAGCGGATTCCCGGTCTCCTCCAGCGCCGAAAAGAGCGGGTCCCAGTCGCTCGACCAGAACGAAGGCAGGCCCAGCGCCGCCGGATTCTCGCTGAATGTGATGGCACGTGAGCCGCGGGCGGCGGTCCGGCGTACCTCGTCAGCCGCGAGTTGGGCGTCCCACATCGGCACGATCGACAGCGGGATCAGCCGGTTCGGATCGGTGGCGCACCACTCGTCGAGGACGAAATCGTTCCAGGCCCGGATGCACAGCAGCGCGAGCTTGCGGTCGGGCGCTTCCAGGAAGCCCTGACCGGCGAACCGCGGGAACTGCGGGAAGGCCAGGGACGCGTCGATGCCGTCCTCGTCCATGTCGCGCAGCCGGGCGACCGGGTCGTAGCAGCCCGGCCGCATGAGCTCGAAAGCCTTGGAATCCAGCTTGAATTCGGTCGGGTCGTCACCGGCGACGGCGTCGAGTCCAAGAGGGGCATGGCGGTGGCCGTCGTAGTACCAGATCGGGATCCCGTCCTCGTAGACGACACGGGGGCCGCGCTCGACGAGATGCGCGGGGAGGCGGTCCTCCCAGACCTTGGGGTGTTCGATGATGTGGTCGTCGACGGAGATGACTCGAGCGTCGTCAGGCAACATGATCGGGCCTTTCTCCAGCATTCACAGGGGTTTTGAGGCTCTTGACGCCGGGTGCCGCGGCCGGTTGGCGCGTTCTGCGACCTGTGCAGGGACGTCGACCCACAGGCGCAGCAGGGCCAGCCCGTGGGTCTTACCCTGACCGTCGCTGCGCAGGCCTGCGCTCGCGCCGCCGCCGAGCCCGCCGTGCAGGACGAACTTCAGCGCCCAGACGTGAGGGATGAGGTGGCGCTCGACCGGGCCCGTGACGAGCGGGCCGAAGTGCTTGGCGACCACCTCTGCCGTCACGACGTCACACAGCGCCTGATATGCCGGCTCGTCGTCGGCAAAGAGCGTGACATCGCTGACGTCGAGCTTGTCGCCGGAGCGAGCGCCGCACAGCGATCGCAATTGCACCCGGGTCATGTCGAACTCACCAGGACCTGCGTATCGGGCTCGACGAGGTCGCGGTCGACGTGAAAGGCCGTGATGTCGACGAGCTCCGCGGGCGGGCTGGCACCGCGGCGCCGGCGTCCGATGCCTTGCAGTCCTGGGGGTCCGCTGAGCGCGACGAGGCCGACGAGCCGCTGTACCGCCGTCGCGGTGGCCTCGTCGCGGGTGCGCCAGGCCAGCCGGGTGGTGACCTCGCGAGGATCGCTGCCCTGCCGCTCGTCCTCGTCGTGCATCCCGGCCCAGAACCCGTCGGTACCGAACTGCTCGACGAGCCACTCCTCGACCATCAGCCCGCGTGAAATCGCCAATGATTGCAGGCCATCGGCGACGTGACGGCCCTTCTCGGCAGCGTCCGGCCAGCAGTACGTGAAGAGCGCCTCACCGGCCCAGCCGCCGGCTCGAAAAAGCCAGCCCGCGCAGCGTTTTCGGGCGTGGCCGGCCACGGGTGCCCGAGACACGGACCCGATCCGCTCCGAGATCGGTGAGCTCGGTGGTCGTCATGTCGACCACCACGTCGGGGGTGAGGTACGCGCGTGGATCGTGCACCTCGTAAAGCAGCTGCTCGCGAACGGTGTCGAAGGAGACCCGCCCACTCGAACCGGCCGGTTTGGTGATGACCGCGCTGCCGTCGCATTCGACCTCGGCGATGGGCAGCCCGGTCCGGCCGAGGTCGACGGTGTTCCACCAGTCGCCCGAGTAGTTGCCGCCCGACGCTTGCGCCGAGCATTCGAGCAGGTGTCCGACGACCGTGCCGCCGGCCAGCTGATCCCAGTCCTGCCAGCCCCATTTCCACTCGTGGACGGCAGGCGCCAGGAAGAGCGCTGCGTCGGCCACCCGGCCGGTGAGCACGATCTGCGCGCTGCGAGCAAGAGCATCGACGATGCCGGCGGCGCCGAGGTAGACCTGCTCGGCGAACGATTCCGAGGGCGGACCATAGGTGGCCGGCGCATGCTGCGGCCGCTCGGCGAAGACGACCGCCACCTGGACGTCGCGCGCACCGGCATCACGCACCGCTTGGATCACGGCCTGATGCGCGGCGAGCGGATTGTGCCCACCGGCATTGGTGATCAGCCGGACGGCGCCGGAGGCGATCCAGGGCAGTGCGAGCCTGACGCGGGCCGTGAGGTCAGGCGCGAAGCCGGCGGCCTCGTCGTACTTGCGGTCGAGGGCGAAGAAGGCGCTCGTGGTCTCGGCGAGCGAATCGCAGACGAGATACTCGACGCCGGCGCGCAGGCTCGACAGCATGAGCTCGGGGCTCTCCCCGAACGCTCCCTGCCCGGCGCCGATCCGCACCGCGGCTTCGCGCTGCACGCCACCACCAAACCATGCAGCCGCCGGCCGGGGCTCACCGGTCCCCGGCGCGAAGGGTCAGATCCTGGCGATGGGGAGCACGACCGCGTTCGGCAGCGCGGCCAGGAAGCGTCCGGTCACGAGCAGCTTGGAGCCGCGGATGCCGCTGCCGATCACCAGTCGATCGCCGGCCGCGACCGCGTCGTCGACGAGCACCGGCCAGTCGGCGGGTACCCCGATCGGGTTGATGCCGCCGTACTCCATGCCGCTCAGCGCCGTCGCGGTGTCCATCGGAGCGAACGACGCCTTCTTCGCGGCCAGGTGCTTGCGCACGGCGCTGTTGACGTCCAGCTTGTCGCTGCCGAGCACGAGGCAGGCGGCATACCAGGTGCGCTCCGCCCGCCGGGCCTCGACGATGACGCAGTTGGCGCCCGCGTCGGGTGCGATCGCGTACTGGGCGCAGAAGGCTTCGGTATCGGCCACCGCCGGGTCGATGGCGGCGACCAGGACCTCATCCGGTGCGGGAGCGATCTCCCGCAATGCATCAGCCGTCGCCGGGGCGAGCAGCTCCGCTCGGCCCTGGGCCGGCCCGAACTCCAACGTTCCGAATCGCATGAGTCATCCTTCCCCATCGCCGACGACGAGAGCCCTACCCCCGTGTGTGGGGGTAGGGCTCCAGCCAGGCTGCCGTCCCGGATTACGGGAGAGGCGTGTTGTAGAGCGGGTTCTGCGCCAGCGCCTGGTAGGCGGCGAGGCTCTGCGGCGAGGAGTCGATCCGCGTCGGGAAGCCGGCGGCGTTCCAGTAGACCAGTGCCTTGATGGCGGGGAAGGCGTTCTCCGCGGCCGGCATGGCGTTGAAGAAGTTCGCCTTTCCATTGACGTTGTTCGTCACCTCGGTGACGCCCCACTCGGCGAGCATCAGAGGCATGCCGGGATGGGCGGTGGTGGCCCAGTTGTAGAAGCCGCCCCACTTGGTGCCGTCCGTGGAGTTGACCATGCCGGCGAAGGTGCCGTTGGCGCTCGAGTACGGGTCGTAGGCGATCCAGTCGACGACGTCGTTGCCGGGATAGAGGTCGGCGAACCAGGGCTGCTCGCACCACTTGGAGTAGCCCATGTAGTCCATGACGAAGACGGCGTTGGTGACTCCGTCAGCCTTCAGCCGCAGGACCACGTGGCGGTACATGGCGGCGTAATCGGCTGCGGTGTAACCGGATCCGGGGGTTTCGATGACCTCGTTCTCCGGCTCGTGATGCACCGAGAGGAAGAACTTCTTGGTGTAGTTGGCCTTGATGTACGCGGCCTCGTTGTCGATCTCCTGGTCGACTGCGGGGACGCCGGCAGCGACCTGGGCCCAGCTGTTTCCGAGCTCGGGCTTCCAGTTCTCCATCAGGATCTGGTTCTTGCCCTCGGACTGGGAGTGCGCGATGTCCGTAGCGGTCGGGAAGAGCTGCGAGCCGGAGTGGTAGAAGTGCAAGATGTCTGACGCGCGGCCCTGAGTGACCTCGAAGGTGGTCAGCGCCTGGTCAAAGGACTCGCTGCCCAGTGGGTTGGCACCGATGCCCCACCACACGCCACACGATGGCACCAGGATCGATGACACCGTGCAGTCGGGCGTCGGTGTCGGCGTCGGCGTCGGCGTCGGCGTCGGCGTCGGAGTCGGGTGTGGGTGTCGGCGTCGGCGTCGGCGTCGGCGTCGGCGTCGGTGTGGGCGTCGGCGTCGGTGTCGGTGTGGGTGTGGGTGTCGGGGTCGGGGTCGGCGTGGGCTTCGGGGTCGGTGTCGGCGTCGGGGTGGGCTTCGGCTTGGGCGCCGCACCGTAGTTGACGACCAGCGACGGCGCGTTGGCGGCGTCCTGCCGGGAGTAGAAGTTGGCGACGGTGTCGGCCACTCGGTCGGTGACGGCGAACGTGACGGTCGCATTGCCCTTCACGACGGAAGAGACGTTCACACTCAATGCTGTCGGTGCTGACTCGGGGGCAACGTCAGCGACCGTCGAACCGACGGCCGGTGCGTTGTTCTTGGTGATGGCGAGTTCCGCCCAGTTGGACGTGGCGGTCGACACGCGTAGCGCACTCGGCAGGTGGTGTGCCGTGCGGTGCAGCACCAGTTGCGCCGCCAGCGTCCTGCCGGTGGGGATCCCGGAGACCGCGAACTTCAGGTAAGTGACGGCGGCCGCGCCGGGCATGGTGCCGGCGACCAGCTTCGTGTCGGCGCCGGTGTTGTGGGCGGGCGCGGCGGCACTGACATAGGCGTCGGCGACGGCGGCGAAAGTCGCGCTTCCAGCGGCGGTGGAGGAGGTCAGTGCGGCGGCCTGGGCGGCGCCCATGGAGGCCAGGGGCACGCCGGCTGAGGCGATGACGGAGGCCGCGGCGGCGAGGCCGATCAGGGTCCGGCGACGTCCGTGCCTCGTCGTCGACGCGGAAGGTGAGGATGAGCTCGGGCGGCCTTCACCGAGGCCGGGGTTTCGAGGAGAGGACATGCATGTGTCTTCGGGTCTGCGCGAAGCAGGTCCGTATGGCTCAGCGGATATCTCACCCGGATGGCGGAGTGCACTAGGGGCCGACCGGTGCTATACGTCCCGAGCGTTCGTGACTTGAGACCTTCAGGTCTGGGATCGAGGCCCTGTCAGCTCTCACCGCGAGCCAGGAACGACCCGATTCTCTTTGCCCGTAAAGGATTTTGGCGACGAGATGGAGGGCCACCGAGTGGGTGGCCCTCCAGTGTCGGATGCTGATCGCGCCCGGTCAGACAGCGATGGCGGGAACCCGCTTGAACCCCTTGAAGGTGAGGTAGATGCCGAGAGAGAACTCCCAGACGACATCGAGCAGGCCGAAGCAGAAGGCGATGCCGGACGTCTGGGCCCAGCCACCGCAGATGGTCACGATGGCTGACGTGATGATGATCGGTGCGCCGATGAGACCGATGGTCGGGATGATGCGCGGGACCAGGCGGCCGCGATGCATCGCGTAGCCCAGGAACAGCGCGTTGATGCCGGCGATGAGTCCGGGGCCCAGCAGGAAGGTCCACTGGCGGATGGTGACCAGCGCGTCGCCGGTGACGCGTAACGAATCAGCCTGCGCGCCGGTGGCGCCGGCGTAGTGCGCCTTCAACGTCACGACGGACAGCACGCTGAGGACGCCGACCAGGATCATCGTCGCCTCGACGACACGAGAGGTGACGAAGCCGATGGCTGATGTCCGGCTGATGCGACGGGTCACCGGATACAGCACGATGGCGGTTCCGATGCCTGCCAGGGCCGTGACGATGTCCAGCAGCGAGCCCCACAGCACGGCGGCGTTGCTGCCCGGCCGGCTGATGTAGCCGGAGGGGTCGTCGATGACGTGCTTGAACGTCCACAGCTGCGGGATGGAAGCGGCGAACGTGATCAGGTAGAGCACGCCCCCTGCCAGCGCGATCTTGCGCATCGGGTCCATCCCGCGACGGGCGGTTGCTTTCTTGGTGTGCGCGGACCGGGTCGCCGGCGCAGCGGCGGATGCGGTGACGGGTGACGCTGTGGTCATGGTGATCTCCTGGCTCGGGTCAGACGGACGGGGTGGGAGTGACGGAAATCAGTGGCACGCCGAGGTCGGCGACTTTGCGCAGAACCCCGTAGAGCGCGGCCTGGTCGATGACGAAACCGCTCAGCACGGTGGTGCCGTCACCGGGCCGGGTGAGCGTGAAGCCGTCGAACCAGGCATCCCAGCGGGGGGCCAGCTGTCCCTTGAGCTGGATCTCGTAGCGGCCGGAGCCGCCGCGGGAGTCGGTGGGCGCGTTGCTCACGACGCTCGCCTCCTTCGCCTGGTTGCTGGGACAAGGCGAAACCTAGGAAGCGATGTGATGAGCCGTCGTCACCACATGTGGTGAGCGCTGTGGTGAATCTCAGACTTTGTGCGCAGGAGCCAGCAGATCGAGCTCGATCGCCTGGCGGACCGCCGCGCGCCGGTTGTTCACCTCGAGCTTGCGGAAGATGTTGCGGCTGTGGGTACGCATCGTGTTCAGCGAGACGTGGAGCCGGCGGGCGATGTCCGGACCGTCGAGGTCGGTCGCGAGCAGCCGGAGCACGTCCAGCTCCCTTTCGCTGAGCGGCTCGATGAGCCCGCCGCGCTGCGCCGGGATGTGCCGGCCGCGTTGCGTGGCGGCCAGTAGCCGGCGCACGTAACCCGAATGGCTCTCCTGGCGTACAAGCGCCTTCAGTAGCGCAGCCATCGGCGGGCCCTCGTCGGCGAACACCCGCACATAGCCCTCGGACTCCGCGAGCTCTGTCGCGCGCCGCAGGGCCGCGACGGCATTCGCAAGCTCGCCGCTCGCCTGCTGCGAAAGAGCCTGCAACACAAGGACTTCTATCGCGGTGCCGCGCCGTCCACCGTCGAGCGCTGCGGTCAGCAAGCGCGTCAGCAAGGCCATCGCCTGGGTCGATGAGGCCGGATCTGCGCCGGACTGCTGCCGCGCCAGGAGCAGCCGCGCGAAGGTGAGATGTTCGTATTCGCGCAAGTACGACAGCTCGTCGACGGCGGACAGTCCGCGCTCGAGCGCCCACGCCTCGGCGCGCTCGAGGTCGCCGCAGCGCAGGCGAAGCCGGGTACGCAGGGCGGGTACCGGCTGCACGTTGGGAGAGAAGTCGCCGTTGTAGACCCGCTCCGCCTCGTCGAGCAGCGCGAGCGCGGCGTCGGTGTCACCGTCGGCCTCCCGCAGCCGGGCCGCGACGATCCGCCGCCGATACGGGTTCTGCGGCAGCCCGTTGTACTCGCCCAGCCGCTCGCACACGGCCAGCTCTTCAGCCGCTCCGGCGAGGTCGTCGCGTTCGAGCAGCACCCCCGCGATGCCGACGTGCATGTCGGCGCTTCCACGCATCGGCGTTGCGTCACTGGCCGATGCCAGTTCGAGGGCATGGCGGTAGACCGCCAGTGCTTCACCGAGCCCGCCCTGTGTGCGATGGATGTCGCCGAGGGTGATGGTGCAGCCGAGGACATCGGCGACGAAGCCGACTCCGGCCAGCCCGGTAACGGATTCGGCGTAGGCCGCATAGGCGCCGGTGAGGTCGCCGGCGGTCCACGAGGCGAGTCCGCCGAGCGCACCCGCCGCAGCACGCAAGAGGTCGGCGTCGGGCGGCGCCAGTGACAGGGCGGTCCGCGAATGGGCGATGGTGGCGGCCACGTCGCCGCGGGCGAGGGCAAGCGCTGCCCGGTAGGTCTCGATGCCGGCCGGCACGGCGCGAAAGGCCGCCTCGTCGACGACGACCAGGTCCGGCGGCGGTCGCTGCGGCCAGGACTCGCTCTCGCCGCGTACGGCACGTTCGATGGCCGTCAGACGCTCGGCCAGCGTCTCGAATTCGGAAGCCTGCGCCAGCGCGCCGACGAACGCCAGCGCGAGCACCGGCCGCCGCTGCAGCATCGCCTCGGGCAGCGCGCGCACCCACTGGGCGAGCTCCGGTTCGCGCCGCTCGCGCTGCATCGTCGGCATGGAACGTTCCATGAGATCCGCCGCTTGGGCGAGGTCGTCACCGGCCAGCGCGTGGCGCACCGCCTCTGCCGGATCGCCGTTGGCGGCCAGCCAGCCGGCGGCGCGTCGATGCAGCTGCTGCGGTCGCTCCGGATACTGCTCGCTGAGGTGGGCGCGCAGCACGTCGGCGAACAGGTGGTGGTAGCGCCACCATTGCCGGCGCTCGTCGAGCGGGACGAGGAACAGGCCGGCCCGCTCGAGCTCGACGAGCAGGGCCGCGGCGCCCGAACGGCCGGTGACGGCGTCGCACAACGGGCCGCTGAAGCGCTCGAGGATCGACGTCGCGAGCAGGAAATCGCGTATCTCATCGCTCTGAAGCGCGAGGACCTCGTCGGCCAGGTAATCGACGATGAACCGGTCGTCCCCGGCGAATCTGGCGACGACCGCGCTGGGGTCGTCACGGTCCTGCAGTGACAGGCCGGCCAGCTGCAGAGCGGCGGCCCATCCCTCGGTGCGCTCGGCAAGAGTCGCGACGTCGGCTGGGCTGAGCGTCAGACCCATTGCTCCGCCGAGGTAATCGGCCGCTTCGTCATGGGTGAAGCGAAGGTCTGCCGAGCGCACCTCGACGAGCTCGCCGCGGGCCCGCAGGCGCGACAGCGGCAGGGGCGGGTCTGCCCGGGTCGCCAGCACCAGATGGACGTGGGCCGGCAAATGGTCGAGTACGTACACCAGACCTTCGTGGATCTCGCTGCTGTCGATGACGTGGTAGTCATCGAGTACGAGGACCACTTCTCGGCCCAGCGCCTGCAGATCGTTGAGCAGCGTGGCCAGCGCCGCTTCGGGCGGCGGCTGAAGCGGTTTCAGCAGGCCCACCGCGGCGGCGCCGACCGTGCTCCCGGTGCCGCCGGCGCTGCGCGCCGCATTCTGCAGCGCGGTGATGACATAGGTCCAGAAGGTGGCGGGGTCGTTGTCGCGCTCGTCGAGCGAGACCCACGCCACCGCCGGCGCATCCGCGGGCGCGCGGTCGGTGACCTCCGCGACCCACTGAGCGAGCAGCGTCGTCTTGCCGAAACCGGCCGGCGCGCAGACCAGCGAAAGGCGTGACCGGGCACCTCGGGCCAGCCGCTGCGACAGCCGGGCTCGGGGCACCGCACCCGGCCGGCGGGCAGGCACGTGCCACTTGGTCTCCAGCAGTGGCTTCACCACGCTTGCCCCTGGGCCTCAGCTCGACGGGCTGTCCCGCGAGTCACATGCCACGCACATCCCCCATCGTGGCCCAGAAGCGCGAAGTGGCAAGAGGAAAACGCCTGCCAATCCGGGGAAGTCCTACAACCCGAAGAGCGGAACTCCGTTCAGCACGCCCACCTCGTCGATCCACAGTGAGCGGATGCCGCCGTTCTCGTAGCCGAGTTTGCTGCCCCAGGCGTGGTAGGCCATGTAGATCGTTCCGGCAGGATCGGTGAAGAAGCTCTCCCCGCCCGGGCCTTGCGCGAGGCCGTGCGAACTGACCCATGGCTTCCCGGCACTGCGATCGGTGCAGGGTCCGAGTGGACCGTCGCAGCTCGCGTAGCCGATCGCGTACGTCGAGGACCAGTAATTGCCGCCGCTGTAGAAGAGCAGCCAGCGGTTCTGCGTGAACAGCATGGTGGGCGCTTCGATGTTGTAGCTCGTCCAGCCTGTCTTGTGGGCCTTCATGAGCACGACGCGCGGACCGGCGAACGTCAGCCCACCAGGGGCCAGCCGCTGCGAATAGATCGTGGCGACGCCGTGCGCGTCAGGACCCTTCCAGACCAGGTAATGCAGGTTGTACGGACCGACGACGACCGACGGGTCGATGGTTTCGCCATCGGGCATGCACAACAACGGCCGGGTGCTGTTGTCGACGAACTGGTTCGCCGGCGATGCCGCGAAGGCCGCTGACAGGCAGTGCGTGCCGCCGGCTTCGTGCGCCGAGTAGTACATGACGTAGCCGAGGCCCATCTGCGTGACGTCCGGGCTCCAGGTGCCGGAGTCATCGGCCCACTGCGGCAGCGCGTAGAGCGCGTCGGCGACAGCCGGCTTCACCCACGTCTCGTGGTTGGTCGAGACCAGGCGCTGGATGGCCGGGTGGCCGCCTGCTGCCTGGGTGCCGAAGGCGTAGTAGACGCCGCCGACCCGGAGCACCGACGGATCCGGGAAATCACCCGCGTAGGAAGCGCCCCTGGACTCCTTCGGGGTACATGCGGCGAGGGCGGCCAACAGCGCCACCGCCACCAGGATCAACAGGCGCGGTCTGACGGCAGACAGGATTTTTCGCGGGTACATGGCGAATTCCAGACGGTTGACGCACTGACCGGGCGGCGCGTTCCTCAGATCGGCTGGCTGCGCGACGGTGAAGCTCGTACCGGCCCGGGCCCCCCGAGGGACGTCAGTGGTGGTGCGGGCGGACGGACGGTTATGCAGTTGGAGGCACGCAGGAATACGAACCTCATCGGCCTATCGCGAGGATGGCAGCGACCTTGAATCCCCGAGCCATATGACACGCAAATTCACTCGATCGTCACATTCGGGCAACGCCGAAGATGGCCCGGTGAGACGGGTGATCGTGCAGGTGGAGGGCGCAAAGTCCCGCAATCACAGGCTGAACGACCTCCCTTGGGCGGCCGGGTGCCTTCCGATGGAAAGGCGACGGCGGCCGGCTGCCCGGCGACTACGGTCCGGCCGCTGTCCGCCAAACTGCCCAGTTCGCTTGGAGTTGTGACCCCATGGTGTTCGCCATCGCCCGCCAACTGCTGAAGACCCATTGGGTCACCGTCAAGCACCCTTGCGGTGTCGGCGACATCACGGTGGAGCGCATTTGTGGATTCGAGGCCGGTCCGGTGGCGACTGGAGTCGAATATCGCCGTTACCTGCGACTGCAGAGCTTCAGCGGCGATCGCGTCGGCGCCTCGCAGTAGTTGAGTCGCCGGCTCACCAGGTCTGTTCGCCGGCTCGGATGAGGAGCTCGTTGACCGCGACCCGGCGTTCGCGGGTGACGATGTAGCTGACGGCGTCGGCGATGTCGGCTGCCCGCAGCGCTTCGATGCCTTCGATCTGGCGCGCAGCCGCATCACGTACCGCGTCGGAGAGATGGTCGACGAGTTCGGTGTCGACCGTTCCCGGCTCGATGATGGCGACCCGCACATGCTGTCGGAGCACCTCCTGGCGCAGGGCCTCGGCGAATCCGGTGAGCCCGAACTTGGTCAGGTTGTAGACGCTGCTGGCGGGGCGGGCGACGCGTCCGGCCGTCGAACTGATGTTGACGATGTCGGCCACGCCCCGCGGCGAGGTGGCCGCCGCATCGATGAGATGGGGCAGCGCGGCATGCGTGACGTGGACGAGTGCCGTCACGTTGAGGGAGATCATGCGGTCCCAGTCGCTGACCGGCGCCTGCACCGCGGGGCCGAGCAGCATGATTCCGGCGTTGTTCACCAGGACGTCGAGCCGTCCGAAGGCTTCGGCGGCTTCCTGTACTGCTCCTTCGGCGCGACCGGTATCGGTGATGTCGGCCTCCACGGCGCGGGCCCGCCCTCCCGCTCCGACGATCTCGGCGACGAGTTCATCCAGCCGGTCGCGGCGCCGGGCGATCAGAGCGACCGCGGCGCCTTCGCCGGCAAGGCGGCGGGCGGTGGCCGCACCGATCCCGCTGCTGGCGCCCGTCACGAGGGCGACGGCGCCCGTCAGGGTGCTCTCAGGCATGCGTGCCTTTCGCTAGCCGGTCGTCGCCTTGATGATTGCCGCATCCATTGCCCGGGTGGGCAGCGCCCCGTTCAGCGCGACCTGAACCCGGGCATCCGTACCCACGAGATAGCGCGGCTTCGGGCGAGGGGCCGTCAAGGCGCGCTGCACGGCGGCCGCGACCTTGTCGACCGGCGTGGTGCGTTTCTGTATCCCGGCGATCGCCTTCCGCATGCCCGCCAGCTGGCCGGCATAGAGGGTGCGATGCTCGGGCGCCATTTGAGCCTCCGTCTCATCGGCCACGTCGAGGGCTCCCCTCCACATGTCGGTGTCGATGGATCCGGGTTCCACCAGCACCACGCGGATGCCCCACGGACGCAGCTCCATGCGCAGGCTGTCGGCGATGGCTTCGATCGCGAATTTCGACGCTGTGTACGCGCCGAGGAATGGTGTCGATACGCGTCCGCTGATGGAACTGAGGAAGACCACGCGCCCTTTGCTGGACCGCAGCAGCGGGAGCACCGCCTGCGTCACGGCTATTTGGGCGACGACATTGACCTCCAGCTGATCGCGAAGGTTGCCGATGCTCAGCGCTTCCACCGGACCGCCGACGACAATCCCGGCGTTGTTCACGAGCGCGTCGAGTGCGCCGCCGATCACCTCCGGCAGATCGGCGATCTGCTTCTCGTCGCGAAGGTCGAGCGGCACCGCCCGGATCTGACCGGCGGGCCGCTCGCTTTGCAGCGCCGCACCCTGCTCGGGCGTTCGAACACCGGCGTAGACCTTCCAACCGGCGTCGGCGAGCCGAAGGGCGCAGGCCCGGCCGATGCCGCGGCTGGCTCCCGTGATCAGTACTGATGGCACAAGGGCGAAAGCTAGCCGAGGCGCTTCTTGGTCGTCAACGCGGGCGCTTTGCGGCCGGCGTCACCGGCGGATCGCCCACGCGGCGGCGTCGTCGCGTGACACCAGATGGGCGGCGATGGTGACTCCGACGACGATGGCGAGGCCCACCGAAAGGCTGGCCGCGACCGAGACGTGACGGACCAGTAGTCCGCCCACGACGATGCCGAGCAGGAACGCCGAGATCGCCAGCAGGCGCCGCAGCATCACCGGATCCTTCAGGCCGCGTTTGTGCTCGATCAGGGCGCCGGTCATGAGCAACGTGAGCACCACCGTCGGCAGATCCCGTACGGCCAGGAAGCGGATCGCGGCGAGCTGCGAGCCCATGGAAATCGCCAGCAGGATGACGACGTAATCGCGCGTGCGCGCATCGAAATGGTTGTGTGCCGTGAGCACGACAACGGTGACGACAACGGCCATGAGGGACTTGACAGCGAGCACGTTGCGAAACGCCCGCCCGCGGTGGACGCCGGCTGCCCGGAACGCGTGACCGCCCAGGACGGCGCCTACCGCGAAGGCGATGATCGGCAGCAAGGAACTGCGGACCGAGAAGCCCGGGGCGCCGGCGATCGCCAGGCCCAGGAAGACGATGTTTCCCGTGATCGTGGCGACGAAGACGTGGGCCAGCAGGATGCTCGTGGCGTCGACGATTCCTACCAGCACCGTGAGTGAGAGCAGCATGGCCGGCAGCGGGCCGTCGTGCTCATCGACTACTGCGGCTCGCAGGTATCGGACGAACCGCGAACGCTCGGCGCCTGGAGTTGATTGCGGGGGCATTTCCCGATCATCGACGGGCGGCTCAGCGCCGTGCAAGGTCGCGGCGCGGGCTGACCACGACAGGGGCAGGCAACGGCGGTGGGGTGCGCAACTCGTCCAGCCGGACGAGGGCGATCCCGCCCACGACGAGTGCTGCGCCGAGCGCCTGGGTGACATCGAGCCGCTGGCCGAGGAGCAGCCATGCGAACCCGACGGCGAACAGCACCTCGGTGAGCCCCACGAACGATGCGACCTTCGCACCGAGCAGCCGGGCCGCCGCGATCCCCGTGACGTAGGCGATGGCCGCAGCGATCAGCGACATTCCCAGGATCGGCACGACCCAGCTGACCTGATGGTGCAGCAAGGTCACGTCGGCGCTCGTCGTGCGCACCGGCAGGGCGCCGGCCACGATCGCGGCGCCGAGGACGACGGCTCCGACAGCGAGCCCGCCCCAGGCCACGACGAGTGGGGGAAGCGCGTCGTCGGTGGATGAGGAGATGACGAAGTAGACGGCGAGCCCGACGGCCGCGCCGAGGCCCCAGAGGATGCCGACGAGATCGACGTGCTGCGAGCCGGCGAGATCGAGCACCAGGACGAGACCGGCCAGCGCGACGGCGCCGCCGGTCAGCGTGAGCCGGCGCGGGCGGTGGCCATGGCGGGCCCACATCCACCCGATGACGAGAAGGATTCCGGAGTACTCCAGCAGCAGGGCCACGGCCACCGAGAGGTGCTGCACGGCGTTGAAATAGCAGAGCTGAGCGGCAGCAACGGCGAAGATCCCGTAGAGCACGATGCTGCGCAGGCCACGCGCGCTCGGGCGGGACCGGCGTAGCTGCATGACCGCTGGCGCCGTCAGGACCAGTGCCGCGATGATGATCCGGGCCGTGACAGCAGCACCAGGACTCCAACCGGCCGAGAGCAGGCTGGAGGCGAAGGAGCCGGACGTGCCGAACGTCGCGCCCGACAGCACCGCGAGCGTCAACCCGGCGTTGCTGATCGACCCGCGCGGCACGGCACTCTCCAATCTCCACGGTGTCACGAACGATGCAACGAACGGCGTAATGAGTAAAGCGGCGTAAGGTGCTTACACGGTATGTGGCGCGGTGAAAGGAGTCAACGTGCTTTTTGCCCATGACACGGAGCTGGCTCTGCAGGCCGCTTCGGCGCTTGTGAACACCGAAGCCGGGCCGTTCCGCGCCTCCGACGAGCTGTCCACGCTCGGGGAGCTCGATGATTTCGTACGCGAGTGGGGCTGGACCGGATCGCGCCGACGCAGTCGCGCTGAACTCGATGAGGTACGCGCGCTGCGTCCCCACCTGCGCCGGCTCTGGGAGCTCGATGAGGACGACGTCGTCGAGCAGGTCAACGCGATGCTTCGCGATGCCGGCGCGCTTCCGCAGCTCGTCCGCCATGGCGAGTGGCCCTACCATCTTCACGCGACACCGCCGCACGCCCCGCTGGCCGACCGGATGGCGGTCGAAGCGGCGATGGCCTTCGTCGACGTCGTCCGGCAGGGCGAGCTCCAGCGGTTACGCGTGTGCGACGCCGCCGACTGCGATGACGTGCTGGTCGACCTGTCGAAGAACCGGTCCCGTCGCTACTGCAGCACTGGCTGCCTGAACCGCGCGAATGTTTCCGCGTTTCGGGCACGCCGGCGCTAGCGCGATCCCGGGGGACGGCCCCCGGATTACGGTGATGAACGTGGTCGTGCTGCTTTCGGAGGGTTCGAGTCTGACGTCGCGCGAGACGCTGACCGTCCTCGGCATGCGTGGCGTGCGCGCAGATGTGCTGACGACGCGGGACGTCACGCTCAGCCGCTTCAGCCGCTGGGCCCGGCGCATCATCCGTGCGCCGCGACCGTCCACGGATCCGCTCGGCTACCTCGCGCTGGTGGCCGAATTGATGGCGGGCGCGGAGTACGAAGCCCTGCTCGCAACGCATGAGCAGGCGTGGCTCTTTGCCGCCGGCCGGAGCCTGCTTCCGGCCGATGCGCCCGTGGCCGTGGCCTCGATCGAAGCGTTCGACCGAGTGCAGGGCAAGGTCGAATTCGCGGAACTGCTCGATGAACTCGAGGTACCGCAGCCGCGATGGTGGCGCATCGACGACCCGCCCGATCCCACTCCGTATCCCTACTGGGTGAAGGCTTCGCACGGGACCGCCGGCCGCTCGGTGCGCCGCGTCACGAGCGCCTCCGAGGAGCGGGAAGCCATCCGCGAGATGAGCTCGCCCGGGGACAGCCTGATGGGTCAGGCGCCGGCACCGGGACAGTACGGACAGGTGCAAGGGCTGTTCGATCACGGACGTCTGCTCGCGATTCATACCAGCGTGCAGAGCGCAGTCGGGGCCGGGGGATCGGCGGCAGCGCGCCTCACCGTCGACCATCCCGAGGCCCGCAGGCATGCCGCCCGCATCGGTGAACACCTTGGCTGGCATGGGAGCCTGACGATCGACTATCTCCACCAGGGCGGCGAACCGCTCTTCATCGAGTGCAACCCGCGGATGGTGGAGCCGGGCAACGCTGCGTATGCCGGTGTCGATTTCCCGGCGCTCACGATCGCACTCGCGACCGGTGGAGCACTGCCCCGCGAGCCGCTCATCGCGCGCGCAGGCGTCACGACGCGCAGCGCCATGGCGGTGGCAATGGGCGTCGCCGAGAATCAGCGCAGCCGGCTGGCCGTCCTCCGCGCGATCGCCTCGTGCGCGCTGTCCCGCGGGGCGATCGGTGGCGCGCCTGAGGTGCTCACGCCGGTGCGGCGCGATCCGCTCAGCCTGCTCCCGGTTGGGCTCATCGCCTTGAAGCTGCTGGCGCGCCCGGCGAGTGTCGGTGCGCTCGCCCGCGGGGCGGTCGAGGACTATGCGTTGTCTGCCGCGGCGATCGCGACGGCCAGGGCCGAGGCCCGAAAAGGCTGAGACATCAGTGGAATCGCTGGATCGGCAGGTGTCTCGTCATGGCCGATCCGGCCGGGCCCATCTGCTGGTGGGCGCGCCAGAGCCGGCGGTTGAAGAGCAGCACGAGCTCTTCGTCGCGGCTGCCGTCGTCGGCGAGGACGAAGCGTTCGAGTTCGGCGTCGCCGTCCTGCCATGTCGCCGGACGACGGCCGAGAAGTGCCTGCAGGTCATCGAGGTCGGCGTCGACGCAGGCGGCTCCGATCTCGTCGGCGCGGGTGAGATGACGGGCCAGCCGGAACGCCGTGCCCCGCTGGTATTCGGCGAATTCGTCTTCCACCGGGAAGTGGCGCAGCATCAGCGCGAGGTGCTCATGGGCGCGCGTGACCGGCGTGCGCGATACGGGCGGCAGTTGCACTCCGGGCAGTTCGACTCCGATCGCGTCAGCAATCGCCTCCACCGCAAAGAGATTCGTCTCGTTGCACCATTGCAGATTCGTCATGTAGTCCGAGCCCGGCGGCGGATCGGCGAGCGCGGAATGGAATGCGAGCTGGTTCGACAGCGTGAACGCGATGTGATGCAGCTCGATTGCTTCGAGGTCGACCGGCCGGCCGATGAGCTCGCCGTAGCGGGCGTAAAGCGCGTCGAAATCGCCATATCCGATGACGGTGTCGCGCATCCGGAAGGCCGCGAGGTCCATCATCGGATCGCCGATGTGGGCGAGCTCGACGTCGAGGATCGCCTCGACCCGGCCGCCCCGCTGGTGGAACTGGCCGGTGTCCCACAGCACCATCGACTCGCGGCCACGGGTGTCGACCGGGTGGCGCGAAAGCCACGCCAGGCAGAACTCGAGGAACGGATCCGGGCGCTTCTTCGTGGCGCGATAGTTGTCGACATAGCGCTGCATGCCGAGCTCGCCCGAGCCGGCAGGAGTCGTGGCTCGCATGACACCGCCGCGGGCGAACGGTTCGACGTCGAGCGCGTGCAGGCGGGCCAGGATGTTCAGGTAGTCGTCGACCACCGCGTCACGCTCGGCCGGTGAAAGACCAATGAAGTCAGGCTTTCCCGGCGCCCGATCCGTGACGAACGCGCGAGGATCATCAATCCAGCCGTACACGTGCGGAACGGGGATCCCGTGCTCCTCGAGCAGCTTCTGACACAGCATCTCGTGCTCGAACGGAAAGGCGCCCGGGAAATCGAGCCGGTCGCCGCGGACATAGAGCTCGAGCAGTTCGCCGTCGCGCTGCACATCGATGAACCACACCGGCCGCCAGCGCGGCTGACGCGCCGCGCGCACGATCCTCCCGCCGACGTTCGCCTCGATCCACTCGGCGATCGGCCTCAGCTCAGCGTCCGGCTCCACCGGCAGGTTCTATCACTGGCGGGATTTCAGCGGCCGACCGGCTCGGCATCAGGTGCGGCGCCGGCGTGCAATTGGCCGGTGAACAAAGGGGATTGGGGCGTCTGGCGCTGATAGACTCGCACACATGTTCGAGTGTCTGAGTCCTCACGGAAGGGTCGCTGCTGCGCTCATTGCGCCGCCCGGCCCCGATGCCATTGCCGCCCTGGCTCCCCTTGCCGATACGGCGTTGTCGGCGTCAGCCCGGGTTGATCTCCTCGTCGCCCTCGAGCGCCAGGCGTCGTGGCTGACCGCCGTGATGCAGCCCGTGCTGGCCAAGGTCGCCGATGCGGTCGAGGCAGCGACGCGGCCGCTGCTTGATGCAAAGGATCCGTTGGATATGCCGCTGCGGGCGGCGCACGCCGAGATCGGTGCAGCGCTGCGCATCGCCGACAGCACCGCTGCGGGTCAGCTCGAGACGGCCCGGAAGTTGACCCACGAGCTGCCGATGGTGCACGCCGCGCTGGCCGCCGGCGAGATCACCTTCAAGCAGGCTGACGCGATAGTCGACACCACGTCTGCCCTCACAGTGGAGAAGGCTCGAGCCGTCGCGACGAAGGTGCTCGGCCGAGCACCACATCAGACGGTCGGGCAGCTTCGCCGTTGCTTGCGGCGGGCGGTGCTCGCGGCGGATCCCGACGGTGCCGGGGAACGGGTCCGCAAAGCGCATCAGGAGCGCACGCTGGAGTGGCAGCCCTTGCCGGATGGCATGGCCGAGCTGCGCCTCGTCGCCTCCGCGACCGACGTGATGGCCGTCTTCGGCGTCGCCGACGCCATCGCCCAGCAGCTGAAGGCCGCCGGCCCACAGCGCGGTACCGATGGCTGGCTGTCGATCGAAGCGCTACGCGCCGATGCGCTGGTCCATCTCGCGATCGGGTGCGACCAGCCGCCTCAGCCGGCCGGGGTGAATGTCACGATCGACCTGCCTACCCTGCTCGGCCTGCAGGACAACCCCGGTGAGCTTGCCGGCTACGGGCCGCTCCCGGCGCCGCTGGCGCGCACCCTTGCCGCCGACGGCCGGTGGCGTCGTATGGTCCTCGACCCGCTGACGGGCGCGTTGCTCGACCTTGGGACGACGAGTTACCAGCCCTCCGCTGCGCTCGCCCGGTTCGTCAAAAACCGTGACCGGAGCTGCATTTTCCCGACGTGCAACCGGTCGGCGGAAGGTTGTGACATCGAGCATCGGCAGCCATACCGGCAGGGCGTTTCGGGCGGCGGCCGGACTGACCGCGCCAACCTTCATCCTCAGTGCGGCAACCATCACAAAGTCAAACACCGCGGCGGATGGAAGCTGCAAACGTCGGCCACCGAACCGCTCACCTGGATCAGCTCGCTCGGGCGTCGCTACCCGGTCCAACCCGAAGACCACCGCGCAGCGGACTCCAAGGACTGCCCGTTCTGAAGTCAGTCGATCGGGCTCAGCGCCAGGTGTAGCGCACCGGTAACGTCTTCGGCCCGCTCACCAGACGGGACTGCACGAACGTCGGCTCGGCCGTCAGTTCCACCGTGTCGAGACGTCCGACGAGCTCCTTGAACAGGGTGCGGATCTCCATCCGCGCCAGGTGGGCGCCGAGGCAGAAGTGTGGCCCGAACCCGAAGGCGAGATGCGATCCGGCGTTCTCGCGCCGGAGGTCGAGCTTGAACGGGTCGGGGAAGACGTCCTCGTCGCGGTTCGCCGACGCGTACGACAGCAGTGCGATGTCGCCCGGCTGGAACGTCACGTCGCCGATCGTGATCGTCTCCTGGCAGGTGCGGATGAAGTGCTTCACCGGTGACGCGTAACGAATCAGCTCGTTCGCCGCATTCTCGATGATGTCGGGGTTTTCCTTCAGCAGCGCCAGCTGATCCGGGTGCTCCATCAGGCCGAGCAAGCCGCCGGCGAGTGAGTTCGACGTCGTGTCGTGGCCGGCGGTCGAGATGATCAGGTAGAAGCCGAAGACATCCATGTCGGGCAGCGGCGCACCGTTGAGCTCGGCATTGGCGATGACCGACGCGAGATCGTCGGTGGGATGTGCCCGGCGGTCAGCGGCGAGCTGGGTGAAGTAGCCGTAGAAGTCCATCATGACCCCGAGGACGCTGGCATCTTCGCCCGCGCGCCCGATGTCGGGGTCCTCCGCGCCGAAGAGTTCCTGCGTCAGCTTGAGCATCTTGGCGTAGTCGGACTCGGGGAGCCCGAGGATCGACAGGATCACCTGCAGGGGGAAGTGCGTCGCGATCTCCTTGGCGAAATCGCATTCACCGCCGAGCGCCTGCATCTGGTCGATGTATTGCTTCGCGAGCTCATCGACCCGCTCCTGCATCTTGCGGACGTTGCGGGGTTTGAACCAGTCGTTGACGATGATCCGGTGAGCGCGGTGCTCGTCACCGTCCATCTGCACGAGGGTCTTCATGCCGGCGGTGTCGCCGCCCTCCTGCCGCTCGGCGAGAGTGGCGAGGGCAGGGACGGGCGCGTTGGTGAAGACCTCGGGATTGCGCTCGATCTCCATCACGTCGGCATGGCGCGTGACTGCATAGAACTCGGGATAGTCCGGCAGGCTGACCTTGATGATCGGCGCTTCTTCGCGCAGCCGCTTGGCGGCCGCGTGCCAGGCGACAGGGTCGGCGTAGGCGCTGGGTTCGGCGAAGATGCGGCCCAGGCTGCTGAGGTCCGTGGGGGTGGTCGCAGTCGTCATGTTCTAAGGATGGCCCAGCGCGTTCGGCGGCCGGTGGCGGGGGGTTCCAGCGGCCGGCCGCGCCGCCTACTTCTCTTTGTTGCCCGACAGCTTCAGCGAGCGGTCGGCGCTGCGGACCACTGTGCGCAGGAAGTGGTACTGCGTGGTGACGAGCTTGTCCGCCATGTCCAGAGCCGCGTCGATGACAGTCTCGCGGCGCGACGGGTGCACCCCGCTGGGCAGCGCATTGTCAACGGTGTCGACGAACGTGCGAACGGCGGCGATCGCCGTGCGCTGGCCGGCCTCGACCGACGTGAAGACGTCCTGCGACATATCGGCGGTCTTGCCGGCCGCACTCTTCAGCGTGGCGGTCTTGCCTGCCTTGGCTGTTTTCGTGGCCGTGGCTGTTTTCGTGGCCTTGGCGGCGGTCGTACGTTTCGTGGGGGTGGGCATGGTCGTCCTCCTTGACGGGGCGCGTTCGCCATGTCAAGCCTGCGCCGCCGTCAAGGCATCGAACAGGGCCGTTCGTCCCGTCCAGGCGGGTCACGCGGTGACGCGCGCCGAGGCCCCCGCGTCGACGGACATGACCGTGCCGCTGATTCCGCGTGCCTGCTCGGCGGCGAGGTAGAGCACCGCCCGCGAGATCTCCTCCGCCTCGAGCCAGGGGATCGGGATGACGTGCAACCGCTGGAAAGCCGCAGCGGCATCTTCACGCGTGGGGTGGTCCAACTCCGGCCGCATGAGCTTGCGGATGGCCTCGTTCTGGATCATCGGAGTGTCGACGTTTCCGGGCGCGATGGCGTTGACCGTGATGCCGAACTGTGCCAGGTCGTGGGCGGCGGACTTCACCAGCCCGATGACGCCCCACTTCGAGGAGGCGTAGCCGGCGACGTGTGGCCCACCGGTGCGGCCCATCATCGACGCGGTCGCGATGATGCGGCCGTAGCGTCGCTCGACCATGCCGGGCGCGACGGCATGGATCGTGTTGAACACGCCGGTCAGATTGATGTCGATGACCTGGCGCCACGATTCGGGCGTCATCTCATGGACGGGCTTGCCGCTCGTCGTGGCCACCCCGGCGTTGGCGCAGGCGATGTCGATGCGTCCGAACTCCTCGGTCGCCTGGGTGACCAAGGACTCCAGCGCCGGCAGGTCGCGGACGTCGGCTTCGACCGCCAGGCAGCGCCGGCCTTCGGCCTCGACGAGCTTCACCGTCTGCTCCATGTCGCCGCGCTCGGGCAGCGGGTAGCGGATGGTGTCGAGCCCGCCGAACCAGTCGCAGATGACGATGTCGGCACCCTCGCGGGCCAGCGCCACGGCATGCGAACGGCCCTGACCGCGGGCGCCGCCGGTGATGAGCGCGACCCTTCCGTCGAACGATCCCATCGCGTCTCCCCATTCCGTCGTCTGCGGCCGCCGCTGTCTCGCCGAATCATCCTCGGACGTTTGCTCGCGACGCGACCGGTACTGCCGAATGGGCAGTGTGGCTCGTCTCATGGCACGGCTCGCCAACCCTCGGCGATGGTTCACGTCCAAGGGTTTGGGCGGCCTTCGGGCGCCCGCTCTGGCCGGCGCGCTGATCTGTGGAGTGGTGCTGCCGACCGCATGCACACCGCCGCCTCCGCGGATCACGTACACATACACGATCAACGTGGCAGGCACCGTGCATTTGCGTGACGCTGACGTGGGCACGCTGGCCAAGCTCGCCACCCTGGCGCTGAACGATCCCCGGGGCTGGTCACTCGGCGGGAAGATCGCCTTCAAGCAGGTTCTTTACGGCGGCGACTTCACCATCTGGCTCGCGAGCCCCGATCAGCTGCCGCTCTTCAGCCCGATCTGCACGTCGAATCTCAGCTGCAGCATCGGCCGTAACGTCATCATCAATTCCGTCCGTTTCCACAACGGCACGACGTACGGCTGGCCGGCGAGCCTGACGAGCTACCAGATCATGGTGATCAACCATGAGGTCGGCCACTGGCTTGGGCTGGGCCACCGGTTCTGCCCCGCTCCCGGCGCGCTTGCCCCGGTGATGCAGCAGCAGTCGATCAGCCTGCAGGGCTGTCGCGCCAACTCCTGGCCGACCCCACCGGAGCTCGCGACGGTCGCGGCGGCTCGCCACCTCTGAGGGCAGTCACCCCTTCCGCCGTCCACGGATGAAGTACGCGATCGGGACGGCCCCGACGGAATTGATCAGCACGATCGCGGCCGCCCAGCGCCGCTTGCTGCCCCGGATCTCAGCGGCCGGCCGGCGTCGCAGATCGATGAGCGCCGCAATCTTCAGCAGGCCCTCGAACGCACCGCCGACGAGGATGAACCGTCGGGCGCGGGGACTGAGCTCGTTCCACTTCTTCGCACCTTTGCTCATGGCTCCCAGGCTGCCTGGCCGCTGCCGGGTCGGCAAGAACGGACGCGGGTGCGAAGCCCCGCACGCTCGGCGCTAAAGTTCGTTGACCGCAAACAACCCGGATCCACCACAGGGATTACCGCCTCGGTGAAGTCACGATCTCACGCCTCGTCGCCGACGCTGGTGCTTGTGATGATCTTGTCGTGCCAGCTGATGTTCACGCTGGACACCTCGGTCATCGTGACGGCGCTGCCGAAGATTCGCGAGTCGCTGCACTTCTCGAGCTCGGGGCTCTCGTGGGTGCAGAACGCATACACGCTGGCTTTCGGGGGGCTGCTGCTGCTCGGGGCTCGCCTCGGTGACATCTTCGGCCGTCGCAGGGTCTTCTTGTCGGGCGTGGCCGTCTTCGCTGCAGCCTCGTTGCTCGCGGGACTGGCTCCGACCGCGCAGGTTCTCGTCATCGGGCGGGCCATCCAGGGAATCGCGGGCGCCGTGGCCGCCCCGTCGACGCTCGCGCTGCTCCTGACGACGTTCAAGCAGGTTCACGCCCGGGCCCGGGCGATCGCGATGTACAGCTCGGTCGCCAGCGGCGGCACCGCCGTCGGCCTGATTGTCGGCGGCTTGCTGACGACAACGCTGTCGTGGCGCTGGGGCATGTTCATCAACGTCCCCATCGGGGCGGCGATCGTCGTCTTCGGGCCTCGCATCCTGCCCGACACAGAGCGCCATCCGGGCCGGTTCGACATCGCGGGCGCGGTGACGTCGACGCTCGGCATGACGCTGCTCGTCTACGCCTTCGTGCGCGCCGCCGAGGACGGCTGGACCAACGCCTGGGCGCTCGCCGGATTCGCTGTCGGCGCCGGGTTGATGGTCGCCTTCGTCGTGACAGAACTGCGGGCGGAGCAGCCCATCACCCCGCTGCGCCTGTTCGTCGAAAAGACCCGGGCCGGGTCGTATCTGGCGCGGGTCTTCATCAACGGCGGCATGTTCTCGTTCTTCTTCTACATCAGCGTGTATCTCGAAGGCGCCCGCAACTACAGCCCGCTGGATGTCGGGTACGCGTTCCTGCCGTTGACCCTGGTGATGTTCACGACGGCGCAGCTGCTGCATCGCATTCCGCCGCGGCTGCGTGGTTGGGAGTTCATCGCCGGCGGGACGGGCACCGCGCTCATCGGCATGATCTGGCTCAGCCGGCTATCCGCGAGCACCCAGTTCTGGCCCAACATCGTGCTCCCGATGATGATGCTCGGGGTCGGGGTCGGGGTCGCGTTCGCCCTACTGACCGGGGTTTCCGTCGCCGGCGTCCCGCCGCGGGACGAGGGGGCGGCGTCGGGCTTGGTGAACGTCAGCCAGCAGACCGGTGCCTCGCTCGGTCTTGCCGTGATGGTCACCGTCTTCGGCGCGGCCACCACCCGGGCCGCAACGCACGTGCCGGCGGGCGTGAGTGCTGCGCGGCGGGCCCAGCTGCTCCTTGGACACGGGACATCGGCCGTGCTCACGGGCTCGTCCCTTTCCATGGGCGCCGCGCTGCTCGTCGTCCTGCTGATGGTGCGATCCCGCTCGGCGAAGCAGCCGGTCGCGCCGACCGTGCCGGCCGAGGACGAGGCCGCATTGGAGACCCTCTCGCCGCCCCTGCTTGCACCGCCCCCTAAGGTCACCTGATCAACGGTGAACAGAGAAGGGCGGCCGGCATGCTGATCGTGGCGGGACATTTCGTGGTCGATCCGGCGGACCGGGACGCCTTCCTCGCAGGGCGTGCAGACGCCATGCTCGCGACGCGGAGCGAGGGCGGCAACCTCGAGTACGTCATGAGCGCCGACCCCGTCGACGAGACCCGCGTCGTGCTCTTCGAGCGGTGGGCCGATCAGGCCTCCTTCGACGCCCACATGGTCGAGGTCTCCAAGGCTCCGCGTGGTAGCGGCCCTGCGCCCAAGGGCTTCGAGGTCAAGATCTACGACATCGCCGGGGAACGCGCGTTCGGCTGAGCCGCCTCGAAATCAGTACGCCGTTCTATGTAGACGAAAGCTCTGCTATGTTCCTGGCCCACCACGGGCAAGGAAGGCGACGCCATGACTGCTGAGCTCAACCTGGACTGGCTCATCTCGGTCGACGACCACATCCTGGAGCCGCCCAATCTCTGGGTGGACCGGGTGGCGGCGAAGGACCGCGAGCGGGCTCCACACATGACCCAGGGGGACGCCGAGGTCTGGGTCTACGACGGGAAGCGGTTCCCGACCTCGGGCCTGTCCTGCGTCGCCGGCAAGTCCAAGGAGGAGTTCAGCCCGGAGCCGGTGCCGTACTCGGAGATGCGGCCGGGGTGCTATGACTCGAAGGCCCGGCTGGGTGACATGGATCAGGCCGGCATCCTGGCCTCGCTCTGCTTCCCGACGTTGACACGCTTCTGCGGGCAGCTGTTCATGGAGGCCAGCGACCGGGAGTTCGGCTTCACCTGCCTGCAGGCCTGGAACGACTGGATGGTCGAGGAGTGGTGCGGGGCGGCGCCGGGCCGCTACATCCCGCTCATGCTGATCCCGATGTGGGACCCGCAGCTCGCCGTCACCGAGATGCACCGGATGGCGGCCAAGGGCGTCACGACCTTCGCCTTCTCGGAGGAGCCGTCCAAGCTCGGGCTGCCCTCGATCCATGACCCGGGCCGCTACTGGGATCCGGTGTTCGCCGCGGCCAACGAGCTGGGCATGGTGATCTCGATGCATGTCGGCTCGTCGTCGAACGTGCCGCGTATCGCCGATGATGCGCCCTTCATGGCCAACCTCGCCTGGGGGGCGATCCGCACCTCCGGCTCGATGCTCTCGTGGCTGTTCAGCGGGCACTTCACCCGCTTCCCGAACCTGAAAATCGCCTTGTCCGAAGGGGAAATCGGCTGGATGCCGTACTTCCTCGAGCGGGCCGAGCAGGTCGTCGACAAGCAGCGCTTCTGGGTGGCCAGGGGCGCCCGGTTCATGGATTACGCCGGCGCCGGCGACGTCGACATGGACACCCTCAACGTCCGGCAGCTCTTTCGCGAGCATGTGTACGGCTGCTTCATCGACGACCACCACGGGATCGCGAGCATCGGTGAGATCGGCGAGGACAACATCATGTGCGAGACCGACTACCCGCACACCGACTCGACGTGGCCGAACTGCATCGAGGTCGTCAAGAAGCAGATCGGACACCTGCCTCCGGCGACCCAGTACAAGATCCTGCGCGGCAACGCCGAACGGCTGTATCAGTTCACCGCCGCCGAGCCCACGTCCGGGAAGGTGTGAGCCGTGCGGCTCGAAGGCAAGTCGGCGATCGTCACCGGCGCGGGATCGGGGGTTGGCCTCGCCTCCGCACTTCGCTTCGCCGAGGAGGGTGCTCGCGTCGTTTGCGCTGATATCAAAGGAGATTCGGCCAAGGAGGCGGTGCGCCGCATCGAGGACGCGGGCGGCACGGCGGTCGCCGAGGAGTGTGACGTCTCGGTCGAGAGCGACGTCGTCGCGATGATCGCCACCGCTGTCGAGCAGTACGGCCGGCTCGACATCCTGTTCAACAACGTGGGGATCCCGACGCCCCGCCTGGGTGCGTTACTGGAGGAGCACACCCTCGAGGACTTCGAGCGGCTCACCGCCGTCAACTTCCGCGGGGTCTTCTTCGGCTCCAAACATGCGGTGCTGCAGTTCAAACGCCAGGGCGGGGGAGGGGTGATCCTCAACACCGGGTCGGTCGCCGGGCTCGTCGGCTGGGGAGGTTCGGTGTACGGCGCGACGAAAGGAGCGGTGCACCAGCTGACGCGAGCGGTCGCGATCGAGGGGGCGCCGTTCGGCATCCGCGCCAACGCGATCTGCCCGGCTGGCATGCCCTACACGAGCTTCATGGCGGCGGGCGGGTTGTCGGTCCCGCCGGAGCAGCTCGAGCAGATCGCGCAGCAGACCGGCGCCTCGCATCCACTCGGAAAGCCGATCCTTGCGCAGGATTGCGCTGAGGCGGCGGTCTATCTCGTCTCCGATCACGCCGCTAACGTGACGGGCGTGCTGCTGCCGATCGACGGCGGGTACGTCGCCCGATGACGTCAACCGGTACCGAGCGACCCAAGCACCTGCTCGACGTGCAGCGGGTGCGCGAGCTCTTCGATCTGCGCAGCAGCTATCTCGCGGTATTCGGCGGGGCTTACGACGGCGATCCCAATCCGATCTGGGCGCAGCTGCGCGAGCAGGCGCCGGTCCATCCCGGCACGGTCCATGAGCTCAGCGGGATCAGCGAGCCGTACATGTTCCACGGCCTGCCGTATCCCGACCGGCCGCACTTCTCGGCCTTCACCTACGAGGCCTGCGACGCGGCCTACCGCAACCCCGAGCTGTTCGCCTCCTCGGAGGACGCGGTCGGCGCCGACTTCGATGCGGCCCCCAATGTGCAGAACAGCATGCTCTCGATGGGCGGTACGCGTCATCGCCGCTACCGGGCACTGGTACAGCCGTCGTTCGTACCGGCAAAAGCCCAGTGGTGGATGCGGAACTGGATCGAGGAGACGGTTCACGCACTGATCGACGAGTTTGCCGCAGATGGCCGGGCCGAACTGAATGTCGACTTCTGCGCCGCCATCCCGGTGCTCACGATCACCGGCAGCTTCGGCATTCCGGTGGAGCAGGCGCTGGACGTGCGAGCGGCGACCGGCAATCCGCAGGCCGTGCTGGAGATCATCGCTCCCATCGTCGCCGCCCGGCGCGCGGAGCCGCAGGACGATCTCATCAGCGTGCTGGTCCAGGCCGAGCTGACCGACGAGGACGGTTCCACGCACGTCCTGTCCGACCCGGAGATCTATTCCTTTGCACTGCTGCTGCTGGCTGCCGGCTCCGGCACCACCTGGAAGCAGATGGGCATCACGCTGACGATGCTGCTCCAGCGTCCCGACGTGCTGGCCCGGGTCAAGGCGGATCGCTCGCTGCTGCGGCCGGCGATCGAGGAATCGCTGCGGCTCAATCCCACCGATCCGATGTTCTCCCGATGGGTCACCGACGATGTCGACTTCTTCGGCGTCCACATCCCCAAGGGCTCCGTGCTGCACTTGTGCATCGGGGCGGCGAGCCGCGATCCGAAGCGCTGGAACAACCCCGACGAGTGGGATGTCGATCGTGCGCCCAAGGCGTCGCTGGCCTTCGGCGGCGGGGCCCACATCTGCCTCGGCATGCACGTGGCCCGAGCCGAGATGCTCACCGGGATCAACGCGCTCCTCGACCGGCTCCCCGACATCCACCTCGATCCGGAGGCCGAAGCGCCGCGGCTCGTCGGCTTCTACGAGCGCGGTGCGACGGCGATTCCGGTCGCGTTCGGAGCGGGCGGGGAAGCGCGCGCATGACGGTGCAGGATGTGACCGTGAGCCAGACCCAACGTCTCGCGCAGCTCGCCCAGGAGCGTCCGGACGAGCCCGCGTATCGCCACGTGCGCATCGACGGCAGCGAGGAGATCGTCACCTACCGCTGGCTGGATCGGCGGTCGCGAGAGCTCGCTGCCGCGCTGGCCGAACGCGGGGTCGGTCACGGCGACCGGGTCGGCCTGGGCCTGCGCAACTCACCGCAGTTCGCGATCGCCGCCTTCGCCAGCTGGCGCCTCGGCGCCGTCCCGGTTCCGGTGCGCTGGGACGTCCCCGACTGGGAGCTGGCGCGCCTTCGTGAGGTGATCGATCCGCGCGTCTACCTCAGTCCCGAGGATCTGCCCTGGATCGACGCCACCGACGGCGGCGACATCCCGGCGGACCTGCCCGATCGGATTGCCCCGCATTTGCAGGGCATCTGCAGCAGCGGGTCCACCGGCACACCGAAGATCATCCTCAGCGCGGTGCCGGCCGTGTTCGATCCGGTCTTCTCCACGCCGATGGCCGAGCTCTGGATGCCGATCCCGCGGCCGCAGACGATCCTGGTGCTGGCGCCGATGTATCACGTCAACGCCTTCACGACGCTGCACAACCTGCTCGCCGGTGACCGGCTCGTCGTGATGGAGAAGTTCGACGGGGCGCGGGCGCTGGAGCTGATCGAGCGCCACCGCGTCACCAACTTCACCGCGACGCCGACCATGCTGCAGCGCATGGCCGATGCGCCAGGCGTCGACGATCGTGATCTGTCGAGCATCGTCTGGATCATCCAGGGCGCGGCGCCGATGCCGCCGTCGCTGGTGCATCGCTGGGCCGGCCTCATCGGCGCCGAGCGGATCATCATGGCGTACGGGATGACCGAGGCGATCGGCATCACGGCCCTGCGCGGCGACGAATGGATGAAGCACGAGGGCAGTGTCGGGCGGGGCATGCGCGGCACCGAAGTGAGGATTCTCGGTCCTGACGGCACTGACGTACCCACCGGAGAAGTCGGCGAGATCTTCCTGCGCGCGCCCTCGTACGGCGGCTCGAACTATCTGGGCGAGGCCCCGCAATTGCGCGAGACGCCCGACGGATTTCGCACCGTCGGCGATCTCGGCCACCTCGATGCAGACGGATTTCTCTACGTCGCCGATCGCCGCGTCGACATGATCATCACCGGCGGCGCCAACGTCTTTCCCGCTGAGGTGGAGAAGGCGCTGATCGACCACCCGAAGATCGCCGACATCGTGGTGGTCGGGCTCCGCGACGAGCAGTGGGGACGGCGGGTGCACGCCATCATCGAAGCGTCCGATCCCGCGCAGCCGCCGAGCCTGGAAGAGGTCGTGGCCTACGCGAAGAGCCGGCTGGCGCCCTACAAGGTGCCGAAGACGATCGAGCTGGTCGCCGCGATTCCGCGCAGCGAGGCGACGAAGGTCAATCGGGGCCGACTGGTGCAGGCACGGGGTGGCTGAGCGGTGACTGAGCAAAACATCATGGACGACAACGCTTTTGCGGGTGTCCGCGTCGTCGAGCTGGCCCAGTGGGTCTTCGTGCCGGTGGCCGGTGCGCTGCTCGCCGACTGGGGCGCCGACGTCATCCACATCGAGCCGCTGCAGGGCGATCCGTACCGCGGCCTGATGACCCAGGGGATCGGTGCGGGCAAGGGCGGCGTCAACCTGTCGATGGCGCTCGCCAACCGCGGGAAACGCTCGCTGGCATTGGATGTCCGCAACGAGCAAGGCCGTGAAGCGTTGTACCGGCTGCTGGAATCGGCCGACGTCTTCCTGACCAACTTGCGGCCCAAAGCCTTGGCGCGCCTCGGCCTTTCCACCGAGACCGTCCGCGAACGGTTCCCGCGCCTGATCTTTGCTCGCGGCCATGGCTATGGCGTACGCGGGCCGGATGCCGATCACGCCGGCTACGACGCGTCGGCGTTCTTCGCCCGCGGCGGTCTGGCGCACATCCTGACGCCTCCCGAGCTGGACTACCCGATCGGTCAGCGCGGCGCGATGGGCGACCGTAACGGCGCGATGGCACTGGCCTTCGGGGTCGCGGCGGCGTTGCTGAAACGCGAGCGCACCGGTGCGGGGGGAGTGGTCGACGTCTCGCTGCTGGCGACGGCGATCTGGACGCTGTCCTCCGACGTCCTCGCCACGCTCGGCGGCACCCCGCCCAAGCCGTCGCCCGGACGCTCGGCGATGCCCAATCCGTTGGTCACGGCCTACCGCACCAAAGACGGGCGCCACATCCAGCTGGTTTTCCTGGAGGCTGACCGGTATTGGGGTGACTTCTGCAAGGTCGTCGGCCGCGAGGATCTGCTCGCCGACCCGCGCTTCACCGACATCCGCGTGCGGGCGCAGAACAGCGCCGCCTGCATGGCTGAGCTCGACGCGCTCTTCGCAGAGCGGACGTTCGAGGAATGGAAGCACGTCCTCGTCAGCGCTCGACGCGCCCTGGGCTCCGGTGCAGTCCGTTCCCGAGCTCGTCGACGATCCGCAGGTGTTGGCCAATGGCTATGTCGCCGATGTCGAGGCCGATGGTGTCGCGTATCAGCTGCCGAACGTGCCGGTGCAGTTCGACGGGCATCCGGCGCAGCTGCGGCGGGCGCCTGAGCACGGCGAGCACACCGAGACGATTCTCGTCGATCTCGGCTACGACTGGGACGAGATCGGTGCGCTGCGCGACGCCGGGGCCATTCCGTGACGGATGCTGCAAAGGTGTCCCCGCGTCCGGTGCCGGTACCGGACGAGCAGTCGGCGCCCTACTGGAGCGCCGCCGCCCAGCACGTCCTCACAGCGGCGCGCTGCTCGAATTGCCGGATGTTCTCGCTCCCGCCTGACGTCGTCTGCCCGCACTGCGGAACCACGTCACCGGACTTCGTCTTCGAGCCCGTCAGCGGGCGGGGGATCGTGCGTGCCTGGACCGTCGTGCGCCAGTCGTTCCTGCCCGGCTTCGAGGCCGACATCCCCTTCGTGCTCGTCGACGTCGAACTCGACGATCAGCTGAGCTGCGCCTGATCGGGCGCCTGGTCGACGGGGTGGATGCACCGCTGTCACTGGGTGTTCGCGTCCTTGCGACCTTCGAGGACATCGCGCCCGACATCGCCGTTCCGGCCTTCGCACTCGAGACCACGGCCCTTCAGGAGCAGCCGTGACGCCCGCGTTCGCCGCGCGTAACAAGGTGGCGATCGTCGGCTACGCGCAGAGCCAGGTCGAACGCCACGCGGCGCAAACCCTCGGTGCTCTTGCGGTGGATACGGCACGCCGGGCCATCGCCGATGCCGGACTCACCGCCCAGCAGGTCGACGGTTTCGTGACGGGCAGCCTGTTTCCGACGTCGGGTGCGCACGCCATCCAGGACGGCATCAGCATCGTTTCCGCCAACTGGCTCGCCGAGCATCTTGGAGTCAGTCCTCGTTTCGCTGCAGGCTTTCAGGGCTTCGGGCAGATTCCCGGGTCGGTCGCGATGGCGGTCAACGCCGTCGCGAGCGGTGCCGCCGACTACGTGCTGGTGCATCGGGCGCTGCACAACCCGCGCGGCAAGTACCACGCCAACCCGATGACCCACGCGCGCGGATCGGCGCAATGGAACGCGCCGCAGGGGTTTTTCGGCCCGCTGGCGATGATTGCCTTGCCCTACAACGAATATCTGCAGCGCTACGGCGCCTCCCGCGAGGCGATGGCCGCGGTGCTCGTCGAGGCGCGCAAGAACGGCGCGCGTATCCCGTGGTCGTACTGGTACGGCAATCCCCTGACGGCGCAGGAGTATCTGGACGCGCCGCAGCTGTTCGATCCCATCTGCCGCTACGACTGCGACATTCCGGTGGACGGCGTCGCGACCTTCGTCTTCACCTCCGCCGAGCGGGCACGCCAGGGTCCGCACCCTCCGGTCTACGTGTCCGGCTACGCCCTCGGGCAGCCGTCCACGCCGCGCTTGCCGCTGCACTGGCCGCTGGACGACATCATGGGCGTCGGGGCCGAAATGACCCAGCGGCTATGGGAGAGTGCCGGGGTCGGGCCGTCCGAGGTCGACCTCCCTCAGGTGTACGACGGCTTCTCGCCCTTCGTCTACTTCTGGCTCGAGCTGCTCGGCCTGTGCCCGGTGGGAGAGGCCCATCGGTTCGTGCAGGGCGGGGGCATCGACAGCGATCGGCCGGGCGGCGTCCCGGCGCTCTCGGGCGGCGGGGCACTGGGAAACGGCCGAATGCATGGCGTCCCGCAGATGCTGGAGTGCTATCTGCAACTTTCCCGGCGGGCCGGTGAGCGCCAACGAGAGGGCATGAACATCGGGGTGGCGTGTCATTCCTCGCCCCACTACGGCGGCGCGGTCGTCTACAGCTCGGAGGCGTTCTGATGAGCCAGCCCTTTGACGAGACGAATGACCGGACGACCGCCGAAGGCGACCTGCCCACCCCCTCGTGGGCATTGCGCGCGGCCGAGCAGTCGCCCAGTGTCCAGCGCTCCCGCGTCCGCAGCGTGCAGCGGGCGCATCAGATCGTCCAGGCCGCGCGGCGGCTGGTGGCCACGAAGGGCTCGAGCTTCACCACGCAGGATCTGGTCAAGGAAGCGGGCATCGCCGTCCAGACTTTCTACAAGCATTTCACCGGCAAGGACCAGGTGATCCTCGCCGTCATCGAAGATCTGGTCCAGGACACCTGCACCGACCTCAAGCAGCGGGCCCGGGAGCTGCCCGATCCCGTGGCGCGGCTGCGGTTCTACATCACGTCGGTCGTCCGCAGCGTCGGCGTGAACACCCAGGGCGACCCGGGGCCGCGATTCATCACCACCGAACACTGGCGGCTGCACCGGCTCTACCCCGAGGAGCTGGCCCACGCCACCCGGCCCTTCACCGATCTGCTGCTGCCCGAGATCCATGCGGCGACGCAGGCCGGGCTGCTCGACCCCCCGGATCCGCGATACGACGCGTGGCTGGTCAACCAGCTCGTCATCGCGGTGTTCCACCACTACGAGTACGCCACCTTCGACGAGTCGCCCGAGCAGATCGCCGACAGGCTATGGAGATTCTGCTTCGCGGCACTCGGGGGCGCGGCGGCGGGAGCGAGCCGAACCGCCCAGAAGGTAGCGAGGAAGCCGCGCGCCGTAAGGGCTGCGAAGTGACGCCCGCGGCGCCGGAAACGCTGGAAGAAGGGCTGTCGCCGGCCTGGCTCACGGCGGCACTCTCATCGCGCTACCCGGGCGTGAAGGTCACCGGTGTCGAGCCCGGCCCCGTCGTCAGCCGGGTGTCCACGAACGCGCGCTTCGTCATGACGACCGAGGATCCGTTGCCTGACGGGCTCACCCCGGCGCTGTGCCTGAAGGGGTACTTCGGCGCCTACGGATCGCTCGCCCGCTCCGCCGGGATCCCCGAGGCCCACTTCTACCGCGACCTCGAACCCGCGCTCGGCCTGCGGACCCTGCGCTGTCATTACGCCGACGTCGATCTGGCGGCCGGCCACGGGGTCATCATCACCGAGGACGTCGAGGCGCACGGCGGCGTCTTCCTCACCAGCGCCACCGACTACACCGCCGATCAGGTCGCCGAAAGCCTTGCCCAGCTTGCGGTTCTGCACAGCAGGACGTGGGAGGCCCAGCGCTGGGCGGGTGCTCCCTGGCTCGCGACGCGCCTGGCCAGAACCCTCGAGGGACGGGGCCTTCCAGAGATACGTCGCAACTTCGAGGGCCCCAACGGGGAAGGCGTGCCGATCGAGGTCCGCGACGCGCAACGCCTCGTCGACGCCTATCGCGCCATGGCGACCGAGACCGAGAGCGAGCAGCCGTGGTGCGTGATCCACGGCGACACGCATGTCGGCAACCTCTTCCTCGATGCCGCCGGCCGACCGTCCTTCCTGGATTGGCAGCTGGTGCAGCGCGGCGCCTGGCATCTGGACGTCGGCTATCACATCGCCTCGACGCTCACCCCGGACCAGCGCCGCGAGCATGAACGTGAGCTGCTCACGCATTACCTGGAATGCCTGGCAGCGAATGGGGTTTCGGCACCCACGTTCGACGCGGGCTGGAAGGCCGTCCAGCGGGGCATGCTGCACGGCTTCTTCCTGTGGGCGATCACCTACAAGGTCGAAGCTCCCGTGATCGCCGTCCTGCTGCACCGTCTGGGGACGGCTGTGGCCGACCACGACGCGCTCGCTCTGGCCCCGCGGGGCTGACCCTTCGCGTCAGCCTTCGCCGCGTTCCTTTTTCGCTTCGGCATGCGCCGCCTCGGCGATCCGCTTGATGGCGCCGAGCCGGCGCTCCCACACCTGCGCGACCTGCGCCATGGCGGTGCTCGCGTCGTCGAGCCGCTGGGGATCGACCCGGTAGAGCACTTCGCGACCGTCCTTGCGGCGCACGATCAGGCCCGCGTTTTCCAGCACTGCCAGGTGTTTGGACACCGCCTGCCGGGAGAACGGCACCTGGCCGGCAAGCGCGCTGGCGGTCGCCTCACCGCCGCTGACCAGAAGGTCGAGCACCCGACGACGAGAGGGGTCGCCGATCGCCGACCACAACTCGTCGTCGGGCTGCGTCGTCATCCCCGCGGCACCACCCCGGCCAGCCGGCCGAAGAAGTGTGCCCAGCCCTCGTTGTGCTCCGCGGCGTACGTCGTCTTGTCGGCCTCGGGCCAGCCGAGCTCGTCCAGCCCGTGCTCCACGACGCGGAGCCGGGTGCGTTCGCTGCCCTCGGCACTGAGGGTGAACTCGACCAGCACCGAGTTGCCGGCGGTCGGCCTCTCGCCTTCGGGATGATTCCATCGGAAAGCGAAGCGCGTCGGCGCCTCGAGGGCCTCGACGACGAACGGGGCGATGACAGCATCGCGGTCCTCGTGGTCGAAGACCAACGTCCCCGCACCGCCGGGCCGCGCGTCGAGTTCGACCCGGTCGGCGAACCACCGGCTGATCTGCTCGGGCTCGGTGACGGTGCGCCAGACGACGTCGACCGGAGCTTCGATGACCACTTCCTGCTCGACCTGCACGGTGACCATCATGCTCATCCCCAGCTGCTGATCGGCATGTCATCGGGCCATGGCGTCGCCTTGCCGCCCTCGAGCCCCGACTTGAGGCCCAGCAGGAAGTACGCCCACTTGGTGCTGCAGTGCGCCATGAAGTCGACGGGTTCGCGCCAGTCCCCGTGAGTGAAGACGAGGAAGGTCTCCTCGCCGTTGGGCTTCAGCTCGAACGTGAGCACGGTGCCCAGCCACTCATCGGGACCGGCCACGCATTGCCAGCGCACCAGCCGGTCGGGCGCGAGGTCGAGCACCTGCATGACGGCTGAAGGCTCGGGTCGTCCGAAGCGGAAGATCAGCTCTTCCCCTGGCTCTGACGCGCCGTCGATCGTTGTCGTCCACCATCTCGCGAGGCCCTCACGGGTCGCGAGCGATGCGTAGACCTCGCTCAGCGGGGCGTTGATTCCTACGTGATGCCGGATGTCGGGCATCGGGACCACCTCCTGGTTGATGTGCAACCAAAGGTAGCAAGTTCTGACGATAATGCAACCGAAGGTTGCTAATGCAGGCTGAGGCCCGTTGCGGAAGCGGGGGAGTGGCTGTTAACGTCGACTTTCGTAAAGTTAGGTTGTCTTTACTGACCCTGGAGGCGGTAGGCCTTGCTCGCGACCTTCGTGATCGGGTTACGCGAAGGCCTCGAGGCCGCCCTGATCGTCGGGATCGTCGCTGCGTTCCTCAAGCAGCGCGGGGGCGACAACGCGCGAGCAGCCATCCGCTGGGTGTGGATCGGCGTGCTCTCGGCAGTACTGATCTGCCTTGCCGTCGGCATTGCCCTGCAGGTCGTCTCCGCCGACCTTCCGCAGCGTCAGCAGGAGGGCCTGGAGACCGTCATCGGCGCGGTGGCCGTCGCGATGGTCACGTACATGGTCGTCTGGATGCGACGCCACGCTCGCGACCTCAAGGGTCAGCTCGAGGGAGCTGCCGGATCGGCGCTGGCGCAGGGCTCGGCAAAAGCCTTGGTGGCTATGGCTTTTCTGGCCGTGTTGCGCGAGGGCCTGGAGACGGCGGTCTTCCTGCTCGCGGCCTTCAATGCCAGCGGCAACGGCCTGACCGCCGGCCTCGGTGCCCTGCTGGGCATCCTCGTCGCTGCCGTGCTCGGCTACGGCATCTACCGCGGCGGCGTGCGCATCAACCTCTCGCGGTTCTTCCGCGCCACCGGCCTGGTCCTCGTGGTCGTGGCCGCCGGGCTCGTGATGACCGCCCTGCACACCGCCCACGAGGCGGGTTGGCTCAACGCGGGCCAGGATCAGGTCTTCGACATCTCCTGGCTCGTACGCAACGGCTCGGTGCAGGCCTCGCTCATCACCGGCGTGCTGGGGATACAGGCGCGGCCGACCGTCGTCGAGGTCGTGGGCTGGCTCGTCTACCTGGTCCCCGTCGGCCTCTACGTCGGGTGGCCGCCCGGTCGCCCGGTGCCGTGGCGCGCGGTCTCGTGGGCCTCACTGGCGGCCGCGGCCGGCTGCACCGCCGCCGCCATCTCCTTTGCGGTCGCCGCACCTACCGCGTCTGCCGGAGTGCCTGGCTCGTGGACGACGCCCGTCACCGGTGCGTCCGCGCCACTGGTGTGGACGACGGCCGGAGCCAGGGTGAGTGGCCACGACGTCCGCGGCGGCGATGGCAACGTCGCCGTCGACGTGCTGACCCGCCAGCACTCGGAAACTGTCACCGGCGGCGGGCTGCCCGCGACCGTCACCGCCGATCAGCTGCGCCAGCTCAACGGCGGCCGGCTGCCGATCGGGGTGACGGCCGCCGATGTCAGCGGGAGCGTCGCCCTCGACTACCGCGAGACCGTCACCGACACCCTGTACGTCGACAGCAGGACAGCTCGGCTGCTCGACGCGAGCCGCCGGGTGACCGTGACCGCGACCGCCAAGCTGAGCTCCGGCCCGCTGGTGCTGGAAAACGTGCGTGACACCACCCAGCAGCCCACCGCCGCCGCCCGCGCCGATCTCGCAGCTGCCGACCACAGCGCCCTCGCGACGCAGGCCCGCTCGCGCTCCTGGGGATCGGACTACCCGACGCTCTTCGGGATCGCCGCCGCGGCCCTCGCCGTGCTGAGCGCCGGTTCGCGGATCGCGCTGCGCCGCTCCCGCCTGGAGGCTTCGGCGAGTGCGGCGAACGTGTCCGTCGCTGATCCAGCGGGGCGACACACGGTCCACGAGGCCGCTCGACAAAGTGACCGAGACCGCCTTCCAACCGGCTAGGTGCTTAGGGTAGGTTTCCCTAAGTTCAGCAATGAGGTGCTGACGAGCCATGGAGGTCCGATGCCCGCACGTCCCCAGCGCACCCGAGGTTGGGTGGGCCTGTCCGCCACCTCGATCACCGGAGCCCTGACGCTGGTGGCGGTCGCGGGGTGTGGGAGCAGCTCCAGTGGCACGAACGCGTCATCGAGCAAGGGATCGGCCTCCACTGCCTCCAGCGACACCCGCACCGTCGACGTGGTCATCACCAGCGACGGCTGCGCGCCGGCGCTCGCCTCCTACACCTCCGGCCCGCTGACGTTCAAGGTGTCGAACAAGAACGCCACCGGCGTCACCGAGCTCGAATTGCTGTCGGGTGAGCGCATCATCGGTGAGAAGGAGAACCTCGCGCCCGGCTTCTCCGGGAGCTTTCGCCCTGCAGCTCAGCGCAGGTGAGTACACCCTGTACTGCCCGGGCGCGTCGACGGAGAAGACCACGCTGAAGGTCACCGGCGGTGCGGTCACCACGGCGCCGACCGACACGGCGGGCCTGCTCGCCGAGGGCACCAAGACCTACGCGCAGTACGTCAATTCCCAGGTCGCCCTGATGATCGCGAACACCCAGCCGCTGGTCGACGCGATCAAGGCCAACGACCTCGCCGCGGCCCAGGCCGCCTATGGCAAGGCGCGCCCGTACTACGAGCGGATCGAGCCCGTCGCCGAGTCGTTCACCAGCGGCAAGGACAACCTCGACAGCGACATCGATGCGCGCGCGGATGACGTGCCGGCGGCGCAGTGGACCGGCTACCACCGCATCGAGAAGGGCCTGTTCCAGGACAAGAGCACCGCGGGGTTGGAGACGTACGCCACCGGCCTGATGACCAACCTGAAGAAGCTGCAGTCGCTGACCGCCAACCTGAAGTACCAGCCGGCCGAGCTCGCGAACGGCGCCGTGGGCCTGCTCGACGAGGCCTCCAAGACCAAGATCACCGGTGAGGAGGAGCGCTACTCCCACATCGATCTCGTCGACCTGCAGGCCAACGTCGAAGGATCGGAGCAGGCGTTCGCCGCCCTGAAGCCGGGCCTGGCCAAGATCGACCCGACGCTGAGCACCACGATCGCCACCCGGTTCGCGGCCATCGATTCGGTGCTGGACAAGTACCGCAGCAGCACCGCGATCGGCGGCTTCGTCCCGTTCACCGCGCTGACCCAGGCCGACACCACCGCCATCGCGCAAGCCATCCAGGCGGTCAGTGAGCCGCTGTCGCAGGTCGCCGGGAAGGTCGTGAATTCCTGAGTACTCCACCGGAGAAGAGCCCACGGTTGCGACCCACGCGGCGCGGCCTGCTCGGCGCTGCCCTCGGGGGAGCCGGGGTGGTGGTCGCCGGCGGTGCGGGCTACGGCATCGCCGCGGCCACGGAGGACGGCCACAGCGGTGGCGGTGGGAGTTCTGCCGCACAGTCGTGGCCGTTCTACGGGACGCATCAGGCGGGCATCGCGACGCCCGCGCAGGACCGGCTCGCGTTCGCCGCGTTCGACGTCACCAGCAGCACGTCGGCCGATCTGCAGAGCATGCTCGGCGAGTGGGCGGCGGCCGCCAGCCGCATGACGGCCGGGCTGCCGGTGGGTTCCGTGGAGACGCAGCCGCAGTCGCCGCCCGTCGACACCGGTGAGGCGCTCGGCCTGCCGCCCGCGTCGCTCACCATCACGGTCGGCTTCGGGCCGAGCCTGTTCGATGACCGGTTCGGCCTCGCCAGCCGCCGGCCCGCGGCCCTGGCCGACCTTCCGGCGCTTCCCGGTGACGCGCTGGACCCGACCCGCAGCGGCGGCGACATCTGCGTGCAGGCGTGCTCGAACGACCCGCAGGTCGCGTTCCATGTCATCCGCAACTTCGCCCGGATCGGGCGCGGCACGGTCGTCATGCGCTGGTCGCAGCTCGGCTTCGGCCGCACGTCGACCACGAGCACGAGCCAGGCGACCCCGCGAAACCTCATGGGTTTCAAGGATGGAACGAACAACATCAAGTCCGAGGACGCGGCCGCCATGGAGCGCTTCGTCTGGGTGGGCGAGGAGACCGACCAGTCGTGGATGCGCGGCGGCAGCTACCTGGTGTCGCGGCGCATCCGCATGCTCATCGAGAGCTGGGACGCGGACTACCTGGCGGACCAGCAGAACGTCTTCGGACGGGCCAAGGACACCGGCGCACCGCTGACCGGTAGCAAGGAATTCGACACGGTCGACCTGACGGCGAAGACCAGCTCGGGCGCGCTCGTCATCCCGGCCGATGCGCACATCCGGCTCGCGAGCCCCGACAACCACGGCGGGCAGAAGATCCTGCGCCGCGGCTACTCCTACACCGACGGCAACGACCCGACGACCGGTCAGCTCGACGCCGGGCTGTTCTTCATCGCGTTCCAGAAGGACCCGCGCAAGCAGTTCGTGCCGATCCAGCAGATGCTCGGCCAGCATGATGCGCTCAACGAGTACATCAAGCACGTCGGCAGCGGCATTTTCGCGGTACCGCCAGGGATTTCGGCAGTCGGCGACTGGTTCGGGCGCAGCCTGTTCCGTTAGCCGTTCGGGCTGCCGATATCTTCCGGTCGTGGACCCGGAGACGACCGCGCGGGCGAGAGTGCCTGGGTGGCTTCGCCGGTCGGTGGCCCTCTCACCGGTCCCGTGGGCCGTCTGGCCGGCTGTGCGGGCGATGGCTGCGGCGGGAGTGCTGGCCGTCGTGGGCATCGCGTTTCACGGCCTCTCGGCTGTGGCGCTGATGTTCTTCGGTGCCGCCTGTGCGGTCGCCTACGTCGGTACCGCTAGCCATCGCACCCGGTTGATCGCGCTCGCGGCGCAGGGTTGCGGCGCGGTTGCCGGGCTGGGAGTCGGCGCCATCGCGACGTCGAGTGACGTGGGAAAGGTGATCGTCGCCGCGGTGGTGGGCTTGCTGAGCGGGATGCTCGGCGCCATCGGGCGGTTGGTCACGGCGTTCGCGCTGATGGTCGTCATCGGGGCGTCGTATGAGCAGTTCGGCCACGTGCCCCTGCCGTGGTATGAGCAAGCGGGCTGGTATCTGATCGGCACCACGGTCGTCTCGGCGGCCGCGATACTCCCGCTGCGAAGCCGCCGCCGAGAGTACGAAAGGTCAGCGTTAGCAGCCGTTTTCGACGCCGCGGCAGATCTGCTCGAAGGGATCGGTACCCCTGAGGCGGGCCGGCTGCGGGCCGCTCTCGCCGGCGCCTCCTCCGCGAGTCGCGATGCGCTGGCGGACCACCGGATCCTGCCGGCGCGCGATGGCGGGCGCAGCGCGGGTCTTCAGGATCAGCTGCTGGCTTCGCAGCGGGTGGCGTTGGCAGCGGCGGCGCTCTACGTGCGCGGCGTGGCCGTGCCCCGCGAGGTGACCGACGCGGTACGCGAGGCCGGCTTTTGCGTGCGCCGCGGGGATCCCGTGAGTCCCGCTCGATTTCACACTGATTCCCTCGCATTGCAGTCACTTTCGACGGCATTGCAGATCTCGCCTCGAGAGCGGACCGGCACCGAAGCGCCCCTCCCGGGACCGGCCCGCAGGGTGCGTTCGGCGCTGCGCACCGCGACCGAGGCCGCGGCCGTGCTCGCCGGTATCCGGCTCGCATGGTGCATGGCGCTGGCGACCACGCTCACGGTGGCGCTGCACCAGAAGAGTCACTCGTACTGGTTGCCGCTGACCGTCGCGGTGGTCGTCCGTCCCGAGTACGCCTCGGTCTTCGTGCGCACCGTCAACCGCGTGATCGGCAGCCTCGGCGGTGCGGTACTGGCGGCGATCGCGCTCCTCGCGCTGCCCTCCGGTGGTGTGGTGGCAGTCGCGGCCACGCTGTCGATCGGCTGGGCGGTGCTTTCGGCGCCCAGGCTCTACGCGCTGAGCGTCATCGGCATCACCGGTTCCGCCCTGCTGAGTGCCAGCATCGGCGCGGAAGACCCGGTGTATCCGGCGCTGCGACTGCTCGACACGCTCGCCGGTTGTGCGGTCGCCGTCGTCTTCGGCTATCTGCTGTGGCCCGGCCGGCACACCCTGCCGTTCGCGGCACGGCCGGGTCGGGCCGCGGCAGACGCGGTGGCGTATCTGCGCGAGGCAGCAGTCCCACCGCGTCATCGCGCGAATTGGCCCGCGGTGCGGGATCGGGCGTACGTGTCGGTGCATCTCTACCGCGCGTCGGTGCAGGCAGCCCTCGCCGACCCGCCGCCCGTCTCCACCGCGGCCGCCGCGGCGCTGCCTGATGCGGTCGCGCTCGAAGACGTGGTGGACGGCATCAGCGCTCTCGACGAGGGCATCCGCGGGGGAGCCGCGCCGCCATTGCCGGATCAGGTTGACGCGATCGCCGCGCACATCACCGAGTTGGCGAGCGGCGGCGGCACGTCGACACCCGACGACGTGGTGGCGGTGGTCGCCAAAACCCTGACAGAGGTTTTCAGCTCTGAGGGATGACGGTGTCCTGCGGCTCCGGCAAGTTGAGCGGGGCCTGACCTTGTTCGCCGAGCAGGCGGGGAATGTCTTCTGGTGGCACGGGACGGGCGAAGAAGTACCCCTGGGCCAGGTCGCAACCGATGTCGTGCACCCTGTCCCGCTGAGCGCGGGTCTCGACGCCTTCCGCGATGACAGCCAGTCCGAGGGCGTGGGCCAGCGCGGTGACGGCGGTGACGATGGTCTCGCCCGACGGGGTGGTGCCGATGTCGGCGACGAAACCCTGGTCGATCTTCAGCGTCGCGATGGGGAGCCGGTGCAGGTAGCTGAGCGAGGAGTAGCCCGTTCCGAAATCGTCGAGTGCGAGCCGGATTCCGAGGCGATTGAGTTCCAGCAGGACTTGCAGAGTGGCATCGCTGTCGACGATGAGGATCGATTCCGTCAACTCCAGCAGGAGCTCGCTCGCGCTCATTCCGGTACGCGCAAGAGTGTCAGCGATTGATTGGCTGAAGCCTGGAGCAAGCAGTTGAGTTCCCGAAACGTTGACCGCCAGATCGAGTTGCCGGTCGGGGTAGCCGCCGCGCCATTCGCGGTGCGCCAGGCAGGCGCGCTCGAGTACGAAGCTGCCGACTTCGCCGATGAGACCGCAGGATTCGGCGGCCTCGATGATGGAGACCGCTTCGATCGCTCCGCGATGAGGGTGTTCCCAACGCACCAGCGCCTCGACGCCGACGACAATGCCATCGCCGGTTCTGACAATGGGCTGGTAGGCGACAGAAAGTTCGTTCGCGGCCACCGCGCGCGCCAAGTCGGACTCGAGGCTGCCCGAGTTTGCCCCGGGGAGGAGGCTGTCGCGCAGGTCGATCACGCGCTGCGCCTTTCCCGCTCGTTTGGCCTCGTACATGGCGCTGTCGGCCTGATCGACGAGTCGTTCGGAGACCTGCGCGCCCGGGCCCGCGAAGGCCATGCCCACGCTCGCCGTGATGCGGATCAGGGCGTCGCCGATCTCGAACGGCTTGTCAAAGGCGCTACGAAGTCGCTCCGCCAGTATTTCCACGTCGCTGTCCGAGACCAGATCCTCACAAAGCACGACGAATTCGTCACCGAAGATGCGGGCCAGGGTGTCACCGGGACGCACGACGGCTGCCAGCCTGCGCGCGACCGCGCTGAGCAGTTGGTCGCCGACCTGGTGGCCGTAAGTGTCGTTCACGGCTTTGAACTGGTCGAGGTCGGCGAAGAGCACCGCGACGGACGCTCTCGATCGCTTCGCCCGTTTCGCGGCATGAGCGAGGCGCTGCTGCAGCAGCACCCGGTTCGGCAATCCCGTCAGCGGATCGTGCAAAGCCACCTGCCGAAGGTGGTCCGTGGCCGCACGCGCCTCCTCGCGTCCCCGGGCGTTCAGGAGGTACGCCGCAGCGACGTCGGCCAGGGTCTGCGCGGCGACCAGGTCGGATTCTCCGAGTGGCCCCGCCTCGTCTCGGTACAGGTCGAGTGCGCCGAACCGGCCGGCGACAGCGCGAAGGGGAAAGGTGAAGGCCGCTTTCAATCCTTCGGCGAGCGCGGCCGGACCGAACTCGGGGAACCGGATGTCGATGGAGAGATCCGGCACCGACACCGCTTCGCCGGTGGTGTACGCCAGCTGGCACGGTCCCTGCCGGAGCTGCGTCTGCAATTGCTCGAACCGCAGGGCGTCGGGGCTGGAGGCGGCCACATAATGCGGGGCTGACCCTTCCGAGATGAGCGTGACGCCCGCCCCGGTGATGGGCAGCACGTCGACCACGGACTCGACCAGATGCTCGAGGATGATCTGGATCGAGAATTCGGTCGCCAGGTTGCGAGCGAAATCGCTCAGCAATCCGGCCAGCTTGCTGTCGTCAACCACCAGGCCCACGTCCAATTACGCATCAGCGCAAAAGACAGTGAAGCCGCGTACGGGCCAGACGGGTCACTTCTCGAAGTCGCGCCCACCGTACGCCGTCGGCGGCGCGCACAGCGATGATCGCCCGGTTTGCGGTCCGGAATATCGGGGCGGCTACTTCATGAACTTCAGATTTGTGTCGCGAACCGGAATCCATCCGTACATACCTGACGAACCTTCACGGTCGCGGGGCATCAGGTTCCGTGCGACTAGGAGGTTCATATGCGCTTGTTCAGGAAGTCGAGCCGGCGGGCACGAATGCTCACCGCCTCGGTGGGCTTGTTCGCGGCGGCCGGTTTGGCAGCCGCCTGCGCTCCGCCCAGCAACGGGACCGTCCCCGGGCACGGGATCAACGAGTTCGGCATGACGTCGTCCTTCTTCAACGGAGGCACGGTCAACTTCAACTACACCTTCGGCTACTACTGCGATCGCACCATTCCGGCGGCGTCGTCGAGCGGTTGCGAGGTGGGCGCCAACTACGCCAAGCCGCCGCAGCCCGACTTCGACCCGCTGTACATCACCGTGCCGCTCGGCTTCAACCAGCCGATGAGCATGGAGGAATGCCCGGCGAATCTGGTGTGTGTCGACCATCCGGGGACGCTCGACATGACGCGTATCGAATCAGCGTTGAAGCCGCTCTACCCGAAGCTCACGAACGCACAGCTCACTGACGCGCTCAAGAACTTCGCGACACCTGGCCACGACCACTTCATCACCACGAAGAACCAGAGCGTTCCTGAGTGGTGGGACGTGAAGGTCATCGGCGTCACCAGCCAGAGCGTCTACAACGACATCCGGGCGCACAAGTCGTTCGCCTACATCCAGCAGTTGCAGGCCGCCCACAACCCCAACGTGACGGCCACCATCCCGACCAACCTGTTCCTCTACTTCGGAGTCAACTGACCATCGGGGGTCGGGCCGGGTGCCGCCCATCGGCACCCGGCCCGCGACTTCCTGTTTCCTCGGCAGTTCAGGAGTTGGCATGAGCTCGACGACCGTTCCCGCCGGCCGGATCCCGCTTTCCAGGCACCACCGGATCTCTGCCGCCGCGGCCACTCACCAGCCCTACGCGGCGGCCGAGGGTTGGCGCCGCAAACTCACCCTTGGCCTGGGCCTGCTCTGGCTGCTGGACGCAGCACTGCAATTCCAGCCCTACATGTTCACGGCCGCCTTCCCCAATGACGTCATCAAGCCCGTCGGAGCCGGCAGTCCCGGCTTTGTCAGTGGCCCCTCGCACTGGGCGGCGAGCCTCATGGCGGGCCACATCGCCTTGTGGAACACGCTTTTCGCGCTGACCCAATTGGCCATTGCCGTTGGACTGCTGTGCCGCCGGAGCGTCAAGCCTGCGCTGGTCGCCTCCATCGCCTGGTCGGTCGCCGTCTGGTGGCTCGGTGAGGGTCTCGGTGGGGTGCTGGCCGGGCCGGTCTCGCCGCTGGCCGGTCTCCCAGGAGCAGTGATCCTCTATGCGCTGGTCGCCATCCTGGTGTGGCCCCGTTCGGCCGAGCCGCAAAGTGAGCGCCTGCCGGTGGCATTCGCGAGCCCGTTGCGACGGTCCGGCGCGAAAGCGCTGTGGCTTCTGCTGTGGCTCGCCTTCGCCTTCGAGGCCTTGCGGCCGGCCAACCGCGCGCCCTCGGCACTGCACGACGCGGTCAGTGGCTCCTCGGACGGCGAGCCCGCCTGGATCAAGGCGGTCGTTCAGTCGGCGTCAGGGCTCGCGCATCACGGCACCGAAGGTTCGATCGTGCTGGCGGCCGCCTTCATCGCGATCGCTGTCAGCATCTTCATTCCGGGCATGTCGCGATTCGGAGTTCTCCTGGCGATCGCTGTCTCCCTCCTCTTGTGGACGTTCGGGGAGGCCTTCGGCGCACTCGCGACCGGGCAGGCCACCGACCCGAACTCGGGGCCCGTGCTCGTGCTGCTCGCCTTGTGCTTCTGGCCCGTGAGGGGTTTGTCGGGCCGTACCCGAACGGCCGCCCGTGGGCGCGGTGCGCCATCATCAGGGGCTGACATCCCTGAGGGTTAGGAGCACGCATGCCCGATGAAGCGCCGAGCCTGATCTATGACAGGCAGGGACCGACGGTCGTGCTCACCATGAACCGTCCCGCCCGGCGCAACGCGCTTTCCCTGGACATGCTGGTGCGCTTCGCCGATGCATGGGACGCGGTGGACAGCGACGACGGCATCCGTTCGGTGATCCTCACCGGCGCGCAGGGCGCGTATTGCGTCGGCGGCGACCTCGACGCCGGGTGGATGGCCGGAAATCGCTCCGCGGACCCCTCGGAGAACGAACGCCGCGCGATGGAGGACATGTCGCTGATCGGCCGCGGCCTGTTGCTGTCGACGTGGTTGCGCACCCCGATCATCGCGGTCGTCAACGGCGATTGCATGGGCGGCGGCTGCGAGATGCTGCAGCAGACCGACATTCGCATCGCCGAGGAGCACGCCCGCTTCGGCGTTCCCGAAGCGCGCCGCGGGCTGATCGCGGGCGCCGGGTCGACCATGCGGCTCAAGCGCCAGATCCCTTACGCGGTCGCTTTGGAGATGCTCCTCACGGGACGCATCCTCGACGCGCAGGAGGCGCTGCGGTGGGGACTCGTCACGCACGTCGTGCCGAAGGGCGAGGGCCTCACGAAAGGCCACGAGATCGCCGGGATCCTCGCCGCGAACGGGCCGCTGTCGGTCGCCGCCTCCAAGGCGTCAGCGATCGAGACCGGATGGCTCCCGGAGGAGGAGGCCCGGCTGATCGAGGGCCGCTACGCGGCGACGGTGACCCGCAGCAACGATGCGAAGGAAGGCATGAAGGCCTTCATCGAGAAGCGCCCACCGATCTTCAACGGCAACTGAGGCAGCGATGAATCTTCAGCAATTGCAGGACAAAATCGAGATCCAGGAGCTGCTGGCCCGCTATGCGCGTGGGGTCGACACCAAGGACTGGGACGTCTTCAGGGCCGTCTTCACCGCCGACGCCGTTCTGGACTACAGCTCCGCCGGCATTCCGGTCGGCACGCGCGATGAGATCGCCGCCACCTTCGAGCAGGCCTTCGTGGCGATCCCCATGGCGCAGCACTTCATCACCAACGTCGAGATCGATCTCGACGGTGACCGCGCGAAGGTGCGCGCGATGTTCTACAACCCGATGCAGCTTCCCGGGATGTCGGAGCAGAGCGCCTGCGGCGGCGTCTACCACCACGACATGGTGCGTACGGCCGAGGGCTGGAAGAGCGAGAAGGTCGTCGAGGACAACCTCTGGTTCCTGAATCCGCCGGGCGTCGCAGCCGGGTAGAAAGCGCCGCCGTGCGCGCAACCCTTCGCCCGCGCTGAGCGTCCCACCGGACATGAGCCACGACGCTGTCCGCCGGAGCAGGCGGATTCGACGACGCCGGATGGCTGCCGTCGCCGCAGTGACCGCCCTGACGTCGCTGACGGCATGCGCAGGATCCACCGCGAGTGCCAAGCCGCCGGTGCAGGCGCCGGCTCCGGGTGTCGGTGCCGAACTCGTGGGCAAGGTGCAGCGCGTCAAGCTCGGCTCGATCTCCGCTGCAGACATCGGTGCTGCCCAGACGCAGTTCGGGCTGGACCTGCTCGCCAGGCGTTGCACGGCGGCGCCCACGGCCAACGACGTGCTCTCGCCGGCGAGTGCCGCACTGGCACTCGCGATGCTCGACACCGGCGCGGTGGGAAGCACCCGCGCCGCATTGAGCAAGCTGCTGCGTCTGCCGTCCTGGAGCCCGCAGCTGATCGCGGCCCTTCGCGACCAGCATCAGGCGCTGACCACGCTGAAGCAGCTCAAGGTCAGCAACCGGCTCTACACCCAGCTCGGGATCCACCCGCAGCAGCAGGTGCTCGACGATCTCGCCACGGCTGAGGGTGCAGGCCTGCAGACGTTGGACTTCGCCGGCCATCCGCAGCAGGCGACCGACGCCATCAACCAGCACGTGAAAGCCGACACCAACGGGCTGATCCCCAAGCTCTTCGACCAGCCGCTGGATGCCGCCACCACCACGGTGCTGACGAACGCGCTCTATCTCGACGCAGCCTGGGCCGCGCCGTTTCAGCAGGCGTACGACGCCGATTTCCACACCGCCGCCGGCAGCACCGTCAGCGTGCCACTGATGTCGAGCCAGGAGGACTTCGGCCAGCTGCGCACGAGCGGCGGCTGGAGCTCGGTCACCCTGCCCTACACCGGCGGGAAGCTCGAGGCCGTCGTCCTCATGCCGACCAGTCCGACCGCCGCTCCCTGTGCTGCCGTGACCCCGCAGCAGCTGGTGGCACTGACCACCGGGAGCCCGAGCGACGTCACCGTCGACATGCCCAAGCTGAAGCTGACGCAGACCAGCCAGCTGGCTGACGATCTCGCGGCAATGGGGTTGCCGTTGTCCGGTGACTACAGCGGTTTCGGCACGACCGCGTCCATCTCGCAGGTCGTCCAGAAGACCGTCGCTACAGGTCGACGAGCGGGGCACCAAAGCCGCTGCAGCGACGGGAATCGGCATGGCCACTGCGGCGCGTATCCCCTTCACCGTGGACCACCCGTACCTGCTGCTCATTCGTGACACCGCCACCGGCACGCCGCTCTTCCTGGCGCGCATCAGCGATCCCTCGGCCACCGGCGACGCGGGCTGATCGGGACTACGAGGTCGGTGCAGCCGCAACGATCGTGTCCTTCGTCGCCGACGTGAAGCAGAGTGGTGCGGGATCCGTCGCGAACTGCGAGCCGGCCGGGCAATTGTTGGCGGCGCCGGGGAGATACGCCGCGGGTACGCAATGCAGGGCGCCGGCGACCGTGCCCAGGGTGCCGGCGGCGACGTAGCCATTTTGACACGCCGGGCGCGGCGTGCTCGCCAGCGAGATCGGCGGCAGGGAAGGGTTGGCCACCGGCTCGACCACCGTGGCATTCCCGTCGGTCATGCAGAGCGCCGGGCCCATCGTCTCGTGCGAGCCGGCCGGACAGCTGAAATTCTCCTGTGGCACGTACGCGGGCGGAATGCAGAACTGCGATCCCAAGCCGGGGTTGCCGTACGAGTCATAACCACTCGGGCATCCCGGGTAGGGCAGGTCGGCGTACGTCAAAGGTGGGTAGCTGACCGCGACGGGAGCCGACGTGGACGGGCTCGGCGGCGGGACCACGACGGCCGAGGTCGCCGGAGGGCTCGGGCTCACCGCGCTGGGAGAAGGGGTTTGCGAGGGAGTCGGCGTAGTCGTCGGCGTGGGCGAGGGGGAAGGTGCGCTGGTGCTGGGTGACGGTGGTGGGGTCACCGGCACCAGGCGGGCGGTGGACGAGGTGGCGGCCAGGCTCACGCTGACGACCACTACCGCGGCAACTACGGCCGCCGCGAGCGAGGCCGATCCGGCCCGCATGACCCGTTGGCGCCGTCGAGCCGTGGTCATGACACGGTCGTAGAAGTCCGTCGGGACGTCGAGCGAGAGCGGCGGCAGTTCGCGCAGGTCGCGTCGCAGATCCTCGGTCATCGCGTCTCACGCTCCCTGTCCGGTTGGCCTGCCGAGGTCTCGCGAAGCCGCGCCAGGCCTCGTGCCGCTTGGGTCTTCACCGTTCCGACCGAGCATCCGAGCGCATCGGCGGCCTGCTGCTCGGAGAGGTCGAGGTAGTACCGCAGGACGACGACCGCCCGTTGCCGCCGCGGCAGGGTGGCGAGCGCCCGGGCCAGCCGGTCGCGCTCGTCAGCGGCAACGTAGGCACCCTCTTCGGCGGCGCGGTCGGGCAGCTCTTGCGACGGATACTCGCCGCACCAACGCCGTCCGGTCCAGGAGGCGTACGTCCGCACCATGACCGTCCTGACGTAGGCCGCCGGCATGCCTTCGCGGGAGATGCGCGCCCAGTGCGGCCAGGTTCGCGCCAGCGCAGTTTGCAGCAGGTCCTCGGCAAGGGGGCGGTCGCCGGTCAGCATCCAGGCGGTGCGCAGCAGTGCGGAAGACTCGTTCACGACGAACTCACGAAACGCCTCGTCCGACTGGCTCATCGCGGCCCCACCTCCTCACCCCCATTAACCGCCTGGGGGCCTGAAAGGGTTGACAGCTGAGCCGAAGGAAGTAGGGCCGTCCCTAGCGCTGCAAGGTGTCGCGTAGCGCTTCCAGGCCCGTGAACCTTGGCGTCCAGTCGAGCATGGTCTTGGCGCGGGTGGTGTCCATGATCGCCGGGTGGCTGAATGCTTCGACCCACTCGGCCGCCGAAGGCAGATACGGCAGGCGCGACAGCGCGCGGGCTGCCGCATAAGCAGGCTTGGCCGGAAACGCGATGGGGATGAAACCGAATTCGCGCGCCACCTCGACCAGGCTTGGGGTTCCGTCGCCGGCGATGTTGTATGCCCCCGGCGGCCCGGCGGCGAGGACGCATTGGACAATCGCGGTGCCGACGTCGTCCTCGTGGATGAACTGCATCGGCAGATCCGGAACGACGGCCGGCAGCGGCACCGGAAGCTTCCGGATCCGTGAGGGCAGGTAGCGGGCCAGCGGTGCCAGCGGTCCGGGAAGGGTGAGCTTTCCGCCGATGGCGTGCGGCCCCAGGACGATGGGCGGCCGCAGCAGGTAGAGCGCGAGCTCGGGATGGGCGGCGGCCGCATCGTGAAGGAGGCCTTCCAGTTCCGCCTTTTCCTGGGCGTAGAAGAGCCTGTCAGCCGGGCGCACCGGCCAGTCCTCCGTCATCGCCATCGGGTTGTCGCGGTGAAATCCGTATGCCGCGATCGACGAGGCGTAGACGAAGCGCCGGACTCCTGCGGCGGCTGCGGCACGAAAGGCGTTCAGCGTTCCCTCGACATTGATCGCCCGGGTCGTCTCACGCTTTCCGCCCACGATGAGGAACGCGAGATGCACCACGACATCGGCGCCGGCGAATGCCTCGCGCAGGGCCTGCTCATCCTGGACGTCGCCGCGGCGATACTCCATCTTGTCCCAGCCGTGCTCGAGCGGATCGAACGGCCGGCGAGCGATCCCGACGATCCGGGTGATGCGGTCTTCTGCTTGCAGCAGCGGCATGAGACCGAAGCCGAAGGTGCCCGTCGGTCCCGTCACCGCAACCGTGAGGTCGTCATCTCGAGGGGCCACCGGCTGACCGTACGCGCCGGTCAAATCCTGCGCAGCTCCGCGAACCAGCGGCCCGAGCAATCCCAGCTCTCGGTGAGCACCAGGCTGCTGGCACGCGCCAGCCGAGCCACGTCACCGGCCCCGACCTCAGCCCAGGGAAAGGCCTCGGAGACGACCCCGAACTCGTCCTCCAGGCGCAACTCGCGCGCGGTCGTGGGCACGCCCGGCGCAGCCACCTCCACGAGCACCCGTCCTTCCGGCGCGAGCAGCCCTCGCACCCGGCGCAGGAGCGCGGCAGGATCACCGCCGATACCGATGTTGCCATCGGCCAGGAGGGCGAATTTCCAGCTGCCGGCGCGGGGAACGGGCCCGAAGACGCAGCGCCGCAGCGCATTGGCGCCGAGCTTGCGGGCGCGGGCGACCGCCCCCGCGCTGATGTCGATGCCCAGCGCGTCGATACCACCGGTGGTAAGTGCGGCGACCAGCCGTCCCGGCCCGCAGCCGATGTCCAATGTCGGCCCGCTGCAACGGGACAGCAGGCCGTCATCGCCCGGAATCCTCGCTGCCGACCAATCGGCGACCGGGAGCCTGAAGCGGTTGCCGTCGGCGTCCCGGGCCCAGAGCCGAAGCGTCGAGAGCCCCCGGTCGTAGAGCGCGACGGCAGGAGTGCGGGTGCGGATGTCGGGCGTGAGGACGGCGTTGGGCACCGGACTCCCTCTGTGTGGGCGGACTGCGGGTGTGGCCTTGCAGAAGTATTCGCTCGGTGCGGTCGCTCCGGTTCAGTCAGTAGCGTCACCGTCATGCGCATCCTCGTCACCGGCGGCGCCGGCTTCATCGGCTCTCACGTGGTGAGTGCTCTGGCAGATGCGGGCCACGAGGTCGTGGTGATGGACGCGTTGCTGGACACCGTCCATCCGGCGGGTGAGCCCCGCATCGATGAGCGGGCGAGCTTCGTGAAGGGCGATGTGCGCCGGCCGGCGGATTGCCGTTCCGTGCTTGCCGGCATCGATGCCGTGTTCCATGAGGCGGCGATGGTCGGGCTCGGCGTCGACATGGCCGATCTGCCGTCCTATGCCGGCCACAACGATCTGGGCGCAGCGGTGTTGCTGGCCGAGATGGCGGCGTCAGGAGTGCGCCGGCTGGTGCTGGCAGGCAGCATGGTCGTCTACGGCGAAGGGGCCTACGAGTGCCCACAGCACGGTGCGGTGCGCGCAGCTCCACGTCGTCCGGCGGATCTGGATGCCGGCCGATTCGAGCCCCCGTGCCCCGTCTGCGGCAGCCGGCTCAATCCAGCTCTGGTGCAGGAGGACGCCCCCGCTGACCCTCGTAACGCCTACGCCACCTCGAAGCTGGCTCAGGAGCACTACGCCAGCGGCTGGGCCCGCGAGACCGGATCGACCGCGATCGCCTTGCGCTATCACAACGTCTACGGCCCGGGCATGCCGCGCGATACGCCGTACGCGGGCGTTGCCGCCATCTTCCGCTCGGCGCTCGAAAGCGGTGTGGCACCAAGGGTTTTCGAGGATGGCGGCCAGCTGCGTGACTTCATTCACGTGAGTGATGTGGCGGCGGCGAATGTCGCGGCGCTGAGCGGACTCGAGTCGCTGGAGCCGGGGTCGTTCCGTCCGTACAACGTCGGCAGCGGGACGCCGCACACAGTGGGGCAGATGGCCTCGGCCTTGTGCGCCGCGGCGGGTGGCGCATTCACGCCAGAGGTGACCGGTGACTACCGGCTCGGCGATGTGCGCCACATCATGGCTGATTCGTCTCGGGCGCGTCGGGAGTTTCAGTGGTCGGCGGCGGTGACGTTCGAAGAGGGGATGCGTCGTTTCGTGAGCGACCCGCTGCGCGGGCCAGCCGCAGCAGCAGGATGAGCAGCGAGCCGCCGAAAAGCAGGGCTACGGCGAGCAGGTAATTGCTCAGGTAGTGACTCTGATGCTGTCCTGATGCGGCGAAGTAGACGCCGTCGCTGCGCTTGAAGATGAGCGGATACCACATCAGCAGAAGCAGTCCGCTGAGCAGGACCGGGAAGCGGATGTGGTTGATCGCCGCGCGGCGCCAACGCGAGATCGAGGCAGCCGCGCCCGCTGCCGAGGATCCGGCAATCGCCCGTATCAGCAGGCGATCCAGCCCGGTGTAGATGGGAAACGCGATCAGGTCGTGGCCGATCACGGCGGCGGCGAACCAGACCAGCAGTCGCACCGGAGTGGGGGCGTGCAGCCATTGCAGCACCGCCCAACCGGCGACCGCCGCGGCAACGATCAGGAGCAGCAAATGGGCGGGGTGGGCTCCGTACACCTTGCGGAACGGAGGCGGCCGCAGCCGTCGAACGTGGCTGGTGCGCTCAGACATCGAAAGTCACCTTGCTGACCCACTTGGTGTTGTGGACTCCGGGCGCGGCCGGGATGATCAGGCGCGCCGGGTAGCCGTGGTCGAGGGTGAGGTCTTTGCCGCCGCACTTCAGGGCGAGCAGGGTGTGGGCGGCGCCGACCTGGCGCCGCGACAGCGAGACGTGGCGGTAGGAGCCTTTCTGCTCGAGCGATTCGACATAGGCCCCCACCGGCTTGGTCAATCCCACCAGCCGTCCCAGTGCCATGAGGGGCACCCCGCCCCAGGTCTGGGCGCTCGACCAGCCTTCGACGCACGCGATCGGCAGCCCTGCCGTCACCTGGCGCATCGCAAGGAGATCCGCACGGCTCAGTGTCACCGTGCTGGCACCGACGAGCGTCAATCGCCACTCATCGCCCACCCGCGCCACGCGCGCCGTGCGGGCGGTGCGATTGACCGGGAACGACGGGCTTCCCGGTCCGCCTCGAGGCGACAGCAGAGCGGTCACCCGGAACGGTCCGCCGATCGTCTGGCCGGCGTAGAGCCCGGCGACGACGAGTGACGATCCACCGGCGAGCGCCACGACCCCGCGGCGGCTGATGGTGCTCGGCGCCGGCTCAGCGACGGCCAGCTCGTCGGGCCCGTCGCTGGGCGTCTCACGGTTGCGTACCGCGCGATACGCGAGCCGCAGTTTCAGGCTGACGTGCACCACGAAGCCGGCGATGAAAACCACTGCGCCGTAAAGATGTGCGGTGTAGAAGCTGAACCCGAAGACGTAGTCGTTGCTGATGTTCAGCAGACCGGTGACGAGTTCGAAGAGGATGCCTCCGACCAGTGCGAGCAGCGAGATGCGCTCGAGCAGATGAGCGGGGGAGCGTACCGGTGGCCACTCGAAGAGGCGGGGCAGCACCGACCAGAGCTTGATGAGCACGATCGGCACCAGGGCGACGCCGATGGTGACGTGCAGCCCCTGATTCAGCCGGTACAGCCATGACGGGGTGACCGGCCAGTCGAAGAGATAGAAGTGCAGAACGGTGCTGTGAACGTTGTCGTTTCCCGCGAGGCGGGGGTTGTACGAGGCGTAGGAGAGCAGGCCGGTGACGATCACGATCGTGAGCAACGGCAGCAGGATCAGCCCCAGCGCTGCTGTCACCCGGCGGCCTCGGGCTGAGCTCTTCCAGAAAGAGGCCTGGAAGGGTCCCGGTGGCCGCTTCTTCAAGTCCGAGATCTTCACGGTGTGCCCCTCTTGGTCAATCGATGCAAAAGGTGGTCCGCCCCCACTGGGAGGGCGAACCACCTCTCGTCTGGCGGGCGCTTATTGATTAGCCCTTTGCCTGGATGTGGGCGATCCCGAAGAGGATTCCCTGCTTGAACGCCGTGACGCCGAAGTACTTGTTGATGGCGGCAGCGGCCTCGGCGGTCAGTTCGACCTTGGTGCCGTCGAGCTTGGCGATCCCGTCAGCCCCGGGAGGGGTGATGGTCAGGTTGGAACCGTCGAGGAAGAACAGCGGGATGGTGGCGTCGTTCATCTGCTTGACCTGAGCGGTCAGCAGCGACTTGCCGGGGTCTACGTCGAAGTTCTCGACCGTGAGGGTCTTACCGCCGGCGGTCAGCGAGACGCCGGAGCCGTTGTGGTGAATGATCCCCTGGACGTAAGGGGTGACGGCGCCCTTGTTGTAGATGGTGACGTTTCCACCGGTGATGGGGAAGTTCAGCGTGGCGGCACCACCGGGCATCGTGAGCGTGCCGGTGCCGGTCGGCGCGGGCGTCACGTGCAAGGAGGTGAGTGTCGGCAGCAGGTTGGAGTCGAGGGTCACCGAGGTCTCGACACCGGCGAGTGACGGCACCGTCAGGATCGGCTTGGTCGACGCGCTCGACGGGCTGCTGCTCGGGGTGCTGCTGGAACCGGTACTGCTGCTACCACACGCGGCGACACTAACGGCCAGTGTTCCGGCGACGAGTGACGCGGCGATCGGACGGAACGACCTGCGCATTGAATGCTCCCTTGCTTTCATGTCCGAGCCACGGGTTCGCCCTCTTTAGGGCGTTGGCTCTGTGCAACAAGGCATTCGGACGAAGTCGCAAGTTGGATGTCTTGTGGGTCGCTGTTTTTTCTCAGTTGTGACGCGTGAAGGATCCGGACCGACGTGACGGCGAGCGCGAAAGTGCCTGCAATTCCAAACGAAATACGTCCTGCGACCAGGGAGTTCTCATGGATCAGGGCGACGACGTAGAGCGCATAGGGAGCGACGGCGACCGCGATCCACTCCAGCCTTCCTGTGAGCACGCTCACGCACACCAGGAGCAACGCATACCACGGCTGCGAAGGCGTCACGACGAGAAAGACGACTCCCAGGACGGCGAGCGCACCGGAGGCCGGAGTGGCGCGTCCCCTTGCTGCCCGAACGGCGACCACCACCAGCACGGAGGCCACCGCCAAGGCGGCAAGCGCCTTCGTCACCGAATCGCCCAACCCCAGCAGGCCGAGCAGCAGGAAGCGCGAGCCGGAGTCGTAGTTCTCCTCGTGCAGATAGCCCGGGAGGTAGCCGACCACGTGACCACCTACGGCAATCACATGCGGGAGATAGCCGACCACGACGACACCGGCTGCTGCCGCGACGAGGCGCAGCGCGCCGCGCCGGCCACCGCCGCGACGCAGCAATGCGGGCAGCAGTAGAGCTGGATACAACTTCACGGCGATGGCGAGCCCGATCAACACACCGGTGCGTACGGTGGCGCGCGGTTTCAACGTCGCCAGCAGCAGGGCGCCGACACCGAACAGGGCGGCGAGCACATCGACATGGGCGTCGGCCGCGATGTCGAGGCCGGCCAGCGGCCCGAAGCTGTAGTACGCGACGGTCAGTGGATCGCGTCCGGTGCGGCGCAGTCCGAACGCCATCAACCCGGTCAGCGCCGCCGACAGAATCGCGGCATCGAGCTGGAGCTGGTGATCGCGGGAAGGGCCGGGAAGCCAGTGGGCGACGAGGAAATATCCTTCGGCCGCAGGGGGATAGATGGTCCGCACCGACGGCCGGTTGATCCGCGTGCAGGCGTGGTTCGGATCGTTCGTGATGGGGGTCTTGTGCAGCTGGGCGCAGGTGGCCGCGTCGGGCCAGAGCCAGTTGTCACGAAACTTGGCGAGCTGCGGAGCATCGGGCGCGTAGCGGTAGGGGTCGATGCCCGCTGCCTGCAACCTGCCGTCCCACGCGTAGCGGTAGAGGTCGTCGCTGATCTGCGAGCCACGTGTCAGGCTCATCGCCGGAAGAGCGACCAGCGAGGCGATGACGAGGCCGGCGGCGAGGCGCCGCGGGCGGATCCAGCGCAACAACGTCGCCGCGACCATCGCGATGGCCTGCCAGACCAGGATGAGGGTCAGCAGCCGGTAGCGCCCCGGGCCGACGCCGCCCAGCCGTTCCAGATGCCGCTGGACGAGCACGATCGCGACGAGTGCCACGAGTGCGGCGATCAGGGCGCCGAGGTGCAGGCCTGATCGGCGCGTTCGCCCGTGAGCCGTCGGGATCACCGGACGAGTGCGGCGTCGCGCCGGAGGTGGTGGAGGGTGCGAGCGAAGCGGCTTGCCGGCGCCAGTTGCGCGACCCGCACGGCATCTTCCGCCGTGTCGACGTCGAGCAGCTCCTCCAGCAGCGAGACGTCAAGACCTGCCTCCAGTAGCCGGACGTGCTGTGCACTCCCGGTGCGCGACGTCGACATCGGCACCCCGAGCAGCAGTGCAGGATCCGGGCGGCGCACCCCGAGCGTCCACCATCCGCCGTCTTCGGCGTGGCCGAGCACGGCGTCACATCCCGGCGTCAGCAGCGTCTCGATGGCCTGCACCAGCAGCTGCGGGCTGACCTGTGGCGTATCCATACCGATGAGCAGACCGGCCGGTGCACCCGGCGCATCCTCGAACGCGCCGGCGAGCCGGACGTCCAAGTCACCCTCGCGCTGGGCGACCACCCGGAGGTCGCCCGGACCGTCGACTTCGAGCAGCTGAGCAAGCCACGATCCGGGATCGCCGTCCAGCACGAGCGTCGGCTCGATGTGCAGGCCGAGCCGGGCGCCCAGGGGCACGGCCGCAGCGACGGCGGCGAGCGTGTCGGCGATCGCTGCCCCCGCGAGTTCGGCGGCTTCGGTCGGGGTGAAGGGCGGGCACAGCCGGGTTTTCACCCGTCCGGCCACGGGCGTTTTCGCCATCACGAGCAGCCGGACGGCGGTCGTCTGGTCATGGCCCATACGGGGTATTCGTTCTGCGCGCCAAAACGGCTCGCATGTCTTTTATGGCTCTTGCGGTTCCTCGTATGGTTCCGGTCACCTTCGACCGGCCCTTGCGCGGTAGGTAGTCCACCTCCACCTCGGTGATGCGCCAGCCGGCCTGGGCGGCGCTCAGCACCATCTCCAGGGGATAGCCGAAGCGACGGTCGAGCAGGTCGAGCCCCACGAGCTCGGTGCGGCGCACGGCACGCATGGGCCCGAGGTCGGTCAGCACGGAGCGGCCCATCACGGTGTTCATGCGCCGGGCCAGCAGGCGGTTGGCGAGCCGCGCGTGCACCGGCCAGGCGCCCCGTGAGACCGGTTGCCGGCTGCCCAGCACCAGGTCTGCAGCGCCTGCGAGGACCGGGCCCGCGACCCGGGGAAGCTGCTCGGGATCCAGGCTGGCGTCAGCGTCACACATGCAGATGACATCGGCGGTCGCGGCCTCGACACCGGCCGCGACGGCCGCGCCGAATCCGCGCTGCGGGACAGTCACCACCAGCGCCCCGAACGATGCAGCGATACGCGCGCTGTCGTCCGTGGAACCGTTGTCGGCGACGATCGCCCGATATCCCTCCGGCATCCGTGAGAGCACCCACGGCAGCGCCTGCGCCTCGTTCAGGCACGGCAGCACGACATCCACGATCACGCCGGTGCCGGGGTTGGTCGGGGTGGTCACTCCCGTCAGGCTGACACAAAATCGCTTCCCGTGCGCAGACTGGAGTGTGGGCCACGCGAGTAGGACGGCGGTCGTCGCTTTGGCGACGGCGCTCGTTTCGGTGTACGTGGCCGGTTGCGGGGCGAGCGCGCCGCCGCGACCGGTCCCCTCCCGGACCGCGGCCGAACCGCAGAAGGCTCCGGTGCCCACGACGCCTCCGGACGGCACGGTCGTCCCCGTCGGCGACACCCCCGAGGGTCTCGTGGTCGACGACTCGCTCGGCGTCGCCGTGGTGGCGCTGCGCCGGCCCGACTCGATCGCGCTGGTCGGGCTCGGCGGTCCTCACACGTTGCGGACGATCGCGACCCCTGGACGCGCCCGCCATCTCCGGCTCGCGTCACCCAGCGGTCCGCTGCTGCTTCCCGGCGAGGACGCGAACACGCTCTTCGAAGTGGCCCTGCCGACGGGGGCGATCACCGCGCGCTATGCGACGGGACGCCAGCCGCACGACGCCGTAGCGGTGGACGGTCACGTGTGGGTGACCGACGAGCTTGCCGGTCGCGTCAGCATTCTCGGCGGCTCCGGCAGTGGCAAGAGCCTGCCCGCCGGGCTGCAGCCGGGCGGCTTGGATACGGCCGGCGGCCGGGTAGCCGTCGCGGACGTGCGCGGCAACGCCCTCTACGTCTACGACGTGAAGACCCAACGCCAGGTGGCCGTTCTTGCCGCCGGTGCCGGCCCCACCCACATCGAGCGCGTCGGCCCGACGACCGTCGCCGTCGCCGACACGCGAGGCAACGCGATCCTGCTCTATGACCTCTCGGGACACCCGCGGCTGCTCTACCGGCTACCGCTCGCCGGTGGTCCGTACGGGCTCGCCTCCGACCCCGCGCGACACCAACTATGGGTGGCTCTGTCGGGGCGCAATCAGCTCGTGCGGGTCGATGTCGACGGCACCCGATTGCGCCTGTCGGCCGTGCACTTTGCGACGGTCCAGCAGCCGAACTCGGTAGCCGTCAGTGCCGCGACCGGTGAGCTCGCCGTCGCGGGCGCGACGCCCAAAGGCTTGCTGCAGTTGGTGAATCCGGGGTCGAGCTGACCGGCGTCACTGTGATGCGCTCGACGAAGTGGTTGATCAAGTGGTTGATCGAACCGCCTTTCGGCCACCATTTCCTCGAGTCGTCGGATGCCGAGCCGAAGGGCTTGCAGCGTCAGGTCTTGGTGACCGTCGCGAGGTCGATCGCGCGGCAGCAGTCATAGTTGCCGTTGGCATCCGGGGGCCTCGTCCAGGTGTCGAAGACGACGCGCAGGTGACCCTGCAGGTCGACGAACGTCTCCAGGCCGCCGGGGGAGCGCTGGCCGGGAACGCTTGCAGCATAAGGAGTTTTGCTGCGCTCCTCGCACGGCCCGGCGAGCGTGCGGCACGAGGCGATGCCGATCGCGTAGCCCGGCCCGTTGTAGAAGCCGCCCGAGTAGAACAGCCACCAGCCGCCGGCCGAGTCGGGGATCGCCGCCGGCTCCTCCATCACGCCTTGCTGCCACTTCTCGTCGGCACTCAACAGCGGGTGCGGGGTGCCGGTGAGGCCGAGCCCGTTCGGCAGGAGCCCCTGCGACCACAAGGTCGCCGGCAGGTGGCAGCAATTGCCGTCACTCTTCCAGAGCAGGGTCGGTGCGGCTCCGCTCGTGACGACCGAGGCATCGATCGAACCGCCGAGCGCGCTCTGGCAGATCAGTGGATGGCCGAGCGCGTCGGCGTAGGGACCTTCGGGGTGGGCGCTGGCCGTGACGGCGATGCACTGCCGATGGCTCGCGCGATCGGGCACCGTGACGTACATGAGCCAGCGATTGCCCACTCGCCGTACCGCAGGAGCCCAGATGTGTGAGTGGAACTTGTCGGTCGCCGACCAGCTCGGTACGACCGGCATCGCATCGCCTACCCGGTGCCAGGACTTCAGGTCGCTGGAGACCGCCGTCGGGACGTTGTACGGCCAGTCGCCGGTGCCGAAGACGACGTAGCGCGCCGGGCCGTCCAGGCCGGCCGGAACGGTGAGGACGGAGGGGTCGCCGAGGTCGCCGGCGGACGGGGTCGGGCCTGCGGAGGTGAGGACGGGCAGCGCCCCGGTCGGCGCAGCGATCGTGCCTGCGGCGGGCGCTCGTCGTGCTGTGCGGCCCGCGGGTGCGAGCGAGATCCCGACGATGACCGCGACCACCACGAGCAGCACGATCGGGACTGCCCACCGCAGGGCAGGCGAGCGGACGTTCAAGCGGCGACGCAGCACGAACCTCGATCCGGCAGGGGGCACTGCATTATTCGCACGCAGTTGCTGGGAGGATTGTCCCACCATGACAGAGAGCCTGTTTCCGGCGTACGCACGCACCCGGGACCGCATCGTGGAACTGCTTGCTGCCGTGCCCGACGAGGAGCTGGGCCGCGTCGTCCCGGCCTGCCCTGACTGGACCGTGCACGACCTGCTGGCCCACGTGGTGAGCATCCCGTCGGCGCTGTCGAGCGGCCGCCGGCCTACCGGTCAGATCGGTGACTGGCTCACCGAACTCGTGGCCGAACGCGCGGAGCAACCAGCCGGGGAACTGGCGACGGAGTGGCAATCGCTCGACGGCGAACTGGATGCGCTGCTGTCGGGATCGTCCGGACTGCTCTTCGCCGACCTGGCGATCCACGAGCACGACTTCCGGGGCGCTCTCGGGCGCCCCGATCATGCGGCCCTCGAGGTCGAGGCGATGCTGCCGCGCACGATCGCCGCTTTCAAAGGCCCACTCCTCGATGCCGGTCTGGCACCGGTCGAGGTGCACGCTGGTGATCGGGTCTGGCGATCGCACGACGGGGTGGCCGGCTGGACGCTCGTCGTCGATCCCTGGACTGCCGTACGAGCGCTCAACAGCCGTCGCACCGCCGAGGAGCTCCTCGCCCTGCCGTCCCACGGCGACGCGCGCGACTACCTGCCCATCCTGGATGCCCACCTGCCGCTGCCGACGGCGTCGCTGGGCGAAGCCTGATCGGAGCTGCCATGCCCGGCGTGAGACAAGTCCTTCGCATGTACGGGCAAGCCAGCGAGCATCCGCCGCTGGCGTGGGAGTGGGTGGCAGCGCAGCTGCAGGCCGCGCCCACCTACTGGGTCATCGCCCGTAGCGACGGCTATCCACATCCGCGGCCGGTGTGGGGCGTCTGGCACGAGGACGAGCTGCATCTCAGCATCGGGAGCCCCGTCCTGCGGGACGCGCTTTCCGCCGATCGGCGGCTCACCGTGCACCTCGACAGCGGGACGGATGTGGTCGTGGTCGAAGGGGAAGTCAGGCCCTCCCCGAGTACCGAGCCGGGGGTCGTGGCCGCGTACGACACCAAATACGACTGGCATTACGAGGAGGCGCAGTACGGGCCGATCAGCCGCGTGGCGCCGCGGGCAGTGCTGGCCTGGAGGACGGCCGGTTGGGCCGGACGTGAGAGCTTCCGCGAGACGGGAAGCTGGACGTTCGGGGGCTGAATGTGCCGGCTGTCAGGGGCCGTTTGAGCGCGCCGGAGGCCAACCCGGCTCGGGACTTTTGACACTCCCGAGCGGCGCCCCTTCGCGGGCAGCATTTTGGTATGGCCACACCGCTGTCTGCTGAAGGTCAAGCCGCTGTCGACGAGGCGGTCGCCACCGCCAAGTCGGCGGCGGACCGGCTGCGCCCGTTGGATCAGGAAGCGGTCGACCGCATCGTCTGGGCCATGGTCACTGCTGGGCTCGACGCGGCGGTCGAACTCGCCGAGGTCGCGACGGCGGAGACCGGCTTCGGCGTCCTCGAGGACAAGGTCGTCAAGAACTACGTGGCGACCGAGTTCCTGTACGACTACCTGAAAGACAAGAAGACCGTGGGCGTCATCGAGTCCGACGCCGAGCGCGGCATCGAGGTGATCGCCGAGCCGGTCGGCGTCGTGCTCGCCATCACGCCCGTCACCAACCCGACCTCGACCGTGCTCTTCAAGGCGATCGTGGCCATCAAGACACGTAACGCGATCATCTTCCGGCCCTCACCGCTGGCCACCCATTCCGCCGAGCGCGTCGTGGAAATCCTGAGCAAGGCCGGCGAGGCAGCCGGCCTGCCGGCGGGTGCCATTCAGGTGCTGCCGCAGGCGGAACACGAGTACACGTATGCGCTTTTCGACCACCCCGGCGTCGACCTCATCTGGACCACAGGCGGCCCGCGCATCGTGGAACTGTCCAACAAGGCGGGCAAGCCGACCATCAGCGTCGGCCCCGGCAACGCGCCGGTGTACCTGCACCGCACCGCCGACATCCGCATGGCTGTCGTCGACATCCTGATCAGCAAGACCTTCGACGGCAGTGTCATCTGCCCGGCTGAGCAGACCTGCGTCATCGATGACGCCATCTACGACGAGGTCGTCGTGGAATTCGAGCGCATGGGCGCCCGGCTGCTGAATGCCGAGGAGACCGACCGCATCGCCGACTTCGCGTTCGGCTGTGACCGGGTCAACCCGGAGGCGCTCGGGCAGGCGGCAAGCGTCCTCGAGCAGCGTGCCGGCTTGAAGAACCTGACCTCGGACGGCTCGCACGCCACGAAGGTGCTGCTGGCCCCGCTCCCCACCGATCTGACCGAGCTCGGCGCTCACCCGCTGGTACGCGAGAAGCTCATGCCGGTACTGGGACTCGTGCGTTCACCCAGTGTCCAGCACGGCATCGACGCCTGCGTGCTCGTCACCGAACACGGCGGACTCGGCCACACGAGCGCGGTGTACGCCCGCGACGAGGAGGTGATCTCGCGCTACTCCGCCGCCGTACGAACAGGGCGAATTCTGGTCAACGCGCCGACCGCGGTCGGGGCGCTCGGCGGCGTGTACAACTCGCTGACTCCGACGTTCTCACTGGGTTGCGGAACCTGGGGTGGCTCGATGACGACCGACAACGTCAACTACCGCAACCTCATGAACCTGAAGACGGTCAGTCGCCGCCGCACCCCGCCGCAGTGGTTCCGGGTGCCGGCCGACACCTACTTCAACGTCGGTGCGCTCGACAGTCTGCGGACGGTCGAGACGACGACGGCCGTCATCGTCAGCGATGACTTCAACGTCCAGCGGGGTGCCGTCGATGAGGTACGGCGCCACCTGAATGCCTCTGACGTCAGGGTTTTTGCCGACGTCAGGCCCGAGCCGGACGAGGAGATCATCCGCTCCGGCGTCGAGCTCATCACTCACGTACGCCCTGACCTCATCGTGGCCGTCGGCGGCGGATCCGTCATGGATGCGGCGAAGGTGATGCGGCTGCTGACCGAGCATCCCGAGCTCTCGATCCGGGAGCTCTCGCTGCCCTTCCTCGATGCGCGCAAGCGCGTGGCCCGCTACCCGACCCCGCAGCACTCGATCCAGCTGGTCGCCATTCCGACCACGGCAGGGACGGGTTCCGAGGTCAGCCCGGCGGCGGTCATCACGTCGCAAGGCCGCAAGGTGACGCTCGTGGACTACTCGCTCGTCCCCGATATTGCCGTCGTGGACCCGACGCTCTCGGCCAGCATGCCGCCGGCGATCACCGCCGACACCGGCATCGACGCGCTGACTCATGCCCTCGAAGCGGTGGTGTCCATCTTCGCCTCGCCGTACACGGATGCCTTCTGCGTGCAAGCTGCGCGGCTCATCTTCGAGGCGCTGCCAACGGCCTTCGCGCGCGGCGACGACATCGAGGCGCGTACCGCCATGGCCAACGCGGCAACCCTTGCAGGGCTTGCCTTTTCGAATGCTTTCGTGGGCGTCAACCATGCCCTCGCGCATGCCCTCGGTGCCCGCTTCGGCATCCCGCACGGCCGGGCCAACGCGCTCTTCCTGCCACACGTGCTGCGCTACAACGCCGCGCTGCCGACCAAGTTCATGCCGGCACCCGGCTACTCGGCCTACGTCGCTCCCGAGAAGTACGCGCAGCTCGGCCGCATCCTGTTCGGTGGCCACTCGCAGGAGGAGCAGCTCGAGCGGCTTTTCACCAAGGTCGACGAGCTCATCGTCACCCTGCGGCTGCCGCGTTCGCTGGCGGAGGTGGGAGTATCTCGCGAGGAGTACGTCGCCGCGATCCCCGAGCTCGCCCGAGCCGCTTACGCCGACCCGAGCTTGCGCACCAACCCGCGGATGCCGCTGATCGCCGAGCTCATCGGGCTGCTCGAAGCAGCGTGGTCGGGTGGTGCGCCGGAGCTCCCGCGCCAGAACGGCCACCTGAAGTCGCAGGCGATCGTCCCGGTGGCGGCGAAGGGCTGAGCGCGGCCATTTGCGACCATGACGCCATGGCTGTTTCGAACTCGAACTCCAAGTGGTCACTGTGGTCGCAGGATTCGTTGCTCAGCATCGGATCCCGTGGATCAGTGCTGTCCATCGGAAGCGTCGGGTCGGTGCTGTCGATCGGCAGCATCGGGTCGGCGGCTTCGGTGCTGTCGATCGGCTCTGCGCGGTCGATCGGCGCCGTCCTGTCGAACGCGGCGCGTTGGTCGCTGATGTCCGATCGTTCGGTTGGCGCCGTCCTCGCTTCGCGGCAGCGGCGGCGGCGCTAGACGCCGGCCGGCTCGGGTTCGGGACTGGGCTGCGTTTCGGGTTCGGGCTCCAGCTCTGGCCCGATCTCGTCCGCGACCATCCCCGACGGTTCGGCCCCGTGCGGCAGGACCATGACGAAGAGCGTCAGTCCGCCGCAGAGCACGCCCATCGGGACCGGCTGGGCGAGCCGCGCCATCCACACGCCGGCTCCGGGTACTCGCAGCCACGCATGGCCGACGACGTCGCTGGTCTTGGGATGCCAGTCGTCCTTGAGTTTCTTGTTGTCGCCCTTGGTGATGAAGCCGGTCGTGCCGTTGCCGCCGATGATGCGGTGGATCACCTGCGCGCCCGCTCCGAACTCACCCTTCGGAATCTTGTAAGCGATGATGTCGCGGATGTTGTAGTGACTCTGCTTGCGCACGATCACCAGGTCGCCGGTCTTGTAGGTGCCGTCCATGCTGTGTCCGGAGACCTGGACGTACGCCACCGAGCCGCCCAGTGACTGAGGCCAACTCGCGTACAGCAACGCAGCGAGGAACGCCAGCATCGTCCAGTGCACGATGCGTTTCGCCGTCGAGGGCTGCGGACTGGCCATGATCAGAACTGCGTCGTTGCTGTCGTGACGCCGGTGTTGGACCCGGCTGCGTCTCCGGGCACATCCGTGACGGTGGAGACGGGTGTGTAGATACCGGCGAGGCCGCTGGCCACCTGTGCGTACGTCCCGACGGCGGTGCCGAGGGTGATGACGATCGTGGAACTGGTCGCCGTCTCGGTGAGCGCCACCGTCGAGTTGGTGAACGAACCGGTGGTGCTCGTCATGTAGCCCGCCGAGCCCAGGTCGAAGGTGCCGACGTTGAGCAGGCCGTCGGTGCAGATGCTGGTCGCCACGCTCGCGACGGTCATGGTGTCGTACCCCCGGGCTGAGTTGTTGTTCCCCATGGTGATGGTGATCCCCGTGCTGGACTGGGTGCCGATGCTCGTCGGGGCCCCGGCACACAGCGTCGTCGCCGACATCTCCTTGGAGAAGACGATGGTGAGCGTGTCACCGATCTCGAGCTTGCGGACCGTACCGCCGGTCTTGTTGGCCGCCACAACGCTGTTCGGGTAGAACACCGGGACCGGCAGGCTCGTTGCTCCGAGGTGCGGAGTCGTGAACGTGATGGAAGCGCCGTACGCTGCCGACCCGGCGACGACGATGGCAGCGGCAGCGGCGAACGCCAGTAACCGCCGGCTCATGGCCCGACCACCGCCATGCGCACTTCCGTCGGCGCCGTCGCATTCGTGGTCAGCACGCTAGGAGTCAGCGCCAGGCTCGTGGTGGCGATGGTCGTCGGGCCGGCATGTCCGACGTCCGTGCCACTCTGGCTCAGCGTCATCGACAGCTTGCCCCCGACGCAGGCGCTCGGTATCGAGGTCAGCAGAACTCCGGTGATCTTGCCTGCGGTCACGGCATAGTTGACGACCACGCTCGTGAGCGATCCGCACGCCGTCACGGCGGTGGTCCCGCCGCCTGACTTCTTGGAATTCGTGGTGAGCGAAGTCGCGTCAGCCACGCCTCCCGCGCATGTCAGGAGGACGGCCGCAGCAGCGACGACGGCACCGAGGCGCCGTCGCCAGCCGCAGTTGGCGTTCATCAACCCGTGATGGTGACCGAGATCCCGAGCACGTTCGACGCCAGGATCTTGTTGGTCGCGAAGCTGGGAGTCGCGCCGCCGGCGCCTGACAGGGAGCCGGTCTGCTCAGCCAGCGAGACCCCGCTGGTTCCGGTCAGGGTCACCTTGTAGGCCATGCTGGCGCAACCGGCGCCGGTAGTGACAGGTGCGGTGGCGACGACGTAGCCAGGCACGGTCGCGTCCCAAGCGGTGGTGTAGCTGACAGCGGCGCTGGCGTTGCATGCGCTGACCGTTGCGTTACCGGACACGACCGTGTTCGAGGTGACCGTGAAGCCGGCGGCGAACGCCGTGACGGCTCCGAAGACGACGACGCCGGCGAGTGCCGGAGCGATGTAACGCTTGTTGATCATTCGGTGTGCTCCGTACGTCAGGAACCGTTCACAGCGCCATTGCACCGTGCATCCGGCGAACGCCCCCGCGGCGATCAGGACTTGCTTCGACAGCAGGGGCAGCCGGCCATGCGGGTAAAAAGCCCTGCTGGCTATGGACTTTCGGCTTCGGTCAGCCTGTGATGGTGACGGAGATGCCGGTCACGTTCGCCGCCGGAATCTTGCTGGCAGCAAAGTTGGGAGAGGCGCTCCCGGCCGTCAGTGATCCGGTCTGCTCGGCCAGCGCCGTTCCGCCGGTGCCGGTGAGGCTGACCTTGTAGGCCATGGTTCCGCAGCTGGCTCCGGCCGTGACGGGTGCCGTAGCTACGACGTAGCCCGGGACGGTGGCGTCCCATGACGTGGTGTAGCTGACGGCTGCCGTGGCGTTGCAGGCGCTTACCGCTGCGTTGCCGGACACGACCGTCTTCGAGGTGACCGTGAATCCGGCCGCAAATGCCGTCACCGCGCCGAAGACCACAATCCCAGCAACGACCGGAACGACGTATCGCTTGGCCATCAATGGACTCCGTCCTGACCCGATCGGGTCAGTTGGTGCGATGTCCTTGCCGGTGGGCCTGTTGAATTGCAGGCCCACCGGCAGCGACTGAGCTGTCTCGCCGTTGCGGCGCTATCAGCCGGTGATGGTGATGGAAATCCCGATGACGTTGGAGGCGAGGATGTGATTCGTGGCGAAACTGGGCGAGGCGCTGCCGGCGGTGAGCGAGCCGGTCTGCTCCGCCAGCGAAACGCCGCTCGCTCCGGTCAGGCTGACCTTGTAGGACATGGTTCCGCAGCCGGCGCCCGTGGTGATCGGCGCGGTGGCTACGGCGTAGCCCGGGAGCGTGGCGTCCCAGGCGGTGGTGTAGCTGACCGCCGCAGAGGCGTTGCACGCATTGACCGTCGCGTTACCGGACACCACGGTGTTGGAAGTCACCGTGAAGCCGGCGGCGAACGCCGTGACTGCGCCGAAAACGACCACACCGGCCAAAGCCGGAGCGACGTAACGCTTGTTGATTTTCATCTGGGAGCTCCGTCTCGACGCGCCGCCTGCTGCATCCCCGGCAGCACGTTCGGCTGACCGCCCGCACGGGCAGTCGGATAGCTTTTCGGTGCCTGAAGCCTTGTGACTATCGGGCAGAAAGTCCTTTGTTCCCAGCTATTCTGGGTGATTGCGCCAGTCGGCGCAGGGTCTGTACGCCGAAGCCCCCGCGAGCGCCAAACGTTCGCGGGGGCTTGGGGGCTTGGTGGCCTGGGGGCTATCAGCCGGTGACGGTGACCGAGATCGCTGAGACGTTCGAGGCCAGGACGCCGAGGCTGGTGAAGTCCGGCGAGGCGGCTCCGGTCACGGCATCCAGGGTGCCGGTGACTTCTCCGAGGGAGACGTTGCTGGCGTTCTGCAGGGTGACCTTGTAGGACATCCCGTGGCAGGCCGTAGCCGTGGTCACGGGCGCGGTGCTCACTTTGTAGGCCTTGAGCGTCGTGTCCCAGATCGTGTTGTAGCTGACCGCCGCTGTGGCATTGCATCCGGAGACGGTGGTACTACCCGAAACCACGGTCGTCGAACTGACGCTGAAGCCGGCCGCGAAGGCCGTGACCGCACCGCACACCACGACGCCGGCAATGACCGGGACGAAATGCCGCTTGTTCATGTATGGACTCCGTTTTCGATTTTGGCCGGTTCACTCGCGATCCGTAGCGCGCCCGGAGATCGCCACTTCTCGGCGATCAACCTGTCACTTCGGCCCGTGGCCGGAGCCGACTCTCGGGGCGAAAGTCCAACAACCGCAGGACCTTCAGCCTCCCACCGGCCATCAGCCGGTCACGGTGACGGAAACGCCACCCACGTTCGACACCAGGATGTTGCGGGAGGTGAAGTCGGGCGCCGCAGCGCCGGTGATGCTGTCGAGAGTTCCCGTGATCTCACCCAGCGACACGTTGCCGGCGCTCGTGACGGTGACCTTGTAGCCCATGCCTTTGCAGCCGGTACCCGTCGTCACCGGTGCGGTCGACACCTTGTACGCGGACAGCCCCGCGTCCCACACCATGTTGTAGGTCACCGCAGCGACAGCGCCGCAGCCGCCGACCGTCGCCGACCCGGACTGGATGGTCGTGGAGTTGACCGAGAAGCCGGCCGCGAAGGCCGTCACGGCTCCGAACACGACTAGTCCGGCAATCAGCGGAACAGCATGGCGTTGGGTCAGCATGGGCAGTCGCCTCAGGTGTGTTTCCCCCAACCGGCCGCGGCGGCTTTGCGCTGCGGTCGGCCGATCGCGTAACTGCGATCAGGTAACACGTCGACTTGCCAAACGGCTGGGCTGTTGAGGAACTGGGGCCCGAATAGCGCCGCGGTCAGCCCAAGCGAGATTGGGCCGGTCGGCCGGTCGGCCGGTCAGCCGGTGATGGTGACGGCGACGCCGGTGACGAGCGCGACAGAGATCACGCTTGTCGTGAAGTCGGGCGACGCGGCCCCCGAGGAGTCCAGGTTCCCGGTCTTCTCACCCAAGGAGTTGTTCGTCGCGCCCATCAGCGTCACCTTGTAGGCCATGCCCGTGCAGGACGCCGCGGTGGTGATGGGCGTGGTGGTGACGGTGTAGCCCGGCAGCGTCGAGGCGTACACGGTGTTGTAGGTGACGGCCGCTGTGGTGTTGCAGGCGCTGACGGCTGCGTTGCCGGCGACCACGCTCTTCGACGACACCGTGAAGGTGGCGGCAAATGCCGTCACAGCACCGAAAACGACGACACCAGTGACCGCGGGAACGCTATAGCGCTTCCATCTCACGGCTGGCTCCGTCGTCTTCAAAGCCGGCTGCTCCGCTCCTGCGGGCAGTCTGGCTGACCGTTGTGCGGCGGTCAGGGGTTATCTCGTCCGCAGACAGGGACTTCCACAGAGGCCAAAGGCCCGAACCGGCGCCCTGATCGCGCCGATTCGGGCCCCTCTGGCCGCTTTGAGTAGCTAACCCCTACCGCACGCGGGCCGGGAAGGTCGGCAGCACCGTGCGCTTCCAGGTTTCGTTGGTGACGACAGCGAACGAGGCGTACCAGGCAAAGCCGGCGGTCACCAGACCGACGATGCCGCCGGCGTGGGTGACGGTGGTGTTCTGGTCGAGCGCGCCGATGCACAGCAGCACCAGAGTGCCCGTCAGCGTCACGAAGACCGCCGCGACCGCAGCGCTGACGCGTAGCGACGCCAGGACCATGTAGGCCGTGAAGATGGCCCACGCCAGCAGATAGACGCCGGTCGCCTTGTAAGCGGTGTTCACCGGAAGGTCAGGAAGGACGAACTTCACGTAGGCGGCGTAGGAAAGCCAGAAGGCGCCGAAGGAGGAGAACGCCGTCGCGCCGAAAGTGTTGCCCTTGCGAAATTCCCACATGCCCGCGGCAAATTGGGAGAGCCCGCCGTAGAACAGTGCGAGCGGAAGCACCACCTGTTCCAGCTTGGCATCGGAGATGATGTTGGAGTTGAAGACGCTCAGCACGAACGTCGTCATGGCGAATGCGGCGAGTCCGAGCGGCCCGGGATCGGCGATTGCCGGCGACGCGGAGATCGCGGACGCGGGGGAAGCGGGCATCGTCTCGGCGCTGTGCGCCGACCGTGGAGCGTGCACTCCCGTGTCACCGACCTGGCCCTCGTTGACGATCGTGTCACCGCGGGCCGGTGTGTCGGGCAGGCGGATCTCAGAAGGTCGGCCGTCGCCGGAAGCTGCAGGTTGATCAGACATGGCGTACTCCCTGCAGGGCCCACACCCCCCTGCCGGGGGTGCGTCGTCGAACCCCGCTGCGCAACGAGATACCCATAAAGCCGCGAATTGTCACATTTCCGATGTTCGCGGGTGCCATCCGCTGCATTTGGGCGGCGCGGCGTCTGCTTTGGTGGGACGACCCGAGAACGAAAAAGCAGGACGAGTGGAGGTTCAGCAATGGCCGTGGTGGCGCTGGAGAAGCTGAGCAGCACGATCAGCACCATCACCCTGAACCGGCCCGAGCGTCTCAACGCGATGAATTTTCAGCTGGTAGGCGAGCTGCACGACGCGCTCGATGAGGTGGCTGCTGACACCGAGTGCAAGGTGGTGATCCTCACCGGCGCGGGGCGGGCCTTCTGCGCCGGGCTGGACCTGCGCGAGACCGGTCGCCCGCCGGCCCTCGGCGAGCACCACCGGATCAACAAGGCCATCGACGGTCAGGCGTTCATGTCCAACCTGACCGTCCACCTGCGCCAGACGCCCCAGGTCGTCATCGCCGCCGTTCGTGGTCCGGCGTTCGGTGGCGGGCTGGCGATCGCGTGCGCCTGCGATGTGCGTATCGCTTCGACCTCGGCGCGCTTCTGCTCGGCCTTCATCCGTACCGGCCTCACCGGGACCGACATCGGCATCAGCTACCTGCTGCCCCAGCTGATCGGCGCCTCGCGCGCCGCCGATCTCATCTTCAGCGGGCGCGAGATCGACGCGCAGGCAGCCGAGCGCATGGGGTTGGTATCGGAAGTGGTCTCCGATGAGGAACTGATGCCGGCGGCGCTCGCCTACGCCGACACGGTCGCCGCGCACACCCACACCGGCCTCGTGCTGACCAAAGAGGTGCTGTGGCACAACGTCGACAGCACCTCGATGCCGGCGGCCATCGCGATCGAGAACCGCAACCAGTCGCTGGCCATGACGTCACCCGACGTCAAGGCCCACATGCAGGCCTACTCCCAGCGCGTCGCGAAGAAGTAGCCCGGGCACCAGGCCCGGTGAGAGCTAGACGACGGCCGTCACCGGCAGCACCTTGGGCCACTCGATGTCGGGCAGCGGGTTGGCGAACTGGCCGTACTTCGGGACCGCGGTCTGGCGGTACTTGTCGGTGGAGTGGACCGGGTCGGGGTCGTGCTCGCGGATGACCTTGTCACCGAAGGTCTCGAGGAGCTCGAGGATCTCGTCCTTGTGCAGGTCCTGCGGCATGCCGAAGACGAGCTGGTCACAGCCGACCGACTTGTAGCTCTCCAGCTGCTCGGAGACCTCTTCGGGATTGCCCACCAGCATGTAGCCGCCGGCGATCAGCTCGTCGAGGAACGCGTCAGGGTCGCCACCGGCGATGTCGCGGAGCACGATCGGAGCCTCGGGCCAGGTGATCGCGTCGGTCGATTTCGGCATGGTGTCGTGGTAGAGGTTCACCATCGTCACCAGGTAGCCCGAGACCCGGTCGAGCGCGATCTGGCGGGCCTTCTTGCGGTCCTCGAAGCAGATGACGGCGTTGGTCATCATCACGTTGTCGTTCTTGAACTGGCCGAGGGGTTCCTTGCAGTCGGCGATGGCGTTCTTGTACGCCTCGATGCGACCGCGCAGGTTGAAGATCGGCTCGAAGTTGAACGCGATGGCGCCGATGCCGAGCTCGCCCGCGCGGGCGAAGGTCGGCGGGTTGCCACAGGCGACCCAGATCGGGGGGTGGCCCTGGCCGTAAGGCTTGGGCAGCACGTTGTGGGGGGTGGGCACGGTGAAGTGCTCACCGTGGTACTCGTAGTCCTCCTGCTCCCACATCCGCGGGATCTCGCGGACGACCTCTTCCCACTCGGGCTTGGTGGAGTTCTTGTCGAGGATGTTGAACGTGGCCATCTCGTGGCTGCCGGCGCCGCGGCCGGTGCCCCACTCGAAGCGCCGGTTGGTGACGTGGTCGAGCATGGCCGCCCGCTCCGCGTAACGCACCGGGTGTTCCTTGCGCGGCGAGAGGCTGTTGATACCGGTGGAAAGGTGGATGTAGTCGGTGTGGCCGGCGACGTAACCCATCACGACCTCAGGCGCCGACATGTGGCTGTACTCGGTCAGCGCGTGGTGCTCGCCGAACCAGGCGTACTTCCAGTTGTGCTTGTCGGCGAAGATCGCGTACTCCGCCTCACGCATCAGGCGGACGTGCTCCGACTCGCTGTCGTGAGCCAACGGGCCCGGCATGTAGCCGTTGAGAAAGATGCCGAATTCCATTGGTCCTCCACTGATCCGCACCAGACATTGGGCTCGCGCGCGAGCGCTTCCAGGCACCGTATCTGACGGGGAGTCAGGAGTGCGCGTCAGGATGCGTGTCGCCTGGTCGCAGGCCTGTCCGGGGGCTGGTTCAGGCCCTGGCGTCGAACCGATCGGAGCCATCCGGATGATGTGAGGCTGCAGCAGCCGTCGGCTGACCCACGGAGGTCTCATGCCAGCCAGCACGTATCGCGTCGTTCAGTGGACCACCGGCAACGTCGGCCGGCGTTCGGTACTGGCGGTCATCGCCAACCCGGCGCTCGAACTCGTCGGCTGCTACGCCTGGGGCCCGGAGAAGGTGGGACGCGACGTCGGCGAGCTGGCCGGCACCGATCCCATCGGGGTCGTCGCGACCAACGACAAGGCCGCGCTGCTCGCGTTGAAGCCCGATTGCGTCATCTACAACCCGAAGTGGCCCGACGTCGAGGAGATGGTGCAGATCCTCGAATCGGGGGCCAACATCGTCGCGACCGCCGGCTTCATCACCGGGCACGCGCTGGGTGACGGGCGGCAGAAGCTCATCGACGCCTGCGAGCGGGGATCGAGCTCGATCTTCGGGTCGGGGATGAACCCGGGCCTGGCCAACCTGCTCGGCATCGTTTCGGGTCAGATCTGCGACCGCATCGACTCCGTCGCCGTGCTCGAATCCGTCGACTCCACCGGCTACGACTCGCCCGACACCGAGCTTTCGGTCGGCTACGCGCGGCCCATCGACGACCCCGAGCTTCCGGCCCTTGTCGAACGCGGGACGGCGGTCTTCGGCGATGCGGTGCACCTGATGGCCGACGCGCTGGGCGTGGAGATCGACGAGGTGCGCTGCGAGGCGTCGTTCGCGCAGACGACGCAGGACCTCGACCTCGGATCCTGGTCGATCCCGGCCGGCTGCGTGGCGGGAGTAGCGGCGAGCTGGCAGGGCGTGCGGGGTGGTAGCACGGTCATCGAGCTCAACGTGCGGTGGCGAAAAGGTCAGCATTTGCAGCCGGATTGGGAGGTCCAGCACGGCTACGTCGTCGACATCAAGGGCCAGCCCTGCGTCCACACCAAGCTCGAGATCTTCCCGGGCCCCGACTTCAAGGCCAAGACGTTCACCGACTACATGGTGCTCGGCATGATCATGACGGCCATGCCGGCGATCAACGCCATCCCGGGCACGGTCAAGGCGGACCCTGGCATCGTCACCTACCTCGACATCCCGCTCACACCGCCGAGCGGCTGGGTGCGCTGAGACCGCCGCCGCCCGCCGCCCGCCGCCCGTGATTGCCTGGCGCCACCGTCACAACGCGCTATAGCACCCGGATTTGGTGGCGCCGAGCCTCGGGGCGCCGACACCTCCACCCCATTGCCTGGCGCCACCATCACAACGCGCCAGAGCACCCGGATTTGGTGGCGCCAGGTAGGGCGACGATCGGTGCCACCATCACAATGCGCTATAGCACCCGGATTTGGTGGCGCCAGGTAACCAGGGGCGCGGGCGTCTCGCTGCTGTCCCGCAAGGTAACGCGGCGGTCCGGCCGGCTCGGTCAGCCGACGCGCGCGCGGCGGGGGAGTTCGACGACGAACGTCGTTCCCTTGCCGGGCTCGGACTCCACGGCGACCCGGCCGTGGTGGGCGTCGGTGATGATTCTCCAGACGAAGTCCAGGCCCATGCCGGTGCCCGAGCCGACGGCTTTCGTGGTGAAGAACGGGTCGAAGATCTTGCCGGCGATCTCGGGCGTCATTCCCGGGCCGTTGTCGGCTATGCGCACGACGACGGCCTCCTCGTCGCTGGCCACGCTGACCGAGATCTCACCCGAGCCTGGATCCTCCCGGTCGGCGAGGGCATCGGCGGCGTTGTCGAGCAGGTTGGTCCAGACCTGATTCAGCTCGCCCGGATTGGCGGGCACGGTCGGGATCTCCTTGGGCCAGTCGACATTGACCTTGTAGTGCTTGAGCTTGTGGCTGAGCATCGTCAGCGTCGACTTCAGGCCCTTGCGGACGTCGATGTCCTGCTGGCCCTCGCCGTCCATGTTGGTGTAGGTCTTCACCGAGGAGACGAGCGCGCTGATGCGGGCGCTGGCCTGCTCGATCTCGAGGGTCAGCTGCGTGGTGGTCGCCGCTGACGTGAGGACGCCGACCGCGGCCCGTAGCTCATCGGCAGAAAGCGTCCCCAGGTACTTCTCGAGCCAGCCGACGTCGGCGCCGGACTCGACCAGCACCGGCGCGGCATCCCAGGCTTCCGGGACGTCGCGGTCCTCGAGCCAGTCGGCGAGCTCCTCTTCCGCGTCGGCGCGGTCCACCCCGGAAAGGCTGTCGCTGCTGCCGATCCGCGACGTCAGATCTTCCCCGGCGGCCACGACGAGCTGCTTGGTCTCGGGGGAGACGCGCACCTTCATCGAGAGCCGGTGGGAGTCCAGGATTGCGGCGCGAAGCTGGGAGGCCGCCCGGGCGATGGCCGCCGCCGGGTTGTTCAGCTCGTGCGAGAGCCCTGCCGACATGCGGCCGAGCGACGCGAGCCGCTCCCGTTCCCGAAGCCGGGCCTCGAAGCGGCGGGTGCCCATCTGGATGCCCGCGATGAGGTGACGTCCGAGCGGCATGCCGCTGGCGAGCATCGTGTCGGCGTCGTCGTCGGTCAGTCGCAGGAAACGCGCGTCGGTCTCGGCGCGCATGGAGATGGGCGAGGGCTCGCCGGTGAGCGGGATGCGGCCACCCCACGCCCCGACGTAGTCGGTCGAACCGGTCGGGATCTCGCGACCGTCGTCGTCGGGCCGGGACACCGACGCGCGCCCGCCCATCAGCAACCAGAAGCCGGCGTCGGCGTCACCCGCCGAAATGACCGTCTGGCCCGCGGGGATGTCGACGACGACGCCGTGATCGGCCACCCAGCGCAGCTGCTCGGGGGTGAACTCCGACAGCATGTCCATCCGGCGCAGGACGTCGAGGACCTCGTCGACATCCATGACCGCTGCCATTACCGGGCTGCCATCATTGCGCGGCTGATGGCGCAGGCTGCAGCATGACCTCGTCCAGGTAGCACCAGGCCCAGTTCTCACCCGGCTGGAACGAGCGCACCAGCGGATGCTCCGTGGTACGGAAATGTGCTGTGGCGTGACGGTTTTTCGACGAATCGCAGCAGCCGACGTGGCCACAGCTCAGGCACTCGCGCAGATGGACCCAGGTGTCGCCCATCGCCAGGCATTCCTCGCAGCCCGCCGGCGTCCGCGGCTGCACCGCCTTCACCTGGTCGAGGTGGCGGCAACTGGCCATCGCGTTCTCCTCACAGCCTCAGAGCGACAGAGCTTCTACCGGGCTTCTACAGCGTCCCGAGGTAGCGGTGCATGAACTGCACGGCCATGGCTCCGTCGCCGACGCCGGTGGTGACCCGCTTGACCGAGCGGTAGCGCGCGTCGCCCGCCACGAAGACCCCGGGCACTGATGTCTCCAACAGGTACGGCTCGCGCTCCAATTCCCAGCCCTGCGGGCGGCCGGTGGCCGGATCGCGCGGGATGTCGGGACCGGCGAGGATGAATCCGTCCTCGTCGCGGGCGATCGTGCCGTCCAGCCAGGCCGTTTCAGGGCGTGCGCCGATGAACGTGAACACCGCTCCGGCGCTCACCTCTTCCTCGGTGCCGGCCTTGTCGTCGACGAGCGTGACGGCCTCGAGCCGGTCGTCCCCGTGGAACTCGGTGATCCGGGTGCGGGTGCGTACCGAGATCGTCGGGACGTCGCGGATCTCCTCGATGAGGTACGTCGACATCGCCAGCTCGAGCGATTCGCCGCGCACCACCATGGTGACGGAGGCGGCTTTCTGCGAGAAGTACATCGCGGCTTGGCCCGCACTGTTGGCCCCGCCGACGATGAAGACGTCTTCGCCGGCGCACGTCTCCGCCTCGGTCATCGCGGCGCCGTAGTACAGCCCCTGGCCCTCGAGCCGGTCAGCCCCCTCGGTCGCGAGCCGGTTGTAGGAGACGCCGGTGGCGAGCAGCAGGGTCGAGCAGCTGACGCTGCGCCCGTCGGACAGGTGGACGATGCGCGCCGGGCCACAGACCTCGAGACGCACGACCTCCTGCGGGTTCAGCACCTCGACGCCGAACTTCAGCACCTGATCGCGCGCCCGGCGCGCCAGTTCCGCGCCCGACACACCTTGCGGGAAGCCCAGGTAGTTCTCGATCCGGCTGCTCGTGCCGGCCTGCCCGCCCATCGCGGAACGCTCGACGAGCAGCGTCGACAGTCCCTCCGAGCCGCCGTAGACGGCAGCAGCCAACCCGGCGGGTCCCGCGCCGATCACGATGAGGTCGTAGTGCTCCCCGGTGGCTGTGGTCGCCAGCCCGAGAGCGGCGGCCAGCTGGGCCGAATCCGGCCGGACCAGCGGCTCACGGCCTGGCACGAGCACGACCGGGGTGACCGTCTGAGCAGCATCTTCCAGCGCCTGCGCGCCGTCGGGCTCGCCGGCGTCGAGGAAGCGGAACGGCACCTGCTGGCGGGTGAGGAACTCGCGTAACTCATGGGACGAGCGGGCGAACCGGGCGCCCACCACGCGGACGCCGTCGAAGGCCGGCCGGTGCTCGCTGGTCCAGTCGGCGAGCAGGTCGGTGACGGTCGGGAAGAGCCGCTCCTCGGGCGGATCCCAGGGCTTGAGGAGGTAGTGATCGAGCCGGGCCTCGTTGATGGCGGAGATCGCGGCCTCGGTGTCGGCGTACGCGGTCAGCAGAACCCGCCGCGCGCTCGGGAAGATCGTGCGGGCCTTGCGCAGGAATTCGACGCCTGTCATCTCGGGCATGCGCTGATCGGCGAGCAGCAGGGCGGGCTCCTCGCCGCGCTCTTCCAGTCGCAGCAGGAGGTCGATCGCCTCGGCCCCGCTGCCGGCCGACAGCACCCGGTAATCGGAGCCGAAGCAGCCCCGCAGGTCACGCGCGACGGCCCGCAGGACCTGCGGATCGTCGTCCACCGTGAGCACCACGGGGCGACGCGGGCGCACCGGGGACGCCACGGGTGCGGCACTCGTTTCTGTCGTCACCGGCGCGGCCTCTCCCTGTGAGCGGAATCCGGACACTGGCGCACTCGCCGTTGAGCCGTCGCACAACGCAGGGCGACAGCCGAATCCAGGTGAATGCTAGCCCGCTGAGGCCGCTCGCTGAACCCCGGCCGAGTACGGGGTCGGGGGATGGAATGTCTCGGCGCCCCAACGCCTTGAGTGAGGTACGCGCAACTTAAAGGACTCCAATGACTGAAGCTCGCAATTACCCGGTTCTGCCCCTTGATGACGCTGTTGTGCTGCCCGGGATGGTCGTGCCGATCGAGCTCGATTCCGACGCCAAGCCGGGCCGTTCGAGCGAGATCCGCGCCGCCATCGATGCAGCTCAGCTCGCTGACACCCCGGTGCTGATCGTCCCGCGTCCCGGCGGGCGCTACGCCACGGTCGGCACGCTGGCCAGCATCGAGCAGATGGGACGCCTGCCCGGCGGTCAGCCGGCAGCGGTCCTTCGCGGCCTGTCCCGCGCCTCCATCGGCACCGGTACCACCGGTCCCGGTGCAGCGCTGTGGGTCGAGGCGACGGAGATCGCAGCCCCCGAGACGTATGACGACGAGGTCCACTCACTGGGCCGCGAGTACAAGGGCCTGGTCACCTCGATCCTGCACCAGCGGGGCGCCTCTCAGCTGGTCGATTCGATCACCCGGATGACCGACCCCGCGCTGCTCGCCGACACGGCCGGTTACGCGCCCTACCTGACGACCGACCAGAAGCTCTCGCTGCTGCAGGCCGTCGACGTGCGCGAGCGCCTGGAGCTGGTGATCAGGCTCGCCCGCGAGCACCTGGCAGAGCTCGACGTCGCGGAGACGATCCGCAAGGACGTCCAGGAGGGCATGGACAAGCAGCAGCGTGAGTTCCTGCTGCGCCAGCAGCTGTCCGCCGTGCAGAAGGAGCTGCGTGACCTCAACGGCGGCGGCACCGACTCCGAGGAGCAGGACCTGCGCTCCCGGGTCGAGAGCGCCGAGCTGCCGGAGGCCGTGCACAAGGCTGCCGTGAAGGAGCTCGACAAGCTCGAGCGCACCAGCGACCAGTCGCCCGAAGCCGGTTGGATCCGCACCTGGATCGAGACCGTGCTGGAGCTGCCGTGGAACGTGCGCACGCAGGATGCGTACGACGTGAGCGGCGCGCGGGCGATCCTCGATGCCGACCACTCCGGGCTCGATGACGTCAAGGAGCGCATCACCGAATACCTGGCGGTGCGCAAGCGCCGTGAGGAGCGCGGGCTGGGTGTCGTCGGCGGGCGCCGCAGCGGTGCCGTGCTGGCCCTCGTCGGTCCTCCTGGCGTCGGCAAGACCTCGCTCGGCGAGTCCGTCGCCCGGGCGATGGGCCGCAACTTCGTGCGGGTCGCCCTGGGCGGCGTCCGTGACGAGGCCGAGATCCGCGGCCACCGGCGTACCTACGTCGGGGCGCTGCCCGGCCGGATCGTGCGGGCACTCAAGGAGGCCGGTTCGATGAACCCGGTCGTGCTGCTCGACGAGGTCGACAAGGTCGGTGCCGATTACCGCGGCGACCCGACGGCGGCCCTGCTCGAGGTGCTGGACCCGGCGCAGAACCACACCTTCCGCGACCACTACCTGGAGGTCGAGCTCGACCTGTCCGACGTCGTCTTCCTGGCGACGGCCAACGTGCTCGACTCGATCCCCGGCCCGCTGCTGGACCGCATGGAGCTGGTCCGGCTCGACGGCTACACCGAGGACGAGAAGGTCACCATCGCGCGCGATCACCTGCTGCCACGGCAGTTGGAGCTCGCCGGTCTGACCGCCGAGGACGTCGTGCTCGAGGACGCGGCCCTGCATGAGCTGGCGGCGAACTACACCCGCGAGGCGGGTGTGCGTGAGCTGGAGCGCCTGCTGGCCAAGGTGATGCGCAAGGTGACGGCGAAGCTGGAGACGGCGCAAGGCGTGCAGACGATCTCTGCCGAGACGCTGCGTGACTACGTCGGACGTCCGCGCTTCCTGCCCGAGACGCGTGAGCGCACCTCGCTGCCCGGTGTGGCGACGGGGCTCGCGGTCACCGGTGCCGGCGGCGATGTGCTCTTCGTCGAGGCGTCGCTCGCTGATGCCGAGACGGGATCCACCGGCGTGACCCTGACGGGACAGCTGGGCGACGTCATGAAGGAGTCGGCGCAGATCGCGCTGGCCTTCCTGCGCTCGCACGGTGCCTCGCTGGAGTTACCGGTGGGTGACCTGAAGGACCGCGGCGTGCACATCCACGTGCCTGCCGGTGCGGTGCCGAAGGACGGCCCGTCCGCAGGTGTGACGATGACGACCGCACTCGCGTCGTTGCTCTCCGGCCGGCCGGTGCGCAGCGATGTCGCTATGACGGGTGAGGTGTCGCTGACCGGGCGGGTGCTGCCGATCGGTGGCGTCAAGCAGAAGCTGCTCGCGGCTCACCGGATGGGCATCACCACGGTGCTGATCCCGGCGCGTAACGAGCCCGACCTGGACGACGTGCCCGCCAGCGTGCTCGCCCAGCTGACGGTGCACCCGGTGTCCGACGTCCGCGAAGTGCTCGCGCTCGCGCTGGAGCCGGCTCACACGGCGGCTCCGGCCGGGGTACTCGCGGCCTGAGGGCCCCTGATTAGGGTCGGCGGATGGCCGCCGACCCTGATCTGCTCGCTCGCATCGACCGTCTCGAGTCGCTGGACGCCATCCGGCAGCTCGCCGCCCGCTACTGCCTGGCGCTCGACATGCGCGCCCTGGACGCCCTAGTCAACCTGTTCGCCGCTGACGTACGGGTGAGCCGCGACGCCTCCGGGCGCCAGGCATTGCGGGCCTGGTTCGACGAGACGCTGCGGGTGCAATTCACCGGCACTGCGCACGTCACGGGCAACCACATCATCGAGTTCGACGACGCCGACCACGCGCACGGCGTCGTCTATTCGCGCAACGAGCACGAGACCGGCTCCGAGTGGGTCATCATGACGATGATGTATTGGGATCACTACGAACGCCTCGGCGGCAGCTGGTTTTTCCGCCGCCGGCTCCCGCTCTACTGGTATGCCACCGACCTGAACAAGCCCCCGATCGGTGAGCACAAGATGCGTTGGCCCGACCGCGATCCGTACGACGGGGGCTGGGGCGAGTTCTGGCCCACCTGGCAGCAGTTCTGGAACGCCTCCCTCGATCTGGACGGTCCGGTGGCCGAGCCTGCGCCGATGGAGGAGTTCCTCAGCGGGCTGCGGGCCGGGGCGTCCGAAGACGTGAAAGTGCGGGTGCGGTGAACGCCACGATCCGCTGGGGCGCGTGGTACGACGACTCCGAACTCACGCTGGATTTCCCTGCAGAATATGAGGTTTTGAGCTGTCCGCCGGCGGACGGTCCTGACATCGGCGAGGCCGGGATCACGGCCGCGTTCGCAGCACCGATCGGGACCCCGCGGCTTTCCGAGCTCGCCCGGGGACGGCACCGGCCCGTCATCGTCATCGACGACCTGTCGCGTCCCACACCCGGATCGCGGCTGATCCCGCCGATCCTCGACGAGCTCGAAGCGGCCGGCATCCCTGCGCGCGACGTGCTGGTCCTCGCGGGCGTCGCCAATCACCGTCCGATGCAGCGGGCCGATTTCCTCAAGAAGATCGGACCTGACGTGCTTGCCCGCTGCCGGGTCAGCAACCACTTCTCGGGGGACAACTGCACGCTCGTCGCCACCACGTCCTACGGCTCACCGGTGGAGATCAACAACGAGTACCTGGACTGCGATCTGCGCATCCTGGTGGGCTCGATCATCCCGCACGCGGCGGCAGGTTTCGCCGGCGGCGCCAAGCTGCTGATGCCCGGCATTGCGAGCATCCGTTCGGCGGAGGCGTATCACCGCGGCACGGCTCTGCGCGGGGGCTACGGGCTCGAGGCCCCGGACGCCCGGTTGGAGTCGGAAGAGGCGGCCCGCATGGCGGGCGTCGACTTCATCGTCAACGGGATCCCGAATTCTCGCCTCGGTCTCGCAGGTCTGGTCGTCGGTGACGTGGTGGACGCGCACCGAGCGGGGACTACGATCGCGCGTCGGATCTTCGCGACACCGACGCCGCCCGAGTCCGACATCTGCGTGCTGTCGCTGTATCCGAAGGACGGTGAATTCCTCCAGCATCTGACGGCTTTTGCGCCCCACGTCACGGCCGAGACGCACATCGTCCGCAGCGGCGGCACCTTCGTCGTGGTGGTGTCGGGTGAGGAGGGCCTGGGGTCGCACTCGCTCTTCGGTCCCGGCATGCGTCTGGCCGCCTCGCGCCCGACCCGGATCCGCGGACGCGACATCATCTTCTTCGCGCCGCGCATGACGCCCGGAATGCTGCCGCCGACCATGGACGGCACGGTGCTGCTCTCGACTTGGGCCGACACGATCGCCTGGCTCGCGCAAAAGCACGGCCTGCGGGCGAGCGTCGCGGTCTACCCGTGCGCGACGATGCAGCTGTCCGCGGATGGGGTCACGCCGGCCTAGCCAACCGATAGCGCGCTGTCCGTTCAGGCCTCATCGCGTCAGAACCGGAACCGGGTCAAGCCGCCGGGTTCCACGCCGAGAATCGCGACGACCGAACGGATGTCGACCTTGTAGACGTCCCAGGGAGGCGGGCCCTGCGACGGCGCATTGAACGGGGCGGTGATACCGGAACCGGTCTCATCGGGTTCGGCGGGCCAGCCCTGGTCCGCCCACGCCTTCGCCGCACGTGCTACCGCGGCGGGTTCCTTCACCACGACGGCATTGCCTTCGACCACGATGTCCGCCTCGGACACGGAGACCGCGATCGAGCACCTCGGGTCACGGGCGATGTTGTGGGCCTTCTTCGTGCCGGCGCCGGTCTGGAACCAGAAAGTGCCATCCAGCCAGATCGCGCCCACCGGGACCAGATGGGAGCTGCCGTCTTCGTTGACGGTGGACAGCCAAGTGGACTTGGAGTTGTGGTCCTCGGGTGACGGGGGAGTCCCCGTGTCGAGCTTGCTGGCGACGGTGGCCCACTCCATCGGGGGAAGCCCGTCTGCGCTGCCCAGGTTCATCGTCTCCATGGCTGCTCCTTCGATGCTTGGTGTTGCGTTTGCCAACCGAAGGTGTAGACGTGGCGCAGGCCCCGGACTCATCGCCAGGGATCAGTCGACGGCGGGCGCGAGCAACTCCTCCAGCGCGTCAGCGAGACGGTTGAGATTGGTGGCGGTCTCGGTGCGCCGCCGCACGGGCCATTCCTCGGTGAGGCCGAGCAGCGTCTGATGCCAGGCGGCCTGGATACGGGCGAGAGCGCGCTCGCCGGACCTGGTGAGCTTCAGTACGGCGGCGCGGCGGTCGTCGGGGTCGACCGAGCGCGTGACGAGCCCGAGGTCGACCAGTTCGGTGACGCGCCGGCTGACGGTGGAGCGTTCGACGTCCAGCAGGTTCGCCAGATCCGAGACGCGCAGCGGCTGGCCGGTGCCGAGCATGGCGAGAGTGAGATGCAAGTGCTCCCCGAGATTCACCTTCGCCTGCTGGCCCATCAGCTGGTGCAGCCGGGGTGAACGGGCGGCGCGGCTGACCCGGGTGACGGCCTCGTCCAGCTCGAGCACCCATGACGGGATGGCCGGTTCAGCAGTCTTGCCTCTGGCCACGCCAGTGCCTCCTTGCGTGCGTGCTCGACTACTGTCGCGCGGGTGGGTGAGGGGCAAGCGTACGAGGATTGCGGGCTCACCGCATGAGAGCGCTCACCGGCCTGCGGGTGATCGACCTGTCGAATCTGCTGGCTGCGCCGCAGGTTTCGGCCCTGCTCGGTGATTTCGGTGCTGACGTCCTCAAGCTGGAACCACCCGGCGGCGATCCGCTCTTGGGCCTAGGGGTCGCCCGGGGAGGCCGCTCCGTCCCGTATTCATTGGCGAATCGGGGCAAGCGGATCGCGGAGGTCGACCTCGAAGCACCGGACGGCCGCGCCATGGCTGCGCAGCTGATCGAGGCCGCGGATGTCGTCGTCGTCAATCAGCCGCGTTCGCTGCTGGAGCGTTGGGAGCTGACGTATGAGCAGGTCTCGGCACGCAATCCACGGCTGGTGTACGTCTGGGTCACCTGCTACGGAGCCGAAGGCCCGTATGCGGAGCTGCCCGGAAACGGCAGCCTGGCCGAGGCGTTTGCCGGCCTCACGCATCTCACCGGCGCAGCCGACGGGCCACCGGTGCTGCCGTCCTCAGCGCTGGGCGATCCGCTCGTCGCGGTCTCAGGGCTGATCGGGACGCTGCTGGCCTGCTATGCCCGCGATGTCGGGGGAGCACCGGGTCAGCTCGTCGACGTCAGCATGTTCGAGCCGGTGCTCGGCCTGCTCGGTCTCACGGTCGCCGCCTGGGACGGCGATTCCGAGCCGCCGATGCGCACCGGCAGCCGGGTGCAGGGCGGCGTGCCGCGCAACGTGTACGAGACATCCGACGGCCGCTGGATCGTGCTTTCCGGAACCACCGATGCTCAGGTGAGCCGGGTTCTGCACGTGATCGGCGCCGAGGCTTCTCAGGAGCGGTACGGCACGAGCTCCGCCCGACTTGCCGTCGCCGATGAACTCGACGCGCTGGTCGCCGATTGGATACGCCGGCGGCCGCGGGCCGAGGTCGTCGCCGCCTTCCGGGAGGCTCGTGTCCCGGTGAGCCCGGTCAATGATCTGGCCGATCTTGCCGCCGATCCTCATGTGCAAGCCCGGCAATCACTGATCGCGCTCGGCGACGATGTCCTTGCTGCAGCGCCGTTCCCGAGACTCTCCGCGACCCCGGGAAGCATCGAGCAGCTCGGCCCGCGGGAGCGGCTGGAGGCGGCGGCGGCGCTCCGGCAGTGGACCGCGCCCGCTAGCTGAACCGGGCTCGCAGCTCGGCCTTCAGGATCTTGCTGAAGGCGTTGCGCGGCAGGGCGTCGACGAGCTCGAGCTGCTCAGGGAGTTTGAGAACGGCAAGCCCGGCCCCGCGCAGAAAGTCTTTCAGCTCAGGCAGATCGATGGGCTCGCCGCCCTCCGCCGTCTCGACGACGGCACAGACCCGCTCGCCCCGCTCGCCGTCGGGCAGTCCGATGATGGCGACGTCGCCGACTTTCGGGTGCGTCAGGAGCAGCTCCTCCAGCTCGCGTACGGAGACGTTTTCGCCCTTGCGGATGATGATGTCCTTGATGCGTCCTGTGATGACGAAGTAGCCGTCGGGGCGCAGGTGCCCGAGATCGCCGGTGCGCAACCAGCCGTCGGGAGTGAACGAGGCCGCGTTCAGAGCCGGATCGACATAGCCGGCGGTCATCAGCTCGCCGCGAAACTCCATCTCGCCGTCCTCGCCGGCTTCGGCGAGGGCACCGTCGGCCCGCCTGACGCGCACCTCGATACCCGGCACCGGAGCGCCCTCGGTGTAGGCGAGCTGCTCGTCGGTGTCGGTGATCGCGCCCATCGTGATGCACGGCGATTCGGTCATGCCGAGCCCGTGCAGGATCGGTGCGCCGAGCTCCTTACGAACGTCGAAGAACAGCTGCGGCGGCTTGGGGGTCCCGCCGCCCGTCAGCTTGCGCAGCGCCGGCAGCACGCGGATGTCGGGCCGGCGGCGCTGCTCCGCAAGCACGGCCTGATAGATCGCCGATCCACCCCCCACGACCGTCACCCCGAGAGCGCGCATGGCCTCCACACTCTCGGCGGGGCTGAAGCGCTCCAGCAGAACGGCCGGGAAGCCGGCGTCGAACATCGACGACAGGTACTGCGCGCCGCCGACGTGGGCGATGGGAAACGCGATCGAACCGACATCATCGGGCTGCAGGTCGTGCAGGAGAACGAGAACGTGGCCGGCGGCGTGCACGCTGTCGTCGGTGTGGCAGACCCCTTTCGGGTCAGCCGTCGTCCCCGACGTGTAGAACACCCACCGCATTGCGGAGGACTGCGGCGGGGCAGGCAATGTGGCCGGGTCGCCTTCGGGTAGCCCGTCGTCGGCCAGCAGCACCTGTAACTGCGGCCCGATCTCCTCCTGCAACTCCCGCGCCATCGCCCCGTAGCTCGTGCCTCGCCAGCGATCCGGAACGACCAACAGCGCAGCCCCGGTCTGGCGGACGGCGAACCCGACTTCGCGCTTGCCGTACAACGGAATGACGGGGTTCTGCACCGCGCCGAGCCGGTTCAGCGCGAGCATCAGCACGACGGTCTGGGCGCGGGTCGGCAGCTGCCAGGTGACCCGGCTGCCCTCGGCGACGCCTTGCGCATACAGGCCGGCAGCCACGCGCTCGCTGAGCTCGCGAAGCTCGCCGAAGGTGAGCCTCGACCCGCGCTCGTCGAACAGGACCGGAGCCTGGGCGCTCACCTCGGCCCGGGCGGCGAACCGCCCCCAGAACGTCTGACTCACGGGCCGGCAGGACCGCCCGGACGCACGACATGACCGGGCAGCTCCCCGGTCAGCTCGCCCTCGACGATGATCGGCACTCCGTTGACGATAGTGGCAGAAACGCCGCGGCCAAAGGCTTTGTAGCGCCCGACTCCACCCGGCAGGTCGTGGGCGAACTCCTTGTGGGTCGGGCCGATCGAATCCGGATCGAAGATCATCATGTCGGCCCAGGCCCCGGGGGTCAGGGTGCCTCGATCGCGCAGGCCGGCCAGGGCGGCGGGCACCGCGGTGATCTGGCGAATACCTTCTTCGAGGGTCCAGACGGCGCGATCGCGAACCCAGCTGCCCAGGAAGTAGCTGCTCCAATCGGCGCCGTCGTCCCGGGCGAGATGGGCCCCGCCGTCGGAGGTGCCGATGAGCATCCGCGGGTCGAGCTGCGCCTCGCGCACCGCCGATGCCCACTCCGGGCTCTCGGTCCGCCAGCGCAGGCGTACCGCGAAGTCCTCGTCCAGCGCGAGATCCAGTACGGCGTCGGCCGGCGCGACGCCGAGCTCCTCGGCGATGTCAGCGACCGAACGCGACGCCCACTTCTGGTTGTGCGGTCGGGTGACCGAGTCGACGTAGACGGCGCGCCAGAGAGGCGGGGGAACGGTGGTGCCCTTGGCAGGATCGCGGTTGTAGTTCTCGACCGCGTCGCGAAGTTCGGCGCGGGCGACCGGATCCGACAGCACGGCCCGGCGTTCGGCCGGCTCCAGGTTGAGCATCCGGTTCCAGCTCGGGACGGCCAGGTAGTGCAGGTTGGTCTCGTCGACGGCGAAGGCCCGGTCGAACGGGCGCGAGATGAGCAGCGAATAGACGCCCGCGCCTTGCGCTCCGGCCCGGTCCAGGAACTCCTTCGACGCCTCCCAGGTGGCTGTCGGCGCGTCGACCTTGTTGCGGCCGCCGAGCCCCTGGATGACCACCGGTAGGCCGCTGGCCTTCGCCAGTGAGATGAGCAGTTCCTTGTCGGCGTCATCGAGACCGCCGATCGAACTCCTCGGCAGGAAGGCCAGGGAGCCGGCGCCGTGGCGTCCGAGTTCGGCCGCGAGTGCCAGCAGCTCCTTGTTGTCGGCCAGCCGCGACGGGACCGGACGGTCGGCGATGTCCAGATGCGTCGGCGCTGCGGACGACGACAGCCCGGCCCCGCCGGCCTGTAGTGCCTCGCGCAGCAGTTGCGGCCATCGCTGCGATCTCGTCATCGGTCGCCGCGCGTTGCGTGCAGTCCTCACCCATCACCCAGCGGCGCAGGTTGGAATGCCCGACGTAGCAGGCGAAATTGACCCCGAGCCGGCCTTCGCGGCTTTCCAGGAACTCCGGGAAGGTCTCGAACTCCTTCCACGCGACCCCGCTGAGCGCGATCGGATCCATGTTCTCCACCGCGGCGAAGATGCCTTCGAGGAACGGGCGGTCCTCGGCCTTCGTCGGGGCCACCGAGAAACCGCAATTGCCTGCTAACACGGTGGTCACACCGTGATAGCTCGACATCGCCGCGTAGGGATCGAACGTGATCTGCGGGTCGTAATGCGTGTGGACATCGACGATTCCCGGTGCGACGACGCGTCCGGTGGCATCGATCTCCCGGTCGGCGGACCCTTCCGGAAGGTGAGCGAGCCTGACCACGCGGCCGTCGCGTATCCCGACATCGACCCGCCGGCGCGACAGCCCGGTGCCGTCCACCACCATCCCGCCGCGCACGATCAGGTCGTAGCGCTCCGGCGACTGCGTGCTGCCTGAACTCGTCATCCGAGGTCCTTTCCCTCCGGCCACAGGTGCAAGGTGCCGAGTGTGTCGACGGTCAGCAGCGCTCCGGGCGGCAGGAGCGTGGTGCTCTCGGGTCCTTCGACGAACGCGGGACCGGTGACTCGGTCGCCGCTGCCGAGCTGCTCGCGACGCAGCACGGGAACGTCGACGAAACCGTCGTCACCCGAGAATGTGGCACGCCGGCTCCCGGCAGGTGCGACGTCCTGCCCGGCCGCTGATGGCGACGCGTGGGACTGGCCGGCGTCGAACGGTGCGACCGCCCGCACCCGGTAGGTGACGAACTCCGCGGGCGCGTCCTGGGCGACCCCGTAGGTGCTCTCGTACACCGCCCGGAACGCGGCAAGGACGGCATCCGGCCCCGCCTGCAGTTCGTGCCCGGTCAGCGGGACCGGAAGCTGGTGGGCCTGGCCGCGGTAACGGATGTCGATGCTGTGCCGCAGCAGTACGCGGCCCGGATCCTGCCCGAGCGATTCGAGTGCGGCCGCCGAAAGCTGGGCGAAAATGTCCATGACGGCAGGGAAGTGGGCCGCATCGGCAGCGAGCACGCGAGTGCGTAACTGCTCCACGCTGAGGTCGGCATGCAGCAGCCCGACGGCTGAGCCGACCCCCGCAGCCGCAGGAACCACGATCCGGCTCATCCCGAAGACCCGGGCGAGGTCGACGGCAAACATCGGGCCGGCCCCGCCGAACGCCACCATCACCGCCTCGCGCGGATCCTCACCGCGCTGCACCGTGACGACGCGAATGGCCGCGGCCATCGTCGCCACGGCGATGTCGCGCACCGCCCGGGCGGCCTCGACCGGGCTGGACATCCCGAGCGGCCCAGAAACCCTGCTGGCCAAAGCTTTTTCCGCTGCCACGACGTCGAGGGTGACGCCATCGGCCAGGCCTCCGGGGTCGAGGTAGCCGAGCACCAGGTTGGCATCGGTGACCGTTGGCTCCGTGCCGCCGCGCCCGTAGCAGGCCGGGCCCGGGTCGGCTCCGGCGGAGCGCGGCCCCACCCGCAACGCGCCGGTGCCGTCGACCCAGGCGATGCTGCCACCACCCGCGCCGACCTCAGCCAGATCGACGACGGGAGTCTTCACCGGCAGCCCGGATCCGGCACGCATCACGCCGAAGCTGCCCTTGCCGCTCACCTCGAAGTGGTGGGTGATCCGCGGCCGGCCGCGCAGGACCAGGCCGGCCTTCGCCGTCGTCCCGCCCATGTCGAAGGAGAGCACCCGCTCGAGGTCGTAGCGGACCCCGAGCTGCCCGGCGGCGACGACCCCTGCCGCGCCGCCCGACTCGACCGTGAAGATGGGCCGGCGCGCCGCCTGCTCGGCGGACATCACGCCGCCCGCCGAGTCCATGACGTAGACCGGGCAGCCGAAACCGTCGGCGCGCAGCAGGTCGTGCAAGCGCTGCAAATACTGCGACATCACCGGTCCGACGTAGGCGCTGAGCAACGTCGTCATCCCGCGCTCGTGTTCGCGAAGCTCCGGCCACACCTCGGACGAGACGGCGAGGTAGGCGTCCGGCATGGCAGCGCGCAGCGCCTCGGCCATGAGCTCCTCATGGGCCGGGTTGGCCCAGGAATGCAGGAAACAGATGGCGACTGACTCCGGACGTGAGCCGGCGATCCGATCGGCGAGGTCCTTCGCGGCTGCCGGATCCAGCGCCGTGAGCGGCCGGCCTTCGGCGTTCATCCGCTCGGGTGCCTCGAACGTCAATGAGTGCTGGAGAGGCGGGCGCACCGGCTGGAAGAGCAGGTCGTAACGGTCCTCCTCGACGCGTGCCTCGCGTCCGAGCCGGAAGAGGTCGCCGAAGCCTTCGGTGGTGACGAAAGCCGTTCTGGCGCCGCGTCTTTCGAGGATCACGTTGGTGGCGAGGGTCGTGCCGTGAACGACGCGGCTGACCGCACCCGCCGGGAGCTTCGCCTGGGCCAGCGCCGTCTCCAGCCCGCGCCGGACTCCGACGAGCGCATCCTGCGGCGTCGTCAGGACCTTGACGACGTGGTGGGTGCCGGAGCCGTCGTCCACCACCACATCGGTGAAGGTGCCGCCGACGTCGACCCCGATCGTCGCGACGCCGGTCACTCGTCCTCCTCCGCTTCGGGATCGCGCGCGGCCGGATCACCGAGCCCGCCGCCGCCCGAGGTGGCGAGCACGAAGCGATCGCCTGCCCGCAGGGGGATGTTGATCTGCTTGGTCGCGAGTTCCTCGACAGCGCCGTCGGCGCGCACGACGCGGTTGAAGCCGGGCTGACCGCTCCGGCCGCCGGCACGCCCGGGTGGGGGCAGTTCCATCCGGTCGCCGCGAACCGTCAGCACGGCGTCCGAGAGCAGTTCGATGTCCATCTGCGCCCCGCGTCCGCCACGGAACTGCCCGGCGCCGCCGGAGCCCGGCCGCAGCTTCGCGCTGCGAATCAGCATCGGGTACGCCGTTTCCAGCGGCTCGATCTGCGGGATGACGGAGCGTCCGCCGAGGAAGAACGCGCCGTTGGCGTCAGGCCCGTCGGAGCCGGCCCGCGCGCCGATGCCGCCGAACTCGTAGAGCAGGGTCACCCAACCCTCACCGGCGGGAGTGCGGCCACCCAGCGTGTAGACGTGGATCAGCCCGCTCGCGGCGACGGCCCGATCCGGACGTGCCTCGCTGAGCGCGTCGAGGATGGCTTCGATGGCAGCCGCGACGGTGACGAGGCGCCCGCCGCACGCCGCCGGCGGGTTCGGGTTCACGAGCGTGCCCGGCGGCAGCACGATGTCGAGGGGCCGGAAGCAGCCTTCGTTCATCGGGATGCTCGGATCGATGAGGCAGCGCACCGCGTAGACGACGCCCGAGATCGCCTGCGACACCGAGGCATTGATGGCACCGGGGGACTGCGGCGACGTCCCGGTGAAGTCCAACCGGATCCCGCCCTCGCCGTCGAGCTCGACCGCGACGCGGACCTCGTAACGCACGCCCGGGCTCACGCCGTCGCTGTCGATCGTGAACGCTCCGGTGAAGCGACCCGGGCGTAGCGCGGCGAGCTCGCGCCGGGTCTGGGCCTCGGTCGCGTCGATGTGGCGCGTGATGAAGTCGGTCAGCTCACCCTCGCCGTAGCGCCCGGTCAATTGCTCGACGCCGGCGGCCAGGACGAACGTGCCGGCGACGAGGGCGTGGATGTCGCCGAGCACCTTGGCGGGCGTGCGGCTGTTGCCGCCGAGGATGCGCCAGACGTCATCGTTGGACTGGCCGGCTTGATAGAGGCGGACCGGCGGCAGCGCCATTCCCTCCGCGAAGGTGTCAGCCGCCAGCGATGCGAGGCCGCCCGCGACAGCACCCCCCAGATCGGCGACGTGGACGAGGGTGCAGGCGAAGAAACGCACGGCGCCGCCGAGGAAAACCGGACGGAAGACGAGGACGTCGTTGGCGTGGATGCCGCCGCGGTAGGGGTCGTTGACCGCGAACACGTCACCGGACTGCATGGCATCCAGGGCGAAGACGTCGATGACCGCCGGCAGGCTGCAGCGCAGGCTCGAACTGTGCATCAGTGACGTCGACGTCGACTGCGCGACCAGCTGGCCGGTGGTGTCCAGCAGAGCGGCGCACGCGTCAGCACCTTCCTGGATGAACGTCGAGTGCGACGAGCGCACCACGACCCGGCTGGCCTCCTCGACGGCGACGAGGAGCCCGTTGCGCATCACTTCTGCCGTGACGGGATCAGCCGCCATCAGGCGCCCGGCTTCAAGCTGTGGGCGGCAAGGACACGGCGGGTCGCTTCGGCGGTGCGGACGGCTGCCTCGACCGGGCCGCGGGCACGGAGCTCGTCGCTCAGCACCTCGACGCTGATCGGCACGTCGCCGGCATTCGCCGAGAGCGCGGACAGGAATCCCTCGATGTCGCAGTCTCCCTCGCCCGGCAGCAGGCGGGCGCCCATGGTCTCGGGGAAGATCTCGGGAGCGGCCGCCGCGGGGGCATCGCTGAGCTGGATCGCCGAGACGCGCTGGGCCGGGATCGCCGCCAGGTGAGCCTCGGGCACCTGGCCGCGGAACATGTGCCAGTTGTCGATGACGAGCTTGGCGTTGGTATGGCCCGTTGCCTCGATGATGCGGACGGCTTTCGGGATGTCGATGATGCCCTTCCAGGGGGCAACCTCGAGCGCGATCTCGAAGCCGCGCTCGGCTCCCCGCGCGCAGACGCCGGCCATCGCCTCGGTCAGCTCGCTCTCGCTTCGGCGATCGTCACCCGGGCTGAGAATGCTGACGATCGATGCTCCCAAGGCCGTCGCCGCTTCGAAGACGTCGGTCTCCTCACGCGTGGTCTCAGGGGCACCCGTCTTCGGCCAGCGCATCAGGCATTCCTGCTGCGCCACCATCAGTCCGGCGGCCTCGAAGCGGGCTCGCGCCTGCTCATCGGTGACGCCATCGGCCCGCCACTGCGCGACGTCCACCGGCCAGACCGACAGGCCCCGATAACCACCCGCCACAGCGGCTTCGATCAGCGTGTCGAGCGGCGGGTTGCCGATCACCCCGGTCACCAGGATGAGGTCGTCGCGGCTCAGCAAGGTCGTCCTCCTGGTGGCCGTTCGCGGCGGCGGTTGACGGTTGCGCGACTCACGCAGTTAGATTCTCGCGCTCGGCCCGAAGGCCCCGTGGGCCGCCCCCCTACGAGAGGCGCGAGGTGCCCGGCGAAAGACTGGTGATCCGCCCCGTCACGCCGGCGCTCGGCGCCGAAGTCGAGGGCGTGACGCTGGCCGATCCGCTCGATGACGCCTGCCGCACCGAGATCCTCGCCGCCCTGGACAAGCACCTCGTGCTGTTCTTCCGCGAGCAGCACATCACCCCCGAGCAGCAGCTGGCGTTCGCGACCCGCTTCGGCCCGGTCAGCGTCGCACCGTTCGGCCCGAAGGACGCGGCGAACCCCGACATCACCGTGCTCGATCAGCTCGCGCCGAAGGGAGAAGGCGCCGACAGCTGGCACGCCGACAACACGTTCATGCCGGAGCCGCCGTTCGCGTCGATCCTTCGCGGCGAGCAGATCCCGGCACTCGGGGGCGACACCTGCTGGGCCAACACCTTTCTGGCGTACGAGGGACTTTCGGCGCCGGTGCGCGAGATGATCGACGGGCTCTACGCCGTCCACGACATCACCAAGATGCTCCTTCGCGCCATCGAGATCGGCAAGAGCGATGCGAACGTCGCGCAGATGCAGCAGCGCTGGCCGCCGTTCCGGCACCCCGTCGTCCGCACTCATCCGGCGAGCGGCCGCAAGGCACTGTTCGTCAACCGCAACTGGACGACCCGTATCGAAGGGCTCGGCGAGCGCGAGAGTGCCGACCTGCTCGACCTGCTGTGCGATCAGATGCTCGTCCCGGACTATCAGGTACGGCTGCGTTGGAGTCCCGGCACTGTGGCGTTCTGGGACAACCGATGGGTGCAGCACTACGCGGTACCGGACTACACCGAGCGCCGGGTCATGTGCCGGGTGACGCTCGCCGGCGACCGCCCCCGCTGACCCGACTAGCGCGTCGCCGCGCGGATCAGGGCCCGGCCACTACGATCGCTTCATGGAAGCGCGCCGCACGCGAACAGCTGCGGGCGGCGAGCAGGACCAGCGCACGGTCAGCGGTGACGCCACCCGCAAGCGCATCCTGAAACAGGCGGAGCGGCTGTTCGCCAAGAGCGGCATCGACGCCGTCTCGATCCGAGACATCACCGATGCGGCCGGGGTCAACACGGCCGCGATCCACTACCACTTCGGCTCCAAGAGCGGCCTGGTCGAAGCGCTGCTGGCGCGCTGGGCGGGGGAGCTGGTCGAGCGCCGCGGGCGGATGCTGGATCGCATCGAGGCGCTGCCCGAAGTGGCGCTGCGCGACGTGGTCGATGTGCTCGTGTGGCCGATGATCGAGCTCGGGGGAGCGCGCCGGGGAGGCGGCGGTTACGTCGGGTTTCTCGCCGCCGTCATGAATCACCCCGAGTACATCCCGCTGATGAACCAGCTCTACGAGCCCGACATCTCACGCACGCTGGCGCTGCTCGAACGGGTCACTCCACACCTTTCCGATGACGTACGCATGCTTCGCTGGGCGATCGCCAAGGACACGGTGAACCGCACGGTGAGCGTCGCGACCAGCCCGGTGCACCTGTGGCTCAAGCACTATGCCCCGCACGCCGGCGACTCGCTCGGCGAGCGGCTGGTCGACTTCCTGACGGGTGCCTTCGAGGCGGAAGCCACGGCCTGAGAAGCTGGTGTCGGCGTTGCTGCCACCGCGGTGGTGACCCACGAACATAGGGGCGCCCGTTGGCATTGCGCATTGCGGTCCTGATCAAGCAGGTTCCGCGGGTCGAGGAGATGGAGCTCGGGCCCGGCGGGGTGCTGCGCCGTGACGGCCTCGATCTGGAGATGAACGCCTACTGCCGCCGCGCGGTGAGCAAGGGCGTCGAGCTGGCGCGGGAGACCGGCGGATCGTGCACGGTCTTCACGCTCGGGCCGCCGGCCGCCGAGGATTCGTTACGCGAGGCGGTCGCCTGGGGCGCCGACCGTGGTGTGCACATCTGCGACCCGGCCTTCGCCGGCAGCGACACCCTTGCCACGGCGCGGGCACTCGCCGCCGTGCTGCGCATCAAGGGTCCGTTCGACCTCATCCTCACCGGACGCAATTCGGTGGACGCCGATACCGGCCAGGTCGGTCCGTGCCTTGCCGAGCTGCTCGACCTGCCGTTCCTCGGCGGGGTCAAGGTTCTCGCCATCGAGGGCGGCACGGTCTCGGCCACCTGTGAACAGGACGACCGGACGATCGAGGCGCGTACCTCATTGCCGGCGGTGCTGTCGTGCGCGGAGCGGTTGTGCGATCCGTCGAAGGTCGCACCGGAGGGACGGGCGGCCGTCGACGCCGATCGGCTGGAGTTGGTCACAGCAGCGGATGTGGGCGATGGACCGTGGGGTCAGCTGGGCAGCCCGACCGTCGTCGGCGAGCTACGGGTCTACGACGACAGCCGGCCCTGCGTCCGGCTGGAAGGACCGATCGGGCAGCAGGTCCGCGAAGCCGTCGAGCTGCTGGATGCCGCCGGCGTGCTTGCCGGAGCGGCACACCACGAGCCGCTCGCCCCGGTGGCCGACGGGGCGCCGGGAACAGGTCCGCTGATCGGTGTGCTGATCGAGCCCGGACGTCCGCGGGTGTCCTGGGAGTTGCTCGGCGCGGCAGCGACGCTGGCGGCCGAGAGCGGGGGACGGGTCGTCGCGTTCGGGCTCGCCGCCGACCAGCCGGATGCCGACGAGCTGGGCCGTCGCGGAGCCGATGAGCTCACGGTGGTGCAAGGGGCCGGCCCAGGATCGCTGGTCGAATCGGACGTGGCGGCGGCGCTCGCGGATTGGTGTGCCGTGCAGCACCCGTGGGCCGTGCTTGCGGCGGGGACGATGTGGGGACGCGAGGTCGCCGCGCGGGTGGCCGGCCGCCTTGATGCCGGGCTGGTCGGCGATGCGGTGGAGCTGACGACCGAAGGCGACCGCCTGGTGGCGTGGAAGCCGGCCTTCGGCGGCAAGGTGGTCGCGGCCATCACGTCGTCGTCGCCGACGCAGCTGGTGACCGTCCGGCCGGGCGTGCTCGGGCTCGGGGCGGCGCGCGCCGGACGTCCGGTGCCCACAACAGTGGTCTCCATCGGGTCGCGTGGCCTGACCGAGGTGCTCTCCTCGCAGATCGAGGACGAGATGGACGAGCTGGCTGCGGCCGGCTCTGTCATCGGTGTGGGGCGCGGCATCGCACCGCACGACTACGTCCAGCTCGATCCGCTGCGCCGGGTGCTCGGCGCCGAGCTCGCCGCTACCCGCAAGGTCACCGATGTCGGCTGGCTGCCGCACGCGCGTCAGGTCGGGATCACCGGCCGCAGCCTCGCGCCGCAGCTGTATGTCGCGATCGGGATGAGTGGCAAGTTCAACCACATGGTGGGCGTGCGCCGCGCCGCGTTCGTGCTCGCCGTCAACTCCGACCCGGATGCGCTCGTCTTCGGCTGCTGCGATGCCGGCATCGTCGGCGACTGGCGCGAGGTCGTCCCGATCCTGGCCGCCACGCTCGAGGCCGGCCGCCCGGCGGCTGAGGCGGCAGGGGTGGCGGGGTGGGCGCCCCGCTGACGCCCGGGAAGGTCCCGTCACTGGACCTCACCGGACGCACCGCGATCGTCACGGGTGCGGCGCGCGGGATCGGCCGTGCATGCGCGGAACTGTTCGCGACGTGCGGCGCCGCGGTCGCCCTTTGCGACCTGCGCGCCGATGAGCTGGGGGTCGTGCAGGCAGGCATCGAGAAGCTCGGGGGACAGGTGCTGGCGGCCCCGGCAGACGTTCGGGATCCGGCGGCGACCGAGGCCTTCGTGGCGGCCGCCGGCGGGCGGTTCGGCGCCATCGACATCTTGGTGAACAACGCCGGCGGCAGCTTCCACGCACCGCTCGTCGACGTCACGGCCAAAGGTGAAGCGATGCTCATCGCCGAGAACTTCACGTCCGTCACCCGGCTCGTCCGGCTCGTCGCACCACTGATGCCCGCCGGCGGTTCGATCGTCAACGTGACCTCGATCGAGGCACACCAGGCCGCGCCCGGATTCGCGATCTATGCGGCGATGAAGGCGGCGGTGGCCAACCTGACCGCGTCGCTCGCGCTCGAACTGGCGGAGCGCGGGATCCGGGTGAATGCCATCGCGCCGGACGCGATCGGTACCGACGGCGACGACGACGCCCGCGCCGAAATGCTTGCAGGGGCGGGACGTTTTGATCCGATGCTGCTGCCCCCGCTGGGCCGTCGGGGGAGTGCGGAGGAGGCGGCGCGGGTGGTGCTCTTTCTGGCCTCGCAGTTGTCGGCGTTTGTCACCGGGACGACGATCCATGTCGACGGGGGTGCGCGGGCGGCTGGTGGCTGGCGGCTCGCCGCACCGGAGTCCGAGATCGAAGCGACCTAGATTCAAACGCTCGTTTGAGTTATCGTCAGCGCCGTTCCACGCGGCCCGGTGGAGATGAAGGGGAGGCCCTCGATGAAGAACGGCTTCAAGATTTTCGACGCGGACGCTCATGTCGTGTATCCCGCAGACCTCTGGGATCGCTTCCTGGACAAGCGATTGCGCCACCGCGTCGGGCGCCGCGCGCCGGCCGGGCTCGACACGTACAACCCGGTGACGGTCGACGGGCGCTGGACCCAGCACCCGACGAGTCTCTACGGGCAGTTCCAGAAGGCCATCAACTGGACCACCGAAGACATGATCGAGAAGTACGGCGAGGAGATGGTGGTCCAGGGCTTCACCGGCGACCGGGTCGCCAGGGCGCTGGAGGTCGAGGGCGTCGACATCATGGTCGTCTACGGGCCGGAGTACGACCTCTGGATCGACGGCATCGATCCCGAACTGCAAGCGGGCATGGTGCGCGCGTACAACCGCTGGGGCCAGGAGATGCGGGAGAGCTCCGGAGGACGGGTGCACGCCTCGGGTCCGGTGCCGCTGCAGGATGTCTCGCGGGCAATCGAGGAGATCCAGTACGCCTACGACCACTTGGGTGTGCGCTGCTTCTGGGCCCGTAACAACCACTTCAACCACCGCAACCTCGGTGACCGCTACTACGACCCGATCTGGGAGCTGCTGCAGGATCTCGACGTCGCGTTCGGCACCCACGAGTTCATGGGACTGAACGGTGCGTCGGAGGGCTCCGACCGGTTCTTCAGCTACACCGAATGGCACACGGTCGTGCATCCGCTGGAGGCGATGAGCGGCGTCGTCTCGATGATCACCAATGGCGTGTACGAGCGCTTCCCGCGCCTTCGCGTCGCCTACATGGAGGCCGGCTGCGGATGGCTGCCGTCATGGCTGCACCGCCTCGACGAGCACATCGAGATCGCCGCCGCGCGCGAGTTCCCCGAGCTGACCATGTCGGCGACCGACTACTTCCGCCGCAACTGCTGGATCTCCACGGAGTGCGAAGATCCGTTCGTCTCCGATGTCATCCGCTGGATGGGCGATGACCACATCGTCTTCGAGACCGATTTCCCGCACCCGGACTCCAAATACCCTCACGCCACCGACGAATTCTTCGCGCTGCTGCCCGATCAGATCTCTGCCGACAGCAAGCGCAAGGTGCTCTGGGACAACGCCGTCGACCTCTACCGCTTCCCCGATTCGCACATGCCGACGAGCTTCGCGGAAGCCGCCGGTGCAAGCGTGCCGGCCGGCGCGTGAGCACCGGGCTGCGCCGGCCCTATCAAGCGGTCGACTATGACGAGATCGCCCGCCTCTACCCGCCGCCTCCGGAGTACTACGAGACGGCCTATTTCGAGGGCCCCGAGCAGATCGAGCGCAAGCAACTGGCGCGCCTGCAGCAGCGCGCGCAGACCGCGTATCAGGTGCCGTTCTTCGCCCAACGCTGGGATGCCGTCGGCTTCGACCCCCGCTCGATCCGCAGCGTCGATGACCTTTCGCGGGTGCCGTTCTACACGGTCGACGACATCCGAAAGAGCATCGAAGCGCATCCTCCGTGGGGCGACTATCAGGGCATCACGCCCGAGGCCGCGCTGCGCGAGCCGATGCGCGTCTACATGTCGGGCGGGACGACCGGCACCAGCCGCCCGACGTTCTACACTCAATGGGACCGCGAGGTCGGCACCCTGCTGATGGCCAGAGGCCTTTACGCGCAAGGGATCCGGCCCGGTGACGTCGTCCTGAACTCCTGGTCCTACGGCACCCACAACGGGGCGTGGTCGTTCGACGAGGCGCTCTACCGCTGGCTGAACTGCGTGGTCCTGACGACGAGCACCGGCAAGGTGACCGCGACCGAGAAGCAGGTCGACCTCGCGGTCGAGTACAAGGCCAACGCGATCCTGACCACCGGCGACTACCTGCTTCGCCTCATGGAGGTGGCGCGCGAGCGCGGCTACGACGTCGGCAACGACCTGAAGATCACGGCGCTGACGAACATGGGTGACCGCGACGCGCTCGAGGCGGCCTTCGGCCTTCCCTACTACCGCTCCTACGGTTTTCACGAGGTGCAGTGGGTCGCGCAGGAGTGCGCCGCGCGCGATGGGCTGCACGTGTACGAGGACGCGTTCGTCGTGCAGATCGTCGACCCGGAGACCGGCGAGGAGGTTCCCGACGGCCAGACCGGAGCGATGGTCATCACCGAGCTCTACAAGACCGGGAGCCCGCAGTTTCGCTACAACAACATGGATCTGTCGTTCCGCTACCCGCGCGAGCAGTGCGCCTGCGGCAGCTGGCTGCGGCGCATCGGCCCGTTCGCCGGACGCGGCGACAACATGGTGAAGCTGCGCGGCACCAACGTCTGGCCCGAAGCCGTCGGTGAGCTCGCGTCGGCCGTCGACGGCGTCACGACCGACTATTTCGTGCAGGCGGTCCGCGTGGGCAACCGTGACGAGATGCGGCTGTCGGTCGTCGGCGAAGGCGATCCGTCGGCCTATCCGGAGCTCGCTGCTGCCGTCTCCAAGCGGCTCGCCGACATCCTGGGTGTGGCCATCGAGGTGCGCGTGGTCGGCGCCGGAGAGCTGGACGCGCTCACCGAGATCGAGACGCTGCCCAAACCCAAGCGTTTCAAGGACGAGCGCGGGTGAGCAGCGCCGGCATCGTCGACTACTTGTCGAATTGCTTCCTGCCTGACCGCCAGGCGATCTGGGACGGAGCGATCGAGCGGGCCGGGCTGCCGATCAAGGTGCGCAAGGGTGACGAGGACACGTTCGCCGAGCCTGCCGCGATGGTGGCGCGCATGGACGAGGTCGGTATCGCCACCGTGCTGCTGCCGACCTGTGACATCGGCCCTCACGGCACGCTCGATCCCCTTGACTACGAGCACGTCGCGACGCATTGGGACGAGATGGAGAAGCTGGCGTCTGCATTTCCGGGACGCTTCGCCGCGCTCGCCGTGCCCAAACCCGGGCTCGGGATGGCGGCCGTCCGCGAGGTCCGCCGCCGGCTCGCCGAGCCTTACGTGGTCGGGATGTTCACCCACACCCACAGCTGGGACATGCGTTTCGACGCCGCCGAGTACTACCCGTACTACGCGCTCGCCTCCGATGAGGACGTGCCTTTCGTGATGCAGGCGGGGACCTCCGGCGGGCTGATGGCCAGCGAGTGCGGGCATCCGATCTCGGTCGACCGCGCCGCGCTGTACTTCCCGCAGACCCGCTTCGTGCTCTCCCACACCGGCTGGCCGTGGGTCGAGGAGGCCGTCGCGATGGCGCTCAAATTTCCTAACGTCTACCTGGGAACCGGGGCCTACCCGCCGCGGCACTGGCAGCCGACGCTGACGTCGTTCCTGCGCGGGCCGGGCAAGCGCAAGGTGCTCTTCGGGACGAACTTCCCGACCGTCGGCCATCGCCAGGCGGTGGCCCAGCTGGCCGAGCTCGACCTCGACCCCGCCGTCGCGTACGGCCTGCAGGAAGGCACGGCGCGCTCGGTCTTCACCCGGCTCGCGCAGCTGTCACCGGAAGGGGAACCCTCATGACCGCAGCCCAACCAGCGATCGGCAAGACCTACAACATGCCGCCGCAACCGGCGGACGAGGCGGCGACCACCTACCTCGATGCCGGTGCCGTGTCCATCGGTGTGGAATACCGGGTGGTCGATCCGCAATCCCTGCGCGAGACCTATCAGGACAGTCCGCAGCAGCTTGCCGAGCTCGAGGAGCGATCACCTGACGGTGGCTTCTACGCCGAGGGCTTGTCACTGCATGTCGTCGCGAAAGCCGATGGGCACGAGTATTTGCGCTTCGATCTGTTCGACGATCCGCCGCACTACCACTACAACCATCCGGTGAAGGGCGGCCGTCACACCAACAACGTGGTCGACTACGACACCGTCTCCAATGGCCCGATGCTGGACTGGACGCTGGATCGGCTACGGACCCGGCTGCCCGACATGCTCAGGCAGGCGGGCGGCGCGGCGATCGCCGAACAGATCGATCCCGAGGCGCTCGCCCCGGTGCTGACCGAGGTCGCGCGGCTGGCAAGCGCGGCGACGAGACCTGCCGCAGCGCAGTGAACCTGGCCGACCTGCGCGCCCAGGCATTCGACCTCGGTGACGGCAGCGGGCGGTGCGCGGTACCGGAGCCCGTGGTGAAGCGCTGGCTCGCGCAGGAGGGCGGGGTCGCAGCCCCTGCCGGCGTCATGCTCGAATCCGATGTTGCCGAGCCCTCGGCCTGGAGCAACCTGCGAGAACCCCTGGTACTCAAGGCTTTTGGCCCCGGTCTGGTGCACAAGAGCGACGTGGGCGCAGTAGCACTCGATCTCACCGCCGATAGCGTCGCTCCCGCGCTCGAGCGGATGGCCGCCGTGCTTGCCGAGCAGGACCGCAAGCCCGCCGGCTATCTGGTGGAGGAGCAATGCCGCGGCGGGATCGAGCTCATCGCCGGTGTCGTACGCCATCCGCTCGCCGGGCCGCTCGTGCTGCTGGGGCATGGCGGGGTGTTCGCCGAACTGCTCGGCGATCCCGTGCTGCGCCCGTGCCCGCTCAGCCATCACGATGCCCGGCAGATGGTGAATGAGCTGGCTGCGCAGCCGTTGCTCGATGGTGCGCGCGGCGCGGAGCCGGTCGATCGGACCGCGATCGTCATGCTGCTGCTGGCGCTCAGCGGCGCTGCTGATGCGCTGGGAAGCGAGCTGGCCGAGCTGGAATGCAATCCGGTCCTCGCGGGGCCGTCAGGAGCGGTCGCGCTGGACGCCCGGCTCATCCTCCAAACCGCGCCCGAGGCCGGCATCGCCCGGCCGCCCACCGATTTCGCGCCGCTGTTCGCCCCGGGCTCGGTCGCCGTGGCGGGTGCGTCGGCCACCAAACTCACCTTCGGCAACCGCTTCCTGGCCGCGTACCGGGCAGCCGGCTGGACCGAAGGCCTGTACGCGATCCATCCCGCAGCCCGTGAGATCGAGGCGATCGACGGGGTGCCGGCCGTCGCGTCCGTGCGCGAAATTCCCGGCGGTGTCGACTATTTGCTTGCCGCCATCCCCGCGGCCGCGTGCGCTGCCCTCGTCCGCGAGGCGGCCGGTCGCGCGCGCTTCGTTCACGTCGTCAGTGGGGGCTTCGGCGAGACGGGTGAGGGCGGCGCGACGCTGGAGCACGGGCTGAAGCAGGCTGCCCGCGAGTCAGGAGTGCGGCTGCTCGGACCGAACTGCATGGGCATCTACAGCCCGCGCGGGCGGCAGAGCTTCCAAGCCGGCGCGCCGGGAGTGGCCGGCGGGGTGAGCGTCCTTTCCCAGAGCGGCGGCCTGACCGGAGACATCCTGCAGGCCGGTCATCGCGCGGGGCTCGGCTTCGCGCAGCTCGCCTCGATCGGCAACGCGATCGACGTGTCGGCGGCGGAACTCCTCGACCACCTCATCGACGATGCCGACACCCGGATCATCGGTCTCTATCTCGAGGGTCTGGCGGGCGGCGAGCAGCTTATCCGGGCGCTTCGCCGGGCGGACGGGCGCAAGCCGGTGGTGCTGCTCGTCGGCGGCACCAGCGCCCAAGGCGCGCGAGCGGTCGCGTCACACACCGGCGCCATGACGACCGACAGCCGGATCTGGGACGCGATCGCGCGCTCCGCAGGCGTGACGCTCGCGACCTCCCTCGAAGACCTCATCGGCTGCCTGGCGCACCTGCAGCGCTGGGCCTACGCGCCGGCGGGGGAGCGTGAGCGCAGCGTCCTCGTCATCGGGCCCGGCGGCGGCGCCTCGGTGCTCACCACGGACGCCTGCGATCGCGCCGGCCTGCGTCTGGCGTCGGTCGCTGACGAGGTGCAGGCCGAGCTGCGCGGCATGGGCTACGGCGCGGGCACGAGCCTGGCCAATCCGCTGGAGATCCCCCTCGGCCCCGCCTCGGCCGCCGATGGGTTCGCCCGCGTCCTCGAACCAGTTCTGGCGCGTCAGGATTGCAGCGACGTCCTGCTGCACATCAACGTCGCCGCGTACTACGGCTACGGCCCGCCCAGCTTGGAGTCGCTCGCTGAACTGGTACGCCGTACCGGCGCCATCGACGTCGGAAACACCCGGCTGGCGTTGGTGTTACGCAACGCCGAAGTGGCCCGGGGGACGGACGCCGACCTTGTCGCCGCAGCCTGCCGGGAGGCCCGGCTCCCTGCGTTCACGACGCCTGACGCCGCAGCACGCGCCATCGCTGCCGTCCAACGTTTCGAAGCTCGCCGAAAGGAACTGGAGGACCAGTCATGACCCGCGTGATCTCCGCCGACTGCCATGTGAACGAGCCGCCGTGGGTCTTCGACCGGGTCCCCGCCCAATACCGTGACCGGGCGCCGAAGATGCTGCGCGGCGCTGACGGCGGTGACGGCTGGAGCTTCGACGGCAAGCCGCCCAAGCGCACCTTCGGGGTCGAGGCGATGGCCGGCCGCGCGAAAGCCGAGTATCAGGCGGCGGGACTGCGCTTCGAGGAGATCCTGCCCGGCAATTACGACGGTGCGGCCCACGTGGCCGACATGGATCTGGACGGCATCGACGTGAGCGTCGTCTACCCGGCGCAGGCGATCTTCACATACCTGGAGCCGGATCGGGGACTCGCGATCGCCTGCCTGCAGTCCTACAACGACTGGCTGCTCGACGATTTCCAGGGCGCCGATCCGACGCGCATCGTCGGGCTGCCGCTGCTTCCGGTGGAGGACGGCATCGACGTCGCCGTCGCCGAACTCGACCGGGTGCTCGCCCGCGGCGCCAAGGCGGCGTTCATCCCGGGCAGCCCGGTGCGTCCCTACCACGACCCGTACTACGAGCCGTTCTGGGCCGCCGTCGCCGAGCGCGGGGTGCCGCTGACGTATCACCGCACCTTCGGCGGCAAGCCGCAGGAGGCCGACTGGGACAACGTCGCGAACAACAACTTCAGCGCCGCAGGAACGGTGCATCGCTTCCTGTCCTCGACCCGGCTGCTGACCTATCTCGCGTTCAGCGGGGTCTTCGAGCGCCACCCGTCATTGCAATTGGTGGCGGGAGAGGTCAACTTCGGCTGGCTGCCGTTCTGGGCGCAGAGCATGGACGAGCAGTTCGTCAACCAGCAGGCGATGGGCACGCTGGACTCCACCGAGCCACCGAGTGGCTTGCTCGGCCGCAACATCTTCGTCACCGTTCTCGATGACCACGTGGGCTTCAAACTGGTCGGCGACTACCCCTGGATGGCGGATGCAGCGATGTTCTCCACCGACTACCCCCACAGCGTGTGCCTGTGGCCCGACAGCCGCCGTCACGTCGCCGAACTGACTGCTGGGTTGAGCTTCGAGCAGACCGAAAAGATCCTGCACGGCAACGCTTCCCGGGTCTACCGGGTATGACCGCACACCCGCTACGCGACCGCACCGCGATAGCGGGTGTGGGCTACACCGAGTTCTCCAAGAATTCCGGCGTCAGCACGCTCACCCTCGCTCTGCGGGCCGTGACGGCGGCGCTCGAGGATGCCGGGCTGTCGGCCGGCGACGTCGACGGTGTCGCGTGTCATCGGGTCGGTGACAGTGCGCAAGCCGTCCTCGTCGCCCAATCGCTCGGCATCGCCGATCTGCGTTTCCATCTCGACCTTTTCGGCGGTGGCAGCGTCTCCCATCAGGTGGTGGCCTCGGCGGCGATGGCTGTCGCGACGGGGATGGCGGAGACGGTCGTCTGCTGGCGGGCCATCAACGCCCGCAGCCAGTTCCGGATGGGCGGGACGGGCCGGGCAGCTCCCGACACGATCGAATTCCAGTACCAGGTCCCGTACGGATACGCGACCCCGCCGCAGCAGTTCGCCATGCAGGCGAGGGCGTTTCTGCACGAGTACGGCATCCAGCCCGAGGACCTCGGCCGGGTGGCGATCAGCCAGCGCGAGTACGCCCGAAAGAGCCCCAGGGCCATGATGCGCAGCGAGCTGACGATGGAGGACTATCTCGCGTCGCGCTGGATCGTCGAACCGTTGCGCCTGTTCGACTGCTGCCTGGAGACGGACGCGGCGGTCGCGCTGGTCGTGACGAGTGCCGAGCGGGCCCGCGATCTGGCCCGTCCGCCGGTGCTCATCAGCGCCGCGGCATACGGCAGCGGTCACACGCTTTTCTCCAACAGGCGCGGCGATCTCGGCAGAAGTGCCGCTGCCGATCTCGCGCCGCGCCTCTACGCGATGGCAGGGGTCGGGCCGCAGGAGATCGACGTCGCCGAGCTGTATGACGCGTTCACCCCGCTGGTGCTGATCCAGCTGCAGGACTACGGTCTGTGCCCCGAGGGGGAGGCTGCCGCCTTCTACGCGGCCGGGTCGCTCCCGGTGAACACGCACGGTGGTCACCTCTCGGAGGGCTACGTGCACGGGCTGAACCATGTCGCCGAGGCCGTCTCCCAGCTGCGCGGCGACGCCGGAAGCCGGCAGGTGCACGGGGCCGCAGTGGCACTCTCCACGGCGCAGCCCGGTTACGTCGCGGGCACCACATCGGCGCTGCTGCTTCGAGGTGGTGCCTGATGGCAGAACGCCCGCTGCCGCAGGCTGATCGCGACTCCGAGCCGTGGTGGGATGCCCTGGCGCGGCACGAGTTCGTGCTGCAGCGCTGCGCCTCCTGCCGGGCCTGGCGCTGGCCCGCGCGTGCGCTGTGCAACCGCTGCCACTCCTTCGCATGGGCGTGGGAGCCGGCCTCGGGGCACGGGACGATAGCCAGCTGGATCGTCACGCATCACGCGTTCCTGCCGGGCTTCGCGGCGCCGTATGCGGTGCTGACCGTTCGCCTTGCCGAGCAGGACGATCTCCTGCTGCCGGGCTCGTACTCGGGCGCATCCGATGATCCGGGGCTCGCCATCGGGGCGCGGGTGCAGGTGGGGTTCGACGACCTGGGTTCAGAACCCGCCCGCTCACTGCTGTGCTGGACGCTGGAAGGAAGCGGATGAAAGCCTGGGTAGCGCGCGCCGGTGGGAAGCCCCCGGAGCTGGAAAGTGTCGACGTGGCAGCACCTTTGGCGGGTGAGGTGCGCGTGCGGCTGGCCGCATCGGGAGTCTGCGGGTCGGACCTGCACGTGCTCGCCGGCCACAGTCCGGTCGCCCAGTTCCCGCTCGTGCTCGGACACGAGGGCGCCGGGGTGGTCGAGGACGTCGGGCCGGGAGTGACGTCGGTGATGCCCGGCGACCACGTGGTCATCGCGCTTTACGGCCCGTGCCTGGCATGCCGCAACTGCCTGTCCGGAAACCCTGTCCATTGCAACGGGCCGGCGCGCATCAAGGCGATCACCGGTGAGATGGCCGATGGCTCCACGCGGCTGTCGTCCCACGGTGAGCGGGTCTTTCCCTTCGTCGGCAGCGGCACGCTTGCCGAGGAAGCCGTGCTGCGCGCGAGCCAGGTCGTCGCCGTCGGCAAGGACATCCCGCTCGACGTGATCTGTCTCGCCGGGTGCGGGGTCACCACCGGCCTCGGCGCGGTCCTCAACATTGCCGAGGTGCGCGCGGGCGAGACCGTAGCGGTCGTCGGCTGCGGAGGTGTCGGCCTGTCCGTCATCCAGGGCGCACGCATCGCCGGCGCGGGCCAGATCATCGCCGTCGACACCAATCCGTACAAGCTCGAACTGGCGCGTGGGATGGGCGCCACCGACGAGGTGCTGCTGACCGGCGGGGCGCTCGTCGAGGCCGTCAACGACCGCTGCCCCGGGGGAGTCGACGCGGCCTTCGAGGTCGTGGGCAACGGCGATCTGGTGGCTGCCGCCCTCGCGTCGACCCGGCCCGGCGGCCGGTGCGTGATGGTCGGCTCGCCGCCCGCCGGCACGAAGATTCCGGTGGACGGGCGCGTGCTGTTCTCCGAGCGGCGGCTGCTCGGATGCACCGGCGGCAGCAACATCCCGGCGCGCGACATCCCGCGGATCGAGCGGCTCTACCGCAGCGGCGCCCTCGAGCTGGAAGCCCTGGTGTCGCAGCGCTTCTCGTTCGCTGACGCACCGCAGGCGTTCGCCGCCGCGCAGGCCGGGCAGGTTGCCCGCGCCGTCGTCGTCATGGACTGAAGGAGAGCGACCCGTGCCCGAGATCATCGACTACGCGAATCACATCGGCGGCGCCGCAGCACCGGCCCGCTCGGGCCTGACGCTCGACATGACCAATCCAGCGACGGGTCAGGTCTGGGCACGCATCCCGCGTGGCGACGCGACCGACGTGGACGACGCCGTGGCGGCCGCCACCGCCGCAGCCCTCGAGTGGTCGCGCCTGGATGCCAAGGCCCGCGCCGGCCACCTTCGCGCGCTCGCCGAGGTGACGCGCGCCCACATCCGCGAGCTCGCTGATCTGGAGACGATCGACACCGGCCGCGTCATCAAGGAGACGCTCTACGGTCACCTGCCGACCTGCGTGGAGATCCTGCACTTCTTCGCCGGCGCCGCCGACAAGCTGCACGGCGAGACGGTCAACGTCGGGCATGCCAGCTTCAACTTCACCCGGCGCGAACCGCTCGGTGTCGTCGGACTCGTCCTGCCGTGGAACTCGCCGATGTCGCTCATCACCGCCAAGGCCGGCGCCGCGCTCGCGGCGGGCAACACCATCGTCGTCAAGCCTGCCGAGCAGGCCTGCTGCTCCATCCTGCGCTGGACCCAACTGTTCGCGGAGGCGGGCTTTCCGGCAGGCGTCATCAACGTCGTCACCGGGCTCGGAGAGGAGGCGGGTACTGCCCTGGTGCGTCATCCCGGGGTCGCCCGGATCAGCTTCACCGGCTCGACCGAGACGGCGCGGCTCATCATGGCCGAGGCCGCGGGAACGCTGAAGCAGCTGCATTTCGAGCTCGGCGGCAAATCCCCGAACATCGTCTTCGCCGACGCCGATCTCGACGCGGCGACGCTCGGCGTGACCCGCACCGGAGTGTTCACGGCCAACGCCGGTCAGTCCTGCATCGCCGGTTCGCGCATCCTGGTCCAGCGGCCGGTCTTCGAGGAGATGGTCCAGCGCATCAGTGCCGTCGCGGCCCAACTCGTCGTCGGCGATCCGTTCGACGAGGGCAGCGACATCGGTGCGATCGTCTCGCCCGAGCAGCTGGCTCGCGTGAGTGGCTACCTGAAGCTCGGAAGGGACGACGAGCGTCTCGAACTGCTCTTCGGCGGGCGCACGACACCCGAACTGTTCTCGCCCGACTCACCGTTCGGCGGTGGCTGGTTCGTCGAGCCGACCCTCTTCCGGGCGACTGGTAACGACTCGCGACTGGCGAGCGAGGAGATTTTCGGGCCCGTCGCCGTCATCGTCCCCTTCGAGGACGAGGCCGACGCGCTCGCCATTGCCAACGGCACCGACTACGGGCTGGCTGCCGGCGTCTGGACCGGCGACCTGAAGCGCGCCCACCGCATGATCCGTGACCTCGATGCCGGCAACGTCTGGGTCAACGCCTACCCGCGGATCCACTGGGCGCTACCGTTCGGAGGTATGAAGGACAGCGGGTTCGGCAAGGACTCCGGCATCGAAAGCGTGCTGGAGAACACCCGCATCAAGACCGCCTGGATCGATCTGGCGTGACGACGAGTGCGCGTGCGACCCCGGCCGGCTCCAAAGACTCGACCGATTCGCCAGGATCTGCCGAGTCTTTTGCCGCCGCCGACCGGCACGCGTGGGTGGTCTTCTCGGTCACCAGTCTCGGGGTACTGCTCACCGGCCTGAACGCCAGCACCCTGGATGTGGCGCTGCCTTCGGTGGTGCGGCACTTCAACGCCAGCGCGACGGCGGCGACGTGGATCCTGCTGTCCTTCCTGCTGGTGACCACGGTGCTGGTCGTCCCTTTCGGCCGGCTCGCCGACATCATCGGCCGTCGCCGCCTCTACCTGGCCGGGCTCGGCCTGCTGACGCTCGCGAGCCTGGTGGCCGGGGCCGCTCCCGATGTCGCAGTGCTGATCCTGGCCCGGATCGCGCAGGCGGTAGGTGCGGCCTCGATCATGGCCAATGTCACCGCGATCCTGACCGATGCCTTCCGCCCGTCGAAGCTCAGCATCGGTCTGGGCGCCAACGTGACGGTTGCCGCCGTGGGGCTGGTCGCCGGTCCGGCCGTCGGCGGTGTGGTGGCCGATGGCCTCGACTGGCGTTGGGTTTTCTGGTTCAACGTGCCCATCGGGCTGGTCAGCATGATCTGGGCCATTCCCACGTTGCGTGAGCTCCCGAGACAGGGCGCCCGGGAACCGTTCGACGTCGTCGGCGCCGTGCTGTCAGCCATCGTGATCGGCGCGTTCGTGATGGCGATCGCGCTCGGCGGCACTCACGGGTGGACGGCCTGGCCCGTCGTCACCGGCGCGATCACGTTCCTGGTCGGGTTCCCGGTGCTCATCTGGACCCAGCGCCGCCGTGCTTTCCCGCTGCTGGACCTCGAACTGTTCGCCGACCGGGCACGGGCGATCGCCTTCTCGGTCACGTTCGTGCTGGCGTTCGCCCGCTTCGGAATCGTGCTGATCCTCGCGCTCTACCTGCAGGCCGCGCACGGGTGGTCAGCGGTGCGCACCGGCCTGATCATCATGCCCACCGCCATCGGCATGATGGTGGCGGCGCCGATCGCCGCCCGGCTCGCGCGGGAGTTCTCCGCGCGCATCCTCGCCTCCGCGGGCCTCGGTATCACCGCCATCGCCCTGTTCTACGTGGCGGCCGAGCTCAATCCGCACACCGACATGACGAGCCTGATCGTCGTACTGAGTGCCATCGGGCTCGGTACCGGCCTGGTGATGACGCCCAACACCAGCTCGATCATGGCCAGCGTCACCGCGGGCCGCCGGGGCGTCGCCAACGCGCTGCGAGCCATGATGCAGAACGTCGGTACGGTCACCGGCACCGCCGTGTGCCTGGCGATCGTGACCCGCCCGCTCGAACCCCGCGACCAGGCCGCCGCCTACGCCGGCACCCTCTCGCGTCTCTCGGCCCACACCCTTCCCGCCTTCACGGCCGGCTACCACCGCGCCCTGCTCCTGCTGGCGATCGTGACGACCGCGGGCGCCGTCGCGTCGCTCCTGCGAAACCCGCCGCCGACGAACTAGCGCACCGCCCGGGTCACGGCGACGCTCTGCATCTCGCTCTGCACGAAGCTGGTCAGCGCGACGCCGTGCAGGCCGCCGAGACCGCCGCACACCACCGGTACGAACTGATCCGGCCGGCCGGTCAGCCGCACCCGGCCCTGGGTGTCGACGCGTCCCTTCTCCTGCAGCACCTGCTGGTTGTGCGGGCGGAAGAGCTCCAGCGGCTGCCAGGCGTACTCCCACACGTACTCCTGCAGCGACTCCACCGCCGGGAAAGCGTCGCCGAGGCGAGCGGCCCACATCGGATTCACCAGCAGGACCAGCTGGCCGCTGTCACCGGTGAGTTCGAGGAACCAATTGTTCATGGGAAACGCGAGGCTCTTGGCGATGGTGTAGGCCAGGTCGCGCGGGTCGTCGTTGTTCACATCCGCCAGCGGATATGTGCCCTTGCCGCCGTGCACGGTGACGACCTCGTCCTCGCGGTGATAGCCGCGGCGCTGCGCCAGCGAGGGCCATGGCGAACGTTCTTCCCATTCCCCGAAGCACAGCCCGAAACGGGCCGGCTGCCCGAAGACGGTGCGCGACGTCTCGCCCGCCCGCTGGCCGCCGATGTTGCGCAGGCACAAGGAGACCGCCCGGCCGATGGTCATCGAACCGCGACCGCCGGCGCCGCCGAGGCAGCCCGCGCGGTAGTCGATGTGCAGCCGGTCCCGGGTGGGACCATTGACGATCAGCATCGGGGCGACGCTCGAGGTCGTCGTCGTCAATGCGAACGCGTTCCACTCCGGCACCAGGATGGCCGAAAGTGCCGCCAGCACAAGAGGAAACGCGGCGGGCTCGACCCCTGCCATCACCGCGTTGATCGCCGCCAGCTCGACGGTGGCCGCACCGAATCGGGGTGGCAGCTCGCCCAGGACTTCGCTGGAGGCAACGCCGCACTCCGCCAGCAGCGCCTCGATCCGCTCGTCCGTCGGCGGAAGCAGCGGAACCCCGTCGCCCCAGCCCTGCTCCATCGACAGCTCATACAGCGCGACGGGATCGGCCGGGATCTCCAGGATCGGCCGGGTCAAACCCCTGTTCACTGCGCGCCGAGCAGCTGAAGGAACCGCGGGTAGGAGTCCATCGCGATCTGGCGCAGCTCGGGCTCCGGACGCGCCTCCAGCGGGTAGGGCAACACCAGCATCTTCAGCGCCGGGTGGCCGAGGAAGCGGGCCATGTTGGTGCCGTGCGGGGCGAACTCGTCGCACACCGCGACGACCGCGGGCTTGCCCGCGGCCTCCAGCGCCACGGCATCGTGGACGCTGTTGGACGTGCACGACCCGCAGGTGCCCAATCCCGAGATGCCGCAGTCGATGTCGTCGGCCCAGGCCTGCACATCGGCCTTGGTGCGTTCACCCTCAGCGCCCACCCGGCCGCCGGCTTTCAGCACGACCGGTTCGGCGCCGTCGCGGCGCAAAAGCGCCTCCCACTCCTCGACGATGAGCATCCACGACCGCCACGAGCCCTCGTGCCGCAGCCCCACGCGTAGCCCCGTGATCGGCCGCGAGAGCACGAAGGCGGGTGCCCCGACCTCCTCGGGGATGGGCGCGGTGGGGAGCCTGATCCGCCAGGTGGTGCCGGCGGGAGCCGAGCTGTCAATGGCCATGGGCTCCGGCTGCCCGCGGGTCACGGAGCACCAGTTCGTATTCCGTGGACAGGCGCCGGGAGAGGGCGTCGCCGATCACCTGCTCCAGCAGCGGACCCGGCAGGACGCACTCGGCGCACGTCGCATCCGTGACATGCAGCTGCACCTCGATGCGCGAGGTCGCGGGGTCGGCCTCGACGAGCGTGAGGTCGGCGCCGTCAGCCTGCAGCATGGGGGCGAGCTCGGCGATGGCGTCATTGACGGCTTCCAGATCCATGCCTGGAAAACTATGTGCAGAGCTCACGCAGTGCAACGCCGAGGCCTATTCTGCGGCCGCCGCAAGCGTGCTGAGCACTTCTGCGATTGCGGTCCGCGTCTTGTCGTTGGTGACCAGGCCGTCGGGTCCGATCTCGCCCCGGCCGACCGGAAGGTGCACGCAGGCCACCTCGATGAGGCGGGCATCGGTGTAACGCAGCACCGTGGCGAGTTCGGCGTGCGCCCCGGCGGCGCCGCCGGGCATCGTCGAGACGTTGATCCACCCGGTCGGCTTGCCCGAGATCTCCATGCCGCCGACGGTCCAGTCGAGCAGGTTCTTCAGCGATCCCGGCAGTGCGCCGGCGTATTCGGGGGTGCAGAACAGCAGCGCGTGGGCCGATTCGATGGCCATCCGCAGCTCCTGTACCGGCTCGGGCAGCGGCGGCTGATCGAGATCGGGGTTGAAGTGGGGGAGGGACGTCATCACGTCGTAGACGGAGGCCATGACATTCACAGGGGCGACGGCGGCCGCGGTGTCGAGCGTCGCCCGATTGCTCGACCCTCGCCGGGTGCTGCCGCAAATCAGCAGGATCTGTACTGCCATGACGCGACGGTAGCCGGTCAGGGAGCGATCAACCCCCGCGCTTGCTTGGCGCGCAGCACTCGCAGCGCGGCATTGTTCACGATCGCCGCGAAGGCGGGATCGGCCTTGGCGAAAGCCAGCACCGCGTCATACATCGCCGGGATCGTCCTGGGATCGACGGTGAGCACGATGTCGCCGCCTGACGCGATGAACAGCAGCGCCCGCGTCGCCGGGGCGTAGCCGGCGACCTGCCGGGCTGCGCCGAGATCGTCGCTGATGACGACGCCGCCGAAGTGCAGGTCGCCGCGCAGGACCGTGTTGATGATGAACGGCGAAAACGCCGCCGGGTTGTTCGGGTCGATACGCGAGTAGATCGCCGTCGACATCATGACGAGTGGCGCGCCGGCGTGGATCGCGGCGCCGAACGGCGTCAGATACGCGTCCCCGCGGGTGGTGATCGAATCGACGACGCCGCTGCTGTCATCGGTGTTGGCGGTGACGCGTCCAAGTCCCGGGAAGTGCTTGATCGTCGAGGAGACGTCAGCGCCCGACATGCCTTGGACGAAAGCCGTTCCGTGGGCGGCGACGGTGGCGGGATTGAAGCCGAACTCGCGCTGGAACGCCCCGATCGGCGGGTTGAAGGACGACGGGCTCGGCACCGTGTCCATCACCGGTGCGAGATCGACATTGACACCGGCGGCGCGCAACTGGCGTCCCCAGGCTCCCGCGTCGAGCCGCATGGCCGACGAGCTCAGCGAACCCTGCGAGAGGGCACTCGGGATCGCCGAGAAGCCCGGCCCGTTCAGCACCTGAACCTGACCGCCCTCCTGGTCGGCGGCGACGAGAAGCGGCACTCCGGCGGTGGCTGCCGGAGTTGTCTTGAACTGCAGCGCATTCGTCACGTTCGCGACGGCACCGATGCCCGCGAAGCTGCGTCCGGTGAGCACGATGTTGCCGATGTGGCGGCTGGTGATCTCGGCGGCCACCGTCGGATCGGCGGAGGTCGCCGGCGTTCCCACCATGAAGAGCTGGCCGACCCGCTGCTCGAGGGTCATGCGCGCGAGCACCGCGTTCGCACCGCCCTTCGGGACGGGTACGCAGGCCACTGCGAGCAGCCCGGTCGAGACCAGGACGGCAACGGCGGAGCAGGCTCGCCGGGCGCCCGAGAGACCCCACCGGCGCGACAACTTCACGACACGGACCTAACACCAGAAAGCGCGGCGAGGCGAAGCGGCGCGCGGGTGTCAGGTCGCGTTGCTCAGACGTCCATCCGGCGGTCAGTCGCTGCTGCGTACGAGGGCTTCCGGCGTCAGCTCCGAGACCGACGCATATCCCGCCAGCCCGACCTGCAGGTCGAGGTCGGCGAGGATGCTGCGGAGCACGTGATGCACGCCGTCTTCGCCCGCGACGGCCAGTCCGTGCACGTAAGGGCGCCCGATGAGCACGGCACTCGCACCCAGCGCGAGGGCTTTGGCGATGTCGGCACCGGTACGGATCCCGCTGTCGAAAAGGACCTGCAGGCCGTTGGCGGCCGCGACGATTCCGGGGAGTGCCTCGAGCGAGGCCACGGCGCCGTCGACCTGGCGTCCGCCGTGATTGCTGCAGATCACGCCCTGGACGCCGGCGTCGGCCGCCCGGCGCATGTCGTCAGGATGCTGGATGCCCTTCAACACGATCGGAAGCGACGTGATCTCGCGCAGCCACTCGAGGTCGGCCCAGGTGAGCGTCGGGTTGTTGAACACCCGGACGAATTTCAGCACCGCTGCATTGGGATCGGCCTGGTCCAGATCCGCGGTGAACACCGGATCGCTGAGGTAATTGGCGATACCGATCGACTGCAGGAAGGGTAGGTACGCGGTCTTCAGATCCCGCGGCCGCCAGCCCAGCTGCCAGGTGTCCAGCGTGACGACGATCGCCTGGAATCCGGCCGCTTCCGCGCGGGCCACGAATGACGCGGCGAGCTCGCGCTCCGTCGGCCAGTAGAGCTGATACCACTTGGGTCCGGTGCCCGCCGCCGCGACCTCCTCCATCGGGGTCGAGGAGGCGGTGGACACGATGAACGGCACCCCGAGCCGTCCAGCGGCACGGGCGACCGCCGGCTCGGCGTCCGGATGCACGATCGACAGCACGCCGACCGGCGCGAGCATCACCGGCGCCGGCATCGCCGTGCCCAGCACATTCGTCTCATGTGAACGGGCGGCGGGGACGCCGCGCAGCATCCGCGGCACCAGCCTCCAGCGCTGGAATGCCGCCCGGTTTGCTGCCACGGTGTCCTCTGCCCCTGACCCGCCCTCGACGTAGCCGATCGCCTGCTCGGTCATCACGGAAAGGGCCGCGTCGCGCAGCTCCCGCCAGTCGAACGGCAGTGCGGGCTGCTCGCCGAACAGGCCCTTGAGATAGATCTCGTTCTGGAAGTCTGAAAAGGGTCCCGTCACAGCATTCAGCCTGCCACCAGCGACGCCTCCGCCGAACATGGTGGCCCGAAAGTGCAGTTCAAGCGGGACTAATGACCCGAAAGGGGGACCTGTGCCGCACCCGCCGACCCGATGACACATCGATACGGCGAATCAGGGGGCTGGGATGCGAGGCAGGGCGAGGTTGCTGGCAGCAGCCGGCATTGCCCTGCTCGCCGTCGCGTTCTTCGCGCTCGAACTGCATCTGAAGTGGGGCGGGGCGCGCGTTCGCAAGGACGTTGACGACCTCGGTGAGCTGGCCTCGGCGGCCATCGCGTCGGCCTGTGGTCTGCGGCGTGCGAGGCGGGCGACAGGCCGGGCCGGGCTGTCGTGGGCGTTCATCGGGGCCGGCGCCGGCTGCTGGGCTGCGGGGCAGGGCGTCTGGTCCTACTACGAGCTGATCGGCCATCGCGAGACGCCGTTCCCGTCGCTGGCCGACGCCGGATTCCTGTCGTTCACCGGCCTTGCTCTCGTGGGACTGCTCGTGCGCCGCAGCTTCGGTTTCGGACGCCATCGCCGCAGCCGCGCGCTGCTGGACGGGTTGCTCGTGGCGGCCTCCCTCTTTGTGCTGACGTGGGTCACCGCTCTAGGCCACGTGTATGCCGCCGGCGCCGACTCCACGTTCGCGGCCGTCGTCTCGATGGCGTACCCGATCGGCGATCTGCTGCTGATGACGCTCACGCTCGTCGTCGTCGCGCATGCCCGGCCCGACGCCCGGCACGGACTTTCTTTGCTGGCCGCCGGTTTTGCCGCCCTGTCGGTGGGCGACAGCGGCTTCGCCTACTTCACGGCGACCGGGCAGTACCAGACCGGCAATCTCGTCGACGCCGGCTGGGTGATCGGCTTCCTGCTGCTCGCCTTCGCCGCCGCCGTACCGGAACCGGAGTACGAGCCGCGCCACTCCGAGGTCACCTCGCGGGCGGCACTATTGCTGCCGTACGTGCCCGCTCTGCTGGCCCTCGTCATCACGACCTATCGGGTGCGTTCCACGCACCACGACGACATCTCGCTGCTGGCCGCGGCGCTGGTCGTGCTGATCCTGATGATCCGCCAGATGCTCATCCTCGACGAGAACCGGCGGCTGACCACGGCGGTACGCCATCAGGCGTTTCACGATCAGCTGACGGGCCTGGCCAACCGGGCGCTCTTTCAGGACCGGCTCAACCACGCGCTGGAATTGCATCGCCGGGCCCGGCGGCCACTGACGTTGCTCATCGTCGACCTCGACGATTTCAAGTCGATCAATGACACGTTGGGGCATGCCGCCGGCGACGAGGTGCTGCGCCAGCTCGCCTATCGGCTCCGCAGCGCGACCCGGACCGGCGACACCGTCGCGCGTCTCGGCGGCGACGAATTCGCCATCCTCGGGGAGGTCGGCACCGACCGGATCGTCGACGGCAGCGCACTTTCCGAGCGTGTGATGGCCGGGTTGGAAGAGCCGTTCACGTTGGAGGGGGCGCCGCAGCTGGTCCGCGCCAGCATCGGCATCGCCGAGCTTCGCGCCGCCGACGAGCCGATCGATGCCGATGAACTCCTGCAGCGCGCCGACGCCGCGATGTACACGGGCAAGCGGCGCGGCAAGTCCCAGGCCGTGCATTACGAGTCGGCTCGCGTCGTTCACCCCGCCGCTTCACACCCGCGGAGGCTGCCGGTCCGCGGCTGACGTTTCTTCATTCGCGGGGGATACGGTCGCGCCGTGACGATCACGACGGCTGAGATCGTCCGGGCCGTCATCGGGGTGGCCGTGCTGCTCGCGATCACGTATGCGGTGCTGCGGGTGGCCACGGTCCGGCTCGGCTGGGCGCCGCTGGTCGCTATCGTGCGCGGCGGGGTTCAACTGGCGCTCGTCGGGCTGGCCCTGCGTGGGGTCCTCACCGCGCCGCCGACCGTGGCCATCGCGTTGCTGGTGATGCTCGGCACGGCGAGCTGGACCGCTGCAAACCGGTTGAAGGCCCTCGGCCAGGTCGTGCGGACCGTCACCCTCTGCTGCGTGGCCGGGACGGGTGTCTCGCTCGTGACCGTGTTCGCCCTCGACGTGCTGCCCTTCAACGCGCGCTACATCATCGCCCTGTCGGGGATCGTCATCGGCAACACCATGACCGGTGCGACGCTTGCCGGCCGTCACTTGCTGACCGGAATGATCTCGCGGCGTGAGGAGGTCGAAGGCTGGCTCGCGCTCGGGGCCACCCCGCGGCAAGCCGTTCGCGACATCGCCCGGACAGCCGCCGGCGAGGCGCTCGTGCCCCTGCTGGACCAGACGCGCACGACGGGACTGGTGACGCTGCCCGGCGCTTTCATCGGAGCTCTGCTCGGCGGCGCCGACCCCACCCAGGCCGCGCGTTTCCAGCTGGTCGTGCTGGCCGCGATCCTCGCGTCGCAGTCGGTCGTCGCGACGCTGATCGTGCACCTGCTCGGCGCGCCTACGCAGCTACCCGCCGACCCCGCCACGCGCGTGGTGCACTGACCGCGTACGAGGCCAGGAAAATCGCCGTCGCCACCGCCATGATGGCGAAGCTCGGGGGCAGTGCGGGAGCCGCGTAGGCAAGTGCCAGGCCGAGCCAGATCGAGCCGACCGCGAAGCCGGCGGAAAGGCCGAGCGCCCGAAACGGCCGGTCGGTCAACCGGATCGCCGCACCGGCCGGAGCGGCCAACAATCCCAGCAACAGCAGGGATCCGACGGCCTGGGTGGCCTCCGCAGCCGTGACGCCGAGCAGCACGAGGAACCCCGTCGCGAGCAATCTCACCGGGATCCCCCGGGCCGCGGCCACCGGCTCGTCGACCGAGGCGAACAGCAGCGGTCGCGCGATCGCGAGTACCGCGACGGTGACCCCAAGACCGATGCCTGCAGCGACGTAGGCCTCGCTCGCCGAGAGGCCGAAGATCGAACCGAAGAGCACGCTGACGCCTGCCTTGCCGTCGCCCCCGGCGCTTCGGGAGGTCGTGTAGAGGGTCAGGAAAAGCACACCCAGGCCGAGGATCCAGGCGAAGCTGCTGCCGATGACGACGTCGTCGGCGCGCCCCGTCGTACCTGTGCGGCCGAGAGCTGCAAGAGCTACGGCGAAGCCGACGCACGCGGCGAACAGGCCCACTCGCAGATCGACCCCGATCGCCAACGCCGCTACCGCGCCGGTGAACGCGACGTGCGAGAGCGCGTCGCCGGCGAAGACCTGGCGGCGCAGGACGACGAAGAAGCCCACCAGCCCTGACGCAAGGGCAACGAAGGTTCCGGCCAGCAACGCATGCGCGATGAACGGCTCGGAGAGCATGTGGCCGATGCCGGCGAAGGGATTCATCCTGCGGCCTGAAGGGCGGTGCCCATCCGGTGGCCGCGCCACGTGCGTCCGGCATGAACGGCCGCGGCGAGCACGTACGCGCCGAAGCCGAATGAGGTGATGTAGAAGCCGATGGGGTAGGCCGAGAAGTACGCCACCCCGAGACCGAGCCACGTCACCACCACACCGATGACGACGGCGAAGCCCAACGATCGCTGTGGGTTGGAGGTGAGCCGCTGGGCCGCGGCAGCAGGCATCACCAGCAGAGCGAAGACCAGGAGAGCGCCGGTGAGCTGGCTGACCTCCGCCGTCGTCACGGCGAGCAGCAGCAGGAAGGCCGTCGACAGCAGCCGGGTCGGGACACCGCGCGCACCCGCGACGTCGGCGTCCACCGACGCGAAGATCAGCGGTCGGCCGATCAGGGCCAGCACCGCGAGCGCCGCGATGGCCAGCACGAGCAGCGTGATCACCTGGGAATTGGTGATGCCGAGAAAGCTGCCGAACAGCAGTGCATTGACACCCCCGAGGAAACCCTTGAAAAGGCTGACGAAAAGCAGGCCCAGCGCCAGCGCGAAGGCCTGCAGCACCCCGATGACCGACGACTCCTCCCGGCGTGCCCGACCTGACCGAGGGACCGCTGCCAGGATCAGGGCCGCGGCGATGCAGAACGCGAAATAGCCCGTGGCTGCGGACAATCCGAGCCAGACGGCGCCCGCCGCTCCCGGAAAACCGACGATCGACATGGTGTGGCCGGCGAAGGACTGCCCTCGTAGCACCATGTACCAGCCGATGACCGCCGCGAGGATCGCGACGATCGTGCCGGCCAGCAGCGCGTTCTGCATGAAGGGAAAAGCAAGCAGGTGCCGGACGTCGGCGACGACGTTCCAGGACAGGCGCGGCTCGCTCGTCACGGGTGCCCGCCGCCGGCGTGATGGTGATGCGCGACGCCGGTGTCGGGCTGGCCCACGACGACCAGCGCACCACTCGACGTCGTCAACACCTCGATGTTCGTGCCGTACAGCCGGCTGAGGGTCTCGCTCTTGATGACCTCTTCCGGCGCACCCTGCACCGCGCTGCCCTGGGCGACGTAGATGACGCGGTCCAGGTCGCTCAGGATCGGGTTCACGTCGTGGGCGACGATCATCACCGTCACGTGTTCGCGCTCGCAGATATCGCTGATGAGCGCCGCGACGGCCGCCTGTGTCGTGAGATCGAGGCTGTCGAGCGGCTCGTCGAGCAGGAGCAGTTCGGGCCGGTGGGCGAGCGCCTGCGCGATGAGGAGGCGTTGCTGCTCTCCGCCGGAGAGCTCCCCGATGGGTCGATTCGCGTAGGCCTTCGCACCGACAAGCTCGACGAGTTCGGCGACCCGCGCCTGCGCCGCTCGCTGCGAGGTCCTTCTTTGCAGCAAGGGGAAACCCCAGCGCGCGCCATCCAAGCCGAGCCGGACGATGTCGACCCCCCGCATGCGCAGGCTCGAGTCGAAGCTGCGCCGCTGGGGAAGGTAGCCGATGTCGCTGCTGGCCTCTCCGGGTGGCCGGCCGAGGATGCGAGCGCTGCCGGCAGAAAGTGGCAGCAGCCCGAGCGCGGCTTTGATGAGCGTCGATTTGCCGGCGCCGTTCGGCCCGAGGATCGCGACGAATTCTCCGGGCGCGACGCTGAGATTTACCCCGCTCCAGATGACCCGGCCTCCGACGGTGACCGCGGCATCGTGAAAACTCACTGCCGGCGCTGGGCTGCGGGCGCTCATGTGGTGGCCTTTTCCAGCGCTGCTTCGATCCCGCGGAGCTGGGTTGACTGCCATTGCTGGTAGGTGGTGCCGGCTGGCGTCATGGTCTCGGTGATGCTCGCGACCGGGATGTCTTCGGCCCGGCACTGATCGAGCTGCGCTTGCACGTCAGGGGTCGCGTTCTGGCTGTTGTAGACGTAGATCCGGATCTGTCGCGACGCGATCTGGCGGTCGATGGTGCGCTTGTCGGCAGCGGAGACATCACCGCCTTCGGAGATCGCGCGCAGGAAGGTCGGCGGCGTCACGAGATCCAGGCCGAGCGCGGGCGCGAGCATCGCGAAGATGGACTCCGACGCGCCGACCTCGGTGCCCGCGTAATGCCGCTTGATGTCGGCGATGAGGCCGTCGTACTGGTTCAGCGCAACGGACTCGAAATGCCGGCCCTCACGCGCGAAACCCGCGGCGGGATCGAGCTTTTCGAGGTCTCGCGTCAGCGCTGTGATGAAGGTGTGAACGTAGGCGGGGTTGTACCAGAAGTGTGGGTTGTCGCCGTCCTTCGCCCCGATGAGGTCGCCGACGTTCAGCACGATCGGCCCGGGGGAAGCGGCCAGCAGGGTGGTGGCCCATGGGTCGTAGCCCACGCCGTTGACGATCACCAGGTCGGCGCCGGCCATGGCTCGCGCGTCGGCCGGGGTCGGCTCGTAGTCATGCGGATCCGCAGCAGGATTGGTGATGATGGAGGTGACGCTGGCTGCGCTCCCGCCCACCTGCTGGGCGATACTGCCCCAGAAGTTCTCCGCCGCGACAACCCTGAGCGTCCGGCCCACCACCGGACCGGTCCGTTGTGCTGAGGACCTCGCGCAACCCACGAGCGCCACGACTGTCGCCATCAGTGCGCCGACAAGCCCGACGAGGACGGGTCGGCTGCGCACCGCCTGAAGGCTAAATGAAAACGGTTCCCGATACAACTGGGCGTCGCCGTCGTGGGCGGACCGCGTACTTCCGCGGGCTGGTCGGCGCCCCCTGATTTCCTGGCGCCCCCTGATTTGGTGGCGCCAGGGTTTGCGGGTGCTGGAGCACCCTGATTTGGTGGCGCTGGGTGGTGGGCGGCCGCTGATTTGGTGGCGCCAGGGTTTGCGGGTGCCTGAGCACCCTGATTTGGTGGCGCCAGGTAATGGGGCGCGCGGCGGCGGGGCGCCGGCGGCGGCGAGCGCCAGCGAACCGGCGTCATATATGACGCGCAAACACTGACGCTCGGGCGGCAGGCGACGGGACGGGTCGGCCAAGACCAGGGGCGGCTCAGTCGAACGGCAACCCGTGCGGCGCCTTCATCTCGAGCAACGCCTCGGCGCGGTGGCTGATCTGCTTGCTGTACCCCGGACTGGTCGGGATGAGGAATTGACCGGTGCGGACGGCGTCGAGCACGAGATCGGCGACGTCGAGCGGGTCGGCGCCGGTCTCGCTCTGCTTGGCGAGCATCTGGTCGACGAAGGCTGCATCGGGTGCGCCGAGCGCCATCGGCAAATGCTGACGGGCGGTTGCGGGTGGATTCCGCGATACGAGTGTTGACCGCACCGGGGATCAGGACGGACGCGCCGATCTGGGCGTTCGCGGCGGCCAGGTCGTGTGCCAGGCACTCGGTCAACCCGAGCGCGGCGAACTTCGACGTGGTGTACGGGCCGCTGTAGGCGTTGCTCACCACACCGGCCAGGGAGGAGGTGTTGACGACGTGGCCGACCTCACCGGCGGCGATCATGCGCGGCACGAATGCCCTGATTCCATGGATGATTCCCCACACGTTCACGCCGAGGACCCACTCCCAGTCGGCGACGGTGCGCTCCCAGAGCACGCCGGCCTGAAAGACTCCCGCGTTGTTGCACAGCAGGTGCACGGCGCCGAAGGTGTCGTACGCCCGAGCGGCCAGTGCCTCGACCGCGGCGCCGTCGCTCACATCGGTGAGGACGCCGATCACCGAAGACCCGGCCACCGAAGAGCCGCCCGCAGACGCGACCGTCTCCTCGAGTGCGTCGGCTTCGACATCAGCTGCGACGACGCGCATGCCGGACTGCGCGCACCGCTGAACGAGACCGCGGCCGATGCCGCTGGCGGCACCCGTCACGACAGCCACCTTGTCGGAAAGTTCGGTGAGCACGCTACCTCCAGGACCTTCACGTAATGCGTTGTCGGTCACCATCGTCGCAGTCGGCGGTGTGGGTTCTGCTACCGCGGGTAGCAGCCGGTTGAGAAGATCGCCGATCTGCTGATGAAAGGGCCACAAACGTGGATGCCATCACGCTGCTGAAGACCGACCACCAAGAGGTGGAGAAGCTCTTCAAGGCCTACGAACAGCTCGGCTCCCGGGCGTACAAAAGCAAGCAGAAGACCGTTGCCAGCATCATCAAAGCGCTCTCGGTGCACGCCGGAATCGAGGAGCAGGCCTTCTATCCCGTAGTGCGCGCTGAGGTTGCGGGCGCGAATGGCGAGGTGCTCGAAGCCATCGAGGAGCACCACATCGTCAAGTGGGTGCTGAACGAGCTCGAGCACCTACCGGCCGACGCGGAGAACTACGACGCGAAGGTCTCGGTGCTGATGGAAAACGTGCGCCATCACGTGAAGGAAGAGGAGCGCGAGCTCTTCCCCGAGGTGCGCAAGGCGCTCGGACGCAAGCGGCTCGCCGAGGTCGGCGACACCCTCGCGGCGGCGAAGAAGCTCGCGCCCACCTCGCCCCATCCGCGCTCGCCGAGCACGCCTCCCGGAAATCTCGTCGCCGCTCCCGTAGCCAAGGCCGTCGACACGGTGCGCGACAAAATTCTGGGCAAGTAGCGCGCCAACGTCGCGCGAAGCATCTGGCGGGCCTCCAGCCGCCAGGAGTTCAATGGTCAGCATGGGAGATTTGGCTGGCCAGGAACTCCGCAAAACGGTGGATTACTGGAAGGCCGCCAATTATTTGACGGTTGCCCAGATCTATCTCGCGGAAAACGCGCTGCTGCGGGAGCCTCTCCAGGCGGCCCATATCAAGCCCCGTCTCCTCGGACACTGGGGTACGTCGCCGGGTCTGAATCTGGTGTACGCCCACCTCAACCGGTTGATCCAGCGCACCGGGCAGCAGACGTTGTACGTCGCCGGGCCGGGCCACGGCGGCCCGGCTCTGGTGGCAAACGTCTACCTCGAGGGCACCTACAGCGAGATCTACCCGCACATCACGCAGGACGCGGCGGGCGTGCGCGCGCTCGCCCGCCAGTTCTCCACTCCCGACGGCATCCCGAGCCACGTCAGCGTGCCGACTCCCGGCTCGATCCATGAGGGCGGCGAGCTCGGCTACGCGCTGATCCACGCCTTCGGGGCGGCCATGGACAACCCCGATCTCCTGGTCGCCTGCGTCGTCGGCGACGGCGAGGCCGAGACCGGTCCGCTCGAAGGGTCGTGGAAGGGCACGCGCTTCCTCAATCCCCGCCGCGACGGCGCCGTGCTGCCGATCCTGCACCTGAACTCGTACAAGATCGCCAACCCGACGGTGCTCGGCCGCGTCGATCCGCAGGACGTCCGGCACCTGTTGAACGCTCACGGGTATGAGGTCCTCGAGGTCGCGGGAAGCGACGTCGACCAGGTACATCGCGACATGGCGGCGGCGATCGACGAGGCACATGGTCGCATCCGCGCCATCTGGGACGCGGCGCGCGCACCTGGCGCCGGCCCGCTCTCCACGCTCCCGCGCTGGCCGGCGATCGTGCTGCGCACCCTCAAGGGCTGGACCGGTCCGAGGGAGGTCGACGGCATCCCCGTCGAGGGCACGTTCCGGGCCCACCAGGTCCCGCTCTCCGGTGTGCGAGAGAACCCGGAACACCTGAAAATGCTGGAGAATTGGCTGCGATCGTATGAGCCAGACCGGCTCTTCAACAACGCCGGACGGCTCATTCCGGAGCTCGCCGAGCTCGCGCCTGAAGGCGACCTGCGGATGGGCTCGACCCCCTATGCGAACGGCGGCCGGCTGACCGCCGACCTGGACCTGCCGGACTGGCGCAAGTACGCGTTCGAGGTCGACCCGGAGCACCGCGGCTCCACGTTCGTCGAAGCACCGACCGCGCTCGGCAAGGTGATGCGCGACCTCTATGTCAGCGATCCCCACACGTTTCGGGTGTTCAGCCCCGACGAGCTGACCAGCAACCGGCTCGGGGCCGTGCTCGAGGTTTCCGACCGTTGCCTCGTGACGCGTATCGACGCGCTCGATGACCGGGTCTCGCCCGAGGGCCGGGTCATGGAGGTGCTCTCGGAGCACCTGTGCCAGGGCTGGCTCGAGGGCTACACGCTGTCGGGCCGGCACGGCCTTTTCGCGACGTACGAAGCATTCGCGATGGTGTCGGCGTCGATGCTGGTGCAGCACGCGAAGTGGCTTCAGGAGGCGGAGAAGCTTTCCTGGCGCGAGCCGGTGCCTTCGCTGAACGTGCTGCTGACCTCGACCTGCTGGCGCAATGACCACAACGGTTTCAGCCATCAGGGTCCGGGGCTGCTCGACACCGTCATCCCGCTCGGGTCAGGGGTGGTGCGTGCCTGGCTGCCGCCCGACGGCAATTGCCTGCTGTCCATCGCCGATCACTGCTTCAAGAGCCGCAACCACGTGAATCTCATCGTCGCCGACAAGCAGCCACATCTTCAGTATCTGACGGCTGATGAAGCCGCTGCGCATTGCGAACGCGGGGGCTCGGTGTGGGACTGGGCCGGCACCGAGGTCCATCACTCCGGGGCCCAGCCCGACATCATCCTGGGCTGCATCGGCGATGTGCCGACGATGGAGCTGCTCGCTGCCGCTCAGCTGCTACGCGAGTGGGTGCCCGATCTCATCACCCGCGTCGTCAACATCGTCGACCTGATGGCGCTGATGCCGCAGGAGGTCCACCCGCACGGTTTCTCCGACACGGTCTTCCGCTCGCTGTTCGGCACCGAGGAGGACGTGCTCGTCGCCTTCCACGGCTACGCCCGCTCGCTGCACGGGCTGCTGCCCGGACGGTTGAACCAGCAGCGTTTCCACACTCGCGGATTCCGCTCGCAGGGCACCACGACGACCCCGTTCGACATGGTGGTGCGCAACGAGATGAGCCGCTATCACCTTGCGCAGCAGGCACTTCGGCGCTCCCGCCGGCTGCCGCCCGGCTCCCTCGAGCTGACCGCCTACTGCGACAAGCAGCTCGAGCGTCACCACGCTTACGTGCGCGAGAACTTCGAGGATCTGCCGGAGATCAGGGACTGGGTGTGGAGCTGATCGTGACCGGGCTGAGCGCGGCGAAGCCGAGCGCGGGTCAGCGATCATCGGCTCGGAGTTAGCGGGTGGCGATCCTCGCGGTGAACTACGGCTCGTCGTCGCTCAAGACCGCGCTGTATGACCCGCCATCGCGTGCCGGGGAAACGTCGCAAGGCCTGGCGAAAGCGCGCATCGCCCGGCTCTCTGACGGGCATCTCGTCCTCGAATGGGACGGTGGTCGCGCCGAGCGTCAGGTTCACGGCGATCCGCTGGCGGCTGTCGCCGATGCACTCAACGCTGCCGGCCTGCCCGCTCCCGAGGTCATCGGTCACCGCTTCGTCCACGGCGGCGACTACGACGGGCCGAGGCTGCTCACGCCAGAAGTCGTTGCCACGCTGGAAAAGCTGATCCCGTGGGCACCCCAGCATGAACCGGCGGCGCTCGGGGGAGTGGCCGAAGCGGCGAAACGCTGGCCCGACGCGCCGCAAGTGGGATGCTTTGATTCAGCCTTCCATCGCACGATGCCGGAGGTCGCGCAGCGGCTGCCGCTGCCGCCCGGGCTCTGGGACCAGGGAATCCGGCGCTACGGTTTCCACGGCCTGAACTACGACCACGTCGTGCACACGGTCGGCGCTTCCACGCTCGGCCGCGCGGTCATCGCCCATCTCGGCAACGGCTCCTCCATGGCGGCGATCGAGGGCGGCCGCAGCGTCGACACGACAATGGGATTCACCCCTGACGCCGGACTTTTCATGGGCAGCCGCAGCGGCGACATCGACCCGGGCGTGCTGCTCTACCTCGCGGGCCGTGACCGTGACCCGGTTCCGATCGATGCGCTGCGCGCAATCTTCCAGGAACAGTCGGGGCTACGCGGGCTGTCGGGCGGCGAGTCCGACATGGCGGCGCTGCTGGGCCGCGGCGATGCAGCAGCCCGCCTCGCCGTGGAGGCTTTCATCCGTCAGGTGGCCAAGCAGGCCGCGGCGTACGCGACGGTGCTCGGCGGGATCGACACCCTCGTCTTCACCGGCGGCATCGGAGAGCATTCCGCCGTGATCCGGGACGGCGTGGTGAGCCGGCTCGGCATGCTCACGATCGGTCAGGTGCTCGTGGTCGCGGCGGACGAGGAAGCGGTCATCGCCCGGCAGACGGCAAGCGTGACCGGCACTTTCAGGGATGCAGCGACACCTTGATCGCCCCCGAGGCGCGGTCGCCCGCGACGCGGATCGCTTCCGCGGCGTCGTCGAGCGGGAAGCGATGGGTGATGAGCGTGCGGGCGATTTCCGGGTCGGCCGCCAGTAGCGCGGCGGCATGCTCGACGTCGCGGACGCCATCGGCCCCGCGTCCGTAGGCCATCGCGCCGAGCCACGTGAGCTCGCTGACGAGGGTCGCCACTCCCGGGACGGGCAGCGTCTGCGGAAACACCCCGAGCAGCACGACCCGTCCGCCGGGTCTCGCGAGTTCGGCGCAGCGGGCTATCCCGGAGTCGGTGCCCACGGCCTCGATGACGACGTCATAGCTTCCCGACACCTCACCGGCACCGAGCCGCTCGGCAGCGCGGCGCTGGTGCGGGTGGCGCACCTCGATGTCGGCGTGATGTCCCTCCCGGCGCAGTGCCGCTGCGACGAGCAGGCCGATCGAACCGCCGCCCAGCACGACCACCCGCTCGCCGGAGCTGATCGCCGCGCGCTGGACCCCGTGGTAGGCGACCGCTGCGGGCTCGACGAGACACGCGTCATCAAGGGAGAGCCCGGAAGGCAGCGGGACGAGGTTTTGCGCCGGCACCCGAACCCGGTCGGCAAGCCCGCCGTCGGAGAAGATGCCGAGGTTGGAATGCGTACCGACGCATCGCTGGGTGAAGCCCGCGCGGCACTGGTCGCATTCGCCGCAGGAGACGGTGGGTTCGACCGCATACGCGGTGCCGTCGACGACACCGGCGAACTCGTGCCCGAAGGTGAAATCAAGCGCGCCCATGCCCATGAAATTGAGATCGGTGCCGCAGATGCTGCTCGACGAGACCTCCATCAGCAGCCCGGCGCCGGCCGGCTCGTCGACCTCGACCACTCCCGGACCGTCGGCCGTCACACGCACTGCTCGCATGGGCGCACCATCTCACACGCCGCGGGCAGATCAGGCGTGCCCGCCCTCGTCCTCGAGCTCCTCACGATCGTCGAAGTGCACCTCGACGCGTTCGAAGCCCTTGGCGCGCTGAGCGGTCGCCTGCGAGGCGTAGGCCCGCTCGTCGGCGCGGGTGAGATCGACGTCGTCGGTGAAGGGCGTGAGCAACGCGCGGGGATAGAGCTTTCGTGCCCGCACGACGTTCAGCTCGATGCAGATGACCACCAGGAACGCAGCCAGGTACATCCAGGCGAGCAGGCCGAGCACCAACGCGAAAACACCGTTGGTAGCGCTGGCGTTCTTGACGACATGGCCGACGTACGCGGTACCGAGCAGCTGCAACGTCTGCCACAGGAGCGAGGCCAGCAACGCGCCCGGAGCGATGTCGCGCCAACCGACGTCACGCGCGCATGCCACCCGGAAGGCGAGCATGAACAGAGCAGCGTTCAGCACGACCGATCCGATGGTGACGAGCGCGGTGAGCCCGTTTCCGATCTGCGCGCCGAACGCCTCCGCACTGCTGGAAAGGGCTGACAATCCCGTCGTCGCGATGATGCCCAGCCCGACGGTGCCGATCAGCAGGAGGCTGCGCCCGCGTGCCTTGATGGGATTCGGACGCTCGTTGCGCGGCACCGCCCAGGCCACGTTCATCGCGTACTGCGCCGCCTGCGCCACCCCCAAGGCCCCGTAGAGGCTGACGATGATGCTGAACGTGATGCCGGCCGTGTTGCCGGTCAGTCCTTTCGGATCTCCGAGCTGCGATCCGATGACGGGGAACCGGCTCAGCGTCGAGTGCAGGATCTGCTGCTGCAAATGCTCGTTTCCGTGCAGCACGAAGCCGAGGATCGCGGTCAGCAGGAACAGCAGCGGGAACAGCGAGACGAAGGCGTAGTACGTGATGATCGCGGCGAGGTAGGTGCCGTGGTCGTCGAAGAATTTGTAGATGACGGCGAGTGGAAATCCCACCGCGCGATGCCGTCGCTGGAAGCCGTCCAGCCGGGCGGTCAGTGACATGGCTTCGGGGGCGCCCGGCCGCTAGCCCGTTGCGGGTGCGCCGGCAGCAGGATCCTGGAGCCGGCCGATGTTCTCCTCGGCTTCGGCCTTGAGTTGCTCGGCGCCGCCGACGACGGGTGAGGGGCTGCGAATCACGATCTGATCGAGGCTGATGTCGGGCAGGTCGACGATCGACGTGAGGGTTCCGCGGATCACCGACGCCACCTCTGCGGTGTCCATCAGCTTTTCCTGGATGGTGCCGATGCGCGCCCACGCCTCCATGGCCGGCAGCAGGATCTCCATGTCGAAGTCGGCGCCGAAGTCGGTGGGGAACGTGCCGCCGACGACGAGAGTGGTGAAGCGCGCCCGGGGCTGCTCCTGCCGCCAGACCCGCATCGACATCTCCAGCGCAGCTTTGCTGGAGGTGTAGACACCGAGCGCGTGCCGCGGCTGCGAGGTCGACTCCGATGACATGACAGCGATGAGCCCGCCCTGCTTCGTCACCGGCAGCACCGCGCGCACCAGCTGGTGAATGCCGATGACGTTGATCCCCAGCACGTGCTGCCAGTCCTGCGGGCTCACGTCGGCGAAATGGCGCAGCGGTGAGTAGCCGGCGCTGCAGACCACGAGGTCGACCTCGCCGAATTCCGAGCGCACCGCATCGGCCAGAGCGGCGCACGAATCGGGATCGGTGATGTCAAGGACCAGCGGCACCCCGCCGCCGGCCTCCTCGGCGAGTGCGTTCAAGCGGTCGAGCCGTCGCGCGGCGAACAGGACGCGTGCACCGTCACGCACGGCCTGGAGCGCGAACTCCCGGCCGATGCCGGCGGAGGCACCGACCACCAGAACCCGCTGACCCTCCAGCGTTCGTGCCATGTGCTGCCTCCTCGACTGATCATCGGTCTACGACGCCTGCGGTGGAGTACACCAGCCGCAGAGCCCACAGGCGTGGCAGGGGTCAGCGACTCGCGGCAACGGCCAGGCTGAGAGCGACCGCATCCTCGGCGAGCGCGCCCTGCCAGTCGGGCCGCCCACCCGCGCCACCGGTCGCTGCGCGTCGCCAGGCCGCACCGCCGTAGGAACCTGCCGCGGCCGCGCCGACCCCGACAGCCACCGCCGCCCATCGCGTCTTCGAGGGGGCTCCCGCCCGGTTCGCGAGCTGCCACGCACCGGCGGCACCCGACAGGAAGCGCGCTGCCAGTCCGGGCGGCGCGAGGCGGCTGGGCGTCTTCGGCAGCTTGTCGGCGATCAGCTCACCGCCGATGCCGAGCAGGCGCATCGAGTTGGCCCTGGTGAACCCGTCGCTTCGCAGGCCACGCAGCCCGGGCGCGTTGAACCCGAGCGAGCTGCGCATGCCCGCAGCCAGGCCCAGGGCCAAGGAGCGGCCCACTACTGCACCGTCGGTCAGCCTGCCGTCGTTTCCGCCGAGCTTGGTGATGCCCATGGCCCCTCCGGATCGCTTCGCCGTGCGCGGCTCTACCTTCGTGGATACAACCCCACATTCGGACGGTCCGGGCGGGCGCAGGAGGAGGCAATGGTGGGACGGCTGGAAAATCAGGTCGCGCTCGTGACGGGGGCGGCATCCGGCATCGGCTACGCGTGTGCCCTGCGCTTCGCTCAGGAGGGCGCCGTCGTCGTCGGTTTCGACCGTCACGAATGCCCGGAATGGAAGGCCGTCGCGGATGCGGCCCCGAAGAATTCCTACGTCGTCGGCGATGTCACCGACGAGCCCACGGTCGAGGCTCTGATACGCGGCGCGGTCAGCGAGTTCGGCTCGCTCGACGTGAGCGTCAACGCGGCCGGCGTCACCGGCGGCGGCCCGGTGCACCTGGTGCCGCTCGAGGAGTGGAATCGGGTGATGACCGTCAATTCGACGGGGACGTTCCTGGTCGGCAAGTACGCCGCCGGTGTGATGATGGACCAGCCAGGCGGCGGCAGCATCGTCAATGTCGCCAGCATCGAAGGTGTCACCGGCACCGAGGGCGGGAGCTGCTACAGCGCGTCCAAGGGTGCGGTCGTCATCCTCACCAAGAACATGGCGATCGACTACGGCCGCCGGGGCGTACGAGTCAATGCCGTCTGCCCCGGCTTCATCGACACCCCGCTGATGCGCGCGACGTTCGACAGTCCCGGGATGGCCGGCGCCCGCGAGCGTTACCGCGACGAGCACAAGCTCGGACGATTCGGCAAGCCGGAGGAGATCGCCGGGGCCGCACTGTTCCTCGCCTCCTCCGACGCCTCGTTCGTGACCGGTCACGCCCTCGTGGTCGACGGCGGGTTCACCGCCGGCATGCGCGCCGGTGTGTTGGAGCCATTGGGTCTCTAACCCATCTCGCCGCCGGCGAACGCACGCTGGATTGAGAGGGCCAGATCCGGGATCGAGCCGCGTCCCAGGGTCGCCGATTAGGCTGATGTCATGAGCCACGACGCCACCTCGACGCGTGGCCGGTCCACGCGCCAGAAGCGGGCGCTGGCGGCGTTGCTCGATGACTCCAGTGGTTTTCGCAGCGCGCAGGACCTGTTCACCGAGCTGCGGGGGCGCGGCGAGACGGTCGGCCTGACGACCGTCTACAACCAGCTCGGCGCACTTGCCGAAGCAGGCGAGGTCGACGCCGTGCGCACCGAGAGCGGTGAGGTGCTCTACCGCCGCTGCGCCACCGCCAGCCACCACCATCACCTGGTGTGTCGCCACTGCGGCCGCACCATCGAGATCGAGGGACCGGAGGTCGAGCAGTGGGCGGATCGGGTCGCGCGCGCCCACGGATTCGCTGACGTCACGCACACGGTCGAGGTCGTCGGCACCTGCGCCGAGTGCGCCGCAGGCTAGCGGTCGAGGAACGCCGCGAGGATCCGGTCGGCGGCGAGCGAGGGCGGCAGCACGCCGCTGCGCACATCACTTTCGATGCCGTCGATGAGCGGTTTGACGCCTGGGCTCTCGTGCAGTTGGTCGAGCAGCCGGTCGCGCACGGTGTCCCACATCCACAGCACCTGCTGCGATCCGCGCCGGCGCTCCAGCTCACCCGACGAGCGCAGTCCCGCCTCGTGCTTGTCGACGGCAGCCCAGAGTTCGGGCAGCCCGGCGCCCGTCTCGGCCGAGCACGTCAGCACCGGCACCTGCCACCACGAGTCGTGCTGGCCGATCAGCCGTAGCGCCCCGGAGAGCTCGCGCGCGGCCCGCTTGCATTCGATCTCGTGGGGACCGTCGGCCTTGTTCACCGCGACGACGTCGGCCAGCTCCAGCACGCCCTTCTTGATGCCCTGCAACTGATCGCCGGTACGGGCGAGGGCGAGCAGCACGAAGGTGTCGGTCATCTCCGCCACGAGCGTCTCGGACTGCCCGACCCCGACCGTCTCGACGATGACGACGTCGTAGCCCGCCGCCTCCATCACCAGGATCGATTCGCGGGTCGCGCGCGCCACCCCGCCGAGCTGACCCGAGGTGGGGGAGGGCCGGATGAACGCGCGGTCATCGTTGGCGAGGTCGGCCATGCGGGTCTTGTCGCCGAGGATGCTGCCGCCGGTGCGGGTCGAGGAGGGGTCGACGGCGAGCACCGCCACTCGGTGACCGTCGGCCGTGAGCCGGCGGCCGAGCGCGTTGATGAGCGTCGACTTGCCCGCTCCCGGTACGCCGGTGATGCCGACCCGGCGCGCATTACCGGTGCGTGGCAGCAGCAGCGTCAGCAGTTCCTGGGCCTGGCGGCGATGGTCGTGGCGGGTCGACTCGACGAGGGTGATCGCCCGGCCGATCGCTCCCCGTTTTCCCGCGGCGACGTCAGCGGCGAGCTGATCGATATCGCTCACGCGTCAGTGCCGTACCCACGCTGCTTCATAAGCGCCTCGAGCAGGTCGACGGCAGCTTCCGGAATCACCGTCCCCGGCGGGAAGATGGCGGCTGCTCCGGCGGCCCGCAGCGCGTCGAAGTCTCCGGGTGGGATGACTCCACCGACCACGATCATGATGTCGCCGCGGCCGAGCTCCTCGAGCTCGTGCTTGAGCGCGGGCACCAGCGAGAGGTGACCGGCCGCCAGCGAGTTCACGCCGACGATGTGCACGTCGGCCTCGACGGCCTGGCGCGCCACCTCGCCGGGGGTCTGGAAGAGCGGGCCCACGTCGACGTCGAAGCCGAGGTCGGCGAAGGCTGAGGCGATGACCTTCTGGCCGCGGTCGTGACCGTCCTGCCCCATCTTCGCCACCAGGATGCGGGGACGGCGTCCCTCAGCCGCGGCGAAAGCTGCCGCGGCTTTACGCATCTTCTCGATGGCGTCCGACTGACCCGCCTCTGCCCGGTAGATGCCGCTGATCGTACGGATCTGGCCGGTGTAACGGCCGTAGACCTTCTCCAGTGCGAGCGAGATTTCCCCGACGGTCGCCTTTTCCCGAGCCGCGTCGATCGCCAGCGCGAGCAGGTTGTCGCCCGGTCCGGGCTTGTCGACGCCGGCGGCGCGGGTCAGCTCGTCCAGCGCGTGCTGGCAGGCGGCCTCGTCGCGCTCCTCACGCAACCGGGCGAGCTTGGCGAGCTGGCCGGCACGTACAGCGGCGTTGTCGACCGTCAAAACCTCAATGTTTTCCGGCGTTGTCAGCCGGTACTTGTTGACCCCGATGAGCGGCTGGCGGCCGGAGTCGATACGCGCCTGGGTACGCGCTGCCGCCTCCTCGATGCGCAGCTTCGGGATGCCGGCCTCGATGGCCTTCGTCATGCCGCCCGCAGCTTCGACCTCCTGGATGTGCGACCAGGCCTTGCGGGCGAGCTCGTACGTGAGCCGCTCGACGTAGGCGCTGCCGCCCCACGGGTCGATCGTGCGCGTGGTGCCCGACTCCTGCTGCAGCAGCAGCTGGGTGTTGCGGGCGATACGGGCGGAGAAGTCGGTCGGCAGCGCGAGTGCCTCGTCGAGCGCATTCGTGTGCAGCGATTGGGTGTGGCCCTGGGTCGCGGCCATCGCCTCCACGCACGTGCGGACGACGTTGTTGAACACGTCCTGCGCGGTGAGCGACCAACCCGAGGTCTGCGAATGTGTCCGCAGCGAAAGGGATTTCGGGTTCTTCGCACCGAAGCTGTCGACGAGCTTGGCCCACAGCAGCCGTCCGGCTCGCAGCTTCGCGATCTCCATGAAGACGTTCATCCCGATGCCCCAGAAGAAGGACAACCGGGGGGCGAAAGCATCGACGTCCAAACCGGATTCGAGCCCCACCCGCAGGTACTCGACGCCGTCGGCGAGGGTGTAGGCGAGCTCCAGATCGGCCGTCGCTCCGGCCTCCTGGATGTGGTAGCCGGAGATGGAGATGGAGTTGAACTTCGGCATCCGGGTGGAGGTGTAGCCGAAGATGTCCGACACGATCCGCATCGAGGGCGTCGGCGGGTAGATGTAGGTGTTGCGGACCATGAACTCTTTGAGGATGTCGTTCTGGATGGTGCCGGCGAGCTGCTCCGGCGCCACGCCCTGCTCCTCGGCGGCGACGACGTAGAGCGCCAGGATGGGCAGCACCGCGCCGTTCATCGTCATCGAGACGCTCATCCGGTCCAGCGGGATGCCGTCGAAGAGCTGGCGCATGTCGTAGATCGAGTCGATCGCGACGCCCGCCATGCCGACGTCACCACTGACGCGGACGTGATCGCTGTCGTAGCCGCGATGGGTCGCCAGGTCGAATGCGACCGACAGGCCCTTCTGGCCGCCCGCGAGATTGCGGCGGTAGAAGGCGTTGGACTCCTCGGCGGTGGAGAAGCCGGCGTACTGGCGGATGGTCCACGGCTGCGTCGTGTACATCGTCGGGTACGGCCCACGCAGGTAGGGCGGAAGGCCGGGCCAGGTGTGCAGGAAATCGAGATCCTCGGTGTCGTCGGCGGTGTAGAGCGCGGCGACGTCGATGTCCTCGGGCGTGTGCCAGGCGAGCTCGGACGGATCCTTGCCGACGCTCTCGTGGATGGCCTTGGCCCAGTCGTCAGCACCGGCGGCCGACCGTCGGCGGCGGTCGTTCAACGGCAGCCCGCGGAAGTCAGGAACCCAAGCGGCGTCGCTCATTCGGCTACCCCCAGCTCGGTCAGGGTCTGCTCCTGGACGGCGACGGCGTCGCAGCCCCGGAAGATGAAGGTGTCGATCTTGGCTTCGGGAGCGGCCTTGGGTTGCCCGGCGAGCAGCACATGGGTGGCGCCGGCTCGTCGTAGCGCCTCGGCCACGCCCGCAGCCGATTCGCCGTACGCGTCATCGGTCCCGCACAGGCAGGCGACCGTGGTGCCGTGGGCCGAAAGTGCCGCGGCGAGGGCCTCGTCCGGCGCCTGATCCCCGGCCACGTCGAGGGTCGCCCCCTCGATGCCCGCCGGCCGCAGCAGATCGCCGGCGAAGCCGAGCCGCACCGCGGCAGCCCGCGCCGATCCCAGCGGCACCAGCAGGACGGTCGGGGCGCGTCCGTGCTGGACGGTGAAGTAGTCGGCGCGCTCGCGCATCTCTTCGTGCCGCTCGGCCCAGCGGATACGCAGCAACCCGCCTGCGGGCAACGGCGGCGGCGTCTGGCGCTCCAGCTCCTTCTCCTGCAACAGCGGGAATTCGCTGACCCCGGTGATCGCGTCCTCGCGTACGGCGAGCTTGTGCTGACGCTCCCGGCGGTTGGCCGAGATCCGCTCGCCGACGAACCCGTCGGTCAGCGCCTTCAGCAAGCCTCCCGCCGCTTCGATCGCCTGGAACTCGGCCCATCCCGCGTGCGCGAGCGAATCCGTCAGCGATTCGACGTACCAGGAGCCGCCCGCCGGATCGATGACCGTCGCCACGTGTGATTCCTCGAGCAGGAGCGCTTGCGTGTTGCGGGCGAGCCGGCGGCCCATGGCATCGGGCACTCCGATAGCCGCGTCGAACGGCAGCACCGTGACCGAATCGGCGCCCGCGACGCCGGCGGCGAACGCGGCGATCGTGGTGCGCAGCATGTTCACGTGCGGATCGCGCCGGGTCATCATCGGCCACGACGTCACCGCGTGTTGCAGCTGACCCTGCTGGCTTTCCGGCGCCCCGCAGGCACCGGCGACGCGTGCCCACAGCCGGCGCGCGGCCCGCAACTTGGCGATGGTGAGGAACTGGTCGTCGCTCGCCGCGTAACGGAATTCGAGCTGCCCGCAGGCCTGCTCCGGTGAGAGACCGGCTTCGGCAAGCGCCCGCAGATACGTGACCCCGGCCGCCAGCGAGGCGCCCAGCTCCTGGGCCTCGGACGCGCCGGCCTCGTGGAAGGCGAGTCCGTCGACGACGAGGGAGCGCAATTGGTCAGCGCCGGACGTCACGTGTTCGACGACGAACGCTGCAGCCTCGGTGAGCTCGGCAGCTTCGCCGGTGCGCGCGGCGTAGCCGATCGGGTCGAGGCCGAGATTGCCCGACAGGCTCGTGACCGCCACGCCCCGATCTGCGGCGACCTTCAGCAGCGCGCGGGCCGCGGGGATGGCGTCGGCACCTGCATCGAGGACGACCGGCGCCAGATCGAGCAGCACGTCGGCCAGCACGTTGGGCAGCGCCGAGACCGCGAATCCGCTCTCGCCGACGCGCAGCCAGATCGAGGTGACGCCGTTTTCGAGGTCGGTGAGCACCTGCTCGCGCGCGACGGCGGGATCCGGGTTGTCGAACAGCGCCCGCACGTCCCAGCCGCCGAGCGTTCCCTCCGGCCGGCGCCCGCGCACGAAAGGAGCGAAGCCGGGGAAGCCGGGGTCGGGCACGTGGGCAGCGGCGAGCTCGTCAGGACCGTAGATGCCGGCGATCTCGATGCCGCCGACGGTGACGGAAAGCTTCTCGGCCGCGGCCTTCGGCAGCAGCCCGCGCGCGCCCGACTTGTCCAGGACGCCCACGACGAGCTTCTCCCACTGCTCGCGGGTCGCCGCTGGGAACTCGGCCGCAAGTGTCAATTCCTCGGGCGGCGCAGGGGGAGCGCCCGGATCAACGGTCTCGGTCGGACCTGCTGTGGGCTCGCTCATGGTGGTCATTTTGCTACGCCGTGGAAATTCGCGTCGCAGGTGGCAGGTGCGATCGTCAACATCACACCGCACATCACGCCGGCGGCGCGGCCTCCAGCTGCTGGCCTGCAGCGGCAAGCACCAGTGCTTCACGGGCCCGGGCGACGCGCGAGCGCACAGTTCCGATCGGGCATTCGCAGGCCGCGGCGGCCTCGGCGTAGCTGCAGCCCAGCAGCTGGGTCAGGACGAACGCGGCCCGCTGCTCCGGATTGAGCGCGTCAAGCAGCAGCTCCAGGCCGACCCGGCGGGCGTGATCCTGAACGGTTCCCGGCGTGGGCAATGCCCTCAGCATCCGGCGGCGCTGCTGGCGCGCCTCGATCTCGGCTGCGCAGGCTCGCCGGGCGATTGTGAGCAACCAGCTGCGAAACGGCGCATCTCCCCGGAAGGAGCCGAGCGCACGTATGGCACGCAGGTAGGTCTCCTGGGTGAGGTCGTCCGCCGACTGCCGGTCGACGAGATGGGCACACAGCCGCCAGACGTCGGCCTGGGTGGCCCTGACCAGTTCCGTGACCGCCTGCGCATCGCCGCGCCGGGCTTTCGCGGCCAGCCGGCTGATCGGGTCGGGGCGGCTCACGTGAGGTCAATCTAGGGGATCCGGGAACTTCTGACGGCTCCGGGCGCACTCACGGGTATGGACTGCCATGACGTACGCGAGTCGCTGTCGGCGGCGCTCGACGGGGAGAGCTCTCCGATCTCGTCCGAACTGACCGCCGCCCACGTGCGCGGCTGCCCGGCCTGCCGCGAGTGGCAGAGCGCGGCCCACGAGATCGTCCGGCGGCTGCGGCTGACCAGCATGAGCCTGGACCATGACCTGTCCGGCGCGGTGCTCAGCAGGTGGGCGCCGGAGCCGGCGCCTCCCCTGCTGCAACGCGCGCTGCTGCTGCTCATCGGCATCGCGCAGCTGGCCGTCACGGTCCCGCTGCTGCTGCTCGGCCATGACAGCGAAGGCACTCGCCACGTGGCCCATGAGCTGGGCTCGTTCGACCTGGCCTTGGCCGTGGCTTTCGTCGTCGGCGCGCTCAGGCCACGACTGTCATCCGGCCTGGCGTGGCCCTGCGGCTTCGCGGCCGCCGGCCTGCTGGCGACCGCACTCATCGACATCGGCATGGGCGAGACCCCGGGATTCGATGAGCTCCAACACGGCGTGGCCGTCGTCGGCGCGGCGCTGCTTTTCTGGGGTGCCCGGGCGAGCACCCGCGTCGAGACGCCCCGGCTCCGCGCGCTTGCGCACGCCTCGTGAAGCGGCTGCCTCTCGCCGCCTTGCTCGCCGGGCTCCTGCTGCTGATCTGCGCTGGTGCCGCGCAGGCACACGTCCTGGTGAGCCCGAAAACGGCGGCTCCCGGCTCGTTCCAGGAGCTCACCTTCCTGGCGCCCAACGAGAGCGCCGGCGCGCGCTTCACCAAGCTCGTCGTGCACCTCCCGAACGCCCAGCCGCTCGCCTCGCTGAACCCGCGGTCGCTGGAGGGTTGGACCATCACCACGGCCAAGTCGAAGCTGCCGAAGCCGATCACCACGGACGACGGGACGGTCACCGAGTTCACGTCGCAGATCACCTGGACGGCCGCGCCCGGCGCCGGTATCGCGCCCGAGCAGTACCAGGACTTCACCATCGACGCCGGGCCGTTGCCCGCGAGCGGGACGATGTCGTTCTCGGTCGACCAGTTCTACAGCGACGGCACCGTGGTCCACTGGAACGAGCCGTCACCCGCCGGCAAGCCCGAACCGGAGCATCCGGCCCCGGTACTGACAGTCAGCGATCCCGCCGCACCGTCGAGCTCTGACGGGCTCGCTCGCGGGCTCGGTGCAGCAGGCCTCGCGGTCGCAATCATCGGGCTCGGCATCGGGATCTTCGCGGTACGACGCAGGTCAGGGGGCACTCCGTCGTGAGAGCCGTGAGGGCCCGGACGCTCGGTCGAGCCGCCTGGCTGCTCGCCGCCCTCGGGGTGGTGGGCCTGCTTGCCGTGTTGGGCGCCGGCCCGGCGGCGGCGCACTCGGTGCTGCTGCAGACCTCACCGGCCCGTGGCGGGACCGTCCCGGTCGCCCCGACCAGCGTCGCCCTCACCTTCAACGAGATGCCGCAGGGCGAGTTCTCCACCATTCACGTCATCGGTCCGGACGGTCAGCGCCGTGACAACGGACACGTCCAAGTGGTCAATGACGTCGTCACCGAACCGCTCGCCGGCACCAGGCCCCCCGGGCGCTACGTGGTCGACTGGCGCGTCGTGTCGGCTGACGGCCATCCGGTCTCCGGGCAATTCACCTTCACCGCGCAGGCGGCGGCCACCCAGGTCATCGCCAGGTCCGCCGCCGCCCAAGCTCCGCCCGCCAAGTCCTCGAGCAACACCGGCGTCATCATCGGCGTGGTCGCTGCGGTGGTTGTCGTCGGCGTTGTCGGGGTGATCTTCCTTCGCCGCCGGCCGCGCCGGCCGGACCCCTCGGCCCACGAGTGACAGATGCGGATGCGCGAGGGCACCATGAGGACGTGACGACCGTCGACGCCCCGACCGACGCCGCCGTCCCGTCCCCGCCCGCTCCCGAGGGCCGGATCTCGCCGTCCCCGGTGCCGCGGATCGCTGTCGTAGCGGGCGTCGCCGGACTGCTGATGCTCATCGCCGCCCTGCTCTTCGGGCACGGCGTGGAGCACAAGCCGGCCGGTGGGCTCCCGTGGGCCGGCTCCGGAACCGCCTGGGCGCTCCCGATCGCCCGCTTCCTGCACGACGCGGCCGCCATCGTGACGGTCGGTTTCCTGCTGCTTGCGGTCGCGTTGTTGCCCGACCGCAAGGGGGCTCTCGGCCCGTCAGCCGTGGCGGCGATGCGGGTGGCGCGGGCGGCCGCGGGCGTCTGGGTGCTGGCCATCGTGGTGGAGGGGCTGCTGGCGCTGTCGCAAGAGGCAGCTGTGCCGCTCAGCCAGCTGCACGGCAGCAACATCAGCTTCTATCTCACGAACGTGACCGAGGGAAAGACCTACCTGGCCGTCGCCATAGCGGCCCTTCTGATCGTGCTCACCCCCGCGATCTCGCGGGTCAATACGGCGGCGGTGCTCCTCGCCGTCGCCATCTTCGGGCTGGCGCTGCCGCCACTGCTGACCGGTCACTCGGCAAGCGCCGGCGATCATGACGCTGCGCTGTCCAGCCTGACGATCCACGTCCTTGCCGCCAGCCTGTGGATCGGCGGTCTGCTGGCCGTGATCTGGCTCGCCTGCCGCAAGGCGCCGAAGTCGCTGGCGATCGCGCTCCCACGGTTCTCCACCCTGGCGCTCGTCTGCTTCACGACGGTGGCGCTGAGCGGCCTGCTCAACGCCTACATCCGGATCGGGTCCCTCGCCGATCTCGGCACGCGCTACGGCGGTCTGGTGATCGCGAAGGCGACGGCGCTGATCGCCCTCGGGATCTTCGGCTACCGCCATCGGCGGCGGACGCTCCCGGCTGCGGCGAACGGCGGCAAGCGAGCCTTCATCCGCCTCGCCGGCGCTGAGGTGGCGGTGATGGGCATCGCGGTGGGGCTCGCGGTCGCGCTGTCCAAGAGTCCCACTCCGCAGCCGCGTTCGGTCGCTGACACAAGTGCGGCCAAGGCGGCGCTGGGGTTCGATCTCCCCCCGCCGATCTCGATTGGTCGCCTTGCCTTCGACTGGGCTCCCGAAGTCTTCTTCGCCGTCTTCATCGCGGTAGCGGCGGTCTGGTACGCCCGCTCGGTCCACCGCCTGCACGCCCGCGGTGACAGGTGGCCGCGTCTGTACACAGCAGCGTGGTACGCGGGGCTGATCGTCGTCCTGATCACCACCCAGACCGGCATCAGCCGCTACGGCGAGGTGATGTTCAGCGTCCACATGGCGCAGCACATGCTGCTGTCGATGGTGGCACCGCCGCTCCTGGCGCTCGGCGCGCCGATCACGCTGGCCCTGAGGTACCTGCCGTCCACCGGACCGCAGCCCGGCGCCCGCGGAGGGCGCGCGTGGCTGCTCGCGATCCTGCGTAGCCCGGTCATGAGGGTGCTGTCCCATCCGCTGGTGGGGTTGGGCCTTTTCGTGTTCAGCACCTTCGGGCTGTACTTTTCCGGCCTTTTCACGGCCCTGATGTCCAATCACGCCGGCCACCTGCTCATGCTGACGCACTTCCTGATCACCGGCTGCCTGGTCTTCTGGCCGCTCGTCAGCCCCGATCCGCTTCCGCACCGGCCCGGCCACGGCGCGCGGATGTTTCTGCTGATCATCCTGGTGCCGTTTCACGCGTTCTTCGGCCTCGCGATCATCACCGACACCCACGTCCTCGCCGAAAGCTGGTTCGGCCGGCTCGGACGCACCTGGGGCGCCAGCCTGCTGTCGGATCAACACACCGGCGGCGGTATCGCGATGGCGCTCGCCGAGCCCGTCGCGTTCCTGGTCGCAGGCGTGATCCTGATGCAGTGGTCACGGGCTGACGCGCGCCAGGCCCGTGCGTTCGACCGCAAGTCCGACCGCGACCCCGAGCACGACGAGCTCGCGGCCTACAACCGCTACCTCAGCGACCTCGCGAAGCGCGGCTGAACCTCAGAAGCCGATCGGCCGGTTGGTGAAGATCCGCTCGGTCGGCGAGAAGTACCAGCCGCCGCCGGCCTTGGTACCGCCGTCCACCGGGATGTTGTGGCCGGTCACGTAGGACGACATGTCGGAGGCGAGGAACAGGGCTACCCGGGCCTGATCCTCGGGCCAGCCGAGGCGCCCGACCGGCGCCCAGAAGGGCCACATGTCGTCATGTCCTTCGGCGCGGGTGAGGTAGTCGACCTGGGGTGACTGGGTGAGGTCGGGGCCGATGCCGTTCACCCGGATCCCGTAGCGGCCCATGGTCACGGCGAGGCTCGTCGTGAAGTGGGCGGCACCCGCCTTCATCGCCGCGTAGATCGGCTCGCCGGGGTAGCCGCGCATGCCCTCGACCGAATGCAGGTTGACGATCGTGCCGCTGCGCTGGCTGATCATCGGCTCGATCACCGCTCGCGTCATCGAGAAGATGTGCTTGAGGTTGATCGAGTACATGTCCTCCCACGACTCCGGGGTCGAGGCCTGGAAGCGGACCAGCGGCCGGAAGTCGCCGACGTTGTTGACCAGGATGTCGACCCGGCCGTGGGCGCCCAGCACATCAGCCACCAGCGGCGCTGCCACAGAAGTATCGGTGACGTCGACGGTGTGGACGCGGACGGTGCCGCCGGCGCCCTCGATGTCGGCCTTCACCCGGGCGCCCCGCTCGGGGTCGATCTCCGCGATTTCGAGGATGGCGCCGTGCTGGGCGAACAGGCGCGAGATCGCGCCGCCGATCCCGTCCCCACCTCCGGTCACGATCGCGACCTTGCCGGTCAGGAGCTGCCCCCAATCGCCGATCGCAGGGACACTTTCGGGGGTCTGGGGGCTCATGGCGGTGATTGTGCAGGGTGGCTGCATTCGACTGACAGCGAGGCTGGTACTAAGAGGCAGTGACTGTGCCTCCTGCCGTGACCCCCGCCCTGTCCCTGCACCTGGTCAACTTCGCGGTCAAGGACCCGGGTAGCTGGCAGCCGATGTTCGACCGGGCGCTTGCCGCCGAGCGCGCCGGCATCGATCGCGTCACCGTCTCCGACCACGTCGTCTTCGGTGAGAACCTCGAGGCGTACGGCAATCCGGAGACGGGCGGTATGCGCGGCTCCAAGCAGCCGACCGGCCCCGACGGCCAGTGGCTCGAACCCATGACCGTGCTGTCCGTGGTCGCCGGCATGACGAAGCGGGTACGCCTCGGCACCGGCGTGCTGCAGGCCGCGCTGCGCCGCCCGATCGTCCTCGCGAAGACCTGCGCCACGCTCGACGTGCTGTCGGGCGGGCGGCTCGACCTCGGCATCGGGGTCGGCTGGCAGCGCGAGGAGTACGAGGCCGCCGGGCTCTCCTTCGACGGTCGTGGCCCGCTGCTCGACGACTGCCTCGACGTGCTGCAGAACGCCTGGCGCAACGTGCCGTCCGACCACGACTCCGAATTCCTGACGTTCAACCGGATCTACTGCGTCCCCCAGCCGGTGCAGCCGGGCGGCGTCCCGATCTGGGTCAGCGGCACCATCAACCCGCGCACCCTGCGCCGCCTCGCCCGCTTCGGCAGCGGATGGATCCCGTGGGGCGACGACATCAAGGACCCGGCTCCCGGTCTCGCACGTATCGCCGAGGTGATGGCCGAGGCCGGCCGTGACATGGTCGGCTTCCGTACGCAGGGCAACCTGATGGTGCGAGCCGGCGACGACGGAAAGCTCGAGCTGGCCAAGGCGCTGGAGCCAGTGGCTGCGCAGGTCAAGGCGGGCATCACCGATTTCGCGCTCACCGTCCCGCTGCCCGCCGACCAGGACGGCGCCGCCGAGGTGCTCTCCGGTGTCGTGGAAGCGTTCCACGAGGCAGCGGGCGCGTAGTACGGGTCGGGGACCTGAGCGGCAGCAAATCCGGGTGCTCCAGCACCCGGATTTACCGCCGCCGCCGGTAGGGGGCGTCACGGCACGCTAGTTTTGACGGCGGGCACCCCTGCCCTTCTCACTGAACAGGAGCCGATGTGGGCGTCGATGTGCTGCTCGAATTGGCGTCGTCGATGGTTCCGGATCGGGTCGCGCTCGGTTCCAGGAGCGACGGCATCACGTTCGAAGGGCTGGCCGCCCGCGCGTCAGGTGGGGCCGGGCTGCTGCAGGCAGAGGGCGGGCGCTCGGTCGCGTTCGTCGGGGTCAACGGTCCGCAGTTCAACGTCGCGGTGTTCGCGTCAGCCCTCGCCGGGCTGCCGATCACGCCGCTGAACTACCGGCTGCCCGACGCCGACCTCAATGCGCTGCTCGACCGCCTCGATGACCCGATCGTCCTCGTCGACGACGACATGCGGGAGCGGGTCGGCAAGCGCTCGCACATCCTGTCCACCACCGGCTGGCTCGATGCCACAGCATCTGCGCCGGCGATCGAACCTCCCGTGCTCGACGACGACGACATCGCCGCGGTGCTGTTCACCAGCGGCACGACGTCCGAGCCCAAGGGCGTCGTGCTGCGCCACGGCAACCTCACCGCGTACGTGCTGCAGACCGTCGAGCTGCTCGGCGCCGACGAGGACGACTGCGCGCTCGTCGCCGTGCCGCCCTACCACATCGCGGGCGTCGCGACGGTCCTCACGAATACCTACGCGGGCCGTCGCATGGTCCACCTCCCGTCGTTCAGCGCGCCCGAGTGGCTGGCCATCGCGGCGCAGGAGTCGGTCAGCCACGCGATGGTCGTACCGACCATGCTCGTGCGGGTCGTCGAACACGTGGCGGGAGCGCCGGATACCGCGCTGCCGTCGCTGCGCTCGATCGCGTACGGCGGCGCCCGCATCGCCCCGACCGTCCTGGAACGTGCATTGCGCACGTTTCCCGAGACCGGCTTCGTCAACGCCTACGGCCTCACCGAGACCAGCTCGACCATCGCCGTGCTCGGCCCCGACGACCACCGTTCGGCGCTCGACTCCGACGACCCGGTCTGGAAGGCGCGGCTGGCGAGCGCTGGCCGTGCCGTGCCGGGCATCGAGTTCGTCATCCGCGGGCCTGAGGGCCAGGAGATGCCTCCCGGTGAGACCGGCGAGCTCTGGGTGCGCGGCGCGCAGGTGGCCGGCGAGTACGTCGGCCTCGGCACCCGGCTCGACGCCGACGGCTGGTTCCCGACGCACGACCGGGCACACCTCGACGCCGATGGCTACCTCTTCGTCGAGGGCCGCGATGACGACACGATCATCCGCGGCGGCGAGAACATCGCGCCGGCCGAGGTCGAGGACGTGCTCCTCACCCACCCGGCGGTGCGCGACGCGGCCGTCGTCGGGCTGCCCGACGAGGAGTGGGGCCAGCGGATCTGCGCGGTCGTCGTCCTCTCGGAAGCCGACGCGGCCGACCCGGCGATCGCCGAAGAGGTGCGCCGGTACGCGGCCGGCAAGCTGCGCTCCAGCCGTGCTCCGAGTTCGGTGCTCATCTGGCCCGAGCTTCCTTACACTCCGACCGGAAAGCTGCTGCGTCGCAACATCATCGGCAGCCTGACCGAACCCGTCGAGTAACCATCGAATGATCCTGCTGATCTGCCGCAACAGAAGCCAAAATGGAGGCACCTGATGTCCGTCCCCGTCCAACTGCGTACCGGAGCCCGGCTGCGCAGCCAGGTGGACGCCACCGAGATCATCGTCGTCCGGGTGCCTGCTGGTGAGGTCACGCTCACCTGCGGCGGCCACCCGATGATCGACGTGAAGGCCGAGCCCGATGCGGGCCTGACCATCGACGCCGCGCTCGCCGCGGGAAGCCCGGTCGGCAAGCGGTTCACCTCGCCTGACGACGAGTCGCTCGAAGTGCTCGTGACCAAGGGCGGCGACGGCACGCTCGCCGACGGCACCACCCCGCTCGTCCTCAAGGAAGCCAAGCAACTTCCCTCCAGCGACTGAGGTTCCGGCCGTGAAGCTCGACACGAGCGTCGGCAAGGATTTCACCGCCGTCACCGAAGAAGCGGCGGCGATGGAGGCTGCGGGTTACGACGGCCTCTGGTTCGGCGAGACCGGGCATGAGCCGTTCATGCAGTGCCTGCAGGCGTGCCAGGCGACCTCGAACGTCACGGTCGGCACGTCGATCGCGATCGCCTTCGCTCGCACCCCGATGACGATGGCGAGCATCGGCTACGACCTGGCGCGCTACAGCAAGGGCCGCTTCGTCCTCGGAATCGGCTCGCAGATCAAGGCGCACATCGTGCTGCGCTACTCGATGCCGTGGTCACATCCGGCGCCGCGGATGCGCGAATTCATCCAGGCGATGCGGGCGATCTGGGCCACGTGGCACGACGGTGTGCCGCTGGACTTCCAGGGCGAGTACTACAAGCACATCCTGATGACCCCGTTCTTCTCGCCGGAACGCCACGAGTACGGGCCGCCGCCGGTCTACCTCGCGGGAGTCGGCGAGCTGATGACCGAGGTCGCGGGGGAGGCTGCTGACGGCTTCTTCGTGCACCCGTTCACGACGCGCGCCTATCTCGACGAGGTCACGCTTCCGGCACTGCGGCGCGGCCGGGAAAAGGCGGGCAAGACGCTGGAGGATTTCACCATCTGCGGGCCGGCCTTCATCACCACCGGGGCGACGGATGAGCAGCTGGCGGCGGCGATCAAGGGCACCAAGAAGCAGATCGCGTTCTACGCCTCCACCCCGGCCTACCGGGGCGTCCTCGAGCGTCACGGCTGGGGTGACGTGCAGCCCGCGCTGACCCGGCTGTCGAAGCAGGGCGAGTGGGATGCGATGGGTGAGCTCATCGACGACGACATGCTCAACACCTTCTCGGTGGTCGGACCGCCCGACGAGGTCGGTCCGATGCTGCGCGCGAAGCTCGGCGACCTCGTGCAGCGCGTCAGCTGCTACATCACCTACGACATCGATCCCTCCGTCCTGTCGACGGTGCGTGACGGCATCCGCGGCTAGTCCGCTCGCACCGGACGAGCTCGCCGACGCGCTGCGCTACGGCGTCCCCGATCCGGCGTCTCCTGCGGCGCTGCTCGTCGACCTCTGTGAGCCGCTCGCGCGGGAGTTGCTGCCAGCGACGGTGCGGGCGGCACGCTGCAGCGCCCGGGTCCTGATCGGGATTGCTGACGGTCCGGTGCCGCGCGGGAACCTGCCGCTGGCCGAAGCGCTCACCCTGTCGTTCGCGGGTGAGCGGAACCCGGCAGCGCAGCTGCCCGCTTTCGTGGCGGCGGCCGATCCGGTGGATGCCGGGCGGCAGATCGCGGAACTGTCAGCGCAGCGTCCGTTGTGCACGAGCGCGCTCGCGGTCCTGTTGCAGCAGACGGCTCTGCTGCCGGTGTGGGAAGGGCTGGTCGCCGAGTCCGCGACCTACTCGACGCTGCTTGCCGGCCCCGAATTCGCTGCCTGGCTCGCGTTCTCGCCGCCGCGCACCCCGGCGCCCGCTGGTGACGAGCCAGTGCTCGTCGATCGTCAGGGCGACGTGCTGACGCTGACGCTGAACCGGCCCGAGCGGCGCAACGCGTACGGCCATGCGGTACGCGACGCGCTCGTCTCGGCGCTGCAGATAGCAGTCGTGGATCCGGCCGTTCGCGTCGAGCTGCGCGGGGTCGGGCCCGCGTTCTGCAGCGGCGGGGATCTGGCCGAGTTCGGCACCGCACCCGATCCCTCGACGGCGCATCTGATCAGGCTTCGCCACAGTGCGGGGCAGTTGCTGCACGACCTGAGCGCTCGCGTCACCGCGCATCTTCACGGGGCGTGCATCGGGGCGGGGATCGAGCTGCCCGCATACGCGGGGCGGGTGGTCGCGGCGGCTGACACCCGGATGGCGCTGCCCGAGATCAGCATGGGTCTCGTGCCAGGGGCCGGCGGGACGGTGAGCATCGTGCGGCGGATCGGGCGATGGCGTACGGCGTGGATGGCGCTCACCGGCGCTGTGGTCGAGGTCGAGCGAGCCCTTCAATGGGGACTGGTCGACGAGATCGCGCGATGACTGCAGACCAGCGCGTCACCGACTGGCTGGAGTCGGGCGTCGTCGCGCTGAGCGGGTTCGTGCCGCCCGGGCGGGCGGCCGGCCAGGCCCGCGAGTGGTCGGCCGAGGTTGCGCGGCGCTCGGCGGCCTGGGGTCATCCGGTGCGCGTCGACGGCGCGCAGCTGCTCGCCGAACGGGCCGCCCTCACTGGGGCGAACGCGCAGGGCAGCGTCTCGGTCGGCGGCGCGTGCCGGCTGCTGCCCAGCGCCGACGGCTGGGTCGCGGCGTCGCTGCCGCGCCCGTCCGATCACGAACTGGTGGAGGCGCTGATCGAGCGCCCGGCGAATGATTCCTGGGAGGGGATACGCGAATGGGCTGCGGCGATCCCGGGCGCCGCGATCGTGGAGCGGGCGCGGCTCCTGGGAATGGCCATCGCCATGGTCGGCGAAGGTGCTGCGCCGCTGGCTATGCCGGCCGAATCCGCTGCAAACACGGGTGTTTCGCCGCTCGTGGTCGACTTCAGCTCGCTCTGGGCGGGGCCGCTCTGCTCCTCGCTGCTCGGGCTGGCGGGGGCCCGGGTGGTGAAGGTGGAGACCGTGAGCCGTCCCGATGGCGCCCGCCAGGGGGAGCCGCGCTTCTACGAACTGCTCCACGGCGGCCATGAGTCCTTCACGTTCGACCCCTCCCTGGCAGCGGATCGGCAACGGCTGGCGGCACTGGTGCGAGACGCTGATGTCGTGGTGGAGGCGTCGCGGCCGCGAGCGTTGGCGGGGTGGGGCCTGTCGGGCGATGCCGAGGTCTCCCGCGGCGCGGTCTGGCTCAGCATCACCGGCTACGGCCGGACGAACGGTGATCGCATCGGCTTCGGCGACGATGTGGCGGCCGCCGCCGGACTCGTGGGCTGGAAGCAAGGAATCCCGGTCTTCGTGGGTGACGCGATCGCCGATCCGCTGACGGGGCTGGCCGGGGCTGCGGCAGTCATGCGCGCGCTTGACGCCGGCGGGGGTCAGCTGATCGACCTGGCGATGGCGTCGGTGGTCGCGTCCACGCTGGACGGGACCGTCGCCCAGCCCGCGTCGGGGCTGGCAGCAAGGCCCCCGCGGGCCCGCCCGTGACCGACCCGGGAGCCCTGCTGCTGCGCGACGTCGAGTTGCTCGGCGGCCGCCGTGCTGACGTGCGGTGCGCGGACGGGGTCGTTCTGCAGATCGGCGCGCTGGACCGGCTGCCCGGCGAGCCCGTCCTCGACGGCCACGGCGGCGCACTCTCCGTCGGGCTGGCCGACCATCACCTGCACCTGCTCGCCATGGCCGCGGCTGCGGGGTCGCTCGACCTTCACCCCCGCGTCACCGCTGATCGGGCCGCGGTCGAGACAGCTCTCGTGAGCGCGACACCTGACGCCACCGGATGGATCCGCGCGGTGGGCTACGCGGAGCAGGGCGGCCGGCTCAGCCTGGGTGACCTCGATCGCCTGCACCCCACGATCCCCTTACGCGTGCAGCACCGCAGCGGCGCGCTCTGGCTGCTCAACTCCGCCGGCCTGCGCGCCGCCGGCCTCACCGGCGACGCCCCTTCGGGCGAGTTGTGGCGCGAGGACGCACGGCTGGCGCAGCGCCTTCCGGAGGGGCCGCCACCTGACCTGGCGCGCATCGGCGGCGAGCTTGCTGCGATGGGCATCACCCACGTCACCGATGCCACTCCGGACCTTCCGGCGCGCAGCCAGCAGCTCCTGACCGAAGCGGTGAACGACGCCAGGTTGCCGCAGCGCGTGATGTTGCTCGGCGGAAGTGCCGAGGGTCTGAACGAGCGAATCACCCTGGGACCGTTGAAGATCGCCCCTCCCGATCACGAGCCGCCCGACCTCGACCGGATGCGCAGCCGGGTCCGCGCGGCCCGCGAGCAGGGGAGGCCGATCGCCGTCCACTGCGTCACCCGAGAGGCGCTCGCCGTCACGATTGCCGTGCTCGATGAGATCGGGCCCGACCGGGGCGACCGCATCGAGCACGCAGCGCTGCTGGACCCTGCCGCGATCTTGGAGCTGAAGCGTCTCGGATTGACCGTCGTCACGCAGCCCGGCTTCATCGCCGATCGCGGCGACGACTACCGGCGCGAACTCGGCTCCGAACTCGACGACCTGTATCGGGTCGCTTCGCTCGATGCTGCCGGCGTGCGCGTGGTGTGTTCCTCCGACGCCCCTTACGGTCCGGCTGATCCGTGGGCGGTGCATGAGCGCTGCTGCCGAGCGGCGCACACCGGACGGCGAGGTGCTCGGGCCGCGACGAGCGCATCAGCGTCCGGAATGCGCTGCGCGGATACCTCACGCCCCTGGTCGACCCGGGTGGACCGCCGCGGCTGGTCCACCCCGGTGGCCCCGCCGACCTGGTGCTGATGCACGTGCCGTGGGACACCGTATTGGCGGCGCCGCATCGTGAACTCGTACGCTGCACCATCTACGGCGGACGCGTTTTCGAGTGATTCGACGGCAGGAGTTACGCATGGATTCAGGCGAGTTCGACGACATCCGCGTCGCGGTACGCCGCTACGTGCGTGACGAGGTGGTGCCGCTCGAGGCCGAGATCGAGGAGCGCGACGAGATCCCCGAGCGGGTCCGCAAAACTGCCGCAGAGATGGGACTTTTCGGCTTCGCTCTACCGGAGGAGTACGGCGGCCTGGGCCTGGCGATGGAGCAGGAGGCACGCCTCGTCTTCGAGCTCGGCTACACCACCCCGTCGTTTCGCTCGATGTTCGGCACCAACAACGGCATCGCCGGCCACGTGCTCATGTTGTCCGCGACCGACGAGCAGAAAGCGGCGTACCTGCCGAAGGTGGCGTCAGGGGAGTGGACCGCCTCTTTCGCGCTCACCGAGACCGACGCCGGCTCTGACCCGGCCGGCCTGAAGACGAGGGCGGTACGCGACGGCGACGACTGGGTCATCAACGGCGCGAAGCGTTACATCACCAACGCGCCGGTCGCCGACGTCTTCATGGTCTTCGCCCGTACGAACCCGGATGCGCCTGCCACCAAAGGGATTTCCTGCTTCCTGGTGCCCTCGGGGACCAAGGGGGTGTCGGTCGGCGCGAAGGATTCCAAGATGGGCCAGGCGGGCGCCTGGACCGCCGACGTCTACCTCGACGACGTCCGCGTCGGACCCGAGACGCTCATCGGCGCTGAGGGCATCGGTTACGCGACCGCCATGGCTTGCCTCGCCCACGGCCGGCTGCACATCGCCGCGCTGTGCGTCGGGCTCGCGCAGCGCCTGGTCGACGAGACGGTCGGCTTCGCGACCGAGCGCGTCCAGGGCGGCAAGCCCATCGCCCAGCACCAGCTGATCCAGGGCCTGATCGCCGATTCGCAGACCGACCTGATGGCCGCCCGCGCGCTCGTGCTCGAAGCGGCCCGCGCGTACGACAGCGGCGAGGACACCAAGCTCGGCCCGGCCTGCGCCAAGTACTTCGCCAGCGAGGCCGTCGGCCGCATCGCCGACCGCGCGGTGCAGGTGCACGGCGGCGCCGGCTACATGCACGGCGTCGCCGCCGAGCGCTTCTACCGCGACGTGCGCCTCTTCCGCATCTACGAGGGCACCAGCCAGATCCAGCAGCTCGTCATCGCCCGCGCCGTCCTCAAGCAGTTCGCCGGTATCGCCCGGTAGCTCGTCTAGGACTTGGGGACCAGCGAGGCGGGTATCGGCTGGTCGTTCTTCAGGGCGGCGAACAGTTCCAGCGCCTTCGTGCGGTCCCAGAGCACGACGCTGCCGACCGCGCCCTCGTTGGCGAAGCCGGCGATCGGCACGGTGAGGGTGTAGCCCTTGCCGCCGCCCGCGTCGCGCAGCGCCAGCCCGAGGGAGACGACGTCCCAGATGTGGCTGCCCTTGTCGACGGTGAGCGCGTCGACGGCGTCGTAGCCGAGCGGGATGGACTTGAACGGGTTGATCAGCGTCCCGGGGCTGGCGATCTTCGACAGCAGGGCCGACAAGAACTGGCGCTGGTGCTGGACGCGTTCGAGGTCGCCGGTCGCGAACTTTCGGGTACGCACGTAGCCAAGGGCTTCGGCGCCGTTCAGCTTCTGGCAGCCGGCCGGGATGTCGAGGCCGGCGTTGCCGTCGTTGATCGCCTGTGCGACGCAGATCCGGACCCCGCCGACCGCGTCGACCATCGAGGCGAAGCCGGCGAAGCCGATCTCGGCGTAGTGGTCGATGTGCAGCCCGGTGACCTCTTCGACGGTGCGCACCAGAAGGCTGGCGCCACCGAAGGCGAAGGCCGCGTTCAGCTTGTTCTTCCCGTGCCCGTCGATCGGTACGTAGGTGTCGCGGGGGAGGGAGAGCAGCGTGGTCTTCTTCGACCCGGTGTGGACGATCATGATCGTGTCGGTACGGCTGCCGGCCGCGTCGCCGGTGGCCAGCGCCTTCTTCTGCGCCTCGGTGAGGTCGGCCCGGCTGTCGGATCCGACGATCAGCCAGTTGGTGCCCGCCGTGTTGCCGACGCGCCCGGGGTAGGACTTCAGCGCGTCGGTCCGGTGCAGCCCGGCGTCCCACGACCAGAAGATGCCGACCGCGGTCAGCAGCAACACCAGGACGAGTACCCCGATCCGCTTCCACCACCCGAAACGCCGCTTCTTGCGCGGACCTTTCTGCTTCCCGCGCGGGGAGAGCTCTGGCGGCAGCGGCTCGTTGCCGGGGGGCCAGCCCGGGCCCGACGGGGCAGGAGGCGGCCCCGCCGGCGCAGGCGGGGAGACGGGGGCTTGGGGCGCGTCGAAGTGCCGCCCCCCGTCGGCAACGACGGGTCGGGCGGCAGGGTTGGTCGGCGCGTCGGGCGGTGTCCCGTCCGGCTCCATGGCTCTCCCTGGCTCGGGTGCTCGCGTCTGACCGGAGACGGTACGCATGCGCGCCTGTACTTTTCCTATGCTTTCCCGTCCCGGGCGGGCCGAGGCAGCAGGCCTGTGCGCGAGTGCCCGCCGGTGGGAGATGCTGGTAGCCATGAGCCAGGTGCGGGTGGCGTTGCTGGGGTACGGCGTCGCGGGCGAGCATTTCCACGCGCCGCTGATCAACGCCGCCCCGGGCCTCGAGCTGGCAGCGGTCGTGACGTCGGATGCCGAACGTGCGGCGCGGGCGACCTCCCGCTATCCCGGCGTCCTTGTCCTGCCGCGATCCGAGGACGTGTTCGCCGCTGCCGGCAGCTACGACCTGGTCGTGATCGCGACGCCCAACGTGAGCCACGTGCCCCTGGCGATGGCCGCCCTCGACGCGCGGTTGCCCGTCGTCATCGACAAGCCGCTGGCGACCTCGGCGCCGGACGCGCAGCGCGTCGTCGAGCGAGCCCACACGGCCGGACTGCTGCTCACCGTCTTCCAGAACCGCCGCTGGGACAGCGATTTCCTGACGTTGCAACGGTTGATCGCGAATGGCGACCTGGGGACGGTGTGGAGGTTTGAGTCTCGGTTCGAACGCTGGCGTCCGCAGCCCAAGCAGGGCTGGCGCGAATCGGGTGATCCATCCGACGGCGGCGGAATTCTCGGAGACCTCGGCAGCCACCTGGTGGATCAGGCGCTCGTGCTCTTCGGTCCGGTGACCCGGGTGTTCGCCACGATGGACAAGCGCCGCCCCGGGGTCGAGGTCGAGGACGACGCCTGCATCGAGCTGTCCCACGCCTCCGGGGTGCGCAGCACGCTCTGGATGAGCGCCGTCGCCGCTCACCTCGGGCCCCGGATGCGGGTACTCGGCTCGCGCGCCGCGTACGTGGTCGAGGGGCTGGATTGCCAGGAGGACGCGCTGCGCGCAGGTGGTGACCCGGCCGCCGCGGACTGGGGCAAGGAGTCGCCCGCACGATGGGGACGCCTCGTCGTCGGTGAGGACAGCCGCGCCGTTCCCCGCGGCCCGGGCCGCTACCAGGACTTCTACTGCAGGGTGCGCGACGCGCTGCGCCTCGCCGGCCCGGTGCCCGTCAAGCCCGAGGACGCGGTCGCGACCCTTCGCGTCCTGGATGCCGCCCGCCGCTCGGCGGATCGGGGAGAGGTCGTCCGCCCGTGAAGCGCAGCGCCGGAATCGTGCTGTGGCGTCGCTCGCCCGCCGGTGACGTCGAGGTGCTTTTGGCGCACCCCGGCGGCCCGCTCTTCGCCAAGAAGGACGACGCGCACTGGACGATCCCGAAGGGCGAGTGCGAGCCGGGGGAGGATGAACTCGAGGCCGCTCGCCGCGAATTCAGCGAGGAGCTGGGCATTCCCGTCCCGCCCGGCGATCCCGTGTCGCTCGGTGAGGTGAAGCAGAGCAGCTCGAAGGTCAACGTCATCTGGGCGCTCGAAGCCGACCCGGGTGAGTTCGAGGTGCGCAGCAACCTCTTCGAGATGGAATGGCCGCCCCGCTCCGGAAAGCGCGCCGAGTTCGTCGAGGTCGACCGCGTCGCCTGGTATCCGCTTGACGTCGCCGAAGGCAAGCTCTTCGGTTCGCAGCGCCCATTTCTGGCCCGGCTCGCCGAGGTCTCGAACGCGCCGGTCAGACCAGAACCGACGACGCCTTAGGACGCCCGAGCAGGTAGCCCTGACCCAGCCGAATGCCGAGGTCGGCCAGCACCGAAAGTTCGGCCTCCGTCTCGACGCCCTCCGCGATGAGCTGGGAGCCCACCTCATCGGCCAGCGTCACGAGCGCGCGCACCAGCGACTGGCGCGCCGAGTCGTCCTGCAGTCCCCGCACCCAGCCGCGTTCGAGCTTGATGAATTCCGGACGCAGGTCGCGGCACAGTGTGAGGCAGTCGTAGCTCGGCTCGACCCCCGAAAGCGCCAGCAGCGCGCCCTCGGGCAGCACGGTCTTCAGGTCCAGCGCCGCAGCGTGGTCGGTCAGTACCCGGGCGTCGAGCTCGAGCACGACCGGGCGCATCGCGCGCTCGACGATGCTCTTCAGCGCGCGGCCGGCACGCACCAAAGCCAAGGAGACGTTGAGGTTCAGGAACTCCGCGCTCGGGAAATCGGCGGCCGCCTGCACGCTCGCGCGGGCCAGCAGGATCTCCAGCTCGAGACCGCCGCCACGCGATGACTCCTCCGCCAGCCGCTGATGCGGGGCGACGCCGTCGTCGAAGCGGGTGAGCGCCTCACGCCCGGCCACATGCCCGGAGTCGAGCTCCACGATCGGCTGGAAAACCGTTCGGAACGCAGGCTCTTCGGCCTCGGTGGAGCGCTGCGTCGGACGTCCGCGCACGTTGGAGTTCGACGGCGTGCGCGGCGCCGGCAGCGACGGCGCCGCCGCCATCGGTCGCGGCGCCAAGAGGGGCGCGGCTCCCGGTTCGTTGCCGAAGTGCAAGATGGTCGCCCAGTCGGCGGGAGGAGTCGTGGAGACCTCCGCAGCGGCCCGGCGCGCGAGGCGCTGCGCGCGCTTGGACAATCTGGACTTCGGCTTCTGCTTGGGCGAAATCGGAACCGAGACCCATGACTTGCCGTGCGTCAGGAAGTCGGCGACCGAGTTGCGCAGGCCGACGAACGCGATGATGGCGTAGAGCGCGAGCGTGGTGTTGAGCACCGCGTAGCCGAAGTTGATCCAGCGGTGGTAGGTCCAGTCCTGCCACAGCGTGTAGCCGGCCAGCCCGGTCAGCAGCCACGGCGAGATGACGAAGATGAAATCCGGGACGGTGCGGTTGGCCACCTTGGGCGTGCGCCCGAAGACGCTCTTCTCGCCCGTGAGAGCCTGCACGAGAGAGTTCAGGAAGCCCGCGAGGTTGACCGGCATCAGGATCAGGTTGAACCCGTAGATGCGCAGCACGTCGAGGCGTTTGTAGCCGCAGTAGCGCAGATCGCTTGCCATGCCGGCGAAATACGGCAGCGCGATGAGCCCGAGCAGCGGGCTGATCAGCTGGCTGTCGAAGGGATACGCGAGCAGCAGCAGGAGCGAGACCGAGCTCCACGCCACCGACGCCATGTAGTTGACGCGGATGAACGTCTCGCTGATCGGGTTGGCCTCGCCGCGCGCGGCACGCGCCTTCCGCGTACGCCACAGCTTGGGCAGGATCAGCACCCCGCCGTTGGCCCAGCGACGGCGCTGGATGCACAGCGAACCGAAGTCCGGCGGGGTCGCGCTGTAGGCGAGACGCTCCGGGTAGTTCAGCAGCGTCCAACCCTTGAGGCGCATGTCGATCGTCGACTCGGTGTCCTCGATGACCGTGCGGTCCTGGATGTAGCGCCGGATCTCCCAGCTGCCGACGAAGGTGCTCTCGCGGATCTCATCGAGTGCCCGCTTGCGCAGCACCGCATTGGCCCCGACCCAGAAGGTCGCGCCGTAGTACGTCATGCCCTGGTGGGCGATGTACTGCAGGTCGGTGGTGGCGCCGGCGATGCGCTCCAGCCGCGTGCCCGAGCCGGGGAACGCGCTGTAGGGCGTCTGCGCCACGGCGACGTCGGCGTGCTCGCTCTGCTCCATCAGATGCACGAGCCGCAAGCAGTATTCGGGTAGCAGCACGCTGTCGGCGTCGAGGGTGAGCACGTAGTCGGGCTCGGGAATCTCGAGGTCGCCGTGGCCGTGGCGGGCCGGGATCAGCTCGCGTCCGGAAACGGTGACGGCATCGCGGTAGGTGCCGCCCATGAGGCCGATGTAGCTGTTGAGGTTCATGGCCTTGTTCGCCTCGTGCGAGAGCGAGACGTACTGCTTGCGCTCGAAGCTGGTGAGGTCGGCCTTGAACGTCCACGCAAGCCGCTGGTAGAGCTCGAGCAGCCGGCTCCAGGGAAGGACGACACCTTCCGCGGCGGCCGCCCGCAGTGCACCGGCGGTCGCGGTGAAGTCGCCGGCGAGCTTGCGCAGCACCTGATCGACGAAGAATTCGTCGGTGTGGTCGACGATCTCGGTGGACTCGGCGAGGCCGCTCATCCATTCCGCGGCGGCGTCGTACTCGGCGGCGGCATCGGTCATGTCGGCGAGTTCGAGCGGGGTCTGCGCACCGCGAAGGGCGAAGACGTCCATCGCGGCCGTGGCCCGGGTGCAGGGCCCGTCCAGCAGTTCCTGCAGATCCGGCGCGACGTTGCGGGCCTGCTGCAGCAGCAGCTTGTCTTTCTGCCGGCTCGGGTTCGACGGGTCGTCGATCAGCAGCACGACCCGCAGCGACGGGTAGTCCTGCAGCGCGGCAGAAAGCACCGTTGTGCGGATGATCCGCTCGTCCTCCTTGTAGGACGGGATGATCACCGTGACCGACGGGGCCTTCCGGGCGAAGAAGTGCTCCAGCGCCGCGCGGGGCATCCGGCGGTGCTCGCGCGCCCGGTAGAAGAAGCCGAGCCGGCAGGTGAGGTACGCCAGTGCCGAGCCGGTGAGGAATGTGACGGTGATCAGGTAGACGACCGCCTCGACCCGCAGCCGGGCCGTGTGGTGGCCGCCGGTGATGAACTGGTCGGTCAGCCAGGTGGCGAAGTAGGTGAGCCACGCCAGCACGGTTCCGACGACGAGGGCACGTCCCACTGCGACGCGCATGTCGGTGACCCGCGGGACCACGGGCGAGGTCGGCAGGGCGCGCCGGTCACGTCCCCACTGCGAGCGTCGACCGCGTGACGGTGACTTTCCCGTCTTCCCGGCCTTCTTGCTCCTTGCGAACACGTGACTCCCTCACCGGCAGGCCTGCTCATCGGCGCCGGCTCCGGCGCACTCATGGATGGTCGGCGCGTTTGGCCAGGACCCTTACCGCCGAATGCGAGGTCTGTGAGCTAATCGCCCATTCCAGTGACGCTTTCCCGTGGCTGCCGGCTCCAGCCACCGGCGCTCGCGCCGATATTCAGGTGTGCCCGTTGCCCACGCAGAAAGCCCCTCCCGCGGATCCGGTCAAGCCCTCGACGACCCGCAGGAGCCGGAAGGTCCGCAGACCCGGCTCTCGCCGCTGCGCATGCTGATTGCGCTGATCGTCGTCGCCGCGCTGGCCGCGGGCACCTACTGGTGGGTTCGCGACTCGCGTACCAAAGCCAAGGAATCTGCTGTGGCGGCGCATGAATCGGCCGCCTGGTTCGCGCCCTACGTCGACACCACCCTGACGCCCGCGCTGCAGTTCCAGGATCCCGCTGTCAGCCCGGCCCGCCAGGTCATCCTCGGGTTCGTCGTCGCCGATCCGAAATCGGCGTGCAGCCCGTCCTGGGGTGGCTTCTACAGCCTCGACGGCGCTGCCGATCAGCTGAACCTCGACCGTCGCATCGCGCAGCTGCAGAACGAGGGCGCGAGCGCGGTCGTCTCCTTCGGCGGTCAGGCCAACAGCGAGCTTGCGGTGTCGTGCACCGACACGAGGAAGCTCACGTCCGCCTACGAATACGTCGTGAAGCGCTACTCGCTGAGCACCGTCGACTTCGACATCGAGGGCGCCGCGCAGGGCGACCAGGCGTCGCTCGTGCGTCGGGCGCAGGCCATCGCGATCGTTCAAAAGGCTGCCGCTGCAGCGAAGTCGCCGCTGAACGTGTGGCTGACGCTGCCGGTCGAGCCCGACGGTTTGCAGAGCGACGCGCTCAACGTCATCAAGGCGATGCTCGACAACGGGGTCACGCTCGCCGGCGTCAATGTGATGGCGATGGACTTCACCTCGGCTCCGCAGGGCATGTACTCGGCGATCACCGGCTCGCTCAACGCCACCCATCGCCAGCTGACCAGCCTGCTGCGGAACGAGAAGCTCACGTCAGCGCAGATCTGGAACCGGATCGGCGCGACGGTCATGATCGGGCAGAACGACGTCGCCGGGCAGATCGTCACCGTCGCGGACGCGAAGGGCGTGGCTTCCTTCGCCCGCACCGAGCACCTCGGCCGGGTGTCGATGTGGTCGCTGAACCGCGACAGCCAGTGCGGCAGCCAGTTCGCCCGCATCGGCGTGCACTCCAACACTTGCAGCGGGACGTCGCAGACCTCGCTCGAGTTCAGCAAGGTACTGGGATCACTGACCGGAAGCGTCAGCCCGAACGTTCCGACACCGGCGGTCAGCGCGTCGCCGAGCTCGCGGGACAGCAACAGCACCGTGGCGGACGACCCGGCGCACGTGCCCTTCCCGATCTGGAACCCGCTGGCGTCCTACCCGAGCGGTTACAAGATCGTCCGTGAGGGCTATGTCTACCAGGCCAAGTGGTACAACACCGGCGTCGATCCGGCCGCAGCCACGCAGAACACGTCCGCGGCGCCGTGGCAGGTCGTCGGTCCGGTGCTGCCCGGCGATCACCCGCCGGTCATTCCGACGCTCGCGGCAGGTACCTACCCGAAGTGGTCGCCGACCGTCGCCTACAAGCAGGGCCAGAAGGTCCTTCGCGACGGCCTCGGCTACCAGGCCAAGTACTACACCCAGGGAGACGACCCGGCTGAAGTACTGACGAACCCGTCAGGCTCGCCGTGGAAGGCGCTCTACACGATCCCGGGGGAGCCCGCTCCCACCGGCTGATCGGTCAGAAGCGGCGGCGGCTGGGGTGACGGTTCATCGACCGGCGCAGTTCCAGCTCCTGGTCGATGGCCCGGTTGAGCACCTCGAGCGCGTCCTCGTGGGAGAGCCGGGCGTCGGGGATCACGATGACGTCAGGGGCGTCGTCGGCCAGCTCGGCGGTCTCGCTGGTGTCGTCGTCGTTGGAGGCGAGCAGAACGCTCGCGCCTTCGCAGAAGGTGGGCGGGAAGAGGTCGGCGACGATCCGGAAGAACGTGTCGTCGAGCTCGGCCCATGCCGATCCGCGGCCGGAAGCTTCGGTGGTGTCGATGTCGTGCGCCTGCTCGTCCATGTCGTCTCCATGTGACTGGTGGCGGTTGCGGCCCCGGGTCGGTTCCGCTGCATCCATCCTCGGTGCCCAGCCCGTGCAGACGCTGTCAGCGAGCTGACAGCTCACCAGTGCCTTTGCCGACAGGTGCGCGGCTCGAGCTGCCGTGACTACTGTCGAGAGATGGCAACAGCACTGCAGATTCCCAGCGGCGGCGCGGATTTCGAGCTGGTCGAGCGCGAGATCCCCGAGCCTGGCCGGCGTGACGTTCGTATCCGGATCGAAGCCTGCGGCGTCTGCCACAGCGACGTCCTGGCCAAGAACGGCATGGCCTCCTCCTACCCCCGGATCCCGGGACACGAGATCGCCGGCGTCGTCGACGCGGTGGGTGTTGATGTCACCGCCTGGACGCCGGGCGACCGGGTCGGCGTCGGCTGGTTCGGAGGGGCGGATGACACCTGCGACCCGTGCCGCCGCGGCGATTTCATCCACTGCGAGAACATGCGCATCCCCGGGCTTTCCGACGACGGTGGCTATGCCGAATTCGCCACCTTCCCGACTGACGCCCTGGCCGCGATCCCCGACGTGCTCACCCCCGTCGAGGCGGCGCCGCTGATGTGCGCAGGCGTCACCACGTTCAACGGACTTCGGCACACCAAGGCGCGAGCGGGGGAGCTCGTCGCGGTCCTGGGGGTCGGCGGCCTCGGACACCTCGGGGTGCAGTTCGCCAACAAGATGGGCTTCGAGACGGTCGCCATCGCCCGCGGGCAGGACAAGGCCGACTTCGCCCGCCGGCTCGGGGCGCACCATTACATCGACAGCACCGACCAGGACGTCGCGCAGGAGCTGACCAAGCTCGGCGGAGCCAGTGTCGTTCTCGCGACGGTGACGAATGGTCCGGCGATGGCGGCGACCGTGCCGGGCCTTCGCCCGCTTGGCGAGCTCGTCGTGCTCGGGGCGCCGCAGGAGCCGCTCGAGCTGTCCGCGTTCCCGCTGATCTCCGGTTCCCGCTCGGTCGCCGGCCATCCGTCGGGCACGTCCAAGGATTCCGAGGACACCCTTCGATTTGCCGCACTCACGGGCGTGCGCCCGATGATCGAGACGATGCCGCTGGCCGAAGGCGCCAAGGGCTACGAGCGAATGATGTCCGGCGAGGCGCGCTTCCGCGTCGTCCTCACCATGTGATTCCGCTGCGAGACCGGAATCCGGGTCTCAGACCACGAAGCGGTAACCGATCCCCGGTTCGGTGAGCAGATGGCGCGGACGCGACGGGTCGGGTTCGAGCTTGCGACGCAGTTGCGCCATGTAGACGCGCAGGTAGTGGGTCTCGGTCTGATACTTCGGGCCCCACACCTCCGCCAGCAGCTGGCGTCCGGTGAGCAGCCGGCCGGCATGGCGGGCGAGGAGTTCGAGCAGCTGCCACTCGGTGGGGGTCAGGCGTACGTCGTTCCCGGCTGCCAGCGTGACGCGCTTGGAGGCAAGGTCGACGGTGAAGTCGTCGGTCGTGATGACGGGCTCGTCGGGCGCGGGAACGGCTCGCCGTAGCGCGGCGCGCAGCCGGGCGAGCAGCTCATCCATCCCGAACGGTTTGGTGATGTAGTCGTCGGCGCCGCTGTCGAGCGCCGCGACCTTCTGCGGCTCCTGCTCGCGTGCCGACAGCACGATGATCGGCGTGTTCGTCCAGCCGCGGATGCCGCGGATGACGTCGTTGCCGTCCATGTCGGGCAGCCCGAGATCGAGCACGATCGCTTCGGGACGCTCTCGCGCTGTCGCCGCCAGACCGTCGGCCCCGGTCGCGGCCGTGACGACGCGGTAGTCCCTGGCGGCGAGGGTGATGGACAGCGCTCGCAGGATCGCCGGATCGTCATCGACGACCAGGACCACTGTTTTAGCGGGCACCGACCGCTGGGTTCACTGTCTCGGCGCGCAGTCCGACGGCGAGCTCGACGGTCATGGTCAGGCCGCCGCCGGGGGTGCTCGTCGCGCGCAGCGTGCCGCCCATCGCTTCGGTGAACCCGCGCGCCACTGCCAGCCCGAGGCCGACGCCGGCGCCGGAGGATCGGTCGCCGAGTCGCTGGAACGGCTCGAAGATCCGCTCCCGGGCGATCTCCGGGACTCCGGGCCCGTGATCGATCACCGAGACGAACACCGCATCGTCGCCGTGGGCCCGGCCGACGATCTCCACGGGTTCGGACGACGGTGAGAAACGCAGCGCGTTCGCGACGAGATTGGCGACGACGCGTTCCAGCAGGCCGGCGTCGGTCTGGATGAGCGGAAGCGTGTCCGGCAGGTCGAGGACGACGGTGTCGGCGCCGGCCAATCCACGCAGCGCGAGCGGCACCACCTCGTCGAGGGCGGTCGGGCGAAGGAAAGGCTGCAGCGAGCCGGTGTGCACGCGGCTCATGTCGAGCAGGTTGTTGATCAGGCCCTCGAGCCGGTCGGAGCCCTCTTCGATGGTCGCGAGCAGGGTTTCCTCGTCCTCGGCCGACCACTTCACGTCGTCCTGGCGCAGGCTCGAGATCGCCGCCTTGATCGACGCGAGCGGCGTGCGCAGGTCATGGCTGACCGCGGTCAGCAGCGCCGTTCGTACGCGATTGGCCTCGCCCAGCGCCTCCGCCTGGGCTGCCTGGGTACGCAGCCGGTCACGGTCGAGGGCGGCTGCCGCCTGGGCGCCGATCCCTTCGAGCACTCGCCGGCTGATCAGCGGCGGCTCACCGGTGAGGCGCAGGCGCAGATCGGCGCGCAGCGGGAGCACCGTCACCGATTCGCTGGGGTTGACGGCGTCAGCGGAGATGCCGCTGCTCGCCACTTCGATCCAGCGCCCCGCTGTGCACTCGAGCAGTTCGGCTCGCGTCGCCCCGCCCGACGTCAGCTGGGCCAGCACCGAGGTCGGGGTGTCGGCTCCGCCCAGCACCGTGCGCGCGAGCTCGAGGAGCGCTCCGGCATCGGCCGAGCTGCGGACCGCGTCAGCCGCCCGCCGCGCCGCGAGGTGAACGATGCTGCTGACGCTCACCGCGACCGCGACGAACAGCAGCAGCGCCAGCAAGTTCTGCGGTTCTTCGATGGTCAGGGTGTGCAGCGGTGGCGTCAGGAACCAGTTCAGCAGCAGCCCTGACGCGGCCGCCGTCACGACCGCCGGCCAGAAGCCGCCGACGACCGACACCGCCACGACGACCAGCAGGTAGAGCAGCAGATCGTCGGCCAGGGACAGGCCCTGACGCGCGTTGACCAGGGCCAGGGTGAGCAGCGGGAGTGCGGCGGCCGCGCAGCCGGTCGCGGTCCAGCGGCGCCGGGGGCCGATGGCGGCCCCGAGCTCGACGAGCGCGCGTCGCCGCTGCCGCGTGTTCACACTCATCAGTGTGCTCTGCCTGCGGGCGGCGCCGCGGGCCGTCGCCGCCAGCCCGTAGGAGATTGCCGCCACAGCCAGCAGCGTGACGCCGGCGTGCCAGGCCAGCGGGCCGCCGCGCAGCTGAGCGTAAGGGCGGCGGGTGAAGCCGATCGCGGTGAATTCCGCAATGACGACGGTCATCGCCAGCGTGGCCGGATCGCTGACGGCTGCCGTCGCCGCGACGATCAGGCAGGTGAGGACGAGAAGGGCCGTGGGGCCGACCCCGCCGGACGTGAGCGCGACCAGGGCGCCGACGGCGAGCAGCCCGCCGGCGGCCAGCGGGAGAACCACCGGTGCTGTCGCAGGGGCGCGAAGCCGCCTGGGCTGACGTGCCACCCCACTACTGGACTCCTCGAAAGCGGCGAAGTCAGCGATCTTGACGCGTTCCTTACGCCCGACGGGCGAATCCATAGACGCCGTTGATCCCCGCTGGACACCCGCATGCCATAGCGTCAAATGTTGTGTCCGCTGTATCGCGGCCTGCCGTCTCGGGGCTGAAGCGTCTGCTGGTCGGCCGCCCTCTGCGTAGTACGCAGCTAAATGACACCCTTTTACCTAAATGGCTCGCTTTACCCATTTTCTGTTCCGACCCCATTTCTTCGGTGGCCTATGCGACCGAAGAAATCCTGCTCGTCGCCGGCTTCGGTGGAGCGGCGTACCTCAGCCTCTCGAAGCCGATCGCGGCGGTCGTCGCCCTGCTGCTCATCGTGGTCGTGGCCTCCTACCGGCAGACCGTTTACGCCTACCCGAGCGGCGGCGGCGCTTTCGTCGTCAGCCTCGACAACCTCGGTCAGGCGCCGGCGCTCAGCGCAGCAGCGGCGCTGCTCGTGGACTACGTCATGACGGTGGCCGTGTCGGTGGTTGCCGGAGTCGTGGCGATCACGTCGGCCGTCACGTCGCTGCAGCGCCACACCGAGCTGATCGCGGTCCTGTTCGTCGTGCTCATCACGCTCGTGAATCTGCGCGGCATCAAAGAAAGCGGCCGCCTGTTCGCGCTGCCCACCTACGGCTTCATCGCCGGCGTCTTCCTGCTGCTGTTCACCGCTGTATTGGTCGCCGCGTTCGGCCACGGGGTGCAGCCCGCCGTCAGCGCGAATGAGGTGCTTCCGCGCACCGAGAAGGTCGGCGGGGCGTTCACGTTGTTCCTGGCGCTACGCGCTTTCGCTTCCGGTTGCACCGCGCTGACCGGGGTCGAGGCGATCAGCAACGGCGTGCCGTCGTTCCGCAAACCCAAGAGCCGCAACGCCGCCCGCACGCTGGTGGCGATGGGCATCATCGCCGTGACGATGTTCATCGGGATCACGATCCTGGCGGTCGAGATCCACGCGCGCGCCTACGCCTCCGGATCGCCGTCGGTCATCTCGCAGCTGGCCGGCGCCGTCTGGGGGCGCCACTCGTTCCTGTTCGGCTATTTCCAGGTGGTGACGGCCGGAATCCTGGTGCTCGCCGCCAACACGGCGTTCAACGGCTTTCCGGTGCTCGCGTCGATCCTGGCCCAGCACAGCTTCCTGCCGCGCCAGCTGCACACCCGCGGCGACCGGCTGGTCTTCAGCAACGGCATCCTGCTGCTGTCGGCCGCGGCGATCGGGCTGATCCTGGGCTTCCACGCGAACCTCGACCGGCTGATCCAGCTCTACATCATCGGCGTCTTCACCTCCTTCACCCTCAGCCAGACGGGCATGGTCCGGCACTGGACCACGATGCTCCGCGACGGGGTGCCTGACGACGCCGCCGCCGGACACAACGGCGGCCCGCGGCTGACCCCGGCGCGCATCAAGCGCTCCCGGGCCATCAACCTGACGGGCGCCATCTTCACCGCGGTCGTCCTGGTGGTCGTCGTGATCACCAAGGTCGAGCACGGCGCGTGGATCGCCATCCTCGGCATGCTGATCCTCTTCGTCCTGATGAAGGGCATCCGCAAGCACTACGACCTGGTCGCCGCTGAGCTGAAAGCCGGCCCGAATGCGAGACCCACTCTGCCGTCGCGTAATCACGCCGTGGTGCTCGTCTCGAAGTTGCACTGGCCGACCCTGCGCGCCCTCGCGTACGCCCGCGCCACCCGGCCGCACTCGATCGAGGCGGTGACGGTCGGGGTCGAACCCGAGGACGTCGAGGCGCTGCAGGAGGAATGGCAACGGCGGGGGATCGAGGTGCCGCTGCGCGTCCTCGACTCGCCCTATCGCGAGGTGACCAAGCCGATCCTGGACTACATCCGGGCGCTGCGCCGCGAATCCGAGCGCGACGTGGTCACCGTGTTCATCCCCGAATACGTCGTCGGCCACTGGTGGGAGAACCTGCTGCACAACCAGAGCGCGCTACGCCTGAAGGCCCGGTTGCTCTTCATGCCGGGCGTCATGGTGACCAGCGTTCCGTGGCAGCTGCACAGTGCGGAAGGGCGCGAGCTCTCCGGCCGCTGACATCCGGGATGACACCGGGGGGTCGACCGGTTGAATCAGGGTGTGACCGACTTTTCTGCGATTTCCGCGGTGCCGCTTGCCGTGCCCCTTTCCGTACTGGAGCTCTCTCCGGTGGCCAGCGACGGGACGCCGCGCGACGCGCTGCGCAACACCACCGAGCTCGCGCAACACGTGGAGAGGCTGGGATTCCGGCGGTTCTGGCTCGCCGAGCACCACAACATGCCGGGCATCGCGAGCTCGGCGCCGGCGGTCCTCATCGGTCACGTTGCCGCCGCCACGACCACGCTGCGAGTCGGCTCAGGCGGCGTGATGCTGCCCAACCATCCGCCGCTCGTGATCGCTGAGCAGTTCGGCATGCTCGAGGCGTTGCACCCCGGACGCATCGATCTGGGCATCGGCCGCGCTCCCGGCACCGATCCCGTGACGGCGTCAGCCCTGCGGCGTTCGGCCGATCCGCTGTCGGCCGACGACTTCCCGCAACAGCTCGGGGAGTTGCTCGCGTTCTTCGACGGCAGCTGGCCGGAAGGCCATCCGTATCAGGCGATCACGGCCGTTCCGGGCCTTGGCTACCGGCCTCCCGTGTGGCTGCTCGGATCGAGTGGCTACAGCGCTCAGGTCGCCGGGCTGCTCGGCATGCCGTTCGCCTTCGCCCACCACTTCTCTTCAGCGAACACGCTGCCGGCGCTGGCGCTCTACCGCGACACGTTCCGGCCCAGCGCCGAGCTGAGCGAGCCCTACTCCATGATCGCCGCCTCAGTGCTGGCGGCTGACACCGACGAGCACGCGCGTTATCTCGCCGGCCCCGGTGGCTTGTCGTTCTTACGCCTGCGCAGCGGCCGGCCGGGTCGTTTCCCGAGCCCAGAAGAGGCGGCGAACTATCCGTACACCCCGCAGGAGCGCGCGTTCGTCGACGACCGGCTCGACTCCCAGATCATCGGCGGCCCCGACTCCGTGCGTCGCCAGATCGACGAGCTGGTTGCGTCGACGCAGATCAACGAGCTCATGATCACCACGATGACGTACGACACCGCCGACCGCTGGCACTCGTTCGACCTCGTCGCGCAGGCGTGCGGCTTGCTGCCGGAGTCACCCGAGCTGCTCGGCGCCTCCTGACCCTGGCTTTTCCCCGCGATTAATCCGCGGAGCTACCGGGCCGCTGCGGACTCCAGTGCGCGGCGGGTGAGGGTGCGGGCGAGATGGCGCCGGTAGTCGCGGGTGGCGTGCATGTCCTGCGTCGGCTCGGTGTCGGCGTCGGCGAGCGCGGCCGCGTCGGCGATGCTCTGGCCTGACGCGAGTGCGGCTTCGGTGGCCCGGGCCCGCAGCGGGGTCGGGCCCATGTTGGCCAGCGAGACGCGGCCACCGCAGACGGCTGCTGCGACGATCGCCCAGTCGTTGGCACGGCGGGTGAACTTCTCATATCCCCAGCCGGCTCGCCCGGCCTGATCCGAGATCCGGATCTCGGTCAGGATCTCGTCGGGGCCGACAGCGGACTCGAAGAAGCCGGTGAAGAAGTCGTCGACGTGGACCTCGCGCGGGCCTGATGCGCCGGCGATGACAAGGGTGACTCCGAGGGCAAGCACCGCGTTGGGTAGATCGGCCGCCGGGTCGGAGTGCACGAGCGAGCCGCCGATGGTGCCGCGGTGGCGGATCTGCCGGTCGCCGACGAGGTTAGCCACGAACGGCAGCATCGGCACGCGCTCGGCCAGCAACGCAGAATCGACGACGTCGGCATGACGGGTCGCCGCACCGATCGCGATGTCGCCGTCATCATCGCGGATGTAGGACAGCTCGGGGATGCGGGCGATGTCGATGAGTACCGCCGGGGTCGCCAGCCGCAGCTTCATCATCGGCAGCAGCGAGTGGCCGCCCGCGATGATCTTCGCGTCGTCGCCGTGCTCGGCGAGCGACGACAGCGCCGCCTCGACCGAAGCGGGACGCACGTACTCGAACTCCGCGGGGATCATGCGCTTGCCGATCCGGGTGCCGCGGCGAGAACCGCTCGGACGATGTTGTGGTAGCCGGTGCAGCGGCAGAAGTTGCCTTCCAGGCCCTCGCGTACTTCCTGCTCGGTGGGATTCGGGTTGTCGGCCAGCAGGCTCACCGACGCCATCACCATTCCCGGCGTGCAGAAGCCGCACTGCAATCCGTGCTCGGCGCGGAACGCCGCGGGCACCGGATGCATCTCGCCGTCCTCGCCGGAGAGTCCTTCGAGCGTCGTGACCGAACGCCCGTCCGCCTGCGCCGCCAGCACTGTGCAGGACTTCACGGCCTCCCCGTCGAGCAGCACCGTGCACGCGCCGCAGGACGTGGTGTCGCAGCCGATGTTCGTGGCCTTCAGCCCGTGCGTCTCGCGCAGATAGTGCACGAGCAGCAGCCGGCCGGGCACGTCGTCGGAGAACGACTCGCCGTTCACCTCGATCTGGACCTGCATCACTTGCTCGCCTTCTGGATCGCGTTCCATACCCGCTCGGGGGTCGTTGGCATGTCGATATGGCGGACACCCAGATGGGCCACGGCATCGACGACCGCGTTCTGCACCGCCGGGGTGGAGCCGATGGTTCCCGCCTCCCCGATCCCCTTTGCTCCCAAGGGGTTGTAGGGGGTTGGGGTCTCCATCTCGACCAGCTCGAAGCTCGGCACCTCGGTGATCGACAGGAAGGGATAGTCGGCCAGGGTCGAGGTCAGCGGGCTGCCGTCGGCGTCATAGACGACCTCCTCCACCAGGGCCTGCGCGGCGCCCTGAGCGATGCCGCCGTGGCGCTGCCCCTCGGCGATGAGCGGGTTGAGGATCGTGCCCGCGTCATCGACCGCAATCACCCGTAGCAGCTTGGCCTTTCCGGTCTCGACGTCCACCTCGACCACCGCGATGTGGGCCCCGAAGGGGAAGGTCGGCCCGGGCGAGGAGAACGTCGTCTGCACCAGCAGCGGCTCGCGCGCGGCGAGGTCGGCGAAGCTGATCTCGGCCTCGGGCGAGCCCTTGACGACGAGCGCCGCCCGGCTGAGATCGACCACCAGGTCGGCGGGATTGGCCTCGAGCACATCCGCCGCGCGGGTACGGGCGACGTCCACCAGCTCGCGCGTGGCCGCCTGCACCGCCGCGCCTCCGAGTTGGAGGCTTCGGGAGCCACCGGTGCCGCCGCCTTTGGGAATCAGGTCAGTGTCTCCATGGCGGACGGTGATCCGCTCGACGGGGATGCCGAGCTCGGAGCTGGCGATCATGGCCCACGCCGTCGCATGACCCTGCCCGTGAGGGGAGGTGCCGGTGAGGATCGTCGCGCTTCCGTCGGCGTGGATCTCGACCGTCGCGTTTTCGTTGGGCGGGCCGGCCTCTTCGCCCGAGCCGGTGATCTCCACGTAGACGGCGATCCCGATCCCCAGCTGACGCGGGCCGCCGGCCTCGCGGAGCTCCTGCTGCTGCTTGCGCAGCCCCTCGTAGTCGGCGGCTTTCAGCGCGAGATCCAGCGCCGCCTCATACGCGCCGTTGTCATAGGTCGCACCCGACGGGGTCGTGTGGGGCTCGGAGAACGCCGGCAGGACGTTGATCCGCCGGATCTGTGCCGGGTCCATCCCGAGCTCCGCCGCGAAGACGTCCATCGCGCGCTCGATCGCCGCCGTCGCCTCGGGGCGTCCGGCTCCGCGGTAGGCGCCCACCGGCGTCGTGTTGGTCACCACGCTGCGAAAGCCCCATGCCACCTTGGGGATGTCGTAGACACCCGGCGCCATCAGGCCGGTCAGCATCGGCAGAAGCGCACCGAAGCGGGGGTAGGCACCCGAGTCCTGCAGCACCTCGATGCGGTACGCGAGCACCTTGCCTTCGCGCGTGCCGCCGACGGTCACGGTCTGGATCTGCGCGCGGCCGTGGGTCATCGCGACCATGTTCTCCGAGCGCGTCTCGCTCCAGCGCACGGGACGGCGCAAGTGCTTGCCGAGCCAGCCGACGACCGCGTGCTCGGGGTCGGCGCCGAATTTCGCGCCGAACGCCCCACCGGTGGCCGGGGTGATGACCCGGAGCTGGTTCTCCTCGAGGCCCAGCGCGGCCACCAGGCTGCGCTTGGTGCCCTGGGCGCCCTGATTGCCCATCCAGACGATCAGCCGCCCGTCAGGATGCTCCTCGTCAACGCTCCAGACCGACGCCGCCGAACGCGATTCCATCGGCGCTGCGGCGACGCGCTGGTTCAGGATCTGCTGGGTGACGACCACGTCGCAGCCGTCGAAGAATTCCTTGTCGCCGTCAGCGGCGAAGGCCGGCCCGTCGAGCCCGAGGCTCCAGACCGTGTTGGACCCGACCTCCGGGAAGAGCAGGTTCGCGTCGGTACGCGCGTCGTGAGGATCGACGACGGCCGGCAACGGGTCGTAGTCGACATCGACGAGCTCCGCCGCGTCCTCACCCTGATACGGCTCTTCCGTGAGGACGACGGCGACGGCCTGGCCGACATAGCGCACGACATCCTTGGCGAGCAGCGGCTGACCCATCGGCGCGGGGAACATCGGCATCGGTGGGGCGGGCGGCGGCACGTCGTCGATGTCGTCGCCGGTGATGATCGCCACAACCCCGGGCGCCTCGAGGGCCGCGCTCACGTCGATCGACAGGATCTTCGCTGCCGCGATCGGGGAGCGGACGAAGGTCGCATGAAGCGCACCCGTCAGGCGATCGTCCACCAGATCTTCGGTGTACGTGGCGCCCGTGGTCAGGAACTGTGGGTCCTCCGAGCGCAGCACGCGCGTCCCGAGAATGCTCAAGCGGTCCTCCCAGCGATGAGCCGGCACGTATCGGGATGACCCGGGACGAGCCGGCAAGACCCGTCTCCTGATCCTGCCTCACGCAGCGGCAGCCGTGCATCGTGGCACTCCCTGACACCCTTTCCGGTGTCCAATAGCGGGTAGCTACGCGAAAATGATCACGAATGAGCAGGGAGGAGATCTGGTGTCACGCGGTTGGTCACGTCGGCGAGGACGGCAGCTGCTGGAGGTGCTTCCGGTTGACACGCACGCCGCTCTCGGAGCAGCCCAGCGGCTCGACTCGGTGATCCGCCCGGACTTTCGCCGCGCGCTGGTGGCCGGGCTCGGCGCCATCATCGCGCTCTCGTTCGGCAGTGCCTACGGCGACGGCCTGAAGAGCCGCCACCTCAGCACCAAGCTGATCGTGAGCGGGGTCGCGCTCGCGTTCGTCATCCTCGCCGTGCTCGCCATCCGCAGCGCCGCCAACGAGGTACAGCGGGTGGTGCGCGCCCGCGGTGGCCCCTCGGCGGGCACCACCGTACGGCTGCTGATCACGCTCTTCGGCTACCTCTTCACCCTGCTCGCCGTGCTCGGAATGCTCTCGGTGCCGCTCGGCAGGATTCTGGTCGGCGGCGCGATCACCGGGATCATCGTCGGTATCGCCGCCCAGCAGTCGCTGGGCAACATCTTCGCCGGCCTGGTGCTGCTGCTCGCACGTCCCTACACGGTCGGAGAGCACATCCGGGTGCGTTCCGGAGCGCTCGGCGGCCCGATCGACGGCACGGTCGTCGGTATGGATCTGCTGTACACGACGCTGGAGACCGAGGAGGGCCCGGTGCGCCTGCCGAATGCCGGCCTGCTCGCCGCCGCCGTCGGCCCGCGCCCGAAAGAGGCGGCCGCGCCCTCAGGCTTGCCGGACCGCCAGCACGATGCCGATGGTCAGGCCTCCTACGACGATGACCGCTCGCAGGATCCGCTCGGGGATGCGCCGCGCCATCGCCGCCCCGAACTGCGCCCCGACGATCGAGCTCAGCGCCAGGATCCCGGCCGCGCCCCACGCGGGTGAGCTGGCAATCGCAAACAGCACCGCGGCGACACCGTTCACGAGGGCGGTGATCACGTTCTTCAGACCGTTGAGCCGCTGCAGCGTGTCGTCCAGGAACAGCCCCAGCAGCGCCAGCAGGATGACGCCCTGCGCGGCGCCGAAGTAGCCGCCGTAGACACCGGTGGCGAAGACCAGGACCGGCAGCACCCCGCGGCGGTGGGGGAGGCGCGGCAGGGCATCGGGGTGCACCTGTTTGGCGTCCTGACGGGCTCGCAGCCAGCGGCCGATCCGCGGCTGGAAGGCCATCAGCAGCGCGGCCAGCAGGATCAGCCCGGGGACGATGTCGGAGAACGCCTTGGGTGCAGGCCAGCAGCAGCGAGCCGCCGGTCAGGCCGCCGGCGATCCCGTACGCCGCCGAGATGCAGCATCCGGCTGCGCTGCCCGACGAGTTCGCGCCGGTAGCCGATCGAGCCGCTGACGCTTCCGGGCGCGAGCCCGATGGTGTTGCTGACATTGGCGACGAGCGGGCTGTAGCCCAGGGCCACCAGCACCGGGTAAGTGATCAGCGATCCGCTTCCCACGACCGTGTTGATCGTCCCGGCCGCGAATCCCGCCCCGACGACGGCCAACGCACCGAGGGGGCCCACCCGAGACAGCCTGCCATGTGATCGCACATGAGTCGGGGGTAGAACGGGCGCTATGACCGACGCCTCCAGGACGCTGACGCTGTCGAAGTTTCGCCACTCGTGCCTGCTGATCGAGCTGGGCGAGGTACGCATCCTGCTCGATCCGGGAGGGTTCTCGGCGGGGTTCGAATCACTGACGGAGCTGAGCGCCGTCCTGTTCACCCATCAGCATCCGGACCATCTGGATCCCGCCCGGGTCACCGCGCTGCTGGCATCGAATCCGCAGGCCGAGGTGATCGCCGACCCGGCGAGCGCGGCGCAGCTGGGGGAGTTGGGGGTGAGTGCGCGCGCCGTGAATGCGGGCGACGATCTCAGCGTGGCCGGCGCGTCCATTGCGGTCTACGGCGGCCGTCACGCCGACATTGCGCCGGGCTTTCCGACTCCGCCCAATGTCGGTTACGCCATCGCCGGCCTGTTCGCGTACTCGGGCGATGCCTACACGCCGCCGCCGGAGCCGGTGCAGGTGCTCGCCATTCCTACTGCCGCCCCGTGGTTACGCGCAGCCGAGACCGTCAGCTATTTGCAACAGGTGGCCCCGAAAGCCGTGGTGCCGGTGCACGACGGGATGCTCGCCACGACCGACCTTTACTACAACATCTACCGCCGCTATTCGAGCGAGCAGGACATCGAGTTCCGCGTACTGGATGACGGCAAAAGGTCAACGTTCTAGAGGCTTTTCGCCATCAACGGAGGAGGCGTCAGGCCGGAAGGCCGAGCAGCCGTACGAGCTGGCGCGCAGCACCCCCGGCCGCAGGGGCGTCCAGCACGACGTCGAGGGCACCGGTGACGTCGAGATTGCTCAGCAGCGCGCTCGTCATCGCCTTCGTGACGGACTCGGGCGCCTCGCCGGGCTGCCCGGCGGCGCTGTAGAGGTCGTCCAGCCGTCGATCGGCAGCCGCGAGCACGCCGTCGCTGAAATCCCATGCCTGCGCCCATGGACGGTCGAGTAACGCCAGGCGCAGCGCTGCCGGGCGGGTGGTCTTCAGCAGGTCGCGCACCAGCACGAGATTGCCGGTCGACTTGGCCATCTTCCGGCCGCCGATGCGCACCGTTCCGACGTGCATCCAGGCCCGGGCGAAGGGCGTGACGCCGGAGACGGATTCGGCCATCGCGCTCTCGTAGGCGTGGTGCGGGTAGCGCAGATCGGCGCCGCCGGCGTGCAGATCCAGACTCGATCCCAGTCGCGCGAGCGCCATCACCGTGCAACCGGCATGCCATCCCGGACGGCCGGGACCCCACGGGCTCGGCCATGCCGGCTCGCTGGCTTCCTCGGCGTGCTGCCAGATGGGTACGTCGAAATGGTCGGCCCGGCCGGGCTCGTCGGCAGGGTGACCGCCGTCGCGTCCGAGCTGGATGGCCTGCTCGTCGGTCAGCCCGGCGCGGGAGGCGACACCGTCGCCGCGAAACCAGACACCGCCGCCGCTCTCATAGGCGACGCCCCGCTCGAGCAGCGCCGCTGCGAGCGCGATGACGTCGTCGACGTGCTGATGGACCCGCGGGGCGAACGTCGGGGCGCGCACCCCGAGCGCCGCCATGTCCTGCTCGAAGTCGAACTGCTGCACGGCGGCAAGCTGGTCGTAATGCACCTCGGCCCGCCGGGCGGCGGCGAGCATGTCCTCGTCGACGTCGGTGACGTTGCGGCACACGTCGACCGGCACGTTGCACAAGCCGTGCAGGATCCGGACGGCGAGGTCGGACCAGACGAACGTGGCCGCGTGACCGAGGTGCGTCACGTCATACGGGGTGATCCCGCAGACGTACATCCGGGCCCGGCCGATGACCGGCAGCGGGGATCCGGCGAGTTGCAGGGTGGGCACCCGCCCACCCTGCCACGCGAACGCTGGTTACGCGGTGGGAGCTGACGGCGGGGTCGCCGGCCGCCCTGCCTGGGCCTGGAGCAGGTCGCGGATCTCGGCGAGCAGCAGCGCCTCGTCGGTGGGGGCGGGGCCGTCCTCCGGGTCGATGTCTCCCTTGCGGCGACGGTCCTGCAGCGCCTGGAATACGCGCACGATCAGGAAGACGGCGGCGGCGACGATGAGGAAGTTCAACAGGTCGGTGATGAATTGCCCGTAGGCGATCTGACTCTTGTTGATGGTGAAGTAAAGGCTGCTGAAGTCCGGCTTGCCGGCAATGGCGCCGACCAGGCGCAGGATCACGTTTTTGACCAGCGATTGCACGACCGCGTTGAAGGCGGCACCGATGATGACCGCGACCGCGAGGTCCAGGACATTTCCGCGCATGATGAAGTTTCGGAAGTCCTTGAGCAGGCCCCGTGCGCTGTCCGATGCCGCCATTTTCGCTCCTTGTTTTTGGCCCATCCAAAGTGAGGGAGTTAGAGACTAACGGCCCTACTCATCATCTCGCGCGACGGCCGATGGCAAGAAGGTGATGTCACTCAGGGAGCCCACCAATGGTGAGCCCACGGTCATCGCTCTTTGGGGGGCGCTCGACTCGGGGACGGCAGGCCAGCTACGGGATGCGACGTCTCGTGCCGCGTACGCCCGCAATCCCGTCGTCATCGAGATGTCCGAAGTCACCGACGTGGCCGCGCCCGTCGTCGGCGTGATCGTCGGCGCCTGGCACTACCTGAACGATCGGCTGACCCTGCGGGTCTCGCCGCCGGTCTTCGCCGCATTCGAAGAGGCCGGCCTCAGCCGGATGCTCCCGGTCGCTCAGCCCGCCTGACGGTCCATCCGCAAGGATGGGGCCGTGGAACGCATCGCGGTCGTCACCGGAGCAAGTAGCGGTATCGGAGCTGCCACCGCGCAGACTCTGGCCGCCCAGGGATATCGCGTCATCCTCGGCGCGCGCCGGCTCGACCGGCTGGCAGAAGTAGCAGCGGCCTGCGGCCCCGCCGCTGAGGTGCGACCGCTCGACGTCACCGATCCCGCGTCGGTGCAGTTGTTCGCGGCGGGCATCGAGCGCTGCGACGTTCTGGTGAACAACGCCGGCGGCGCCCTGGGTCTCGACCCGATCGAGCAGGCCGACGAAGCCCAGTGGTTGCAGATGTTCCAGTCCAACGTGCTGGGCACGCTGCGGGTGACCCGGGCACTGCTGGCCGCGGTCAAGGCAGCGGTGGGTCAGATCGTGGTCATCGGCTCCGTCGCGGGCACCGAGGTCTACGACGGCGGCGCCGGGTATACCGCGGCCAAGCATGCCGAGCACGCGTTCGCCGAGACGCTGCGCCTGGAACTGCTCGGCACCGGCGTGCGCGTTGCGGAGATCGCCCCCGGGCTGGTGGAGACGGAATTCTCCCTGGTACGTCTGGGATCTCAGGAAGCGGCGGATCGGGTCTACACGGGCTTGAAGCCGCTCACGGCAGCTGACGTGGCCGACGTGATCGGCTATGTCGTCAGCCGGCCGGCGCATGTCAGCCTCGGCTACATCCGGCTCACGCCGGCGGCCCAGGCGTCGGCGACCCGGACCCACCGGACGCCGGAGCGTCCCGTAGGGCCCCAGCCGGGTCGCAGCAGCGGCGGCGAGAGCACGAGCGCATCACCCCGGCGGTAGAGCTCGGCAGGCCGACCACCGCCCGGGCGCACCGAGCGCTCTCCCATCGGCAGCACGAATCCCGGCGTGCTCAGCACCTTGCGCCGGAAGTTCGGGGCGTCGAGCGGCACGCCCCAGGCGGCTTCGTACACGCGGCGCAGCTCCGCGAGGGTGAACGGTTCGTCGACGAATGCCGCGGCGAGAGAGGTGTATTCGAGCTTCGCCCGGGCGCGCTCGATCCCGTCCTCCATGATCGTCGCATGGTCGAACGCGAGCCGGGGGGCCGCCTCGCGTGCCTCCGGTGCCGCGGGCATCAGGTCTTCGACCGGCCACCAGCGCACCTGCTCACCCCGGCTTCCGGCCGGCCGCGGCAGGTCGGGCAGCAGCGCGAGGTAGCCGACGCTGACCACGCGGCCGCGGGAGTCGCGTCCCGGATCGCCGTAGGTACGCAATTGCTCGAGATGCCCGGCCAGCGATTGCACTCCGGCTTGCTCCGCCAACGACCGGCGGGCAGCCGTCTCGAGGCTCTCGGAAACGTCGATGCGTCCGCCGGGCAGCGCCCAGCTGAGCGGGTCGCGCGGATCACGACCGGCGACGAGCAGGATCGCCAGCCGCCCGGCGCGCAGCGTCAGCAGCACGACGTCGACGCTCACCGCGATCTCGCCGAGCCGCTCGGGAGACGCCGGCGGGCTCTCGCGGACTGTCACAGCTTCATTGTCCACCGTTCTCTACCGTGCGGGAGTGAGTGCACCTCAGAGCGGGCAGGGCTGATCGACATGGGGATCTCATCGCAATTCACCGCGATCCGGGTGCTGGCCGGCGCGGGGGCGGCTCGGCCGGCGCGGCCGGATCGCATGCTCGGGATGGGCCTTGCCCTGCTGCGATGGGGTTTCACGCCGGCAGCCGGCTGGGCGGCCGGCGCTGCCCGCTACCCCCACGAGCCGGCGCTCATCGACGAGCTCGGCTCCATGACCTTCCGCGAGGTCGACGAGGCCTCGTCGGCGGTCGCGACCGGCCTCGCTGAGCGCGGAGTACGCGACGGCGGCTCGGTGGGCCTGCTGATGCGCAACTCCCGATGGATGCCGATCGCACTGTCGGCCGTGGCCAAGGCCGGTGCCGATGCCGTGCTGCTGAACACCGGATTCGGCGCCGAGCAGCTGGGCGACGTGATGGATCGGGAGGGCATCCAAGCCGTCATCTATGACGAGGAGTTCGACAAGCTGCTTGCCGAGGCGCCCGCGGATCTGCTGCGGGTCGTCGGATGGAGCGACGGTGAGGTCGAGCAGCTCACCCTTCGCGAGCTCGCCGGCACCGCGGCGCAGCTGACCCGTCCCGTGCATCGCGGGCGGCAGGTGATCCTCACCAGCGGCACGACCGGTACTCCGAAGGGCGCGTCACGTTCCATCCAAGGCCTCGAGCCGGCGGCCGCGTTCCTGTCCGGAATCCCTTTGAAATCAAGGGAAACGACCGTTATCGCGGCGCCGCTCTTTCATGCCTGGGGGCTCGCGCACCTCGGGCTCGGACTGCTGCTGTCGAGCACCCTCGTGCTGTCGCGGCGCTTCGATCCCGAGCAGCTGCTCGCGCTCGTGGAAGAGCATCAGGCCAGCGCGCTCGTCGTCGTCCCGGTGATGATGCAGCGGATGCTCGAGCTTCCCGAGCAGACCCGCCAGGGCTACGACACCTCGTCACTGAAGATCGTGGCGGTGAGCGGTTCGGCGTTGCCAGGGGAACTCTCGACCCGGTTCATGGACGCGTTCGGCGAGGTGGTCTACAACCTCTACGGCTCCACCGAGGTGGCCTACGCGACGGTGGCCTCCCCGGCCGATCTGCGGGAGGCGCCGGGCACCGCCGGCCGCCTGCTGCTCGGCACCACGATCAAGCTCGTCGATCCAGAGGGCAAGCGGGTTGCCGAGGGCGAGGTCGGCCGCATCTTCGTCGGCAATCCCTTGCTCTTCACGGGTTATACGGGTGGCGAGGACAAGGACCGGCTCGGGGATCTCGTCGCGAGCGGCGACCTCGGCCGCTTCGACGCCCAGGGGCGCCTGTTCATCGAGGGCCGGGACGACGAGATGATCGTCTCGGGCGGGGAGAACGTCTTCCCCGCTGAGGTCGAGGAGTTGCTCAGCAAGCACCCCGCGGTACGCGAGGCGGCAGTCGTCGGGGTGGATGACGAGAAGATGGGCCAGCGGCTCGTCGCGTACGTCGTCAAAGGCTCGAAGTCGGTGAGCGAGGACGAGATCAAGGCGCTGGTCAAGGACAAGCTGGCTCGCCACAAGGTGCCGCGCGAAGTGCACTTCATCGACGAACTGCCGCGCAACGAGACGGGCAAGATCGTCAAGCGCAAGCTGCAGGCGCCCGACTAGGTGCGGAGCTCGCGGTTTCACTGCCTCCGGACGGCGTGTCACCGGTGAAACCGCGAGTTGCGCCCGACTAGAACCCTTCGAACGTCGCCTTCAGCGCGGGATCGCCGGACGACAGCCGTAGCGCCTGCGCAGGCAACTCGGCCCGCGACTGGACCCAGCGCCGGCGCGCCTCGGCGAGGCTCAACTCCGCGACGCGCTCTCCGTCGTGCACCAGCCGTTCGTGCAGCGGCCGCAGGCGCGGGCCGACGGGAGCGTCGCGGCCGGGCACGACGACGTCCTCGATCGCCACTCCGTGCGGACTCAACCGGCGGGCCAGGCTCTTGCGTCCTCCGCGCGAGAGCTTGCCCGGCGAGAGTTTCTGGACCGGCTGCCCGCTTCGCTCGACGAGCTTGTAGACGAACCCGGCGGTCGGCGCACCCGATCCGGTGGACAGTGCCGTGCCGACCCCGTAGCCGTCCACCGGCGCGGCCGCCAATCCGGCGATCGCGTACTCGTCGAGGTCGCTGGTGACGATGATGCGGGTGTTGGTCGCGCCGAGACTGTCGAGCAGTGCGCGTACCTCACGCGCCAGTGTGCTGAGGTCGCCGCTGTCGAGGCGCACCGCCCCGAGCCCCGGTCCTGCGACGTCGACCGCGGTGCGCACTCCCTCCATGAGGTCGTAGGAATCGACCAGCAGGGTCGTGTCGGTGCCGAGCGACGCGACCTGGGCTTCGAACGCCGCCCGCTCGGTGTCGTGCACGAGGGTGAACGCGTGGGCGCTGGTACCAGTCGTCGGGATCTCGTAGCGGCGGCCGGCTTCCAGGTTCGACGTCGCCGCGAACCCGACGATGTAGGCCGCTCGAGCGGCGGCGACGGCGGCCTGCTCATGGGTGCGCCGCGAGCCCATCTCGATGCAGGGCCGGTCTTCCGCAACGATCGTCATCCGCGCTCCGGCGGCGGCAACGGCACTGTCGTGGTTGAGGATCGAGAGCACCAGCGTCTCCAGCAGGACCGCGTGCGCGAAAGTCCCCTCGACGACGAGCACCGGCGTCCCGGGCCCGTACGCCTCGCCCTCGGCCAGTCCGGTGATGTCAACGCGCGGCGGCTCCGCCAGGTGCTCGCCGAGCCAGCCCACGGTCGCCTCGTTGACGACGCCCGTCTCGCGCAGCAGCCCGAGCTCATCCGGGCCGAATCGGAATTGCTCGAACGCGTCGAGCAGCCGCCCGACCCCGGCGAAAACCCCGTAGCGCCGGCCGGGCGGAAGCCGTCGCGTGAACACCTCGAAGACCGTCGGCCGGGACGCGGCTCCCGATTCGAGCGCGGCCTGAAGCATCGTGAGCTCGTAGTGATCGGTCAGCAGCGCGGTGCTGGACATGCCGGGACTGTATTGAAAGTCGAGGCGCAGAATGGGTCGGGTGACGACCGCTACGCCTCAGACCATCGAGCGCACCGGTGAAAGCGTGCGCGAGGACGAACGCGCCGAGACCGACCGGCCCTGGGTCACCATCGTCTGGGACGACCCGATCAACTTGATGTCGTACGTCACGTACGTCTTCCAGCAGTTGTTCGGCTTTCCGAAGAGCAAGGCCGAGAAGCTGATGCTCGACGTCCACCAGACCGGCAAGGCCGTGGTCACGGCCGGCACCCGCGAGGAGATGGAGCGCGACGTCAGCAAGCTGCACGGGGCGGGGCTGTGGGCCACCCTCGCGCACGACACGTGAGCGGACGCCTGACGGCGTGAGCGTCATCAAGCGGACCAAGGCTGGGATCACCGTCCTGCTCGATCCGGTCGAGACGGCCGTGCTCACGCAGGTGATCAATGAGATGTCGGAACTGATCGGTCCGGAGCCGGCGGCGACCGACGGAGAGGCCTGGGCGCGCGAGCTCGGTCTCGGCGGGCTGGGGCAGCCCGGCCACGGACCCGCTTCGCCCAAGGACCCGATCTCCGCCCGGCTCTTTCCTGACGCCTACGCGGATGACGCTGCGGCTGCTGATGATTTCCGCCGCTTCACCGAGGCCGACCTGCGCGCCGCCAAGTTCGCCAACGCCATCGCGCTGCTCGACTCGCTGCCCGAAGGCGGCGGCTCGCTCACGCTCGACGACGAGGCCAGCGCCGCGTGGCTCGGTGCGCTGAACGACGCCCGACTCGCGCTCGGCACGGCGCTCGACGTCGACCAGGACACCGCCGACGAGCTCGCCACCCTGGAGGTCGATGACCCCCGCGCCCACCGCCTCAGCGTCTACCTCTGGCTCGGCGAGCTGCAGGACTCCCTGCTCTCGGCTCTCACCGGCGACTGATCGCCACTAATCTCGCGCTGGTGTTGAAGCTCTCACAAGACCACTACGACGCGATGGTGGCCCACGCGCGACGTGACCACCCGGATGAGGCCTGCGGCGTGATCGCCGGCCGCGATGGCGTCCCCGAGCGGTTCCTCGCCATGACCAACGCCGCGCGCTCACCCACGTTCTACGAGTTCGACTCGGCCGAGCTGCTGGCGCTCTACCAGGACATGGAGGCGCGGGACGAGGAGCCGGTGGTCATCTATCACTCGCACACGGCCACCGAGGCCTACCCGTCGCGTACCGACATCTCCTACGCCAACGAGCCGGAAGCGCACTACGTGCTGGTCTCCACCCGCGATCCCGAGACCGCCGAGGTGCGTTCATTCCGGATCGTCGACGGGAAGGTCGAGGAGGAACCGGTCACGGTCGGCTGACTGTTCTGATCGGCTGGAATCCCCTAAGCGCCGCTCATGTTGCAGGATGACATCATGGCTGTTCAGGTAAAGGTGCCGACGATCCTTCGCACGTACACGGGAGGGGCGAAGGCGGTCGAGGCTTCCGGCGACACGCTGGACGCGCTTCTGTCCGACGTCGACTCGCGTTACGAGGGCCTTCGTGGCCGTCTCATCGCGGAGGACGGTTCGCTGCACCGCTTCGTCAACGTGTACATCAACAACGAAGACGTGCGCTTCCTCGGTGCGCTCGAGGCGCCCCTGAAGGACGGCGACACCGTCACGATCCTGCCCGCAGTTGCCGGCGGGGCATCCGACGCCCGCTGAGGGCTGACAAGACTGTGCGCTTCGAGAGCCTGATCGATTCGGTCGGGCATACCCCACTGGTCGGCCTGCCGCGGCTGTCGCCGACGGCTGACGTGCGCCTGTGGGCCAAGCTCGAGCAGAACAACCCGACGGGTTCGATCAAGGACCGCCCGGCGCTCTGGATGGTGGCCACCGCCGAGAAGGAGGGCCGCCTGCATCCGGGCTCCACGGTGCTCGAGCCGACGTCGGGCAACACCGGCATCTCGCTGGCAATGGTGTGCCGCCAGCGCGGCTACCGGCTGGTCTGCGTGATGCCGGAGAACACCTCCTCCGAGCGTCGCCAGCTGCTGGAGATGTGGGGCGCGCAGATCGTCTCCTCGCCCGCGGCCGGCGGCAGCAACGAGGCGGTCGCCGTCGCCAAGCGCATCGCCGCCGAGAATCCCGACTGGGTGATGCTCTACCAGTACGGCAACCCGGCCAACTGGCGCGCGCACTACGAGTCGACCGGCCCGGAGGTCCTCGCCGACCTGCCGACCATCACCCATTTCGTCGCCGGGCTCGGTACCACCGGAACGCTGATGGGCGTCGGGCGCTACCTGCGCGAGCAGGTGCCGGACGTGAAGATCGTGGCAGCCGAGCCGCAGTACGGCGATCTGGTCTATGGCCTCCGCAACATCGACGAGGGTTTCATCCCTGAGCTGTATGACGCGTCGGTGCTGACGACCCGCTACTCGGTGGACCACGTCGCGGCGCTGCGGCGTACCCGCGAGCTGGTCCAGCAGGAAGGCATCTTCGCCGGCATCTCGACCGGCGCCATCCTGCACGCCGCGCTCGCGCAGGCCGACAAGGCCGTGGCCGCGGGCGAGCGTGCTGACATCGCGTTCGTGGTGTGCGACGGGGGCTGGAAGTACCTCTCGACCGGCGCCTACGCCGGCACTCTGGAAGAGGCCGAGGAAGCGCTGGAAGGTCAGCTCTGGGCTTGAGCGCTGCGCTCGTGCGCATGTGAAATTTCCGACACGTGTCACGTGACCTGCACAACGGCTTTACCCTGTTGTAGCAATGACCCCATCCAGCCAGTGGCGCCGTTGATGGATGCTGCGCTGTGAAGCTGACGGTGCTCGGCTGCGCGGGAACCTTCCCCGGCCCGGGTACGGCGTGCTCGTCGTACGTGCTCGAACACGACGGCTTCCGGCTGCTCATCGACGTGGGCAACGGCGCGCTCGGCCCGTTGCAGGAGTACATCGGCCTGCTCAACATCGACGCGGTCCTCGTCTCGCACCTGCACGGTGACCACTGCCTTGACCTGGTCTCTTACTCGTACGCCCTGCGCTACCACCCCGAAGGGCCGCTGCCCCGGCTGCCGGTCTACGGGCCGGTGTCCACGCGCCATCGCCTGTGCGGCGCCTTCGACGACTGGCCCTCCGACGGCCTGTCCGACGTCTTCGACTTCCGCGGGATCCGCACCGGCCACCGTGCGATCGGCCCGTTCGAGATCGAGCTGGATCGGGTACGCCATCCGATCGAGGCCTACGGCATGCGCATGACCGCGGGCGGGCGCACCTTCACCTACAGCGGCGACACCGGCAGCTGCGAGGAGGTCGAGAAGCTCGCTCGCGACACCGACCTGTTCCTCTGCGAATCGAGCTGGGCGCATTCGCGGGGCAACCCGCCGGGTATCCACATGAGCGGGCGCGATGCGGGCGAGGCCGCCCACCGCGCCGATGCCCACAAACTTCTCCTGACGCATGTCGTCCCCTGGGCGAGCCCGCAGGAGCTGCAGGATGAGGCCACGAGTCAGTACGAGGGTGAGATCGTTTGCGCCAAGCCCGGCGCAAGCTACGACGTCTGAAGTGGGTTGACCTTCCATCGTGAGCACTGCAAGAGCTGAAGGCCGTCCTGGTGGACGGGCGAACGACGAGCTGCGGCCGGTCCGGATGGAGCGGGGCTGGCAGCCACATCCCGCCGGCTCGGTCCTGATCAATTTCGGGGAGACCCGGGTGGTCTGCGCGGCCAGCGTGGAACGGGAGGTGCCGCGCTGGCGGCGGGGGAGCGGGCTCGGCTGGGTGACCGCCGAGTACGCGATGCTGCCGAGCGCGACCAACACGCGTAACCAGCGGGAATCGGTGAAGGGCAAGGTCGGCGGGCGCACGCAGGAGATCAGCCGGCTGATCGGCCGGGCGCTGCGTCCCTGCGTCGATCTGGCTGCCCTGGGCGAAAACACCATCGCGATCGACTGCGACGTCCTGGTGGCCGATGGCGGCACGCGTACCGCGGCGATCACCGGGGCCTATGTCGCGCTGGCTGACGCGATCCACTCGCTCGGCAAGGACTCTGCGCTGGTCGCGTCGGTCTCGGCCGTCAGCGTCGGCGTCATCGACGGTGAGCCACGCCTCGACCTCTGCTACGAGGAGGACGTCCGCGCCGGCACCGACATGAATGTCGTCGTGACCGGCGACGGCCGCTTCGTCGAGGTACAGGGCACGGCTGAGGGTGCTGCCTTCGACCGGTCCGAGCTCGACGCGCTGCTCGACCTGGCGGTCGGCGGGTGCGCATCGCTGGCGGCGGCGCAAAAGGCAGCGCTGGCTGAGTGACGGGGCAGCAGCGCGACCGGCTGGTGCTGGCGAGCCGCAACCAAGGCAAGCTCGCCGAGCTGCGGCGCATCCTGGGTCCGGAGTACGAGCTAGTGGGGTTGCCGGAGGCGGCGCCCGATGTTGCCGAGACGGGCGCGACCTTCGAGGCGAACGCGCTGCTGAAAGCCCACGCCGCGGTCGCGGAGACCGGGCTGACGGCCGTCGCCGATGACAGTGGCCTGACCGTCGACGAGCTGAACGGCATGCCGGGAGTGCTCTCGGCGCGCTGGTCGGGGCTCGGGTCGAGTGACCCGACCCGCGACGAGGCCAACCTGCGCCTGGTGCTCGCGCAGCTGAACGAGACCCCTGACGAGCGGCGCGGGGCGGCCTTCGTGTGCGCGGCAGCGGTCGCGTTCCCCGACGGGCGGGATTTCGTGCTGCGCGGCGAGGTACGCGGGACCTTGCTACGCGGGCCCCGTGGCGCCGGCGGTTTCGGCTATGACCCGATCTTCGTTCCGGACGGCGAGACGCGGACCACCGCCGAGATGAGCCCGGCCGAGAAGGACGCCATCAGCCATCGCGGCCGAGCCTTCCGTGCCCTGGCCGCCAAGCTGCCGGAGCTCATCGGCGCCTAGTAGGTGCAGCTGTTGTCCTGCGACGCGGCCGAGACCGGAGCCGGGTTGGTGCTGGGGTTGGTGGTCGGGGTCGTGGTCGGGTTCGTGCCACTGGAGTTGTCGGGGTTGCTCACCGGAACCGAGACGCTGACCGGAACGACCTTGCTGAAGTTGGCGCCGACGATCAGCACGACGCCACCGGTGATCTGCGGGTCCTCGACGAGCACCGTCCCGGGAACCGCGGTGGCGACCGTCTGGGCCGCGGCCTTGTCGCTGGGTGCGTAGCGCACCTGCGAACCGAGGTAGCCGGTCGTGGCAGCAGGGCCGGGGACGCCGGTGTTGAAGGACTCCTTGGCAAGCGCGGTGCTCACGCGGCTGGCCAGTCCCACGGTGCCGACCCCGTCCTCGACCGTGACCGTCACCTGTGACGGGTCGACGCTGACGCCGAGTGGCTGGACGTTGGTCGCCGATGCGCTGCCGACCGCACCTGTGTTCGTCGAGGTGCTCTTGTCCTGGATCTTGGCCTTCATCGTGTTGAACGCCGCCTGGTTCAGGATCTGGACGCTGCCGACGTTGTCCGACTGGCCGTTGGGGATCAGTGTCGGGATGCCGTCCTGCATGACGATCGTGCCGAGGTCGGTGTCGGTGACATCCAGACCACGCTGCGGGACGGTCTCGAAGAGGACCTTGCTGGGATCCAGCCCTCGCAGGCGCTGGCCCAGCGTCTCCAGGTCGGACAGGGACGTGTTGTCGTCCAACTGCAACGCGTCCTTGAGGGCGCCGAGCAGGCGGGTCACGGCCAGCGGCTTGAACAGCAGGTTGACCTGGGTCGCCGTGCGGAACACCGAGCCGAGGAACTGCTGCTGGCGCTTGATGCGGTCGATGTCACCGTTGGGCAGGCCGTGACGCTGGCGGACGAAGTCCACCGCCTGGTCTCCGGCCAGCTTCTGCGTGCCGTAGTGACCGTGGAAGCCGCTGTAGCCGTCGTTGATGTTGGTGATGTTGGGGTCGGGATCGTGGTAGTCCGCGGGCGTCGGCTTGATGCAGACCTGGACACCGTTCAGCACCTGGCTGATCTTCTTGAAGCCCTCCAGGTCGACCGAGACGTAATGGTCGACGCGGACGTCGAACATCTTCTCGACAGTGCGCACGAGCAGCAGCGGGCCGCCTTCGAAGATGGCCTGGTTGAACTTGTTCTGCTCCGCCGGATGGGTCACGCCCTTGCTGTCGGTATAGGAGGGAATCGTCACCAGGGTGTCGCGTGGAATGGAGATGTTTGTGGTGGTGCCGTCGGCGTCGAGGTGAGCGAGAATCGTCGTGTCGCTGCGCGCGCCGTCGATGCCGGTGCCGAACTCGCCGGTGGTTCCGGCACGGCTGTCGGTACCGACCAGCAGCCAGTTCTGCGAGCCGAGGGGCGTGGGTGCCGGCCGGTCCTTGTCGCTCTTGCCCAGATTCAGCTGGACCCGGGAAATCGATCCGTCGAACCATTTCACGACGACGAACCCACCCACGCTGCCCAGCAGCACGACGATCGACAGCAGGCCCGCAACGAGGTAGATCAGCCTGCCCCAGAGGGAGCGGTGGCGTCTGGGCGCGCGCTTTTCGGGGCTGAGCCCCGGCGGCGGCGCTTGTTGGGTTGACGTGACGACGACGGTGAGCTCCCACGTCCGAGCCGGCTCCCCTTACGGGGTGCTGGGAAGGTGGCGGACGATCAAGACGTTACCGCCGGTCGCTGTAAGAACCGTGGTTATCCACTGTGTGCGGCCTCGGACCTGCGGGCGAGGCCGTTGATGATCTCCGCGAGAGCCTGGGGCCGGCTGATCATGCACATGTGCGCGGCGTCGAGATCGACGACGTTGCACTTCCCGACATTGCCGGCGAAGCGCTGCTGACGGTCGGGCGGAACGACGACGTCGTGGATCGTGCGCACCCAGGTTCGGGGCATTGAAGACGCTGCCGAAGCTGCTGACGCGAGTGGAGTCAGGTCGACCTTGTCGGTCGTCAGCCGCGGCGCCTCCGCCACCATGCGTTCCACCATCCAGCTGATCTGCTCCTCGTCGAGGTCGTTGCCGAACAGCGCGCGGGCCATGTCGGGGGCGAGCACTCCGAGCTCGCTCTGCTCCGCGACGCTCGGGGCACCGTCGGCCAGCGCCTTGATGTCGTCGGGGAGGGTGTCCCAGCAGCTCGTGCCATCCTCCGGGACGGTGCACGCGATGAAGACCGCATGGCGGACGCGCCCGCCAAGCAGTGCGATCGTGCGAGGCATCGAGCAGCCGGCGAGCGAGTGCCCGACCAGGACGACGTCGTCGAAACCGGCCGCGTCGACATCGGCAGCGACCGAGGCGGCAGCGTCGTCAAGCGTGACGCTGTTGAGGGGCGCGGGGTGGCGCCCACGTCCGGGTAGATCGACCGCGAGCACCGGGCCCTCCAGGAGCGGCGTCAGCAGATCCCAGCACGAGCCGGCGAAGCCACCGCCGTGGACGAGGACGACGGGCGTCGGTTGGCTCACGCAGCCATCCGATCATGTCTGATCGCGACGCCTCGCCAACGGGCCAGCGCGACGCCCGACCAGATCAGCTCGACGACCCCGAACGGCCATACGCCGGAGATGAACCCGTAGACGCTGGAAAGCACGCAGCCGCAGGCAAAACCGAGGATGAAGATGCTGCCACGCTTCTCGAGCGCGTACATGATCATCATGAAGGTGACGGCACACGCCCCGTAGATGGTCATGCCTCGATCGTGGGCGACGGGCACACCGGGTGCAAACGGGCGTCGCCCGATCGCGGTATTGCGTCCGTGATCAGCGGCGAACACACTGCTCAGATGGCCAGTGCCGTCACCCCGCTGCCGAAGCGGGGTCAGGCTTTCCTGGACGCCCGCGACGGCGAACGTTCGCTACGGGTGTCATGGCGTCCGGATGACGGCGTCTTCGTCATCAGCATCTGGAGCGGGGCAGGCTGCCTCGGGACGTTCCACCTCGATCAGCGGCAGTTGTCGGGTTTCCTCGGCGGTTTCGTCGATCAGTTGACCGCGGCGGCGCCGCGGGCGGACGTCACCGCGCGGTAGCGGCAATGGTCAGGGCCGCTACCGAAGTCGTGCGGATCAGACCGGTTTGATCCAGCCCTGGGTGATGCCGTGACCCCCGGCTGAGTCGCCGCTTTCCACGTTGTTGACGAGGAACTGGGAGCTGATCGTCGCCTTGCCGCGCTTCAGCGTGCCGAAGCCCTTGGGCAGCTTGACCCAGACGGTGTGCCACTTGCCGTTACATACGGCGTGCGTCGTGACGACGAGACCGTCGGCGTAAGCGCCACTGGTCTGTGCGACATGGACGGTCAGGTCGCTGGGCTGCCAGCCTGGCACGCAGCGAACCCGCGTTCTGACCAGCGTCGAACCACCGTGGTGGAGTTTCACGATCGGATTGGCCTTCACGAAGGCGACGTCGGTCGGCCGGTCGCCCGCAAAGGCGGGCTGCGTCCCGACCATTACCGGCAGAGCCACCGCCAGCCCCACGAGTACCGCGATCGTTCGCGCGAGCCTCTTCGACGCCCACCCCGAGATCGTCATTTACATCAACCTCACATCGTCGTGACATTTAGCCGCGATGATGACGACCGGGCCGCGATAGACGCAAGGGTTCTGCCTCGGGTACCACGAGCCGTGACGATCTAGCTGCTCACCGTGAGGGACAAATGCCTTGACCTGGACGAATCTTCGGACTCACAGGAACTCGGCCAGCGGATTTCTCGCACCGGGCGCCGAACATCGCGCGAAACCACGGATATGCTGACCACAATGCGATCGTTCTGCGGCCGGGAAATGACCCGGGCTTTCTGCTCCGCCCTCTCGCCGACCAGGGTCCTTGTGGATAGAGGTTGCCGTGCGCACCGATTGGTTCTTCGTCAGACTGCGCGACCCGCTGTCATCGATGGACAGACATCCAGCGAACCCATGCGCCCTTGATCGCTGCCGTCGCGCGATGTGCAACTCAACTGCCCGTGGATATCACTCATCGTCGCGTGAAATCTGACACGTGCCTCGCATCGAACTCTCGACGACTGATCGCCGTACGGTCGAGCGGCTAGCGATGCTATCCCTCTCCGTCGATGCCATCAGACGATGGGCGCGGGCGATCGGCGGTTCGGGGGTTCGTCAAACGGCCAGCTCGGGTCTCGAGGACTTGGGTCACGTGGCGGCTGCAATTCGGTCTCAGACGTTTCGGTTGACTTCCGCGATTTCCTCCTGGACGGCCCCACCGGTTCGTCGATCGCAGCCATCGAGGAGCCGGCCCCTTCGCGTTGTGCAGGCGCCACTCCAGCATGTTTGTCGCTCGGCTTGAGGCTCGTGACCCGCATCGCTGAGCACGTGTCGGCTCACGCGCCCTGCGGTCTACTGCGCAGTTCAGCTGTGGCAGATCGACTCTTTCTTCACGGCCGACTACCTGCGAGAGCTCTGATGCGCCGTCGCAACGCGGCTTGGAGGCTCACTCGCTCCGTACCCGACGAGCTTCCGAAGAGTCATGCTTGTGCGGTACCGATGCGATCATCAGGCGTGCGCGACCGCCTTCCGGATCTCCTTGGTGGGCATGCATGTCGCTCCACTGGTTTGGCGATGATTCAGCGGGTTCGGCGGTGTCTACTCGCCATCGGACTTCATCTACACCTGCAGTGGTGCCCTCGGCTGCGATCAGCAGCGCCTGTTTGGCATTAGCCCTTGGCGCCTCATTCCCGTAGCTCGCCAGCGCGTCCCACTGGTGGCCGCCTCGAGCTCGATGGCGTTCTTTCCGAGCTCATTGGCAGTTCCGGCCGCCATGCGCGCGCGCACCGGGGACCCGTCGAGCCGGGGAGACGACCGCCTCGAAGTGGTCCCACACTCCTCTTCGTTACCTACGGAGCCCAGTAGAAACGCGAGCCCCAAGCGGCCAGCTCCCCAGCGCCTCGACCCTGGGCGATCGTCACCCAGCCTGGTCTCGCAGATAGCTCTCGGGTGATCCTTGCCGCCCGATAGCAGACTTGCTCACCGGTGTCCGCTGATCCCCATTCCGCTGCCGTCGTCCTCGCCGCGGCTCGGTAGCCGCGTCGGCCGCTCATCGGCGCTGGCGTTTCCGGCCCGCGAAATTGCGCCGTGATCCAGACCAGACCCACGCTTGAATCTCGCCCTGACCCCGCTGTCGTTCGCCCGTCAGCGCCTAATTGACTCTCGCAGCGCGGTGATGGGGACGCTGTCGCAGACGGAGGTGGGTTGGTCACCGGTGAGGGTGCAGATGGCGGCGGTCATCTGGTTTGCCACCCCGAGGACGTTCTCGCTGACGGCAGTGGTGGTGTCAGAGAGCTCCGCTGCGATCTGGCTGACCGATTTCCCTTGGAGTATCGAGTAGTCGTAGCTCGCCCCGATCAGGGTGAAGGTGTTGCCGAAGTCGATGAACGGGATCCCGCCGCCGTGGTCGTATCGGTTGACGAGAGCTGATTGCTCGGGGGTCGGGCTTTGCAGCGGCTGGTAGCCGTTACCCACCGGCCGATTCGTCATTGTCTCGACCGACTGAAACGCGATGTACGGGCTGCTGTAGCTCGCGCCGTAGAAGGTGAACGTGGCGAGGCTGGCGGGAGTGTCGGAACTCGACGACGTCGTGGTGCTGAGCGAGGACCAGCTGCCGAAGCGGGAGAGCGCGACCACGAGCGGCCAGCGCTCGATCGCGCAATACGGGCAGTACTCGGCACCGTCCCAGAACACGACCGGCTTACCGCCATCGGTTAGCCGGGTCCCGTCGACCTTCATCAGGCCGATCAGCGAACTCGGCTTCACCGCCGAGAAGAGCGCCGCCGGAAGCGTGGTCACCTGCTTTACGAGAGACGGATCTGCCAGGGTTCTTGGTGACGACGGTGGCGTGACCGTCGTCGACGGAGCGGTCGTCGCAGGTGCGGGGGAGACCGTTGCCGTCTGAGAACGCGACGCAGGCAGAGCGACGACTATGCCGGCGACGATGGCGACGACAGCCAGCACGCTCCCGGCGACAGCCAGGTTTCGGCGCCGCGATCGCAACTTCTTCCCGCGGCGCAGCGCCTCACCGGCGTCCGGAACGTAGGGCTGAACGTCAGCCGCTCGCTCCAGCGCCTCGGAGATCTGGTCGTTCAACATTGGTCTGCCTCCGAAGTCAGAAGGAGTCGGAGCGCGTTGACGGCGCGGTGCGTGGTGCTCTTCACGGTCCCGACGGAACAGCCCAGTGCTGCTGCGGTTTCGGCCTCCGACAGTTGCTCGAAGTAGCGCAGGACGAGGGCCGCCCGCTGCTGCTTGGGCAGCTTGCGCAGAGCGGCCATCAGCTCGTCCTGGACCGCGCGTTCCTGGGCCCCGTCACTGACGCTGAAAGTCACGGATTCGAACAGGTGCTGCTGTTTGCGGTTGCGACGCCAACGCGTTCGTGCCTCGTTGAGCAGAATCTTTCGGACGTACGCGTCAGGGCTGGCGCTCGCTTCCACCCGGCGCCAATGCACGAACGCTCGCGCCAGCGCGTCCTGCACCAACTCTTCGGCCTCGTGCCAGTCGCCGCACAGCAAGTACCCCGTGCGGTGCAGCCGGCCGATTCTGGCCGCTGCCCACGCGCGGAAACGCTCTTCCTGCTCTGCGTCCATTCCGTCCCTTCGAGCTCCCCAACTAGATGCAGGGAATTGCTCAAAGGTTGCTAGTCCAGCAGGACATTTTCTCCCTCACCGCTGTGCCTCCTGCGGCCGCCGGGAGTGCTCCCACCGCCGGAGGGCCACGGCGACGGCAACGGCGGCGGCTGCGATACCGAACCAGCCGGCGACACCAGAAAGGTCGCGACGGGTCAGCCAGCCGATACCACCGACCACAGCGGCCACAAGGATGCCGATCGGGACACCGACCACTAGCGCCAGGACGATGTCCAGCGACACTTCGTCGGAGCCGCGCCGGGTCACAGCGCTTCCTCTGCTGGCGTTCGCCTGACCGCAGCTCCGGTGCGTCCGACGCAAGGGGGCTCTGCCACTGGCCGTTACCTCTTATTGGTAGCGAAGTCGCGGGCTGCGTGCCGGCCATCTGTCGCGGGTACCCACAGAAGCCCGGCGGCTGCAAAGGCGGCGAGCGAGAGCACGTCGGCGGTGGTCAGACCGTGACCTGTCGATATCCAGATCAGCGTGCGGCCTTCGCCGACCGACTTGTTGATCCCGAGCCAGACGCCTCCGGCAGCGGCGAGTCCGATCGACACGCACCGCCGCTTGGTCAACTCCAATGACTCAAGGCTGTTCGGCGTTGTGTTGCGAACCCTGGGTTTCGAGGGAGGCAGCAGGATCGGCGGCCGGCGGTGCATACGTGCCCACGGGCGCCGCGGTGCCGACGAACGTCGCGTCGGTGGAGGCTTCCGAGGCTGCGTTGCGGTCAGGACGGTCGAGCAGCTGTGTTGCAGCGATGAACGCGAAGAGCAGGATCACACCGAAGAACAGACCCCCGATGATGTCGCTGATCCAGTGCCTGCCCTGATACAGCCGCGAGTAGGCCTCGGTGTAGGTGGCGACGCCGAGCAACGTCCAGGCCGCGACTGCGATCTTGCTGCGGGTCTTTCCGAACCGGCGAAGCAGCAGGTAGATGATCAACCCGTAGACGCTGATCATCCGGGCGCATCCACCTGACGGGAAGCTGCCGACGCCTGTGGGAACGACTGTCGAGCGATGCGCGAGCAGCTTCAGGGTGTGCTGAAGCTGGTGCTCGATCTCGTACGCCGCCATGATCATCACGGCTGGCGCCAGCACCACCAGGCCGCGGCGATGGAAGAACCAGACGATGGTCAGGGCAACCATGAAGAATGCGGCGACCACCTGGGTTTGGCGGTTGTTGCTCATTTCCGTCAGCAGGCGCATCGCCGAGTGCAGCCAGGACAGGTTGGCATGCACGAGAACCCAGTTGTAGACCTTGTGATCTGTCGGGTTGAAGTTGCGCGCCCAGTAACCGACGGGCCAGACCAGCGCGATGCTCAGACCAGTCCCTGCAGCCAGCACGAGGATGCACCCCGAGATCCGTCCGAATGCGGGGTCAAGCCGGGCGACCAGCCCAGGGATGCGCCGCCGTCTCGCTGGCACCTCGGCACCGGCAGGCTTCACCCGCCAGGCAACGAGGCCACCTACGGCCACGATGACCACGAGCGGAATGAAATACAGCAGGGCCAGCAGATTCACCGTGACTCCCCAACGGTCAAGGACGTGATCTCTAACGGAACCATGATGAAAGCCAAAAGGTGACCAATACTCTGAACTTGACGCATTCGTGACCGGATGGCGTACGGGCGTTCGGCCGTATGGCCTATTCGCCGCGTCGCCCAATAACCCTGACTGCCACCGACCCCGCTGCCAGCAGAACCTCGACACCGCCGCGATCTTGCGCGAGGCGTGAGAAACGGGCTGGACGGTCGGCCGACACGAAAGCTCGATTCGCGAAGGCGTCGACATCTGCCGTCAGGTGACTCCCGATCCCTCACCGGGCTCGCCGAAGGTCGTTGATCGGAGTTGAATCTCCGATCGGCATGCCGATCGGAAACCCGTGACCAGGGTTTCGTCGGATGATGTGCTTACCGGGGCGGACCTGGGTCGGCCGCAGCTTGCCGGCGTTCCTGTCGCTGGCGTGCGTCCCATCTCCACCGGCACGGCACTCGGCCCACGGCACGGACGCGTTCGACTCTGGTTTCGCGATCCGGCGTGGCCCTTGCAGACCGTCCTGGTGGGTTTCCCGGTCTTCTGGGCATTAGGTCTGGGCGAGTTCAGCTGGCCGCTTCTGGCGGTTCCGATGGCCTATCAACTCTGGCGCCGCCAGCGCCCGATCCGCGTTCCCCCCTACTTCGGGCTTTGGCTCGCGCTGATGGTGTGGGTCGTCGTTGGCGGACTCATGATCGGCGAACACCTGGACGGGACGCTCGCCGGCAGCGGCGGCTACACCGGCTGGGCGGTCCGCCTCATCGACATGCTGACCGTCACGATCGTCCTGCTGTACGTGGGCAACCTGACCGAGGCGGAGCTCCCGACCCGCAGGGTCTATCGGATGCTCGGTTTCCTTTTCGGGGTAACCGTTGTCGGCGGCCTACTGGGTGTCCTGCTCGGCAATGTGTCGTTCACCTCGCCATTCGAGATGATCCTTCCGCACGGCGTCAGCTCGAACTTCTATGTGCAGCAACTGGTCCATCCCGGCTTCTCACAGGTGCAGGACGTGCTGGGCTACACGTCACCGCGCCCTAAGGCTCCGTACGCCTATACGAACTACTGGGGCAACAACTTCTCGTTGTTGTTGATCTGGTTCATCGTCGTCGCCTGGGTCTATGGTTCGCGGCGCAGCAGGCGCTGGACGATCGTGGTGTGCTGCGTTGCGGCGATTCCCGCGATCTACTCGCTCAACCGCGGACTGTGGATCGGCCTGGGACTCTCGCTCGTGTTCGTCCTCTTCAAGCTCGCCGCCCGCGGCCGAGTGGGCCTGCTGGCTGGGGCGATGGGTCTCGTCGCCATAGGCGCACTGGTCTTCACGCTGACGCCGCTGAACACCATCGTCAGCCAGCGGTTGCAGCATGGCGACAGCAACAGCATCCGAGCCAGCCTTGACACCCAGGCCGTGACGGCGGCCGAAAAGTCGCCCATCATCGGATGGGGTACCGGCCGATCGGCCCTGGGCAGCCCCTCATCCATCGCTATCGGGAAGACGGCCGCCTGCCCCGCCTGCGGCAACCGGCCTATCGGCAGCACCGGCGAAATCTGGGAGATCCTGATCTCCAACGGCTTTCTCGGTGCGTTCTTCTTCGTCGGATTCTTCGTGCTCGTCGCCTTCCACTACCGGGGCGATCGATCACCCGAAGGAACAGCCGCGCGGCTCGTGCTCTATCTCGCGCCCTTTTACTCGCTGTTCTACGCAAACCTGCCCACCGCAATGAGCATCACGTTTATCTCGCTCGGCCTGCTGTGGCGATCCAACAGCTCCTTAACGACACCGCCGCGGGCCTGGTATCCCACAAGGCGAACCCATGCTGTCGCACCCACCGAAAGCGTCGACCGCCAGCGCGTCGACAACACCGTTTAGCCGTGTCCTCCGTCGCACAGACGAGGCTCGTGGTGTCGGGGCGGTATCAGCACGGTCGTCGATCCCTGTGACCTGACGTACGCCGAGGTCAGCGATGCG